>NZ_JBNJNJ010000002.1:0-60563 GCF_050936135.1 Nocardia sp. CA-290969 | reverse complement strand
CCGGATTGCTGGTAGTGCGTGAAGCACCCATTTGGCCGTATCTCCTCACCTTCGATGCCTGCCACGGATGCTACCTGGGTGTCCTCCGTGTCGGCCCTCTTAAGGGGTCCGTTATGTCTACTTCAACGAACGCCGAACCGCCGCGGTTCCCGTGTCCCGACCAGGAAAATCTGTCCTGCACACCAGCCGACTCGAGACCCACACGCACCGGCACCCCGGCGCCCTATGAGCCGGAGGCAATCCCCGTTGACCGGGTCGCCCTCGAGTTCGTGGTGCCGGCCAACTACCGCCACATCCTCGACCACGAACTCGATGTGCTCCTGTTCAGCTTGGAGCCCGTACTCGCCTGGGTAACCCGGTGCGGCGGCTCCGTGACCATGAAAGGATCCCAACGATGAACGAGCTGGAACGCCAGGCCGAGGACGGCACCCTCTGGCAGCACGGGGACGTGGTGATCGACGACACCGGCTACATCTGGCAGCGCGCCGACGACGCGGATGTTGCCCGCGGCTGGCCCTGGGCGCACGGCGCCACCGTGACCGTCCGCGATGGCCACCCGATCTCCGGGGAAGGAGCGGTGGAGGAGAGCGCCCCCGTCCGGCCGCTCACGCTCCTCGTCCGCGACGGCAAACCGGTCAACACGATCGTCGTCCCCCGGGATAACCCACCCGCCTCCTGACCCCCGATCCCCGAGCGAGCGCCCCGGAACATTCCGGGGCGCTCGTTCCGCATTTCCGCAGGTCACCGGAGATACAGTCGAACGCATGTCCGAATACGAGATCGTCTGCGGCGAGTCCCTCGCCACCCTCCGCGAACTCCCCGGCCACTCCTACGACGCCCTGATCACCGATCCCCCGTACTGCTCCGGCGGCACCACCAGCGCGGAACGGACCAGCCGCAGCGCGATCGAGAAATACGTGTCCACCGATTCCGTGTCCGGACTCGCCATGCCCGATTTCCCCGACCAACGTGACCAACGGTCGTTCACCATCTGGTCGTCCATATGGCTCACCGAAACACTGCGCCTCGTACGGCCCGGCGGCCAAGCATTGGTATTCACCGACTGGCGGCAACTCCCCGCAATATCCGACGCCCTGCAAATCGCGGGCTGGAGATGGCGCGGAATTGTCGTGTGGCAGAAAACCAGCGCCAGACCACAGCCCGGATTCCGCAACGAATGCGAATACGTTCTCTGGGGATCCAACGGGCAACTCGACCCGGACCACAAACCACCATTCCTCCCCGGCGTCTACACCCACCCCAGCCCGCGCGGGAAAGCGCGCCAGCACATCACCGCGAAACCCGTCGACCTCATGCGCGACCTCGTCCGCACCACCCGCCCCGAGGCCCGAATACTCGACCCATTTGCCGGTAGCGGAACCGAAGGCGTACCCGAATACGCCGACATCGCCCAGCGGCGGCTCGCGGAAATAGCAGCCTGACCGCACGATCACCACACACCCGCACCACCAAACGGGTGACACAATTCGCCGTACAATAATCGCCGAACCCTGGTGCCTTCGAGCAGAGCAGGAGGTGGCCCCGTGGCGAACCATCACCGCCCCGACCAACGAGCCCGATCTCTACTCGCTCTGCAGATGCGAATCGACGGCCACACCTGGCAGGAGATCGCCGACCGCACCGACTGGAAAACCGAGGCCGGCGCCCGCCGCGCAGTGAACACGCTGCTCGACAAGTGGGAGTCGGCGACCGTCGACCAGTACCGGGTCATCCAGGACCAGCGATACCAAACCCTGCTGCGCGCCTGGTGGCCCCACGCCACCGGCACCGCCCTCGACGAGAACGACGACCCGAAACCACCCGACGACAAAGCCGCGGCCGTGGTGATCCGGGTGATGGAGGCGATGAACAAACTCCACGGCCTCAACCGCGAGCAGCCCGACGCCGGCGGCCCGCGGATGAGCCCCGAGGAATTCCGGGCAGCGCTGGCCGAGTACGCCACCCTCAGCGCGGCCACGGCACCGCCGGCGCTCGAAGGCCGTACGTCGTGACCGCCGCGGTGCAGGCCCGGATCCCGGCACCGCAGTGGACCCCGGATCCCATGCTCGCCGCCGCGGCCCGCGCCGGCGGCGTGCAGCTGCTCCAGCTCGACGAGGACGACCAGAACTGGTTGGTGGCGTGCTTGACCGTCGAGGGCTTCACCGTGGAGGAGATCGCCGCCCGCTGCGGCTGTCGTAGTCGCAAGATCAAATACGTGCGGGCCCGGCCGATGACCAAGATGATGACCCGCTACCTCGTCGCCCAGGCCCAAGCCGACGAAGCCGCCCAACGCGTCGAGGCCCTCGACCGGTGGTGCGAACTCACCGTGTCCCAGTGCGAGCAAGGATCGCAGCGGGCCCGCGACCAGCTCGACGCCGCGGTCGACCAGATCCGCGCGCTACGAGCCCGATGTCGCGAGCAGCAGCACCGCGCCGACACCTACCGCAAGTACTGCGGCGCCCCGCCACCCCGCCGGAGCCGTCCACCGGCGGCCGCGCCCGTCGACCAGCTCGCCCTCTTCTGATGACCGCCGCGGTCATGCAGACCGCCGCGAACGAGCAGTTCCTGCGGCGCGAACTCGTACGCCTACGCGCCGCCCGCGACTACCCGACCGCCGGCGCACTCGCCCAATACCTCGACCCCAGCATCCAGCAAACCCCAGCGCTGCAGATGATCGACGAACACCTCGAGTGGGCGTTCTCCACCCCCGCGGCGCGGCTCATGATCTCGATGCCCTCGCAAACCGGCAAGTCCCAGCGAGTCGCGATAGCCGGCACCCTGCGCGCGATGATGCTGCACCCGGACTGGCGGTGCGTCATCGCCACCCACGCCGAGCACCTGGCCCTCAAACACTCCACCGAGATCCGCGGACTCATCCAGACATTCGGATCGAGCGCCGCGGCCGAAACCGGCGAGCCGCTGCCGGACCGTCTCGGCCTGGCGATACCCCGCAGGGCCAGCGCCGCCAAGTTCTGGCGCCTCCGCGGCCACAAGGGCTCACTCACCGCCGCCGGCATCGATACGAAACTCCCCGGCGTCCCCGCGGACTACCTACTGCTGGACGACCTGTACGCATCGATGGAGGACGCGGACAGCGCCGCGATCCGCCGCCGCGTGAACTCCTGGCTGGACTCCGTGGCGTTGCAGCGCCTCGGCGGTGACGCACCGATCGTGGCCATCTCAACCCGCTGGAACGAGTTCGACGCCCTCGCCTACCTGCAGCAGCTGATGCCCGACGAGTGGCGAGTACTGAACTTCCCGGCCATCGCAGAGGACGGCGTACTCGATTCCCTCGGCCGTGAACCCGGCGTCCTCCTCGAATCACCACGTAACCAGGACTGGATCAAACGACGGGAACAGAGCCCGGCCCGCGTGTGGTCGGCGATGTACCAAGGCAACCCCAAACCCCGGGAGGGCGGTTTGTTCGAGCAAGCCTGGTTCGACGATCACCGCGTCATGGGCGACGCCCCGGCCACCACGCTGCGGGTCGTCGCGATCGACCCGGCCGAGACCGGCAAGAGCGACGAGGCCGGCGTCGTCGCCGGTGGCCTCACCGCTGACGGCAAGGTTGTCCTCACCCACGACTGGTCCAAGCACATGACGTCCGCGGAATGGGCGGAGCGTGGCGTCGAGCTGGCGCTCGCGACCCACGCCCACGAGCTCGCGGTGGAGGGCTACAGCGCGGCGACCACCTACCGGCGCACCGTCGTCGAGGCGTGGAAGAAGATCCGCGACGAACGCTACCCGGGGCAGGCGATGCCGTTCCGGATCCGCATGTGGCGCGGTAAGTCCAATGCCGATGCGCTGGCCCGGTCGGTCGGCATGCGCAACGCGGTCGAACTCGGCAAGTGCGTCGTCCTCGGTCATGGGTTGGAGAAGCTGGAATCGAAGGCGGTCGGCTGGCACGTGGGCCAGCACCAGCCGGACGCTGTCGCGGCCGCGGTGATCGTGTACGACCGGCTCGTCACGCTTACCTCCTCGACCGCGCAGCTGGCGTCGCCGGTCCGCCGGCAGCCCGGCAGCGGTGGTGCCGGTGGCCGCTGGACCCGCACCCTCTAGCCATCTTTGTCGAAACCGTAGACAAACACTCCAATGGGTAGCTAGTCTTTGTCCACACGTTCGACAAAGACATTTGGAGTTGTTATGGAGACCTACCTCGGCCTCAAAGGCATCGGCGAACTGCTCGGCGTCTCACCCGCCACCGTCTCGAAGTGGCGCACCCGCTACGCCGGCACCGACCACCCCTGCCCACCGCCGGCCGTATGGATCGACGACACCCCCGGCTGGAAGGACCGCCCCGCATGGCAGGCATGGCACCTCGCCCGGCCCGGCCGCGGCGCCGGCGGCGGACCACTGCCACTGGCACGCGCCCGGGAAGAATTCGAGACCACCATCGCCGCGGTACGCGCGGAGTACCCGAACGACCGGCCCGGCCGCAGCCAACTGCGGGCCCTGCACCGCATCGCCGAAACCTACGGCGTGGACCAGGACGTCATCGTCGCGCTGGCGAACAAGGCCGCGGACGACCGCCCGGACACAGCCACCGATGAATGCGACATCCTCGCGGTCGCCACCGTCATCCGCAGCAGCCGAGCCGCTACGTCTCGACCTTCTTGAGCGCCGACAGCGGCATCGAGAACTGGTACGCGCCCGGGGCGTCGTCCACAGGGTCAAGCACAGCGCGCCCCTCCTCGTCGATCCTCGCCACGGTGAACCGGTTCTGACCGCCCGCACCGATTGTCACAATGTCGCCGATTTGGATCACTTAGGCGAGCATAATCGAACGCATGTACGACAACAGTTGGCGGCCGATCTACACCGTCGACGGGCGCGTCGTACCCGACCCGCTCCGCCTCTACCCCACCCCACAGGGCATGGCCGAGCCCTCACCGGTCCGGTGCCGCAACGGCCACCACCTCGGCGCCAACCGCGTCCTGGTCGGCTCGACACCATGCCCGCTCATCGGTGGCCACCACCGCACACATACCTGCCGCACCTGCGGCTACGTCATCTACACACCCCAAGAAGTGCCAGGCTGCAAGCACTGACCCCCGCTCGACCTATCAAAATGATGTGCCATGCAAGGGGCCTGGACCATCATCTTGATAGGACATCAGGATGATGCGAGCTCCTCCTCGTCGGGGTCCGGCGGCCGCGGCGCCTCGTTCTGGAACGGCCCTTCCGCCAGCTCGACGATCAACTGCAGGATCGGACCAGCCTTGGGGCGCTGCTGGCCGTGCCGCCAGTTGAAGGACCCGTACTGGACCGGAGACCAGTCCCGGGCGATAACCCGGAAGACTCCGTCCAAGTCGAGGTTCCGGGCATGCAGCGCGATCGTATCGCCTACCGCTGGCGGATATGGCGTGTGCAAGTGCCCATCGTTCGCATAGCCGTCGATATACAAGCTCTCGTAATCGAACATTCCGGGATGCTCCGCGGACGGGCAGCGCAAGTAGAACCAGCAGTTGACCAATTCGCTACTCATGCCGTAGATCCCATCACGCCAAGACCGGCGTGAACTCCGGACATTCGCAATCCGGTTCGCTGCTGCCGTTGTCGTTGTCCGTCCAACACGGCCCACCGTGCACCTCGCGACGGTGCCCGCACCGGCACAGCTCCATATCCTCGAGCACCGGCGACAAGAACTCGCGACACCCCGACGAGCAGTACTCCGGACCGTAGTCACAGCCGGAACGGCCGCGGTAATGCCAGTCACGGCGGTGCCCGCAGTTTCGGCAACGCGCCGAGTCATCCACCTCCCAACCGCGGCCACCGCCCTCGCTGCCCGGCCGGTCACGCCTATCGGCCCGAATCTCGAATGGGGTCTCGAACAGGCGGACGTACCTGCGGACACGAGGGTCGTCCGCCGGCAGTAGCTTGGCAACGCTGAGATCGATGGTGGCCATGCCCATGATGAAAGCACTTTCGTGGCCGCACTGGGCGCCGGTAAGCATCACTTATCGGCGGCCAGCCGGCCCGTCGAGATAGAGTGCTACCGGCACTCACCGGATGGATGTTCCGGCCCACCCACGTAGGGACAGGAGCATCATGCAGAACATCACCATCGGCCGATACCCCGGCGGCGCACTCACCGCGACCCGCATCCACCACGACGACGCCGGCCATGAAGTCTCCCGCGAAACGTTCCCCGCACATGCCGGATGGATCGAGGGAATCCGCGACGACGGCACCCGCTGGGTCATGTACATGGACGCGGCAGGGAGCCCCGAAATGTTCTGGCCGGGACGCGAACCGGACGGCGCGGTGATCGGACACGGTATCGATCTCAGCCCGCCGCGCGAACCGGTCGAGTAGTATCGGCACCGCACCCGCCAGAGTGCAAACGGAACGCCATTTGTTCATCATCGACTACGGCCACCCCTTCAACGGGTGGCCGTAGTTCGTTTCCGGGCCCGGCTGTCGGCTGCACCCCTGGTTCGTAGCGTCCGCGGCATGACGATGCCCCGTACACCCGAGCAGGCCGCCGCGGATGATGCGCTGGCAGACGCGATCCGGGCGACGATCCACGCCTACGACCCCGACAACACCGGCCTGCTGGTGGACTACGTGGTGGTGGCCGGCCAACTGAACGCCGACGACAGCCATGTAGTGACCGTCGTGGATTCAGGACCCGGCTCGCCCACCTGGACGCAACTCGGGTTGCTGGAGGTAGCCGGGGTGCAGCTGCGCGACGGCTTCTCACACGATTCCCCGGACTGAAATTCGCTGCACCCTCGATTCGTAGCGTCCGCAGCATGGGAAACGTCACCGCCGAACCTCAGAGGTTTCAGAAACTGCCCGTCACCATCGAAGCACTGCAATGGGACGGCACCGCCGACGGCGCCACTGCGATCATCGACTGGATAGTTAGCAATGGCGGCACCGCCACATTCCGCTGCGCGATCAACGGGCCCTGTCCTGGCACGGCATCGGGTAGCCACGTCCTCAGCATCCGCACCCTGGAGGGAACGATGCGGGCGCGGCCCAGCGACTGGATCATCCGCGGCGTGGAGGGCGAGTTCTACCCCTGCACAAACGACGTCCACCGCAAAACCTACCGGCCGGCCCCGGCGCCCGAAGACATCCCCGAGGTCCTGAACCTCACGGCCGAACAGGAGGCCGCCATCCGGCGCGTCGGCGACCCGGAGCGGATGTGGCGCGAAGCGTGGATAGCCGGCTACCGGCTCGCCGAAAACATGTGGGCACTGCAGCACCGCTGCTGCAGTCCCCTGACCGGCGCCGAACTCGACGAGGAATACACCGAGTGGCGCTCGAACGCGACCGCAGGGCAGGAGAAGAGCAAGTGACCGTACTGATCGTCACCCTGCTGTACCTGCTGGCCGTCGTCCGCCTCACCCGCCTGGTGGTGTTCGACAAGCTCGTCGAGCCCTTCCGCGCCATGCTCGTCCGCCGACTCCGCCAAGGCAGCCGCATCACCTACTTGGTGCACTGCCCGTGGTGTGTGAGCATGTGGCTCGCCGCGGCCGCCGCACCGGCCGCGATCCTCGCCGCCGGCCTGTCCTGGTGGACGTTGCCGCTACTCGTATTCGCCAGCTCCCACCTCGCGGGACTGCTCGCCGAGGCCACCCTCAGGCGGGATGACGACCTGTAGTGACACCAGCGGTCCGTGCACCCCGGGTTCGTAGCGTCCGCGACCATGGCCCGGATCTTCGCGCGACGCAAGCCCACCGTGACTGCTGCCGTGCAACCGGTCCGGGATCCCGCGAAAGCGTTCCGGACGACCCTCGGCCGCAAGGACGGTAAAGACGGCGCCTGGTCGCCGCGGACGTGGGAGATGTACGAGCTGTGCGGCGAGCTGCGCTACATCTGCACCTGGCTGTCCAGCGCTACCTCCCGGTGCCGGCTCGTCGCCTCCGAGATCGATGAGGAGACGGGCCGGCCGACCGGCCGCACCGACAACGACCGTGTCAACGGCATCGTCCGCGATATCGCCGGCGGCCCCGGCGGGCAGGCGCAGCTACTGAAACGCACCACCGTGTTCCTCACCGTGCCGGGTGAGTGCTGGGTCGCGGTGATCGTCCGCCGCACCGGCCGCGACGGAGTGATCGAGGAATGGCACCTGCTCGACCGGTCCGAGATCAAAACCAAGGCGGGCGGGCAGATCACGCTCGTCCTGGCGGACGGCACCGAGCACGAGTACGACCCGGACCGCGATGTGCTGTTCCGCGTCTGGAACGCCCACCCGCGCAACAGCCAGGAGGCGGACTCGCCGACCAGGTCCGCGCTGCCCACGCTGCTGGAGATCGTGCAGACCACCGCCACCATCCGGCACGCCAGCAAGTCGCGCCTGATCGGCGGCAAGATCCTGTTCGTCCCGAACCAGATGTCCCTGCCGAAAACACAAGGCGCACCGAAAGCCGCAGGGGTGGATCCGGACGCTCCGGAGCTGCCGCCACCCGCTCCGGAGCCCGTCGACGCCGGCGCGATGGATCTGCAGGACATGCTGTTCGACGTCTCCGAAGCGGCGGCCAAGGATCCCGACTCCATGGCAGCGCACCTGCCGATCGTGGCCGGCACCGACGGCGAGTGGACCGACAAGGTCAAGCTGATCGACCTGCACTCCGATATCAACAAGGAGCAGCTCGCGATCCGGGAGGCCGCGATCCGCCGGCTGGCACTGGCGATGGATATCCCCGCCGAGCAGCTCCTCGGTCTGGCGTCGATGAACCACTGGAACGCGTGGGCGATGCGGGAGGACGCGGTCGCCACCCATATCGTGCCGCTGCTGGAAACGATCTGCGACGCCGTGACCACAGCGCTGCTGCGCCCGATCATCGAACGCCTCAACGAGGACGAGGGACTGAACCTCGATCCGGACCGGTTCGTCGTCTGGTACGACACCACCCCGCTCACCCAGGACCCCGACCGCAAGGACGAGGCCCGCGAAGCCAACGACCGCGGCGCACTGACAAACCGCGCGCTGCTCACCCACCTCGGTTTCAATCCGGACGAGGACGGCTACGACCTCGAAACGCCGGACGGGTGGCGGCAGCTGGCCCGCGACAAGGCCGCCCAAAACCCCGAACTGATCACCGTCCTCGCGCCGCTGCTCGGCGTGCGGCTGCCGGAACTCAATCAGCCGGGCCCGGCTACGCCGGCACCGCCGCGGGAGATCGAGCCGGCCCGCGAACAGGAACCACCGGAGCCGGGCGACGAGGACGATATCGCCGCGTCCGCCGAACCTGCCCGCGCCGTGGCCACGCTGTTACTCACCCGCGCGCTGGAACTCGCCGGGAAACGCCGCGCGACCCGCACCGACCTCGCCGCCCTCGGGGATCTCCCGACCTGGCAGGTGTACACGAGGATCCCGCCGGCGGAACCGGGCGATGTGCCGCGGCTGATCGCCGGCTACGACGCCGGCCTCACCGACGACATCGCCCACGGCATCGGTGCCGACCCGCACCGGCTGCGCGCACTGGTCACCGACCGGGCACGGGTGGCGCTCACCACCGGCCGCCCGGTGGCCGTGGGTGACGAAATCCGGGCGGCCCTGCGATGAGCAGCCGTGCAGGCCTTCGCCGGACCGCGTTGCTGTCGATCCTCGATATGGAGCGCCGGATCCGGGTGCTCGCCGCCGACGCCTACGCCCAATGGCTGCCGAAGGCCCGCGCCGCGGTGTTCCACCAGGAGCTGACCGCCGCCGCCGCGGAACCGATCCCGCCGGACCCGGACGCGATCGCGCTGTCGCAAGCGGATTGGGAGGAGATCCTGGCCAGTGTCTTCCTCGCCGGGCTGGCCGAGATCATGTGGGCACAGCTCACCGCGGAGATGGCCGGCCTCGGCATCACCGCGGCGGAAGTGATCGCGCTGGGCGCGGCCGCCGCAGCGCGATCCGGGTTGCCGGGCACCACCCCGGGCGGCGACGAGGACACGCCGGCACCGGGTACGCCATCACAGCCGGGCGAACCCGAACCGGGCCCTGACCGCCCCGCGCCGCCGGATGCGCCGGACCGCGACGACGACCTCCCCGACGAGCCCGAGCCCGAGGATGAGCGGCCCCGGGACCGGGATCGTGACGAGGATGAGCCGCTGACTCCGGATCTGGTGATGGCGGTCCCGTCCGTGCAGGAGTGGGTCGACGGTTACCTCGCCGCGGTGAACAACCGGATGGTCCGCACCCCCGAAACCGCGTTCCGGCTGATCGCCGACGAGCTGGCGGTCGCGACCCGCGAGGGCGAGTCCCCCGACCAGCAAGCCGCCCGCGTCGCCCGCATCCTGTCGGCCGAGAACCTCGACACGTTCGGCGGGCGCCGCCCGGCGCTCGTGGCCCGGACCGAAACCTGCGGTGCACTCAACGGCGCCCGCCTCGAAGCTGCCCGCGTGATGGCCGAGATCACCGGCGAGGACCTCCACAAAGTCTGGTTGGCCACCATCGATGGCCGCACCCGCGACACGCATTTCGCCGTCGACGGGCAACGCCAGCCCCTCGACGGCGAATTCGAGCTACCCGGCGGCGTGAAGATGCGGTGGCCTGGGGAACCCGGCGCCCCCGCCAGCGAGGTGTGTAACTGCCGGTGCGCCCTGATCGTCGTCGGCGCCGACGAGGACCTCCCCGACGAGAGCGACCGGCACACCGAACGCGGCCCCGGAAACGCCACCGTCCGAAACCGCGAGGGCACCCGGCAGGACGAGATCGACCGCCGCGCCGCCGACGGCGTCATCCGCGCCCGCGACGACCCGAACGGGATCGGCGACATCACCTCCGCTGCACCCCCACCCGAGAGGATCCGACCCATGCAGACGTTCACCGCGGTGCTCGCCCACCTCGGCGTGCCGACCGACGACGGCCGCATGCTCGCCGCCGATATCGCGTTGCGGTTCCGCGACACCCCGCTGCCGCTGCGGTGGCAACGCCAGGACATCCCCATGCACGGTGAAGCATTCACCGTCGGCGCGATCGACAGCATCAGCGTCCAGGGCAGCGAGGTCATCGGCGCCGGCCATCTGATCGACACCGCCGAAGCCGCCGAGGCGGCGCTGCAGATCCGCGAGGGAGTGACCGCGCCGAGCGTGGACCTGGCCGATGTCGAGTGGGAGATCCGCGACGACAAGGGCAACCCGATCCTCGATTTCGACGACGTCGAGGAGGACGCGAAGCTGCTGGCGGTCACCACCAGCGCGATCGTCACCGCCGCCACCCTGGTCGCGATCCCGGCGTTCGGCAACACCTCGATCACCCTCGACCAGGAGTCCGACGAGGAACTCGTCGCCGCGGCCGCGACGACACCGCGGTTCGGCGCCACCACCATCACCCTCGACGACGATGTCATCGACACCCCGGCCGACACAGCCGATGTCGACAAGCAGCTGCTCGCCGCTGCAGCTGTGCGGCCCTGGTTCCGGCCGTCCGGAACGATGTTCGCCGACCCCGGGTTCACCGAACCGACGCCGCTGCACATGACCGACGACGGCCGGATCCAGGGACACCTCGCCGTGTGGGGTATCTGCCACGTCGGGATCTCCGACCGGTGCGTCACCGCGCCGCGGTCGGCCACGGCCTACGCGCATTTCCATGTGTCCTCGGTGGAAACCTCCGATGGTGTGCGGCTGCCGGTCGGCCGGCTCACCGTCGGCGGCGGCCACGCCGGGCACGGCCTGGACGCCCGCGCCGCATCGGAGCACTACGACACGCTCTGCACCTCCTGGGCCTACGTGCGCGCCGGCGAGGACGCCCACGGCATCTGGGTGTCCGGTGTCCCCCACCCCGCCGCGACGGACGAGCAGGTGCGGGACGGGTTGTCGGCGCCGCTGTCCGGGGACTGGCGCAGCGTCGGCGGCCACCTCGAACTCGTCGCCGCCCTGAGCGTGAACACACCCGGGTTCCCGGTCCTGCGCGCCCGGGAGGAAGAGGGCCGCGTCAAGGTCCTCGTCGCGTCCCTGGCCCCGCGGTATCGGCGCACCGACCCCGACGAAACCCGGCTGCGGTTCGTGGCCCGGACCGCGGTCCACGAGTACCGGCAGGGTGAGGCACGCCGCGCGGCCGCGCTCGGCCTCATCCGCAAACGCCGGCGCACCACCGCCCGCGCGCTCATCGCCGCGGTTCGAAACAGGAAGGCGTGAGTCATGGGATGCGGGTGCGGCGGCCAGAAGAAGCCGAAGCAGATCCATTACGAGCTGACCAAACCGGACGGTTCGACAGCCACCTACACCTCGCAGGTGGAGGCGCGGATGCAGCGGAGTTTGGCCGGCGGCGGCACCATCCGGCCCGTCGCCGGACCGAAGCCGGGGTAGCCGTGCACCCCCGATTCATAGCGTGACATCACGCGGGACGACCTTGCTGGCTGCGGGCCGGAGCGACTCCCTGGTTGGACCTGGTGACCCTTGCTGGCTGCGGGCCGGAGGACGCCACAGCTGTACCCGGTGACCTTGCTGGCTGCGGGCCGGAGGAGCCGACGACCTGTCGTATTCCTGCACCCCCGAAGGAACTCCGATGCCATTCGAACTGCCGAACCCGCTGCCCACCAGCCGCGAGGAACTCGCCGCCCTGCACGAGGCCGCCACCGCCGAATTCAACCGGATCGCCGAGTCGGTGGAAGCCGACACCGCCGACCTGTCCGATGCCGACGTCGAAGCGCTGCGCGTAGTGACCGAGGCGCTCGACACCCTCGAGACCGCGGTCGCCGGCCTCGACGACGCCGACGCCCGCCGCGCCGAAGCCGCCCGGCTGGTCGCCGACCGCCGCCAACGCGAACAGGCCGAGGCCACCACCGAGGAAGCGGACGACACCACCGACGCCGACGACACGGACGGCACCGAGGACCAGGCCGACGCGGACCAGGTGGTCGCCGAAGCCGAGCAGGCCACCCGGGAAGCCGCCACCGAAACGGTCACCGCCGCCAGCAAGCCGCGGCGCCGCACCAGTTTCGCCGGCGCCAACCGCGGCCGCGCACCCCAGATCCCGGCCGACCCGGCACCGAACCCCACCGCCGGGTGGCAGATGCGCCCGGACGCACCCGGTTACGTGCCCGGCATGGTGAAGCTCAACGCGATCACCGCCGGACTCGCCGCCGCGGCGAAAGGGTCGGGGTCGGCGATGGCGCGCCCGAACGGCGCCAGCGAGCCGTCCGGGCACACCCCGCAATACCTCGGCCAGTACGTACGTGACGTGCCGGCGGTCGAGGACCACGAGACCCTCAACGAGGTCCTCGACGCCGCGGTGGCCGCGTCCATCCAGCCGGACGGTTCGCTGACCGCGGCGTGCTGCCCGCCGCCGCAGGTGTCCTACGATTTCTGCCCGGTCGAACCGGCACGCGACCTGTTCGTGCTGCCGGAGATCACCGCCGAACGGTGCTCGATCTCCTGGCCGGAGGAATTCGACATCACCCTGGACTGGCAGGTGCTGTGCGCCGCCGAGCTCGACGCCGACCCGCCCACGGTGAAGCGCTGCCACACGGTGCCCTGCCCGGAGGACTTCGCCCAGTTGTCCCTGTGCTACCTGCCGCTGTGCATCGAGTCCGACATCATCAGCGACCAGGTCTGGCCGGAGGTCGTCGACACCTTCACGCAGAAGTTGCTGGCTGCCCAGCAGCGGCAGCGGTCGATGTGGATGCTGACCAAGATCCTCACCGATCCCACGACCCGCGACCTGGTGATCCCGGCCGGCTCGCAAATCGCGGCGGCGTCCAGCGTTCTGAACAGCCTGGCGATCGCGGCGATGGGTGTGCGGGCCTCCCGCAACCTGGCCCGGGACGCGATCGTGGCCGGCGCGGCACCGACCTGGGTGTTCGAGCTGATGCGCAACGACATCGCCAACCAGGAAGGCATCAGCACCTTCGACGTGTCCGACGCCCAGGTCCTCGGCTGGCTGAACCAGCGTCGGATCCAGCTGCAGTTCGTCGGCGAATGGCAGAAGTGGAATCCGAACTGGACCCAGTTCCCCGCCACCGTCGATATCGCCCTGTGGGAAGCCGGCGCCTACTTCGCGCTGGTCAAGCCGATCATCGACCTCGGCGTCATGTACCCGCGGGAACTGCTGCAGATCAACCGCTACACCCGCATGTTCACCGAGGACGGCCTCAACGTCGGCAAGCGCTGCGGTGATTCCGTCGTGGTCACCATCCCGGTCTGCCCGGACGGTGCTATCGGGCAGCGGCTGGACGTGCTCTGCGCCAGCGGGTCCTGATCCCGCGCACCGCCGGGGCCAGCCCAATCGTGGCTGGCCTCGGCGGTAGCGCATCACCCACCCCGAGGAGACCTCGATGACCACCCCGCTCATGCCGCCCGGTGTGCAGCACACCGGCCTCCCCCAAACACCGCAGCCGTTCGGGCTGTGGTCGGTTGCGCCGCCGATCGACCTCGACCCGCCGGCCCGACTGCTCGGCGGCGTGCACTGGACCCCGACCAACTGCGGGCCCTCGGGCATCTGGCAGCACGAGCCGTGCCCAGACCCCGAGATTCCGCCGGCGCAGACGAAAACCGGTGCCCGCCCGGACGATGACACATTCCCCACGCTCGTCGTGTGGGCGACCGACGAGTGCAGCCTGTACGCCACCGACACCAGCGAGAACCAGGCCCGCGCCGCGCAGCTGCTGATGTTGCACGCCCCGCTATGGGTCGAACAGGCGTTTGCCACCGAACTCGCCGCACGAGCCACACCACTCCCGGACGCCGGCGACTTGACCGAGGCCTTCGGCGCGCTGGAGGAAGCACTCGGCGAGACCGGGTTCGGCGGTGTCCTGCACGCCCGCCGCGGCCTGTCCGCGGCCGCGGCCGAGCGGCGGCTCACCTCGGCACAAGGCAGCACCCTGGTCACCCAGCTCGGCAACCGGGTGGCGTTCGGCGGCGGCTACACCGCCCTCGGCAACACCGTTTACGCCACGGGCCCGGTGACCGTCTGGCGCGGCCCGATCATTCCCCGGGTCGCGGTCGAGCCGACCACCAACGAGCGCCAGGCCGTGGCCGAACGGATGTTCGGGTTCGGGTGGGAATGCCCGACCACCGTCTACGCGGTCGAGGTGACGGGCTGATGCCGGCGGGGGTGTTCGTCCTCGTCGAGGGCAAGACAGCCGAGGTCGAGGTCCCGGACCCGGTGCTGCGTCAGGACGCGATCAATCGGCTGGTCGCCGCGGCCCGGCCGGACGCGTGGCGTATCGACAAGATTGTGCGCCCGGGCGGCCCGGCGTACCGGGCGCCGCTGGAGATCGTGATCGCCGCGGGCCTGATCGACATGCCCGCCTACGAGCCCGGCGACGGGCCGGTGCTCATCAAGAACGACGGCAACGGCCAGGAGCTGCTCTCCGCGGCCGCGCTGCCGGCGGAGCCTCCGCGGACAGGGCCCGGCTCCGGCGTGCAGGTGTGGCGCACCCATCTGCGCGCACACCGGATCCCGTTCGACCCCGACGACAAGCGCGCGGAGCTGATCGCGCGCTGGGACCAGCGAGGTGCACAGTGACGACCGCACGGTTCTGGAAGGCCACCGGCGAGCGGGTGGTCAAGACGTTCGCCCAGGCGCTACTCGCGTCGATCACGGTGGGCTCCGCGATCACCGATATCGACTGGGCCACCGCGGCATCCATCGCCGCCACCGCGGCCGCGGTCGCGCTACTCACCTCCATCCTTTCCAGCGGTGTCGGAGACCCCGAGTCCCCCAGCCTCACCGGCGAGGAATGACCCACCGTGACTGCGACGACGGAAGAACGCGACGACATGACCCTGGTTGAGATCGCCACCGCCCTCGGCACCCTCGGTGTCGGCGGCGTAGCCGGCACCCTCATGGATCGCATATTCCTGCGACGCCGCAACCGCGCCGACCTCCTCGTCACGCTGGAGGACCTCTCGGCGCGGATCACCGAACGCGCCCTGGCCCAAGCCGACGAACGCATCGCCCAGGCCGAGCACCGGGTGCGCCAGGTCGAGGCGAAGCTCGACGAGCACCAGCGTGACGCGCTGCAGCAGGACGAGCGGCGCCGGGCCCGCGCGGAGCTGCACGCCGACTGGGATCGCGATGTGGCCCAGCGGCTTCAGGACCTCGGGCAGCCGGTCGGGCCACCGCCGGCGCTCGAATAAGCGCTGTCCGGTCGGCCGCGGTCCACCCCTGCTGGTGGGTCGTTTCCCCCCTGCCGCGGCCGGCCGGCAGCTCCCGTGCACCCCCAGTTCATAGCGTCCCAGCCAGGGAAACGGCCTGCCGGCGCTCGTGCGCACGAGTAGCAGGAGGCAACAACAGCATGGCTGGAAAGAGGGTTTCGATCGTCCGGGGCAAGAGCATCCGGGCGACCAAGGCGAACCGATGCGGTATGCCACTGGAGGGTGAGGGCAACTACGCCGTCACCAAGGGGTATGTGACCGTGTCGCTCACCCCGGTGTTGAAGGACGCGGAGGAACTGGAGCAGCAGAACGCCGACGGCGAGATCTGCGGCCAGGACCGCACCGCCCCCGAGATCAAATGGTTCGAAGTGTCGGTCGAGTTCTGCGGTGTCGACACCTGCCTGTGGACCATGCTCGGTGGGTGGGCGCCGGTCGTCGACTACGCCGGCAACCCGGTCGGCTTCGAAACGTCCCGCAAGGTCGTCACCGACTCCGGTGTCGTAATGGAACTCTGGTCCGGTACCAGTTCCGAAAACACCTGCGCTCTGCCGGCCAACGATGACGTGTTCGGCCAGTCCGACGCGGTCACCGGCGAGGAGTTCGGCTACTTCGTTTTCGGCGTCAAGGAATGGCAGCTGAGCGGTGGCCTCGAGATCGGCCGCCAGGTGTCGACCTTCACCATGTCCGGGATCACCATGGACATCACGGGGTGGGGCCGCGGCCCGTACAACGTGGTGCCGATCGACGCCCAGCTCACCCCGGGCCGGCTGCTCGCCCCGGTCGGGAGCTTGGTGGACGGGGTCTCCGATATCCACTTCGAAACCACCCCGATCGCGCCGCCGGATCCCACCGACGGCTGCTGCACCCTCGCGGTGCAGTCGATCTTCACCGCTCCGAACTACTACTACGGCGGCCCGTCCAACGAGCCGGCCGCCGATGTCGCACCGGCACAGCCGGCCTGCGACGCGGTACTGCCCGGCAGCTAACCCGGGCTTCGACTACCGCGCCCGGCTACGGTCGGGCGCGGTAGTCGTGCACCCTGCGTTCCTACCGTCCCGGGCATGCGCATAGCGTTCCTCGGAAACTTCCGCACCGACTACACGTCGGAGACCCACCACGCACTCAGCCTGGAAGCACTCGGCCACACCGTCGACCGCCTCCAGGAGTCGGAAACGCACGCCGCCGATATCCTCGACACCGCCCTGCAGGCGGACGCGTTCGTGTGGGTCCACACCCACGGCTGGCGTACACCCGGCATCGACCGCGTCCTGCGCGATCTGAAACGCCGCGGCATCCCCACCCTCACCTACCACCTCGATTTGTGGTTCGGGCTGCAGCGGCAGCGCGATATGCGCCGCGACCCGTACTGGCAGGTCGATCACTTCTTCACCGCCGACCGGCTCATGGCCGAATGGCTCAGCGACAACACCCGCATCCGCGGCTACTACCTGCCCGCCGGCGTCTACCACGCCGAGTGCGCACCAGCCACCCCCGGCGAGCAGTTCGATATCGCGTTCGTCGGATCGCGCCGCTACCACCCGGAGTGGCCGTACCGGGGGCGGCTGCTGGACTGGCTGACCACCACCTACGGGGACCGGTTCCGGCACTACGGCGGCGACGGCCTGGGCGTCGTACGCGGCACAGCACTCAACCAGGTGTACGCCGACGCCCGGGTCGTGGTCGGCGACTCCCTGTGCCTGCGCTACCAATACCCCGACTACTGGTCCGACCGGGTGTACGAGACCCTCGGCCGCGGCGGGTTCCTCATCCACCCGCAGGTGCCCGGCATGGATGCCACGTTCACCGACCGCAAGCACCTCGCGTTCTACGAGTACGGGCGGTTCGACCAGCTGCGCGAGCTGATCGACTACTACCTCGACCGAGACGACGAACGCGAACAGATCCGGGCGGCCGGCCACCAGCTGGTGCGCACCGAGCACACCTACCTCGACCGGTGGGCGACGATCCTGGAGGTCCTCGGCCGATGATCGTGCTCACCCCGAACCCTGCGCACCGGTTCCTCGGCCGCGACGGCTCCCCCTCCGACGAAGCCGTGATCCGCGAGTGCTGGGTCGAAAACGTGTACCAGATCCACCGGGGCGATCTCCGCGACACCGGGATCCTGATCGACATCGGCGCCAACATCGGCGCCGTCTCGATCTACGCGGCTTCCCTCGGCGCCACCGTGATCGCCTACGAACCCGAACCGGACAACCTGGCGTTGTTGCAGCAGAACATCGCCGGCAACGGTATGGCCGAACGGGTCGTCGTCCACGCGGCCGCGGTCACCGACTGGCACGGCACCGCGCAACTCGAACCGGCGCACGGCAACTCCCGCATCGTCGACTACGGCAGCGGGATCACCGTGCCCTCCATCACCCTCGACGATGTGTTCGCCGACCTCCCCGATGGCTGCGACGTCCTCAAGATCGATATCGAGGGCAGCGAACGCGAACTCATCGCCGCCGCCGCTCCGGAGACCCTGGCGCGGATCCGGTATCTGACCATGGAATTCGACGCCGCACCCGACGACGAATTCGGGGCGATGGTCACCAAGATCGCCAAGGTGTTCAACACCCACATCATCGGCTCACCCGAGCGGGGCGGCTACATCTACGGCCGGAGGTACTGACATGCGGATCGGCCTGATCGGCCGCGCCGAAAACACCGGGTTGGGCATCCAGACCTGGGAATTCGCCCGCCACATGCACCCCGCGAAAACGCTGGTTGTCGACCTCACCGCGGGCACCACCCGCCGGCTGTACCCGGAGCGGTTCCCCGGCGCGAAAATTATTCAGGGAATTCCGGACCGCCGGCACTTAGAAGAGTTCGTCGACGGCCTGGACGTCGTGTTCACGGCGGAGACCCCATACAACTACGACCTCTTCACCGTGGCCCGCGCCGCGGGCGTCAAGACGGTGCTGCAGTACAACTTCGAGTTCCTCGACTACCTCGCCCGCCGCGACCTTCCGCGCCCGGACCTGCTCGCCGCACCCAGCCCGTGGCGGTACGACGAGGTCACCGCGACGATGCCCGGACAGCGCACGATGCTGCTGCCGGTGCCCGTCGCCGACCGGGTCCGCCCGCCTACCCACTACAGCAGCCGGGCGATCGACTTCCTGCACATCGTCGGCCGGCCCGCTATCCACGACCGCAACGGCACCGCAGATCTGATCGAGGCCCTGCAATATGTGCGGTCGGAGATCTCGGTGACGATCCGCTGCCAGGACCCGAAGTATGTGCCGCGGCTGATGGCCGGGCGCCGTCTCCCCGACCATGTCCACGTCGACCTCGAGCACGACGACATTGACTACTACTGGCAGCCTTACCACGCGAACGATGTGCTGGTGCTGCCGCGCCGGTTCGGGGGTCTCTGCCTGCCCGCGCAGGAGGCACTCGCCTCCGGGCTGCCGGTGGTGATGCCCGATATCTCGCCGAACAATCTGCTGCTGCAGCCCGACTGGCTGGTGCCGGCACGCCGGACCGGTTCGTTCCGGGCCCGCACCGATATCGACCTCCACACCGTCGACCACCAGGCGCTGGCCGCAACGATCGACCGATTCGCCAGCGACCCCGCGTTCTTCCGCCAGGCGCAGAGCATCGCCCGCGCGACCGCGGAGCAACTGTCGTGGAACGCGCTGAAACCGACCTACCTCGACACGTTCTGGCGGCTGCACAATGGCGCCTGACATCGCGTTCGGGGTAGTCGCTCACCCGGCCCGGCTCACCGCGGCGCAGGCCTTGGCCGGCCGACTCGACGGGCACCTGTCCGTCGACGACGGCCGTGGCCCGGTCGCCAACCACCGCGCCGTCTGGCAGCACTTCGCCGGCACGGCCGCGGGGTGGGTGTGCGTGTTGGAGGACGACGCGCTGCCCGTGGACGGGTTCGGCGAGCAGCTGCGCGCGGCGCTCGCCGAGGCACCGCACCCGGTGGTGTCGCTGTACCTCGGGACCGGGCGCCCGCCCGGGGTGCAGTCGCGGATCCGGACCGCGCTCGACCGCGCCGACGCCCAGGGGGCGTGCTGGGTGACCGCGGACCGGATGCTGCACGCGGTCGGTATCTGCCTCCGTGCCCGCCATATCGGGGACATGCTCGCGTTCACCGGGCGCGCTCCGGAGCTGGCGGCCGCGGACTCGCGCTGGGATCGGTGGCTGCGGGCCCGGCGGTTGCGGGTGGCGTATGCGGTGCCGTCGCTGGTCGACCACGCCGACGGTGCGACGCTCGTGCAGCACCCGGACCGGCAGCCGCGGAACGAGGTTCGGCGGGCGTGGCAGGCCGGTGCCCGGGTGCAGTGGTCGCGGTCCTGCGTCCGGCTTTGAGCTACGCCGGGGTGTAGGTGGCGCCGATCCGGGCGGCTTCCTCCCGGGCGGCGTTCGCCAGGAACGGGCGGCCGCGGGTGCCGGGGTGATTGACCTTGGCGGCGAACACTGTCCGCGGACCGATCTGGAACCGAAGCGCCTTCGCGCGGCGTGGCCGGATCACGTACGGTCCGGAGCCGTTGTGGACGGCGGCGGAGTAGTTGGCGTGGGCGGTGACACCGCCGCTGGCCTTGAGATCGGTCACGGTGATCGGGTCCTGGCGGATCATCCGGCGCAGGTTGCCGGTGTCGACCGGTGCTTTGTTGCTGGCGTTGGACTCGACGCGCCGGTCGACCATCGCGACCGTGCGGACCAGGATCCCCTGCGGGCCGGTGAGCTGGGTGGCCAGCTGGTTGCGGTCGATCCGGTACACCGGCCGCTGGTTAGCCACGGCAGCCCAGTCCGAGGTGATGGTTTTTCGCCAGTTCCATCATTCCGGCGAAGGTGACCGGATCGAGTGGTTCGCCGGCCTCGTCGACCGCGCTGGAAGTCATGTGCTGGCCGTGAGCGTTGATGTGCCGCTCGATGACGATCCGCGCGACGCGCGTGCAGTCAGACATGAGGTCACTCATTTCTGTCGGAGTTGGATGTGCGCCCACTGGGTCCAGGCGATAACGCCGCCCTCTGGACCATACGGCTCACCGGCCGCGATCATGGTCGACAGTGCCACCTTCTCCTCGATGTCGGCCATCGCCCACACCAGCGCCTGATCGATCCGGACACTGTCGTCCAGGGCGGCCAAGGCTTCCTTCTCGAGTGCGTCCCAGTCCGGTTCGGGCTCGGTCACAGCGCAGCGCATGATCCCGGCCTCGACGGTGAGTGCCTTCGTCTCAGTGCATTCCGATTTCTGATCGCGCCGTTCCTCCGGCAGCTGCGTGGTGCGGAATCGGCGCACGACCCGCACCCACGCCAACGGGTCACCGCAGTTGCCGCCGGAGGCGTACCCGTTCCACACCGCCAGGGGCATCGTGTCGCCGGCGAAAAACCGTACGGTGTCGGTGCCGCCGCCGAATGGTGGTGTGGTCTGGCCGTTGGTGAATGCCCGTTTCATGGCCTCGGCCATGAGCCCGACCACGACGATCGCCGTATCCGCCACCGTTCACCTCACCTTCGGTCCGGTGGCCAACCGAGCCGGGTTGTGGGCGCGGATCCACAGGTCGATGGTGTCGATACCGGTGAGGCCCGCACCAAACAGGTCTGTCGGGTCGATCATCTGCATGCTCATGCCCTGCCGGGTGACGGTCTGCACCCGCCGCGGAAGCCGGCACTTCCCGCCGGAACACGCGTTGAAGAACTCCATCGCGAGCTGCCCGACGTGGGTGGCCGCTCCCGCCGGCGGCGGCACGCCGCGCTGGTAACGCACTGCCCAGGTGCCCGGCTTCCCGATCGCAGCACCCAGGTCCTGCGAGGGCCATTGCCCGTCCAGCCGGTAGAGGTAGTCGCCCTCGAGCTGGTACTCGCCCGGGTCCAGTGGTTCGCCGGCGATCTCGACGGCGTCCACGGCCTGTACCGGTCCAGGCAGGTGCACCACGGTCGGCCCGGACCGGGAGCAGCGGCCGCGGCAGCCGCACGAGATGTTGCGCCAGGCGCCGTCTTCCCAGATCGGGATCACCGGCATCGGTGCGGGCAGGTTCGCCCCCGGATAGAGGTACGGGTCGTACGGGTACAGGCCGGTGTCGCAGCGGGTCGGACACGGGCGGACGATCGCCGGGCACACCCCGAACTGGCGGCCGGTGAGCGCCCACAGCACAGCCACCGCGCTGTCCGCGGCGTACTGCATCCGCTGCTTGTCGATGTCCTCGCACAGCTTCGGCCAGCACGACGGATCGATTGGCCACTGGCAGCTCATGGTTCAGCCGGCGGCCTTGCGTGCGATGGCGTCGGCGATCTTCTCCGGCAGCGCGTCGATGCTGGCCCGGAGTTCGGCCAGCGCCTTCGGGATCTCGATCGACGCCTCGTGCACGCGGGCGTCGGCGTTGAGGAGCATGCCGGCCAACGTGTCGACCGGTTGGTCGCTCTGGCGGTGTGCGGACCGCGACGGGTAGGGCTGTGTCAGTTCCTTGTGCACGCGCCGCAGCATCGCGTCCTGTTCGGGGGTCATGTCGTCGTCCTCCTTGGATGGTGTGCCGTAGATGCCGAGATGGCCGGCGTTGAGCCGGTGAGCGAAAGCGGCGATGCGCGGGTCGCCTTCGCGGAATCCGAGCTGGTAGTGCATCTCGTCCGCACGCGACCAGTCCGCGCCCCAGAACACGGTGCTCTCGAACAGCGCCAGGCCGACGCGCACTTTGGCGATCCGGTCCCGCGGCATCGTGCGGTAACCCCACGGGTACTGCGGGGCGTTGATATCCACCGCCGTGCCCGACAGATGGTTCGAGTTCGCGACGTCGTTGGTGGCCGACCAGCCCCACACCGGAGAGCGCAGCGGCTCGACGTTGCGGTGGTACCAGGCCAGCCATGCGACGAGGATCGTGCTGGCGTCACCGGCCCGGAGTGGTGCGGTGTTGGTGTTCGGTAGCCCGATCGACGGACCGCCGACCACGCACATGTCGCGGTCGACCATGCGCCACCCGTTCTCGCTGACGCTGTACCCGTACACGGTGCGGAAGCCCATGGCCCGGACGGTACGAGCCGAGGGTGCACGGTCAGTACGGGCGATCGTGGGCGCGGATGTTCGCGATCGCCGGCGAGTAGTACTGACCGGAGAACGCGCCGGCGGCGTTGCCCTCGCACGACAGGAACCAGCGCCGCCGATTCGCCTGCCCCGCCGGGACGATGCCCACCGAGTCGTTCCAGGACACCCGGAGGATGCCGTTCTGGATCAGCTGGAACACGCTCTGTGTCGGGCTGTACATGCGCCGGCGGAACCGGATGATGTCCCCGGCGGCGACCCGGTTGGTCACCGCGGCCCGGCTCGTGGCCGGTGTGACGCCCCAGCTGCCGCCCGGCGAGACGATCGAGGCGTTGATGTAGGTGTAGATCGCCATCGCGTTCGTGGCGTTCTGGGTGCCCTGGAAGAAGATCGCGTACACGAGGCACATTCCTGCGGCCGGCCCGTTGTCGAGCATTCCGCACCCGATTGCGGTGGCGTTATCCGTTGCGATACCGCCTGCCGGTGTGCCGATCTCGGCGGCGACTTCCCAGTTGTCGGTGATCAGTCTGCCGCCGTTGTGGCTGTCCGGTGCGACGTAGGTTTCCCAGGCGCCTTGCCGGGCG
This sequence comes from Nocardia sp. CA-290969, assembly GCF_050936135.1. Taxonomy (NCBI): domain Bacteria; kingdom Bacillati; phylum Actinomycetota; class Actinomycetes; order Mycobacteriales; family Nocardiaceae; genus Nocardia; species Nocardia sp. CA-290969. The sequence continues at coordinate 36,947 of NZ_JBNJNJ010000002.1, read as the reverse complement.
GAGAGCTGAGCCGGGGTACTGATCTGCACCTGCTGGTTGAAAATCTGGCACGAGTCGAAATCCGGGCGCCAGTTCGGCCCGAGGTCCGTCGAGTTCGCCCGGTCGAAATCGTCCCAGTGATCCATCAGGGCGGGCGGCTGGACGATCACCGGCGCACCACCTTGGCCTCCATACGCACCTGCGCACCCGGGTCGGTGTTGGCCGCGGTCATCCACGGCCACACCAAGTCGTCCTCGTCGAGGTCGATGCTGATCGCGTTCCACGCCGGTGTGATGGCCGGCGCGAACGATGTCCCTGGGATAGCGTCCGCGGGATCGATGCCGTTGCGGCGCAGCTCCACCGCGACCGTGCCGCCGCTACCGACGATCGCGCACCGGTAGCGGAGTGCGAGGAGTGTGCAGTCGTACGGGATCCACAACCCCAGGTCCAGCTGGCCGGCGCCGACCGCGTGGACGGTGAACGTTTGGTAGATCTGCCAGCCGTCGGTGAGGTCCCGCAGCCGCACGGCCTCGTCCTCGCCGGCCGGTTCGGGCCCGAGGAGGCGCACTGTCATCCGTGGACCACGATCCGGTAGGCGCCGGTCGCCGGGGCGACAGCGAATGTTGCTGTGACGGTGTTGGCGTCGGTGTGCTCGATATCGGGGAGCACCTTCTCGAAGGTGGCGTTGTCGAACACCTCCACGGTCACGTCCCGGGTACCCAGGTTGTGGGTGACAGCGATGCTGGTCGAGGAGCCGTTGCCGATGTTGGCCGCGTACTTGCGCACCACCACCGAGGTATCGACCCGCAGCCCGGACGCCGACAGCGACAACCCGGAACTCGTGTCCAGGTCGACACTGATGGTTTCGCCGGTGATCGCGATACCGTTGCCCGCGTTGTAGGACGGGCCACCGCCGGACCCGAACTGAGTCCACACGAGCGCGGTGGTGCCGACCACGATCGGATCGTTGGCCGTCTGCACCCACTGGGTGTTCTCCTGCGTCGACCCCTGGCCCACCCATATCGCGGTGCCGTCCGCGAGCTCCTCGCCGGTGTCGGCGTCGGAGGCGCGGGTCATCGCGACCGCCGCACCGTTCCACACGTAGATGCCGTTCTCCGCGCCCGCGGTCTGGTTCTTCACCAGCACCCGGTCCCCGGGGCCGAGCGCGACGCCATCGATGGAGGCGCCCGGCGCCGCCAGGTTCAGGTTCCCGGTGGTGGCAACTATCGCTGGATCCTTCCAGCGCAGACCGTGCAGGAAGTTCTCGAGATAGGACAGCGTGACCGCGTCCTGCGGTTGCGTGGGGTCGCCGACGCTCACGATGCGCTGGCCCTGCAGGTCCAGCCCGTTCATGATCTTCGTGGCCATATCGGCATGCCTCCTAGGCGAGTTCGGCGCGGCCCGCCACCGGTGCCGCGAAGGTCAGGACGACGCTGTTCAGATCGGGAAACTCGGCGTCGGGGATCACCATCTGGCCGTCGACGAGCACGAGCAGCGACAGCGGATACCGGGCGAACGGATGCGCGATGGTCCAGGTCGCGGCCGGCGTCGATTGGATGTGCTCGTATCCGCCGCCTCCGGGCGGCCCGGGCGGGCCCGGCGGTCCGGGGATCGGGAGGTAGTTGGTGCAGCTGCAGGCCATCAGCAGCCGCCCTGGTGGTAGACGCAGCCGGCGCGCCAGGTGTACGGCTCGACGCCCTCCATGGCGAACCGGATCCGGGCGCTGGAATCACGCGGGATCCGAGCCTGCTCGGCCGGCACATGGAACGACAGCCACTCACCGTTCACGTTGCCCACGACGGAGAGCGACCAGCCCCAGGGGTGCGAGAGTTCGAGCGTGGCCACGAGATCGGCCGGCCACCCATCGCAGTTGCGGAAGGACAGGTTGAGAGGGTCACCGCACACGAAGTAGACACGTAGCTCACCGGGCACGTTCCCGCCGCCAGTGACCGAGGGCGCGCAGCACGAGACCATGCCGCGCACGCTACGAGCCCGGGGTGCACGTGCACCGGCGCCCCGGGCTCGATGTGTTAGACGCGGGGCGGCCAGTTCCAGTGGCCCGGCGTCGGCACCTCAGCGAACGGGATCTTGGCCTTGTTGCTGGTGCCGTCGCGGTACATGACGAACAGGTCCACTGTGGATCCGTCCTCGTGTACGTGCGTGATCTTCGCGGCGGTCGGGGCGGGCAGGAACTCGCCGCCTGGGGTGCCGTAGGTCTGGTAGTGGACATCGCGGGAGATCGACGGTTTCTGCATGCCCGGCACCGTACGAACCGGGCATGCACGGGCCTGGTCGCCTCGGTGCAGAGGGCACCACACAAAACCATTGTTGCAATTCACTACCCTAGTGTTGTAACGTATTACCCGTCGGGCCGGGGTCGGACCCAGATCGACAGGCAAATCACCACGACAGGAAGTGAATCCAATGCGAACCATCACCGCCACCACAGCCTCCGCCGACCGGATCATCGAATTCTTCGGCGAGAACGATCTCGACCACCTCACCACCGACCAGATCCGCGCCGAACTCGCCGCCACCTATCGGGAGCGCAACCACCGGATCGACAACGGGCTGGATGTCGAGGACCAGGAGTGGCGGATCGGCCGGTGTCGGGTCGCCCTCGACCGCCGCTGAGCGCCCAGCGCCCCGGCCCCTGAACGGGGCCGGGGCGCACTGCTGTTCACTTCCCAAACGCGGCGAACTGTGCCTGCATCGACCTGAACGAGGACATCTCCTCGTCGGGGGTGAAGCCCGCGACCGGCCCGGTTTCTGTCGGGTCCGGTTTGTAGAGGTCGCGGCGCAGACGCGCGAGTTCCTTGGAGTCCTTGCCCTCCTCAAGGATGCCCTCGACGATATCGAGCAGCTGGTGCATCCCGAGCTGGCGTAGCGGATCAGTAATGCCGGCCAGGGCAAGGCGGGCGCGGAGCTGCCGCCAGTTCTTTATCGTGACCGCGGCGAGGATCGCCGCGGCCCGGTAGGGCGGTTCGTGCCCAGCGTCATGATCCGTTTCATCAGATCGTCGTAGAAGTTCTCGTCGATCTCCCCGGCGTAGGTCCACTCCTTGATCTGCTGCACCGAGCGCGGTGAGACGTGGCGGTTCATGAAGTCCTGGAAGTCGCCGCGGCCGACACCGGCCTCACCGAACCCGAACACGCCCAGGTAGCGAACCGCGGCCGCGGGGGGTGCTTTGACCTCGACGCGTTTGCCGTGCAGCTCGATCACCAGGTGCGGCCACTCCGGCTCTTCCTCGGTGGTGAGGTCGACGGCCGCGCCGCTGCTGTCGATGACCTGCGGCTGGTCGTCGCGGCGAGCCAGGGCCGCCTTACGTTCATCCAAGCGCTCCTGCAGCCGGGCAACCTGCTCCTCGAGGGCGGCGGCCTCCTCCTCCGGGCTCAAGGTGTCCTGCGGCCTGGGGGTGTCTGCGGCTTCGGCCTTGTCGGCGTCGGCGGCGAAATCGGCGGACCCTTCCGGTGGCTCGAACATGTGTTTCCCCTTTTCGTTGGTGTCCCCGGCACGGTACGAACGAGGCGTGCACCGGTCAGGTGAGCGCGGGGTAGGCGAATATGTCGAGCTCGGTGTCGCCGGTGTCGATGAGGTTCTCGATCTCGGGCACGTACTCGGGTAGCGGGTCAGCCGACCAGGCGAGCCGCACGATGTACAGCGCGACCCGGACCTTGAGGGTTTCGCCGGCCGCGAGGGTGACGTCGGGGCCGATCGGGGTCGTGGTGCGGCCTTGCCGGTGCTCCCAGATACCGAACACCACCGCCGGGTCCAGGCCGCGGTCCATGCCGCCACCGTGCCTGCTGGTCGCCATGTTCGTCGCGGGGTCGGCCGGGGCGACACCGGATGCCCAGCCGCGGCGTTGTTCGACGACGAATCTCTTATTCGCGGTGGTGATGACCTGGCTGGCGTCGCGGGTGCACATGCCGTAGGCGTGCTGCGGGATCGGGGTGGTGTTGGTCCAGGCGAGTGTGAGGTCGTGGACGAGGATCTCGGCGGTGTCGGTGAGGGGGTCGATGAGATTGCCGGCGACGATGCCGGTTTCGACGTGGCGCCATTGCAGCCACGGGTGCGGGCCGATTACCCCGTCGGTGGTGTCGAAGCTATCGGGGTCGATGCAGGGTTCGGTCATGGTCAGATCACCTCCAGCAGCGGGGCGGCCAGCAGTTGCAGCCGCACCCAACGGGCGTTCACTTCCTGCATGGCGTTGCCGCCGGTGCGCCACTCCCCCGGTGTCGTGACGACGCATTGGTAGCGCACCTGCACGGTTTCGCCGGCGGCGATCGCGCCGAGGGCGTCGATGGTTTGCCAGTCGTCCCAGTCGTTGAACAGGCGCGCGTACCAGTGGAACCGGGAGCCGAGCAGGGTGGGTGTGGTTTTCAGCCGACCCGCGATGCCGTCGGTGGTCACCGGCGGTACCGGCGCGTTCGGGCTGAGCCCGATATCCCAGGACACCGCATCGGAGAGGACGACCGTGTTCGCGTTTCCGGAGACGATGCTCCGCGGCGCACGGTGGGTGATCAGGTGCAGGGACTGCCATGCACCGCTGGTGTTGGTCCAGATCAGGTCCGTGTCGATTACCGGTACCGGGTCGGGTGCCTGCCCGACTTGGCCGTCCGCGGAGGAGGTCGCGAACCGTTCGGCGGGGATGTAGGGCAGCCATGCTTGGGCGAGGTCGGTGCCGCGCTGGGTGGACAGCATGTATTCGGTGGTGCAGATTTTCAGGCTCACCTCGGGGCTCCTACTGGATCGATGGGTCGAGCGTGGGCGCCGCGAACAATTGGAGACGGACGCTGCGGGCGTGGGCCTCGTGCAGCGGCTGCCCCTCGGATGCGTTGGGAGACCACGGCGGCGGGGTCCACACGTAGCAGCGATAGTGCGCATTGAGCGTCGCCCCTGCCGGGAGCGGGTCGGGCAGCCAGTTGTCCGAACTGCTCATGTCGTGGTGCAGATAAAGGCGCCCGTAGTCCGGCTGGCCCGCGTTATCGGTGCCGGTATCGAAGCTGGTCCCCATCTGGCTGTTCACCAACCGCGACGGGTCCGGTGTCCGTGGTGTGGCATCGACCGCTGTTTCCCAGGCTTCCCGGAACTGGACCGCGTTCGGTGTGCTGGTGATGATCGACCGGTATGCGCGGGTGACGCGCAGCAGCATCAGCGACGGCAGCGGCGAATCCGACACCCAGGAAACCGTTTGGTCGATCATCAGTTTGCCGGGCAGCCGGGTCTGCGCGGTGAGCGCGCCGTCGCCGGTGGAGGTGCCGGTGACATCGGCGACGAGCCGGAACACGCTCCAGGGCGCGATACCGAGCTGGCCTCCAACGATCGTCAGATTGCGGGAAACGCATACGTCGTTTGCCATGGTCAGCCTCTCGAGGTCATCGATAGGGACAGCGCCGTGGGAACCGCTGTGCTGAAAACGGAAGCCGCACCGATATTGCGGGCACCACCGACGCCAACAGCGGTGAGCGCCACGCCCTGGCCGGCGGCGAGGTACAGCTGCCCGACCACGGTGACCGGGATCCAGCCTGCGCCGGCACCCTCGTAGACGCGGCCGCCGAGGCGGGTGACACCCTCGACGGTCACGGCCGCCATCAGGTACGCGCCACCGAGTTCGAACCAGACGGTCGCGCTGACGTCGTAGGGCCCGGTTTCGGGTGCCACGACCGCGGGCGCGAGACCGCCGCCGGTGCCCCAGTCCCCGATCTGGTTGCTGATGCCGTCGAAGATGACCGGGCCGCCGGACGCAGGGATCGACTGCAGCCCGGTCCGTACCGCGGTGATCGACGGCAACGCTTGCACCGTGACCGCTTCCGGATCGACTCCGCTCGGCGGCCGCGTAGCGAGAATGCGTGAGCCGCCGTCGCGGTGGGAGCCGGCCAGGTTGCCGTCCTGGTCGGTCCACAGCACCCATTCCCCGCAGCGCACGGAGTCCGGGTGCTCGGCCAGGTCCAGGCGGCGCTCGGTGTCGCGCGACCACTCGGCGTCGGTCCGCGGCGGATCCTTGCGTTCGGTGGTGCCGGTCATCCCGCCGCCCCTCCCAACTCGATCGGCCGCGCGATCGCATCCAGCGTGACCCGCACATCACGAGCGCCGGCGGACCACGCGACCTCAACGGTTTTCAGCCGCATCCGCGTGGACAGTCCCGCCGAGGACGCGTGCACAACGAACACGTTGCCGGGCACCAGGTCCGACGTTTTGATGGGTGCCTCGGGGTGCAGGCTCGCGCCGGACGGAACCTCGAGCATGTCGCGTATGGCGCCGATATCGCGCAGGTATTGGCGGGCGGCCGCGGTGACGTTGCTCGCGCCGCGCATGTTGTCCAGGCTCCACATCGCCTGCAGGTGCAGGCCGGCCATCTCGATCCGCTCGGTGTGCGCCCAGTTCTGGCCTTGGACGCGGACGTCGTTGGCTGTGCGTTTCCCGGACCGCACGCGCCGCAGCCCGACCATGAAATCGCACTCGTCAAGTTCGGCGACCACGACATCCGGCGGGGTGCCGAGGATCGGTCGGCCGGCGACCACGGTCCAGTCCAGGCCGCGTTGCACCAGCTCGTCCATCGCCTGGTGCAGCATCTTGGAATCGGTGGTGGTGGAGTAGTCGTAGCGCTCCTCCGACAGAGCCGGCAGCACGATGGGGCGGGCGTCGATACCGTGCAGGTCCAGCATCGCCTGCCACAGATCGGCAGCGATCGGGGCGAGGTCGAGCCGCTGCCAGGACCGGGTCGTCGGCACCCGGGTGTACCACTGGAAGCCCCCGACATCGCGGGCGTCGATACGGGTAGCGCCGGTCACCAGTTCGGTGCTCACCTCATGGATCGACCCGGACCACACCTTCTCGCCGTCCTCGTAGAGGTCGATCCAGTGCAGCCACGGAATGAGATCGCCGGCGTCGATATCGAACGTTTGGATCTCAGCGCGCGTGACCTGGCTGCGGTCACGGGACCACACGATGTCGGTGGTCTCGTCGCATGCGACCCGTCCGACCGGGCGCCCGTCGACGGTGCGGACACCGATGGAGATATCGGTCGGGCCACCGGCCAGCGGGATCCCCGCGCCAGGGGTCCACGCGACCGCGGCCTCGACCGACCATCCCCACCCGACAGTGACCTCGGCATCGGCGTCTGCCGCCACATGCACATCGGCGTCGATGCTGTATCCGATCCCGATATCGGTTCCGGTGGGTCGGTCCGCGGCCGCGGCCGCCTCAACCTCCCACCCGACCCCGACAGTCGTGCCGGCCTCGATCTTCGGGATGAACTCGACCCACGTTTCGGTCGCGCCAGCGGCGACGGTGCGCTGCAGGAACGAGGACGCGAAGCCCTGTAGGTCGATGGTGTCGCCTGCGCTCACCGTGACATCGACCGTGCCGATGGTGGCGGTGTTCACGGTCAACAACTGGGTGCCGTTGAGCCGGACCCGGAACTGTTGTGTCCCACCGATGCTGGTGAAGTTGCCGCGGAATCGAATTGTCCCCAGGGCGTTGGCGTCCATCACCAGTGTGTTTCCGCCGGAGATCACGGTGGCGGGGAATCCGGCGCGGATCACGAAGGACGTCAAGGTCGTCCATTGGTTCGCGGTGATGGCCTCGGTGCCGGACTTGTTCATGCCCATGGACGACATGCGCTACCTCCTCCCTGACCGGCCGGCGCTTACGTTGCGGGGGTGGTGGTGGCGACCGTGCACTTGATCAAGGTGAGCGTGTCCCCGGAAGCGACGGGCCGCGGATTGTCCAGCACTCCGGAGGCCAAGAAGTTGCCCGCGGTCGGGTCGTCGTGCAGGGAGATGTGGGTGATGTTCTCGGTGGCGGTCATCGACCACGACCCGGACACCGATGACAGGGTCATCGAGCCACCGCTGGCGGCGTTGAGAGTGACCTGTACCCGGGTGGTGACCGCGGAGGCTTGCGCGGTCCCGTTGGCGCCGGGGTCACCGATATGCAGCTTCGCCCAGATCCCGGCCACGGGCGGCGGGGCCACACCCCGCAACCAGTCCAGGGTGGGGTTGGCAACGTTGGGGACGCTGACTCCTACCATCGCTATTCCTCGCCCTCCGTGGTGTCGGTGTCGCCCGTGGTGGTTTCGGCGCGGGTGTGGGCGACCGCGGCCTGCACGGTCAGACCGAGCCCTACGGTCGGTGTCTGGGTGGTGTCGCTCATGCGGTCCTCCCGGTCGTGGTCACTGAGACGGTGTAGTCGGCGCCGGGCGCGGATTGCGCCACCAGCTCCCAGCAGCCCGGCCCCAGCATCGTGCCGCGCCAGGGTGCACCCGACGGGGTGCCGATGATCCCGTGCTGCCGCACCCGCTGCCCGCCGATCACCGCGACCCCGCGCCCGGTCAGGGAGTCGGCGATCACCGTCGACCCCGCCGGTAGACCGGTGACCGACATTTCCCCGGTGATGTCGCAGACGCTGTCGGTGCCGCAGGGCCGCCACCAGAACTGGACGGTGGTGTCGGTTGCGCCGGCGGTGACCGACAGCGATACGGCGATATCGGTGCAGTCGCCGATATCGCTGAGATCCAGAATCCAAGTACGGGTTTCGATCGCGCACACCGGCAGACAGCCGCCGCACTCGGGGGTGGGCGCGGGGCTGAGATCGATCCTCTGCGGTGGGCACACCGTCGACCACAGCTCCGGCAGCTCGCAGGTGGCGTCGGTGCAGTCGGGGGCGTGGGCCCATTCGATCTGGGCGACCTCATCGGTATTCCACACCACAGCGTGCGTGGTGGATGCCGTCCACTCGTACGGATCCAGCGCGGCCATTTCCCACTCCACGCGCATCAGACTCGCCTGCTGATTGCTCTTGGTGGGTCGGCCGGCGACCTCGCGTTCGACCGCGCTGCTGGTGAGTACGACGCGGCGCAGGGAGCGCTCGAGGCCGGCCGCGGTGCCGTCCTCCGGGTGGGCGACGAGGTACCGCAGGACCTGCGGGTTACGCGCGGCGCGGAGCTGGCAGTTCAACCATCGCAACCCGAAGCTGGCGCCGCGGTGGGTGCACGCCCACACCAGCGCCGAGAAGCTCAGCGTGCGGTAGGTGTCCCGGTGGCGGCCGGCCACACCGCCGGCGCACACAGCGTCGGCGATATCGCGGGCCACCGGCACCGCACCGAACCCGTCCGCCGACATGACCCACACCCCGTAGAACTCACCGGACGCCGGGTTCGCCGGGTCGTACCAGGGGGCGGTGGTGATGTCGGTGTAGTCCGGGTCGCTGAGGTAGTCGGCCAGCCCGGGCCAGGAATCGTCGTAACCGACCGACAGATTCCGGCACGGCACACACGATGCGCCGGCGAAGGCGACCGCGTCCTGGGTCGGTGCGGCGGGCGGCCCGGCCAAGGCGACCACGCGGCTGCTGTTGGCCAGCTCGAGTTCGCCCAGTTCCAGCCACCCTCGGAAGATGCTGCTCATCGCGCTCCTACTTCGGCATCAGGGACAGCAGGCGGTCCTGCACCCGGTCCGGATCTGTTCGCTGGCCGTGCATGTGGATCGGTGCGTGGATCGTGGTGCGGCGGATATTGCTGGACTCGAGGTGGTCAGCGATCACCCCGAGCCGGTCGTAGCTCGAGGTCTCCCGCGGATCCAGTACCCGCTCCGGCAGGTTCGTGTCCTTGACCATCAGGCCCTTACCGATAGCGACACCGCCGGAGTCGAAGCTGTCGATCGCGGCGCCGGCACCGATCGCCAGAGTCGAGGTGAAGATCGCCGCAGCCCCGGCGAGTGCAGCACCGACCACGGCGCCGATCGCCGCACCGATCACGGTGCCGATACCCGGGATGATCGACCCGATAGCCGCACCGATGGCGGTGACCGCGAGCTGGATCATCGCCCCGAGGATCGCGGTCATGATCGGGATCACCACCGCGGTCATCAAATACCGCAACACCGCCTTGATCAGCTCGCGGTTGATGCGGTTCTGCTCGTGCATCACCTTTTCGAAGCTCGATTGGTTGCGCTGCATCAGCACCGCGGTATCCGACACCAACCGCCCGGACTCGTCGAACGAGCCGGTGAGATCACCGCGGAACTCGCGGATCTCGTCGAGGGTGTTGATGAGAGTGTCCTCGATCTCGATCACCACACCGGTCAGGTTCACGATGGTGTTGACCAAGGTGCCGCCGTCGATGTCCTGCCCGAGCACGCCGCGGCTGCGTCCTTCCCCGACTCGCGACGGCCGCTGCTGAAGGGCGGCGTTGGCGACGTCCTGGGCGACCTGCTGGAACGCCTGGGTGGCTGAGTCCGCGACGGAGACCACGGCTTCCGATATCGCCGCGGCAGCGTCGAACGCCGAGCCGGGTGCACCGAACGGGACGGCCGCGGCCGCCGGGTCGTTGCCCGCGGACTCGTACACCGCCCGCGTCGTCTGATCGGTGCCCGCCCGCACCTCGGCGAACCCGGCATCGAGCCAGCCCTGCAGCACACCGATCGCCGCATCCATCGCGGATTGCACCGTCGGCACGAGCACATCCGCGCCGAGCAACCCGGCGACCCGCATCACTTCGTCGCGCACGGCCTGCATCTGCTGCACCATCACCGCCTCGGCCGAGGACGTGGTGCGTTCGATCAGATCCCTGGTGTCGGACAGGATCCGGCCCTGCTCGTCGAGCATCATGTGCGTCTGCTCGTCGGCGACCGACGGCTGCTCGGCCGGCTGCGCCGGATCCACCGGCTGCCCGGCGCCGGGTGGTGGGTTGGTGATCGCGTCGGTGACGGCGGTGCCGACATCGCCGGCGACTTGCTGCCCGACCTGTGAGGCCGCACCGAGCGTGGCATCGGCGAACGCCGGTGCGGCGTTCTCCATCCCGGTCTGCACCGCCGCGGGCAGCGACCCGCCGCCGGTAGCGTCGGCCAGCTCCGCGAAGTTGGTCACGTGCACCGGGACCGGGCCGACACCGATCGCACCCAGCAGGCCCCCGACATCGCCACCGGTTTGGAACCGCGGCACAGCACTGTTCATCGCCCGCAGGATCGGTCCGAATACGCCGACCGCGCGCCGGTTCATCACGAACTCGCCCGGCTCCAGCAGCGCCGGCACGATATCGCCGGTGCCGGCGCCCGGGATCGGGCCACCGGTCTGCCGGCGGAACGGGTTCAAGGTGTCGACCATCGAGCCGATACCGCTGAGCGCGTTCTGCGCGCCCTCCCACGCCGCGGGCAGCAGATCGCCCAGGCCGCCGACCATGGTGGAGAGGACCTCGACCGCCTTGCCTTCGAGGGTGTCGAGGACCTGCGGCGGGATCTCGCGCCACCGCGGCGGCGGCGCACCGATCGCCGCGACGATGCCGTCCCGGATCGGGTTGGTGATCGTGGCGAACACCTCGCGGATCCGGTCCGCGACGAACCCGGCCTGGTGCTCCGGAGACGGGCCCACCGACCCGCCCGTCGACGGCTGGAAAAATCCGTTGGCACCGATGGGCAGCCCGTAGAGGGAGGCGAAATCGGTGACCGGGGTACCGCGCCCGTAGTGCACATCGCCGAGCGCGCCGCCGGACTCCACCCTGGCGGCGGGGATCCCGAGTTCGGGGATGCCGCGCAGCTCGCCCGCGGTGTGCCCGCCGCCCGGACCGCCGGGGTCGTCGGTGATACCGACCAGCATCCCGACGCCCTCGCGCAGATTCTTGACCAGGCCTTGCGCACCCTTCGACGGATACCCAGCGAAACTCGAGGTGGCCCAGTACCGCTGCCACGGGTTCATGCCCAGGATCGCGGCGATGGTCGAGCCGATCAGGCCGGAGCAGTCGAAGCTGTCGCCGACCCAGCGAGGGCCGGCCCACTGGTACGGGCGCCCGTCCTGGGCCCGCGCGAAGTCGTGGCCACGCTTGAGCTGGTGCATCCACGGCATGACCGCACCGCCGCTCCGGAACGCAAGCAACGGGTCGAACAAGCCTTCGGGGCTGACGTTCCCGATGCCTTGGGTCCGGACGGCGGCGCCGTAGGCGGAGAGATTGTCGCGGCCGAGCTGCGTGATGATCCGCCCGTTGTCCCAGGTGAACGGCACGCCCCTCGCGATCATGTCGCGGATCGCATACAGAATGTTCTGCCCGCCGGCGCGCAGGACCTCGGCGGCAGTGACAACGTGCTCGCCGCGAGACAGGCGAGCGTCAATGCTGTCGCTGGTCCCGGAGCCCGCACCCCAGACCGCGCCGCCGCGCCGGAACCCGAGCACAACCGGATCCATCGGTTCAAGGCCGGGCAGGAAGTCGGCGACGGTGTTCCATGCCTTCCGCAACCCGTCGTTCCAGACCGTGTTGACGACGAACCGGACCGGTACCGCGGCGGCTTCTTTCAGTCCGTCCCAGGCTTTGCCGATGGCTTCGATCCCGGTGGAGAACCAGCCCTTGACGGTGTCGAGGCCGCGGCCGAGGGCGGGGAACGCGGTATCGACCAGCCAGTTGATGGCGCCGCCGATCACGGTCTCGATCACCCAGGTGACGACATCGCCGATGGTGTTGAAAATGCCGGTGACGAAGGGGGCGAGGAAGTTCAGCGCCGGGACGAGGATGGTGTTGACCGCGAAGTCCACGAACCAGATCAGGGCCTCGGACAGTTTCATGATGACCGGGACGAGCGCGAGGATGACCTGGACCAGCGGCGGGAGGAGGTCCGCAGCCAGCTGCGCGATGACCGGCAGCAGCGGCAGCGCCGCCTGCACGATGCCCATGAAGGCGGTAATGAGCTGGGGCAGCACCGGCGCGAGCTGCGTGATGGCATCCGCCAGGGCCTGCCCGATGATCATTGCCACTTCGGCGATGACCGGCGCGACCATCCGGAACACCGGCAGCAGGGCGTCCACGAGCTGCGAAATGACGGGCGCGAACGCCTGGAAGATCACCGTGAGGGCAGGCGCCAGGGACTGGACCAGCAGTGAGATGACTTCCGCGACGTAGGGCAGGATCGGCGCGATGGCTTCGAGCAGCGCATTGAAGGCGGTCAGCAGCGGGCCGAGCGCTGGGGCCAGGGCCTCGACCGCGTGAATCAGGGCCTGCCCGACGGTGATCGCGATCTGAGCGAGGATCGGCATCAGCGGCGACAGGGCGTCGCCCAGGGTTTGGAGCAGGACCTGGACCACGGGCAGGATTGGGACGAGCGCATCGGCCAGCGCGGAAATGAGAGTGGACAGACCGGGCATGATCGCGGTCAGGCTGTTCGCGAATACGGCGCCGATTTCACCGAGGGCCGGAGCCACAGCCACAAGGGCCTGCCCGAGGGACTCGAACAAGGGCCGGAGGGTGGGGAGCACCTGGGTGGCCATGGTCCCGAGTGAGGCGATGAGGCTGCCGAGGAGCGGCCCGACGCCGCGGAGGGCGTCGGCGAACCCGACCATGATCTGGTCGAGCATCCCGCTGTTCGCCATTTGCGTGAAGACGCCGCCGATCGATTCGCCGATGCTGGCGATGGCCGAGCCGACGTTCTCCATGTGCGGCGCGACCGCGGTGGTGAAGTCGAGCCAGCCCTGCGTCAGTCCGCCGGTGCCCGAGGTGAGGCCCTTGATCAATCCCTCGGAGGCGGCGAGGGAGTTGTTGATCAGGGCGATTCCGCGCTCGGACTGCAGGAAGTTCGCGGCCTGGATCGCGGCTGCGTTGAACGCGCCGGCGACACCGTTCATCGAGTCCTGGATTCCGGGCAGCGTGACGTTCGCGGTCTGGGTGAGTTCCTCGCCGAGGTTGGCGAACAGGTTGTCCTGGACGGCGTCGCTGAACGCTTCCCACGCGGGTTTCGCGGCTTGCGCCGCTAGCACGAACGCTGCCGCGTTCGGGCTCAGCTCCGCCAGCGCCTGGCTCGCCTTCTGCGCGCTCGGCAACGCCTTGGTCTGCGCGTCGGTGAGCGCGGCCTGCGCCTGCGTCAGCTGAGCTTCCGCGTCGGCCAAGCGCTCGTCGGCCTGCGCCTGCCGCTCCCGCACCGCGACGACCTGGTCGCTGCCTTCGATCCCCTTCTTCTCGGCATCGGCCAGCTTCTCGGCGTTGTCGGCGTTGCGGTCCTGGACCTCCTCGAGACGGATCTGCGCGCCGATCACCCGGTCGACCGCTTCCTCACGTGCCCGGGCATCGAACGGGTTTGTCTCGGCGAGTTCTCGCTGAGCATCGGCCAGGTCGCGGGCGGCCTGCCGCTCGTCGAGGACGCCGCGGCGCGCGCTGCGGTGGTAGTCCTCGAGCTGCTCGGTCGCGTCTTTCCGGGCCCGGGTGAGGTCCTCCTCGATGGACAGCGCGTCACGCTTGGCGTCCCGGACCGCGCGCTCGGCCATGGTGACCTGCTGGGTGGCGGCGGCTACCGCCTTCGCCTGCGCTTCGGCCTCCCGTGGCGCGTTCTCCGATGCGGTAGCGACGGCATCGAATGCGTCCTTGACGCCCTGCAGCCCGACCGTGATCACGCCGATGGCCGCGCCGAACGCGGGCGCGAGCGCCGCGGCCCCGAGGACCAGGCCGCCTATCGCGCCCGCGGCCAGGCCCGCCGCGCCGACGATCGCGGCGAGGCCGGCTCCGACCGCGGCGATCCCGCCGGCGGTGCCGGCAACGCCGCGTAGCGATCCGAGCAGGCTGCCACTCGATGCGGCGGCCCGGTCGAGGATGCTGCGGTCGATATCGACGTTGACGTGCTGGGTGATCGGTGGCTGTGTGAGCGCCTCGAGCTGCTGGCGCAGCACCACCATGTCGGCGATAGATGCGCCGCCGTCGACGTCGACGGGGATGGTGATCCGCCAGTCGTTGCCTTGCTGTAGCGCCGCCAGCTCCGCGTCCACCCGTTGCGCGAACCCGGTGAAATCCGGTGTGGCATCGACGGCGAGCGGGCCGTTGAGCGCCTGGTCCACGTCGAGGGTGACCCGCTGCCGGAGATCCGGTTCGGTCAGCGTTTCGAGGTCCTGGCGGACGAGCGCCATTTGCGCGATGGCGCCGGCACCGTCGACGTCGATCGGGATCACGATCGGCGTCGCCTGCGCCCGCATCGTCGCCTGGGCGGCCTGGAATTCCGCGAGCGCGGCGGCGATGTTGAGATCGACGTCCCAGGTGATCTGCTGGCGACCCGGCGCCGCGGACGCTTGCTGCGCGTCACGGTTTACGTCGATGTCGACCTGTTGGCGGATCGGGGCGGCGGCCGCCTGCATCAGGTCGTGCACGGCCCGCACCTGGTTGACCGCGCCAGCGCCGTCGACGTCGAACCCGACTTGGATCCGGTGGCTGTTGGCGTAGCGCTGGGCTTCGTCGATCCCGCGGGCGACTTCGGCCTGCAGATCGCCAGCGAGTTCGGCGGTGACCTGCAGCGCGGTGCGGGCGAGGTCGCGCTGCACTTCGCGCATGGTGTCGGCGACCGCGGCCCGTAGGGCCCGCTCGAAGGAGTCGTCGTCGAACTCGGCTTCGACTTCGACTCGGATGGACCCGACGGGACTGGTCATGTGGCCGGACCGTACGAGCCGGGGGTGCACGCAAAAGGCCGCCGCCAGCGTTGCTGCTGGCGGCGGCCCTCGAGCTACAGGGTTATCCCGTGATCGGGATGCGGTGTGTTTCCCGTGGTGTGCGGGTGTCCCAGATATCGGACATCAGCAGCGACGACGCGGGATCGGACACGTCGACCAGGACCCAGCCGCGGTACTTCGCGTTCGCGGTCCAGTTCTTGTCGAAGGTCTCGCGGTCGGCGATGCACAGATCGTTCGCGGCCGGCATGTCCTTGGTGTAGCCGTCGGGCGCGAGTTCCTGGAACCACTGGTCGGAGATGTATTTCAGCGGCGGATTACCGGTGGTCGCGACGTCGAGTTCCAGCGCGACGCGCGTGCCGGCCGCCGGTTCGACGGTCCCGAACTGGGTGGCGCACTGCGGGTCGACCTCGATCGACACCACCGTCACGGTAGCGGTGGGACCGTTCTGGTTGCTGATCTCGAACGGCGTCCCGACAGCGACATCGATCGGGGCGCTGGCGCCGGTGTCGGCGGTGACGGGGGTGGTGGCCAAGGCTGCCGTAGCGGTGTCGGTGTCGTCGGATGAGCAGCCGGCGAGGGTGAGGATCGCCGCGGCCGCGAGGGCGGCGGCGACCATGGGTCTGAGTCTGGGCAAGGGGAGATCTCCTGGATCTGTGTCGTGGTGTCGATATCGGCCGATCCAAAATACGGCGACTGCAGGCGTTTCGGACCCGGTTGCGATATCGGGGCCGGCTTGATCACGGTCGGCGCTCCGATGCATGCGGCGCACAGCAGGACCGGCGCGGCCGCGGCCAGAGCCGCGACCGCGTCGCCGAGGAGCGCCCACATCTATTGGCCGCCGTCCTCTGTGAAGAACACGCCACGGTTGAGGACCTTGTCGGTTTCGGTGTCCAGGACGGCGAGCATGATCCGCAGGACACCGGGCGGGCCGCCGACGTGGTCGGGGTTCGGCATGATCACCGCGGTGGCGCCGGCTTCCCGGATGTCGTAGGACACGGTGAGGAAGTCGACGGACTCGACGATGTGGATCATCGTCGGGACCATTGCGAACCCGTACCGGGCTGCGAGTGAGCGGATGTCGCGCTCGCACTGGTCGACATCGGGGACGCGGCGCGTGTCGATCAGGCCGATCGCCATCGGCTGCTCTATATCTCTGCGGTTCATCCGACGCTCCGCAGGGCGGTGCCGCCGCGCCGCTTGTAGGCGATGCCGCCGACCATCAGTGTTTCGGGCGCGGTCCGCTCATGGCCCGACGGTCCTTCGGGCCACCAGTCGTCGAGTTCGACCAGGCCCGGGTGGACCAGCTTGAGGCCGGCGAACAGGTCGAGGATCTGTTCGCGGGTGCGGAACCAGCCGGACCCCAGGCCGCCGAGGAACGCCTTCTCCAGTTCGCGTGCGAGCGAGTGCCGTTCGGGATCCGCGGGCCCGGGATCGAGGTAGTGGGTGATCGCGATATAGGAGCCGGCGGGCAGCAGGTTGGCGTACCGGGTCATGATCTCGGCGGGCTGCTGGTCGTCACCGATGTGGGGCAGTATCCCGGTGAGCAGCAGCGCGATCGGCCGGTCGAGGTCGAAGTAGCCGCGGCAGCTGGATTTCAGGATCTCCTCCGGGTTGGTGAGATCTCCGGGCAGGTAGCGGACATTTTCGGCCGCCAAAAGGACTTGGCCGTGGGCCACGCATACGGGGTCGCTGTCGATGTAGAGGACGTGGACGTCGGTGCGGTCCCACTCCTGCGCGTACTGGTGGGTGTTCCGGAATGCCGGGAGCCCGGCGCCGAGGTGTATGAACTGGTGGATCTCGGCGTTCTGGGCGAGGAACCGGGTCGCTCTCGCGAGCCATGCCTGGTTACGGAGGTGGACGTAACCGAAATTCGGTGCGATATCGGTGATCGCTCTCCACGCCAGAATGTCGACGCTGTAGTTGTCTTTCCCGCGGAGGCTGTAGTTGTAGACGCGGGGGATGCTGGGCCGCGTCACGTCCACGGCGACGGCTGGCCGGCGTGTGGCGGGGGTTCGGACGGCTTCGCTCAATGCTTCGCCTCCTCGTATCGGGCGGCCAGCCGGTGGCGTGGGCACTGGTGGCCGCGGTGCAGGTGCATGACGTGCTGCGCGTGCGGGTAGCTGCGGATCGGATCTCGGTACAGGCATTCACCGGGCAGCTCCGGCGCCCGTTCACGGGGCAGCTCCGGGGCGCGCAGCGCCGTGGCGATCTGCTGCAGCAGGGAGTGGCCGGGTAGGTCGGGGGCCCGCAGTGCTGCGGCGATGTGCTGCAGCATGGGGAGGTCGACGTCCGCCCAGTCTGCGTCGGCGTTGATGCTGGGCAGTACGGCCGTGGTCACTGGTGGTCCTCGCAATATTGCGCGGCCACCCGGTACCGCGGGCACCGGTGTTTGGCGTGGTCGGAGCGCACGTTCAGTGCGTGGACGTATCCGCGGACCGGTTCGGTGGATCTGCAGGCGGTGGGGTGATCGAACGCGCGGAGTGCGGAGGCGACGCGGGCGAGACGGATCCGGTTGCGGCTGTGCCACACCCGTAAGGACGCGGCTATCGACGGGTCGCGGGCCGGTCTCACGGGCAGTGTGGGTAGCTCCTGGCGCATCGGGGTTACCTCGCGTTTTGGTTTCAGGTTTTGGAGTCACCCGGTGTATGCGACAGTGGCTTTACAGCTGGTTGTAGTTGCTGAAAGGAACACAGGTACCGGGTGACGTGTCGAGGATGTCGTGCCTGATGCGGTCAACACCGGCCTCTACCCGGCCAAAACCGGCCACGGACAACTGCAGTCGGCGCGACCACTACTCCTGAGGGGTCCGGATGGCTAGCTTCACTGCATGGACTGGTGACAGCGCACGCGCACTGCGCGCCGCTTACCGAATGAGCCAGCCACAATTCGCCGCCTCCCTCGGCATCGGTGAACGCACGGTGCGCCGATGGGAATCCGGCGGCAACATCAGGCCCGACCACCAAGCCGCGTTGGACACCATGCTGCACAGGGCATCCGCCGAGGTGCGGCATGCGTTCCAGCGGTTGCGGACCGACACCCAGGAGGACGATGTGGACCGCCGGAAGTTTCTGATCTCAGCCGCGCTCGGCGCCGGCGGACTATCGACACTCGGTGTCGCCGACAACCCGGCGCGCGTCGAGTGGCTGATGTCCGGCGCCGGCCGCCCCGACACCTGGGCGGTGGAGCGGGTGCGCAGCACTCTGTATGAGTCGATGCTCATCGACGACGCGCTGGGATCTCCGGCCGCGCAGGGGATGGTGATCGCACAACAGCAGCTGACCGAGGCCCTGCTGGAGTCGTGCCCGGAACCGTTGCGCACCGACCTCGTTGCGTTGCACGGCGAGTGGCTCGGGTTCGCCGGGTGTCTGGCGTGGGATCAGGGCGACCATTCGACCGCGGCCCGGCTCTACCATCGGGGCCGCGATCTAGCCCACGATGCGGAGGACAGCGACGGCGCCGCCTATATGCTCGCGCACCTGTCGCAGCTGGCGCTGTGGCAGAAACGTCCGCGGGTCGCGGTGGACCATGCGGTCGCCGCCCAATCATGGGTTGCCCGGTCGGCCGATATCGCGTTGCGCGCCTACATCTCCATGCGCGCCGCCGACGCGTACGCCGCGTCCGAGCAGGAGGCGGCGGCGATGGCCGCGCTCGATGCGGCCGAACGCGACCTCGAGAAGGTACCGGCCGCGATGGGGCCGGCCGATTCGCGTGCGTACTTCGCCGACCGGGCCCTGATGATCTCGTTCCGCGGCGGGTGCCTGTCGATGCTGGGGCGGCACGCTGAGGCGGTGGAGGCGTCCCGGGCCGCGGTGGAGGCGATCGATCCCACCCGCACCCGGGACCGGGCGATGGTGATGCTCGAGCTGGAACGCGCACTGATCGGGGTCGGTGATGTCGACGAGGCCGCCGCGGTGGTGGCCGATGCGGTACAGATCACCGACCAGAACCGGTCGCCTCGTCTCGCGTCGGCGATCCTCGATGGCCGGCGCGCGTTGTCGCCATGGGCCGGTTCGACCGCGGTCCGCGCTCTGGATGGGGAGCTGGCGCGCCGGGATATGGTGTTGGTGTGAAGTCGAGGCAGCCAGGTGCTGAAGCGGCGGCCCGCGTGGAGCAGGCCAGGGCCGAGGCCCGCGCCGCTGAGCAGGAACGTAATCGCCGGTTCGTCGAGGCCGTGGGGGATGCCGAGCCGGTGCCGCTCGAGCTGGCGGAAGAGTATGGGTTGACCGGGCGTGAGGCGGTGCACATCGTCAACGCGGCCCGGTCCGGGACGCGGGCGATGCGTTCTCGTTTGTTCGGCAACTGATGTTGCAATTCACTACCCTAGTGTTGTAAAGTATTACTTGTCGGACCGGGGTCGGACCCGGACCGACAGGCAAATCACCAACACGAAAGGGAGTGAATCTCCACTATGAACAACGCAATGTGGACCCGGCTCACCATCCGAATGCTGGCCCGCTACACCCAGATGCACAAGGTGCTCGGCAGCCTGCCGACGCCGGTCCTGCTGGCCTCGCCGCACGACGAGCTGACCCCCTCGGAGATGATCGAGAGCGCCGCCCGGGCGCGTGACACCCTGAGCGGAATGCTGATGCACCGGGAGGCGCGGGCAGCCCTCAAGACGGGGGTCACGGACTGGCTGACCGGAACGGTCCTGATGGCCACCGGCACCCGGGACGAGGAAGATGCCCGCTGGGCGTACCCCGCCGCGATGCTCGCGTTCGACCGAGCAGGCGAGGAACTGGACCAGGCGGTGATCCTGCTCCACCGGAACGAGGAGTAGCAGAAACAGACGAGGCCCCGGCGCAACGCCGGGGCCTCGCCCTCTCTGCATGGTCGGCCGACGAGCGAGGGCGAGCCCTCAAAGTCGGAACCCATCGGCCGGGCAAATCACCCCGTGAAGGGATGCGCCCACCAGGATATCGTCCGAGGCCATCGGGAGCGAGAGGCGGCCGGTCGAAATCGGTCGGAAAATCAACCCGCCCAAGGGTTGCAAATCACTACCCGAGTGTTGTAAAGTATTACTTGTCGGAACGGGGTCGGACCCGGACCGACAGGCAAATCGCCTACAACACGAAGGGAGTCCACATGGACGACTACATGATGCAGCTGCTCAACCTCAAGGTCCGCGCCATCGCGGTGTACAACCTGATGGCCAAGATCCTCGGCGGCCTGGAGCTGCCGATCACCTTGGCCTCGATCGACGGGGACACCGCCCCCGGCGACATGGTTGAAAGCGCCATCCGGGCCCGCACGGCCCTGCGCGACCTGCCCATGCACGAGGTTGCCTCCGGTCTCCTGACCACCGCGATCACCGACTGGCTCTCGGCCATGGCGATGATCGCGATCTCCGGCGAGGACGAGGACAACCGGACCTGGGCGCTGGCCTCGGCCGGGCTCCAGTTCGGCCGGGCCGACGAGGAGCTCCGGATCGCGAAGGGGATCCTCGACGGCAAAGTAGCCATCGAGATCCTCGACGACGACGAGGACAAGGAGTAACGAGCAGAAACCGGGGCCCGGCAACCGCCGGGCCCCGGCCTCGTCCTGGCCCACGACCGGGCCGCACACCCAGGAGGAACGAATGACCCAGACCCCGGGCGAGAAACTGATCGCCCCCGAGATCGCCGCCCGCTACGACCGTGCCCTGACCACCGTCCAGAAGCTCTGGATGCCGCGCCCGGAATGGCCCGCCCCGGCCGGGAAGCGGGGCCGCTGGAACGAGTACGACGCAGCAGAGGTAGACCAGGCCGTGCGCGCTCACTTCCTGCGCGACCAGGCGGACGAGCCCGGCGACCCCGACGACCTGCTCACCATCGCCCAGATCGCCGAACACCTCGGCGTCGCCCCCGCCACCGTCCGCGCCGACATCTCGAGGCGCCGGCTGCAGCTCGGCGAACCAGACGACAGCGCCGGCGCCAAACGCTGGCGCCGGCGCACGGTCGATGCTGCCGTGAAAGGCCGGCGGGCGTACCGCCGGCGGAGTTCTACACCCGAGGGTCGTTGACGAGCGCGAAATCACGGAGGCCGTGCTCGTCACCGGTCGCGGTGTACTCGCGGCCGACGACCTCGTTGGCCGGCATATTGCAGTCCGCGGCGATCGCGGCCGTGGAAAGGATCATCGGATCCTTGGGGGTATGCCACGGGGTGACCGCGTGCGCCTGGTCCCCGACACCGAGCATCACATAGAACGGGATCCGGCCATCGGGCAGCGGCTGATACGTCCGGCGTTTCGGCTGCGAGAACCAGCTCAGGGCGTCGGAATCGTCCTCCTGCTCGGGTAGCTCCACCGTGCTGGTGCTTTCGACGAGCTGCCCGTCGACGACCACCGATATGTCGCAGCCGCGGTCCGCCGCGGCGTGTAGTAGCGGCTGGCCGGCGGCGATGTACTGGTCCAGGACGGGAGCGATCTCCGCGACCGCGTCCTCCGGAATGCGCACCTTGATCACGATCTCCCGATCACCACTCATCGTTTCATTCTCCAGACTGCCCGGATCCCCTGCACGATCGCCCGGCCGGCGACGGCGAGCAGTTCCCCGTACAGGCGTACGAGACCGGGCCGATGCTCCCGCGGCTCGTCCGGTACCTCACGCCAGGTCCGGCCACCGTCAGCGCTGACATACCCCGGAGCCAGCCGGACCGGGACCGAATCACCACCCCGGACCGGCGGCGGCACTGCGCCGCCGGCCGACGCGCTGCGCGGCCCGTCGCCCCGCTGGCGCCCCTGTTTCAGCTGCCAGTCCACCAACCGGTCGATATCGTCGCGCGGGCGGTTACTCGCCATCGCCGGCCCCCTTGTCGCCCTCGGTGAGCAGGGTCCACGGCACGGACGGGGCGGCCGGTGCACCGTCCCGGTCGAGCGCGTACGTGCGGGTGACAGCCACGCCCTCGAGGTAGCGGGCCTGCTGGTGTGCTGTCCGTGCACCGACAACGATGTGCAGCATGCCGCGGGCAGCCACCCCGTACTCGGTGATCGTTGCGCCGATCGCCTGGAACTCAGTTTCGAACTCGGCGCGAGGGCTGAGCTTGAACTTGGAGTGGTCGATGAGGATGACGTAGTCGCCCCATTCGGCGCGCTCCTCCATGTCCAGCGTCCGGATCACCGCGCCATCATGCGTCCCGCGGCCTGGTCCGGAAAGCCGGGCCGGGGTGATGCGGCACGGCAACCATTCCGATATTGCCGCGATGTTGTCTCGGGTGAGCTGCATTGCCTCGACCTCGATTGGGATCCGGCGGTAGCGGTCGCTCATACGAGGATCCCCGCGGCGGTGGCGGCCTGGACCCACGACGGCCATTCGTCGACCATCACGTCGGCGAACGCCAGATCGGACATGCCGGTGATCTTGGTGATGCGTTTGGCGTCGATGTTGTCGATGAGGCCGGGAGCGCGGAGGTTGTCCTGCTGGTCCCAGAACGGTGCCCGGACCAGGGTGAGGACCTTGACGAACACGGGGTAGCCGCGGAGTTCGTTGAGGATCCGCACCACCCTGTCCGCGTCGGTGGGGTCGTCGTCGGTGACGATCACCACGTACAGCGGTGAGCGCGTCGTTTTCGCCATCTCCAGCACCTGCTCCAGCGCACGCCCGAGATAGGTGGCGCCCATCCGGCTCGGCCGGAAGATGTCGCGGTCGACGACCCCGCTGTAGTTGGTAAGAGAGACCTCGATGGTCGGCCACACCTGCGAATCGAACGGGATGACGGGGATCTTGCCGTCCACGTCGATCTGCAGGGCGAACGCCAAGGCCCGATCGACGACTACCTGCACGGACCCGGTCCGGTAGTCCGAGAACATCGACCCCGAATGATCCAACACCAGTACCGCTTCCGCGCGGATCCCGTCCATGCCCGCCTTCGACAGAGAGACCCCGGCCTTGTCGAACTTCTTGGCCAGGTCGACGCCCGCGCCGGCGACGATATCGCGGCTCACTGCGGGGCCGGCGCTCTTGGTCAGAGTGACGGAGCGGGTCGGCTGCTGCTGTGTCGCGGTACCGGATGTACGACCGAACAATTTCATGGGTAGTGCCTTTCTATCAGTGCGATTGATTTGGGGGCGTTGGGTGTTCAGTCCCGGAACCACAGCCACGCGATGAACGCCACGACGGCGAGGAACGCGAGCAGGCCGATGAGGTCGACCCAGGGATTGCCGGTGCTGATGATTTCCGATTCGGCGTAGTTCACGCCGGGCGTCTGGCTCATCGGCCCGACCTGGACGGAACCCGCGACGAGGGTTTACGCTGCGCGGCCTGGGTGGGCGCCGGCTGTTTCGGTGTCGCCTTGACCACGACGGGCTGCGGCCGCGTGTGGTGGTGGTCGTCGTCGCCGGCGGTTTCCCATTCGTAGCCGGGAACGGCCTGCTCGCAATATGTGTCGTCGACCTGGGTGTCGGTGGCGTCGTGCTCGCACCACTCGCGGTCGACGCACGCGGTGAGGCTGAGTCCGGCGAGCGCTGCGATGCACAAGGCACCGCCGATCCGGATCCGGATTGCGTGGCTGCTCATGATGGGTCGGTATCCCCTTCCGTTCGGTTCGGTGTGGTGCGGGCGTAGGGCTGTCCGTTCACGCTCGCGGCGAAGCGCTGGGCGGCGGTTTGAACGCCGCCGAAGATCGCCTCCAGGCCGGCCATGATCTCGGCCACCCGAGAGAGGAGGGCTGCGACAACTGTCGGGTCGGTCCAGTAGTTCGGGTGGCGGTACATGCTGTGCCGTTCGCACGCGGTGTGCTCGGGATCGGTGCGCACGCAACGCCAGCCGTCGCGCCGGCGCGCGATCACGCACTCGTCGACGGCGAGAGTCAGCGGGTCGACGGGGCCCTGGGTGTGCACGTGGCCCGGTGCGTGCAGTGTGCGAACGTGCCGCTTCCCGGCCCGGTATTTCATGCGCGGGAAAAAGAACGGATTCCGGCGCACCTGACCGCTGCTCACCGGTTCGTGTCCCGGAGTGCGTCGTCCAGGCCGTCCTCCCAGAACCGGTTGAATATGCCACCGATCAGGCCGTTGTACAGCTCGTCGGCAGCGTGGCCGTGGCCGGGCAACACCTCCTCGATCTTGGTGTCGCTACGCCTCCCGATCAGCACAGCGATGATCTGCAGTTCGGCCCTCGTCAAGGTGACCGTTGCGCCGTCGACCTGCTCGTCGTCGTCCAAGAGAATTCCGTGCAACTTCATTGCTGCTCCATTCGTTTGGTGATGCCGTAGACGTTGGCCGCGCCGTAGGTGATGGCCGAGAGCAGGAACCACCACTGCCTGGTCGCGATGGCGTACGCGATCCACAAGGCCTGTACGGCCAAGCCGATGCTGGGCCCGATGAGTGATTGGGATCGGTACACCAGCACGAGACCGATGACCCCGATCGTGGTGAGAGCGAAGGACCACCACAGGGAGATCATGATTGGGCCTCTCGCTCGAGCTGCTCGAGCTCGTCCCGGGAAAGCAGCCGCCCTATCCACGACGGGTCGATCGCCACCTCAGGGCGAATGGGAATTCCCAGCAGCTCGCCGCCTGGATTGCAGCCCAGGAACCATGAGGTGCTCACTGCCTGTGTCAGGTTTTCGCCGGGGACGATGCAGACACCGAGGAAACTCGCGCCGCCGGGTACCTGCTCTTCCAGCGGGGGCGCCTTGGCGGGGTCGACGAACGACAGCCACCACAGGTGCGACTTTGGTTCAGGCACGGGCGTCTCCGTTCTCGGGGGTGTGCAGGACGGCCACGCGGTCAACACGGTCGAGAAGTTGTTGGGAGGTCCGACGCTCGTTGAGCAGATACGGGCTGCCCCAGTTCGCAGTGCGCATCCCGCTACCGTGATGGGAGGTGAGTTGCCACGCCTCAGGGAACGGGACGTTGAGGCCGATGACGATGGACCGGCCGGGCAGTGCGTCCAGTTCGGCGGGGTCAGTGATGACACGAGCGGGTGGACGCCAGCCTGCGGCGATCACCGCGTCAGTCGCGTCCTGCTCTTGGCACCCCCAGTTGATGCGCGATTCGATCAGGGCGTCGAGCTGGTCGCGGGGCGACAGCTCAGGCACGGGAGTCCGCGTGCTCTGCAGTTCGGCGATGCGATCCCGCAAGATCAGTAGTTCGTTCGCCATCGCGCGGGCGTCGGCGAGATCGGGGTAGCGCTCGTGTGCGATCCACCGGTGGAGTAGCTCGTCGGGAAGTTGCTCAGACATTCGGCACCTCCCCGAGCCGCTCGGCCTGCAGCCGGTCGATGGTCGATCGCATCTGCCCCATGAGTTCGACGGCGTCGAGGCCCTGCATTGCGACGATGGACAGCCACGCTGTGGCGAGTGCGTAGATCTCGGGTGGTCCGTCGCACGCGTTGATCAGGTCCGTGGCGCGGGCGGCTTCGTTGCGGTGGATGGCCTCGAGGACGTTGACGGCGGACCGCATCCCCGCGATGGTGCGCTGGTCGAATGTGTGGTCAGGCATTGGGCGCCTCCGGTCCGGGCGCTGTCGGCCGCAGCCAGCCGAGCCTGCAGGCGAGGATCTCACGGGCCTCGACGTGACCGTGGGCGTAGGCGTGGGGCAGCGGCAGGTTGACGGGGTCGATGACATCGCGCGCCTTGGACCACTGTGAGAGTTCGCCGATGCACTCGGCGACAGCTGCGTACGTGTTGAGGAGTTCGCGGGCATTGTTGAGTAGCCACACGATGAGGTCGGCGTTGGCCGGGTGGTGGTCGAGTTGGCGGCGGACCACGATGCCGAGGTCGTGGCTCAGTAGTGGGATCAGTTCCGCGGCCTCGAGTTTTTTGAGGCCGGCCTCGTGCAGGGGTTGGGTCATCGGACCTCCCGGTTGATGGCGTTGGCGAGGGCCTGGACGTGGCCGTGCCGCGTGTAGTCGGTGGTGTGGCGGCCGTCCCAGAGGTAGCCGCGGAGGTAGGCGGCGGCGCCGTCCCAATCGCGGTGGTGCTCCAACTTCCACCAGGGCTGCATCTGGCCGCGGCGGATCCGGTCGAAACCCTTGGCCACCCATTTCGCGCTGTCGGCCAGGGACCGGATGGAGAACCATTCGGCGAGATCCGCCACGGTGCGCAGTGGGTTGCCGGCGGGCAGGGAGGTGATGCCGTCGCCTTCGGCCGCGGCCCAGAACACTGGGAAGCTGTGGCCTTCGATCGGGCGTTGGTCGACGATCCCGTATCCGGTGGCGACGGGCATGCCCGGTGTCCCGGCGCCGCGGGGGCGGCGGCCGTCGGCGATGAGCGCGACGCCGGCGATCCGGCCGCCGGCGATCCCTCGCTGTAGGTGCAGTTCGTAGTCGCGGGCGTAGTCGCCCGCGATCACCGCGCCTTGGCTGTAGCCGGCCAGCACGCACCGCTCGCTGCGCGCTACCGCGCCGTCGAGCGCGGCGCGGCCCGCTTCGCGGCTGTCGGCGTATGGGGCGCCGTCCCACCCGAACTCCGCCGGGTAGGAGACGATCTGGGGCCGGAACCGGCGGCGGTCGAGCGCCGCGGCGAACCCTTCGCACACGCCGTCGCCGCCGCGTGGATAGCCGGTGCCGGGTAGCAGCAAGACGTCGATCACGATCCGCTCCCGCCGAACGCATCGGGGGCGCGGCCGCCGTGCTCGTTGATCGTGAAAAACACCGGCAAACCTTCGGCGAGCTTGACGAGCAGGTCGGCGAAGCCGCCGACATACGGCTTTCCGGTTGCCAAGTCGCCGTGGTCGCTCTCTTCGGTGCCGCGTGTTTTGCTCGCCCACCAGACGCGGCCGGCGATATCGGCGGTGAGGCACAGGCACTTCTCCTGCGCCTGCGGCAGGGTGTGCATCTGCCGGTTCGCAACCGCCCGCCGCTGCTGGTAGGTGAGGCTGTCCCGCTCGACCGTGTGGGCTTCGATCTGCAGGCAGAGTGCGACGATCGGCGGCCGCGCCACCGGCGCGAGGGCGTGCTCCAGCAGGTACCGAGCGATCAACCCGGGCAGCACGGCAGGATATCGAGCCGGGTCGATGGCGGTGTCGAGGCCGAACAGCGCGGGGGCCTCGACCTTCTCGCCGTCCCAGCTGAGCGCGAACAACTGGTGAGGGCTGTCCCATACGGTGTAGGTATCGGCCACTTTCCGGGTGTAGTCCTCGAGCTGGGCGCCGTCAGGCAGGTGGTCGGCGGTCCAATGCTCGATGGCGAGGGGGTTGCCGGTGATGCGCGTGATTTCCGCGCGCGTGACGTCGGATATCACGGTGCCTCCGTAGCGGGTGTGGTCTCGGTTTTCGGGGCGAGGTCGAGGAGGTCGCGGACGATCTCGCGTACCTTCTCGCGGCCCTCGTTGAGTTCGGCGTGGTTGTAGCCCCGGAGGAGCTGCACGCCGGCGATGGCGTTGCTGATGCGCTGCTGCTCGACCAGCTCACCGAGCCGGGTCTCGATGGCGAGCAGTGCGTGCGTCTGAGCGCCGCTCAGCATGGTGGTGATCGTCTTGTGGAAGACGCCGAAGTCGGCGTGTGTGAGGTCACCGTCGTCGCCGCCGATTTCGCTCGAGTAGATCGAGGCTTCCTGTAGCGCCTTCTCGGCCGCTACCCGGCCCGGTTGCCAGTCCTGTGTGGTCACTGGTCACCGCCGTGGGCGATGCGGTCGTAGAGGCGCTGGGCCCACAGAGCGTCGCCCATGGCGGTGTGCCGCTCGTCCTCGCTGGGCGGCTCCACACCGCAGGCCCGGGACACCGCTTCCGACTGCCAGGGCAGTTCCTGGGGAAGGTGGCCACGACCGAGCAGCCAACCGGCAGCCAGCGTTTCAGCGTCGATGAGGTGGTAGTACCAGCGCGGCAGGAGCCCGTGGCGGCGCAGCATCCGGTCGAGGGTGAGCGCGTCGAAGTCGGGCACGATGCCGACAAGGTGCGCGCCGCGGGTCCATTCGTAGACGTACTCGGCGGCCACGTTCTCGGGCATGACTATGGTCTCGCGGGGCGGCCGTGCGCCGGCGCCGAGCTGGCTCGAGCTGATGTGGCGTTCGTCGAACCTGCCGATGGCCAGGCTTTCGGGATCGGCGTCGGAGAGGTCGACGTCGTCGATGAGGATCGTGATGCGGTCCTCGGCGCGCAGGGCGGGCCGGCGGATCATGGCGATCTCCCACGGCCGGCGCAAGTCCGGGTGCAGGTGGGTCGTCTCGGTGTCGATGAAAACGATCGGTGCGGACATTGGGTACCTCAGAACTGGTAGGCGCGGGCGATGAGCGACATGACTTCGTCGACGGTTTCGAGGCAGTAGCGCTGATGGCCGCCGGTAACCGCGACCCTGGCGCGAGCCTGGCCGCGGCCCGGGTCGCACGGCTCGACGATGGTGATCTGGTCCGCGCTGACCAAAGTCTTCCCGCCCTTGGGCCGGGACAGCGCAATGAATCCGTCGCGTACCGCGTCTGCCTCGGCGGCGGGCTGGCTAGTTGTATCCATATCGTTCTCTCTCTTCCTGTTTCCGAATTGCCTGCTGTGCAAGTTCGCTGGGAGTGCGTTTCGAGTGGTCGTTTACTTTCGCGGTGCCGTGGAGATAGATGTCCTCTTTGCAGACGGGGCATGGTATGGGGCGGAGTTCGTCGTCGTAGCCGATCCACCGGCCGTCGCAATTCGGGTTGCTGCATTTCTTCGGCGGCCCCGGTTCGGGTGGTTCTTCGATGGGTTCTCCAAATCGGTCGAGCATTTTTCAGACCTCGATCGGATTGGCCGGCGCGTTGGCTCGCGCGCGGTCGTGAGTTACGTACGTACGGGGGTACGTGTTTGGTCGTGGGGGGGTAAGTAGTTTGGTGGGGTGACACTGGTGTCACTTAGCGATGTCGCAGATGTCACTTAGCCCTGCTTCAAATGTCACTTAGCTCCCCACCGGCGGGCCCCGGGCTATGTGACACCAGAGTCACCTAGCGGGGAGTTATCCACAGGGCCGCTAAGTGACTCTGGTGTCACATAGAGGTCCGGCTCGCGGGGTTCCAGTTCCGGTGTCAGCGCCTCGGGATGATCGAGCAATTCGAGAATGTTTCCGGGGACCGTTAGTCGATATGTGTCGGACTCGTCTTTCGTATTTCCGCGCCGCACACGAGTTATCAATCCCAATTCCCGCAACGTTTTCAGCGACCGGATTACAGTGCGCTCCGTCACGCCCATCACCAGCGCCATCTTCACCACACCCGGAAATATCCGGGTACCGTCCGGGTTCCCGAACCTGGCCAGCGCGTGAGCGCAATGCTTCACGCCCGGTGGAAGTATGGATTTCGGCAACCTGAAAATGATTCGCTCCCAATCGTTGCGATCGATCGGCGCGCGTGCGCGCTCCATGGCCACCGCCTCTCCACACCCACACCCCCATCACTCGCCCCTGGCCTCCAGCTCGAACAGCGTCGGCTCGTCCACCCGGCGCGCTTCCGCGCGTTCGTGCCGCGCGCACGCCGGACCCATCCGCCGCGCCCGCGACACCTCGGACACCAGCCAGCCACCACACCGCTTGCACGGCACCGCCGTACGCGTCGGTGTCCCGTCCTCCAGCTGCCCGTCGAGCTGCTCAGCCATCGCCACCACCCGGCAGCTCGTCGAGGCGCCACAACCCCGGCGTATCGATCTCCCGCACCTCCCGGCACTCCTCGCAGAGCCGGTCGCGCGGGATCTCCACACCGGGCGCCCACGGCGTTTTGCAGTCCGCGCAGTACATGAGCACCCGCGGCCCGAACCGGTCGACCCACACCCGGCGCGGCACCACCGCATCCGAGGACGGCATACGCCGGCGCGCCCGGCCGGGCCGGTAGCCGGGCACCTGCCCGGCTACCGCCCTGCCTCTACGCCTCACACCGCTCACCGCGGTGCACCGCCGGCGCTCACCGCATCCCCAGACCGGCCAGGACGAGGCGACCAATCGTGATGTCCATCGCTGTGTCCGCGGCCTGGCGGCGCTCGTCGAGCGTCATGTCCTCGACCGTGGAGAACATCTGGTCGATTTTGCCGTCGACACCGAGCCGGGCCAGCCGCCGAAATGTGGCACTGGCCGGGCCGCCCACGTTGTCGTCGTACAAGTACGCCGGTATCCCGCCGAACATTTCGCCGATGGCAACGCAGGCGATTTCAACCAGGCGAGCGGTCGCCGCGGCGTTGGTGATCAGTGCCTCGAGCGCCTGCTGGCCGCAGACCGGGCAGCCGTCGAGGCCGGCGCCGAGGCACTCGGCGATGACGGTGTGGTCGATATGGCGGCGCTCCGGATCGATATCGAACTCGAGGACGTCGAACCTGTGCCGATGCGGTGCGGTCACTGTGCGCCGTCCTCTCCGGCGTCGGGACCGCTGCCCTCGGTCTCGTCCGCAGGGGGGCCGGTGTCCTCGACAGCGGGTTCGTCCGGCCCTTCCAGCGGGGCGAGGAGGGTGTCGGCCTCGGCGGCGGTGAGGTCCGCCACCGAGGCGACCTCACGGCCGAATGCCTTGGACAGGTAGTTGCGTTTGCGGGCCGCGGTCCGGTGCCCGTTGTCGACCAGGAGCGCGTCCAGCCGCTCCTGCTGTGCGGGCGTCGCGGGCGTCGGGGCGGGCGCGGCCTCTTCCTCGTCGGCAAAGGGATCGGGGGTGGGCGTCCAGTCCTGCACGACCGCTGCCCCGGCCTGCGCGGCTTCCGAGGTCACCGGCTGCGCGGCGCGGCGCTGCTCGGTGGCGACGGACCGTGTTTCGGACTCGAGGTCCTCCCAGGTGTAGGGCAGACCGAGCAGCAGGTGCGGGGCGAGGTGCCGGGCGAGGACAGATACGGCCTTGGCCCAGTACATGGCTCGCGGGTCGGTCACATATTTTTCGTTGCCGAGGATTTCGCCGTCCTCGGTGCGCGCCCAGTCGCCCGTGTCGGGGTCCGGGCGCGGGGTGTAGCCGGCCTTCTCGGCGCGCTCCCAGTCCCAGGTGTTCTCCTCCGTGCGACCGTCGGGCGTCGTGAGCCGGACCGTGACTGCCTCGTCGGTGTCGAGGACCGTTTCGAACCGGTAGCCGTTCGCCTCGAGGATCGCCTGCATCGTGCGGGCGTAGACCGCGGGCTGCCCGAACTTGTTGTAGATCTGCTGCAGCGACTGCAGCGGCGACAGCCCGAGGTCCGCGCCGTACAGGATCGCGACCGCGGAATCGGTGGGCCGCCCGCGGAACCGGTCGGGCACCCCGGAACTCCTACACACCTGGTCGGCGTAGTCGATCGCAATGCTCAAGGCTTCCCGGTGCCGGGCGAGGAACTTGGTCGGGTCACGCTGCAACTGCAGCGAGCTGGCCGTATCGGTCATCGGTGGTTTTCTCCTGGGTGTAGTAGGCCCGTGAGGGCAAATCGATTTCGTGGAGGGGATCGCCGTCATGCGGCCAGATCCCGGACCGCCGGCATTCGGCGTAGAGCGAGATGTCGCGCCGGTTCAGGCGGGCGCCGAGTTCGACCGCGGACTGTTTGAGCCGGACCGCGTAGACCGGGTGCGGCGGGGCGTCGCAGACGACGATGAACACGAACTCGGTGTCGATCCCGAACCAGTCCCAGGCCGCCTGATACCAGGGCTGCTGCCGGAAGTAGCCGAAGTCGAGCACCGAGGACCGGAACACCTCCGGCGTTGGCGCCGTGGATTTCTTGACGTCGACGAGGATCGCGGTGTTCCGGTCGACCCAGTGCGTCCAGTCCGGCCGAGCCCGCAACATCACGCGAGACACCGGATCCCGGTACCAGGCCGACAGCTCCGGCTCGCCGGAGGCGAGCAGCTGCTGCGCGTGACGGTTGGCCATCACGGCGTCGGCCATGTC
Organism: Nocardia sp. CA-290969; assembly: GCF_050936135.1. Taxonomy (NCBI): domain Bacteria; kingdom Bacillati; phylum Actinomycetota; class Actinomycetes; order Mycobacteriales; family Nocardiaceae; genus Nocardia; species Nocardia sp. CA-290969. The sequence continues at coordinate 4,879 of NZ_JBNJNJ010000002.1, read as the reverse complement.
CCGGGCCCGCTGGTAGTCCTTGCTCCGCAGCGGCACCCGGCCCGCATCCCATTCCGCCTGCCGCTGGGTTTTCGCCTCCTTGGTGCGGATCTCGTCCACGCCGAGGTCGACGAGCGGCGCACCGGTGCCGAGGACCAGGGTGTGGACCGCCTTGCCCAGATCGAAGTGGTCCTTCGATTTGGTGGTCGGATGGTCCTGCTCGTATTTCCAGTGCCAGGGCGAGATCTCCGACAGGCGGCGGGCGCCGCTGCTGGACAGGCTTGCCCGGTCCGCGTGGTACACCTCGTCGGGTACGCCTCGGTAGATGCCGGGCTCGGTCGGGGCGGTCACGACTTCCCCTCCGGCTCGGGCAGGTTGAGGTACCGCCGCAGTTCGCGCCGACTCCTGGTCTTGTCGGTGCGGTAGCCGGCGCGCACACCGAACCGCTTGTCGCTGAGTACCGCGTCCAGGCCGCAGTCCCGGCGCACCTTGCAGCCGATGCACACGATGGTGGCGTCGATGGCCGGATCGTTCGGGCTCGCGGGAAACCACCACTCCGGGTGGGCGTGGCCACCGCACGCGGCGTCCTGCTCCCACTCGGGCCGCGGCCGCGGGGTCGGTGCGGTCACGCGCCCGCGCCCGCGGCGACTGCTTCAATGTGCAGGGCGTCGGCGTCGGGGTAGCCGTTGCTCGCCCCGCGGGCGTGCCGCCCGGCACCCTCGCCGTCGAGGCCGAGGTCGCGGGTCCACTGGTCCTCGACCCGGGCGAGGTCGGCCATCAGGGCACGCAAATCGTCGACCGATTCGAGGACCAGCTTGGTGTGCTCCCCGATGACAACGGCCGCGGCGCCGGCATAGTCGCGCCGCGGGTTCGGCGGGTGGTAGTCGACCTCGACATCACCGCCGGCGTCGCCGGTGATCACTACCGCCCGGGCGGTGGGAATCTGCGGGAGAGTGATGGTGTCGTGGGTGTCGGTCATGACGTACTCCGTGGGTCGGGTGAAGCGCTGGACGATGAGGCCGCCGACGATGAACAGCAGGGCGGCGGAGAAAGTGATCTGGACGATGAGGCCGAGGGCCAGCAGCATCAGCGGACCTCCACGTATCCGCGGGCGAAGCGGCGGTCGAAGGCGTCGGCCTCCTCGGGACGGCCGCCACGGGTGAACTCCTGGGTGCTGCCGACGGGCCGGAACCGGGCGCCGGCCGGGATATCGGCGGCGCAGCTCCACCCCCGCGGGGTCCACTGCGGCGGCTGCTGCGCCAGGTAGGCGGTCACCTCGGTGGCGACGATCTCGAAGCGTTCACGGGCGGAGGCGGGCAGCTGCTCCCACACCTCGCCGGTGCCCGGGTCCTCGGGGTCGCAGTGCAGGCCGGACCAGATCAGCTGTGCGAGGGAGTTGCTCATGCGGGCAGCACCTCCCGGTACGGGCCCTTGCCGATGCTGGCGACCCGGTACACCGGGCCATCCGGGACGCTGTAGTCGGTGACCTCATCGCCCCTGCGGATCCAGACGCCGTCGTACTCGGTGTCCTCGAACGGCACGCCCTCGGGGATCTCGTTGGCGTCGTCCCATGTGCGGCCGGGGCGAGCGGGCCGCGCCCAGCCGAGTTCCTCCAGGCGGACGCGGATGATGGTGGCGAGTTCGGTGACGCGGTCGCGGACCTGCTGGTCCTGCTCGTCCCAGCTCTCGCCGTCGGGGATATCGGGATGCCGGCGGAAGATGAGCGGCGCCAAGATGTTCGCGTCGAACTCGCGCTCGCGGCGGTCGGCCAGCGTTTGCACCAGGTCGGCGAACTCCGGATCGTCCGCGCGTTTCCTGGCGGCCAAATCGTGAAGTTCCTTGCTTCCGATCACGGTAGGATCTCCTTCGTCTCGTTCCCGTCCGGCCGCCGCTGTCATCGGCGGCCGGACTCTTTGTGGGCGGGGTTTGGAAGCCGCGGCCCCGGACCCGGGTCCGTCTGCAGCGGACCGGTGTGATGTCCGGGTGCCGCGGCGCACCTCGCCGCAGGGCATCCCCGCACCTGCGGCGAGGGGGTCTACAGCGGCCAGGTCAGGGCCGGAATCTGGTAGGTCGTGGTGGGGAGCGGGGCGGGGGTCAGCAGCCCGCGCACCCATGCCTCGATGGCGTGCACATCAATCACCTCCCCTCCGTGTGCGGCGCCGCGCGTTGACGGCGTAAAGGAGGGCGGGCAGCCAGCACACCGCCAGCATCGACAACCCGGCGACGAGACCGGCCAGAAAAATGTCTAGACCGATCCGGCCGGTGGCGTACGCACACCAGGCGGTCGCGAGCAGCACGAGGGGCGCGGTCCGGCATCGGCTCATGCGGCAGCACCCCGCTTCCGCTTGGCGGGCCGAGGCTGGGTACGGAAGGCAGTCCGGATGACCTGCTTCTGCCATTCGGTCAGAGGAGGCGCCGCCTCGAGCTGCTTCGCGACCCAGGCGGCTTTGGCCTGTTCGTACGCCGTGTCACCAGGGCCGCTCACTGCCGAATCTCTTCCGGCAGGAGCTGCGAAAGGCTCATATCGAGCGCTTCGGCGATGTTGAGAAGTTCGTTGATGGTGAAGCCGGTTTTGCCGTGGCCTTTGATCTTGCGGTGCAACGTCGTGTACGGGATGCCGGTCTGTGCGGCAGCCTTACGCAAGCTCAGATCGGCCGCGTCAAGGGCTCGACCGACAGACTCCCCCACCGCGACACTCGTTTGATCCATGTGGATCACTATAGGATCCATTTGGATCAAATCGCAACCGTGCAGCAACCATCGCTCGGATCACTTTTTGATCCGTATGGTTGATTGACATTGGAGCGGCCCGGATACTTCTCGCATGGACGCCGACCGCCTCATCGACGCCGACGCAGCCAATGCGATCATCGGCGCAAACCTGCGAGCCTTACGCGCGAAGCGAAAGCTCAGCCGCGCCGCCATGCACGAACTGACCGGGATACCGGCCATCACCATCCGCCGCATCGAGGACGGCAAGCGAGATGCCCCCGCCGTCGTCCTACTCGCCCTATGTCAAGCGTTAGGCGTGAACGCCGGCGAGTTCCTCGACCACGTCCAACGTGAACTGAAAGAGGCCGGAGGCATTCACCCCCGCCGCACAGGCAGCAGCGACGATCTGCCCTGACCCCATCGGGCGGCGACCGGCGAGGAACTCACCGACCTCCTCGCCGTCGACGAGCAACGCACGACCCAATTCTCTTGCGTCACAACTGCGGAATAGCTCCGCGATACCGCCCAAAGGAACTCCAGCCATAGCCAAACCCTTCGAAACACAACAAGCCCACGATTACCTGAGAACGCATCACCTGACCCCCGTCCGGCAGAGCAGAGCCTAGCCGCGACAAAACGGGCGCACAGGACATTTGCTCGGAAATCGTTCCTTGAAATAAGAAACGTTACAAGGGCTCAGGTTTGAGTTTCGGCCGGCGACTTCCAGTCGACCACCATCGCCAAGCCCGGATCAAACGGATCACGCAAGCTTCTGCGAAGCAGAGTTACAGACATCAGGCTCGCGGTAATCGCGCGCCGCCGATCCAGATGCAGACCCCGGAATTTGGGCGCGTTCTCTTTACCGACAACGCCTTTGAATATGCGGCTGCGGTTCGCATCCTCGATACTCTGCTCGATCGCCTTCAGTTTCGATTTCGCCCGTTCGGTACCCGCCCGCAATTGATCCTTGTCGATATCGCCGTCAGCGAAACTCATTGCGAGAGTTTTCAATCGGCTCCGCAGAGCGGCTGCCTCGACCCGCTTCTCCTCCAAGTCCGGGTGTTTCTGGTCGACCAGGAGGTCGGCCGCGTCCGACTTCGACAGGCGCCCGACGATCAGATCGTTGATGTGGTCGTCGACCAGCTCGATCCGCTGCACGACACGGTGACATCGCCGGCACCGGTATATCGGCTCGCGCCGGCTCGTGGTCATCGCCGCCTTCACAGTGACCTCCTGCCCCTCCTCGGCGCACCGATCTCCGCACAGCGCGATCCCGGACAGCTGGTACTTGCGCGCCACGTCGACCGGTCGGCGCGACGGCTCGGCCAGGATGTCGTTGACCGCCCGCCACACATCCGGCGAGACGATCCGGTCCCAGCCGACCTCGGCCTCATCGAGGACCACGCGGTAGTAGCTTTTCCAGCCCGCGTTGCGCGGGTTCTTCAGCACATGCGCGAGCTGGGTGGGTGAGTTCCACTTGTTGCCGAGGGTGGTGGTGATCCCGAGCGCGTTCCATTCCTGGCAGATGCCGTTCAGCGAGTGGCCCTGGAGGACCTTCTCGTAGGCGTCGGCAAGCGCCGCAGATTCCAGCGGGTGTAGCGACCCGTCGTGGTTGCGCCCGAAGCTGCGCCGGTGGTTCAGGTTCTTGCCGGCCTCGGCCAGCTCCCGGTACTTCGACTTCTGCCGGGCAGACCGGCGCTCGGTCTCCGCCTTGGCGACCGCACCCTTGATCCTGGCGAACAGCCGGCCGTTGTCGGTGCCCAGGTCCACGTCCCCGGTCAGGGTGGCGAGCAGGGTGCTGTGCCGGTCCGCGACGTCGATGATGCGCTCGAGGTCGACCGGCTCCCGATACAGGCGGTCAAGGTCCCAGGATGCGATCGCCTGAAGCTCGCCGGCCTCGATGTCGGCGAGCATGCGGTCCCGGTCCGGGAGGTTGCGCTTCGGGCCGACGGCGGTGAGGTCGTTGTCGCAGTAGCGCACGGGCTCCCACCCGCGAGGGGTGCAGATGTCCCTGACGATCTCTTTCCACTGGCGGCTGATGGCCAGCGTGTCGTCGTTGGGATCGTCGGACTGCCGCAGATACACACCACACCGGATCACGCGAAACGCACCCCTTCGGAGAGGATCTCGGCCGTTCTATGGACAGCGGCCGATGGGTGCGGCTAGCGTACCGAATCGAGTGCTTTAC
>NZ_JBNJNJ010000004.1:0-27651 GCF_050936135.1 Nocardia sp. CA-290969 | reverse complement strand
CGGGCGATCGTCACCCACGCGCCCGGCTACATGGGCGGGGCGTGGGTGGATGTGGCCGCTGAAGTCGGGGGCCCGGCGTCGTCGCCGGACCCAGATACCGGGACGCCCCGGTATCTGCTGACCGTCGAGCTGCACATGCGTGGCTCGGAACTGTAAACCGCTCCACTGATTCATCTCTCCAAGGGCCTGCGCAACAACCCGAAGGAGAACCGCCATGGCTATGGCGACCACCAAGACCATCGGTGCGGGTACCCCGAACATGGTCACCGGCGGCGTGCTCGTCGCCCCTCTCGGCAGCACTCTGCCGACCACCGCGGCCGCCGCCTACGACGCCGCGTTCAAAGCCCTCGGCTACGTATCGGAGGACGGTCTCGAATCCCAGGGCGAACGGACCGTCGAGGCCATCAAGGACTGGAACGCCGACATCATCGCCCAGCTGCAGACCGAGCATTCGGCGCGGTTCGGGCTGACCCTGTACGCGGTGTGGGATCCGGACGTCCTGAAAGAGGTGTTCGGCGAGGACAACGTCACCACCACCGCGGCGACCCCGACCACCGGAACCTTGATCACCGTCGAGGAAACCGGCTCGATCCTGCCGTACCGCTCGTGGTCGTTCGATATGGCATACGGCGGCAAGAAGCTTCGGCTGGTGCTGCCGAACGCCAAGATCACCGAGGTGACCGAGTCGGCGTTCGTGTCCAACGCGCTGGCCGGTTTCCAGGTCGTCGTCGAGGCGTTCAAGGACGACGTCGGCGTGAAGGTCTACCGCTACTACGACGACGGCGTGTTCTCGGTCTGACCGTCCCCAAGACCCCCAGTGGTGGCGGGTTCCCCTATGCGCAGGCCGCCCGCCACCGCTGGGGCTTCACAGCCCTATTCGCCTGCGCATCAATGAGAAAGGTCTGCGCACATGACTGCTCGTAGAAGGCCGGCCGCTGCCGGTCCGAAGGAGACGACGGTCGTCGAGGACGACTTCGTCACCAAGGTTGGCGGTGTCGAGATCCGGTTGCCGTCGCTGTCGAATCTGCCGTTCGGGCTGCTCCGCAAGTCTCGGAACCTGTCGAAGCTCGAGCTGATGTTCGTGGTCATCGAGGACGTGCTCACCGATAAGCAGCTCGCCGCCATCGACAAGCTCCGCAACACCGAGATCACCCAGCTCGTCAACGATTGGCGCGAGCACTCGGGTATCGACCTGGGGGAATCCTAAGCCTCGCCGCCCTCATCGAGCAGTACCCGCAGGCGGTCGAGCGTGACCTGATCGACCGCGGGCTGCGGCTGCGCCAACTCGGCACCGAGGCCCTGACGTGGTGCGACTTCCGCGCGATCTTCGCGTACCCGCACCCGGATATGGCGGTTACCCGGGCGATGCGGCCGGATGAGTGGCAGTGGGGCCTCACCGAACAGCTGCTTGCCTCTGCTGTGGATGCCCTGACCTTGCTTGTTTGGGCGAAAACCAAGGACGCCCAGAAGGGCCGCAACCGTCCGAAACCGATCCCTCGCCCCGGCATTGCCCGGCCCGAGCGGATCGGCGACGCGATGTCGATCGAGGAACTCAACGCACTCATCGGATGGGAGGTGTAGCCCGTGGCGAACGTCGAACTCGCAACCGCCTATGTGTCGATCCTGCCGGAGACCTCGCGGATCGCTCCGCGTATCCGTGAAGCGATCGCCGATGCGGACGGCGAACGGGTGCGCGTCGAGGTCGACGTCGACGATTCGGGCCTACGCAACCTGTCGGGTTCGGCGCGAGCGGCGAACGCGGAACTCGGTGGGATGGGTTCGTCGGCCGGAAGCCTCGCCAAACTGGCCGGCGTTCTCGGCGCGGTCGGCGGGGCTGGAGGCCTGGCAACCGGTGCGGTCGGAACCCTCGGTATCGGCATGGCGTCGCTCGGCCCGGCGGCGATCGCTGTCGGCGCGACTGTCGCGGTCGGGTTCCAGGGCATGGGGGACGCGATCTCTGCGGTCGCCGAGGGCGATATGGAGGCCCTCAACGAGGCCATGGGAAAACTGGCCCCCTCGGCGCAGGCGATGGTCACCGCCATCGGCGGGCAGAAGGCGGCGTGGGACGAGCTGCAGGGCGCGGTACAGCAGGAGATGTTCGCCGGGCTCGACCAGTCATTCACTAACCTGGCCAACACAACGATGCCCACCCTGCGGGAGGGTATGACCGGTGTCGCCGGGTCGTTGAACCAGGCCGCCGCGGGCGCGATGTCGTTCTTCGCCACCGCCGAAGCGCAGGCAGGGATCCAGGCCGCGTTCTCCAGCGCGTCAACACTGATTTCCGCGATCGCCCCGGGTCTGGGACAGGCCACACAGGGGTTCCTGTCGATGGCGCAGGCCGCCGCGCCTGCGATGCAGTCGGTCGGCGCAGGCCTCGGCGGTCTGCTCGGCAGCATCGGGCAGGCATTCACCAACACGTTCGCCTCCGGCGCTCTAACCCAGTTGATAGACGGTTTCGGCCAAACCCTCGCTGGTCTCGGGCAAGGCCTGCAGCCGCTGATCGAAGGACTCATCGGCGCCGCGGCACAGATCGCGCCTGTCCTAGGCCCACTGTTCGCGTCCATCGGGCAGGCGATCGGTCCGGTGCTGCCGATGATCGGCCAGATGGGCGCCGTCCTCGGTGGCGCACTCACGCAGGCGATTCAGGCGCTTGCGCCCGCGCTGGGGCCGGTGGTGTCGGCGATCTCTTCGATGCTGTCGGCGGTCGCGCCACTCCTTCCGGTGATCGCTGAAGTCGCGTCCGGGCTCCTGCAGGCGCTCGCCCCGGCACTGACCGTCTTGTTCGATGCGATCGGTCCTGTGATCAAGCAGGTCACAGACCTGATGATGCCAATTTTCCGGCAGCTGCAGCCGATCCTGCAGCAGGTCGCGATGCAGCTCGGCACCGCCCTGGCGGACGCGATCACTCAGCTCGCGCCGATCCTTCCACCGATCATCGAGGTGTTCGCGCAGCTGGTCACGGCGATCGCGCCGCTGCTACCGCAGATCGTGCAGCTGATCACCTCGCTGCTGCCGCCGCTGGTGTCGATCATCACCGCGGTCGCGCCGCTGCTGACCAAGGTCGCGACGATCATCATCACGCTGGCGACCCAAGCGATCGAGCATATCCTCATGCCGGCGCTGCGGTTCCTCGCCGGCGTGTTCCAGTCGACCTTCGAACTCGCGGCGAATGTCGTGCAGGTCGCGGTCGATCTGATCTCCGGCACGATCGACGTGGCGCTCGGCATCTTCGACGCTCTGAAAACCGCGATCGGCGCGGTCGGCGACGCGTTCGGCGCGGCGAAAGACTGGATCGTCGAGCAGTGGAACAACCTGATCGACTGGTTCAAGGAACTGCCGGGCAAAGTCACCTCGGCAGTGTCGGGGTTGTGGGACGGAATCAAGAACGCATTCCGGGACGCGATCAACTGGCTGATCAACGCCTGGAACAATTTCCGGCTCCACTTCGAATTCACGATCCCCGTCATCGACAAGGACATCTCCCTCACCGTCGACACCCCGGACCTGCCGTTGCTCGCGCGCGGCGGCCGCGTGTCCGGCCCTGGAACCGGAACCAGCGACAGCATCATCGCCGGCCTGTCCAACGGCGAGTTCGTCGTGAATGCCCGCTCAACCGCGGCGAACCTGCCACTGTTGGAGGCGATCAACGCCGGGTGGGTACCGTCGGCGGATTTCCTGCACGGCCTGATCCCCGGGTTCGCCTCCGGCGGCATCGCAGGCGGGGCTGGGTCGCTGTCCAACATCCAGCAGGGGATGTGGGAGGCGCTGCGTAACGCATTCCCCGAGGCGTTGCTCACCTCCGCGACCCGCACCGTCGATGTCGGGTCCGGCTACGACTTCCACATGCAGGGCAAGGCGATCGATATAGCCGGCCCGAACATGGGCGAGATGGCGGAGTGGATCGCCACGAACTTCCCCGGGTCCCTGGAATTGATCCACGGCAACGGGTTCGGCAACAACATCGACGACGGGAAGAACGTCGGTGACGGCATGTCCTATTTCGGTGCCGACACGATGGCTGGCCACAACGATCACGTGCACTGGGCGATGAACACCGCTCCGAATGTCGGCGCAGTGGAGCCCGGTTCGGGTGCCCTGTCCTCGGGCGGCAACTCCGGTGGCGGCTCAGGTGGCGGCGGTGGCGCATCCGGCGGCAGTGCAGGCAGCGGGGGTGCCGGTGGGTCTTCGGGTGGCGGCTCGGGCACCGCGGTCGACGTGTTCGTCACCAACTGGCCGTCGTCCGGGATCGCCGCGGCCGCACAACCGGGCACGTCGGCATCGACCACGAGCGGCACGACATCTGCCCAGAGTTCGACCACCACGACGGCGAGCAGCACCGCGGCGCCAGCCGAGGGACAGCAGCACCCCCTGACCGGGCTACCGCTCTCCGGGGACCTCTTCAACGGCCCCGCCCCGTGGTTCATGGCGGGCACCCCGGAGCAGGCGCTGACCAACCTCAACGCCCAGGCCGGCGCGCTCGCGCAACGCGGCATCGGAGAAGTGCAGTCGTTCTTCCAGGACAACTGGAAAGAAATGATCGAAACCGGTGCGGGCGTGCTCGGTATGGGCGCGATGGGTGGCGGCACCACCTTCAACATCTCGGGCACCGACCCGATGGGCGCGGCCGCCGCGGTCGAACGCGTGCACCGGCGCCGGACTCTCGCCACTCAACGATCGGGAGGTCTGGGCCGGTGAATCTTCTCCTGCGTAACCGCTCCACGAAGATCGTGGTCTGGGATATCCACGGCCGGGTCTGGCATTTGCACGGCTGCGGCGCCGGCCGGGAGGGCGTCCGGCTGACCGGGCAGACCGGGAATATGTTCGCTCCGGTCAACCTGTTGGTGGCGGAGGGTGCGCGGCAGGACGGGGCGACATTCCTGCGGTCCGTCCGCAGCAAGAAGGAAATCGACTTCTTCGTCTTCATCGACGGGAACGGAGACGTTCGCTCCTTCCACGCGATTCACGATGCCTGGCATCGGGGTTGGTCGACCGATATCCCCTGCAAGATGGGGTACTTCACCCGGCATCAGGGGTGGCGGTACCAGCTGGTGCAGCTCGATTCCGCACCCGAACTCCAGGGCGATATCGACCCTGCCCGCAATGCGGCGGTCACGTACCAGATGTCGGCGACGGCGATGGATCCGCTGGAGCGACACCTCGGCGAGCACAACGTGTGGGTCAACTCCGATGGCGCGAACGAAGGCATCGTGGTCGCGCGGAATGCGGCGGATCAGCCGGCGTGGCCGCGGTACACAATGCCGGGGCCGGGCCGGTATGCCATCCAGGATCCAGGGGACTCGCTGCGGATCGTGGAAACCCCGCTGCTGGTGGATGGCGAGGAGTTGCGGATCGACACGCATCCGCGGCATCGGACCGCGCGCATCTACTCCGGAGCTCTCCCGGAGGGGCGCAACGTGTGGGGCCAGATGCGCGGTAAGCGCTGGTTCTCGTCGCTGGCGCCGTGGTCGTCTACGCCGATCATTGTCCGCGTCGCCGATGGGGATTTGGAATCGGCTGTCCGCGTGGATGTCATGCCGCGTTCGTCGAGGCCGTTCTGATGGCGTGGGACCACAGCGCCGCGGCGCGTCGCCTGGATCTGGCGGAGCGCGCCGATCAGCAGTACATGGCCGACCAGACCGTGCTGGTGCGGTACTGGGACAAGTTTCTGCAAGAGGTCGGCGAGGAGCACAACTACATCAGCCTCGAAATCAGCCGCATCAAGAACGGTGCGGGCGGGCTGAAGATGTCGATCCCGCGCAAGGACATGGTCTATTACGACCACATCTTTGCGAATGAGGATGGTGCGGACGCGACGATCCCGATCACGGTGAACACGAAGGCGTACCGGTGGGACGGCTACATCACCAAAGCCTCTGTCGTCCGGGACGAAAACGGTATCGAGACCGTCGATATCGAGGCGATCCACTGCTGGCAGCACATCGCCACCACCGCCTGCTGGGCCTCACCGTTCGCGCCGATCCTCGCGCAATGGCCGCGGCACATGATCCTGTTCGGCCCGGTCCGCACGATCGCCGTGCTGTACCTGGTCACGAACCTCATTCGCCTGCAGGCCAGTTTCTGGACGATCCCGGATCGGTGGCTGGATGCCCCGGACTGGGCGCAGGTCGGCAACGCGCTGTGGCCGATCTGCGTGGTCCCGGTGGACACCTTGCGTGACACCTCCCCGTGGCGGGCGGGGTCCGCTCGGTTCGATATGGCGGACCAGCTGATCCTGCCGATGCTCGAAGACACGGGTGTCCAACTGGATGCGTTCTTCTACTTGCCGGAGGAGGACGAGCAGCCGGCGCCGGAGTGGTATTACCTCGACCGGCCGACCGTGGTGATCAAGGCAGTCGACAAGTCTGGCGTGACCGGCCCGTCCGGCACGCTGCTCGATGGGTTCGTCAGGATGCTCGAAGAGTGGGTGGACGACGGGACTCCCGTCAGGTACCCCGATTTCAATTCGCAGACCGAGTACGAGAGCGTCTACTCCTCGTCCGGGCCTCTCGGAACGGTGCGGACATTCCCGCATGTCTGGTACCTGGAGGGCGAGTATTCCGGTATCGGGTCGTCGGAGATCGCGCTGCACAAGCCGTTGGCGCAGCGGGTCATCGTCGGCGGAAAGTCGCCGGGCTGGGTGAACGCTGCGATCGAAATCGCCATGAAGAACCTGCTGGCCTGGCTGGGTTTGTTGATCGGGCTCCCGGGCCTGGACTCCCTGTATCAGGGCCAGTTGGATGACGTCTTCCTGGCGTGGGCTGCGTTCGAGGACGGTGGACGCACCGACCGCTCCGGCCCGTTCGGGTTCCGGGAGCACGTGGTCACCAACTCATCCAAGGCATTCACCTTGGATGGCGTAATGACAGGCCGCCGGGGTCTGCACACCACCCGCGGTTACGTGAGTCAGAAGGTGTCTGTCGGTGATGGCGCACCGTATCGGGTGGGCCAAGACTTCGACCTCGGAGATCAGATCGGGTTCGTCATCGGCGACCAGGCGTTCGCCGACTACGTGTCGGAGATGACCTTCCGCGACGACCGCAAGACTGCCGCACGCTGGGAGTTGACCGTGGGAGATGGCTCCGACGAAGAGGACTCGCTGGTCAAGGCTTGGGACCGGATGTCCGCCATGGCGCAGATGCTGAGAACCCTGGCCACCGACGTCGGTGCAGATCTCGACCTGCTCATTTTCTGAGGGAGGAATATGGCTGACGTCTCGTTCTCCGCGCATATCACCGTCGACGAGGAGACGGATATCGATGGCCTGCCGATCCTCACCGCCACGGTCACCCCGGATGAGGAGTCCGCGCAACTGCCGCTCCCGGCCGGGCCCGCCGGACCCGTGGGGCCTACGGGATCGCCGCGCACGACGTTCTTGAAGATGGGTGAGATCGCGAACGCGGCCGCCCGGCCTGGGGACTTGACCGCGGAGGATCGCGGGAAGTGGTGGCATCGCCTCGATACCGATGGCATGGATTTCTGGACGGGTACCACGTGGGTCCACTCCCCGGGCGCCGTGGGCCCGCAGGGGCTGGTGGCTCCGGCGACGACGATCACCCCAACGACCACACACAGTCCAGCGTTGACGACGCCGGCGGTGCGGTTCACCGGTGACGCTCCCGCGCTGAACCTGTCGGTCACCGCTCCCGCGGGATTGCAGGGACCGGAAGGTCCGCCGGGGGACAGCGGCAGCATCTCCACCGCTACAGATTTCGACACCACCACAGGGCCCGCCCAGCGCGGGATCTTCACGTGGGCGCAGGGCGCGCGGAAGTGGAAGGTGCAACCGGCACCCAATGGCTTCGGCATGTGGTCGTGGTGGGATACGGATTTCAACGCCGCGACGACCGCCGACACGGACCGGCTGATCGCCGGGACTTTTGCACTGCCGGATATGCCGTTCGCCTACCGCCCGATGGCGTGGGGTCGCCTCACTATCAGCAGCGAACAGAACACCAGCACATTCGCGGAGATCCGCGTGCGGATCGGGTCCGAGACCGGGCCGATGGTCGCTGCCGGTGCTGGCATCCGGACGATCAGCGGCAGCTCCTACATCACGGTCTTCTCGCCCTCTATCGGCGACTCGACGACCAAACCGATTTCGCCGACGTCCACGCTGGCGTCTGTCCCTGCGTACACCCCGACGAACTTGCTTGTCACCGTGGAACGTATCGGCCAATCCACGTCGGTGGACATCGGTTTCAACCCCGCGCGCGCGAGCTTGACCGTGTGGGCTCAGCCGATCGGATAGGAGGACTATGACGACAGTCGCCGAATATCTTGCCTCGGTCGCGATCCGGGGAATCAACGAAGGCATCGGTCAAGCCGGCGTCACGCAGTCCTTCAACGCCACCCCCGCAGACGGGTCGCTGGAGCTGCCGGTGGGCGCGCAGGGCGCGGATGGGCCGACGGGGCCGGATGCGCCGCCGTTCCGGTGGGAGGGCGATATCTCCGACCCCGGCGCCCTGTCCGCCCTGGCTCCAGATCTCAGGCCGGTGCATGCAGGGAAGGCGTGGCGGGTCGAGTCCACGAACACGCTGATGTACTGGAACGGGACCAACTTCGACGCGTTCCCCGACGCCTTCGGCGCGGCCGGGCCCACCGGTGAACTCAACACCCTGGCACTCGGCACTGTCACCACCGGTGCGGCGGGCAGCGATCTCGTTGTCGAGGTCACCGGCACACCGCCCACGCAGACGGTGAACCTCACCATCCCCCGCGGCGTGCAGGGTTTGCAGGGGCCCCTCGGCAGTCCGGGCCCGATCCGGGAGGCCGCCGACTATCAAGAGTCGGCGGAGCCGGTGGAGGGCGCGGTGCCGATGTGGGATGCCGTGGCCGAGAAGTGGGAGCCGACCCCGGCGCCCGGCTGGCGTGGGCCGTGGACGATCACCGAGGCCACGGCCTGGGACGGCGGGGCCGGGTTCGCGGCGTCGGCGAGCAACATCTCCACCAACCCGAACACGATCGCCATCGTCAACATCCCCGCGCAGGACGTGGATTGGCGGCCGATGGTCCTCGGCGGCGCACAGGTTCGCGGAGGCGGTGGATCGCCGTCGACTCGCCTGGATTTGGAAGCCTGCATTGGCTCCGCGGCCGGACAGGTCGTGTCGGTCGGCGGCGGCTTGTCCGAGCCGTACTGGTGGTACAACCAGCTGATTCCCCAATATCAGACGTCGGCGATGACGCCGGCCTCGTCGGTGGGGGTCATCGCGGCGGGGGCGTCGGCCGCGATCCATCTCGTGCTGCGCCGCAATCAGGGGTCCGGAACCTATTCGTATTCCCGCACGTACGCACATGTCGCCGTGTGGGCTGTACCCGCGACGGGGGCACCGTGACCGAGGTCTACAGCAACGACGTCACAGTGACGATGCGGGGTGTGGGCGACCCGATCGGCCTGCCCTACACCGTCAACCCCCTGGAGCTCGCCGAACGCGATGCACTCATCGAGGTCCGCGAAGGACCACAGGGTGATCCCGGCCCGCAGGGCGCACCAGCGTGGCCGTGGGCATGGCAGGGGGACATCGCCGACTTCGCGACCCTCGAAGCGCTACCGCTCACCACCGCCGACGCCCGCAAAGCGTGGCGCGTGGTGGCCGAGAACGCGCTGTATGTCTGGACCGGCGTCGACTGGGTGCGATTCCTGGACGCTTTCCAAGCCACCGGGAAACAGGGCCCGCCCACCACACTGACCGGCGTCGCGGCCGCTGGGACTGTCGGGTCATCGGCGGCCGCCGAAATCACCGGCGACGCCCCGAACCAGACGCTGTCGATCACCTTCCCGCGCGGCGCCGTGGGCGTACAGGGCGACCCGGGCACAGCGGGAGCGATCGCCGACGCCGAGGACGTCGCCGACCTCACCGACGCCAAGGACGGATCGGTCCTGTCCTGGTCCACCACGGACGACCTGTGGCATCCGACGCCGCACCCGAAACTCCTGGGCCCGTGGTCGATCGCCGGCAGCCAGTTCGCCGGCGCCTCGAACGTGTCCGCCCCGGAGCGGGTAGTCGCGACGATGACGCTGCCCGCTCAGCCGGTGGCGTATCGGCCGATCGTCATCGCCGGGCACCTCAGCGTGAAGGTGCACATCGCCAGCGCGGACGACACCCGCATCATCGTGGAGATCCGGCTCGGCTCAGCGACCGGCCCGATCATCGGATTCGGGATGCCGCTCGGCGCCCCGAACTCCACCGACATCCTGCTCAGTCCACGGTGGGAGCAGGCGATCACCCCGGACTCCACCCATGCCACGGTCGCGGCGAACCAAACCGCCACCATCTACATCTCGATCCTGCGTGTCTCCGGCAGCCGCACATACACAGTGGTCACGCAGGGCGCGCAGCTCATCATGATGGCCCAACCCCTGAAGGATCAGACGTGAGCGAAGAGGTCCACTTCAAGGCGGGGCAAGTCCCGCAGTATCAGGCCAGCGGGGTCGACGGGGTGCAGGTCACCGAGAAGTGGAAACGCTTCATGCAGATGGCGGTCGACGGGAAACTCCCGGACCCCGGGGACGTGCCGCAGATGGACCCGAACGTCCGCACACTGGCTGAGGATCTCGTGGTAATCCACCTCCCGGAGTGGCGGAACCCGGCCGGCCGGGTGATGGCCGAGCCGACGACAGTGCACACCCAGAACGCGCCCCGCATCGCGCAGTACTTCCACGACCGCGGCTGGCGCCACCATCCCGAGCTCGAAACGGTGCGCTGGCGGCCGACGCCCGGGGGCCCGCCCGGCGTCTACGACCAGGGATTGCACATTCACCCGGACGAGGACGGTAACTGGCCGGACCCGGACCCGGAGGACTTCTACGACTTGGACGACATCAAGGTCGGCCCGCTGGAGGACGGACGCTGGGCAGCTACCCACCCGCGCGGACTGCAGTTCGAGGCGGACACGAAATCCGAAGCCTATGAGGGCATCGTCGGCGTGCTGCGCCGCAAGATCGAGGAGGCCAAGAATGTCCTGGACGGGTGATCCCGTATGGCTGGCGGACGTGCTCCGCGCCGAGGGCCTCAAAGTAATCGAGCACGAGGGCTGGGAGCGGCGCGGCCACGGTGACTTCCGTGATATCCGCGGCGTGCTGTGCCATCACACCGCGGGTGGGGGGCCGAACGACTGGCGCGTCGTGCAAGACGGGCGCCCCGGGCTTGCCGGGCCGCTCGCGCAGCTGGTCCTGGAGAAGGACGGCACCTATCGCGTGGTTGCCGTCGGCGTCTGCTGGCACGCCGGCCGCGGCTCGTGGCCGGGCTGGCCCACCGACAACGCCAATTACCACACGATCGGTATCGAGGCGGTCTCCCGCGGCACCCCGCCGTGGGACTGGACGCCCGCACAGCTCGACGCCTACAAGCGCGGGTGCGCGGCGATCCTGCGCCGAATCGGAAAGTCCGCGGCCACGGGATGTGTAGCGCATCGCGAGTACTCCAGCGAGGGAAAGATCGACCCGGCAGGCATCGACATGAACGCCTTCCGCCGGGACGTACAGGCATTGATCGACAAAGGATCCGGAGGAGGAGCCGACATGGCATTCCTGGACGAGAAGTTGAAGAACCATCACGGCCAGGAGGTGACTGTTCGCACGTTGCTGCAGTACCTCGACAAGCACGCCGGACTCGCCCTGGATCAGGCGGCCGGCCCGAAGACCGCGCAAGGCGCCAACTTCCCGGGCTGGGATTTCCTCGGCAACCGCACCACCGCCGAGGCGCTCGGTGCGATCGGGGCGGCGCTGGATATCCCCGGGTTCCGTGATCCGCAGGCCGACGAGACGGAGGCGAAGAAGTGACTGCACTGAAGAAGTGGTGGAACGAAGAACCGATCGCCAGCCGCATCGGCCCCGTGGTCGCTCTCATCGCAGGCTATCTGCTCTACAAGGGCGTCATCGACGCTGCCACCGAAGAGCTGGTTATCGGCGTCGTTGGCCTGCTGCTCGGCGGCACCGCCCTGGTCTCGGCGCGGTCGACGGTGTTCCCGTTCGCGAAGCTCGGCGCGGCGGCCCTGGATGCGATCCGCGGTGAACGCCTACGCGATCGGCCGAGTGAATAGTGCTCGAAGGAGCGGCGCTCGGAGCCGTTCCCTGGGGCGATCGTCGGACTGGTCAGCTTCAGTGCGGTGCTCACCATCACCTGGCTGCGCATGATCATGTCCGGGAAATTCGTCCCCCGCGAACAGGTCGATCTCGGCTATGCCGACCTACGCGCGCGTATCGAGTACCTGGAGCAGGCCAACACTACGAAGGACCAGACGATCGCTGAGCAAGCATCGCAAATAGCGAAGCTGACAGCGCAGGGCGACCTGTCGGTGCGCATGCTCGAGTCCATTACTGCCTATGGCACCAACGCCCGGTCGGGGAGTGGTCATGTGGCGTCGGCGGAATAAGCACGTAGAGGAGTCGGAGGAGTTGCGGAGGGCGCGGGCCGAGAAGGAGCGCGCCGACCGGCAGCTCGAACACGTGCGACGCAATGGTGAAGAGGTCGACCGGGTTAGTGGCGCGGTCACGGCTTACATCGTTCGCAATGGCTTCGGGGAGTCGATCAACAGGACTTTCACACGGAGGGCAGCGACATGATGCGATACATCGGATTGACGACCACCGCCATCGCCGGCGTGTCCGCCGTGTTGCTGAGCCCGGACAAAGACCTGGTCGCCAATGTGATCCTCGCCGGCGTCGCCGTGGTGTCGTGGGTGTTCTGCCTCCTCTATGTGACCCGGTCGAATTGGCGGGCGGAGGCGACTGGGCGGGCGATCTTGCGGATGGTGCTGTGCATCGCCGCCATCTGCACGCAGGGTCTGGTGACGATCCTGACGGACTACAACTACTGGGGCCGGGAGATCTTCCGGCCGATCATGCTGCTTTTCGTCGGCGTGGCCGTGGCGGACCTGTTGTGGACGCTGATCCGGATACAGCGCGGCCAGGCCACTTTCCAGCCTGTTCATTGGAGGAACAAGTGGCATCACTGACCCCCCTGAAGTACGGCAAGGTCGTCGGCCGGTTCCTCGCGAACATCAGCGATGGCCCGGACATCGACAAACTGCCGGAGTTCCCCCGCTGTCGGGCACCCTGACGTTCACCGCGGGCGCGCCGAAGGTACTGGTGGCCACGGCCGAGCCGGACCCGGCCACGTATGTGCAGCTCCCGCAGTACTACGAAGTGAGCTTGGACGAGTTCGGCTATATCACCTGGCGCGGTGACCGCGGCGTGAAGCTGGTGGCGCCCACCGAGGACACCACTAATCCCAGCGGATGGACGTGGAAGGTCGCGTTCGATCTGAACTATGAGGGAACCCCGGTTCCGATCGCGCCGTTCTCGTTCAATGTCCCGGAGTTCATCCCGGGCCCGGACCCAGAGAACCCCGATGAGGGCTCCGAGGGGCTCGTGGATCTCACCCTTGCCTCGCCCGTCCCGGCGAGTAACGGTGAGGCAGTCGTCCGCGGCCTGTCGGTGGTGGATGTCGAGCTGATCGGAAATGCCCTCGAATTCATCCTGGACAACGGGGAGCACCTGGACCCGGTCACCATCCCGCAGATCGAGGAAGCAACCGACGCGGCGGCTGCGGCTGCGGCGAGTGAGAGTGCGGCCGAGACTGCGGCAGCGGATGCGGCGGCGGCGGTCAACTCGTTCGACCTGAACGTCGGTACCGTCACTACCGGTGCGCCGGGAGCGCCCGCCACCGCGAATGTGTTCGGCGGGCCGCCGGCGTGGACCCTGGATCTCACGATCCCGAAGGGCGATACCGGCGAGACGGGTCCACCCGCCCCGGACGCCACCGACACCGTGAAGGGCATCCTGCAGCTGACCGGCGACCTGGGCGGCACTGCGGCCTCCCCGACCGTCCCCGGGCTGGCAGGCAAAGCGAACACCGTGCACACCCATGTGGCCACCGATATCACGGACTCCACCGCCACCGGTCGCGGTGTGCTCTCCGCAGCGAACGCGGGCGCCGCACGTACAGCGATCGGCGCCGGCACATCGAGCCTCGTCCTCGGGACGACCGCGGGCACGGCCTGTGAGGGCAACGACAGCCGGCTGTCCAACACCCGCACCCCGACGACGGGCACCGTCCCGTACGACATCTGCTTCCCGGCGTTCGGGAAAGACACCACCCGTGCGGCGAGTTCGGCCGGCGATCTCCCGGGCGGGCTGAAACTGCAGCGGGCGGCGACGTTCACGTCGGTCACCTATCGGGCAATCACCGCCGACGCCTCCGGCAACCTCACGGTGGAGCTGAGGAAGAACGGCGTCACGGTCGCCGGTACGAGTGCGGCGATCGCCGCGGCCGGCCAGGTCGCGGGCGGGACCGTCAGCGGATCCTGGTCCTTCGCGATCGGCGACATCCTCACCGTCTACATCACCGCGGTAGGGACCACGCCCGGCAAGGGCTTGGTCGCCGATATCACGGGGCTGGCCTGATGCCGTGCATCGTGGTCGGCGGCGTAGGCGGATCGTTCCTGCCGTCCGGGATGAACAAGAGCGGGAACCAGACCATCCCGAACTCCACCCTCACGCTGATCATCAACTGGACCGCCGATACAGCGACCTTCCCGGGATCCTCGGTGTCCAGCAATGGCCTGGTTGCTCAGCGCAATGCATCCGCGGCCACGCTCGCGGTGGAGTGGTCCGTGCAGAACTCGGGGTTCACGGCTGTCACGGTCGAGGTCGATTTCCGGGTCAACACAGTTTCTCTCGGAGCGCCATTCATCCAATCGTTCGTGGTCGATGGGTCCTCGACGCAGATCCGGACCGCCTCGGTCGCGGGGATTGCGCTCGCCGAGGGCGATGTCGTGACGGTGTGGGCTCGCGGGGTGTCAGGCGGCGGAACCCGAACCCTGCAGACCGGTGGGTGGATGCGGATCACGCAGTCCTGATCTGAGACACCGCACCCCCGCCGATCGACTGATCGGCGGGGGTGTTTCGGCGTCTTTCGTGGAGGCTTCAAGGATGCGGCACGGGCAGCGGCGGCGTCCGACTCCCGGCGGCGATATAGATCCCCGACCACGTACAGGACTCCCGAGCATGCCTGTCGTGCAGGGAAATGCGGGACTTCTCTACATCGGCCATCCGGCGACACCCGGGGCAGGACACTGACCGGATCGGGTTGATCGGGATAAGCCGTTCATGGATCACGAGGGACATTTGGCCGGAGCGAACCCACGGCCAGCCGCCGCACATGCAGGGCTGAGACGGTCGGATCCGGATACCGGTCCACACGCAGTCGTCTGGGAGGTTGCGCCAGTGTTCGCCAAGGCGGCCCTTCTCCAAAGGGGCGCCGCGGAGGCAGTGCTCGCGGTCGGGGCAACGGACGGTTGGGCCGCCGCCGAGGCGCGCTGGCCGGACACCGCCGAGCATGTCGATCGTCACCCACGGCTCGCGCCGGCATATGCAGGTGTGCGGGTCCCCGGTGATGCCGTTCACGGCCGAGCCGCCACGGCGTAGTCGACAGCTGCACGGTAGCGGGGGCACTGGTGTCTGGCATGGTCGGCCATCAGATAGTGGGCGTGGGCGTAGCCGCGCGGGGTGTCCTGTGATCGGCAGGCGGCCGGATAATCCAGCGCCCGGAGCCCGGCTAGCACCCGTTCGAGGAGGGGCCGGGATCGTGTGTGCCAGAGCCGGATTGTGACGGCGCGGTGGCTCGGTGTTCGTACAGTCAGCGGGGGCGGTGCGCTCATGGTTTCGTCTCCCCTGGCGAGGTTGTAGTGGTGAGCACCCGGCGCCGGGTCGTTGCCGGCGGTATGCGGTGCGGCATCGGGGAAAAGAGAGCCAGCGCCGGGGCTATCACGACGGTATGAACCAGAGGGTCTCTCGGGCTACAGAAGTGCCAAAAAGTGCCAGAACCATTGCACCAACGAAGGATTACCTGGGACTATTGACCTCATCCCCCGCACCCCATGGCAAAGGCGTTCATCATGCATGTCAGATTCCTCGGCGGCCCGACCGGCGGGCAAGGGTCCCCGCGCCTATACGAAACCGACCGTGGCACTTTCGCCGTCCAGGGGTGGAAGACCGACCACGACGATCGAATCGAAATTCCCCATCGCCTGCTCGTCCACGCCGAACCGGGCACATGCATCGCAGGACTCCAGGACACCGGGCACGGAACATTCCTGCTGACCGGGACACCGATCACCGACCCAGAAGCGTTGGCGATCATGAAGATTCCCGGGCACGAAACGGCAGTCGAGGTGCCCATCGCAGCGGAGGTGACGCCGGATGCGCCAAGTACTCGGCGGTGACCCCTTCGACCGCCTCCTCGACGAGGCGAAATCGTCTGCGTTCCATCTCGAAACCAGTGACGATTATCTGGCGGAGACGGAGTCGGAGTCACTTAGCCGGTGGCGGGAAGACGAGTCCCGCGACCCGGGCGGTGAGTGGTTCGACTCGTGGACCGATCAGGTGCGTCGGATGACCGAGCGCGGTGTGACGATGCGGCGTGTGCGGATCGTGAGCGAGCCGCACACCGCATACACGCGGTATCTGCTCGCGCTGGCCCGGCACAACGAAGCGGCCGGTGAACAGGTTCGGTATCTTGCCCGGCAGGACGCGCACCCGGCAGACGCTGCGAGTGACGACTTCTGGCTGCTCGACAACCGTGTTGTGTCGTTCAGCCTGTTCGACGATCGCGGATACTGGATCGGTGGAGCGGTCACCGAGGATCCGGTGCTGGTCAGCAATGCTATGGCCATCCGGGACCGGGTGCTGGCCGCCGCAATTCCGTACGACATCTACCGGGACCGGCATACCGCGTGACCGATGTTCTTCGGCTCAGGCAGGCTCTGGGCGCGCGTCTGCGCGAACTCCGCAGGGACGCGGGCCTGGACGGCCGCCAGTTCAGTCTCGCGGCCGGCTGGCACTGGTCGAAGACGTCACGGATCGAAACAGGTAAGCGCACACCATCGGAGGCCGATATCGGCGTTTGGTGTGAGGTGTGCGACGCGCGGCTGGCGAAACCGGATCTGGTGGCCGCACTGCGCAATCTGGAAGCCCAGTGGACCGAGTGGAAGCGGGTCGCGGCATCCGGTCACGCCCGCCGGCAGAAACGCGCTGTCGAGATCGAGGGGCAGGCCCGGCTGCAGCGGGTCTACGCGCCGGTGGTGTTGCCGGGGCTGTTGCAGACCGAGGATTATGCGCGCGCGGTTCTCGCCCAGTGCATCCGGTTCCTGGATACCCCGGATGATCTCGAGGCGGCCGTTGCAGCGAGGATGCAGCGGCAGCTGGTGCTGGATCAGATCCGGCACCGGTTCGTGCTCTTGGCCGATGAGGCCGCTCTGTACAAGACGGTCGGCGGCGACGCTGTGATGGCCGGCCAGCTTCAGCACCTGCTCGATACCGCGTTCGACAATCCGCGGCTCATCTTCGGGGTGGTGCCGCTGACCGCCGAGTTCACCTACATCACGACGTCGTTCGACATCCTGGACAACCGGGTCGCGATGATCGAGACCATCAGCGCTGAGCTGACGGTGGTGACGGCGTCGGAGCTGGCGCTGTATGAGAAGGCGTGGAAAGCCCTGAGCAAGCAGGCGTTCTACGGCGACCGGGCCCGCGAGCTGATCACGGCCGCCCTGGAAACACGAACGAACCCCTACCCGAAGTTGGATAGGGGTTGACCAGCCGATTCGTTTCGGCTGGGCTCTCGTCACGTCTGGGCGGTCACTTCTTCCCGTGGTCGTACAACTCGTTCCACTTCGCTTCGATCCAGAGCACGTGGAACACGTCGCCCGCGCGAAACCCGACGAATGGCTGATTGCCAGAATGCCGGAAGACCATGTACTTGTCCTGCTCGAACTGCTCGGGGATCGCTGGCTTGAACGCCGACTTCGGCAGGTTCTCCGAGCCGAGGCCATGCTTGTCGTGCTGGACCAGTTCCTTCCAGGTCAGCTTCGCGCGCTTGTGCCATTTCTTGAGGAACTCCTGGCACTGCTGCGCGTCGAGTTGGTCGATCCCGAACTTGTCCTGGAGGTGCCTCAGGCACAGAATCGGGTAGCCACTGCCCGCGGACGTGGGGACGGCGGCAGGCTTCACTACGGGGTCGTGCTTAGGTGCCGATCCCCGCCTTTTGTTAGACACCGTCCGCGAAGAAACGCTGCAGGCGGTCGGGCTTGATGACCTCGTTGTACGCGCCGGACTCGAAGGCTTCCCGCCACGGCGCCTCGGTGTGCGTCTTGTTGCGCAGGGCCCACGCGGCGAGGCTGCCGTAGACGTCCCAGGTGTCGAGGAGTCGCTTCTCGATGGGCTTGTAATCATCCCAGTCGAAGAACATATCCAGGGCTTCATTGGGGTCGATGGGGTTCGACCCGTAGCCCTTGTACTGGTGGTAGACCTCGGGCACTACGGGGCCGTGGCCCCATGCCTCGATGTCTTCCTTGAACAGCCGCTGACCGGTTTCTGCGAGGTGGTGGCCCTGTGCGTAGTACAGCAGTTTCTGCAGCTTCAGATTGGTGATGTCGGCGTCGATGTTTTCCGCCCAGGCAATGAACCACCGGGCGATGTCGATTGCGCTCATCGGATTGCCGGCCATGATTGCCCCTGCTTGCATTGCTTCATCGGTCTCTCCGAGTATCCCCAGTGTAGTGGTTGGCTGTGACAAGGGCTGGAGCCCCTGGTAACGGAACGGGCCCGACTATCGAGGTCGGGCCCGTTGTTGGTTGATACACCTTGGCACAGCTGCTGTTACCTACGTCTCGCTTTCGGGCGTGTCGTCTCTCCGGCTCTGCCGGGAAGCAGTCCTTGTGCACGCTGATTGATGCGAGCCTCGGCGAACCACGCCTGGATGTAGCGGCGCTTCGCCTCCGAGAACGGCGGCGCCTGGTCGACGATCTTCTTCACGTACGCCTCATACTCGGGCGTGCCGCGCTTCACGAGAAAACCACGCGGTCGGTCGGCGAAGAACCAGCTGAGACCCCGAAAGACCTGCAGCGTCCTGTCATCTGGAGTGTGCGAAGCAACGATCTGGCGCACTCGGATCTGGGGTGATACGCGCAGGTTGGGAGACGATCGACGCAGTACGCATTGGGTACAGTTTTGGGTACAGTCCCGAGTTCCGCCGAGGATGACATTTTGCCATCGTAGCTGGTCAGCGTATGTTTTCTGGTGGAGCCGGTGACGGGAATCGAACCCGCGCCATCTGCTTGGGAAGCAGATATGACAACGTTTTTCACCTGCGTCGATCTCTCGAATCGCCTGGTAGATACCAAATTATCGAGTTGCGCGATACCGTACGGTACCCGGTCATAGGGTACAGTAATAGGGTACAGCTACGGAGGGATTAGCACGTTCGTGCCAGTTTCGGGTGGCAAACAACCTGCACACCTCTGCCCTCCACGACCGCAGGGTGATCGCGATGGCCGAACGAGAAAAGTACCGCACCCCCGGGAAGCGTCGACGGCGCACCAAGGGGGCGGGCGCGCTGTTCCAACGCAAGGACGGGATGTGGATCGGGCGAGTGGATGTCCCGGACGAACTGGACCCGAAGCGGTACCGGTCCCAGGTGTCCGCCGCGGACAAGGCGGTCGCACTGGAGAGGCTGGAGCAGCTGAAGCTCGAGATCGCCCAAGGGGTTGAGCAGATCAAGAGGGGCGTCACGGTCGAAACCTGGATCCTGCAATGGGTCGAGCACAAGAAGCCCCATCTCGCGCCGAACGTGTACAAGTCGTATCGAGCGACCGCCCGCCAGCAGATCATCCCGTCCATCGGGAACGTGCGACTGCCGCACCTCAAACCGGCGCATATCCGGTACCTGCTCGAGTACTGCACCACGGCGACCAAGGAAATCGTTGTCGACGGCGAGAAACAGACCGTTCCGAAATGGAAGTCCCGCACCATCCAGGTCGCCTACGACCGGATCAAGCAAGCCCTCGATGACGCACGCAAGGAGCGGCCGCCGCTGGTCCGCGAGAATGTCGCCGAGCTGGTTCCGCGCCCGAAGGCCGTGTCGGAGGAGATCCCTCACCACACCGCCGAACAGGCTCGAGCCGTCATCTCCACTGCGCTGCGCCGGCGGAACCCGTACGTCTCGCTGATTGCCGCTCGGTACCTGACAGCGATGCGTCGTGGTGAACTCCTCGGCCTGGAGGAGGACCGGATCGACTTCGACAACCTCACGATCGACAAGTCGTGGCAGTTGCAGTGGCTTCCGCTGAAGGAGGGCATGAAGTACTCCGACGATCCGGACCGGTACGACGCGCCGAGGGATTACGAGGTCCGGCCGCTGTATTTCGGGGCCGCGCTGGTACGCCCGAAGTCTCGGAAGTCGTATCTGATCCCGATGCCGCCGGAGCTGGCCGCGATCCTGCAGGTGTATCTGGAGACGCGGGAGCCGAACGAGTACGGCTTGGTGTGGACGTCGAGCAAGGGTAAGCCGATCCAGTTCGCGAGTGATGCGGAGTTGTGGGAGGACGCGCAGGCTGCGGCGGAGGTGCCGATCATCCCGGGGCATGGTGGCCGGCATACGGCGAACAACTTGCTGGAGATCCCGGAGGACGACCGTATGAAGATTCTGGGTCAGTCGACGGTGACGGCGAACAGGATTTACCGGAAGGTCAATTTGGATCGGGCAAGAGCGGGTATGGGGGAGTTCTCGCGGCTGCTGCTGCCCGAGGTGATCGTCCCGAAGGAATTGCGGCGGTGAATCATAAGACCGGGACCATAGCGGGGTCGTGCCGGGCTCTCCGCAATCCTATTTCCTAGTTTTTATCCATGGGTCAAAAATGAGAGACCGTCGATCGCCCGTTCGTGGCCCCTTCATCAGATTGAACTCGCGCAACATTTTTGCATTCAGCTTCCCATTACGGTACCGAGGTATCTCCTCGAGAGTGACGAGCGCAAGCGGTACGTGTATTTGCTTCGCCGTCTTCATGAGCGCGTCGCGCACGGCCTCAACGCTGTAGCCAGCATCCTGCTTCGGGACTACAAACATCACGAGCATGGGACCTCCAGTGGGGCTCTCGCGGACTAATCCCACAGCCTCCGCAACGGAGGGCAAATCACACACAACGGACTCCAGTTCGGGCAGCAGTGACGCCTGAGCTGCGCCCGATGAAAAACTCTGCTCAGACATTATTCGCTGCTGCACGGCAAGCCCGTGAAGCGCATTCTTCAAGACTTCCCTGAGTCCCTCGATGGGAATTAGCTCCCTGAATTGCTCGGCATCCTCCTGAGGAAAGGGCGCCAATGCCCGATCGATTGAATGAATCAGGTCGATGCCTTCTTTTAGGATCGGCTCCGTGCGCGTGACGTAGTAGCTCAATCGTCGACCCAATTCGAAGAGCCACTGCTCGTCTGCAGAGTGCGTCTGCAGCATGACCGAAAGATTCGCACCCAGCACCTCCGCGATAACAGCGGCCTCGTTCAAACGGACTGGGCGGACACCAGTCTCCGTCCGTTGAACGGTCTGCTGGTGAAACGGCAGTCCGCGGTCGGCAAGCAACCGTGCCAGCTCGGTCTGCGAGATCGCGTTCTTCTCACGAAGCAACTTCATGTTCTCGATGAAGACCGCCTCCCATGGCAGCTGGCCAGAATCGTTGGGTTCGTTGGTCTCGCTGGTCACGAGGGCTAGCCTAACGTGACGTTGTTGCCCCGACAAGACGTTGTCAACATCGTTTTGTGGTGGTACCTTACGAATCGTTGTTCCGGTTTGCGAAGGAGAAACTGAGCGTGGACCTTCTGACCACACCCCAGGTCGAACGAGAGTTCGGCATCCCCCAGGGAACCTTGCGGTACTGGCGCCACCTCGGCATCGGCCCCACATCGTTTCGCCTGGGCCGTAAGCGGATCGTCTACCGCCGGTCCGAGGTGGATCGTTGGATTGCCGAACAGGAGTCGGCTACACGAAGGGGCGACCTGCCAGGCAGCGATCCCCCGTTGCTAATCGATTGCGGCAGCAGCACCCGTTCCTCCGGCCAAGAAGTCCCGGGTGCCGCCGCCTCTACCACTCCAACCCCCACGAAAGAGGAGGCCGAGCGTGTCTCAGCCTAGTAACCAGCTGCGTCCGAACATCGGTTCGGTCGGTGAACTCGTCCCGGTAGTCGTCCCGGGCGCGTCGTTGCCAATCCAGACCGACGGCAAGCGGCTCGCCGCACTGCGCCCCGTGGTCGAGTCCCTCGGCCTCGATTACTCCGGCCAGCTCCAGAAGCTCAAAGGGAAGTCCTGGGCAACCGTGGAGAATTTCTCCACGGTTGGCGCGGACGGGAAAGTACGCGACATGGTCGGGATCGACCGTCGCACTGTGACGATGTGGTTGGCCACCCTCGACGAGAACCGCGTCCGCGAGGAGCACCGGGCCGACCTCCGCGCCTACCAGGCCGAGGCTGCCGATGCGCTGGATGCCTTCTTCCACGAGGGCGGAGCCATCAACCCCAGCGCCAGCGTCGACCAGCTCGATCGCCTCACCAACCGGGCCCGGACGCAGATGGAGATCATCCGTCTCGCCGAGGGCATCATCGACGCAAAGCATCTGGAAGCGAAGGCACGGATCGTCCTCGCCCGCAGCCTCGGCGAGGCGCCCGAGCTGGATCCCACCTCACGCCCGCTGTACGCCCAGTCCTACCTGGCCGAGAAGGGGCTTCGCCGGTCAGAGGTGAAATCCATCAGCGGCGTATTCGGCAAGCGCGTGAAGGCCGCCTACGTCCTGAAGTACGGGGTCGATCCGAAGAAGTACCCGCTGGAGGCCGAGAACGGCCGGATCGTCGACGCCAACGCCTACACCGAGGCGGACCGTCCCCTGATGGACGAGGTCTGGGACAGGTACTACGCGGGGGTGCAGGCATGAGCCCCACGATCGAGCGGCCGACCCCCTGGGCGTGGTGGGCCGAACCCGAGGAGATCAACGCCGGCAGCCAGACCGTCCTCGTCGGAGGTGCCAGCGTCCAGAACGGTCCCGATATCGCAGCGCTTGTGGTCCTGGCACACGGTTGGTCCGCCGACGTCACCCTCACCTTGGCGCAGCTCGACGAGCTTATTGAGGCGCTGAACGGTGTTCGGGAGGCCCTGGCCACGCCCGTGGACGGTGCGGCATGAGCACCATCGACATCGACCGGGCGGTCACCGAGGCTGTGGAGAAGGCGCTGGCTGAGCTGGTCGTGGACCGGCGCCCGGTCGCTCTCGATCTGGCAGCCGCGATGCAGTACAGCGGCATGTCGAAGACGGCTCTGAACCAGTTGCTCCGCGAGGAGAAGATCGTCGCGAGGAAGTTCGGCACGAAGAACTTGTTCCTGCGCGAGAGCCTCGACCGGTACCTCAGCAGCCTGCCCGCGTGGGGGTCGCGATGACGACCCCGTACAACAGCCTGGACTGCTTGAAGTACCTGGCGAAGCGGACCAACGGAACCGTCGGCTGGGTCGCCGATAGCGCATCATGCGCGCTCGCCGACCACCCACACCCGACGGTCAGCATCGAACCGGAACTTGATGCCTTGAGCGAGTTCATCGACGAGATGCACTCGCTGCTCGGTCCGATTGTCCTGGACTGGGACAACTACAGCGACGGCCGCCCCGTGTCGACCCGCGTCGATATCGAGCAGGGATACACGTTCGAGCACGTCTGGCACCCGGACCCTGCGAAGAACACGGCAGGTGTGGTGACCGGTAGGCGCCTGGCCGATCCGGGCGAGGACAACGGTTCCTGGGAGGTCCATATCCTCCCGCCGTCGACAGTTCAGGTCGTCCTTTTGCCGCCGAAGCCTGCGCTGCGCTCGGTCCCCGCGGAGTAACGCCTCCAACGACGAAGGCCGCCCCGACGAATCGGCGGCGGCCTTCCCTCTCTACCACTCCAGCCGGCCACTACCCCGGCGGAGTTTCACTCCAGATCGGAGCTTATCAGTGACTGATCAAAATGGCAGCCCCCTCGTTGTCGATGTGCGCTGCGGTGATTGCGGCAAGCACCTCCCGGGCTGGGAGTACAAGCCGATGTTCGTGCAGTGCCTCGACTGCGCCGAGGTCGCCGACACCATGACCGCCGATACCGCTCGGCTGGTGGCGAACGTGCATCGTCGGTTGCGCGACGCCTTCGCCCAGTCCGGCCGGACGGCGCCCGAGGTCGAGCGGATGACCGGGATCGCCCGCGAGCGCGTATCCGCGCTGATCGATGGCCGCGACACGGCTACGGTCTCCGAACTCTTGCTCCTCGGTATGGCTTTCGGACACAACGCGAGCGAATGGTTCCGTGCCGAGGCGGTGGGTCAGTGACCAGCGTCTACGAAACCGCCGCAGTCCTCGGCGTCGAGTTCGAGACGCCCCTCGGCGAAATCCGGGTCCACGGTGAGTGGTTCGAAGCCGGAACCGTAGTTGCCACCGACGACGGTGCCGTCCGCGTCATTCCTCGCTCCGGGCTCGACGAGAACAGCCGGGACGAACTGCTCGGCATGGCGATACAGGTCGCCATCCAGGGCCCCGGCCGCCCGCCTGCGTGGCGCTATGCAGTCGGGCTCGGGTGGGTGGCGTGCGTGCAGCTCCGGCACCGCTCCGAGCAGGAGCTGCGAATGCGCAAGTTCGCGTTCGAAGTCCTCAATGCCTTCGGTCAGCGACCGCGGGACTGCCGGGCACACCTCGACTTCTACCTGGATATCGGTCGCCGGTGCTCGCTGACGGACACCGAGATCGGCCAGTGCCTGGGGATGTCCGAGGACGAAGTTCGCCGCGAACTCGCGGCCGGAGGTCAGTAGTGATGTTAACGCGGGCGCGGTTCTGCCGCGCCCGCGTTGTCGCGGAGAAGGAGATCCGGACTGTGAGTTGGCAAGCCAGCCGCTGGGCGGCCAGGGTCGCGAAAACGGAGAGCGGCAGCGAGAAGTGCGTGCTGCTGGTCATGGCTGAGATCGCCGACGAGCACGGTCAAGGTGTCCGGGTCTCGCAGGGCACGTTGGAGGAGCGCTGCTGCTTCACGGAGCGCACCGTTCGCCGCGCCCTGATCGGCCTGGAGACTCGCGGGCTCATCCGCCGCGGCAACCAACGGCTTGTTCAGCACCTGCCGGTTGGCCGGCGACCGGTCGTCTGGGATCTGGTGCTCACGGAGTTCGCCGGTTCCGAGGACCTTCTGAACGACGATTTTGGAGAGGACACTGTGTCCCCTCAGGCCGGACATAATGTCCGCTCGGACACAGTGACCCCTCAGGGCGGACATGACGTCCCCTCAGAGGGGACAGAAAGTCCCCTCGACCGGGGACATTGTGTCCCCTCAAGGGGGGACACA
This sequence comes from Nocardia sp. CA-290969, assembly GCF_050936135.1. Taxonomy (NCBI): domain Bacteria; kingdom Bacillati; phylum Actinomycetota; class Actinomycetes; order Mycobacteriales; family Nocardiaceae; genus Nocardia; species Nocardia sp. CA-290969. The sequence continues at coordinate 2,483 of NZ_JBNJNJ010000004.1, read as the reverse complement.
ATGTCCGACAAAGCTTCCTTAGAAGCTTCCTTTGAAGCATCTTCTTCGTCATCGGCGAAATCGCCGACGACGCGAAAGCAGAAGCCGAAGCGCGAACCACAGCGTGATGACGTCGATGCCCTCTGTAACCGGCTCCGGGAAAGCGTCATCGCCAACGGATCCAAACCGCCCACGATCACCGAAGCATGGAGGCGGGAGGCGCGCCTGCTGCTCGATCGGGACGGCCCCGAGTGCCGTGGCGTCGATCTCCAGAAGGCCCTGAACGTGCTCGATTGGTCCCAGCAGGACCCGTTCTGGAAAGACAACATTCGCTCGATGCCCAAGTTCCGCAAGCAGTACGACGTGCTTCGTGGCAGGGCGCTCGCCGAGTACGAGCGGAATAAGTCGCACGGTCGGGAGCCGTCAGCGGCGCCGATGCGGGACCCCCGGTCCGGGAATCTCGTGGAGGCGCGCTGGTGAGCGTCGCTGACATGGCCGCGATCATCTCGCGCGCACCCGAATCCCAGGAAGAGGCCGACTGGGCGGCCCTCGGCCAGGCCGTCGCCGAAATGCACGCCCCGGAAGACGGCCGCTGCCGCCAGTGCGGGCAGGAATGGTTCACCTACCCCGATTTCCCCGGCTGTGAAACGTATCTGGAGGTGCGTCTGCACCTCGTCCAAATCATTGGTCGCCGCGTCCAGCGGATCGCGGCGAAGTACTGGAAGGGGGCATGACCGTGCACGACATCGCATCGGGCGGCCCGTTCGCCGACGACGGCGCCGAACAACTGGTTCTCGCCGCGGCGCTGGACAACCCGCACCTGCTGCCCTCGGTGCTGGCGCTGCCGCCGGACGCGTTCTCCCGGCCGCTGCACCAGGAACTACACGCCGTGCTGCGCGCCATGGCCGCCGACGGCGAGCCCATCGACCACGTTTCGGTCCAGCGCCGCGCGACGGCTCGCCTGGGGGTCGGGATGGGCGGGCAGATTGACCGCCTCCTCCTGGCGATGATGGGACGGACCACGGGAACCATGATCGGGTTCCACCTCGACCGGCTGTTGATGCTCGCCAAGGCTCGCGCGGTCGACGTGGCGGCAATCCGGCTCCGGCAATTCGCGGAGCACAGCGTGATCGGTGACGACGCCGAATCGCTGCGGGTCGGTGTGGACCGAGCGATCGAGGAACTCAACACCATCCGCGCCGAATCGGCCGGCACGGTCACCGACGCCGACCTGCCGGCGAGCCTGGCCGATGTCCTGGAGTACTCGGAGAGCTACGACTGGCTGGTCCCCGGCGTCCTGGAGCGCACGGACCGGCTGATCGTGACCGGATTCGAGGGCACCGGGAAGTCGTACCTGCTGGCGCAGATGGCGCTGTGCGTGTCCGCGGGCCTGAACCCGTTCCTCGGCTGCGCTGGTGGCGAACCGGGCCGGGTGCTGGTGGTGGACTGTGAGAACAGCGAACGGCAGACCGCGCGCCGGTATCGGCGGATGCGCGGGATGGTCGAGAAATGCTGCCACAAGGCGGGCCGTCCGATCCCGGACTGGTCGAAGCAGTTGCGGTTCGTCCTCCGCCCCGAGGGTGTGGCACTCAACGACCCGCGTGAGTTCGCGAAGGTCGAGCGAGCGATCCGTGCGACGAACCCGGACATGGTGATCGCGGGCCCGCTGTACCGAATGCACACCCTCGACACCCGGGACGAGCAGGCCGCGAAGGAACTGACCGACCGCCTCGATGAACTGCGGGTCCGCTACCGGTTCGCTCTCGTCACCGAGGCTCATGTGGCGCACGGCAGCGCACGGGAGGCGCGGGCGCTGAAGCCGATCGGGTCGTCGCTGTTTCTGCGGTGGCCGGAGTTCGGTCTCGGGTTGCGGCCGGCGCAGGGCACCGAGGAGGAGGAGCACCCGTCACGGGTGGACATCGTGGCGTGGCGCGGCGGCCGCGAGGACCGCGTCTGGCCCTCCCAGTTGCATCACGACTATCAGCGGCTGCCGTGGACCGCCGACGACAAGTACTGGATGCGCCTCGAGCAGGCGGGCGTGAAGGTCGGGGTCCCCTCATGAGCCGAAAACCGGTCCGAATCGTCAGGACATCCCAGAGCGCCCCCGACGGACCGCCCAGGAGCCGCCTGGCGCCGTCTACGCCGCCTCCGGGCGTGAGCGTCTGCCCGGCCTGTTCGGCCTACGTGGCAGACCCAGAGCTTCATGCCGCGTACCACGACAGGACCGACCGGTGGGCCCGGCGGGTGGGCGAGGTACTGCAGATCGTCCTGAACACGTTGCTCGTGGGCCGCGGCTCCATCACCAACGGGAAGCCCGGAGACCGCCTGTGAACCACCGCCTTGCCACCTGCGAGAACCGAGGAGGACCCATGCGACACCCTGAAACCCTCACCAGCACCGGGAAAAGCATCCCCACGGACGGGAAACCGCTGCGCACTGAGGGCACCGTCGAACACGAGTGCCGCCAGGGACGCCACTGCAAGAACCGCACCCGCACCGCGGAG
>NZ_JBNJNJ010000003.1:0-39468 GCF_050936135.1 Nocardia sp. CA-290969 | reverse complement strand
CGTCCTGGTGCCAGACGTTGCGGCACATCCGGCACGTGATCAGATTGGTTTGGAGGCTCACCGTGAGCGTGCACATCCCGCAGACGTGGCATGCCTCGGTCAGCCGGCTGTCTCTGACCTCATCGCGGCCGAGCAGCTTCACCGCGCGCCGGTGCAGCGCCGACAACCGCAGGACCGCATCGACACCGTCCAGGACGGTCCGGGTGACATCGTCACCGCCGTCCGGGTGGGGAACCCACACCGTCACCGTCTGGACGGGAAGGTCCACCAGGGTGCCGAGGCGGGAGCAGATTACCGTCAGGTCCGGTCCGTCCCCGGGAAGGCGCCGCGCCCAGCGTGCCGCCTCCTCGTCGATCTCGGTCATGAGGGCGTCAACGATGAGCGCGATCGGGACCGGTAGCTCCGCGGAGCGGGACACCTTCGGGCCACCGCCTATTCGGGTCGGCTCGGTGCGCGCCTGGGCGAGATCCGCGTAATCGTCGGCCAGTTGCCGGATATCGGCGAAGGCGTGCTCCTCACAAGAGCGGCAGAGGGCGCCAGAGCGTTCGACGCCGGCGCCGTACCAGTGGCCTTCGGCATCTCGGGTACGGGCCTTGCATTTCCGTCCCTGCCGGCATGTGTGCTCGGGCCCTGCATCCCGTGTACTCATGTACCCGGAGCCTACGCCGAATCGCCGACGATCTCGAGCCGCCATCCGGCGCGGTCAGAGGTGATATCGGCCATGCCCCCGACACAGCTACGGCCCCGGAAGGGGACCGGGGCCGTAGGGTCTGCCGCAGCGTGTGCGACGTTGGTGATGCACTTTGGGAGGGGTGCGGTGTTGATGCTACCGGGTCACTGATACGCCTGGTGGGTCCTGTCGAGCTCGGCCTGTGTCCGAAATTCGCCAGTCTTCACCCACCGCTGCATGGACAGCTCGCAGCCCATGACGAGAGTCAGGCCGTTCGCCCGGCCGGAATGTGATGCCTTCCCGCCGCATCCGCAGTAGCACCTCCGACGGTTGCGCCATCTGCCGGGCAGGAGTTCGGCGTAGCGGATGTGCTGTTCAGAGGAAGCGATGACACCCCAACCGGAATGCCCGGCAGCCTGCGCCTGAAGTCGATGCCTGTCACTCACCGGTTCTCCTCCACCCCGCCCAGGAACTCACGCACAGCTTCCGCTGCCGAACCGCACTCCACGCACACCGTCACCACTCCCACCGGCGCCACACCCAATTCGGTGAGACCGGTCAACGGGAAGACACACAGGGAGACATGGGAGCAGCGGGGGCATGGGGAGATGTCCGTGGGCTCACCGGCGTGGACATGAGCGACGGCAGTCCTCATGGGGTGTCTCCTGTCTCGGTGGTGTCCTCGGCCGACATCTCACCGCCGTGCTCACGGTCTTCCCGCACAGCGTCGTCCCACGACAGAGCGAACTGGTAGTACGCGTCTCGCGACTTGCCCGCCTCGACAAGACCGACGACCCGCTCAGCATCCCGACGTGCCCGTTGCGTTGCTTCCTCGACGAAGAACTCGACGACCTCATCACGGGTCGCTTCCCACATCACGAACGTGTCGGTGTTCGACGAGAAGATCCCGAACAGATCCGTGTCCGGTTGCCGGATTACTTGATAGCCCATTGTCAGGCCTCCGTCTCGGTGGTGTCCTCGGCCAGCTCGTACACCTCACGGAAGAAGTCAGCGTCGACAACCTGGCAGGGTCCGCCAGTCGGGTTGCGGATAACCCAGTCTCCGGTATGGAGATACCGCCCCTTCTGGTCATAGCTCTCGCCAGTGAACAGATAGCCGGTGGCCGACTTGTCATACGGTGATCCGTCTTCGGGCTCGAAGTCGCCGCCGGTGAACTCGGCCAGCTCGGCGGCGTTGCTTCCATCCCACTGGATTGCCTGAACGTCGTAGGGCTTTCGCCTGTAGGTGCGCGCGCTCATGGCGCCTCCGTCTCGGTGGTGTCCTCGGCGTCCGGATCGTTGGCCCCGCAGTGAATGCACGTCGGGTCGATGTCGAGATCCGATGACTCATGCCCGTCGATCTCGACACCGTCGAGCTGGCAGACACGCGCCCGCAAGGGATTGCCTATCCCTCCGTAAGTTCGATCCGGGCCGCCACCGACGCCACAGGGCGGAATGTCATCGCGGTAACCGTGACGGCGGAGCGCCGCCCGCTGCTCGTCATTGAAGTCGTCGGCCGTGACGTGGTAGATGACCGACCCGTCGATGAGCTCAACCTTCCGCATTGGACACTCCTGTCGTCTCGGTGGTGTCCTCGGGGTAGATGGAGGCCAGGGCCGAGACGATATCCGCATACGCCGCCTTCGGGTCCCGCTCCTCCCACTCGATCGCCCGTCCGATGATGTTCAGGACCTCCTGAAGGGCTTCCGTCTGGCGTAGGACACGGGAGGGGTCGAACTTCGCGATATGCTCCGCCGCCGCCGATGTGGGCTGCCCGTCACCGGAGAAGATCACCTGACGGTGTCCACGCCACGACTCGGGTTCACCCTCCTCCCGGATCTCTCCATCCACGGAACGTACGCCAGCCCCGTCCGGGCCGGGCTTCGCGATCCAGGAACCCACATCACCCTCGTAACGCAGGCTCGGGTCCATGTCGCGGCGGAGAGAGTCGATGGCCGCCCGCGCGATCTCGGTGTCCCGGGCCAGCCCGGCCCTCACACGGGACAGCGGGTCCGTCACAGCAGACGCTCCTGTCGAATCTCGGCCCGCTTGCCCACGTATACGCAATCGATGCCCGGGATGTGACGCACCGGGACGCCGTAAGCCCGCGTCATCCCCACAAGCATGCCTTCGGGCACGAGCAATTCGAGGTCATCGAAATTCGTCATGAGGCGCAAGTCCTCTACCAGAGCCAGCGCGGGGGCGAGCTGTTCGTGTTCGCTCGGCGGTCCGTCGGTACGATCATTCATGGCTGAACCCCTTCACGGTTCGGTCGGTGGCCGGGTGGGTGCGATCCCCCGGCCACCTCGAATTTTACCAGTTCACAGGGCATTTCATGGCCTCGGATCGCACGTGCAGGACCACTTCGCGCCGTCCATCCGGCCGCCTTCCCCCTGACAGCATGAGCAGTCGATCCACTCGCCGTTGACCATCTCGCCTTCGTCGCCCTGGCACGCCCAGCACATGATCCACCGACCGGTCATGCCGCCTCCTCGGCGGTCAATGTGATGGTGATCCGTGGATGGTCGCTGCCCTGCTGCACCGAGTACGACTCCGACAGCACATGGTTCGCGTCATCCTTCGCCAACACCCCCAAATCGACCAGAGCGTCGATCGCGGCCTTCCCGAACGCATGCAGGCTTCCGGCGTCGCGGGTGCGGCGGTCCGGGGCATACCAGGTGATCGCCACATGACAGCGGTCCAGGCGGGGCAGCGTGTCCCCGCCGGCGGATCGGATGTGCCAGGCCACGGCATCTCGGGCGGCTTTCACCTTCGACCAGTGGGCGCCGCGCTGCTGGTTGGAGGTGAGCGGCGGCCGGGGTAGGGGGATGTCGAGGATGTGGTGGGTCACTCGGACACCTCCCGCCACTCGGTGAGGTAGCGGACGCGGCGGCGGACAGGCTTGTCAACACCCCACACGCCGGTCTCCACCTCCTCGACGATGGTCGGCAGTAGCCCGGCCGCGGCAAGAGCATCGACCTCAAATGCAGCCTGCACCCTGTATCGACGTCGCGGATCGAACGAGCCCACCTGGACCGCAGTCACCCCGCCGATGTCATACGGCTCCCCCGGCTCGTCGTCCCATGGCGGCATGCTCCGGCTGTTCGATGCGAGACGGACCCGCTCGTATCGTGAGCGCGCCAGTGCCTCGATGGCCTCGGCCCGGATCTGTTCGGCGTTCACGCGGTCACGCCCTTCGGTGGGTAGTTGAGGTCGTGGAGGTTCTCCCCGAACCGAAGGAACCGGGCCCGGTTCATCGCGTAGTTGTCCGCGCTGTTCACGAACCGCAACGCCTCCAGCTCCGTGGGGAACACGACGATGTTGTCGCTATCGCCCATGTGATCGGCGACGATCCACACACCCCCTTGGTCTTCGCTCTGCTCAGGCATCGGGCCCTCCTCGGGCTGCTTGGCGGCGCTTCCAATGCGCCACATACTTCTCCGGCAGGAACCCCGCCCAACCACCATCGATGTCGTACATCAGGCAGCGTTGCCCCGGAGGCTGACCACACCACGGACAGGACACGGAGAGGGCTTGGCGGGTGGTTTGACGCTCCCGGTACGAGTCGAGCGTGACAACGTTGTCAACCATCCGACGCCTCCGGTTTCCCGCAGTCACCCTCGTGGCCGAGCGGCTTCCGGCAGTGCAACCGCGTCTCACAGCACGCGCACACATACCGTTTCGAGCAGTCCCCGTGGTAGGCGCCGTACTCGTCCACCGCGATCAGGTCATGCCCCTCGTGCGCCTTGGCGAACCACAGCAGGCCGGACGGGAACTGGAAATCCGCTCGCATCGACAGGATGTCGTCGACCGGGCCCATCTTCGCGATATCGGGGATGTACTGGATGAGCTGCTGGATGTAGTCGCCGCCGCGGTTCCAGTGGAGGTCGCAGGTGTCGCCGCAGGTGCGGCATTCGAGATCCCAGTAGTTGCTCACGACCGCGCCTCCCGCAGCTCGAGCAGTTTGAACTCCACGCCAGGGTTCTCCTCGGCCTCATGCGCCAACTCCTGCTCCGCGGCGGCGCGTGTGAGGTTCGGGCCGCCGTAGTCCTTGGCGAAGGTCAGCCCGTGGGCGGAGGTGACGAAGCCGACGACGTACCCGAGTGGGGGACGCTGAGCCGCCTCCAACTCGGCGACCTGGTCCGCGATCCGCTCCAGCACTACGGCCTGTCCCGGTCGGGCGGCGATGGCCGCCTGTGTCCGGATCTGATCTGCAAGGCTACGTGCGAGCTTGGACATCGGCGTTCTCCTTCGGTGTGGTCCAGGTGATGGGTCCGGGGTATCGGTGTGTGCCCCGATGGCCGGCGTCCCGCTCGCACTGCAACACCAGCGTCGAGTTCTCGTAGCCGTCCCCGGCATCCGGGAGAGGAACCTCCAGGGCCCGCTGGCAGCGTGGGAGGTCCCTGGCGATCCCGTGCGTGATGGTGGGCTCGATGCGCGCGGTCATCGCGGGATCCCGTCGTCGAACTCCGCCGCATCCGCCAACACGTCAGCGGTCTCGCGGGCAGCGTCAGGAGCGGCCTCGGCGCCCGCCCTGGCCGACTCGGCGCGATGCTCGGCGGCGAGTCTGCGGCGCTGGATTCGCTGAACTGGGGTCTCGAATCCTGCCTTCTCCATCGCCCTCACGACGTTCTTCATCCAGGCCTCGATGCCGTCATGGAACGCCTTGTGCTGCTCCTGGAACACCACCTGGGCGCCGCACTGCTTGCAGATGCCGGGGGTGAAGAACATGTCCGCCAGCGCTTTGGCTTCTTTCGCGCGGGCGGCGGCGAGCATCTCGTTGAGGTCAGCGGTGTCGCTCATTCGGTGTCTCCTTCTCGGGGGCGTCGAGCTGCTCGGCGACCTGGGCGCGCACCCACGCCAGCAGGCCGACGCACAACACGGACAGGGTGTGCGTGTCCTCGGGGCTGAGCTGCTCGCACACGGACCGGGGTAGGTATTCGGCAGGGTTGATCGGGTAGGTGAGGTGGTCAAGCACTATGGCGCGGGACAACCGGTTGAGGTCGGTCATTCGGTGTCTCCGTTCTCGGGAAATCCGAGCTGCTGGGACAGGAACACCTTTGGCCGCGCCATCTCACGGAACCGCTCCCGGTACTCCTCCCGCGTGAACCCGTTGCCCACTGGGCCATCCCATGGGAACGCGCCCGAATTGTCCGCCATCTGCTGGGCGACCGACTCCACGGTGATCGGCGGCTTCAGTTCCGAGAGGATCGCGATCTCCAAGGTGAGGGCCAGTTCGACCTGTGCCGGGTCGACCTGCGGATGCATCGACTTGTAGGCCAGGCCAGCGGCGGCGAGGTCGATTCCTCTTTCGGCGATAATGCGGCGGCCGACGGCGAGTCCTTCGCGGGGGTTCATTCGGTTTCTCCGTTCTGGGGTGTGTGCAGAACAACGACGGGCAGGGACAGGGACCGTGAGGTGCACGTGGCGTCGAATCCCGGCTCCTCCCACGCGCCATCACTGGTGCGCCGGTAGACATCTCCCTCCGGGTACGGCGAGTCCATGACCACCGAGCCGGCCGGTAGCGCGTCGAGTTCGGCGGGGTCGGTGATGACGCGGGTGGGTGGACGCCAGCCCGCGGCGAGGATGGCCACGGCGTAGCTATCGAGAACCTTGTCGCAGTCCGGGCAGCGGGACTCGTAGTCGCAGCCTCCGCAATAGGCGCCCTGCTTGTGCAAGATCTCGGCGAGCTGTTCGGCCGGCGTCTGGTCAGTCATCAGTGCCACCGCCCTTCGCGGGGCTGTACAGCACGGTGACCGGCAGGGTGAGGTAGTCGGTGATGATGCTGTGCGCCGCGCCGGGCGCCCACCAACGGTCGTCGCCTTTCTCCAGGATTCCGCGGGACAAGCCGTCTTCGGCTTCCCAGTGGATCACGGTGTCGTCGGGTAGGCGGTCGAGTTCGGCGCGGTAGCGGATGACGCGGGCGGGTGGGCGGTTGACGGCAGCGACGATCCGTTCCGCCCAGTCGTCCGCCCAGATCGGCAACTCACCGGTCAGCGCCGACAGGCTGCCGCCGCCGTGGTCCACCCAGAGCGCGCGGTCGATGATGCGGAGCTGTTCGGCAGGTTCCCGCTCAGGCATTGGGTTCTCCGTGATGCGCTGGGCGGGCGGACGCCACCCAGCCTTGAGAATGGCGTCCGCGATCTCCCCCTGGTACGGCCCTTCCGAGATGTACAACCCGTGGGCCTGGACCTGTCGGGTGATGTCGTCATCGATCAGCTCAGCGAGCTGATCACGGTATGTCTGATCAGGCATTGGTCCAGTCACTCCCCATCCGTGGTGGTGGTGTCCCCACCACTGGCCGTATCCCCCTGAGCGGGAAAGCTCCCCAACTCCGGGCGATCCGCCGCCAACAACCGCAGAAACTCGGTCGCCGCCTGCATCCACCGATCCGCCCGATCCAAACCCTCATGGAACGTCGCATGAGTGGCCGAGTTGACGATCAGGGCGCCGCAGCGGGGGCAACCGTCCGCACTGGGAGGCACCGTGCGGGGCGCTGGCTGCCTCCTGGACGGGCCGGGGGGTGCGGGTTGGGGTATCCGGGTGATCTGCATACGCCGAGCGGGTTTCTGGCTCATCGGGTCGCCTCCGGGGTCTCGCCGTGCTCGAAGCGAGCCGATCGCGCGGCGCGATAGGCGTCGAGCAGGTCTGGATGGCCGATTCCCTGTGCGAGGTAGCCGGGCAGCTCAGGGGCCCACCCAATCGAGTTCGCTCGGATAAACCACCGGACCTGCGTCAACCCGATGTGCTGGATACGCGTCTCTTCCACGTGATCTCGCGGGATCGCACCATGCGCGATGTAGACGGGCCGGTGCGTCGCTTCCAGTAGCTCCCAGCACAGGTTGAGTTCGTGCTGCGTCGGCGCCGCGCCTTTGACCTCCCACCAGACGCCATCCCGGGCCGGGTCAGGCCCGAAGTGCTCTCCTGGGTAGGCAGGGAAGTCGAGGAGGAAGTCCGGCAGGTACCGCCCCGAGGGAAGGTCGAAGCCTTGCGGCTCGTACTCCCAGCCGATACCGAGGTGGTCGAAAAACACAGCCCACCTGGCCTCGATGCGTGACCGGAAGCGGCAGCCGGCATAGCTGGTCTCGATGGGTTTGAGGTCGGTCATCATGCGGTCTTCCTTGATTGGTTGGCGTAGTAGTCGGCGTCCGCGGGCATCCACGGCAGGGCGGTGGCGTGCTGGAGCTTCGAAGGCCAGGAGCGCTCCTCGCGGGTTCCGCGCCAGGAGACGACATCGACGATCTCGGCGCGGCCGTGGCCGGGGTCCTCCCGCGCGCGGCGTAGGCCGAACCCGAACTCCGGCCACCGCATCCACACGCTCGACCCGATCGGAGCCATGTTCCGTTGGCCGTCGCCGGCAGATCCCTTCCCCGCGTGGGCTTCGGTGAGCAGGGCGAACCCGTACCGCTCCCGCAGTCCGTCGAGGACCCAGGCGATCTCGCGGGCGGGTTTCTCGTCGTTCGGGTTCTCGTGGTGCAGCTTGTACAGCGGACCCAGCACCAGCAGATCCGGTGCAGTGTCGGTGATGGCGCGCTCGAGCCACGCCGTGTCGAGGCTCGTGAGCAGGTCGATACCGGCCGGCCGGACCTCGATCGACATGGTGTCGTTCCAGTCCATCGGGGACAGGCCGTGGTTCCGGCGCCGCTTGTCGACCATCCCGGTGACCCAGCTGTAACGGCGGATGCACTGCGATGGGGAGTTCTCGCAGTCCACGATCAGCACCCGGGCGCGGGTCCGGTCCGCGCCGAGCACGTTTCCGGTGAACGGGTGCAGTCCGGCCGCGAGGGTGCAGGCGATCTGTGAGCAGGCCACCGACTTGCCGCCGCCCTCGGCGCCGGTAAGGACGATGCGGTCCATCCGCTCCAGCAAGTCCGGGACCAGCCAGTCGTGATGCACGGTGGTGGACAGGAAGTCGCCCATCGGGGTCGGCTTGCTCGCGGTCATGTCGGCGGCGATCTTCTCGGCCTCGTCGCACTCGCGGCGGATCGTCGACAACGCGGCGTTGAGGTCGGTCTTCTCGACACCGTTCTGCCAGGCCGACTCCATCCGCTGCTGCAACCGGATCGCTGCCTCGGAAAGCTTCCGGGCCGCCGACAGCTCCCGGATGCGTTCGGCCAGCAATGGAGCGGTGGACGGCTGCCACGCCTTCTCTACGCACTCGAGGACGTCGCGCGGTCGAACCCGTCCGGGCATCAGGCCTCGGGTCTGCGCCTCGACTATCACGGAGTTCGGGTCGACCGGCTTGCCCGCCAGCAACATCCCGTGGAGGACGGTCGCGATGTGCTTGGCGCCGGGGACGTGGAAGTCCTCGGGCCGCACCGACAGGAAGGTCTGCCGGCACACGTCGGGGGACAGGATGGTCACCCCGATGAGCCCCGCCTCCGCGTGCTCGTCGTACGGGGTGTCGCTCTGGTCGCTCAATCCTGCCAATTTGCACCCCTACGGCGGTGGATGAGCCGGGTCACGTGGCCGGGCATGATCCAGGTGGTTTCGTCTGCGAAGTGCTCGTGCACGGCGTCGACCGCCTCGGCGAAGGACCAGCGGCGCCGGCGAGCGGCCTCGGACCAGAGCGCGATCAGCAAGTGGTCGATCTCGCGGCCGTCGTAGCCGGTGGCCACCTGGAGCAGGGTCACCACCTCGTCGTTGGTCAGCCCCGGAATGTCGGGTGTCGTCATTGCAAACCTCCAGGAACGGCAGTGAGCATCGGGAGTGAGCCCTGCTCGGTGATGCCGGATTGATTGACCCCGCCCCACGCCATGACGTTCGGGTTCGGGTTGGTCTTGAAGCGCTCGCCCGCCGCGACCTTCTGCTGCCGCCTCGTCGGACCGCCGTCGGTACCGGCGCGACGGGAGGCCTGCTCGTCTTCGCGGATGATCCAGTTCCGCCAGGTGCGGTCCCAGTCGGCGCGCACACCCTTCTGCCCGGGCTGGGCCGGCCAGTGGTTCATGAACTTCTCGTGAGCGCGGCGAAGGTCTACGTTCGGATGCTCTTGTTTCGCCCAGGCGATCGTGTCTTCGGAGGGCATCCAGTCGTCAGGGAGGCGGGTTCCGCGCTTGCGCGACCTCTCTCTATCTCCGTTAGGAGATAGAGATGGGTTCGGGTCCGGGTTAAGAGGGGACTCCGGCGGGACCGTTTCGGACTGTCCCGTATGTCCCGGTGGGACATCCTCGGGACTAGCCGTTGACTTGGCCTTTTTCGCCTGGCGCCAGTTGCGTTTCCGCTCCGCTTCGGCCGCTCGACGCTCCTGAAGTTGCGCCGCAGTGAAGTTGTACTGCTCCCAGTTCAGCACCAGAAACGCTTCCGCCGACTCGATTTCTGCGCGATCCGGGACGGTTTCGGGGACATGTCCCGGACGTCCGGATTTGTCCCACCGGGACACATTCGGGACAGGGAGCCATTTGCCGGTGCGGCACAACTGCTCCGCCAGATCCATCGACCCGGCGAGCTCGTCCACCATGTACGCGGGGATCAGTCCGTCGGTCTCGTGGTCGTTGCACCAGGAGTTGGCCAGGGTCCACAGGCCGATCGCCGCGCATCGGTGAGCGCGTGGAATCGCCAAGGTCTTGCGGTGGCTGTGCAGCTTGTCGTCGAGACGGCCCCACGCCATTAGGCATCACCTCCGAATTCCATACCGGGGGTGTCCTTGGCGCGGTGCACAGCCTGGCGGACACCGGATTCCGTCATGCCGAGGGCTTCGGCGATCTCCGCGTGCTTCAGCCCGTACTCCCGGGCGAGCAGCATGTAGCGCGGACGATTGACGTTGAGGGATTCCTGCTGCCGGCGGATCGAGTCGAGCATGTCGACGATGTACGGCCGGGCCTCGTCCGGGGAAACGGATTCCCGCGGGGTAGAAACTGCAGGCAGGGGTGATTTGGGTATGCTCACGCGAGCCCCTTCTTCGGTGTAGTCGAAGTTGGTGGTTAGGCCCTGGGGTGATTCCGGTGTTGGCGCACCGGCCCTCGGGGCCGCTTCGATCTTACCCCAGCTACGTGACAGCACAGGCGCCGGACCTGAGCGAATTCCCATGTCATCCAAGGGATGTACGTCACTCGGCGGCATTCCAAATGGATCTCCGGCAAACATCACCGCACCCCCTTGTTGACCGCGTCGGCCAGACGAACGCACAGCCCCTGATCCCGGTACGCGTACGTGTGCAAACCCCCACCCAGCGGAGGCGGCAGATAGTTCCAGGCGTACCGGGCCGCACGCCCCCACTGATTCCAGTACTCCAACTTCCAAAACGGCTGGTAGTTGTGGCGCATCGCCCGGTCGTAGAGGTCGAACCCCCACGCCAGCGCATCCTGCGGGGACGCCAGGGAGAAATAGTCGACGGTATCGGCGATCCCGCGCAGCGACGACCCCGCCGGGAGGCTGGTGATCGGGTCGCCTTCGACCGCGGCGAACCACGAGGGCATCCCGGTGATCGGGCGGGATTTCACGATCCCGTACCCCGACGCCGCGGGAACGCCCGGCATCGTCCCGCCGGCGGGGCGGCCCGGGTCGGCGATCAGGGCGCACCCGACCACCTCGAGGTCCCGGTGTTTCCCGGCGCCGTACTCCGCCGCAGCGTCCCCGGCTATACCGGCCCCCTGTGAATATCCGCACCAGATCGCGGGATACGGGGTGGTGCGGGTGGCGTCGATGAGAGCTTGCTTCCCGGCAGCGCGGGACTTCGCCCAGCTGATACCGCCCGTCCCGAATCCTGCCGCGGGGTAGCGGACGATCTGCGGGAGGAACCGTTCGTCGAGATGGGACAGGAACAGTTCGGAGATGCCGTCTCCGCCGTCCGGGAAGCCGGTCCCGGCGAGAAGCAGCGCAGCGTATTTGGTCATTCCGCACCGCCCGGGTACTGATCCCAGGTGCGGCCGTCGAGCTCGCGACCAGCCTTCTTCTTGCCGACCCGGCGGACTATCTGCCGGAACCCGAGATCATCGACAGGTGAACCGATCAGATAGTCGGGTGGATCGAACTGCCCAAACCCGAAACCGGTCGGAACCCACTCACCCCATTGCTTAAACAGATAAGCGACCCCTGCGGCCGTGCACTGATCGCGCAGCGATCGCGCCCACACCGGATCCATCGGCCGGGCACCGTGGCCGGACTCCCCGCCCACGATCACCCAGTCGAGACGGGGGCCGGTGGTGAGAGTGCCGTCTTCAGCGAAACCCGGCCGACCGGTGAGCCAGTAGGTCAGCTTCGGTCGGTGAGCGCCCGTCTGATCGAGCGGGCCGTCGAGGTCGATCGGTCCGAGCAACGGCTCGGCGCTCACGAACCGGACCGCAGCCGGGGTGTCGAGCAGCGCGGGAATCCGGATATCGGCCCATCGCTGATCTTCGGCACTCACGCCGAGCCACACATTCGGCAGCGGGTACGGCGGAGTGTGGTCCTCACGGACGGAGCCCGCGGTAGTTCCGAGCTTCGTCCATTCCTCAGCGACCGCGAGATCGAATTCCGTCGACGACAGCAGAGACCGCATGCGGCCGTGCCGCTTCGTCAACACCTGGTACGTATGCTGCGGCGTCGCAGCCATAATCGCCCAGACCTGCGCGATGTACCGGTCCGAGATCTGATCATGGAAGAGATCCGACATGGAGTTCACGAACACGCGCCGCGGCTTCTTCCACCGCAGCGGGTGGGTCAACCGTTCCGGATGCAGGGTGACCGCGAAGCCGTTCGGGAACTGCGGGGTGCCGGCGAACCGGTTGGCGATACCCTCCGCATAGCAGTGGTCGCACCCCGGGCTGACCTTGTCGCACCCGGTGACCGGATTCCAGGTCTCGTCTGTCCATTCGATGGATGTCTTGGTCATCAGTCCTCGCTCGGGTACGGCACAGAGGCCGGATCGATACGGATGTAGAGCCCCGCGGAAGTCGCCGCCCCACAGCGACAGCAGCAGCGGAAATGGGTAGCGGAGAGCCAGGCAGGGCCACCGGTGCGGCGGTAGCAGGGCTCGCAGATCGATTGGGCGGTCATGCTGCGACCCGCTCCTGCGAGACCTCGGGAAGCACCGTGACCTCCAGGGCGGCGGTGGTGAACTCCGTGCGCACATCCACACCCCACGGGGCGAGGTCGGAGGCGATGCGGTGCGAGAGTTCCTCGTGAGTGACCTTCTCGTGACGGAAGGAATTCAGGTAAGCAGCCAGCGAATGCAGTTCGAACGTCTCGCCGTCGAACTCCCAGCACAGGAGGATCACGCCGTCGTCGTCTTCGTCCTTGAACGGGCACAGATGGCGCAGCGATCCTTTGACGATCATCTGTCCCTTGCCGGAGGTGGGGACGCGGCGAGGAAGGGTCGGGTTCATTACAGAGACCTCCGGGAGGATTTCGAAGAAGCCGGGCTCGTCGTCGAGGCGGTCGATGGCGTCGAGCCAGCCCAGCAATTTGGTGAGGTTGATGTCGGGACCCTTGGTGAGATAGGTGCCGTCGGCGGAGTCCACGCCGGCATTCACCGCGTAGACGATCCGCATCTGGGAGCTGACGCGGCCCATGTGCACCCACTTGCCACGCTCTTTCGCCTCAGCAGTGAGGTCTCGGGCGGCGGGGCTGAGCTTCCACTCGAACATCGGGTGGAAGCACAACGGGCAGCGCTCGATCCGGCGGGTGCGTTTCACCTCCAGCGGCCACAGGTACAGGCAGCTGGGGCATTCGATGATCCCGCCCAGGAACAGGACATCGAACTCATCCCACGGCAGGTTGCCGGCGAAGTTCTGGGCCACGAACGCCGCAGGGAATCCCCGGTCCCGGATCTTGGGCAGGAACGGCAGGGACCGCTTCAACGTCCCGGCCGCGTCACCCACCACATCAGGAGCGGTGGCCCACAGGCGCTGTCCGGGCTCGGTTTTGTCGGCCATGGAGTCCAGCCACGCCAGCCACTTCTCATCGCCGGGGTAGCCCTTACCGAAGCAACCGGAGTCGAAGCCGATACGGGATCCGGGGATCAGGACGTTGCCCTGCTCCGGGGTGGCCATACCGCCGAGCACGCCCCAGCGGATCGCGTCATGCACGCGCGGACTGCCGGTCGGAGGAGTCAGATACAACACCACTCACCCCCTTCCCTGCGATCACGAACAGCAGGGACGCACCGGTCTTGCCGACGAGTTGGCCCAGCATCGCGGGCATCACCGCCGCCCACCCGAACGCGATCCCCAGGAACAGCGCGGTATCCACCACCGCACCGATAACTCCGGAGAGCATGACCGCGACGGCCCAGGGGCTGGAGCCGAAGCGGGCGCGGGATCGGATCGGCGTGTACACCAGCAGATCCGCCAACTCCGCTACCGCGAACGCCACAGCGGAGGCCACAGCCAGCGCGGGCGAGGCCACCACGAACGACAGGGCGGCACCTATCGCGACCGCCCCCATCGCCGCAGCCTTACCGGCGGTGTCCTGGAGCGCATCGCGCAGTGCCAGTGCGGCGCCGGCGGCCAACGTTCCCGCAGTAGTGGACAGGCCGAGCCCGATGGCGATGAACCCGTACTTCTCGGTCAGCCAGTTCGCGAGGAGTACCGACCCCAGCAGGCCGACACCCGCGGCGGTGGCGACCGACACTCGGGCCAACGATGTCTCGGTCATCAGTCCTCGCTCGGGTACGGCACAGAGGCCGGATCGATACGGATGTAAAGCCCGGATGTGGTCGCGGCGCCGCATCGGCAGCAGATCCGGGAGTGGTCGTCGAGCACCCGGGGCGGGAAGCTTCCCGGATAGGTGAAGGACCAGCAGGGCTGGCAGATGGGCTGAGTCCAGGTCATGCCGCACCCCCAGCAGACTCGGCGGCGAGAAGGGCCATCAGCTGTCGGCCGATCAGCTCTGTTGAACGCCGGCGGGATCGCCTCCCGCAGCCCGTCCCGGGACATCCAGTCGATGCCCATCGCCGCCTTCGCCGCGGCCACCCCGGAGAAGTTGCCGACCACATGCATGAACTCGCCAGCCTGCGGAGGGCGGCCCATCTTCGTGGTCGGGACCGTGTGCACCGGATGCGGCGGGACCACGACAGGGAAGTTCGTCTCGAACAGCCGATGCCGGTAGGTCCGCAACCCCGGGAACATGGCGCCGCACAACTCGATCGGATCCAGCAGCGGAGCACCCGGGACGTTCTCGATCACGTACGGCTTACCGAACGCCCGGAACAGCCCCCGGACTTCGCGGATGAAGTCGTGATGTTCCCGGCCCTGGATCCGCTGCGCGTTCGAGTGCGCCTGACAGGGAGGTGAGGCGGCGAAGGCATCGAACTCGTCCCCGTGGGCGATGAGGAAGGCCAGGGCGTCGCCCTGGTGGAACTCGAACGGGTACCGCGGCTGCGGGTCGATATCCACACCGACCACTTCGAACCCTGCCTGGTGGTAGCCCATCGAGGCGCCGCCCTCTTTGCAGAACAGGTCGAGAAGTCTCATGCGGCACCGTCCCCGGTGGGCACGACCAGCCCGTAGTCGGTGAGATGCGCCCACCGACCCCGATACAACACCGCGGTCTCCACAGCAGTGGCCTGACCGTTGCGCAGGATCAGCCAGCCGTTCGCCACCGCATCGGCACGGTTGCGCTCGATCCGGTCATGGCACCGGGCGCTGACGTGCAGTGCGTTCGCCGCCCGGTTGATCCACTCCAACTGTGAACCGCCGCGGCCACGCGGGGCCCGATGGTGGATGTGCCCGGCCGGCCCGCAGGCGTCCAACTCGCACAGCCCTTTGGACCGTTCGGCGACACCCGCTCTCACCTTCGGCGAGAACCCGGCACGCCCGCGCCGCGACCGGCGGGGCTGGGTCTTCGGCCAGGACTGGCGGATCATGACTCCCCCCGCCCGGCAGCGCCATACATGGAGCGCACGCTGGCGCCCACCGACTGCCAGGCACGGAGCTCGGCATCGAGAGCCTTGGCCCGACGGTCGGCATGCTTGTACGTGGCGTCGGCGACGTCTCGGGCGCGGCGCTCGTTGATCGTGGCGAGCTCTGCGTCGTACCGCTTCCCATGGGCCGGGCCCGGGGCGTTCAGGTAGGCGTGCGCGTAGGCCACGTCGTACTCGTGGTCGGCCTTCAGGAACGCGATGTAGGCGTCGCCGCAGGCGGTGACGCTGTTCGCGATCTGGTTCGCGACTCCCCGGATCGCTTCCTCGATCTTGACGGGATTGTGTTCGGTCACGACTCACCGCCGGAGAAGTGCTTGATCGCAGCCCGCAGCGCCTCGGTGTCCATGCTGCTGCGGATATCCCCGGCGTTCGGATGATTCGCGGTGAACCACTCCGCCGCGGTCCCGCCCGCGATACCGCGTCGGTTCAGTAGGCCGAGCAGCTCGGCGCGCGCCAGGTCCGCCGGCTCCAAATCTTTGGCCGCCCAGATCGCCCGGTTCCGAACCTCATCGGCGGAGGCGACACCCTTCTTCGTGTCAGCCGCCAGGGCGGCGACGAGTGCGCGCCCCCACGCGGAGGTCTCGGCGTTCTGCAGTTCGCTGCCCCGGGTGTACGGAGTCTTGCCGGGCACCTGCTCCCATGCCATACCGATGCCGGGCATCGTGTCCTCTGGCGTCCGGTAGAAGGCGGCCACCACGATCAGGTAGGTCTGGCCGTCGATCACCTCGATCGCATACGGGCGGGCCGGATCGGCCGGCTGGAACGAGCCCTGCGGGTGCAGCTTCTCCCGCACTTCGGCGATACGCTGCGCTACCTCGACGTAATCGCCGAGCTCGATCTTCTTCTCGCTCATGCTCACCACTCCCTCGCCCACCGGGGCAGGCTCATCTGATTGATCTGGTTGCCGTAGCCGGGCCACTGGTCGAAGTCGCTGCACTCGGCGAACAACTTCGCGGCGGCGGAGACGATCTCGTCGCCCGCGGCGATCGCCTCGGCATCGAACTCGTGCAGGCTCGTCAGGTACGGCTCGGTCTTCTCCTGCGCCAGGAGGATGAACTCCTCGACCGTGTAGCCGAGGAGCTTCAGGACTCGGATGTAGTGGGCGACCTGGACGTAGTAGCCGAGGTTCGCCGCGCCCTTCTCGAACGGCTTCGGGGCCGCGTCTTTCGAGGTCTTGTAATCCCGGACCCGAACCCGTTTGCCGGGGAGGAAGATGATGTAGTCGAACCGGGCCCGCAGCATCACCCACGTATCCAGATCCAGGGCGTAGGCCGACATCTCCGCCGCACAGTTCTCCTCACGGGGGAACAGGGCAGCCACCTCCGGCCGGGCGAGGGCGGCGTCGACCATGGCGCGGGTCGCGTTGTACTGCTTGCGCAGCAGCGGCACCTTCCCCTCGGCGCGTGCCTGTGCCCGGGCGATCTTGGCTTCCTTGCCCTGCCAGGTCGCCGCCTCCACCACTTTGATGCCGGTACCGGTGCCGAGCAGCAGCGTGTGCGCAGCGGTACCGATGTCGAAGTCGTCGTTGTCCTCGTGGACCCCGTACCGGAGCTTCGCGGGCCCGCCCGGTTTCACCAGCAGCCGGACGCCAGTACTGGACAGGCTGTTCGGGTCCGAGTGGTAGATGTCCTCCGGCAGGTCCGGGTAGAGGCCCGGCTCGGTCGGGGCGACCAGGGCGGGCGCGGCCTTCGCCTTGCAGTGCCAGCAGGCGCCGCGATCCAAATCGGTCGTCGGGCAGATGTCATTCCATTCGGTCACCGCCACGGCGAGTCCTCCATCCGCTTGATCTCGGCGTCCAGGAACGCGCGCAGATTCCGAAGGTCGTCCGGCCCGTACGTCCCGTACTCGGCCTGGATAGCCACCCGGGTCCTGCCGGTGAGGCCGTCGAGGACCTCCTCGAACCGGGCGGAGCCGAGACCATCGGAGAGCTGCAGGAACTGGGCGGTCATGACGCGACCTCCAGCCGGCCGATGGACAGCCACCGCTCCACCTGCTCATCACTCACCCGGTAGTGCGACCGCAGCCACGCCACCGCGGCGTGATGCCCGAAACCCAGCGTGCGGCGGGCGAACCCGTACTCCTCCCGGGCATCCCGGTTCCGCAGAAGGGTCCCCCGCTTCCGGGCGCCCGCCCGGATCACCGCCTCCGGCACCGTCACCGTGGTCGAGTCCGTAACCCGCAGCTCCCACATGCCGCCCTCCACCGGGGTAGCGAGATAGCGGGAACCCGCCGGTAGGACACCGGTATCGGTGAGGAAGTCCTTGAACAGGATCACCTCCACCTGCCCCACCGGGGCGGCCTTCATGCTGCGGTCCGCGGCCACCGCCTCCGCGCGCGCCACCAGCTCCGAGGTGGTGACATCGACGTCCAGCCACACCAGGGCGCACATCAGCATCTGCGCGACCCGCTCCGGTTCAGTCCGGCCGCGGGCAACAAGATCGGCGTAGAGGATGGCGGGGTCGATTTCCCGAAGGTTCTCCGCGAGACGCAGTGTTTCCTCGGCCAAGCGGTCGTGGTAATCGCTCACTGGGCGTCCGCCTTCCGCTCGGCGCGGCGTACCACCGCGTAGCAGGCCGCGCACATCCCGCGACCCCCGTACCGTTTCCCGCCGGGGATCGGTTCCTCGGTCTGCCCATGGAAGGTGGACACGCCGCACTTTGTGCAGCGGCCCGTGTTCTGCACGGGAGGCTTTGCCTTGGCCGGGACGGACCCCTCCAGGAACTTCGCGCGGCACGGCCGCGAGCAGCAGCCCTTCATCCCGGCCTTCGGCGCCAGCGTCCACGCCTTCAACTCCCCACCACAGACCCGGCAACCCTGCGGGGTCTCCGGCTTGGCGTCGTCGAGGAGACCGAGCATGTCCAGCAACTTCCGGACCTCGGCCGGCGGGATCCCTTGGCGTTTCCCGGACTCGGCAGCCCGAAGTCGCACGCTCTGCCGCTCCTCCGGCGTCTTGCCGAACAACGGGTTCTTGTCGATCTTCTTGGTCAGCGCCCCTTGGCTGATGCTCATGCGGCACGCTCCAGGTCCAGCTCGAGCGACTCCTCGTACCGGACAGACGCGTCCACGCGCGCCCCGAGATGAAGCCACAGCGCGTAGATCACGGCCGACGGCGCACCGATGACAGTGGCGCCGACGAACGCGTACAGGACCGATGCGAGAGCCAACTCCAGCAGCGACATCACTGCTCCTTTCCGTAGAAGTCCGAGACGAGATGCGCGCGCGTCTCGGTGACGCTGTCGACCCGGTTGCGGCGGCAGCAGTCCCGGTCGCCGCTCGCCGTGTGCATGAAGGCGTCCGGGTGAGTGGTGCGGTCGAGCCAGTCGAAGAGGCCCTCATTGCGGTGGCGGGATTCACGCGACGACACAGGAGGTCACCTCCTCCAGCTCCCAGCCCGCATCCAGCAGCGCCGCAGCGTGATCCTGGGTCGACACCAACCCGAGCAGCACCAGCCGCAGGACATGGCCGTCGCGGGTGCACGGCAGCACCTGGGTATCCCCGACCTGCGGGCAGGAGGTGACGTACACGTACGGCGTCACCTCACTGCCCTGGATCACCGCCGGCGGGTGGACGGCGTAGATCACGCCCGACTCCGGGGCCGGGTACGGGGTGCGGATCGCGGTCCCGGTCACTGGGCACCCCCGACATAGCGGACGTACAGGCGCCCCTCACGGACAGCCGCCTCGAACCCGCCACCGTGGAAGGCCCGCAAGATCCCCCGCGGGATCGACCGCCGGTACACCCGCATGGTTTCCGTAGTGATCGGCTTCGGCCACACCGCCCACTCGCCGGGGCGCTCACGGAGAGCGGCAGCGAAACCAGCGTTGGCGACCGGGCGACCGCCCCGCCGGGAACCGGGAAGCTCCGGAACGAATTCGACAGCGGTCACCGGTCACCGTCCTGGGCGCGCAGCAGATCCAGCTCCGTCACGGACTCGGCGACGACCTCCACCCGCGGGGCGGGACGCGGCCGGCCAGCACTGCCCGGACGGCGCTCCGCATCCGGGACGAACCGGCGCGCTTCCTTCCGCATCGTGGCGTCGACCGACCGCAGGTACCGCAGCATCCCCTCGGCGTGCTTCTCCGGAGTGGAGCAGTCCATCGTGGGATTGAGGTCGCAGCGGAGGCCGTGGGAGGCGACGTCCGCGACGAACGCCTCCAACTCCCAGACACGGGCCTGAGCGGCACGGAGGTCCGCACCCATGGTTGCGATGCGCTCCCACACCAGAGCCCAATCACCGTCGCCCGACTCGTCGATGATGTCGTGCATCCCGGTGGCGTCCAGGACGTCCCGGCATTGGCGTTCGACGACGGACAGCCAGGATTGCGCGGCACGGCGGCAGGCGTCCCGTTCGGGCTCCAGCTCGGCGATACGGGCCCGGGCGGCGAGCAGCTCGGCGGCCATGTCGCGGACCTGCCCGTCGGGGTGACAGTCGGGATGGCTCGCGTCCGCCACGATCTGGAGGTGTTCATCGGCCAGTAGGGCAGGTGTCTGGTCAGGCATTGCGGAACGCCTCCCGGTAGTCGATGTACGGCTGGACGGCGTCCCGGATCTCCTCGGCCCAGCACGCCGGGCATTCGAGTTCGCTCGACTGCTCGTGACCGTGACCGAATTCGGAGTGGTCGTCGTCTTCCTGCCGGGTCAGCGCGAGGACGTTCTTGATGACCGCGCGGGCACTGAGAACCTCCCCCGCGAGCGGGCGCACCCAGAGGCCACTCGCCTCGGATTCGGCAACGGCACGCAGCTCGGCTTCGGGAAGCTCGAACTCGTCAGGGCTTTTACGCATCGGACTTCTCCTTGCGGCCGTGCTCGGCCATCCACTGATCGGACTGAACCTGGGCCACTGGGCCCCCCGTATCCAGAGCCCGCTGGACATCAGCCACGGCGCGCTTCCACCCGCACGACACCGGATCGGCATCGGGGTGCACATCGCAGCGAGGATGGCCCGCCAGAGCGGCGCGGACCTGACCGACCAGCGCCTCCAGCTCGGCGATCCGGGCGCCCTGGTGCTGGCGAATCGACTCGTATCCGCGTGCACTGTCCCGCAACTCGGCACATTCGCCTGCGAGCGCTTTGATGCGGTCGTTCCGCTCGTCCAAGGTGGCGAGCCAGCCACGAGGGTCGTTGCGGATCGACCGGATCAGTTCTTCCTCAGACATCGCTGGTTCCCTTCGCGCCGTGCTCGGCCATGAATTGATGGATCGGGGACCACTCGTTCCACCGCTCAACCGCAGCGGGAGTGGTGAGGTCATCGGCGGCCTGGCGCAGCAGGCGCGTCCGCGGCGCAGGCGGCAGGGCGGAGATCAGGGCGAAGGCGAAGTGGCCGGCGCCCTTCTCGGCGAGAAGGCTCACTGGACCACCGCCTTAGCACCGCCGACCAGCAGCCGCAGCACCTCGGCCGCCACCTCATACGCCCGATCCACCGGCGGATGCATCGACATAACACCCGCCAGATACGCCAACATCGCGGGAAGACCGGAACCGAGATCCCACAGGTCATCAGCGATCCAGTGATCGACAGACTCGGGCGGGGCAGCCAGCAGTTCGGAGATGAACATGGAGGCGGCAGACATGGCGATCACGACGCCACCTCCCCAAGGTTCAGCGGCGCCCACAGGTCACGGATGGACTGCGCACGCTCCGCCAACCAGGCCCGGATTTCCGGCTCATCCGCACCGGTGACATCGACATACAGCGACCGCGACAGCGCCTTGCGCTGGAGCATGAAGAACAACATCAGGACGTGACACTCTTCGCCGGCCGTGTAGTCCTCCGGGTGCTCGAGGTGCCACGCCTTCCAGTCCCACCGCCACAGAAGATTCCGCTCAGGGTCGGCGTCGTAGAAGCCACCTGGCTCGTCCTTGAACGCCTGCCACGACGGGAAGGTGTCGTGCACGACGACGTTCGAATGCTGCGCGGGCGAGTGCAGGTAGTTGCCCTCGTTGCAGTAGTACGGGTGGTCGTACTCCCAGAGGTGTTTCATCGCTGCGCCCCCTCGGTGAGCAGCGGCCACAGGCGGCGCATGAAATCCCCCACCGGCGTGCCCTCATCGTCATCCCGGTACCGCAAGATCCGATCCCGGATCTCCGCATCGGACAGCGGAGCGAACTCGGCGACCATCGCAGCGAACTGCGGATCGTCCTGCGCGGCGGACAGATATCTGTCACACGCCGGCGTATGAATGGTGGTCATTTGGTACTCTCTTCTTCGGATGTTGTTTGGGCGGGGCCGGTGGCTGTAATCACCGGCCCCGTTCGCTTGTCACTGGGTGGTGGAAGTCCCGGCGGTGCCCGTTACCGCCGGGACACGCCCATCACCAGGGCTCGACACCGGGGATGGGTGGACATAGGTCAGCCAGATCAGGACCGCGGTCACGCCGACGACCAGCGCCAGCAGGTACCGGTAGAACTCCCGCTCCGCCCGGGTCATGACGCGATCCGATACGGCACGAGCGACTGCCGCTTCACGTAATCCGCGTAGGCAACCTTCGCTTCCAGCTCCTCCAGGCGAGTACGCATCCCGATGAGCTTCTGCAGGTTGTCCCACCAGACCGTGTAGTGTCGGCCGCCCAGGTAGGAGGTCATCTCCATGCGGTCGACGAAGTCCGCCAGATTCCTGACTGCCATACCGAGTTCGTGCATCTCGTCCCGGAAGTCGGACACCTCGGTCCCGCTGTCGTCGTGGAGACCGATAACCTTGCTTTCGGACACCCCATTTCTCCTTTGGTTGTGGATGGGTTGTTCTGACCCCGCTGGGCTGCATCCCGGCGGGGTCGCCTTACTACGTGGAGTCGAGGTCAGCGAGCAGACGCTGCAAGCCCTTCGGCGTGACCCGCGGCTGCGGCGGATCCATCACCAACTCCCCGGTCTTCGGGTGGTAGTGCGACTGCGGCAGCACCGACATATATCCGCGGTCGATCGCGGACTGCATGACCCGCCATCGGCCGTCCCCTGCGCGGGAGATCCACCGGCGGTCGTTCAGCGTGGCGAACAGGCGTCCCTGACCGGTCTTGATCCCCGCGCGGGTCAACGCCTGCGCGGCGTCCCGAACGGAGAGATCACCGTCGGCGGTCAGCAGCTTGTCCGCGACCTCCGCCTTCGGCTCCAGCTCGGCGACACGCTCGGTCAGCACCGCCACACGGCGGGCCGACACTTCCAGCGCGCGATGGATCAGTTCGTCCTCGGTCAGCGCTGGGGCGGTGGAGTAGTTGCCGGTCTTCCTGATCGCCGGCAGAACCTCGGCGGTGAGCCAGCGACGGAACGTCACGGCGCCCGGCTTATCTGACCGGATGACGACCTCGTACATCCCGGACTCATTGACAAGGGTCATCGGCTGTTGGCCGCCGGGGGTGTCCACCGAGCGGACACCCTTCTGATCCTCCGAAAGTCGGGCCGCGACGTTCCGTGGGTTCGCTATGTCGAGCACCACGCAGAGATCTGCGAGGACGAACCAAGGCTCCCCGTTGATGACGACCGTGCGGACAGTGGCGCCTTCGTAGACGAACGGCATCAGATCGGCGGTCATGCTGCACCTCCCCGGCGAGTGACCCGGCGGCGACTGGTGCGGGTGAGCCCATGTGGATCGCCCAGCGGAACAGCGGCCGGGCTCGCCATCTTCTCCACGGCGGCCTCGATGTCACCGGGGGTGAGCATCCAGTTGCGGCCCACCTTGCGACCCGGGAACGTCCGGTCGCGCAGCCTGCGCATGTACCAGATGCGGGTGACGTGCAACATCTCGGCCGCTTCTTCGAGCGTGTAGAGCTCCACCGGGGCGGTCATCACGCTGCCGCCTTAAGGCGGGGAACGAAGTCAGCGACTTCGGCGCCGAGCGCCGCCGCGACCTTTTCGAGTTCCTCGATCTTCCAGCCGTTGCCCTTGAGGCGCCGGCGCAGTGTTACGCGGGCGATTCCACTGGCGTCGGCCAGCTGATCCTTGTTGAGTCCCGCAGATTCCATCGCTGAGGTAACCAGCTTGGCTACGAGTTCGTCCATACGGAAGACAATACCGTCCAAACGGACGGGTTAGCAACCTGTTTAGACGGTGAGTTCGTCCATACGGAAGGCTGTCGCTAACTTAGGGCAACCTTCTCAGCCGTGGGACCAGGCACAATGCTTGCCAGACGTCCATTTGGACGGGACAATGCTCCGCATGGATACCGCGACGATCGACCAGGCCATCGGGCGGAAGCTCGCTGGGCTCCGCGCGGAGCGCAACCTGAGTCAAGAACAACTGGCGACCGCCAGCGGGATCTCGGAGAGCACGATTTATCGGCTCGAGCAGGGGTCACGTTCGATACGCGCCGAGCAGCTCTACCCGATCTGCGTAGCGCTTGGCACAACGATGCATGCCTTCATGGAATCGGCGATGGAACTCGCCCGGTCATTGGAGACCCAGGGCGAGTCCGCCGGCTGAACTTCACATTCCGCGGAAGATGTCTTCGGGTTTCTCCATGCCTAACCATTCCGCGGCCACCATCATCTCGGAGATGGTCAGGTCACCAGACCCGAGTCGCTCCAGGGCGCCTTCATTCAGTCGCAACACCAGCGGTGTCACATCGACCTGTTGCAATTCGCCCAGCAACTCGTCTGGGCTCGCGTATTCACGCATCGCACCCTGCTCTGCTATCTCCCCAACTTCCCGTCAAAATGCCCACCACCACCGACATTTCGTTAGATGTTAGTTCCGTGTTACCCGGTCCGCGCCGTGAATCGAACACTTGGGCGATTCTTGACCGGAACGTTACTTTTTCACCCCGCTACCGAATAGCGTGCCGGAAAAGTGAAACGCTGACAGTTCGCTACCGATCTTGGTGCGCGGCAACGGGGCTCGACAAATCACCCCTTTTGTACCGCCGTCCGCACCAGAGCGCGAGAGATTGCGGTTGAAGCACGATGCCCAGAACGTCGGTCAAGATGCCCATACACGTCTACCGTCGTCTTGATGCTTTCATGCCCCAGATGTGCGCTGACGTCGGTAATCTCGGCGCCGTTGTTCAACATCCAACTCGCGCACGTATGCCGTAGGTCATGAGGCCGGGGGCGCTTGCCGATCCTGCCGGCAACCTGGTCCATCGTTGGCTTCCAGCACAGATTGTGGAATTGCTGGGGAATGATCCTCTTGTCATTGCGGGTTCGAAAAAGTAGCTGGTCCTTGTTCCGCCCAGCGAGACGTAGGGCATCGACCGTCTCTTTCGGAATGTTGATCGTGCGGTATCCCCGTTGGGTTTTCGGCCCGCCCAACTTATAGTCCGAGGTGCCCGTATATTTCCATGCCTTGGCGATTCGACAGGTCCAGAATTCGTTGCCCTCATGGTCCACATTCCGGGCGATATCCCCAACCCGCAAAGCCGTTGCCTCCGAATACCTGGCACCCGTTGTCACAAGAAACAGTGTGAGCGGCCGCCACTTCGCCGGAGCCGCTTCGTAAACGATGTCGAACTCCTCGGGCTCCAAGAAGACGCACTCACGCCGACGCTTCGGCAACTTCGTGTCCTCGCATGGATTGAACGGCAGCAGGTGACGCTTCACCGCGGCGCGCAAACACCCGGACAGGAACCCGTGCTTGTTGGCGATCGTTTTGGGTGCGACCCCGTCCGCCTCCATTTCGTTCACCCACTCCTGCACGACAGTGTTCTGATCGGCCGTCGCGGCACACAAGGCCGGCAGCGGGAGGTCGCCCATAGCCGGGCCGATGTCGTTGGCCATATAGCGCCGGTAGCGGTTCCTGGTGGCTTGCTCGACGCCCGTAAGCCCGGAGATGTAGGTCTCGGCCCACGAGTCGTTCAAAGTGACCGTCTTCTCGCCCTGCACGGTCTCCTCGGCCGCCAGCATGGCACGCGCCTTCTCAGGACCGACTTGGTCGAGGATCTTCTGCCACGACAACGCGGCCTTGTGGTCATCGAATGACACCGACGCCTGGACCCGTCGCCCCTTGGCCGGGTCGAACTCCCGGAACAGGACCTGGGTGTAGACGCTGCCGTCCTTGCGGGTACAGACGCGCACGCTGGACATCTTCTCGGCTCCGTTCGAGCCTTCTCGCAACCGCCCGAGTGCGCCCCCGAGACGCAAAAAACCGTGCAGGTGTTGATGAAGGCTGTTGATGGCTGCTCGTTATGAGCTACCATCGTAGCCGTGACCTGCACGGTCGTGGTGGAGCTAAGGGGAATCGAACCCCTTGCTTTTCGCTGGTTTTTCGGGGTTGACCTGCACTTTAAGGATTCTGAGAAACTTTCGGCACCTCCTCGCGACCTGCGGGTTTCCGCTCAGTGGTTGATGGCATCAACAGCTATCAACTGTCCTCAGACACGACAGGAACCCACAACATCATGCGTATCCGTAAGGCTCTGGCCGCTGCTGCTCTCGCCACTACAGCCGCCACCGCCGGGGCCCTGCCCGCGCAGGCCGCACCCATCCCCGGCATCGACCACACCCTCCAGATCGACGCCCGCCTCCGCCTCGTCGGCGTCAACCCCGTCGACATCCCCGGCTACTCCACGAAGGTGTGCGACACCCTCCGCAACGATCCCACCGCCGAGGGCAAACGGGCCGCACTCGACCTCCTCGCCACCGACTACCCCCATCCCATGGCTCAGGGCTACGCCCTCGGGGTCATGGCTGACGTCCGATGCGACGACACCGTCCCGCTGCTCCGGGACATACCCGCCGCCCCCGCAGGCACCCCGGCCGCCCAGGAGATCGCCAGCCAGGCCGACAACGACGCCGCCATGTCCTCGTGGTCGGCGAAGGTCGGCGTAGCCACCACCGCGGGATCGTTGATCGGCGCCGGCACCGGGTTCGTGCTCGGCTGCGCGATCGGCGGAGTCGTCACCAGCCCCACCCTCGTGTTCATCCCGCTGGGCTGCCTCACCGGTGGCGTCACCGGCGCCGGGATCGGCGGAGTCCTCGGCACCCTGATCGTCGGCGGGCCCACCGCGGTCATCGCCGGTATCGAGATGGTGCAGGTTCTGCTCACCCCGACGGCCGCGAAATGAGCGACCCGACCATGCCCCTGCCCGAGTGGCAGCCGCAGCTGACCGAGCAGTCCCTCGACGCCCGCCGCCAGGCCATGGCGATGGCCGTAGCCTCCGAGGTCGCCGCCGGCGGTCGCGTCGAATCCCAGACCGACACCACCGCGGTCATCGTGCGCGGCTCGAAACCGAACCACACCCTGCACCTGATCCTGTCGCTCGTGACGTGCGGGTGCTGGCTGTTCGTGTGGCCGATCATCGCCATCGTGCAGAAGGAACACCGGACCGCGCTGCAGGTCGACCCGTACGGGCAAGTCCTGCGCCAGGTGCTCAGCTGATGTACGACTGCCAGCACCCCGCGGTGAGCCTCACGGATCGTTTCACCGTGGCCGGGCTTACGACGCTGGGCTACCGGTGCGACGTTTGCCTCCGGTCCGCGGTGCTGTACCGGCTGCCGGAGGAGACACCGGTGCCGGAGGAGATCCTCGACGAGCTCGCGCGGCAGCGGTAGGTCAGACGTCAAGAAACGGCGCTCCGATGGGGCGCCGTTTCTTATTGCCCACGTTTTGGCAGGTAGTGACATAAATCTGCTGTGATGGACACCTCCGAAACCAGCTCGAGATTATCGGGCCGACGGGTTACATTGGACGTACTTCCGCTGCGAAGCTCCGGGGTTACTTCACATTTGGGATGCGATCCGTACCTCGGGCGACTATTTCTCGGGAGCACAACTTCAGAGTGTGCGAATCGCCCGTTGCGTAGGTGGGAGTTACTTCCTCTTTCACAGGGGTAACGCGGGTTCGAATCCCGCCGGGAGGCTTGCCTCCTGTCGTCTAGTGGCCTAGGACGCCAACGTCACTTCTGCCGTCTATTTCTCGGGCGATTCAAACCTCGCGTAGGGTCCTGCTGCGCAGGTGAGGGTTACTTCACTGTTAATCAATGGGTCGCGGGTTCGAGTCCCGCCAGCAGCTTGCTGCTGTAGCTCAGGCGGTAGAGCAATTGGGCAAGTCCTTCACCGATCATTTCTCAGGACCCACACGCGGGACTCCGACGTTGTTCTCCCCCTTCACAAAGGGGACTGACATGGCAAAGTTCAACACGAGCACCGCCCGCCCCGTGGGGCATGCTCCGATCCGGACCGATTCCACCGCTACCGGCACCACTTACGAAGGTGCGCCCGGGTACGCGCGTGACGCACAGTCCGAACTCTTCCTCCTCGCGGTCACCAATATGGTCGGCGAGAACACCTTCTACGAGAGCGCCGGCGATCGGGATTCCCGGTTCTCCCAGCTCGTCCGCCAGGTTGCCGTCACCGACTTCGACTGGCTCACCCGATTCGCACGCTGGCTCCGCGGTGAGGCCAACATGCGCTCCGCGTCCCTGGCCCTGGCAGCCGAGGGCACGAAAGCCTGCCTCGCGGCTGAGCAGCCGGGCTCACGCGCGCTCATCGCCTCAGTACTTCAGCGGGCCGACGAGCCCGCCGAGTTCATCAGCTACTGGCACGCCCACTACGGACGCAAGCTCCCCATGGCCGTGAAGCGCGGCGTCGCCGACGCGGCAGCCCGGTTGTACAACGAACGCTCGTTCCTGAAGTGGGACAGCGACTCGCGCGGCGTGCGGTTCGCCGACGTCATCCAGCTCGCCCACGTCGACCCGCGGTCGGAGTGGCAGTCCGCCCTTTTCAAGTACGCCATCGAGGCACGGATCGGCATCGAGGGGTTGCAGATCCCCGAGCAGCTGGGCGTGCTGCGGGCGAACACCGTACTGCGTGCTCTCGGACCCGACCGGATCCGGGAGCTGGCGGAGGCCGGCGAACTCGCCGAGCACCTGTCCACGGCCGGAGTCACCTGGGAGGCTGTGCCGTCCCTGGTGAACGGTCCCTGGACCAAGGAACTGTGGGAGTCGATCATCCCCTCCATGGGCTACATGGCCCTGCTGCGGAACCTGCGCAACTTCGACCAGGCCGGAGTCTCCGACACGGTCGCCGCGACCGTAGGCGCTCGCCTGTCCGACCCGGAGCAGGTGGCGAAGTCCCGGCAGCTGCCGATGCGGTTCCTGTCCGCCTACCGGGCGGCCCTGTCGCTGCGCTGGTCGTGGCCGCTGGAGCAGGCGTTGGACGCGGCCGTGTCGAACGTGCCCGCACTCGACGGCCGGACGCTGATCCTGATCGACACCTCGGGTTCGATGAACGCGGGGTTCTCGAAGGATGGCACGCTCATGCGCTGGGATGCCGCGGTGGTGTTCGGCCTGGCGCTGGCTCGCCGCTGCGCGCACGCCGATGTGGTCTCCTACTCGAACCACGGACTGCGGTTCGACCTGCGGGCAGGAGAGTCGCTGCTGTCGGCGATCGCCCGCTGGAAGAACGACGGCTTCTTCATCGGCGCCGGCACAGCGACCGCAGCCGCTACGAAGGCGACGTTCGACCGGCACGATCGGGTGGTGATCCTGACCGACGAGCAGACCGGTTGGGGTGGCGACCCGGGCGCCGTGCTGCCTCCGACGGTGCCGCTGTACACCTGGAACCTCGCGGGGTACCGGCACGGTCACGCTGCGGGCGGACCGAACCGGCACACCTTCGGCGGACTGTCGGACAAGGGGTTCGATCTGATCCCGCTGCTGGAACGGGGACGGGACGGCAACTGGCCGTTCTGACCCCCGGACATGACGAGAGCCCGGCCGGAACGTATCCAGCCGGGCTCTCCCCCGTTCAGGGTTACATCGCCTTGATCCCGCACCACGCCACGAAATTCCGCAGCGTCTCCGTGCTCCGCGCCTCCTGACGCGCCAGCGCCCGCACCGTTTCGTGCACCATCGGGTGATACCGGGTCTGCGTCGGAGCGATCCTCCGCGCCACCTGAAGGGCAGAGAACGCGCCCTCCCGATCCCCGTGCAGTAGGAACGCCCGCGCCAGATCGATGTAGTGGTGGCCGGCCCGCTCCCTGGGAGTGTTCTTCGGCAGCTCCATTCCCTGAGCGCGCGCTACCGCGGTCGTCCCGTCCAATGCTTCCACGGCCAGGCCGACCGACCAGATCTTCGCGTTCGTCGGACCGAAGCACAGCCGGTAGTCGTCACGGTCCACGCCGATCCGGGCCGCCGTCTCGGTCGCCTCCGCCAGATGCGCGTCCGCGGCATCCCTACGTCCTGCACGAGCCGAGCCAGCTCGATTGCGCCCGGCTCGCCACCCGAATCACGGCACTCGAACGTCAACCGGGCCCGGTCGGTGACAAGGTCCCGGCGAAGACCACCGGTGCGAACAACCCGAACATGCCGGGCTGGCACCGGGTTGGGCACCCGCCCCGAGACCGGTGTTGGAACGCCGAGCGCGGCGAGCTGGCCACGCAGGTGCGTGATGATCGCGGCCTCGGCGTCCGGGAACGCGACCAGCGCGGTCATCAGGTGCCGCCCGGCATCGTGCGGATCAGGGTGTGGTGGTGTGCCTCGTTGTTCATCGCGGCGGCGTTGACCGTGACCACTGCGGCTCGGTCCCGGCTTTCACCGACGCCGCGCCGCGCTTGATACCCGAACCGGCCGGAGTCGTCCCGGGCGGCCTGGGCCCAGGCCTCGGCATGCTTGGCGAGTTCGTCCTGCACCGCGTCTCCGCGGCGGAGCTCCTCGAACGCCTCGTTGTGGAACCGGATACGTACGGCCATCAGCCGTCCACCTTCCGCAGATTCAGCACAGCACCCGGCGCCCACCCGAATGGGCCGTGCGTGTAGTCCTCCGGATAGCCGACGACCTCGAATTGCCCAGCCGGCCCTTCCGGTAGATCGACGACATCCCTGGGCCCGGCCGGGAACCCCGGCGGGACGAGGAGCTGCACATCGACGATCACCCGGTCGTGCCCGGCCAAGGGCGGTTCGGTGGTCGACGGCACGAACCAGCCGTATACCGCCGCCGTGGTGCCCGGTTGCGACAGAGGCGGGGTGAACGTGATGGTCGGGTTGCCGTGCGCGTCCGTTCCGCTGTCGGAGAAGGCATGCACCCCCACCGACCACGGGGTCGGGAACGTCATCCGCTCACACCCCACAGCGGGGTGCCGGCGAGATCGGCACCGCAAGAGCAGTACAGCGCGCCGAACACCAGCGAACACGTCGCCGCGTGCACCGTCCCGCACCCGGGCGCCGTGTCCACCGCGAAGGCTTTGCCGTCACCGTCGGTCGTACACAGGCCTTGCAACTGCTCGATCTCGCTGGGCCAGAACAGCTGTCGACGCGGCTGCCGGGTGTCGTACGTCTGCGCGTACGGACCCGCCGACTGCGTCGCTACCGCACCAGACCCGGCATCGTTCCACCGCAAGATCGCTCCGCGGAGGATCGCCTTCACCGCGCCCTGCTTCACGAACTCGGCGTCGGTGATGCACGGGGCGTACTCCTTGGCCATGGCCTCGGCGTCCTCGATCATCGCCGCAGCCTTGGCCGGATCGATGGTCGCGAAGGGCGCGAGGTCCACTGGTTGGATGAAGTCGCCCATGTGCACCTACTCCTTTTCGGTCGCCGGGGCCGGGGCTCGCCGGGGTGCACGCCTGCGGGGGCGCGGTGGCGCGGCCTCGACGGGCTGCCATTCGCGGCCGAGCCGGGTGGCCGTGTCGTCGGAGACGGACACGACCACACCGGTCACGGAGTTACGCAGGCGAGGCATCAGGCCGCGTCGATGATCTTGGCGAACGCGTTCAGATCCGCGATGCCCCAGCCGTAGACGACCTCGGAGCGGAACGCGACCTGGTTGTTGCGCTTGAGGTCACCGCCACCGTCCGGGTCGCCGTACTGGATGACCTCCAGGCCGAGCTGCCGCTGGATGCCCCACCGGATCGCGGAGAAGTCACCCACGAACGCCTTCACGTCCGTGTCGACAGCGGCCACGCCGACAGCACCGACGGTGTCGGACACCGACGAGTTGTGGTTCTCCAGGCGGCCGGCGGGGGCGGTCGCGTAGGACAGATCGGGGTACAGCTTCTGCTCGGAGGTCGCGTTACGCAGACCGCCGAACACCGCGGCGAAGGACGGATCCAACGCGATATCGCGCGGGTTGAAGCTGTCGGCCAGGATCAGCGCGTCGGCCGCGTCGAGGTTGGCGTACGGCTTATCGCTCGCGCCGATCTCGATCGAGTTGGTTGTGTCGGACAGCTTCTCGGTCATTGCTGCGACCGCAGCGCCGCCGGTGGGGTTGATGCCGTGGAACACACCGAAGTCCAGAGCGCGCGACAGCGCGGGCTGGATCTGGTCGAGGATCTGCTCGACCACCTCGAGCTGGTGATCCTCGTTGGCCCACATGACCTCTTCGGTCCAGCGCACCGTCTTGTGGAACTTGAACGGCTTCACCGTCTTGGTGGTCGGGGTGAAGGTCGATCCGCCCTTGTTCGCGCCCTCACCGACGTACTCGGCTTCGCCGATGGTGAAGGTCATCGACTGGCCCGTGCCGAACTTCATCGGGGTGGCGCCGGACAGAGTGGCTACGGCCGAGCCGTACTTCACCTTGCCGAGCCACGGATCGAGGATCTGGTTCGGGATGCTCAGGCTCCCGGTGGTCAAAGTAGCCATGGTGGCCCTTCCTTATTCTCCGCCGTGGAACAGCTGCCGCGCGAACGCGTGCATCGAGTTCTCGCCGGGTTCGGGGTTATTCCCCTCGCGGGGAACGTGGTTACGTTTCTTGCTCTTGTCCGCCTGAGCGACGAGCCGGTCGACCTGCTTGAGCAGCAGATCGGGATCCGTTGCCGTAAGGAACAGTTCGGCGTCGGCGCTGTCGATCTTGTGCAGCGTGACCAGGTGACCGCGGAGCGCGTCGGCGACCTTCGCCGGGATCGTTGCGATCTCGGCCTCGGCTGCGGCGACCTTGTCAGCAGCGCGCTGGGTCTCCGACTTCTGCGCGTCTTCGATCTCGGCCAGCCGCTTCGCGGCGGCGGCGTTGTCCTTGGCGCGCTTCTCCTGCTCCCGGGCCTTCTGCTTCCAGAACTCGACCGTTTCGGTCGGCTTCGGATCGGCGGGCGGTGTATCACCCGAGCCGTCGCCGGTGGCGCTATCGCCGGCGCCGGGATGGCCGGCGTCTTCTGCGCCACCGAGAACCGGCCAGACGGGGCCGCGGCGGGTGAATCCGATCGCCCGCACTCCGGTCACCGGATGGATAGGCATCGTGATGGCGGACATGTGCATCTCCCGTTTCGGGTTTGTCCCCGCCCGTTGCGGTCGGGGTGGTCTAGTGAGAGCCGAGCGACTCGCGCATATGAGCGAGCACCGCGGTTCGGTCGATCGCGCCATACCGTCCGACGCCCGGCGTTTCGCGGGTCGCGGTGATGTAGGCGTCGTCCCACCGCTCGACGTAGTCAGGTGGGGTGTAGCTGTCGCCGGGACGGACCTCGATCGCGACGCAATGGCAGTGGTCGTGATACTTCTCGCCGAGCGCGCGTTCCCCGCGGGCGCGTACACCCCCAGCCGTGAACCGCCCACCGGTGCGCCGGGTCCCGCCGGCCGCGCGGATCCGGCGATCCATCAGCGACATCTCCGTGCCCCGGCCGACGACACCGCCAGCAGCCTCGGCGGAGGTGTAGACGGCGCCGCGGGTGGCCAGCATCGCGCAGAACGCGCACGCGTTCGCCGACGCATACCGCGCCCACCGAGCACCCGGCTCGGAGTCGGAGTTCTCGACGATCGTGCTGCGCGCCGAGTCGTACACCGCTCGCTGCGTGGTGCCCTGCAAGCGGTCGAGCCCGACCGTTCCCTGCCCGCCCAGCGCCCACTCGGCCGACCGGGTCAACTGCTCCACGCTCGGCAGCGACCCCAGCTCCGGCACGAAGTCGGTGGGCACCACCTCCGACGCCGCGTACCACAGCAGCGCCGTTTCGGCGGCCAGCGTGGTGTACGGCGCGACCAGCTCCGGGAAGGCCTCGATCACGAACGCGGCGAAATCGCCGGTCGACAACTCTGCCGCCTGCTGCCACAGCACCTGCAGCGCATCCGAGGCGACCTTCCCGATCTGGGCGAGGATGTACTGCCGCTCAGCGGGCGATACTGCCATCGGTGGCCGTCTCGTCTACCTGCGCCGGAGCTTGCGCCGTCACGTCGGGTACCGCGGGAAGCCGATCCAGGATCTGGCGCACATTTGCACGCCGCCGATCCGCCAAAGCGCGTTCGATCTGCTGCTCGGTGAGACCCAGCAGCTCGAGCCCGACCTCTGTCTCGGCGAGCCACGGCACCGCGGTCAGCTGCTTCATGCCCGCGTCGGCCTGCGCCGCCCGGGACAGGTAGATCGGTGACCGCCACTTCGTGTCGATGCTGCGCCACTCCGGCGGGATCTCGTCGAGGTCGTTCTGGATAGCCAGCGCCCGCATCATCGACCGCCGGAACGCCGGCGACCAGTCGTCGGTCGCACCCTCGGCCTCGGCGATCAGGTCCTCACGCGATGCGATGTAGCTGTCCGCGGAGGTCGGATTACTCATGTCCGAGACACCCAGCGAGGTCAGCGGGATCGACGTCTCACCGCTGAACAGTTGCGCCTGCTGCCGCAGCATCTCGATATGTGGCGCCGGCGAGCTGGCAGCGAACTGCTTCACGTCCGCGCGCGGGTTCACCGCGTTGTCGTCGTCCGGGATGCCCTTGATCCGGCCGAGCATCACTTCCCACACCGCGCGCGTCGTCCCGTCG
Source organism: Nocardia sp. CA-290969 (assembly GCF_050936135.1). NCBI lineage: Bacteria > Bacillati > Actinomycetota > Actinomycetes > Mycobacteriales > Nocardiaceae > Nocardia > Nocardia sp. CA-290969. The sequence goes on along the minus strand of NZ_JBNJNJ010000003.1, from coordinate 5,364 downwards.
GCGTTCTTGAACACCGACTCGTCCGCGCCGAGTAGCAGCAGCTCAGGGAAGCTGAACACATCGGCGTGACCCTCCATACGGATCACCGTCCGAATCGCCTGATCGTGCAGCGACATCACCGCCCGCGAGATCCGCGACGCACCGAACGGTCGCCCTGGGCGATACCGGTACACCAACGGCTCAGCAGGCACACCCCACGGATGCGTCGACCGATCCACGATCGCCCATCTGCCCGAACGCCGTTCGGCCACGATGGTCAGGTTCTCCAGGTACAGCGCCAGCCCGGTCGGCCGACCCTCCTCGTCACGGGAGGTGATCGACAGCAGGTTGTCCAGCCGGCGGGTCCGCTGGTTCCACTCACCGGTTGCGTTGAGCGCATCCTTCGTGTGGATCAGCGACTTCGGGCCATCGCCGTCACCCTCGGTGTTCACCAGGAACGAGACACTGTGGATCAGCGAGGAGGTCACCGCAGCAGACGACTCGGCACCGAGAAAGTTGTCTTCGACCACTTCGTCGATACCGAGACTGGCGAGATCGCCGTCCGGCCACACGAACCCATCGAGGTTGCAGCGGCGGGCGAGGATATCGACCGCCTTGGCCGACCAGCCGAGAACGATGGCCAGCTGGTAGTACTGGGGCGGGACAACCGGCCCGAGCCGCTCCACGGCGTGCTTGCCGTCGTAGTACGCCTTGCGCAGGCGGTTACGCCGCGCCTTCCGGTCCAACTCGACGACCAGACCATCGAGCGTGTCCTGCTCGTCGTTGTCCAGGCCGGGAATGGTGATCTTCTCGGCTGCGATCCTGTCGGTGATCACCGCGATACCGCCGTCCTTCCGCCTGTCGTCGACCTCGTGCCACGGGAGACACCGCGGCCGCCGCCCGAGAGGGGCCGCGTTCCCGACGCCCCGAACAGCGCCAACGTCATCGCCACGATCGGCGCGATATTCACGGTCTCGTCCGTCCTGTCCCAACCCCACCCGCCGGCAGTACCGATCGGCCGCTTCCGGCCGCCCTCCACCGCGTCATCCACCGCCTTCTGCCCGCCGTGAGTGAACCGAGCGCCCTTCACCTTCGCCACGAACAGCCCGCACGCCTTCGCCATATCGCCCGCTGAGGTCTGCACAACCGCCATCCGCCGGGCCCGCAGCACTGGAACCATCGACGCCGCGGGCGAAGCCGAATCGATCGCGATCGGGGTTCGCCGCCGCGCCCGGGCGAGCAGCCACTCGACCGCGGCGTCCTCGTCGACACCGGCCCACACTTCCTCGCAGTGCGCCGATTCACCCTCGATCCAGCACGCCGATATCGAGATCTCCCGGCCATGCGACATATCCACGCCGAACGCTGTCGGCGCGGTGCCGTCGGCCGGTCCGACGTCGACCAGCTCCCGCCACAGCGACGCCCGCACGACCGGCATGTGCTTGCTGATCTCATCCCAGACACCGAGGCCCTCACGCATGAACGAGTCCGGCCCCAGGTTCTTCTTCATGCGCAGGATCGCGCGCTCGGAAGTCCGATGCGGGTACGAAGGGTTCGCCTTGCGCCACTGCTCGCGGTCGTTCGGGTCGCAATCACGGTCAGCCGAGATCTCGATGAACACCGTTTCGTCGGACTCGCCGTCGAGCGCTTCCTGCCGCAGCGTCGTGAAGATCTCGCCCGGGTCCTTCGGCCGCGGCGGTGTGCCGGTCAGCAGGATCAGCGGGTTCGGTGCGGCGTTCGTGGCCGGCACCATGTCCTCCATCGCGGCCTCGGTGAGGATCTGTCCCTCATCGAGCACCAGGACGTCGACCTTCGCGAACCCTCGTCCGAACCCACGCTCCCGGGCGCCGAACATGATCCGGGACCCGTTGACGAAGTAGACGCCTTCCTCACCGCGGCCGCGGGACACGTTGCTGATATGCGGTCGGACACGGGGCGAGTCGGCCATCGAACTCATCGCCGAGAACGTCTCGCGCGCGGTCTTGAACCGGTGCGCCGTCCAGATCACCGTCAGACCCGGGAAGATCAGGCACAGCGCGAACACGATCGCGCCGATCAGGAAGGTCTTGCCCACCTGCCGCGGGATCGAGATCACCACCGTGTCGGCCGCGTACAGCCCATCGGCGCGCAGAGCCAAGATCAGGCGCCCGGTGCCGTCCTGCCAGCCGTCGAACTCCCAACCCAGGTTGCGGCAGGTGTCCCGAACCCGCGGCCAGCGAGTCGAGACAATCCCGTCCGGCTCGATCACATGCCGGGCGACCTCAGATAGCCGAGCTGTCCCAGGCTTCGTCATCGGTCCGCGCGACCACAGAGTTCTCGCCGCGCTCCACCGCCCGCCGGCCTTCCTCCTCGGTGATCAGCTTCGTCAGCTTCGTCAACTCGTTGGAGTACTGCGGCTTCGTGTTCTCCGACGCTGTCGCCAGCGACTCGGCGATGATCCGCCGCTGCGCCTTCAGGATCGCCAGGACATCGCCGTCCTCGACCGCCTCCAACAACGTCAGCGGCTGCGCGCGGCGCTCCTCCTCGGAGACGACCCGCAGCTTCTTCTCAGCCATGGTCGGTCGCCTCCTTCCGGGGGGCGGGGGCTTCGTGGATAGACAGCCGCCTATGCCCAGGGCGGCGGGTCCTGCGGTGGGAGCGGGACCCCGCCCAGGGGTGGGTGGTCACCAGGTTCGCTCGGTGACGAATGTCCGGTAGGCCGGTCTGGGGGCTGTGTCGGGGTCCTTGTCGGCTTTCTGCCTGTTGCAGTGCCGGTGAGCCGGCTGGAGGTTGTCCAGGGTGTCGGTGCCACCTCGAGCTAAGGGCACGATGTGGTCGATCACGTACTCGCCCGGATCCAGGTGGGGGAGGCTGTAGTCGATGTCGCCACCGCAGATGCCGCATGGTGGCCGGCCGCGGGCGATGAGGGTTCGGTGTCGGTCTCTTGTGCTGGTGCTGCGTTGCATGGGCTCAGCTGTTGGGCTTGCCCTGCAGGCGGATGAGCAGCATCACGAGAGCGAACACGATGGAGGCCCACAGCAGTGTGGTGCCGATGCTGAGGAGGACCGACGTCAGGGGTTGGGGCATGGGTTATGCCGAGCCTGTGCGGATGGCCTGCCATGCGAGCTTGGGGAGCTGGAAGTCGTTGTAGCTGATGAGGTCCCACAGGGCGTTGAGGATGAGGCTGGTCACTGGTTCTCCTGTAGGGCTGGGCGGCGGCCGATAGGGTCGTTGGCATGTACGGGTGGTGGAGGTCGTTCGAGCACTACAGCGTCCCCGGGTCGCGGCCGGTGGCCGTTTCCAAGAGCCTGGACCTGGTGGAGCAGCACGCTCGGGCGGATACCGCGAGCTATGAGAAGCGCCCAGTGATCGGCCGGCTGACGGGTGACCAGTGGCTGCTGGGGTTCAAGCTCCACGCCGACGAGCGGGTGCCGATGGCGACTGGTCAGGCTGTGAAGTACCAGCGGGCCCGGGCGGGAGGCGTCCGCGGGAATATGGGCCAGGTGCCTCCAGAGTCGGAAACCGCAATCACGAGCATCGACCTGGACGCCGGCGAGTAACCGCTGCCGGTGTGGTCGCTCACCAGCTCCACACTGTGGGCGCGACTTCGAACACGGTCATGGGCTGCTCCAGGGTGTGGAGCGGCGTCGGGCGGCACAGGGAGTGGATGAACGCGGCCAGGATGGCCATCAGGACTCCTCGGTGAGGTTGCGGGAGTGCTCCCGTCCAGAGGTGACCTCTGCGAGCCATGCGCGTTTCTCGCGTTGGCGGGCGGTCCCTCGTTCAGGTGCGGAACAACATCCGCAGGATCCGCTGCGGTGGACCATCATCCGAGACATGGGGCTCTCCCTGGACGAAACTAAGCCCACCTCGGAAGGGGGCCGGGGTGGGCTTAGGGTCTACGGCGGTCCGCCGTAGGGAGAGCCTATCGCTGAACGATGGCTTCGTGGGCCTGAACCCGAACACGAACGGATCGACCGTCGCGCGTGGTCTCGACGATGTCATTGGCGATACGCCCAAGGAGGTCCTGGCTGGTCGGTGCACTCACCGGGTACCAGGCCTGTGCGGCGTCGGCTTCGTCGTCGGGAACGATGCGGTAGTCGAACTGGTCGACGATCTTGTCGTCGGTGTCGAGTTCAGACAGCACGAGTTGCGAGTTCAGAGCGATGGGGTTGTTCGGCATGGTTACCTGCGCTTTCCGGATCGGTTGCCCGACAGGATGGTCAGGCACTCAAAATATCCCGGAAGATGCGTGGATGTTTCATGCCGGTGGAGACTGATCTCGATATGGACACAGTTGTCCTGGTCCACCTACATCCTGCCTGGCACGGTGCACAATGTCCAGCCGCCGCGCCGGGTTCGAGGGCGTGAGTGCCACTGGATCTTTTCGGTGATGCCAACGAAAAGCGGCCTGGCGTCCGGCGCATGTGAGGGCGGAGTGGCAACCTTCGTGATGTCACGAAGGTTGCCGAAAGTCCGGCCCGCGCGCAAGGCCGGATATAGGTGCAATCCTGGCTGTCGCGGGTTCGAGTCGGCCGCTCACGCACGCGAGTGCCGAGAACTCAGGATGCTGTTCATTCCAGGCGGCTCTCGATCACCCTGTGCCGCGACTGGACGGCCAGCACTTCCCGCGGGACATACCTGGCATGCTTGCCTTCCCCGTGACGGCGCAGGAGCGGCTTCGACCGGTCTCCGGGGTCGCGCCGCTCCTTGCGTGCCCAGGAACGGATCGTCGCCGCTTTCACGCCCCACAGCCGCTCGATCTCCGCCGGTGGCAGTGGGACGTCGAAGTACCGTTCCATCTCCGCCGGATCGACCGGGGTCGGCGCCGCCCAGTTCTGCCCGTTCTCTCGCGCCTTCTCGTCGAGGCGGGCGCAGCGCTCCGGATCCACGGCCAATAGAGCACCGCGGTAGGCCCGAGCGATATCGCGAGCCCAGTCCAGGGTCGAGCGTCGAATCCCGGTCATCCGTGGAAGTCCCGGTACACGGTGACCATCTTCGACGCCTCCCAATGGAACGTTTCGACGCAGTTCTGGGCGGCGATGCAGTAGTGATCGGTCGCGTCGTCGTCGAGTTGAGACCACGGCGGCAGATCACGATCGCCGACGCGGAGACGCTCGTACATGACCTTCGCGGCCTCAACCACGATGGGGTTCCAGTCGGTGGTGCGGAATCCGTTCTCTGTGCTGCTCATGTCCTGCCTTCTTGCTGGGGCGGTTTGGTCCGGAAATGTCGGCGGATGATCATGGCCTGGTAGGCGTCGAGCGGTGCCCAGCCCTTCTTGACCTCGGCGAGCCACGCTTCTTCCGCAGGCGTGAATTTCTCTGTGCTGATTGCCATGACTCCTTCCGGTCATCGCCGCGGGCACTCATGCCGCCACGAGTGGGTTGTTCAACCGTGCGAATT
>NZ_JBNJNJ010000001.1:4800000-7892764 GCF_050936135.1 Nocardia sp. CA-290969 | reverse complement strand
TCGCCGCGGTTCGAAACAGGAAGGCGTGAGTCATGGGATGCGGGTGCGGCGGCCAGAAGAAGCCGAAGCAGATCCATTACGAGCTGACCAAACCGGACGGTTCGACAGCCACCTACACCTCGCAGGTGGAGGCGCGGATGCAGCGGAGTTTGGCCGGCGGCGGCACCATCCGGCCCGTCGCCGGACCGAAGCCGGGGTAGCCGTGCACCCCCGATTCATAGCGTGACATCACGCGGGACGACCTTGCTGGCTGCGGGCCGGAGCGACTCCCTGGTTGGACCTGGTGACCCTTGCTGGCTGCGGGCCGGAGGACGCCACAGCTGTACCCGGTGACCTTGCTGGCTGCGGGCCGGAGGAGCCGACGACCTGTCGTATTCCTGCACCCCCGAAGGAACTCCGATGCCATTCGAACTGCCGAACCCGCTGCCCACCAGCCGCGAGGAACTCGCCGCCCTGCACGAGGCCGCCACCGCCGAATTCAACCGGATCGCCGAGTCGGTGGAAGCCGACACCGCCGACCTGTCCGATGCCGACGTCGAAGCGCTGCGCGTAGTGACCGAGGCGCTCGACACCCTCGAGACCGCGGTCGCCGGCCTCGACGACGCCGACGCCCGCCGCGCCGAAGCCGCCCGGCTGGTCGCCGACCGCCGCCAACGCGAACAGGCCGAGGCCACCACCGAGGAAGCGGACGACACCACCGACGCCGACGACACGGACGGCACCGAGGACCAGGCCGACGCGGACCAGGTGGTCGCCGAAGCCGAGCAGGCCACCCGGGAAGCCGCCACCGAAACGGTCACCGCCGCCAGCAAGCCGCGGCGCCGCACCAGTTTCGCCGGCGCCAACCGCGGCCGCGCACCCCAGATCCCGGCCGACCCGGCACCGAACCCCACCGCCGGGTGGCAGATGCGCCCGGACGCACCCGGTTACGTGCCCGGCATGGTGAAGCTCAACGCGATCACCGCCGGACTCGCCGCCGCGGCGAAAGGGTCGGGGTCGGCGATGGCGCGCCCGAACGGCGCCAGCGAGCCGTCCGGGCACACCCCGCAATACCTCGGCCAGTACGTACGTGACGTGCCGGCGGTCGAGGACCACGAGACCCTCAACGAGGTCCTCGACGCCGCGGTGGCCGCGTCCATCCAGCCGGACGGTTCGCTGACCGCGGCGTGCTGCCCGCCGCCGCAGGTGTCCTACGATTTCTGCCCGGTCGAACCGGCACGCGACCTGTTCGTGCTGCCGGAGATCACCGCCGAACGGTGCTCGATCTCCTGGCCGGAGGAATTCGACATCACCCTGGACTGGCAGGTGCTGTGCGCCGCCGAGCTCGACGCCGACCCGCCCACGGTGAAGCGCTGCCACACGGTGCCCTGCCCGGAGGACTTCGCCCAGTTGTCCCTGTGCTACCTGCCGCTGTGCATCGAGTCCGACATCATCAGCGACCAGGTCTGGCCGGAGGTCGTCGACACCTTCACGCAGAAGTTGCTGGCTGCCCAGCAGCGGCAGCGGTCGATGTGGATGCTGACCAAGATCCTCACCGATCCCACGACCCGCGACCTGGTGATCCCGGCCGGCTCGCAAATCGCGGCGGCGTCCAGCGTTCTGAACAGCCTGGCGATCGCGGCGATGGGTGTGCGGGCCTCCCGCAACCTGGCCCGGGACGCGATCGTGGCCGGCGCGGCACCGACCTGGGTGTTCGAGCTGATGCGCAACGACATCGCCAACCAGGAAGGCATCAGCACCTTCGACGTGTCCGACGCCCAGGTCCTCGGCTGGCTGAACCAGCGTCGGATCCAGCTGCAGTTCGTCGGCGAATGGCAGAAGTGGAATCCGAACTGGACCCAGTTCCCCGCCACCGTCGATATCGCCCTGTGGGAAGCCGGCGCCTACTTCGCGCTGGTCAAGCCGATCATCGACCTCGGCGTCATGTACCCGCGGGAACTGCTGCAGATCAACCGCTACACCCGCATGTTCACCGAGGACGGCCTCAACGTCGGCAAGCGCTGCGGTGATTCCGTCGTGGTCACCATCCCGGTCTGCCCGGACGGTGCTATCGGGCAGCGGCTGGACGTGCTCTGCGCCAGCGGGTCCTGATCCCGCGCACCGCCGGGGCCAGCCCAATCGTGGCTGGCCTCGGCGGTAGCGCATCACCCACCCCGAGGAGACCTCGATGACCACCCCGCTCATGCCGCCCGGTGTGCAGCACACCGGCCTCCCCAAACACCGCAGCCGTTCGGGCTGTGGTCGGTTGCGCCGCCGATCGACCTCGACCCGCCGGCCCGACTGCTCGGCGGCGTGCACTGGACCCCGACCAACTGCGGGCCCTCGGGCATCTGGCAGCACGAGCCGTGCCCAGACCCCGAGATTCCGCCGGCGCAGACGAAAACCGGTGCCCGCCCGGACGATGACACATTCCCCACGCTCGTCGTGTGGGCGACCGACGAGTGCAGCCTGTACGCCACCGACACCAGCGAGAACCAGGCCCGCGCCGCGCAGCTGCTGATGTTGCACGCCCCGCTATGGGTCGAACAGGCGTTTGCCACCGAACTCGCCGCACGAGCCACACCACTCCCGGACGCCGGCGACTTGACCGAGGCCTTCGGCGCGCTGGAGGAAGCACTCGGCGAGACCGGGTTCGGCGGTGTCCTGCACGCCCGCCGCGGCCTGTCCGCGGCCGCGGCCGAGCGGCGGCTCACCTCGGCACAAGGCAGCACCCTGGTCACCCAGCTCGGCAACCGGGTGGCGTTCGGCGGCGGCTACACCGCCCTCGGCAACACCGTTTACGCCACGGGCCCGGTGACCGTCTGGCGCGGCCCGATCATTCCCCGGGTCGCGGTCGAGCCGACCACCAACGAGCGCCAGGCCGTGGCCGAACGGATGTTCGGGTTCGGGTGGGAATGCCCGACCACCGTCTACGCGGTCGAGGTGACGGGCTGATGCCGGCGGGGGTGTTCGTCCTCGTCGAGGGCAAGACAGCCGAGGTCGAGGTCCCGGACCCGGTGCTGCGTCAGGACGCGATCAATCGGCTGGTCGCCGCGGCCCGGCCGGACGCGTGGCGTATCGACAAGATTGTGCGCCCGGGCGGCCCGGCGTACCGGGCGCCGCTGGAGATCGTGATCGCCGCGGGCCTGATCGACATGCCCGCCTACGAGCCCGGCGACGGGCCGGTGCTCATCAAGAACGACGGCAACGGCCAGGAGCTGCTCTCCGCGGCCGCGCTGCCGGCGGAGCCTCCGCGGACAGGGCCCGGCTCCGGCGTGCAGGTGTGGCGCACCCATCTGCGCGCACACCGGATCCCGTTCGACCCCGACGACAAGCGCGCGGAGCTGATCGCGCGCTGGGACCAGCGAGGTGCACAGTGACGACCGCACGGTTCTGGAAGGCCACCGGCGAGCGGGTGGTCAAGACGTTCGCCCAGGCGCTACTCGCGTCGATCACGGTGGGCTCCGCGATCACCGATATCGACTGGGCCACCGCGGCATCCATCGCCGCCACCGCGGCCGCGGTCGCGCTACTCACCTCCATCCTTTCCAGCGGTGTCGGAGACCCCGAGTCCCCCAGCCTCACCGGCGAGGAATGACCCACCGTGACTGCGACGACGGAAGAACGCGACGACATGACCCTGGTTGAGATCGCCACCGCCCTCGGCACCCTCGGTGTCGGCGGCGTAGCCGGCACCCTCATGGATCGCATATTCCTGCGACGCCGCAACCGCGCCGACCTCCTCGTCACGCTGGAGGACCTCTCGGCGCGGATCACCGAACGCGCCCTGGCCCAAGCCGACGAACGCATCGCCCAGGCCGAGCACCGGGTGCGCCAGGTCGAGGCGAAGCTCGACGAGCACCAGCGTGACGCGCTGCAGCAGGACGAGCGGCGCCGGGCCCGCGCGGAGCTGCACGCCGACTGGGATCGCGATGTGGCCCAGCGGCTTCAGGACCTCGGGCAGCCGGTCGGGCCACCGCCGGCGCTCGAATAAGCGCTGTCCGGTCGGCCGCGGTCCACCCCTGCTGGTGGGTCGTTTCCCCCCTGCCGCGGCCGGCCGGCAGCTCCCGTGCACCCCCAGTTCATAGCGTCCCAGCCAGGGAAACGGCCTGCCGGCGCTCGTGCGCACGAGTAGCAGGAGGCAACAACAGCATGGCTGGAAAGAGGGTTTCGATCGTCCGGGGCAAGAGCATCCGGGCGACCAAGGCGAACCGATGCGGTATGCCACTGGAGGGTGAGGGCAACTACGCCGTCACCAAGGGGTATGTGACCGTGTCGCTCACCCCGGTGTTGAAGGACGCGGAGGAACTGGAGCAGCAGAACGCCGACGGCGAGATCTGCGGCCAGGACCGCACCGCCCCCGAGATCAAATGGTTCGAAGTGTCGGTCGAGTTCTGCGGTGTCGACACCTGCCTGTGGACCATGCTCGGTGGGTGGGCGCCGGTCGTCGACTACGCCGGCAACCCGGTCGGCTTCGAAACGTCCCGCAAGGTCGTCACCGACTCCGGTGTCGTAATGGAACTCTGGTCCGGTACCAGTTCCGAAAACACCTGCGCTCTGCCGGCCAACGATGACGTGTTCGGCCAGTCCGACGCGGTCACCGGCGAGGAGTTCGGCTACTTCGTTTTCGGCGTCAAGGAATGGCAGCTGAGCGGTGGCCTCGAGATCGGCCGCCAGGTGTCGACCTTCACCATGTCCGGGATCACCATGGACATCACGGGGTGGGGCCGCGGCCCGTACAACGTGGTGCCGATCGACGCCCAGCTCACCCCGGGCCGGCTGCTCGCCCCGGTCGGGAGCTTGGTGGACGGGGTCTCCGATATCCACTTCGAAACCACCCCGATCGCGCCGCCGGATCCCACCGACGGCTGCTGCACCCTCGCGGTGCAGTCGATCTTCACCGCTCCGAACTACTACTACGGCGGCCCGTCCAACGAGCCGGCCGCCGATGTCGCACCGGCACAGCCGGCCTGCGACGCGGTACTGCCCGGCAGCTAACCCGGGCTTCGACTACCGCGCCCGGCTACGGTCGGGCGCGGTAGTCGTGCACCCTGCGTTCCTACCGTCCCGGGCATGCGCATAGCGTTCCTCGGAAACTTCCGCACCGACTACACGTCGGAGACCCACCACGCACTCAGCCTGGAAGCACTCGGCCACACCGTCGACCGCCTCCAGGAGTCGGAAACGCACGCCGCCGATATCCTCGACACCGCCCTGCAGGCGGACGCGTTCGTGTGGGTCCACACCCACGGCTGGCGTACACCCGGCATCGACCGCGTCCTGCGCGATCTGAAACGCCGCGGCATCCCCACCCTCACCTACCACCTCGATTTGTGGTTCGGGCTGCAGCGGCAGCGCGATATGCGCCGCGACCCGTACTGGCAGGTCGATCACTTCTTCACCGCCGACCGGCTCATGGCCGAATGGCTCAGCGACAACACCCGCATCCGCGGCTACTACCTGCCCGCCGGCGTCTACCACGCCGAGTGCGCACCAGCCACCCCCGGCGAGCAGTTCGATATCGCGTTCGTCGGATCGCGCCGCTACCACCCGGAGTGGCCGTACCGGGGGCGGCTGCTGGACTGGCTGACCACCACCTACGGGGACCGGTTCCGGCACTACGGCGGCGACGGCCTGGGCGTCGTACGCGGCACAGCACTCAACCAGGTGTACGCCGACGCCCGGGTCGTGGTCGGCGACTCCCTGTGCCTGCGCTACCAATACCCCGACTACTGGTCCGACCGGGTGTACGAGACCCTCGGCCGCGGCGGGTTCCTCATCCACCCGCAGGTGCCCGGCATGGATGCCACGTTCACCGACCGCAAGCACCTCGCGTTCTACGAGTACGGGCGGTTCGACCAGCTGCGCGAGCTGATCGACTACTACCTCGACCGAGACGACGAACGCGAACAGATCCGGGCGGCCGGCCACCAGCTGGTGCGCACCGAGCACACCTACCTCGACCGGTGGGCGACGATCCTGGAGGTCCTCGGCCGATGATCGTGCTCACCCCGAACCCTGCGCACCGGTTCCTCGGCCGCGACGGCTCCCCCTCCGACGAAGCCGTGATCCGCGAGTGCTGGGTCGAAAACGTGTACCAGATCCACCGGGGCGATCTCCGCGACACCGGGATCCTGATCGACATCGGCGCCAACATCGGCGCCGTCTCGATCTACGCGGCTTCCCTCGGCGCCACCGTGATCGCCTACGAACCCGAACCGGACAACCTGGCGTTGTTGCAGCAGAACATCGCCGGCAACGGTATGGCCGAACGGGTCGTCGTCCACGCGGCCGCGGTCACCGACTGGCACGGCACCGCGCAACTCGAACCGGCGCACGGCAACTCCCGCATCGTCGACTACGGCAGCGGGATCACCGTGCCCTCCATCACCCTCGACGATGTGTTCGCCGACCTCCCCGATGGCTGCGACGTCCTCAAGATCGATATCGAGGGCAGCGAACGCGAACTCATCGCCGCCGCCGCTCCGGAGACCCTGGCGCGGATCCGGTATCTGACCATGGAATTCGACGCCGCACCCGACGACGAATTCGGGGCGATGGTCACCAAGATCGCCAAGGTGTTCAACACCCACATCATCGGCTCACCCGAGCGGGGCGGCTACATCTACGGCCGGAGGTACTGACATGCGGATCGGCCTGATCGGCCGCGCCGAAAACACCGGGTTGGGCATCCAGACCTGGGAATTCGCCCGCCACATGCACCCCGCGAAAACGCTGGTTGTCGACCTCACCGCGGGCACCACCCGCCGGCTGTACCCGGAGCGGTTCCCCGGCGCGAAAATTATTCAGGGAATTCCGGACCGCCGGCACTTAGAAGAGTTCGTCGACGGCCTGGACGTCGTGTTCACGGCGGAGACCCCATACAACTACGACCTCTTCACCGTGGCCCGCGCCGCGGGCGTCAAGACGGTGCTGCAGTACAACTTCGAGTTCCTCGACTACCTCGCCCGCCGCGACCTTCCGCGCCCGGACCTGCTCGCCGCACCCAGCCCGTGGCGGTACGACGAGGTCACCGCGACGATGCCCGGACAGCGCACGATGCTGCTGCCGGTGCCCGTCGCCGACCGGGTCCGCCCGCCTACCCACTACAGCAGCCGGGCGATCGACTTCCTGCACATCGTCGGCCGGCCCGCTATCCACGACCGCAACGGCACCGCAGATCTGATCGAGGCCCTGCAATATGTGCGGTCGGAGATCTCGGTGACGATCCGCTGCCAGGACCCGAAGTATGTGCCGCGGCTGATGGCCGGGCGCCGTCTCCCCGACCATGTCCACGTCGACCTCGAGCACGACGACATTGACTACTACTGGCAGCCTTACCACGCGAACGATGTGCTGGTGCTGCCGCGCCGGTTCGGGGGTCTCTGCCTGCCCGCGCAGGAGGCACTCGCCTCCGGGCTGCCGGTGGTGATGCCCGATATCTCGCCGAACAATCTGCTGCTGCAGCCCGACTGGCTGGTGCCGGCACGCCGGACCGGTTCGTTCCGGGCCCGCACCGATATCGACCTCCACACCGTCGACCACCAGGCGCTGGCCGCAACGATCGACCGATTCGCCAGCGACCCCGCGTTCTTCCGCCAGGCGCAGAGCATCGCCCGCGCGACCGCGGAGCAACTGTCGTGGAACGCGCTGAAACCGACCTACCTCGACACGTTCTGGCGGCTGCACAATGGCGCCTGACATCGCGTTCGGGGTAGTCGCTCACCCGGCCCGGCTCACCGCGGCGCAGGCCTTGGCCGGCCGACTCGACGGGCACCTGTCCGTCGACGACGGCCGTGGCCCGGTCGCCAACCACCGCGCCGTCTGGCAGCACTTCGCCGGCACGGCCGCGGGGTGGGTGTGCGTGTTGGAGGACGACGCGCTGCCCGTGGACGGGTTCGGCGAGCAGCTGCGCGCGGCGCTCGCCGAGGCACCGCACCCGGTGGTGTCGCTGTACCTCGGGACCGGGCGCCCGCCCGGGGTGCAGTCGCGGATCCGGACCGCGCTCGACCGCGCCGACGCCCAGGGGGCGTGCTGGGTGACCGCGGACCGGATGCTGCACGCGGTCGGTATCTGCCTCCGTGCCCGCCATATCGGGGACATGCTCGCGTTCACCGGGCGCGCTCCGGAGCTGGCGGCCGCGGACTCGCGCTGGGATCGGTGGCTGCGGGCCCGGCGGTTGCGGGTGGCGTATGCGGTGCCGTCGCTGGTCGACCACGCCGACGGTGCGACGCTCGTGCAGCACCCGGACCGGCAGCCGCGGAACGAGGTTCGGCGGGCGTGGCAGGCCGGTGCCCGGGTGCAGTGGTCGCGGTCCTGCGTCCGGCTTTGAGCTACGCCGGGGTGTAGGTGGCGCCGATCCGGGCGGCTTCCTCCCGGGCGGCGTTCGCCAGGAACGGGCGGCCGCGGGTGCCGGGGTGATTGACCTTGGCGGCGAACACTGTCCGCGGACCGATCTGGAACCGAAGCGCCTTCGCGCGGCGTGGCCGGATCACGTACGGTCCGGAGCCGTTGTGGACGGCGGCGGAGTAGTTGGCGTGGGCGGTGACACCGCCGCTGGCCTTGAGATCGGTCACGGTGATCGGGTCCTGGCGGATCATCCGGCGCAGGTTGCCGGTGTCGACCGGTGCTTTGTTGCTGGCGTTGGACTCGACGCGCCGGTCGACCATCGCGACCGTGCGGACCAGGATCCCCTGCGGGCCGGTGAGCTGGGTGGCCAGCTGGTTGCGGTCGATCCGGTACACCGGCCGCTGGTTAGCCACGGCAGCCCAGTCCGAGGTGATGGTTTTTCGCCAGTTCCATCATTCCGGCGAAGGTGACCGGATCGAGTGGTTCGCCGGCCTCGTCGACCGCGCTGGAAGTCATGTGCTGGCCGTGAGCGTTGATGTGCCGCTCGATGACGATCCGCGCGACGCGCGTGCAGTCAGACATGAGGTCACTCATTTCTGTCGGAGTTGGATGTGCGCCCACTGGGTCCAGGCGATAACGCCGCCCTCTGGACCATACGGCTCACCGGCCGCGATCATGGTCGACAGTGCCACCTTCTCCTCGATGTCGGCCATCGCCCACACCAGCGCCTGATCGATCCGGACACTGTCGTCCAGGGCGGCCAAGGCTTCCTTCTCGAGTGCGTCCCAGTCCGGTTCGGGCTCGGTCACAGCGCAGCGCATGATCCCGGCCTCGACGGTGAGTGCCTTCGTCTCAGTGCATTCCGATTTCTGATCGCGCCGTTCCTCCGGCAGCTGCGTGGTGCGGAATCGGCGCACGACCCGCACCCACGCCAACGGGTCACCGCAGTTGCCGCCGGAGGCGTACCCGTTCCACACCGCCAGGGGCATCGTGTCGCCGGCGAAAAACCGTACGGTGTCGGTGCCGCCGCCGAATGGTGGTGTGGTCTGGCCGTTGGTGAATGCCCGTTTCATGGCCTCGGCCATGAGCCCGACCACGACGATCGCCGTATCCGCCACCGTTCACCTCACCTTCGGTCCGGTGGCCAACCGAGCCGGGTTGTGGGCGCGGATCCACAGGTCGATGGTGTCGATACCGGTGAGGCCCGCACCAAACAGGTCTGTCGGGTCGATCATCTGCATGCTCATGCCCTGCCGGGTGACGGTCTGCACCCGCCGCGGAAGCCGGCACTTCCCGCCGGAACACGCGTTGAAGAACTCCATCGCGAGCTGCCCGACGTGGGTGGCCGCTCCCGCCGGCGGCGGCACGCCGCGCTGGTAACGCACTGCCCAGGTGCCCGGCTTCCCGATCGCAGCACCCAGGTCCTGCGAGGGCCATTGCCCGTCCAGCCGGTAGAGGTAGTCGCCCTCGAGCTGGTACTCGCCCGGGTCCAGTGGTTCGCCGGCGATCTCGACGGCGTCCACGGCCTGTACCGGTCCAGGCAGGTGCACCACGGTCGGCCCGGACCGGGAGCAGCGGCCGCGGCAGCCGCACGAGATGTTGCGCCAGGCGCCGTCTTCCCAGATCGGGATCACCGGCATCGGTGCGGGCAGGTTCGCCCCCGGATAGAGGTACGGGTCGTACGGGTACAGGCCGGTGTCGCAGCGGGTCGGACACGGGCGGACGATCGCCGGGCACACCCCGAACTGGCGGCCGGTGAGCGCCCACAGCACAGCCACCGCGCTGTCCGCGGCGTACTGCATCCGCTGCTTGTCGATGTCCTCGCACAGCTTCGGCCAGCACGACGGATCGATTGGCCACTGGCAGCTCATGGTTCAGCCGGCGGCCTTGCGTGCGATGGCGTCGGCGATCTTCTCCGGCAGCGCGTCGATGCTGGCCCGGAGTTCGGCCAGCGCCTTCGGGATCTCGATCGACGCCTCGTGCACGCGGGCGTCGGCGTTGAGGAGCATGCCGGCCAACGTGTCGACCGGTTGGTCGCTCTGGCGGTGTGCGGACCGCGACGGGTAGGGCTGTGTCAGTTCCTTGTGCACGCGCCGCAGCATCGCGTCCTGTTCGGGGGTCATGTCGTCGTCCTCCTTGGATGGTGTGCCGTAGATGCCGAGATGGCCGGCGTTGAGCCGGTGAGCGAAAGCGGCGATGCGCGGGTCGCCTTCGCGGAATCCGAGCTGGTAGTGCATCTCGTCCGCACGCGACCAGTCCGCGCCCCAGAACACGGTGCTCTCGAACAGCGCCAGGCCGACGCGCACTTTGGCGATCCGGTCCCGCGGCATCGTGCGGTAACCCCACGGGTACTGCGGGGCGTTGATATCCACCGCCGTGCCCGACAGATGGTTCGAGTTCGCGACGTCGTTGGTGGCCGACCAGCCCCACACCGGAGAGCGCAGCGGCTCGACGTTGCGGTGGTACCAGGCCAGCCATGCGACGAGGATCGTGCTGGCGTCACCGGCCCGGAGTGGTGCGGTGTTGGTGTTCGGTAGCCCGATCGACGGACCGCCGACCACGCACATGTCGCGGTCGACCATGCGCCACCCGTTCTCGCTGACGCTGTACCCGTACACGGTGCGGAAGCCCATGGCCCGGACGGTACGAGCCGAGGGTGCACGGTCAGTACGGGCGATCGTGGGCGCGGATGTTCGCGATCGCCGGCGAGTAGTACTGACCGGAGAACGCGCCGGCGGCGTTGCCCTCGCACGACAGGAACCAGCGCCGCCGATTCGCCTGCCCCGCCGGGACGATGCCCACCGAGTCGTTCCAGGACACCCGGAGGATGCCGTTCTGGATCAGCTGGAACACGCTCTGTGTCGGGCTGTACATGCGCCGGCGGAACCGGATGATGTCCCCGGCGGCGACCCGGTTGGTCACCGCGGCCCGGCTCGTGGCCGGTGTGACGCCCCAGCTGCCGCCCGGCGAGACGATCGAGGCGTTGATGTAGGTGTAGATCGCCATCGCGTTCGTGGCGTTCTGGGTGCCCTGGAAGAAGATCGCGTACACGAGGCACATTCCTGCGGCCGGCCCGTTGTCGAGCATTCCGCACCCGATTGCGGTGGCGTTATCCGTTGCGATACCGCCTGCCGGTGTGCCGATCTCGGCGGCGACTTCCCAGTTGTCGGTGATCAGTCTGCCGCCGTTGTGGCTGTCCGGTGCGACGTAGGTTTCCCAGGCGCCTTGCCGGGCGGAGAGCTGAGCCGGGGTACTGATCTGCACCTGCTGGTTGAAAATCTGGCACGAGTCGAAATCCGGGCGCCAGTTCGGCCCGAGGTCCGTCGAGTTCGCCCGGTCGAAATCGTCCCAGTGATCCATCAGGGCGGGCGGCTGGACGATCACCGGCGCACCACCTTGGCCTCCATACGCACCTGCGCACCCGGGTCGGTGTTGGCCGCGGTCATCCACGGCCACACCAAGTCGTCCTCGTCGAGGTCGATGCTGATCGCGTTCCACGCCGGTGTGATGGCCGGCGCGAACGATGTCCCTGGGATAGCGTCCGCGGGATCGATGCCGTTGCGGCGCAGCTCCACCGCGACCGTGCCGCCGCTACCGACGATCGCGCACCGGTAGCGGAGTGCGAGGAGTGTGCAGTCGTACGGGATCCACAACCCCAGGTCCAGCTGGCCGGCGCCGACCGCGTGGACGGTGAACGTTTGGTAGATCTGCCAGCCGTCGGTGAGGTCCCGCAGCCGCACGGCCTCGTCCTCGCCGGCCGGTTCGGGCCCGAGGAGGCGCACTGTCATCCGTGGACCACGATCCGGTAGGCGCCGGTCGCCGGGGCGACAGCGAATGTTGCTGTGACGGTGTTGGCGTCGGTGTGCTCGATATCGGGGAGCACCTTCTCGAAGGTGGCGTTGTCGAACACCTCCACGGTCACGTCCCGGGTACCCAGGTTGTGGGTGACAGCGATGCTGGTCGAGGAGCCGTTGCCGATGTTGGCCGCGTACTTGCGCACCACCACCGAGGTATCGACCCGCAGCCCGGACGCCGACAGCGACAACCCGGAACTCGTGTCCAGGTCGACACTGATGGTTTCGCCGGTGATCGCGATACCGTTGCCCGCGTTGTAGGACGGGCCACCGCCGGACCCGAACTGAGTCCACACGAGCGCGGTGGTGCCGACCACGATCGGATCGTTGGCCGTCTGCACCCACTGGGTGTTCTCCTGCGTCGACCCCTGGCCCACCCATATCGCGGTGCCGTCCGCGAGCTCCTCGCCGGTGTCGGCGTCGGAGGCGCGGGTCATCGCGACCGCCGCACCGTTCCACACGTAGATGCCGTTCTCCGCGCCCGCGGTCTGGTTCTTCACCAGCACCCGGTCCCCGGGGCCGAGCGCGACGCCATCGATGGAGGCGCCCGGCGCCGCCAGGTTCAGGTTCCCGGTGGTGGCAACTATCGCTGGATCCTTCCAGCGCAGACCGTGCAGGAAGTTCTCGAGATAGGACAGCGTGACCGCGTCCTGCGGTTGCGTGGGGTCGCCGACGCTCACGATGCGCTGGCCCTGCAGGTCCAGCCCGTTCATGATCTTCGTGGCCATATCGGCATGCCTCCTAGGCGAGTTCGGCGCGGCCCGCCACCGGTGCCGCGAAGGTCAGGACGACGCTGTTCAGATCGGGAAACTCGGCGTCGGGGATCACCATCTGGCCGTCGACGAGCACGAGCAGCGACAGCGGATACCGGGCGAACGGATGCGCGATGGTCCAGGTCGCGGCCGGCGTCGATTGGATGTGCTCGTATCCGCCGCCTCCGGGCGGCCCGGGCGGGCCCGGCGGTCCGGGGATCGGGAGGTAGTTGGTGCAGCTGCAGGCCATCAGCAGCCGCCCTGGTGGTAGACGCAGCCGGCGCGCCAGGTGTACGGCTCGACGCCCTCCATGGCGAACCGGATCCGGGCGCTGGAATCACGCGGGATCCGAGCCTGCTCGGCCGGCACATGGAACGACAGCCACTCACCGTTCACGTTGCCCACGACGGAGAGCGACCAGCCCCAGGGGTGCGAGAGTTCGAGCGTGGCCACGAGATCGGCCGGCCACCCATCGCAGTTGCGGAAGGACAGGTTGAGAGGGTCACCGCACACGAAGTAGACACGTAGCTCACCGGGCACGTTCCCGCCGCCAGTGACCGAGGGCGCGCAGCACGAGACCATGCCGCGCACGCTACGAGCCCGGGGTGCACGTGCACCGGCGCCCCGGGCTCGATGTGTTAGACGCGGGGCGGCCAGTTCCAGTGGCCCGGCGTCGGCACCTCAGCGAACGGGATCTTGGCCTTGTTGCTGGTGCCGTCGCGGTACATGACGAACAGGTCCACTGTGGATCCGTCCTCGTGTACGTGCGTGATCTTCGCGGCGGTCGGGGCGGGCAGGAACTCGCCGCCTGGGGTGCCGTAGGTCTGGTAGTGGACATCGCGGGAGATCGACGGTTTCTGCATGCCCGGCACCGTACGAACCGGGCATGCACGGGCCTGGTCGCCTCGGTGCAGAGGGCACCACACAAAACCATTGTTGCAATTCACTACCCTAGTGTTGTAACGTATTACCCGTCGGGCCGGGGTCGGACCCAGATCGACAGGCAAATCACCACGACAGGAAGTGAATCCAATGCGAACCATCACCGCCACCACAGCCTCCGCCGACCGGATCATCGAATTCTTCGGCGAGAACGATCTCGACCACCTCACCACCGACCAGATCCGCGCCGAACTCGCCGCCACCTATCGGGAGCGCAACCACCGGATCGACAACGGGCTGGATGTCGAGGACCAGGAGTGGCGGATCGGCCGGTGTCGGGTCGCCCTCGACCGCCGCTGAGCGCCCAGCGCCCCGGCCCCTGAACGGGGCCGGGGCGCACTGCTGTTCACTTCCCAAACGCGGCGAACTGTGCCTGCATCGACCTGAACGAGGACATCTCCTCGTCGGGGGTGAAGCCCGCGACCGGCCCGGTTTCTGTCGGGTCCGGTTTGTAGAGGTCGCGGCGCAGACGCGCGAGTTCCTTGGAGTCCTTGCCCTCCTCAAGGATGCCCTCGACGATATCGAGCAGCTGGTGCATCCCGAGCTGGCGTAGCGGATCAGTAATGCCGGCCAGGGCAAGGCGGGCGCGGAGCTGCCGCCAGTTCTTTATCGTGACCGCGGCGAGGATCGCCGCGGCCCGGTAGGGCGGTTCGTGCCCAGCGTCATGATCCGTTTCATCAGATCGTCGTAGAAGTTCTCGTCGATCTCCCCGGCGTAGGTCCACTCCTTGATCTGCTGCACCGAGCGCGGTGAGACGTGGCGGTTCATGAAGTCCTGGAAGTCGCCGCGGCCGACACCGGCCTCACCGAACCCGAACACGCCCAGGTAGCGAACCGCGGCCGCGGGGGGTGCTTTGACCTCGACGCGTTTGCCGTGCAGCTCGATCACCAGGTGCGGCCACTCCGGCTCTTCCTCGGTGGTGAGGTCGACGGCCGCGCCGCTGCTGTCGATGACCTGCGGCTGGTCGTCGCGGCGAGCCAGGGCCGCCTTACGTTCATCCAAGCGCTCCTGCAGCCGGGCAACCTGCTCCTCGAGGGCGGCGGCCTCCTCCTCCGGGCTCAAGGTGTCCTGCGGCCTGGGGGTGTCTGCGGCTTCGGCCTTGTCGGCGTCGGCGGCGAAATCGGCGGACCCTTCCGGTGGCTCGAACATGTGTTTCCCCTTTTCGTTGGTGTCCCCGGCACGGTACGAACGAGGCGTGCACCGGTCAGGTGAGCGCGGGGTAGGCGAATATGTCGAGCTCGGTGTCGCCGGTGTCGATGAGGTTCTCGATCTCGGGCACGTACTCGGGTAGCGGGTCAGCCGACCAGGCGAGCCGCACGATGTACAGCGCGACCCGGACCTTGAGGGTTTCGCCGGCCGCGAGGGTGACGTCGGGGCCGATCGGGGTCGTGGTGCGGCCTTGCCGGTGCTCCCAGATACCGAACACCACCGCCGGGTCCAGGCCGCGGTCCATGCCGCCACCGTGCCTGCTGGTCGCCATGTTCGTCGCGGGGTCGGCCGGGGCGACACCGGATGCCCAGCCGCGGCGTTGTTCGACGACGAATCTCTTATTCGCGGTGGTGATGACCTGGCTGGCGTCGCGGGTGCACATGCCGTAGGCGTGCTGCGGGATCGGGGTGGTGTTGGTCCAGGCGAGTGTGAGGTCGTGGACGAGGATCTCGGCGGTGTCGGTGAGGGGGTCGATGAGATTGCCGGCGACGATGCCGGTTTCGACGTGGCGCCATTGCAGCCACGGGTGCGGGCCGATTACCCCGTCGGTGGTGTCGAAGCTATCGGGGTCGATGCAGGGTTCGGTCATGGTCAGATCACCTCCAGCAGCGGGGCGGCCAGCAGTTGCAGCCGCACCCAACGGGCGTTCACTTCCTGCATGGCGTTGCCGCCGGTGCGCCACTCCCCCGGTGTCGTGACGACGCATTGGTAGCGCACCTGCACGGTTTCGCCGGCGGCGATCGCGCCGAGGGCGTCGATGGTTTGCCAGTCGTCCCAGTCGTTGAACAGGCGCGCGTACCAGTGGAACCGGGAGCCGAGCAGGGTGGGTGTGGTTTTCAGCCGACCCGCGATGCCGTCGGTGGTCACCGGCGGTACCGGCGCGTTCGGGCTGAGCCCGATATCCCAGGACACCGCATCGGAGAGGACGACCGTGTTCGCGTTTCCGGAGACGATGCTCCGCGGCGCACGGTGGGTGATCAGGTGCAGGGACTGCCATGCACCGCTGGTGTTGGTCCAGATCAGGTCCGTGTCGATTACCGGTACCGGGTCGGGTGCCTGCCCGACTTGGCCGTCCGCGGAGGAGGTCGCGAACCGTTCGGCGGGGATGTAGGGCAGCCATGCTTGGGCGAGGTCGGTGCCGCGCTGGGTGGACAGCATGTATTCGGTGGTGCAGATTTTCAGGCTCACCTCGGGGCTCCTACTGGATCGATGGGTCGAGCGTGGGCGCCGCGAACAATTGGAGACGGACGCTGCGGGCGTGGGCCTCGTGCAGCGGCTGCCCCTCGGATGCGTTGGGAGACCACGGCGGCGGGGTCCACACGTAGCAGCGATAGTGCGCATTGAGCGTCGCCCCTGCCGGGAGCGGGTCGGGCAGCCAGTTGTCCGAACTGCTCATGTCGTGGTGCAGATAAAGGCGCCCGTAGTCCGGCTGGCCCGCGTTATCGGTGCCGGTATCGAAGCTGGTCCCCATCTGGCTGTTCACCAACCGCGACGGGTCCGGTGTCCGTGGTGTGGCATCGACCGCTGTTTCCCAGGCTTCCCGGAACTGGACCGCGTTCGGTGTGCTGGTGATGATCGACCGGTATGCGCGGGTGACGCGCAGCAGCATCAGCGACGGCAGCGGCGAATCCGACACCCAGGAAACCGTTTGGTCGATCATCAGTTTGCCGGGCAGCCGGGTCTGCGCGGTGAGCGCGCCGTCGCCGGTGGAGGTGCCGGTGACATCGGCGACGAGCCGGAACACGCTCCAGGGCGCGATACCGAGCTGGCCTCCAACGATCGTCAGATTGCGGGAAACGCATACGTCGTTTGCCATGGTCAGCCTCTCGAGGTCATCGATAGGGACAGCGCCGTGGGAACCGCTGTGCTGAAAACGGAAGCCGCACCGATATTGCGGGCACCACCGACGCCAACAGCGGTGAGCGCCACGCCCTGGCCGGCGGCGAGGTACAGCTGCCCGACCACGGTGACCGGGATCCAGCCTGCGCCGGCACCCTCGTAGACGCGGCCGCCGAGGCGGGTGACACCCTCGACGGTCACGGCCGCCATCAGGTACGCGCCACCGAGTTCGAACCAGACGGTCGCGCTGACGTCGTAGGGCCCGGTTTCGGGTGCCACGACCGCGGGCGCGAGACCGCCGCCGGTGCCCCAGTCCCCGATCTGGTTGCTGATGCCGTCGAAGATGACCGGGCCGCCGGACGCAGGGATCGACTGCAGCCCGGTCCGTACCGCGGTGATCGACGGCAACGCTTGCACCGTGACCGCTTCCGGATCGACTCCGCTCGGCGGCCGCGTAGCGAGAATGCGTGAGCCGCCGTCGCGGTGGGAGCCGGCCAGGTTGCCGTCCTGGTCGGTCCACAGCACCCATTCCCCGCAGCGCACGGAGTCCGGGTGCTCGGCCAGGTCCAGGCGGCGCTCGGTGTCGCGCGACCACTCGGCGTCGGTCCGCGGCGGATCCTTGCGTTCGGTGGTGCCGGTCATCCCGCCGCCCCTCCCAACTCGATCGGCCGCGCGATCGCATCCAGCGTGACCCGCACATCACGAGCGCCGGCGGACCACGCGACCTCAACGGTTTTCAGCCGCATCCGCGTGGACAGTCCCGCCGAGGACGCGTGCACAACGAACACGTTGCCGGGCACCAGGTCCGACGTTTTGATGGGTGCCTCGGGGTGCAGGCTCGCGCCGGACGGAACCTCGAGCATGTCGCGTATGGCGCCGATATCGCGCAGGTATTGGCGGGCGGCCGCGGTGACGTTGCTCGCGCCGCGCATGTTGTCCAGGCTCCACATCGCCTGCAGGTGCAGGCCGGCCATCTCGATCCGCTCGGTGTGCGCCCAGTTCTGGCCTTGGACGCGGACGTCGTTGGCTGTGCGTTTCCCGGACCGCACGCGCCGCAGCCCGACCATGAAATCGCACTCGTCAAGTTCGGCGACCACGACATCCGGCGGGGTGCCGAGGATCGGTCGGCCGGCGACCACGGTCCAGTCCAGGCCGCGTTGCACCAGCTCGTCCATCGCCTGGTGCAGCATCTTGGAATCGGTGGTGGTGGAGTAGTCGTAGCGCTCCTCCGACAGAGCCGGCAGCACGATGGGGCGGGCGTCGATACCGTGCAGGTCCAGCATCGCCTGCCACAGATCGGCAGCGATCGGGGCGAGGTCGAGCCGCTGCCAGGACCGGGTCGTCGGCACCCGGGTGTACCACTGGAAGCCCCCGACATCGCGGGCGTCGATACGGGTAGCGCCGGTCACCAGTTCGGTGCTCACCTCATGGATCGACCCGGACCACACCTTCTCGCCGTCCTCGTAGAGGTCGATCCAGTGCAGCCACGGAATGAGATCGCCGGCGTCGATATCGAACGTTTGGATCTCAGCGCGCGTGACCTGGCTGCGGTCACGGGACCACACGATGTCGGTGGTCTCGTCGCATGCGACCCGTCCGACCGGGCGCCCGTCGACGGTGCGGACACCGATGGAGATATCGGTCGGGCCACCGGCCAGCGGGATCCCCGCGCCAGGGGTCCACGCGACCGCGGCCTCGACCGACCATCCCCACCCGACAGTGACCTCGGCATCGGCGTCTGCCGCCACATGCACATCGGCGTCGATGCTGTATCCGATCCCGATATCGGTTCCGGTGGGTCGGTCCGCGGCCGCGGCCGCCTCAACCTCCCACCCGACCCCGACAGTCGTGCCGGCCTCGATCTTCGGGATGAACTCGACCCACGTTTCGGTCGCGCCAGCGGCGACGGTGCGCTGCAGGAACGAGGACGCGAAGCCCTGTAGGTCGATGGTGTCGCCTGCGCTCACCGTGACATCGACCGTGCCGATGGTGGCGGTGTTCACGGTCAACAACTGGGTGCCGTTGAGCCGGACCCGGAACTGTTGTGTCCCACCGATGCTGGTGAAGTTGCCGCGGAATCGAATTGTCCCCAGGGCGTTGGCGTCCATCACCAGTGTGTTTCCGCCGGAGATCACGGTGGCGGGGAATCCGGCGCGGATCACGAAGGACGTCAAGGTCGTCCATTGGTTCGCGGTGATGGCCTCGGTGCCGGACTTGTTCATGCCCATGGACGACATGCGCTACCTCCTCCCTGACCGGCCGGCGCTTACGTTGCGGGGGTGGTGGTGGCGACCGTGCACTTGATCAAGGTGAGCGTGTCCCCGGAAGCGACGGGCCGCGGATTGTCCAGCACTCCGGAGGCCAAGAAGTTGCCCGCGGTCGGGTCGTCGTGCAGGGAGATGTGGGTGATGTTCTCGGTGGCGGTCATCGACCACGACCCGGACACCGATGACAGGGTCATCGAGCCACCGCTGGCGGCGTTGAGAGTGACCTGTACCCGGGTGGTGACCGCGGAGGCTTGCGCGGTCCCGTTGGCGCCGGGGTCACCGATATGCAGCTTCGCCCAGATCCCGGCCACGGGCGGCGGGGCCACACCCCGCAACCAGTCCAGGGTGGGGTTGGCAACGTTGGGGACGCTGACTCCTACCATCGCTATTCCTCGCCCTCCGTGGTGTCGGTGTCGCCCGTGGTGGTTTCGGCGCGGGTGTGGGCGACCGCGGCCTGCACGGTCAGACCGAGCCCTACGGTCGGTGTCTGGGTGGTGTCGCTCATGCGGTCCTCCCGGTCGTGGTCACTGAGACGGTGTAGTCGGCGCCGGGCGCGGATTGCGCCACCAGCTCCCAGCAGCCCGGCCCCAGCATCGTGCCGCGCCAGGGTGCACCCGACGGGGTGCCGATGATCCCGTGCTGCCGCACCCGCTGCCCGCCGATCACCGCGACCCCGCGCCCGGTCAGGGAGTCGGCGATCACCGTCGACCCCGCCGGTAGACCGGTGACCGACATTTCCCCGGTGATGTCGCAGACGCTGTCGGTGCCGCAGGGCCGCCACCAGAACTGGACGGTGGTGTCGGTTGCGCCGGCGGTGACCGACAGCGATACGGCGATATCGGTGCAGTCGCCGATATCGCTGAGATCCAGAATCCAAGTACGGGTTTCGATCGCGCACACCGGCAGACAGCCGCCGCACTCGGGGGTGGGCGCGGGGCTGAGATCGATCCTCTGCGGTGGGCACACCGTCGACCACAGCTCCGGCAGCTCGCAGGTGGCGTCGGTGCAGTCGGGGGCGTGGGCCCATTCGATCTGGGCGACCTCATCGGTATTCCACACCACAGCGTGCGTGGTGGATGCCGTCCACTCGTACGGATCCAGCGCGGCCATTTCCCACTCCACGCGCATCAGACTCGCCTGCTGATTGCTCTTGGTGGGTCGGCCGGCGACCTCGCGTTCGACCGCGCTGCTGGTGAGTACGACGCGGCGCAGGGAGCGCTCGAGGCCGGCCGCGGTGCCGTCCTCCGGGTGGGCGACGAGGTACCGCAGGACCTGCGGGTTACGCGCGGCGCGGAGCTGGCAGTTCAACCATCGCAACCCGAAGCTGGCGCCGCGGTGGGTGCACGCCCACACCAGCGCCGAGAAGCTCAGCGTGCGGTAGGTGTCCCGGTGGCGGCCGGCCACACCGCCGGCGCACACAGCGTCGGCGATATCGCGGGCCACCGGCACCGCACCGAACCCGTCCGCCGACATGACCCACACCCCGTAGAACTCACCGGACGCCGGGTTCGCCGGGTCGTACCAGGGGGCGGTGGTGATGTCGGTGTAGTCCGGGTCGCTGAGGTAGTCGGCCAGCCCGGGCCAGGAATCGTCGTAACCGACCGACAGATTCCGGCACGGCACACACGATGCGCCGGCGAAGGCGACCGCGTCCTGGGTCGGTGCGGCGGGCGGCCCGGCCAAGGCGACCACGCGGCTGCTGTTGGCCAGCTCGAGTTCGCCCAGTTCCAGCCACCCTCGGAAGATGCTGCTCATCGCGCTCCTACTTCGGCATCAGGGACAGCAGGCGGTCCTGCACCCGGTCCGGATCTGTTCGCTGGCCGTGCATGTGGATCGGTGCGTGGATCGTGGTGCGGCGGATATTGCTGGACTCGAGGTGGTCAGCGATCACCCCGAGCCGGTCGTAGCTCGAGGTCTCCCGCGGATCCAGTACCCGCTCCGGCAGGTTCGTGTCCTTGACCATCAGGCCCTTACCGATAGCGACACCGCCGGAGTCGAAGCTGTCGATCGCGGCGCCGGCACCGATCGCCAGAGTCGAGGTGAAGATCGCCGCAGCCCCGGCGAGTGCAGCACCGACCACGGCGCCGATCGCCGCACCGATCACGGTGCCGATACCCGGGATGATCGACCCGATAGCCGCACCGATGGCGGTGACCGCGAGCTGGATCATCGCCCCGAGGATCGCGGTCATGATCGGGATCACCACCGCGGTCATCAAATACCGCAACACCGCCTTGATCAGCTCGCGGTTGATGCGGTTCTGCTCGTGCATCACCTTTTCGAAGCTCGATTGGTTGCGCTGCATCAGCACCGCGGTATCCGACACCAACCGCCCGGACTCGTCGAACGAGCCGGTGAGATCACCGCGGAACTCGCGGATCTCGTCGAGGGTGTTGATGAGAGTGTCCTCGATCTCGATCACCACACCGGTCAGGTTCACGATGGTGTTGACCAAGGTGCCGCCGTCGATGTCCTGCCCGAGCACGCCGCGGCTGCGTCCTTCCCCGACTCGCGACGGCCGCTGCTGAAGGGCGGCGTTGGCGACGTCCTGGGCGACCTGCTGGAACGCCTGGGTGGCTGAGTCCGCGACGGAGACCACGGCTTCCGATATCGCCGCGGCAGCGTCGAACGCCGAGCCGGGTGCACCGAACGGGACGGCCGCGGCCGCCGGGTCGTTGCCCGCGGACTCGTACACCGCCCGCGTCGTCTGATCGGTGCCCGCCCGCACCTCGGCGAACCCGGCATCGAGCCAGCCCTGCAGCACACCGATCGCCGCATCCATCGCGGATTGCACCGTCGGCACGAGCACATCCGCGCCGAGCAACCCGGCGACCCGCATCACTTCGTCGCGCACGGCCTGCATCTGCTGCACCATCACCGCCTCGGCCGAGGACGTGGTGCGTTCGATCAGATCCCTGGTGTCGGACAGGATCCGGCCCTGCTCGTCGAGCATCATGTGCGTCTGCTCGTCGGCGACCGACGGCTGCTCGGCCGGCTGCGCCGGATCCACCGGCTGCCCGGCGCCGGGTGGTGGGTTGGTGATCGCGTCGGTGACGGCGGTGCCGACATCGCCGGCGACTTGCTGCCCGACCTGTGAGGCCGCACCGAGCGTGGCATCGGCGAACGCCGGTGCGGCGTTCTCCATCCCGGTCTGCACCGCCGCGGGCAGCGACCCGCCGCCGGTAGCGTCGGCCAGCTCCGCGAAGTTGGTCACGTGCACCGGGACCGGGCCGACACCGATCGCACCCAGCAGGCCCCCGACATCGCCACCGGTTTGGAACCGCGGCACAGCACTGTTCATCGCCCGCAGGATCGGTCCGAATACGCCGACCGCGCGCCGGTTCATCACGAACTCGCCCGGCTCCAGCAGCGCCGGCACGATATCGCCGGTGCCGGCGCCCGGGATCGGGCCACCGGTCTGCCGGCGGAACGGGTTCAAGGTGTCGACCATCGAGCCGATACCGCTGAGCGCGTTCTGCGCGCCCTCCCACGCCGCGGGCAGCAGATCGCCCAGGCCGCCGACCATGGTGGAGAGGACCTCGACCGCCTTGCCTTCGAGGGTGTCGAGGACCTGCGGCGGGATCTCGCGCCACCGCGGCGGCGGCGCACCGATCGCCGCGACGATGCCGTCCCGGATCGGGTTGGTGATCGTGGCGAACACCTCGCGGATCCGGTCCGCGACGAACCCGGCCTGGTGCTCCGGAGACGGGCCCACCGACCCGCCCGTCGACGGCTGGAAAAATCCGTTGGCACCGATGGGCAGCCCGTAGAGGGAGGCGAAATCGGTGACCGGGGTACCGCGCCCGTAGTGCACATCGCCGAGCGCGCCGCCGGACTCCACCCTGGCGGCGGGGATCCCGAGTTCGGGGATGCCGCGCAGCTCGCCCGCGGTGTGCCCGCCGCCCGGACCGCCGGGGTCGTCGGTGATACCGACCAGCATCCCGACGCCCTCGCGCAGATTCTTGACCAGGCCTTGCGCACCCTTCGACGGATACCCAGCGAAACTCGAGGTGGCCCAGTACCGCTGCCACGGGTTCATGCCCAGGATCGCGGCGATGGTCGAGCCGATCAGGCCGGAGCAGTCGAAGCTGTCGCCGACCCAGCGAGGGCCGGCCCACTGGTACGGGCGCCCGTCCTGGGCCCGCGCGAAGTCGTGGCCACGCTTGAGCTGGTGCATCCACGGCATGACCGCACCGCCGCTCCGGAACGCAAGCAACGGGTCGAACAAGCCTTCGGGGCTGACGTTCCCGATGCCTTGGGTCCGGACGGCGGCGCCGTAGGCGGAGAGATTGTCGCGGCCGAGCTGCGTGATGATCCGCCCGTTGTCCCAGGTGAACGGCACGCCCCTCGCGATCATGTCGCGGATCGCATACAGAATGTTCTGCCCGCCGGCGCGCAGGACCTCGGCGGCAGTGACAACGTGCTCGCCGCGAGACAGGCGAGCGTCAATGCTGTCGCTGGTCCCGGAGCCCGCACCCCAGACCGCGCCGCCGCGCCGGAACCCGAGCACAACCGGATCCATCGGTTCAAGGCCGGGCAGGAAGTCGGCGACGGTGTTCCATGCCTTCCGCAACCCGTCGTTCCAGACCGTGTTGACGACGAACCGGACCGGTACCGCGGCGGCTTCTTTCAGTCCGTCCCAGGCTTTGCCGATGGCTTCGATCCCGGTGGAGAACCAGCCCTTGACGGTGTCGAGGCCGCGGCCGAGGGCGGGGAACGCGGTATCGACCAGCCAGTTGATGGCGCCGCCGATCACGGTCTCGATCACCCAGGTGACGACATCGCCGATGGTGTTGAAAATGCCGGTGACGAAGGGGGCGAGGAAGTTCAGCGCCGGGACGAGGATGGTGTTGACCGCGAAGTCCACGAACCAGATCAGGGCCTCGGACAGTTTCATGATGACCGGGACGAGCGCGAGGATGACCTGGACCAGCGGCGGGAGGAGGTCCGCAGCCAGCTGCGCGATGACCGGCAGCAGCGGCAGCGCCGCCTGCACGATGCCCATGAAGGCGGTAATGAGCTGGGGCAGCACCGGCGCGAGCTGCGTGATGGCATCCGCCAGGGCCTGCCCGATGATCATTGCCACTTCGGCGATGACCGGCGCGACCATCCGGAACACCGGCAGCAGGGCGTCCACGAGCTGCGAAATGACGGGCGCGAACGCCTGGAAGATCACCGTGAGGGCAGGCGCCAGGGACTGGACCAGCAGTGAGATGACTTCCGCGACGTAGGGCAGGATCGGCGCGATGGCTTCGAGCAGCGCATTGAAGGCGGTCAGCAGCGGGCCGAGCGCTGGGGCCAGGGCCTCGACCGCGTGAATCAGGGCCTGCCCGACGGTGATCGCGATCTGAGCGAGGATCGGCATCAGCGGCGACAGGGCGTCGCCCAGGGTTTGGAGCAGGACCTGGACCACGGGCAGGATTGGGACGAGCGCATCGGCCAGCGCGGAAATGAGAGTGGACAGACCGGGCATGATCGCGGTCAGGCTGTTCGCGAATACGGCGCCGATTTCACCGAGGGCCGGAGCCACAGCCACAAGGGCCTGCCCGAGGGACTCGAACAAGGGCCGGAGGGTGGGGAGCACCTGGGTGGCCATGGTCCCGAGTGAGGCGATGAGGCTGCCGAGGAGCGGCCCGACGCCGCGGAGGGCGTCGGCGAACCCGACCATGATCTGGTCGAGCATCCCGCTGTTCGCCATTTGCGTGAAGACGCCGCCGATCGATTCGCCGATGCTGGCGATGGCCGAGCCGACGTTCTCCATGTGCGGCGCGACCGCGGTGGTGAAGTCGAGCCAGCCCTGCGTCAGTCCGCCGGTGCCCGAGGTGAGGCCCTTGATCAATCCCTCGGAGGCGGCGAGGGAGTTGTTGATCAGGGCGATTCCGCGCTCGGACTGCAGGAAGTTCGCGGCCTGGATCGCGGCTGCGTTGAACGCGCCGGCGACACCGTTCATCGAGTCCTGGATTCCGGGCAGCGTGACGTTCGCGGTCTGGGTGAGTTCCTCGCCGAGGTTGGCGAACAGGTTGTCCTGGACGGCGTCGCTGAACGCTTCCCACGCGGGTTTCGCGGCTTGCGCCGCTAGCACGAACGCTGCCGCGTTCGGGCTCAGCTCCGCCAGCGCCTGGCTCGCCTTCTGCGCGCTCGGCAACGCCTTGGTCTGCGCGTCGGTGAGCGCGGCCTGCGCCTGCGTCAGCTGAGCTTCCGCGTCGGCCAAGCGCTCGTCGGCCTGCGCCTGCCGCTCCCGCACCGCGACGACCTGGTCGCTGCCTTCGATCCCCTTCTTCTCGGCATCGGCCAGCTTCTCGGCGTTGTCGGCGTTGCGGTCCTGGACCTCCTCGAGACGGATCTGCGCGCCGATCACCCGGTCGACCGCTTCCTCACGTGCCCGGGCATCGAACGGGTTTGTCTCGGCGAGTTCTCGCTGAGCATCGGCCAGGTCGCGGGCGGCCTGCCGCTCGTCGAGGACGCCGCGGCGCGCGCTGCGGTGGTAGTCCTCGAGCTGCTCGGTCGCGTCTTTCCGGGCCCGGGTGAGGTCCTCCTCGATGGACAGCGCGTCACGCTTGGCGTCCCGGACCGCGCGCTCGGCCATGGTGACCTGCTGGGTGGCGGCGGCTACCGCCTTCGCCTGCGCTTCGGCCTCCCGTGGCGCGTTCTCCGATGCGGTAGCGACGGCATCGAATGCGTCCTTGACGCCCTGCAGCCCGACCGTGATCACGCCGATGGCCGCGCCGAACGCGGGCGCGAGCGCCGCGGCCCCGAGGACCAGGCCGCCTATCGCGCCCGCGGCCAGGCCCGCCGCGCCGACGATCGCGGCGAGGCCGGCTCCGACCGCGGCGATCCCGCCGGCGGTGCCGGCAACGCCGCGTAGCGATCCGAGCAGGCTGCCACTCGATGCGGCGGCCCGGTCGAGGATGCTGCGGTCGATATCGACGTTGACGTGCTGGGTGATCGGTGGCTGTGTGAGCGCCTCGAGCTGCTGGCGCAGCACCACCATGTCGGCGATAGATGCGCCGCCGTCGACGTCGACGGGGATGGTGATCCGCCAGTCGTTGCCTTGCTGTAGCGCCGCCAGCTCCGCGTCCACCCGTTGCGCGAACCCGGTGAAATCCGGTGTGGCATCGACGGCGAGCGGGCCGTTGAGCGCCTGGTCCACGTCGAGGGTGACCCGCTGCCGGAGATCCGGTTCGGTCAGCGTTTCGAGGTCCTGGCGGACGAGCGCCATTTGCGCGATGGCGCCGGCACCGTCGACGTCGATCGGGATCACGATCGGCGTCGCCTGCGCCCGCATCGTCGCCTGGGCGGCCTGGAATTCCGCGAGCGCGGCGGCGATGTTGAGATCGACGTCCCAGGTGATCTGCTGGCGACCCGGCGCCGCGGACGCTTGCTGCGCGTCACGGTTTACGTCGATGTCGACCTGTTGGCGGATCGGGGCGGCGGCCGCCTGCATCAGGTCGTGCACGGCCCGCACCTGGTTGACCGCGCCAGCGCCGTCGACGTCGAACCCGACTTGGATCCGGTGGCTGTTGGCGTAGCGCTGGGCTTCGTCGATCCCGCGGGCGACTTCGGCCTGCAGATCGCCAGCGAGTTCGGCGGTGACCTGCAGCGCGGTGCGGGCGAGGTCGCGCTGCACTTCGCGCATGGTGTCGGCGACCGCGGCCCGTAGGGCCCGCTCGAAGGAGTCGTCGTCGAACTCGGCTTCGACTTCGACTCGGATGGACCCGACGGGACTGGTCATGTGGCCGGACCGTACGAGCCGGGGGTGCACGCAAAAGGCCGCCGCCAGCGTTGCTGCTGGCGGCGGCCCTCGAGCTACAGGGTTATCCCGTGATCGGGATGCGGTGTGTTTCCCGTGGTGTGCGGGTGTCCCAGATATCGGACATCAGCAGCGACGACGCGGGATCGGACACGTCGACCAGGACCCAGCCGCGGTACTTCGCGTTCGCGGTCCAGTTCTTGTCGAAGGTCTCGCGGTCGGCGATGCACAGATCGTTCGCGGCCGGCATGTCCTTGGTGTAGCCGTCGGGCGCGAGTTCCTGGAACCACTGGTCGGAGATGTATTTCAGCGGCGGATTACCGGTGGTCGCGACGTCGAGTTCCAGCGCGACGCGCGTGCCGGCCGCCGGTTCGACGGTCCCGAACTGGGTGGCGCACTGCGGGTCGACCTCGATCGACACCACCGTCACGGTAGCGGTGGGACCGTTCTGGTTGCTGATCTCGAACGGCGTCCCGACAGCGACATCGATCGGGGCGCTGGCGCCGGTGTCGGCGGTGACGGGGGTGGTGGCCAAGGCTGCCGTAGCGGTGTCGGTGTCGTCGGATGAGCAGCCGGCGAGGGTGAGGATCGCCGCGGCCGCGAGGGCGGCGGCGACCATGGGTCTGAGTCTGGGCAAGGGGAGATCTCCTGGATCTGTGTCGTGGTGTCGATATCGGCCGATCCAAAATACGGCGACTGCAGGCGTTTCGGACCCGGTTGCGATATCGGGGCCGGCTTGATCACGGTCGGCGCTCCGATGCATGCGGCGCACAGCAGGACCGGCGCGGCCGCGGCCAGAGCCGCGACCGCGTCGCCGAGGAGCGCCCACATCTATTGGCCGCCGTCCTCTGTGAAGAACACGCCACGGTTGAGGACCTTGTCGGTTTCGGTGTCCAGGACGGCGAGCATGATCCGCAGGACACCGGGCGGGCCGCCGACGTGGTCGGGGTTCGGCATGATCACCGCGGTGGCGCCGGCTTCCCGGATGTCGTAGGACACGGTGAGGAAGTCGACGGACTCGACGATGTGGATCATCGTCGGGACCATTGCGAACCCGTACCGGGCTGCGAGTGAGCGGATGTCGCGCTCGCACTGGTCGACATCGGGGACGCGGCGCGTGTCGATCAGGCCGATCGCCATCGGCTGCTCTATATCTCTGCGGTTCATCCGACGCTCCGCAGGGCGGTGCCGCCGCGCCGCTTGTAGGCGATGCCGCCGACCATCAGTGTTTCGGGCGCGGTCCGCTCATGGCCCGACGGTCCTTCGGGCCACCAGTCGTCGAGTTCGACCAGGCCCGGGTGGACCAGCTTGAGGCCGGCGAACAGGTCGAGGATCTGTTCGCGGGTGCGGAACCAGCCGGACCCCAGGCCGCCGAGGAACGCCTTCTCCAGTTCGCGTGCGAGCGAGTGCCGTTCGGGATCCGCGGGCCCGGGATCGAGGTAGTGGGTGATCGCGATATAGGAGCCGGCGGGCAGCAGGTTGGCGTACCGGGTCATGATCTCGGCGGGCTGCTGGTCGTCACCGATGTGGGGCAGTATCCCGGTGAGCAGCAGCGCGATCGGCCGGTCGAGGTCGAAGTAGCCGCGGCAGCTGGATTTCAGGATCTCCTCCGGGTTGGTGAGATCTCCGGGCAGGTAGCGGACATTTTCGGCCGCCAAAAGGACTTGGCCGTGGGCCACGCATACGGGGTCGCTGTCGATGTAGAGGACGTGGACGTCGGTGCGGTCCCACTCCTGCGCGTACTGGTGGGTGTTCCGGAATGCCGGGAGCCCGGCGCCGAGGTGTATGAACTGGTGGATCTCGGCGTTCTGGGCGAGGAACCGGGTCGCTCTCGCGAGCCATGCCTGGTTACGGAGGTGGACGTAACCGAAATTCGGTGCGATATCGGTGATCGCTCTCCACGCCAGAATGTCGACGCTGTAGTTGTCTTTCCCGCGGAGGCTGTAGTTGTAGACGCGGGGGATGCTGGGCCGCGTCACGTCCACGGCGACGGCTGGCCGGCGTGTGGCGGGGGTTCGGACGGCTTCGCTCAATGCTTCGCCTCCTCGTATCGGGCGGCCAGCCGGTGGCGTGGGCACTGGTGGCCGCGGTGCAGGTGCATGACGTGCTGCGCGTGCGGGTAGCTGCGGATCGGATCTCGGTACAGGCATTCACCGGGCAGCTCCGGCGCCCGTTCACGGGGCAGCTCCGGGGCGCGCAGCGCCGTGGCGATCTGCTGCAGCAGGGAGTGGCCGGGTAGGTCGGGGGCCCGCAGTGCTGCGGCGATGTGCTGCAGCATGGGGAGGTCGACGTCCGCCCAGTCTGCGTCGGCGTTGATGCTGGGCAGTACGGCCGTGGTCACTGGTGGTCCTCGCAATATTGCGCGGCCACCCGGTACCGCGGGCACCGGTGTTTGGCGTGGTCGGAGCGCACGTTCAGTGCGTGGACGTATCCGCGGACCGGTTCGGTGGATCTGCAGGCGGTGGGGTGATCGAACGCGCGGAGTGCGGAGGCGACGCGGGCGAGACGGATCCGGTTGCGGCTGTGCCACACCCGTAAGGACGCGGCTATCGACGGGTCGCGGGCCGGTCTCACGGGCAGTGTGGGTAGCTCCTGGCGCATCGGGGTTACCTCGCGTTTTGGTTTCAGGTTTTGGAGTCACCCGGTGTATGCGACAGTGGCTTTACAGCTGGTTGTAGTTGCTGAAAGGAACACAGGTACCGGGTGACGTGTCGAGGATGTCGTGCCTGATGCGGTCAACACCGGCCTCTACCCGGCCAAAACCGGCCACGGACAACTGCAGTCGGCGCGACCACTACTCCTGAGGGGTCCGGATGGCTAGCTTCACTGCATGGACTGGTGACAGCGCACGCGCACTGCGCGCCGCTTACCGAATGAGCCAGCCACAATTCGCCGCCTCCCTCGGCATCGGTGAACGCACGGTGCGCCGATGGGAATCCGGCGGCAACATCAGGCCCGACCACCAAGCCGCGTTGGACACCATGCTGCACAGGGCATCCGCCGAGGTGCGGCATGCGTTCCAGCGGTTGCGGACCGACACCCAGGAGGACGATGTGGACCGCCGGAAGTTTCTGATCTCAGCCGCGCTCGGCGCCGGCGGACTATCGACACTCGGTGTCGCCGACAACCCGGCGCGCGTCGAGTGGCTGATGTCCGGCGCCGGCCGCCCCGACACCTGGGCGGTGGAGCGGGTGCGCAGCACTCTGTATGAGTCGATGCTCATCGACGACGCGCTGGGATCTCCGGCCGCGCAGGGGATGGTGATCGCACAACAGCAGCTGACCGAGGCCCTGCTGGAGTCGTGCCCGGAACCGTTGCGCACCGACCTCGTTGCGTTGCACGGCGAGTGGCTCGGGTTCGCCGGGTGTCTGGCGTGGGATCAGGGCGACCATTCGACCGCGGCCCGGCTCTACCATCGGGGCCGCGATCTAGCCCACGATGCGGAGGACAGCGACGGCGCCGCCTATATGCTCGCGCACCTGTCGCAGCTGGCGCTGTGGCAGAAACGTCCGCGGGTCGCGGTGGACCATGCGGTCGCCGCCCAATCATGGGTTGCCCGGTCGGCCGATATCGCGTTGCGCGCCTACATCTCCATGCGCGCCGCCGACGCGTACGCCGCGTCCGAGCAGGAGGCGGCGGCGATGGCCGCGCTCGATGCGGCCGAACGCGACCTCGAGAAGGTACCGGCCGCGATGGGGCCGGCCGATTCGCGTGCGTACTTCGCCGACCGGGCCCTGATGATCTCGTTCCGCGGCGGGTGCCTGTCGATGCTGGGGCGGCACGCTGAGGCGGTGGAGGCGTCCCGGGCCGCGGTGGAGGCGATCGATCCCACCCGCACCCGGGACCGGGCGATGGTGATGCTCGAGCTGGAACGCGCACTGATCGGGGTCGGTGATGTCGACGAGGCCGCCGCGGTGGTGGCCGATGCGGTACAGATCACCGACCAGAACCGGTCGCCTCGTCTCGCGTCGGCGATCCTCGATGGCCGGCGCGCGTTGTCGCCATGGGCCGGTTCGACCGCGGTCCGCGCTCTGGATGGGGAGCTGGCGCGCCGGGATATGGTGTTGGTGTGAAGTCGAGGCAGCCAGGTGCTGAAGCGGCGGCCCGCGTGGAGCAGGCCAGGGCCGAGGCCCGCGCCGCTGAGCAGGAACGTAATCGCCGGTTCGTCGAGGCCGTGGGGGATGCCGAGCCGGTGCCGCTCGAGCTGGCGGAAGAGTATGGGTTGACCGGGCGTGAGGCGGTGCACATCGTCAACGCGGCCCGGTCCGGGACGCGGGCGATGCGTTCTCGTTTGTTCGGCAACTGATGTTGCAATTCACTACCCTAGTGTTGTAAAGTATTACTTGTCGGACCGGGGTCGGACCCGGACCGACAGGCAAATCACCAACACGAAAGGGAGTGAATCTCCACTATGAACAACGCAATGTGGACCCGGCTCACCATCCGAATGCTGGCCCGCTACACCCAGATGCACAAGGTGCTCGGCAGCCTGCCGACGCCGGTCCTGCTGGCCTCGCCGCACGACGAGCTGACCCCCTCGGAGATGATCGAGAGCGCCGCCCGGGCGCGTGACACCCTGAGCGGAATGCTGATGCACCGGGAGGCGCGGGCAGCCCTCAAGACGGGGGTCACGGACTGGCTGACCGGAACGGTCCTGATGGCCACCGGCACCCGGGACGAGGAAGATGCCCGCTGGGCGTACCCCGCCGCGATGCTCGCGTTCGACCGAGCAGGCGAGGAACTGGACCAGGCGGTGATCCTGCTCCACCGGAACGAGGAGTAGCAGAAACAGACGAGGCCCCGGCGCAACGCCGGGGCCTCGCCCTCTCTGCATGGTCGGCCGACGAGCGAGGGCGAGCCCTCAAAGTCGGAACCCATCGGCCGGGCAAATCACCCCGTGAAGGGATGCGCCCACCAGGATATCGTCCGAGGCCATCGGGAGCGAGAGGCGGCCGGTCGAAATCGGTCGGAAAATCAACCCGCCCAAGGGTTGCAAATCACTACCCGAGTGTTGTAAAGTATTACTTGTCGGAACGGGGTCGGACCCGGACCGACAGGCAAATCGCCTACAACACGAAGGGAGTCCACATGGACGACTACATGATGCAGCTGCTCAACCTCAAGGTCCGCGCCATCGCGGTGTACAACCTGATGGCCAAGATCCTCGGCGGCCTGGAGCTGCCGATCACCTTGGCCTCGATCGACGGGGACACCGCCCCCGGCGACATGGTTGAAAGCGCCATCCGGGCCCGCACGGCCCTGCGCGACCTGCCCATGCACGAGGTTGCCTCCGGTCTCCTGACCACCGCGATCACCGACTGGCTCTCGGCCATGGCGATGATCGCGATCTCCGGCGAGGACGAGGACAACCGGACCTGGGCGCTGGCCTCGGCCGGGCTCCAGTTCGGCCGGGCCGACGAGGAGCTCCGGATCGCGAAGGGGATCCTCGACGGCAAAGTAGCCATCGAGATCCTCGACGACGACGAGGACAAGGAGTAACGAGCAGAAACCGGGGCCCGGCAACCGCCGGGCCCCGGCCTCGTCCTGGCCCACGACCGGGCCGCACACCCAGGAGGAACGAATGACCCAGACCCCGGGCGAGAAACTGATCGCCCCCGAGATCGCCGCCCGCTACGACCGTGCCCTGACCACCGTCCAGAAGCTCTGGATGCCGCGCCCGGAATGGCCCGCCCCGGCCGGGAAGCGGGGCCGCTGGAACGAGTACGACGCAGCAGAGGTAGACCAGGCCGTGCGCGCTCACTTCCTGCGCGACCAGGCGGACGAGCCCGGCGACCCCGACGACCTGCTCACCATCGCCCAGATCGCCGAACACCTCGGCGTCGCCCCCGCCACCGTCCGCGCCGACATCTCGAGGCGCCGGCTGCAGCTCGGCGAACCAGACGACAGCGCCGGCGCCAAACGCTGGCGCCGGCGCACGGTCGATGCTGCCGTGAAAGGCCGGCGGGCGTACCGCCGGCGGAGTTCTACACCCGAGGGTCGTTGACGAGCGCGAAATCACGGAGGCCGTGCTCGTCACCGGTCGCGGTGTACTCGCGGCCGACGACCTCGTTGGCCGGCATATTGCAGTCCGCGGCGATCGCGGCCGTGGAAAGGATCATCGGATCCTTGGGGGTATGCCACGGGGTGACCGCGTGCGCCTGGTCCCCGACACCGAGCATCACATAGAACGGGATCCGGCCATCGGGCAGCGGCTGATACGTCCGGCGTTTCGGCTGCGAGAACCAGCTCAGGGCGTCGGAATCGTCCTCCTGCTCGGGTAGCTCCACCGTGCTGGTGCTTTCGACGAGCTGCCCGTCGACGACCACCGATATGTCGCAGCCGCGGTCCGCCGCGGCGTGTAGTAGCGGCTGGCCGGCGGCGATGTACTGGTCCAGGACGGGAGCGATCTCCGCGACCGCGTCCTCCGGAATGCGCACCTTGATCACGATCTCCCGATCACCACTCATCGTTTCATTCTCCAGACTGCCCGGATCCCCTGCACGATCGCCCGGCCGGCGACGGCGAGCAGTTCCCCGTACAGGCGTACGAGACCGGGCCGATGCTCCCGCGGCTCGTCCGGTACCTCACGCCAGGTCCGGCCACCGTCAGCGCTGACATACCCCGGAGCCAGCCGGACCGGGACCGAATCACCACCCCGGACCGGCGGCGGCACTGCGCCGCCGGCCGACGCGCTGCGCGGCCCGTCGCCCCGCTGGCGCCCCTGTTTCAGCTGCCAGTCCACCAACCGGTCGATATCGTCGCGCGGGCGGTTACTCGCCATCGCCGGCCCCCTTGTCGCCCTCGGTGAGCAGGGTCCACGGCACGGACGGGGCGGCCGGTGCACCGTCCCGGTCGAGCGCGTACGTGCGGGTGACAGCCACGCCCTCGAGGTAGCGGGCCTGCTGGTGTGCTGTCCGTGCACCGACAACGATGTGCAGCATGCCGCGGGCAGCCACCCCGTACTCGGTGATCGTTGCGCCGATCGCCTGGAACTCAGTTTCGAACTCGGCGCGAGGGCTGAGCTTGAACTTGGAGTGGTCGATGAGGATGACGTAGTCGCCCCATTCGGCGCGCTCCTCCATGTCCAGCGTCCGGATCACCGCGCCATCATGCGTCCCGCGGCCTGGTCCGGAAAGCCGGGCCGGGGTGATGCGGCACGGCAACCATTCCGATATTGCCGCGATGTTGTCTCGGGTGAGCTGCATTGCCTCGACCTCGATTGGGATCCGGCGGTAGCGGTCGCTCATACGAGGATCCCCGCGGCGGTGGCGGCCTGGACCCACGACGGCCATTCGTCGACCATCACGTCGGCGAACGCCAGATCGGACATGCCGGTGATCTTGGTGATGCGTTTGGCGTCGATGTTGTCGATGAGGCCGGGAGCGCGGAGGTTGTCCTGCTGGTCCCAGAACGGTGCCCGGACCAGGGTGAGGACCTTGACGAACACGGGGTAGCCGCGGAGTTCGTTGAGGATCCGCACCACCCTGTCCGCGTCGGTGGGGTCGTCGTCGGTGACGATCACCACGTACAGCGGTGAGCGCGTCGTTTTCGCCATCTCCAGCACCTGCTCCAGCGCACGCCCGAGATAGGTGGCGCCCATCCGGCTCGGCCGGAAGATGTCGCGGTCGACGACCCCGCTGTAGTTGGTAAGAGAGACCTCGATGGTCGGCCACACCTGCGAATCGAACGGGATGACGGGGATCTTGCCGTCCACGTCGATCTGCAGGGCGAACGCCAAGGCCCGATCGACGACTACCTGCACGGACCCGGTCCGGTAGTCCGAGAACATCGACCCCGAATGATCCAACACCAGTACCGCTTCCGCGCGGATCCCGTCCATGCCCGCCTTCGACAGAGAGACCCCGGCCTTGTCGAACTTCTTGGCCAGGTCGACGCCCGCGCCGGCGACGATATCGCGGCTCACTGCGGGGCCGGCGCTCTTGGTCAGAGTGACGGAGCGGGTCGGCTGCTGCTGTGTCGCGGTACCGGATGTACGACCGAACAATTTCATGGGTAGTGCCTTTCTATCAGTGCGATTGATTTGGGGGCGTTGGGTGTTCAGTCCCGGAACCACAGCCACGCGATGAACGCCACGACGGCGAGGAACGCGAGCAGGCCGATGAGGTCGACCCAGGGATTGCCGGTGCTGATGATTTCCGATTCGGCGTAGTTCACGCCGGGCGTCTGGCTCATCGGCCCGACCTGGACGGAACCCGCGACGAGGGTTTACGCTGCGCGGCCTGGGTGGGCGCCGGCTGTTTCGGTGTCGCCTTGACCACGACGGGCTGCGGCCGCGTGTGGTGGTGGTCGTCGTCGCCGGCGGTTTCCCATTCGTAGCCGGGAACGGCCTGCTCGCAATATGTGTCGTCGACCTGGGTGTCGGTGGCGTCGTGCTCGCACCACTCGCGGTCGACGCACGCGGTGAGGCTGAGTCCGGCGAGCGCTGCGATGCACAAGGCACCGCCGATCCGGATCCGGATTGCGTGGCTGCTCATGATGGGTCGGTATCCCCTTCCGTTCGGTTCGGTGTGGTGCGGGCGTAGGGCTGTCCGTTCACGCTCGCGGCGAAGCGCTGGGCGGCGGTTTGAACGCCGCCGAAGATCGCCTCCAGGCCGGCCATGATCTCGGCCACCCGAGAGAGGAGGGCTGCGACAACTGTCGGGTCGGTCCAGTAGTTCGGGTGGCGGTACATGCTGTGCCGTTCGCACGCGGTGTGCTCGGGATCGGTGCGCACGCAACGCCAGCCGTCGCGCCGGCGCGCGATCACGCACTCGTCGACGGCGAGAGTCAGCGGGTCGACGGGGCCCTGGGTGTGCACGTGGCCCGGTGCGTGCAGTGTGCGAACGTGCCGCTTCCCGGCCCGGTATTTCATGCGCGGGAAAAAGAACGGATTCCGGCGCACCTGACCGCTGCTCACCGGTTCGTGTCCCGGAGTGCGTCGTCCAGGCCGTCCTCCCAGAACCGGTTGAATATGCCACCGATCAGGCCGTTGTACAGCTCGTCGGCAGCGTGGCCGTGGCCGGGCAACACCTCCTCGATCTTGGTGTCGCTACGCCTCCCGATCAGCACAGCGATGATCTGCAGTTCGGCCCTCGTCAAGGTGACCGTTGCGCCGTCGACCTGCTCGTCGTCGTCCAAGAGAATTCCGTGCAACTTCATTGCTGCTCCATTCGTTTGGTGATGCCGTAGACGTTGGCCGCGCCGTAGGTGATGGCCGAGAGCAGGAACCACCACTGCCTGGTCGCGATGGCGTACGCGATCCACAAGGCCTGTACGGCCAAGCCGATGCTGGGCCCGATGAGTGATTGGGATCGGTACACCAGCACGAGACCGATGACCCCGATCGTGGTGAGAGCGAAGGACCACCACAGGGAGATCATGATTGGGCCTCTCGCTCGAGCTGCTCGAGCTCGTCCCGGGAAAGCAGCCGCCCTATCCACGACGGGTCGATCGCCACCTCAGGGCGAATGGGAATTCCCAGCAGCTCGCCGCCTGGATTGCAGCCCAGGAACCATGAGGTGCTCACTGCCTGTGTCAGGTTTTCGCCGGGGACGATGCAGACACCGAGGAAACTCGCGCCGCCGGGTACCTGCTCTTCCAGCGGGGGCGCCTTGGCGGGGTCGACGAACGACAGCCACCACAGGTGCGACTTTGGTTCAGGCACGGGCGTCTCCGTTCTCGGGGGTGTGCAGGACGGCCACGCGGTCAACACGGTCGAGAAGTTGTTGGGAGGTCCGACGCTCGTTGAGCAGATACGGGCTGCCCCAGTTCGCAGTGCGCATCCCGCTACCGTGATGGGAGGTGAGTTGCCACGCCTCAGGGAACGGGACGTTGAGGCCGATGACGATGGACCGGCCGGGCAGTGCGTCCAGTTCGGCGGGGTCAGTGATGACACGAGCGGGTGGACGCCAGCCTGCGGCGATCACCGCGTCAGTCGCGTCCTGCTCTTGGCACCCCCAGTTGATGCGCGATTCGATCAGGGCGTCGAGCTGGTCGCGGGGCGACAGCTCAGGCACGGGAGTCCGCGTGCTCTGCAGTTCGGCGATGCGATCCCGCAAGATCAGTAGTTCGTTCGCCATCGCGCGGGCGTCGGCGAGATCGGGGTAGCGCTCGTGTGCGATCCACCGGTGGAGTAGCTCGTCGGGAAGTTGCTCAGACATTCGGCACCTCCCCGAGCCGCTCGGCCTGCAGCCGGTCGATGGTCGATCGCATCTGCCCCATGAGTTCGACGGC
Source organism: Nocardia sp. CA-290969 (assembly GCF_050936135.1). NCBI lineage: Bacteria > Bacillati > Actinomycetota > Actinomycetes > Mycobacteriales > Nocardiaceae > Nocardia > Nocardia sp. CA-290969. The sequence goes on along the minus strand of NZ_JBNJNJ010000001.1, from coordinate 7,855,590 downwards.
GTCGAGGCCCTGCATTGCGACGATGGACAGCCACGCTGTGGCGAGTGCGTAGATCTCGGGTGGTCCGTCGCACGCGTTGATCAGGTCCGTGGCGCGGGCGGCTTCGTTGCGGTGGATGGCCTCGAGGACGTTGACGGCGGACCGCATCCCCGCGATGGTGCGCTGGTCGAATGTGTGGTCAGGCATTGGGCGCCTCCGGTCCGGGCGCTGTCGGCCGCAGCCAGCCGAGCCTGCAGGCGAGGATCTCACGGGCCTCGACGTGACCGTGGGCGTAGGCGTGGGGCAGCGGCAGGTTGACGGGGTCGATGACATCGCGCGCCTTGGACCACTGTGAGAGTTCGCCGATGCACTCGGCGACAGCTGCGTACGTGTTGAGGAGTTCGCGGGCATTGTTGAGTAGCCACACGATGAGGTCGGCGTTGGCCGGGTGGTGGTCGAGTTGGCGGCGGACCACGATGCCGAGGTCGTGGCTCAGTAGTGGGATCAGTTCCGCGGCCTCGAGTTTTTTGAGGCCGGCCTCGTGCAGGGGTTGGGTCATCGGACCTCCCGGTTGATGGCGTTGGCGAGGGCCTGGACGTGGCCGTGCCGCGTGTAGTCGGTGGTGTGGCGGCCGTCCCAGAGGTAGCCGCGGAGGTAGGCGGCGGCGCCGTCCCAATCGCGGTGGTGCTCCAACTTCCACCAGGGCTGCATCTGGCCGCGGCGGATCCGGTCGAAACCCTTGGCCACCCATTTCGCGCTGTCGGCCAGGGACCGGATGGAGAACCATTCGGCGAGATCCGCCACGGTGCGCAGTGGGTTGCCGGCGGGCAGGGAGGTGATGCCGTCGCCTTCGGCCGCGGCCCAGAACACTGGGAAGCTGTGGCCTTCGATCGGGCGTTGGTCGACGATCCCGTATCCGGTGGCGACGGGCATGCCCGGTGTCCCGGCGCCGCGGGGGCGGCGGCCGTCGGCGATGAGCGCGACGCCGGCGATCCGGCCGCCGGCGATCCCTCGCTGTAGGTGCAGTTCGTAGTCGCGGGCGTAGTCGCCCGCGATCACCGCGCCTTGGCTGTAGCCGGCCAGCACGCACCGCTCGCTGCGCGCTACCGCGCCGTCGAGCGCGGCGCGGCCCGCTTCGCGGCTGTCGGCGTATGGGGCGCCGTCCCACCCGAACTCCGCCGGGTAGGAGACGATCTGGGGCCGGAACCGGCGGCGGTCGAGCGCCGCGGCGAACCCTTCGCACACGCCGTCGCCGCCGCGTGGATAGCCGGTGCCGGGTAGCAGCAAGACGTCGATCACGATCCGCTCCCGCCGAACGCATCGGGGGCGCGGCCGCCGTGCTCGTTGATCGTGAAAAACACCGGCAAACCTTCGGCGAGCTTGACGAGCAGGTCGGCGAAGCCGCCGACATACGGCTTTCCGGTTGCCAAGTCGCCGTGGTCGCTCTCTTCGGTGCCGCGTGTTTTGCTCGCCCACCAGACGCGGCCGGCGATATCGGCGGTGAGGCACAGGCACTTCTCCTGCGCCTGCGGCAGGGTGTGCATCTGCCGGTTCGCAACCGCCCGCCGCTGCTGGTAGGTGAGGCTGTCCCGCTCGACCGTGTGGGCTTCGATCTGCAGGCAGAGTGCGACGATCGGCGGCCGCGCCACCGGCGCGAGGGCGTGCTCCAGCAGGTACCGAGCGATCAACCCGGGCAGCACGGCAGGATATCGAGCCGGGTCGATGGCGGTGTCGAGGCCGAACAGCGCGGGGGCCTCGACCTTCTCGCCGTCCCAGCTGAGCGCGAACAACTGGTGAGGGCTGTCCCATACGGTGTAGGTATCGGCCACTTTCCGGGTGTAGTCCTCGAGCTGGGCGCCGTCAGGCAGGTGGTCGGCGGTCCAATGCTCGATGGCGAGGGGGTTGCCGGTGATGCGCGTGATTTCCGCGCGCGTGACGTCGGATATCACGGTGCCTCCGTAGCGGGTGTGGTCTCGGTTTTCGGGGCGAGGTCGAGGAGGTCGCGGACGATCTCGCGTACCTTCTCGCGGCCCTCGTTGAGTTCGGCGTGGTTGTAGCCCCGGAGGAGCTGCACGCCGGCGATGGCGTTGCTGATGCGCTGCTGCTCGACCAGCTCACCGAGCCGGGTCTCGATGGCGAGCAGTGCGTGCGTCTGAGCGCCGCTCAGCATGGTGGTGATCGTCTTGTGGAAGACGCCGAAGTCGGCGTGTGTGAGGTCACCGTCGTCGCCGCCGATTTCGCTCGAGTAGATCGAGGCTTCCTGTAGCGCCTTCTCGGCCGCTACCCGGCCCGGTTGCCAGTCCTGTGTGGTCACTGGTCACCGCCGTGGGCGATGCGGTCGTAGAGGCGCTGGGCCCACAGAGCGTCGCCCATGGCGGTGTGCCGCTCGTCCTCGCTGGGCGGCTCCACACCGCAGGCCCGGGACACCGCTTCCGACTGCCAGGGCAGTTCCTGGGGAAGGTGGCCACGACCGAGCAGCCAACCGGCAGCCAGCGTTTCAGCGTCGATGAGGTGGTAGTACCAGCGCGGCAGGAGCCCGTGGCGGCGCAGCATCCGGTCGAGGGTGAGCGCGTCGAAGTCGGGCACGATGCCGACAAGGTGCGCGCCGCGGGTCCATTCGTAGACGTACTCGGCGGCCACGTTCTCGGGCATGACTATGGTCTCGCGGGGCGGCCGTGCGCCGGCGCCGAGCTGGCTCGAGCTGATGTGGCGTTCGTCGAACCTGCCGATGGCCAGGCTTTCGGGATCGGCGTCGGAGAGGTCGACGTCGTCGATGAGGATCGTGATGCGGTCCTCGGCGCGCAGGGCGGGCCGGCGGATCATGGCGATCTCCCACGGCCGGCGCAAGTCCGGGTGCAGGTGGGTCGTCTCGGTGTCGATGAAAACGATCGGTGCGGACATTGGGTACCTCAGAACTGGTAGGCGCGGGCGATGAGCGACATGACTTCGTCGACGGTTTCGAGGCAGTAGCGCTGATGGCCGCCGGTAACCGCGACCCTGGCGCGAGCCTGGCCGCGGCCCGGGTCGCACGGCTCGACGATGGTGATCTGGTCCGCGCTGACCAAAGTCTTCCCGCCCTTGGGCCGGGACAGCGCAATGAATCCGTCGCGTACCGCGTCTGCCTCGGCGGCGGGCTGGCTAGTTGTATCCATATCGTTCTCTCTCTTCCTGTTTCCGAATTGCCTGCTGTGCAAGTTCGCTGGGAGTGCGTTTCGAGTGGTCGTTTACTTTCGCGGTGCCGTGGAGATAGATGTCCTCTTTGCAGACGGGGCATGGTATGGGGCGGAGTTCGTCGTCGTAGCCGATCCACCGGCCGTCGCAATTCGGGTTGCTGCATTTCTTCGGCGGCCCCGGTTCGGGTGGTTCTTCGATGGGTTCTCCAAATCGGTCGAGCATTTTTCAGACCTCGATCGGATTGGCCGGCGCGTTGGCTCGCGCGCGGTCGTGAGTTACGTACGTACGGGGGTACGTGTTTGGTCGTGGGGGGGTAAGTAGTTTGGTGGGGTGACACTGGTGTCACTTAGCGATGTCGCAGATGTCACTTAGCCCTGCTTCAAATGTCACTTAGCTCCCCACCGGCGGGCCCCGGGCTATGTGACACCAGAGTCACCTAGCGGGGAGTTATCCACAGGGCCGCTAAGTGACTCTGGTGTCACATAGAGGTCCGGCTCGCGGGGTTCCAGTTCCGGTGTCAGCGCCTCGGGATGATCGAGCAATTCGAGAATGTTTCCGGGGACCGTTAGTCGATATGTGTCGGACTCGTCTTTCGTATTTCCGCGCCGCACACGAGTTATCAATCCCAATTCCCGCAACGTTTTCAGCGACCGGATTACAGTGCGCTCCGTCACGCCCATCACCAGCGCCATCTTCACCACACCCGGAAATATCCGGGTACCGTCCGGGTTCCCGAACCTGGCCAGCGCGTGAGCGCAATGCTTCACGCCCGGTGGAAGTATGGATTTCGGCAACCTGAAAATGATTCGCTCCCAATCGTTGCGATCGATCGGCGCGCGTGCGCGCTCCATGGCCACCGCCTCTCCACACCCACACCCCCATCACTCGCCCCTGGCCTCCAGCTCGAACAGCGTCGGCTCGTCCACCCGGCGCGCTTCCGCGCGTTCGTGCCGCGCGCACGCCGGACCCATCCGCCGCGCCCGCGACACCTCGGACACCAGCCAGCCACCACACCGCTTGCACGGCACCGCCGTACGCGTCGGTGTCCCGTCCTCCAGCTGCCCGTCGAGCTGCTCAGCCATCGCCACCACCCGGCAGCTCGTCGAGGCGCCACAACCCCGGCGTATCGATCTCCCGCACCTCCCGGCACTCCTCGCAGAGCCGGTCGCGCGGGATCTCCACACCGGGCGCCCACGGCGTTTTGCAGTCCGCGCAGTACATGAGCACCCGCGGCCCGAACCGGTCGACCCACACCCGGCGCGGCACCACCGCATCCGAGGACGGCATACGCCGGCGCGCCCGGCCGGGCCGGTAGCCGGGCACCTGCCCGGCTACCGCCCTGCCTCTACGCCTCACACCGCTCACCGCGGTGCACCGCCGGCGCTCACCGCATCCCCAGACCGGCCAGGACGAGGCGACCAATCGTGATGTCCATCGCTGTGTCCGCGGCCTGGCGGCGCTCGTCGAGCGTCATGTCCTCGACCGTGGAGAACATCTGGTCGATTTTGCCGTCGACACCGAGCCGGGCCAGCCGCCGAAATGTGGCACTGGCCGGGCCGCCCACGTTGTCGTCGTACAAGTACGCCGGTATCCCGCCGAACATTTCGCCGATGGCAACGCAGGCGATTTCAACCAGGCGAGCGGTCGCCGCGGCGTTGGTGATCAGTGCCTCGAGCGCCTGCTGGCCGCAGACCGGGCAGCCGTCGAGGCCGGCGCCGAGGCACTCGGCGATGACGGTGTGGTCGATATGGCGGCGCTCCGGATCGATATCGAACTCGAGGACGTCGAACCTGTGCCGATGCGGTGCGGTCACTGTGCGCCGTCCTCTCCGGCGTCGGGACCGCTGCCCTCGGTCTCGTCCGCAGGGGGGCCGGTGTCCTCGACAGCGGGTTCGTCCGGCCCTTCCAGCGGGGCGAGGAGGGTGTCGGCCTCGGCGGCGGTGAGGTCCGCCACCGAGGCGACCTCACGGCCGAATGCCTTGGACAGGTAGTTGCGTTTGCGGGCCGCGGTCCGGTGCCCGTTGTCGACCAGGAGCGCGTCCAGCCGCTCCTGCTGTGCGGGCGTCGCGGGCGTCGGGGCGGGCGCGGCCTCTTCCTCGTCGGCAAAGGGATCGGGGGTGGGCGTCCAGTCCTGCACGACCGCTGCCCCGGCCTGCGCGGCTTCCGAGGTCACCGGCTGCGCGGCGCGGCGCTGCTCGGTGGCGACGGACCGTGTTTCGGACTCGAGGTCCTCCCAGGTGTAGGGCAGACCGAGCAGCAGGTGCGGGGCGAGGTGCCGGGCGAGGACAGATACGGCCTTGGCCCAGTACATGGCTCGCGGGTCGGTCACATATTTTTCGTTGCCGAGGATTTCGCCGTCCTCGGTGCGCGCCCAGTCGCCCGTGTCGGGGTCCGGGCGCGGGGTGTAGCCGGCCTTCTCGGCGCGCTCCCAGTCCCAGGTGTTCTCCTCCGTGCGACCGTCGGGCGTCGTGAGCCGGACCGTGACTGCCTCGTCGGTGTCGAGGACCGTTTCGAACCGGTAGCCGTTCGCCTCGAGGATCGCCTGCATCGTGCGGGCGTAGACCGCGGGCTGCCCGAACTTGTTGTAGATCTGCTGCAGCGACTGCAGCGGCGACAGCCCGAGGTCCGCGCCGTACAGGATCGCGACCGCGGAATCGGTGGGCCGCCCGCGGAACCGGTCGGGCACCCCGGAACTCCTACACACCTGGTCGGCGTAGTCGATCGCAATGCTCAAGGCTTCCCGGTGCCGGGCGAGGAACTTGGTCGGGTCACGCTGCAACTGCAGCGAGCTGGCCGTATCGGTCATCGGTGGTTTTCTCCTGGGTGTAGTAGGCCCGTGAGGGCAAATCGATTTCGTGGAGGGGATCGCCGTCATGCGGCCAGATCCCGGACCGCCGGCATTCGGCGTAGAGCGAGATGTCGCGCCGGTTCAGGCGGGCGCCGAGTTCGACCGCGGACTGTTTGAGCCGGACCGCGTAGACCGGGTGCGGCGGGGCGTCGCAGACGACGATGAACACGAACTCGGTGTCGATCCCGAACCAGTCCCAGGCCGCCTGATACCAGGGCTGCTGCCGGAAGTAGCCGAAGTCGAGCACCGAGGACCGGAACACCTCCGGCGTTGGCGCCGTGGATTTCTTGACGTCGACGAGGATCGCGGTGTTCCGGTCGACCCAGTGCGTCCAGTCCGGCCGAGCCCGCAACATCACGCGAGACACCGGATCCCGGTACCAGGCCGACAGCTCCGGCTCGCCGGAGGCGAGCAGCTGCTGCGCGTGACGGTTGGCCATCACGGCGTCGGCCATGTCCCGGGCCCGCTGGTAGTCCTTGCTCCGCAGCGGCACCCGGCCCGCATCCCATTCCGCCTGCCGCTGGGTTTTCGCCTCCTTGGTGCGGATCTCGTCCACGCCGAGGTCGACGAGCGGCGCACCGGTGCCGAGGACCAGGGTGTGGACCGCCTTGCCCAGATCGAAGTGGTCCTTCGATTTGGTGGTCGGATGGTCCTGCTCGTATTTCCAGTGCCAGGGCGAGATCTCCGACAGGCGGCGGGCGCCGCTGCTGGACAGGCTTGCCCGGTCCGCGTGGTACACCTCGTCGGGTACGCCTCGGTAGATGCCGGGCTCGGTCGGGGCGGTCACGACTTCCCCTCCGGCTCGGGCAGGTTGAGGTACCGCCGCAGTTCGCGCCGACTCCTGGTCTTGTCGGTGCGGTAGCCGGCGCGCACACCGAACCGCTTGTCGCTGAGTACCGCGTCCAGGCCGCAGTCCCGGCGCACCTTGCAGCCGATGCACACGATGGTGGCGTCGATGGCCGGATCGTTCGGGCTCGCGGGAAACCACCACTCCGGGTGGGCGTGGCCACCGCACGCGGCGTCCTGCTCCCACTCGGGCCGCGGCCGCGGGGTCGGTGCGGTCACGCGCCCGCGCCCGCGGCGACTGCTTCAATGTGCAGGGCGTCGGCGTCGGGGTAGCCGTTGCTCGCCCCGCGGGCGTGCCGCCCGGCACCCTCGCCGTCGAGGCCGAGGTCGCGGGTCCACTGGTCCTCGACCCGGGCGAGGTCGGCCATCAGGGCACGCAAATCGTCGACCGATTCGAGGACCAGCTTGGTGTGCTCCCCGATGACAACGGCCGCGGCGCCGGCATAGTCGCGCCGCGGGTTCGGCGGGTGGTAGTCGACCTCGACATCACCGCCGGCGTCGCCGGTGATCACTACCGCCCGGGCGGTGGGAATCTGCGGGAGAGTGATGGTGTCGTGGGTGTCGGTCATGACGTACTCCGTGGGTCGGGTGAAGCGCTGGACGATGAGGCCGCCGACGATGAACAGCAGGGCGGCGGAGAAAGTGATCTGGACGATGAGGCCGAGGGCCAGCAGCATCAGCGGACCTCCACGTATCCGCGGGCGAAGCGGCGGTCGAAGGCGTCGGCCTCCTCGGGACGGCCGCCACGGGTGAACTCCTGGGTGCTGCCGACGGGCCGGAACCGGGCGCCGGCCGGGATATCGGCGGCGCAGCTCCACCCCCGCGGGGTCCACTGCGGCGGCTGCTGCGCCAGGTAGGCGGTCACCTCGGTGGCGACGATCTCGAAGCGTTCACGGGCGGAGGCGGGCAGCTGCTCCCACACCTCGCCGGTGCCCGGGTCCTCGGGGTCGCAGTGCAGGCCGGACCAGATCAGCTGTGCGAGGGAGTTGCTCATGCGGGCAGCACCTCCCGGTACGGGCCCTTGCCGATGCTGGCGACCCGGTACACCGGGCCATCCGGGACGCTGTAGTCGGTGACCTCATCGCCCCTGCGGATCCAGACGCCGTCGTACTCGGTGTCCTCGAACGGCACGCCCTCGGGGATCTCGTTGGCGTCGTCCCATGTGCGGCCGGGGCGAGCGGGCCGCGCCCAGCCGAGTTCCTCCAGGCGGACGCGGATGATGGTGGCGAGTTCGGTGACGCGGTCGCGGACCTGCTGGTCCTGCTCGTCCCAGCTCTCGCCGTCGGGGATATCGGGATGCCGGCGGAAGATGAGCGGCGCCAAGATGTTCGCGTCGAACTCGCGCTCGCGGCGGTCGGCCAGCGTTTGCACCAGGTCGGCGAACTCCGGATCGTCCGCGCGTTTCCTGGCGGCCAAATCGTGAAGTTCCTTGCTTCCGATCACGGTAGGATCTCCTTCGTCTCGTTCCCGTCCGGCCGCCGCTGTCATCGGCGGCCGGACTCTTTGTGGGCGGGGTTTGGAAGCCGCGGCCCCGGACCCGGGTCCGTCTGCAGCGGACCGGTGTGATGTCCGGGTGCCGCGGCGCACCTCGCCGCAGGGCATCCCCGCACCTGCGGCGAGGGGGTCTACAGCGGCCAGGTCAGGGCCGGAATCTGGTAGGTCGTGGTGGGGAGCGGGGCGGGGGTCAGCAGCCCGCGCACCCATGCCTCGATGGCGTGCACATCAATCACCTCCCCTCCGTGTGCGGCGCCGCGCGTTGACGGCGTAAAGGAGGGCGGGCAGCCAGCACACCGCCAGCATCGACAACCCGGCGACGAGACCGGCCAGAAAAATGTCTAGACCGATCCGGCCGGTGGCGTACGCACACCAGGCGGTCGCGAGCAGCACGAGGGGCGCGGTCCGGCATCGGCTCATGCGGCAGCACCCCGCTTCCGCTTGGCGGGCCGAGGCTGGGTACGGAAGGCAGTCCGGATGACCTGCTTCTGCCATTCGGTCAGAGGAGGCGCCGCCTCGAGCTGCTTCGCGACCCAGGCGGCTTTGGCCTGTTCGTACGCCGTGTCACCAGGGCCGCTCACTGCCGAATCTCTTCCGGCAGGAGCTGCGAAAGGCTCATATCGAGCGCTTCGGCGATGTTGAGAAGTTCGTTGATGGTGAAGCCGGTTTTGCCGTGGCCTTTGATCTTGCGGTGCAACGTCGTGTACGGGATGCCGGTCTGTGCGGCAGCCTTACGCAAGCTCAGATCGGCCGCGTCAAGGGCTCGACCGACAGACTCCCCCACCGCGACACTCGTTTGATCCATGTGGATCACTATAGGATCCATTTGGATCAAATCGCAACCGTGCAGCAACCATCGCTCGGATCACTTTTTGATCCGTATGGTTGATTGACATTGGAGCGGCCCGGATACTTCTCGCATGGACGCCGACCGCCTCATCGACGCCGACGCAGCCAATGCGATCATCGGCGCAAACCTGCGAGCCTTACGCGCGAAGCGAAAGCTCAGCCGCGCCGCCATGCACGAACTGACCGGGATACCGGCCATCACCATCCGCCGCATCGAGGACGGCAAGCGAGATGCCCCCGCCGTCGTCCTACTCGCCCTATGTCAAGCGTTAGGCGTGAACGCCGGCGAGTTCCTCGACCACGTCCAACGTGAACTGAAAGAGGCCGGAGGCATTCACCCCCGCCGCACAGGCAGCAGCGACGATCTGCCCTGACCCCATCGGGCGGCGACCGGCGAGGAACTCACCGACCTCCTCGCCGTCGACGAGCAACGCACGACCCAATTCTCTTGCGTCACAACTGCGGAATAGCTCCGCGATACCGCCCAAAGGAACTCCAGCCATAGCCAAACCCTTCGAAACACAACAAGCCCACGATTACCTGAGAACGCATCACCTGACCCCCGTCCGGCAGAGCAGAGCCTAGCCGCGACAAAACGGGCGCACAGGACATTTGCTCGGAAATCGTTCCTTGAAATAAGAAACGTTACAAGGGCTCAGGTTTGAGTTTCGGCCGGCGACTTCCAGTCGACCACCATCGCCAAGCCCGGATCAAACGGATCACGCAAGCTTCTGCGAAGCAGAGTTACAGACATCAGGCTCGCGGTAATCGCGCGCCGCCGATCCAGATGCAGACCCCGGAATTTGGGCGCGTTCTCTTTACCGACAACGCCTTTGAATATGCGGCTGCGGTTCGCATCCTCGATACTCTGCTCGATCGCCTTCAGTTTCGATTTCGCCCGTTCGGTACCCGCCCGCAATTGATCCTTGTCGATATCGCCGTCAGCGAAACTCATTGCGAGAGTTTTCAATCGGCTCCGCAGAGCGGCTGCCTCGACCCGCTTCTCCTCCAAGTCCGGGTGTTTCTGGTCGACCAGGAGGTCGGCCGCGTCCGACTTCGACAGGCGCCCGACGATCAGATCGTTGATGTGGTCGTCGACCAGCTCGATCCGCTGCACGACACGGTGACATCGCCGGCACCGGTATATCGGCTCGCGCCGGCTCGTGGTCATCGCCGCCTTCACAGTGACCTCCTGCCCCTCCTCGGCGCACCGATCTCCGCACAGCGCGATCCCGGACAGCTGGTACTTGCGCGCCACGTCGACCGGTCGGCGCGACGGCTCGGCCAGGATGTCGTTGACCGCCCGCCACACATCCGGCGAGACGATCCGGTCCCAGCCGACCTCGGCCTCATCGAGGACCACGCGGTAGTAGCTTTTCCAGCCCGCGTTGCGCGGGTTCTTCAGCACATGCGCGAGCTGGGTGGGTGAGTTCCACTTGTTGCCGAGGGTGGTGGTGATCCCGAGCGCGTTCCATTCCTGGCAGATGCCGTTCAGCGAGTGGCCCTGGAGGACCTTCTCGTAGGCGTCGGCAAGCGCCGCAGATTCCAGCGGGTGTAGCGACCCGTCGTGGTTGCGCCCGAAGCTGCGCCGGTGGTTCAGGTTCTTGCCGGCCTCGGCCAGCTCCCGGTACTTCGACTTCTGCCGGGCAGACCGGCGCTCGGTCTCCGCCTTGGCGACCGCACCCTTGATCCTGGCGAACAGCCGGCCGTTGTCGGTGCCCAGGTCCACGTCCCCGGTCAGGGTGGCGAGCAGGGTGCTGTGCCGGTCCGCGACGTCGATGATGCGCTCGAGGTCGACCGGCTCCCGATACAGGCGGTCAAGGTCCCAGGATGCGATCGCCTGAAGCTCGCCGGCCTCGATGTCGGCGAGCATGCGGTCCCGGTCCGGGAGGTTGCGCTTCGGGCCGACGGCGGTGAGGTCGTTGTCGCAGTAGCGCACGGGCTCCCACCCGCGAGGGGTGCAGATGTCCCTGACGATCTCTTTCCACTGGCGGCTGATGGCCAGCGTGTCGTCGTTGGGATCGTCGGACTGCCGCAGATACACACCACACCGGATCACGCGAAACGCACCCCTTCGGAGAGGATCTCGGCCGTTCTATGGACAGCGGCCGATGGGTGCGGCTAGCGTACCGAATCGAGTGCTTTACGCAACACCGGATTGCTTGTGGCGCGCACCGCAAATCCCTTTCTCGGAGTTCGTTGGCCATACCGGGGCACGACCGTCGGCTCGAGCTGTTACTCGATATCCAACTGTCCGTCCAACGATCACGGCCCCCGGTGGAGTTCCCGGACGCGACGGAAAGACAGACAAACCGGACCTTACCGCCGGAGGGCCTGCCATGGGGCACGGACCGGCTCGCAAAACGGATCGGACGGATCGTGGCGTACCTCGGAAAACCCGGGATATACCGAGGACACGGCGTGGCGAACCCGATAGTGAAAGGCCCCTGCCTATGACCACGACCGTGGATGCACCCCGCTCGGCTACATCACCATCATCAGGATCACGATGATGATGACCAGCCCGATCAACAGGCCGATGGTGACCGCCACGGTGGGGCTGGGTGATTGCGTGGCACCCACCCGCCCGGTCTGTGCGGGAGCCGGCGATTGGTGCACCGGCTGCGGCTGGGCGCGGCGGGGCAGCGGACCGGAGCGAGGGCTACGCAGGCCGGCGGCAGAGTTACGGGCCGCCCAAGCGGGGATGGTGCCGTCCTCGGTGCGCACCGGAGCGCCGAGGATATTGTCGGCGGCGCCGGGGCCGAACGCGGCGGCCAGGATCTCGTCGCGCGCCTGCGCCATACTCGGGCGGCGCTGCGGAGCCGGTTCCATCATGTGCAGCAGCGCGCGGGTGAGCACCCCGCTGCGCGACGGCGGGATGATCTGCGCCATGGCGGCGCGTTCCACGATGGCGCCGGTGTCGTCGTCCATACCGAACGGCGGCTGACCTTCTATGGCGGTGTAGAGGGTGGCCCCGAGGGAGAACACATCGCTGGCGGCGGTGGGCGTGGCACCGCGCGCGACCTCCGGCGGCAGATAGGCCGGGGTGCCGGTGATCATGCCGTCGGGCTCGTCGGAGGCCTCGGTGATATTGCGGGAGATACCGAAATCGCTCAATTTCGCCATCCCGACGGCCGGGCCCCGGTCGGCGACGAGGATATTGCCCGGTTTGATATCGCGGTGCACGATCCCGACGGTGTGCGCGGCGGCGAGCGCATCGGCGACCTGGGCCCCGATCTGCGCGACCTCGATCACCGGGAGCGTGTTCACCAGGCCGAGCGCGCGGGCGACACTGCGCGAGGGCAGATGTTCCATCACCAGCCAGGGTTCACCGGCCTCGAGCACCACGTCGTAGACCGCGATGGCGTGCTCATGGGAGAGTTTCGCCGCGACCCGCCCCTCGTGCACGATCCGGTCGCGGATCTGGCGGGCCTCCGCCTCGTCCAGGCCGGCCGTGGACAGCACCTGTTTGATCGCGACGTCACGGTCGAGCAGCCGGTCGTGCGCCAGCCATACCGCCCCCATACCGCCACCGCCCAGTTTCGACTGCAGACGGTACCGGCCGGCCACCAGATAATCCGGGCCGACGATGGGACGGGGGCGATCGATCATGCTGTGAGACTAGCGGAATTCAGTGGTAGCCGACCGGTTTCGGAACCGGCGGCGAATGGCACGTGATCGCGTTCACTACCGCAGGTCGTAGCTATTCCGGGCAGCTTCCCGACCCGGACTTCCGGCGCTACGATATCGAATGTATGTTCGAATTGTGGGTAAAAGTTCGGCTCGCCCGGTTCGGGGCCCGCCCGGTTCCGGAGCGACAGGCGAAGGAGCGTCGGAGTGAAGACCGAGACTCCGGAGGCCCCGTATCCGCGCCGCCGGATGCGGCGCCATGACACAGCACCGGCGATGCCGGAGACGGCGCAGATCAACACAGCGGAGGGTGCAGACCCGAGACCGCGGTAGGCCGAAGCCGTCCTGGCACAGGCGGGGCAATCGAACACAACAGCTCGGGCGGCGGTGGCCATTTCGGTGACGCGGCCGGCGGGCTCCCGGCGTCGTTGCGGAAGCAGGTGAGAAGAGTTATGGCGAAGGCCAGCGGTGCACGCCTGCGGGAACTGGCCGAACTACGGCGGGCACACGCGGCGGGCGGCAACCGCGGGCGCAGCCCCGGCGCCGCGCACCACGGCGCGAGCGGTATTTGCGCACCGGTTTCCCCGGCGCCGGTCACCTCGGCGGCCGCGGTGCGGCACGAAGTCCTGCCCGTACCGCCCGCCCTTGCCCCGCTGCTGCCCGACCGCGGTCTGGTCAAAGGTTCGGTAGTGAGCTACACCGGTGCCGGAGCATTGCTGGCCGGGCTGCTCGCCGCTGTCACCGGACCGGGCGGGCATGTGGCCGCGGTCGGTGTACCCCGGCTCGGGCTGCTCGCCGCCGCCGAGATGGGCGCCCGGCTGGACCGGCTCGCGGTGATCCCCGACGCCGGCCACGACCCGATAGAAGTCGCTGCGGTATTGCTCGACGGGATGGAACTGGTGGTCCTCGGCCTAGGCGACGCGGCGATCGCCCCCGCCCGCGCCCGGGTACTCGCCGCGAAAGCCCGCGCAAAAGACGCCACACTGCTCGTCACCGATGGGTCCTGGCCCGCCCCGGACCTGCGGCTGGAAAGCCGCGTCGCCGGCTACACCGGGCTCGGCACGGGCAACGGGCGGATCCGCTCCATCAGCCTCGATATCGAGGTCCGCGGCAGAACCGGCGTCCCGGTCCGGGGCCGGCTGGCCGCGCGACCGCTCGGCGGCCGGGTCGAGTGGATCGTCCCCGGCGCCGGCGCCGCGGCGCCTACCTCGGATCAGCCGGAAACGGCAGGTCAGGAGAACTCTGTTGCTTCCTGACCGGATCATGCCCCGAATCGCGCACCGGTCCCACGGCCCGCGATGGCGCCGGGTTTCCCCTTCGCCCGCCGATAATCCCCGTCGGGTTTCCCGGCCGATCGGCGACGAACCCACCCGGCTGCAACCCGCCCCCGTCGGCGTCGCCTGCGAACTGTATCCGGCCGGGCCCGCACCGGCCCGCGGCTACCTGCCCCGACCGGCCGATAACAACGCTGCTCTGCCGATCGGCGGCCGACTCACCCGGCCCGCCGGGATACTCCGCGGCGCCGGTGCCGAACAGACCGATCGGGTTTCGGGCGGTGTCCGGCCGGCCTGCCTGCTCGGCGGCCTCGTGCGCCGGCCCTCCTTCGCCGACATCCAGCACCCCGCACGGGGTAGATCGGTGGACCGATGACCCCGCGAGTACTGGCGGTCTGGTGTCCCGACTGGCCCGCGGTCGCGGCGGCGGCCGGCGCCGGGCTGCCCGCCGAGCAGCCGGTGGCGGTGCTGCACGCGAACCGGGTCGTCATCTGTTCGGCCACCGCCCGGGAGGCCGGTGTGCGCCGCGGGATGCGCAAACGCGAAGCGCAGAGCCGCTGTCCCGAGCTGCATATCGCCGCACCCGACCCGGACCGCGACGCGCGCCTGTTCGAACCGGTCGCCGCGGCCGTCGACGGTCTCGCCTCCGGCGTGGAGGTGCTGCGACCCGGTTTGCTCGCTCTCCCCGCGCGGGGGGTGATCCGGTATTTCGGCTCCGCCGAGGCGGCCGTCCGGAAGTTGCTCGCCGCGACCGCGACCGCCGGGGTGGAGGCGCGGATCGGGATCGCCGACGAACTCCCGACGGCGATCATCGCCGCCCGGCACGGCGCACTCGTCCCCGCCGGCGGGGACGCGCGGTTCCTGGCCCCGCTGCCGATCACCGAACTGGCCGCCGAACCCGGCCCCGCCGAGCGGGAACGCGCGGCGCTGCTGGATCTGCTGCACCGGCTGGGGTTACGCCGGATCGGCGATTTCGCCGCCCTGAGCACCGCGCAGGTCACCTCGCGTTTCGGCGCCGACGCGGTGCTGGCCCACCGGCTCGCCCGCGCACTACCGGATCGCCCGCCGGCGCCCCGGGCCCTGCCCCCGGACGTGGACGTACGGCTCCCCTGCGACCCGCCGATCGACCGGGTCGATACCGCGGCCTTCACCGGACGCCTGCTCGCCACCCGGCTCACCGCGGCCCTGTCCGCCGCGTCGCTGGCCTGTACCCGGCTGGAGATCCGCGCGGAAACCGAAGCCGGTGAACAACTGTCGCGGGTCTGGCGCTGCGCCGAACCGCTGACCGCCGACGGCGTGGCCGACCGGGTGCGCTGGCAATTGGACGGCTGGCTCACCCGCCCGCACGGCGGCCGGCCCACCGCGCCGATCACCGTGCTGCACCTGATCCCGGTGGAGGTGGTGCCGGCCGCGGCGTTGCAGCTGGGGCTGTGGGGCGATACGGGGTCCGGTGACGAACGTGCCCTGCGCGCGCTGGTCCGGGTGCAGGGGCTGCTCGGCGGTGACGCGGTGCGGGTCGGGGTGCTCAGCGGCGGCCGCGGGCCCGCCGAACGCATCACCATGGTCACCTTCGGCGACGAAGCGGCACCCGAGTCCGATCCGGCGCCGCCGTGGCCGGGGCGGATACCGGAACCGGCGCCCGCGGTGATCATGGTCGACCGGCCGCGCGTCACCCTCGAAACCGCCGACGGCGCGCCCGTCCGGATCACCGAGCGCGGCCTGTTCAGTGGTCCGCCCGCGCGGTTGCGCTGGGGTAGGTCCAGCTGGCGGCTCACCGCGTGGGCCGGGCCGTGGCTGCTCGACGAGCTCTGGTGGTCGCCCGGCGCGGTACCGGCCGCCCGCGCCCAGGTGGAACTCCCGGGGCCGCACAGCCTGCTGCTGCTCGCCCGCGACGATCAGTGGTGCGTCGAGGGCCTCTACGAATGAATCGCGCGGCGGCTCAGTACGGTTCGCAGGCGTCGAACGCCGCGTCCTTGTCCGCGTTGAACGTATCGATCTGACCGTTCACCTCTTCCACCGACGCATTGCGTTCCAGCAGATCGGCGAGGTTGTTCAGATTGTCGCGGTAGGTGCGCATCGGCGTCGAGACCTCGTTGGGAACATCGGGGTTCAGCTCGTCGTCGATCTTGCTCGCGGTATCGCGCAGCGCGGTGATCGCGGCGCCCTTCTTCGGCTCGACATCCGGCGCTTTGCTGTCGCTGGCATCGATATAGGCGTTGAACGCGTCGACCGCGGGATTGTTGTGGTCGCGCAGCGCCTCGCATACGTCGGTCGCGGCGGCCGCCGCGGCGGCAGCGCGCGACGACGATGCCGCGGCCGATGAGGACGTCACCTCCGACTTGTACAGCTGCAACTCGCCCTGGTTCACCTCGGCGGTACCGGACACTGTGCTGGAGCAGGCGGTGATGAACCCGCCGGCGACCAGCGCTGCCGCGGCGGCGGCGAGGCCGGCTCGTTCGAGTCGTCGCATCGGTCTTGAAACTCCCCTCGGATGCCCACGACCCCGTATTCTCGCCCCGGCGCGCCGGACATCTGAGCCACCGGTGCTGACAACCGTACTGGGTCGAGTCGGTTTTCGACCCCCCAGGCTCCGATTTGTCGATCAACCGATACCCGTGATCAACCGGTGGCGATATCGACGACCAGTCGATTCGGCATGGCCGCCGAGGTCACCGTGAACCCCGGTTCGTCGGCGGCGACCCCGATGAACGACTGGGTGATCCCCTCGAACACCGTGGTCCGGTACACCCCGGCGACCCCGGGAACCGCCGGGTCGACTGCCGGGTCCGGGCCGGCGTAGGGGGCCGCGCCACTGTCGAACGGATAGGCCGAACCGGTGATCCGCACCTCGAGCACGGATTCTCCCGCCACATCCAACTCCCGGCCACTACCGTCCTGGACGGCACGACCGGTGTACCACACACTCCACCCGGGAGTGCCGGGGCCGCCCAGGAAGTATTCGACCCGGTCGAAGCCCGCATGCCGGCTCATCCGGATATCGGTCACCGTCAGCATGGCGTCCGGCGAGGCCTCGGCCTGCTTCGGCACGGTATCGTCGGGCGCGGGCATCTGCTCACCCGGTAGCGGTATCGGCACCGGCAAGCCCGGCGTGCCCGCCTGGGCACTGGGTGGCCCCGGGTTCGCGGGGGAAGAGCTAACCGGCGACGTCGACCCCGAATCGGCACACCCCGCGAGACACGCCAGCATCGCGGTCACCACCAGAACACGCCCGGTACGCATGAGCCCGATGCTAACCGCGGCAGGCACTGTACTGCGGGAACGTGCACTCGCACGGTGTGCCACCGGCCCGGGCGCCGGAGCCGCGCGACCGCCGGAAACACCGTCCGGCGAGCGTATCCACCGGGCCGGGCGGCAGCGCCCGGCAACGATCTAGCACACTTGTCTGGTGCGAGACGTGGAGGACCTACTGGGAAGGTTGCGCCGCTATCCGGATGTGGAGGCCGCCAACCTGTATGCCGTCGATGCCGCGGACCGCCTGATCCTCGACGTCGCCGCGGAAACCCTTGCCACCGCCGAACCCGGCACAGTCGTGGTGATCGGCGACAACTACGGTGCGCTCACGCTGGGCGCCGCCGCAGGCCATGACCTGCACCGTATCCGGGTCCACCAGGACCTGCTCACCGGTGAACTCGCCCTCGCCGCCAACGCCCGCACCCTCGGCCTCACCGACCGCTACACCGCACACGCCCTCGACGAAACCCTGCTGGCCGGCGCCACAGTGGTGCTGCTGCGGCTCCCCCGGGTGCTGGCCGGTCTCGCCGAAATCGCCGACGCCATCGCCCGCTACGCCCACCCCGAGGTCCGCGTATTCGCCGGCGGCCGGGACAAATACCTGACCAAAGCGATGAACGAGGTGCTCGCCGAATCCTTCGCCGAGGTCCGGGCCAGCCGCGGCCGGCAGAAATCCCGCACCCTGCTGGTACGCGGCCCGAAACCGGTGGGAGAACCCCGGTTTCCGGTACGTGAGCACATCGGTGAGCTGGATATCGACGTGGTCGCCCACGGTGCCGCCTTCTCCGGGGCACGCCTGGATATCGGCACCCGCTTCCTGCTCGAACATCTGCGCGCCATGAAACCCGACGCCCGGGACGCCGTCGACCTCGGTTGCGGCACCGGGATCCTGGCGGTCGCACTCGCCCGGTCCCGCCCCGGTCTCGCGGTCACGGGCACCGACCAATCAGCGGCCGCGGTCGCCTCCGCAACGGCCACCGCCGCGGCCAATCAGGTCGCCGGCCGGATCACCGTCGTCCGCGACGATGCCATGTCGGCCGCCGCCGACAACAGCGCCGACCTCGTCGTATGCAATCCCCCGTTCCATGTGGGCGCGGCGGTGCACACCGGTTCGGCCATCAAGATGTTCACCCAGACCGGCCGGGTACTACGGCCCGGCGGCGAACTGTGGACGGTCTACAACAACCATCTCAACCACCGCACGGTGGTCGAACGGATGGTCGGCCGCACCGAAGTGATGGGCCGCAACCGGAAGTTCACGGTCACCCGATCGGTCCGCGGCCTGCACAGTATCTAACTGCGCCGCCTCCGGCGGCGCGGGTTCGGTGTAGCTGTCCAGGGAGCCGGGTCAGTCGATTCGGCGGCGGTGGGCCCAGCGGGTGAGGGCGTTGCGGTTGGACTGCTGGGTTTTGCGCAGCACGTTCGATGCGTGGGTTTCCACCGTTTTCACCGAGATGAACAGCTTTTCGGCGATCTCCCGGTAGGTGTAGCCCCGCGCCAGCAGTCGCAGTACCTCCAGCTCCCGCGGGGTCAGCGAATCGAGTTCGGGGTCCAGCGGGGGCTCGGGTACCGGTGATTTCCCGGTGAAGGAGTCCAGTACGAAACCGGCCAGCCGCGGGCTGAAAACGGCGTCACCACCGGCCACCCGCCGGATACCCTCCGCCAGTTCGGCCCCGGAAATAGTTTTCGTCACATAACCGCGCGCGCCCGCCCGGATCACCGCGATCACATCCTCGGCGGCGTCGGAAACACTCAGCGCCAGACACACCGGCCCACTGTCGATCCCGTGCAACACCGCCACCCCGCCCCCATCGGGCATATGCACATCGAGCAGCACCACATCGGGTTTCGCGTCGTTGATCCCGGCCACGGCCTCGGCCACACCCCCGGCTTCCCCGACCACCTCCATATCGGTTTCCCGGCTCAACTCCGCCCGCACCCCGGACCGGAACACCGCGTGGTCGTCGACCAGAAAAACCCGCACTGTGTCTCCTTTGCGGCGCCTGCGGCGCCGCTGGTTTCGGCCCCCTTGGTCCCGGCTGTCAGCGCTCGACACTCGCGGCTTCGCCGCATCGCATCGAGCGCTGACAGCCGGGACGGGCCGAAACCTCCAAGGGCCTCGCTGGACTCGGCACCGCCGCTGGTTCCGTTGAATTTCGTCTCGGCACCCAAGCCTACCCACGCCGGTGAAAACCCCTCAGCGTGGTATCGGATCGGATCGCCGCAAGGATTCCGCCGTTCGAGCAGAGCCAGATGCATGCGCACGGTCGTCCTCGTCCGCCGCTGTCTCCGGCTCCGACCCGGAATCGCTGCGCGGCATGATGATGCGCACCTCGGTGCCCTGGCCGGGCGACGAGACGATCTCTACCGTGCCGCCCCGGCGCTCCACCCGTGCACGAATGGAGCGGGTGAGGCCGTGCCGATCCTCCGGAACCGAATCGGGGTCGAAACCGGTGCCGCGGTCGCGGACGAACACACTCACCTGGTGAGGTTCGGTCTCGGCGAACAGATCGATCTCGGCGACACCGGCATGTTTCGCCGCGTTCACCAGCGCCTCGCGGGTAGCGCCGAGGAGCGCGGTGAAATGTTCGCGCGGCAGGCCGGCTCCGCTGCCGGCACCGTCCATCGCGACATCACCCACGGTGACCGGGGTGACCTTCACGCCGTGCTGATCCTCGACCTCACCGGCAATGGTGCGCAGCGCCGCCGCCAGGCTGGATTCGGCGGGGCCGGAATCGGCGAACAGCCAGCGGCGCAGTTCCCGTTCCTGGCTGCGCGCCAGGCGCAGCACCTCCTGCGGGTCGCCGGACTGCCGCTGGATCAGCGCCAGCGTCTGCAGCACGGAGTCGTGCAGATGCGAGGCGATCTCGTCGCGTTCCTCGGTGCGGATGCGGGCCGCGCGTTCGGCGTTCAGCGAATGCATCATCCGCAGGCCGAGCGGCACCGTCAGCAGCCCCACCCCGATCAGGGTCGCCGCCACCGCCAGCAGCGCCGACCCGAGCGAGCCCCAATCGACCTGCGACACCACGACCACCGCCAAGCCCACGACGACCAGCGTGACTCCCGCAATGATCCGTGACCAGGTGACCACCGACGGTTTCGCCGGTATCCCGACCAGTGACCGCGGCCCGTCGGCGTCGTACTCCCGCCACACCAGTGCCGCGCCCACCGCGATCACCAGCAGCGGCGCGATCACCCGGGCCGCGGTACCGCTGAACGCCCACGACACCGCCACCGACAGTCCGAGGCCCAGCAGCGCCAGCCCGATCGCCTGCCGGCGTTCGGTCCCGGAGGGCTGCGTGTCGTCCGCACCGCCGGGAGTGAAGATCCACAGCAACCCGTAGGCGACGATGCCCGCCCCGGCCAGCGCGGACAGCAGGACGAACACCATCCGCACCTTGAGCACGTCGATGCCGAGGTGATCGGCCACCCCACCGGCGACCCCGCCGACGATCCGGCCACCGGACCGGCGCATCAACCGCCCACCCTCGACCCCCGGTTCGATCACGGGGCGGGTGGCGCCCCGAGCATAAAAGGCAGGTCCGAAGGGGCACATACCCTCGATATTGGCACGCCCGCACCCCCATGACCATGGGGAAACACCCCCATCTACCCCGCACAGGCTGCGACAACACCGCGAAGCCGTACACCGCGCGTGACCCCGCGGCCGGCGCAGCGCTCCTCCACCCACCGCACATCGGCCCACCTCCGCGGTTCGGGACCCGTCTCGTTCCGGAAGTTCGGGGCCCGTCTCACTCTGGAGCGGAGAGTTGAAGACCAGTGGTCGATAGGGCCCACCCCCGAGGCGCGGAGCACCCCGAAAATCACGCCCCGCACGGTCGACCTCCATGGTTCGGGCCCTGTCTCGTCCTGGAGCGGCGTAGTGAAGAACGAGACTTCGGGGCCTCGAACTGGCGACGCGCCGGAGGATGCGCAGTCGAACACAGCGCGGAGGAGCGAAACCAGGGATTGATAGGGCCCCACCTTCGACGCACGGAGCACCCCGAAGTCATACCCCCGGATGGTCGGCATCCGTGGTTCGGGGCCCGTCTCGTTCTGGAGCGACGGAGCGGGGGAGCGAAGCGGAGGAGCGGAGGAGTGAAGAACGAGACAAAGGGGGGCCCCGAACCCCGCGCCGCCGGAGGCGGCGCCAAAGACACAGTTTCAGGGTTCACCCCGATGTGGGAAAGGCCACGGCGAGCGGACTATGAAGTCATGACGCGAACCAGCTTCGGTGACCAGCTCCAGCAGATGTGGCAGACCCGGCCGGCACGGCTGCCCCGGCACGGGCCGGTCGCCGGGGTCGCGGCCGGGGTCGGGCATCGCTACGGCGTCGATCCGGTGCTGGTGCGGGTGGCGTTCGTGGTGTCCACCATTTTCGGCGGCGCCGGAATCGTGCTGTACCTGCTCGGGTGGCTGCTGTTCCCCGAACCCGGCGAGGGTACGTCGATGGCGGAATCGCTCGGCCGGAAACGGCCCGATTCGCACAACCAGACCAAGACGATCGTGCTGATCGTGGCGCTGGCCATCGCGGTGAGCACGATGGGCCCGGTGGGGGTGGGGCTCGGCGGTTCGGGTGTGATCGCCCTGGCGCTCATGCTGGCGGGCTGGTGGATGCTGTACCTGCGCTCCCCGCAGCCGCCGCCGCTGCCCGCGGGCGGCACGGAGGCGCCGGTGGCCCCCGGCACGACCGGGTATCCCGGCACCGCTTTCCCGCAGGCGGGGGTGGACCCCTACACCTCGCATATCACCGGCATCTACACGCCGTATACGAAGCTGCCGGACCGGTACGTGCCGGACGCCCCGGCGCCGACCGGCGAGAATCCCCCGGTCGCCGCCGCGCCCCAGGGCCCGGCCGTTTCGGCCGCCGGGCCGGACGGCGCCGGTGGAACCGCTACGGAACGGCCGGCCGGCCACGATGCCGATACGCCGCCGACCGGGCAGCACGGCGACCCCGTGCAGGGCGCGACCGGCTCCGCATCGACACCCGACGCGACCACCCCCGATTCGGGTCCGCGGCTGTCGGTCGCTCCCGCCGACCCCGGTCCGCGCACAGCCGGTCCGGCCAGGTCGGCCGATCGGACCGCATCCACCGACGGCACCGCGGCGACCGGCCCCGTAACCTCCCCCGGCCCGTTCACATCGCCCTCCCCGCTGTCGTCGGCCGACCCGGCCACGCCTACCGACCCGGCGACATCGGCGGACCCCGCGGCGGACGGTCCCGCTCCCCACGCCGACGCACAGTCGTCCGGCGGGAAAACGTTCCCCGCCCCCGGCGGGAACCGTCCGGGGTCTCCCGGCCCGACCGTCGGGTTGAGCAAATCCGCCGGGCTCACCGACCGCACGCCGCCGGCCTGGGATCCGCTGGGTGTCGCACCGCTGGCCTGGGACCTGCCCGAACCCACCCCGGCACACCCGGTGGCGACCGTCACCGAGAAACGTCCCCGCTCCCGCTTCACCCTGGTTGTCCTCGGCCTGGCCATCCTGGCCGCGGCGGGCGCCGGAGCGGTCGCGGCGGCGGGTGCCGACTGGATGACCCCGGGCCGGATCGCCGCCGTCGCGCTGGCGGTGATCGGCCTGGGGCTGATGCTCGGTGCGTTCCGGCGCCGGGGGCACGGCCTGCTGCTGGTGACCGCCCCGCTGGCGGCGTTCGTCATCCTGGCCGCTGCGGTCGGTCCGGTGGATTTCCAGGACTCCACCGTGGGCGATCGCACCTGGGCCCCCGCAGCGGCCGGTGAGGTACGACCGGAATACGCGGTCACCATGGGGTCGGGCACCCTGGATCTGCGCGGTATCGAATTGACCGAGAACAAAACGGTCGACGTCTCGGTCCAGATGGGTGAGGCCGTGGTGCTGGTCCCCGAGAACATGAATGTGCGCACCGACTGCACCGTCCGGATGGGTGAGGCGAACTGCCCGGACGGGCTCACCGGTCCCGGCGGGGACGCGCCGGTGCTGAATCTGAATGTGGAGGTCCGGATGGGTGAAGCGGAGGTGCGTCGTGGCTGAGCAGACAACGAAACCGCAGGGCGAGATGTTCGGCGGTCCGGCAGGTGACGTTCGGCGCTCGGGCCGGTTCTCCCTCGGCCTGTTCGTGACCGGGCTGCTGGCGTTGCTGGTGAGCATCTGGGCGCTCATCGGGCCGGCTCAGTGGGAGTTCGCGGCCATGATCCCGGTCGGCTGGATCATCGTGGCGGCGGCTATCGTCGCGGGCCTGGCGCTGGTGCTCTCCCCGCGGAAACGCAGGTAGCCCGATCGGACCGTGCTCGTCGAGTACGACCCCGGATACCGGACCGCCCGGACTCTCGGAGGAGAGTCCGGGCGGTCCGTTTCCGGCTCATTCCCATTCGATGGTGCCCGGCGGCTTACTCGTCACATCCAGGACCACCCGGTTGACCTCGCGCACCTCATTGGTGATCCGGGTCGAGATCCGCTCCAGCACCTCGTACGGCAACCGGGTCCAGTCCGCGGTCATCGCATCCTCACTGGACACCGGTCGCAGCACGATCGGATGCCCGTAGGTGCGGCCGTCGCCCTGCACCCCGACACTGCGCACATCGGCGAGCAGCACGACCGGACACTGCCAGATCTGCCCGTCCAGCCCGGCCGCGGTGAGTTCCTCGCGGGCGATGGCGTCGGCCTGCCGCAGCGTCTGCAATCGGTCCTCGGTGACCTCACCGATGATCCGGATGGCCAGCCCCGGACCCGGGAACGGCTGCCGCGCCACGATCTCCTCCGGCAGGCCGAGCTCACGGCCGACCGCGCGGACCTCGTCCTTGAACAGCAGCCGCAGCGGCTCGACCAGCTCGAACTCGAGATCGTCGGGCAGCCCGCCCACATTGTGATGCGATTTGATGTTCGCGGTCCCGCTGCCGCCG
Source organism: Nocardia sp. CA-290969 (assembly GCF_050936135.1). Classification (NCBI taxonomy): domain Bacteria; kingdom Bacillati; phylum Actinomycetota; class Actinomycetes; order Mycobacteriales; family Nocardiaceae; genus Nocardia; species Nocardia sp. CA-290969. The sequence continues at coordinate 7,831,367 of NZ_JBNJNJ010000001.1, read as the reverse complement.
CCGGATTCCACCACGTCCGGGTACAGGGTTCCCTGCACCAGATACTCGACCGCCGGCGCTTCCTCGCCCGCGGTCTGCTCACCGACGACCTCACCCACGGCGTCCTCGAAGGACCGGATGAACTCGCGGCCGATGATCTTGCGCTTCTCCTCGGGGTCGGTGACGCCCTTCAGTTCGCCCAGGAACTTGCCGACCGCGTCCACGGTGACCAGCCGGGCTCCGGTGGCGGCCACGAAATCCCGCTGCACCTGTTCGCGTTCGCCCGCGCGCAGCAGCCCGTGATCGACGAAAACGCAGGTCAGCCTGTCGCCGATGGCACGCTGCACCAGCGCGCCCGCCACCGCGCTGTCCACCCCGCCGGACAGCCCGCAGATCGCATGCCCCGCACCGATCTGCGCCCGCACCTTTTCGACCATGGCCTCGGCGATATTGGCCGGCGTCCAGTCCGGCGCGATACCCGCCATCTCGTGCAGGAACCGGCTCAGCACCTGCTGACCGTGCGGCGAATGCAGCACCTCGGGGTGGTACTGCACGCCGGCCAGCCGCCGGGCCCGGTTCTCGAACGCCGCGACCGGCGCACCCACCGTGGTGCCGGTGACCTCGAACCCTTCCGGAGCGTCGGTGACCGCGTCCCCGTGGCTCATCCACACCGGCTGCAGCCGGGGCAGACCGTCGTGCAGCAGTCCCCCGTCGACATCGAGTTCGGTGCGCCCGTATTCGCGGGTCCCCGTATTCGTCACGGTACCGCCCAGCGCCTGCGCCATCGCCTGGAAGCCGTAGCAGATACCGAAAACCGGGATGTCGAGATCGAAGAGCCGAGAATCGAGCGCCGGCGCCCCCTCGGCGTACACACTGGCCGGGCCCCCGGACAGGATCACCGCCAGCGGTTTCTTCTCGGCGATCTCGGCGACTGTCGCGGTATGCGGCACCACCTCCGAGTAGACACTGGCCTCCCGGACCCGGCGGGCAATCAACTGCGCGTACTGCGCACCGAAGTCGACAACAAGAACGGGCCTCTGGGAATGTGTCACCCGCACGAGTCTAATGAGCCCCGGACAGCGCCCCGCACGCCCATACCCTTGGGCTCAGGCGCGCACGCTGAGGCCGACCTTCTGGAATTCCTTCAGGTCGGAGTAGCCGGCCTTGGCCATCGAGCGGCGCAGGCCACCCACCAGGTTCAGCGAGCCGAACGGATCGTCGGAAGGACCGGTCAGCAACTGTTCCAGGCTGGGCCGCACCGGCGCCGGGCGGGCTTGGCCGAGCAGCAGTTCGTCGGCGAGATCCCACGGCTCGTCCAGCGACAGCAGCGAGCCGCGCGGCACCGAGGGATGGGCGGCGGCCGAGGGCCAATACCAGCCACGACCGGGCGCTTCCGCGGCGATCGCGAGCGGCGCCCCGAGCATCGCGGCATCCGCACCGCAGGCGATGGCCTTGGCCAGCTGCCCGGAGGTGTTGATATCGCCGTCGGCGATCACGTGTACATAGCGACCGCCGGTTTCGTCGAGGTAGTCGCGGCGGGCGGCGGCGGCGTCGGCGATCGCGGTGGCCATCGGCACCCCGATACCGAGCACCTCGCCGGTGGTGGTGGCGCCGGGCTGCGAGCCGTAACCCACGATCACACCCGCGGCACCGGTGCGCATCAGATGCAGCGCGGTGCGATGATCGCTGACCCCGCCCGCGACGACCGGAACATCGAGTTCGGCGATGAAGGTCTTCAAGTTCAGCGGTTCACCGGCACCCACGTGCTCGGCCGAGATGATGGTCCCCTGCACCACGAGCAGGTCGATCCCGGCCTGCAGCAGCCCCGGGGTGAGAGCCTGCGCATTCTGCGGGCTCACCCGCACCGCGACGGTGACTCCACCGGCCCGCACCTGGGCGACCGCCGCCGCCAGCAGATCGGGCTGCATGGGCGCGGCGTGCAGTTCCTGCAGGAACGCGACCGCACGCTGGTAGCTGCCCTTGTCGGCGAGTTCGAGCAACTGATCGATCTTGGCCCCGACATCGGCGTGCCGCGCCCACAGCCCCTCACCGTTGATCACGCCGAGACCGCCGCGCCGCCCTATCTCGATGGCGAATTCCGGGGACACCAGGGCATCGGTCGGATGGGTCAGGAACGGGATATCGAATCGGTAGGCGTCGAGCTGCCAGGCCAGTGACACCTGGCTCGCCGAACGGGTCCGGCGCGAGGGAACGATATCGACATCGTCCAGCTCGTAGGTCCGGCGAGCCGTCCTACCCATACCGATCTCGACCATATCGCGCACGAAAACTCCTGTATTTCGGCGCCGCCACCTGCGGCGCGGGGGCTGCGGCCCTCGGCGTCGTCCGTCGATCCCGGGACCTGCGCCTGCGGCGTGGGCCCGGTTTCGAAACGACGCGGCGCGACCACTGCGGGCCTCGTAGGACTCGGCACCGACGTCTCTGCGTTTCACCTGGTGAACTCGCGTATTGCGACTAAACCTTACACACCGTCGTAGAACCGAACCCAGACGGCTGCGCACTCAGTGCGCAAGCTGCCTCTCTCCACACCGTCTCCGTCGGGCTCCAGCGGGCGGGGACCGGTCTCTCCGACCCCGAACAGCCCCGCGCACCCACGCCTGCGCCCGGCGGACGCTGCTCGCCGAGCCGGGCACGCGGGACCGGCACCGACCGGCCCGCGCGTACCCTCGGCGAGCGCGCGCTGCGACTACCGGCCGGTGTAGTTCGGAGCCTCGACGGTCATCGTGATGTCGTGGGGATGGCTCTCCTTGAGACCCGCCGCGGTGATCTGGACGAACTGGGCCTGCTGCAGCCCGGCGATGTTCTGCGCGCCGGTGTAACCCATGGCGGCGCGGAGCCCGCCCACCAGCTGGTGGATCACCTGGTTCACCGGACCGCGGAACGGCACCCGGCCCTCGATACCTTCGGGGACGAGTTTGTCCTCGGCCAGCACATCGTCCTGGAAGTACCGATCCTTGGAGAACGACTTGGCCTGCCCCCGGCCCTGCATCGCGCCAAGGGAACCCATCCCGCGGTAGCTCTTAAACTGCTTACCGCCGACCAGGATCAGTTCGCCGGGCGATTCCGCGGTACCGGCGAGCAGCGAACCCAGCATCACGGTGGAGGCACCGGCGGCGATGGCCTTCGCGATATCGCCGGAGAACTGGATACCGCCGTCGGCGATCACCGGGACACCCGCGGGCGCGCAGGCCGCGACGGCTTCCAGGATCGCCGTGATCTGCGGGGCGCCGACCCCGGCGACCACGCGGGTGGTGCAGATGGAGCCGGGACCGACCCCGACCTTCACCGCGTCGGCACCGGCCTCGACCAGCGCGGCGGCGCCGGCCCGGGTGGCGATATTGCCGCCGATCACCTGGATCCGGTCGCCGACCTCGGCCTTCACCTTGCTGACCATGCTGAGCACCTGGCGTTGATGCCCGTGCGCGGTATCGACGATCAGCACATCGGCCCCCGCGTCGGCCAGGGTCATGGCGCGTGACCAGGCATCGTCGCCGACCCCGACCGCGGCGCCGACCAGCAATCGGCCGTCGCGGTCCTTGGTCGCGTCGGGGTACTGATCGGTTTTCACGAAGTCCTTGACGGTGATCAGCCCGCGCAGCCGGCCCTCACCGTCGACGATGGGGAGTTTTTCCACCTTGTGACGGCGCAGCAAGCCGAGCGCGGCCTCCGCGGTGACGCCCTCCCGGGCGGTGATCAGCGGCGCCTTGGTCATCACATCGGCCACGCGGCGGTTCTGGTCGACCTCGAAACGCATATCGCGGTTGGTGATGATGCCGACCAGCGCGCCCTTCTCGTCGACCACCGGCAGGCCCGAGATCCGGAACCGGGCGCACATGGCGTCGACCTCGGCGAGGGTATCGGTGGGGCGGCAGGTCACCGGGTCGGTGACCATACCGGCCTCGGACCGTTTGACCGTTTCCACCTGACCCGCCTGGTCCGCGACCGAGAGGTTGCGGTGCAGCACACCCATCCCGCCGGCGCGGGCCATGGCGATCGCCATCCGGGCCTCGGTGACGGTATCCATCGCGGAACTGACCAGCGGCGTCCGCAGCCGGACCTCGCGGGTCAGCAGGCTCGAGGTCTCCACCGAGCTCGGAATGAGATCCGACGCCGCCGGAAGCAGCAGCACATCGTCGAAGGTGAGGCCGAGCATGGCGATCTTGTTCGGATCGTCACCACCCGTAGGAGGGCGGACAATCACGCGCTCGCCCGGTACGGGATTACTCATTCGGATCGACCCCTCCTGGACGTCGGCAGCGCTATCGGGATATAACGGCCCCGAAAGCGAACTGTTACTGGGAACGAACTTTGCGGCGCCGGCTCGATACAACCAGGCCGTGGGACCGGGTGAACGGGTGCTCGTCAGCGCTCGACACCATGGTATCGGTCCGGCCGGACGGCCGATCAACTGAGGGTTCTGGCCGATCGATCGAGACCATCGGTGAAACTGACGGCGCGGACGGCTGGCGCAGACCACCCTGTTCTGCGTACCGTGGGGATGTGCGTGACCATCTACCACCTGGCTTGCCGCCGGATCCGTTCGCCGGAGACCCCGCCGACCCGTCCGCCGCGCTCGATGCCATCGAGCCGGGGGAGCCGCTGGATCCTCATGAGCGCCTTGCGGTCGAAGAGGATCTCGCCGATCTCGCAGTCTACGAGGCGCTACTGGCCCACCGCGGTATCCGCGGGTTGGTGGTGAGCTGCGAGGACTGTCGGCAGGATCACTACCACGACTGGGATATGCTCCGCGCCAATTTGTTACAACTCCTGGTCGACGGCACCGTCCGCCCGCACGAGCCCGCCTACGATCCGACTCCGGAAGCGTACGTCACCTGGGATTATTGCCGCGGCTACGCCGATGCCTCGATGAACGAGGCGTTTCACGGCGACGGGTTCGACGCTTTCGACAGCTGAGTCGGCCGGACCGGCGTGATCGGCCGCTATCGGACGGCCGATCGATTTTTCGGTGTCCGTACCCGGTCGCAACGCACAGCCCCGGACGACCACGGATCTCCAGACCACGAATACGCGAATGGCCGCCCCACTTCGGTGGAGCGGCCATTCGCGTATTCGTTGATCCGGAGCCGCCGAGCCGGCCGATCGCCGGGCGGATCCCTACTCAGTTCGTGGGCAGGCCCGGAACGATGGTCGTCGGGACCTGCTGCTGCGGGACCGACGGCACTCCCGTCTGCGGGAGCTGCGGGGCGGGCGGTTCGACCGGGCCGGGCGAGCTGATCGTGGACGGCGGAACCTGGACGGTCGGCTCCACCGAGTCCGCCCCTGGGCCCTCCGGTGTGGTCGGGCCAGGGGCTTCCGGGACAGTCGTATCCGGTGCGATATCTGGAGCGGTCGTATCGGGCGCCTGAGTGTCCGGGGAATCCGTACCGGGCCCCGGACGATCGGGTCCCGGCCGGTCGGGTGCCGGGGATTCGGGAGCCGGCCGGTCGGGTGCGGTGGCATCCGGCGCGGTCGGCCGGTCACCCCCCGGGCTGCCGGGCACCTCCATCGGAAGCGACTCGCCGGGCGCGGGAGCCGTGGTCACGGTGGCACCGGGGCGTTCGGACGTGCCTCCGGGCGTCACCGGTTTCACCGGCGCCTCCGGGTCCGGCGCGGGCGCCTTCTCCTCGAGCTGGGCGGCGATCTCCGGCGCGACCTTGCCGACCTGGTCGAGCAGTTCGCGCCACCGGGCAACGAGCTCGTTGCGCTTGACCGGATCGTCGACCTTGGTGGCGTTCTCCGCGGCCTGTTCCAGCCGGGCCTTCGCCTGATCGGGCTTGTCCTGCTCGAGCAGCGCCTGCGCGGCGGCCATATCGTCGTCGGCGTACTGCACCACGGTGCTCTGGGCCTGTTCGCTGAAGACCACTTCCTTGACCCGCCACAGGGCGTCGCCGGGTTCGGCCTGATACGAGAACACCGAAAGTCCGCCGAACACCAGCGCCAGCGCGGCCGCCGTGGTCGCGATGGGCCGTAGCAGCCGCAACCGCCCACCGGATTGTGCGCTGATCCGCGCCTCCCGGGCACCGATCTCCTGATTCACCGCCGCGACGACCGTATCCAGATCGGGTGCGCCCGGTAGGGGCGGCGCCACGATCTCGGCTCGCCAATCCGCCAGCAATGTCGCCAGCTGGAGCTCCTCGGTGCTCTCGGTGGGGATGGGCCCGCCCCGGGCGATAGCGTCGATCAGTTCGTCGTCACGACGAACCGCGCTGATATCGACCGGTTCGGACCCGGCACCGGAGCCCTCGGCATAGGGATCGGTGTTCCGCGATACGCGCCGCGCCCGTTTGTCGCCCCGACCGCGCCCGCCATCCCTAGCCATATATTTCACCTGCCCTCGCCACTTGTGCCTTCAGTTTTGCGAGCGCCCTGTGCTGGGCGACCCGTATCGCTCCCGCCGTACTGCCCACGGCGGTCGCGGTTTCCTCCGCTGACAAACCCATCACCAGTCGCAGGATCAGGATCTCCCGATGTTTCTCCGGCAACGTCGCCAGCAGAGTGTTCATCTGCCGGCTCTGTTCGGATTCGAGAGCTCGCTGCTCCGGCCCGTGGTCGGTGGATATGACATCTGGTACTTCGGCCATCGCCTCCGCCTTGTTACGGGAGGCGTTGCGATGGGCGTCGGCGACCTTGTGCGAAGCGATTCCGTATACGAAGGCCATGAACGGCCGACCCTGGTCCTGATACCTGGGTAGGGCGGTCATGACCGCTAGACAGACCTCCTGCGCGACGTCGTCCGCGGAGAGTTGTCCACGCTCCGCGGCACCGATCCGCGCGCGGCAATAGCGCATCACCAGCGGGCGGACCATCTCCAGTACCTGAGCTAGAGCGGACCTGTCACCCTGCGCAGCAGCGGCGACGGCGCGGTCCATCTCTTCGCCCGTGTGCGTCATCGTCAGCGGATTTCCTGGCGTTACAAAGTGGCACGGCCGGGTGCGGCCGGTGCTTCCGCCGGTCCAGCGGAACGGGATCAACAATAGGACACGGTCGCGCGCGCGGGTCGAGACGGTAGAACCTGGGTTACGTTCCGCTGTCGTGAAATCGCCCGCCACGCCGGGTGATGAGCGCACGACACGCGGTGGCGTCGGCCAGCGCGGCGGCGCGGGTATCTGCGACAGGGTCCGCGGCGGGGGCCGGCAGGCCGGTCCGCAACATGGCACATGCCCATCGCAGGGGCAGCAGGCCGGATTCCCGGCACTGGTGGTCGACCAGTGCGGCGAGTTCGGCGGCCCGCCCGGTATCTCCCGTCACCGCGGTCGCCGCGGCGACCAGCAGCCGCGACTTCACCTGGTGCCGAATCGAGGGTCCGCGCTCGGCCAGGTCCCGCGCGACCTCCGCGTCCGCCAGCGCCTGTTGCCCCTGCCCACCGGCGAGTGCCGTTTCGGCTCGTACCCAGTGCAGCCGGACCAGCGCGCGAGAGCGGTCCACGTTGTCTGCGCCGAACTGCTCCGCCGGTGCCCCATTCGCGGCCGGCCCCGTCACCCACCCGGCGCCGGCCAGTAGCGCGGCACAGCGGTCGAGCAGCCTCCTGGCCAATGCGAGGCGGCCGGTTCCGAGTGCGTCGGCGGCCAGACCGGTCAATGCGTCGGCGGCCGCGTCGAGGAGATCCGGCGCGCGGTGGTACCCCCGGCCGCCGGTAGCGCCCGCGGCGGGGTGCCCGCCCGCGGCGCCGGCGGGCAGCCGGGGCAGGACGAGGGCGGCGGCGTAACCGTCGTCGCGCGCGGCCCGCGCATGCCTGCCGAGCTGTCGCCGCAGTGAACCTTCGGTGGACGCGGCGAGTGAGAGCAGAACCGGATCAGTGGTGGCCGTGCGGAGCCGGTACAGCGCCGTCCGGGCGGCCGCGTAGTGTCCTGTGCCACCCAGCGCGACGGCCTGCCACCATATTTCGAGAGCCGCACGCGGCTCCGGCAACTCGGTAGCGGACCGGGTGGGTGACGCACCGAAGGCGAGGTCGGCGAACGGCGAGAAGGGGGCTTCGGAGGGGAGAACCGGGGCGGACACCGGTGCACTGTACCGAGGCCCGGCCGGGCCGGCCGAAGCGAAATCACGCACAACGGCTCGAGGCCCGGGCCTCAGCAATCTTTCAGCATTAATAGAATCACTCGTGTTTCGATCAGGTTAAACTCCGCCGAGCAATCCATGAGCGGATGCGCATCGAATTCTGCGACGTTTCGCTTAATTAACCTGGAAGCCGTCCCGCGGCCACCTGTAATCGTACCGAGATGGGCGATACAACTCCCGGGACGATCCGGGAGCGTCCGGGAATTTCCGGTCCGGACCGTTCGCCCGCCCTCAGCTATTCCGCGTTACCTGCGAAAACGCCGACCAGCACCGACGACAGCCGAGGTCCCGCAACGGGGCAACCACACAGTATCGCCCGAAGATTAGCGGAAGTAAACAGCCATTTGGGTTAAATTCACGGCGCAAAATATCCGACAAATCAGCGCGCCGAACTGTTGACGGAATTTCCCCGATGCCCCTAACGTAACTCATCGCCACGAACGGCGCCGGGCGAAAATCGCATCGGATGCCGGCGGTCTGCGCGTTCCCCGGAACGCCGGGCACCACCCGAGAAGTTGACCCATTACTCGCTCGACAATGCCGACGAGCTCGCGTCTACGAGGAGTTCAACCCATGCCCATGCCCACCCACCTTCCCGGACCGAACGCCGATGTCTGGGACTGGCAGATGCGCGGTTCCTGTCGTGGTGTGGACTCGGCGGTGTTCTTCCATCCCGACGGCGAACGCGGCCGGGCCCGTGCCGCCCGCGAGATGCGCGCCAAGGAAATCTGCCGGACCTGCCCGGTTCTCATGCAGTGCCGGACACACGCGCTGAAGGTCAGTGAGCCCTACGGGATCTGGGGCGGCATGTCGGAAACCGAACGCGAGATGCACGCGCGCCGCAACCGCCGCCGCATGGCGGTGTAATCCACGCTCGGTCGCATCGGCCGAGGTGGGAGTACCGCCGGGATCGCACCGCCGGGCAACCTCGCAGCATCGGGAACGGCGCGGACGCCTCTTCCCCGGGGCCGCATACGGTCTCGGTCATAGCGTGGAGTTATTGTTATGACCGATGACACAGGAGAGTATCGAGCTCTCAGCGCTGTTGCAGCGCTGTGGCCATTCGGACGCCGAGGCTTTCGCCGAACTCTACGACCGGACCCGCACGCGGGTCTTCGGTCTGGTGTTGCGGGTGCTACAGGATTCGGGGTTCGCCGAGGAGACGACGCAGGAGGTCTACCTGCAGACCTGGCGTACCGCGGCGAGTTTCGACCCGGCCCGCGGTTCGGCGGTGACCTGGCTGCTCACGCTCGCGCATCGCCGCGCGGTCGACCGGGTACGCGCCGAACAGGCACACACCCAGCGGGAAATCGCCTACGGCGCGCGGGTACTCGGGCACGACTACGACGAGGTCATCGAGGAGGTCGAGCGCAAACTCGACCATCAGGCCGTGGTGCTGGGCCTGCGCTCGCTGACCGAGACCCAGCGGGAGGCGATCTCGCTCGCCTACTACGACGGGCGAACGTACGCGGAGGTGGCCCGCCAGCTGGAGATCGGCCTGCCGACGGTCAAATCCCGGATCAGAGACGGGCTGCTGCGGTTGAAGAAGAGTATGGCGGCCGCCCCGCCGATCCGCGAGCGGCGGCCGCTACGAGAACGGGCCGTTCACATTCCAGGGAGAATGTGAACGGCCCGTTCTCTGTGTTCCTACCGGTATCGGCCGGGCACCGGCCGGCGGATCGGATCAGTGGGCGTGACCGTGCCCGTGATCGTCTTCCTCCTCGGCCGGCTTGTCCACCACGGCACTTTCGGTGGTGAGCACCATCCGCGCCACCGAAGCGGCGTTGATGACGGCCGAACGGGTGACCTTGACCGGGTCCACGACGCCGTCGGTGAGCAGGTCGCCGTAGGTGAGGGTGGCGGCGTTGAAGCCTTCCTTGCCCTCCCCGACCTTGCTCACCACGACCGCGCCGTCGACGCCGGCGTTGGAGGCGATCCAGTACAGCGGCGCCTTCAGCGCACCGCGCAGCACCTCGGCACCGACGGCCTCGTCACCGGACAGGCCGGCGATCAGGCTGTCGAGCTTGGTCCCCGCCTGCACGAGTGCCGTACCGCCGCCGGGGACGATGCCCTCCTCGACCGCGGCCTTGGCCGCGCTGACCGCGTCCTCGACCCGGTACTTGCGCTCCTTGAGCGCGGTCTCGGTGGCCGCGCCGACCCGGATCACCGCGACACCGCCGGCCAGTTTGGCCAGCCGCTCCTCGAGCTTCTCCCGATCCCAATCCGAATCGGTGGCCTCGATCTCGCGGCGCAGCTGGGCGCTGCGGGCGGCGATATCGTCCTGCGTACCCGCACCGTCGACGATCGTGGTGGCGTCCTTGGTGACGACCACCCGGCGGGCCGAACCCAGTACCTCGAGGCCCGCCTCGCGCAGATTGATGCCGAGATCGGGGTTGACCACCGTACCGGCGGTGACGACGGCCAGATCGTCGAGGAACGCCTTGCGGCGATCGCCGAAGAACGGCGCCTTGACCGCGACGGCCTTGAGGGTCTTGCGGATCGAGTTCACGACCAGGGTGGACAGTGCCTCACCCTCGACGTCCTCGGCGATGATCAGCACCGGCTTACCGGATTCGGCGATCTTCTCCAGCAGCGGCAGCAGATCCGGCAGCGAGCTGATCTTCTCGCGGTGCAGCAGGATCTGCGCATCCTCGAGCACGGCTTCCTGGCTGTCCGGATCGGTGATGAAGTAGGGCGAGAGGTAACCCTTGTCGAACTGCACGCCCTCGGTGACGACCAGCTCGGTCTGCATGGTCGACGATTCCTCGACGGTGACCACGCCGTCCTTGCCGACGGTGGTGAGCGCCTTGCCGACCATCTCGCCGATTTCCTCGTCGCGCGAGGAGACGGTGGCGACCTGGGCGATCGCCTTTTCACCGTTGACGGGGGTGGCCGCGGCCAGCAGGGCCTCGGACACCGCGTCGGCGGCCTTGGCCAGGCCCGCGCCGATGGCGATCGGGTTGGCACCGGCCGCGATGTTCTTCAGTCCGCCGCGCACCATGGCCTGGGCGAGCACGGTGGCGGTGGTGGTGCCGTCGCCGGCCACATCGTTGGTTTTGGTGGCGACGCTCTTGACCAGCTGGGCGCCGAGATTCTCGAAGGGGTCCTCGAGATCGATATCACGCGCGATGGTGACACCGTCGTTGGTGACGGTGGGGCCGCCGAACGATTTGGCCAGCACCACATGCCGGCCGCGCGGGCCGAGAGTGACCTTGACCGCATCGGCGAGCTTGTCGACACCGCGCTCCAGTGCCCGGCGAGCCTTCTCGTCGAACTGGATCTGCTTTGCCATATGTCTTCGCTCCTGTATCTGGTGCGCTTCGAGTTGTGTGGCACAACGCACTCCGCCCCGGGCCAGATTTCGACACCGGGGCGGAACGCATGCGCGGCAGTCGGATTACTTGCCGACGACAGCCAGCACGTCGCGCGCGGACAGGATCAGGTATTCCTCACCCTGGTACTTGATCTCGGTACCGCCGTACTTGCTGTAGATGACGGTGTCGCCCTCCTGGACATCCAGCGGGATGCGCTTTTCACCTTCGTCGTCCCACCGGCCGGGGCCGACGGCGACAACGGTGCCTTCCTGCGGCTTCTCCTTGGCCGTATCGGGGATGACCAGGCCGGAGGCGGTCGTCGTCTCGGCCTCGTTGGCCTGGACGAGGATCTTGTCCTCGAGCGGCTTGATGTTCACGCTCGCCACGTTGAGCCCTCCACTTTCAGGGGATAACGGTCGTCCGGAACTGTTGTCCCGGACCATCGATTCGGTCACGATGCTGACCCTGCGCACAGCCCCGTCGTCGCGGGTGCCGGGACCGCCTGCTCAGTAGTCAAGCCTGGCACCGGGCAACAATCGGTGCCAGCTAGCACTCTATACATGAGAGTGCCAGCGCTCAAGGGCGGGCGGTGCCAACACACCGGTTCGGGTCTCGAAATGATCTTGCTGTCACCAAGACGCCACCGAACCGAGGCCGCTGGTCGCCGGGTTGAGACCCCGAAAAGGCGGGTAGCCCTACAGAAACAGGGCTTCCCAATGATTCTCCGACTCTGTAACGTTCCCATAACAGATCGTGGCACCATGTGTGATGGTTGTTCGCGGAACCACCGCTCCCCGCAGACGGCGGTGGTTCCGCGGACAGCCTCGGCCCATGTCCGGACCGGCCGGCGCGAACGACGAGGTTCCGCTCGAAGGGAGGTGAAGAGAATATGCGTACGTCGCTCGGCATCTCCGCCGGGAACGAAGTGGTGTGCTCCGCACTGGTCACCACCGCGACCAACGGTGCGCGGAAATTCGACTACCGGGTCGTCTCCGCCGACGCCCATTCCGACCTCGGCGATCTCGTCGCGTCGTCGATCGAGCTGATGACGACCCAGCTCCCCGCGACCCATCCACCCGAAGCCGTTTTCGGCCCGCATGTTCCCGCTCCCCGGACCTCCGGCCTCGATGTCGTCGCCGAACGCCCGCCGACCGGGGTCGCCGTGGCCTACCGCGGTAAGGAACAGGCACAGGCCATCCGGATGGCCACCGGTAAGCACCGGGAGCCGCGGCTGGTCCCCGAAACCACCGCGGCACTGACCTTCCTGCGCGATACCGGCCTGGTCGACCGCTACGGCACGGTGGCGGTGATCGATCTGGGCGCCTCCGGGTGCACCGTCTCGGTGGCCGACCCGGCCGACGATACGGTGCTGCACTCCGCGCGCAGCACCACGGTCAGCGGGCGCGCGATCGACGAGCTGCTCTACCGGCATCTGGTCGATCAGCACTACGCCCGCCGCGGCACCCGGCCCAATCGCAGCGTGCTGGTGAACCGGGCGCGGACCGCCAAGGAGCATCTGTCGGTCACCCAGGCCGTCACCATCGATCACATCGCCGGGCGGCCGCTCAAACTCACCCGCCCCGATTTCGAACTGCTCACCGCCGGGCTGTTGCGGGAGCTCGCGCGATTCACCACCATGACCTTCGGCCTGTCCGACCGCGCCCCGGAAGCGGTGGTGGTGATCGGCGGCGGCGCGAATATCCCGGCTGTGCTGGAGACCCTGCGCAGCGAACTCGACCTGCCCGTACTCACCGTCCCGGATCCGGACGCCGTGATCGCCAAAGGCGCCGCGCTGCTGGCCGATACCGCCGGATCCGGCGCGCCGATCGGTGCGCTGGCGCCCGACAAATCGGGCAACACCCTGCTGAAGGCCTTCGGCACGGTCGCCGGTGCCATCGTGGTGGTCGGGCTGATCGTCGGGTACGGAATGAACACCGGTCAGCCCAGCTCCGACGACGAGGTCTCCCCCGCGGGCACCACCAGCAGCGCCCAGCTGCCGCCCACGACCACCTCGGCCGCCCCCACCACGCCCGAGGCGCCGATCACCACCCAGGGAGATCCGCAGCCGATCGAGGAGCCGGACGACGGCGCCTACACCCCGACCGACGAGCCGACCTACCAAGCGCCGGCGACCACCGAACCGAGCACCGGCGCGGCACCGTCCACGAGCGGTGAGCCCTCCTCGCCGTCCACCGGGCCGACCACCACGACCGACTCGGGTCCCACCTCCACAACACCGTCCCAGCCGACCCTGCGCCCGGATCCGAACCTTCCGCCGATCCCGTTCCCCGAGGGACTGGGTCCGGGTGCGCTCGCACCGCCCCCACCCGCACCGGAACAACCGTCCCCGGATTCCCCCTCGACCTCGGACGCGCCCCCGGACAACGGCACCCAGAGCACCGAGACGACGTTCCAGGTCACGCCTCCACTGCCCGCTCCGGGGCTGCCCGGCACCGGATCCTCCGGTTAGGAAGCGTTTTGCTGAAACCGGCCCGCGGCGAGCCGTTCAGCTCACTTGGCTGACCGAGACCGGCAGACCCGGATCGCTGGCCACCGACAGCGGCGACGGCTCGGCACCGCCACCGATCACATGCGCGCCCAGCGCGGCGATCATCACACCGTTATCGGTGCACAGCCGCGGTTTCGGGATGCGCAGCGTCAAACCCGCCGCGGCGCATCGTTCCTGGGCCAGCGACCGGATACGGGTGTTCGCGGTGGCGCCACCGCCGAGCACGAGGGTATCCACGCCGACATCCTGGGCCGCGCGCACCGCCTTCATGGTCAGCACATCCGCGACCGCCTCCTGGAACGAGGCCGCGATATCGGGGATCGGCAACTCTTCGACACCCTGCCGGTGTTGGGCTTCCACATAGCGGGCCACCGCCGTTTTCAGGCCGGAGAAGGAGAAATCGTAGCGAGGGTCGCGCGGGCCGGTCATACCACGGGGGAACGCGATCGCAGACGGATCGCCGGTCGCCGCGGCGGCGTCCAGCGCGGGACCGCCCGGATAACCGAGCCCCAGTAACCGCGCCACTTTGTCGAACGCTTCGCCCGCGGCGTCGTCGACGGTGCTGCCCAGTTCGACCAGCGGTTGCGACAGATCCGTGACGTGCAGCAGATGGGTATGCCCACCGGATACCAGCAGGGCCACGCAAGGCGGCATCGGGCCGTGCTCGAGGGTGTCCACGGCGACGTGCCCACCGAGATGGTTCAGCGCGTAGAACGGGATATCCCACGCCGCCGCATAGGCTTTCGCGGCCGCCACACCCACCAGCAGGGCACCGGCCAGACCGGGTCCGATGGTGACCGCGAGGGCGTCGGGCGCGACGATACCGGCGGCCGACAGGGCCCGCCGCATGGCCGGCACGATCGCTTCGAGATGAGCGCGGGAGGCGATCTCGGGAACCACACCGCCGAAGCGGGCGTGTTCGGCGACACTCGAGGCGACTTCGTCGGCGAGGAGTTCACAGGTGCCGTCGGGGTGACGGCGCACGATCCCGACGCCGGTTTCGTCGCAGGAACTCTCGATCCCCATGACGATCACGACAGCACCTCGTCCGGAGTACGCGGGATCACGCCCGCGGGAACGTCTTCCAGGGCGGGGCGACGCATGGTGTAGGCGTCGGCGCCGCTGGGGTGGTAGTAGTTCTTGCGCAGGCCGATGATGTGGAAACCGTGTTTGGCGTAGAGGGCGATCGCGGCCGCGTTATCGGTGCGCACCTCCAGGAACACCGGCCCGCCGCGGCGCCCGGCCTCGGCGAGCAGCGCCTCCAGCAGTACGGTGCCGATACCGGCGCGGTGGCAGGCCGGGTCGACCCCGATGGTGTGCACCTCGGCTTCCGGATGTTCGGCGTCACCGAGCAGCGCGATTCCCGCGTAGCCGACCATCTTCCCGGATTCGTCGCGGGCGGTGATGTAGCGGTTGTAGCCGGCGGCCAGTTCCGAATGGAAGGACACGGCCTGCCACGGATCGTCCTCGGGGAACAGCAGCTGCTCCAGTTCCACACAGCCCGCGATATCGGCCGGCTCCATGGGTTGGATACGAATCGTCATCGTCACGCTCCCATCCGGTCGAGGGTGCGGTAACTGCGTTCGACCGCGTCCGGGCGACGCAGGTACAACGGAACCAGCGGCTCGGGTGCCGCGCCCGACAGCAGCGCGGCCGCCGCCACCCGCACCAGCCCGGCCGGCGAGGGTGTCTGCACGGGCAGCGCGGGCAGGTCGAACAGGGCGGTGTGGGCGGCGGAACCCGCGACCCGTGTGGCACCGGCCGGATCCAGATCCGCGGGTTTGCCGACATCCGGGCCGGCGATCCGCCGGGTACCGCGGTCGCGGTAACGCGCGGAGTACACCTCGCGCCGGCGCGCATCGGTGACGACGAGTAGTTCGTCGCCGGGACCGAGTTCCTCGGCACAGTCGACGGCGAGCGCGTCCAGACTGCATACACCGTGCACCGGGATACCCAGCGCATCGCCGAACGCGGCCGCGGTGGCCATCCCGACGCGCAGGCCGGTGAACGGACCCGGACCGATACCGGCGACCACCGCCGCGATATCCGTACGGGCGACCCCGGCCTCGGCGATACATTCCAGGATCTGCGGAGTGAGCGCCTCGGCGTGGGCGCGGGCATCGACGAGTGTCCGGACGGCGAGGGTCCGCGGGCGGGCAGTGCCCGGGCTGTTCGCACCGGCCGCCGCCTGCTCCAGCTCGACCAGTCCCGCCGTGACGGCAGGCGTCGCGGTGTCGACAGCAAGTGCAAGCATGATCTGGTCCACGATACCGGGTGACGGACCGCACACGGCCGTGGCGCACGGCTACTCGTCGGCGGCGGTGGCCACCCACTCCCAAGTCGCCGTGCGCACTTCGGATTCCGGTTCGCGCGACATCCGGACCAGCAGATGCCGGCCGGTCAGCCGTTCGACCACACCGCTGCCCCATTCCACCACCACGACCGCGTCGTCGAGTTCGGTGTCCAGGTCCAGGGCGTCGAGTTCGTCGAGGCTGCCGCCCAGCCGATAGGCGTCCACGTGCACCAGCGCGACCGGCGGGCCGTCCGCACGCTGCCCCGGGGGATGCCGGCGGGCGATGATGAAGGTCGGCGAACTGACCCGGCCGCCGACCCCCAGGCCGGCGGCGATACCGCGGGTGAGTGCGGTTTTCCCGGCGCCCAGCGGCCCGTCCAGCACCACCAGGTCACCCGCGTGCAGCCCGGCGGCGAGTTCGCGGCCGAGTGTCTCGGTGTCGGCCACGGTCGGCAGTTCGCGTGCGCCGCGCTCGCGGTGCTCACCCACCGGTGGCCTCGTACCGATCGTCCGCGCCGACCACACCGGCGCGCACCAGCAATCGGTCCAGGGCGGCGTTGGTTTCCTCCGGGTACTGCAGTTGCGGCATATGCGCGCACTCCGGCAGCCGGACGAGTTCGCAATCGGCCAATTCCCGCGCCAGCATCCGGGAATTCCGGAACGGGATCACCAGATCCCGGCTGCCGCCCAGGGCCAGCACCGGAATATCGCGTAGCACCGGCAGAGCCGCGGCCTCGTCGTGTAATTCGATGGCCTTCAGGAACTTCACCACGGTTTCCACGGGTGTCCGGTCGATCATCATGGTGGTGAACCGGGACAGGGTCGGGCTCACCGGTCCGTGGAACGAGCTCACGTGCAGGATCGGGGTGATGATCTGCCGCGCGGTGACCCGCCCGGCCTGCACCAGCGCCGGCGCGGTGTGTACCGCCAGGCGGAAACCGTCGATCGCGGGGTTGCGCAGTAGCTGCCCGATCCCGGCGGAGGTCACCTCCGCGGCGGCGGTGGACAGCAGCGCCACCGCCCGCACCCGCTGCGCGAACAGATCGCCGGCACGGGCGGCGGCGGCCAGCACCGCCATCCCGCCGAGCGAATGCCCGACCAGGATCAACGGGCCGCGTGGCGCCTTGGCGTCGATCACCGTGAGCAGATCGCGGCCGAGCTGGGTGACCGTACAGCTGTCGGTCTCGGGTGTCCCCGACCGCCCGTGCCCGCGCAGATCGAACAGCACCATCCGCAGTCGCGAACCCCAGCGTTGCGCGAGATGGTGGCGCTGGAAGTGGAAGGACTCCATGCTGTTACAGAAACCGTGCACGAAAACCACGGTCGCCTCGGCATCGCCGGTACCCCATTCGCGGGTGGCCAGGCACACACCGTCGTCGGCGATCACCTCACCGGCCCGGTCGAGATCGATCAGCGCGAAATTCTCGTCCCGGTACTCGTCGCGCACCGGCGGCCACAGCACTTTCGCACCGGCCCGGCGCAGTGCGTGCACACCCGCCATGGCGGCCACCACACCGGCCGTGGCCAAGCCCCCGCGTAGCAGGGTCGTTCGTGGTTTCACCGTTCTCCTCCCCGATACCGGCGGTGTACCCGCCCGCGCGGCGCGCACACCACTTCGTAGTGGATCGTGCCGAGCAGGTCCGCCCAGTCCTGGGCGCGCGGTTCACCGTGGGTACCGGGCCCGAACAAGATCGCGGAATCACCTTCGGCGACCCCCTCGCTGTTGTCGCCGAGGTCGACCACCAGCTGATCCATGCACACCCGGCCGCGGTTCGGGCGGCGCCGGCCGCCGACCCACACCTCCATGCGGCCGCCCAGCGGGCGGAACACCCCGTCGGCGTAGCCGGCCGGGATCAGCGCCACGGTCGTATCGGCCGGTGCGATCCACTCGTGGCCGTAGGAAACACCTTCGCCCGCGGCCACCCGTTTGACCAGCGCCACCTCGGCCTGGAAGGTCATGGCGGGACGCAGATCGAATTCGCCGATCTCCGGCACCGGGGTCAGCCCGTAGACGGCGATCCCGGGGCGGACCATATCGAACGCGAGGTCGGGCCTGGTCAGGGTGGCGGCGGAGTTCGCCAGATGCACGAGTTCCGGTTCGAGGCCGTACTCCTTGGCGGTAGCGATGGCTTCCAGGAAGCGGTCGCGCTGGACATCGATCACCGGGTTGTACGGCTCGTCGGCATGGGCGAGGTGGGAGAAGATCGCCCGGAACCGCACGACCTGCTCGTCGACGAGTCTTCGCAGTGCCGCGAGCACCACGGGATAGTTGTCCGGATCGACGCCGTTG
This sequence comes from Nocardia sp. CA-290969, assembly GCF_050936135.1. NCBI lineage: Bacteria > Bacillati > Actinomycetota > Actinomycetes > Mycobacteriales > Nocardiaceae > Nocardia > Nocardia sp. CA-290969. The sequence continues at coordinate 7,812,903 of NZ_JBNJNJ010000001.1, read as the reverse complement.
CGGTTGAGCCCGGTATCGACCTTCAGCGTGACGATGGCGCGCCGTCCCAGCTTCCGGGCGGCCACGGCGACCGCGTCCAGCTGTTCCGGCGAGGAGACCCCGAGCTCGATATCGGCGGCGATCGCCGCGGCGTAATCGGCGTCCCGCACATTGAGCCAGCACAGGATGGGTGCCTCGATCCCGGCGGCCCGCAGTGCCACCGCTTCGTCGACCGTGGTGACCCCGAGTTCGGCCGCGCCCGCCGCCAGCGCGGCCCGCGCGACCTCGACAGCGCCGTGGTTGTAGGCGTCGGCCTTCACCACCACCATCACCGCGGCATCGCCGGCGTGTGCCCGCAGGACGCCCACGTTGTGTGCGATGGCATCCAGATCGACGATCGTCTCCACTTGCCCATTCACACCTGTCGATACTGCCATCTCCCCAGGCCGCCGGGCACGCTCAGGGTGCGGGACCGGCTCAGACCGGGAGGGACCGCACGGCCGCGATGGCGCGGGGCAGGTGACGCAGCAGCGGGGTCGCCGAGATCGGTGCGGCGGCGTACGCGTCCGGACGCATAGCGAATGCCGCCGACTCGGCCGCCATCGCGTGCACCCGGGCGGCCGCGGCCGCTGCCCAGCCCGGCTTCCGGCCTGCCGCCAGCAAGGCGCCGAGCACACCCGACAGCACATCACCGGCACCGGCCGTCGCGGCCCAGGAGCCGCCTGCCTCGTTGACCAGTACCGGCCCCCCGGGCTCGGCCACGAGGGTGGACCGCCCTTTCAGCAGGACGGTGACCTGCCACGATTCGGCGAAGTCGCGTACGGACGCGACGCGGTCCGGACCGGGCTCCTCGCCGGTGAGTCTGCGGAACTCGCCCGCGTGCGGGGTGAGGACGGTGGCAGCTCGGCGGCCACGAACCAGTTCGGGCTGTTCGGCCAGCATTGTCAGCCCGTCTGCGTCGATCACGACCGGTAGATCGGTCGCCAGAATTTCGGCGAGACGGTCGCGTGCGGTGCGATCGGTCCCGGAGCCCGGCCCGAAAACCCAGGACTGCACTCGACCGGCGGCGCCGAGGTCGGGGGCCGCGACCACTTCGGGGTACTGCGCGAGGACGGCCGGGCCCGCGCTCCCGATATACCGGACCATCCCGGAAGTCGCGGCCACCGCTCCCCCGGTGCACAGCACAGCCGCACCGGGGTAGGTTTCGCTGCCGGCGTGCACCCCGACGACTCCCTGCGTGTACTTGTCGTCCGCCGGGCCGGGAACCGGCCAGCCCGCACCCACCGCCGCAGGCTCCAGGGCGGCCAGCCGCGGGGCCGGGAGACGTAACCCGATGGGCACCAGTTCGATTCGTCCGCAGCGGGCGGCGGCCAGCGCGTGCACCGGTTTTCGGGCGCCGAACGCGACGGTGACTGCCGCCTGTACCGCGGGACCCTCGACCGCCCCGGTGTCCGGGTCGACACCGCTGGGCAGATCGGCAGCGATAATCGGAACATCCGACTCCGCAACAATTCTCGCCGCGGCGGGACGCAGCGGTCCCCGGCCGGAGATGCCGACGATTCCGTCGACCACCAGCTCCGCGCCGGCCAATCCCCCGACGGCCGCAGCGGAGTCGGTACAGATCCGGCCCCCGGCCTTGCGCAAGGCAGCCAGCCCCGCCGCATGCGCCCGCTCCGGATTCAACAGGACCGCCGTCACCACCACGCCCCGGCGGCGCAGCATCGACCCCGCCCACAACGCATCCCCGCCGTTGTCCCCCGACCCCACCAGCAGGCCCACCTTCCGGCCCGCCACTCCGCCACTGCGGGACCGCAGTTCGGCCGCCACCACCCCGGCGAGACCGTAGGCGGCCCGCCGCATCGGAACGCCCGCGGGCACCCGGGTGAACAGTTCGGCCTCCGCCGCGCGCACCTCATCGGCCGTGTAATAGCCGGACAGCTCGGTCACCGGACATACCTCCGCACTCGACGGGTCACGTCGCCAGCAGACTACGCTTGGCGACCATGCCCAGACCTCACCGTGCCGCACTGGCCGCCGCCGGCGGATTCACCCTCGTGGCGGCCCTGCTGACCGGTTGCGGATCGGACGATCCCGCCGCACCCGGAACCGAGGCGTCGGGCACCCATGCCCCGCAGCATCCGGAGGCGACGATCACCGTCTTCGTCGAAGAGGACGCCTTCTCGCCGGCCGAGATCACCATCACCGCGGGCGATACCGTGTCCTGGCATTTCGACGGCGATCTGCCGCACGGTGTGCAGGGTATCGGCGACAAGGCGATGGGCCTCAACAGCCCGCTGTTCGAGGTGGGCGATTGGAGCTACACCTTCACCGCGCCCGGCGAATACCGCTACCTGTGCCCGATCCACCCCGATATGCGCGGGACGATCACCGTCGAAGAAGCCTGATTCCCACCCGCTCGGGATCACGCCGAGCCGCTCGACTGCCTGCACGTCTTCCCGGCTCATCGGGTCGCGCGCAGGCCGCATCCCGAATGCCTCGCTCACGGCGACCGTGCGTTCACCGGCCTCGCGATACCCCGCGCCGTAGCGTTGCGTAGCGGGCATCCCGTTCGGCGCGGCCGATCCACCGGCGCATGAATCCCGTCGCGGCGCATGCGGCATCCAGTCCGCTTCGCACCCAACGCGCGGGTTGCCGCGGCCCGGCTCGCCCGTAACGGAGTGGGTGTACTCCTACTCCACCGTCACCGATTTGGCGAGGTTGCGCGGTTTGTCCACGTCGTAGCCGCGGGCCTGCGCCACCTCGGCGGCGAAGATCTGCAGCGGGACCGTCGACAGCAGCGGCTGGTACAGGGTCGGCGCGGACGGGATCTCGATCAGATCGTCGGCGAACGGCCGCACCAGATCGTCGCCCTCTTCCGCGATGACGATGGTGCGCGCGCCCCGCGCCTGGATCTCGCGGATATTGCTGACCAGTTTGGCGTGCAGCACCCCGCGACCCTTCGGCGACGGCATCACCACGATCACCGGCAGCCCGTCCTCGATCAGCGCGATCGGCCCGTGCTTCAGCTCACCCGCCGCGAAACCCTCAGCATGCATGTACGCCAGCTCCTTGAGCTTGAGCGCACCCTCGAGCGCCACCGGGTAGCCGACGTGCCGGCCGAGGAACAGGATGGTCCGTTCCCGCGCCAGCTGCCGGGCGATGGCCCGCACCTGCGGCGCCGTTTCCAGCACCCGGTCCACCAGTTTCGGCATGGCCTCCAGCTCGGCGAACTCGCGGGCCACCTCGTCGGGGTACTTGGTGCCGCGCGCCTGCGCCAGCGCCAGCCCGACCAGCAGGTTCGCCGTCACCTGGGCGAGGAACGCCTTGGTGGAGGCCACCCCGATCTCCGGCCCGGCCCGGGTGTAGAGCACCGCGTCGGCTTCACGCGGGATCTGCGCACCGTTGGTATTGCAGACCGCCAGCACCCGCGCCTTCTGGCTCTTGGCGTGCCGGACGGCTTCCAGTGTGTCGGCCGTCTCGCCCGACTGCGATACCGCGACCACCAGGGTCGAGCGGTCCAGTACGGGGTCGCGGTAGCGGAATTCGCTGGCCAGCTCCACTTCCACGGGCAGCCGGGTCCAGTGCTCGATGGCGTATTTGGCGACCAGGCCGGAGTGGTAGGCGCTGCCGCAGGCCACCACGAAAACCTTCTCCACATCGCGGAGTTCCTGGTCGGAGAGGCGCTGCTCGTCCAGCACGATCCGCCCCGCCCGGCTGGGGCTGTGGTCGAAGTGACCGATGAGCGTATCGGCGACCGCGCCGGGCTGCTCCTCGATCTCCTTCAGCATGAAGTAGTCGTGGCCGCCCTTCTCGGCGGCGGCCAGATCCCAGTCGATGGTGAACGGCCGGGAATGCACATCGTCGGTGGAACCGTGGAAATCGGTGACCCGGTAACCGCCGGCGGTGATCACCACCGCTTGGCCCTCGCCGAGTTCGACCGCTTCGCGGGTGTGCTCGATGAACGCGGTGACGTCGGAGGCGATGAACATCTCGTTCTCGCCCACGCCCACAACAAGCGGGGTGGAGTGCCGCGCGGCCACGATGGTGCCCGGATGGTCGGCGTGGGTGAAGACCACGGTGAACGCGCCCTCGAGCCGCCGCAGGACCGCCAGCACACTGGCCTCGAAATCGCCCGCGGTCGGACCGTCGGCGTAGGCCCGCGCCACCAGGTGCACGGCGACCTCGGAATCGGTCTCGCTGCGCAACTCGACCCCGGCGTCCTCGAGTTCACGCCGCAACGGGACGAAGTTCTCGATGATGCCGTTGTGCACCACCGCGACCTTGCCGCTCGCATCCTGGTGCGGATGGGCGTTGCGGTCGTTCGGCGCGCCGTGGGTGGCCCACCGGGTGTGTCCCATTCCCGTGGTCCCGGCGAACACGCCCGGCCCCGCGGCGTCCAGCGCCGCTTCCAGATTGCTCAGCCGCCCGGCGCGCCGCTCGACGGCGGCATGCCCGGCGCCGTCGAGAATCGCCACGCCCGCGGAGTCGTAACCTCGGTACTCCATGCGGCGCAAGGCAGCGACGACGACGCCCAACGCGTCCCGGTACCCGACGTACCCCACGATTCCGCACATGGCTCACCAGAGTACTTATCGGCTAACGTTCTCGTCGTGTCGGCGTCTGTGAAATCACTTCTGAGCACTCTGACCAGCCGTGGCCCGCACCGGGTGTTGCGCGGAAACCTGGCGATCGCGGGTCAGCCCGGCGTGGTGTACACGCCCGAGACCGGCCGCGACCTACCCGCCGTCGCCTTCGGCCACGGCTGGCTCAACGGCGCCGGCAACTACGGCACGCTGCTGGAACACCTCGCGTCCTGGGGTATCGTCGCCGCCGCTCCCGACACCGAACGCGGCCCCCTGGCCTCCCACTTGAATCTGGCCACGGACCTGCTCACCACGCTCGATATCTGCACCGGCGTCCGGCTCGGCGACGGCACCTTGACCGTGCACCCCGAACGCCTGGCCCTCGCCGGCCACGGCATGGGCGCCGGCGCCGCCGTCCTGGCCGCCGCCCAGCGCCGTGTGGCCGCGGTCACCCCACTCTTCCCGGCCCCCACCGCACCGCCCGCCGAATCGGTGGCGTCCGGTATCGACGCGCCCGCCCTCGTCCTGGCCGGCGTGTCCGATATCGATTCCCTCGGTTCCAACGCGGTCCCCCTGGCCGCCGCCTGGTCGGGCCCGGTCGTGCTGCGCACCCTCGAAGGCGCCGGCCACAACGGCCTCGCCGAGGGACGTCGCCTGCTGGCCGCTCTCGGCGGCGGCAAACACGAACCGAAGACGGCCCGCGCCACCCGCGCCCTCCTCACCGGCTATCTCCTGCACACCCTCCTCGGCGACAAGACCTACGCCGCCTTCGCCGACCCGGACACCTCGATCCGCCACACCCACGTCATCGACCCGGCCGCCGCGCTCTCGGACCAGGAGGAGAGCCGCAAGGCCGCCGCGACCCCCGATCCGGCGACGGTGGGCAAGCTGGTCCGGACGCTGCGCAAGTAACAGCCCCGGCCGGAGATCGGTCCGGGCACCCCACCTCGCGCTCTACGCGCATCCGGTCGAGCAACCGCCTGTTCGGCGCAGTTGCCGGGTGTGCCGCGAGAGATCCCGAAACCGGTAGTCGCCGTCCTTGTAGTACGCGGCGACATGCCGTTCTGCCTGAGCGGCGACGTCGGCCGCGGCTGCTCGGGCGACGCGGCAACACCGAGTTCTCCTCTGACGCGCGGCATCTGTCCGCGGCACCCGCGGCTCGGTCATCGAGCTGTAACGCAAACCGAACAGTCGCGACATGGCGCCCCGCCAAACTTCCCAGAGTGTGATCACGACGGGATGTGAAGGTGAGGTGATATCACATGACCGTCGATTCGTCGGAACGGACAATGGCGGAATCGGTGTATCAGCAGGTCCGCCGCCGGATTCTCGAAGGGCGCATCAAGCCCGGGACCCGGATTTCCATCCGGTCGCTGGCACAGTCGGCCGGAGTCTCGACCATGCCGACCCGGGAAGCGTTGAAGCGCCTGCAATTCGAAGGGCTGGTCGCGTTCGATCGGCGGGCGGTCACGGTGACGGCACTCGATGCGGACGAGATCCGTCAGCTGTTCGCCATCAGACTGACACTGGAATTACTCGCCACCGAGTGGGCGCTGATCCGTCTCGACGACAACGGCATTGCCGCGATGCGCACGGTCCTCGACGAGATGGGCGACCCCGGCATCGCACCGGATCTATGGCGGGAACTCAATCGCAAGTTCCATCAGACTTTGTACGGCCACGCCCAGAGCCGGTACCTCATCGAACTGATCCACAACATCTGGGACCGAATCCAGCCGTACATGGCGATCTACGCCACGGCGCCGCACAACCTGGACGACGCGCGGCAGGACCACGAACACATGTTCCGGCTGATGGTCGACCGGAAACTCGATGAGCTTCTCGACGCCACCCGGCATCACATCGAAACAACCGCGGAGGCCATCGTCGGCGCACTCGGCGCCCCCCGCGAACCGGAAAACGAGACCACCACGAACTACGAAGAACTGTCTGTCGACTCGTACCACCGCATGGTCGAGCGCGGCGAGACGACCAGCGCGGAACTCACCGGCTGGTACCTGAGGAGGATCGACGATATCGACTCGGCCGGCAATCCGGACGGCCTCCAGCTCAACTCGGTGGTGACGGTCAACCCGGCGGCCCTCCGAGAGGCCGCGCGTCTGGACGAGCAGTACGCACGCACGGGCAAGCTCGCCGGACCGCTCCACGGTGTTCCGGTCCTGGTCAAGGACCAAGGGGAAACACGCGGTATACCGACATCGTTCGGGTCCGAAGTATTCGCCGATTACGTCCCCGACGTCGATGCCGCGGTCGTGCGACGGCTCCGGGACGCGGGCGCGGTCATCCTGGGCAAGACCGCCATGTGTGATTTCGCCGCGGGCTGGTTTTCCTTCTCCTCGCGGACCGGCCACACCAAGAACCCCTATGACACCGACCGGGAGGCAGGAGGTTCGAGCGCCGGGACGGCGGCGGCGGTGACCGCGAACCTGTGCCTCGTCGGTATCGGCGAGGACACCGGCGGATCGATCCGGCTACCGGCCTCCTTCACCAACCTTTTCGGCCTGCGAGTCACGACCGGGCTCATTCCCCGCACCGGCTTCTCGCCGTTACTGCACTTCCAGGACACGCCCGGGCCGATGGCACGTACGGTCACCGACCTGGCAGCGGTCCTCGACGTCATCGCCGGGTACGACGCCACCGACCCGTACACCGGTATCGCGACAACCGACCCCGACGTCGGAAACTATGCCGCCGCGCTCGACGAGGTGAACGCGGACGCGCTGCGTACCTTCCGGATCGGAGTGCTCGCGGACGCATTCGGTGCGGGAGCCGATCAGGAGATGACGAACGCCGTCGTGCGGTCGGCGATCGACCGGCTCGGCCGGCTCGGCACCGAAGTGATCGACGGACTGCGTCTCGGGAACCTGGATTCGTGGATCGAGCAGACCTCCCTCTACACCCGCTGTTCCAAGAAGGACATCAACGAGTTCTTGGCACAGCGCCCCGGCGCACCCGCCGGATCGGTGGAGGAAATCGTCGCGGCCGGACGTTTCCACCCGCTCACCGATCTGTTCGGCGACCTCGTCTCCGGCCCGGACGATCCCGGTGACGACCCCGCCTACCTGCGCGGACGCTTGCGTCAGGAGGAATGGCGACGCACCCTCGTCGCGATGATGGCCCAGGCGGGCGTCGACTTCCTGGTCTATCCCACGGTTCAGGTCCCGGCCCCCACGCGCGCCGAACTGGAGGCGAAACGCTGGACCGCCCTGGACTTTCCGACGAACACCGTGATCGCCTCCCAGACCTCGCTGCCGGCGATGAGCATCCCGGCCGGCTTCACCGAGACAGGGCTGCCGGTCGGACTGGAGGTCCTGGGCCGGCCGCTGTCGGAGCTCGCATTGCTGCGCTTCGCGCGGGCGTGGGAGCTGGCAGCGAACCCGCGACGGCCACCTGCGCCGACCCCCTGAACTACCGATCGACCACCGATTCGCCACGTCAACGGTGACCTGCGCGCACAACCCTTTTCGAAAAGGACGGACAATCATGACTACGCGCACCCAAGCACCACCCGCCGTGGACACCGGCAAACACAGTGGGCTCGAAGAAGAATTCGAGAACGAACCCGTCCCCGCAGCACACCGGCGATCGGTGTTCTCGGTCTCGGCGGTGTGGTTCGGCTTCCCGATGGTCCTCACCTCCGCGATCTTCGGCGGAACCATCGCTTACGGCCTGGGCTTCTGGAAGGGAGTCCTGTCCATCCTGATCGGCAATCTCGTCCTGTTCGCCTACGTCGGCGCGCTGTCCTACCTCGCGGGCACCACCGGCAAGAACTTCGCGCTCAGCGCGGCCGAAACCTTCGGGCGTAACGGGGCGAAGATCGTGGCGGGATTCCTGTCGACCGTCGTGATCGGCTGGTTCGCCTTCCAGACGGGACTGACCGGAGCGACGCTGGAGACCTCGCTCGGCTGGAATGCCACCCTGCTCGCCCTGCTCGCCGGGCTCCTGTACATCGGCATCACCTTCATCGGTATCCGGGCGCTGACCGTCATCGGTCTCGTCGCGGCGCCGTTGTTCATCGCTCTCGGCATCGTCGCCGTAGTGATCGCGACGCGTTCCGACGGCCTCGGCGCGATCACCTCCTATCAGGGTGCCAGCGATGCGACGGTGCTCTCGATCGGCGCGGCGATCTCGATCGTCGTCGCCGGATTCGTCGACTCCGGCACGATGACCGCCGACTTCACCCGCTGGTCCCGCAACGGTAAGGAAGCCGTCGTCGCCACCTTCAGTGCCTTCCCCGTCGCGAACGCGATCGCCATGATCGTCGGCGCGATCGTCGTGGCCGCCGGCGCCGCGGTGAATCCGGCCGCGAACGGCGGTGATTTCCTGCCGATTCTCACCGATCACGGCACGTTGCTGACCGTCCTCGCGGTGGTCTTCGTCTTCGTCAATCTCGGCTCGGTCTGCGCCCACTGCCTATACAACGGCGCGGTCGGGTGGAGCCAGCTCACCGGCTCGAAAATGCGACTGCTGACCGTCATCCTCGGCGCCGTCGGCGTGGTGATCGCACTCGCCGGGGTGTGGAGCCATTTCAGCACCTGGCTCAACCTGCTCGGGATCTTCGTACCCTCGATCGGCGCCGTCCTCATCGTCGATCAGCTGATCACCCGGCGCGCGGCCGCCCGCACGATCACCGGCTTCCGTATCCAGCCGTTCGCGGCCTGGATCATCGGCGCCGCCTGCGCCTACGCGGTGCACCACTGGGCGCCGCAACTCAGCGAAGCCATCGTCGGAATGGTTTGCGCGGCCGTCGCCTATCTCGTCGTCGAAGCAGTGGTACCGGAACGGACCGGCCGCACCGCAGAGCCCGTCCCGGCCGAAATCGAGGTGGCGCAATGACACTCGCATCCGATCCCGTGGAGACCGAGGCTTCCGCGGTCGAAATCGCCGCGTTGATCCGCAGCGGGCGGGTCACGGCTGCCGAGGTCGTCGACAGTGCGCTCGCCCGGGTCGACGCCCTCGACGACAGCCTGCACGCTTTCGTCGAACGCACCGATACCCTGGCGCGGGCGCAGGCGGCCGAGGTGGATGCCGCTTTCGCCCGCGGCGAGGATCCGGGACCGCTGGCGGGTGTGCCGATCGCGATCAAGGATCTGATCGCCACGGCCGGCGTACCCACGCGCAACGGGTCGGTCGTCTACGGGGACTGGATTCCCGACGAAGACGATATCGTCGTCGAGCGGGTCAAGAACGCCGGTGCGGTGATCCTCGGCAAGACGACGGTTCCCGAGTTCGGTTACAGCGCGGCCGGTCACAGTCCGGTGTCGCCGCCGGCCCGCAATCCGTGGAACCCGGAACTGACGCCCGGTGGATCGTCGGCGGGATCCGCGGTGGCGGTCGCGACCGGTATGTCGCCGCTCGCGCTCGGCAGCGACGGCGGCGGGTCGGTCCGAATTCCCGCGTCGCTGTGCGGGTTGGTCGGGTTCAAGGCCTCGATGGGCCGGGTTCCGCTGTACCCGGGGTGCCGGGACGAGCGATTCCCCGGTATGTCGAGCTGGGAGACCATCGAGCACATCGGTCCGATGACGCGCACGGTCGCGGATACGGCACTGCTCATGTCGGTGCTCGCGGGCCCGGATCCGCGCGACCGGCATTCACTACCCGCCGGCGACGTCGACTGGCTCGCAGCGGTTGCCGAGGAGCCGGCCCGGGATCTGACCGGCAAGACAATCGCCTATTCGGCAGACCTCGGTTATCTGCCGGTGGATCCGCAGGTCCGTGCGACTGTCGCGGCGGCGGTCGAAACGTTCGAGAAACTGGGAGCGACGGTGGTCGAGGCCGACCCCGGCATCGACGACGCACGGCCTTATATCTGGCCGATCGTCATGGCCGACAGCGACCTCGTGGGCATGCGCGGGCTCGTGGCACAACATCGGGACCGGATGTCACCGCACCTGGTCGAGCTGATCGAACGCCGCTGGACAGCCGAAGAATTCACCACCGCGCAGATGATGCGCAAACGGGTTGTCAATCAGATGTGGCGGTTCATGCGGAACTACGACCTGCTCGTCACGCCGAGCCTGGCTGTACCCGCGTTTCCGATCGGCATCCAGGGGCCCGAACTGATCGACGGCCGGATGGTGGATTCCGGCAGCTGGCTGGGTTTCCTGAACATCTTCAACTGGACCGGTCAACCGGCGATATCGGTTCCCGCGGGATTCACCACCGGCGGATTGCCGGTCGGACTGCAGATCGTCGGGCCGCACCTGGGCGACGGCGACGTACTGGCGGCGGCCGCGCTTTTCGAGCGGGAACGGCCGTGGCACTACCGGTGGCCCGGATCACCGGCGGCCGGCGGAACGCGAAAGGAGTCGTTCGCCCGATGACCGGACTCGACGGACTCAACCCGACACCGGGTGCGCTGGTCCTGGGCTTGGTCCAGGCACAGGTACCCACCATCCGCGAACCCGGCGATCTGAAAGCGACCGCCGAACGGCTGGCGGGCATCGTGCGGGGCGCAAAGAAAGGTATGCCCACCATCGATCTGGTGGTCATGCCGGAGTACAGCATCAACGGGCTGGACCCGCAGACCTGGCTCGACAACACGCTGCTGTGCGACCGGGACGGACCGGAGATGGCGGTACTGGCCGGCGCCTGCCGCGAGGCCGGGGTGTGGGGCTGTTTCTCGATCATGGAACGCAATCCGGGCGGGGCGCCCTGGAACAGCGGGATCATCATCGACGACACCGGCCGCGAACGCCTGTACTACCGCAAGATGCACCCCTGGGTCCCCGCGGAACCGTGGGCTCCGGGCGACCTCGGCATCCCCGTCTGCGACGGGCCGTCCGGGGCCAAACTCGCACTGATCATCTGCCACGACGGCATGCTGCCCGAGATGGCGCGGGAGGCCGCCTACAAGGGCGCGAACGTCATTCTGCGCACTGCGGGCTACACCTACCCGATCCGGCAGGCCTGGCAGATCACCAACCAGGCGAACGCCTTCCAAAACCTGGCCTACACCGCTTCGGTGGCGCTGGCGGGACCGGACGGGAACAACATCTGGTCGCAGGGCGAGGCGATGGTCTGCGATATCGACGGCACCGTTCTGGTACAGGGCGACGGGACGCCGGACCGGGTCGTCACCGCGGAGGTCGTCCCGGCCCGCGCGGACCAGGCGCGGCTGACCTGGGGAGTCGAGAACAACATCTACCAACTCGGGCACCGCGGATACTCGGCCGTCGAGGGCGGGGCGCGGGACTGCCCGTACACCTTCATGCAAGACCTGGTGAACGGCACCTACCGGGTGCCGTGGGAATCCGGGGTCCACCATGTGGACGGGACGGGAGCGGGCTGGGGTCCTCCGGTCGAAGTGCGTGCGCGATGACCGGATAGGGGAACGCCCGTCCGGCGATCAGCTCGGCGGTGACCACAGCACTGGCCGCACGTTCCTGCAAGGGCCTGCTGGGGATACACCTCGACGTGGCACGGGTGTCACGCGGCCCACTACCCCGGCCCCCTCATCAGGCCGGGGTATGTCGCCGTCGCCACCGTGCCGGCCGACCTGCACCGAGCCTGGCGACAGTTCCGCCGGGACGGCGATCCGGCGGCGACGCGCCCGCGCTCAGACCGCGGTGACCGAACGGCGTGCGTCGACGACCTCGCCGATCCACGGCAGGACCGCGTCACGGACCTCGACTTTCCGGGGCAGCAGACCGTTGGCGTGCAACAGGTCCGCGGACCGCTGCTGTTCGTCGAGGAACTCGTCGGTGACCGAGCCGAGACCGAAGGGGCGGCCGCGTAACGCCGCCTCCCAGCGATCGAGATCCGCGGTGCCGCCGCGCCGTTCGGCGTCCTCGACGAAGAACCGCGCCGCCGCGCGCGGGTCGGCGACGATCCGGGCATCCGATTCCTGCAGCGCCGTGATGATCGCTTCGAGCTCGGGGCGATGATTCTCGGCGAACTCGCGCCGGACGAACCACAGCGACGGGTGGCTGAAAAGTCCGTCGGTGTCGACGAGCGTATGCACCTGCGCGGTGGCCTCGACCTCGCCCAGGGCCGGGTAGGCACCGACCCACGCGTCCAGATCGCCACGCAGCAGTGCCGCCCCACCGTCGTTCACGTCGATATCGACCGGCACGATATCGGACCAGCTCAGCCCCGCACGGTCGAGCGCGAGCAGCGCCAGCGTGGTCTGCCACGAACCGTGCGCGATCCCCACCCGTTTACCGCGCAGATCGGCGACAGTGCGGATTCCGGAGTCCGCGAGGCCGACCAGCCGCCCGTTCTCGACGCGGGGCCCGGAGATCCCGACATACACCAGATCGCGTCCCTGCCCCAGGCCGGTGATCGGCGGGGTGAACCCGGTGCCGATGAAGTCGTAGCCGCCTGCGGTGAACAACCAGTCCGAATGCAGGGTCGGCAGCCCGGCGCGGGGATCGACCCGAGGCGACGCCGGTAGCTCGCGCAGGTCCACCCACTCGACGTCGGAAAGGTGGCGTTCGAGCAGGCCGTTGTGGCGCAGCACGAATAGCGAGTTGTTGTTCGGGAAGTAACCGATACGAATGGTCATGGAACAGCTCCTTTTCGGCGGTATGTCAGACGAGACCGCGGCGGCGGGCTTCGTCGAGCAGTCCACTGCGACCCCACTGCGCCACGAGGTTCGTCGGATCGAAATCGACCGAACCGCCGACGAGTTCACCGAGCGCCTGGTATTGGGCACCCTCTTCGAGCAGGACCACGAATTTGGCGAGGTCGAGCAGTCCGGAGCGGCCGATCACATTGACGCCGCCGTTGGCTTCGAAGATGGCGGCGAGGTCCGGGTCGTCGGCCAGCCGGTCCAGGATGAAATCGCCGGGGGCCTGGCTGCGGTCGATATGCGCGGGGATATCCCGGGACAGCGTCAGGCGCTGCGAGGCCGCGTATTTGATGCGCAGCGTGCGGTGGGTCTGGGCCCACCCGCCCAGCCACGGCGTGTGCACGTGGACGATCGAGGTGATCTCGGGGTGCTTGCGGAACACCCCGGCGTAACCGGTGACGAATCCGGCCGGGCCGTTGCCGGCCAGTACCTCGCCGTCGAACGTCGCGAGGATCGGCTTCGCGCTCCGGTCCTCGGCCCAGGGACCGGGCTCGTTGAGCGCCACGGCCAGTTCCTCGCCGGGTACCCGCTCGACGAAGTTCACGGTGCCGTTGGCGGATACGGTCCCGGTCTCGCGGAATACGCGGAACGCGGTATCGGCGGCGCGGCGCGCGTCGTCGACGAACGCCTCGACCGCGGGGCTCACGCGGGTTTCGGTGCCGGTCATGATCATTCTCCTATCGGGTGGACAGCGAGCGGACCTGAGTGGGAGTGGTGCGCCGCAGCAGCGGCAGCACTTCTTCGCCCACGCGGTAGGCCTCTTCGAGGTGGGGGTTGCCGGCGAGGATGAACGCGTCCACGCCGAGGTCGATCAGTTGGTCGAGGCGTTCGGCGGTCTGCTCGTAGCTGCCCACGATGCCGAACGCCGGGCCGCCGCGGATGAGGCTGAACCCGCACCAGATGTTGGGTTGAACTTCCAGGTCGCGGTACCCGGTGATGCGTTCCGGCACCCACCCTTTGATCCGGGCGGCGCCGACGGAATCGCCCTGGGCGGCCCGGTCGGCGGCCGCGCGGTCGACGAACGCCCAGCCCTTCTCGATCTCCGCCCATGCGGCCTCTTCGGTATGCCGGGCGACGATATCGATGCGGACCGCGAACTTCGGGACACGGCCCGACTTCTCCGAGTGAGCCCGGACTCCGTCGAACTTGGCCCGCAGGTCCGCGAACGGTTCGAGCCAGGACAGGTAGTAGTCGGAATGTCTGCCCGCGGCGTCCACGGCGGCGCCGGACGACCCGGAGAAGTACACCTCGGGGAACGGCTGGCCGGTCAACAACGGTGGCAGCGCCGCGCCCTCGGTCCGGAAGAACCGCCCGTCGTAGTCGAACGGCGTGCCGTCCCATACGCCACGCAACACGTCGAGGAATTCCGAGGTCCGCGCATAGCGATCGTCGTGCGCCACCTTGTCGCCCCACCACAGCTGCGGTGCGCCACCGCCGCCGCTGATGATGTTGTAGACCAGGCGTCCCCCGGTGGCCCGCTGCAGGCTCGCCGACATCCGGGCAGCCTGGACCGGATGCAGGAACCCGGGCTGGAAAGCCACCATGAAGCGGTAGGTATCGCTTTCCCGGGCGAGCGCGGACGCGGTGGCCCACGGGTCCTCGGTGATCGGGAAGGAGGGCAACAGCCCACCGACGAATCCGGCGGACTCCGAGGCCTTCACCACCGCGGCCATATGGTCGATATAGCTGTATCCGTCCAACCGGCCGCCGCGGATCGCGGGCGCGATATTGCCGGGCCCGTGGCCGCCGGCATGCCCGCGGTTGTAGCGCCGCGGGGTGCGTAGCGATGCATGGTCGCCTTCCATGCCGATACGCCAGTAGAAGTCCGTGCTCACGCGAGGTTCTCCTGTCCTACGAGAGTGCGGCCGGCCGGGTCGGCGAGGTGCAGCAGATGCTCTCCGGTCCGGTGCAGTTCCTCGATATGCGGATGCCCGGTCAGTTCGAATACCTCGATACCGCGCGAGCGGTAGTCCGAAAGCGCCCGGGCCACCTGCTCGTAACTACCGACCAGGCCGACCGGCCGGGTGTAGCCGATCCGGTCGAACCCGGGCCAGCGGGCACCGTCGAGTGCGAGCGCCCGGACCTCGGTGTCACCGGCCTCCGGATGCACCTCGCGCCACTGGCGCAGGACACGCGCCCAGGCCTCGTCCTCGGTCTCCCGGGCGATGACCGGCAGCGCGAGTCCCGCGCGTACGGTCCGCCCGGACCTGCTCGCCGCCGCCCGCAAGGACGCCACCGCACCGTCGATACCGTCCGTGGTCTCGTCGAAGATGTGCACGTCGCCGTGCGCGGCCGAGAGTTCGATCACCTCGGGCGCATTGCCCGGCAGATGAACCCGGGGAAACGGCAGACCCGAGAGTATGCCCCGGAAGCCGCCGTCGACGACGTCGTAGTATTCGCCGGCGAACTCGAACCCGGTCCCGCCGAATCGTCCCGGCAGCACCTGCTCCTCGTTCCACACGCCGCGCGCGACGGTGAGGAATTCGGCTGCCCGCCGGTATCGATCGGTACCGGTGACCCGGTCACCGCGGGCCGCGGCGTCGGCGGCATCGGTATCGACGCGCAACCGCCAGTCGAGCCGGCCGTTCGAGAGCCGCTGCAGGGTTGCCGACAACTTGGCCGCGTACACGGGCGTCCCGAACGCGGGATGGAATTCGACGCCGACCCGCAGGTGCCGCGTCTGCCGCAGGGCCGAGCCGGCGACCACCCATGACTCCTCGCCCGCCGGGTCGTACGGGGCCACGACACCGTCGAGTCCGGACAGTTCGGCCGCGAGGACCACCTGATCGAGGAATTCGAATCCGTCGCGGTGGGCGGAGACGGCGCCGACATGACGGCCGTCGCCGCGCACCGGCAGTTCCCACAGGAACTCGGTCACGACAGCACCTCGCGTTCGGCGGCAAGCTTCGCGCTCGCCTCCTGTAGCGGCTCCGGCGCGACCCACGCGGCGAGGTCGAAGTCGGTGGCGAGGAAGCCGTGCGTGTAGAGGAACCGTTTCTGCACGTCGAGCAGTTCGATCCGCTCATCGGACAGGGTCGGATGCAGGCCGCGGTGGAAGGTGTCGCCGTAGGCGGCCTCGACTCCCGCCGCGCCGGAGAAGGTCTCCCGCGCCAGCACCGCGCGGACCTCGCCGAGGTTGTCCGCGGCCCAGTCCGCGGCCCGCAACGTCTGGGTGAGGAACCCGACCACCAAGTCGGGGCGTGACTCCAGCAGGTCCGCATGCACCGTGATCGGTCGCGGGGTGCCGTTGTTGACCCGCGACCGTTTCGATTCGGCGGCATCCAGATCCACCGCGGTCCGCAGACCGTGTTCGCGGGCGACCTCCTGCGCGCGGGCGCCCTTGACGTAGATCGCGTCGACGTCACCGGCCAGCAGCGCCTCCACCCCCCAGGTGGTGATTCTTCGACCGGTCGCGTTGTCGCCCCGTACCTGCGGGTCGCGTTCGACCGCGACCTCGACCGGCCGGACATCCGCGAGAGTGAGCCCACCGAGCGCGAGCGCGTTCGCGAACCCGTGCAAGGCCATCGCCCGGGGGAAACTGCGGGCCCCGTCCTGCGCCCAGGCGGGGACCGCGATCCGCAGGCCGGCCAGATCCTTCGGCCCGGAAGCCGGTGAATCGGGTGCCACCAGGATCGCTTGCGATTCGTCGATCCAGGTCAGGCCGATCAGCCGGGTGGGTGAACCCGCGGCCCGGGCGGCGAGTGCGGGCACATTGCCGCCCTCACGGATCAGGCCCAGCAGCCGATGGTCGAAATGTCGCGGCGCCAGTTCGGGACCGGCGTCCTGCAACACTCCCAGGCCGATCCCCGCCGCGGCGGCGGTTTCGCCCAGCCAGCCGAGACTGTGCGCCAAACCGCTGGCGGTGGGCACGGGGCAACGCGTGTACCAGAGTGTATCGAGGGCGGCAGCGGTCATCGCGTGCTCCTTCAGGGGGTCGTGGGGGTAGCTGTGCGGCCGACACCGAGTTCGGCCAGGAAAGCCGCGCGGTACCGCAATGACTCCGGATCGGTGCGGTCCCGGGGGCGGGCGAGGTCGATATCGGTATCGACGGCGAACCGGCCCTCGGTGAGGATCAGTACCCGGTCGGCCAGCCGGACCGCTTCGTCGACGTCGTGGGTCACCAGCAGCACTGCCGGCCGGTGCCGCGCGACGAGGTCGCCGACCAGATCCTGCATCTGCAACCGGGTCAGCGCGTCGAGTGCGGCGAACGGCTCGTCGAGCAGCAGCAGTTCCGGTTCGCGAACCAGCGCCCGGGCCAGCGCCACCCGCTGTGCCTCGCCACCCGACAGGGTCGCCGGCCACTGGCGTGCCTTGCCCTCGAGATTGACCTCGGCCAGCGCCCGGGTGGCGCGCTCCTTCGTCTCGGCGGTGCGGCGTTGGCCGATGGTGACATTGCCGAGCACCCGCTTCGACGGGATCAGCCGCGGCTCCTGGTACACGGTGGTCCGGCGCGGCGGGACGAGAATCTTTCCGCTGTCGGGCTTCTCGAGACCGGTCAGCAGCCGCAGCAGGGTCGTCTTCCCGGTTCCGGACGGCCCGAGCAGGACGACGAACTCGCCCCTGTGGATCTCCAGATCGATCCCGTCGAGCACGGTTTTGGCACCGAACTTCTTGTGCAGGCCGGTGATCGACACCGCGACCGGTGCGCCTGCTCTCCGCTCCGTCGCCGACGCGGGGCTCTGACTGCGGGTCGACAACGGCGGCAAGGGGGCTTCGGGGCTCATCGCGCCGCCACCTGCCCGCGCCACGGCATCGCGAACCGTTCGATGATGCGGACGACCCCATCGAAGATCAGGCCCAGTACCGCGTACAGCACCACGCAGAGCACCATGTAGTCGGTGCGGTTGTACTCCTGCGCGAGGGTCACCAGATATCCGATGCCTTCCCGGGTACCCACCTGCTCCGCCGCGATCAGGCCGGTGATCGCGATGGACAGGCAGATCCGCAAGGCCATCAGCACCCCGGGCAGGGCCGACGGGAGGATCACCTCGAACACCAGGCGCGGGCCGCGCGCGCCGAAACTCCGTGCCGCTTCGACCATCTTGCGATCGATATTGCGGACACCGAGATAGGTGTAGGCGTACATGGGGCCGACGGTGGCGAACGCGATCAACAGCACCTTGAACGTCTCGTCGATACCGAACCAGGCGATGAACAGGGGAACCAGCGCGAGGAACGGCACCGCCCGGTTGATCTGCATCGTGGAATCCACCAGTTCCTCACCGAGGCTGGACAAGCCGGAGAGGACACCGAGGATCAACCCGGTCACGACTCCGAACAGCACTCCGAGTGCGGCGCGATGGAACGAGGCGATCGAATAGTCGACGAGCTGCCCCGTCTCGTACAGTTCCGCGAAAGCCGTCCACACCTTCGGTGGCCCGGCCAGGATTTCCTCCGGAATCGCACCGGTGGCCGAGCCGATCCACCACACCGCGACGAGCAGTACGGGCACGAGAAAGCGCAACGGGATCGACACCCACCGCGGCCGGCGCCGGCCGGCCCGGTATCGCGGCACCTCGAGGCCGGGTTCCGCGCGGCGGTGCCCGGGACCGTCGTCCGCCCGCGGCGTCGTCACGATGGCCATATCATTTCCCCGTGGTCGGCGCGGGCGGGTTCCCCGCGGCGGCGAGTTTTTCTTCGAGCGGATAGAAGACGTCCGCCGCGGTGACGGCCCGGGTGATCACCCCGTTCTCGTAGAACAGATCCGCGACTCCCTGCAGGTCGGCCGCGTCCTCGGCGGTCGGGTAGTGCGGCACCGACGCCCGGCGGCCGAGGTCGATCGCACGCTCGAGCCGTTCCCCGGACAGCGCGCGCGGCCCCGCCTTCTCGAACACGTTCTCGAAATCCTCCGGGTCGGCCCGCTGGCGCTCGACCAGCTGCTGCAATGTCTCGAGGTACTTCGCGGCGACATCGGGTCGTTTCTCCAGCACCTCGGTGCGGAACGCGACGATCGTGTTGTCCGTCGAGCCGACACTGGCCTCGGTCGCGATTTCGACGGCCCCGCGGGCCTTGGCCTCCGCGTACGGATCGTTGAACGACGCCCACGCCTCGACCTGCCCGGTGGAGAAGGCCGAGGCGGCGTCCGATATCTGCAGCGGAACCCGTTCGACCTTGTCGACGGGAATCCCGGCCTGTTGCAACGCCTTCAGCGTGATGTATTCGCCCTTACCCGCCGGATTGACGGCGATCCGCTTACCGACGAGATCCTTGACCTCCCGGATACCGGAGTCCGGCGAGGCGATGATGCCGGCCTGATCCTGATCCACCGGGTCGGCGACCGCGACGATCCGCACGCCGACATCCTTCGAGAGCGCGCCGACCACCGGGCTGTAAGCGCCGCCGGAGACGTCGAGTTCGCCGGCATTGAACAATTTGAGGTTCGCGCTGAACGACGGCGGAGCGTTGACCCATTCGATCTTCGCGCCCAGTGGGGCCAGCGCTTCGTCGAAAGTGCCGTCTCGTTTGGCCACCGCGAGCGGCCCGGAGTTGCCCTCATCGGTGACCTTGAGGATGAAGGTGGGCCCGCCGCCCGCTCCGGACGTATCGGTGCCTTCGCCGCCGGAACCGCACGCGGCGGCAACCAACGCAACGACGGGAAGGATCGCGAGGGCGGCGCGCACTCGGGGTAGTCGGCGAGGGGGACGCATCGGGTCAGCTCCTGGTCGAGAGATGGCGGGGTACTCGAGGAAGCTATGCGGCATCCCGGGAGGTGCCCACCCTTACCTTTCCGTTGACCGGAAAGCTTGACGCGAGGTGTGAACGTGTGGTTCTTCGCAATAAGAGGCCGAACTAGCGAATATTTCGGCGGCGGCGGGCAGCGCCACGGCACCCCGGGTCCTGAATTTTCCACGATATGGAAAGAGGGGAACCGAATCGGTCACACCCCGTGCTAGCGTCCCCCCCGTGGAGCCCACGTCCTCAGCCCATGGCCAACTCCAGTCCGTCACTCGTGCGCTGTCCGTCCTCACGTGTTTCCGCGACGGCATAGACCTCGGCGTATCCGAGATCGCCCGGCGGCTGGACCTGCCGGTGAGCACAACTCATCGCCTGCTCTCCGCACTCGTCGAAGCAGGCTTCCTCGACAAATTGGACTCGCCCAGCCGGTACCGGCTGGGGACGGCTCTCGCCGAATACGGCCAGATCGCCTACCGGCAGCACCGCATCCACCTCGCCGAACCACACCTCGAGGAGCTCGCGACGATCACAGGGGCAAAAGCTTCCATCGCAACACGGCACGGCAACGATGCCGTGCTGCTCGGCACCAGCAGCTGGCGCGAAGCGGAGGGGCACGAACTACAAGGCCTACGCCTCCCCCTGCACGCGAGCGCACTCGGCAAGGTGCTCCTGGCCTGGGCGCCGACCAGCGACGACGAACTGACCCGGTTGCCGTACGACAGTGGCACCACCCGGTCGATCTCGGGGCCGGTGGAACTCGGCAAGGAACTCGCCCACACCCGGGAACGTGGCTACGCCTTCAACGACGAAGAACTCGTCGCCGGCTTCCGGACCATCGGCGTACCGATAGGCGATCAGCCGGGACAGGTCCGGTTCGCCCTCGGGCTACGCGGGCCGGTCGAGCTGATGATCGACGAACGGGTCCCGTTCTTCATCGACCTCGCGAAGGTCACCGCCCGCAAGATCGCGGACGTGCTCCGGTGAGAACCGCATCCTGCTTGCGATTCACTCGCCCGCGCTGAGCACCGACACCCCGGACCTACCGGCGCTTAGGTTCGAGCCGATTCACCCGACCGACCGCAGCTTGCTTGCCGCGGCGCAGAACCGGCACCGACCGAGTCGATAGTGATCCGCATCACAACATGTCAGGGTTTCCCGGGCTGCGTTGTCTTCTAATCGACCCCCGAACGAAGGAGACACCGTGAACAAGAACATCGACGTGGTGGTGATCGGCGGCGGATACGCCGGTGTGATGGCGGCCAACCGCCTGACGCAACGCGACGACGTGACGGTGACCGTGATCAATCCGCGGGAGGTCTTCGTCCCGCGACTGCGCCTGCACCAGCTGGTGGGCGGGACCCACGACGCGGTCGTCGGCTATCAGGATGTCCTGGCCGAGAGCGTCCGGCGGGTCGCCGGCAGCGTGACGCGCATCGATGCGGCCGAGCGCAGCGTGGCCCTGGCCGACGGCGGAACACTCGGCTACGACTACCTGCTCTACGCGGTGGGCAGCTCCGGCGCCGTATCGCGGGTACCGGGCGCAGCCGAATTCGCCTACCCCGTGGCAACATTGGAGGCCGCGCAGCAACTGCGGTCGGTACTGTTCGACACCCCCATGACGGCGCCGGTGACGGTGATCGGCGGCGGCCCGACCGGTATCGAAACCGCCGCCGAGCTGGCCGAGCACGGACGCGCGGTCACCTTGATCTGCGGCAGCGTCCTCGGCCCGTACCTGCACCCGAAGGCCCGGCGCACCGCCCGCAAGTATTTCGCCCGGCTCGGCGCGACCGTCCTCGAAGGCCCCGATGCGACGGTCACGGCAGTCACCCAGGACGCCGTCGAACTCGGTGACGGCCGCACGCTCGCGAGTGAGGTCACCATCTGGACGGCAGGCTTCGACGTCCCCGACCTGGCCGCCCGCAGCGGACTGACCACCGACACCGCCGGCCGCCTGCTCACCGACGAGACACTGACCAGCGTCGACGACGACCGCATCGTCGCGGCAGGCGATTCATCGGCCCCCTCCGGCGTGCCGTTCCGGATGAGCGCCTACACCGCCTACTGCCTGGGCGCCCACGCCGCCGACACCCTGCTGCACCGCATCGCCGGCGAAGAACCCACCCCGATCGACCTGGCCTTCCCCGCCATGTGCCTGAGCTTCGGCCGCAACGCCGGCATCTACCAGCTCGGCCACAAGAACGAAACCGGAATGCGCCTGTACTTCAGCGGTTTCGCGGGCAAGAAACTCAAAGAATTCGCCTGCGAAGCCGGCATAAACCACCTGGCAACCGAAGCCCGCAAACCCGGCTCCCACCACTGGTTCAAAGACGGCAAACACCGCCCGCAACTGCTCCAGTCCCGAAGCGACACCGCGGCGGCACCGTCTGTTTAGGACACATGCCGGCCGACATCTACTCCTCGCAGCCGATCGCACCTGGCGAATCAACCTGCCCGAGTATCGTGACTGCCGACGGCAATCCGCTGAGCGCCGAATTGACGATACGCTGATTCGGCACTCAACTGCTGCCCTCCGGTACCTGGTCGAGTTCTACCCTCTCCGTGCCTTCAGCACAGGAATCGACTCGATCTTCTCCTGGTCCAAGTGCTCCCAGATGAGGCCGGCAGGGCGGCGGCGCGGACCGCATTCGATGATCTCGTCCGGAGTCACAATCAGATCAACGCTGAAGTCGTGGTCCGTTTCGGGCAGCTCCTCATCCACCACCTGAAGGGAATGAACAGTCGTGACTATGGTGGTGCCCGGCCCGATCAGCCCCTCTTCTTGTAGGAGGGCGACCTCGATATCCGAGTAGCCGGCGCCTTTGCCGAGTCGCACACCACGGCGGTTCACAACCACGCTGCCACAGATGATCAGATCAACCGGACGCATTTCGCTGACACCGACATTGGGGGCAATGGCTGCGGCGACCTTGCTCGAGGCTGCCTCGCTCACCGGTACGTTCAGAGTAGCCGGGTCCAACAAGTAGAACGGTTGCGCTTCGGCCAGTTTCGGTACCGCCATGTAAACGAGTTTGCCTTCGGCAAGCGCGCGGACCCTGGCCGGGAATTGCGCTTTGTCCGGAACTGCTTTGACAACTCGAGCGTTCTTCCAGACCGTCAGTTCAGCCAAACGGTCGGCGGCGGCCTGGGCACCATGGAACGCGGGAATACTGCCGTGCACGCCCGCGGGCGCCGCGTCCTCGCGTTCCAAAAGTTTCCAAATACGCTCGCGGACGACATCTTTGGCTCGGTCTTCGGCGCTGGGACTCAAACCTTCTCCTTACGCTGCTGCCATCAATCCGAGAAGGCGGTCATACACGTCCTGCACTTCTGCGACGTCCCGCCAGGGGCCGAGCTCCCGACCAGCTCCGAAAACCATGTTCAGTCCGCCACCGCCGCGCGTCGTCTCCACGATATCGATCGCGTCGTGCAGCGCAGCTGCCGCCTCATCGAGTTTGCGCTGCCGAATACAGGCAAGCGCCAGGTTACCGAGCACGATTGCCTGCGACTTCGACCGATCTCGAAGCTCGTCGGCAGTGGATTCGAGGATGGGCTGGGCGCGTTCGGCCTCTCCGAGGAACAGGTAGCACGATCCGGCCAGTCGGCCGTATTGGGTGTGCGAGAACAAGTCCAGGGCAGCGTCGGTGATACTGATGCGCTCGAAGTGTCCTTCAGCAGTGCTCAGCGCTTGCTCGCAGTCGCGCCGTTGCCCCAGCATTGCGTACGCCTCGGCCGCGTGGAGAACAGCAAGACCGGCGAGAGCATGGCTGGTGCGGTGGGTGATCTCGGCGGTCCGGAGCAACAGCCCGAGTCCGGCGACAGGGTTCTTCTGACCGTATAGCGCAACGAAGCTCATCCTGAGCAGTGCGAATCCCTCTGCGTCAGGGTCGTGGAGTTGCCTCGCAGCCTCTATCGCCTGGTTGAAGTACACACGTGCGGTCGCATGGTCTCGACGTTGCGAAGCATCCCAGACGAGCTGTCCCATCAGAGTCGCGGCTTCCGCTTCGACGGCATACAGCTCGCGCCGGACGCGGCTGGTCGCTGCTTGCCCACGAAGTACCGATACCTGGCCCAAGCATTGGCCGGCGGCGGCCAGCAGCGACGTCGAGGCTGTCTTGTCGTAGCGTCGATCGAGATCCTGCACGCGCTCTCGCAAATAGGTCACAGCTGCCAGATCCACGCCGCTGGGTCGATCCCGCGCAGAGCGGAATTGCTCCACAGTCTCCGGGCCGTGTTCTTCGGTCTCGGCAAGGAGTTCATCGAGTTGATCGAGCGACACTTGAAGCAGGCGGGCCAGATCAGGTCGTAACCACGGCAGCGGCTCGTTGTCGCCGGCCTCCCAACGGGCAACGGTGGAGCGATCTTTGCGTAACAGTTCGGCGAACCGCTCCTGACTGAACCCGACGGCTTTGCGGCGCTGCGCAAACCGTCTTCGCCGTGCACCCATACCGTGCCCCCTGTGGCTACTCGAACAGCGATTTACCCTGGTCAAAGCATTATGTGCAGCAAACTCGAGCCAGCGTTGCAACGATCTCGCTCTGGCTCGGACCTCCTGCAGCGAGTTGCATAAAGCCTATGCCGCTGAAACGTCCGACGGCAACGAAGAACCCATTCTTCCGCACCCACCGGAACGACGGGATTCTTCGCCACCACAACGACATCCACAAACAAAGGCGAGGCCCCCATGACCGCGACGCCCCCGCTGCCGGCCCGCGTTCCGAACAACCGCAACATGGCCACCACCCTCCATATTTGGCACAACCGCAACCGCCGGCTCCTGCAACGAATCGCCGCCGGTCTCCGCGCGCTCGACCATCCCGCCGCGTGCAGATCACAAGAACCGATGCGCGGGTACGCGCACGCACACCAGGTGATGGCCGCGCACGCCCGCCATCGCTGCCCACGCTACGACCTGGCCGTCCGATACACACAGCAGGCACGACCGTGACAGAACGCCGACGCACGGTCGCGCTGTGCCGACCCGACACGCCGAGCCGAGAGATCGGGCACTTGGCCGCGCGACACAATCTCGAAATCGTCCACACGGTATTCACCGACACCGAATCGTCGAAGCTCGCCGCAATGATCGCCATACAACATATCGTCGAGCATGACGCCGAAGTCCTGGTGACCCCGCATCTCGCCGCTGACGGAATTGCTCACGACCAGCATTGGCGGGTTGTCGCCGCGTACTTGGACATCATCGCCTCCGACGGTCCGGTGGAGCATCCTCGCTGGAGTAGCCGACGTACGGCCCAGCCGTAGACGCGCACCAGGTAGCGCTGCCGCCGCATCGGGTCTTGCTTCGGCCGCGACGTCGACCGAGATCACTCGTAATCCGCCATTCGCTCACGGTAACCAGCCTATCGGCTGACTGTGGAGATCCGTTCCGCTGCAGATTCCTGCGGAAAGCCATCCCGACGCATTCGAGCTGAATTCTTCACCATGGCCACGCCGGAATAATTTGGCACGGTACGAATCTACTCCGAAAGCAATGGCGAGCATGCCGACGGGTATGGGCCATAGCGCTCCGAATCGTGTCGGTCCACTAACTGCCGTCGCCGCGGCGCGCGATCGCAGCCGTTATCAGATCTCGCGCGGCGCGGCCCGTCACCGACTGCTTAGCCAACACATCGAACGCCCGCCCATACTGGGCGACCTCCCGCGGCTGCGTGATCGTCAGCTCTGCGGTGACGTTCTCCACCATTACCATCCGGTTGTCGAACATCGCGAAGTTGTAACTCGGCACTCGGTAGACGGCTTCACCCGGCACGATGCCGAACATCACCCGCGGCATCCCTAAGACGGCGAGCAATCGGTCGAGCTGCCCGATCATCACTCGGTCGTCACCGACCGTCGTCCGCAACGCCTGCTCGGCGACCACGAAGTGGAATTTGTGATCCCGCTGGTACAGAATCTGCTGGCGTTCCATCCGCTTGGATACCCCCGCATCGATGTCTGTCGCCGGGACGCCCTGGAACTCGACCACATTGCGGAGAATCTCCCCCGCATACTCCGCCGTCTGCAAGAGCCCGGGAATCAGAAACGGGTGGTACACACGCAGGAACTCCGATTGCGCCTCGATCCGCAACGACAACTGCTGGCGCCGCTTCGTTCCCGTGCCGAGCAACCGCCGCCACTCCAGATACGCGGATTCGAGATTTCTGGCCGTGGCGATCAGATCCGGCAACTGGTCCAGGGACCGGGTTATCTCACACCAGGTTCGGATGTCGGACTCGGTAGGTTTGGTTTTCCCGTACTCGATCTTCGACACTTTCGTCTGATGCCAGCCGGCCAGACCGGCCAGAGCGATACCGGTGAGGCCCGCGTCCTGACGAAGCTCCCGGAGCCTCGCACCGAGAGCTTCTTTCGCCTCCTGAATCGAGTCCGTCACTGATCGCTGTAGTCGGCCAGCGGAACTGCACGCGACCACACATGATCCCGCACCTCACGGATATAACCAACGATCCGCGGGTCGGTGGTCACACCTCCGCCGACCCATTTCCCCGATGGCTCGTTCACCGTGAACGACACCACCTCACCATCGAACAGCCACCAATCATCAGTGGTCAGTGCCGCCGGGTCGATCAGTTGCCGCGACAGATACCGAACATCCTCGCCCGCTGCGACGTTCATCGACGCGACGTGTCTGGCGTAGCGCGTGTAGTCGTTGTGCGGGGTGGTCACCACCCGGGCGCGCCGCACCGCGACTCCGCGCGCGGTCGTCGCCCGGACATGGTCCAGCCAGGGCCGGAACCACTCGTAGTCATCCGGTTCACCGGCCAGGAACCGCTCGAGCGGTTTGTACCCGGCGGCATGATAGGTGTCCTGAACCTCGAGGTGGAACGCTTCCCGCTTCGCCTCGTGGAAGAGAGCATCGAATGCCTCATCCTGCACGAGCAGCACCGTAGAACGTCCTTTCTGCCATGGGAACCTCGATGTACGTTTCGCCCTCGCGGACATCCAGCTTGCCGACGACCTCCGGGTCTGCGACAGACGACCCGGAGAGTAGGAACGTGCCTCGGCCGGTGTCGGTCAGCATTGCGCCGACGAACGTATCCGGCACTGCGAACCCCAGTAGGAGATGCGGGATCTCGACGATGCCGGGAGCATCGGTTCTCCATCCCTGCACGATGTAACTGTTCCGGTCCGTGGCGTACAGGCTCGGACAGCCGCCGCCCTCACTTCCGCCTTTGCCGAGAAATCGAATCTGCATGGCCTGACCCCCATCGCATGTATGCGTGAATATGCTTGATATTTCTCGATTCTGACTGATCGAAGTGGATCACACACAGCGAATCACCAATACGAGCAATACCAAGCATAGTCGTAGACGAGGCCACTGCGGTCTTCCTACCGTCGGGATCGATCACCGTCGAGCGCCCCTGACGCCGCCGAGCGGCAGGGATCAGCCTCTTCGAAACCGAGACCACACGACCGAGGTAACCACTGTGCGCGAGGAGTCACCCGCCTCTACCGGCAAGCCCTTCAACCGTGCAATCCCCACGACGCTGTGCGCCCGGAAGTCCGGGAAACGCTGGGCCAACAGCGGCTTCGAGGCCGCACACCGACTTGCCGAAAAACTACGCACCCTCAGCCGCTACTCCGACCGGCGTTGCCGGCACACCAACCCCATTCGCGGATATTCCCACGCCCACCACGTGATGGACATCCACGCCCGCCACCGCTGCCCGCGCTACGTCCTGGCTGTCCGGTATACACAGCAGGCGCGGCCGTGATGCAACGCCGACGCACGATGGTCCTGTGCCGACCCGATACCCCAGGACGGGAAATCGGGCGCTTGGCAATACGCTACAACCTCGACATCGTGTACACGGTTTTCACCGACACCGAATCGACGAAGCTCGCCGCGATGATCGCCGTACAACACCTTGTCGAACACAACGTCGAGGTCCTGGTGATCCCGTACCTTGCAGCTTCCCAAATCAGCCTCGACCGGCAATGGCAGGCGGTTGTCGCGGCCGCCCACATCATCGCGGCCGACGGCCCGCTCAATTTCCCTCCGCCGGATCGGGAGGTAAAAGCGATACCCAATGCGCCGTGACGCCGGTCTCGGCGTTCACCCCCAAAACCCGATTGACCTCCGCCCCTTCGCGGGATCACGGCACGACATCGTCCATGAATAGCCGGGCAGCCAGGTCCTAGGTCCCGCGCCCCGGCATACCAAGCGGAGGAGCGCGCACTTCACTCCGGCTGACCCCGTCAGGCCACCATGTCCGCGGACGGATCTCAGCGCAGCGACGAGATCGCATAACCATGACCGCAGGTCCGGGTCGGCCCGTGGTCGCGGGTTTGCTGAACCTCACAGATAGTGATGGAATCCGAACCAGATCGGATGGAACCGATCTTCGGACCGGTGCGTCAGAACATCTACCGGCCCAAATGCGGAAGAGGGGTACCCGAGGTGAATGAACACGACGAGAAGCAGATGCGGAACGACCTGCTACGAGTCGAGCTCAGTGGACTGCTGGACAGCTTCGCCGAAAGTCGCGATCAGCTGGCAGAGGTCCAGTCACGCCTCACATCCACCACAGTGACCGCGTGGTCTGCCGATGGCCTGGTCCGGGTCGACAGCAATGCCGCAGGCATACCAGTCGACCTGCACATCGACCCGGGCGCGTTCAAACGCGCCGCTCCGGACAAGCTCGCCCGCTCGGTTCTCGAAGCGATGCAGGCCGCTGCTCAACAGGCCGGCGAGGCCACCCAGCAGGCCATGGCACCGTTCCAGGCCATGGCTGCCGAAGTGCCCGATCTGCCCGATCTTATTCCTGGAGCCCCCAGCGTCCGAGAACTTTTCGCGGGCTTGTCCGCACCGCCGACGGTCGAATCCCCCGCCACTCGCCCCTTACCTGCCGAAGCGGACGAAGACGAGTACTACCTGAATCGCTCGTACCTGAACCGTGACACATGAGGCGGCCGAGGCCGCATGGCGCCCGCCGACGCTCCGGGCTGCGGCGGACGTGCATTTGATTCGGTAGATGAACAGCGAAAGAAATATGATGTCGCAGGGGATGATTCTCGGTGGGTGAGGTGCACGCCGATACAGCTGCTCTTCGCGCCACCGGGCCGCGGTTCGACGCTGTCGCCGATGATGTGACCGCCGCAGCCGAACGTCTGCGCGGTGCGATCGAAGCCGAGGGCGAATGCTGGGGCGCCGACCAGGTTGGACAGGCGTTCAGCAAAGACTACAAGCCGGGTCAGACGGAGGCGC
The DNA here is from genome assembly GCF_050936135.1 of Nocardia sp. CA-290969. Taxonomy (NCBI): domain Bacteria; kingdom Bacillati; phylum Actinomycetota; class Actinomycetes; order Mycobacteriales; family Nocardiaceae; genus Nocardia; species Nocardia sp. CA-290969. Next base: position 7,783,844 of record NZ_JBNJNJ010000001.1, on the reverse strand, counting down.
AAGAGGCGATTCAGGGCTTGCATGACGTGTTCGCCGGTTACGCCAAAGACCTGCCCGCCGCGGCAGATTCATTACAGGCGCAGGACGATTCCATCGCCGGAGATCTGGGCGCGACGGCTCCCTGATGGGTATCGAGATTCCGGATTCCCTGCAATGGGTTGCCAAATATGTGGTGGGTGCCGGCGATTGGCCGGAAGGCGACGAGACGGCCATGCGTCGGCTGGCTACTGCATGGGATGACATGGCAACGGCGCTGGACGCCAGTGGTGATGACGCGGCCATCGTCATGCGAGACGCACTCGCCGCGCTCCAACAAGGCGAAACCCACGCTGCCCTGACCGAACACTGGGACAAAGTGGCAGGCAAGGGCGACAGTGCGCTACCGATGCTGGTCGCATACTGCAAATCCCTGAGCGACAGTCTCGATGACACCGCACTCGACATCGAGCACACCAAAATGGTGATCATCACCTCGATGGTTCTACTCGCCGCTGAGCTCGCGGCAGCCTTGGTCTTTTCCTGGACCGGCATTGGGGCAGCAGCCGGGGTCGCCGCGAGGACGGCTACTCAATTGGGTATCCGCATGGCGATCCGAGCGTTGATCCAGCGCATCCTTACGAATGCGACGGCTCGCGCAGCCGCCAGAGCGGCCATGAAGGGCGCGAAGTGGGGTGTTCTCGAGGGCGTCGCCACCGAACTGATTCCGCACTTGATCCAGATGGCCCGACGCGATCGGCCGGGTCTGGACGGCGACGATTGGAAAGCGCTGTGGGACAGCGCGAAGGCCGGCGGTATCGGTGGTGCGGTCGGCGGCGGCCTGGGATCCAACGCACTCGGGGCGCCACTCGCGAACCGGGCCGGCTCCCCCTTGGGCAGGGTCGCCGCCGATCTCGGCGTCGAAAGTGCAGCTGGTGTCGCCGGCAATGTTGCCGGCACCTTGTCCGTCGGCGGCGAACTGACATTGGAGACTTTCACCTCCGGGGCCGCTGGCAGTGCCGCCGACAACGGCGCCACGACTCTCGGCACACACCTGCACAACAGAAGTCAATCCGCCCCTGATCTCGGCACCGAATCAGGTATCCCAGTCGACAGCGGCGAACCAGCTGCACCAGATGCCGGCGAATCTCATCAACCAGATACCGCGGTATCAGGCGAATCACCCAGTACCCAGCCCGCCGGCACCGAGACCGCCTCGGGTACTGGACGACCCACCGAGGATGGCACCGATCCCGGCACGGCCACATCTGACAGTCCACAGTCCGAACCGAGTGGAACCACGCCGCCGCAGTCGAGCACCGCGCCCAGCCCCGAGCAGCCGTCCGACACTGCGATACCCGAACCGGACACCTCGGCACCCGCCACGCGCCCCGACGAGCCGCCACCGGAGAGTAGCCTCAACCTGGCGCCTTCGTCACCTGACCCCGGACCACCGTCCGAGACTCCCGCACCCGCACCGGACATCTCGGCTTCCACGCGACCCGACGATCTCGCGCCCGGCAGCAGTCTCAACCTCTCACCGGATCCTCCAGACAATGGTCCCGCCACCAATCCCGGACCGCCCACTCCGGAGGGCGCGAGTCCACCCGCTCCCGTCAACCCGTCAACGCCTGACGCAGCCGCCACGAATCCGGGTAACTCGGCGCCTGCGGCCACCACCAGTGCCACCGCGACATCAACCACGGATTCACCAGTCAATTCTCCAACCTCGGCGTCTCTCGGCAGTGCACCCATCAGCAGCGCCGCCACATCATCCGGACCCGAGAGCGGACAACGGCCGAACGCTTCCCCACATACGGCGGACACCGGGCAACCGGCGCCGCCTCGCGCAGCCGGCGATCTTGCACACGGAACAACTTCGACGCGTCCACCGGATTCCGCCGGCCTGGGCAACCCGCGCCCGGATCGCCAGGACGGGCAGAGCCGGGACCAGGCCGCAGGCCGGCCACGCACCCTCCTACCGCCGCAAGAAGCGGCAGGCGGGAGCAGACCTTCGAGTCCGAGGCCGAGCAGGTCCGAGACAAACTGGTCAGACTCGGAGCCAACCGGTACCGGTCGACTGAACACGTCTCCAGCGCGCCCGAGCGCGAACAATCCGCAGGCCCCACTCGGTTGGGCACCCCCGAGCGCCCAGCCGGGGCAGCCGCTCAACGCCGCAACCCCAGCGGCTCCAGTCCCTCCGGGGATACGCGCGCCGCAGACTCCGTCTCCGTCCAACCCATTCCCGGGCGACCGCGGTCCCGAGACCTCCAGGTATGACCGAAATAACGAACGCATCCCTGTCGGCGATGCCACTGCGCCACGAACGGACCCCCCGAATAATCAGCCCCCGCGTGACCACGACTCGCACGCAATGCCGTCGCAGCCCAGGGTGCCCCGAAGCACAAACGAGATCAGAAGCGACGCCAATAGGGCCGCCGTCACAAGAGCGATCGACGACTACGCACGCGCGAACGACCTCTCTTCCGAACAGGTTTGGCGTGACCTGAATATCGGTTCTCTCAGAATCGATCAGAACTGGCAAATCTACAAGCGGCAAGCCCTGCATATCGCCGACGCGCTTCAACGACCGGAGTCGCTCGACGAAAACTACCTGAACAACGTCATCCAGCACCATTACGACAACCAAGGCCGAGTCCATGACTACGAGAGCATGCTTCCCGACGCTTTCGAACCCGGCTGCCAGGACAGCGAGCTTCCCGCTCACCTCACACGCGATATGCCGTTGGACGCACTATCCGATTCACTGGACCGGGTCGACACCGACAACCTCTACCTGAACACTCCCGGCGACAACGGCGGAATGTGGCGTGACCTAGCCGCGGACGATGCCTTCCTGCGGCAGGAGAATGCCCTGTTCCGTATGGACAGCAGGCCACCGGACGAGATTTTCAACTCCGACGGCTTCCATTGCCGCAATCCCGGCAACCCCAACATGGGTGCCCATATCGGTTCCGCGCACAACGGTGGGGGTGCTGTGTCGTTCTCCCGCAGCCCCGAGCATGCCATCCTCCGCGAGGACGCAGTTACCACCGAGATGTCCGATGTCGAAAGGCTGCCCAATGGGCTCTATCGGCAGGTCCGTTACATGTACGAGGCCTATCATCCATACGGACTCGATACCGAAGCCTCTTTTCGTGACCTCGGACAGAACAGTGGACATCGCGAAGCCGAGGTGCTGGCACCGGGCGGGCTCTCGTCGGACGTGGTGTATCGCGTATGGCCCCGCCAAATCGATTTCGACGCAAGCGGTCGGATAGTCAGTGCCACCGTGCTGCCGCCGGTTCATAACCCCGGCTTCCGGTATAGCGACCATCCCAACTTTGCGCCCCCGCCCGATACGTCGCCGCCACCGCAAGACAACATCTGGAACGCCTCTCCAGCCCACCAGCCTCAGCCCATCGAGGCCGGTCCACCACGCGACGACAACATCTGGAACGCCTCTCCAGCCCATCAACCGCAGCGGATCGACGCGTCGCCCCCGACTACAAATTCTGGCCCGGACGCCAACTCACCGAGCCGAGAATCATCACCCCGTTGGCCGGATGCCGACCCGAACACGGCCTATCGAGCACCGGAAAGCAACCCCCCGAACCCCGCCTACCGCGCACCCGAAAGCAACCCCCCGAACCCCGCCTACCGCGCACCCGAAAGCAACCCCCCGAACCCCGCCTACCGCGCACCCGAAAGCAACCCCCCGAACCCCGCCTACCGCGCACCCGAAAGCAACCCCCCGAACCCCGCCTACCGCGCACCCGAAAGCAACCCCCCGAACCCCGCCTACCGCGCACCCGAAAGCAACCCCCCGAACCCCGCCTACCGCGCACCCGAAAGCAACCCCCCGAACCCCGCCTACCGCGCACCCGAAAGCAACCCCCCGAACCCCGCCTACCGCGCACCCGAAAGCAACCCCCGAACCCCGCCTACCGCGCACCCGAAAGCAACCCCCCGAACCCCGCCTACCGCGCACCCGAAAGCAACCCCCCGAACCCCGCCTACCGCGCACCCGAAAGCAACCCCCGAACCCCGCCTACCGCGCACCCGAAAGCAACCCCCCGAACCCCGCCTACCGCGCACCCGAAAGCAACCCCCCGAACCCCGCCTACCGCGCACCCGAAAGCAACCCCCCGAACCCCGCCTACCGCGCACCCGAAAGCAACCCCCAACAACAACCACCAATTCGGCGGGACGCCGGGCCGGCGTCCCCTGCGCAATCGCCGAGGTATCAACCTCCTACCCGGCAACCGGTGCCACCTGCCCACAGCCCTGTATCGAGCCGAGAGGCCGGCACGCCCGCAAATTACGGGCGACCTGCCGACACACAGATACGAACTGCTCCACGGAGCACACCGCCACAACACCCGTCACCCGCAGACCCGACACGTGCTTTCCGCGAAGCCCTCCGAGTCCGAGTCCCTGAAGGCGGCCGCGTCACGTCGGTGACGCCGGCGATCCGTCCCGATTCGAGGCCCGCGTATCACGTTCGGCGCGTTGCCGGTAACAGTCCCGGCCAGCGGTTCATGGTCCACACAGTCCGTGTCCACGTGAATTCGGCACCGCACATTCCCCCAGCAGTCGTGCACCGGGTCATGGAGTCCGCACAGGCCGTCACCGACCGTTCGTTCAACAGTGGTCAACGCCTGGCCAGCGGCGACTGGCTCCTCGTCGACGTCGTGTACACGAATGATCCTTCGGCGGCCGACCTTCACGTGACAGTGGACACGGCATATAGGGGCCCGAACACCTGGCATCCCGACTCCACCCCGGATACGCTCCTCGATCACCTGCGCCGGCAACTCGGGCTCTCACCGTCCGAACCGGGCGCACCACCGCCGACAGCTACGGATCTTCGGAGACTCAGCAACGAACTCGCCGCAGCGAACACCCGAGCGCCGTTCTCCGATCCGTCCGCCGGCCGCATCTACGGTCCACAGCATCTGGCCGGCGTCGAACGCCCGGAGTATCAGGCTGCAATCGAGGATGCCCTGCGGGCGGGCGACCGGTTCCTGGTAGCGGCAGATCCCCGTGTGAACCCGTACGGCCGAAATATCAATGATGGCGGTACCACGGTTCCCGGACGCAACAACAACTGCGTAGAGTGCTGCCTCTCCGCTCTGTCCGCATTCTTCGGCCGCCCGGTGGTCGCCGCGCCACGCTGGCTCGACCCTCCACCACCCAATGGCGCAGACGATGTTCGCGTCGGAGAGGAAAACGGTCTGCGGCGAGCGGCCGCGTGGCTCGGTCAGGATCTGCAGACCGATGCCCTCAGCGGACGCAGCCTCGCCGAACAGTACCGCGCCTTGCACGACGGGGTTGCCCGCCTCGGGCCGGGATCCGCAGCACTCGTCGTCCACCAGTGGCATGCCCGCGATCCCGACACCGGACAACTTCAATACCACCCCGACGGCTCTCCCGTGCTGGACGGCAATCACGCCTCCCTCATCGTCTACCCGATCGGCGCCGAAGGACCGGTGTGGTGGGACCCGCAGTCCGGCAGGACTTCCGATGGCCCACCTGCCGATGTGGTCGCCGATTCCGCCGCCCTGTGGTTCAGCCCCATTCCTTCACCTCTAGGAGCGATCGATGGCCCAACCGTTCTCGACCCGGGAACAAGTGGAAACCCATCTGGCCCAGGTCCTCAATCCCGACCGGGCATTCCGGGTACACCCGATCCAACACGGCTGGGTGTGTTCCCCTCTCCCGACACCGCAGGAGACCGCGGCCGGGAGGGATCTCGGCATGACGAAACTGGTAGTCGACTCGGAGACAGGGACGGTACTCGAGTATCCGAGCTGGTCAGTCCGGATGGTCGAGAACGACTACACCGAGGCGAAACGAACGGGCCGGTCCCCCCAAGGCAGACAGATACATCCGAAGCTGTGGCAGGTGTCCCTCGAACGGATACGGGAGGACGCCCTGGAGATCGAGTACCTGCTGAAAGCCACATCCCGAGCCAATCCCCCGCGGGACAGCGAGGAGTACACCCTGCTGATCAACAAGCAGACTCTCGAACACCGGCCCCCGGGAACGCACTCGGCTCTAGCGATGTCGTGGGTTCAGCAGCGCAACAGCATGAACGGGGCCTGGCCGGACCAGGCGACCTTCGAGTACTAGGTCTCACACCTCCTGCCACCGCGGGGGCCGGCCGAAGCTCCGAGACCGAGCAACCGGAGCCCGATCGAGAGCCGAATCGACCGACCTCCGGAAATACTCCGCCGGGTCCACAACGTGGGCTGGCAGCACCACAGGGCTACTACGTCGGCAACGACGGTTACCTGCACAGGACCGGCGACCCGCCCGGCACGCGCCGGAATACGGGGCTACGTCTGATCGACATGAAGACCGGCGACTTCGCTACAGATCCAAGGACCAAGGAGGATGTCAAGCACAGAGCCACCATAGAAGAGACGTCCCAGTACCAGGTGCTCAATCCAGCAGCAAGAGAGGAACTGGACAAAAAATCCGAAGCTGCGATCGAAGCTCACGCCGAACGTACCGGGACAGCATCCGATCTCAATCACCTCATGCCGGAATTCGGTGTCGAAAAGCACAGCGAAATCAATTCGCCTGCGAAGCTGACCAAGCTGATGGAATTGAGGATAGAGGAGATCGCCCGCGATAGCTCTCTCAATGGCACCCAGAAGCGGGAAAGACTCGAACGCCTGAACGAATTCGAGTCCTTGGCAACTCGATACAACGAACAATTGAACCAAGCCAAGGCCTTGTCGAAGGAAATGGGTGAAATCGGCGCGATCGCACACGCTCTCGACCCGATCGCGCGGCCAGGCGCAATTCTGTTGGCACCATTCGATGGATTGATAGACGGCTCGAAATGTATTGACGGTAGGGACACCATCGACGTCATTTCGTTCCTTCCGGCCAGAGAGTCCGGACCAGGGCTACCCGGCCGACCGCCGACTCTCGTACTGAACGAAGCCAAAGGGGGCGGGTCACCCTTGAAAGACGCCGATACTCCGGATGGTCGCGCAGAGCAGGGATCACCCGAATATTTACGGCGCACTCTTGCCATCGACCTCAACCTACAACGCTTGCTGCACGAAACTCCGACTTCGATGCTCGAACGCGGCCTCGATCCGAACAGTCCCAAAGGCCGAGCTTATCTCCAAGCTCGCGCCGAACTACTGCGTGCTTTTTCCGACGGCACCCTGCGGTACGAGTACAACAAGATCCAAGTCACCCGCGACGGAACGGTAACTGAATCGCGTTTCACCCTGGAGCGAAACGGGAAGCTGCTGCCGATGGATGTTTTCGGCAGGACCGACCGCGAGCTGACCCGCGAACTCCTCCGGAATGACCGCACATATCTGCATTCTCAAGAATTGACACAGGATAACGCCCAAAAACTATCGGACTTACTAGAACCATTGGGCCGATATGACAGGGAAATAGTAGGCATCACGCTCCAACACACCGATGACGCTTGGCTATCGAACGCTAGATCCGTTCAGGCTATGCTGGAGGGCGAGCAAGCTCGCCAAGCACTCGACCGCGTGAGCGAAGCGCTGGCACAGGGAGGCTCACTATCCGAGATCAGCAAGCTCCTGGCTTCCGCAAAGAAAAATATTGCGGCAGCCATTGAAATCGAAACCGAGATCCGGAAAACAGCTGCTCGGGAACTCGACGTTGGAGATCTGTCGCAGATCGTCGAACGAAACATTGAGCTTGTGGCCGACGGCCGGAATCAAGAGGTACTTGTCGCCGTCAGGGTTCTGGAGCAAGATTTCATAGAGCATGCTACCCAGCGCATTCTTCAGTCGACATCGGAACGAGACAATTTTTCCCGATTCGTACAAGAAATGACAACAGATGCGCGCGCGTTGGAGAAGGATCGCTCCGATGGTAGAACTCCTGACCTCACCGAGTTACTGCGAGAGGTAGAATCCATAGACCGTGCCATCCTGGCGGAACGCGACTTCAACAGCCGGGAGCTCACACAGCTGGAACTCGAACCTGACCATCAGCGATTAATCGCACAAGTGCTGGACTCCGATTGCCGAGATCTCGAGTCGGCGCGAGAAGTATTCGAACGGCATATAATTGCACAAGCTGCCGCAAAGGCATCGGAAGCACGTGCATCGGATGCACAAGACCGCGCCCAGTTTCTGACGTATGCCCTCGATCATAGCCAGGAGATCGCCAACACTCTTGCTCGAGGCGTGGAACCAGATCCTGACCTCGTACGACAACTCGGTGACCAAATTCAGCGTGCGATCGAACACGAACGGGCGATCGAGACTCAGGCGCTCGAAGCGCTCGGTATCAGCGCTGAACAAGCCGAGTACGCCGCTCGCGTGCTGGATATTCAACGCGCTCGAGACTATGAACAGGCTCAGGAACTAGTAGTCCGCGAACAGGCGCGTACCGCACACAACGAGTTGGTCGGACCGACAAAGGGGCTACAGATTTCGGCAGGACAGGCCCATACATTGGATCCCGTTGCTTATGAGATGGTCAGGTACAACGAGCCGATAGCCCGCGATGGCCAAGCGTTGATCTATCAGCAGGCAGGTCGGGAACCCATTGCTATTCCACATGATTCACCGTCCCGGCGCTATGCAGAGATCGCGAAGTTGATCAGCCGGGGCGTACCTCCCGAGTTGGCCCTGAACCGATACCTTGTGGATATAAGTCAATCCAGGGACCCGGCGGAGGCGGTCCGCCGGCTCCCAACCGCCAATGAACTACAGGTAAAGAGGGCCAAGGATGCGCAAGCCTTGGAACGAGCCCGGCAACAAGGACTGGGACGAGGACTGGGCGATGGGCGCTGACGACCAGAGAGGCTCAATAGTGTGGGAGGTACGAACGTTCGCAGCCAGTCGACGTCTAACGCATCCGTTCGATTACTCTCAGGCGGTTACCACATGACTCCTGCCAGCCAAATACTGAGCGTCTTCATGCACGGCAGACTAGACCAACACCGTCTGGACAGGTTGAGAGCATCACTCGGACTGCTACCTCACGGATTCGCCACTCGACAGACTGTCAACGAGGTGGCGCGACGCAGCTACCAGCATCCACACATCGAATCAGTCACCTTGATGACCGTTACTCTTCTGTGCAGCGGAAGTGAAGAATGGGCGCTCAGAGTCGAAGCCATACCCGGCACCGATATTTCCAAATGGCAGAAACTGGCTGAATCAGCTACGCGAGCCGTCGGACTCGAGATTGTCGAGATCAAGTCCTATACCAACACGGCCCCCTCGCAGGCGACTTCGTGTTCGAACGTCTACGCGGTGCCCGCTCGCAATGCTGACGGATCACCATCGCCAGAACCTTCCAGCCCGATATCTCTCAGACAGGCCGAAAACCTCGTTGCTGAACTATTCCCTGCTGATAAACCCATCCGAGCATACAGTTCACATAAGCCAACATTGCAGCGCCACAGTCCTGGGTATCCGCCGAATCCGGAGTTTCAACTACGAACACCGCCCGTACGTCGATCCGAACTGAGCAGCCATGAATTAGTACAACTGGCCCGCGGACTCCGCACGATGCGCTGGTCGTGGCTCATGGACGATCTTCTTGGGCTAGGCGAAGTAGCCGACGACTGGATAGTCGTCGAATCCGAACCCGACCGTATAACCATTGACACTCAAGCGGTCCATGGATATTGCTATATCGAAGGTCGGGAGGGCTTGGCGGAAGCGATCAGCTATCCGGTAGCAACTATTTCCGCCGACGAAAGCTACCGCACTCCGCCATCCGAAATGTTCAACAGGATGGCAGCAGCTCTCAGCAACGTCTACGGCGCGGCGACAACGGACTCATCCAACAATGATCAGCATTGCGATTGGGCCGGATCCGAAAATACCTTGAGGCTACTTCATCAACCACCGCATATCTGGCTCGTCCTCCAGCTGAATAAAAGAAGAGGGAGGCTCGACTATTCACCCGATCCGCGGTGGAGGACGCAATGAAAGACTCGAAACATCAAATATTCTCGTCGTCCAGTCCTTCGTCCGGTAGTTCGGCAGCAAGGTCTTGGAGAGCAAGAGAACTGTTGGTGACGAGCTCCAGGACAACCGACACCTCTAGATCCCTCAACAATAATGTGGTATCAGGTCCGGCCCAACGAACTTCAGGTATCTCTCCCGGTCGTCGGGTCGATGGATCGCCCAGCGTAGCGGACAGCACAGTAGTGAACCGGGCGAACGCATCACGGGTCTGGCCTCGTCCGCGGTTCCCCTCGTCGACGAAGTCGGTAATCCGCACCCGAATAGTGTTGGCGCGGCCGTCACGCCCCAAGACCTTTCCGCTGCCCATGCCGAATCCGGATTCGAACATTACCCACGATGTATCAGACATTTCGACCCGCCAACCGAACTCGTCCGCCAGCGAAGGAAAATCTTCGATTAGCCACGACCACTTCAGCGAACGCAGTCGTTCGACAAGCTCGACAAGGGCAACGTCACTCAGTACTCGCCACTCGGTCATCACGCCATCCTATCGATGCCACCTGAAATCCCCCAGAGAACCGTGGGATCTATTTTCTTCCCTTGCCCCCGGGCACCGTCCCATGGACCGTTCTCTTACGGTACAGTGCGCAGCAGAAGCCAGACCAAGGGGGGCGACATGATCGAATGGACGGAATTCACAGAAGGGTTGTCCCAGACGCTCGCAACGCTTCCCGTCGGGGCCATTGTGATCATCTCCGAGCGTGTCCCGCGGTCCGAGAACATGCGTTTTGCGCAGTTCTGTTGGTATGACACAGGCATTCACGCTGAGATACCCGGGGGCCGCCGGCTGACCATGGCCGGCGAAGACGGCCCTCGGATCGTCGCGGGTGCCGGATGGCATGAACCCAGATCACCCTGGGACGGAGAGAACTGGTGGACCAAGGTGCCTTGGCCTGCGCCCACTGACAGCTACCGGAAACTCGCATCGATGATGGTGACGGCCCTCCGTGATGCCTACGGCATACCGAACCCGGACGCCCTTGAATACAATGCATGGGACGAAGAATCCGAAAACGCCCCAATGGAGCTTCCGCTACTCGGTATCAGATTCCATCCGGGCAAGTAGGCACTTCGACTACCACACGGATAGAAAGCATCTACATGACCGACGTTCACATATTCCATTATCTCGGTAGGTCGCCCCTTCCTCCTCTATCGGATAAAGATCGCGATAATGCGCGGCGGAACCCAGGGAAATGGTTCTACTACATCGATCCCGCTGTTCCCACGGACGGGCCGATCCATCCAGAAAACGTAATGTCGGGACGAAGGGCGGATGAAGAAGGAAATGTGACCGACGAGGTCTGGAGAAACGCCGATTTCGTACCTAAGCCTGAGACTGCCAGGATGCGTTTCGCCAACGCTTTCGAGTTGATATTCTGGCGAACACTCGAGGGGTATTGTCCTGCGGCGGATTTCGTCGATGGCTTGTCCCGAGCAGAGTTCATCACCATGGCAACGCCGGAACAACCCGGTATGGTTCCGATCTACCCCGAAAACGACGGCGAGCAGGTCCTGCGGATATATACGTCCGCACAGTTCCTACCGAACGATGCCAACCCTTGGCTCCGCGTGCCGATCTCCGGGAAGTATGTGCTGGACGAGATCTGCCCGATCGAGAACTCTGTTATCCACTTCAATCCCGGCGGAAGGCCGAGTGTCGGCTTCGCGGGATCCATGATCGCCTCGCTGTGGGATGAACTGCAAACGGTCAATGCGAGAATACGGGCCGATGAAGAGAACGGAATTTCCCGGCCAGCGCACAGGGAGCCTGGGCGGCCACAGTGGATGCCGTAGCGCTGCCCGGTGACACAGTCGACCACGCGGGGGACCTGACCGATCCCGGTTTCCGTTCAGTACGACCCCGCCCGATGATCCCGGCGAGGGTCTTGATAGATCCAGGTCTGCACCGAGACCGGAGACACACCGGGGGAATCACTTCGAAGCGGGGGGCGGGGGCAGTTCGTGCCAGCCTCCGGCTTCAACTGCCTTCAGACCAGCCAGCTGTTGCGTCGGTAGTACTCCGCTTCGTCGTCACCATCGTCGTCTATCGGTGCAACAACGCTGTTTCTGCGGCGAGCGGCGGCGGCGCGAGCGATAGCTTCCCGCGGGTCGAGATCCTCTGCCCGCACCGGCTGCGCCGGTAGCCCTGTCGCATCAGGCCGTTGCGCAGGTACGCCGGCGCCTCCCGCCGGTGTGATTACCTCATGCTGTCTACGCAACTCCTCGTTCCGCAGCCGCTGAATCTCGGACTCCCGGAGTTGGAAGGAATGGGAATCGGGCTCTTGTCCGCTCAGATGTGACTGCCTATTGTTGCGGGTCGCCTCCCCGCCCCACCCGTCACCTGAGCTCCCGTTTTCGGTACCAGGTTCTGCCGTCTCCTGCCGAAGCCGCGACATTTCTGCCACCGCCTGTTCGGCCAGTTCGCGGCTCCGGGCTTCACGTCGGGCCCTGGCCTCCGCCATGCGCTCCGCAATGCGTTGAGAATATCGACGACATTCCTCGCCGATCCGTTCGACTTCGCTCGCCACTTTCAACTCACCGATCGCATCTGAAAATCGTCACCGCGCTACTGTCTGTCACAAAGGACCCGCTTCGGCCAATTGAGCACCGGTGTCCACAGGAGGCCCCGGCGGCGGAGCCGCCGGTGGCTCGGATTCGGCCGTCTCATCCTCCGGCTGCTGTGGCGGTGGATAGTTCTGCGGTTGGTGCTCGCCATCCTCTTCGGGCTTTCCTGCCGGAGCTCCTGGAACTCCGGCAGGCTGGCCGGCCGGCTGCTGATTCTCGGTTCCCGGGGGCGCCTCGCCGACTGGAGCATCACCCACGATCGACGGCTTACCGTCTGGGCCGATTTCGACCTGGTAGGTAACCGGTTCACCATTGGGGCTGTCCACCACGAGTTTCAACTGACCGTCGGGTCCGACTTCGAGTTTGTAGTTCTGGCCGTTGAACTCGACACCTTTGTCGTTCTCGGGATCCGGCTCGCCGTCGCCGTCGGCGTCTGTATCCGGTTTGCCGTCACCATCGAGGTCCTTGTCAGGCTCGCCGTCGCCGTCAGCGTCCTGGTCTGGTTTACCGTCGCCGTCCAAATCCTTGCCGGGCTCTTCGTCACCGTCCGGATCGAGTACGTTCTCGGCCTGTTCCCGCAACTGCTCGAGCGTACTCGTGATCTGCTGCGTAGCCGAACTCACCAAACTGTTCAGACCCTCGGTCACCTGGGTGCCAAGACCCGACGAAGCGAGCTGGGTGCCCAACGCGGCGATAGTCGACAACGGATTGTCGGTGCTGGCCGTGGTCGTCGACGGCGGAGTCGTTGTCGAGGGTGCCGTTGTGGTTGCAGGTGTTCCTGGCGTCGAGGGTGCACCCGGTGTTGTAGGTGCACCGGTACCAGTCGGGGTCCCGGCCGGGCTGGTCGTCTGGGGGGCCTGCGAAACATCTGGGCACGGATACTTGGTCGCATTCAGATTTTCGAATGCCTTGACCAACTCGTCATAGACCGCACCGATTTTCTGATTCGCTTCATTGCAGGCGTCAACAAACTCGGTAATATTGGATTCGTATTCCGTCTTGAAGATGGCGTTGAGCCATCGTTCACATTCCCACTTCAGCTTACCCAGGCCGGATGTATTGGTAGACTTACCGGACACATCCGAGGGTGTGGCAAAAAGCGTCTTCACCTGATAATCAGGAAATGCCCGATTGACTCTGTCGATTAGACTGTCGGACCCGAACAATGAACTCGTAGAACCGTATTCACCTCGAACGAAGGTGATGATATCCTTCACGTCTTCGGGAGTCTTGCTGTTATCGACCTTGACATCCTCGCTGGTCGAAATTCCATCGGCCGCAGTGGCAATTATCGCAAGCGCATCCCGCAGCGCCTGCGGAGTAGGGTCCATTTCCTCATGGACCTTACGAACGATGGCGATATCAGCTTCGGACAACTGGAGTTGCGTTGCCATCATCGCCGAAGCCCCCGCAGCCGCCTCACCCCACCACACCGTAGGTATGGTCTGCGAAAATGTCATTTGCCGGTTACGCTCAGGAGTAACCTTTTCGAGGACCACCTTCAGCGCACCTGCCGAATTCCGGAACGCATCCTCGTTCAAACCGTTCAACCGATAAAAAAGAGCATGCAACTCGTCGTAGGACTTGAATCCCGGCGGCTTTCCATCTCCTACCCATCGGAGGTATTGCTCTTCCAGTTTTCTAAAATACCAGAGCGCTTTCGAACCGGCGTCGAACAGCTCGGAACATTTGCGGTTTTCCATTGTCAGCTCGCAGCCTGCTCGGTGTTCTCAGAGTTCACCTTATCCACTGTTGTTACCGAGATTGCGTTCTGCCCGATCGCATCACCGGTGAGCTGTGTGGCCTCGGCCCAATCTTTCAGCCATTGCTGTACTGTCAACAGGCCGTTGTGAATAGCATCCCCCTGCGTCTTCTTATATGCGAATCCGGTATCCGTAGGCGCAATCATGTTGTCGGCAACGCCCTGCACCTGACGCTTGACGGCGTCTGCGCTGTCCCGCAGGTTGCTGGCCAAATTCACTACCGCGTCGCTATCCATGCCGACCGGTTGATCACCCGTACTCATGGGTCTCCCCTCCGTCCTGCCCGCCCCTCCCGGGAGGTCCCCGATCGGCCCTGCGGCGCTCTGCTGCTACTGATTCGACGCGCCCGCCCGGGTTCCGGTTCCCGGGCGTTCAGTTTTTACTTACTCCCCCACGGTCCCCTGGTCCGTCTGACGCCATTCGCCCGTCCCGTCGGGGTTGCGGTGGTACTCCCAGGCAGCGTAGTCGCCGTCGTTTTCGACCACGCTGAGCTGGTCGGCGTAGCCGTCGAGGTCGGAGTCCGTCCAGACACTCATCGAGTCGGGGCCCGTGGTGGTGAAGGTATCGAGGATGCCGTCACCGTTTAGGTCTTGGGTGGGGCTGTCCATCTCGACGGGGCCGAGGTCGTCCAGGGAGGAGGTGGTGTCGAAGCTCGGCATTCCGAGACCTGGGAACTCTCCGGATAAGGGCATGGGTCCTCCTGAGTTCCATATATCGGCGGTAGTACAGGTTTTCGCCTATCTTTCCATCCCCCGCGGCCGAGCGCAGCCCCCGGATCCCGCACACATCTACCGGCACGGAACAAGCCCTGTTCTGCACAGCGGCCCCACTGTTGGCGCGGCAACCCGAGCGAGACCCGGTACAGCGCGGACAGGGCAACCGTTGATACAGCGCGGCCCCGCTCCCATACGGGAACGGGGCTCGGGGGCGGCTCTCAGAGGAGCCGGAAGTCCGAGATGCGCCGTCAGTGTTTCGGCATCATCAGCCACAACACCAGGTAGATGACGAACTGGGGGCCGGGGAGGATGCAGGAGAGGACGAAGAGCAGGCGGACGATTCCGGAGCTCCAGCCGAAGTACTGGGCGATACCGCCGCAGACTCCGCCGACCCACTTGTCGGTGGTGGAGCGGGTGAAGCGGCGTGCGGGGGCGGTCATGGGCGGTCCTTTCGATAACGGGGACTACGCCCTCCACTGTCCGCGCGCCGGGATGGGCGCGCATCGGTAGCGATACCGATCCACACCCTGATATCCGGCCGGCCCGTCTCAGGGTCGAACCCCGAAGCGGCCGATCGGATCGCGACCCCGTCCCTCCTGGCACGCTCTCGCCGCCGCCGAACCCGGTAGGCGGTAAGGTTCGTCGGCGCATTCGCGGCCCGATGTGTGGCACGGGTATCGCCGCGGTTCCGTCGATCGGTCCCGCAGCGATATCGGCCTAAACCGCCGCAACCAGTTTCGCGAGGTCGCCGGCGAGTTGTTCGGCGCGGTCGTGATCGGTGGCTTCCACCATCACCCGGACCAGTTGTTCGGTTCCGCTGGGACGCAGCAGGATTCGGCCGGTGTCACCCAGCAGGCCCTCCGCGGCGCGGACCGCCTCCAGGATTCCGGGGTCGGCGGTTACGGCGGCTTTGTCGGTGACCGGGACGTTCACCAGCACCTGCGGTACCTTCTGCACCACATTCGCCAACTCCGCCAACGGCTTTCCGGTCGCCGCCATTCTGGCCATCAGTTGCAGCCCGGTCAGGATTCCGTCGCCCGTGGTACCGAAACGCGGGAACACCACGTGACCGGACTGTTCGCCGCCGAGGGTGAATCCGCCGGCGCGGAGTTCTTCGAGCACATAGCGGTCGCCGACGCCGGTGGTGCGCACGGTGATCCCGGCCGCGCGCATGGCGATATGCAGACCCAGATTGCTCATCACGGTGGCGACGAGGGTGTTCTCGGTGAGGGTGCCGGCTTCGTACATGCCGAGGGCGAGAATCGCCATGATCGCGTCGCCGTCGACGACATCGCCGGCGGCGTCCACGGCGAGGCAGCGGTCGGCGTCGCCGTCGTGGGCCAGGCCGAGATCGGCGCCGTGTTCGCGGACCGCGCGCTGCACTTGTTCGATATGGGTCGAGCCCACACCGTCGTTGATATTGAGCCCGTCGGGTTCGGCGTTGATCGCGATCACCCGCGCCCCGGCTTCCCGGTAGGCGGCGGGACCGACTTCCGACGCGGCGCCGTGGGCGCAGTCCACGACGACGGTCAGACCGTTCAGGTCCCGGCCGGTTACCTCGACAAGGTGCTCGATATAGCGCTCATGGGTGCCTTCGAGACTGAATTCGGGCAGATCGAATCCGGGATGCCGCGACCCCGGCGCCGCGAGCACCCGACCGATCTCCGCACCGGTCGGCCGGGCGAAATCACCCGAGGCGGCTTCGGCCTCGATCCGGTCCTCGACGGCGTCGTCGAGTTTGTGCCCGCCCGCGGCGAAAATCTTGATCCCGTTGTCGGGCATGGGATTGTGCGAAGCGGAGATCATCACGCCGAGGCTGGCGTCGTACAGCGCGGTCAGATAGGCCACGGCCGGGGTCGGCAGTACGCCGACCGGTAACACGTCCATTCCGGCCGCGGTGAGGCCCGCGGTGACGGCGGCCTCCAGCATCTCGCCGCTGGCGCGCGGGTCCCGGCCCACCACCGCGACCTTGCGGCGGCCCGACCGGACCTCGGTTCCCAGAACATGTGCGGCCGCTCCCGCGATGCGCAGCGCCAGTTCCGGGCTCAGCGAATCATTGGCCAGCCCGCGTACTCCGTCGGTGCCGAACAAACGTCCCATACCTTGCCCCTCGTCAGTGAGTCCACAGCGCGCGACGACCCCTGCCGGAAACACCGTCGAGACGGCCGGCCGACGAGCACCGCGGTAGATATAGCACGAGAGCAGGCGGCCAGACTCCGGCTGGCTGCCTGCTCTCGGAACCGGCACCGGCCTGCCCGCCCACATACCGTGAGCGGACGGCCGGCATCGGTGATATCAGCGCTTCGAGTACTGCGGCGCTTTACGGGCCTTCTTGAGGCCGTACTTCTTACGCTCGGTGGCACGCGGGTCACGGGTGAGGAACCCGGCACGCTTGAGCGCGGGACGGTCGTCGGGGTTGGCGACGATCAACGCGCGGGCGATGGCCAGGCGCAGGGCACCCGCCTGACCGGAAGGACCGCCGCCGTGCAGGCGCGCGAACACATCGAAGGATTCGAGGCGCTCGACGGTGACCTGCGCGGACTTCACCAGCTGCTGGTGCACCTTGTTCGGGAAGTAGTCCTCGATCGTGCGGCCGTTCAGCACGAAGTTGCCGGTACCCGGCACCAGACGCACCCGGACCACGGCCTCTTTACGGCGGCCGACGGTCTGGACGGGACGGTCCAGCGGGGCGGCGAACTCGACGAACTCGGCGTCGTCGTCGTAGACGACACCCTCGTCGAGCACCTCGGCGGCGGCGTCTTCGACGACCGCTTCGTCGTATTCGGTGTATTCCTCGGGAGCGGTCACTGGGCCACCTGCTTGATCTCGAACGGAACGGGCTGCTGGGCGGCGTGCGGGTGGTTCGGGCCCGCGTACACCTTCAGCTTGCCGGCGATGGCGTTGCCGAGCTTGTTCTTGGGGATCATGCCCTTCACGGCCTTCTCCACCAGACGATCGGGGCGGGTATCGAGCACCTCACCGACAGTGCGGGACTTGAGGCCGCCGGGATGCCCGGAGTGGTGGTAGATGCGCTTGCCGTCGCGCTTGTTGCCGCTGATGGCAACCTTGTCGGCGTTGATGATGATGACGAAATCGCCACCATCGACATGCGGAGCGTAGGTCGGCTTGTGCTTGCCACGCAGCAGATTCGCTGCCTGAACGGCAAGACGGCCGAGCACTACGTCAGTGGCGTCGATGACGTACCACTGCCGGGTCACGTCACCCGCCTTCGGGCTGTACGTAGGCACAGTGCTTCCCTGTCTGTCGTCGGTGCTGCCGGCCAGGTATGCGGCTGAGGGGTTCCCGGCGGCCGGTTGAGACCCGGGACTCGATGTTCCGCACACCAGCGGACCACGATACCAGCCGGGTATCGACCCGCGAAAACCGGCCGCTACCGGGTCAGATGTCGAACGGCGGGCCGGGGTCGGTGATGCCGGGGCGGCCTGGGACCAGGTAGCGCAGGGTGTCGATCCCGGGCTCGCCGCACTCGGCCGAATCCTGCTCGGTCGGTTCCGGCGCGAGGCCGGGCGCACCGGTCTCGGGGGCGCGGGCATACAGCGAGTGCCCCTGCGGACCCGATTCGGCCGGGGGTTCGACCAGCAACCGCGGCATGGGTACGCAGCCGGCGACACTGTGCAGCGTCGTTGGGCGAGCGTCGCCGCCCGCCGCCATCTGTGCCTGCGCGGTTTCCGCCCCACCGGTAGCCCAGACCGAGAGGGCCAGCAGGCTCACCACACCGAGCACGGCGTGGGCGCCGAACAAGTTGTCCTTCACCTTGTTCCAGAGCCTGCCCTGTCCCGGTTCACCTTCCGGTTCACGGCCGGAACCCGGCCCACCCCCGGGCCCCGGTTCGCTGCCGGACGGGCCGGGCGGCTGCCCCGGTCCGGGTCGTACGGGGGCCGGCGGCTGGTTGCCGGTTTCGGGGTCGGGCGCGCGGGTGAAGCGACCGGCCGCGCCGGATATCGGGGGTGGCAATTCGGAGCGATCGACCTGCACCGTCGCATCGTCACCCGCGCCGGGGTGCGGCGCGCCCGCCGGTGGCCGCGTGCTGTAGGACTGCTGCGGTCCGGGCTGGGAGGCGGCCGCAGACCCGTCCCCGGCAGGACGACCGCTTTCGCGAGGATCGGATCCCGGAACGTGCATGCCCGGTACGGGCGGGCCGGTTTCGCCGGACCGGAACTGCCCGTAACTGGACGGGTCCGGGCCCGGCCGCGCCGAACCGGAGCCGGCCGGGCCGGGGCGGGCCGGATAGGGCCCGGGTGGGTTCGGCCCGGCGGGCGGGTTGTGCGCCGGATTACCGGCGGGCGGACCCGGCGGCGGCACGGGCGGGTGTGGACCGGCCGCCGGATTCCGCATCGACGGTCCACCGGCCTCGTCCGGCCGGCCGGGCACTGCGTAGTGCGCCCCCGACCCGTACGAGCCGGGCGCGGGCTGCGGATACGGTGCCGGGTCTTCCTCCTCGTCGTCCTCGTTCTCGGTCACCAGCAGATGCGTGGCGCCGAGGACGAGGGCGTGCATGGGGTGTTCGGCCTTCCTGAGCCGCTGGCCGAGGTGGTTGCGGAAGGCGAACCGCAAAGTTTCGTTGAACACCACCTGCCCGGCCAGCAGCACCGTGGAGTTGTCCGCGCCGATCGCGCGGGCCGCGGCCATCACCTCGATCACGGTGTCGTCGGCGACGCGCGGGTTGCGGGTGGATTCCGGGTCGATCGGGACGTACACCGATTCGGTGGGCCGCTCCTCGTCGCCGTGTACCGCGACGACCAGGACATTCGCCCGGCCGTCGACCACCTGGCCGTCGAAGTGGACCGCTGTCGCGCCGACCCCGTCGGGCAGGGCGTGGTCGGGGGCCCGCACCAGCCCGAGCGCCCGCACATAACCGGAGAGCGCGATGGATTCCGGGATCGGCTCCACCTCGACGTCGAGTTGTTCGACCAGCCGGGCGTAGGCGTCGATCTTCGGGTCCGGCCAGTCGTCCGGGTACGGCAGGGCGATCACATCGGGTTTACCGCGCAGATAGGTGCCGACCGCCGCCAGCGGGTTGTAGAGGCGGGCCCGGAAGACCAGTTCCGCCGGCCAGGTGGCGCCGGCGATCACGATCTGCGGGTGCCCGAGGATCTCGCGGACATCGGGGATGGCCATCCCCAGATCGGGCCGCTGTCTGTCCGCTCCGGCGGTGTAGAGCTTCCCCGACGCATCGGCCAGCAGATAGGCAGGTGGGTTGTAGCTTCCCTCGACCTGTACCGGACGGATGGGCACGCCGGATCCGCCCGCGGCCACGGACACCACATCCCAACCGAGGTGTACCGCACCAACTCGCACCATCACAGGCATCAGTGTGCCTGCTGTCCGGTTGTCGCGCTCGCCGCCCCTGCCCACCGGCGGCGGAGGTGAACGACGGGGCCGCTCGACGGTCTCATCTCGCGGACTTCTTGAGTCGCAGACGGCTCCAGGTGAGCAACGCGATCACCACTGTGAGCGCCACCACCATGCCGATATCCAGGAACCAGGCGCCGCGCGTATGGTCCCAGAACCCGTCCGGTTGCGCCTGGATGAACAGTTCCCGAATATCCACGGTGGACGCCGCCGCGGCATAGCCCCAGCGCGACGGGAACAGCCAGGTGACCTGCTCCAGTACCACCCGGTCGGTGACCGGGATCATCCCGCCGGCCATCACCAGCAGGCCCATGATCGCGACCGCGAGCAGCGGCATCACCTGTTCGCTGGACCTGGCCAGGCTCGACAGCAGCAACCCGAGCACCACACAGGACACCGCGGTGACCGCGATATCGATGTACAGCTCGGCGCCACCGGACGCCAGCACCGACCCCTCCTGCGGCCGTTTCTTGCCCAGCAGCACGAAACCCACCAGCACCGCCGACTGCACCAGCGCGGCCAAGCCGAAGACCATGACCTTGGCCGACAAATATGCCCCGGGCCGCAACCCGACCGCGCGTTCCCGGACGTAGATCGTGCGCTCCCCCACCAGGTCACGCACGGTGAGGGTCATCCCCATGAAACAGGCGCCCAGGATCAGCACCACCAGCAGCATCTGCGGTTCGGAATCACCGTTGGGCACGAACGTTCCGTCGTCCAGCTGGATCAGCGGCGGCCGGCCGAAGCCGTTACTGCCCGGCACCAGCAGCGACAGGCCGCCGAGCACGAACGGCAACAGCACCAGGAACGCCATGTAGCCGCGATCGGCCAGGATCAGCCGCAGCTGCCGCCGGGCCAGGGTGGAGAACTGTTTCCAGGAACCCGATTGCGGTGGCGAACCGCCACTGCCCTGCCGGGCCGCGGGCGGCGGCGGGGGCGGGAGCGCGGCCTGCCGGGACCGGAAGTGCGCGAAGGCCGCGTCCGGGTTGGCGGCGACATCGGCGAAGATCTTGGCCCAATCGCTGGTACCGAGCGCGGATTCGACGCCCGCCGGGTTGCCGGCGTAGGCGGTTTTGCCGCCGGGGGCGAGCAGCACCACCTGGTCGCACATGTCCAGGCAGGCCACCGAGTGGGTCACCACGATCACCACGCGACCGGCGTCGGCCAGTTCGCGCAGCATCATCATGACCTGCCGGTCCAGCGCCGGGTCCAGGCCCGAGGTCGGTTCGTCCAGGATCAGCAGGGAGGGCCCGGTGAGCAGTTCCAGCGCCACCGATGCGCGTTTACGCTGGCCGCCGGAGAGCCGGTCCACGCGGGTGTCGGCATGCTCGGTGAGCGAGAGTTCCCGCAGCACGCCGTCGATCACCTGCTGGCG
Organism: Nocardia sp. CA-290969; assembly: GCF_050936135.1. Classification (NCBI taxonomy): domain Bacteria; kingdom Bacillati; phylum Actinomycetota; class Actinomycetes; order Mycobacteriales; family Nocardiaceae; genus Nocardia; species Nocardia sp. CA-290969. The sequence continues at coordinate 7,762,075 of NZ_JBNJNJ010000001.1, read as the reverse complement.
GTCGGCCTTGGAGGAGTCGGGTGGCAGCCGCAGTTCGGCCGCGAAACCGAGCGCCTGGCGCACGGTGAGCTGCCGGTGCAGCACATCGTCCTGCGGGACCATGCCGATACGGGAACGCAGCGCCTCGTATTCACCGTGCAGATCGCGGCCTTCGAAGATCACCCGGCCGCCCGACGGCTGGGTGCTGCCCGCGATCAACCGCGACAGTGTCGACTTACCGGCACCCGACGGGCCGATCAGCGCGGTGAGGGTGCCCCGACCGGCCTGCATGTTCACATCGACCAGCAACTGCTTGTTGCCTTCGACGGTGAACCCCACCCCGTGCACGGACAAACCCTGTTCGGCGACCGGCCGCTGCCGGTGGACCAGGGTGCCCTGGGAGACCTCGAAGTCGATATTGCCGATGGTGATGATGTCGCGTTCGCGCAGCACCGTGCGCTGCTGCCGGACACCGTTGACGAAGGTCCCGTTGGCCGAACCGAGATCCTCGATCGTCAGACCCTCGGCGCCCGCGACCAGGCGGGCGTGCTTACGCGACGCCAGCGGATCGTTGACGACGATCTGATTGTCCGAGGTACGGCCGATGGCCAGGCCGCCGGCCGGGATCCGGTCGGCCCGGGCGATCGGGCCCTCACTGGCGCGGTGCCGGACCGGCGGGACGGCCGCCACGCTGGCCTTGGCGGTCATGTTCACATTGGCCGGCTGCGGCGGGACCACACCCGAATGCGGCTGCGCCGGTTGCCCACCGCTGTGGGGCCACTGCTGCTGCGGCCGCTGGGCCTGCGGGTCGGCCGGGGTACGGCCGCGCGGCGGCTGGACCTGTGGCTGCGGCCCCGAAGGAGGCCGATTCGGCGGCGGCTGACGCTGCGGACCGGACGGGAACGGCTGCGGGGTGGGCGAGAAGGGCTGCTGCCCACCGGGAAACTGCTGCTGCCCCGAGGGATACGGCTGCTGCCCGGAGGGAAACTGCGGTGGCGCGGCCGGGCGCTGTGCCTGCTGCTGGGGGACACCGGACGGAACCAGCCACAGCAGCGGGCCGCTGATCGCGTCGCCGAGGCGGACCTGGGTGGGCCGGTCGATCGGAACCGGCCCGTTGAGGCGGCGTGCGTCGACGAACACTCCGTTGGTGCTGCCGTTGTCGGTGAGTACCCAGGCTCCCGACTGCCAGGCCAATCGCGCGTGAACACGCGAGACCAGCGGACTGTCGACGAACAGCGTCACCTCGGGCGCGCGGCCCAGAGTGATCTGCTGATTCGAATCGAAGACACGTTCGGTTCCATCATGGCGCACCGTGATAGTGCGCACCCCCGGTGCAGACATGCAGCGGATACTATTCCATTACCCGGGCATCGGAGATGTCCCCGCTGGGGGGCGAACTCCTCAGCTCCAGCGGGATATGCCAGCACCCGAACCGGCCGAAATGGGGGACGATCCATGCCGAAACTCCGCGGCGCCGCGCTCGCCGTGGCGGCGCTGTGCGCACTGCTGCTGGTCACCGGGTGTACCCGGGCGGTGGACGGCCGGGCGGTCTCCATCTACGACAATCCGTTCCAGGTGGCCGGCCTGCCGACCACCAGCGGCCCCAGCGGGCCCCGGGAGAATGTCCCGCCCAGCGATCTGACCGCGGAGAACAGTGACGGCGGCGAGATCGACACCCTGGCACTGAACGCGGTCACCGATGTCCAGGCGTATTGGGAGGAGCACTACGACGCCGAGTTCGAGGGCGAGTTCGAACCGGTGCAGAAGCTGATCTCCTGGAGCGCGCGCGATTCGCGGAGTAAATCGGCGGAGTTCTGCACCGAATCGACCTACCGCATGGTCAACGCCGCCTACTGCCGGTTGGACAACTCGATCGGCTGGGACCGGGCGCTGCTGCTGCCGACGATGGCCGAAACATTCGGCAAGATGGCGGTGGTGATGGTGATCGCCCACGAATACGGGCACGCCATCCAGAACAACGCCGATCTCGTGGAACGCGACGATCCGGTGATCGTGAAGGAACAGCAGGCCGATTGTTTCGCCGGCGCCTACATGCGCTGGGTCGCCGAGGGGGAATCGGAGTACTTCACCATCAACACCTCCGACGGCCTGAACTCGGTGCTCGCCGCCACGGTCGCGATCCGCGATTCCGATCCCGACGACCCCGAAAGCGTGCACGGTTCGGCGTTCGAGCGGGTCACCGCCGTGCAGATCGGTTTCACCGACGGCGCGAAGGGTTGTAAAGGCATCGATATGGACGAGATCGAACAGCGCCGCGGCGATCTCCCGCAGAGTTTCGACGGTGCGTCCGGGGAGTTCGAGATCACCGAACAGAGCCTGGTCGAGCTGAGCAAAGCCCTCTCGGTGATCCTGCCGGTGCCCGACGAGCCGACCTACAGCTACGACGGCGCCGAAATCGACTGCAGCGACGGCGTCGCCACCGAACCGGTGACCTACTGTCCGGCGAACAATACGATCGCCACCAATGTCGACGGGCTCTCCGAGCGCGGGACCGCGACCGACGATTCCGATGTCCCGCTGCCGGTGAAGGTCAGCGGCGACTACAACGGCTACGTCGTCTTCATCTCCCGCTACACCCTCTCCGTGCAGCGCAGCCGCGACCAGGAACTGGTCGGCGCGAAAACCGGGCTGCGAGCCGCCTGCCTCTCCGGAGTCGCGACCGGGAAACTGGCCGAGACCGGCCGCGCCGAAGGCGATATCACCCTCGCCGCGGGCGATCTGGACGAGGCGGTCTCCGGCCTGCTGACCGACGGCCTGGCCGCCAGCGACGTCGAGGGCAAAACGGTACCCAGCGGCTTCTCCCGCGTAGACGCCTTCCGCGCCGGAGTCCTCGGCGGCGAACAAACCTGCACCGCCCGATACGAGTAACGCCCCGGGGTTTCCAGCAGCGCTCCTCGCCGACCGCTCGTTCCCGGCATTCGGATTGCCCACCTCCATGGTTCGGGGCCCGTCTCGTTCTGGAGCGACGGAGCGGGGGAGCGAAGCGGAGGAGCGGAGGAGTGAAGAACGAGACATCCGGGGGCCCCGAACCCCGCGCCGCCGCAGGCGGCGCCATGACACCGTTCGGGGCCCGTCTCGTTCTGGAGCGACAGAGCGGGGGAGCGAAGCGGAGGAGCGGAGGAGTAAAGAACGAGACGTCCGGGGGCCCCGAACCCGCGCCGCCGGAGGCGGCGCCGACAATTCAGCTCCCGAAGGGGGGTGGTGCGGCGGATTCGAAGCGGAGCATGCGGTTGCCGATCAGGATTTCTGTGCCCGGGACCAGGATCACCGGCTGGTGTGGCGGGATCCGCACCCATTCCCGGTAGCCGGCGGCGCGGGTCCGGGTGCCGTTGGTGGATCCCCGGTCCACCAGTTTCACATCCCAGTCGACCAACAGCAGTTCCGCGTGCGCGCGTGACATTCCCCCGGAGTTGTCGGTGACCTGCAAGGGGGTGAGCCCGCGCCGCGCCGGTTCGGATTTCTCCGGGTCACGGCCGAGGACGGAATCGGTTTCCAGCAGGTAGGTCGAGCCGTCGTCGAGGACGAGGATGCCCAGTGGCGGCCGCATCACCTCGATGAGGGGCTGGGTTTGGTCCACCGGCATTCCGCATACGCTGCAGAACGCCGAGCGGGGGTCGGTGGGATGGGCGCGCGCGCATTTGAACCCGCGGACCTTCACGGTCAGCGCGTTACCTTTCGCCGTCGCCTCGGTGCGGCGGCGCAGTTCGGCGTCCAGCGGCGGCGTGGCGCGCTCGGGCGGGCCGTGCACCGGTGAGACGGGGAGGTCCATCCGGGGAGTGGGGTGTACGAGCGGCCGGTGCGGCGGGTCGGTGGGCCGGTACCGGGGGTCTCCGGATTCGTCGGATCTCGCGCCGGCTCGGCTCGCTTCCCCTGCCGCCGGCGCTTGCCGGCCGCTGATCTCGGTCTCCGCGTGATGCCGATCGGCGGACGAGGGATGCGCGCCACTCGCCCGGCCGCGCCCCGCGGTATCACCCGGATCGGCCTCCGTGGCAACAGTCGCCTGCTCCGAGAGTTGGCTACTGTCCGGCTGTGGTGTCGCGGTGGCGGTCACCACATCATCCGGATCCGGCTGTCGCGACGATTTTTCCCTTTCCGGCCGAGCCGCCGCGTCGCCGTCACCGGCCGCCTGCGGCGTGATCTCGACGAGGGCGGACGGCTTGCCCAGTACGACGCCGCGGCTGCCGGCCGACGGCACCGCGCCGGATTCGCGGTCCGCGGCCGTTTGCCGGGCCGGCGGCGACCAAGCGATCACCGCGGCGGCTTCGGCGATGCCCTCGACCAGCCGGCCGATACCGCGGACCGCGGGCAGTTCGGGCCGGGAATCGTCGTCCGGGGCGACGGGTGGATCGTCGACGAACAGTGCGACCGCGCGCTCCGGGACAGCTACGGCCCGGTCGACGGTGAACACCGCGTCGCGGCCGTGCAAATATTCGGTGCCCTCCCCCGCCACTACGGCGGTGACGTCACCGTGCAGGAAGATCGCCACGCGATCCGGTCCCGCCGCGGACAGGATTCCGAAATCGACCGATGTTCCCGGGCTGGTGCGTTCGGCCCGTGCCGTGAGCCATCTCGTCGCTTCCCGGGCGATGGCGGCGCCCGGGCCGTCGGGGTGCCGCGACGCCGCCTCGTGGACCAGTTCGGCCAGGCCGACCAGCGCGCGCACGGCCGGGGAATCGGCGGCCGGCCGGCCCGGCCCACGATGCGCCACCAGTACCACCGCGCCCGCGACCCGGGCCGCGGCGTGCGGGCCGGGCACCACCTCGACCTGCTGGTCCTGCATGCGGATCAATCTCCGCCGGGGCGTTGTCGCGGGTTGTCTACCACCACACCAGGGTATGGCACGGCCACCGGTCGCCCTCCCCGAGATCGCGGCCGGTCGGGTAACTTCAAGGGTGCAGCTTCGATCGGAACGAGGGGCCGGCCATGCTTCGGACAACACGTCGCGGCGTCTTCACCGCGCTTGTCGCCCTGCTGGCAGCAGGGGTGTCCGGGTGTAGCTCGGTGGCGGGGACGCCGGTTGCGGCGGAGATCGATGTGCGCACCCTGGCGGTGGGCGATTTCCCGGTCGACCGGTTCACCTACTCCCAAGACGCGGGCGATCACGGCCCGATGCTGGAGGGTATCCGGATGTCGGAGGCGGTGGTGGCGAGCAGCCAGGTCGATCCGTCGCTGAAGTTCGGGCGTGGGTCGAAAGTTCTGCCGGACGCGGAGACCGCGGTGGACTTCCTGGCCAACGTATCCGAGCCGATCCTGAGAAACCGCAGGATGGTCGTCGGTTACGCGGCCAGCGGTGCCGACCGTGACGATCCGGAAGGCCGGACCCGGCCCAACCCCGACGCCACCGCGATCACGGTGGTGGCCCTGCGGTTCCCCGATACCGACAGCGCCGGGAAGGCCGCCGCGGAGCTGGAGGCCGCCGATATCGGTGTCTCGCCGGACAACCGGAAGCTGAAGTCGACGGAGCATCCGGACGCGTTGCTGCACTGGCGGCCCGGGATCGCGAATATCGGCGCGTTCCTGGCGCACGAGCAGTTCGTGATCTCGCTGTTCGTGCAGCGGCCGAAGGCCGACAGCGACGATCTGGTGGCGTGGGTGGACAAAACCCTCACCGCTCAGCTGGCGCAGCTCGACCGGTTCGTACCGACGCCGACGGCCGATATCGCGGATCTGCGGGTCGACCCCGAGAACCTGCTGGCGCGGGTGGTGGTCGCCGACCGTGAAGGCCACGAGCCCGATCCGGACCAATTCGCTGTCTACGGTCGCAACTACCTGCTCAATTCCGCCGACGACCAGCCCGACCGGGCACGTTTGTTCGACGAGGCCGGTTTCGAACGCACTGCCTACGCGGACGGGAGTTCGGTGGCCCGGGTGCGGGATCCGGCGGGGGCGCCGATCCTGGTGGACGGTTTCATCGAATCGGCCGGGCCGGCCTACGATCCGCTACCGGCCCCGGTGGATGTGCCGGGCGTGAAATGCCTGCAACTCAACGACTCCGGCGATCCGGAACGCCAGTACCGGTATCGCTGTTTCGTCCCGTACAAACGGTATGTCGGCGTGGTGTCCAGCGATAGCGAGGCCGAGATCCGGGAGAAGACGGCGGCCCAGTACGCCCTGCTGGCGAACAGCCTGTAACCCGCTCACGAAGGCGGCCGGCCGGGCCGTAAAACGTTGCGGCCCGGTCCTTCTCATCACCGGCGAGTCGGCCGGATTTTGCGGCTAGGGCAGGCTAGCCTTACCGTGTTCTGCGTCTCATCGCGTCAGCCACGCCCGAGCACCATACACCCGCCCACCTGTACGTTGAGTTTTTTATTCCCAGTTGCTATCAAACGCCGTAGTTAGGTAACCCTTGCCACTGCGGCGGCCACGCACTACCTTCGCACATCGACTCGTCCGCACCGGTACCGCGATCCACGATTCCGAGAAGGGGAACTTTGGTGAAAAGCGTTCTCTCCGAACGTAAAGCGCTTCACCCACCCAACATCGACGATATCGAGCACCGTGAGTTACCCGGCACCGCCGCACGGGCGGTACGTGAACTGGCCGCTGAGATCGCCCTCACATGGACGCCCGTACCCGGTGGTCCGGATGCCCCCCTGTCCGACCCGGTGTTCCTGGATCAGATCGGTACCCGGGCCGCCCGGCTGCCCGCCGAGGTCCGCACCGCGGTCCGCCCACCGGCCACCTCCGCCGGAGCATGCATCGTGCGGGGGCTGCCGTTGTCCGACACCGAAATCGGTCCCACCCCACCGGATTGGCAGACCGCGGCGGTATGGAGCACCGACCCGGACCGCCCCGGTTGCTCGCTCGAACTGGATATCGCCCTGCTGCTGCTCGCCGCGGCGGCCGGTGAACCATTCGGCTGGGCCGGTCAGCAGGACGGCCGGCTGGTCAACAACATCGTCCCCGCGGCCGGACACGAACAGGAGCAGTCCGGGGCGAGCAGCAGCGTTCTGCTCAGCCCGCATACCGAGGACGCGTTCCATCCGCTGCGCGCGAATATGCTCATGCTGGGCTGCCTGCGCAATCACGATCTGGTCGGTACCACCGTCTCCTCGGTGCGCCGGGTCCGGCTGACCGGCCCGCAACTGGAAACGCTGCGAACACCCACCCTGCCGATCCTGCCGGACGTCTCCTACGGATCGGCGTTCGACCGGGCCGCCGCCGTACCGGTGCCGACACTGTGGAGCGAACCCGGGCGCGAGGACGATCCCGATTCGCGCACACTGCGTTTCGACCCCGCCTACACCCCGCTCCACGATGCCGGCCCGGAATTCCGCGCCGCCTACGCACAACTGGAACGCGAACTCGAACGGGTCTGTGTGGTCGCCGCCTTGCGTCCGGGTGAGCTGCTGCTGGTCGACAACGATGTCGCCGTCCACGGCCGGGTACCGTTCACCGCCCGCTACGACGGCACCGACCGCTGGCTCAAACGAGTGAACATCCGGCTACCCGAACGCCCGCGCCGCGCCGCCGAATCCAGGGAGAATGGATACGGTCAGCAGATCGTCGCCCCCTTCGCACCGACGGCATCGCGGCCGGTGCGCGGGGTGGCGGAAGAGCGGAACGGTGCAGTAGATGATCGAGGATCCGTTGGGCATACGTGACCGAGCAACCCCCCTGCGCGTACTGAGCCGCAGCGATCTGGCCGATGTGCCGGTCGCCCCGGCCGAGGTGGTCCGCGCGGTGGAGGAAGCCTATATCGCCCTGGCCGGCGGGGATTCCGACAACCCGCGCAAACTCAGCGTCGCCAATCCGGACGGCTGGTCGGTCGCCTACGCCATGCTCGGCCGCGACGGCCGGCGCCGGGTGGTGGCGATGAAGACGTCGTACAAATTCGACCCCGGCCACGACCGCACCACCAAGCGCTACTACACGACCATCACGCTCTACGACGACACCACGGGCGCGCCCATCGCGATGATGGACTGCTCCCGGGTGGGCGCACTGCGCACCCCGGCGGTGTCCGCTCTCCTGGTACGCGAAACAGTGAGCCGGGAAGCGGATTCGGTGCTGTTGATCGGTACCGGCACACAGGGCCGCAACGCGCTGCCGCATCTACTGGCCGCCAATCCGCAACTGCGCAAACTGATGCTGTACGGGACGCATCCCGAGGGCATCGAGGCCGTCCACCGGCAGCTCGCCGAGTACGCCCCGCATGCGCTGCTGCACACCGTGGACGACCCCTACGCCGCGGCGCGCACGGCCGATGTCGTCCTGGCGACGGCGGGGCCCGGAACCGAGGTCGCGATCGAATCCGAGCATCTGAAACCGGGTTCGGTGGTGGTCCTGGTGGGTTACGGCCTGGCCCCCTCGACCCTGCGTGACGCCGACCGGGTGGTCGCCACCAGCGCCGAGCAGATGGCGCTCACCGGCACCGATATGGCCGACGAGAACGGCGTTCTACGTCCGGTGGACGCCGAACTGCCGCAGATCCTGAGCCGCCGCGCCGTGGCCCGCCGGCGCGCCGACGAGCGGATCTTCGTCTACAACAGCGGTCTGGTACTCACCGATATCGCGGTCGCGCACGCGCTGGCCGAACGGGCCATCGCCGAGGGCCGCGGTACGGAGGTCGCGCTATGGGATTGACCGGAGCCGATGCCCCGGCCGGCGCCGGCGCCGATGCCCTCGGCGAGCACGCCGGGACGGTGGCGGCCCCACTGCCCGCCCACCGTGACGCCTGGGAGGAACAGGTCCTCGACGACCCGGATCTGCTCGGAGATATCGCGTTCGCGATCGGCGGACCGTTTCATCTGATGTATCCACCCCGGGTGGTCGAGAACATCCGCGGATTCCAGCGAGTTTTCACCGATTCCGGTGTTACCGGTGCCGTGTACTACGGCAAGAAGGCGAACAAATCGGCGTGCGTCGCCCGGGCCTGCGCCACCGCGGACGCGGGCATCGACGTATCCAGCACCGGCGAACTCGGCGCGGCGCTGGGGCAGGGCGTTCGCGGGGCGGACCTGATGGTGACCGGCCCCGAGAAATCCGAAGAACTGCACTGGCTGGCCGCCCGGCACGGCTGCCTGATCGCCGTCGATTCGCTCGGCGAATTGAATCGGCTGGCCGCGCTCGATATTCCGGTCCGGGTGCTGTTGCGGGTATTGCCGGCGGCTTCGGCCAGCAGGTTCGGTATGCCGGCCGACGAACTCGACCAGGCCGTCGCGGCAGCCGCGGGTTTTCCATCGGTCTCCCTGCACGGCTTCAGTTTTCATCTCTCCGGATACGATCCGGTACCGCGCGCCGAGCTGGCCGTCCGGCTGCTCGACCGTATTCGCGACGCCCGGGCCCAGGGACATCCCGCGACCACGCTGTCCATCGGCGGCGGTTTCGGGGTGGATTATGTTCCCGCCGAATACTGGTCGGCATTCCGGGAACAGGCGAGCCGCCGCTGGTTCCATTCCGGGAAAACGTTCGAGTCGTATTATCCGTATTTCTTTCCCGCCCCCGGACCGGCGATGCTGACCGCCATCCTGGAACACGGCGACCTCGCCCGGCAGCTCCGAGAGACGGAGACGACGCTGGCCGTCGAACCGGGTCGCGCCCTGCTCGATCGGGCCGGCAGCACCGTCTTCCGGATCCAGGGTCACAAAACCCGCCACGAACACGGGCAGCCGTACCGGGTACTGACCGTGGACGGTTCCAGCCTGAGCCTCTCGGAACAGTGGTTCGACAGCGAATACCTGCCCGACCCCGTGCTCTGGCCCGCCGGCCCCGGAAAACCCACGCCCACCGTCGTCGGCGCCGCTACCTGCCTCGAATCGGACATGCTCAGCTGGCGGCGGATCCCGCTACCCCGCGCGGGAGAAACCGGCGATCTGCTGATCTACCCGAATACCGCCGGATACCAGATGGATTCCAACGAATCGCCCTTTCACGAATTACCCATTCCGCCGAAAGTGGTGCTTTCGCCGGCACCGGGCGGCCGGTATCGCTGGGCGCTCGAACGTTCCTGACCCAGGTGGCCGCCGGCCCGGCCGCATCGCACCGACCGTTCTCGACGCCCAGGAGTTCTGCCATGCCTCTCGTCACCCGCGTAACCGACCTGATCGGCCGCACCCCGCTGTTCGAATTGGCGGCCACCGCGTCCGGTACCCGGCTGCTGCTCAAACTCGAACAATTCAATCCGACGGGTGCCGCGAAGATCCGGATGGCGCGCGAAATGGTGCTCGACGCGGAGCGCCGGGGATTACTGCGCGCCGGTGGGCATATCATCGAATCCACGTCCGGAAATACCGGGCTGGGCCTGGCGGTGGTGGCCGCCGAACGCGGCTACCGTTTCACCGCGGTGGTCGACCATCACGCGAGCAAGGACAAATTGCGGGCTATGCGGGCAATGGGGGCCGATCTGGTCTTCGTCGCCGACGACGGTGACGACGCACTGGCCACCTCCGCCCGCGAGGATTACGCCCAGGCCATGGCGGCGGAACTGCCCGACGCGTATTTCACCGAACAGCACAACAACGACGCCAACGCCGTCGGCTATTACGCGGTCGCCGAGGAATTACTGGCCGAGGTGGAGCGGGTCGATATCCTGCTGTCCGCCGTCGGCACCGGCGGTTCCCTGTTCGGTACCGCTACCCGATTACGGCAACTCGGCTGCGTACCGCGGGTGATCGGGGTGGAGCCGGTCGGGTCGATCGCGTTCGGCGGTCCGGGCGGGCCGTACTGGCAGTCGGGCACCGGCACCCCGCCGGGCGCCACCATCGGGACCGCTGTGGACTACGAGTTGCTCGACGAGGGCGTCAAGGTTTCGGATATCGATGCGTTCGCCACCTGCCGCGCGGTGTCGCGGCAGCTCGGGCTGATGCTGGGCGGTTCGGCCGGCGGATCGGTGCATGCCGCGCTGACCAGGCTCGACGAGTTCCCCGCGGGGTCCACGGTGGTCACCATCGTCTGCGACGGCGGCGAGAAGTACCTGGACACGGTGTTCGACGACGAGTGGATGGCCGAACGCGATCTCCTCGACACCGGAGCCGAACGCGAGGTGCACGCCCTGTTGACCCGTTATGCTCCCGCGGGCCGTGGTATGCGGCCGATGGGCACCTCGGCGCCGGCCGGAACCGGGGACAGCACGCCCACCGGCGGTATCGCCCGGCCGGACGAGCACGACAACCACGATCACGACCATACGGAGGATTCGGACACCATGGTGCGGGCCCGGTGATCAGCACACCACTGTCACGCCATCGCCCCGACGGCCGGCGACTCGCCGGCCCGGATGCCCGGCGGCTCGCCGCCCTGGCCACCCCGATCGCGCTCACCCAGCTCGCGCAGGTCGCGGTGTCGACCACCAATATCGCCCTGATGGGCAGCCTCGGCGTGCAGGCGGTGGCGGCCGGCGGACTGGCGCTGGTGCTGTTCAATCAGATCCGCACCATGTGCGTCGGCCTGATCACGGGCAGTGGGAACCAGATCGCCGCGGCGGTGGGCGCCGCGAGTAAACGCGGCACCGATCCCGACCCCGAAGTCCGCGATGTGGTGCGGTCGAGTTTCCTGATCGCCACGGCCGCCGGATTACTGGGCGGCGCGATACTGGTCGGCCTGGGCTGGTCGCTGCAATGGCTCGGCCAGGACGCCGGGGTGCTGGAGCTGGCCCGCCCGCTCATGGTCGCGCTGGCGCCCGGGTTGCTGCCCTGCCTGTGGTTCCAGGTGCTGCGTCAATACACCGTGGGAATGCAACGCCCCCAGGCGTTGCTGCTGGTGACCCTGGGTTCCATCGCGGTGAACCTGGTCCTGGCGCTGAGCTTGATCCACGGCTGGGCCGGTCTGCCCGCCCTGGGACTGACCGGCGTCGGTGTCGCGAGTTCCCTGGTCTTCCTGGTCATGTTCGTGACCTTCTGGGTCATGGTGCGCCGCGATCCGCAGCTGCGCCCCACCCTGCCGATCCGCCCGTGGCCCGCCCGGCCGGCAACCGTACGGGCCGAACTGCGCCTGGGTACGCCGATCGCGCTCACCTACGGGTCCGAAGCGGGCATGTTCTCGGTACTGGCGCTGGTCATGGGCGCGCTGGGCCCGGCCGCGCTGGCCGCCCACAATGTCGTCTACCAGGTGATCTACATCGTGTTCCAGATCGCCATCGGCATCTCGCACGGCGCTTCGATCCTGGTCAGCCACAGCGTGGCCCGCGACGAAACCGCGCACGCCCGCGGACTGGCCTGGCTCGCGCTGCGATTCGCCGCGGTGGTGGCGGTGCTCACCGGGCTGGCCTACGTCCTGGTTCCCGAACTCGTGCTGCGCCCGTTCCTCGATATCGGCGACTCCGCGACCGTCGAGGTGGCGCGGTCGCTGCTGCTGATCGGTATCGTGCTGCAATTCTTCGACGCGGCCCAGAACATCGGGACCGGCCTGCTGCGCGGCCTGCAGGCGACCACGGCCGGGTTCCGGTTGTCGGTGGTCGGCTATTGGCTCGTGGGCCTGCCCACAGCGGTCGTCCTGGCGTTCCCCGCCGGGCTCGGCGCCGCCGGGGTGTGGTGGGGGCTCACCGCGGGCCTGGCCGCCACCGCCGTGCTGATGTTGCGTAAATACTTCGGTCTGCTGGACGAGCACGACGCCCTGGTGGCCCCCCGACCTCGGGAGACCGTGAGTTAGGATTGCCTCTCCAAAGCTGCAGGGAAGGAGTGGCACGGTGCGTATTGTCGTCCTGTTCGGTTCGGAAATGGGCACAGCGGAAAACGTGGCCGAGGCGATGGCCGGGGAACTGACCGGGCACGAGGTCTCGGTATTCGATATGTCCGAATTCGATATCGCCGACCTGGATCCGCGGATCTTCCACATCATCGTGTGCTCCACCTACGGCGAGGGCGATCTGCCCACCGGAGCCGAACCGTTCTTCGAAGCCCTCGACGCGCAGCGCCCCGACCTCACCGGCCTCCGCTTCGCGATCTTCGGCCTCGGCGATTCGGTCTACGACGACACCTTCAACCGCGGCGGGGAGATCGCCGCGGAGAAACTCGTCGCGCTCGGCGGTGCGCAGGTCGGCGAACACGCCCGCCACGATGCGTCCACCGAGATCAAACCCACCGCTATGGGTCGCGAGTGGGTGCGCACCCTCCCCCTCGAGCACGCCGCCCTGAGCATGAGTGCCGCCGCCGCATCGTGACCTCCGACGGCCGGCTCCTCGACCTGCCGACGGTCCCTGTGCGCAGCGCGCCCGCTCCGAGGCCGCACGGTCGTCCGGACCGCTCACGCCGGCGGTGTAACCGGCCGGCTCGCCGAAAGGGCCTTGCTGACCTCAGTTTCTGAGGTAGACCTTGCCTCGCCGGCCGTAATCCGGCCGGTAACACCGGGTTCCACCGCAGGTCGGAGCCGGTACTTCTCCGGCGCGTGCCGGGCGCGGCCTCTAGACTGGTGACCGGTGCGGCGCATCCTCCGCCGCAGCACGTCGATCCAGGAGGGGACGATATGGCAGCCGGAGTCAGTCCAGTCGAGAACACCGCAACCGACCATCCCGAGCTGGATGCACTGCCGCACTGGCCGCGGGAAACCATCGCCGTCCTGGTCACCACCGATCCCGCGCCGCATGCCATCCCGGTGTCCTGGCCGGTGCGCGCCGACGACCGGCGGATCCTGCTGAGCCTCAAATTCGATCGCGGCTCGCTGGCCCGGCTCCGGGAACGGCCGCAGGTGGCGCTGCTGATCCTCGGCGGCGGCAATGTGGCGCTGTGCGCCCGCGGTTCGGCCAAGGTGATCGCCGAGGAGATGCCCGGCGCCGACGACTACGTGGCGGTCCGCCTCGACGTGGACGTGATCGACGATCACCGGCAGTCGGCATTCGAGGTCGCCCAGGGCATTCAGCGCAATGTCCTCGACGACAGCGAACTACAGGCCCTGGAACACCGGGTCGCGACACTGCAGTCCTGGGCGGAGCACGAACAACAGGTCTGAGCACGGGCGCCGCGGCGCCACCGGGAAGGAGATCATGAGCGTCACGCTGGCCAAGGGCGGCAATGTCTCGCTGTCCAAGCAGGCCCCCAACCTGACCAAGATCGCTGTCGGCCTCGGCTGGGATGTGCGCACCACCATGGGCGCCGACTACGACCTCGATGCCAGCGCCCTGGCCACGGGCCCGGAGCTGAAGGTCCTCTCGGACCAGCATTTCGTCTTCTACAACAACCTCCGCTCCCCCGAAGGCAGCATCGAGCACACCGGCGACAACCTCACCGGTGAAGGCGACGGCGACGACGAGGTGATCAACGTCGATCTGGCCAATACGCCGCCGACGATCACCAATATCTTCTTCCCGGTCTCCATCCACGAGGCCGACCAGCGAGGCCAGTCGTTCGGCCAGATCCGCAACGCCTACATCCGCGTCGTCGACCTGAACACGGGCGCCGAACTGGCCCGCTACGACCTCTCCGAGGACGCGTCATCGGAAACCGCCATGGTGTTCGGCGAGTTGTACCGCCGCGGCGGCGAATGGAAGTTCCGGGCGATCGGCCAGGGGTACGCGTCAGGTCTCGCCGGGATCGCCCGCGACTACGGTGTGAACGTCTGAACCACTGAGCAGGCGTTCGACCGGAGCGCGAGAGGTGTTCACCAGCCACCCAGCGCTGCCCTGTGAACGCGAGCCTGGATGATTGGCTCATGCTCCGCACCGACCACCTGGCACAGGTGGACCGCCGTCCGCCTGTTGTCGAAACGCCTCTCGGCACCGTCGAGTTCTCCGTCACGCTCGATTCGGAGGAGCTACCCGCCGACCCCGATACTGTGTGGCGCTTGACGAACGGCTCACAGCTGTACCGCTGGCGGCATCGATCCGCAACGGTCGATCTGCTGTTCGGAAGCGTCTGCGTACCGCTCTGGGACAGCGACGTTCCTGTCATCACCTGGGCCGCGATCTGGCAGGTGCAGGCCCACGGCCGCTTGTCCGGCCTGTCCGTCTCGGCCGAGCTGACCGATGTGCCCGCCGACGCCTGGGCAGGGCCGGACTCCGGCGAATGCCTCGCGGCGGTGAGCGCCGAGAACGACGATTTCATGGTGTCGATCGGCGGCCCGGATTACGAGCTGCTCGCGGAACAGGCCGCGCACGGCCGGCTGGTACCCGCCCGATGGAAGGACCTGCTGCCGAAAGACGGTGAATCGGCCACCGAATACGGTGCGCGATACACAGATCCGGCCCGGATCACCTGGCAGCTGCCCGGCCTGGCCGCAGCGGAAACGCCCCGGCTGTGTATCGCCACCGCCTGGTGCCACCGCAACGACGACCACCCCGCCGCCTGGTTCGCGGTGGATCTCCCGGTCGACACCGCATACCAGCACCTCATCGCCGACCCGGCCTGACCGGCCCCAGGGTGGTCGGCTCTTCGCTCGGTGACCGCACTTCTGTGCGATGCCTTCATCAATCGTTGTGTTTCAACGGATGTCGGCACCGAGCGCTACGGTGCATGCCATGCCTTCGACCCTGCACGAAGTGGTCATCGATATGTTCACCGAACGGCCTGATCTGGCCGCCCGGCTCCTGTCGGCATTGGGCTGCCCACTACCCGAGTACGAGACGGTGGAATCCCGATCGGAGCGGGCGACAGTCGTAGCGCCCACCGAGTACTACGCCGACGCGGTAGTGGCGTTCCGCCGCGGTGGTGAGACCGTGCTGGCAGTAGTGGTCGAGATCCAGCTACGGCCGGATTCGGACAAACCATGGTCGTGGCCGGTGTACACCATGTCCTTGCGAGCCCGGATGAAATGCCCGGTTCTCCTGCTCGTCGTATGCCCGGACCGACGCACCGCACAGTGGGCGGCCAAGCCACTGGATATCGGCTTCGGCCACCCACCGACCACCTTGACGCCTCTGGTCCTGGACCCGTCGGCGGTACCGGTGGTCACCGACCCACAGGTGGCCACCGAACTGCCGGAGCTGGCTGTATTGTCCGCGGTGGCCCATCCGCACCACCCGGACCACGCCCAGATCTGGACGGCCCTGGCCACCGGCCTTCGTACGCTCGGGGCAGACCCGGCCCTGCGATACCATGACTTCATCCTGACGATGCTGCCGCGCGCTGTTCGTCCTGCTTGGGAGGCATTCATGTCCACCGGTTTGCGTGACTACAACTTCACCAGCGACTTCGCCCGCAAATACATCGCCGAAGGCGAAGCCAAGGGCGAAGCGAGGGGCGAAGCGAAGTCGATTCTGACCGTCCTCGACGCCCGCGGCATCAACGTGCCGGATGAGATCCGGGACACGATCATGTCCTGCGAAGACCTCGATCAGTTGCAGAAATGGCTGCGCCACGCCCTGGAGATCAACCGGGCCGACGAGCTACTCGCCTGACCGAGTACACGACTAACCTGGCAGGCTGTTACACGCAACCGCTGAGCAGCTGAGCGGCCCTCTCAGTTCCCGGATCGCTGTTCGGCTCGGCAGGATGGGGACAATATCGCCTCGAGTTCGGACAGCACCGCCGTGAACGCGGCGCGCTGCTCGGGCCCTGAATCCGATACTTCCGGAAGCTGCGCAGTTCGCTGGCAGATCCTGGTGTGTACCCGGGATCGAGCGAGTTGTGCAGGGTCGACGCGTGGCACGTCGGCTCGCTCATTGCCAGTATCTGCGCCAGTCCGCTGGAGTCAGTGGTTGCCGGGTGCCGCGGTCGGATTCGGCGGTGTCCTCGGCTCGGCGGATGGCGGCGGCGAAATCGAGGGTGGCTTTGCGGAGGCGTTCTTCGGCGCTTTCCGGGCCGCCCAGCCGGATGACGTGCAGGTCTTCCGGGATCAGATCGTCGGGGAGTCCGGCGCGGGCGCTGCGGGAGCGGACCTTTTCCGCCAGGGCCAGGGCGGGCTGGGCCATGGCGATACCGTCCAGACAGGAGCGACGGGACTTTTCCGCGGATTTGCGTTCTTCCCAGGCTTTTTCCTGTGCGGCGACCTTTTCGGTTACCGAGGCGTGCGGATCGAAACCGGGGGCCGTGGCGTCCGCGAGGTGCGGGCTGCGGTGCACTAGTTTGGCCACCAGGGCGGCGGCTACGTCGTCGATGGTGAATTCGCCGGCGGCCTCGGCGATCCGGGAATGGAACAGGACCTGGAGGAGGAGGTCGCCTAGTTCCTCGCGGATGGTGCCGGGATCCGCTTCCTGGATGGCGTCGAGGAGTTCGTAGGTTTCCTCGAGCAGGTACGGGCGCAGCGAATCGTGGGTCTGGGTGACCTCCCAGCCGCCGAATCGCCACAACCGGTCCATCACCTCCACGGCCTCGGTCAAACCCGCTGCCACGGTGGCCGTTTCCGCTTCGAGAACGCGCGGGTCGGGACGAGCCGATTCCGCTCGCTGCCGCTGTCGCGCCGGCCGGTCCGGCGCGGGATCGGAGGTCATCGCGCCGGACTCACCTCGGTCGCCACGGTGAGGTCCACCGCGCCGGCGGCTTTACCGTCCAGCGCCAGCAGCAGGTCCGCCAGGTATTGCAGCAGGGCGATATCCCGGAGCCGGTCGGCGCCGACGCTGTCCTGCACGCGGGGCAGCGGCAACTGGACCACGCCGCTGGCGGCGCGGTAGGTGGCGCTGGGGTAGATCCGCTTGAGCCGCAATTGTTTCGAATCGGGCAGTGTGAGCGGGGAGATCTTGACCGTGGTGCCGGTGACCGCGATCTCGGCGACCCCGTATTCGCGGGCGAGCAGCCGCAGTTTGGCCACCGAAACCAGCCGGCCGACCTCCACCGGGAGCGGGCCGTAGCGGTCGAGGAGTTCCTCCACCACCGCGGCCAGCGCGGAATCGTCGTGGGCGGCGGCCAGTTTGCGGTACGCCTCCAGACGGAGGCGGTCGCTGGCGATGTAGTCGGGTGGGATGTGCGCGTCCACCGGGAGGTCGATGCGGACCTCTTTGGTTTCCTCGGTGGTGATGGGTTTGCCGTCGGCGGCGGCGCGGTAGGCCTCCACGGCTTCGCCGACGAGCCGCACGTAGAGATCGAAACCCACGCCCGCGACGTGCCCGGACTGTTCGGCGCCCAGCACGTTACCGGCGCCGCGGATCTCGAGGTCCTTCATGGCTACTGCCATACCGGCGCCGAGGTCGGAGTTCTGCGCGATGGTGGCCAGGCGGTCGTAGGCGGTTTCGGTGAGCGGTTTCTCCGCCGGGTACAGGAAGTACGCGTAGCCGCGTTCCCGGCTGCGTCCGACCCGGCCGCGCAGCTGGTGCAGCTGCGAGAGGCCGAGCGAATCGGCGCGTTCCACGATCAGCGTGTTGGCGTTGGAGATGTCCAGGCCGGTCTCGATGATGGTGGTACACACCAGCACGTCGTATTCGCGCTGCCAGAACCCCTGCACGGTGCGTTCGAGGGTGTCCTCGTTCATCTGCCCGTGCGCGACCACCACGCGCGCCTCCGGAACCAGTTCCCGGATCCGGCGGGCCGCCTTCTCGATCGAGGACACCCGGTTGTGCACATAGAACACCTGGCCGTCGCGCAGCAGTTCGCGCCGGATCGCGGCGGTGACCTGCTTGTCGTTGTAGCCGCCGACGTAGGTGAGTACCGGATGACGTTCCTCGGGCGGGGTGAGGATGGTCGACATCTCGCGGATACCGGCCAGGCTCATCTCCAGGGTGCGCGGGATCGGGGTGGCCGACATGGTGAGCACGTCCACGTGGGTGCGCAGGGCTTTGATGTGCTCCTTGTGTTCCACACCGAAGCGCTGTTCCTCGTCGACGATCACCAGGCCGAGGTTCTTCCAGCGCACGCCGGTCTGCAGCAGACGGTGGGTGCCGACGACGATATCGACCTCACCCTCGGCCATACCGGTGAGAACTTCGCGCGATTCCGCGGGGTCGGTGAACCGGGACAGCCCCTTGACGGTCACCGGGAAACCCGCGATGCGCTCGGTGAAGGTCTGCAGATGCTGCTGGGCGAGCAGGGTGGTCGGCACCAGCACGACCACCTGTTTCCCGTCCTGCACCGCTTTGAACGCCGCCCGCACCGCGATCTCGGTCTTGCCGTAGCCGACATCGCCGCACACCACCCGGTCCATCGGCACCGGCTTCTCCATATCCGCTTTCACATCGGAGATGGCGGTGAGCTGATCGACGGTTTCGGTGAACGCGAACGCGTCCTCCATCTCCCGCTGCCACGGGGTGTCGGGACCGAAGGCGTGACCGGGGGCGGCCTGCCGGGCGGCGTACAGCTGCACCAGCTCGCCCGCGATCTCGCGGACCGCTTTCCGAGCCTTGCGCTTGGTGTTCGCCCAGTCGGCGCCGCCGAGCTTCGACAGGCTGGGCAATTCGCCGCCGACATACCGGGACAGCTGATCCAGCGATTCCATCGGCACATACAGCCGGTCACCGGGCTGGCCGCGTTTACTCGGCGCGTACTCGATCACCAGGTATTCGCGCCGCGCGCCGCCGACCGTACGCTCGATCATCTCCACGAACCGGCCGATACCGTGCTGATCGTGGACGACCATATCGCCGGCGTTCAACGCCAGCGGATCGACCTGATTGCGGCGTTTGGCGGGCAGCCGTTTCCCGTCGCCCGGCGCCGTCACCCGG
This sequence comes from Nocardia sp. CA-290969, assembly GCF_050936135.1. Lineage (NCBI taxonomy): Bacteria > Bacillati > Actinomycetota > Actinomycetes > Mycobacteriales > Nocardiaceae > Nocardia > Nocardia sp. CA-290969. The sequence continues at coordinate 7,742,616 of NZ_JBNJNJ010000001.1, read as the reverse complement.
TTACCGGTGAGGTCGGATTCCGCGACCACCACCAGCCCGGCGTCGCCGAAGATCACCCCGTCGTGCAGCGAACCGCACAGCACACCCACCACCCCGGGCGCAGGTTCGGCACCGGCCTCCAAATATGCCGCGGGCACCTCGGCCTCACCGAGCCGTTCCAGGGTGCGCTGGGCGGTACCGTGACCGGCCAGCACCACCACCGCGCGGCCACCGGTGGTCACATGGGCCCGCAGCGAGGCGAAGATCGTCGCCACCAGTTCGTCGGACCCACGGGCCGTGGGGCCGGCCTGCACCGGAAGTTCGATTTCGGCCGGATCGCCGGTCGCCAGCGGGCTCAGCGTCCACCAGGGCAGTTCGCGCTGTTCGGCGCTGTCGCGGACCTCGGTCAGCGGGCGATACGCCGACGCCGCCAGATTCAGGCCGTGTGCGCCCAGCGGCGCGTCGCCACCGAACGAGGCCGCCGTCCACGACGCTTCCAGGAACTCCTCGCCGGTACGCACCAGATCGGCGGCGCGGGTGCGGACCTTCTCCGGATCACACACCAGCAGATGGGTGCCGTCGGGCAACTGTTCGGTGAGCAGCCGCAGCTCACCGGGTTGCAGCACCGGCAGCAGCGCCTCCATACCCTCGACCGGGATACCCTCGGCCAGTTTGTCCAGCATCTCCACCAGTGCGGCGTCCGCGGTGTTGGCCGACGCGACCTCCGCCGCGCGCTCCCGCACGGCGGCGGTGAGCAGCAGTTCCCGGCAGGGCGGCGCCACCACGGTGGACAGCGAGACCTCCCCGAGCGACCGCTGATCGGCCACCGAGAACGGCCGCAGTTCGGTGATCTCGTCGCCCCAGAACTCCACGCGCACCGGATGGTCGGCGGTGGGCGGGAAAAGGTCGAGGATGCCGCCGCGCACCGCGAACTCGCCGCGTTTGCCGACCATATCCACCCGCGTATAAGCGAATTCGACCAGTCGCGACACCAATTCGTCGAAATCGGCCTCGCCGCCCATCCGCAGCACGATCGGCTCGATATCCCCCAGCCCGGCCGCCATCGGCTGCATCAGCGACCGCACCGTGGTCACCACGACGCGCAGCGGCTCCGGGAACACCGGATCGTCGGGATGGGCGAGCCGCCGCAGCACCTCGAGCCGGCGCCCGACTGTATCGGCGCCCGGCGAGAGCCGCTCGTGCGGCAGGGTCTCCCAGGAGGGGAACTGCGCGACCGCCGGCCCGAGCATCTCGGTGAGCTCGAGGGTCAGATCATCGGCCTCCCGGCCGGTGGCGGTGACCACGACGGCCGGCCGCTCGGCGGCAACGGTCGCCGCGACGAAGGACCGCACCGCGCTCGGCGCCACCAACTCGACCGGCGACTGCCCGAGCATCCCGGCGACGGTCCGCAACGCGGTATCGGCACCGGCCGCCGAAGCCAGTCCCGCCAGTGGTGGACGAGGGGCAGACATCTTCACTCCTGACGATATATATTGCGCTGTATATATTGCGCCGCCTCCGGCGTCGCCGGTTCGGGGCCCCCTTGGTCTCGTTCTTCACTCCGACGCTCCTCCGCTTCGCTCCCCCGCTCTGTCGCTCCAGAACGAGACGGGCCCCGAACCACGGATGCCGGTCATCCGGAGGAGACCAGATGCGGAACAGACGCGCCCAGCGGCGGCGCCGAGTTCAGCGAGGCACTTGGAGGGTTTGGCCCGTCCCTGCGTTCAGCCGGCGGGACAATGCGGCGCAGCCGCGAGTATCGCGGGCTGAACGCAGGGACCAAGGGGGGCCAAACCCCCGCGCCGCCGGAGGCGGCGCCAATGTTACGGCACGTAGCGGCGGAGGCGGCGGGCGGCGAACTCGCGGAAGTAGGAGACCTTGTCGTCGGGGACGATGGAGGGGATCAGGAAGTACCAGGCGCGTTCCATGCGGGAGGCCATCTGGTCCATCGACTCGGTGCCGACCGCGACGATATGCATACCGGTGGTGAGCCCATAGAGCAGCAGGCCGATGGTTTCCGGGTCGAGGTCGGGGAGGAGGTCGCCCTGGGTGATCGCCTTCTCGGCGAGCAGCTTGTACGTCTCGCCCCAGGTCTTGGCGATGTTGTCACCGTTGGCGCCGCGGTAGTCGCCGATCTGGTGGGTCAGTTTGAGCATCGCACCGACCATCGGATCGTTCATCGACAGATCCGCCACCACATAGGTGATACCGATCGCCGCTTCCAGGGCCGGGACCCGGGAATCGAAGAATCCCTGGCAGGACGCGGTCAGCCGCTCTTGGCCCTGATCCACCACGGCGCGGGCCAGTTCCTCCTTGGACCCGAAGTGAAAATACAAGGCCCCCTTGGTGACATTGGACTGCGCGATGATCTCGCTGAGGCTCGCATTGGCGTAGCCCAAGCGCAGAAAGACATCGGCAGCGCCGGCCAGAACCGAATCGCGAGTGATCTCCGCGCGCGCTTGCCTAGCCATCAGACCCGCCTGTCATCCCAATAACCAGCCATCCTGAAGTAGACCGACATTGTCGAAGTAGACCGACTTACCGCCCGAACAGCACCCAAAGGATGCGTGAACCGTACCATCCGTTCCGGGGACGGTTCTCGATTCGACGGCCCACCGGAGTTCGCGGGCAGTTCAACCGCGGTTATCCGAACTCTGCTGCCTGCCGGGCGAGTTCGCCGCCGGCGGCACCGCGGCCGCGGGCCATTCCGAGCTGAGTTGCGGGTCGGCCTCGAGGTGGCTGAGCCCGTTCCAGCACAGATTCACCAGATGCGTGGCGACCACTTCCTTGGAGGGGCTGCGCACGTCGAGCCACCAGGTCGCGGTGGTGGCCACCATCCCGACCAGCGCCTGCGCGTACAAGCCCGCCAGGCTGGTGTCGAATCCGCGGCGTTCGAAATCACCGGCGAGCAGATGCGCGACCTGGTTCACCGCCTCGTTGAGCAGGCTCGAATACCGCCCGTCGGTCGAGGAGACCGGCTGGTCGCGGACCAGGATGCGGAAGCCGTCGGTGCGCTGCTCGATATAGGTGAGCAGCGCCAGCGCCACCTGTTCGAGCCGGACCCGGGACCGGTTGTTGGTGAGCGAGGAGGTGATCATGTCGAGCAACATCGACATCTCCCGGTCCACCACCACGGCGTACAGGCCCTCTTTACCGCCGAAGTGTTCGTAGACGACGGGTTTGGAGACCTGAGCGCGGAGCGCGATCTCCTCGATGGAGGTGGCGTCGTAGCCGCGTTCGGCGAACAGTGCCCGGCCGATCTCGATCAACTGCTGCCGCCGCTGGGTACCGGTCATCCGCTGCCGGCCCGGCACGACCTGCTCGGCGCCCTCTTTTACCGGCCCACCGGCCGGTGACTCCCCGACCGTTCGCGGCTCTCCCGACGACAACGTTCCCGCCTCCCTGGTTACCGATGTCACCGGTACAGCCGCAGCTGCGGCCGGCGACCAAAACCATCGAGATCACTGTCTCAGACCCGCCACGAACGAGCTCACCCGGGCATGCCGTGGCTCCGTCGGTACCACCGCGACGAGCCGACCGGCCCGTGCCCGGCGTGTCCCGGCACCCACGGTTCGACGGAAACCGGGGTGGCATGCGATTATCGTTGCCGTGCCTGGACACAGCGGCGGGTTCACCGAGCCCCGCCGGTGTGGCAGTCCGCCGTAGTGTAATGGCAGCACCTCTGATTTTGGTTCAGATAGTTCAGGTTCGAGTCCTGGCGGCGGAGCAAGAAGTGGCAATCCACCTGTCGGCGGGAAGGCATGCCATGCGCAGGACAGTGAACACACTTCCCTTGATCGCGGCTGCCGTCCTCTCCGCCGCGACCCTCTCCGCCGGACATGCCTCGGCACAGTCCGCTGTGGATCCCGGTTCTTCGGGATCCGGCTCCTCGGGATCCGGTTCGGAATCCGGATCGGGCTCGGGGTCGGGATCGGGCTCGGCACAGTGGGCCGTGGGCCCGGGCACGTCACTCGGTCTGTGTTCGGTCACGGCGACGGGGTATGCGGAGGGACAGCCTGTCGCACTCACCGCCGGGCACTGCACGCTCGGGCTTTTCGGGGTGATCCGGCTACCCGACGTGGATTGGGCCATGATCCCCTTGGTCCCCGGCACCCCGACCCACAACACCCTCCCGAGCGGTGAGCAACTGACCGATGTGGGTGCGCCCGGCGGGGCACTGTGCAGGTGGGGGCAACGAAGCGGGACGCGTTGTGACGGATACACCGGCATCCGGGTGGGTGATTCCGGCGGACCGGTATATCGGCCGAACGGCGACGGGACCGCCACTCTCGTGGGCGTGACCAGTTCGAATGTCCAGTACTCCGTCCTGCCACCGGGGTTTTCTCTGCAGTGACGGCCGTATGCGCCCGATCCTTCGGGGTCGTGCTCGTCGGGGCCGGTGCCCGGCAGGGCTGATACGCTCATCCTCCGTGCAGCGCGACACGGGGCCGTCGTCGAATGGGGTACCCCCTCCCCATGGCGGCCTCTTCGTTTGCCCGGGAGATCTCAGCAGAATCCCATTGCTCGGTCTCGATCCGATTTGGGCAGGTTCGAGTCCTGGCGGCGGAAGAGCTCGCGTGCACGATGACCATCGTCGGCCCGAGGGAGATTCATGCAGGAGCAGACCGCCGTCATCGTGCTAGCCGCAGGTGCCGGTACGAGAATGCGGTCGAAGAAGCCCAAGGTGCTGCACCCCCTGGCCGGGCGCAGCATGCTGGCGCACGCGCTGTACGCGGCGCACGCCATCGAACCGCACCATCTGGTGACGGTGGTCGGGCACGACCGCGAACAGGTCGGTGCCGAGGCCGCGGCGGTGGCGAGCGAACTGGACCGCACCGTTGTCCCGGTGGTGCAGGAGCGGCAGCTGGGCACCGGACATGCGGTTCAGGTGGGTCTCACCGGGCTGCCGGCCGATTTCACCGGCGACGTCATCGTCACCTCCGGTGACGTCCCGCTCCTCGACGGGCACACCCTGTCGGCGCTGCTGGACGAGCACCGCAGCTACGCGGAACGGCCCGCCGTCACGGTCCTGACCTTCGTCCCCGACGACCCGAACGGCTACGGCCGTATCGTGCGCGACACCGACGGCGAGGTCGCCGAGATCGTCGAGCACGCCGACGCAACCCCCGAGCAAGCCGCGATCACCGAGGTGAACTCCGGTGTGTACGCCTTCGACGTGTCGGTCCTGCGCACCATGCTCGGCCGGCTGTCCACCGCCAACGCCCAGCACGAGCTCTACTTGACCGATGTGCTGAAACTCGCGCGCGAGGCCGGTTATCCCGTACAGGGTGCGCGGCTGGTCGATTCGGCGAAGGTCACCGGGGTCAACGACCGGGTGCAGCTGGCCGCCGCGGCGCGCACCCTCAACCGCTACATCCTGGAACGCCATATGCGCGCCGGGGTGACGATCGTCGACCCGGCCACCACCTGGATCGATACCGATGTGAAGATCGGCCGCGATACCGTCGTCCGCCCCGGGGTCCAGTTGCTGGGTACCACGGTGGTCGGCGAGGACGCCGAGATCGGACCGGACACCACACTCACCAACTCCGACATCGGCGACGGTGCGCGGGTGATCCGCAGCCACGGCGAGGGCGCCAAAATCGACGCATTTGCGACAGTCGGGCCCTTCACTTACCTCCGGCCCGGCACGGTTCTGGGCGAATCGGGCAAGCTCGGGGCGTTCGTCGAGACCAAGAACGTCGAGATCGGCAAGCACACCAAGGTTCCGCATCTCACGTATGTCGGCGACGCCACCATCGGTGAGCACAGCAACATCGGAGCATCCAGCGTGTTCGTGAACTACGACGGGGTGGGCAAGCACCGCACCGTCGTGGGGTCACATGTGCGCACCGGCAGCGATACGATGTTCATCGCCCCGGTGACCGTGGGTGACGGCGCATATACGGGAGCAGGTACAGTGCTGCGGGAAGACGTCCCGCCGGGCGCGCTCGCCGTGTCCGGGGGTGCACAGCGCAATATCGAGAACTGGGTGCAGCGGAAACGTCCAGGAACCGCTGCAGCGAATGCGGCGGCGAAGGCACTCGCGGCCGATGAGATACCGGATCGGGCAACAGAGCTTAAGGATGGCAACCAGTAGTGACCGCGTCATGGATCGACAACCAGAAGAACCTGATGCTCTTCGCCGGACGGTCGCACCCAGAACTGGCCGAACAGGTGGCCAAGGAACTCGACGTCCACGTCACCCCGCAGATCGCGCGTGATTTCGCGAACGGGGAGATCTTCGTCCGCTTCGAGGAGTCGGTCCGCGGTTCCGACGCCTTCGTTCTGCAGAGTTTCCCGGCGCCGCTGAACCAGTGGCTGATGGAACAGCTGATCATGATCGACGCGCTCAAGCGCGGTTCGGCCAAGCGGATCACCGCAATCCTGCCGTTCTACCCCTACGCCCGCCAGGACAAGAAGCACCGTGGCCGCGAACCGATCTCGGCCCGGCTGGTCGCCGATCTGCTGAAGACCGCGGGCGCCGACCGGATCGTGACGGTCGACCTGCACACCGATCAGATCCAGGGCTTCTTCGACGGCCCGGTCGACCATATGCACGCCCAGTTGCAGCTGGCCGAGCACGTCCGCAACAACTACAGCCTCGACAACATCACCGTGGTCTCTCCCGATTCCGGCCGGGTCCGGGTCGCGGAGAAGTGGGCGGATTCGCTGGACGGGGCGCCGCTGGCCTTCATCCACAAAACCCGTGACCCGCTGGTCCCTAATCAGGTGAAGTCGAACCGGGTGGTCGGTGAGGTCGAGGGCCGCACCTGCATCCTGATCGACGACATGATCGACACCGGTGGCACCATCGCCGGCGCGGTGAACGTGCTGCGCGAGGCCGGTGCCGGCGATGTGGTGATCGCCGCGACCCACGGCGTGCTGAGCGCCCCGGCGGCCGAACGCCTGGCGGCCTGCGGCGCCAAGGAGGTCGTGGTGACCAATACGCTGCCGATCACCGAGGACAAGAAGTTCCCCCAGCTCACGGTGCTGTCCATCGCGCCGCTGCTGGCCCGCACGATCCGCGAGGTATTCGAGAACGGTTCGGTGACCGGGCTGTTCAACGGCAACGCCTGAGATACGTCTTAGCGACCCCCGGACCCGTCGGGTCCGGGGGTCGCCGCGTTTCCGGGTGGGCTCGCCGGGGTGGCCCGGAATGGCTCGCCATCGCTGGTCGCGGTGCTTCGGCAGGCCCGCGCGGCGGCGCATACTGGGTGGTATGGATCGCGAACCACGAGAGCCCGATATGGGTGACGACGACCAGGAGGACGAGGTCCGCGCCTACGAACGCACTATCGAGGACCCGCCGGACGACCTGCGGATCCGCAACCGGGAAGGCGCCGACGACGGCCGCCTCGGCATAGCGGAATCGCTGGAGCAGGATCCGGACCGCCGCGACCGGGGCGGCGAGGACAACCGTCCCGCCGAAGCCGCCACAATACATATCGAGGACGACACCGACAACTGACGCTCGCCCCACCGCGGTACCGACTACGAGCCCTCGACGAGACGACCGAGGAGACGTGATGAGCACACCGCAGGACCCGCGCAACCCCGGCGGACCGCCGCGAGAATCCGGCGGCGAGCCGCCCCGTCAGCCCGGCAGCGAGCCCCGGCACCACGCCGAGACACCCGGACAACACAGCGGCGAGCCGTCCCGGCATGGTGACGAGACGCCGGTGGGCAGTGATCGCGGCGGCCCCGACGAGCAACGATCGGCAGACCGGACTCCGGAAACGCCGGACGAACCGTTCGTCACGCCCACCGCCCCGCAACCACCGGACGATACGCAGACTCCGCGGCAGAGCCCGCAAGTCCCGCACGAGCCGTCCACCGGGGCCGGTGACCAGGCAGGAGCGGAGGAGGCACCGGGCCGCGCCGGGACGGAACGAGGCCCCGCCGGCGAAACACCCGCATATTCGGAGGACCCGCCGACCGAATACCTGCCGAAGATCCTGCACCGCGAGACGGGCACCGGCGGGGGCCGCACCGGCGCTGCGCCGGAGCCGGAAAGCCCGGAGGCGGGCGCGGCGGGCAGCCCGGCCGATGACCATCCCACTCGGATGCTGCCCAAACCGGAGGAACGGGGCGGCGAAGCGCCGCAGCTGGACAAGGGAACAGCGGCCTACACCCACGGCTGGCAGCCCGGTTCCACCGAACCGCAGCCGGGTGGTGGTCCCGGTGGCGAGATACCGCCGCAGGCGTGGTCGGCGCGGCCCGAGGAACAGACACCGGGCCAGGCCTGGCAACCACAATCTCCAGGTCAGCCTGGGTATCCTCAGCCCGGCGGTGCGCCGTATCCGGGCGCATACGGCGGCCAACCGGGCGGCCGGCCCGGACAGCCCGGCGCGCAATCCGGCTGGGGTGCAAAGCCGGGCGAGCAGCCGGGCTGGGGCGCTCCGGAAGAACAATCCGGCTGGGGCGGCCGACCCGGACAACAAGACTGGGGCGGCCAACCCGGGCAGCAAGGCTGGGGAACTCAACCCGGGCAGCAAGGCTGGGCAGCACAACCAGGTCAACAGGGCTGGGGCGGGCAGCAGTCCGGCGACTACCCCGCCTACCCGCAACAGCAGTACCAGCCCTACGGCGCCACTCAGCAACCCGAACGTTCCGGCCCGCAGGTCCTGTCGATCATCGGTTTCGTCTGCGCGGCGGTTTCCCTGCTGTTCTGCCCGCTCGTTTTCGGGATCGCCGGCATCATCCTCGGCGTCGTCGGCCATATCCGCGGCGAATCCCTCGGCAAGTGGGCTGCCATCGCCGCCGGTGTCTGCCTCGTCGCCGGCATCCTCCTGGCCTGGGCCCTCTACGGATTGGACGTGGTACCCATCGAATCCGCGCGCTAGATCCGGCGACAGTTACCGGCGGGCCGGCCGATTTCGATACGGGCGTGGATATCGCAGTCCGACTCGTCGGCGGTGTGCGATCCCGTCGAACGAGTTCGGCCCGGCCGGCACCGATATGGTCGACCCATGCCGACCCAGAACTGTGACCGACGCTCACCGGCCGCCGGTAATCGGGGCGCGTAGATGTCGCAGCGGGAGCTGGTGGTGCTCGGCACCGCGAGTCAGGTGCCGACCGCGCACCGCAACCACAACGGGTACGTGCTGCGGTGGGGCGGGGAGGCGATCCTGTTCGACCCCGGCGAGGGTACGCAGCGGCAGATGATCCACGCCGGGATCTCCGCGACCGATCTGACCAGGATCGCGATAACCCATTTCCACGGCGACCACAGCCTCGGGCTGGCCGGGGTGATGCAGCGGATCAACCTCGATCGCGTCCCGCATCCGATCGACGCCTACTATCCCGCCTCCGGCCAGCGGTATTTCGACAATCTGTGCGATGCCACGGCCTATCACCGCACCGTCGAGCTGCGCGCACACCCGATCACCGAACCGGGCCCGCTGCCGGTCGCCGGCGCACCTTTCCACCTGACGACCGCCCGGCTGGATCATCCCGTCGAGGCATTCGGCTACCGGATCACCGAACCCGACCACCGCGCGATTCTTCCGGACCGCCTCGCCGGCCTCGGACTGTCCGGTCCCCTCGTGGGGCGGTTGCAGCGGGAAGGCGAGATCACCTGGCAGGGCCGCACGGTACGGCTCGAGGACGTGAGCACGATCCGCCCCGGGCAGAGTTTCGCGTTCGTCATGGACACCCGCCTCTGCCCGGCCGCCGGTGAACTCGCGGCCGATACCGACATGCTGGTCATCGAAGCGACCTTCCTCGACGCCGAAGCCCACCTGGCCGCCGAATACGGCCACCTCACCGCCGGCCAGGCCTCCCGCCTCGCGGCCGAAGCCGGAGCCCGGACCCTGGTGCTGACCCATTTCTCCCAGCGCTACCGCACTCTGGACGAGCACCTCGCCGAAGCGCGCCGGGAGTTCCGCGGTGAGATCGTGATCGCCGCCGACCTCACCCGCATCCCGCTACCACCCCGCCGCTGATCACGGTCGGAATCAGTCCGTCAGAGAGTCTCCGGGTTCTGCTGTGCACCGCGCGTTCCGGCAGTATCGGCTTCCGGCACCGGCGATTCGAAGGCACCGGCCTGCGCGGCCAGCGTCGCCGCCGCGGCCGCACGCTCGGGAAAACCGGGGTCTGCGGGCGTGCGCAACAGCACCAACTGGTGATATATCGGCGCTGTAGCCGCGACAAGCAGTGCGCGCGTATCGGTTCCGGCCGAAATCTCGCCCCGTCCGACTGCACGTTCCACGACGATCCCGCACTGTGTGTAGCGGTCCTCCCACAGTTGCCGCAGTGCTCGCGCCGCACCCTCCGAACGGAAAGATACCGCGATGAGCGCCATCGCGATCGACGATTCCGCGGTGAACGAATCCTGGATCTCGCGGTTCAGTTCCGCGAGATCGCCGCGGAGGGAACCGGTGTCGGGTGGATGCCAATCCAGAGCGCTCGCGGCGGCGAACACATCGGCGATCAGGCCACCGACATCGCGCCAGCGGCGATACACGGTGGTGCGGTGCACGCCCGCGCGGGCGGCGACCGTATCGACGGTCAGTGCGTCGTAGCCGTTTTCGGTCAGTTCCGCCTCGACGGCCGCGAGTACTTGTGCGCGAATGCGGGCCGTGCGGCCGCCTGGGCGCGATCGCGCTGTGGTGGCGGTTTGTGTGACGGGGGTCATAGGGTTATCCAGTTGCTCGGCGGGATCCAGCGTGCGACCATCCTATCGCAACATTCGTCGCACTAGTGAGGTCGCCAATGCTCATTCGAAGTGTTCACCAGGCTCAGCGGTCGCCCCTGACCGTGTCGTCGTCGAATACTTCGGAGGTAGTTCGTGCCCACTCAGCTCACCGCACTCGCGGTCGGCAAATCCTTCGACGGCCGCACCGTTCTCGATGCGGTCAGCTGTTCGCTCGGCGCGGGTGAACGCACCGGGATCATCGGCGAGAACGGGTCCGGGAAAAGCACGCTGCTGCGCCTGTTCGCCGGAACCGAGCAGCCCGACGAGGGTGAGATCGTCGTACACGCCGAGGGCGGCGTCGGCTATCTCGCTCAGGACGAGCACCTGCCCGCACACCTGAGCGTTCAGCAGATCATCGACCGGTCGTTGCACGAGCTGCGCCGGATCGAGGCCCGGATGCGCCGGCTCGAACTGGAGATGTCCACCGGCGACGAGTCCCACCTGAACGAATATGCCGAACTGGCAACAGTTTTCGAGCTTCGCGGCGGTTACGATGCCGATGCCCGAGTGGAGCGAGCCCTGCACGGCCTCGGACTTGGAGTGGTTCCACGTAATCGGCTTGCCGGTGGACTGTCCGGCGGGGAACAGGTCCGCCTGCGCCTGGCAGCCCTGCTCGCCGCGGCACCCGAGGTGCTACTACTGGACGAGCCGACCAACCATCTCGACGACGACGCGCTGACCTGGCTGGAGGACCATCTGCGCACTCGGGCCGGTACCACTGTCACCGTCTCCCACGACCGCACATTCCTCGAGCGGGTGGCGACCACGCTGCTCGAAGTGGATTCCGATCGGCGCCGCGTCGTGCGCCACGGCAACGGGTACAGCGGCTACCTCGCCGAACGGGAGGCGGCACGACAACGCTGGTCGCAAGCCCATCTGCGCTGGCAGGACGAGACCGAACAGCTGCGCGAAACGATCGCCACCACAGCGCGGCGGGTCGCACCGGGGCGCCCGATGACGGACAACAACAAGATGGCCTACGACCGGGCGGCCGGCCGCGTGCAACAGTCGCTGGCAAGCCGGGTCCGCAACGCCGAGGAACGTCTGCGACGGCTGCTGGCCGATCCGGTGCCGCCACCCCCGGCACCGTTGCGGTTCAGGGCTGTCCCCCCGGCGGGACGGGCACAGGGGGTCGTCCTGGATGCCACCGGTATCGCGGTGGACGGCAGGCTCTCGCCCACGAGTGTGCGGGTATCCGCGGGCGAACGGCTGCTGATCACCGGCCCGAACGGCGCGGGCAAGTCCACTCTGCTGCGGGTACTGGCAGACGAGCTCACACCCGACCGCGGCACGGTTCTCCGCCGCGGCCGGGTCGGTTATCTCGCTCAGGAACCGCGTCCCCCCGTACCCGGTCAGACCTTGTTGTCCGCCTTCGCCCAGGGCCGGCCGGGGCAGCCCGGCGAGCACGCCGAACACCTGCTGTCACTCGGCCTGTTCACGCGCGCCCAGCTCACGGCCCGGGTGGAGAATCTGTCCACCGGGCAGCGGCAGCGGCTCGAACTGGCACGACTGGTCAGCGAACCCTCCGAGCTCTTGCTCTTGGACGAGCCCACCAATCACCTCTCGCCCGGACTGGTCGAGGAGCTGGAGGCCGCGCTGGCGCAGTATCGAGGTGCACTGGTAGTGGTCAGCCACGATCGCCGGCTCCGGAATCGCTGGCGTGGCGCCCGGCTCGATATGGGCGCACTGACCTCGGCCTGACCATCGACCACAACTTGTCGACCACCCACCGACAGAACGGATTCCGCATGCCCGGACAACCCCCGATCACCGCACCCACCGTGCTGCATCCGATGCCCGGACAGCCTCGGGTGGTACTGCTGAAACCCCTGGTCAGCTCGCCGCTGATCGAGGTCGGCGAGTATTCCTACTACGACGACCCGGACGACCCCACCACGTTCGAATCCCGCAACGTCCTGTACCACTACGGCCCGGAGAAGCTGATCATCGGCAGGTTCTGTGCCTTGGCCACGGGCGTGCGATTCATCATGAACGGCGCGAATCACCGTATGGACGGGCCGTCGACCTTCCCGTTCCCCACCATGGGCGGCGCGTGGTCGCAACATGTCGATCTGCTCACCGACCTGCCGAATCGCGGTGACACCGTGATCGGCAACGACGTCTGGATCGGATACGGCGTCACGGTGCTGCCCGGAGTGCGGATCGGCCACGGCGCGATCGTCGCCGCCGGATCCGTGGTCACCGCCGACGTTCCGGATTACGGCATCGTCGGCGGCAATCCGGCCCGGCTCATCCGCCACCGCTACAGCACGGACGATATCCGTCGCCTGCTGGCCCTCGCCTGGTGGGACTGGCCGATCGAGCACATCGACGAGAACATCCGCACGATCATGTCCGGCACCATCGACGACCTGGAGAAAGCGGTGCCCACGCAGACGGTATAGCCACCACCCGGCCCGACCGTCCCGTACTACTGACACGCCTCGAACCCGATAACGGACGGGAACTGGCCGCAAGCGGTGAAATGCTCGCCGCATGACCACAAGACCACTGATCACACCCGGTTCCGAGCTCGGCAACGGATACGGCAGCGTCAACGCGTTCGCGGCGGTCAAAGGACCGGGTGGAGCGCGAGCGTTCATCGAATTCCTCGGCCACGTCTTCGACGGACGCGAGACCCCAGAGGCGCATGCCGACGATACCGACGGGCTGCTGATCCACGCCGAGGTGCGGATCGGGGATTCGTGCCTGATGGTGGTGGACTCCAAGCCCGACTGGGTGTTCACGCCGGCACTGCTGCAGGTCAATGTCGGTGACTGCGACGAGGTACTGCGGCGGGCCGCCGGCCGTGGGGCGCGGATCATCACCGAGACGACACCGTTCTACGGCGCCTCGTCGCTGGCGCGGTTCATCGATCCGTGGAGCAATGTGTGGTGGCTGTTCGGACCGGCCATCACGGGTGCGCCCGAACCGACGTGGGACCCCGATACGGAAACCGAGGAGTCGGAAATCCACGCGACCATCTGCCAGGCCATGCGGGAACTGCGCCCGCCGCGGTAACCGCGGCAAGACAACCCGGTCGCGGCGAACAGCGCCTCTCGCCGGCGATCGGCGCGACGAATTTCCGAGCCGATCGCCCGGGAGCGCTGCGCATCCCGGTGAAGGAGGAACGCCTAGACCGGCGTATCCGCGGACTCGTCCGATTCGCTGTCGAATCTCGTGCGATGCTCCTGGACCTGGTCCATATGGGATTCGGCCCACCACTTGATACCGCGCATGACGTCGTTCAGCGAGAGACCCAGCTCGGTCAGTTCGTAGGTGACCGTTACCGGGACGGTCGGGGTCACCGTCCTGGTGACCAGGCCGTCCCGTTCCAGGGAGCGCAACGTCTGGGTGAGCATCTTCTGGCTGACACCCGCGAGTCGCCGCGACAGCTCCGAGTAGCGCATGGCCTGCGGTTCACCCGCGGACTGCCCCGCGGGGTGGGGGCCGTTGCTGCCCAGGGCGGCCAGAATCAGCGCCACCCATTTCCCGGAGATCCGCTCGAGCAACTGCCGGCTGGGGCAGCCGGCGAAGAACGCGTCGTAATCGACCTTTTCCTGGGTTCGCTGCTGCGCCGCCGTCATCGTCGCCATGACCCGCACCTTCCTACCTTCCGGTGGGCTACGCACTTCTGAGTGCCTACTTCCCGATGGAGAGTTACTCATCCATTGTGGAGTAACGGCAACAAGAACTCCAGAGGAGGCAACAATGTCCACCACCTTCCGCACCGCGGTCGTCCGCACTCCGGGCGGGCCCGACTCGATCGAAATCATCGACGTCCCCGTGGTCGAACCGGGGCCGGGACAGGTCCGGGTGACGATCGCCGGCGCCGGCGTCAACCCCGCCGACCTGGCCGTGGCCGACGGCTTCTTCCACGGGATCGGGCTCATCGATCAGCCCGAACACACCGGCCTCGGCATGGATTTCGCGGGCGTCATCGAGGCCGTCGGCCCGGATGTGGATATCCCGCTCGGTACCCGGGTGGCCGGAATCGTCGACGGATTCGATCGCGATTTCGGTACCTACGCCGAAAAACTGGTTGTCGCGGTGACCGATATCGCGGTGGTCCCCGACGACCTCGAACTGACCACGGCCGCCACGGTCCCGCTCAATGCCCTGACCGCGGCGCAACTGGTCGACCTGCTGGGCGACGGGGCCGGTCGGAGCCTGCTGGTGACCGGGGCGGCGGGTGCGGTCGGCGGGTATGTCCTCACGCTCGCCCAGGACCGCGGCTGGAAGGTCACCGGGCTGGCCCGGCCGCGGGACGAGGAGTTCGTCCGCGGCTTGGGCGCGGATTTCACGGCCACGGCCGCACCGGGCTGGGACGCGGTCGCCGATACCGCCGTCTTCCAGGAGAAGGGCCTCGCCCTGGTCCGCGACGGCGGTGTGTTCGTCGGTGTCCGGCCGGGCGGGGAACCACCGGCGGAGCGCGGTATCAGCACCTACGCGGTAGCCGTCCGGCCCGACGGCGCCCGGCTGGCCGGACTACTCGCAGACACCGCGACCGGCCGGCTCCCGGCACGGGTCCACGCGGTCGTCCCGCTGGACCAGGTCGCCACCGCGCATCGGACGGTGGCGCAGGGCGGTATCCGGGGCAGGTACGTTCTGCGACCGTAGTCCTCACGTGGTGAACGTGGCGAGGGCCGACCAGAGCAAGGGGGAATGTTCGACGGCTCCTGTTTCGCGCCAGGCGCGAAGCCGCTCCCGCTGCCAGGCGGTCAGATACCGCACCGGGTCGGGTTCGTCGTGGGCGGCGTCGACCGCGCAGATCGCGTCCTGAAGTGGAGTGGCGCCCGGAGTGGCGCCGAAGCGCTGGTAGGCGAGGTCGGTGGGGAGGGGCCAGCGGGTGGCGGTGACCAGTTCCGCGCCGCCGGTGATCATGGCGGCGGTGAGGCCGAGAGCTTCGGTGAAACGCAGGTCGCCGCCACTTTCACAGGCGATCAGGGCGACCCGGGCGGGGATCGGCCAGAGCTCGTGCCCGGCAACGGGTTCCGGTTCCAGGGTGTAGGTGCCGAGCAGGAGGTCCTTCGCGGACAGCGGGCGGTGGTCGCGCTGCGCTTCGGCGAAACCCACGGCGCCGGCGGTGCAGGCCAGGTGCAGTTCGGTGTTCTCGCTCTGCCCCGATTCCGGGGGCGCCGCGGTGACATGACCGACGTAGATCAACCGGGACGCACCGGCACGCAGGGTTCGGGAAAGCCAGGCGCGGTCGAGATCGGTACGGCGGAAAACCCCGGACGGCTCGGCAGCCGAAGGACGGAGCCGACCGGCCGCCAGGTGGCCGGCGATACGCGTGGTGAGCGGTGTCGGCCGGTCCATCCGGCCCAGCACCGAGCCGAGGGCGGAATCGGCGCGGAAACCCGGTACCCGGGGGTCGAGTACCGCGACCACCGGCAGGTCACGCGAAACCGGCCACGACCGCGGGACCCTCACCGGTGCGTGCACGATCCCCGCCGGGGCCAGCAGGCTCACATCGGCGAAATCGATCAGGCGAACGTCCCGGTCGGGGGCGATGATCTCCCACGGCACCTGCGCGACCCGCGGCGAGGGCTGCAATCGGATATGCGGGCGCACCCCGCGCCGGTACAGGTCGTACAACTGGCCTGCCAGGGTGACGGGCAGCAGGGCCCGGGACAGCGTGCGGCCCAGCTCGTATTCGCTTGCGGGCGTTGCGAACGCCCCGGATGTGAGCGCTTTCTCGAGGCCACCGGCCGTCTCCGGCGCAGGTAGCGCCGCGGTCAGATCGCGAACGGCCGCATCGATATCGTCGCCGGGCAGCACCGACACCCCGGGCGCCGCCGTTCCGTCCACCCAGCGCCAGGACACATACACATCACCGGCGTCGGCCATCCGGACGATCACGGTCGGCTGGTCACACTGCTCCACCGCCTCCTGGTCCGGCTCGCTCATGCTGTGTCCATCGCGCATGAGCGAGGGGCCTACGTGGTCACGCTGCGCTACCGCCTCCGGCCCTGACTCGCTCATGCGGGAATCACCCGATCCTCGCGGAACCGGCCGCCGTAGCGGTGCTCGGCCACCGCGATGTAATCGGCCAAGGCGATGCGCGCCCCGGGTTCCACCGCGAGGTTCGGCGGTGGCGCGACCGGTAGTCCCGCGGCCGCGGCGACCTGGGCCAGGGTGGCGCCCAACTGCAGCGGGCCGGGCAGGTCCGCGGGGGCGGGCGGGTTCGGGAAATCCAGCGGGAACTGGGGCTGTTCGCTGGGCTGCACCCGGTCGATATCCACACTTGTTCCCGCGCACCGGGTTTCGATCAGATCGGCGAGCAACAGGCCGTCCTGGCAGAGGAGAGCGAACCGGAACGCCAGCCGGATCGCGGGTTCGGCGACCTCCCGGTGCCACTGTTCCCGCTGGTTACCGTTCGGCAGGGTGTAGCGGACGGCGTCGATGGCGATGGCGGCGGGCACCGACAGCGCCCGCCCCAATTCCAGCAGTTCCGCGGGCGGGGCATCCATATGGTCGATCACCATCTCCACCAGCACCGCATGCCAGTAGTCGAGTTTGGCGCATTCGGAGCCGAGCCCACGCTCCGCGTAGGTGGTGAACGCGTCGTTCAGCAACTGCTGCCCCGCCCCTACCCGGCCGCACGCATACTCGACGGTCGCCAGCCGGCACTGCAGTGCCGCGACGTCGAGGACCGCACCGGAAGCCTCGAAATACTCGAGCCCCCGGCGGTACCACTCGTAGGCGCGGTCGACGTCGCCGCGCCGTTCGGCGAGGAAACCGCGGATCTTCCACCCGACGCCCGCCCGGTAGCCGAGCCCGGCGCGCTCGTAGTACTGCTGGCTGGCATCCACGAGTTCTGCGGCCTCGTCCAGCCGGCCCATCCGGCTGAAGAGCTGCGCCAGATTCTGCTGGGTATCGGCGACCGCGTTGTGGTCGCCGGCGGCAGTGAACGCCGCCAGCGCCTGCCGCGCGAAATCGACGCCGAGGTCGCGGCGGCCGGACTCGAAGTAGGCACCGGCCAGGTTCATCAGCGGGTGGCCGGCAAGGTGCGGGGCGAACTGTAGTGCCGCGTTCAGGGATTCGGTGCCGATCTCGACCACGCGGCTCCATTCGCCGCGGTGGGTTGCGACGGCGGTCAGCGACAGCAGACACGACACCCGCAGCACACCGAGGTCGTCGGCGCCGGCGAGGAGCATGCGGGCCTGTTCCAGTACCTCCTGCGCTTCGTCGAGTGCGCCGAGATGCTGGAGTGCCTGCGAATAGTTGACGAGGGCGGAGGCCCGCTTCTCGACGGCGTCACCGGGGATCTGCTCGAGCGCCGTGCGGTACCGGGTCGCGGCGCCCTCGTGATCGCCGAGTTCGTCGTACATACTCGCGGCGTTGATCAAGGCGCTGGTCCGCACACCGCCGGTGGTGGTGTGCACCGCGTGCTCGAAGATCCGCAGTGCCTCGGTGACCTCACCACGCTGGTATGCGGCGGCGCCTTCGTACAGCAGCTCCAGGCCGGGCGGATTGTCCGGGTCGGTCATCTCAGAAATCCGAATCCTCTTCCACTGCCGCTATTTCCGCACGTAGTGGGGCGATATCGGCCGACGGGAAACCGGCCGCCGCGGCGTCTCCGGCAGCCGTTCGCAGCCGGTTGCGCGCGAATTCGCGGACGTTGTCCCGCTGCTCCGCCTCGGACAGCTCGCCCGGAGCAGGTTGCCCGGCAATCGATTCGGCGTGCATGCCGGAGCCGGCGAATCGGGGGCGAGCACGGGCCGGGCGCGCCGCGGAGTAGTCAGGGGGGCGCCCGGCTGCTTCGGGGCGCATCGGCGGTGCACCCGGATCCACTGCCTGCGAACGACCCGCGGACTCCGGCGGCTCCGGCCGAGCATCCGGATCGGTGGCGAGAAGGTGCTCCGGCGGCTCCGGTGGTTCGTCCGTGCCCATCGGAGGCGCGGGCCCTACTCCGGGCACATAGATCTCGATGCCCGTCACCGAATCCACCGTTCCGGCAACCTCCCCCGACCAGCTGTCACCGCTCAATTCCAGTGCGGTCTCCACCGCACCCGCCGGTGTCCGGACCAGGGCACGCGGTCGCAGATAGCCGGGTAAACCGGCAGCGACCGAGGGGGCGGCGACCGCGGTCACGCGAACGATCGTGCTACCGGCCGAGCGGAGCAGTTCCCAGGACACGGCGCGCTCGGACGCGTCCACCACTCCGGCAGGACACAGCCGCCAATCCCAGCCGGAGCTGCCGCGGCCGAGCGGAAGGGCGGTGCCCCGACCAGCCGGAGAACCGCCCGCCGCGAGGGCGTAATCGCCGGCACGAGCGGCGGTCCGATCGGGTAGTGCCACAGTATCGTGATCACCCGGCAGCGTATCCGGGCTCTCGTCGGCTTCGGCGAGGAGCGCGGAATCCGATCCGTCGACCACGCTTTCACAGGTCCGCGTCAACTCCGCGATCTCGCTGTCCAGCAACTCCGGGTCCAGTGCGGCGATACCGTCGACCGTGGAGGCGGGCCACCAGCGCGCCGCCCAGTGGGCGTACCCGAGGCGGCGGACCGCCGCGGCCGAGCCGGGCTGCTCGGGGCGGGCCGGTAGATCCACGGGACCGGTGTATTCGTCTACGGCCAGCGCCACCTCGGCGCCGTAGAGCGCCCACAACCATTCCTGCGCGGTGTCCACATCGTGCAGGGTGGCCGCCGGAACCGGCTGACCGGAGAGCAGGCTCCAGGTGAGATGACCGCCCGCGACCTCGAGGACAGCCGTATCCAAACCCGGGCGGGAGTCGGCCACGGTAGGGGCACCGGCCGGCGCGATGATCCACAGATCGGGGTGTATCCGCTGAACGCGCACGATATCGGCCATCAGACGGCCCTCGATTCGGTGACCACCGGCTCGGTCCCGGCGGCCTGCGCGCTCAACGCCTTCCGGACGCGGGCGCGGTGATCGAGAACCACCGACCGCGCGATCCCGTCGAGCAGATCCCAGAGCTCGTCGGGTTCGGTCACCGGAAGGTCGCGGACGTCGCGGCCGTGCAACCGGACCCACAGCCGCCGCAGATAGGGCCGCCACGGACGGCGCAGGTCGGCGGCGACGGCCGCGAGCGGATTGGTTTCGTCCGGCACCGGGTGGACCACCATCCGGCGGGCCTGCAGGACGTAGGCCTCCCGCTGCCATCTGCTGTTGACCAGTCGATGCGCAGCCGTTTCCGTTGTTCCCTCCGCGAGCCGGTCGGCCGAGCCGGTGATCGGCGCCAACCCGAGCGCCAACTCCACCCCCGCCGCGGCGGTGACCCGCAGCGATTCGTCGAGCAAGGCCCACGGCGCGCAACTGCGGGCGATCTCCGTGGTCACCAGATCCGGAATCGGTGGCAGCTCGGCGCGTTCGGTCGAGACCTGCAGGACCGTGAAAACCCGCTCGTAAACGGTCCGGTCGAAGGGCAGGCCGAGATCGGCCGTCGAGGCGGAGTCGCCCAGCGCGGGCCGGCAGGGAACGGGGTGTTCGGTCAGCCCGAGCACGTTCGCGTCGTATCGCGCGGCAGGCGCAGCGGTAGCCGCCGGTGCCCCTGACTCACGCACACCCGGCCGCTGCCCATATGCAGTGGCCGGCTCGGAAACCCTGTTGCGCTGGGCATCCACCTGTCCGCCGGATCCAGAACTCACGAACGGTGGTCGTTCGGCGCTCTCCCGCCACAGCTCGATACCGGTATGGACCCCGGCATTCGCGGCGATCAGCTGATGGAGGCCCCGCCGGCCGGGAGCGGTATCGCCGGTCGTCCGGGTCGCGACCGCGGACTCCAGCAGCCCACGCAACTCCGTCGAATGCTCGGCGGCCATCGCGGGCGATACCGGCCGGCGACGCCAGGCCGTATCGAGGAGCCGGTTCAGTCCGGCCGCCCGCGCGGGATCGGTCAGATGCTCCTTCAACGCCTGCGTGGTGCGCCCGGCGGCGAACCCGTGGATCTCTCGCAGCGCTGCCTCCGCACGCAACCGGTCGCGCCCGGGGTCGGGGTGGCCGCGGGTGGCGGCGAGTTCGAAACAGCGCTGGAAGTACAGGTCCTGGGCGTTGCCGTCGGTGATCCGCAGTTCGCGCCGGACCTGTTTGAGGAGTGTGAACCAGGCCGCCGTCGCCCGCAGTGCATCGGCGTGGGCGTGGATGCGGGCCGCGAGCAGTGTCGCGCCGTCCGCGGAGAGGATCGCACCACCGCAGCTCGGGTACTGGACCGGCCGGATGACGAGCGGATCCAGAATGAGCTTCACGGTGCGACGCAACGGCCCGCCTTGCGGCCCGCTCAACGCCTGCACACCCTCGAGACCGCGCCACACCTCATCGAGCACCATGGCCCGCGGTCTTCGCATGCGCCCAGGTTAACGGAGTTCCAGCCGATCCGGGGACGCAAAAGTTGGGATCGGTAGGCGGGTCCGGGTTCCTAACTTTTATCTCAACGGCCCACCGGGGCCGCGACACCGAGAGAACAGGATCCATCATGAACACCACGCTCTTCCGCATCGGCGCCGCCGCCCTCGCCGCCGCCACCATCGCGCTGACCTCCGCATGCGGCGACGATGCCGCGAGCAGCCCGGCCACCTCCGCCGATACCCCGGCGGCTACCGAGTCCGCTGCCCCGGCGGGCGAAGCCGGTGGGGAATCGAAGGCCGTGGTCGACGGGAAAGCCCTCACCGCCGACTTCGACACCACCTGCGCGAAACAGGGCAACACCCTGGCGCTGGCGCTCACCGATACTGCCAACGAGCAGTACGGCCAGCTCAGCGTGAGCGCCAGCATCGCCGACGGCACCACGGTGCAGGCGGTGGCGATCGCCGGCAGCCAGGGCGGTTCCAACGGGATGCCGTACGCCGTCGGCTACGGCAACGGCCAGCCGGGTGGTTCGGCGCAGGTCACCAAGGACGGCGACACCTACACCGTCACCGGTGAGGGGATCGGCGCACCCGATATGAGCAACCCGATGGCCGGCCCGGCCACCGCGAAGTTCGAGATCACCTTCGCCTGCTCCGACATCGTCGGCTGACCGGTCCGGACATCCGGCTCCTCGTCGCCCCGGCACCGCACGGTGTCCGGCGCGACGGGGTGGCCAGGTATCCGGACCACAGCACAAGGAGCAACCAATGATCCGCACCATCCGTACCCTCACCCTCGCCTTCGCCGCCCTCGCCATCGGTTTCTACCTCTGGCACGGCCTGACCTACGAAACCGCCAGTGTCTACGAACCCACCTACATCGCCTGGCTGAACGGCTTCATGGCACTGCCCATCATCGCCTTCACCATGGTCGTCATGGTGTTCGCCTTCACCGGATCGGGGATCGTCACCGCGCTCACCGGCCACAACACCGGTGAATTCCGGGACGCCCAACTGGGACTGGGCACGGTGAAATCGTTCGCGCACACCGGTGTCACCCTCAACGATCAGCCGCAGATCCGGATCGAGTTCAGTGTCGAGGGCGCGGACGGCAAGGTTTTCGGCGCCACCGCCAAAACGATCGTGCCGCTCACCGAACTGTCCCTGCTGGCCCCGGGTGTGGTGCTGCCGGTGCGCTACCGGCCGGACCGCCCCGGCGTCGTGCAACTCGACCTGTCCGGTGACAGCACGGCCGCCCAGCGTGTCATGAACGAATCCCTGATCCGCAAGGGTTTCACCACACCCGAGAAAGTCGATATCGCCGCCCGGGGTATCGCGGCCCAGGCGGTCGTCCAATCGCTCACCGTCCCCGGCGAAATCCGCGACGGCTACTCCAAAGTCGCGGTGGGACTGGCCGTCACCCGTCCCGACGGAAGCACCTTCAGCACCACCACGGAGAAGTTCCTGCCGCCCACCGCGATCGGGAACGTCCAGGTCGGGCGTATCGTCACCGCCCACTATCTGCCGGAGAACGAACAGGAGGTCGTGCTGTCGATCCCGGTCAACGCGTGAGTCGCGGCCGCCCCGGCACCCGGCTGCGGACCGGTAACCGAGCCCGGAACCACCGAAACGATTCGGGGGTTCCGGGCTCAGGCGTGGTTGCGGGACAGTGGGTCCGCGAAGGGCGGTGGGGTTGCCGCCGGTAGTCAGCTGAAATGAATGATCGACACGGCGCCGGCGAATATCGAGTACACCGCGAAGGGCAGCAGGGTGCGGGTCCGGAAGTACCGTTCCAGGTACCGCACCGCGAGCCATGAGGACAGCCCGGAGACGAGCGCGCCCACCAGGATCGGGCCGCGGATGGCGGCGGCGTCCGGGCCGGCCAGTTCCGGTGCCTCCACGATTCCGGCCCCGAGGATCGCGGGCGTCGCGAGCAGGAAGGCGAACTTCGCGGCATGCGGATGTTCCAGGCCGCGCCACAAACCGCCCACCATGGTCAATCCGGCCCGGCTGAAACCGGTCAGCAGCGCGCCCAGCTGGGTACAACCGATCCCCAGCGCGTCGGTGACGCGCAAGGCCGCCATCGGGCGGTCGGATCGCCGAGGCGGATTGGTGGCACTGCTGACAGCGCTGACGCGTGCCCGCTGCAGCGCGAATCGCCGCCCGTATTCGGCCAGCGACGGTTCGTTTCGCCGCCGCAGCCGCTCACCCACCAGCAGCACGACACCGTTGAGCGTCAGGAGAACAGCGGCACACACGGGCGCCGCGAACAACGCGTGCAGGGGATGCACCGCCAGAGGCCCGATCACGGCGACCGGCAGGGAGGCGACCATGATCAGCCAGGCCAGCCGCTTCGGTACGGTATCGAGCCGCCGGGTGCGCACCACGCCGACGAACCCGGTCGCGATCGCCCACCAATCGCGCCAGTAGTGACCGAGCAACGCCACCGCCGTAGCCACGTGCAAAGCGACCACAAACGCGAGATAAGGCGTATGCGCACCGGATTCCTCCGCCTCGACCAGCGCACCCCACTCACCACCGACCCATCCGGCGACCAGCACGGAATGCCCGAGGCTGGAGACCGGGAACAATTCGGTGACACCCTGCACCGCACCGATCACACAGGCCTGAACGTAGCTGAGCACCGCGAGATCTTTGCACAACCCCACCACCCCACCCTCGCTCCGGGACCGGATTGCCGTGGCCCGAAACGGTTGCGACAGTGCCACAGTCGCGGCCGGACCCGACCGATTCCCGGAATTCCTCGGCACCGCCGGCCCTCGAGCCATGGACGCGCTCGGCGCTACCCCGAGGCACTCATCGGCCGGTAGCCGCAGCAAGTGCGCCGAGGCAGGTGATACCTTCGACCTGCATGTTCGCGGGCCATCCCGATGAATGGCCGCTGCCCCCACGAGGAGCTGATCGTGATGGCAGCATCTCCCGACGAGCACCCCCGGGTCACCGCCGAAGAATTCCTGGACCCCGCCACCGACCGAATGGCTCGGCGCCGTCGCAGGCCAAAGCGAGGTCGATCCCGGTCAACGCCTGAATCGCTGTGAGCGGGATCGCGGGCTCTGCCAACAGCAAGGCTCATTGCGCCATGGATAGATTATGCGACCGCGCAATGAAATCTCGCTCTTCAAGAGATTTGGGGGAGATGATCCTCCCTCCACGTTTCAGCATAACAATAGATGGCGCCAGAATTGGCCCTATCAAGGACTTGAGAATTTCATGGCTACTGGAAAAATATCTCCCGTACATCGCATGAACAAACGGCTCGAATACATCAATATCTATTTCCCAGAAGTCCGACGCCATGGCGCTCATACCTGTAGGGACACCGAGAACCTCCGCCACGGACTGCGCCATTCTTACATACAAATTACCCACCCGAAGGGCGGGACTCCATACCGTCTGATCGCCAATTTCGAATATGCAACTCATTACGCCCACTCCACGCGCCGGCATCTTGTCAAGGACCCGGTCATTTCGTACCCCTGGTTGCGGACGCTGGTGAATACCCAAACCCTACTGATAGGTGCGGGTTCGGGCTCGGTGGGCGGTCTCCATGCGGTTGCGGAGTTGGCGGAGGATTTCGTCCGGAGGGCCCGGGGTGAGGGTGAAATCGTCGGCGTTGTGGTGGTGGAGCAGGTAGCGGCCGTCGTTCGGGTAGTCGAGCCAGAGGAAGGCGTAGCCGTCGTCGGTGGGGCGGGTGTCCACCGTGTAGCCGGGATAGACCGTGATTTCGCCGGTGCCCGCGCGGCGGCGGCGGAAGAAACGCTGCATATCTTCCAAGGGGGACAGTTGCGTCGGGTGCCGTGAATAGACAGGGGCGTCGAGGTCGCTGCGGCGACCGCGGATGGGGCGATGGTTACCGGCGCGGAGTGGTGGGAGGCCGGCGACCAGGCGGGGGGCCAATTGGTCGGTGCGGATTCGGGCGAGGACGATATCCCCGCCGGACTTTGCGGGCCCGGGTAACTGCGTGGCGAGGACGGCAGTTCGCCCGACGACACCGGCGTGCATCCGCACCGCCTCGTTCTGCGGGAAGCCGTGGACTCCGTAGATTTCCACTCGGATCTCCGGTTCCAGCAGTACGGTGAGCGCCTTGTAGAGCGGTTCGTCGAAAACCCCCTGTAGTCGACGCGCGCACTGCTGCCGGTAACGCTGGAAATCGTCCTCGTGCTCCATCGGGGGCGGCATGTACTCGAGCGGATACGGCAACCGGTCGCGCCCCATCGCCTCGAGCGCCAGCGTGAATTCGTAACCGCCGAGCTGCCAGCGCGTTCCGTTCATGCCGTGCCGGCCATCTGCCAGGATCGATGCTGGTGACCGGCCCGAACCTCCTGACCTGAATCGTTCATGCTGCGTTGACTGCGCATGACCGAGGGCCCCGCGTGGTTACGCTTCGCTGCCTCCTCGAGGCGGGACCCGTTCATCCGCCGATGACCCCGCCGGGCGGGAGAACCCGGGGCTGTTCACCGAGCAGTTCGGTGGTGCGATCCTGGACGAGGTAGTCGGGGATCTTGTGTTCGTCGTCGTCCTCACCGCGGCCACGCTGCCCACCGCCGCCCATCATGCCGGGAGCCCCGGACATTCCACGGGTACCGGCCGGGGTACCGGAGCGGGTAGCGGGTCCGGCGGTCTGATTCGGGTTTCCCGGGGTTCCACTGACGGTGCGGCCCGGGGTTCCCGGCGGTTGCGTGCCGCCCGGCGCACCGAGCATCGGTGCGCCGGGAGTAATACTCGGCGATCCGGGCGCGGTGGTGTTCGGACGGCCCACCGGGTTTTCGAGCGGGACAGTGTTCGCCGGGGTCGTGGTTGTGGACGGGGTGGTCGACGCCGGAGTTTCGGTGGAGGCGGGGTTGGTCGCCTGATTCTGCGGTGTCTCCTGCCCTGGGGTTCCGGTGTCCTGCGGATTCGTGCCGCTCGGATTCGTCCCGGCCGGGCTGGTGCCACTCGGGTTGGTACCCGCCGGGTTGGTGCCCCCGGGCCCCACCGGCTGCTGAGGCCCCGGCCCCTCGCCGACCGGGCTTTTCGTCACAGGCAGTACGGGGGTCTTGGTATCGACCGCCGTGACACCGGGCTGATAGAACTCGATCATCAAATCCTGGGCCTGAGCCTGCGCTTCGTTGGCACGATGCTTGGCGGCCTTGACCACACCGTTTCCGGGAATATGGCCGACGAATTCGTCGAATCCGGACACCTCGACCGGCGGGATGATCGACATCTTCGCCTGGGCGAGATAGCCCTGCATGAGGTCGATCCCGTTGGCGACCATCTCGAAGCTCTTGACCAGCTTCTGCGCGTCGGTGGTGAACGTCCGGGTGCCCTCGACCGCCGCGTTGGCGGACTGCCCGCCCCACTTATCGTTGATCACCTTGTCCACGTTCTTACCGAAGGTGTCGAGCGCGATGGACAGATCCTCGGTCAGCCGCCGCCAGCCGTCCGCGCCGGCATTGATATCGGCGGATTCCACGGCGGGATGCTGGGAGTTGCCATTGAGCGCCTCCCAGATCTGCTGGTGGGTCCAGGTTTTGAACGCTTCCTTCGTCGCCGTCGCCTGGGCGTACTCACCGTCGAAACCCTGGCTGACCCGGGCCAGTTCGTTGTTGATATGGCTCCGGTCGCCACCCCATTCCTGCTCCGCGGCACCGGCAGCATCGGACGCGCGATTGCGGTTGCCTTCGGATTCGTCGTAATTGCCGGAGACATCATCGACCACGGCATCGACAGAGGCGACGGCCGCGACAACCGCGGCAGCGACGAGCAAGGGTGCGGGCATCAGCGGAGTCCTTCGCCGGCAGCGGTGGTCTGAGAAGAGTTCTGCTGGTCGGTCTGCTGGAGACCTCCGATCGCGGCCGCGTAGGTGTCGCGCATGAGAGTCACGACTTCGATCATCTCGTCGAGTCGCGCTACCGCGGAGTCACCGTTCTCCGCACCCGATGCCTTCAACTCGAATTTTCGCTTCATGTCGAGGGCGGAAGGCAAGCCGCCGTATCCGGCCAAGTGGTTGAGGTTTGTGGCCGTCCTCCGACGGAGCTGGAGACTCGTGATGAGCGTTTCACATTCGCGGTGCAGGGCCTCGCCGAGGTCGTAGTCCATGCGCAGGTCTCCGTCGATCGCCTGCTGTTTGAGACCCTGCCAGTGGTTCTTATCATTGCTCATGGGTTTGTTCCTCGCCTGAATCCGGCAGGGCTCCGCTATCTCGGAAGATGGGGATCGAGGGCATTGGCGTACTCGGTAGAGACTTCGCATATGTCGCGAGTCCAACCATCCGCCGCCAACCACCCGGCCTTGATCTCGAACATTCCTTGTTCGGCCTGCATAGAGACATAGCAAGACCGTCCATCTGATTCGGCCTTGTCGTACGCGCGAATCGCCGGACGGGAGCCGACAGTGGTCTCGACCTTCTGGACCAAGTCTTCGTTGGCGCGAGCTTCGTCGAGCGTGTGCGATGTCGAAAACACATCGACCAAGATCAACTGGTCAGGTGTCATCCAGCCGCATACGCGCCACGATGAAGGACCGTCCGGCGGGTCAGTGGTAACCGTTTTCGTCGATGGATCCAACCCGACCTGACTCAACACCTGGTCAGACAGTTCGGTACAGGGATTGAAGACCTCGATCTGCCCCGTAGACGTCGGCGCCGCCGTCCCTGTCGCTACGCCGTCGGTACTCGATGTGCACCCGGCGATCAGGGTGGTGGCGGCCGCCGTAGCGAGCACAGCACGGACGAAGTCGGCGGTTCGCATGGATCTCCCCTGTGTCGGTGCGGCGGATTACCCCGCCATCACTATAGGACGCACCCTCGGACTGGGTGGTTCCACCGAATTCCGCAAACCGCTCTTTACCGCTGCGACATCCGTTGACCGACCGGTCAGAAGCCCGGAGGGGCTGGGACATCAGACCTGCACTCCTTCACCGGAGCCGAGGTTCGTGCGATCGGAGCACCCGTCTTGTGGTCCCGGCCTCTGAACGAAAGCCGGGACCACGCACGTCATGAGCGAACTCGCCGCGTGGCGTTCAGGAATGCGTCCCAAACGTGGGGGCCGAACACGAGGACGGAACCGGATCGATTCTTACTGTCGCGAACCCCGACCGCACCACCCGCAAGATGCGCGATCTCGACACATTCTCGATCCGGACCACTATGCGAGCTTTTGAACCACCGGGCACCTGCTGTTTTGTTGGTCACCGCTGGTACTCCTTCGCAATACGCACGACCAGATCCCTGGTCTCCTGCTCGTCCAAAGCTACACGCGCGATACTCCGAATGGCTTCCGTGTACTGGGATACTTCCGCTGCACGTTCGAGGTAGAGGTCCCCGGTGTAGCCCTCGACATAGGCGACGGGTGGCTCCGCGATTCTCGTGTTCGTCGGCACAGGAAACTCGAGATAAACGAAAGATCGGACGACCAGCCCTACGGGGCTTCGCGCATCAAATGGCACAACACGCAGGGATACGTTGGGCCGCCTACTCGCTTCCACCAGATGCAGTAGCTGGTCTGCCATTACGCCCGCGCCGCCCACATGATGCCGCAACGTGGCTTCGGAAAGCAGCACATCCAGGCGAAAGGCGCTGTCCTGGAATTTTTCCCGTCGATGGCCGGCGAGCTCGAGCCGCCGTTCCACATCTACAGTCGGCCAGTCCGGATGAGCCGCCCATATGATCGCGCGCCGATATTCCGGTGTTTGCAGCAATCCGGGCAAGAGTGTTGTCTGCCAGCTGGTCATTCGGCGGGCTGCCGCCTCCAGTCCGAGGTAATGGTTGAAATCTCTGGGGATCTCGTCGGCGTACGCGCGCCACCACCCTCCTCCGGACAGTTTCATCGCTCGCGATTCCTGCACCATGTCCAGAACGAACCGGCGTTCTTCATCCGAGGCGTCGTATCTGTCGCACAACCCGTTGATCTGCAGCGTTGTGGGCCGGGAGGCGTGTCCGTCTTCCAGGCGGCCGATCGTCTGGGGGCTCACCTCGATCGCGCGGGCGGCGGCGGCCTGGCTGGTACCGCTGCGTTCCCGCAGGCGGCGTAGTTCGCGGCCGAGAGCTCGTTTCGGGAGTGTGGATCCACCCGTCATTTCCTGACCTTTCCTAATTATCGCAGCGCTTTTCGGAATGCTCCGGCCCGGAACGCAATACCAGGAGCGGCCCGGCACGGAGGCCGGGCTCAGCGGGCGGGTTTTCCTCCGGAGGCGGTTCCACACTCTGCACTGTTCCGGTCTACTGATTTCGCGCCCGGCGCAGGAAATTCCCCGAAAACCATTGGGGCACATCGGTGCCGAGACCTGGAGTGTCGCGACACCGGTGGTCCGATCACGGCCGCCACAGCTGATCGGACCCTGCGCCGGGCTGCATCCCATCGCCTCTCACGAAAGGCGGAAACCTTTGCCCGTCGCAATCGTATACCTGAACAAAAAGCTTTGCGGCACAAGAACAGAACTACTCGAGGCAGAATGCCGCTATTTCGCCGGCGCGTACGGTTTCGGTATCGCCCGCGTGGTCGTGGAATGCGAGATCGATGTACTGGCATGGACATTGCGGAAATCGGAATTGCTACGTTGTGACGCAATGGTGACACCCACCGTCGAGCACATCGGCTTCCGCGCACCGGTGGTACTCGAACACCTCGAGCTGATGGTGCTGCACCCGTACGGCCGGTACCGCCGCGGTGAACTGGACCGCTGGATACCGGCGGCACCGGAGGTGTACCGGTGAGCGACAATGCGCCCGACCCGAACCAGAGCGTCACGCTTCCCGAGCTGGGGAATCGGCCGACGGCCATCGGCTACCTGCGCACCGACCTGTGCGGGCACACCGGTTTCGCCACCGCGCGCCTGCGGTTGACCGCCATCGCCCACGGCTACCGGCTCCGCTGGCTGGTCGAACTCCCGGCCGACCCCACCCCGGACCATCTCGCGACACTCCGCACCACGCTGGACCGGACCGGAGCCGACGCGGTGATCATCGCGGCACCGGCCCACCTACCCGGCACACAACTGCGCGCTTTACGCACCATGACACCGGTGATCGTGGACACCACCGTGCTCCCCGAAACCCGGGGGCGTTTCGCCCGCCTGCGCTCCCTCCTCGGTCCAGGGTCGCGACGACGCTGAGCGGCACCGGTGAACCGAGGCGGATATCAGGCCAGCATCTCCTCGATCGATGTCGCGGTGAACACCCGCGGCGTCCACGCACAGAGTTGGTCGATATCGGCCGACCTGATACGACCGAGCACCGCCTCGGACAGCGGCCCGAACAAAACCGTCATCTGCATGACCAGGATCTCCGCCCGACCACGGGCCTCACTGCGGGCAAACCCACGTGCATAGCCACGTGCATAGCCACGTGCTTCGATGGCTTCTGCCGTGGTCACGAAAGCCTCCTTGGCTCGGGGGTCGATCTGTTCAATGGCTGCGGCCAAGTCGGCCTCGGTGGTTCATTCTGCCGGGTCGGTGAGCGGACAGCTCCCACGGATCGACGGCGCGGACCCGGCCTCCGCGAAGTCGGCGACGTTGCGGCCGGCCCAGTCCATACCAGCGGGGACAGCACGCCTGATCAGTCCTCCAGATCCGGCACCGAGCCCGGGGTACGGTCGCGCCAGATGTCGAGCTCGACATCGTCGACGGACAGCGGGTCGCTCAGGGCCGGGTCGGTGCCGATGGACCGGTCGAAGTCGGCGTCGGAGGTGGTCAGGAAAGTGTCTCCTCGATGGAGGTCGCGGTCAGCACTCGCGTCGCCCACTCATGGTGCCGGTCGGCGTCGGCCGACCGGATACGGCGCAGTACCGCCTCGGGCAGCGGCCCGAACTTGGCCGTCATCAGGTCGATCAGCAACTTGGTACGGGCACGTGCCTCACCGCGGGCCTCGCCACGGGCCTCGATGGCTTCTGCTGTGGTCACGAATGCCTCCTTGGCTCGCGGGCCGATCTGTCCGACGACTGCGGCCAAGTCGGCCTCGGTGGTGTCACCCACCTTCAGGAGGTCGTGCGGGCCACCCCGCTGCTCGCTCATGAGCGGCGACGCTACCTCGCCTTCCCGACAGCACCCAATCCGGCAATTGCGCACCGCGCGAACAACACTCGCCCACTCGCCATCGGGACCACCGCTGCCGACTGCGTGCACGCCACCGTGCCTACCGCCTCGCGTTCGGCAGTGGTTTTCCTCGGCCGAGATCCGCTACAACGCTGCGACGGCGGCGATGAACGAGTCCAGTTCATCGTGGCTGACGAAGCAGTGCGGGGAGGCGCGGACCACCGAGTCCAGACCGCGGGCGGACATATCGAGCAGGGTCGAACTCGCATGACTGACCGTCACCGTGATGTCTTTGTCCAGCAGCCGGTCCCGGACCTCCACCGGTGCCACGCCTTCGACGGTGAAGGACACGATGCCGCTGTGGTCGACACCGAGATCGCGCACCGTGACCCCCGGCAGTTCGCCGAGCGCGCCCCGCAGATAGTCGGCGCGCTCGGCGATTGCGGCATAGACCTGATCGGGTCCGAGATCGAGAAGATAGCGCACGGCCGCGCCGAGGCCGAGGCGGGCCGCCACATCGTGTTCCCAGAATTCGAACCGGGCGGCATCCGGGGCCATCCGGTATTCGTCCGGGCCGGTCCAGGTGGCGCTGTGCAGGTCGAGCCGGCCGGGTTCCAGCGAGGCCGCCAGTTCCGGTCGCAGATAGAGGAATCCGGTGCCGCGGGGGCCGCGCAACCATTTCCGGCCGGTGGCCGACAGGGCATCCACTCCCAGTTCGGCGACGTCGAGAGGGAGTTGCCCGGCGGACTGGCAGGCGTCCAGCACCACCAGCGCGCCGCCGGCCCGGGCGATCCGCGCGGCCGCGGCCACCGGATTCACCAGGCCCCCATTGGTCGGTACATGCAGCAGCGAGACCAGCCGCACCCGTTCGTCCATCATCGCGTCGAGGGCCGCGATATCGATCCGGCCCTGGGCGTCGTCGGGGATCTGTTCCACCCGGGCGCCGGTGGCGCGGGCGCGCTGTAGTGCCGCGATGGCGTTGCTGGCGTAGTCGGCGCCCGAGATCAGGATCCGGTCGCCGGGTCGCAACGGGACGGAGTAGAAGAAATCGGACCAGGATCGGGTGGCGCTGTCGCTGAGGGCGATGGTGTCGGGGGTGGTGTTGAGCAGTTCCGCGATCGCGGCCTTGACCCCGGCCAGATCGTCGAGCCGTTCGTTCGCGGCCCGGTAGCCGCCGATTTCGGCCTCCCGGCGCAGATGGCCGATCACGGTTTCGGTGACCACCCGCGGCGGGAGCGAGGATCCCGCGCTGTCCAGGAAAACCGCTCCGGATCCGACACCGGGCGTATCGGCGCGTACTCGCTGCTCATCCACCATGTACCCGACCTTAGTGCCGGATCCGTGACAGCTTCGCGTCGCAAACGTGTCCGTCCCCGTCGCTACCCTGGATTCCACGCGCGACCGCACCCGTGGCCGCGGCCGCCGGGATCGGGCCCACCCGAGCCGGGCCGACAACCGAACACGAGCACACGCAGCACCGGCGACCGAACACGCGAGAGAAGAACCACCGAGAAGCCGCATGGAGGTTGGTATGGCGGTCACCCTCGAACACCCGGAATCGACCAGCGACTCACCCCCACACCCGGCCCTCAGCAGCCGAGCGGCGGCCGAAGCGTATCTCGGCGGTGTCTGCTTCAAACTCGGCCCACCGGCGCTCATCGGCGCCGAACTCGAATGGTTCACCGTCTGCCGCCCCCGTACCGCAGCGCATCCGCCGGACCACGACTCCGCACCCGGCCCGTTCGCCGGCCGCCGCCCTACCGCCGCCCTCCTCGCCCGTGCCCTCGGCCCGCACGCACCGCACTCCATCGCCCCCGATTCCCCCGCCGAACCGTTGTCCGGCGGTAGCCGCGTCACCGTCGAACCCGGTGGGCAGATCGAACTCTCCAGCATCGCCGTCACCGACCCCGCCGACCTGTGCGCCCGCCTGAGCGCCGACCACCGGCGCCTGCGCGAACTTCTCGGCACACAGTCCATCGCGATGGTCTCGGCCGCCGCCGATCCCGCCCGCGCACCCCGCTGTCAGTTACGGCTGCCGCGCTATCAGGCCATGGAAGACTATTTCG
Source organism: Nocardia sp. CA-290969 (assembly GCF_050936135.1). Lineage (NCBI taxonomy): Bacteria > Bacillati > Actinomycetota > Actinomycetes > Mycobacteriales > Nocardiaceae > Nocardia > Nocardia sp. CA-290969. Next base: position 7,709,530 of record NZ_JBNJNJ010000001.1, on the reverse strand, counting down.
GCCGGATCGGCCCGTACGGCCGGCTCATGATGAGCAATACGGCTGCGGCGCAGGTCAGCGTGGATATCGGCGCCGACGGGGACGAACTCACCGCCCGCTGGACAGCCCTGCACGCCATCGGCCCGGCACTGGTGGCAGCCTTCGCGTGCTCCCCCGTTCTCCGCGGCGCCCCGTCCGGCGAGTGGGCGTCGCAGCGCATGCGCACCTGGCTGCACCTGGATCAGGCCCGCGCCTGTCCCCCGGTCGCCGACTGGGCCGATCCGGTCACCGGTTACGCCCGGTGGGCGCTGGACGCGTCGCTGCTGTGTGTACGACGCCCCGATCCCGGCCCGGGCCGGCCAACGGTGGCCTGGCAGGCGCCGGCCGGTGCGACCTTCGCCGACTGGCTCACGGGTGGTCTGGACACCGAGATCGGCCGCCGCCCGGGTATCGATGACCTCCGCTACCACCTGACCACCTTGTTCCCCCCGGTCCGCCCAGCGGGGTACTTCGAGGTGCGTTATCTCGACGCCCAACCGGGCGACGGCTGGAAGGTACCGATCGCGGTGCTCCACGCCCTGCTGTCCACTCCGGCCGCAGTCGCCGACGCCGCCACCGCCGCGGCGGACACCGCGGACCGCTGGCTGGACGCCGCCCGCCACGGTCTCGCCGATCCACAACTGAGAGCCGCCGCGGTCGCCGTTCTGGAGGCCGCCATAGCCCACAGCTCGACCGCCGGTCCCGAACTGCACAAGGCGGTGCGCCGCTGCACGGCCGGTGAACAGCCCGGGGGCACATCATGACCGGGCCCTGTTCGGTCCGGCGTGGGACCACTCGGCTGTTCCGCGCACCGCGACCGGTCTGCCTGATGCCCTATGGAGGGCTCGTCCACCGTGCCGGTGCGAGACCGATCGATCGCCCTGAGCCGCCCACCGTATCCCTGTCGTCGAGCGGAGTGATTTCGTGACCTTGCAGCACTACACCGACCGATCGGGTACCGAGCAGCTGCGCGAACATATCGCGGCGACGCTGCGGCGGGCCCGGCAGCGGACCGCCGCGCTCACCGACTGTGTGGACGAGGCCGAACTCGTCGCGCAGCATTCGCGGCTGATGAGCCCGCTGGTGTGGGATCTGGCGCATATCGGCAATCAGGAAGAGCTGTGGCTGGTGCGTGATGTCGGCGGGCGCGACCCGGTGCGCGCCGATATCGACGAGCTCTACGACGCGTTCAAACATGCCCGGTCGAACCGTCCGCAACTGCCGCTGCTGAATCCGGGTGAGGCCCGCGGGTACGTGGGCACCGTGCGGGAGAAGGTCTGGGATGTGCTCGAACGCAGTCCGCTGCGGGGCGGCGAGCTGGTCGACGGCGGTTTCGCGTTCGGGATGATCGCCCAGCACGAACAGCAGCACGACGAGACGATGCTCGCCACCCATCAGCTGCGTACCGGAGCCCCGGTGCTGTCCGCGTCCCCGCCGCCCGCCGCCGTGACCGCGGTGCGCGGCGAGGTGGTGATCCCGGCCGGTGAGTTCACCATGGGCACTTCCACCGACCCGTGGGCCCTGGACAACGAACGCCCCGCCCACCCGGTGCATCTGCCCGCCTTCGCGATCGACGCGGCCCCGATCACCAACGCGCAGTACCTCGAATTCGTCGCCGACGGTGGTTACGACCGGCGCGAGCTGTGGTCGGAACGGGGCTGGACGCATCGGCAGGAGGCGGGGCTCACCGCGCCGCAGTTCTGGGAGCAGGATTCCGGCGGGCAGTGGTCGCGGCGGGTGTTCGGGGTCCGGCGACCGCTGCAGCCGCACCAGCCGGTGGTGCACGTGTGCTGGTTCGAAGCGCAGGCCTACGCCAACTGGGCGGGTAAACGCCTGCCCACCGAGGCCGAATGGGAGAAAGCCGCCCGCCACGACCCCGCCACGGGCCGCACCCGCGCCTACCCGTGGGGCGATACCGAACCGGGCCCCGCCACCGCGAACCTCGGGCAGCGGCATCTGGAACCGGCCGATATCGGTGCCTATCCGGAAGGTGCGTCGCCGGCGGGGGTCCACCAGCTCATCGGCGATGTCTGGGAGTGGACGTCCTCGGGTTTCCATCCCTACCCCGGTTTCCGCGCCTTCCCCTACCGCGAATACTCGGAGGTCTTCTTCGGCGGCGACTACCGGGTCCTGCGCGGTGGTTCGTTCGGCACCGACCCCGTCGCCTGCCGGGGCACCTTCCGCAATTGGGACCATCCGATCCGCCGGCAGATCTTCGCCGGTTTCCGGCTGGCCCGCACACTCGACCCGCGGGAGGCGTGATGTGCCGGCATCTCGGTTACGTGGGCCCGCCCGCGTCGGTCGGTGAACTGCTGCTCCGCGGACCGCATTCGCTGCGCACCCAGTCGTGGGCGCCGCGGGATATGCGTGGCGGCGGCACCATCAACGCCGACGGTTTCGGGGTCGCCTGGTGGGGCCCGGAACCGGCCGCGGTGACCCATTACCGCAACCCCGAGCCGATCTGGACCGATCCGGCGGTGGGGCAGGTGCTGCCGCAACTCACCTCGCATGCGGTGCTGGGCAGTGTTCGCTCGGCCACCGTCGGGATGCCGGTGCAGCGGTCGGCGTGCGCGCCGTTCCTGTGGGATCGGTGGGCGTTCAGCCACAACGGGGTCGTGCCGCAGTGGCGGACGGTGCTCACCGCCGTACTGTCGGATCTCGATGTCGCCGCGACCCGCGCCGGGATGACCAGGCGGTACGAAACCAGCCATCTGCTCGAAGCCGAAGCCCTCACCGATTCGGCTGCCCTGTGGGTGTTGCTGCGCCGCCTGCTCGACCCGGACACCCCGGCGGGACTGGCCGAAAACCCCGGTACCGCACTGCGCCTGCTGGTGACGACGGTGCTGCACCACGCCCCCGACGCCCGGCTGAACCTACTGATCTGCGACGGCAGCGCCCTGTGGGCGAGCACCTGTTATCACTCGTTGTCCGCACTGGTGACCGACGAATTCGCGATCCTTTCCTCCGAACCGTACGACGACGATACGAGATGGCAGCCGCTGCCCGATCGTGTTCTCGTGCATGCCGAACCCGGCCGGTTGAGTGTCGAACCACTGGAACTCGCCGGATCCACCGCGACCGAAAGCCTGGGGTCATGAACGAACCCACCGTGGAAGTCCATCTCACCGACGCCGATCTCACCGCAGCCCTGCGCGCGGATGCCCGCCGCGGCCTGACCGACCGCCCGAAATGGCTGCCGCCCAAATGGTTCTACGATGCCCGCGGCAGTGAACTGTTCGAGCAGATCACCGAACTGCCCGAGTACTACCCCACACGCACCGAGCGGGCGTTGCTGGCGAAGGTCGCAGGGGCGATCGCGCGCACCGCGCAGGCGGAGGTGCTGGTCGAACTGGGATCGGGGTCGGCCACCAAGACGCGACTCCTGCTGACCGCCCTCACTTCCGAGGGGCCCTTGAAAACCTATGTTCCGCAGGATGTCTCGGCCGCTGCGTTACGCGCCTCCGCGGCCGAGGTCGCGGCGGAATTCCCCGGCCTGGCGGTGCACGGAGTGGTCAGCGATTTCACCGACACCCTGGCGACCCTGCCGCGCGGCGGCCGGCGGATGATCGCCTTCCTCGGCGGCACCCTCGGCAATATGGTGCCCGCCGAACGCGCCGAATTCCTCGGCGGTATCCACGATGTCCTCGAACCCGGGGAGCAATTGCTGCTCGGTGCGGGCCTGGTGACCGACCCGGCGATCCTGATCCCCGCCTACGACGACGCCGCCGGTGTCACCGCCGAATTCAACCGGAATGTCCTGCGCGTCCTCAATTCCCGGCTCGACGCGAATTTCGATCCGGCGGCGTTCCGCCATATCGCGCACTGGGACGCCGACAACGAATGGATCGAAATGCGCCTGGAAGCCACCGCGGATATGGACGTCACCGTCGCCGGCCTGGGCTTCACCGCGCACTTCGCCCGTGGTGAACAACTACGCACCGAGATCTCCGCGAAGTTCCGCCCCACCGGCCTCGACACCGAACTCCGCGCCGCCGGTTTCGTCACCGAACACACCTGGACCGACCCCGACGACCGCTTCGCCCTGGTCCTGGCCGCCCGGGTCTGACCGGACCGGTCAGTGCAGCTGGTTCTGGGCGGTTTCCAAACCGACTCGCAGCAGGAGTTCCACTGCGTCGGCGGCCTGTTCGACCACGACCGGGAGCTCTTTGCGCTCGGCCGCCGCGAACGGTTTGAGCACGAAATCGGCCGGGTCCTGGCGGCCGGGCGGGCGGCCGATACCGATCCGGGTGCGCAGATAGTCCTTGGTGGTCAGCGCGCCGGAGATCGAGCGCAACCCGTTGTGCCCGCCCTCACCGCCGCCGCGTTTCAAACGGATCGCGCCGAACGGCAGGTCCAGTTCGTCGTGCACCACGATCACCTCGGTGGGCGGCACCGAGAAGAAGCGGGCCAGCGCCGAAACCGGCCGTCCGGACAGGTTCATGAACGACCGCGGTTTCGCGATCAGCACCTGCCGCCCGTCGAGCCGGGCCTGCAGTAGATCGGTCCCCGACTTCTTGTGCACGGTGAAACGGCCGCCGACCCGCTGCGCGAGCGAATCGGCGACCAGAAACCCCACATTGTGCCGGGTGCGTTCGTACTCGGGACCCGGATTACCCAGGCCGACGACCAGCGCCGGCGCGGTATCGGACATCGCGGGAGGTGACCGGCGGTCTTATTCGGCGGTCTCGCCCTCGGCCGCGGTCTCGCCCTCGGCCTCCGGCTCGGCGGTGGCGCGGGCCTCGACAATGTTGACCAGCAACAGTTCCGGATCGCCGGTCAGGCTCACGCCCTTGGGCAGCTCCACGGAACCGGCGGTGATCTGGGTACCGGCCTCGGCGCCCGCGATGGAGACCTCGAGGGCCTCGGGGATGTTCAGCGCGTCGGCCGAGATGGCGACGGTGGTGGCTTCCTGGGTGACCAGGGTGCCCGGGCCGGCCTCACCGACCAGGGTGATCGGCACATCGGCACTGACCTCTTCACCGCGCTGCACGATCAGCAGATCGGCGTGCTCGATGTAGCGGTGGATCGGGTGCACCACGACCGACTTGGTCAGCGCGAGCTGCTTCTTGCCCTCGATGTCGAGGTTCAGGATCGCGTTGGTGCCGTGCTGGCGCAGGATGGCGGCGAAGGACAGCGCGTCCAGCGACAGATGCTGCGGGTCGGACTGATGCCCGTACAGGACCGCCGGAACGTTGCCCGCGCGGCGGGTGCGGCGCGCGGCACCCTTGCCGAACTCGGTGCGGATCTTCGCTTCGAGAAGGTTGACGTCGGACATGACTGGATAACTCCTACGGCTCTACGCGACTGGTGGGCGGGTGCCAGGGAAATCGCGCCCCTGGTCAGTTGGTCTGCTCGTCAGGCGAAGACCGAACACCAGGCGACCGGAAGCCGCGCCGCGTCGATCACGGTGCCGCAAAATCTTGCGAACCCTCGCCGAGACAACCCGAACACTGTAACCCAACCCGGCCAAAACCCCGGAATCGGGTGGTCGCCGACACGTCGACAGCTGGTCAGAACCGTCACGTAGCCTGGACAGGTTCACCCCTGATCGCTCGCCGAAAGGTTTTCTCCGTTGACCGCCTCCACCGAGGGCTCCGCCGCGCCCGCCACGCGCGGGTTGGCCGCCGAGGTGTCGCGGCGCCGCACCTTCGCCGTGATCTCGCATCCCGACGCGGGTAAATCGACGCTCACCGAAGCATTGGCGCTGCACGCCCGCAAGATCTCCGAGGCCGGCGCAATCCACGGTAAGGCGGGCCGGAAATCCACCGTCTCGGACTGGATGGAGATGGAGAAGGCGCGCGGTATCTCGGTGAGCTCCACCGCGCTGCAGTTCAACTACCGGGCCGCGGGGTCCGAGATCGATCATGTGATCAATCTCGTCGACACCCCGGGCCACTCCGATTTCTCCGAGGACACCTACCGGGTGCTGACCGCGGTGGACGCCGCGGTGATGCTGATCGACGCCGCGAAGGGTCTCGAACCACAGACCTTGAAGTTGTTCCAGGTATGCCGCCACCGCGGTATCCCGGTGATCACCGTGATCAACAAATGGGACCGGCCCGGCCGCGCCCCGCTGGAACTGCTCGACGAAATCGACGAGCGGATCGGTCTCACCCCCACGCCGCTGTTCCTGCCGGTCGGTATCGCGGGCGATTTCCGCGGCCTGCTGCGCCGCGGGCCCGACGGCGCGGCCGCCGAGTACATCCATTTCACCCGCACCGCCGGTGGCGCCACCATCGCGCCGGAGGAATCGCTGACGCCCGAATCCGCCGAGGCCCGGGAGGGCGCGGCGTGGACCACCGCGGCGGAGGAGAGCGAACTGCTGTCGGCCACCGGTCAGGATCACGACCAGGAACTTTTCCTGGCCGGGCAGACGTCTCCGGTGATCTACGCCTCGGCGATGCTGAACTTCGGCGTCCGGCAGCTACTGGAGACGCTGGTGTCGCTGGCCCCCGCCCCCGGCTCACGGGCGGATATCGGCGGTCACACCCGCGAACCGCAGGACCCGTTCAGCGCGGTGGTGTTCAAGGTGCAGGCGGGGATGGATACCGCGCACCGCGACCGGCTGGCGTTCATGCGCATCGTCTCGGGTGAGTTCGAACGCGGCATGGTGGTCACCCACGCGCAGACCGGGCGGCCGTTCGCGACCAAATACGCGCTGACCGTCTTCGGCCGGGAACGCGCGACCGTCGACACCGCCTATCCCGGGGATGTGGTGGGCCTGGTCAATGCGACCGCGCTCGCGCCCGGGCACACCCTGTTCGTCGACAAGAAGGTCGAATTCCCGCCCATCCCCTCGTTCGCGCCGGAGCATTTCGCCGCCCTGCGCGCCCAGAGCGCCGGTAAGTACAAGCAGTTCCGTAAGGCGATCGACCAGCTCGACTCGGAGGGCGTGGTGCAGGTACTGCGCAACGACGCCCGCGGTGACGCCTCTCCGGTGCTGGCAGCGGTGGGCCCGATGCAGTTCGAGGTGGTGACGGCCCGGATGCAAGGTGAGTTCGGCGTCGAGACCCACCTCGACAACCTCGCCTACACCATTGCCCGCCGCACCGACGCCGCTTCGGCGCCCGAACTGGACCGCCAGCGCGGGGTGGAGGTGTTCACCCGCAGCGACGGCGCGATCCTCGCGCTGTTCAGCGATAAATGGCGGTTGCAGTACATCCAGAAGGAAATGCCGAAGCTCACCCTGGAACCGCTGGTGGCAGCCGCCGACTGAGGCCGCTCAGCCCGCGGCCCGCTCCTCGGGCGGCGGATACTGCTGATCCGCGCCACCGAGGGATTCCTCGGGCGTCTCGTCGTGGGCCGCGGTCTCGCGCGGATCCCGCTCGACGGATTCGATACCGGTCGCCTGCTGGATCAATCCCCAGCGGTTGGCGGTCAACCGCAGGCTGGGCAGATCGCTGAGCGAGAGCACCACCTCGTAGGTGCGTTCGTAGCCGGTATGCGCGATCCGCCAGCGGCCGTCGTCGCAGCGCACGTATTCGTCGGTGTAGAAGGCGGCGCCGCGCAGCAACATATTGTTCTCCGGGATCAGCACGGTATCGGAGAGGTACCAGACACCGCTGGCCCGGTCGCCGTGCACATCGACCTCGGGATGATCGACGCGGTGTTCGGTGATCACATGCGGGCCCAGCGTGTTCCGCATGAACGTCAGGAACGCTTCCCGGGATTCGAATTGCAGGTATTCGCTGTAGGTGGCCGTGGCCTCCGGGGTCATCGTCTCCGCGAAGTCTTCCCAGAGTTTGGTGTCCAGGGCGCGCACGTAGCGATATTTGAGGCGATGGATCTCCAGGACGTCCTCGGACGTCACCGGCGCCGCCGGACGCGAGCTGTTCGGTCGTGCTGGTCCCATGGTCAGTGGTACGTCCGTTTCGGGGTCGAGCCGCGGCGGGAGCGATACGTCCAGCCCGGCACCCAGCGCCGCGGCGAGCGCGGCACCCGAGAAGGCCATGGTCTCACTGCTCTGACCCGGCCGCCGCGGAAATCCACCCGGACGGGGTCCGGGATCGTTGCGCTCCTCGCCCTGGTCCATAACTCCACCATCCCACCTGAAATGGACAAATTGGGAGGTTATTCAGATCTGCATCGGATTGCTATCCTGCGTCGGCGTTATTACGGCGTACGGATCCGGCCAGGTCAGCGGTGGGATTCGGCTCGTTCGAGGCCACCGGTGGGGCCGGTGACCAGGGCCGATATCAGGGGCGTTCGCCGTTGCCGATGGTGAAGCAGGTGCGGCAGAAATCCTCACCGAACTCCGTCAGCCGCAGGCTTTTGCGCACGATTTTCGGGGCGCGGCCCGCCTTTTTCAGGGCGTCCTCCACGAGCGGCTGGACCTCGAGCACCATATAGCGGCTCAAGACCACCGGATCGTCGGAACTGTGGGTCAATCCCAGCCGGCTGAGGTTGATCAGGTAGGAGCGCGCCCGGTCGATATAGCGGACGCCGGCCTGTTCCGGCACCGAGCTCAGGCCGCCCGCGATCAGCTCGGATCCGATCCCCAGTGGGCGGTTGGTGCGCACGTCCACCATCGGCTGCGGCCCGTTGAGCGCCATATAGCGCAGGATGCGGGCCTCGTCGGGGGCGAGTTCGTCGAGGATGCGGTCGTAGGCGGGGTGGACTTCCTCGGTGAAGTAGACATCGGCCGAACGAGCCAGCAGCGCGTCCCCGCGTTTACGCAATTCCGCGACGGTGGCCGACCGCATATACGAGCCCACCGCCACCGTCTGCTGCGCGGAGGTCTGCCCGGTGGGTACATAGCTGACGATCTCGCGCACCGATCCCTCGGTGACCCCGAGCGCGCTGCGCGCGATGGACCGCAGCGCGTTACCGGTGCGCTCGGCGATCTCGGCCGAGGACTCCCCGTCCAGGGCCGCCTGGGTGATCTCCCGGGTGACCTCGTAGGAGGTGTTCACCGCCCACTGCCCGCCGCGCACCACACTGCCCGCCGCCAGCCCGGCCGCCCGGAACACGCCGCGGATGAGCCTGGCCTCGTTGCTGATCTGGCGCTGCTCCACATCGGCGCTGCGTTCGACACTCGACGGCGGCCTGCGTACGACGCTCGCCGGGTCGGGCGGGGTGTTCGGCGCCCCGTTCCGGCCGGTGCTCGACGGGGGGCTCCACTGCACGGGTCGGGAACCGGTCCGGGGGAACTCCTGTCCGGTCCTGTCGTCTGCCACGTCTACTCCGATATCGCCAGATGAACGAATCCCGCTCATCGATTATTGCCCATCGACGGTGATAGCCCCGCGCCGGACCATGGATCCGGCTCACGTCTGAGACACTAATGTGTCGCGTCCGGTCGCGCTGCCGGTGGATGTCCGCCGCGGCGCGGTGAGGGCGCGGTTGTGGTGCTAATTTGAGGTCCCGGTGGGGCGGCGATCACCGGGAGCAGGAGGGTGTGTCGTGTTGGAGAGTGTGTTCGGGGTGCACCCGACGATCCTCCTGGAATTAGTGACCATTCCGCTGTTCACCGGCGTCATCGGTTACATCACCAACTGGACCGGTGTGCTGATGCTGTTCCGGCCGATCGCTTTTCACGGTATCCGGGTACCCGGATTGCGCTACCTGTATCCGTATCTGCCGAAGCGGATCCAGATCCTGCCGCTGCTGAGCTACGACGGCCGCTTCGGCTGGCAGGGTATCGTGCCCTCGCGGGCCGACAAAATGGCCAGTATCGCGGTGGACAAAGGACTTTCGAAGCTCGGCAGCGTCGCCGATTTCTACCGGGAACTGGAACCGGACGCACTGGCCGAACACCTCGCGCTCACCGCCGAAACCCAGATCCGCGATATCGTCGAGAACATTCTGCGCCGCGACCATCCGCAGCTCTGGTACAACCTGCCGAGCCAGGTCCGCGAAGCGGTACACGAGCGGGTGCGCCGGCAGTTACCGGATGTCCTGCGCGAACTCACGAACGAACTTGGCGCGAACATCGACCAGTTGCTCGATGTCAAACAGATGGTCATCCGTTATTTCCAGGCCCGGCCCCAGCTGCTCAATCAGTTGTTCCAGGTGCTGGGCGCCAAGGAATTGCGGTTCATGCAGAATTTCGGTCTCTATTTCGGCGCCCCCATGGGTGTGGTGCTGGTCGCAATTCTGCATGTGACCAATTGGCCGACGCTGGCGGTACTGCCGATCGGCGGGGTGATCATCGGCTGGGTGGTCAACTGGGTGGGCCTGAATATGATCTTCGCGCCCGCCGAGCCGAAATGGTGGTGCCCGTGGCGGCAGGGCCTGCTGATCAAACGGCAGAACGAAATCACCGACGGCTATGCCGAACTCGTCTCCACCCAGGTGATGACGGTCGCCAATATCGGCGACGAACTGCTGAACGGGCCCAAATCCGATCGCACCCTGCAGATGCTCGAGGACACCCTGCGCCCGGCCGCCGACCGCGCCCTCGGCCCCGCCCGCGGCGCGGTGAAACTGGTCCTCGGCAGCCGCGAGTACAAAGCACTGACCCAGACCTTCACCTCGGAGGCGATGGCGATCGCACCGCTGGCGTTCGCCGACGCCGACTTCAACGAGCGGCAGGGCAAACAGATCGGCGCCTATATCGCCAAGCAGATGTCGGAGCTGTCGCCGAACGATTTCGTCGATATGCTGCGCGCGGCCATCAAACAGGACGAATGGTTACTGTTCGTGCACGGCGGTGTTCTGGGCCTGTTCGCGGGATACGCGCATATCCTGGTCTTCGGAACGGGGGTGGCGACCACATGGCTGTGAACGAGAAACCACGAGACACCGGCGATACCGACCGGACCGGCAGAGCAGGCCGGTCCGGCAAGAGCAGCCGCGACAACGAGGCCCGCGGGCCGGCCGGGCCGATCGGGCCCGTGGCTGCGGTACGCGCCGTGAGCGGGGTCGCGCGGGTGGCGGCGTCGGTGGTGTCGGGTACCGCGCGCTGGGGTGTGCACACGGCGCTGGACGTCACCGAGACAGTGGTGCGCGGCAGTATGGCCGGCGATCCCCCGGCCGAGGTCCGATCGGAGGCGATCGGGCAGGTGCGGGAGGCGTTGCGCCTGGCGCTCGGGGTCACGGCCGCGGAACCGTCCGGCACCGCGTCCCCGACCGAGCGGTCGCTGCGGGAACAGGGCGCGGCGCTGCTGCGCCTGGCCGCCAGCACCCGTGCCCCGGACGAGGGCCATCCGGCCTTCGCACGGGTATTGGCCGAACTGACCTCGGACGAAGCCCGCATTCTTCGGCTGCTCCGCCTCGACGGCCCGCAGCCGACGGTCGTCGTCCGCGGCGGCCGCTCGTCACGGCGTACCCGGCGAACCGGCGCGGCCCGCACCGGGACCGGCGATCTCGGCGTCAGCATGATCGGCGAGAACGCCGGCCTGCGCCATCCCGACCGGATTCACGGCTACCTGACCAATCTGTGCCGGGTGGGCCTGGTCGAACTGCTGGACGAACCGGTGGGCGCCCCGGAGCGCTATCAGCTCCTGGAAGCCCAGCCGGCGGTGGCCGAACTCCTGAAACAGGCCGGTGGCCGGGGCAAACTCCGGCATCGGGGTATCACCCTCACCCCCTTCGGCACCGAATTCGTGCAGGCCAGCCTGCCCATTTCAGGCGAAGATGCCCCCGACACCGCAACCCGCTGAGCACGGGCACCGCCACGACGCAGCGTTGAAACCACGCCCGCCCGCCGCTACGCGCGCGCTGTGAACCGGTCTTGTTCGGAGCCACCCGTGGCCTGCGTCGAGGTGCCGCGCGCCGTATGTCGACCACGATCGCGATCCGGAAGCCCGGGTGTGAACCCACCCGCGGGCCAAGACGCAGCGGGTCCGCTCAGCCGTCTCGATGCCGATAGCTCAGACTTGGTCGGCGAGTTCCATCCACCGTTCCTCGGCGGTTTCCTTCTGCGCCTGGATCTCTTTCAACTCGGCACCGAGGGTGACAAGTTTGTCCGGCTCTGTGGCGGCCTCGGCGAGTGCCGCATGTAGTTTCGCCTCGCGTTCACCGAGTTTGTCGATGGCCCGTTCCAGCCGGGTGAGCTCCTTGCGGGCCGCCCGGTAGGCCGCCGAATCGGTTTGTTCCGCCTCGGCGCGCTGCGCGGAGGCGGACGCCGCCTGCCGGGCGGTGTCCCCGGCTTCGAGTTCGGCCCGCCGCGCCAGATACTGGGTGATCCCGCCGGGCAGATTCGTGAGTTTGCCGTCACCGAACAGCGCCCAGGTGCTGTCGCAGATCCGCTCGATCAGATAGCGGTCGTGACTGATAACGACGAGCGTGCCGGCCCAATTGTCCAGCAGATCCTCGAGCTGCTGGAGGGTATCGATATCGAGGTCGTTGGTGGGCTCGTCCAGCAGCAGCACATTCGGCTCGGACATCAGGATCCGGGTGAGCTGCAGGCGGCGGCGTTCACCACCGGACAGATCCCGCACCGGGGTGCGCTGGCGGGCCGGTGTGAAACCGAGTCGTTCCGCGAGCTGCCCGGCCGACAGTTCCAGCGCCTTGCTGCCCTCGCCCAGGGTGATCCGCATGGCGATCTCCTGGACCGCCTCGAGCACCCGCATATCGGTGGGGAGGTCGTCGAGTTCCTGCCGCAGCCAGCCGATCCGGACGGTCTGCCCCTGCACCCGCTTCCCCGCGACGGGCTCGACATCACCGGCCAGCGCCCGCAGCAGGGTGGTCTTACCCGAGCCGTTGACCCCGACCAAACCCACGCGTTCGCCGGGCGCGAGCCGCCAGGTCAGATCGTGGACCAGCTCGCGGCCGTCGGGTGTGGTGAGCGTGGCATCCTCGAGTTCCACCACCACCCGGCCCAGCCGCTTCTTGGCGAACGAGGCCAGCGAAACACTGTCCCGCGGCGGCGGGACATCGGCGATCAGCGCCTCGGCGGCCTCCACCCGGTAGCGCGGTTTGGAGGTGCGGGCCTGCGGGCCGCGGCGCAGCCAGGCCAGCTCCTTGCGCGCCAGGTTCCGCCGTCGCGCCTCGGTGGCATCGGCCTGCCGGGCGCGTTCGGCGCGGGCGAAGATCCAGTCGCCGTAGCCGCCCTCATAGGTTTCGACCCGGCCGCCCACGACCTCCCAGGTGCGGGTCGCAACCGTATCGAGGAACCAGCGGTCGTGAGTGACCACGACCAGCGCGCTGCGCCGGGCCAGCAGATGTTCGGCCAGCCACTGCACACCCTCGACATCGAGGTGGTTGGTGGGTTCGTCGAGAACCAGCAGATCCAGCTCGCGCACCAGGGCGGCGGCCAGCGCGACCCGGCGGCGTTCGCCACCGGAGAGATTCGTGACCGCGGTGTCCAGGCCGAGACCGGCGATCCCGATCCCGTCGAGTACCGAGCGGATCCGCGGGTCGGCGGCCCACTCGTGTTCGGCGAGATCCCCGGTCGGCGCGTCCTCGGCGAGACCGGCGAGCACCACCTCACCGACGGTCGACCCCGCCGGCAACACCCCACGCTGGGTGACCACGGCCATCCGCAACCCGCCGAGCCGGCTCACCCGGCCGCCGTCGGGCTCCTCGATCCCGGTCAGCACCTCGAGCAGCGTGGTCTTCCCGCCGCCGTTGAGACCCACCACTCCGATCCGCTCGCCCGCGTGCACCCCCAGCGAGACGCCGTCGAGCAGTGGTTTGATCCCGAAACTCTTGCTGACCTGTTCGAGGTTGATCAGGTTGGACATGGATCCTTCCGTCTCCGGCTACCGGCCGCGCCCATACGCGCGGCCGTCCCAGCCTAATCGCCACGCCACCCATGCCCGCTCGCCGGGCGAATGTGACCGAGCCGGTGGACGGTCGGCGCCCGACCGGAGTTCACGCCCGCCGCGGACCGGGGGCCGGCGGCTCGGGGACCGGGTAGTGCGGCTCCCCCTGGCCGGTGATCCGGGCACCGGGAACCGGGCCGGTGGCCGTCCGTACGCTGCGGGCGACTCCCGCACCGGAGAGTTCCGCCGCGACCGCGACCGCCGATTCGGCGGTTTCGCAGAGGAAAGCGCACGTCGGGCCGGACCCGGACACCAACCCGGCCAGCGCCCCGGCCTCCACACCGGCGCGCAGAGTGCGGCGCAATTCGGGGCGCAGGGAAACGGCCGCGGCCTGCAGGTCGTTGCCGAGCAGCGGGGCGAGCTGCCGGGCATCGCCGGAGGCCAGCGCCTGCATGAGGGCCTGGGGCTCGCCGAGCCGGGGTGGGTCGCCCTGGACGCGGAGCCGGTCGAGTTCGGTGAAGACCTCCGGGGTGGACAGCCCGCCCTTGGCCAGCGCCAGCACCCAGTGGAAAACGTTGCGGGAGAGCACCGGTAGCAGCCGTTCGCCGCGGCCGGTACCGAGCGCGGTACCGCCGTGCAGGGCGAAGGGCACATCGCTGCCGAGTTCGGCGGCCACCGCGGCGAGTTCGTCGCGGTGCATACCGAGTTCCCAGAGTTCGTTGAGGCCCACCAGGGTGGCGGCCGCGTCGGCGCTGCCACCGGCCATCCCGCCGGCCACCGGAATACCTTTGTCGATGGTGATCTCCACCAGCGGCGCCCGGCCGGCCAGCTGCGCCAGACGGACCGCGGCCTTCCACACCAGATTGGTCCGGTCGGTGGGCACTTCCGCGGCGCCTTCCCCGGTAACCCGCAGCGCGAGCGAGTTGGCGGGCGCGATCTCCAGATCGTCGGCGAGCGAAAGCGCCTGGAACACGGTGGTGAGCTCGTGGTAGCCGTCGGCGCGCAGGTCACCTACTCCCAGATGGAGGTTGACCTTCGAGGGTGCCCGCACGGTGACGGGACTGGGCACAACGGACAGCACGGTGCCCTAGCCTATCGCCTGCCCCGGCGTGGGGGCAGCGGGAACCGCTTGCCGCAATTACCCCCCGGGGGTATATTCGGCGGTGTCCTGAGGGACCGAGCGCAAAGGAGACACCATGTCCACCAGCACCTACACCGTCACCGGAATGACCTGCGGCCACTGCGTCCAGGCCGTCCAGACCGAAATCGGCAAGATCGACGGCGTCACCGGCGTCGACGTCGACCTCGCGTCGGGCCGGGTCGTGGTCGAGTCCGGCGGCGATATCGCCGCGTCCGATATCGCGGCCGCGGTGGACGAAGCGGGTTACGAACTCGCCGACTGAGCGTCCGCCTGCGCGGCCAGGCGGACGAAGGCCGCAGTGTCCAGGGTCTCCCCGCGGGCAGTCGGCGCGATTCCCGCACCGAGCAGCCTTCGTTCCGCCGCCGCGGGGGAACCCGCCCACCCGGCCAGCGCGGCACGCAACGTTTTGCGGCGCTGCGCGAATGCCAGATCGATCACCTCGAACACACGTTTCCGGTGGATCTCGTCGACCGGCCACGGCGGTTCGGCGAACCGGTCCACCCGCACCAGCCCCGACTCCACCTGCGGCACCGGCCAGAACACCTGCCGGCCCACCGACCCCGCCTTGGTCACGGTGCCGAAGAAACCGGCCTTCACGCTCGGCACGCCGTACACGCGGCTTCCCGGCGGCGCGGCCAAGCGGTCGGCAACCTCGGCCTGCACCATCACCAGCGCGGTACGGATACTCGGCAATTCGGCGAGCAGATGCAACAGCACCGGCACGGCCACGTTGTAGGGAAGATTCGCCACCAAGGCGGTCGGGACGGACGGCAACATATCCGCCCGGACCCGCAGCGCGTCACCGGGCACCACGGCCAGCCGGCCGGCCAGCGATTCGGCTCGCTCCCGCACGGTTTCGGGCAGTTGCCCCGCCAGCACCGGGTCTATCTCGACGGCGACCACCGCATCCACCACATCCAGCAGCGCCAGGGTGAGCGAACCGAGACCGGGCCCCACCTCGAGCACCGTATCGGCACGCCCGACCTCGGCCGCGGTCACGATCCGCCGGACCGTATTGGCGTCGTGCACGAAGTTCTGCCCGAGCTGTTTGGTCGGGCGCACGCCGAACCGCTCGGCCAGCTCCCGCACCTGCGCGGGCCCCAGCAGAGCCGCCTCACCACGCGCCATCATCTCGGCATCCGACACCGGGCGAACTTACCAATCTGGTTCTCGGCGGCCGATCAGCGCGTGGGGCGATGTCGAGTCGACGGGGGAAGATACGGCGGCCGGTGAGACCGAGAAGGTTCTCGGAGGGGTATGCCCTTCCCCGCCAGAAGACAACGGTTACACGGCTAGGCGGCTGCGGACTGGGTGGCCGGCAGTTGGTAGGAGGTGGCGGCGGGGGCCGAATGCGCACGGTCGTGTGCATCGTGCGTGGCGATGGCCGCCCCGGCGCCGATGATCAGGGTCAGCAGCACTGCGGCGATCGCTGCGTACAGCAGAGGCGAGCGTGAGGAGTTGATCCTCGCAAAGGGTGACACGGTCACGGGACGATAACGAAGCCCGGAGGCCGGGACAACCGCAACGAACCAGCCCGCCGGCCCGGGGCTCGCTCCGGACCGCCGAGCCGCAGCTAGTGGCCATACCGCCGATGAAACTGTGGCGCAAATCACTTTCTCGGAGCGGCTGGTTCAGGCGGTGAATCCGTAGACGCGGCGTGCGTTCGCCGTGCTGATCTGCGCCAGTTCCGCCGGATCCTGCGCTCGCAGTTCGGCCAGCGCCCGCACGGTGTAGGGCAGGCAGTACGGCTCGTTGGGTGCGCCCCGGTGCGGATGCGGAGTGAGGTACGGCGCATCGGTCTCGACCAGCAGTTGTTCGTCCGGCACCACCTTCACGGCTTCCCGCAGTTCGTGCGCGTTCTTGAAACTCGCGGTACCCGAGAAACTCAGCACATACCCCTCGGCCACACACGACAGCGCCATATTCGCGTCCGACGAGAAACAATGGAAGATCACCGTCTCCGGGGCGCCCTCGTCGAGCAGCACGGTCAGCAGATCGTGATCGGCTTCCCGGTTGTGGATCATCAGCGGTTTACCGATCCGCTTGGCCAGGTCGATATGCCAGCGGAAACCTTCGATCTGCGTTTCGATATCGGCGCAGCCGTCGAGTTTGCCCGGCCAGTAGTAGTCGAGCCCGGTCTCGCCCACCGCCACCACCCGCGGATCGGCCGCCAGCTTCTCGAGTTCGGCCCGTGCGGCCTCGTCGAGCGCATTCGCCCGGGTGGGATGCAGGGCCACCGCCGCGTACACCCGGTCGTCCCAATGCGCGGCGTCCACCGCCCAGCGCGCCGCCGCGAGATCATCGGCGACGGTGACCACCCGCCCCACCCCGACCCCGGCCGCCCGGTCGACCATCTCCGCGACCGAGGCCGCATCGGTAGCGCCACAGGCGTCCAGATGGGTATGGGCATCCACCAGCGGCGCGAGTGGTTCGGGCAGCGGCGGCGCGGGTCGCCGGGCGCTCATCGGCGGACCCCCCGCCGGTATGCGCGCACCGGATACGCGGCGGGGCCGGTATTTCGCACGGAGTCACTCACAGGCACGGTCCTCACAGTAGAGTCCGCCGCCCGAGGGGGCTACGACACCTCGGGCGCGCGGCGCATGTCCTACGCCACCACCCCGCCGCGAGATCACCGTTCGATCGGCGGCCGAGGGAATTCGATTCCTGCCCGCGCGACCGGGCCAGTACCCTTTCTGGGCATGAACACGCAGTCGAGTCGGGTTCACTCCGGTCCCCATGATGGAATCGACACACCATGAGCGCAGTCGATCGCCCCGCCTTCTATATCACCACGGCCATCGCGTACCCGAACGGTGCGCCGCATATCGGGCATGCCTACGAGTACATCTCCACCGATGCGCTCGCCCGGTTCAAGCGGCTCGACGGGTACGACGTGTTCTTCATGACCGGCACCGATGAGCACGGCCAGAAAATGCAGCAGACCGCCGCCGCGGAGAACATCCCGGTGGAGGAACTGGCCGCGCGCAACTCCGATGTGTTCGAGCGGATGGACAAATCCCTCGATATCTCCTTCGACCGGTTCATCCGCACCACCGACGCCGACCATCAGCGGGCCAGTGCCGCGATCTGGCAGCGGATGCTGGACAACGGCGATATCTACCTCGACAACTACTCCGGCTGGTACTCGGTGCGCGACGAGGCGTTCTACACCGAGGAGGAGACCACGCTGCTCGACGACGGCAGCCGCATCTCCACCGAGACCAAAACTCCGGTCACCTGGACCGAGGAATCCAATTTCTTCTTCCGGCTCTCGGCCTACCAGGACAAACTGCTCGCCCTCTACGACGAGCATCCCGAGTTCATCGCCCCGGCCACCCGGCGCAACGAGATCGTCAGCTACGTGAAGGCGGGTCTGAAAGACCTGTCGATTTCCCGGACCACCTTCGACTGGGGTGTTCCGGTACCCGATCATCCCGACCACGTGATGTACGTGTGGGTGGACGCGCTCACCAACTACCTCACCGGGGTCGGGTTCCCCGATACCGATTCCGCGTCGTTCGGGAAGTTCTGGCCGGCCGACGTGCACATCATCGGCAAGGACATCACCCGCTTCCACACCGTGTACTGGCCCGCGTTCCTGATGTCGGCCGGTATCGAACTGCCGAAGCGGGTGTTCGTGCACGGGTTCCTGTACAACAAGGGCGAGAAGATGTCGAAGTCGGTCGGCAATGTGGTCGACCCGCTGGAACTCGTCGACACCTACGGACTCGACGCCGTGCGGTTCTTCCTGCTGCGCGAGATCTCCTACGGTCAGGACGGCAGCTACAGCCACGAGGCGATCGTCTCCCGGATCAACGCCGACCTCGCCAACGAGTTCGGCAACCTGGTGCAGCGCAGCCTGACCATGGTCGCCAAGAACTGCGGCGCCGTGATCCCCACCCCGGGCGAATTCACCGCCGACGACCGCGCCCTGCTCGACCGCGCGAACGGCCTGCTCGACCGCTGCCGCGCCGAATTCGATGTGCAGCAGATGCATCTGGCGCTGGAACAGATCTGGCTGACCCTGGGCGAAACCAACAAGTACTTCACCGCCCAGGCGCCCTGGACGCTGCGCAAATCCGGTACCGAAGAAGACCTGGCCCGGATGGCGACGGTCCTCTACGTCACCCTCGAGGTGATCCGGATCGTGGCGATCCTGGCCCAGCCCGCGATGCCGGGGTCGGCGGCCAAGATCCTGGACCTGCTCGCCCAGCAGGGCCGCGATTTCGCCGATATCGCCACACCCCTGGTCCCGGGGGTCCCGCTACCCGCTCCGGAACCGGTCTTCCCGCGCTATGTGGAGCCCAAGACCGACGAATGATCTCCGCGGTGACCGGGCGCGATTCGGTGCATACCCGCGCCGTATCTCCGGCGTAGCAGGTCGGTACGCACGCGCATCGCCCGGGCCGCCGGAGGCGGTACGGGGTTGCGACCTCACCTCACTCGGTGGCGGCGCGGCGGGCGGCCAGGACGGCGTCGTAGAGTTCGCGGCGCGAGACCCCGGCGATCTCCGCGATTTCCGCGCTGGCCTCCTTGAGCCGCAGCCCCGCGGCAGCGCGTTCCTCGACCTGCGCGACCAGGTCCTCCGGTTCGGCAACGGTTGGGCTCGCGCCTTCCAGCACCACGGTGATCTCGCCGCGCACACCGTCGGCCGCCCATTCCGCGAGCTCGGCGAGCGTGCCGCGGACGACTTCCTCGTAGGTCTTGGTGAGTTCGCGGCACACCGCGGCCCGGCGATCGCCACCGAGGACCTCGACGGCATCGGCCAGGCATTCGGCCAGCCGGTGCGGGGCCTCGAAGAACACGCAGGCCCGCCGTTCGGAGACCAGCGTCCCCAGCCACTCTTTGCGCCGACCGGACTTCCGCGGCGCGAAACCGTCGAAACAGAAGCGGTCCACCGGCAGGGCCGAGAGGGCGAGCGCCGTCGTCACCGCAGAGGGCCCGGGCAGGCAGGTCACCGGCAGATCCCGTTCGGCGCAAGCCGCCACCAGCCGGAACCCGGGATCACTGACCGAAGGCATCCCGGCGTCGGTGACCAGCAGCACGGTCCGCCCGGCGGCGATCTCTTCCAGCAACACGGGAACTCGCGCGGACTCCACGTGGTCGTAGAAACTCACCACCCGACCACGGATCTCCACCCCGAGCGCGTCCGCCAGCGACCGGGTGCGCCGGGTGTCCTCCGCCGCGACGATCTCGGCGGACCCCAGCGCCTCCCGCAACCGGGGCGAAGCGTCACCGATCTCGCCCAACGGTGTCGCCGCCAGAACCAGCCGACCCTGAGTCACCACACTCCTCCTGTGTTTTTGGTGCCGCCTCCGGCGGCACGTGGTTTTGGCCCCCCTTGGTCCCTGCTGTCAGCACTCGACACTCGCGGCTGCGCCGCATCGCATCGAGCGCTGACAGCAGGGACGGGCCAAAACCTCCAAGGGCCTCGTAAGACTCGGCACCGCCGTGGTCCCGTTCGGTTCCGGGGTTATGTGAACCTCCAAAGGCCTCGTAAGACTCGGCGCCGCCGCTGGGCGCGTTCGGTTCGCCGCGGAACAGGTGGGCCTGTTCCACCGGCGTGCCCATTCTTATACGTCACCTGATGGTCTTCTCCTCTGGGCGGGCCGGGGCGGGCCTCGGGTCCTGGTGCGCCAGGCAAAGCGCGGGGACCGCAGGACCGCCGTACGGGCTGGAACCCGCGCCGTCGGCGGCGGTCGGCGATAAACATAGACTCACCCCGTGACACAGCTGACCGACTCGCGCCCCAGCGCGGCCTGGCGGCCGGCGCGCACCTGGTCGAGCCCGGCGCCGCTGCGGCCGGCGCCCGATTTCGGTCCCACGGATACCGTGCGCGGCTGGGTGGTCAGCCTGTTCCTGACGGCGATCGCGGCCATTACGCGGTTCACCATGCTGAACTACCCCACCGACGCCGGGACCCCGGTTTTCGACGAGAAGCACTACGCGCCGCAGGGGTGGCAGTTCCTGACCGGCGGGATCGAGGACAACCCCGGATACGGGCTGGTGGTGCATCCGCCGGTCGGTAAGCAGCTGATCGCGATCGGCGAGGCGCTGTTCGGATACAACGGCTGGGGCTGGCGGTTCACCGCGGCGCTGGCCGGCACCTTGCTGGTGCTGCTGGTGATCCGGATCGTGCGGCGGATGACCCGGTCCACACTGCTCGGCGCGTTCGCCGGGATCCTGCTGATCGCCGACGGGGCGAGTTTCGTCTCCTCCCGGATCGGGATGCTCGATATCTTCATCACCTTCTTCGTCACCGCCGCCTTCGGCTGCCTGATCGTCGACCGGGACGAAGTGCGGGCGCGGCTGGCGAAAGCCGATGCCGAGGGCCGGGCAGGGCTGACGCCGTGGGGGCCGCGGCTCGGGGTGCGCTGGTGGCGGTTCGGGGCCGGGATCCTGCTCGGGCTCGCCTGCGGGACGAAATGGTCGGGCATGTACTTCATCGCCGCCTTCGGCCTGATGAGTGTGCTGTTCGATCTCTCCGCCCGCCGCACCTACGGTGTGCGCAAACCACTGTTCGGTACCGCGATCCGCGATATCGGACCCGCCCTGTACGCGCTTGTCCTGATCCCGCTGGGCGTGTACCTGGCCAGTTATGCCGCCTGGTTCCGCGAGGAAACCGCCGTCTACCGCTATATGGCGGGCAACCCGTCCGCACCCGAGGGCGGAATCGGGACGGGTGGTTTCTGGTCGCAACTGTTCCCCGACGCCGTGCGGTCGCTGTGGTACTTCCACTCCCGCACCCTGGAATTCCACTCCGAGCTCACCAATTCGGCCGGTAACCATCATCCGTGGGAATCCAAACCGTGGACGTGGCCGATGGGTCTGCGCCCGATGCTGTACTACTACGCCGACGACGGGGTCACCGGCTGCGGGCAGAGCGAATGCGTGAAGGCGGTCATGCTGATCGGCACGCCGGCGCTGTGGTGGGTCGCGCTGCCGGTGCTGGTGTGGGGGCTGTGGCGCTGGGTGGTGCGCCGCGACTGGCGTTACGCGGCGGTCTTCACCGGTTACGGCGCCGGGCTGCTGCCCTGGTTCCTCACCCTGGACCGCCAGATGTACTACTTCTACGCGGTCACCCTGGCCCCGTTCCTGGTGATGGCGGTCGCGCTGGTACTCGGCGATGTGCTGGGCACGGCGCGCCGGCCGGTCGCCCGCGCGCCCGGCGGTACGTTCCTACCCGCCGAACCGAGCGAACGGCACAGTCTCGGCCTGCTCGCGGTGTGCTTGTACCTGGCCCTGGTGATCGCGAATTTCATCTGGCTGTGGCCGATTCTCACGGCCCTGCCCATCACCACCGGTAATTGGCAGGACCACCTCTGGCTGCCCAGCTGGCGATAACGAGACGGGCCCCGAACGGTGTCATGGCGCCGCCTCCGGCGGCGCGGGCCCCGAACCACCGGATGTGAGGGATCGGTTTGGCTACGGGTTCAGGGCGGACTTCACGTAGTGGAGGGCGGCGGTGGCGTCGAGGCCGAGGTGTCGGATGGTGGCGACGTATTCGGTGGCGGCCCGGGCGGCGGCGTCGGCGGTGGGGTCGCCGGAGGATGCGATGAAGGTCCCCAGGCGGCCGTGCGTTTCCAGGACGCCGTCCTGTTCCAGCTCGCGGTAGGCCCGGGCGACCGTATTCGGCGCCAGGTTCAGTTGCGCGGCCAGCGCGCGCACCGTCGGGATCTTGGTTCCGGCAGTGAGCTCGCCCGCGCGCACCCGGGCGATAACGGCCAGCCGTAGCTGTTCGTAGGGTGGGACGCCCGAATCGTGCGAGACTGTGATCTCGAGCATGGCTCGTTCTTACCGCATCCGGCGGAGTTTCATACCTCATCTCGCGCAAGCGGGCAGGACAAACATCGTGGCCCGCCGCGGCCGGAGCCCAGTTCCGAGCCGGGGATACGCAGCACCTCGATACCGGAATCCTCGAGCCGCGCATTGGTCATCTCGTTGCGTTCGTAGGCGACCACCACCCCCGGGCGCAGGGCGAGCGTGTTGTTGCCGTCGTCCCACTGTTCACGTTCGGCGGTGACCCCGTCGAGCCCGGTATCGATCACGCGGAGTTTGCCGATGCCCATGGCCGCCGCGGCGGCGGGCAGGAACGGATCGGGTCCGCTCACCACACAGCCGTCGTCACCGGATTTGCGGAGTGTGTAGGCGGTGAGGGTTTCGCGGACGCCCGGATACATCACGACGGCGTCGGTATCGACCATGGTGCAGACCGTGTCCAGGTGCATGGTCGCGCGGTTCTGCGCGATCGGGACCACCAGGACGGTTTCGGCGAGACCGTCGTCGAACAGGCTGCGGGCCAGCGCTTCCGCGCCGGCCGGGGAGGTCCGCTCGCCGACCCCCACCGCCATCACGCCGGGCGCCAGATGCAGTACATCGCCGCCTTCGATCGGCGCGGTATGCGATTCGTAGGCCCGCCGGACGCCGAGGAACCTCGGATGGAAGGCGTAGATGAGATCGGTCAGCGAGGTTTCCCGGGCCCGGGCCGGTAGCGCCAGTGCGGTGATGGCGACCTTGGGTCCCACCCAGAACGAGGAGTCGCGGGTGAACAACAGGTTCGGCAGCGGGTCGATGACGAAATCGCCGCCGTGGTGCATCCGGCGGACCAGGGAGGTGTCGTCGCCGGCGAAGGGAAGTTCGTCGAAGGTCATTCCGGCCATCAGGATCCGCGCCAGTTCGGGGGCCGGTACGCCGCGCAGATGGGTCGCGAGTTCGCCGGCGAGCGCATGGCCGAGGCGGCGTGCGTGGACGGCCGCGGAGATGCCTTGGATACGCGCCGCGCCGCTGACCGCCAGAGTTTCGGCGAGCAGATCGGCGACGAGCAAGACCTCGACACCGTGCTCGCGCAGGACTCCGGCGAAGGTGTCGTGTTCTTGCTGGGCGCGCTCCACCCAGGGGATCGCGTCGAAGAGCAGCTGATCGTTGTTGCGCGGGGTGAGCCGGCGCAGTTCGTCGCCGGGCCGGTGCAGCAGTACCGCCCGCAGGTTGCCGACTTCGCTGGTCACCCCGTAGGCGGGGGCCGTGTCGTTCGGGGCCGGGGTTTCGGATACGGCATCTGGTCCCATGTCCCGACAGTAATGCGCGCGCGGGCCGCGGGCACGCGGTGACCGCGTGGGTTCGCGGCATATTTGCCCCGATTCCGCTCACATCGGCCAGCAACCCGAAGTATGGTTGAGGATGACGGAGGAGGGCGGATGCCGACAACGGACTGGAAAACCAAGGAGCTGACCCCCGGCCAGCTCTCCGAGCGTAGCGGAGTCGCGGTGTCGGCGTTGCACTTCTACGAACGCGAGGGCCTCATCTCCAGCCGCCGGACCAGCGGAAATCAACGCCGCTACACCCGCGAGACCCTGCGCCGCGTGGCCTTCATCCGCATCTCCCAGCGCGTGGGTATCCCGCTGAGCGAAATCCGCGCCGCCCTGGATCGTTTGCCGGAAGGTCGCACACCCACCCGCCGCGATTGGGAAACACTGTCCACCGCCTGGCGTACCGAACTGGACGAGCGGATAACCCAGCTGGTCCGGTTACGGGACAACCTCACCGGATGCATCGGCTGCGGCTGCCTCTCGCTGGGTAGCTGCAAACTGGTCAACGAGCACGACCGGCTCGGTGACGAGGGCCCGGGCGCCCGTGTACTCGACGTCCACCTGAACTGCCCGGAGCCGGGCACGTGCGAGCCCGGCGATCCGGCCGCCGCACCACCGGAGAACTCGGGCGTGGCCGCGGAATGCGTCAGTGCGCCGCAGGCGTTTCCGGACTCGACGTGTTCGGCGGTGCCAGATCCTGATTCACCGACTGCTTCAGCGTGCTGAACTGCCGGTTGGCCAGCCGCATCAGCACTTCGTAGGGGAAGGCGAATTTCCGCTTCCACCAGTATCCGAACCGGATGTCGAAGGAGCTGTACACCAGGAAGCGATTCCGTTCGATGCCCTTCAGGATGGCCGCGGCCACCTTCTCCGGCGGCACCGCGTGGCGGGTGAACAGCGAGGTCACCCGCTGCACCCGCGGATGCTCCTTGTCGACGCCGACCAGATCGAAGGTACGCACCAGCGGGGTCGCCACCGCGCCCGGCGTCACCAGGTGCACGGTGATCCCGTGCTCCGCGAGCTCGAACCGCAGAACCTCCGACAGACCGCGCAATCCGTATTTGCTCGCGCTGTAGGCGGCGTGCCACGGCAGCGCGAGCAGCCCCGCGGCGGAGGAGACGTTCACCAGCGCGCCGGGCTGTCCCGCGCGCACCATCGGCGGCACGAAACGTTCGATGACATTGATCGGCCCCATCAGGTTGATATCGACCATGCGCCGCCAATGCCGGATCTCCAGGCTGTCGACCGTCCCCCAGACCGAGGTTCCGGCCACATTCATCACCACGTCGAGACTGCCGAACTCCTCGTGCACGGCGGCGGAGAATTCGGCAACCGCCTCGTAGTCGGCGATATCCAGGGCCCGGGAAACGAGCACCGTCCCACCGGCCCGTTCGATCTCGCCGACCGTGGCGGCCAGCCCGTCGGCGTCGATATCGGTGAGCACCAAGCGGGCCCCACGGGCGGCCGCCGCGAGCGCGGTCGCTTTCCCGATCCCGCTGGCCGCCCCGGTGACCAGTGTTTTCGCGCCCTGCACCGATTTTCTGCGGTTGACCCGCCCCATGCCGACTCCCGATTTGACGACTGCGCTGTCGGCTGCAGCGTACCGACCCGGGGCGCGCGTGGCACGGTGGCGCGGTCGGCATCGCACGCGGCTACTCGTTCGCACGATCACAGATCCCACGGATCCAGGCCGAACTCGGGCAGCGTGTGGTCCAGATTGGACAGTCGTTTGAGCGAGGCCGCGAGTTCGGCACGGTTCGCGTCGTTGGGGGCCGCGGAGTAGGCGCGGGCCGTCGCCAGATGCTCGGTCGCCACCTGATGGGCGATGGCGGTACGGGTCTCGCGGCCGACGTTGTTCCATTCCTCCGGACCGATATTCGCGCGCAGGGCCCGGTCGGAATCCCAGTGCTGCTGGACGCGGGCAATGAACCCTCGGTCGAGCAGTGCCCCGGGAGTGGGAGCGAGGGTGTGCCGGGCCAGGCTGTCGGCATCGCTGACGGCCTGCGCCGCGAACGCGGATTCCGCGTCCGTCCCGATATGGTTGAGCACCGCATTGCCCGCGGCGAGGGCCTTCTGCAACGGCGGGAATCCGTAAGGGTTGCGAGAGCGGGTGTCGCTGCGGGTCTGGCGGGCTCGCATATGGTGGTGGACCCGCTCGTGGCTCGCTCCGGCATCGATCAGGACGGCCGGCAACATTTCGGCGGGCACCCGGTTGTTGTCGAGATACTTCAGTGCGCGGTTGAGCCCGAGTTCGGTGTGGATACCCCCCCACGAATCGGCTTCCTGCCGTGCCAGCAGCCGCCAGTTCTGCCGGCCGAAGGCCCGCCACTGATGCCCTTCCAGCCGGCTGGCCGCGGTGGCGATACTCACCCGGTCGCTGCGCGTCTTCCCGAAGGCCAGCGGGTGCAGCGGGTTCAGCGTCCCGCCCGCCAACCAGGCGGTCAGCGGCGAGGCGTTGACGGTGTTGAGGGCGGCCAGGGCCGCGATCGTTCCCATACCGGAACCACCACCGGATCCCTTGCCGGCGCCGCCGCCCATCCCGAGCGCGGAACCGCCGGACCCCGCCGGCGCGCCCTGGACAGCGAGCGCGAACCGGTTCGCCACCCAGCCCGAGCCGCGGGTGAGACTCTTGGACAAACGGCCCATCTGGAGGATCGCCACGATTTCCACCACCGCGGCGATCACGATCACCGCGACCACCTGCCCTCGGGCCTGCTGGAACAGATTGCCCAGGAACAACAGGTAGACACCGACGAAAACGGTGTACGCGCACATCCGGGCCGCGGCGATACCCGAATTCACCAGATTGCGGACCAGGAAAGTCTGGGTGGGCCCGTAGACGAAACCACCGGCGGCGAACCCGAATATCGCCAGGAATCCCTGGTAGACGGCATCGAGCGCGGCCTTGATCAGCCGAACCGAGAGGATGACCGCGAACAACAGCAGGATCGCCGCCGATACCAGCAGCACCAGGCCGGTGCCGAGCTGACCGGCCCGCGGACGAGTCGCCGCGGCGGCCGCGGTGTCACCACAGGCGTCGAGGGCGCGCTGGGTCCGCTCGGTATCGCCGGCCGTCATCCCCGCCGACCACGCGGCGGCACAGGCGGACCGGTCGTCGACGATATGGCCGAAGTTCCACACCTGCACCGGCCGGCGCGCGAAATTGTCGGCCATCTGGACCTGCAGTGTGGACAGCTGCGCATCCGTGTCCGGTGCGGCGGATCCGTTCAAACCGGCGGCGATCGCAACGCCGACATCACGCCCGCGGGCGAGTACCCCGTCCGAGCCGAGCGCACCGGCCAGGGGTGCGGCGAGGAACAGCGGGCCCAGAATTGCCACGGCGAGCATGGTCAGCGTCTGGACCGCGGCCCGGCTGTGGAAACCGCGCACCGTGAACCAGGCCACGAAGAACGCGCCGATGGCCGCGGCCGTGATCAGGACGGCCGGCGTCGCGAGCTGGGCGGCGAGGGCGTCGGCCGTACCGCGCAGCGCGCCGGCGAACAGGTCGAGCCAGGCGAAGCTGAGGGCATAGCCGATGAACCAGATCGCGGTGGTCACGATGACCATGTATCCGACGAATTCCAGGCCGATCAGCGTCCACATGATCGTCGCGCCGGGGTCGAGCAACCCGCCGTGGTCGCTGACGAAGGAGTAATCGGCCAGACCCACACCGGCGGAATCCCGGATGTTCATCCAGGCAACCCCGTCCATCCGGCTCACTCCGGTGACCCCCGACCCGTCCTGCGCGACCGCGACCGCGCCCAGGCCCCCCGGGACAACGGTGAACACACCCAGCGCCGCGAGGCAGCACAGAATGCGCCGCCGCCAGGGTGCTGCTCTGCCGATCATGCTGGCATTGGTAATGACGCCGAATGAAGTTCAGCTGAACTGGCAGTGGCCGATCGTGCCTGCACCAGTGAATTACGAAACAATATCGGATGACGTACCCAGCGTTGAGAATACGGCTAAAATATGCGAACTTTCCTGCACGATGCGCCATTCCGAACAAGCTGATCGAATTACTCGACAATTGCTCAGCTGTGGCGACTTCACCGGTTCCGGTAGATGATGGTGGGTTTGCGGTGCGGCGCTCCGATCGGCGGCTACGGCGTGGCGGGCGGACCACCGCAACGGCCGCCGGTTGATAGCATGGCGACTCCGGCCGACCACCCGGTCGGCTTGTTCACCAGGAGACACCTCGAAAGAGTCGTTCCATGCAGTTTGAAATCGTCGAGCGGGACGAGACGTGGGTGGCCGGCCTTCCCGTACGCAGCCCCAAGCGCGCGCTCGGTGAACTACGCGACCGCGACCTCGAGGGAGCCTGGTCGTCGGTGCTGCATCACGAACTCGGTGGACCGCTGGCCACCGCGTACACCGACTACTCGCACGATCTGGGCACCTACAACACCCAGATCGTCGGCTACCGGTGCAGTTCGTTCGACGAGGTCACCCGCGGACATCTGGTGGCCCGGCTACCCCGCGGCACCTACGCGAAGTTCTCCTCGGTGGGCAATTTCCCGCAGATCTTGACCGGCCTGTGGGCACAGATCGCCTACGCCGAGGAACAACACCAGATAAGCCGCACCTTCACCGGCGATTTCGAGTTCTACCCACACGCTTACAAGATCGATATGTACCTGGCGGTCGAGCCGCGATGAGCTACACGATCGTGGTGCGCGGCCAGGCCCTGTACGCCGGTCTGGTGTTCCCGAAGGTCCGCCCCAGCTTCAAGGTGAGCAACAGCGAACTCATCGAGTTCCTCAAGGACCGGCTGCGGGAACGGGCGGCGGGATTGGCCGGATCGGCCGATTCGGAACGGCCCATGTACACCGTGTACGTCCGCACACCGACCGGAACCTACAACGCGCTGGTGTGTTTCGAATATCCCGAACCGGACGCCGCGCAGGTCGGTGACGTACTCGTCCGCGTACCGCGGGGCGTCTACGCACGGTTCGTTCCCAACGGCGATTACCACGATCCGGTAGAGGATGTCTGGGCGCAGGTCGACGACGCGACGGCCTCGGCCGAGATCACGCGCGCCTACCGCGAGGAGATCGAGATCTGGCACGGCTCGGAATCGGTGGAGCTGTTCATTTCGATCAGCGCGTAGCGGACACCCTGTACGATTAGTTGCCGGTTGTTAACCAAATGGGAACCAACCGGTCTGCTGGTAATCGACCATTCTTGAATCAACCGGCCTGACCTGCGATAACAGCGTGATCTCGGACCCGTTTTCGGAAGATTAACCAGAGTCCTGGTCAATTGTGTTTCCATGACGGATACTGCACTGGGCACGCCGATGAGCCGGGGCGTCGGACGAGCTGCTGGACAACAAAATCCCGTGCGCACACCTGTGCGCACGGCGAACGAGTAGGAACTGCATGACTGTCGAAACGATCGCAGTCGGCCAGGAAGACCACCCGTGCAAGGGCCGCACTGCGGGATTTCGCGACAACGTCTCCGGCTATGACATCTGCGCCACCACCCCCGACCACTCCCCCGAACTCTGGCGCCGCTACCTGGCGGGCGCTCGGGAAACCTACCGGCATTTCGGCAACGAACAGGCGCTGGAATTCGACAAGATGGCGGACGGCTCGTCCACAGCCCTGTTCTTCACGGCCACCGACAGCGCCGGCGAGGTGGTCGGCGGCCTCCGCGTCCAAGGCCCGTACACCTGGGTCTCGGAGGTTTCCTCCCTCCACCCCTGGGCCGGACGTCCCGGCGCGACGGATCTGAGCCGCATGATGGCCCGGCGTATCCCACGCGGTGTCGTCGAATCCCGGGCGCTCTGGGTCGGTCGCGACGCGGCGCGCCGGGGCGATCTCACCGCCGCGCTGTCGCGCTGTATCGCGCACGCGCCGCACCTGTTGGGCGCCCGCTACGGGTTCGCGACCGTGGCCTCGTTCACCGCCGAACGGCACCGTGCGAGCGGGGGCGTGGTCGCCGAGGCGATTACGCCGGTGCCCTACCCGGACGAGCGCTACCGCACCGTCCCGATTTGGTGGGATACCCGGACGTATCACATATTTGCCGATAAGTTGCAGTATCTGCTGATGCGTGGTGAACTTCGCGCAATGGGATTAGCTGAACCCAAGTCGCGGCGGCCCAACCGGCCGTTGCGCCACAGTGGGGAGGAATGCTGGGCTTATGGTCGGTGAAGCAGATCTCGGGGTGGAATATCGACCGCTGGTGCTCGATCCGGGCGATCCGGACGACGAGCGCGCCCTGGCGGGCCTGCGCGGCACGACGCATATCGAATTCAACGATCTGCGCGGATTGCTGGCCGCCGAATTCGGCCGGCTCAACGATCCGCCGGAAACCGGCGAGGGCTCGGCGGACGACCGCTGGGTGTACTACCCGTGGCGGCGCAGTGTCGTCGTCCTGCCCGGCCCGCGGACCTTCCGCGCCATCCGGCTCGACCGCAATCGCAACAAACTCACCCGCGCCGAACAGGAACGGCTGAGCACCCTCACGGTCGGCATCGTCGGCCAGAGCGTGGGGCACGCCATCGCCTACACGCTGGCCCAGGAGGGGGCATGCGGGGCACTGCGGCTCGCCGACTTCGACGAACTCGAACTGTCCAACCTCAACCGCGTCCCCGCGACACTGTTCGATATCGGCGTGAACAAGGCGATCGTCACGGCCCGCCGGATCGCCGAACTCGACCCCTACCTGCCGGTGGAGGTCCGCGGCGGCGGGGTGGATACCGATACCGTCGACGATTTCGTCGCCGGGCTGGGGATCGTGGTGGAGGAATGCGACTCCCTGGATATCAAACTGCTGGTCCGGGAAGCGGCCCGCCGCCGGAAACTACCGCTGATCATGGAGACCAGTGACCGGGGCCTGCTCGACGTGGAGCGCTTCGACCTGGAACCGGAACGCCGCCCGTTCCACGGGCTGCTCGGCGATACCGCGGTCACCCAGCTACGCGGCCTGTCCACCCGGGACAAGGCACCCTACGTCGTCGGGCTGCTCGGCGCGCGGGACCTGTCGGCACGGATGGCGGGCAGCCTGGTCGAGGTGGGGGAAACCCTGAACAGCTGGCCGCAGCTGGGTGGGGACGTCATGCTCGGCGCGGCCGGTGTCGCGACGGTGGTGCGCCGGATCGGACTGGGACGGCCGCTGCGTTCGGGCCGGACCCGCCTCGATATCGAGCAGGCGCTCGACGCACTCGCCGACCCGGATCTCGACCTCGACGAAGATGCCGCCGATCCCGAGCCCGAACAGCCGGCACGGGCACCCGTCGACCGGATTCTGGCCTGCGCGCAGCGGGCACCCTCGGGTGGCAATATTCAGCCCTGGTCGCTGCACACCGCGCCCGGCGAGATCAGAATCGCGCTGGACACCCGCTACACCACCGCGATGGATATCGGATACCGGGGCAGCGCCGTCGCGGTGGGTGCCGCTCTGTACAACGCCCGCGCCGCCGCAGCGGCCCATGAGCTGCTGGGTGCCCACGAATACCGCACAGCACCGGACACACCGCTGGCCGCGGTTCTGCATATCGGCACCGGCACGGACCCGGCGCTGGCCGCCGATTACCCCTACGCACTCGACCGCGAGACCAACCGCCGGCTCGGGTACGGCGGCCCGATCCCGGAGTCCGTCCTCGCCGATCTCGCCGCGGCCGCCGCGGCCGAAGGTGCGCGGATGCGGGCCGTCACCGAACCCCCGGGGTTGCGCGCGGCCGCCACACTGCTCGCCGAAGCCGACCGGGTCCGTTATCTCACCCCGCAGCTGCACCGGGAGATGTTCGCGGAGATGCGCCGGCCCACCGACGACCTCTCCGACGGAATCGATATCCGTTCGCTCGAACTCGCACCCGACGAACGCGCGGCCCTGGAGATCGGGCGACGCGCCGATGTGATGGCCCAGTTGCACAGCTGGTCGGCCGGGGCCGCGCTCGGTGATTACGCCCGTGACCGGGTACGTTCCAGCTCCGCAGTGGTAGCGGTGACCTTCCGCCGGGAATCCGGGGCCGAGGGCGGCGAGTTGGCCGGCTACGCCCGCGCCGGGGCGGGCGTACAGCGGCTGTGGATCCGGGCGCAGCGGGCCGGGCTGGCGGTGCAGCCGATGTCCCCGGTCTTCCTGTTTTCGCAAACCCGTACCGAACTGGATGCCCTTTCCCCGGCATACGGAAGTAGACTGTGCACACTTCAGGGTCGTTTCCTTGAACTACTGGAAGTGCCGGAACAGGAAAGCGTGGCGCTGGTACTACGCCTGAGTTACGCGGCAGCTGCCAGCGTGCGGAGCAGACGTCGCCCCTTATCGGGCACGAAGCCCCGCGGCTAGTGTGATCGGAGATCAGGTGCCTCGGCGGACACTCGACTCGCTGGTGACTGAGGTCGCCGCGGAGCTGATGGGCGTCGATTCGGCGACCATGGTGTCGGCGACCGAGCAGGTGCTGGCCATGCTGATCGACTACTTCGACGTGGACTTCAGCTACCTGCGGCACAACGATCCCAAGAACCGGTCCACGGTCCTGGTGGCCGAGTGGCCGCCGCGCCAGGACAAACCCGACCCGGACCCGCTCGAGGTCGTGTACTTCGACCAGGCCGATTCGGTGTTCCGGTCGCTGGAACACGCCACCGAACCGTTTCTGGTCCCGGCCAGCGCCGCCGACTACCAGCAGACCGTGCATTCCGCGTCCGGGCTCGGGGATATCAGTTCCGCGGCGGTACCGCTGGTATCGCGAGGTAAATCCACCGGGCTGCTCGGTTTCGTCAAGGTCGGCGACCGGGACTGGAGCAATCGCGAACTCAACGTCCTCAAGGCCATCGCCACCCTCTTCGCGCAACTGCAGGCACGAGTGGAGGCCGAGGAGCAGCTGCGTTTCATCGCCCTGCACGACGATCTGACCGGCCTGTCGAACCGGCGCGCCCTGATCGAACATATGGAACAGCGGTTGCAACCCGGCAGCCCCGGCCCGGTGGCGGCGTTCTTCCTCGACCTCGACCGCCTCAAGGCGCTCAACGATTTCCTCGGCCACACCGCGGGTGACAAGTTCATCCGCACCCTCTCCGAACGGTTGCAGGACAATCTCGACCCGCACGATATGATCGCCCGCCTCGGCGGCGACGAGTTCGTGATCGTGCCCGCCAAACCCATGGACACCGTGGCCGCCGAACACGAGGCCATCCGGATCCAGGAACTCATCAGCCGCCGGGTCACCGTAGGCGGTGAATCGGTGAGCCGCGGCGCCAGCGTGGGGGTCGCCGTCGGCATCCCCGGTGAGACCACGGTCGCCGATATCATGCGCCGCGCCGATCACGCCCTGCTGTCGGCCAAATCCGGCGGCGGCAACGGAGTCGCGCTGTTCACCGACGCCATGCGCGCCCAATTCGAACTCCAGGACGATGTGGAGCTCAACCTGCGCAGCGCTGTCGCCGACGGGTCGCTGATCCTGCACTACCAGCCCGAGGTCGATCTGCGCACCGGCCGGATCGTCGCCATGGAAGCCCTGGTGCGCTGGCTGCACCCGACCCGCGGGCTGCTGCCGCCCGGGGCGTTCGTCACCGTCGCCGAAGCCACCAATCTGGCCGGTGAGCTGGGCCGCTGGGTTATCCGCACCGCCTGCGCCCAGTTCGCGCAATGGCGGCGCCAGGGGCTGGCGAGCAATATGGTCATGCGGATCAACGTGTCCCCGGTACAGCTGGTGAGCCTGGATTTCGTGGAACGGATCGAGGACATCCTGCGACATTTCGGCATCGACGGCAGCTCGATCTGCCTGGAGATCACCGAACACGTGGTGGTCCAGGACCTCGCCCGCACCCAGGTCACGCTGCGGGGGCTCAAACGGATGGGCGTCCAGATCGCCATCGACGATTTCGGCACCGGCTACTCCTCACTGTCGCATCTGAAGGCACTGCCGGTGGACGCGGTGAAAATCGACCGCGGCTTCGTGCAGCGGCTCGGCGCCAGCACCGACGATCTGGCCATCGTGAAATCGATCATCGGCCTGGCCGGGTCGTTCGGGCTCGGCGTGGTCGGCGAGGGTGTGGAAACCCCGGTCGCCGCCCGCACCCTGGTGGGCCTGGGCTGTTACCGGGCGCAAGGGTTCCTCATCGCCCGGCCGCTGCCCGCCGACAAGGTCACCGAACATCTCAGCGTGGGCCGGATCCCGCTGAATCTCGACCTGCCCCGCTCCGGGCACACCCCGTAGCGGCCCGCACTTCAAATAAAACCCGTCGTTAACCGCGAGTTCAGCGGCCCGGTTCCGGCGGGCACCCGGCCCGCGTCACGATCGGCGGCGTGCGCATAGTGCAACTGGCGAACTTCTACGGCCCGCGGTCGGGGGGCCTGCGTACGGCACTGCACCATCTCGGTGAGGGGTACGTCGCCGCCGGACATGAGGTCGTCCTGATCGTCCCCGGCAGGCGCCGCGCCGAAGAGATCCTGCCGACCGGCGTACTGCGGATCACCCTGCCCGCCGTGAAGATTCCGTGGACCGGTGGCTACCGGGCCGCCGATCCGCACCGAGTCGCCGATACGCTGACCGGTCTGCGCCCGGACGTCCTCGAGGTCTCCGACCGCCTGACCCTGCGCGGTTTCGGGCGCTGGGCCCGCCGCCGGGACGTGACCGGGGTGATGATCTCCCACGAACGCCTGGACCGGCTGCTCGGCCAGATCATGCCGGACCGCTACGCCCGGCACTGCGCCGATATCGCCAATCGCCGCACGGCCGCCGAATACGACATGGTGGTCTGCACCACCGAATTCGCGCAGGCCGAGTTCCGGCGGATCGGCGCTCCGAATGTCGAAATGGTGCCGCTGGGCGTCGATCTGGACCTGTTCACCCCGAACCGACACGACCGCGGGCTGCGGGCCGATCTCGGGGTACCCGGTCAGCCGCTGCTGGTGCACTGCGGGCGGCTGTCGGTGGAAAAGCGGGCCGACCGCAGTATCGAGGCGATCGGCGAACTGCGGCGGGCCGGGGTGGACGCGCGGCTCGTGGTCGCCGGGGACGGCCCGCGCCGCGACGCGCTCGAACGGCGGGCCCGGTCGTTGCCCCCGCTGCCCGGCGGTCTGCCGGCGGTGCATTTCACCGGGTTCATCAGCGACCGGACGCAGGTGGCGACCCTGCTGGCCACCGCGGATATCTCACTCGCCCCCGGACCGCACGAAACCTTCGGACTGGCGGCCCTGGAAGCGCTGGCCGCGGGCACACCGGTGGTGGCGAGCCGGTCCTCGGCGCTGGCCGATATCGTCACCGCCGATTGCGGCGCCGTCGCCGCCGACGACCCCGCGGCCTTCGCGAACGCGGTCACCGATGTGCTGGCCCGGCCGCCCGCGCAGCGGCGCGGCGCGGCCCGGCAGCGCGCCGAACAGTTCACCTGGCCCGCAGCGGTATCCGGCATGCTCTCCGTCCTCGACCGCTGAATCCGCTGATCGCCGGTTCGGCCCCTGGTGGGTCGGGTAGCGGCCGGCGGAATCCGCCGGTTCGATCACTTTCCATGGTTGGCAAGGGGCGTGGGTTGCGCTCCGAGCCGGATTGCGCGATCTTCGTTCCGAGCGCGATCCTGTCCGGCACATCGCAGCAACGCAGGTTTTGCCGCCGAGCCTCTCCGGGGCAAGGGTGTGCAGGTCCGCTTGCTGGGCAGAGGTCCGCTGATATTGGAGTGTGCTGTGGTCGGTGCCGTGGGTGCGGAGCTCGCGGAGCTGGCCGATCGGATCGTCGCCGGGCTGCGTGAGCTCGCCCCGGCCGGACAGCAGCGGTTGGAAGCATCGTTCGCGATGACCGTTGTCGCCGAATCGGCATTGTTCGTAGCCGATGACGGCGACCACCTCGTCCGGTGTCAGGTGTCGGAGGCGGTGTGGGAGCCGGTACGCCGGCACCGGCAGCTGTCGGCCGAACTGGATAACGGGCCGTGGTGGCGGATGGTGGTGTACATCGATGCCGACGGGGCCGAGGTCGTCACCGACCAGGGCGCGGAGCCGTTTCCCGGTGAGCAACTGTTCGCGCCACAGGCGTATCTGGCCGATCTGGAGCGCTATCCGCGCAGCCGCTTACCCGTGTGGCTGGCTGCCTATATCGGGCGCGGCGAACCCCAATCGAGGTCGCCGCGCGCGGCCGCGGACGGTGTGCGCACGGATCGGGTTGCGGGCGTGCGGGCTGTGCCCGTGACCGGCGAATTGCCGGATCTGGCGGTGGTGTGGGCACGATGGGCGGTGCTGGGGGCGGCCTTCGTGGCGGCCGGATCGGAACGGGGACCGCGAATCGGCCCGTCGGTCGGGATCTTCGAGAGCGCGGGGCACAGCGGTTCGACGCTGACGCTGCTGCCCGGCGACCGGGCGGTGCTGTCGGGCGGCGTATGGGACGCGCCGATCCTGGATGCCGCCTACAACGGTGCCGGCGCGATGCCGAAATTGTTCGCGGGAGCTCCGGATTGGGTGGTCGACCCGGTGCTCAATCCGCGTGTCATGACCGGCATGCTGTCGTTTTGTTACTGGTGGGACCAGGGGCAATGGTTTCGAGGTGAATCCGCTCCGATAGCGGAATGCGCGGCAGCGTTGCCGGCCGTATGGACGACCGAAACGGTGGCCAAGGTGGTGGCCGGTGTGCTGGACGGCCCCGCACCGGACACCGCCGAACAGCTGGTGTCGGCCGCACAGGCCGCCGCGGTGACGCGCGCGGCGATCGTGCAGGTCGTAGGAGAGGATCCCGGGCGCGACGTCGACGGTGCCCTGTTCCAATTCGTGCTCGCCGGTCTGGTCGCCGGCGAGGTGGCCGGGATCCACGAAGCGGAGGCGCTGAACCTGGTCCGCGCCCACATTCGTGGCCGGGGCGACGATACGACCGGATACCCGCTCTCCACGTTGCGGGCCGAGCGGATCAGTGTGGGATGGATGGTGCGCTCACCGGTGCCGGACGGTGAAATAGCACTGGATCGGGCGGTGTTCTATGTCGCCGACGACGGTGTCGTGGAGCGGTCGAGCTCATCGGTGCCGTTGTCCGCCTTCATCGCCGATTTCGAGCGGCGGTTCCGGCTGCGGGTCGGTGGCCCGGGGGCACCGGTCAGAGGTGGGAGATGAGCGGCGAACTTCGCTTGGACCTGGCCGGCCTCCGCGAACGCGGCGCACAACTGGCCGAAATCGCCGATCGGGTGAAACAGACCCACACCGAGCTGCGGGACAGCCTGTCGCAGGCCGAAGGCAGCTGGGGCGACGACCATATGGGTCGCGCATTCGCCGAACAGTTCACACCGCACGCCGATCGAGTACTGGCCACCGTGCAGGCGATGGCCGAACACCTGCGCAACACTGCTGCCCGGACCGTCCAGGGCGCAGACGAGTTCACTGCGCAGGACGCCCAGGCCGCCGCGCGGGTGGCCGGCGCGGCCCGAGATCTGGATCCGGGATCGAATGAGCTCACCGAGCCGCGGCCCACGGGTGCAGCCGGTCCGGTTTCCCCTGTCGATGCCGGTCGGCCGGGCGCATCCGATCGCGTCGTGTCTTCGCCGGAACAGAGTTCTCCGGTGTATCCCACCGCCGGGGAGCAGTACTCCGGACAACAGCCGGCGGATGGTCGACAGCGGCCGAGTGGGACTCCGTCGCCGGAGGCAACCCCGGGGCGGGCCGTTCCGGGAGACGACCGGCAGCAACAGGCACCATGGAGTCGTTCTCGGCCCGAATCCGGTCCGGCGAGCAACGGCGCAGCCGACGCTCCCGGCCCGCGCTCTCCATCGTCCGCACCGCCACCATCCGCCGCGGTATCGCCCCCGCCGGTATCACCCCGGCCGGTGGCGCCCCCGCCGGTATCGAGCACGCCCGAGCGGTCGAGCGCGCCGAGACCGCCGGAGATGCCGCCCGGTAATCGCGCCACGACGCCTGCGGCACGGCGCGATACCCCATGGTCCGAGCAGCCCGGCCGGACGGCCGGCCCACCCCGGATGCCCGGCACAGCCGGAAACCCCGGAACACCCGAAAACCCCGCGGCGAGCCCGCGGCCCGGTGTCCCACCGCGACCGAACGCGCCGGCCGGCGAAAAGCCCCGCGAACCCGATCGGCGCGACCGCCGCGAGCAGCCCGGACCCGACCCCGCGGTCGAGCAGCTGGCACGTGAAGTGGCCGAGCGGCACGGTGTCCAGGTGACCGGGTTCGATACCCCCGGCCTCCGGCTTCCACCCGTACAGGAGTTCGTCACAGCACTGGACCGAGTGCTCACCGGCTATCCGATGATCACGCTGGACATCGTGGCGGTAGCCGAGCTCGCCGACGACGGCCCGGTCGGGTGGAGTTGTGAGACGCGCGGTGTCCAGGGCGATACCAGGTCGATAACGCTCGACCGTCGCGCCGCTCAGCAGGTGGCGGCCCCCACCCGAGCCGCGGAAACAGACGGGACAGCGTCGGCGGATATCTATCCGGCGACCCTGCGAGCCTTCGGCCGCGCTCTCGATGCCGCCGGTGGCGGTGTCGCCCGTCGACAGGTACAGCGTGTCCTGATCGCGGAGTACCTGGATACACAGCCGCGACCCCGACCGGCGCTCGCCGAGGTGGTTCGTGGCTATCGGGAGTGGCGTGCCGAATTGGCAGGAAGCCCCAGGATTGCGGGCGACTTCGATCTGGACGAGGCGCTCGGCGTCGCGTTCGCCGCGGTGGTCCAGAACGGCGCGGAAGCCGGTATCCAGGCGCGACTGATACATGCGGTGCTGGTCGCCGCGGCCACCCGGCCTGAGTAGGCCCCGGCGATGGACGGTTCGCTGTTCAGCCCGGTCGTGGAGCTGCGCAACGCCTTCGAAAGTCTGCCCGGTTTCCTGCGCACCCCGATCGAAATGGTGGCGTTCGGCGGCGAGCTGCCCCGCGCCGATATTTCCACGTTGCGGCGGATGGCCGATGAGCTGCGCGCCCGAAGCCTCGAGTTGGAGAACTACTCGAACGATATCGACGCCCTCCTGGCACAGGAGGATTCGGTAGGACAGCTGGCCGGGCAGCTACGCGAAACCTTGCGCGCGTACCGGAAGAGCGCGGCCGAGCTCAGCGGTGACGTGAACACCCTGGCCGATCAAGCGCACGGGGCAGCCAACGACGCCGAAAAGTGGCTGTGCGTGATGTTCGCCTTCGGAATCCACTTGGCGTGGCGGATCTTCGCTCTGATGAGCAGCGCCGCGGCGGCCGGTCCGGGCGGCGCGGTCGCGGCGGCCCCGGCAGTGGATGCCATGCTGGTCAAGGGACGAGCCGAGGTCGCTGTGATGCGCACCGGCTTGGAGCGGGCCATTCAGGCCGGAGGCGCGCAGGCAGCTGCCCGGCTCAGCGGTTTGAGCCCCGCGCAGTTCGCGACCATCCTGGCCAAGGCAGTTGCGCTACCCGTGGGTGTCGATGCGGGCGTGCAGGCAATGCAGGTTGCCACCGGCGATCGGACCACCGGCATCATCGGGTCGGACGGCACGAATCCCAGGGGAATCGACCTGGTGTCGATCGAGGTCGCGGCTTTGGCAGGCGCGGGCGGAGTAGCCGGCGGTATGGTCGCGGGCCGCTTCGCTCCGATGGTGTTTCCCCAGATCGCGAGCAGTCGTGTGGCGATGGGGCTGGTCCATGGATCGGCGGGGGCGATCGCGGGGCTGGGTGCGGCGTCGATGGTCGCCGGCTGGCCGCAGCATTACGAGCAGGTGCTGGCGCCGCTGCTCAACGGCGCCTTCGCCGGCGGCGTGTACGCCCGCGGCGCCGCCCGTCCGGTGGCGATGGACGGCAGCGCGACCTTCACACCGCCCGATACGGTCCCGGCAGCGCGCGGCGGGGACACCGCGACGGCTCGGCCATCCGTCGCGGCGGCTCGGCCATCCGTCGAGGTGTCACCCGAGTCGAAACGCGGGTGGGCGGACGCGAAGCGCGCATGGGCCGCGGCTCCGGAGACTGCGCGGACCGACAGTGTGCGCGGCAGCGCACCCGGCGAAAGCGCCGGGAAGGCCGGCGGCGCGGAGTCTGCGCGGTCCGCAGGTGCGCGCAGTGAGGCGCCCGGCGAAAACGCCGGGAAGGCCACGAGTACGACGACCGTGCGCGCCGGCGAGGGTCCGGGCACAACCACCGTCGTGGCAGCCACTCGACCGGACGGACCGCAGACCGCTGTCCGTGCCGCGACGTCCGACGCCGCCCCGGCACGGCCCGCGGCACCGTCCGAAGCGGCCGCTCCGGGGGAGCGCCCGCAGCCTGAGCGAACGGTCGCGGCCGGGAAATCGACCGCGCCGCGAACGGTCGAGGCGGCGGGAGAAACCGCGCCGCCGCCGAAAATCCCGGAAGGCACCGCGGCGCGACCCGCCGGCGATGCGCCCGAAAGAATCGGTATCCCCGCCGACCCCGACTCACCGGCGAAGGCCGAACACCGCCCGGCCGGCGAACACACCGCTGTCGCGGACGGCGACGGCAACCAGCCCCCGGCACGGCCGCATCCGCCCGCCGACGCCGAGACCGGATCGCCGCCGGGCATTCGCGACGAACAGGGATCATCGGGGAGCAGCGAGCACACGCCTGCCCAGCGCGAGGCGACCGCCGATCCCGACGGTCCCGGGGAGACCGCCGGGCCGCCCAGCGATCGCGACCGAGCGGTCGAGCTGGTGAACGACTTCCAGAAGAGTTCCGGAGAGCACATCCCGGAGAGTCAGCGCCTCCACAATCTGCCGGACGAGGTGGTGCGGGCCGGGCTGTTCGACAGCGATCCGCAACAGGCGATGCTGGCGACAATGGAGTTCATCCGCCGCGGCACGATCAGTGACGCGATCCCCGGCGGAATGGTCCTGCGGGTCGAGCAGGCGGAAGCGGTGTTCGCACTGGCTTCGCGTCCGGTGGAAATGAAACCGGGCGAGGGCAAATCGCTGGTGTTCACGGCCGCGGCAATCCAGCGCGCGGTGCGCCACGAGTCGGTGCTCCTGGTGACCACGACCGATGGGCTCGCCAATCGCGAAGTGGTCAGGTACGAGAAGCTGCTGGCCGGCTCCGGGATCGACGTGTTCCGGGCCGATCAGCACAGTGGCTTCGGGCCGATCACCGAGGGACGACCGGCGATCGTGGTCGC
The DNA here is from genome assembly GCF_050936135.1 of Nocardia sp. CA-290969. NCBI lineage: Bacteria > Bacillati > Actinomycetota > Actinomycetes > Mycobacteriales > Nocardiaceae > Nocardia > Nocardia sp. CA-290969. Next base: position 7,668,631 of record NZ_JBNJNJ010000001.1, on the reverse strand, counting down.
GACCGGCGAGACGGTCGGGCATTTGACCAATGCCGGCCACCGGCCACCACGGCATGTGCTGATCGATGAGATCGACGGCATCATCGACCGCGGTGAACGCCAGTTCCTCCGCTCCGAAGGTGCCGAGCAGGCCGCGCCGGAGGCGACCGCCCAGCAGGTTTTCGCCGCGCACGACTTCCTCACCGACGCGCTGGCAAAGGGGACGCTGTCGCACAAGGATTTCGGTCTCACGCGTATCGCGGAGGAAATCGGCGTACGTCCCGACGGCCGGCCGGAGGTCCAGTTCTGGTACGACGGCCAACCGGAGCTGACGCCGGAAGGGCGGGCAAAGGTCGAGACGCTGCCCGGCGGGAAAGACTGGCTGGACGGAATGGGAGCTTCTCGGCTGGAGACCGCGGCCCACGCCGAATTCCTCGTCCGCTCCGGTGTCCACTACGAAATGGACTCGGGCAAGATCGTCATCATCGATCAGGCCGAGCACGGCCTGCAACGCAACCCGAAGACCTCGAGCGAATCCCGCTGGAGCGCGGAACCCGGTAAGGCGAGTCTCGCCCAGGCCATCGAGGCCAAGGAGACCCGCGTTGCCGAGGCCCGCGGGCTGAGCGCCGAGGAGCACCAGGTCGTCGTGCGCGCGGATGCGGAATCCGCCAAACGAATCGATTCGGTCGAAATCTACCGTGCCGGAGGCGAGTTCTTCGACGAAGTGACCGGCGCATCGGGCACCCTCGCCGATCTCAATCCGGTGCTGCAGAAGGTCTACGGCCTGGAACCGGCGTACGAGGTCGGACGGTCGCAGATGCAACGGCTGTGGGAGGGCGCCCCCGACGTGGTCGAGAGCACCCACGCCAAACTACGCGCCATCGCCGACTACGCGAACGAGATGCGAGCAGATGGCGGGGGCCGGTTCCAGCAGATCCTGTGTCATCGCAACGATCTGGTCGCCCGGCAGGTGGACGAACTGGTCCGCGCGGGGGTGCCCCGCGAGGCGATCGAAGCCGTCGATGCCCGGCGGATCATCGGGTGGGGTGCCGACTGGGAAGCCCAGTTGCAGAAGGTTTTCGACGACGCCGGTGAGCAGGGCAAAATCCTGGTGATCAACCGGCAGGGTCAGCGCGGTGTCGATATCTCGGTCTCCGATGCCGTGCAGGACCAGGGCGGCATGCACGTGTGGATGACCGAAGCCCCGGAGCAGTCCTACATTCACGAGCAGGCCAAGAATCGCACCGCCCGCAACGGCGACCGCGGCAGCGCGCAGGTGGTGATGTCGCCCCAGGACGAACTGATCCGTAATGCCATGCACCTGCGCGGCGTCCGTGAAGCGGTGGTCCACTACGAACAAGCCGTAGCCGCGCACACCGCCGATCCCACCCCCCGGACCCACGAGGCGGTCGTCGAGGCGAGCCACTCCATCCGTGAACTGGCACCCGAACTACAACAGCGCGCGCTGCGGCATTCCACCGCGGAGTTCATCCGGCACCACGCGTACTCCACCGCCCAGCCCCTCCTGACCCTCGCCGAGGCCGAGACCGGGCACTACCGCGCCGATACCGACTTCTTCCGCCCGGACGAGCCGGCGGACCGGGCAGCACGCCTGGCCGGTTTGCTGGGGATCCCGGCTCCGGCTGTCGAGGACCGGATTGCCGTACTCCAACGCGAGGGTGCCCTCGACCCGTATCGCGAGCTGCTGGAGCGGTCCGGTATCGCGCCCGCCGCGGCAGAGGCGCTGCGGCAACATGTCGAGGCGACCGCCCCCGCGGCGACACTGCAACGTGCACTTTTCACGGACGAACAGGCACTGGACCATCTGGCACCGTTGCGGGACCAGCTCGCCGACGAACTCGGGGAGCCGATCGCGGATATCGAGGGCGCCGAAGGTATGCGCGTTCTCGACCCTGCACTGACCGAAGCAAGGAACATTCTCGCCGCAGCTCTCGGTTACCCCGCTGCGTCCATCACCCCCGCCATCGCCCGCGACATTCTCGGCGAAATGGTCGGCGATCACCTGACCACCACGAATACCGGACCGGCCGATACGCGCAACGACACCGCGCCGGCCGCGCGGGATTCCGGGCCGGCGAGCCCCGGCACCCAGGATGCGGCGGCGCGTGGTCCCGGCCCGGCGGGCCGGGACACCCCGGATGCCGCCGCGCCGGATTCCGGGCCGGCGAGCCGGCACACTCGTGAGGCGGCTGCCCAGGCCCGGGATGCCGGGGAAACGGCAGCCGAGGACATCGCTGCCGCCGCGTCACGCTATCTGGCCCTCTCGGCCCTGCTCGATACCGTCGTGCAGATCCACCGCCGCAGCCCCAACAGTTGTGTAAACAACGCCGTGACCGGGATGCGCGTGCTGTGTCCCGGCAACGCCGGCCGTTTCCGAATGCCTGACGCCACGCTGCAGGGCCACGACCGCGAGACCGTTCGCGACATCTTCGGCGCCGGTCTGGCGCAGGCCGGTTCGCTGGACGCGGTGGTCGAATCGCTGAAGTCCCGGCCCGGTGGAATCACCGTCCTGGTCTACAAATGGAAAGACACCCGGGCTGCGGGCACCAGTGTCGAAGCCGACGACCATATGGTGCTGCTGGTCAACGACAGCACCTCGGCCGACGAACCGAACCTGGTCGTCGTCGACCTGGCCGCATCACCGGACCGGCACACCGATACCGACTACGGCCCCCAGGATCTCCGAAACCGCCGGACACTACTGAACAAAGCCACCGCATTCGACGATTGGCACCGCGAGCAGCAGGTATACCTGAACCGACTACCTGCGGACAAGCAGCAGTTCGAAACCATCGAATTCGACCGGGACGGCAACCTCGTCACCGGCTCCCGCGCAGAAGCCCCCGACGCCGAGCGGCTGCCAACATCCCAGCAACCCCCCGTCTCCGCGGACACAGTGGCCGATATCGAATCGGCGTTCGCGGGGCTGCCGGGCTTGGACGAGGCGAGGCCGGTCCGGTCGGGAGCCGCCGGAGATATATCGAACAATGCGCACCGTCGCGCCGCCGGCATCGGCAGCAGGCCGACCAACACCGATCCGTCGTCACCAGATACCCGAAAGCAATACACCGTCCGGGAGAGCGATGCGGCACAGGGACCCTCCGGCAGGGAAGGTGAAAGGGCGCGTACCCGCGATATCTCAGCGGAACGTCACCGCCTCGAGGAACTGCTGAACGAGTCGTTCGGCTGGTTGGACTCCGACGGCGTCGACATCGCGGTCATCCTCATGTCGGAACTGATCGCGAACTCCCTGGCCGATACCGATGGCAAGGTCGAGGTAGTCATCACCCAGACCGACACCGCGACAGAACGTAAACTTCGCTTCGAAGTCCGCGACGAGAGCACGTATACACCCGAGATCGGCAGTTTGCCGGACGAATTCGCCGAACGCGGCCGCGGCCTGCCCATGATGGCGATCGCCGCCGACGCCGCCGGCATCACCACATTCGAAGATGGCTCGGGAAAATCCTCCTGGTTCGAAATACACCGGCTGCGTCCCGCAGGCGGTCTGTCCGTGCCCACCGAACCCGAGCGCCGGGAACTTGTTGTGCGGTATCGCCCTGGTGAGCCCCAGGCATACTCTCCGGCTGCGGCCGAAGTGTGGGATTGGCTGGCTCGGCAACTGTCCGGCTGGCCCGCCGCACGCATCGATGACGCCGGTCTGACCCTCGCCCATACGGTGGAGCACGCGCTGCGCACCACCAGTGCCGACGTCCGAGTGGTACTGGAGGTTACCGGAAAACCGGGATCCCGCCAGCTTCGTCTCGGTGTCCACGACAGCGGAACCGATCTACCGGCCGACTCCGTGCTGGCGGACTCGGTGCACGGCCGTCTCGACGTGCGGCTCGCCGGCAACGGCTCGGTCTGGAGCCGAGAGGTCTCCTTCCGCGTTGTCGAGACACCCTCGCTGCCACAATGGCTGACCGAAGCGCTCGCCTCGATCCACCACGTCCCGCTGAGCGCAGACGGTGAGCCCGCGATCGCGGTCCGTTTCCGGTACTTCGCGCGGCTCGCCGAGGTCCTCGCCCCGCTGCGCACCGGGCCTGCCCCACCTCATATCGCCCAGGACCAGATCGACCAGCAGCTTCGCCACACCGGGCGAAGGAATCACAGTCGCCTGCATTCCGGCCAGGACAACGTCGAACCGGCGTATGTGGTGGTGAATTCTGGTGACGAATCGACCGAGCTGTCGATCTACCCGTTCTGGGACCAGGATTTCCGCGACGGTCTGCGTGGGTTGAACCTCACCGGGCGCGGCGACGAGGTTGTTCCGCTCGCCGACTTCGCCCAGGCGATCACGGAGCAGCGCGGCACGACGTTCACCTCGGACGAGGAAGCCCGAGCCTTCGGGGACCGGCATTCCCCCGACAGCGACGACCATCGCCGGCTCGCCGATCTGTACATCACCGAGGGTCCGGCGATCAACAGGTACCTGCGCGGCGATCCGAATTGGCACCGGCGCACACTGAAGATCAAGACGACCGGCGAGATGGACCGCCTGGTGGGCGAGATCGATGCGCTGATGCAACCGCTGCCGCAGTCGATCTGGATCACACGCCGTGTCGACCCGGTTCTCGTGCGAGATCTGCGATCCGGCGACGTGTGGCCGCAGCCCGCATACACCAGCGGCGCGACAGGTCCGGAGTCATCCGCCTATTTCACTCACCTCACTGGAGTTCTGCGGATACTGGTGCCCCGTGGTACTCCCGTATGGTTCGTCACCAACGGTGGAAAACCCGAGATCGTCGTGGGCCGGGGGCAGAATCTGGCGGTCCGCCGAGCGAATTCGAACGGCGACATCGTGCATATCACCGGGGACCTGGCACCTTCCCTGACGGCAACCGGCACCGACGCGCGAGTCGATGCCGAGGTTCGGCGGGCGGCCCGCAACTCACCGCTGCGCGGCGGGAACACCACGCCCCGCTGTGCGCTCGCCGAACTCACCTACGCCGCGGACCGGCTCGCGGAACTCGTGCCGGATCGACAGAGTTCCCCGGTTCGCCTGCCCGATGCCGAAACGGCCCGGATCATGGAGTTGTTCGGCATCGGCGGCCGGGAGTTCGCCGAGTACGCCGGCGGCAGATACCGCGAGTACGCGTCCCCCGATCCGGAGACCGAACCGCTGAAGCCGTTGCTCGACAACCTCGAGAACCCGGCCGATCCGACTACTCTCGCCCTGCTCACCGTCGAACCTCCCGCCTCCAGCGACGATCGGCTGGACGGTCATGTTCTGACTCTCGGTGTCGACGAGAACGGCGAACTCTGGGTACACGAAGTCCGGCGCAACGCGGACGACACCGTGGTTCTCGGACCCGCAGGCGATGTTGTCGATCTCGTCTACCGCGGCGCGGACGCACACGCCCGCCTCACGCAGCTACAGGAACCGGACGAGCAGCGGCAACGGCGCGTCTTCCATGCGATCACCTACGACAACAACGGCCGAGCCGAGCAACCTCTTCACCGCGGCGACGAATGGACCAACGCCGTGTGGGAGCGGGAACCGGGCCCGAGAACACGCCTCGGACAGGATCGATCCGAGACAAACCCCTACCGTGCGCAGCGGGAATCTGCGGAGACCACGTTTCCGGTCGCCCGTGTCCGAGCTCGTCTCGCAGAACTCCGGGCGGCCGAGCAGGCCGATACTCCCGCGACCGACCGGATCCGGCAGTTGACCGAATTCGAGAATGCGGTCACCGAAGTAGAAAGAGCGGCCGCAGCGATGGCGCGCACCCGCGCTGCGGCCGACGCCGAAGCCCGGCGGCAAGCGGCACTTGCCACCGTCAGCTCCATCGCGGCAACGGTGGAAGCTGTGGCGCGCGGCGCCGCCGGTCGCGACGAGGCCGTCCGGATGCTCGACGGACGCGACGGCGCGGTCATCGGTCAAGTGCACCTGGTGTATGCCACGCTGTTCGAGCACATGCGGGATGCCGCGCAGGATATGGACGCGGTCGAGGAAACCCGTGAAGGAGAATTCGAGCGGTCCGGCCGGCAGTACAAAGCCCTGGTGGAGCTGGTCGATTGGCTCGATGCGCTGATCAGCCTGCTCGAGCACGCATCACCGAAAGACCGCGCGCAGCAGTACGAGACACTGATAGCCGGCCTTCGCCACGACCCGCACGCCCTCAATCCGTCTCCACTGCAATCCTGGCTGATACAGGAGTCGGCCGGTAGCGTGGACCGCTCGACCGAGCTGGAACGGCAGGCCGCTGCCGCCGAAGAACGCCATCGAGACGCCCTTGCCGCTGTCGGTGAACTCGACCGCCGGCTGATCCCCACCGATCCGCCCGGTGCGCGACCGGGGGACGCCATCGGGAGTAGACCACATGACCCGAACCTGCGCACGGCGCTCGTCGTCGAGGGGCTGAATTCCGGTGTGGTGCGCAGCGAACCGTTGCCGGGGGCGGGTGGGGTCACGGTCGAGCGAGTGAGTTTCGGCAACGGTTACGAGTGCATCCGGGAGACCTACGAGGATACCGAGGAGGCGGCGAAACAGTGGCTGCTATCGGAAATCGGCGGCGCCATGGGCGCGCCCGTCGCCGGCATCTACCCGGACTCCGACGACAGCGCGGTGCTGTATCGCGAGATCGTTCCCGCGCGCACGGCCAATACTGTCCTGCCGCAGAAATCGGCGCGAGCATACGATCTCGGATTGATCGACGAAGATCCGGCGGATGCGATGCGCGTGGCGCTCGGTCCTGTCGATCGCGGGTATCTGGATTCGCCGTCTGGTGAGCTGCTGGGACTGTTGGACGCGGTCACCGGGACCCGGCGCGGCGCGCTCCACTGGAGTATCGGTGCCGATCACGAGGTCACCGGTGGTCGCGCGGCAATCGACTCCGAAGCTGCCGCGCCGAGCCCGTTCGCTGCCAAGTTCACCCGGATCGTCGACGACCGCGCGCTCTGGCGGGACCATTCGATCCCGCGGTCGGCGATAACCGCGATGCGGGAACGGGTGGCCCGGCTGGCGCCACGGATAGAGATCTTCTTCAGCGCGCAGCAGGACGCGTTGTCCGGCATCCACCAGCGAGTGCTCACCGAGCTGACTCGTGCGGAGCGGCACTCGCTACACACACCGGACGAGGCGGCACACGTCCGCGGAGTGAGCGCTGACGCGCAGGCCAAGGCACGGTTGGTCGAAGAGTTCAGTCTCGACCATCCGTACTTCACCCTCAGCGGCTTCGACCACCCCCGGGTGCCCGTCGACGCGGTCCGGGAAATTCTCGAGACGCTGGCCGACCTGCTCACCCGGTACCGGTACGCGCCCGGTTCGGCCACGCACATGACCGATATTCGCGGTCTGGCCATCGATTTCCTCAGCTCCGAACAGATCCACGCCGAGATGTCGGAACAGGCGGGCAACACCCGGGCCGGATGGATGCAGCTGAACCTATCCCGAGTGGCCGACCGGGCTCGGGCGCTGAAAGACGATGCAACAGACCGCGATATCGGCTTTCATCCGAGCAGCGGACGGCCCTATCGCGACGATGTGATCCACGAATTCGCACACGCGATCGACGTTGCCGCCGGCCAACGGCTCAACCGGGAAGTCGAGCACACGCTGCGACAAGCCTGGGCCGACCTGTTCATCGCCCGCCTGATCACCGAACCGTTCGAGCAATGGCTACAGCGCCTACCGGCGGCGGCCTTCACCGACCCGGCGAAGGACACACTCGACCCGGCCGAGGCGATCGCGGTCGGCTTCGCCGATGTCGAGATCAACGGTCCCGTCGTCGGCAGCCCGCAATGGGTTATCCACCACTTCGTCACCACCCTCGGTCCGCCCGAAATCACCCCCGACTTGGTGGTGAACCTTACTTCCGGCACCGGGAAACCGGGCAGTACGCGCGATCGGACCGGCGCCGGGAACGACAGCATCGGCAGCAGGCCGGACAGCATCGGCAGCAGGCCGGCGCAGCGAGACCCGGACGGTCGTTCGCTGCTGCGGCGGCTCCGGGAACGCCGGGCCGCACGAACGGAGGAGCAGAAGAACCTCACGAAATTCGCGCTCTGGTCCGGCGTTGCCGGCTCCGGCAGCGCCGGCGCGGCGACGTATCTGATCAACGCCGTCCAGCAGACGTCCGGTTCGGTCGAGCTGACCGCCACCGCCAATGCGCTGATGAGCGCCGCGGCACTGGCGGCCACGCTGCCGGGCGGCATGCTGGTCGACCGCGATGCGCGTAAGTGGATGATGCGGGCGGGGCTGCTCAGTTCGGCGGCCGCCGGCGGCGCGGCCTTGTATACCGGGTTCGGTCTGCCCGGCACCGTCGAGGCACTCATCGCCTCGGGGACCGTCATGGCGGCAACCGGCGCGGTGTACAACGCCGGCGTTCAGGCTTACGGTCCCTCCCTCATCAGCACCCCGGAGGGGCGGAAAGCCGCTGACACCCTGATGATGATCGACCGTCATTCCAGCGGTATGGTCGGCAGATTCACTTGGCCGATCATGACCGGCATTTCCGCTGCCACACCGTTATGGGCGACCACGGCAACGGGTTTGGCGAATTGGCGGTCGCTGCGGGGCTTGCCCGATACGAGCCCGGAAAAGGACGAACAACCTTCGATGCGCGAGGTGGCGCGCACGATGTGGAACGACCGATACATGCGCTACTACCAGGGGTTGCTCATTCCCTGGGGCATCGGCGGCAGCGCTATCTGGGTGCAGCTGGCAGCGTTGATGGACGAGGCGAATTATTCGCCGCAGAGTATCGGAATGGTGGCGGCCGCCGCGGGAGTCGGCGCATTGGGCGGCGCGGCGCTGAAGGCGTGGAAATCCTTCCGAGAATGGATCAAAGACCGAACCCTGGGACTCACCTTCGGTAGCTGGATGCTGCAGGCGGGCACCCTGACGGCCACCGACAATCAGTGGGCAATCGCGGGCTCCGTAGCGGCGACCGGCGCCACGGTCATGCTCAACAATATCGATTTCGCCTACTACCTGCGTAATCTCACCGGCGACGGACTCGGGCAGGGATGGTCGATCACCAACACAGTCAACCAGGTCAGTGCCATCGCCGGCTCCGCACTGGTGATCCCGGCCGTAGCGACCTTCGGCCGCACCGGTGCCGGCCTGGCCACCGCCGGTATGTTCGCCGGCGCGACCGCCGCCGCGCTCGCATTGGAAAACGGTGTGCGCCAACAGTGGTGGGAAGAACTACGCGACGACTGCCTCGACCGGACCGCCCGAATCCTGCACGGGCTGGGTAAGGACGACGCCACCGCGCCCCGCGGCAGGAAACGAAACTACAAAGCACTCGAAAAATACACCAAGGGCACACTCGTCGAATACCACCCCCCGACCGAAACCGCCGACAAAACAGCGGACCCGCAGGCCCCGCGCACCCCCGGTTTGTTCGGACCGCTCATCGACCAGGTCAAGAATGTGGAGCAAACCGGGGTCGACACGATCGACGTCCTGGTCGACGACGGCGGCAACACCGAGCATGTGTTCACGATCGTCAATACCGGCCCCGGCCAGGCGTTCATTCACGACACCAACATCAAGCGCGCCGACGCGAAATCATCCGGCGAGAAAAAACTCCATATTGCCCGGTGGATCGACGCCGATGAATTCACCCACCCCTACGAAACAGTCCGCCGAATCCACATCGCCCAATTCCGCAGAACCGAGGACGGCACTCTCGAAGACATCCACAAAGACCTCCCCCACCGAGACCGCGGCGAACCACCCCGGAAAAAGAGAATCGCCGGTCACCCGGAGCCCAACGCAAAACGCACCACACCCGAGGCCGAGCAGCCACGCCCCGATCCGGACCGCACCAGCGGCGATCGCAACAACACCGCGGTACCGGCTCCCACCCCGTGGCAGCAACGTATCGGTGCAGCACCCACACCCGACGGCGCCGCGCCGATGAACGGCGGCACGGGCGGACCGGAGCCCGGCAAACGCAGTGGCAAGGGGAAACCGGCCGAGGATATTCCGTCATCCCGGCCCCGGCCGGCGGGCAGCCAGGATGACCCGGCGCCGCTGACCAGGGCCGCCCGCGAAGGAGATGCTTCCGCGTTCGACGAGTTGCGGGCACGGCACCGAGCGGCCGTCCAGCGGCTGATCACGTCGGCGGTCCGGGATTCGGTCACTGCCGAGGTTCTGACCGAGGAGACCTTTGCCCAGGCCGCCCGCCAGATCGACAAGATCCCGGACCTGTCGCCGGGCACATGGTTCGATGCCATTGCCGCAGCCGTTGCCGGAAAATACAAAGAATTCATTGCTTTTCGAGAGCGCCTCGCGGCGGAATACCGGGATCGTTACGGTTCGCGGTCTTCCGAACGGGTGGCCCAGAGTATCGCGGAGTTGAGCAGGGGCGAGCTACAGGAAGCCCTCCGGCAGCTCGACGACCTACCACGCCGGACTGTGCTGTTACGCATCAAGAATCGGCACAGTGCCGACTGGGTGGCGGCCGCGCTGGACGTACCGCCCGCCCGGATTGCCCAATTGCTCGACGAAGGCTTGCGGGGGATCGCCTCCAGTGCGAGGCCCGGCACTCGCAACAACACTCGCGAAGTAGCCGCCGCACCCGGCCGACGGGATCGCGGCCGGGCGGCCCGCGAAGCAGCAATCGACCGAGCTGCCGCCGAAGCCGACGCAGAACGCCGACTCGTGGAAATGCTCCACGAGGCCGTTCCCGACCTGATCGCCGCTACGCCGGACACCCTGGATGCATGGGTGCATGGTCTGCCCGACGGCGACGCCCGGCGACTGATGTCCGCACTACACAGGACCGTCACCACCGAACTGGCGAGTTTACAGCGGGGTGAGCTACCAGCGACGGCCCGCGAGTCGGCCGGTGCCGCCCGGGTGTTGAACGTACTCGCCGCGGAGACGAGTCGCCGGCTCGCGGATGGTATTCCGCCGCACGACAGCAACTCCGGCTATGCCACGTTGTTCGACGTCGCACAATACCTGGTCGCAAATATCGATACCGCACGCTTGATCGCGGACGCCGCCGCGGCAGTACGCGGCAGTGCCGGCGCCCGGACCGACCGTCCCGGTCATGCCCTGGCTCCCGAACTACACCAGCTTGCCATGCAATTCGGACGGATGGCGCACCTCTCGGAGGAGGTCGTTGCCCGGGTTCCCTGGACCGAGCGCACCGCACTCGTGCAAGAACCCGTGGCGACCGAAGCGCACTGGGCACCGGTCCGCGCCGCGGTGTCCGCGATCGAGTGGGATCCGCGAGGCGCGGAAACCGGCTTCCGGTCGGAGGTGATCGACCGGTACCTTGTGCTGCGCGCGCAGCACGGCTTCGCGCCCGTGCTGGTGGAAACATTCCGGCTGTTGCCCGGCCAGGCCGCTACTTTCGCTCGCGCGCGCACCACGGCCGAATTGGTCGCCGCGGCCGCGCCCTACCTGCCGAACCTGCTCATGATGGCGAAATACCATCTGATCGACACGGGGGATACCGCTGCCGGCCTGGCGAGCATCGAGCGAGCGGCGCACGCCCTGGCTGCAGTGAGTGCATCGCTACCGGACGATCAGGTTCTGCGGGACGCATCCACTCGGTTGGCCCATCTGCACACGCAACTCGTCGATGCGCACACCACCGCATCGGCTTACTATCGCGCGACTTCGATGTACGAGCTCATGGTGCGCGCCTTCGGGACCGACGCCCGGACCGGGAGAACACTCGACGAGGCGACGACGCGGCTGGCCCGGTTGGCCGACGCGGCCACTGCCGAAACCGCCTACACCAGTGGCGGAAAGACCACCCTGCTGGTGGAGGCGGTTGCGGCTGCCGAACCGCAATTGTTGCAGCGCTGCCGCGATCAGCTCGCGGAAGACGCTGCGGACCAGCTGGATGTATTCGACCGTTATTTCGTGCGTGGTGAGCCGGCCGACGCGGTGGCGCTCGCGCAGGGCCGGACCCTCTCCTCGGCCGGTCGTGCTATCGGTCGGGTCGCCGCCCGGGTGGCCGGGATGCTGCCGCCGGGTACCGCAGCCCGGTACACCGACGGCGGCATCTTGCGCCGGGCCACACACGAGGACATCGCGCGGGAAAGCGGCGTACCGCGGCCGATGGTCGCGAAGATTCTCGCCGATCAACCCGTGGGCGATAGTGCCATCCGGGACGCAGTCCGGGCTGCGGCCCACAAGCTCCGATACCGGCCGATCCGCTCCGGTGTCGTCGTCGACTATTCCGATGCCGCGCCGGGCCCGCGTTCGTCGCCGGTTCCAGCGGTGAGCGCGCCGCGGCAGGCACCGGCCGCGGCGCCGCGGCGTGAACCCTCCGCGCTCTCGGTCGTGCGAGCGGCGCCACGGGCGCAGCTCGCGGAGCTCATCCCGAAGTTGCCGGAAGCGGACAGGGAAGTCGCCACCAGGGTCTTCGTCGACAAGGAGCCGGTCCGCGAACTCGCGGCGGCACTGAATCGATCGGTGGACTCACTGACCAATCACCAGCGCCGGATCGCAGTGCGCCTGAACACCTTGCTGTCGGGCAGAGAGTTGCTCATCGGCGCGGAAGCGGTAGCAGCGATCCGCGGGATCCAGGAATCCGCCCCGGAGATCCTGCGTCCGTTGGCCGAAAGCCTTTCCGAGCCGATGCGGCGGCGGTACGAACGGTTTTTCGTGCACCACGACGACGCGCGAACCACAGCCGCCGCAGCGGGCGGAAACCAGTACGCCGTCGAACAGTGGGCGCGTTCGCTGGCCGAGGAGTGGGTGGGTAAGCTCCCCCCGGACTTCGACACCGGCCCGCAGCCCGCCTCGTCCCCGTGGGCCCCCACCGATACGATCGGCGCAAGACCGGGCCGCAGCACCGGCAATCACGACAACACCGCAGCCCCGGCTCCCACCCCGTGGCAGCAGCGCAACCCCACCGATCGCGCCGATGCGCCGGAACGAACACGTGATCGTATCGGGTTGCAGCCACTGTCCACCCGGCTCGAAATGGGCAGCACGCGCGCGGCGGACGAACCTGAGTCCGGGACGGCGGCAACCCGGGATACCGGCCGGATCGGTAGCAAGCCGGTTCCCGGCGCCGACGCCGACGCACAGCGCACGTATCCGGCGGCCGCTACCTTGTATGTACCGCAGATCGGTGAACTCGCCGCGGAATTGCGCGGCCTCGGCCCGAGTTTCGCCTACATCGATGACCTGCTGCGCATCGCCGAGGGCGAACAGCACGGAAGCGATTGGATCGACAGCCCCGAATACTGGGATTGGCAGCTGAACTGGCTGCGGGAACGCAGTCCCCGCCTGAGCATGCTCGCCGCCTTCTCGGGTGCGGCGCTGGAGGCGGAAATAGTTGCCGGCCTGCCCAACGCCGGTCCGGGGCCGCTGCTCATCGAGCAGAGCCGACCGCTGACACCGAACGAAATACTGCACCTCTACAAGTACCGGACCATGCCGGTCGATACGCCGGAACAGCCCAGCGGCCCCGATAGCGCACGACGTTCCAGCACCATCGGCCGTCTCCAGCGTGAGCTCTCCCTGGACGAGATCGCGCAGTACACCTACCTTGCGATGATCGCAGCGCGACCGATACTCCAAAAGGACCGCGACCTGACCCGGCAATTCCTGACACCGGCCGAATTCGGCCATTTCGATCCCATCCCCAGAAATGGGGTGTACGGGGCGAACTATCCGGGCTGCCGAGCCCTGCCCCGGGACGAGCCTGCCTATTTCCGGGCGCGGTTCGCCGGTGACAGCCTGCTACCCGAGATCGCCTGCCGGGCGGTGTACGAACGCTTCCTGAACCATTGGATCGAGCCCTATCAACTTCGCCACGCCACCCAACTGCGCGACAGCTTCCGCGACACGTCCTCGCCGGAAGACCACATCGGCCGATGGTTCATTTCCGTCGTCGCGGAGGCACTGGCCGCACCCGCCGATGCCGCGCCCGATATCCTCGACCGCGCCCTGCGCACCCACCTCCACCGCCGCACCGGCAGGTCCGCACCGGCCGACGACGCACTGTGGCACTTCGTATCGACCACAACCGAGTTACTTGCCGGCGACTACGACTTCGGGGGCTATCTGCGGCGACGCAACCACCCGGAAACCGAGGGATTCGCACAGACGGTGCGCGAAGTCGTACTGCGGCGGCATCCACCGGCGGCGGTCGCCCGAGTGCCGTTCATCGCCGACGTCATCGGCGCAGCTCCCAGGGACCCGGACCGCCACCGCGCGACACCGATCGCGACGCGCGGGGACCCGGCCGAACCTGTACAGAGCGGCAACGACGGCGAAGGCGACGGCACTCGTAACGAACCGCCGCGGGATCTGAGCGCACTGTCCGAGGAAGCGCACGCGGCCTTCACTGCACCGGGCGCCGAATTGCGTGACCTCGGTACCGCCGATCAGATCGCCGAGCTGCTGATACGTAACGGCCTTCCTGGACAGAGCGCGGTGGTGCTCGAACTCATCGATGGTGTGGAACGCGCCAGAACGCTCGTCTACGACGGACGCCGAGTCGTGGAGGTGCGCGATCCGGACACCGATGACGGCATCATCCATGAATTCGTACCGGGGCCGGAGGCTCCCGGGCAGACGCGTGCACTGGTGTATACGCCGGTGGATCCGGCGGACCGGGCCGAGGCGGAACAGGCTTTGGGCCGACTGCTCGGCCGATACGACTCCGACAGGTTTCCTGAGCACTTCTCCGGCGATATCCCCGACCGGCCTGCCCGGGCGGCAGCGGCATTGGATTTCGATGCACCCCGCACCATCGCCGGACCGTTGCCGGAGAACGTGTGGTCGACCTTGGCGAAGCTGTATCCCCCCGAGGTGTCGAGCTCCCGGAGCGCACCGCAATCGGCCCGCACCGAGGCACTCGCGGTGTGGAGCAACCGCTACTTCTCCCGGCAGCTCGTCCCCGCGTCGGAAACACCCGCCGAGTACCTGGCTCGCCGCGCCGATACCGCGATCGCCACGTATTCGAACACCTACCGCGCCGGCGACCACGACGGCATCCACGGATGGGTGGACCAGGACGGTGTTCTCCTGTTCCAGATCGGCGCGGCGGAGGGCACGCCGTCCGGCCAACAGATGTTCCGGGACATGATGTCCGAGATCGGGCCCCATGTGCGCGCGATCCGCGCTCCGTGGTCGGCGGGCGACAGCCACACCGACAACATCGACACCTTCAACGCGTACCTGCAGGATCTCCAGCTCTCCCCCGAAGATGCCGCCCGCCGGACTTTCACCGGCAAGATGGCCGGTGCGCTGGGGTTCACCGAGGTGACCGTCAACCACCTGCTGGGTCCATACGGTGAACACAGCATCGTCGACGTGACATTTTCCGAACCCGGCCACCCACCCACTGTGGCAGGCCGGTCGGCCGACGTATCAGCGCCGGAACCCGGGCCCAGCGCGACGCCGTGGTCGGCGCCGCAGCGCGACCCGATGTCCCGCGAAGGGGCCGCCGGCGAACCCGCGTCGAAGCCGCAGCGCCCGGATGCGACGGTCGCCTACATCGAGGGTTTCACCGCACGAACCGGAATCACGGTTCACGGCGTCGACGAATCGATACCGATCAGCGTGGCGCGGCGATTCTTCGGGACGATCGAAGAGGAGATCGCGCTCGTCGAACGGTTCCGCCCCGATCTCCGGCTCCCACTGAAGAATATTTCTGTTTCCGACCTGGGCGAGTCCAGGCTTGCCGATGCCCGGGCTCGGACCATGAATGTGAACTACCGCAAGCTGACCCGTACAGGTCTGGAGGCATGGATCTCGCAGGAGACCGATTTCCGGTCGGGCGGCCGGCACAAGTTGCTGGAAGCCCTGGCCAAGCACGAACTCCACCATGTGTTCCACAATATCGATGATCGATTCGTCGGAATCCGGATCAATCGACTGCTGACAGAGGCATACCGGCATTTCGCCGATCGCGGTCTGGTGACCGATTCCTACCCGGATTGGCTGTCCCAGCTGAGCCGCTACGCCCGGTCCGTCGACGGGACCGCGCGTGCGGACCTGGTCAGCGAAATAGAAGTTTGGGCAGAGGCGTCCGTCCAGGCCGACTACGAGAATCCGGCCGATCCGACCCATCCGGCCTATGTTGTGGACGCGGTGCGGTGGGGAATCACCTACCAGGAGCTCGGCGACTGGGCGGCCCGGATCGAGGACGGGGCCGGACCGGCGCACCAGCGGGAACCGTACCGCGCGCCGTGGGAGTCACGATTCGTCGCCGGTCCGGATACCGAAGCTACGATCCCTCCCCCGGCCGATGTCGAACCGTCCGGTATCCGAGAACCCGTGAACCCGCACGCCGGGGCTCGACAGGACGGGCAGCCGAAGCCGGGGCATCGGCCGCACGCCGGTGACTCCGACGCCTCCGTTCCGGGGGGCGCGCCCGGGACGTCTGTTCGGGAGGCACCACCGACGCAACTGCTCCTCAGTGGTCCGGAATCCGTGGCCGAGGCACGGAGACATGTCCGAGACCTGTTGCAGGACTGGCCGGCCGCACAGGCGGAAACCGCTGGATGGCTGGCGTCGGAATACGGCACCAGATTCGTCGATGCCGGACACGGGGGCATACTGTTGGTCCGGGTGACCGGCAATCCGGGCGCTCGGGTGCTGCGTGTCGAAGCAGCCGGCCGTGTGGCGGAGTCGGCATCGGTGACCCGCGAAGGTGAGTCGGTGTCCGGCGAGACGGCGCTCGAGTTGCTGAAAGCCCGGTCGCAGCGGTCGGGCAGAACGGTCTCGGGTGATTACGAGGCGCTCTGGTTCGAACTCGACGAGGCCGCGCCCATAGCCGAGGTACCGTCGGTCTCCTCCTCCGGTCCACGCCCCGCTGGAGGTCCTGGCCCGCGCCCCGGGCCGATCGCTTTCCACGAAGTCGACCGCGCCGACGCACTCGGCCTCCCGGTGCGTCGTGGACGCAAGTCCTTCGCCGGCCGGCCCGATCTCGATCTGGCCCTGGGCTTCCACCACGACGAGAACGGACGCGAATGGGACGGCGGCGGAGGGCCGCACGGTGGCAAGAGGCCCACACCCGTTGATGCGGGCGGTCGGCCGATAGCCCAATCGCGCGAGCCGGCGCCCAGCGCGCGGCGGGCCTTGGAACGCTCCGAGGAGCAGGCCGCCGAAGTGGCCGCCGAGGCGTTGCGGCGAGCGGATGAGCTCGGTATCGACCTCACGCACCTGTATCGGGAAGACACCGACCGAATCGCCCACGGAATCCGGCAGCTGACCGAAATCCAGACCCGCCGGCTGGATGCCGTCCTGCGACGTCGCGTTCTCGATCGCGTAGCGGGCCAGGTGCTCGCCGACGATGCGGCAGTTGTCGCGGTCCACAACACCTTCGATCTGGTACGCGGCCATATCGATGCGTGGCGCAGATATGTCGACGAGGTACGTGTGGCACTGGCGGTGCTGGCGGCCGACGATGTCCTGGCAGCGGCGGGAGCGCGCAGACTCGAACGCGGTATCGGGCTCTTCCACGGCAGCGACGGTTCCCTGCGGATCGTGGTGGCCTCACCGCTGCGGGATCAGCAGGAGCTCCTCGGCGCGGTGGCTCCCGCGGTGCGGGAGATGGCGGCGGTGGACGGTATTCCGATCGACCATTGGCATGTGCAGGTCGGCCGGGACGGCCGGGTAACCGTCGAAACGATTTCCGGCGTCCACGACGAGCCGGAATCGGGCCTGAAGTACTACCTCGATCCGGACGACATCGCGTGGATGAAGGATCTTGTCGACGAACGGCCGTTCGAAGAGAAGGTGGCCGAAGCGGAAGCATCCGGTGTCGCCGGACGCAGGGTTCTCAAACACGATTCCGGCGACTCGACGATGTCGGAACAAGTTGTGCTCCTCACCTATCCCAACGGCTTCCGGGTTATCGAGAAGACCGTCCGCGATATCGACCAGGCCGACGCCGAGGAACTGGGAAACCTGATCTCCCGGCTGGCCGGCTCCCCCGCTCCACCGCTGCTGCGGCGGGACGCGCGCGGGCTCGCTCTGCTGATCGGCTATGTGCCCGACGTAATCGATTACCCCATGGATATTTCCTCCGTGCGGAGGTTCAAGCACACGCCGGGCTGGCGGCGGCTGGTACTGGCGGAGCAACTCCTTCGGACGTGGGACCGTTTCGAAGGTGAGAACCTGGGCGTCGACCACGGTGTGCATCTGGTACCGATCGATTTCAGCAACTCCTTCCTGCAACCGGAACTCGATTTTCCGATCGCAAAACTGTTCGACGGAACCCTCTTCTTTCCGCCGGAGGAACTGGATTCGGTCCGGGAAGCGATCATGGAGGCGAAGGCGGCGTTCGAGCGGATAGACCGGCAATCCTGGTATGCGGACGTTGTCTCCCATTTCGTGCGGTTCCAGAACTCTCTGGAACCGCCGGAACCGCCGCGCACCACGCTCGCCGGCACCGTGCGTCTGCTCGAAGAGCTCCGCGACGACGTTGCGTACCGGTTCGGCGTCCGCCCCGAACAGGACACTCCGCAGGGTTGGCGGGCAGTTGTCGCCGATCTGCGGGCCGACCCCTTTTTCCGGCGCGACGACCGCATGCTGCGCCAGATCGACATCCTGGACGGCTTCGTCGAGTTGCATCTGCACGGGCAGCTGTTGCAGGTCCGGGCCGACGAACTCGACGACGACGCCTGGCCGGGCCTCCTCGACGCCTACCTCGAGGGCCTGGCGCAGCGCCTCGCCGATCTGACGGACGGCACCACCTATCCGCTGCCGAACGGCGAGACCGATGCGCAATGGCAGGCACGTTTCGACCGCGAGATCGCGGCGTCCGGCCGGCATGGCGACGGACAGCCGGAGGCGTCCATCGGGTCGCGGCCGCACGATCCACAGGCATCTCGCTCCTCCGCCGAGCCTGCTACCGCCATCGGCTCCGGTCGGCACAGCGCCGAGACCGGTGCGGATACGTCATACGATTCGCACCCGGCGAATCCACCGGCCGGCTCTCCGGAAAGCGCGGACCGTGCTCGCGCGGAGTTCGCCCGGGCGGTCGGCCTCGAGCCCGCTGAACTGGAAAGCCAGGAATACCTGTGGCAGGCGCTGAACCTGTTCCACAACGAGTGGCGGGCCATGCCCGAGGAGGCCCGATCCGCCGCGGCCGGCCGCACCGAAATCGAGCAACTCCCCGCCTGGATCGGGCTTCGGATCAGATTCGACCGGGAACTGCGCGAGGCCATGGCCGGGGGAATCACCGAAGACGAGCGCACATCGTTGTACCGCAGACAACAGGTCGCGGACGGACGGCTCTACCACCTGCTCGGATTGGACGAACCGGCCTACTACTGGCACGAATCGTCCGGCGACGCACCGCTGGCGGACCTGCGGGATCTGGGCGCGCGCAGGAAACAGACGACGGGTGAACCCTCCGCGATCACTGCCCTGGCCGACCTTGCCGGGCGTTTCCTGGATACGAACTCGCCCCGGCACCGAGGTGCGGACCCACTTCTGGACCTGATCCGCGAGTCCAATCCGTTGAGAGGCGATGGCGACCAGGAGCAGGGGAACTGCGCCGATTGCGCTCTCGTCACGGATTTGAATCTGGGTGGCGGGAACTACATCGCGGCGTCCGGCCCGGGCTGGTCCGGCTTCGTTTTCCAGGGCGACCGATTGCGCGCACCATTCCTCGATACCCGATACGCCACGCAGTTCCGCCGGGTGACCGACCGATCCGAGCTGGAGCGGGAGCTGATCGCGGGCGGTCACCTTGCCCGCGGCATGCTCGCATACCTCCCCGCCACCCATAACCACGACGGACACATCCTCAACGTGGTCAACGACCACGGTTTCATCCGCTATCTGGACAGCCAGGCGGGACGCGACCGGACGACCGAAAGTCGCTGGCAGATGGAACACCAGAAGACTCTCGAAGAAGCCGGAGAACGAGAACTCGACTATTTCTTCCTGCGGACCGACGGCGAATTCACCGGGCTCGGGGGCAGTACCCGCGGCCAGACCAAGGCACTCGCCGCCGAAAGCGGTCTGGAATTCCCAGGCCATACGATTGCCGGTCTGATCGGTCGCCGCGGCGGGAAGTATCAATGGCCGGGCCTCACCGAGGACTTACCCGGCCTCATGGCACTGGCCGACGAGATCTCCTACAACAAGTGGCTGGCCGGCAAGCTCAACGAGGCGTTGGGGACGGACCTACGGTGGGCGGAGGAGTTCCGGGCCCACGTCGGCGCCAACACGGCGCAGATCCGCCGATGGCATACGGAGCTCGTCGAAGCCGAGGGCCGGATCCGCCGGCTGGTCGGTGGCTCCGCACGGCGGATCATCGACGGTGCGGTGGTGGGGTGGGACTACGGTCTCCAGCTCAACACGGTGTCGGGAAAAGAGGCCGAACGGCGTATCCGGTACCTGCGGGCGGGACAGGACCACCGGCTGACGAGATTCACCCCGCGGATGCTGGACTGGCTCGACGGATACCGTGACCGCGGCCGGCATCCGAATCCGTCGCTGGCCTATGCGACCGAATGGATGCTCGAGGCGAACCTCGGGGGTATCGCCGCCCCGTACGGCACGATCACCAAGGCCCAGGCCGAATGGACCGATCTGCCGCCGGTGGCCGAACTCTGGCATGACCTCGACCGGTATCCGCACCCGGATCCTCAGCGTGCCCTGCACCCTGTGAAAGACACCGTGTTCTCCTGGTCATGGCGTTACAACCGCGTGTTCTGGACAGCCGGGCCCACTGTGCAGTTGCGCACCGCCGAGCTGCCGGACGATGCGGTGGTGCGGGGCTGGTGGATTCACCGGGAGCAATACGTCCTGGTCATCGACGAGAACGCCGGCCGGGAACAAATCCGCACCGCGCTCGACGCGCACCTGCGCGGTTTCATCGCGGAGTACGTCCCCCGCCAGCCACCACCGGGCACCACGGTGCGCGGCAACCTGATCACCGTAGGCGCGGGGAGCGGCGGGATCCTCGCGGGAACCGGAGTGTCGGCCGCCCTCGATATCGGGTTCCTGCCCTGGCCGGTGGCCGGCATGCTGATCGGCGGCGTCGTGCGCCAGGGCTTCGGAATGGTTACCGAATATGCGGCGGCCAACCGGAAAATGCAGCGCACGATGCTGGCCGAGCTCTACGACGCCGCGACCGCAGGTGGTATGGCGCCGGTCGCGCGGAAGATCTCCGCCGACCAGTACCGGACCGCACAGCTGCTGAACCCGGTCGCGGAAGCACTGGGCCGCAGCCCATTGCGGTACAGCCCGCCCGAGGAAACCGTACAGCTTTCCGATGAGCAACGAGCCGACCTGGGGCAACGGGCGGAGAACCTGATGCGTGGGTTCCGGCGCGCGGTGGAAGAGGGAACCTGGCAGCTGCTGGTGCCGGCGTCGATGGCGGAGTCGCGCTGGTTGAAGCTGCACCTGCAGCCGTTGCGGGGCACCGCGCTGCCGGAGGAGGAAGGCAGATTCGTCTTCCCACTGGTCGGCAACCGGTTCATGAAGCAGGTGAGCGTGTCCTACCGAATCGAGGTCGGCGCGGTGGAGAAAACGCACATCACCTTCCACAACACCGGCAAAATCAACGAATTCGACCTCACAATCAACGTTTCACCGAACCTGTACTACCGCACCGACGAACAACTGGCGCAGACGTTTCTCACGGAACTGGATAAATCGTTGTCCACCGTCGGTAGCGCGTATGCCCATATTCCCGGCGTGGGATCCCGGATAAAACAACCGGGAATCATCAACGGCGCCCTCTATGCGCCGACCACCGTGGCCCTCTCGACCGCGCTGGGTGTCGAACCCCTGGCCGCGGCGATGATCCTGGGCCGAGCCGGTGGTGAATTCGGCGCGATACCCGGCGAGCTGATGAACGAATCGGCATGCGAATACCATATGAAAAACGTTTTCTACGCCATGCAGCAACGGATGCAGTACGACACCTCCACCGGGCTGGGGATCGTTCTGGGCTGGAAAGCGATCGAACTGCTCCAAACCCAGTACGAACTGCAGCGAGAGGTTCTGGCTCCGTTCGGAGTCTCGGCGGACGCCGAATCGGCGAATATGCTCACCGCCGGTGAGGACGTCCTCGACGTGGTGACCGGCATGGTCCGAGAGTGGGCCGAGCAACACGACGAGATCCGCGCTTTCGACAGCGAAAACCTCGGTACAACCGAACGGCCCGAGGTAGCCGGTGTCGAAGTGAAGGAGGTGGCGGCCGGCGCCGGCGATGCGCTGCTGGCGACCATCCGCACGACCTTGCAGGACGGCCGTCCGCTGGTCCTGTATGCCGCGATCTCGGTCAACAGCAACCGGGAGTACCACCTGCCACTGGTGTACATCGCCGGTGCCGACTACCGCCGCGGATTGGCATTCGGCCGAGGAGTGCGGTGGGAGCAGCACCGGGAACGGCTCGTCGAGATCCGGCTGCCGGCACAGTGGCGACGGCAGGTATCGGAGACCGAGCTGGCGAAACTACGCCGCACCCTCGACGATCTACTCGCTCGTGAGCGAGTGATGCACGGAGTGCCGGTAGCGCAGCTGGTGCAACGGGGCGCGTTACGCGCCCTCGGTCAGGATGTGACTCCCGGCCTGATCGCCTTGTCCGGCGGCGATCCCGCGATCGCCCTCCAGGCACTCACGAACGGTGCGATCACCGTGGCCAATGACGGCCTCGGCGTGATCGTCAACGCGGCCGACGAGCAACGCACTGTGAACAACCGGGCGGGTGCCTTCCAGCCCGGGCCCACCGCCCGCGCGGTCAGCGATGCCTGGGAACGCTCGCTCCTGCAGACCTACGACGACATCCGTGGTGCCGTGGCCCGGCTGCGACAGCGGGCCGGTGCACATCCGGACGAACCGCGGTCGCGCGACCTCGCCGACAAATGGGCCGGCCTCGCCGCGACCCTCGCCCGGTCGCCGTGGGAACAGGTCGACGCCGCCTTGGCTGTGCTGGAACAAGCGGTGGCCGACGACGAGTACGCCGAAGAACTGATCCGCCTGGGCACCTCGGGTGTCGTCCAGCTGAATATCGCGCGCCCCGGCAAATTGCCACCGCGCCGGGAGATCGTGCAGATCGTACCCGGCATTCCGGGCGCCGGTACCGTGGTGCGGCCGAATCCCGACGCATACGCCGACGTGGATACCTACATCGTGTACGACCCCGCCGAGCCCGATACGCTGCGCCGGCTGCTCACCGATTGGTTCGCGGTATGGCATGGATCGCCGCTCGGCGAGGTGTCCGCCCGCGGACGCGGATCCGACGCGGCGGTGGCGGAGGGCAGCGCCGCCTCGAACCGGGCACTCGCCGGTCGCGGCGAAGGCGGATACGGCACCGCGGACCTGGCATATCTCGGCGCCGGTACGGTCAACGGCCTGGGCCAGGCCTGGGTCGACCGGCAGTTCGCCGACAAGGCGACGCATGCCGACCGGTTGTTCCAGGCCCTGATGCACCGCGATATCGTGACGGCCACCAAACCGCTCGAACTCATCATGAACTGGCTCCGCGGCGAAAAAGAGCGGCTGTTCCGGGAACTGGTGGCCGATATCGTCACCGGTGACGAGCAGGCCGGAATCGCCGTATCCGATCACCGGCGGGCCGTACTCGACAGCCTTCGGCAGACTCCGGACCAGGACACCGCGGAGCAGCCGCACCGTGCACCACGGGGAATCGCACGGGCGGGAACTGCCGACCGGTCCCTGCAACCGCGACCGGAGTTCTTCCCCGGCCGCGATTCATGGCAGGAACGTGTGCGCGGGTTTGCCGAGCACGGAGCTCGGGCACTCGGCGGACAGTTGGGAATGCGGACCGAAGAGGTACGCACGATGCTCGATGCGGCAATGGCGCGTACGCGCCTGCTCACCGAGCACGAGGTGGATCCCGCAGAACAGCGGCTGCCCGAGGAAGAGCGCCTGCGATTGGAGCCGTACGTCGGTGAATCACTTGTCGACTGGGCTACGACGACGATCTGGCTGGCACCGCAGCGGACCGACAGCATGGCGGCCGCCTGGGTCCGGCAGGTACTGCGGCTGCAGCGGGGTTCGCCGGTGGATGAGCAGACCCGGACCGGAGACTCGGCTCTCGAGGTGGCGGCACGCCGGGAAGAGGAAGTTGCCGAGCACCTGGCGCCCTGGCTGAGCCATATCGTGCAGCTGTTCGGTGACGAAGCGTCGGAATCTCTCCGCAACACACACAAACAGTCTCCCGGCCGGGTAGCGACGGAGCATATTCGCGAACGGCTGGGTGAGCTACCGAAGTATGCGGAAAATTTCGAGGCGGATATGACGCAGCGCCGCCCGCCGGTGGAGCTCGATCTGCGGACGATCGGAAGTCGCCCGCCGCGGAAGCCCGCCGACGGCGCCCCGCAGCAGCGGATGCCGCGGGTCCTACGTCCGGTTGGAGCCTACCGTCATCTGGGCGGCACCGAAGGAGTCCGGATGACACCGGAGGAGGCCGGCGCACTGCGGGAGATGGCGGTCCGGGACGGCCGGACCATGCGGGGCAATTACAAAGACGTCTACCTGTTCGGCGACTTCGCGGTTCTGATCCACCGGGAAAACAACGATCTGCCAATGGACTTCGTGCTGTGGCCGCACGAGCACCGTACGCTGCAGGCGATCGCTCAGGCGATACCGGACGATATCGATTCTCCCTTTCAGCAGGTGCTGTATGCCGAACTGGACGAACGGGGCCGTACGGTCTTCGAAATCCAGCGCCGCATCCACGGTGAGCCCGTGCATACTCTGACCGGCCGGGACATGGCGGAAGCGGTGCTCGCCATTCACGGCCTGCTCGGCCGGGTCACGGTACCCCAGGAGCTGCTGCCGCTGCCCGATAACTACCCCGAGGACTCGGTCGGCTTCTTCCGCATGCTGACCGAACATTACGAGCAGCGCTACCACTATCTCCGCACAATTCCCGTGTACCGTGCGATGTTCGACAGGATGGGCTTCCCCGAGCGGCTGACGGCAGGGTTGGAGGTGTTTGTTCCCGTCATCAGATCTCAGCGGTTCCGGCTCCTGCACGGGGATCAGACGAAGGGTAATTTCATCCGGACTCCCCTCGGCGCGATCAAAATCGTCGACCCCGGCCTCATGGTCTATGGTCCCGCCGATTACGAAGCGGCGATCCTCTGGCAGCGCGACCCGGGCAGCGGCGGCCATATGGACAACATTCCCCTTCGTCTCCAGCCGTGGATCGCACTACTCAACATGTCCCGCATGTTCACCGACACGGTTCGTCTCGTGGACGAGGCGAAGACCGCTACTCCCTCCGGGGACCGGATGTACGCAGCAGCCTGGTACGTGAACAGTGTCCTCGGCGAAGTCCAGGTCAACTGGCACGGCCGTGTCCATACGATGCTGACCGTGACCGAACTCGTCGATCTCGCGACCGAAGTCGTGGGGCGGCACACACCCCGCGACCGCTGAATTGCTACCGAACGCCACGGCACGGCCCCGGCCTGATTCCATGGCCGGCCGCGGCGCTTCCGGTGCCGGGCCGTAGCGGCCGGGCACCAGCACTTCCTCACACCCGGGCGGGTAACCGCCGGCGGCCGCCGACGACATCGGTGATCAGTTCGGTGTAGCCGTCGATCAATTCGGCCAGGCGGTGCCATCGCTTCCGGGCGTGGTGATCACGTGCGCCATCGGTTTCCACCGCCTGGTTGGCATCCACCCAGCCCCAGGCCATGCGATCGATCACTGCTCCCAGCGTTTCGATATGGATCAGCCCGTCGTGGCGTAGTGGCGCCCGCTCGTGGACCCAGTCGTCGATATCTTCCACAAGTTCCCGGCGGCGATTGTCCACCTCGGCCACCAGCCGCGCATCGTTCATCCCCGCCCGGCTGGTGTGCAGCACGGCCAGCGCATGAGCCGAACGCAGCAGGTCGTGATCGGCGAATTTGGTCCCCTGGAAACTGCACAGCAGCTGGGTAGCTGTCGGCAATCCGCCCCGCGAGGGCCCCACCTGCGCCCCCCGTCGAACGTCACCCGGCACCATCACACTCTGTTCAAACATGATCGGCTCTCGATTCGGTCGTACCGCATATCGGATTGGCTTTGTTCAGTCGCTGACAATAGTTGATGAACATCACCGACCGCCGCAGAAACGCACTATTGCGTTTGCGATTTGGAGTAGATCACACCCGGACATCCCGGCCCGCAACACAACCCGCCCCGCGGCCACCGCGGTTCCGGTTCACACGGGGTGGCTGCTCGAACGCTCGAACACCGAGCGGATCCGGAGTAAACCGCAATGGTGATCGACGCGGGTCCGCTGGTTGCGCACCGGCGATCTCCGGGGCACGGACGCTGATGGAGAGCGCGAACAGCGGATCTCCGCGACAACGGCAGCAGGAAGCCGCAACGTCACTCCGTAAAGCATCTCCGATTGGGGATCCGGGGGGGGCGAAAGCCCCGCCGGGTGGGGCGTGGGGGCTTCGCCCCCACAAAACACGGCGAAACGAGAAAGGCTCATGCTCTCCATGAGCATGAGCCTCCGACGAGTGGAGCTAAGGGGAATCGAACCCCTTGCTTTTCGCTGGTTTTTCGGGGTTGACCTGCACTTTAAGGATTCTGAGAAACTTTCGGCACCTCCTCGCGACCTGCGGGTTTCCGCTCAGTGGTTGATGGCATCAACAGCTATCAACTGTCCTCAGACACGACAGGAACCCACAACATCATGCGTATCCGTAAGGCTCTGGCCGCTGCTGCTCTCGCCACTACAGCCGCCACCGCCGGGGCCCTGCCCGCGCAGGCCGCACCCATCCCCGGCATCGACCACACCCTCCAGATCGACGCCCGCCTCCGCCTCGTCGGCGTCAACCCCGTCGACATCCCCGGCTACTCCACGAAGGTGTGCGACACCCTCCGCAACGATCCCACCGCCGAGGGCAAACGGGCCGCACTCGACCTCCTCGCCACCGACTACCCCCATCCCATGGCTCAGGGCTACGCCCTCGGGGTCATGGCTGACGTCCGATGCGACGACACCGTCCCGCTGCTCCGGGACATACCCGCCGCCCCCGCAGGCACCCCGGCCGCCCAGGAGATCGCCAGCCAGGCCGACAACGACGCCGCCATGTCCTCGTGGTCGGCGAAGGTCGGCGTAGCCACCACCGCGGGATCGTTGATCGGCGCCGGCACCGGGTTCGTGCTCGGCTGCGCGATCGGCGGAGTCGTCACCAGCCCCACCCTCGTGTTCATCCCGCTGGGCTGCCTCACCGGTGGCGTCACCGGCGCCGGGATCGGCGGAGTCCTCGGCACCCTGATCGTCGGCGGGCCCACCGCGGTCATCGCCGGTATCGAGATGGTGCAGGTTCTGCTCACCCCGACGGCCGCGAAATGAGCGACCCGACCATGCCCCTGCCCGAGTGGCAGCCGCAGCTGACCGAGCAGTCCCTCGACGCCCGCCGCCAGGCCATGGCGATGGCCGTAGCCTCCGAGGTCGCCGCCGGCGGTCGCGTCGAATCCCAGACCGACACCACCGCGGTCATCGTGCGCGGCTCGAAACCGAACCACACCCTGCACCTGATCCTGTCGCTCGTGACGTGCGGGTGCTGGCTGTTCGTGTGGCCGATCATCGCCATCGTGCAGAAGGAACACCGGACCGCGCTGCAGGTCGACCCGTACGGGCAAGTCCTGCGCCAGGTGCTCAGCTGATGTACGACTGCCAGCACCCCGCGGTGAGCCTCACGGATCGTTTCACCGTGGCCGGGCTTACGACGCTGGGCTACCGGTGCGACGTTTGCCTCCGGTCCGCGGTGCTGTACCGGCTGCCGGAGGAGACACCGGTGCCGGAGGAGATCCTCGACGAGCTCGCGCGGCAGCGGTAGGTCAGACGTCAAGAAACGGCGCTCCGATGGGGCGCCGTTTCTTATTGCCCACGTTTTGGCAGGTAGTGACATAAATCTGCTGTGATGGACACCTCCGAAACCAGCTCGAGATTATCGGGCCGACGGGTTACATTGGACGTACTTCCGCTGCGAAGCTCCGGGGTTACTTCACATTTGGGATGCGATCCGTACCTCGGGCGACTATTTCTCGGGAGCACAACTTCAGAGTGTGCGAATCGCCCGTTGCGTAGGTGGGAGTTACTTCCTCTTTCACAGGGGTAACGCGGGTTCGAATCCCGCCGGGAGGCTTGCCTCCTGTCGTCTAGTGGCCTAGGACGCCAACGTCACTTCTGCCGTCTATTTCTCGGGCGATTCAAACCTCGCGTAGGGTCCTGCTGCGCAGGTGAGGGTTACTTCACTGTTAATCAATGGGTCGCGGGTTCGAGTCCCGCCAGCAGCTTGCTGCTGTAGCTCAGGCGGTAGAGCAATTGGGCAAGTCCTTCACCGATCATTTCTCAGGACCCACACGCGGGACTCCGACGTTGTTCTCCCCCTTCACAAAGGGGACTGACATGGCAAAGTTCAACACGAGCACCGCCCGCCCCGTGGGGCATGCTCCGATCCGGACCGATTCCACCGCTACCGGCACCACTTACGAAGGTGCGCCCGGGTACGCGCGTGACGCACAGTCCGAACTCTTCCTCCTCGCGGTCACCAATATGGTCGGCGAGAACACCTTCTACGAGAGCGCCGGCGATCGGGATTCCCGGTTCTCCCAGCTCGTCCGCCAGGTTGCCGTCACCGACTTCGACTGGCTCACCCGATTCGCACGCTGGCTCCGCGGTGAGGCCAACATGCGCTCCGCGTCCCTGGCCCTGGCAGCCGAGGGCACGAAAGCCTGCCTCGCGGCTGAGCAGCCGGGCTCACGCGCGCTCATCGCCTCAGTACTTCAGCGGGCCGACGAGCCCGCCGAGTTCATCAGCTACTGGCACGCCCACTACGGACGCAAGCTCCCCATGGCCGTGAAGCGCGGCGTCGCCGACGCGGCAGCCCGGTTGTACAACGAACGCTCGTTCCTGAAGTGGGACAGCGACTCGCGCGGCGTGCGGTTCGCCGACGTCATCCAGCTCGCCCACGTCGACCCGCGGTCGGAGTGGCAGTCCGCCCTTTTCAAGTACGCCATCGAGGCACGGATCGGCATCGAGGGGTTGCAGATCCCCGAGCAGCTGGGCGTGCTGCGGGCGAACACCGTACTGCGTGCTCTCGGACCCGACCGGATCCGGGAGCTGGCGGAGGCCGGCGAACTCGCCGAGCACCTGTCCACGGCCGGAGTCACCTGGGAGGCTGTGCCGTCCCTGGTGAACGGTCCCTGGACCAAGGAACTGTGGGAGTCGATCATCCCCTCCATGGGCTACATGGCCCTGCTGCGGAACCTGCGCAACTTCGACCAGGCCGGAGTCTCCGACACGGTCGCCGCGACCGTAGGCGCTCGCCTGTCCGACCCGGAGCAGGTGGCGAAGTCCCGGCAGCTGCCGATGCGGTTCCTGTCCGCCTACCGGGCGGCCCTGTCGCTGCGCTGGTCGTGGCCGCTGGAGCAGGCGTTGGACGCGGCCGTGTCGAACGTGCCCGCACTCGACGGCCGGACGCTGATCCTGATCGACACCTCGGGTTCGATGAACGCGGGGTTCTCGAAGGATGGCACGCTCATGCGCTGGGATGCCGCGGTGGTGTTCGGCCTGGCGCTGGCTCGCCGCTGCGCGCACGCCGATGTGGTCTCCTACTCGAACCACGGACTGCGGTTCGACCTGCGGGCAGGAGAGTCGCTGCTGTCGGCGATCGCCCGCTGGAAGAACGACGGCTTCTTCATCGGCGCCGGCACAGCGACCGCAGCCGCTACGAAGGCGACGTTCGACCGGCACGATCGGGTGGTGATCCTGACCGACGAGCAGACCGGTTGGGGTGGCGACCCGGGCGCCGTGCTGCCTCCGACGGTGCCGCTGTACACCTGGAACCTCGCGGGGTACCGGCACGGTCACGCTGCGGGCGGACCGAACCGGCACACCTTCGGCGGACTGTCGGACAAGGGGTTCGATCTGATCCCGCTGCTGGAACGGGGACGGGACGGCAACTGGCCGTTCTGACCCCCGGACATGACGAGAGCCCGGCCGGAACGTATCCAGCCGGGCTCTCCCCCGTTCAGGGTTACATCGCCTTGATCCCGCACCACGCCACGAAATTCCGCAGCGTCTCCGTGCTCCGCGCCTCCTGACGCGCCAGCGCCCGCACCGTTTCGTGCACCATCGGGTGATACCGGGTCTGCGTCGGAGCGATCCTCCGCGCCACCTGAAGGGCAGAGAACGCGCCCTCCCGATCCCCGTGCAGTAGGAACGCCCGCGCCAGATCGATGTAGTGGTGGCCGGCCCGCTCCCTGGGAGTGTTCTTCGGCAGCTCCATTCCCTGAGCGCGCGCTACCGCGGTCGTCCCGTCCAATGCTTCCACGGCCAGGCCGACCGACCAGATCTTCGCGTTCGTCGGACCGAAGCACAGCCGGTAGTCGTCACGGTCCACGCCGATCCGGGCCGCCGTCTCGGTCGCCTCCGCCAGATGCGCGTCCGCGGCATCCCTACGTCCTGCACGAGCCGCAGCCAGCCCGGACTTGAGATGCAGGTTGCCCCACATGGACAGCACCTTCGGGTCGCCCTTGCCGATCTCGGACTCGATCTGCCGC
The DNA here is from genome assembly GCF_050936135.1 of Nocardia sp. CA-290969. Classification (NCBI taxonomy): domain Bacteria; kingdom Bacillati; phylum Actinomycetota; class Actinomycetes; order Mycobacteriales; family Nocardiaceae; genus Nocardia; species Nocardia sp. CA-290969. Next base: position 7,638,189 of record NZ_JBNJNJ010000001.1, on the reverse strand, counting down.
CGCGACTGCTCCAGGAACTTCTCCGCGCCCGTCCAGTCGGCGGCGCAGATCATCTCCCCGGCCCGCTGGTAGTCGCCGGCCAGGACGGCGAGCTGGTCCCCGGATTGCGCGGCCGCCCACTCGTAGCGGTCCACCGCCAGCGACGCGAGGTCGATGTAGCCGAGCTTGTACACCACCTGCGAGGTCGCCGCGTACGCCTCCGCGAGGAGCCCGAACACCCGCTCCTGCTCCGGGCCATCGGTTGAGTACCACGCCACGCGGAGATCGTGGAGCAGCGTCGGGAGTAGCTTGCCCAGCTCCTCCAGTTTCACGAGGTGCCGCAGCTTCGACGCCCGCGCCACATCCTTGGCGAGGTCATCGATCGACCGCGGGGGGACATCGTCCGGCGGGATCCGGTACACCGCCAGCTCCCGGCGGACGTCCGGGATTCCCGCGTGCACCATGTGCTCGTCGTGATTGTCCCTCGGATACGGCTGGTCGAGGAGATCCGGTACGCCCACCTTGAGCGCCCGGGCGCACGCCGAGATGAAGGCGGGGGATGCGGGGACCCTGCCCTGCTCGACCTGTTTGACCAGGGAGTGCGACACGTTCGCCTCGGCGGCGAGCCGGGCTTGTGTCCAGCCGGCGAGCTTGCGTTCTTCCGCGACGCGCGCCCCCACGCCGTCGTTCTTCTGCTTTGCGCTCATGGTCCTCACATCCTGCGTTGCCCCTGCTCACCATGGTGCCAAAAGTTTTGTCCCTCCGCTGATGAACAGCGGACGAATCTTGGATGCAACACCCCGGGCCGGTAACCCCGACTCCGGCCTGGGGTGCCAAACCACCACGCAACACCACAACATCCACAACACAACACGCGAGGTCTCCGATGACAGAGACACCACAGCTCCCGGTCCGCACTCCACGGAACCGGGCCATGGCAGCCGCACTGCAAAACTGGGGCTGCCGCGACCACAACCTGATCCAGCGCACCCTCGACGGACTCCGCGACGACCATCCCCCGGCCTGCCGAGCCAAGGACGCGATCACCACCTGCGCCCACGCCTACATGGTCATGTCCGCGCACGCCGCCCACCGAGGCTGCCCCCGCTACACCGCTGCCGCCAACTACCTCGTGGCGGCCCCGTGATCACATCCGATCCGGCCACCTGCGAATGCCGCCAGCGTCCATGGGTGACGATCGGCATGCTCGGCTTAACCCCAGCGGAGACCGGAGACGTGATCCGCTGCCCAGACCGAGACCACTGCCACTTCGGTGCACCCATCCGGGACGGGGTCATCGCACCCCACTACCGGAATATGGCCGGTCGGTGTAGCTGGGAAGGATTGCGGGTGCGGGAATCCATGCCCTGCCAATGCGGTGGCTGGCCCTGGATCCGCGCCGGCATCCTCCGGAACGTCTTCCACCACGGGATGATCCCCATCAACCCAGTCCGGGCGGCCGGCTGTCCCGGTTGCGGGAAGCTCGTCACCGTCGAGAAGAACCGGTTCGCGCTGCATCCCCTGAAGTCCGGAGGTTGCGCGTGGTCCGGGATCTACATCGCCCTTGGCGCATCCGTGCCGCCGCTGGGTGTCAAAGCTCCCGCGTCTACTCGGGCATGAGAGGTGCCTTGGTGGACACGGGCGGGCGGGCCGCTGTATCGGCGGCCCGCCCTGGCGATCCTGTAACGACGAAACGCCCCCGCCGATCCTGATATCAGGACCAGCGGGGGCATCGTTCCCCGAGACAGGGGACATCATGGCCAGATACGGCCTGGCGGGCGCACTCCTCGCGACCGCAGCGATCGTCACAGCATGCAGTGGAGACGAATCCGTCACCACCACCTCGAGCACATCCACCACCCAAGAACCGACGCTCGGCGAGCTGATCACGTTCTCACGTGCCGACGGCGGGGATACGGTGGGCACCATCCGATTCCACGAGGCCGTGATGCTGCCCGCGGAATGCACCTGGGACGACGAGCAAGTCCTCGGGCTTCGGGTCGACATCGACAACCCCGGCGACATCTACCTGCCGGCGCCGGACGCCTTCCAACTGCAGACCGTGGACGAGGGCGGCTACACGCGGGACGTCGAGCACACCACCATCGAATCGGAGTGCGACCCCACCTATCCCGAGATCGCCAGATCCGATCCGCGATCCAAGACTGAGGGCTGGGCGTTGGTGAAGGTGGAGAGCCCGCCGACCGCGGTGGTGTTTCAGCCGTTGGTCGCCGAGCCGGATTCGACCATCGAGAACATCAAGTTCGTGCCCGTCGCGCCGCAATCGGTGAAGATCCCGCTGCCCGGTCTGGCGACAGCGCCCGCACCCGCCACCACGGTCGCGCCGACAACCACCACAACTCCGCCACCCCCGCCGGTGGTGATCGAAACCCAGGAGATCAGCTACCCGGAAGCCGGGGAATCCTGCGACACCAGCACCGATACGTGGGCGCTCGACTCCTCCGGCGGGCAACTCCGCTGCGCTTACGCCGGCGGCCCCACATCGAAGTGGGTCAACAGCGCGCCATTCATCGGAGTCCGCGAGGAAGGCTCCCCGTGTGACATGAGTGAATCGGGGGTAGCCGAAACCGCGGACGGGACACCGATGGTGTGCGTCGGCTCCCGCGGTGATTCGGTGTGGATGCCCGGGCCCTGATCAGGGTTGCGTGATCCGCATCCACCCACCGGTCTGCAGGGTTCGGGTTCCGCCGCCTGACACCCCGCGAGCCCACACCGTCACGACATCGCCCTCGGCGAGCGCGATCCCCGCGACCGAGGCGGTCCTGATCTGCGTCGAGGAGCCGTCGACCACGAACGATTGGATGAATGGCGCTCCGAGAGAAACTGTGTTGACCCGGAAATCGACCTCGACCGTGACAGCCGTGAACCCCGAGTTCTGCACGGACCACTCCACCGCGAGGGTTGCCGCGGATGCATTGCGCTGAGCAACCAGGCCATTGCTGGACACCGAGGATCCCGGGAAGGTCGCTGTATCGGCGGTCCAGTTGATGATCTGCGTGAGGGTGGAGTTCGGGATGGTCTGGTTGCTGCTCTTGTTCATCCCGGACGGCAGGAACGATCCGCCTACGCCGCCGACCACGATGCACGGCATCAGGCCAGCCCCGTGATATCGGCGACCAAGCCCTTGCCGGGCGTGGTCCCTACCGCGGTGATGTAGACGGTGAGGATGTCGCCGATCGCGAAGGACCAGGATCCGCTGACGGTCCCGCCCGCGACCTGGTCGGCCGCGGCGATCGCCGCACTTGTACCGGCGACCGTGACGCCGTTCTTTCGCAGCTCCACCGTGAGGTTGCCGGAGGCGTCGGCGGTGATTGCCCGATAGGTGACCGACGTGAACGTCGCCGCCCGCTGCAGTTTCAGCCCGCCCGGGAGATCGCCGGCCGAACTCGCCGCACGGGTGGTGTCTTTGCCGAACGCCGGGAAGCAGATGTCGTACGGGACGGTGCCCGTCGTCGGGGTGCGGGTGTTGGACAGCCGGCTGTCGTTGCCCTCACAGGCCGTGCCCGCGGTCGTCCCCAGAACCAGACTGGACGTGCCGGCGCCGATCGCCGTCCGGGCAGCGCCCGCGTTCGCTGCGGTGAGCACACCGCGACCGGTGGCGGTGGAGTCCGTGATATCGGTGGCCACATGGGTGTGCACGGTGTCGGCCTTGCCCGCCAACCCGGGGACGGTCGGGGAGGCCGCAGTGCCGCCCAGGTCGCCGGTCAGCTGCAGGATGCCCTTCACGGTGTCGGTGGCGTCCGGGGCGGGTGGACCCGTCTCGCCGGTGTCGCCCTTCGGGATCGTGAGATCCAGGGTCCACGCCGGCGGCCCGCCGAACACATTCGCGGTGGCGGGCGCTCCCGGCGCACCGGTAGTGACGGTACCGACGTTCAGGTCGAACGAGTTGACCGCCGCCGCCGCATCGGCCGCCGCAGTCTCGGCCGCACTCTCACTCGCCGCAGCCGCGGCCGCCGCGTCGGTTGCTTCCTCGATCTGCGGGATGGTGACCGGGTCCAGGTGTTCCCCGTTGTCCAGGATGAATTCGAGGGCATTGCCGATCAGCTCGACATCCACCACCGACAGGCCGCGGACGACCGCCTCCCCATTACTCGCCGGGACGGGCGAGGCCAGGGTGAGATCCACGAGCCCTTCGGAGTCCTCATCGGGGTTCTCTGGGTCCGGGCCCGGGATGAACTCTGGGACATTGAACGAGAACGGCGCGATCGGGACCGGGGTGCCCTCGTAGTTCAGATCGAACGTGACCTTCCACGTCCAGCCGCTGGGGTTGGTGGTGTCCTCGGTGGGCGCCACCAGCTTCACGCCACGGTCGCCCCGCCATGTCAGATAGCCGAACTCGTCCAGGCTCACCTTGTAGTGCTGCGGGAGCTGCACATACGTGGCCGGGTCCGGCTCGGCCGTGGCCACCAGAACCTTCGGCGCGCCCGCGGTGAACGTCAGCGTCCCCGACAGCGGTGGGAACTCCGGCAGGTCCTCGATGTCCGGGCCATCGCTGATGTTCGCGAGGAACCGGCCGACGACCTTGCCGTACCGCAGTGGGTTCAGTGATGCCACTTGTTCCTCCAATGTCCAACCGGCTGGAAGGTGGGTCGTCCCCGCTGTATCCGGATCAGCGTCCACAGCAGGTCCGCCACGGCCACGCCGACGAAAAGCAGCATGATCGGCCGGAAGATCTCCCGGCCCCAGTAGTTGTAGTCCGTCAGGATCGTCACCAGACCCTGCGTGCAGATGGCGGCGATGCACAGCACCATCCGCAAGATCGCCCGCCCAGTCGCCTCCGCCCGCCAATTCGACCGGGTCACATAGAGGAGGCAGAACACCCACGACACCACGGCGACACCAGTGAGGATGACATTGGCGACCAGGTCCTTGTCCGGGCTCAGCAACACGGCCGCCGTGCCGGCGATGGCGGTGGTCGTCAATCCGATGTATCGCATCATGTCGCTGCCCTCCGTGTGAAAGTCCTGTTGATCGACTCCCCGAAGCCATTGCGAACGATGTAAGCCGTGACCGCGCCACTAACCCGGTCGACCTCTTCACCATTGCGTCGCACGTGTTCGAGCTGCCGGTCGGCGCGCTCCTTCTCGGCCCGCGCCCTCCGCAACTCCTCCGACTCCTCTACGTGCTTATTCCGCCGACGCCACATGACCACTCCCCGACCGGGCGTTGGTGCCATAGGCAGTAATGGACTCGAGCATGCGCACCGACAGGTCGCCCTGCGCTGTCAGCTTCGCTATTTGCGATGCTTGCTCAGCGATCGTCTGGTCCTTCGTAGTGTTGGCCTGCTCCAGGTACTCGATACGCGCGCGTAGGTCGGCATAGCCGAGATCGACCTGTTCGCGGGGGACGAATTTCCCGGACATGATCATGCGCAGCCAGGTGATGGTGAGCACCGCACTGAAGCTGACCAGTCCGAGATCGCCCCAGGGAACGGCTCCGAGCGCCGCTCCTTCGAGCACTATTCACTCGGCCGATCGCGTAGGCGTTCACCGCGGATCGCATCCAGGGCCGCCGCGCCGAGCTTCGCGAACGGGAACACCGTCGACCGCGCCGAGACCAGGGCGGTGCCGCCGAGCAGCAGGCCAACGACGCCGATAACCAGCTCTTCGGTGGCAGCGTCGATGACGCCCTTGTAGAGCAGATAGCCTGCGATGAGAGCGACCACGGGGCCGATGCGGCTGGCGATCGGTTCTTCGTTCCACCACTTCTTCAGTGCAGTCACTTCTTCGCCTCCGTCTCGTCGGCCTGCGGATCACGGAACCCGGGGATATCCAGCGCCGCCCCGATCGCACCGAGCGCCTCGGCGGTGGTGCGGTTGCCGAGGAAATCCCAGCCCGGGAAGTTGGCGCCTTGCGCGGTCTTCGGGCCGGCCGCCTGATCCAGGGCGAGTCCGGCGTGCTTGTCGAGGTACTGCAGCAACGTGCGAACAGTCACCTCCTGGCCGTGATGGTTCTTCAACTTCTCGTCCAGGAATGCCATGTCGGCTCCTCCTCCGGATCCTTTGTCGATCAATGCCTGTACGTCCCGGCGGAAGGCGTTCATGTCGATGCCTGCCGGGTCGATCTTTCCCTCGCTGGAGTACTCGCGATGCGCTACACATCCCGTGGCCGCGGACTTTCCGATTCGGCGCAGGATCGCCGCGCACCCGCGCTTGTAGGCGTCGAGCTGTGCGGGCGTCCAGTCCCACGGCGGGGTGCCGCGGGAGACCGCCTCGATACCGATCGTGTGGTAATTGGCGTTGTCGGTGGGCCAGCCCGGCCACGAGCCGCGGCCGGCGTGCCAGCAGACGCCGACGGCAACCACGCGATAGGTGCCGTCCTTCTCCAGGACCAGCTGCGCGAGCGGCCCGGCAAGCCCGGGGCGCCCGTCTTGCACGACGCGCCAGTCGTTCGGCCCCCCACCCGCGGTGTGATGGCACAGCACGCCGCGGATATCACGGAAGTCACCGTGGCCGCGCCGCTCCCAGCCCTCGTGCTCGATTACTTTGAGGCCCTCGGCGCGGAGCACGTCCGCCAGCCATACGGGATCACCCGTCCAGGACATTCTTGGCCTCCTCGATCTTGCGGCGCAGCACGCCGACGATGCCCTCATAGGCTTCGGATTTCGTGTCCGCCTCGAACTGCAGTCCGCGCGGGTGGGTAGCTGCCCAGCGTCCGTCCTCCAGCGGGCCGACCTTGATGTCGTCCAAGTCGTAGAAGTCCTCCGGGTCCGGGTCCGGCCAGTTACCGTCCTCGTCCGGGTGAATGTGCAATCCCTGGTCGTAGACGCCGGGCGGGCCCCCGGGCGTCGGCCGCCAGCGCACCGTTTCGAGCTCGGGATGGTGGCGCCAGCCGCGGTCGTGGAAGTACTGCGCGATGCGGGGCGCGTTCTGGGTGTGCACTGTCGTCGGCTCGGCCATCACCCGGCCGGCCGGGTTCCGCCACTCCGGGAGGTGGATTACCACGAGATCCTCAGCCAGTGTGCGGACGTTCGGGTCCATCTGCGGCACGTCCCCGGGGTCCGGGAGTTTCCCGTCGACCGCCATCTGCATGAAGCGTTTCCACTTCTCGGTGACCTGCACCCCGTCGACCCCGCTGGCCTGATACTGCGGGACTTGCCCCGCCTTGAAGTGGACCTCTTCGCTCACGTCTGATCCTTCAGGGGTTGGGCCATCATGATGAGCTGCGCGCCCTGCGTGACCACTGTGTATGTGCGGCTGCCGGAGACACGCAGGATCGAGATGTAGATGGTGGCGGTTTGGTTCGCCGCGACCGTGGCATGGGTGGAGTCCGGGGTGATCGCCTGCTCCCACCGTGGACTGAGCAGGATGTCGGTGGAGTTCGGGGCGCCGAGCGGCATCCCGAATCCGATGATCGGGCCGGTCGCTGAGCCGAGCCGGATCTCCACGATGATGCGGGTGTCGTCCGCGCTGGCGATGTGCACCTTCACGCTGAGGTGCCCGGCGATGACGATCGGCCGATACGCCACCGGCTGAGCGGGCAGCGTCATCGTCGCGACTACCCGCTCCGGGGCGGACACGTTCGAGGCGCCGGCGAACTGGCTGCCGGCGATCGACCACGGGCCCAGGAGTTTCGGGTGCGGCGTCGGATGCCACAGGTCGTCCGTGGTGGACCAGGACAGGACCGATCCGTCCTTGGCGTCGGTGAGGTCGGCGACGTCCTCGGCGTCGGCGATCGCTCCCGCTGTGCCCGGGTCGCCCTGTACGCCCACGGCGCCGCGCGGGAAGGTGATCGACAGCGTCTGGTTCGGGGCGTCGCCGGTGATTTCGGCGGCCGCCGATGACCCGACAGTCCCAGCGGCCGCGACGCCGGTCAGTGTGGTGGGCGGGCCCTGTTTCCCGGTGGCTTGGAAAGCGTCCAGGAATCGCACCCAGTCGACGCCGGTCCAGACATACAGCGCGTTCTCGGCCACCACGCGCCACGCTTTGCGGGCGTCGGCGGTGGTGAGCGGTAGCGCTTCGAGGGTCGCGAAGTCGGCGATGTCCCCCTGCCATGCCCACGGCCACGCTGGTGCGCCCTGCGGGCCGGGATCACCCTGTGGTCCTTCGCGGACCTCGATGAGTGCATCGCGTTCGGCGAGCTCCAGGGGGTTGACGGTGTAGGGCAGGCCGATCGGGTCGCCCACACCCCGCATCGTCACTGTGACGTCGTTGCTGTAGACCTCGGTCACGGTGCCCCCGTCGCGGGTACAGCCCACACGGCGACATGTGCGTACGTGCGGGAATACGAATAGGTTCCGGACCCCTGATTGCGGCGCAGCACGAGATGGATCGCGGCCGACGCCCCCGCCGCGATGACCCCCACCGACGAGGCCGGCGTCATCGCCGACGTCTGATATTGGGGAATCAGCTGGTTGTACCACCAGTACGGCTCGGACAAGCCGCCGCCGACCGACACGACCTGTCCGGCCGCGGAGCCAATGCAGGCTTCCAAATCCAGGCGAGTCGACGGCGATCCACCGCCTCCGCGAACCTGTGCGCCGCCGAGGACCATCGGCCGCCAATCCACGTCCTGCGCGGGGATGTTGACGATGGCGATCGTGTTCGGGTTGGTGGAGATGTTGCTCGCCGACGCCGCGAACCCGGCCCCGCCGTCCCAGGCCGTGGCCTCGGTGATCGTCCACGGCCCACGCCAGCCGGGCGCCGGGGTCGGCTCCCACTTCTCGGCCACGGCATCCCACATCGGCACCGCGCCCTCCACCGGCTCCGCCGACTCTTGATAGTCGGCGGCCTCCCGGATCGGGCCCGGACTGCCGAGGGGCCCCTGCAAACCCTGCACGCCGCGGGGGATGGTGAGGTTCACCGTCTGCGTGGGCGGTGTGCCGGTGACCTCGACAACGAGATCGCTGCCCGCCGCACCGGTGGTGACAGTGCCGAGTGCCAGGGTGTTGAGTTCACCGGTGGGCCCGGCCGCGCCGAAGGCGTCGGGGAACGCGTCGAAGTTGGTCCCGTTCCAGTACATCAGCGTGTTCGTGGACTCGACCCGCCACGCCTTCCCTGCATGCACCGGCCTGAGATCTGGAGCCAGGGCGGACAGGGCGCCGGGGTCGGAGATATCGCCCTCCCACCGGAACGGCGGCGCATCCGGCCCCGTCGGCCCATCCGCGCCCTGCGCGCCCACCGGCAGCTCCAGCGACCCGTCTGCGGGGGTGGCGTTGAAGGACTGCGTGACGCCGGCTTGACCGATGCCTTCGTTGATTCCCCGGATCGCGACCGAGGCAAGATATTCGGCGACTGTCGTCATAGTCCTCCTATCCGATCGGCTGAGCCCACACGGTCAAGCTCGCGCGCGCGGGGTTGAAACCGATGTCCACCGACGTGGATTGGCCGATACGTTCCACGGTGACAAGCAAGTTCGTCGGGGTGTACGCAGGGACAGACGCCAGCGTGGACGTCGGCGAAATCGGTTTGGTCGTCGAGTCGCCGATAGAGGGCGAGAAGACCGTGATGTAGGAGCTGCCGCTGATCGTCCGGATGCCAGCACCGGCAGCGACCATCGGCCCGGTCTCGGACCCGATCCGCACGCGGATCTCCGCGAATGTGCTGGTGTTCTGTTCGCTGCTGATAGTGAGGCGACCCCACGCCATCGGGCGGTAGGCGAACGGCATATCCGGCAGTGCAAAAGTCCCGGCGATCAGCCGGTCCGTGTCGGCGGTCGTCGCGGCGTTGAAATCCGTATCCCACCACGACCACATGCCGAAGCCATTGGGTGCCGGTTGCACCTTCCACTTCCGCGCGCCCTGCGCCCACGTGAAGATCCCGCGCTGGGCGGGCCCTGTGGTGGTGTCGAAATCTGTAGCGGTGGAGATGCTGCCGCTGTCCCCCGGCGGACCTTCCGGTCCCTGCAATCCCGCGGGAGCGGTGACCGACAGGTTCAGCGCGGGAGCGTCACCGGTGAACCGCACCGCCGGCGTCGTCAACGCTGGACTGTGTGTGGTCGTTGGGGTGATCGTCGTCGCCGGAGCCACCAGCCCCTGCGGGCCCACGGCGCCCGGGGAGTGGACCCACGTGGTACCCGTCCAGAAATCCATGCCATCGGTATCGAGGCGATGCCACCACTTCCCGCGATCCTCCGCGGTCAAGTCCCCAGGCCGGGCGGCCGCGTTCGCGATCTCACCCATCTTCAAGAACGTCGTGCGCGGCGATCCCGTAGGCCCCACGGGTCCGGCGGGCCCGGCCGGGAGCGGCAGTTGCGCGGACTCCTCATCCGGGGTGACCGTGGCGGTGAGGATCGGCAGGCCATCGATATCCGTCTCCTCGTCGACGGTGATATGCGCGGAGAACGAGACGTCAGCCATATTCCTCCCTCAGAAAATGAGCAGGTCGAGATCTGCACCGACGTCGGTGGCCAGGGTTCTCAGCATCTGCGCCATGGCGGACATCCGGTCCCAAGCCTTGACCAGCGAGTCCTCTTCGTCGGAGCCATCTCCCACGGTCAACTCCCAGCGTGCGGCAGTCTTGCGGTCGTCGCGGAAGGTCATCTCCGACACGTAGTCGGCGAACGCCTGGTCGCCGATGACGAACCCGATCTGATCTCCGAGGTCGAAGTCTTGGCCCACCCGATACGGTGCGCCATCACCGACAGACACCTTCTGACTCACGTAACCGCGGGTGGTGTGCAGACCCCGGCGGCCTGTCATTACGCCATCCAAGGTGAATGCCTTGGATGAGTTGGTGACCACGTGCTCCCGGAACCCGAACGGGCCGGAGCGGTCGGTGCGTCCACCGTCCTCGAACGCAGCCCACGCCAGGAAGACGTCATCCAACTGGCCCTGATACAGGGAGTCCAGGCCCGGGAGCCCGATCAACAAACCCAGCCAGGCCAGCAGGTTCTTCATGGCGATTTCGATCGCAGCGTTCACCCAGCCCGGCGACTTTCCGCCGACGATGACCCGCTGCGCCAACGGCTTGTGCAGCGCGATCTCCGACGACCCGATACCGGAATACTCGCCCTCCAGGTACCAGACATGCGGGAATGTCCGCACCGTTCCGAGAGGCCCGGACGAGGAGTAGACGCTCTCGTACTCGGTCTGCGAATTGAAATCGGGGTACCTGACGGGAGTCCCGTCGTCCACCCACTCTTCGAGCATCCTGACGAACCCATCGAGCAGCGTGCCGGACGGGCCGGTCACGCCAGACTTGTCGACTGCCTTGATCACCACGGTCGGCCGGTCGAGGTAATACCACTCCGGCGCCGGCTGCTCGTCCTCCTCCGGCAAGTAGAAGAACGCATCCAGTTGGACACCCGTGTCTTCGAGCATCGGCAGGATCAGCTGGTCCGCCATATCGAACCGAGCGGACCCCGCCCGCCACGGGGAGGTGTCACGAAAGGTGTCCACCGGGACCACGCAGATCGGCCACAGCGCGTTGCCGACCTGCGCCCAGTCCGGGGCATCCAGCCACCGATCCGGGATCGTCCAGAAACTGGCCTGTAGGCGAATGAGGTTCGTGACCAGGTACAGAACCGCGATGGTGCGGGCAGGACCGAACAGGATCATATGCCGCGGCCACTGCGCGAGGATCGGCGCGAACGGGCTGGCCCAGCAGGCGGTGGTGGCGATGTGCTGCCAGCAGTGGATCGCCTCGATATCCACCGTCTCCGTGCCGTTCTCATCCCGGACGATGGAGGCCTTGGTGATGTAGCCGTCCCACCGGTACGCCTTCGTGTTCACCGTGATCGGGATCGTGGCGTCCGCCCCGTCAGGGTTGGAGAAGATGTGGTCGTAATAGACCATGTCCTTTCGCGGGATGCTCATCTTCAGTCCGCCGGCGCCGTTCTTGATCCGCGAGATCTCCAGGGACGAGTAGTTGTGCTCCTCGCCGACCTCTTGCAGGAACTTGTCCCAGTACCGCACCAGCACGGTCTGGTCGGCCATGTACTGCTGATCGGCGCGCTCCGCCAGATCCAGGCGCCGGGCCGCCGCGTTGTGATCCCACGCCATCAGAACGGCCTCGACGAACGCGGCATGACATCCACGCGGACAGCGGATTCGAGATCCCCGCCGGTGACGCGGACGATGATCGGTGTGGACGACCACGGCGACAGCGACGAGAACCAGCGCTTACCGCGCATCTGGCCCCACACGTTGCGCCCCTCCGGGAGAGCTCCGGAGTAGATGCGCGCAGTCCGATGCCGCGGATGGGTGTCGATCCGCAGCTCCTCGCCATCAACCAGCAGCGGGGTTTCCACGATCCGCAGCGAATCTCCGGGATCCTGGATGGCGTACCTGCCGGGGCCCGGCATCGTGTACCGCGGCCACGCCGGCTGATCCGCCGCATTACGCGCAACCACGACACCCTCGTTCGCGCCGTCGGAGTTGGTCCACACGTTGTGTTCGCCGAGGTGACGTTCCAGCGGATCCATCGCGGTAGCCGACATTTGATACTCCACCGCCGCATTGCGGGCCGGGTCGATCTCGCCCTGCAGCTCCGGCGCGGAGTCCAGTTGCACCAGCTGGTACCGCCACCCCTGATGCCGCGTGAAGTACCCCATCTTGCAGGGGATATCGGTCGACCAGCCGCGATGCCATGCGTCATGGATGGCATGGAAGGAGCGGACGTCGCCGTTGCCGTTGATGAGGACGAAGAAGTCCAGTTCCTTCTTCGACCGCACCGACCGCAGGAACGTCGCCCCGTCCTGGCGGGCACCCTCGCTGACGAGGAGATTCACCGGGGCGAACATGTACCCGGCCTGACGGTTCAGGGTGACACCTTCTCGGCCGGCGCCGCAGCCCGCGAGATGCCACACCCGGCCGTGAATATCCCAGACCACGATCTTCGTGGCGTGGTTGCGCAGCAGCAGGTTCATCGGCCGAAACCTCCCGATCTCTGGGTCGCGAGACTCCGCCGCCGATGCACCCGATCCACCGCTGCCGCCGCGGACATCGGGTCAGTGCCGGAGATGTTGTATGTCGTGTTTCCGCCGCCGCCCATGGCGCCCATGCCGAGCACGCCCGCCCCGGTTTCCAACATCTCCTTCCAGTTGTCCTGGAAGAAGCCTTGGACGTCGGACAGGCCACGCTGCGCGAGGCTGCCCGCCTGGCTGCCGAGGTTCGCCAGCGCCTGCTCAGGAGTGGCGGCCAAATACCAAGGCGCCGGACCCTGGAAGAGTCCGCCCAGCGCCCCGGGTAGCGGAACAGAGGCCAGCGGATGCGTGGACGAATCCGGGGTTGTCGTGGCGCTGGGGCTGGCCGGCGCCACGTAGGGAGTCGTCGAATCGGTGCCGTAAGTGGTTGCCGGGACCGCGGGATCAGTGGCCAGCGGAAGCCCTCCGCTCGCCGGGCCACCGGTGGTGATGCCGCCGAACTCCGCAGGCCAGTTGGTGACGAACACATCGGTCACGGCGCCGAGACCCGCGGCTTCTTCTTCCTGGCCGCCCGATCCGCCCGTGCTGCCGCCGCCCGCGGACTGCCGTGACTTCTTCATGCCGCCGCCGGATGTTCCACCGCCCGACCTGCCTGGCCCGCCCGAGGTGTTCGGGCCGAGGCCTTTCCCGGTGCCCGCGCCGAGATCTCCGCCGCGCAGTAGCTTCTCCGGGATGTGCATGTGCTGGTCGAACATCGGATCGTCCGCGCCGGCCGCATCGCCACCGATGACGACGCCGTCCCCGCTGCGGGACTCCACGTTCGTGCCGTCGCCGAGGGTGAGCGCTGTGTGGCCGTTCGCCCCGCCGCCGTTGTCGAACCAGCCGACCGAGATATCGCCCGGCCCGCCGATGCCCGGCAACGCGCCCTTCGCAGACAGCCACTGACCCTCGTTGACCGTGGACATGCGGGAGTCGAACGGGTCCAGTCCCAGCGCGTCGTTGACGACCGCGGACACCATCGCCGAGCAGTCGATCGCCGACCGCGAGAACCCGCCCATCAGGTAGTCGGCGCTGTCCATGGAGGTGGCGAACTTCTTGCCGGCCACCATGCCGCCGTCTTTGAAGCCGGGGATCATGGAGTGCAGGAAGTCCGCGGACGGAACCCAGCCTGCGTTGATTGCTTCCAGCAGTGGCAGGTTCTTCGATGTGGCCGCGGCGTTCACCACGAATTCGTGGTCGGAGATCGCGATAATGTTGCTGTCAGAGGTGCCAGATCCGCGGCCACGGAACAAGCCGCCGTCCCGCATACCCTCCTGAGACCAGGCGACCATCGACCGGCCGATGCCCTGGAAACCGATCTTCGTTCCACGCCCCGGGATACCGGGAAGGTCCGGGATCTTGATCTCCGGAAGGTCCGCCAGGAACTTGCCGATCAGGCCGACCGCGCCCTTGATGGTGCGGACGATGCCGTCCCACACATCGGTCACGGTGGAACCCAGGCCAGTGAAGAACTTCCCGATGTCCTCGATCGCGCCGGACAGGAAGTCCTTCGCCCCACGCACTACCGAGGTAGCGGTTTCGATGGTGGTGGTGAAGTTGTCCGAAAGCTGCTGCAGCGCGGGGATGACCAGCGGAACGATCACGTTGTTGACCAGCCACGTGAAGGCGTCGATCACCTTCAGCATGACCGGCGCCATCTCCACCCACAGCCCGATCAGCGGCGGGAGCAGTTCCGTCCCCAGCCGCACCAGTTCGGGCAGCAGCGGGACGATCGCCAGCAGCAGTCCGGAGAACGATTCGGCGATCGACGGAAGCAGTGGCGCGATCTGGTTCAGGGCGTCCGCGATGGCTGTCCCGATTTCACCGGCGACCTGCGCGAGGATCGGCTGGATCTCCTCGAAGACGGGGATCATCAGATCCGTCCACTGCTGGATCACCGGCGCCAGCGCATCGAAGATCGTGGTCAGCGCGGGCGCCAGGGCCTGTATCAGCCCGGACGCCACGGTCGCGATCGTCGGGATGATCGGCGCGACCGCGGTTACCAGCGAAGCGAACGCGTCGCCGATCGGGCCGATCGCGGGCGCGAGCGCGTTGATCGCCTCGGTCAAAGCTGTGCCCACGACCTGGGCGATCTGCGACATGGGGCCGATCAGTGGGATCAGCGCATTTCCTACGCTCTGCAGCAGCGTGCTCAGTACCGGCAGTACCGGTTCGAGACCACTGGCGAGCGCGGAGATCAGGTTGCCCAGCACCGGCAGGACCGGCTGTAGGGCGGTGAGGAATGTGGCGCCGAGCTGCGCCAGCGACGGGGCGACGGCGCCGATGGTCTCGCCGAGCTGGGTAAGGAAAGGCCCGAGGACGGGCACGATGATGTTTCCGGCCTGGATCAGGCCGTCGATCAGCGGGTTCAGGCCGGCGCCGAGACCCTGGATCGCATCCCCGAAACCGGAGATCAGTTGCGTGAGCGCGCCGGAATCCGCGGCGTCGGTGAATGCTTGGCCGATTTGGCCGAGCATCCCGCCGACCTGGGCGCCGACCTTGTTCATCACCGGTTCAGCTGCGGTGCCAAGGGACAGGAATCCCTGCGTGGCCTGCTGCAGGCCTGGTCCGAGTCCGTCGATGAAGTTCGCGGTGCCCGCGAAGATGGACTCCAGTCCGGCGAGGTTTTCCGGCGCAGCCCAGAACGCGGCGAACTGCTTGGTGAGCCCGTTCATCGATCCGGCAACATCGACCATGCCGCGGCCGAGGGTCGGCAGCGCGGACTCGGCGAGATCCCGGATGCCCTGCGCGGAATCGGCGAACAGCGCGTCCTGCGTGGGATCGCCGACGAGGTCGTCCCACAGCGGCTTCAGCTCCCGGGCGGCCAGAACGAATTCACGTGCGTTCGGAGACAGTTCGGCGAGCGCCTGCGCGGCCTTATCCTGGGCGGCAGAACCCTTGGTCGCCGCGTCAGTGACCGCCTGCTGCGCCTTCGCCACCTGGTCATGAGCCTTCGCCAACTGCCGCTCAGCATCGGCGACACGTTCGTTGGCGTTCTGCGCACGCTCCTTGGCCGCGACAACCTTGTCCGAGCCCTCTACGCCCTTGGCCTCGGCCTCGGTCGCTTCCTCCTGGACGTCCCGGTTTGCTTCCTGCGCCTCGGCGTAACGGAGATTCGCGCGTTCCAACCGCAGAAGAGCCTTTTCGCGATCTTCTGGCTTCGCTTCGCGGACAGCCTTCTCGGCTTCCCGGACCGCCAGAGCGGCTTCCTTCTCGCTCAGGGCGGCATCAGCCAGCTGGAACTGGTAATCCTCCAGCTCGTCCCGGGCGTCCTTGTACGCCTGCGCGACGTCCTTGGTGGCGTCCTCGGAGTCCTTCTGAGCGTCGGCAAGGTTGCGCTGGGCGTCGGCCACACCTTCCAGCGCGGTCTGAACCTGCTCTTGGGCAGCGGCCACAGCTTTGGCCTGAGCCGCGCCGTCTCTGCCCGCAGCATCTTCGGCGGCCGACAGCGCTTTGAACGCGTCCCCGATGCCCTGCACTCCGACTGCGGCAGTAGCGAGACCCGCGGCGGCGGCCGGCCCGAGGGCGGCCAGACCCACGGCGAGCGCCCCCACTGCACCCACCGCAGCGCCCGCCGCACCTCCGATGCTGGCCAGCCCGGCAGACACTGCCGCGGTTCCGCCGGCCAGTTTCGACAACCCACTGCGGTCGATGTCGAGGTTCACGCGCTGGGTGATCGTGCGGCCCCGAAGCCGGTCGATTTCCCGCTGCACATTCGACACGTCGATCTGCGCCCGAAGATCGATCGGGTTCTGATCAGCCGTGCGCTGCGCGTCACGAATCCCGTCTCGGGCCGCATTCGCGAACCCGCGGGTCTCCGGGAGGAGACTGATGTAGGCGACACCGAGTTCGACCGCCCCGCCGGGAGACGTCAAGCTGCCACCTCCCATCCAAGGAATTCGTTCAAATCGGCAAACGACATCGGCTGATCACCGATCCGCTCAGGAGCTGCGATCCCCGGACGGGGAATCGGTTTCGGCTGATTACGCCGGTACTGGGCGTCCTTGGTTTGGAACCAGACGAGGAGACTCAGCCGGTCGACGGCCGCCGCGACCAGCTGCTCGGGAAGTCCCCACTGCCAGTCGTCACCGCGGAGCGCGCGAACGAGCGCCGAACGCTCGTCGGGCCACGCCACGATCGCCTCTAAGTCGCCCCACGTCAGGGTCTCTGTGCCGAGGTACCGCAGGCGTAGGCCCCGATCAATGAGGTCTTTCTCGATTGCGGTCGGGTATGCCTCGATCAGGACGTCGAGGCTGCAGATTTCCCCATGTCGATCCCCGAGTGCTTGTGCCACTGCTCGCGCATGGCATCGAACTCGTCGGGGTCCATCTCATCGATGGCCCTCATCTCCGGGCTGTCCTCGCCGAGGGTTTCCTCGAACAAGGTGTACATCTGATCGGTGCCGTTCATGCGCCGCAGCCGGCGCACCAGGCCTGGCTTCAGGTACGACAGCGACGGCAGAGTGATCTCCACGTCGCCGACCGTGTACACGAACGGGTCCCGGACGATGTCGGATTTCGGGTCGACCGCCCGGACAGGAGCACGCTTTGCAGGCATCGCGCAGACCTCTTTCTGTGAATTCGCGCAGGCACGTTCTGGGGTAGGCCCCAGCGATGGCGGGCGGGCCTGCGCGTAGGTGAACCCGCCATCACTGGGGGGTCAGGGAATCAGGAGCCGGACTCGACGACACCGTCGTCGTAGTAGCGGTAGGCCTTCACGCCGGCGTCGTCCTTGAACGCTTCGACCACGCACTGGAAGCCCGCGAGCTCACCAGCCACGAACGGTCGTTCGGTGACCTCGGAGACTTTGGCGTTGGGCAGGACGATGCGGAGCTTGCGACCGCCGTTGAGCATGTCGAAGATCCACACGCGGTTCGGCAGTACCGAGCCGGTTTCCTTGACGGTGATCAGCTTCCCGGTGGACGGTGTGGCCGCGGTGACGGTGAGGTTCTCGGCTCCGAACATTTCGCCGAGGACGTCTTCGTCCCACGCGCCGTACAGGGTGAGCCCGAACCGTACGCTGTGCTCGGTCTGGAGCTGGGCGATGATGTCGCCCATCCAGTCCCGGATCGCGTTGACGGTGCGTTCGCCCTGCGGCTCCAGGCCGTCCTCGGATACGTAGCCGAGCGGGCGGATGGCGGCGTCGATGGTCGCCACCGCGGTAGTGGGAACCGGCGAGCCGAGCGGGCCGGCGAGGGCCCCTCCGGTGCCGGAGATATTCGGTGTACCGGGGCCGATGACATCGGTAGACGGCAAACCCATGATGGTGTCTCCCTTCGGGATGCGCAGGCCCTGGGAGTGGTTATGAAGTTGTCGACCCGAGCGGGAGTCAGGTCAAAGCCGCGCCCATCACATGCAATTCAGCGGTGACGAGGTAGCGCGGGAGATTCGTGCCGGGGTCCGGTGAGTACACGAGACCCAGATCGACCACACGGTCCACCCAGATCTCACCCACCCACCCGGGCGCGGTCGCGGTGATGAGCGCCCGGACCAGCGCGCCCAGTTCCGCGGCGCGCACCCCCACTTCGGCGCAGCACTCGGCCACGATCCGAGGCCGGTCCATGACCAGATTCGATTGTGCCCCGCCCACCCGCAACGCCAGCACGTACTCGGGCGGACGCTCCCGGGGGACGTTGTTGTACACGGGCACGGTCTCCCCGCGGGCAGTGAGCGCTGCGGCGAGATAATCGACCAATGCCACCTCGATGAGCCCGAACACAACGGGGATCATGACCGCATCGCATCCATCGCCGGGCCCATCAGGGTGTGGTCGCGTGCGTTCGCTCGGCGAGCCCGGATCGTTGCCGCGATCACCGCAGCGCGGGCGCGGGCGGGGGTATCGGCCGAACGGGCGACGAATCCGTCTCCCGCCGCCTGCGCGCCCGCGCGCGCCTTGCTGTGCAGATGCTGCTTCACCCCGGGCAGGCGACGCATCTCGGCGAAACCGCGTTGCCGCCAGCGAATGCGTGGTTCGGCCATCAGCCCTCCACTCTCCGGAGCGGCACCACGCTGCCCGGCTGCCAGCCGTGGAAACCGTGGTTGTAGTCCTCCGGGTATCCGGCAACCTCGAACTGCCCCATCTCCGGAATGTCGATGAGGTCGCCCTTCTTCGGTTTGAAGTCGGGCGGCACATACAGTTCGAGGTCGATCATGGTGCGGTCATAGCCCGCCAACTGTCGGCCGTCCCGTGTCCCGGCCTCGGATTGTGGAGCGGCGATCTGGATCACCGCCACCGGTGTGCCCGGTTCATTCCGCGGCGGGGCGTAGGCGACCGCGTTGCGGAACCGGTCATCGGTGACCGTGGCCACGTGATGGCCCACCGTGTACGGAGTCGGGAAGCTCACGAGCTGTACCGATCCGACACCAAGGGCATCGACACCATCGAGCACCGATACGGCTCCAGCCGCATCTTCTGCCCGCCGGTCAACCACGGACTATTGGAAGTCGAGCCCTCGGTATACCGCGTGCCGTACGGTCCCGCGTTCAGCAGCTCAGCGTTGAGCGGCTGAGTCGGGGGCCGGTTGATCAGCGCGGCCACCATCGACGCGACGACCCGCACGATCGCGTCAGGCGTCGGTGTCGCCGGCGGGCACTTCAGATACCCCAGCACCAGATCGCTTGCTTCCTCGAGCTGGTTTCCGACGCGTTCCGCTTCCTCCGGCGTCAGCGGTCTTCCGAGCGCCGCCTCCACGTCTTCCGGTGTCGCCAGCGCCATCAGGGCCTCCGATCGGTTCCCAGTTCGGATCACCGGCCATCAGGGCATCGAGCAGGGAGCCGGTGGGGGCTCCGCGCTCGTGCCCTGTGACCTTGTGCCGGTACCGCATCAGCTGGTGGCGTCCGGGGTGACCGCGCCGACCGGAACCTTGTTGGTGCCCATCGGGGTGGCCGCCGTGCCCAGCACGTACGCGTACCGCGCCTTGAATCGGAGCGCGACCATGTCGCGCTCGGCGAGGTTGATCTGGTCCTCACCGGTGCCCAGGGTGGCCTGGTCCAGGAACTTCACGGTGATGTCCTGGCGGACGCCGATCCGGACACGGCTGGAGTCCACGATCACCGCGGTCGCGGAGTCGCGGTCCCATGCACCGTTCTTGTTGAAGAACGTGCGGAAGCCCGCGAAGCTCTCGTCCCGGAAGATCGGGAAGCCGTTGGCGTCACGGAGGTTGGCGACCTTGTACCGCAGGGCCAGCGAGGACAGCAAGGTGTCCGGCGCCCAGCCCGCATCGGCGACGAGTTCTGCGACCTGGTTCACCGCGCCGGGGATGTCGTCCGGGTTGGCAGCGCCGTCCACGACCTCACTGGTCTGACTGGCCGCCACGGCTGCGGGAAGCAGTGCGGGCGATACCCACGAGGACGGCTTGTCCACGCCGAAGATGACAGCCTGGTCGAGTTTCTTGCCGATGGCCTGACCGCCGAGGATGGCGATCTGATTCAGCACGTCCGCCGTGGCGTCGTCGAGGACGTTCTCGTGCACGGGCACGATGACCGCGATTTCCTCGGCGACCATGGTGCGGTTCGCCCAGGTCACCTTCGACTGCGGCTTCACGCCAGCAGCGTCGGTTGCCGACTCCGATACCCAGTCCGCTTCCGGCAGGGTCGCCAGGACAGGGAAGTGAGTGGTTTTGTTCGGGATCGGGAACGGCGCGAACGCCGTCAGTGCGGTCGACGCCTCGGCGGCGGCCTGCAGCAGAGTCTGCGAGTATGCCTCCTCGATGAGGGTCGACACGTCGGAGCGGGTGATATCCGCCATTGCGGATCTCCTCTCTTATTCGCCCGCCGAGGTGGACCCTCGCGGGATAGGTGTCACGCCCCGCCTTGCCGCATGGCACGCATCGCGGCCGCGGCGCGTTCCATCGGATTGGCCGAGGTTTCGCCGCTGTTGGATGCGCCGGACCGGAGTCCGGTCGGGGCGGGAGGTTTACGGGTTGGCTTCACCGCGTCACGCCACGCGATCAACTGATCGGCGGACGCTTCGAGCTCTTCCTTCGTGGATCCGGTCAGCGATCCGGCCGGCACGCCCTTGTCGGCTGCCACCGTCGCCTTCAGCGACGTCAACGTTGCCTGGGCGACCTGCTGCTCACGGTCGGCGAGCTGTTTGGTGAGCTCGTCGATCCGTTCCTGCGCCTTCTGCTGCTCGGTCTTGTTCGCGTTCTCGATCTCCTGCAGGCGCTGAGCCTTTGCCTTCAGGTCGTCGTAGTCGGCGAAATCCTGCTTCTGTCGGGCCAGCCGCTCTTTGACGATGCGGTCGACCTCGGACTGGGGCAGGGTCTTCTCCGCAGGCTTCTGCTCCGTAGTGGACGCAGTTTCCTGGTGCTCCGTCTCGGTGGACGTTTCGGTCATTCGAATCTCCGTAAGCCCGTCGGCATATCCGTCCGTTGAGCGCTGGACGTGAGCGCCTGCCCCACTCGGGTGGGGAAGCTTCAGCGGTCGCTGGCCGCGGCCGGGTTCGCCCGCATGTGCGCGAGCACAGCGGTGGTGTCGATCGCGCTGTTCCGACCACGGCCGGGTGTTTCGCGGGTGGCTTGGATGTACTGCTCGTCCCACTCCGTCACATACGGCGGCGGTTGGTAGCTGTCACCCGCGCGGATCGGCACCGGGAGACAGTGGCAGTTGTCGTGGTATTTCTCGCCCAACTGTTGGGTGCCCCGGGTGCGGATGCCGCCAGCCAAGAATCGGCCGCCTTCGCGCCGAGTAATCCCGGCTGCGCGTCGCCGCCGATCCGACAGGGACATTTCCCGTCCGCGCCCCACGACATTCCCGGCAGCCTGCTCGGATGTGTACACCGCACCGCGGGTGGCGAGCATCCGGCAGAACGCGCACGCATTTGCCGACGCATGCCGTGCCCACCGAATTCCCTCACGTCCGGCGTTCAACTCCAGCGTGTCGCGAGCGCTGTTGGAGACGTAGCGCTGGGTGGCGCCGGATAGACGACTCAGCACCGAGTTCGCCGGGTCGAGACCCGTCGGGGCGAACACCGCCCACCGGACCGTCGATTCCAGTTGCTCGCTTGGTGGAGCGGCGGCCAAAGTAGGTTCGAATTCCGCGGCGGCCGCCAAGGCTTGGCGCGTGGTGGCCCCGACGATAAGCTCCGGCGCGCCGGGTTCTCGGTCGGGGATCTGGTGGGGAGTGAGTTGCCGATACCAGTTCGCTGCCAGTTCGCCTGCGGCGGACAGGAACGGCTCCAGCAGTTCCGGATATGCCACGGTCAGGATGTCGGCGGCCTCTTCGGCGTCGTCGTCCTCGGTCGCAGCTACGGCACTCGCGGCCTCGGCTATAGCCAGAGCCGTCAGGACATCGAGATCGGTCTGGAATTCCTCGATCTCAGCCTGCGACGGCACCTGGATCCTCCACGGGGCTCGTCTGGGCTCGTCGCGCCCGCAACTCGTCCACGAGACCCTGCGCCCGGACTGACCGCATGGCCTCTTGGATTCCCCGGATCTGCTGTTGCGTCAAGCCGGGAATCATCGGCAGCAGCGGAGCAATCGGAACACCCGCTGCGGCCAGCTTCGTCACTGCGTCGACGACCGCCGCCATGCTTCTCGCCTCGGTGTCACGCCACTGCACCTCGGCCCCGGAGTCGATCGCGGTCTCGGTATCGCCATCCATCTCCGCGCCCAGTTGGAGCATCTGCTCGGCGGACTCCCCGAAAGACTCTTTCTTCGCGAACAGCTTTTCGTTCTCGTCCTTGCCCGCGAGAGCCAGCGCATCGGCCGAAAGATTGACCATCTTCCCGTTCTTCGCCGGGGACAGCCCCGACTTCTCATGGACATGGGAAACCATCGCCTCGATCAGCTCGGTGTATCCGCTGATGGAAGCGGAGGGAAGCGCTTTCGCGTCGACGTCGACGTCGTCGAATGCCCATACGCGCTTCGCGGACGCAGCCAGAACTTCGGAGCGGGTCCCGCTCCATCCCGTGATGACCTTCTGCGGAAATGCGCCGAACCGGGAGACGATCAGCCGGTCGAAGTTCACGTTGTTGATCGCCAACTGGTCCTTGATGAGAGGGGCGATCTCGCCGACGATCATGTCATCGGCGTCTCGATCGTTGACAAACCGGACGACTGGACACACCGGCTCGTGGCCGAATGTCGCCCCGTGCGCGTACGGCTCGCCGAACTCATGCACGGCGATCGGATAACTGACGTTGGGGTCCGTGACCTGCACAACCTCGCCGAGGTCGAACGGATACACGAACTCCGCGTCGAGCAGCATGCCCTTGCGCGTCGGCTTGGCGTCGGTAGTGTCGAGCCACGTCTCCAGGGCGTACTGGGGCCACGAATCCAGCGACGGGTCTCGGTAGGTCGCCAGCAACTGCCGCGGCGACCGTGGACGAAATACGGGGCGTCCCTGTTCGTCGTTCAAAACGGTGACATATGATGCGCCGTAGGTGATCGCCGGTTTGAAGACTTCCTTCTGCCGGGCGTCCATCCGATTGCGCTGCCACATCGCCCACGCCGGGTCGTTCTCTCGGGCGGTCGACCGTCGATAGCCGACGATCGACAGGTTCCGGGTCCAGGTGTCGCGCACGCCGCCGAGGATGTTCATCACCGACAGCTTCGCGATCTCCCGTACTTCTGGCTCGCTCTCGTCCGGCACCTGGGGAGCTCCGCGCAATCCCTTGGTGTACTCGTAGATCCGGTCGAACTGCAGCCGTTCCTGGAGATGGATCCGCCACATATCGGAGATCACCTTGCGACGGTCGTCCTCGTCGAGCACAGGATCACTCCCCTCATGCGAATGACGCTCCACCGGAGCGCTTACGTTTCGTTGCCTCGGCCCCGAACAGGGCGAGGGTTATGGACACGATCGGGTAGATCTGCGCGGTCTCGTCGACCCGATCCCAGCCCCAGCCTCCGGCCGTGCCGATGGCCCTCTTCCGGGCGGATTCCAGAGCGTCGTTCACCGCTGGCTGGTTGGCGTGGGAGAACGTCCCCGCCGTGGCGCGGCTGACGAGCATCCCGCACGCCCGGGACATGTCCTGCGGGCCGGTGCCGATCACCCGGCATTTCCGAGCACGCAGTTTCGGAGCCATCGAAGACGCCGGGGAGATGTTGTCGATCACTACCGGGATCCGGCGACCGGCCCGTGCGGCGATCCACTCCACCGCGGCCTCTTCATCGGTGCCCGCCCAAACCTCTTCGGCGTGAGCGTGCTCGCCTTCGAGCCAGCAGGCGGTCACCGAGATCTCGCGGCCGTGGGACATGTCCACGGCGAGCGCGCTCGGCTTCGTTCCGTCCGCCGGGCCAACGTCCTGCAGCTCGCCCCATGCAGTCCTGCTGATCACAGCCCGGTTCGACGGAAGCTCATCCCAGATTCCCAGCGCCTCCCGACGCCAGGACTCGTCGTTGCGGAGCTTCTTCCGTAGCCGAAGCATCGCCCGCTCCGAGGTGCGGCGCGGGAAGGACGGGTTCGCCTTGCGCCACTGGTCTCGGTCCATCGGATCGCTGCCACGATCGGCGCTCATCTCGATATAGAGCGTGCCGTCCGAGTCGCCGTCCAGAGCCTCTTGCCGCGTGAGCAGGAAGAACTCACCCTTATCCTGCGGCCGCGGCGGAGTACCCATCACGAAGCACAGCGGATTCTGGGCCACGTTCTGCGCGGCGCCCATGTTCTCCAACGCCTGCAGTGACAGGTGCTGGCCCTCGTCGAACACGAGCACGTCGACATCCGTGCGACCTCGGCCGAAACCGGAGTCCCGGGCGCCGAACTCGATCTTCGACCCGTCGTTGAAGACGATCGCCTCGTCACCCTTACCCTGCGGCGTCTTCGCGATGTGCGGCTTCACCTTCGGCCGCTGCGACATGTCGTAGAACTGCTCGAACGTCTCCAGCGCCGTGTCCTTGACCTGAGCCGTCCAGATCACCTTCAGGCCCGGCTTCATCAGGCACAGCGCGAAGATGATGCAGCCGATCAGGTACGTCTTGCCGACCTGCCGCGGGATCGAGATCACGATCGTGTCGGAGGCGTACTCACCGTCGGAACGCTGCGACAGGATCAGCATCGCCGCGCCGTCCTGCCACCCGTCGAAATCCCAGCCCAGGTTCCGGCACGTCTTACGGACCGACGGCCACTCGCTGCCGACTATGCCGACCGGCGCGACGACATGACGCGCGACCGCCGACAACGGCCGGCGGTCAGTAGCCGGTGCCGTTCCAGGCTTCGACTTCAATGGGCGCCACAACGGAATCGTCGGCAGCCTCGACCGAGCGGCGCGACTCCTCCTCGGCGATCAGCTTGTTCAGCTTGTTCAGCTCGTTGCTGTACTGCGGCCGGGTGTTCTCCGCCGCGGTGATCAGCGACTCCGCGATGATCCGGCGCTGCGCCTTCATGATCGCCAGGAGGTCGCCGGCCTCGACTGCTTCCAGCAGGGTCGGGGGTGTCGCGTCGCGCTCCTCGTCGGAGACGACCCGGAGGGGTTTGGGTGCCACGGGGTCACCTCCTTTCGGGTCCCCGGGGGGAGGGGGGTGGTCGGGGGGAGGGTCCGCCTATGCCGAGGGAGGCGAGCGCCGCCCGGCGGGGGTCACCCCCCAGGGCTGTGACCTGCGGTTATGTCGATATTGGCGTATTCGGGCTGGTCAGAGCGTCACCAGGTGCGGTCGGTCACGAACACCCGAGGGCCGGCCTGCTGTGCTGCCTTAGCCATCTCCGCGTCGGTCTTGTCGGACTTGAGGCGGTTGCACTCTCGATGTGCCGGCTGTTTGTTGTCGAGCTCATCGGACCCTCCTCGCGCGAGGGGGATGATGTGGTCGACTACGAACTGGCCTGGATCGAGGTGAGGCAGTGTGTAGTCGATGTCTTCACCGCATAGGGCGCAGGGTGGCTTGCCTCTGCGTATGGCTGCCCTGTGCCGGTCTCTGGTGGTGGTGTTGCGGTGTGCGGTGCTGCCTGGCATGGCTACCTCACATGGGCTGTGCGGAGCTGGTCCACGCGTCCCGTGTCCCTGTGCGCCAGGCTGTGCGTGGACACTCGGGTCGGTAGCGCTTGTCTGCGGGGATGAGCGAGGGCCCGTCCTGATGGTCGAACAGGGATGGCCAAGCGTAGGCCACCCGATGCCCTCGTGCCATGCACCAGGCTGTGAGGCGCTCGTCTATCGGCCGAGTCTTGTCCTGTGCCCAGTCCAGCCAGTCCTCGACCAGGTCCGTACGGATAGCCACTGCTACCGCGTGTAGGACGTGGGTGGTGGTGAACCAGTGCGGGTCTGTGCGGGCGGTGGCGAGGGTGCGGGAGATGCGGTCCTGCCACCTAACCGGCCGGCCACGTCCCAGGTACATGGACACCACGGGTTCGGGTGCCGCGGCGAGAGCCTTCTGTGCCTGGGTGGTGATGTCGTCCACCGGTACAGCGTCATCCTCGACCACTGCGGTCCAGGCGTGCTCGGTGGATTGCGCGGTGGTCCAAGCTCTCAGGTGGTTGGCGTCGGCGCCCAGGGTGCCGTCGTCCACGGTGAGCGTGGCGTCGAGGGTCTTGGCGAGATCGAGGGCGTACGGGAGACGGTCGGTGTGCGCTACGACAGCCCAGGAGATCACGCAAGGTCCATCTTCAACGGCACCCGGATCCAGTGGTCGCAGGGCGGCTTGTGCAGCGCCGTATGGACGATCGTCAGATGCGGTTTCCGGCCCGCCTCGGAGTCCGAATGCCAGTGGCGCGAGACCACGACATCGGCCTTCGTCGGGTAGCTCCATTCGCCGGCCTGGCCGCATTCACAACGGAGTTCAGCCGCACGGCTGGTGACGGTCGTGTAGCCGGTGCCGGACTCGATACGCGGCTCCAGGGAGAAGCCAGCTCGTTTCACCGAGACATACAGCTTGCCGCCGAAATCGGCGATCAGTGCCCCAGGCGCGACAAGCTCGCTGTTCGCCTTATCGATCTCGTCCTGCGCGACGCCGAGGGCCCATTCCAGGTACGCCTGAGCGTTGGCCGCTTCCTTCTGCGCGTCAGCCAGCTTGCGCTCGGCGTAGGCGATCCGATCGGCGGCGTTCATTCGCCAGGCTCCGCGGACTTCAGGAGGGCGGCCAGCTCGCCGCGCAGATGCTCGTATGCCGCCTGCTCGGCTTCCCAATCGAGGTCGAGATTGCTGACCTTGCTCAGCATCGCCAGGACGTTGGCGACGCGCTGCTGCTCGACCAGCTCGCCGAGGCGGGTCTCGACGGCGAGGAGGGCGTGCACGGTGGCTATGCCGGCCATGGTGGCCTGCTGGGTGTTGAGGGCCATCGATTCGACTGCCGACGCGCTCTCTGGCATGGCCGCGACCATCTCGTTGATCCCCGCGAGCAGGTGTATCACTGCGGGGAGGCCAGGCTGGACCTTGTCGTCGCTCACTCGCCGTCCTCGTCCTTCGTCCAGTTGATCTGGCCCTTAGCTTCGGCCTCTGCCAGCGCAGCCTCCGCATGGGCGGCCAGGAGACGTTCGCCGGCCTCCTTCGCGCGGAGTTGAGCGTCGGCGACTTCGCGGCGGGCCTGCTCTACCCGCAGTGCGGCCTTCTCCATTGCGATCGTCTTCGCGGGGATCACTTCGACGTCGTGTGCGTAGAACGTCAGGGTGATGCGTCGGAGCGGTGAGACGAGGTCGTCCAGCTGCGGTCCGTCTTCGCTGATGCGCCACGGGAATTCTTCCCCGTTGACGAACAGCTTCTTCTGCGCCAGATCGAGTGTTGCCTTCTTGGCGACCTCGGGCATTACTCCGCCTTCCTGATGACTGTCAGGTTGTAGTAGAAGTGCACCGACTCCAGGCTGTAGCCGAGCCAATACCGCTTCGGGAACAGCTCGCGATCGGACGGGCCGTGGTAGTTCACTTCGTCGGCGAGCCGGCGGAAGAACTGCATCATCGTCGGCTGTCCGTTGCTGCGAGGCCGGTCCGGATCCGGGTTCGCTTCGTGCGCGCCATACCAGTGCGAGTGGTAGGCGCCGTGGGTGTCCTCGCAGACATACAGACCGCCCGGGCGGAGCATTGGGTAAAGGATCTCGAAGGCCCGGATCGTCAGGCTCGATACGTGGGAGGCGTCGTCGATGATGACGTCGAAATCCCCGTAACGGTCGTGCAAGCCCTTCAGGAACTCCGGGTCCGCCTGTGAGCCCTGATGGAAGTCCACACCCTCGAGGCGGTTCGCCTTCGGCTCCACGTCGATACCGACGACGGTGGCTTTCGGGAAGTACTCCCGCCACATCGCCAGCGACGCCCCACCGGATTCCGGATCCTCATGGCCACCCCACCCGAGCTCCAAGATGGTGATGGGCTTCGCGCGGAGAGCTTTCAGGTACTGCTCGTAGATCCGGGTGTAGCCATGGTGAGTGGCCTTGTCGGTGCCGTGCTTCAGTCCGATGTCGGTGAGGCTCATTTGTGGCGTATCAGCGAGAATGACGTCTTCTCCTCTGCCTTGAACCTCGTCGTCACCCCGGGTCCGAACACGAGTTTGTCCCGGTGCCGGGTGTAGGCGACGTAGTTGAACACCGCCATATCGCCGAGCCCGTTGCCTTTCGCCTTCGCGAGGAACTCGTACATCTCGATATCGGCCCACGCACTGATCAAGTCCCGGAGGAAGGCCATCACCAGTTCTCGGGAGCCGGCGAGGACGCCGGCGTTGAGGAGCTGGTCGTGGTGGTGGGTATCGAGGAAGTCCTGAAGGGTCTCGTTCGGGTGGTTGGAGCGCATCCACCCGCATCCGACGATCTGGTGTTCGCAGCCGATCAGCAGCTTCCCGGAGGGCATGTCGAACAGCCGGTCGGGTTGCAGGATCTCCACGTCGGTGCCATCGCAGATCAGTACCTTGCCGACCTCCGGGTGCTCCTGGAGGTATCGGTGGGCGTTGATCCAGCGCTGGAAGTACACGTTCACGCTGTTCGGGTACCGCTCGTAGGTGACACGGTCGGTGGGCGCGGTGTCGAGCTGGTCGTGCAACACCACCACCGGATGCGGGGCAGCCGAGTCCATCAGGGTCTTCAGCAGGCCGGGATCGGTGGCCATGCGCTTGTTGCGGGCCGGATCAACCGTCCCCGTGTACAAGCAGGTGAGGATGACGTTGCGGCGCCGGTACTCGACGTAGGCGTCGTATCCCTCTTCTCGCCGGCGGTTGTGGATCTCCACGTTCCGGCGGACCAGCTGCTGCCGATCCGGCAACGGGGTCCGATCCACCGCCTGCAGACGATCCAGGGACTCGATCAGCAGGTGCGAGTCTTTCGGGGACGCGTACCGCCATGTGGTGAGCCCGCGGGCGTGGATGCGGTTCGCCAAATCCGAATGCTCGTACAAACCCATCCCGTAGACCGGGTCGAAGCCTCCCACCGCTTCGATGGCGGAGCGGTGGTAGTAGAGGCAGTATCCGCGCTGCCCTGACCAGGCTTCGATCTCGCCGTCGACGTAAAGCCGTTTCACGTCCCCCAGCTTCCGTTTCCCCTCCAAGTCGAGGAACTGGGCGCTGAGATGCGGTTCCGGGCTCTCCACGAACGGGCGCCACCAGTCATTGACGAGGGGGCGGACATCGTTGTCGAGGAGGATCAGATGCTCTACCCGGAGCGCCATCAGCGCTTCCAGGCAGGCGTTTTTCGCCGCCGGGATGCCGACGTTCGTATCGAACCGGATATCGGCGTCCGGGATCGGTGGGTCGGATGCGTCATCTACGACGATGATCGGGACACCGGGAGTGTGGCGGCCGATCGCCTCCAGCGTTGCCGCGGTCTCCTTGTGGCGATTTCGGGCGGTAACCGCGATCCCGAGATTCGGGGCGCGGTCTGGGGTGTAGCGGATTCCGTCGATGACGACGTCGGGCACTGGAGGGTTACGCCGATCCGGTGCTGACGCCCTTCCACAGCAACTTGGCGACCATGAAGTCGTTGTAGCTGAGGATTTCCCAGAGCAGTCCGAGCAGCGCCATATCCAGTTCTCCTAATCGGTCATATCGGGCGAAACATACCGGCTGAGTCGATACGACCAGCGGTTATGGAGCAGTCAGTCGAGCGTGGAGTGGATCAGCGGGCCGCGGTCGTCGATACCGCAGCCGGCGTTATAGGTGGACGCCAGCCGCACTGCCAGATCCACGGCTTCACGAGGATCCATGCCGAGTCGCTGGGCGGTGTGCAGACTGCCCAGCCCTATCTCCGATCCCGAGCCCATCGTGTGGACACTGTCCTGCAACGGCATCGCGCCGTGGACGTGCAGCACCCACATACGATCTCGCCACGCCAGGAGGACCGTTCCGTCGAACGAGGACGCCGAGTCGTCTTCTGGAGTGACCAGCGGCGGAGTTGCTTCGGCGAGGACGGTTGTCGCTGCCTCTGCTACACGATGGGCCCAGTGGTCGGGTCCGTCGGCATTGGGGGCGAAGTCGATCTTCAGGTGGTGTTGCAGCCTCGCGATGATCGCCGAGTTGCCGGACACCCCGAGCAGTACTCGTTCGCCTACCGTCGTGGTCAGGGTGATGATCTTGCCGCGGGCCATGTAGATCGCGGTGCCGCAGTAGTCGGCCCGGGTGTCGCAGCCCATGATGACTTGGTCTCCGTCGGACATGGCCGCGATGATCGTCAACCCGAGGTCTCCTGTCGGTCAGAGATGTACGCCGGTGACCCGCAGCAGGAAGCGGACCAGCGTGAGATGCAGGGAGCCGAGCAGGGCACTCAGTTGTTCCACCCGCGGGATTCCATCCACGCCAGCACTTCAGCGTTCCGGGGTGGTGTGGCGGCCGGGTGACGCTTCGAGTAGGTCGGCCACAGCTTGTCCTGGAGCCACTGGGATAGCTCACCGATCAGGCCGGCCAGCCACTTACGCATCGGCCTGCTCCTCGGTCTTGCGGCGTTCCAGCTCCTCGGCGTACGTACAGGTCTCGTACTCCCGGCCGGACGAACCGGTGAGGATCATCAGCGGGAGAGGCCGTTCCGGGTGGCGCGCCGTGCCTTGAACTCCCGATCCATGGCGGCAAGGAACTCCGGAGTGGGCCTGCCGTCCGGGATCGACAGCGTATTGGTCACGTCGATACGGCGGCCGTGGGCTTCCAAGGCCCGTCCGCGCCAGTAGTGGAGCTCCACCACCAGCGACACCACCAGAACCGCTGTCAGGTTGTGCTCCACCAGCGACACGTCCCAGCCCTGCCCCAGTAGGCCGAGAACGGCCCACGCGAGGATGACCAGGGTGTGCCAGGCGCCGCACAGGACGACGGCTGTGAGGAAAATGCGCATCGGCCACGACGCGCGACGCAGGACAGTCAGGACGCTCACCACTGCACCGCCATCAGCACGGTGGGCTCCACGAACGGGCGCGGGGTGGGATGACACAGGGAGTGCAGCAGGGCGGCCAGGCAGGCCATCGGGGCTCCTCGCGGGGGAAGAGGGCCGCAGCGCTACCTACAGGGGGCGTCCGGGGGGACTGGTAGCACTGCGGGGATTGGGGGCGCGGAGATCGTCACGCGCGATATGGACACGAGTATCCAGGCATTGACACTACGCGTTGCTTCACGCGGTGTCACGCTGACGCGCCGTACGCGCCCGGGCAAGGTGATCCACGACATCCCTGAGCCGATACCGCGGCGCCCGCTTCGTACCCAGCCGAGGGATATGTCCGCGATACCCCCACATCCGAACCGTCCGGGGGTCGATGGTCAGCAACTCCCCGATCTGATCGGCGGTCATCATCCGATCCAGGTCGGCGATCTCGGTCTCCATCGGCCGAACCCAGGACTGCCCGAGCGCCACCGCCTTCTCATCCATCTGCTTGCACAAGTCCGGAGCGACAGTGAGCAGAGCGGACCGATAGGAGTTCGCGATACGCCGCGCCCGCTCCAGCGGGGTGTCTTCCGGCCAAGGCCACAGGTCTCGGGTCATGCCGCCACCGCCAGCGGATTGTTCAACCTGGTGAACTCGTCCTGGTGCCAGACGTTGAGGCAGTGGCGGCATTTCACCAGCGGTTCCTCCAGGCTGGCGGTGACGGTCTTGTGTCCGCACACGTGGCAGGGTTCCCGTAGCCACTCGTACTTCGTTTCCGCCAACCCGAGCACCGATACCGCCCGGTCGTGGAGGCGGGCCAGGCGCAATGCCGCATCTACGCCGTCGAGCTCCATGCGGCCATCCCAGTCCCCGCCGTCCGGGTACGGGAACCAGTGCGGCACCGTCCGCTTGGGCATGTCCACGAGGGTGCCCAGGTTCGCGCCCAGAATCGCCACGCAGCGGTGTACGCGCTGCTGCTGATCGGTCGGAAGTGGGTCACCCTTGGTGATGCGCAGGGCCCACCGCATTGTCTCGTCGTCGATATCGGTCATGAGGGTGTCGGCGGCGAGGGAGATCGGGCACGGGCGCTCACTGGACCCGGAGACTTTCGGACCGCCCGCGGTAGCGCGTTGGACGGCGACGCGTTCGGGGATGAGCCGGTCGAAGTCGGAGCCGAGTTCACCGATCGCCGCGAACATGTGCTCCTCGCAGGAGCGACACAGGCCGTCCGGTCTTTCGATCCCGGCGCCGTGCCAGTGGCCTTCGGCATCTCGGGTACGGGCCTTGCATTTCCGTCCCTGCCGGCATGTGTGCTCGGGCCCTGCATCCCGTGTACTCATGTACCCGGAGCCTACGCCGAATCGCCGACGATCTCGAGCCGCCATCCGGCGCGGTCAGAGGTGATATCGGCCATGCCCCCGACACAGCTACGGCCCCGGAAGGGGACCGGGGCCGTAGGGTCTGCCGCAGCGTGTGCGACGTTGGTGATGCACTTTGGGAGGGGTGCGGTGTTGATGCTACCGGGTCACTGATACGCCTGGTGGGTCCTGTCGAGCTCGGCCTGTGTCCGAAATTCGCCAGTCTTCACCCACCGCTGCATGGACAGCTCGCAGCCCATGACGAGAGTCAGGCCGTTCGCCCGGCCGGAATGTGATGCCTTCCCGCCGCATCCGCAGTAGCACCTCCGACGGTTGCGCCATCTGCCGGGCAGGAGTTCGGCGTAGCGGATGTGCTGTTCAGAGGAAGCGATGACACCCCAACC
This sequence comes from Nocardia sp. CA-290969, assembly GCF_050936135.1. Taxonomy (NCBI): domain Bacteria; kingdom Bacillati; phylum Actinomycetota; class Actinomycetes; order Mycobacteriales; family Nocardiaceae; genus Nocardia; species Nocardia sp. CA-290969. The sequence goes on along the minus strand of NZ_JBNJNJ010000001.1, from coordinate 7,605,401 downwards.
GGAATGCCCGGCAGCCTGCGCCTGAAGTCGATGCCTGTCACTCACCGGTTCTCCTCCACCCCGCCCAGGAACTCACGCACAGCTTCCGCTGCCGAACCGCACTCCACGCACACCGTCACCACTCCCACCGGCGCCACACCCAATTCGGTGAGACCGGTCAACGGGAAGACACACAGGGAGACATGGGAGCAGCGGGGGCATGGGGAGATGTCCGTGGGCTCACCGGCGTGGACATGAGCGACGGCAGTCCTCATGGGGTGTCTCCTGTCTCGGTGGTGTCCTCGGCCGACATCTCACCGCCGTGCTCACGGTCTTCCCGCACAGCGTCGTCCCACGACAGAGCGAACTGGTAGTACGCGTCTCGCGACTTGCCCGCCTCGACAAGACCGACGACCCGCTCAGCATCCCGACGTGCCCGTTGCGTTGCTTCCTCGACGAAGAACTCGACGACCTCATCACGGGTCGCTTCCCACATCACGAACGTGTCGGTGTTCGACGAGAAGATCCCGAACAGATCCGTGTCCGGTTGCCGGATTACTTGATAGCCCATTGTCAGGCCTCCGTCTCGGTGGTGTCCTCGGCCAGCTCGTACACCTCACGGAAGAAGTCAGCGTCGACAACCTGGCAGGGTCCGCCAGTCGGGTTGCGGATAACCCAGTCTCCGGTATGGAGATACCGCCCCTTCTGGTCATAGCTCTCGCCAGTGAACAGATAGCCGGTGGCCGACTTGTCATACGGTGATCCGTCTTCGGGCTCGAAGTCGCCGCCGGTGAACTCGGCCAGCTCGGCGGCGTTGCTTCCATCCCACTGGATTGCCTGAACGTCGTAGGGCTTTCGCCTGTAGGTGCGCGCGCTCATGGCGCCTCCGTCTCGGTGGTGTCCTCGGCGTCCGGATCGTTGGCCCCGCAGTGAATGCACGTCGGGTCGATGTCGAGATCCGATGACTCATGCCCGTCGATCTCGACACCGTCGAGCTGGCAGACACGCGCCCGCAAGGGATTGCCTATCCCTCCGTAAGTTCGATCCGGGCCGCCACCGACGCCACAGGGCGGAATGTCATCGCGGTAACCGTGACGGCGGAGCGCCGCCCGCTGCTCGTCATTGAAGTCGTCGGCCGTGACGTGGTAGATGACCGACCCGTCGATGAGCTCAACCTTCCGCATTGGACACTCCTGTCGTCTCGGTGGTGTCCTCGGGGTAGATGGAGGCCAGGGCCGAGACGATATCCGCATACGCCGCCTTCGGGTCCCGCTCCTCCCACTCGATCGCCCGTCCGATGATGTTCAGGACCTCCTGAAGGGCTTCCGTCTGGCGTAGGACACGGGAGGGGTCGAACTTCGCGATATGCTCCGCCGCCGCCGATGTGGGCTGCCCGTCACCGGAGAAGATCACCTGACGGTGTCCACGCCACGACTCGGGTTCACCCTCCTCCCGGATCTCTCCATCCACGGAACGTACGCCAGCCCCGTCCGGGCCGGGCTTCGCGATCCAGGAACCCACATCACCCTCGTAACGCAGGCTCGGGTCCATGTCGCGGCGGAGAGAGTCGATGGCCGCCCGCGCGATCTCGGTGTCCCGGGCCAGCCCGGCCCTCACACGGGACAGCGGGTCCGTCACAGCAGACGCTCCTGTCGAATCTCGGCCCGCTTGCCCACGTATACGCAATCGATGCCCGGGATGTGACGCACCGGGACGCCGTAAGCCCGCGTCATCCCCACAAGCATGCCTTCGGGCACGAGCAATTCGAGGTCATCGAAATTCGTCATGAGGCGCAAGTCCTCTACCAGAGCCAGCGCGGGGGCGAGCTGTTCGTGTTCGCTCGGCGGTCCGTCGGTACGATCATTCATGGCTGAACCCCTTCACGGTTCGGTCGGTGGCCGGGTGGGTGCGATCCCCCGGCCACCTCGAATTTTACCAGTTCACAGGGCATTTCATGGCCTCGGATCGCACGTGCAGGACCACTTCGCGCCGTCCATCCGGCCGCCTTCCCCCTGACAGCATGAGCAGTCGATCCACTCGCCGTTGACCATCTCGCCTTCGTCGCCCTGGCACGCCCAGCACATGATCCACCGACCGGTCATGCCGCCTCCTCGGCGGTCAATGTGATGGTGATCCGTGGATGGTCGCTGCCCTGCTGCACCGAGTACGACTCCGACAGCACATGGTTCGCGTCATCCTTCGCCAACACCCCCAAATCGACCAGAGCGTCGATCGCGGCCTTCCCGAACGCATGCAGGCTTCCGGCGTCGCGGGTGCGGCGGTCCGGGGCATACCAGGTGATCGCCACATGACAGCGGTCCAGGCGGGGCAGCGTGTCCCCGCCGGCGGATCGGATGTGCCAGGCCACGGCATCTCGGGCGGCTTTCACCTTCGACCAGTGGGCGCCGCGCTGCTGGTTGGAGGTGAGCGGCGGCCGGGGTAGGGGGATGTCGAGGATGTGGTGGGTCACTCGGACACCTCCCGCCACTCGGTGAGGTAGCGGACGCGGCGGCGGACAGGCTTGTCAACACCCCACACGCCGGTCTCCACCTCCTCGACGATGGTCGGCAGTAGCCCGGCCGCGGCAAGAGCATCGACCTCAAATGCAGCCTGCACCCTGTATCGACGTCGCGGATCGAACGAGCCCACCTGGACCGCAGTCACCCCGCCGATGTCATACGGCTCCCCCGGCTCGTCGTCCCATGGCGGCATGCTCCGGCTGTTCGATGCGAGACGGACCCGCTCGTATCGTGAGCGCGCCAGTGCCTCGATGGCCTCGGCCCGGATCTGTTCGGCGTTCACGCGGTCACGCCCTTCGGTGGGTAGTTGAGGTCGTGGAGGTTCTCCCCGAACCGAAGGAACCGGGCCCGGTTCATCGCGTAGTTGTCCGCGCTGTTCACGAACCGCAACGCCTCCAGCTCCGTGGGGAACACGACGATGTTGTCGCTATCGCCCATGTGATCGGCGACGATCCACACACCCCCTTGGTCTTCGCTCTGCTCAGGCATCGGGCCCTCCTCGGGCTGCTTGGCGGCGCTTCCAATGCGCCACATACTTCTCCGGCAGGAACCCCGCCCAACCACCATCGATGTCGTACATCAGGCAGCGTTGCCCCGGAGGCTGACCACACCACGGACAGGACACGGAGAGGGCTTGGCGGGTGGTTTGACGCTCCCGGTACGAGTCGAGCGTGACAACGTTGTCAACCATCCGACGCCTCCGGTTTCCCGCAGTCACCCTCGTGGCCGAGCGGCTTCCGGCAGTGCAACCGCGTCTCACAGCACGCGCACACATACCGTTTCGAGCAGTCCCCGTGGTAGGCGCCGTACTCGTCCACCGCGATCAGGTCATGCCCCTCGTGCGCCTTGGCGAACCACAGCAGGCCGGACGGGAACTGGAAATCCGCTCGCATCGACAGGATGTCGTCGACCGGGCCCATCTTCGCGATATCGGGGATGTACTGGATGAGCTGCTGGATGTAGTCGCCGCCGCGGTTCCAGTGGAGGTCGCAGGTGTCGCCGCAGGTGCGGCATTCGAGATCCCAGTAGTTGCTCACGACCGCGCCTCCCGCAGCTCGAGCAGTTTGAACTCCACGCCAGGGTTCTCCTCGGCCTCATGCGCCAACTCCTGCTCCGCGGCGGCGCGTGTGAGGTTCGGGCCGCCGTAGTCCTTGGCGAAGGTCAGCCCGTGGGCGGAGGTGACGAAGCCGACGACGTACCCGAGTGGGGGACGCTGAGCCGCCTCCAACTCGGCGACCTGGTCCGCGATCCGCTCCAGCACTACGGCCTGTCCCGGTCGGGCGGCGATGGCCGCCTGTGTCCGGATCTGATCTGCAAGGCTACGTGCGAGCTTGGACATCGGCGTTCTCCTTCGGTGTGGTCCAGGTGATGGGTCCGGGGTATCGGTGTGTGCCCCGATGGCCGGCGTCCCGCTCGCACTGCAACACCAGCGTCGAGTTCTCGTAGCCGTCCCCGGCATCCGGGAGAGGAACCTCCAGGGCCCGCTGGCAGCGTGGGAGGTCCCTGGCGATCCCGTGCGTGATGGTGGGCTCGATGCGCGCGGTCATCGCGGGATCCCGTCGTCGAACTCCGCCGCATCCGCCAACACGTCAGCGGTCTCGCGGGCAGCGTCAGGAGCGGCCTCGGCGCCCGCCCTGGCCGACTCGGCGCGATGCTCGGCGGCGAGTCTGCGGCGCTGGATTCGCTGAACTGGGGTCTCGAATCCTGCCTTCTCCATCGCCCTCACGACGTTCTTCATCCAGGCCTCGATGCCGTCATGGAACGCCTTGTGCTGCTCCTGGAACACCACCTGGGCGCCGCACTGCTTGCAGATGCCGGGGGTGAAGAACATGTCCGCCAGCGCTTTGGCTTCTTTCGCGCGGGCGGCGGCGAGCATCTCGTTGAGGTCAGCGGTGTCGCTCATTCGGTGTCTCCTTCTCGGGGGCGTCGAGCTGCTCGGCGACCTGGGCGCGCACCCACGCCAGCAGGCCGACGCACAACACGGACAGGGTGTGCGTGTCCTCGGGGCTGAGCTGCTCGCACACGGACCGGGGTAGGTATTCGGCAGGGTTGATCGGGTAGGTGAGGTGGTCAAGCACTATGGCGCGGGACAACCGGTTGAGGTCGGTCATTCGGTGTCTCCGTTCTCGGGAAATCCGAGCTGCTGGGACAGGAACACCTTTGGCCGCGCCATCTCACGGAACCGCTCCCGGTACTCCTCCCGCGTGAACCCGTTGCCCACTGGGCCATCCCATGGGAACGCGCCCGAATTGTCCGCCATCTGCTGGGCGACCGACTCCACGGTGATCGGCGGCTTCAGTTCCGAGAGGATCGCGATCTCCAAGGTGAGGGCCAGTTCGACCTGTGCCGGGTCGACCTGCGGATGCATCGACTTGTAGGCCAGGCCAGCGGCGGCGAGGTCGATTCCTCTTTCGGCGATAATGCGGCGGCCGACGGCGAGTCCTTCGCGGGGGTTCATTCGGTTTCTCCGTTCTGGGGTGTGTGCAGAACAACGACGGGCAGGGACAGGGACCGTGAGGTGCACGTGGCGTCGAATCCCGGCTCCTCCCACGCGCCATCACTGGTGCGCCGGTAGACATCTCCCTCCGGGTACGGCGAGTCCATGACCACCGAGCCGGCCGGTAGCGCGTCGAGTTCGGCGGGGTCGGTGATGACGCGGGTGGGTGGACGCCAGCCCGCGGCGAGGATGGCCACGGCGTAGCTATCGAGAACCTTGTCGCAGTCCGGGCAGCGGGACTCGTAGTCGCAGCCTCCGCAATAGGCGCCCTGCTTGTGCAAGATCTCGGCGAGCTGTTCGGCCGGCGTCTGGTCAGTCATCAGTGCCACCGCCCTTCGCGGGGCTGTACAGCACGGTGACCGGCAGGGTGAGGTAGTCGGTGATGATGCTGTGCGCCGCGCCGGGCGCCCACCAACGGTCGTCGCCTTTCTCCAGGATTCCGCGGGACAAGCCGTCTTCGGCTTCCCAGTGGATCACGGTGTCGTCGGGTAGGCGGTCGAGTTCGGCGCGGTAGCGGATGACGCGGGCGGGTGGGCGGTTGACGGCAGCGACGATCCGTTCCGCCCAGTCGTCCGCCCAGATCGGCAACTCACCGGTCAGCGCCGACAGGCTGCCGCCGCCGTGGTCCACCCAGAGCGCGCGGTCGATGATGCGGAGCTGTTCGGCAGGTTCCCGCTCAGGCATTGGGTTCTCCGTGATGCGCTGGGCGGGCGGACGCCACCCAGCCTTGAGAATGGCGTCCGCGATCTCCCCCTGGTACGGCCCTTCCGAGATGTACAACCCGTGGGCCTGGACCTGTCGGGTGATGTCGTCATCGATCAGCTCAGCGAGCTGATCACGGTATGTCTGATCAGGCATTGGTCCAGTCACTCCCCATCCGTGGTGGTGGTGTCCCCACCACTGGCCGTATCCCCCTGAGCGGGAAAGCTCCCCAACTCCGGGCGATCCGCCGCCAACAACCGCAGAAACTCGGTCGCCGCCTGCATCCACCGATCCGCCCGATCCAAACCCTCATGGAACGTCGCATGAGTGGCCGAGTTGACGATCAGGGCGCCGCAGCGGGGGCAACCGTCCGCACTGGGAGGCACCGTGCGGGGCGCTGGCTGCCTCCTGGACGGGCCGGGGGGTGCGGGTTGGGGTATCCGGGTGATCTGCATACGCCGAGCGGGTTTCTGGCTCATCGGGTCGCCTCCGGGGTCTCGCCGTGCTCGAAGCGAGCCGATCGCGCGGCGCGATAGGCGTCGAGCAGGTCTGGATGGCCGATTCCCTGTGCGAGGTAGCCGGGCAGCTCAGGGGCCCACCCAATCGAGTTCGCTCGGATAAACCACCGGACCTGCGTCAACCCGATGTGCTGGATACGCGTCTCTTCCACGTGATCTCGCGGGATCGCACCATGCGCGATGTAGACGGGCCGGTGCGTCGCTTCCAGTAGCTCCCAGCACAGGTTGAGTTCGTGCTGCGTCGGCGCCGCGCCTTTGACCTCCCACCAGACGCCATCCCGGGCCGGGTCAGGCCCGAAGTGCTCTCCTGGGTAGGCAGGGAAGTCGAGGAGGAAGTCCGGCAGGTACCGCCCCGAGGGAAGGTCGAAGCCTTGCGGCTCGTACTCCCAGCCGATACCGAGGTGGTCGAAAAACACAGCCCACCTGGCCTCGATGCGTGACCGGAAGCGGCAGCCGGCATAGCTGGTCTCGATGGGTTTGAGGTCGGTCATCATGCGGTCTTCCTTGATTGGTTGGCGTAGTAGTCGGCGTCCGCGGGCATCCACGGCAGGGCGGTGGCGTGCTGGAGCTTCGAAGGCCAGGAGCGCTCCTCGCGGGTTCCGCGCCAGGAGACGACATCGACGATCTCGGCGCGGCCGTGGCCGGGGTCCTCCCGCGCGCGGCGTAGGCCGAACCCGAACTCCGGCCACCGCATCCACACGCTCGACCCGATCGGAGCCATGTTCCGTTGGCCGTCGCCGGCAGATCCCTTCCCCGCGTGGGCTTCGGTGAGCAGGGCGAACCCGTACCGCTCCCGCAGTCCGTCGAGGACCCAGGCGATCTCGCGGGCGGGTTTCTCGTCGTTCGGGTTCTCGTGGTGCAGCTTGTACAGCGGACCCAGCACCAGCAGATCCGGTGCAGTGTCGGTGATGGCGCGCTCGAGCCACGCCGTGTCGAGGCTCGTGAGCAGGTCGATACCGGCCGGCCGGACCTCGATCGACATGGTGTCGTTCCAGTCCATCGGGGACAGGCCGTGGTTCCGGCGCCGCTTGTCGACCATCCCGGTGACCCAGCTGTAACGGCGGATGCACTGCGATGGGGAGTTCTCGCAGTCCACGATCAGCACCCGGGCGCGGGTCCGGTCCGCGCCGAGCACGTTTCCGGTGAACGGGTGCAGTCCGGCCGCGAGGGTGCAGGCGATCTGTGAGCAGGCCACCGACTTGCCGCCGCCCTCGGCGCCGGTAAGGACGATGCGGTCCATCCGCTCCAGCAAGTCCGGGACCAGCCAGTCGTGATGCACGGTGGTGGACAGGAAGTCGCCCATCGGGGTCGGCTTGCTCGCGGTCATGTCGGCGGCGATCTTCTCGGCCTCGTCGCACTCGCGGCGGATCGTCGACAACGCGGCGTTGAGGTCGGTCTTCTCGACACCGTTCTGCCAGGCCGACTCCATCCGCTGCTGCAACCGGATCGCTGCCTCGGAAAGCTTCCGGGCCGCCGACAGCTCCCGGATGCGTTCGGCCAGCAATGGAGCGGTGGACGGCTGCCACGCCTTCTCTACGCACTCGAGGACGTCGCGCGGTCGAACCCGTCCGGGCATCAGGCCTCGGGTCTGCGCCTCGACTATCACGGAGTTCGGGTCGACCGGCTTGCCCGCCAGCAACATCCCGTGGAGGACGGTCGCGATGTGCTTGGCGCCGGGGACGTGGAAGTCCTCGGGCCGCACCGACAGGAAGGTCTGCCGGCACACGTCGGGGGACAGGATGGTCACCCCGATGAGCCCCGCCTCCGCGTGCTCGTCGTACGGGGTGTCGCTCTGGTCGCTCAATCCTGCCAATTTGCACCCCTACGGCGGTGGATGAGCCGGGTCACGTGGCCGGGCATGATCCAGGTGGTTTCGTCTGCGAAGTGCTCGTGCACGGCGTCGACCGCCTCGGCGAAGGACCAGCGGCGCCGGCGAGCGGCCTCGGACCAGAGCGCGATCAGCAAGTGGTCGATCTCGCGGCCGTCGTAGCCGGTGGCCACCTGGAGCAGGGTCACCACCTCGTCGTTGGTCAGCCCCGGAATGTCGGGTGTCGTCATTGCAAACCTCCAGGAACGGCAGTGAGCATCGGGAGTGAGCCCTGCTCGGTGATGCCGGATTGATTGACCCCGCCCCACGCCATGACGTTCGGGTTCGGGTTGGTCTTGAAGCGCTCGCCCGCCGCGACCTTCTGCTGCCGCCTCGTCGGACCGCCGTCGGTACCGGCGCGACGGGAGGCCTGCTCGTCTTCGCGGATGATCCAGTTCCGCCAGGTGCGGTCCCAGTCGGCGCGCACACCCTTCTGCCCGGGCTGGGCCGGCCAGTGGTTCATGAACTTCTCGTGAGCGCGGCGAAGGTCTACGTTCGGATGCTCTTGTTTCGCCCAGGCGATCGTGTCTTCGGAGGGCATCCAGTCGTCAGGGAGGCGGGTTCCGCGCTTGCGCGACCTCTCTCTATCTCCGTTAGGAGATAGAGATGGGTTCGGGTCCGGGTTAAGAGGGGACTCCGGCGGGACCGTTTCGGACTGTCCCGTATGTCCCGGTGGGACATCCTCGGGACTAGCCGTTGACTTGGCCTTTTTCGCCTGGCGCCAGTTGCGTTTCCGCTCCGCTTCGGCCGCTCGACGCTCCTGAAGTTGCGCCGCAGTGAAGTTGTACTGCTCCCAGTTCAGCACCAGAAACGCTTCCGCCGACTCGATTTCTGCGCGATCCGGGACGGTTTCGGGGACATGTCCCGGACGTCCGGATTTGTCCCACCGGGACACATTCGGGACAGGGAGCCATTTGCCGGTGCGGCACAACTGCTCCGCCAGATCCATCGACCCGGCGAGCTCGTCCACCATGTACGCGGGGATCAGTCCGTCGGTCTCGTGGTCGTTGCACCAGGAGTTGGCCAGGGTCCACAGGCCGATCGCCGCGCATCGGTGAGCGCGTGGAATCGCCAAGGTCTTGCGGTGGCTGTGCAGCTTGTCGTCGAGACGGCCCCACGCCATTAGGCATCACCTCCGAATTCCATACCGGGGGTGTCCTTGGCGCGGTGCACAGCCTGGCGGACACCGGATTCCGTCATGCCGAGGGCTTCGGCGATCTCCGCGTGCTTCAGCCCGTACTCCCGGGCGAGCAGCATGTAGCGCGGACGATTGACGTTGAGGGATTCCTGCTGCCGGCGGATCGAGTCGAGCATGTCGACGATGTACGGCCGGGCCTCGTCCGGGGAAACGGATTCCCGCGGGGTAGAAACTGCAGGCAGGGGTGATTTGGGTATGCTCACGCGAGCCCCTTCTTCGGTGTAGTCGAAGTTGGTGGTTAGGCCCTGGGGTGATTCCGGTGTTGGCGCACCGGCCCTCGGGGCCGCTTCGATCTTACCCCAGCTACGTGACAGCACAGGCGCCGGACCTGAGCGAATTCCCATGTCATCCAAGGGATGTACGTCACTCGGCGGCATTCCAAATGGATCTCCGGCAAACATCACCGCACCCCCTTGTTGACCGCGTCGGCCAGACGAACGCACAGCCCCTGATCCCGGTACGCGTACGTGTGCAAACCCCCACCCAGCGGAGGCGGCAGATAGTTCCAGGCGTACCGGGCCGCACGCCCCCACTGATTCCAGTACTCCAACTTCCAAAACGGCTGGTAGTTGTGGCGCATCGCCCGGTCGTAGAGGTCGAACCCCCACGCCAGCGCATCCTGCGGGGACGCCAGGGAGAAATAGTCGACGGTATCGGCGATCCCGCGCAGCGACGACCCCGCCGGGAGGCTGGTGATCGGGTCGCCTTCGACCGCGGCGAACCACGAGGGCATCCCGGTGATCGGGCGGGATTTCACGATCCCGTACCCCGACGCCGCGGGAACGCCCGGCATCGTCCCGCCGGCGGGGCGGCCCGGGTCGGCGATCAGGGCGCACCCGACCACCTCGAGGTCCCGGTGTTTCCCGGCGCCGTACTCCGCCGCAGCGTCCCCGGCTATACCGGCCCCCTGTGAATATCCGCACCAGATCGCGGGATACGGGGTGGTGCGGGTGGCGTCGATGAGAGCTTGCTTCCCGGCAGCGCGGGACTTCGCCCAGCTGATACCGCCCGTCCCGAATCCTGCCGCGGGGTAGCGGACGATCTGCGGGAGGAACCGTTCGTCGAGATGGGACAGGAACAGTTCGGAGATGCCGTCTCCGCCGTCCGGGAAGCCGGTCCCGGCGAGAAGCAGCGCAGCGTATTTGGTCATTCCGCACCGCCCGGGTACTGATCCCAGGTGCGGCCGTCGAGCTCGCGACCAGCCTTCTTCTTGCCGACCCGGCGGACTATCTGCCGGAACCCGAGATCATCGACAGGTGAACCGATCAGATAGTCGGGTGGATCGAACTGCCCAAACCCGAAACCGGTCGGAACCCACTCACCCCATTGCTTAAACAGATAAGCGACCCCTGCGGCCGTGCACTGATCGCGCAGCGATCGCGCCCACACCGGATCCATCGGCCGGGCACCGTGGCCGGACTCCCCGCCCACGATCACCCAGTCGAGACGGGGGCCGGTGGTGAGAGTGCCGTCTTCAGCGAAACCCGGCCGACCGGTGAGCCAGTAGGTCAGCTTCGGTCGGTGAGCGCCCGTCTGATCGAGCGGGCCGTCGAGGTCGATCGGTCCGAGCAACGGCTCGGCGCTCACGAACCGGACCGCAGCCGGGGTGTCGAGCAGCGCGGGAATCCGGATATCGGCCCATCGCTGATCTTCGGCACTCACGCCGAGCCACACATTCGGCAGCGGGTACGGCGGAGTGTGGTCCTCACGGACGGAGCCCGCGGTAGTTCCGAGCTTCGTCCATTCCTCAGCGACCGCGAGATCGAATTCCGTCGACGACAGCAGAGACCGCATGCGGCCGTGCCGCTTCGTCAACACCTGGTACGTATGCTGCGGCGTCGCAGCCATAATCGCCCAGACCTGCGCGATGTACCGGTCCGAGATCTGATCATGGAAGAGATCCGACATGGAGTTCACGAACACGCGCCGCGGCTTCTTCCACCGCAGCGGGTGGGTCAACCGTTCCGGATGCAGGGTGACCGCGAAGCCGTTCGGGAACTGCGGGGTGCCGGCGAACCGGTTGGCGATACCCTCCGCATAGCAGTGGTCGCACCCCGGGCTGACCTTGTCGCACCCGGTGACCGGATTCCAGGTCTCGTCTGTCCATTCGATGGATGTCTTGGTCATCAGTCCTCGCTCGGGTACGGCACAGAGGCCGGATCGATACGGATGTAGAGCCCCGCGGAAGTCGCCGCCCCACAGCGACAGCAGCAGCGGAAATGGGTAGCGGAGAGCCAGGCAGGGCCACCGGTGCGGCGGTAGCAGGGCTCGCAGATCGATTGGGCGGTCATGCTGCGACCCGCTCCTGCGAGACCTCGGGAAGCACCGTGACCTCCAGGGCGGCGGTGGTGAACTCCGTGCGCACATCCACACCCCACGGGGCGAGGTCGGAGGCGATGCGGTGCGAGAGTTCCTCGTGAGTGACCTTCTCGTGACGGAAGGAATTCAGGTAAGCAGCCAGCGAATGCAGTTCGAACGTCTCGCCGTCGAACTCCCAGCACAGGAGGATCACGCCGTCGTCGTCTTCGTCCTTGAACGGGCACAGATGGCGCAGCGATCCTTTGACGATCATCTGTCCCTTGCCGGAGGTGGGGACGCGGCGAGGAAGGGTCGGGTTCATTACAGAGACCTCCGGGAGGATTTCGAAGAAGCCGGGCTCGTCGTCGAGGCGGTCGATGGCGTCGAGCCAGCCCAGCAATTTGGTGAGGTTGATGTCGGGACCCTTGGTGAGATAGGTGCCGTCGGCGGAGTCCACGCCGGCATTCACCGCGTAGACGATCCGCATCTGGGAGCTGACGCGGCCCATGTGCACCCACTTGCCACGCTCTTTCGCCTCAGCAGTGAGGTCTCGGGCGGCGGGGCTGAGCTTCCACTCGAACATCGGGTGGAAGCACAACGGGCAGCGCTCGATCCGGCGGGTGCGTTTCACCTCCAGCGGCCACAGGTACAGGCAGCTGGGGCATTCGATGATCCCGCCCAGGAACAGGACATCGAACTCATCCCACGGCAGGTTGCCGGCGAAGTTCTGGGCCACGAACGCCGCAGGGAATCCCCGGTCCCGGATCTTGGGCAGGAACGGCAGGGACCGCTTCAACGTCCCGGCCGCGTCACCCACCACATCAGGAGCGGTGGCCCACAGGCGCTGTCCGGGCTCGGTTTTGTCGGCCATGGAGTCCAGCCACGCCAGCCACTTCTCATCGCCGGGGTAGCCCTTACCGAAGCAACCGGAGTCGAAGCCGATACGGGATCCGGGGATCAGGACGTTGCCCTGCTCCGGGGTGGCCATACCGCCGAGCACGCCCCAGCGGATCGCGTCATGCACGCGCGGACTGCCGGTCGGAGGAGTCAGATACAACACCACTCACCCCCTTCCCTGCGATCACGAACAGCAGGGACGCACCGGTCTTGCCGACGAGTTGGCCCAGCATCGCGGGCATCACCGCCGCCCACCCGAACGCGATCCCCAGGAACAGCGCGGTATCCACCACCGCACCGATAACTCCGGAGAGCATGACCGCGACGGCCCAGGGGCTGGAGCCGAAGCGGGCGCGGGATCGGATCGGCGTGTACACCAGCAGATCCGCCAACTCCGCTACCGCGAACGCCACAGCGGAGGCCACAGCCAGCGCGGGCGAGGCCACCACGAACGACAGGGCGGCACCTATCGCGACCGCCCCCATCGCCGCAGCCTTACCGGCGGTGTCCTGGAGCGCATCGCGCAGTGCCAGTGCGGCGCCGGCGGCCAACGTTCCCGCAGTAGTGGACAGGCCGAGCCCGATGGCGATGAACCCGTACTTCTCGGTCAGCCAGTTCGCGAGGAGTACCGACCCCAGCAGGCCGACACCCGCGGCGGTGGCGACCGACACTCGGGCCAACGATGTCTCGGTCATCAGTCCTCGCTCGGGTACGGCACAGAGGCCGGATCGATACGGATGTAAAGCCCGGATGTGGTCGCGGCGCCGCATCGGCAGCAGATCCGGGAGTGGTCGTCGAGCACCCGGGGCGGGAAGCTTCCCGGATAGGTGAAGGACCAGCAGGGCTGGCAGATGGGCTGAGTCCAGGTCATGCCGCACCCCCAGCAGACTCGGCGGCGAGAAGGGCCATCAGCTGTCGGCCGATCAGCTCTGTTGAACGCCGGCGGGATCGCCTCCCGCAGCCCGTCCCGGGACATCCAGTCGATGCCCATCGCCGCCTTCGCCGCGGCCACCCCGGAGAAGTTGCCGACCACATGCATGAACTCGCCAGCCTGCGGAGGGCGGCCCATCTTCGTGGTCGGGACCGTGTGCACCGGATGCGGCGGGACCACGACAGGGAAGTTCGTCTCGAACAGCCGATGCCGGTAGGTCCGCAACCCCGGGAACATGGCGCCGCACAACTCGATCGGATCCAGCAGCGGAGCACCCGGGACGTTCTCGATCACGTACGGCTTACCGAACGCCCGGAACAGCCCCCGGACTTCGCGGATGAAGTCGTGATGTTCCCGGCCCTGGATCCGCTGCGCGTTCGAGTGCGCCTGACAGGGAGGTGAGGCGGCGAAGGCATCGAACTCGTCCCCGTGGGCGATGAGGAAGGCCAGGGCGTCGCCCTGGTGGAACTCGAACGGGTACCGCGGCTGCGGGTCGATATCCACACCGACCACTTCGAACCCTGCCTGGTGGTAGCCCATCGAGGCGCCGCCCTCTTTGCAGAACAGGTCGAGAAGTCTCATGCGGCACCGTCCCCGGTGGGCACGACCAGCCCGTAGTCGGTGAGATGCGCCCACCGACCCCGATACAACACCGCGGTCTCCACAGCAGTGGCCTGACCGTTGCGCAGGATCAGCCAGCCGTTCGCCACCGCATCGGCACGGTTGCGCTCGATCCGGTCATGGCACCGGGCGCTGACGTGCAGTGCGTTCGCCGCCCGGTTGATCCACTCCAACTGTGAACCGCCGCGGCCACGCGGGGCCCGATGGTGGATGTGCCCGGCCGGCCCGCAGGCGTCCAACTCGCACAGCCCTTTGGACCGTTCGGCGACACCCGCTCTCACCTTCGGCGAGAACCCGGCACGCCCGCGCCGCGACCGGCGGGGCTGGGTCTTCGGCCAGGACTGGCGGATCATGACTCCCCCCGCCCGGCAGCGCCATACATGGAGCGCACGCTGGCGCCCACCGACTGCCAGGCACGGAGCTCGGCATCGAGAGCCTTGGCCCGACGGTCGGCATGCTTGTACGTGGCGTCGGCGACGTCTCGGGCGCGGCGCTCGTTGATCGTGGCGAGCTCTGCGTCGTACCGCTTCCCATGGGCCGGGCCCGGGGCGTTCAGGTAGGCGTGCGCGTAGGCCACGTCGTACTCGTGGTCGGCCTTCAGGAACGCGATGTAGGCGTCGCCGCAGGCGGTGACGCTGTTCGCGATCTGGTTCGCGACTCCCCGGATCGCTTCCTCGATCTTGACGGGATTGTGTTCGGTCACGACTCACCGCCGGAGAAGTGCTTGATCGCAGCCCGCAGCGCCTCGGTGTCCATGCTGCTGCGGATATCCCCGGCGTTCGGATGATTCGCGGTGAACCACTCCGCCGCGGTCCCGCCCGCGATACCGCGTCGGTTCAGTAGGCCGAGCAGCTCGGCGCGCGCCAGGTCCGCCGGCTCCAAATCTTTGGCCGCCCAGATCGCCCGGTTCCGAACCTCATCGGCGGAGGCGACACCCTTCTTCGTGTCAGCCGCCAGGGCGGCGACGAGTGCGCGCCCCCACGCGGAGGTCTCGGCGTTCTGCAGTTCGCTGCCCCGGGTGTACGGAGTCTTGCCGGGCACCTGCTCCCATGCCATACCGATGCCGGGCATCGTGTCCTCTGGCGTCCGGTAGAAGGCGGCCACCACGATCAGGTAGGTCTGGCCGTCGATCACCTCGATCGCATACGGGCGGGCCGGATCGGCCGGCTGGAACGAGCCCTGCGGGTGCAGCTTCTCCCGCACTTCGGCGATACGCTGCGCTACCTCGACGTAATCGCCGAGCTCGATCTTCTTCTCGCTCATGCTCACCACTCCCTCGCCCACCGGGGCAGGCTCATCTGATTGATCTGGTTGCCGTAGCCGGGCCACTGGTCGAAGTCGCTGCACTCGGCGAACAACTTCGCGGCGGCGGAGACGATCTCGTCGCCCGCGGCGATCGCCTCGGCATCGAACTCGTGCAGGCTCGTCAGGTACGGCTCGGTCTTCTCCTGCGCCAGGAGGATGAACTCCTCGACCGTGTAGCCGAGGAGCTTCAGGACTCGGATGTAGTGGGCGACCTGGACGTAGTAGCCGAGGTTCGCCGCGCCCTTCTCGAACGGCTTCGGGGCCGCGTCTTTCGAGGTCTTGTAATCCCGGACCCGAACCCGTTTGCCGGGGAGGAAGATGATGTAGTCGAACCGGGCCCGCAGCATCACCCACGTATCCAGATCCAGGGCGTAGGCCGACATCTCCGCCGCACAGTTCTCCTCACGGGGGAACAGGGCAGCCACCTCCGGCCGGGCGAGGGCGGCGTCGACCATGGCGCGGGTCGCGTTGTACTGCTTGCGCAGCAGCGGCACCTTCCCCTCGGCGCGTGCCTGTGCCCGGGCGATCTTGGCTTCCTTGCCCTGCCAGGTCGCCGCCTCCACCACTTTGATGCCGGTACCGGTGCCGAGCAGCAGCGTGTGCGCAGCGGTACCGATGTCGAAGTCGTCGTTGTCCTCGTGGACCCCGTACCGGAGCTTCGCGGGCCCGCCCGGTTTCACCAGCAGCCGGACGCCAGTACTGGACAGGCTGTTCGGGTCCGAGTGGTAGATGTCCTCCGGCAGGTCCGGGTAGAGGCCCGGCTCGGTCGGGGCGACCAGGGCGGGCGCGGCCTTCGCCTTGCAGTGCCAGCAGGCGCCGCGATCCAAATCGGTCGTCGGGCAGATGTCATTCCATTCGGTCACCGCCACGGCGAGTCCTCCATCCGCTTGATCTCGGCGTCCAGGAACGCGCGCAGATTCCGAAGGTCGTCCGGCCCGTACGTCCCGTACTCGGCCTGGATAGCCACCCGGGTCCTGCCGGTGAGGCCGTCGAGGACCTCCTCGAACCGGGCGGAGCCGAGACCATCGGAGAGCTGCAGGAACTGGGCGGTCATGACGCGACCTCCAGCCGGCCGATGGACAGCCACCGCTCCACCTGCTCATCACTCACCCGGTAGTGCGACCGCAGCCACGCCACCGCGGCGTGATGCCCGAAACCCAGCGTGCGGCGGGCGAACCCGTACTCCTCCCGGGCATCCCGGTTCCGCAGAAGGGTCCCCCGCTTCCGGGCGCCCGCCCGGATCACCGCCTCCGGCACCGTCACCGTGGTCGAGTCCGTAACCCGCAGCTCCCACATGCCGCCCTCCACCGGGGTAGCGAGATAGCGGGAACCCGCCGGTAGGACACCGGTATCGGTGAGGAAGTCCTTGAACAGGATCACCTCCACCTGCCCCACCGGGGCGGCCTTCATGCTGCGGTCCGCGGCCACCGCCTCCGCGCGCGCCACCAGCTCCGAGGTGGTGACATCGACGTCCAGCCACACCAGGGCGCACATCAGCATCTGCGCGACCCGCTCCGGTTCAGTCCGGCCGCGGGCAACAAGATCGGCGTAGAGGATGGCGGGGTCGATTTCCCGAAGGTTCTCCGCGAGACGCAGTGTTTCCTCGGCCAAGCGGTCGTGGTAATCGCTCACTGGGCGTCCGCCTTCCGCTCGGCGCGGCGTACCACCGCGTAGCAGGCCGCGCACATCCCGCGACCCCCGTACCGTTTCCCGCCGGGGATCGGTTCCTCGGTCTGCCCATGGAAGGTGGACACGCCGCACTTTGTGCAGCGGCCCGTGTTCTGCACGGGAGGCTTTGCCTTGGCCGGGACGGACCCCTCCAGGAACTTCGCGCGGCACGGCCGCGAGCAGCAGCCCTTCATCCCGGCCTTCGGCGCCAGCGTCCACGCCTTCAACTCCCCACCACAGACCCGGCAACCCTGCGGGGTCTCCGGCTTGGCGTCGTCGAGGAGACCGAGCATGTCCAGCAACTTCCGGACCTCGGCCGGCGGGATCCCTTGGCGTTTCCCGGACTCGGCAGCCCGAAGTCGCACGCTCTGCCGCTCCTCCGGCGTCTTGCCGAACAACGGGTTCTTGTCGATCTTCTTGGTCAGCGCCCCTTGGCTGATGCTCATGCGGCACGCTCCAGGTCCAGCTCGAGCGACTCCTCGTACCGGACAGACGCGTCCACGCGCGCCCCGAGATGAAGCCACAGCGCGTAGATCACGGCCGACGGCGCACCGATGACAGTGGCGCCGACGAACGCGTACAGGACCGATGCGAGAGCCAACTCCAGCAGCGACATCACTGCTCCTTTCCGTAGAAGTCCGAGACGAGATGCGCGCGCGTCTCGGTGACGCTGTCGACCCGGTTGCGGCGGCAGCAGTCCCGGTCGCCGCTCGCCGTGTGCATGAAGGCGTCCGGGTGAGTGGTGCGGTCGAGCCAGTCGAAGAGGCCCTCATTGCGGTGGCGGGATTCACGCGACGACACAGGAGGTCACCTCCTCCAGCTCCCAGCCCGCATCCAGCAGCGCCGCAGCGTGATCCTGGGTCGACACCAACCCGAGCAGCACCAGCCGCAGGACATGGCCGTCGCGGGTGCACGGCAGCACCTGGGTATCCCCGACCTGCGGGCAGGAGGTGACGTACACGTACGGCGTCACCTCACTGCCCTGGATCACCGCCGGCGGGTGGACGGCGTAGATCACGCCCGACTCCGGGGCCGGGTACGGGGTGCGGATCGCGGTCCCGGTCACTGGGCACCCCCGACATAGCGGACGTACAGGCGCCCCTCACGGACAGCCGCCTCGAACCCGCCACCGTGGAAGGCCCGCAAGATCCCCCGCGGGATCGACCGCCGGTACACCCGCATGGTTTCCGTAGTGATCGGCTTCGGCCACACCGCCCACTCGCCGGGGCGCTCACGGAGAGCGGCAGCGAAACCAGCGTTGGCGACCGGGCGACCGCCCCGCCGGGAACCGGGAAGCTCCGGAACGAATTCGACAGCGGTCACCGGTCACCGTCCTGGGCGCGCAGCAGATCCAGCTCCGTCACGGACTCGGCGACGACCTCCACCCGCGGGGCGGGACGCGGCCGGCCAGCACTGCCCGGACGGCGCTCCGCATCCGGGACGAACCGGCGCGCTTCCTTCCGCATCGTGGCGTCGACCGACCGCAGGTACCGCAGCATCCCCTCGGCGTGCTTCTCCGGAGTGGAGCAGTCCATCGTGGGATTGAGGTCGCAGCGGAGGCCGTGGGAGGCGACGTCCGCGACGAACGCCTCCAACTCCCAGACACGGGCCTGAGCGGCACGGAGGTCCGCACCCATGGTTGCGATGCGCTCCCACACCAGAGCCCAATCACCGTCGCCCGACTCGTCGATGATGTCGTGCATCCCGGTGGCGTCCAGGACGTCCCGGCATTGGCGTTCGACGACGGACAGCCAGGATTGCGCGGCACGGCGGCAGGCGTCCCGTTCGGGCTCCAGCTCGGCGATACGGGCCCGGGCGGCGAGCAGCTCGGCGGCCATGTCGCGGACCTGCCCGTCGGGGTGACAGTCGGGATGGCTCGCGTCCGCCACGATCTGGAGGTGTTCATCGGCCAGTAGGGCAGGTGTCTGGTCAGGCATTGCGGAACGCCTCCCGGTAGTCGATGTACGGCTGGACGGCGTCCCGGATCTCCTCGGCCCAGCACGCCGGGCATTCGAGTTCGCTCGACTGCTCGTGACCGTGACCGAATTCGGAGTGGTCGTCGTCTTCCTGCCGGGTCAGCGCGAGGACGTTCTTGATGACCGCGCGGGCACTGAGAACCTCCCCCGCGAGCGGGCGCACCCAGAGGCCACTCGCCTCGGATTCGGCAACGGCACGCAGCTCGGCTTCGGGAAGCTCGAACTCGTCAGGGCTTTTACGCATCGGACTTCTCCTTGCGGCCGTGCTCGGCCATCCACTGATCGGACTGAACCTGGGCCACTGGGCCCCCCGTATCCAGAGCCCGCTGGACATCAGCCACGGCGCGCTTCCACCCGCACGACACCGGATCGGCATCGGGGTGCACATCGCAGCGAGGATGGCCCGCCAGAGCGGCGCGGACCTGACCGACCAGCGCCTCCAGCTCGGCGATCCGGGCGCCCTGGTGCTGGCGAATCGACTCGTATCCGCGTGCACTGTCCCGCAACTCGGCACATTCGCCTGCGAGCGCTTTGATGCGGTCGTTCCGCTCGTCCAAGGTGGCGAGCCAGCCACGAGGGTCGTTGCGGATCGACCGGATCAGTTCTTCCTCAGACATCGCTGGTTCCCTTCGCGCCGTGCTCGGCCATGAATTGATGGATCGGGGACCACTCGTTCCACCGCTCAACCGCAGCGGGAGTGGTGAGGTCATCGGCGGCCTGGCGCAGCAGGCGCGTCCGCGGCGCAGGCGGCAGGGCGGAGATCAGGGCGAAGGCGAAGTGGCCGGCGCCCTTCTCGGCGAGAAGGCTCACTGGACCACCGCCTTAGCACCGCCGACCAGCAGCCGCAGCACCTCGGCCGCCACCTCATACGCCCGATCCACCGGCGGATGCATCGACATAACACCCGCCAGATACGCCAACATCGCGGGAAGACCGGAACCGAGATCCCACAGGTCATCAGCGATCCAGTGATCGACAGACTCGGGCGGGGCAGCCAGCAGTTCGGAGATGAACATGGAGGCGGCAGACATGGCGATCACGACGCCACCTCCCCAAGGTTCAGCGGCGCCCACAGGTCACGGATGGACTGCGCACGCTCCGCCAACCAGGCCCGGATTTCCGGCTCATCCGCACCGGTGACATCGACATACAGCGACCGCGACAGCGCCTTGCGCTGGAGCATGAAGAACAACATCAGGACGTGACACTCTTCGCCGGCCGTGTAGTCCTCCGGGTGCTCGAGGTGCCACGCCTTCCAGTCCCACCGCCACAGAAGATTCCGCTCAGGGTCGGCGTCGTAGAAGCCACCTGGCTCGTCCTTGAACGCCTGCCACGACGGGAAGGTGTCGTGCACGACGACGTTCGAATGCTGCGCGGGCGAGTGCAGGTAGTTGCCCTCGTTGCAGTAGTACGGGTGGTCGTACTCCCAGAGGTGTTTCATCGCTGCGCCCCCTCGGTGAGCAGCGGCCACAGGCGGCGCATGAAATCCCCCACCGGCGTGCCCTCATCGTCATCCCGGTACCGCAAGATCCGATCCCGGATCTCCGCATCGGACAGCGGAGCGAACTCGGCGACCATCGCAGCGAACTGCGGATCGTCCTGCGCGGCGGACAGATATCTGTCACACGCCGGCGTATGAATGGTGGTCATTTGGTACTCTCTTCTTCGGATGTTGTTTGGGCGGGGCCGGTGGCTGTAATCACCGGCCCCGTTCGCTTGTCACTGGGTGGTGGAAGTCCCGGCGGTGCCCGTTACCGCCGGGACACGCCCATCACCAGGGCTCGACACCGGGGATGGGTGGACATAGGTCAGCCAGATCAGGACCGCGGTCACGCCGACGACCAGCGCCAGCAGGTACCGGTAGAACTCCCGCTCCGCCCGGGTCATGACGCGATCCGATACGGCACGAGCGACTGCCGCTTCACGTAATCCGCGTAGGCAACCTTCGCTTCCAGCTCCTCCAGGCGAGTACGCATCCCGATGAGCTTCTGCAGGTTGTCCCACCAGACCGTGTAGTGTCGGCCGCCCAGGTAGGAGGTCATCTCCATGCGGTCGACGAAGTCCGCCAGATTCCTGACTGCCATACCGAGTTCGTGCATCTCGTCCCGGAAGTCGGACACCTCGGTCCCGCTGTCGTCGTGGAGACCGATAACCTTGCTTTCGGACACCCCATTTCTCCTTTGGTTGTGGATGGGTTGTTCTGACCCCGCTGGGCTGCATCCCGGCGGGGTCGCCTTACTACGTGGAGTCGAGGTCAGCGAGCAGACGCTGCAAGCCCTTCGGCGTGACCCGCGGCTGCGGCGGATCCATCACCAACTCCCCGGTCTTCGGGTGGTAGTGCGACTGCGGCAGCACCGACATATATCCGCGGTCGATCGCGGACTGCATGACCCGCCATCGGCCGTCCCCTGCGCGGGAGATCCACCGGCGGTCGTTCAGCGTGGCGAACAGGCGTCCCTGACCGGTCTTGATCCCCGCGCGGGTCAACGCCTGCGCGGCGTCCCGAACGGAGAGATCACCGTCGGCGGTCAGCAGCTTGTCCGCGACCTCCGCCTTCGGCTCCAGCTCGGCGACACGCTCGGTCAGCACCGCCACACGGCGGGCCGACACTTCCAGCGCGCGATGGATCAGTTCGTCCTCGGTCAGCGCTGGGGCGGTGGAGTAGTTGCCGGTCTTCCTGATCGCCGGCAGAACCTCGGCGGTGAGCCAGCGACGGAACGTCACGGCGCCCGGCTTATCTGACCGGATGACGACCTCGTACATCCCGGACTCATTGACAAGGGTCATCGGCTGTTGGCCGCCGGGGGTGTCCACCGAGCGGACACCCTTCTGATCCTCCGAAAGTCGGGCCGCGACGTTCCGTGGGTTCGCTATGTCGAGCACCACGCAGAGATCTGCGAGGACGAACCAAGGCTCCCCGTTGATGACGACCGTGCGGACAGTGGCGCCTTCGTAGACGAACGGCATCAGATCGGCGGTCATGCTGCACCTCCCCGGCGAGTGACCCGGCGGCGACTGGTGCGGGTGAGCCCATGTGGATCGCCCAGCGGAACAGCGGCCGGGCTCGCCATCTTCTCCACGGCGGCCTCGATGTCACCGGGGGTGAGCATCCAGTTGCGGCCCACCTTGCGACCCGGGAACGTCCGGTCGCGCAGCCTGCGCATGTACCAGATGCGGGTGACGTGCAACATCTCGGCCGCTTCTTCGAGCGTGTAGAGCTCCACCGGGGCGGTCATCACGCTGCCGCCTTAAGGCGGGGAACGAAGTCAGCGACTTCGGCGCCGAGCGCCGCCGCGACCTTTTCGAGTTCCTCGATCTTCCAGCCGTTGCCCTTGAGGCGCCGGCGCAGTGTTACGCGGGCGATTCCACTGGCGTCGGCCAGCTGATCCTTGTTGAGTCCCGCAGATTCCATCGCTGAGGTAACCAGCTTGGCTACGAGTTCGTCCATACGGAAGACAATACCGTCCAAACGGACGGGTTAGCAACCTGTTTAGACGGTGAGTTCGTCCATACGGAAGGCTGTCGCTAACTTAGGGCAACCTTCTCAGCCGTGGGACCAGGCACAATGCTTGCCAGACGTCCATTTGGACGGGACAATGCTCCGCATGGATACCGCGACGATCGACCAGGCCATCGGGCGGAAGCTCGCTGGGCTCCGCGCGGAGCGCAACCTGAGTCAAGAACAACTGGCGACCGCCAGCGGGATCTCGGAGAGCACGATTTATCGGCTCGAGCAGGGGTCACGTTCGATACGCGCCGAGCAGCTCTACCCGATCTGCGTAGCGCTTGGCACAACGATGCATGCCTTCATGGAATCGGCGATGGAACTCGCCCGGTCATTGGAGACCCAGGGCGAGTCCGCCGGCTGAACTTCACATTCCGCGGAAGATGTCTTCGGGTTTCTCCATGCCTAACCATTCCGCGGCCACCATCATCTCGGAGATGGTCAGGTCACCAGACCCGAGTCGCTCCAGGGCGCCTTCATTCAGTCGCAACACCAGCGGTGTCACATCGACCTGTTGCAATTCGCCCAGCAACTCGTCTGGGCTCGCGTATTCACGCATCGCACCCTGCTCTGCTATCTCCCCAACTTCCCGTCAAAATGCCCACCACCACCGACATTTCGTTAGATGTTAGTTCCGTGTTACCCGGTCCGCGCCGTGAATCGAACACTTGGGCGATTCTTGACCGGAACGTTACTTTTTCACCCCGCTACCGAATAGCGTGCCGGAAAAGTGAAACGCTGACAGTTCGCTACCGATCTTGGTGCGCGGCAACGGGGCTCGACAAATCACCCCTTTTGTACCGCCGTCCGCACCAGAGCGCGAGAGATTGCGGTTGAAGCACGATGCCCAGAACGTCGGTCAAGATGCCCATACACGTCTACCGTCGTCTTGATGCTTTCATGCCCCAGATGTGCGCTGACGTCGGTAATCTCGGCGCCGTTGTTCAACATCCAACTCGCGCACGTATGCCGTAGGTCATGAGGCCGGGGGCGCTTGCCGATCCTGCCGGCAACCTGGTCCATCGTTGGCTTCCAGCACAGATTGTGGAATTGCTGGGGAATGATCCTCTTGTCATTGCGGGTTCGAAAAAGTAGCTGGTCCTTGTTCCGCCCAGCGAGACGTAGGGCATCGACCGTCTCTTTCGGAATGTTGATCGTGCGGTATCCCCGTTGGGTTTTCGGCCCGCCCAACTTATAGTCCGAGGTGCCCGTATATTTCCATGCCTTGGCGATTCGACAGGTCCAGAATTCGTTGCCCTCATGGTCCACATTCCGGGCGATATCCCCAACCCGCAAAGCCGTTGCCTCCGAATACCTGGCACCCGTTGTCACAAGAAACAGTGTGAGCGGCCGCCACTTCGCCGGAGCCGCTTCGTAAACGATGTCGAACTCCTCGGGCTCCAAGAAGACGCACTCACGCCGACGCTTCGGCAACTTCGTGTCCTCGCATGGATTGAACGGCAGCAGGTGACGCTTCACCGCGGCGCGCAAACACCCGGACAGGAACCCGTGCTTGTTGGCGATCGTTTTGGGTGCGACCCCGTCCGCCTCCATTTCGTTCACCCACTCCTGCACGACAGTGTTCTGATCGGCCGTCGCGGCACACAAGGCCGGCAGCGGGAGGTCGCCCATAGCCGGGCCGATGTCGTTGGCCATATAGCGCCGGTAGCGGTTCCTGGTGGCTTGCTCGACGCCCGTAAGCCCGGAGATGTAGGTCTCGGCCCACGAGTCGTTCAAAGTGACCGTCTTCTCGCCCTGCACGGTCTCCTCGGCCGCCAGCATGGCACGCGCCTTCTCAGGACCGACTTGGTCGAGGATCTTCTGCCACGACAACGCGGCCTTGTGGTCATCGAATGACACCGACGCCTGGACCCGTCGCCCCTTGGCCGGGTCGAACTCCCGGAACAGGACCTGGGTGTAGACGCTGCCGTCCTTGCGGGTACAGACGCGCACGCTGGACATCTTCTCGGCTCCGTTCGAGCCTTCTCGCAACCGCCCGAGTGCGCCCCCGAGACGCAAAAAACCGTGCAGGTGTTGATGAAGGCTGTTGATGGCTGCTCGTTATGAGCTACCATCGTAGCCGTGACCTGCACGGTCGTGGTGGAGCTAAGGGGAATCGAACCCCTGACCTTCTCGATGCGAACGAGACGCGCTACCAACTGCGCTATAGCCCCGTGCGGTCTGCCGACCGCGCTGTGCCACTCTAGCAAACCCGATAACCATACACCGAATCGAGGGGGTGACCTGGGGTTTTTACAAACCACATCGTGACCGGACGGCTACCGGCCGCCCGGGTTCAGGCTCCGGCTGCCCGGCGGATATCCCCGCCGCTGGCGCGGTGGCGCACCGTCCGGGCAATGGTGGCGTCGTAGGCGTCCAGGTGCTCGAAGGCAGGGTCTTCGTCGTCCGGTTCGAGCAACTGGGCGCGGCGGCGCAGCGCGCGGGCGGTATCGCGGTCCATACCCGGGCGGGCCCCGGCCTGCCCGGTCCGCTCGTCGTCCTCGAACCGGGACTCCTCCGATTCGTGGTCGCGGTCGGCCAGCCGGGCGCTGCGGCGGCGCCGGATCTCCTGTTCGATCCGCACCTGTTTACGCAGGTAGCCGAGGTAGGTGACCAGCGACAGCGCGGCACCACCGCAACCCCACCAGAAGATCGGGCCGAGGGCCACGGCGAGTCCACCGCAGAGCACCGCGGCGAGGATCAACGCGACCACGGCACGCTGCCGGAAGGTGTAGCGGGCGGCGCGGGCGATGGCATCGGCCTCGGGGTCGTAGCCGCCGCGGCCCCGGCGGGAGGGGACGAAATCCGCGTCGTCCGCTTCGGCGGGCGCCTGCCGGGTGGTCGCCCGGACCGGCGGGATCCGCGCGGGCGCGGAGTCCTCGAAGGCGGACGAGAGTTCGGTATCGGCCGCGGAATCATCGAACGGTTCCGGCTCGTCGCCGGCGCCGGGATCCGGGTGGGCGGATTCGGCGGTGTCGCCGTCGTCGAACTCGCCGGCCGGCTCGTCGTCGCCCGGAAACAGGTGTTCGTCCTCGGCCTCGGTGACTGTCTCCTCGGCTGTTGTGGTCATGCGATCCTCCGCATCGTTGCCGTGGTGACGCTTTCGGTATGACCGGCCGGACCGCTTCTTACGGGCATGGCCACTTCCTTTGCGCCGTTTGGAATCTCCACGGTGCAGTACCCGCGTGGCCAGGGCGGTATCGGTGGTCCGGCGGATTCGCGGATGCCGATCGGCGAGGATGGGGAACAGGACGAAGACCCACAGCACGACCAAGCCGATCCACAGGATCGAGTTCGGCATCGTCGTCAGCACCTCCGTCCCGCATGGTCGTCGTCGCAGCTCAGGCCAGACCTTGTGCGACCCGACGCCGGAGTTCTTCCCCGCGGGCACGTCTCGCAGATCGTGGTACGAGCTTCGGTGCCGGTGACGCAAGACGCACCACCGACGTCCGTAGGTTAATTCCGAGTAGGGGTACGGCACGGCAGGCGCGCCGTGCACTTCCGCCACATGAGTCACATTTCCACCATCGCCGGTGGCGAACAGGCCGATCCCCGGCCCGGTTTCAGCGCAGCGTCAACCGCCCTTCCCGGGCCAACCGGTCGACGACCCTGCCGGACAACTCTTCCGCCGTCATGGCGACCAGCAGATGATCGCGCCACGCCCCGTCCACATCGAGATACCTGCGCAGCAAACCCTCTTCACGGAAGCCGACATTGCGCAGCACCGCCTGGCTGGCCAGATTCTCCGGCCGGACAGTCGCTTCGACCCGATGCAACCCGACCGGCCCGAAGCAGTGGTCGAGGCCCAGCGCCAGCGCCGCGGTCGCCACCCCCTGCCCGCCGAGGTCGCGGGTGACCCAGTACCCGATCCACGCCGAACGCAACGCCCCCCGCACGATATTGCCGACCGTGAGCTGGCCGCTGAACGCGCCGTCCACCTCGATCACCAGCGGCACCATTGCCCCACGGCGGGCCTCGGCCTTCAGACTCGACCACAGCGGCGGCCAATTCGACGCGTGATTACGCGCATCCCAGGCGCCGCGGCCGGTCGGCTCCCACGGCTCGAGATGATCCTGATCCCGCAACCGGATCCGGCTCCACGCCGCCGCGTCGCGCAACCGCACCGGCCGCAACGTGACCTCTCCGGCCGCCACCCGCACCGGACCCAGATGCGCGGGCCACCCCGGATGCTGTGTAGCCCGGAATACGTTCATGGACTCCACTTCTAGCCGCGCTGCGCCAGGAACGCGACCCGAACCTTGTCACCGGTGCGAATTTCGGTGTCGTCGGGCTCGACCACGATCAGGCTGTTGGCCTCCGACATGGCGGCCAGCAGATGTGACGAGGCGCTCGCACTGTTCCCCAGCGGCTGCACCAGATATTCGCCGGTGGCCTCGTCGCGCATCAGCTGGGCCCGCAGATATCCCTTGCGACCCGCCATCGACTGGATCGGCGTGATCGTGCGCGCCCGCACGATCCGGCGCATCGGCTGCCGCCGGCCCAGCGCGATCCGGATCAGCGGCCGCACCATCACCTCGAAAACCACCAGTGCACCCACCGGATTCGAGGGCAAGAGGAAGGTCGGCACCTCGTCGCGACCGAGCCGGCCGAACCCCTGCACCGAGCCCGGATGCATGGCGACCCGGGCGATCTCCAGTTCGCCGAGCCCCTCCAGGGCCTCACACACCTGATCGGACGCCCAGCCGCCGACCGCGCCCGCGATCACGACGACCTCCGCCCGCACGAGTTGCCCCTCGACCACATCGCGCAGCCGCCGCGGATCGGCGTCGACGATCCCGACCCGGTTCACATCGGCGCCCGCGTCCCGCGCGGCCGCCGCCAGCGCATAGGAGTTCACGTCGTAGACCTGCCCGGGCCCGGGGACGCGGTCGACATCCACCAGTTCTTCCCCGATGGAGATCACCGACAGCCGGGGCCGCGGATGCACCAGCACCTTGTCCTGCCCCACCGCGGCCAGCAACCCGACCTGCGCGGGACCGATGATCGTGCCCGCCCGCACCGCCACATCTCCCGGCTGCACATCGTCGCCCGCGCGGCGCACATAATCGCCGGACCGCACCGGCTCGAACACCTTCAGCCGCCCCCGGCCGCCATCGGTGAAATCCAGCGGCAGCACGGCGTCGGCCAGCGTGGGCAGCGGCGCGCCGGTCGCCACCCGCACGGTCTGGCGTGGCTGCAGCCGGATGGGCTGGCGGGAGCCGGCCAGCACCTCACCGACCACGGGCAGGGTCAGATCGACCAGCTCACCGTCCTCGTCGCGGATATCGGCGCCCGCGGACGCCACATCCACACTGCGCACGGCGTATCCATCGATCGCGGCCTGGTCGAAACCGGGCAGCGGCCGCTCGGTCACCACATCCTCGGCGCACAGCAGACCCTGGGCCTCGGAGATGGCGACCCGCACCGGCCGCGGCGCGACGGCCGCGGCCGTCACCTTGATCTGCTGATCCTCGACAGAGCGCATCCAGCCCTTCCCGATGTCCTCGCCGGCGCAGGCGAACTCATTCGTCCACGGTGAGCTGTGGGTCCCACTCCGGACTCAGCCGGTGCTGGAGCCACTCGCGTAGCGCGGGACCGTATTCGTCCCGTTCCAACGCGAAATCCACCGCAGCACGAAGATAGCCGCCCGGGTTACCCAGATCGTGGCGCGACCCACGGTGGACAACCACGTGCACCGGGTGTCCTTCGTCGATCAGCAGCGAAATCGCGTCGGTGAGTTGCAGTTCCCCGCCCGCGCCGGGACCGATCCGCCGCAACGCGTCGAAGATCGCGCGATCGAGCAGATAGCGGCCCGCCGCGGTGTAGGTCGACGGTGCCTCCTCCAGGCTCGGCTTCTCGACCATGCCCTTGACCCGCAGCACATTCGGATTGACGGCGTCGGGCACCGGGGCCACATCGAAAACGCCGTACGCGCTCACCTGGTCCTTGGGAACGTCGATGGCGCACAGCACGGAACCACCGCGCTTGCGGCGGACCCGGTTCATCACATCGAGCACCCCGCACGGCAGGACCAGATCATCGGGCAGCAGGACCGCGATGGTCTCCTCGTCGGGATCCAGCACCGCCTCGGCCTGCGCCACCGCGTGGCCCAGCCCCAGCGGCTCCTCCTGGACGACCGAGGTGACATCGAGCAGACCCGGCGCCTTGCGCACCTTCTCCAGCAGCTGGAATTTCCCGCGCTCGGCGAGGGTGCTCTCGAGCACCAGATCCTGGACGAAATGCGCGACGACCCCGTCTTTGCCGGGCGAGGTCACGATCACCAGCCGCTGGGCGCCGGATTCGGCCGCCTCGCTGGCAACGAGCTCGATACCCGGGGTGTCGACCACGGGCAGCAGTTCCTTGGGAACCGTCTTGGTGGCGGGCAGGAACCTGGTCCCGAGCCCGGCCGCAGGTACGACGGCCGTCCGGAATTCCGGTCCCGACGGGCGGACGCCCCCGCTATCCTGTTTTGCGGCCTCTGCTGTCATATACACACCCTAGCCACCGGAACTCCCGTTCAAACGGGGTTGTGGTGTTCGGCGCGCGGGCTTCGACTTCCTATGGTCCGGCTGCCGACCGCAGCCCAGCGGCGGCGCCTAGGGTTGTCGCGTGCGGATGCCCGAGGAGATCGACAAGCAGGCCTGGCGGGCCGTGATCCGCGCGCGGCGTCTACAAGTGCCCGAGACGGTACGCGCGGCGGAGGACACCGCGCTGGCCGCGGCAGCGGGCCGGTTGGCTCCGGCCGAGTGGGTGTGCGCATATGTTCCGGTGCGCGGCGAGCCCGGTTCCGTAGCGATCGCCGATGCGCTGCGGGCCGCCGGGAGCCGGGTGCTGCTGCCGGTGACACGCGAGCCCGGACCGCTCTACTGGGCCGAGTACACCGGCCCGGAAGCACTGCGACCGGCCCGATACGGCCTGCTGGAACCGAGCGGCCCGATCCTGGCCCCCGAAACCGTCGGAGATGCCGGGTTGATCCTGGTCCCCGCGCTAGCGGTGGACCGGCGCGGCGTACGCCTGGGCCAAGGCGCCGGCTACTACGACCGGACCCTCCCCCTCGCCGCCCCGGCAGCCCGCCTGGTGACCGTGGTCCGCGACGACGAGATAGTCGACCACCTCCCCGAGGAACCACACGACATCCGCATGCAGTGGGTGCTCACCCCCACCACCGGCCCGGTCGAGTTGGACAGCGCCCACTCCTGAATACATGGGGAACAGCGGAGGGCGAACCGGGGCCCCGTCGTGGCGTCCGGCACAGTCCCCGACCAGCGGGAATCAAACCGGGATTGGCACTGTTGGCACTGTGGCCTGTAGAGTGCTAATTCACGAATACCGCGGAGGACCCAGTGCCAACCTATTCATACGCGTGCACCCAGTGCGACAACCGCTTCGACATCGTCCAGTCCTTCACCGATGATGCGCTCACGGTGTGCTCGGAATGCTCCGGAGCGCTGCGCAAGCTGTTCAACTCGGTGGGCATCGTCTTCAAGGGCAGCGGCTTCTATCGGACCGACAGCCGCAGTGGTGCGTCGACCGCCAGCGAACCGGCGAAATCGGACAGTTCCAGTTCGTCTTCGTCTTCGTCGTCTTCTTCGGACAGCGGCTCGTCGGGCGCCTCGTCGACGCCTGCCGCCGCCGCCAGCTGAGCGAGTAGCCCGGCTCCCCGGGCGGGGATGCCGCCCGGCTCCGTTTCATCCACAGGCCGTGGGTTGTCCACAGCTGCCCACAGGGCCGGGTCGGCCGGGTTTTCGCACCCTACGCTCGGCCCATGAGTCGTATACGCCCGCGCCCCGGTGGCAACGCCCGGGGCCGGCTGGGGTCCGGTGATACCTGGCGCGAAGCATTCGAGAACCGGCCCCCGTGGGCGGACGCGGTCCTGTTGCGACGCATTCTGGCGGGCTTGTGCGCGGTGGCCGCCGTGGTCCTGTTCCTCCGCGAGGACCCCGAGCGCACCCGCGTCTCCGTCGTCGTCGCCGCCCGTGATCTCCCGCCCGGCCATCTGCTCGAGCCGGCCGATCTGCGGCTGGCCCGGATTCCACCGGGCGTAGCCCCCGCCGGCGCCGCCCACGATCCCGATGCGCTGACCGGCGCGGTACTCACCGCCGCCCTGCGGCCCGGCGAAGTGCTCACCGATGTGCGGACCGTGGGCCCGCGGCTGGCCGAAATCGCCACGGGCGCCCGGGATGCCCGGATCGTACCGATCCGGCCGGCCGATACCGCGATCACCGAGATCCTGCGCGCGGGCGACCGGGTGGATGTGGTCGCCGCCGACACCACCGATCCGTCCCGGGCCACCACCCTGGCCACCGATGCCGCGGTGGTTCTGGTCTCCGGAACCCCCGGCGAACCCAGCGCGGGCCGGGCCGAGCGGGTGGTACTCCTCGCCCTGGACGGCCGCCGCGCGGCGGCCGTCGCCGCGGCCTCGCTGAGCAGCGCGCTCACGGTGATCTTCCATTGACAGCCGAAAGGGCCCGCCGCGTGGTCCGCGACGGGCCCTTTCGGGTATCCGATTCCGACCGGAGCGGGTGGCCCGGCCGGACAAGGGGTATCAGCCGAGGCTGAACGGCTGGCCCCACAGTGTCACGACGGACATGACGTTGTCGGTCTCGACCTTGACCTTCACGAAGGACCGCGCCTGGGCGTAGCCGCCGCAGCCGCTCAGGCCGATGGTGGTGTCGGACCAGGTGACCGAACCGGTGTTGCCCTTGAACTTGTTGTTGGTGGAGTGATCCTCGTTGCCGTAGTCGTCCGGCTTCTCGATATCGAGGACGTAGAAGGCCTTGGCCTGGCCGGGGCCGAGGGTCAGGTTGCCGCCGACCTCGCCCTCGGGGCTGACGCTGCCCTCGGAGTCGACTTCGGCGCTGGCGCCGCCCTCGGCACCGCCGCCGTCGATGTTGACCTGGCAGCCCACGACATAGCCGGGGTAGATCTTGCCGCCCACGTCTTCGCCGCCGCCGGCGATCTCGACCTGGGCGCTACCGGAGGCCCACGCGTTGCGGTGCACCGGGGTGGAGCCCATGGACGGGCTGATGGTGGCGGACTCGCCGACCATGCGCACCGTGACCACGGTGCCGTCGGAGAGGGTCTTGACGATTTCGCCGCCGGGCAGCGGTACGAAGGTGTCGGCATTGGCGGCGCCGGTGGAGAACAGGCCCAGCGCGACCGAGGCGGCCGCACCGACGCCGGCGAGGCGCGCCAGATTCTTACGGGTGAACATGTGTATATGCCCCTCTGGGGTTGAATTCGCTACAGCGAGAGTTTGGTGGGGTGAATTCGACCGGTGTCAGCGCCTCAGCCGATGCTGAAGGGCTGCCCGTAGAGGGTGGTCTTCGAGTAGTGGTCACCGATGATCTCGACCACGGTGTAGGCGCGGGCCTGCGCGTAACCGGCGCAACCCTGGATCTGCATCTCGACGTCCTGGTACTCGACGGAGTAGACGCCGGGCTTCTCGATGTCCTTGAAGTCGATCTGCACGAACTTCACCTCACCCGGGCCCAGCTCCACGCTGGTCGAACCGCCGAGGGTGCCGCCGTCCAGGCTGACACCGAGGGAGCCGCCCAGCCCGATGGCGTCGTCACCGATGCTCACCTGGCAGCCGATGATGTAGCCGGTGTTCAGCTGCGAGGCACCGTGGGTGGACGAGTTGTTGGTGCCGTCTTCACCGGTCGGGCCGTTGTTCGGACCGGCTTCGCCCTCGGGCGTAACCGAGACGTCGGCGCTGGCGTTACCCGAGACCCACACGACCCGGCCCGCACCGTTGGCCGCCATGGACGGCGAGACGAGCGCGCTCTCGTGGGTGCGAGTGATCTTGACACCGGGACCCAGTTTCTCACCGTCCGGCAGCGGTACGAAGGTATCCGCGTTGGCGGCACCCGTGGAGAACAGACCCATGGCCACAGCAGCGACGGCGCCCACGCCCAGGGCGCGCGCGCCGTAGCGCAGACCGGTGGTGCGGTTCTTGCTCATATTTCCCCTCATCAAGGTTTACAGCGACACCCGACATCGCAGCGATCGAGGTCGGGGCGGCCCAAGAACAGGCTCCATAGAGCTTGGGTTACGGCTGTAGCCACAAGATGAACCCGAAACCACACAACCGGTGAACACTTGGCTACCGTGCCGCCGACTCGGTGTGTCTTCGGAGTGATTCCCAGATGGCCGGAAGGTGACGGGTGCTGGGAAAACGCAACCCTAACACCGGATATCCCGGAATACCGGGGTAAGAGACAGGCCCGCCGCGGCTGCGACGGGCCTGTATCCGTGCCAGTATGGCAGTTTGATCTTCGTCAGCCGAGGCTGAACGGCTGACCCCACAGGGTGACGTAGCTGATCACGTTCTCGGTTTCCACCTCGACGCTGATGAAGGACCGCGCCTGGGCGTAGCCGCCGCAGCCGTTCAGGCCGATGGTCTGGTCGGACCAGGTGACCGAACCGCTGTTGCCGTCGAAGCTGTTGTTGGTCGAGTGATCCTCACTGCCGTAGTCGTCGGCCTTCTCGATATCGAGCACGTAGAACGACTTCGCCTGGCCGGGGCCGATGGTCAGGTTGCCGCCGGTTTCGGCGCTCGGGCTGACCGCGCCTTCCGAATCGACCTCGGCACTGGCGCCGGCCTCGGCGCCACCACCGTCGATGTTGACCTGGCAGCCCACCACATAGCCGGGGTAGATCTTGCCGCCGACATCCGCGCCGCCGGCGATCTCGACCTGGGCACTACCGGAAACCCACGCGTTGCGGTGTACCGGGGTGGACCCCATGGACGGGCTGATGGTGGCCGACTCGCCCACCATCCGCACGGTCACCACCGTGCCGTCGGACAGCGTCTTGACGAGTTCACCGCCGGGCAGCGGTACGAAGGTATCGGCATTGGCGGCGCCGGTGGAGAACAGACCCATGGCGATGGTGGCAGCGGCACCGACGCCGGCAAGGCGTGCCACTTTCTTGCGGTTGATCATGGTTGGACCCTTCGAGGGGAGAGCTCGCGCAGTACGCGAGGGGAGGTTCGTTTCGATACGACGTGGACGGATCCGCCGGTTCAGCCGATGCTGAACGGCTGGCCGTACAGGGTCGTCTTCGAGTAGTGGTCGCCGATGATCTCGACCACCGTGTACGACCGCGCCTGCGCGTAACCCGCGCAACCCTGGATCTCGATCTCGGCATCCTGGTACTCGACCGAGTACCGGCCGGGCTTGGTGATGTCCTTGTAGTCGATCTGGACGAACTTGACCTCACCCGGGCCGAGCTCCACACCGACCGAGCCGCCGATGTTGCCGCCGTTGAGGTTCACGCCGAGGGACCCGCCGAGGCCGATGGCATCGTCACCGATGCTCACCTGGCAGCCGACGATATAGCCGGTGTTCAGCTGCGAAGCGCCGTGCGTCGAGGAGTTGTTGGTGCCGTCCGCACCGGTCGGGCCGTTGTTCGGGCCGACTTCCCCCTCGGGGGTTACGGCGACATCGGCGGCCGCGTTGCCGGAAACCCAGACGACCCGGCCCGCGCCGTTGGCGGCCATCGAGGGCGAAATAACGGCGTGCTCGCCGGTACGGGTGATGGTGACGCCCGGGCCGGCCTTCTGGCCGTCCGGTAGCGGCACGAACGTATCGGCATTGGCAGCGCCCACCGACAGGAGGCCAACGGCGACAGCGGACGCGGCACCGATACCCGCGATCCTGGCGCCTTTACGTACACCGTCGGTGCGGTTCTCGCTCATATTTCCCCTCATCATTCGGACAAACAGCAGGCCTTCGAGCTCGGATACACCGCTCTCCGGCTCCGACCAGTGTTTCGCTCGTTTGTTACCTACAGGTGACCTGTTGTTATTTCGATGCAACGCCACAAACCGGACAATGCACACGAAAACGACCGGCGGGGACATAATGCTCAGCCCCGCCGAGCCGCCTTTGCGGCGGCCGACGCACCGAGATTAAACGGTCGGTAACAGATTGGACAAAGCTTCTTTTCGCTATACATTGATGTGATCCATTTCACATCCATGTATAGCAACCCGTGCACGTGCACGCCGCGGCCCTAGCAGAAGCATCGAACGGGCACATCGGAACGGAAAAATTCCGTAAACATATCGGCGTCACCGGCCGGCACCCGCGGGTAATGAACACCGCCCCGCCGCCGTTATCGGAATCCCGCCGAATCCAAACCTGGACAATTCGCCCGGAAATCCACCCCGTTACCCCCTCGAGATAGCGCATTCACGCCGTATTCAAACGCAAAAACGTTCGGCGCCAACATAATCGGCTCAGCCGGTATCGCCGTGATGCGGCGGAACCTGGGATCGCAACCAGTCGTCGCCGCCGCGATCCGGCGCTGCGCCGTCATCCCATTCGTCGCGTGTGGTGCTCGGCAGCACCTCGCCGAAGATCCGGTCCACACGCGCGAGGTCCCCCGCCCGGCGCCTTGCCCGGCGGGGGACCTCGGGGGTCTCGCCCTCACTCATACCGCGCGCTCCGGCTCATTCCAGTAGCCCCGACAGCTCGCCGACGACGCGACTCGCCAACGGTCCCAGCGTCGCCATACCGTCGCGGACGGCAGCCCGGGTGCCCGGCAGGTTCACCACCAGGGTGCTGCCGGAGATACCCGCCAGCCCGCGGGACAGGCCGGCATCCAGCGACCCCGCCACCCGGCCGGAGGCGCGCAGCGCCTCACTGATCCCCGGCAGATCGCGGTCGAGCACCTCGGCCGTCGCCTCGGGCGTCACATCACGCGGCGACATACCGGTGCCACCGACCGAGATCACCAGGTCCACGCCGCCGATCACCGCGGTGTTCAAGGCATTGCGGATCGCGACCTCGTCGGCCTCCACCGATACGGACGCATCGACCAGGAACCCCGCCTCGGTCAGCAGTTCGGTGACCAACGGCCCCAGCGAATCCTCACCGCCGTGCGCCGTTCGATCGTCGACGACCACCACCAGTGCGCGCCCCGCCACAGGAGCATCGATTTCCATACCGCTCACCGTAGCGCCGATATCGGTCCCCGCGTGGCCGCCCCCGGTCACCAGCTGCATCACCTTGCTCCTTCCACCGCTGCGGCGGCGAGAGTCACCTCGACCGTCTCGGAACCGCCGCCCTGCGCGTTCGTGTACGTCACCGAAACCTTGTCCCCGGGTTGTTTGGACCGCACCGCGGCCACCAGGGCGTCACCGGAATCGATCGTCCGATCGTCGAGCTTCGTCACGATCGATCCCGCCGGGATCCCGGCCTGCGCCGCCGGGCCGTTCGGGGTGACATCCAGAATCCGCGCCCCGTGCACGGATTCGTCGCGTTGCACCGTCATCCCGATCTGAGCGTACGTGGCGTGCCCGGTTTTGATCAGCTCATCGGCGACCCGCCGGGCCTGATCGACCGGAATCGCGAAACCCAGCCCGATCGAGCCGCTCTGCTGCCCGGCCGCGCCCGAGGAACCGAGGCTGGCGATGGCCGTATTGATACCGATCAGCCGGCCCTGCCCGTCGACCAGCGCACCGCCGGAGTTACCGGGGTTGATCGCGGCATCGGTCTGGATCGCATCGATCACCGGGTTCGGCACGGTCGGGTCGCTGCCACCCTCCCCGGTGGTGGATACCGGCCGGTTGAGCGCCGAAACGATCCCGGTGGTCACGGTGCCGGCCAGACCCAGCGGCGAGCCGATGGCCACCACCGGCTGTCCCACCTGCAGCCCGGCCGAACTACCCAGTTCGATCGGTTTCAGGTCCGTTTTCCCGCGGGCCTGGATCACCGCCAGATCCGAGACCGGATCGGCCCCCACCAGCGTCGCCGCGGCGGTACTTCCGTCGGCGAAGGTGACCCGCATATCGCCGTTCGCGCCGCCGCCGGCCGCGACATGGTTATTGGTCAGAATCAGCCCGTCCGAGGAGAGCACCACGCCGGACCCCTCCCCCTGTCCCCGATTACTGGCGACCTCGATCATCACCACGGCCGGGGTGACCTCCTGCGCGACCGCCTGCACCGAACCCGCGGGCGCGTTCGCGGCGTCCTTGATCTCCGGCACCGGCGCGTCCAGTGCGTTCGTCACCGCCGGGCCGTTACCGGAATCGGTGACCAGGGCGCCCACCACACCACCGATCCCACCACTGACCAGTGCGAGCGCGACCGCGCCCGCCACCAGCCCGGTGCGCAGGGAACTCTTGCGCGGCGCGGGCGGCGGGCCGGCCGCGAAGAACTGCCCGGTGCCGGCGGGCGGCGGGCCACCCGGCGGCGGCGCCCCGTACGGATACCCCTGAGCGGGGTAAGCGGCCGTATCACCGGGCTGCCCACCCGGGAATGGCTGCGTACCCGGATAGTGCGCGCCGCCCGGCCGGCCGTCGGGTGGCGCACCGCCCTCCGGTCCGGGCCCCGGCGCCGTACCCGGCTGGGGACGGTCGTTCGAGGGCGGCACCGATCCTTCTTGCGGCCGGTCCGGCCGATTGGTGAAATCCTCGGTCATAGTCTCTCTATTCTGCTCATATTCCCTGTCCAGAGTGCAGACCACGACTGAGAGTCGACTGAGATCGGTGTGTGAATTTGCGTCGCTCCGGCCCCAGGGGCCGGGCTCCTATTGAGTTTCGCCGGGCAGCACGATCCGGATGCGGGCACCGCCGCGCTCGGAGGTATCGATCGCAATGGTGCCGCCGTGTTTGGTGACAACCTGTTTCACAATCGCCAGGCCCAGGCCCGAACCCGGCATGGAGCGCGAGGCGGTGGTCCGGTAGAACCGCTCGAAAACCAGTTCCCGCTCGGCGGGGGGGATTCCCGGGCCGGCATCGTCGACCGATAATTCGAGCAGACCGCGGCCGGTTTCGGCCATCCGCACCCGGACCGGTTCGCCGGGCGGACTCCATTTCGCCGCATTGTCGAGCACATTGAGAATCGCGCGTTCGAGTGCGGCCTCGTGGCCGTAGACGAACCACGGCCGCAGTTCGGCGGCGAAGGCGACAGCACCACGGCGCCGGACCCGTTCCAGCGCACGTTCGGTGACCTCGCCGAGATCGACCCGCTCGTACACCGTTTCCGGCGCGTCCTCACGAGCCAGGTCCACCAGGTCACCGACCAGATTCGACAGTTCCTCGATCTGCCCCATCACATCCGAGCGCAATTCGGCCATATCCTCCTCCGGAATGGCCGGCGCGTCGGGACGACTGGATGCGATCAGCAGTTCCATATTGGTGCGCAGCGACGTGAGCGGGGTGCGCAGTTCGTGGCCGGCGTCGGCCACCAGCCGCCGCTGCCGGTCCCGGGATTCGGCGAGCGCCCGGAGCATGGTGTTGAAACTCTCGGTGAGCCGGGCGAGTTCGTCGTCACCGGTCACGGGGATGGGGGTCAGATCGTCGGTGCGGGCGATCCGTTCGGTGGCCGCGGTGAGCCGCGCGATCGGACGTAACCCGGTGCGGCCCACCGTCGTCCCCGCGCCGGCCGCGAGTACCACGCCGCAGGCACCGACGGCGAACAGCAACCACGCCAGCCGGTCCAGCACCTCGCGGGTGGGTTCCAGGCGCTGCGAGATCACCAGTGTGACCCCGGAATCCATCCGCTCGGCGAGCACCCGCTGACTGTTGTAGGTGCGCAGCGACGACTCCCGTTTCCCCTGCGCCACCGCGACCTCCTCGGTGCCGATGGGCGGTGTGGTGGGCTGCGGCGGCAGATAGACGGGGATGCTCGCCGGTTTCTCGGCCTCCGACGGCGGCACCGGATAGATCAGCGCGACACCGATATCGTTGGAGAACAGTGTCGCGACACCCAGTGACTGGAAAGCCATGTTGTCGATATCGCCACTGATCATGGTGGCCGCACGGGCATGCAGCTGGGCGTCGACCTGACCGTAGAGCGCCCGGGCGACCATCGCGTAGGCGGCGATCGAGGTGATCGCCACGAAGATCGCCACCAGCGAGGCGGCCAGCAGGGTGACCCGCCAGCGCAGCGAGACGGTGCGGGTCAGCGGGGTCGGCGGACGCATGGGTGCCGGCTCGTCCGGCCAGGGCCGGCCGAGCGTCGCCACCGTATGTTTCTTCGCCGCCGAGCGGGGAGTTCGTGCCATATCCGCGCTTACGGGGGCGTTTCGCGCAGCACGTAGCCGACGCCGCGGACGGTGTGGATGAGCCGGGGTTCGCCGTCGGCCTCCGTTTTCCGGCGCAGATAGCCGATATAGACCTCCAGCGCGTTACCGGAGGTCGGGAAGTCGTATCCCCACACCTCCTCGAGGATCCGGCCGCGGGTCAGCACCCGGCGCGGATTGGCCATCAGCATTTCCAGCAGCGAGAACTCGGTGCGGGTCAGCGAGATGGAACGGCTACCGCGGGCGACCTCGCGGGTGACGGGATCCAGGGAGAGATCGGCGAACCGCATCGTCTCGGAGACTTCGCCGACGTCGGGTGCGCGGCGGCGCAGCAGCGCGCGTAGCCGGGCCAGCAGCTCTTCGAGGGCGAACGGCTTGGGGAGGTAGTCGTCCGCGCCGGCGTCCAGGCCGGCCACCCGCTCGGAGACCGAATCACGCGCGGTCAGTACCAGGATCGGCAGGTCGTCGCCGGTGCTGCGGAGCCGGCGGCATACTTCCAGCCCGTCCAGCCTGGGCATCATGACATCGAGTACCAGCGCGTCGGGCCGTTCGGCGGTCGCTTTCTCGAGTGCGTCGATACCGTCCACCGCCAGATCGACCGTGTAGCCGTTGAAGGTCAGTGATCGGCGCAGCGATTCTCGCACCGCACGATCGTCGTCGACCACCAATATGCGCATTGCACCAGTTTGCCGCCGACGACTGAGAGGCTACTGAGAGGGCTCGCCGGGTGTCCGGCGCAAGCGGACGACCAGGGAATTCATCCGATTACCGGACCTGTGGATACCGATCTGTGATATGCCACGAAACCTGTTCCCCATCCGCTTTATTCGGGGTATAACCGTCTGAACACCCCGATTGCCGACCGCAACCATGCACGGTATGTTCCGAGCGGTAAAAACTAGACCTCTGGTCGGTTCGGGTGTGCATTCAACCATAACTGAAACGGCCACGCACCAAATAGAGGTCGATCGTGATGCGGAGGCGACAGAGGCGGATGGAAACCCCGCGACCGTGGCAATTCAGCCTGTCCAACTGGTCGGTCACCCGCAAGGTCGGTATCGTCCTCGTGCTGCCGGTGGTCCTGGCCACCCTCTTCGCGGTGCTGCGCATCAACAACGAGCTACGCACCCTCGAACAGCTCGAGGCCGCGACCGAACAGTCCCGCGTCATCGAGCCGATCGTCGACTACAACGCCGCCGCGGAAAATCTGGCGGTACGCGCGACCGCCGGCAAGAACGCCGACGCCGAAGCGCAGGCGACCGCGGCACTCGCCCGGTTCGACTCCGCCCACCAGGCGCTGGAACGCGCACTGGACGCCAATCGGATCCGCCCGGAGGTCTCCCGGGAACTCGCGTCGGCACTGACCCTCGGCAGCACCATGCGCAGCGGTATCGGCACCGGATCTCCCGCGATGGTCGGCGACCAGGCCGATGAGATCGCCGTCCGGATCGGTAACGCGCTGGCGCAGTCGCCCACGGTCGACGATCTGTCGATTCAGCGTTATTTCCTGCAGGTGAGCGCCATCCAGAATGCTCGCCGCTCGCTCACCGCACAACGCCTGGTGATCAGTTCGCCCACTGCCGAGGACAATCCGGCGATGCGTGCCCGCGTCCTCACCTCCGGGGGCGCCGAGCTGACCATGATCCACCAGTACGGCCAGATCATGCCGGATGTGGCGGGCAATATGCGCCCACTGCTGGACGCGGTGCAGACCCGGCTGGCGATCTTCAGCCAGGGCACCCAGGGCGCGCTCACCGACCCGGCCGCGCGCGATTCGCTGGACACCAGCTCGCAGGCCTACGACATCACGACCGATCAGCTCACCGCCACCATCGCCGGCGCCCTGCACCATGCGACCGTCTCCGCGCAGAACA
The DNA here is from genome assembly GCF_050936135.1 of Nocardia sp. CA-290969. Classification (NCBI taxonomy): domain Bacteria; kingdom Bacillati; phylum Actinomycetota; class Actinomycetes; order Mycobacteriales; family Nocardiaceae; genus Nocardia; species Nocardia sp. CA-290969. The sequence goes on along the minus strand of NZ_JBNJNJ010000001.1, from coordinate 7,565,011 downwards.
GCGCCCTGCGGGAAACCGCGCTGCTGATCGCCGCGCTGCTGGGCGGCCTGACCCTGGCCCTCGCCGTCGCCCGCACCTTGGTGGTCCCGGTGCGCCGGCTGCGCCGCGACGCACTGGAAGTCGCCCATGTGCGCCTGCCCGAGGAACTCGAACAGGTGCGCGGCGGCGCCGAGACCCCGGAGATCGAACCGGTCGGCGTACAGGGCACCGAGGAAATCGGCCAGCTCGCCCGGGCCGTCGACGAAATGCACCAGCAGGCCCTCAACCTGGCTGCCGATCAGGCCCGGTTGCGCGTGCAGATCGGCAATATGTTCGAAACCCTGTCCCGGCGCAGCCAATCGCTGGTCGAACAGCAGCTCGGCATCATCGAGGAACTCGAACACGACGAGGACGATCCCGGCCGCCTGCAGAACCTGTTCCGGCTGGACCACCTCGCCACCCGCATGCGCCGCAACGGCGACAACCTGCTCGTGCTGGCCGGCACCGCGTTGCGCCGCGGTCAGCTCGAACCGGTTCCGCTCTCGGATATGCTGTGGAGTGCGGTATCACAGGTCGAGGACTATCAGCGGGTCGAGATCGGCCATGTACCCGACGGTATCGTGGCCGGTGAGCCCGCCGTCGATATCGAGCATCTGCTCGCCGAGGTCATCGACAACGCCCTGCGCTACTCCCCGCCCAATACACCGGTGGCGGTGACGGTTTCCCGCGCGGTGGACGGCGGCTACCTGATCGAGGTCACCGACCGCGGGCTCGGGATGGCCACCGAGGACCTACAGGCCGCCAATGCCCGGCTGGCCTCCGGTGGCGAGATCAATGTCGAAACCGCGCGCCGGATGGGCCTGTTCGTTGTCGGCCGGCTGGCCAAACGCCATCAGATCACGGTCGGCCTGCGCCGCACCTCGACCATGGCGCAGCAGCCCGGAATCACGGCCAGCCTGCACCTGCCCGGCCTGCTGGTATCCCCGGATACCGGCGCGGACAACCCCAACACCCTCACCTCGGATTTCTCGCTCCCGCCCCTCACCCCGCCCGCCCCGCCGCAGCTCGAGCCCCAGCCGCAGCCGCGGCAGCTGATGCCGGTTCCGAGTTCGCCGCCGGCGCAGTCCTGGTCCTCCCGGCCCGAACCTCCGGTGCGCCCGCTGACCCCGGCTCCGGCACCGGTCACCGCCGATTTCGGCGCGACCCCCTCCGGCCTGCCACAACGCCGGCCCGGCGGCGACAGCACGGCCGGCGGCGGCACGGGTTCCGGCTGGTCCAACAGCAACGGCAACGGGTCCCGCGATACGTTCTCCGCGTTCGACCCGGTACCGGAGCCGGAACCGGAGGAAACCCCGACCGGCTTGTGGTCGGAAACCTATAAAACGGAATCGTTCCCGGCGTCGGCCGACCGCACCTACGGCGCGACACCGGCCGATCACGGCTACCCCGGCCCGGCGCCGGCGCCGGAACCTCCCGCGTCGCTGACTTCCCGGTCGGGATTGCCGATCCGCCGCCCGGATATGGCGCGCGAGGACCCGTTCGGGCGACCCGACCAGCGACTCGACGAACCCGCCACGACCACATCGTCCCGGCTGCAGCCGGTCGGCGCCGCGACCCCCACCCCGATCTACCAGCGCATGGTGTCGGAATGGCTGGTCGAACCGGCGGCCACCCAAGACCAGCCGCGCCAGGACTGGACTTCACCGGCCGATATCGGCTGGCTGGCCGCCGAGGACGCGGCCCGACCCAGTTCGGACTCCAGGACCGCGAACGGGCTCCCGATCCGCCGGCCGGGCGCACAGCTCGTGCCCGGCGGGCTCGCCCCCGTCGAAGACGAGGCCCCGCGGAATCCGGAGGAGATCCGGAGCAATCTGACCAGGCATCTGAGCGGGGTCCGCAGTGGGCGGGCCGACGCGCAGCACAATGACGGAGGGCTTGCATGACCACCCCGAAGAGCAGCACGGACGAGAACCTCAACTGGCTGGTCGCCAGATTCACCCGCGACGTTCCGGGTGTCTCCCATGCCGTCCTGGTCTCCGCGGACGGCCTGCTGCAGGCAGTGAGCCCGCATCTGCCCGCCGACCGTGCCGAACAGCTCGCCGCGGTCACCGCGGGCCTGGCCAGCCTGTCCACCGGCGCGGCCCAGCTGTTCGACGGCGGTAAGGTCATGCAATCGATCGTGGAGATGCAGCGCGGCTACCTGCTGGTGATGAGTGTCGGCAACGGGTCGCATATCGCTGTACTGGCCAACAAGCAGCACGATATCGGCCGGATCGGCTACGAAATGGCACTACTGGTCGACCGGGTCGGCTCAGTGGTCAGCGCGACCGCCCGATCCACCGTCTGAGCACCATGTCCCAATTCGGCCAAGGTATGCCCGATTTCCACGGCGGCGGACCCGACTACGGGCCCGGCGCCCATAACTTCGGGCCCGGCGCGCAGCCGGGCGGTCCCACATCTCCGCAGTACAACACCGGTACCCACCGGTTCCGGCCCCAGCCGCAGCCGAACAATTCGCGCCGGGCCGGCCGGGTCCGCCCCTACGCCCTCACCGCGGGCCGCACCCGGCCGGCGGTCGATCTGCCGATGGAGGCGGTTATCGAAACCATCTCCTATCATGCACAATTCGATTGGCCGTCCGGTGATATCCGGGCCGAGATACTCCGGCTCGGAACCCACCAGCTGTCGGTCGCCGAAATCGCCGCGCATCTCGATCGTTCGCTCGGTATGGTCCGCGTCGTCATCGGCGATCTCGTCGTGGACGGCAACCTGCGAGTGCATTCGACTTTGACCGAGCAGGCGAGCTACGACGAACGCCGGTCGCTGATGGAGAGGACATTGCGTGGACTCCGAGCCCTTTAGCAAGACTCAGGGTGGTGGCGCGCCGGAATCCGACACCCGCGTCGCATCGACCAAGATCGTGGTGGCCGGTGGTTTCGGCGCGGGGAAGACCACATTCGTCGGCGCGGTATCGGAGATCGTACCGCTGCGTACCGAGGCCATGGTCACCAGTTTCTCCGACGGTGTCGACAATCTCGACGATACGCCGGACAAGCAGACCACCACCGTGGCCATGGACTTCGGGCGGATCATCCTGCCCGGCAACCTGACCCTGTATCTGTTCGGCACCCCCGGTCAGCGGCGGTTCTGGTTCATGTGGGACGACCTCATCCGCGGTGCCATCGGCGCGGTGGTGCTGATCGATACCCGCCGGCTGGAGGACAGCTTCGCCGCCGTCGATTTCTTCGAGGCGCGTAAGCTGCCGTTCCTCATCGCCGTCAACCGTTTCCCGAACGCGCCGCGGTTCGCCATGGCCGAACTCCGGGAGGCGCTCTCGGTGCGCGAAGGGGTTCCGATCGTCGATATCGACGCCCGGGATGCCAAAGAGGTGCGTCAGGCCCTGGCGGCCGTCACCGAGTACGCGATCAACCGTTTGAAGACACAGGAGTACGAGGGAGTCGCCCGGCATGGCTGACCTGCTGGCCGCGGAGACGGTCGCGACCGTCGAACTGTTCACCATGGGCTACTGGCTCACCCTGCTCACCGCAGTGGTCTCCGCTGTCGGCATGTTCGTCGGGTTGGCGTGCGCGATCAACGGCCGCCGTTCGGTACGGTTCCGGCCGGTCTGGATCGCCGCGGCCGCGGTATCCATCGGGGGTGTGGGAGTCTGGCTGGCCAGCACCGTATCCCTGCTCGGCGTGTCCATTCCGGGCACGATCCTGCGCTACGACGTTTCGGAACTCACGCTCTCCCTGGTGTTCGCCGTCGCCGCTGTTTTCCTCGGATTGTTGCTGGCGGGCCGCGAATTCGACGTGCGGCGGATGGCCACGGCCGCCGCGGCCATCGGAGTGGGCTTCGGAATCATGTTGTGGCTCCAGCTGGCCTCGATCGATGTCCAGGGTTCGGTATCGGTGACGATCTGGCTGTATCTGGTCGCGCTCGCGTTCGCGGTGGTCGCGTCCTCGCTGTGCGTCTGGCTGTTCCAGCGATTCCGCTTCCCGGCGGCACGGGTCGGGTCGATCCTCATGTTCGCCGCCGGTGTGGCGGTCTTCTACTTCTGCGGTATCTCGAGCCTGGAATTCCGGATCGACCCCGAGGCCACACCGGCCGAGGGGATGGAGTTGTTCGGTTACGCGTTCCCGATGCTGGTGATCGGCCTGCTCGCGCTCGCCGTCCCGATCACGGCGGTCCTGGTGGCTCCCGAGCGCCGGGACGAACAGCCCGCACCGAGGAAACCGGTGAGATCGGCGGTTCCGGGGAACGACGATCCGGCCGACGGCGATTCGACCGGCCCCGGCGCGGCGGACCGCAAGACACGCCCTTCCGCGACCGCGGCCCTGGCACAGCGTTCTCAGCCGCTGCCCGAACCGGCCCGCTGATCCGGCGGGCTTCCTCGCGTGATCGTGGATCAGGACACACTGCTGCGGGAGTTGTGGGCGCAACTCCACGCCCTCCGGACCGAAGTATCCGAACTGCGCGTCGAGATCAGTGAAATGGAGGCCACGGTCGCCGATCTGGTGAACCGGGTCGATGATCCCGGCCGCGTGCAGTTGCCCTGGCCGGTTTCGGTGCTGCTGCTGCCGGCCGCGTTGGCCCTGGCGCTGGTGCGGCAGGTGGACGATCTCGCGCGGGCGCTGCGGGCGGAATGCGAACCGGTGCATCGGGAAGACCGTCCGGAAACCCGAGGTGAAACCCCCTAGAAGTGGCGATGAGCGGGTCTTCCATTGCTGGGAGACCCGCCCTCACGCACGAGGATAACCGGAACAGCACCGGAAATCAGCCCGCCGGCAAGTTTTTCCGGCTCTCACAGTGTGGAAGTACGGAATAGCCGCCTACAGCAGTCCCCTGGTCGGCTATCGCACAGCAAGCGAAAAAATGCAGGTCGAGCCTTGCCGGGCACTTGCCAGATGTTTGCCTGGACCCTCGAATCCGGGCCGGAGAACACCCGGATACCCCTGCCGGACGGCCGGATTCATATCCAGGGGGCATGACAGATCAGCGCTGTTTCGGGTCCACCAGGCCCCGCCGCACCGCCGCCACCAACCGGCGTGGCACCCGATGGACGACACCGCCCACGGTGACCGGGACCAGATCGGGCGCCGTCGCCTTCCAATTCGCGCGGCGACTGCGGGTATTCGACCGCGACATACGCCGTTTGGGGACTGCCATCTCAGCTCTCCTTCCGCGCCCGCACGCCGCGCTTGCCGTACTTGCGCTCGAATTTCTCGACCCGGCCCTGGGTGTCGAGCAGCCGGTTCGCGCCCGTCCAAAAGGGATGCGAATCCGCGGTGACGTCCACCGTGATCAGCGGATAGGTATTGCCGTCCGCCCAGGTGATCGTCCGATCGCCGGTGGCCGTGGACCGGGTCAGGAATTGTTTGCCGGTACTCGCGTCCTCGAAGACGACCGGCCCGTACTCGGGATGGATTCCCGGTTTCATCATTTCTCCTTCCGGGCGCGATCGCCCGTCTCCATGCCGAGCCCGTCACCGGCGGCGGCGGGGCTCGGTTCCTCCGATTCGCAGGGGTCGGCATGCCATTCGCCGAACGGATCCGGCCATTCGGCCACCAACTGCGGCGCCCGGGCGACCTGCAAGAGTTCGGTCTCGTCCACCAGCGCCCAGTGCAATGCCTCCCGGATTTCCGCCGGATCGGCGTCGTGCACCAGAATCACCAGCGAAATATCGCGATCGCCGAATTGCTCGTCCCAGCGCAGCGCCGCCATGGCCAGGCGCTCCGGATCGGCGCCGGCACGTTCGGCGGCCGGCATCGCCGCGAGCCACCGGCCCGCTCCCCCGATCCGCAGGCCGCCGCCGGCCGATTCCAGCCACACCACTTCGTCCGGCTGGGTGGCCAGCCAGACCCGTCCACGGGCGGTCACCACCCCGTCGAAAAGCATGTCCAGTGCGGCGTGCAGCCGCTGCGGGTGGAAGGGCCGGCGCGCCGCGAACTCCACCAGTTCCACGCCGTGCTCCGGGCCGAGTGGCGGACGGCCACGCAGTAGCGGCGCGTGCGCGTCGAAGCTCCGGCCGCGGCGCGAATCCGCGGGAACCAGGCTCAGCAGCGCGTCCACCGCACCCGGGGTGATCGCATCGGCCGATTCCGGCCAGAGCACCGGTGCCGAGGGCACCAGACGGGACAGCACGGCGTTCAGCCGGGCGCGTTCCACCGGCTCCACCTCCGCACCGCCCGCCACCACGACCGCGTCGGCGAAATCGACCTGCCCTACTGCCAATTGGGCCACCGTGCGATCGTCGTCGGCCCAGGCCCAGCCGAGTTCCTCGAGCGTTTCGTCGCCCGTCGCGGCGGCCGGCCAGGTGCGGACGTCGATCGCGGTCAGCACGGCGGCGACGCAGACATCACGGGATGCCGGTCCGTCCACCCGGCCGACGATGCCGGTGACCGATATGTCCGCGATCCCTGTACAGACGGCCTCTGCCTCGAACGCGGGGTCCAGGGCGAGGACGATACGCCGCACCGAATCGCGGGCGGCCAGTGTGCACAGCAGCGGTAGCAGATCCGCCTTCAGCGTGCACGACACGCAGCCGTGCGCGAGTTCGTGTACGGATTCGGAGGTCGTTCCGGCGATCTGCAGCGTACGGCGAACGATCCCCTCGTGCAGTTGGGCGAGATCGTGGCGAACGACCACGGTGCCGTCGGCCGCGCCGAGGGCACCGGCGACGAGACCGGCGGTATCCGCCGGATCGCCGTGCAGGCCGGCGACCACCACGACGGGAGTGCGGCGGTCGCGACGGCCTGCTGATGCTTGTGCGGAGGTGGACACCACGACCCTTTCGGAAATGATTTTCATTTAGGACGGGGCACACGCTACAGTGTCGATTCGCCGTTGTCGAAAACGATTGTCATCATCGTTGGGGGCTGCGGTCGCCACCGTCCTCCGTCGAAGGGAGCCGCCATGTCGGCCCACTGCCAGGTCACCGGCCGCAAGCCCGGGTTCGGCAAAGCCGTCTCGCATTCACACAAACGCACCAACCGGCGCTGGAACCCCAATATCCAGCGCAAGACCTACTACCTGCCCAGCGAGGACCGCCGGATCACCCTCACCGTCTCGGCCAAGGGCATCAAAACCATCGACCGCGACGGAATCGAGGCCGTGGTGGCCCGGCTCCGCGCCCGCGGCGAACGCGTCTGAGGAGGCCACGATGGCATCGAAATCGACCGAACTCCGGCCGGTGATCAAGCTCCGCTCGACCGCGGGCACCGGGTTCACCTACGTGACCCGGAAGAACCGCCGCAACGACCCCGACCGGATGGTCCTGAAGAAATACGACCCCGTGATCCGCCGGCACGTCGACTTCCGGGAGGAGCGGTAATGGCGAAGAAATCGAAAATCGCCCGCGACGCCCAGCGCCGCGAGGTGGTGGCGCGGTACGCCGACCGGCGCGCCGAACTCAAAGAACTCATCCGCAAACCCACCACCCCGGACGACGAACGGCTGGCCGCCCAGGCCGCCCTGCGCCGCCTTCCGCGCAATGCAAGTCCGGTAAGATTGCGCAATCGGGACACCGCCGACGGGCGACCGCGCGGCTATCTCCGGAAGTTCGGCCTCTCGCGGGTGCGCGTACGCGAGATGGCGCATCGGGGAGAACTACCCGGTGTGCACAAATCGAGCTGGTAACCCCACTGATTCGTGAGTAAGGAACCGGTCATATGGCAGTCAAACGAGGCCCCTCGAAGAAGGTCCGTGCCGAGCAGGCCCGCCGGCCGAAGAAGAACCCGCTGATCGCGGCGGGTATCGAGACCGTCGACTACAAAGACGTCAATCTGCTGCGTACCTTCATCTCCGATCGCGGCAAGATCCGCAGCCGCCGGGTCACCGGGCTGACCCCGCAGCAGCAGCGGCAGGTCGCCGTCGCGGTGAAGAACGCCCGCGAGATGGCGCTGCTCCCCTTCACCAGCCGTTAGTCACCCGCCGAGCCCACCCGGACGCCCGGGGCCGCGTACCGCGGTCCCGGGCACACGCATATCGGGGACAGCGGTCCCGCGACCCGGCTTCTGCCCCGAAACGATATGCGCCCACGAGGCCGCGACGCCGGTTCCGGGCCGTTAGAGTCGTGCGCATGAGTTCACCGCGCGGGATCCTGGCGATTCTGGCCGTCTGCACCGCGCTGGCGGTCACGGCGTGCGGCGATACCGGTGAGACCGGCGCGGAGCCCGCGCTGTCTCCGGGACCGTCGGCAGCTACCACCACCAAGCAAGCGCCCAGCACGCCCACCGAGGATCCCGGCGCCGACCCCGGCCATCTGTTCACCGCCGACCCGTCCATCGTCGGTGCCCACCCCGTCCCGTTCACGTCATGGACCCGGGTGGCCGAGGATCGCATCGCCGTACATTTCGAAACCGGCGTACCCGAGTGCTACGGGGTGGACGCCTCGGTCACCGAAACCGAGACCACGGTCACCGTGGAACTGCGCAGCGGCACCCGTGCCGACTCCACCGGCAAGATGTGCGTCATGATGGCCGTATTCGGCACCTTGGAGGTTCAGCTGGCCACCCCGCTCGGCAACCGCCGGGTTCTCAGCGCGGCCTGACCGGAAATACGCCGCGCACCACCGGAGTTCCGGGGGCACAGTTATTTCGGGCTGCCCCGGTCACGACCGGCTTCTTAGTGTTGTGCACGAAGCAGACGTCCCGATCGCCCCGGCGATCGATCCCCGAAGGAACAGCGATATGCGACGTGTACTTTTCAGTGGTTTCTGTGTGGCCGCAGCAGCTTTCGGCTCGGTAGCCGGAACCGCGGCGGCAGCGCCCGGAACCGGGCTACCACTCGAACCGTTCACCACGGAGTCCGTACCTGCACCGAAATCGGTGCAGGCCCCCGGCACGTCGATGTCGGGTTTCGGTCACGAATCCAGTGGTTCGGCGATCATCGGCCCGATCAGCACCGGTTCCGCCGAGGCGCTCACCGGGCTGCTGTCCGTCATCGTCACCCTCTCCGGCGGCCCCACCTGCCCCGACATGATGTGCTAGCCGCCCACCGAGCAAGCCTCGCCGGCCGCACGGAAGCCGCCACCGCACCCCAACCCCGGAAAGGTAGAGGCAACCACGGCGGCGCCGAGTCCAGCGAGGCACTTGGAGTGCGCATAACCCCGAAACAAAACGCAACCACGGCGGCGCCGAGTCCAGCGAGGCATTTGAAGGGTTCGGCCCGTCCCTGCGTTCAGACCGTGAGACGATGCGGCGCAGCCGCGAGTATCGCGGGCTGAACGCCGGGACCAAGGGGGCCGAACCCCCGCGCCGCCGGAGGCGGCGCCAAAAATTCAGTGCGCGAAGTGGCGGGCTCCGGTGAAGTACATGGTGATTCCGGCCGCTCGCGCGGCATCGACGGTTTCCTGATCGCGGACCGAGCCGCCGGGCTGCACGATCGCCCGCACACCCGCTTGGATGAGCGCTTCCGGGCCGTCCGGGAACGGGAAATACGCGTCCGAGGCGGCGACCGATCCCTTGGCCCGGTCGCCGGCCCGCTGGACCGCGAGCCCGACCGCGTCGACCCGGTTCACCTGTCCCATACCTACGCCGACCGATGCACCGTCGTGCGCGAGCAGGATCGCGTTCGATTTCACCGCCCGGCAGGCACGCCAGGCGAATGCCAGGTCGGCGAGGGTTTCCGCATCCGCAGGCTCACCGGCCGCCAAGGTCCAGCCGGCCGGGTCGTCGCCGGCCGCGTCGAGCACATCACGCTGCTGGAGCAGGGCGCCGCCGCTGATCGGGCGCAGTTCCGCGCCCGCCCGCCGGGGCGGTTCGGAGATCAGGATGCGCACATTCTTCTTGCGCTGCAGTACTTCCACCGCTCCGTCGGCGTAGGACGGCGCGACGATCACCTCGGTGAAGATTTCCGCCACCTGCTGGGCCATCTCCACGGTGACCTCTTGGTTCGCCGCGATCACCCCACCGTAGGCGCTCACCGGATCGCAGGCATGGGCCTTGCGATGAGCCTCGGCGATATCGGTGCCCACCGCGATTCCGCACGGATTGGCGTGCTTGATGATCGCCACCGCGGGGGCGGTGTGGTCGTGGGCCGCGCGCCACGCGGCGTCGGCGTCGACGTAGTTGTTGTACGACATCTCCTTGCCGTGCAACTGCCGCGCCCGGGCCAATCCGCTGCCACCGGCGCCGTCGGTGTAGAGCGCGGCACGCTGATGCGGGTTCTCGCCGTAGCGCAGCACTGCCGACCGCTGCCAGCTCGCGCCGATCCAGGACGGGAATTCCGGCTCATCGGAGGCACTAGCGGTCAGCGTTTCCGCCATCCAGGTCGCCACCGCCACGTCATAGCTCGCGGTGTGTTGGAAAGCCTTGGCCGCCAGCGCGGTCCGTTCGGCGAGGGTGAACCCGCCGTCGGCCACGGCCTTGCGCACCTGGTCGTAATCGCCGCTGTCGACGACCACGGCCACCGACGGGTGGTTCTTCGCCGCGGCCCGCACCATCGACGGTCCGCCGATATCGATCTGCTCGACGCATTCGTCGGGGGTGGCGCCACTGGCCACGGTTTCACTGAACGGGTAGAGGTTCACCACCACCAGTTCGAAAGCCTCGACACCGAGTTCGTTGAGCTGGGACAGATGCTCGGGCTTACGAGTATCGGCGAGGATTCCCGCGTGCACCCGCGGATGCAGGGTTTTGACCCGGCCGTCCAGGGTTTCCGGGAAACCGGTCAGCTCCTCGACCTTGGTCACCGGGACACCCGCGTCGGCGATCCGCGCGGCGGTGGACCCGGTGGACACCAGTTCGACACCGGCCGCGTGGAGCGCGGTCGCCAACTCCACGAGCCCCGTCTTGTCGTAGACGCTCACCAGCGCCCGGCGGATCGGCCTGCGTTCACTCACCGGAGAACTCGCTCATCTGGGATCACTGCCTTTCGTCCATCGGAGACAATTCCGCGGGTGGCGACGGCGGCGACAACCTCCACCAGTAACCGTCGCTCCACGACTTTGATGCGTTCGTGCAGGGCGGCCTCGTTGTCGTCGGGCCGCACCGTCACCGGTTCCTGCGCCAGGATCGGGCCGGTGTCCACCCCCGCGTCGACGAGGTGCACCGTGCTGCCGGTGACCCGGACCCCGTAGGCCAGCGCATCACGCACCCCGTGCGCGCCCGGGAAGGCAGGCAGCAGCGCCGGATGGGTGTTTATGATGCGGCCGCCGAACCGTTCCAGGAACGCGGGGCCGAGCAGTTTCATGAATCCCGCGCAGACCACCAGGTCGGGCGTGTACCCGGCGACCGCGCCGGTGAGCGCCTGATCCCAGGCGCCGCGGTCGGCGTACGCGCCGACGGGGATCCGCAGCACCGGGATACCCGCCGCTTCGGCGTGCTCGGCGGCAGCGCATTCCCGGTCCACGCCCACGGCCCGGATCCGCGCCGGATAACCCGGATCGGCGGTCGCTTCGATCAACGCGCGCAGCAGCGATCCGGTCCCCGAGGCGAGTACGACCAGGCCGGCCGGGGTGGAATCGGTGGGTTCCGGGGCGGTCAGGGCTCTACTCCTGGAGTTCGTGGGGCGGTGGGGCGTGCGATACCCGGTCCCGGGAATCGGCCCGCGGGCACGGATAGAGCCTAGTAGACGCGGTCGGCGGCCGATCCGGCGGCAGTCGGCCGGGGCGCGACACCGGGCGATCAGTGCTGGGGACGGTCGCCGGTTTCGTCGTCGAGCAGATCGGATTCGACCACCTCGGCATCGACGATCTCCGCCTCGGCCGCGGCGAAACCGGACAGCGGCCGCGTGCCGGGCGCCGGGTCCCCGTCGACGACCTCGACATCCAGCGGCGCCTCCGGGCCCACCGCCTCGCCGCGGGGCCGGTCGAGGAGATCCGCGTAGTGATCCGTGGGGTCGGCGGTGGTATCGGCGGGGAGTTCGGGAAGTGTGCCGGCGGGCAGGGCCGGGTTTCCGCCCGGCCGGACCGGTTCCCCGTCGCCGGGCTCGGGGTCGTCGTTGTCGTAGCCGGCGTCGTCCGGGTCGAAAAGCGCGTCGGGATGGCGTAGTAGCGGCGTCGGGAACGACACCAGGAATGTCCGCGCGTAGAGCAGACCCGCATATCCGGGAACGGCCAGCCACGCGAAAACCGCCAGTGCGAAAACCGGCAGTTCCAGCCCCAACCGCCCGAAATTCCCGAGTTCTCCCCCGGCCAGCGCGGCGAGCGCGGTGAGCGCGGCACTCCCCATACCGGCCGCCGCGAACAGAGCCCACGGCGCGGCCGGGCGGTCGTAGCTCACCCGAGCCGATTCCACCCCGGCGTAGACGCCGATCGCCGCGGGCACGAGCAGCAGTACCGCCCACCACAGCGCCGCCGGACCGGCCGGGACGGCGGCGACCACGGGAACAGCCGGCACCGGGCCACCGACCACGGTGAACACCCCGAAGGAGGCGTCGCCGAACTGCACCCCCGGGCCGGCCAGTACGCCGACCCCGGCGATCACCGCATTGGGCAGATACAGCAGTGACAGCAGCGTCAGGCCGAGCACATCCACGAAATTGCCGGCGCCGCCGTAGGTATCGCCGACCCGCGACCAGTGCACCAGCAGCGCGATCACGAGCAGGACGGCCGCGGCCACGAGCAGCCGCAGCGCCGCGCGGCCCGCCACATAACCGGCGGCGATGGCGTCATAGGGAATACGGTCGAAAATTTGCGCCCGGCACCGGAATCCCGCTCCGGCCGCGGCGGCGAGCAGATGCAGGATCAGCACCCAGGCGAACGCGGTCAGCGGGTTCGGACGTTGCAGCGCAATGGATCCCGAGGCGTCCTCGGTAACGGCCAGGCAAACGGCCGTGATGAGCAGTGGACCACCCGTCGCCGCGCCGAACAACCAGCCGATCTCGGTGCGGGTGGGTTCGCTGTCGGTGGCCGAGACCGCCTCCCGGGCCGCGGCCCAGAGCAGTAGCGCGGTCGGCAGCACGGGTAGCAGGCCCACCGTGGTGGTGCCGATGGTCAACGGCACCTGATGTATTGCCAGCCAGCCGGCGGCGACGGCGCCGCTCAGGCCGGTGAGATCGCTGCCCGCGGTGAGCAATGTCGCGAGCATGGCGAACACGATGGCGGCCAGCGCGAACGCGGCCGGCCGGAATGCCACGTAGAGCAGTACCCGGGCGCGGTCGGGTGGCAGCGTGAGCGGACCCGGTTCACCGGCCGGACGCGCCGGCGACCGGCGCGCGCCCCGGTAGCGGCGGGTCGACGAGGTACGCGGGGTACTCATGGATTTCTACAGTGGCAGCCGCCCCGGCGCGGGCGCTTCAGGCGCGCCGCACCGGGGGCCGCCGAGGATCACTTCTGGTCGTCGGACTGGCGGAACGCGCGGGTGGCGTCGCCGGCCGGGTCGGAACCCTGTTCCCCACCGAACGGCTGGGCCGGCTGACCCGGCTGCTGCTGCGGCTGCTGGCCGTAACCGGGCTGCTGCGCCTGCTGCGGCTGCCCGTAGGGGGACTGCTGCTGGCCACCGGCATACGGCGACTGCTGCTGCCCGTAGCCCGGCTGCTGCTGGCCGTAACCCGGCTGCTGCCCATAACCCGGCTGAGCCTGCTGCCCGTAGCCCGGCTGCTGCTGCTGGCCGCTGCTGTACTGCTGCCCGTAACCCGGCTGCTGCTGGCCGTAACCCTGCTGCTGGCTCTGGTATTGCTGCTGGCCGTAGCTCTGCTGCTGGCCACCCTGGAAACCGGAAGGCGCGGCCGGACGAGCGGCCGGCGCGGACAGGATGCCCGCGTCGAACAGCACCACCGCGATCGCGAGACCGGCTTGGACCAGCGCGAGGAACAGGATCAGGTAGAGCCCGGCCTCGGCTGCCGCACCCTCCGGCAGGTTGATCCACTGGAACAGGATGGTGAACAGCGTGCCGGTGGCGATCGCCGCCGATACCCCGACCCAGTTCTGCTTCGGCAGCAACGACAGACCCGCGAGCAGGCCGGCGATCAGGAGCAGCCCGCCGATCGTCGCTTCCTGCGACTCGAAGAGATTCATGCTGGTGTCCGCCGACGCGGGCAGGTCCAGATCACTGCTGGCACCCATATAGGGCAGGAAGCCGAGCAGGAAGGCGAGCACGCCCACGGCAGCCGCGCCGATGGTCAGGAAGAACGGCAGTCCTTTCCCGCCGGCCCCAGCGGCACTCGCACCACCGGCCGCCTGCTGCTGGCCGGGATTGGGCGGAACGGAGGGCGGAACGGGTGCGTTGTACCCGGAGCCCCCGGTCGGGTATGACATGTCGTCATCTCCTAGGTCGAGTCATACGTACTTGACGGCTGAATGCCCTTTGAACGCTACTGCACACAGAGAGATAGGTCATCACCGAAGGATTCAGCTGTGGATAACCAGGAGATCCCGCCGCACGACACGAATGCGCAACGATCGACACCCCCGATTTGTCTCGACCCCCGAATGGCCAGGACCGAGCGCAGTCCGCATGCCGATGGACCTGCCGACCGCTGAACCGGACGTAACCAGCCACTGGCGCCGAGTTCAGCGAGGCCCTTGGCGGTTTCGGCCCGTCCCTGCTTTCCGGCCGCGAGACGATGCGGCGCAGCCGCGAGTATCGCGGACGGAAAGCAGGGACCAAGGGGGCCGAAACCAAGCGCCGACGGAGTCGGCGCCGATCAACACAGATCAGGCGCTGACGGCGGCCTTTTCCAGGATCTCGCGCGCCAGGGCGGCGGTTTCGGACGGCGTCTTGCCGACCTTCACGCCCGCGGCCTCCAGCGCGTCCTTCTTCGCCTGGGCGGTGCCCGACGAACCGGAGACGATGGCGCCCGCGTGACCCATGGTCTTGCCCTCGGGCGCGGTGAAACCGGCGACGTAGCCGACGACCGGCTTGGTGACGTTGGCCTGGATGTAGGCCGCGGCGCGCTCTTCGGCGTCGCCACCGATCTCACCGATCATCACGATCAGCTTGGTCTCCGGATCCTTCTCGAACGCCTCGATGGCGTCGATGTGGGTGGTGCCGATGACCGGGTCGCCGCCGATGCCGATGGAGGTGGAGAAACCGAAATCGCGCAGCTCGTACATCATCTGGTAGGTCAGGGTGCCGGACTTGGAGACCAGTCCGATCGGGCCCTTGCCGGTGATGTTGGCCGGGGTGATGCCGACCAGCGATTCGCCGGGGGTGATGATGCCGGGGCAGTTCGGGCCGATGATCCGGGTCTTGGCGCCCTTCTCCACGTTGTAGGCCCACGCGTAGGCGGTGTCCTGCACCGGGATGCCCTCGGTGATCACCACGAGCAGCGGGATCTCCGCGTCGATGGCCTCGATGATGGCGTCCTTGGAGAACTTCGGCGGCACGAAGGCGATGGAGACATCGGCGCCGGTCTTCTCCATGGCCTCGGCCACGGTCGCGAACACGGGCAGTTCGACCGCGTTGCCGTCCTTGTCGGTGTGCGAAACGGTGGTGCCCGCCTTGCGCGCGTTCACACCGCCGACGACCTGGGTACCGGCCTTCAGCATCAGCGCGGTGTGCTTGGTGCCCTCGCCGCCGGTGATGCCCTGGACGATGACCTTCGAATCCTTGTTGAGGAAGATAGACATAGTTCTGTGTGTCCTTTGACTGGGCGGTCGACTCAGCGGGCCGCGAGTTCGGCGGCCTTGTCGGCGCCTTCGTCCATGGTCTGCGCCAGCGTCACCAGCGGGTGCGCGGCCTCGGCGAGGATCTTGCGACCCTCTTCCACCCGGTTTCCGTCCAGGCGGACCACCAGCGGTTTGTTCGCTTCGTCGCCCAGGATCTCCAGCGCCTTCACGATGCCGTTGGCCACCGCGTCACACGCGGTGATACCACCGAAGACGTTGACGAAAACGCTCTTCACCTGGGAATCGTTCAGGATGACGTCCAGACCGTTGGCCATCACCTCGGCGGAGGCGCCGCCACCGATATCGAGGAAGTTGGCCGGTTTGACGCCGCTGTGCTTCTCGCCGGCGTAGGCGACGACGTCCAGGGTCGACATGACCAGACCGGCACCGTTGCCGATGATGCCGACCTCACCGTCGAGTTTGACGTAGTTGAGGTCGTTCTCCTTGGCCTTGAGCTCCAGCGGATCGGTCGCGTCCTTGTCCGCGAACTCCGCGTGGTCGGCGTGCCGGAAGTCGGCGTTCTCGTCCAGGGTGACCTTGCCGTCGAGCGCCAGGATCTCGTCCTGCGGGGTGCGCACCAGCGGGTTGACCTCGACCAGGGTGGCGTCTTCGGCGACGAAGACCTCCCACAGCTTCTGGATGGTCACCGCGGCGGCGTCGAGCACCTCGGCGGGCAGGTGGCCCTGTTCGGCGATCGAGCGGGCGAACGCCAGATCGACACCCTTGACGGCGTCGACCGGCACCTTGGCCAGCCGGTCGGGCTTGGTGGCGGCGACCTCTTCGATCTCCATACCGCCCTCGACCGAGCACATCGCCAGGTAGGTGCGGTTGGCGCGATCGAGCAGGAAGGAGATGTAGTACTCCTCGGCGATATCCTTCGCCTCGGCCACCAGGATCTTCTTGGTGATGTGTCCCTTGATGTCGAGCCCGAGGATGTTGTTCGCGTGGGTCAGCGCGTCCTCCGGGGTGGCCGCGTACTTCACGCCACCGGCTTTACCGCGGCCGCCGACCTTCACCTGGGATTTGATCATCACCGGCTTGCCGATTTCCGCGGCGATCGCGCGGGCGTCCTCGGCAGTGTCGGTCACGCGGCCTTCCGACGAAGGCACCCCGTGCTTTACGAAGAGCTCCTTCGCCTGATATTCGAAGAGATCCATGTATTCACCGTCTCGTCTGCGTTGCTATGACAACGTCTTTGTTGGCGGCCCGACGTCGGTAGCGGGTCGCTCGGACTCTAACCACTCATAAGGACGGCCGATCGGGCACGTTCATCCTAAGTGGCGCAGGTCACGAGCCTCCCCGCGGGGAGGCCAAATCCGCAGGCCATGGCTACCGGCGAGTAGCTTTCGCACCGGCCGCAGGCGGCGCGGTGGATACGACCAGCGAGACCCGCGAGTGCGGGCGCCGGCATCACCGCGGACGGCATCCGACTGTGAGCCGTCACAGCGAGGGGTAGTGATCAATGTCACAGTAACGTTTGAAAACGTCCTACCGCTTGCCGCGTCGCAATCGTTTCGTTACCGTCGAACGGTCGATGTCACAGCCCGATCACGAGTGTTGTCAGGCGTGGTCGCTTGGCATCCGGTAGTCGCGCGAGTAGAGATCTCCGTGATCGCGCTCCCCGCGAGCAGGTTGAGAGAGGACGGCAGCTTGACGCAGCACACCGCTCCGCAGTCGCAGAGCCGTTCGGTACCAGTGTTCCCGGCGCCGTGCTGCACAACGGCCGCCCCGGCAGGCGCGGTATGCGAGGGGATGCGGATCCGCCGATGAACCACCACGGAACCCTGGACGCCCAAGCCAACGGTCAGCGCCGCCGGCACCGCGGCAACGGCGCCCCGGCCCCGGAGGGCCCGCAGCCGTTCAACGCCTTCGGCGCCCCCGGTGACAGCCGTTCCCGCCGCCGCCCACTGAACACCGCCGCCGCCTCGGCCGCGGCCGATTCCCAGCGCAGCGCGGCCGACGATTTCTGGGCCACCAACCAGAGCTGGGCGGAAAGCGGTGACGACAGCTTCGGCCGCGCCCCGGAGCCGCAGCCCGCCGCCTGGTCCGGAACCGAACCCGCCGCTTGGCAGGAGCCGCAGCCCGCCGCTTGGCAGGAGCCACCGACCACCCACTGGTCCCAGCCGCAGTCGGGCTGGGCGGAACCGCAGGCGAACGAGTGGTCCGGTGGCGATTGGCGCGGCGAAGAAGGCTGGAACCGTAGCGATAAACCCGCGTGGCACAGCGATCCCAACTGGAACACCCATCAGAGCTGGTCCGAGGCCCAGAACTGGGATGCGGATCCGGCCCCCCGCGATCATGCCGAACCCGCCACCCGCGGCCGGCCCACCACGATCGCCGAAGCGCTCGCGAACGAGCCCGCCGAACCCGAACCCGCCGACGAACCGCAGCCCGGCCGCTCGCGCGGTGCGCACCGGGTCGCCGCTCCGCCGTCCGCGCTCAAGGGGCGGGCCGCGGTGGTCGCGGTCGCGGCCGGTGCCGTGGTCGCGGCCGGGCAGTGCGCCACCGCCGCGCCGGGCGAGGAGAAGACGAAACAGGCCGCCGATTACGAGGCCGCCGGTTCGGTCCACGAAATCGCCGCCCAGTCGATGGCCACCGAGAATCCGGCGGCCGCGAATTCACACTCACCGCAGATGCTCGCCGCCGGCGCTCCGCTGGATACCAGCCGCTTCGGGGAAATGCTGGCCAACGGTGCCGAATTCGCGAAGGATCTGGCCGCGGCCGAAGAGGCCAAGTATCGGCCGCTGTTCGCCCATTTCACCGCCGCTGGGTCCTTCACGTCCGGTTTCGGTGCCCGCTGGGGTGTTCAGCATCTGGGCGTCGATATCGCCGCCCCGATCGGGACCCCGATCTATGCGGTGGCCGATGGTGAGGTCATCGACGCCGGCCCGGCCGCCGGTTTCGGTATGTGGGTCCGGCTGCTGCACGCCGACGGCACCATCACCGTCTACGGCCATGTCGACACCACCACGGTATCGGTCGGCGACTATGTGCTCGCGGGCGATCAGATCGCCACGATGGGCAATCGCGGTTTCTCCACCGGCCCGCACGTTCATTTCGAGGTGTGGCTCAACGGGAGCGACAAGATCGACCCGATCCCCTGGCTCGCCACCCGCGGTATCAGCCTCACCGGCAACAGCGACTGAACCTGTCGCCACAAGCACAACCGGCCAGGCAGTTGGCGGGGAACAGCCCGTCGGCGCCGTCCACGTGCGTTGCGAGTCCCGGCGACCCACGGGACATCCCGGGCCCGAAACGTCGCACAGCGCCAGAACCCGCGCGCCGGTCAGGGCAGGTGCCGGCGGCGGTGATCAGGGCGCCGCGGTGAACGCCAGGCCGATCAATGCCACCACCTTGGCCACCTCGAGGCCGATGTACCAGTAATGTGCTGTCGACCGCGGCAGTTGCTCACCGGCGAGCACCCGGTCGGAGCGGCGGGACAGCGGCGGGCGCACCACCGCGACCTGGACGAGCAGGATCAGCACGGCGAGACCGAGCCACACCCAGACGCCACCCGGCGGGCCGAGAACCACCGCGGCCAGTAGCAACACCACGGCCAGGACCGATTCCACCGTATTCAGCGCCCGGAACACCAGCCGGCCGATCCCCAGGCCGAGTTCGGTCGTCACCCCGGGCGCGCGGAACTTCAGCGGTGCCTCGAGAAACGAAATCGCCAGCACCATACCGAGCCAGAGCATCGGCAGGAACCACATCAGATGCTGCGCAACAGACTCCATGTCCGAAATCTACCGCCAGCCGCGAGCCTTCAGAGTTTGGTCAGGGTCTGACTGAACTTCGGGATCAGCCGGATCTTGCCGTTGCTGCCGAAATCGATCGTCACACTGGCCATATCCCCGGCCCCGTCGGCCGCGACCACCCGGCCCAGCCCGTATTTGTCATCGCTGACCCGATCCCCGACCGCCAGTACCAGCCCGACATTGTTGCGGGCCACGCGGCGGCCCGGCCGCTCATCGCGCAACCCGCGTCGCGGTTCGCGGGACTGCGGCCAGCCGCCGGTCCAGTCGTCGCCGTCGGATTCCACGGCCCGCCGGCGACCGTATTGTGCCGGAGCAGCGGTGCGGCTCGGTTCGAGCCGCTGCCAATCGATGAGGTGGTCCGGAACCTCCTGCAAGAACCGGGACTCCGGGTTGAACACCGGTTGTCCCCAGGCGGAGCGCACGACAGCGCGGGTGAGATACAGACGGCGGCGGGCCCGGGTGATCCCGACGTACGCCAGCCGCCGTTCCTCGGCGAGTTCGGCCGGATCACCGAGCGCCCGCAGATGCGGGAACTGCCCGTCTTCCCAGCCGGTGACGAAAACGACCGGGAATTCCAGCCCCTTGGCGGTGTGCAGGGTCATCATGGTCACCATGCCCGAGCCCTCGTCGGGTATCTGGTCGGTATCGGCCACCAGCGATACCCGTTCCAGGAACGCGGCCAGCGATCCGGGTTCGGGTTCGCCCTCACCCGCTTCCGGCACCAGCCCCTCGGCCTGCGCCGCTTCGACGGCATTACGTGCCTCGGAACTGAATTCGCGGGCCACGCTGACCAGTTCGTTGAGGTTGTCCAGCCGCGCGCCGTCCTGCGGGTCGTCGGAAGCCTCGAGTTCCGCGCGGTAACCGGTGCGATCCAGTACGGCCTCGACCACCGCGCCCACATCGGGGAAATCGAGTTCGTCCATTTCGCCCGCCGCCCGGATCTGCTCGAGCAACGCGAGGAATCCCGCGATGGCGTTGCGTGCGCGGGTGTTCAGCAGCGCCACCTCCCCGGCGGCGGCGTCGCGCAGGGCCTCGGCGAAACCGATACCACGCTGTTCGGCATGCACGGCCACACAGGCCTCGGCGCGGTCACCGATCCCGCGGCGCGGGGTGTTGAGAATACGGCGCAGGCTCACCGCATCGTCGGGGTTCTCGAGGACCCGCAGATAGGCGACGATATCGCGGACTTCTTTACGCTCGTAGAACCGGACGCCACCGACCACCTTGTACGGCAGGCCCATCCGGATGAAGATCTCTTCCAGCGCGCGCGAATTGTTGTTGGTGCGGTAGAAGACGGCGATATCGGAGTAGCCGGCCTCCCCCGCGTCGACCAGCCGGTCGATCTCACGGGCGACGAACGCGGCTTCGTCGTGCTCGTTGTCGGCGACGTAGCCGGTGATCAGCTCGCCTTCCCCGGCATCGGTCCACAGGCGCTTGTCGCGGCGGTTGGTGTTGCGGGCGATCACCGCGTTGGCGGCGGTCAGGATGTTCTGGGTGGAACGGTAGTTCTGTTCCAGCAGGATGGTCTCGGCGTCGGGGAAATCGCGTTCGAATTCCTCGATATTGCGGATGGTGGCGCCGCGGAACGCGTAGATGGACTGGTCGGCGTCGCCGACCACGCAGAGTTCACTCGGCGGTACCGTCCCCGGGTCCGGGGCGTCGGTATCCGATTCGCCGGCCGCTGCCGCGCCGGCCGCGGTATCGGCGGCTTCGCTCGCGGCCGCCGGGTCGGCGGCGCCGTGCCCCACCAGCTCCCGCACCAGCACGTACTGGGCGTGGTTGGTGTCCTGGTATTCGTCGACCAGTACATGCCGGAAGCGACGGCGGTAGTACTCGGCGATCTCGGGATGCTGCTGCAGCAGCCCGACGGTTTCACCGATGAGATCATCGAAATCCAGCGCGTTCGCCGCGCGCAGCCGCCGCTGGTACTCGGCATAGACGCGGGCCACGATCCGGGGCAGTTCGGCATCCTCGAATTCGGCGTCCGAATTCGCCTTGTCCGGGCCGATCAGCTCGTTCTTCAGGTTCGAGATGGCGGTGGCAAGCAGCCGCGGCGAGAACTTCTTCGGGTCCAGCTCGAAATCCCGGCCGATCATAGTGAGCAGCCGCCGCGAATCGTCGGCGTCGTAGATGGAGAAATTCGAGTTCAGCCCGGGCAGCAGCGCCGCCTGGGTGCGCAGAATCCGGACGCAGCTGGAATGGAAGGTCGATACCCACATACTCGCGGCCCGCGGACCGACCAGCTCGATAACCCGCTCCCGCATCTCGGCCGCGGCCTTGTTGGTGAAGGTGATGGCCAGCACCTGGCCCGGCGTGACCCCGCGCGCGGCCAGCAGGTAGGCGATCCGGCGAGTGAGCACGGCGGTCTTACCCGACCCGGCCCCCGCCACGATCAGCAGTGGTGACCCGGTATGCAGGACGGCGGCACGCTGCTGCGGATTGAGCCCCTCCAGCAACTGCGCGGCCTCCGTGGACCGGCGCTGCGCGGCATCGGAGCGCTGCTGCTCCTGCTCGGCCTGCACCCGCCGCTGCAGAGCCGCCAGACCGCCCTCCCGGCTTCCGGAGGCCGCGGATACGGACGGCCGCCGCTGCGTGCCCAGTTCTTCCAGCCCGGGTAGCGACGGCGGCAGCGCGTCCCGGCCACGGTCGTCCGAACGGCCGGCGCCGGCGAGCCGATCGCGGGAAGTATGCGAATCCGAGCGAGGTGTTGACGCGGTCGTGTCCATCAGGTGTTAACGCTACCGCCACCACCCGACGCAATCGAACACGCGGACGAAAAACACCGCCCGACCGCCCTCGGAGCGGTTCGCCGCCGGTGGCAGGCCCCCACTTTGCAGACCATCGGACCCGTGGCAAACTGGCAGCATGGTTTGCCCTTTTGTGAAACAACCGCTCCGGCCGGGCACGCAGCGGGATCACAGCCCGGGCACCTGAGGCCGGAAGGGGCAGGTAGGGGGTATCGGGACTACCAGACCCACCGGGTCTGTTTCACGGTGAAGGAACTCTGGACCGGTAACGCGAAGCGGTGCGACGGCGATCCAGGTTCTGACACGAGGAGATGAAAGATGAGCACACCCGCCACGGCGACCGGGTCGACGACCGGCTCGGAATCGGAGCTCCCTCGGACCGAAGCCGAGATCGAGAAGCTTCGTAAGGAAATCGACCAGCTCGACTCCCAGATCCTGGAGGCGATCAAGCGTCGCACCGAGATCTCGCGGGTCATCGGCCGCACCCGGATGGCTTCCGGCGGCACCCGGCTGGTGCACAGCCGCGAAATGAAGGTGCTGGAACGCTTCAGCGAACTCGGCCAGGAAGGCCATACGCTGGCGATGCTGCTGCTGCGGCTCGGTCGCGGCCGCCTCGGCCGGTAGGCCGGCTCGAACCACACGCGGCGGCCCGCAGACCGCCGCACTCCCGCGAACCGCCCCGGGTGACCACGCCCCGGGGCGGTCGTACGTCGCGCTCAGGTCATCGCGATGTACTTCGTGGACAGATACTCCTCGATCCCCTCGGTACCGCCCTCCCGGCCGAATCCGGAGGCCTTGACACCGCCGAACGGGGCGGCGGGGTCGGAGATCACACCCCGGTTCACCCCGACCATGCCGCTCTCCAGCCCTTCCGCGACGCGCAACGCCCGGTCGAGGTCGCGTGTGTAGACATAGCTCACCAGTCCGTATTCGGTGTCGTTGGCGGCGGCGAGGCCCTCTTCCTCGGTATCGAAAGCGATGATCGGGGCCACCGGCCCGAACACCTCTTCGCGCAGGATCCGGGCACCCTCGGGGATCTCGGTGAGGATTGTCGCCGGGTAGAACCAGCCCGGGCCGCCGGGCGCTTTACCGCCCAGACGCACGGTGGCGCCGGCGGAAACGGCGTCGTCGACCAGCTCGGACACCGTGGTGAGCTGCTCCTCGTTGATCAGCGGGCCCAGGGTGGTGTCGGATTCGGTACCGGGCCCCATCCGGACCTGGTCGTTCATCGCCGCTACGAACTTGTCGGTGAACTCGGCCAGCACCCCGCGCTGGACGTGGAAACGGTTCGCCGCGGTACACGCCTCCCCGCCGTTACGCAGTTTCGCCAGCATCGCGCCCTGCACCGCGGCGTCGATATCGGCATCGTCGAACACCACGAACGGCGCGTTCCCGCCGAGCTCCATCGAGGTACGCAGCAGGCCGTGCGCGGATTTCTCGACCAGCGAGCGGCCGACCTCGGTGGAACCGGTGAAGGTGAGTTTGCGCAGCCGGGGGTCGTCGAGCAGCGGCTGGGTCACCGCGCCGGAGCGGCGGGAGGTGATCACCGACAGCACCCCCTCGGGCAGGCCCGCCTCGGCGCACAGTTTCGCCAGCAGCAGCATGGTGAGCGGTGTGGCCGACGCCGGTTTCACGATCATCGTGCAGCCCGCGGCGAGGGCCGGACCGATCTTGCGGGTGCCCATGGCGAGCGGAAAGTTCCACGGGGTGATGGCCAGGCACGGGCCGACGGGCTGCTTGTGCACCAGGATCCGGCCGGTACCGGACGGGGCGTGCAGATAGCGGCCGCTGATCCGCGCCGCCTCCTCGCTGAACCAGCGGAAGAACTCGGCACCGTAACGCACCTCGTTACGGCTCTCCGGCAGCGCCTTACCCATCTCCAGGGTCATCAGCAGCGCGAAGTCCTCCGCGCGGGCGGTGATCCGCTCGAACACCGCCCGCAGGATCTCGCCCCGCTCCCGCGCCGGGGTCGCCGCCCACTCCGCCTGGGCGGCCACGGCCGCGTCCAGCGCGCGTACGGCGTCCTCCGGCGTGGCATCGGCGACCTCGGCGATCACCTCACCGTTGGCCGGATTGTGCACCGCGAAGGTGCCGCCACCGGAGGCATCGACGGGACCACCGATCCACAACTGCTTCGGTACGGAATCGAGTACTTCGGTTTCTGAGGCCATAGACCTCAGCCTATGCCGCGAATCCCCCGATTTCGCTGGCTCCCGAGGACAGGATCTGTATCTTTGGCGCCGCCTCCGGCGGCGCGGGTTCGGGCCCCCCTTTGTCTCGTTCTTCACTCCTCCGCTCCTCCGCTTCGCTCCCCCGCTGTGTCATTGGCGGCGCCTCCGGCGCCGCGGGTTCGGGGCCCCTTGGTCTCGTTCTTCACTCCTCCGCTCCTCCGCTTCGCTCCCCCGCTCCGTCGCTCCAGAACGAGACGGGCCCCGAACCACGAATGTGAACCACCTGCCTCCGGAGTGCGCGGAATACCCCTGCCCATAGGTCGCTACAGGTTCCGAACGCAACCATGGTGTCGCCAAGTCCAGCGAGGCACTCGGACCGCCCATAACCCCGAAACCCAACGCAACCACAGCGGCGCCGAGTTCAGCCAGGCATTTGGAGGGCCATAGTCCCAAAATCGAAAGCAACCACGGCGGCGCCGAGTTCAGCGAGACACTCGGACCGCCCATAACCCCGAAACCCAACGCAACCACGGCGGCGCCGAGTTCAGCGAGGCATTTGGAGGGTTTGGCCCGTCCCTGCGTTCAGCCCCGCGAGACAATGCGCCGCAGGCGCGAGTATCGCGGGGCTGAACGCAGGGACCAAGGGGGGCCAAACCCCGCGCGCCGAAGGCGCGCCAAAAGACACAGCCTTCTCCCGCAAGCGTGTATCGGAAGTACTACTCTCGGTAGGTGTGAGCGTCGACATCACCGCTTCGGCGGCATGGCGGAAACTGCACGATCACCACGAGGCCGTCGCCGCACTGCAGCTACGGGATCTGTTCGCCGAGGATCCGGCGCGCGGGCACGATCTGCGACTGACCGCGGGCGAGCTGCTGATCGACTACAGCAAGCACCGGGTCACCCGGGAAACGTTGCGGCTGCTGGTCGAATTGGCCGAGGAGGCCGGGGTCGCGACCCAGCGCGATCGGATGCTGCGGGGCGAGCACATCAACACCTCCGAAGATCGTGCGGTCGGGCATACCGCGCTGCGGGTGCCGGCGGGTACCTCGGTGCTGATCGACGGCGAGGATGCCGGGGCCGCGGTGCACGAGGTGCTCGGCCGGATGCGCGATTTCGCGGAGGCGGTGCGTTCGGGGCGCTGGCGCGGGGCCACCGGGGAACGGATCCAAACCGTGGTCAACATCGGTATCGGCGGTTCGGATCTGGGCCCGGTGATGGTGCATCAGGCGCTGCGGCATTACGTGGATGCCGGGATCGACGCGCGGTTCGTATCCAATGTCGACCCGGCCGATCTGGTGGCGGAGCTGAACGGTTTGGACCCCGCGACCACCCTGTTCATCGTTGCCTCCAAAACCTTCTCCACCCTGGAGACCCTCACCAACGCGACGGCCGCCCGGCGCTGGCTGGTGGGCGCCCTGGGCGCGGAGGCGGTGGCCAAACATTTCGTGGCCGTGTCCACGAACGCCGAACGGGTCGCCGAGTTCGGGATCGATACGGCGAATATGTTCGGTTTCTGGGACTGGGTGGGCGGCCGGTATTCGGTGGATTCGGCCATCGGGCTCTCGGTGATGGTGACCATCGGACCGGACCGGTTCGCCGAGTTCCTGGCCGGTATGCACGGCATGGACCGTCATTTCGCGACCGCGCCGCTCGACGCCAACGCACCGGTTCTGCTGGCTCTGCTCGGGGTGTGGTATTCGAACTTCTTCGGCGCGCAATCCCGGGCGGTACTGCCGTATTCGAACGATCTGGCCCGTTTCCCCGCCTATCTGCAGCAGCTCACCATGGAATCGAACGGGAAGTCGGTCCGGGCCGACGGCACCCCGGTCACCACGTCCACCGGTGAGATCTTCTGGGGCGAGCCGGGCACGAACGGCCAGCACGCGTTCTATCAGCTGCTGCATCAGGGGACGAGGCTGATTCCGGCGGATTTCATCGGCTTCGCCCGCCCGACCGACGATCTACCCACCCGCGACGGCACCGGCAGTATGCACGACATCCTGATGAGCAATCTCTTCGCGCAGACCAAAGTGCTGGCCTTCGGGAAAACCGCGGCGGAGATCGCCGCGGAAGGGACTCCGGCGGAACTGGTGCCGCACAAGGTGATGCCCGGAAATCGGCCGAGTACGACGATCCTCGCGCCGCAACTGACTCCCGCGGTGCTCGGGCAGCTGATCGCGCTGTACGAGCATCAGGTGTTTGTGGCGGGCGTGATCTGGGGTATCGACAGTTTCGACCAGTGGGGTGTCGAACTCGGCAAACAGCAGGCGCTGGAGCTGGCGCCGCTGCTCACCGAAGCGGAAGATCCCGCACCGCAGGGTGATTCGTCGACCGACGGCCTGATCCGCTGGTACCGCGCCAACCGCTGAACCTGCCGGGGTTCGAGGGATGTGAGTGGGTCGCTACCGCCCCGGCATCGGCCCCGTGTCGGCGCCTCCCGCAGCTGCCGCGAGTTCGTGCCGCACGACCACTGGATTGCCGTACACGAGCGCTCCCGGCGAGTCCGAGACCGCAGGAATCACTTCCCGGCCCGATCACCACCCGGCGATCGGCAGACCTACCCGGTCGGCGGTCCGCTCGGCCAGAAGCTGGAGCGCGGCGGGGCCGGCTGCCCTGTCCGGGTCGAGGCTCACCAGTGTCAGCAGGTAGTCGTCGCGGAATCGGCAGAGGTACCCGGATAACCGGGTACGCGGGCGGCGGGCGTAGGTGAGACCCGGATGGATGGCCCGGGTAGCGACACCGGTGCAGTTGTGCGGTCCGAGTGAGTGCAGGGACGTGGGGATCGCGCCGATATTCGAGCACAGGATGTCGCGTTCACCGGCGCCCCGGGACAGCCGATACGCCACCCGGTCCGGGACCAGATGCAGGAATTCCTCCGGCAGCCCGCCGGGGCTCGACATCCGGCGCTCGTAGGCGGCACGACTCTTCGCCCGGATATCCGCCGGATCGTCACCGGGTGCGACAGCGATCTCGGTCATCGCGAGGTCGTTGTCGATCCGCGGTTCGTCGCGAGTATCCACCGGCAGGCTCGCCACGATCCTGGATTCGGGGAACCCCGCTGCCCACAGCGTGTTCGCGACGAACCAGATGAACAGGCTGTTGGCCGTACCACCCGCCGCGTCGGCCACCCGCTCCCATTCCGCGGCGGGACATCGCAGCACGATGCCCGGCACGGGAACTTCCTCCTGCGGGTTGATCGGTTCGGCCCGTGTCCGGCCGCCGCCCGCTCGCTGTGCCGCCGGCAGCGCCGCCGCTCGACTATTCGCCTCCGCGGCCTGCTGGAGACCAGCGCTGATCCGGCCGGAGTTCGCCGGTCCGGATCCGGCAACCTTCGCGGAGACCGTTGCTCGCAGGAGCCGGTTCCGTAGTGCGCGTGCCGTGCCGGACACAACGGTAATGCAGGTTTCGGCGGCGTCGACCCAGTCGGATTCCGGATCACCACCGGGATCCGACGCCACCGAAGAGGCCTCGCCGGGGACCCGGCCGGCCGCGGCCGTTCGCTGATCGGCTGCCGCCAGGGCGTCTTCGACGGCGATGATCAACCCCCGTGCGTCGGCGAGGACATGCGAACAGGTCAGGGCGACGATCGTGCCGCCGTCGCTGAGCGGCGCCGCCGACAGCCGCCAGCCGGGCCCGCGTTCGGGATCCAGATCGGCGCCCCGCCCATCGGCCCAGGTGAGGATCTCGCCAGGAGCGAGCGCGGCGGAACACAGATCCAGCGGGTGGGCGCGGCGACTGGGCTGCCATCGCCCCCGGGCACCGGGGATACGGGAGCGGACCACCCGGCGGCCGAGCGAACCTACCCGCAGTGCGCCGTACAGCCGGCTCAACTGCGCGGAGTCCACGGTATCCGCCGTGCGCCATAAACCCTGCAACGCAATAGGCGTGCCCATCCCCTGATGAGTCCGCAGAAATATTCCGTCTATGACGCTCAGCCGGCGCATTCGTCCAGGCTAAGACCTGTCCTGTCATCAATCACAACCCGTGGGGCGGGCCGGTGAAACCGATGCGGTCGGCAGGCTTTTCCTCTTAGCCTGTCGCCATGGTGTCGAAGAGGTGGGCGGTCAGGGTCGTGGAGAGGTATCTGGCCGAGCAGGCGCTGCAACCCGACGCGCCGGCGCTGGTGGTCATGGAGGTCAGACCACACCGGCTGGGCTGGATGATCATCGCCCAGGGCGAACGCTACGTGCGCACCCACAACATCGCGGACATGGTGGTCGGTCACGGATTTTTCCTGGTCGATGGAGTGGACGCCGGCCTGCACACCGTCCATGCCACCGCTGATCTCGAACACGGTGAGTGGATCGACGAGTATCTCGAGCAGGTTCGCGGGGTCGAGCGTGCGGATCCCCTGCGAGCCGAGGTCGCGGAACTGCTCGAGCGTGAGCAGCGCCTCGAGGCACTCCGGGTGGTGCGGGCGACGGCACCCGGCCTCGGACCACAAGGGGCCAAGAAGTACGTAGAGGCCGTGGCGGCCGGGATACCGATCCCTGAACATATACGCCCGCGTTCACCCCGGCCGACGGTCAGGTTCGAGTTGTGTCGCGCTTTGACCGGCCCGAACCCAGAGCCGGTCGTTTGACGCGCGGTCCGGCGGCGCTGCGCGAGCACATCGGGTCGACGGCTGGAACCGTACGCCGGCGATCGGTTCAGCGGGTGGGCGGTGCGATCTGCCAATGCCGCTCCAGCGCACCGGCGATATCCGGAAGCACCGTGACCGGAATTCTCTTGTACCGGAGGATATTCCGGATCTCGTCGATCTGCTCACGTTTTCGCAGGTCGTAGGCGCCCGAGATCGGTCCCGAAACGGGCGGTATGGAGAGCAGGACCAATTCGCTGTGTGGTTCCTCGCCGCCGGTGAGGTCGAGGGCGAGCGACCACCGCGCCCGTTCGTCGAGGCCGAAGCGCCCGGCGACCACCCGGTCCCATTCGATACTCGTCACCGACCACGGGGTGCGCCGGTGGATGGCGTCTTCGGTCAGTACCACGGCATCGCGTTTGAACAGGGCGATCAGCACCGCCACGGCGAGTATCGCCCCGAGCACGATCCCGGTGAAGATCCGGCCGGCCCCGAACAGCAGCACCGTCGGCACGGTGGCCGCCACCACGACCGCCAACCCCACCAGGCCGTAGCCCAGCACTCGCTCGGCGGGCACCACGCCCGCGTGCACCATCCGCATTCCGACTCCACTCACCCCGGGTGTTGACGGCCACACCGTACCGGACATACCCGGCCGGTACGGTGCCGTGGCGACCCGTCAGTGCAGCGCTACGGCCGCTTCGGCGGAGTACACGTGGAAGGTCATGCTCTGCTGGAAATACAGCTGGACGGTTTCGGCGTCGTGGCCGAGATAGCCGATCGACAGATCCTGTCCGATGGTGAGGTCGAAATCTCCGCCGCGGGTGGTGAGCACGAAGGCCCCGTCGATGGCCGGCGCCCAGATGATCTCGCCCTCCGGTACCAGGCGCTCCAGATGGGTGCGCAGCGGATACCCGTGGTTGGCGGTCTCGCTGACCTTGGTGTACAGGTCGGCGCTGAGCAGCACCGTGTACGGTCCGTCCACACCGGCCAGCCGCAGCTGGCTCACCGCCAGGGCGATCACCTCGGGCACCCCGAACACATCGTCGGGCAGGGCGATGGCCCGGTTCGAGGTGGCCTCCCGGATACCGGTGATACCGGCGGCGGCGTATCCCTCGAAAACGGCCCGGTCCTCGGCGAAGGCGATCCGGCGGGCGGCGTCCTTGACCGGGTCCAGGTCGGTGTCCTGCGCGCCGCGCTCCACATTGTCGAGTTCTTCGCGCGACAGGGTGAACGGCACCCGCAACTCGACCAGCGGGGCAACCACCCGCTGCCGGGCCACGACACCGTCGTGCGGCGCCGCGATGGGCGTGGTGTGGCCGAGGCCGCGCGCCGAATAGTCGGTGCCGTGCGGGCCGGACAGGTCGACCACCCGGCGGCCGGCGTTGTGTCGTTTGAAGGTCCGCGCGGACTCCTCTTCGATCACCGACCAGGCCGCGTCCGTGATCGGCGCGAGCTCGCGATGCAGGTTGTTCATCCGGTGCTGCTCCTTTTCAACGTGCCGATACCGAGCGAACCGTCCGCGACCGGCGATGCCGTCGTCTTCCCGGCCGGTTCGGCCGCCGCCTCGGCGTCCGGCGGCGCGGGCAGATCGTCGAAGAAATCTTGGGGCGGGACGAAGAACAGGGTGCCGGTGACGGCCGTGGAGAAATCGAGGATCCGGTCGTGCGGTGCCTCGTCGGTGCCCAGGAACATCCGTTCCAGCATGATCTCGGTGGTCCGCGGCGTTGCCGAATAGCCGACGAAATAGGTGCCGAATTCGCCGTCGCGGATACTGCCGAAGGGCATATTCGCGCGCAGGATCTCCCGTTCGGTGCCGTCGGGTTCGATCACCTGGTTCACCGCGATATGCGAATCCGCGGGCTTGTCGGCGTCGTCGAGTTCGAAATCCTCGAGTTTGGTCCGGCCGATCACCCGCTCCTGCTCCTGTACCGGCAGCTCCCGCCACGCGGTGAGGTCGTGCAGGTATTTCTGCACGATCACATAACTACCGCCGCGGAAATCCGGATCGCCGGCGCCGATCAGCGCGGCCACACCGGCCGGTGAATCCGGCAACGCACCTTCGGGGTTCTCGGTGCCGTCGACGAATCCGAGCAGGTCACGCTGTTCGAAATAGCGGAAACCGACGGTTTCGTCGACGATCTTGCCGACCCCGGCCAGCCGGTCGCCGATGGCCATGGCCAATTCGAAGCAGGCGTCGTGCGCTTGCGCGCGGATATGGAACAGCAGGTCGCCCGGAGTCGCCGGGGCGTGGTGCAGTGGGCCGTCGTATCCCGGGAACTCGTGTAGTTCGGGCGGGCGGGGGCCGCTGAAAAGCCGGTCCCAGGCGGCCGAGCCGATCCCGGTGATACAGCCGAGCCCCGCGCCGGGCAGCCGGAACCCGATCGCCCGGCGCAGGCCCGGCAGTTCCGCCAGGAGTTCCCGTGCCGCCGCCTCGCCGCCCGGTTCGATGGTGGCGACGAGGAAATGCGCGGCCGGGGTGAGCGGTTCGAGAATCGGCTGCGGCTGCCCCATAGCCGAGCACATTACCGGCGAACGGGGCCGCGGCCGGGAGAACCGGGCGCCTACTTCGCCACAGTCAGCAGGAACGCCACATCGTCGATCGCCTTCACGCTGTGCCGCGCTTTGGGGACGACCAGCAGATCGCCGGTCGAACCCTTCCACTCGTTGGCACCGCTGTGCAGGGTGAGGCTGCCGGAGAGCACGAGCAGCGTGGCCTCACCCTGGTTGTCGTGTTCGGCCAGGCTCTGCCCCGCGCACAGTCCGACCACGGTCTGCCGGAGGGAATTGGCATGCCCCCCGTAGATGGTCTGGGAACTGCGGCCACTGGTCACGGTCGCGGCCATCTTGAGCTGCTGCCGGGCCACCGCTGTCAGCGATTTCTTGTCCATGAACCGCCTTTCGCCTCCGCGTACCCGCGACCGGGCTGATGATCACGGGTCGTATCGCCGAGTATGCCCGACAGCGCCGCGGCATTCCGGTGTTTCCCGCCGACCGTGCCCCTTTTGCCACTCCCGGTGCCGCCCGGTTGCCGCTCGGCATACTTCCTGTGGCCGCTGTGTGGCGCAGCTCCTGTTGCCCGGCCGGTGACAAGGCGAGCTCACGGCGCGACAGGGGCGTGGCCGGGCGTACTGCTCGTACTCAGCGGGTGAAGCGCCGGGTGCGATAGCGCAGCCCGGTCGAGGATTCGCGCCAGTCCTGCGAGTCGGCACTGTGCCATTCGGAGCCGAGCAGGGGGGCGTAGACATCGCCGGACACATCGGTGTCGACCTCGGTGATCAGCAGTTCGGTCGCGTACGGGAGAGCCTCCCGGTAGATCTCGCCGCCGCCCATCACCCAGGTGGTGGCGGGCGCGGCCAGGTCGAGCGCGGCCGCGACCGACCCGGCGGTTTCGGCACCCTCGGCCGACCAACCCGCCTGCCGGGTCACGACGATATTGCGCCGCCCCGGTAGCGGACGGAAACGATCCGACAGCGAATCCCAGGTCCGCCGGCCCATCACCACGGTGTGACCGGTGGTCGTCTCCCGGAAGAGTGCCATATCCTCGGGCACTCGCCAGGGGATGGCGTTGTCCGCACCGATCACCCCCGCAGGCGTCTGTGCCCAGATCATGCCGATCAAGCGCGGCGGCGAGGCGGTCATACCGCCACCGGCGCCTTGATCGCCGGATGATGACGGTAATCCAGTATCCGCACGTCCTCGTACCGGTAGTCGAACAGCGATGCGGCCGGGGTGAGCTCGAGCCGCGGGAACGGGTAGGGCGTGCGGGTCAGCTGTTCGGTGACCTGTTCGCGGTGGTTGTCGTAGATATGGCAGTCACCGCCGGTCCAGATGAACTCGCCGGGTTCGAGCCCGCTCTGCTGGGCCACCATCACGGTGAGCAGGGCATAGCTGGCGATATTGAACGGCACGCCGAGGAACAGGTCGGCGCTGCGCTGGTACAGCTGGCAGGACAACCGGCCACCGGCGACGTAGAACTGGAACAGGGCATGGCAGGGGGCCAGCGCCATCCGATCGAGCTCGGCCACGTTCCACGCGGAGACGAGCATGCGCCGGGAATCGGGGTCGGTGCGCAGGGTGTGCAGGATCTGCGCGATCTGGTCGATATGGCGGCCGTCGGGTGCCGGCCAGGAACGCCACTGCACGCCGTAGACGGGCCCCAGCTCGCCGTCGGCGTCGGCCCATTCGTCCCAGATGCTGACCCCGTGCTCCTGCAGCCATTTCACGTTGGAATCCCCGCGCAGGAACCACAGCAGCTCGTACACGATCGACTTGAGGTGCACTTTCTTGGTGGTGATCAGCGGGAACCCGACCGCCAGGTCGTACCGCAGCTGGTGCCCGAACACGCTGCGGGTCCCGGTACCGGTGCGGTCGGCCTTGGCGCTACCCGTTTCCAGCACCCGGCGAAGTAGATCTTCGTACTGCGTATCCGGGATCCGGTTGCTCTCCGCGCCTGCCCTGCTCGCCGCGCTCACCTCGGGATTGTTCGCTGCGCTCGCCACGGCCCGAGCTTACTTTCCCGGCTTGCCCGGGCGCCCCGGGGGACTCTCGCGCCGCCGACACAGGATGCCGACTCGAACGGCGGCCACCGGCGCCCCGGGTGATCCTGCTACCGGAGGGGTCGCCGGCACCGGTGGCGCGCGCCGTACCTGCTGCCGTTCCGATCGAGCGACCGTACCCGCTCCGGCCAGCCAGCCGGCGGGCTGTTCATGCCGCCGACGCACCGTTTCGGTGCTCTCGCCTGCGCGAGGTAGGTGGGCGGCCCGGCCGACCCTCGCCCGGCAGTCCGCAATCGCTCCCTGCCAAGCTGACCCCATGCGGAAGCTGTTTGTGATCGGTATCGGTGCCGGTGACCCCGACCAGGTGACGATGCAGGCCGTCAAGGCACTCCGGCAGGTCGACGTTTTCTTCGTCATGGGTAAAGGGACGGAGAAACAGCAGCTGGTGGATGTGCGCACCGCGATTCTCGACCAGTACGCCGACCGCCCCTACCGCATCGTGGAGATACCCGATCCGCCGCGCGACCGCGCCCCGGACAACTATCGGGAAACCGTGCTCGACTGGCACGAACGCCGTTCGCTGCTGCTGGAGCAGGCCTTCGCCGCGACCGAGGGGGTGGGCGCGATCCTGGTGTGGGGTGATCCGGCCCTCTACGACAGCACGTTGCGCATGATCGAACGCGTACTCGACCGCGGCACGCTCACCTTCGACTACACCGTGATCCCTGGGGTGACCAGCGTGCACGCTCTCGCGGCACGGCACCGGATCGTCCTGCACCGGATCGGCGAACCCGTGCACATCACCACCGGCCGCCGGCTGCGCGACGAGGGGCTGACCGCCGGTTCCACCGTGGTCATGCTCGACGCCGACTGCGCGTTCACCGCCACCCCCGCCGACACCTACATCTGGTGGGGCGCCTACCTCGGTATGCCGGCGGAGACCTTGGTCAGCGGCCGGGTGGGCGAGGTAGCCGACCGGATCATGCGGCTGCGCGCCGAACTGCGCGCACGCCACGGCTGGATCATGGACGTCTACCTCCTGCGGCGTGCTGAATGACCAGGTATTCCGGGCACGGGACGTAGCATGGGCGACATGACCGAACAGGACATCCTCGGGCGGATCAAGGAACTGGTCGACCACGAGCACGACCTGCGGTCGCGGGCCTCCCGCGGGGAACTCGACCCCGATGTGGAACGGCGCCGGCTGGCCGAGCTGGAGGTCATGCTGGACCAGTGCTGGGATCTGCTGCGACAGCGACGGGCCCGGATCGAGCGCGGCGAAAACCCCGACGAAGCACAACCCAGTCCACCGGGACAGGTCGAGGGCTACCTGCAGTAGGCGCGCCCCGATGACCGGAATCGACTCCGCGGCAAAAGAATACGATGTCATAGTGCTGGGCGGCGGTCCGGCCGGCGAGAACGCCGCCTCCTACGCGGTGGCCGGTAGCGACCGCACCGCCGCGATCGTGGAACGCGAACGCCTCGGCGGCGAATGCTCGTATTGGGCCTGTATCCCCAGCAAGGCACTGCTGCGGCCGGGGCATGTGCTCGGCGCCGCGCGCGGGCTGCCCGGGGTGGAGGGGCGCGGACCCGATGTGGCGGCGGTACTGCGCCGGCGCGACGAATTCGTCCACGCCCACGACGGTGACCACGACGATTCGAGCCAGCTCGACTGGGCGGCGCGGGAAGGGATCGCGGTGATCCGCGGCGCCGGCCGGCTGGCCGGCGAGCGGACCGTGCGGATCGGCGAACACGAGATCCGGGCCCGCCGGGCGGTGGTCCTGGCCACCGGCAGCCGGGCCGCGGTGCCGGATATTCCCGGGTTGCGCGAGGCACTGCCGTGGACCTCGCGCGATGCGACGAACCTGCACGAGATCCCGAAACGGGTCGTGGTGATCGGTGGCGGGGTGGTGGCCTGTGAGGCGACGACCTGGTTGTCGGCACTGGGCGCCGAGGTCACTCTCTTGGTACGCGGAGATCGGCTGCTCACCGGTGTGGAGCCGTTCGCGGGGGAACGGGTGGCCGCCGCACTGATCGAACGCGGGGTGGATATCCGTTTCGGTACCAGCCCGCGGCGGGTCCGGCGACCGGCCGCCGCGGACCACGGGGAAGGCCGGATCCACGGCGGCCCGGTCACGGTGCACGCCGAGGGGCCCGGTGGCGAAACCACCCTGCTCGCCGACGAAATCGTGGTGGCGACCGGGCGCACCCCGAATACCGACGACATCGGGCTCGACACCGTCGGGCTGGAGCCGGGTTATGTCGAGGTGGACGATCAGCTGACGGTCACCGGGGTGGCCGGCGAATGGCTGTACGCCGTCGGCGATATCAATCACCGGGCCGCGCTCACTCATATGGGCAAGTACCAGGCCCGGGTGTGCGGTGATGTGATCGCCGCCCGCGCCGAGGGCCGGTCACTGGCCGGGCCGCGCTACCGGGCGGGTGCGGACCACCACGCCGTTCCCCAGGTCGTGTTCACCGACCCGGAAGTCGCCGCGGTGGGCCTCACCGCCGAGGCCGCCCGGCGCGCGGGGCACGATATCCGCACGGTCGGACTGGATATCGAGGTCGCCGGT
This sequence comes from Nocardia sp. CA-290969, assembly GCF_050936135.1. Classification (NCBI taxonomy): domain Bacteria; kingdom Bacillati; phylum Actinomycetota; class Actinomycetes; order Mycobacteriales; family Nocardiaceae; genus Nocardia; species Nocardia sp. CA-290969. Next base: position 7,529,149 of record NZ_JBNJNJ010000001.1, on the reverse strand, counting down.
TCCGCGCTGACCCGCGACGACTACCGCGGTCATGCCGCGCTGGTGCTCGACAACACCACCGACACCCTGCTGGGCGCCACGTTCGTCGGACCGGACGTCGGGGAACAGCTGCATGCCGCGACGATCGCCGTCGCCGGGCGCGTCCCGCTGGAGGCGCTCTGGCATGCGGTGCCCGCGTTCCCGGCCGTCAGCGAATTCTGGTTACGGCTGTTGGAGACCGACCGGTCGTCGTTACCATCGGCGGTATGAGCGAGTCAGGCCCGGAGGCGGCAGCGGAGCGTAACCACGGAGGGCCCGCGCTCATACCCAGTGGGCACGAGCGCGTAACCGAACAGATCACGACCGCTGACGGGGTCGTCCGCGGGGGTCGCGGCCGCCGCGTGATGTACTGGCGGTCGCTCCCCTACGCCGCGCCGCCCGTCGGCGACCTGCGGTTCCGGGCACCACAGCCCGTGCAGCCGTGGACCGATGTGCGCGATGCGACGTACTTCCGGGCCGCCGGAATCCAGCCCAGCTTCGGGGTGCGGCTCGGTCCGCGCAAGCTGCAGGAGATGAGCGAGGATTCACTGACACTCAATGTCGTGGCTCCCGTCACGCCCGCCGTGCGACCGCGGCCGGTGATGGTGTTCATCCACGGCGGCGGCTACCTTTTCGGCACCTCCGCGCTACGTCTCTACGCCGGCGTGCAACTGGCGGCCGACGGCGATGTGATCATGGTCTCGATCAATTACCGGCTCGGTGCGTTCGGGTACGCCGATTTCTCCGAGTACTCCACCCCGGACAGTCCCTACGACTCCAACCTCGGTCTGCGCGACCAGATCGCCGCGCTGCACTGGGTGCAGACCAATATCGCCGAATTCGGCGGCGACCCCGGCAATGTCACGATTTTCGGTGAATCCGCGGGTGCGCACGCCGTGCTGAGTCTCATGGCCACTCCGGCGGCCGCGGGGCTCTTCCAGCGCGGGATCGCGCAGAGCCCGCCCGCCGACTGGGGTTTGACGACAGCGGAGGCGAGCGAATTCGCCCGCCGGGTGCTGACCGAACTCCGCATCGCCCCGCAGGACGCGAATCGCCTACTGCGCGAAGCGGACCCGCACGATATCCGGCGTGCGTTCAACCGCGCGTCCAACGCCGCGATGGCCGAGTTCCCGGGGTTCTTCCCGGCGGCGCCGGTGGCGGACGGTGACCTGCTGCCGCGGACCCCGATCGACGCCTTCGCCGAGGGACACGCGCATCCGGTGCCGCTGATCATCGGCACCTGCCGTAACGAGGGTGCGCTGTTCAACCGGTTCACCGATACTCTGCCCACCCGGCCCGAACGCCTCAAGCGCGCGCTGTCGGGCGCCGGACCCGATCGCTATCCCCGGGTGTTCTCCACCTATCCGGGTTTCCCGGGCGAGGCGGCGGCCATCCGCGCGGGCGGCGACTACTTCTTCTGGCGGCCCTCGCTGGAGGTGATGGCGGGGCACAGCCGGCAGGCGCCCACCTACGCCTACCGCTACGATTTCGCGCCGCGGCTGTTGCAGCTGTACAAACTGGGTGCCACGCACGCGACCGATCTGCTGCCCACCTTCGGCGCCGTCTACGAGTCGTGGAGCCGGGCGCTGACGCTCGGCGGCAGCCGCCGTGGTCTCCTCGCGGTGACCCGCCAGGTGCAGGACAACTGGCTGAATTTCGCCCGCACCGGCGAACCCCTGCCGATATGGCCGCGCTACACCGAGCAGGACCGCAGCACCCTGATCATCGACGACCCCGGCCGGGTGGAGAACGATCCCGACAGCGCCCAGCGCAAGCTGTGGGCGGGGGTGCGCGCACCGCAGCTGGTCCCGGCCGGCGGTGCCCCCGCGGGGGCGGAAGCGAGCGCGGCGCGTCCCGTATCGCCGGAGGGTGACGCCGAGGACGACGGCACCCTGCTGGGCAAGGTCAGCTCGGCGAACGCGGCGGGCGCGGCGACCGAGGCCGCGGCCGCGGTGGTGGAGAAACTCGCGGACAGTGCCGGGGATCCCGCCGACGAGGCCGGCCGGGAAGCCGCGCCCGGCGGCGCCGAACCGAAGACCACCGACTGACGGCGGCTACTTCAGCAGCCGCGACATCCGCCGGTCGGCGAGAACCTTCCCGCCGGTCTGGCAGGTGGGGCAGTACTGGAACGACCGGTCCGTGAACGCCACTTCGCGGACCGTATCCCCGCAGACCGGACAGGGCATCCCGGTGCGGCCGTGCACCCGCATACCCGACCGCTTCTCCCCCTTGAGCCGCGCCGCGTCCTGTCCCACCGACCGGCCGACGGCATCGGTGAGGACGGTGCGCAGGGCGTCGTAGAGCGCGGAGATCTTCGCGCCCGGCATGGTCTTCGCGGTGGCGAACGGGGAGATCCGGGCCGTGTGCAGGATCTCGTCGGAATAGGCGTTGCCGATTCCGGCGAGAACGGTCTGGTCGACCAGGACGTTCTTGATCCGGCCGGTGGACTCCCCCAGGATCGCGGCGAACTCCGGTTCGGTGACGGCGAGTGCGTCGGGCCCGAGGCGGGCGATACCGGGCACCTCCCCCGGATCGTGCACGATATAGACCGCCAGCCGTTTCTTGGTGCCGGCCTCGGTGAGGTCGAAAGCGGGTGTCGCCCCCTCGGGGGTGAAGAAATGCACCCGCAGCGCCAACGGCCCCCGACCCGGTTTCGGCGGGCTCACGCTCGGATTGTCGGTCCAGCGCAACCAGCCCGCCCGGGACAGGTGCGTGATCAGCCACAACCCGCCACAGTCCAGCCCCAGGAACTTCCCCCACCGCCCCGCTCCGGTGACATCGCGGCCGGACAGCGCCGTCACCGGCGGGTCGAAGGTTTTGATCGCGCTCAAGGCCGCCACATCGATACGACCCACCACCGCGCCGACCGCATGCTCCCGCAGGAACTGCGCCAGCGCCTCCACTTCGGGTAGTTCGGGCACGGCCCCAGGCTACCGGCGGCCGGTGACATCCGCGGCGCCCAAACGCCGGGTTATCCCGGTGCTCGTCACCGTGATCAGGGTTCCGACGAACACCAGATCGAACGCCATCTGGACGGTGGTGGCGATTCGTGCCGCCTGCCCGGCGGCGTGGATATCGCCGAAACCGACGGTTCCGAGGGTCGCGACGGTGTAGTAGAGCGCGTCGGTGCGGGTGCGCAGGTCGGCGAACTGGCCTGGATCGCGCAACTGGAGCACGTAGTAGAACAACGCGAAGAACAACACCGCCAGGCAGACCAGATACAGCAGCCCGTCGACCCGGTGCGCGGTATCTCGGCTCGCGGCCAGGAACTGCCCGATCCGCCGGTAGGCGAGCCACGCCAAGCCCGCGACACCGGCCACGAATGCCACCAGTGTCAGCACCCGGGTGGGCCAGTAACCCGGTAAATCGAGATTCACCGGAACGAAATAGTAGAACAGCAGACCGCACGCCACGGTGCCCGCATTACGCCACAGATGAGCCGAACCGCTGATCCGTCGAGATGCCATGCGGCCATGATCGGCCGGTATCCCGTATCCCCCGGGCGGCACGCCGGATGGAGCGCAGAATTCACCGCGCGATATGGGCGTTCTCTCGTCGCACAGCACGGTCCGCGAGGCCGGTGCTCATCAACGGTGTGTGGCCGATCCGTTGCCACCGGCCGGCACGGCGAGATCGGTGTCAGGGAAGCAGTGCCGCGGGGGCGATGGTGATCTCGAAGGGAGTATGCAGAGTTGCGGTATCCCCCGCGCAGACTCGATGCGTCTGCTCGTAGACCTGTTCGGACCCCAGCGTATGGGCGAACAGCACCGGCAGTTCCTCGCCCGGCAACCGGCCCTTGAACGAGTTGATCTCGAAACGCCAGTAGTGCGGTATTCCGGCCGCCGCATAGACCACCGGTTTGGTCATCCGATCGGCCAAGGTGGTGGACCCGGACACCACTTCGACGGCCAACCGCACCTGTTCCACGGGAATCCCGCGGTCATCCCAGGAGATCGGGCCCTGGGCGACAATCAGGTCGGGGATCGGTTCGTCGTCCCCGATCAGCACACCAACACCTTGAAGTACAAGGCATTCCGCCGGCACCGCATCGTCCAGGGCGTGGCCCAACTGCCCGATCAGCCACTGGTGGCGGGGTTTGGGAATTGCATTGACGACGAGCTGGCCATTCAATACCTCGTAGCGCAATCCGTCTTCGGGCATATGGTCGAGATCGGACGCAGTCCATCGATCCAGTTTCGGAGCGGGTATTGCCATCGGACCGCCTCCAGCTCGATTCGCAACCCACGTAGGTCCGCAGGTGCTGTCTGAATACTAGCTATCGACCTGCTGTTTCATCCGTCGGCGGGACAAGGTCTCGGCAGCGGCCAGGTTCCACGGCCGACAGGAAACGGATCTATCCTGGCGATCACCGCGGTGTCCGAACAAGCAGCACGCGCTGTGCTGCCTGCTCGGACCGTAGCGGCGGAACTCAGCCGATCGTGTCCGTCGGGTGGTACCGGTTCAGCCCTGGTTGCCGGAGGTGTTCCCGAGGCGGGCCAGCAGGTGCGGGGCGATAACGGTGAATGCCTCGGCCGTGGTCATCTCCTCGTGCATCACCGGTACCTCGTACTCGGCGACCTCACCCGACACATATGGCCGCCAGTGGTCGGCCCGGGGGTCTTCCTGCTCCGCACCCGGGGTGGGTACGGCGGCGCGGAAGAAATCGACCGCGCCCCGGTAGATCCCCGGCTCGTGATCGGCAAGCAATTCCGCCGACCGCGCCACCGTCCGGAACACCGCCCGCAGCCGCTCGGCCGGAAGACGCAGCAACTCCGCAGGGATCAACTCGTGCAGACGCGCCAGCTCCGCATCACCGAGTTCCCCGACACTGCCCTCTTCGCCGGCACTGCCATCGGCGTCCTCGGTACGGATGCCCTGTTCCAGGAGCGCGGCGCGCAACGCGGACTCGTAGATATCGGCATCGATACCGGGATGGCTGTCCAGCATCGCGAGCAGCTCGACCCGCTCACCCGCCGCCTGCAATTCGGTGGCGATGGCATGGGCCACGACACCGCCCAAGGACCAGCCGAGCAGGCGATACGGACCCTCGGGCTGGATGCGCCGGATCTCCGACAGGTACCGGTCCGCGATCTCCGTCAGCGAAGCGGGGTTGTAGTCCGGCTCGGAGTAGGCCGGGGATTGGATACCGTAGAGCGGCTGATCGTCCGGCAACATCGGAACAAGTGCGGCGAAACTCCACGCCAAACCATCACGGGCATGAATAGCGAAAATCGGTGTCGCCGAACCGGTTTCCCGGATAGGCAGCACCACCTGCAACGCCGCCGCGGCCAGCGCTTCCGCTTCGGCCGGTTCGGCGAGCCGGGCAGCGAGACCGCCGACGGTCGCGTCGGTGAACAACCACTGCACACTCACATCGATCCCGGTCACTGCACCGAGCCGGGCCGCGACCCGGGTCGCGAGCAGCGAGTTGCCGCCGAGTTCGAAGAACGAATCGTCCACGCCGACCCGATCTACACCCAGTACGTCGGCGTAGACGCCGGCGACGGTGTGTTCCAGCGGGCTGCGTGGGGCGCGGAAAGCCGCGTCACCGGCGAAGACCGGTTCGGGCAGTGCCCGGCGGTCCAGTTTGCCGGCCGGGGTGAGTGGGATCGCGTCGAGCACCATGATCGACGACGGCACCATGTACGACGGCAACCGCTGCCCGGCGTGCTCACGCAACTCGGCCGGATCGATCGAATGCCCCGGCGCGGGCACCACATACGACACCAGCGATACCGCACCCGGGGCGCGCTCGTGCCCGTAGGTGATCGAGAAATCCACGGAATCCGCCGCGGTCAGGACGGCATCTATTTCACCGAGCTCGATACGGAACCCGCGCACCTTCACCTGAAAGTCGTTACGGCCCACATACTCCACAGCCGGATTGCCCGCGGCGTCACGACGCCAGCGCACCACATCACCCGTGCGATACAACCGGGCACCCGGCTCACCGTAGGGGTCGGCCACGAAACGCCCGGCAGTCAGACCGGCTTGCGCGTGATAGCCGCGCGCCAACTGGATACCGCCGACGTACAGTTCCCCGGCGGCGCCCTCGGGCACCGGACGGAGCCGGTCGTCGAGTACCAGCGCGCGCATCCCGCGTACCGGGCCACCGATCGTCACCGGATCGCCTGGATACAACTGCCCGCTGATATTGGTGGCGATGGTCGCCTCGGTCGGACCGTAGGCGTTGTGGAACCGGCGCTCGCCGTAGCCCGGACCGTGCTCGGCCGTGCCGACGGCCTGTTCCACCGCCGCCGCGGAGCGGGTGGCCCATTTGTCCACCAGATCCGACGACAGTGCTTCACCGCCGGCGATGATCACCCGGACCCCGGCCAGATCGGCCGGATCCAGCGAGGCCAGCACCGACGGCGTCAGGAATCCGACCGTGACACCTTCGCGGGCGATGAGTTCGCCGAGTTCGGCGCCGCCGTAGTTCCCGGTCGGCACCACGACAAGCGCGCCCGCCGAACCCACCGCCAGCAAGAACTCCAGCATGGAGGCGTCGAACGACGGCGACGCGAAGGCCAGCGCCCGCGAATCCGGGGTCAGCCCGTATCGCTCGACCTGCTCGGCACTGAAATTCGCCAGGCCCGCATGGGTGACGACAACGCCCTTGGGCACGCCCGTGGAACCGGAGGTGTAGATGACATACGCGGTATTCGCCGGGGTCAGCGCCCGCACCCGGTCCGCGGCGGTGATCGGCTCGGCAGAATACGAATCGAGAATCAGCTCGTCGAGCACCAGCCAGCACACCGTATCCGGCAGATCGTCACGCACCGCGGACACCGTGATACCCGCGGGCGCACCCGAATCGGCCAGCATATGCGCGATCCGATCCCTCGGATACGTCGGATCGATCGGCAGGAACGCCGCACCCGACTTGGTCACGGCCCATTCGGCCAGCACCGAATCCGCCGACCGCGGCACCGCCACAGCCACCAAATCCTCAGGGCCGAGACCGCGCGCGATCAGTGCCCGCGCGAGACGGTTCGAGTGTTGGTCGAACTCACCGTAGGAGTACCGGCGACCCTCGAACACCACCGCCGGCGCCGACCGGTCCACCGCTACCGCGTCCGCCAGCAACTCCGGCAATGTCCGCGCCGGCACCGCCGGACCCCCGGAGCGCGAGGCCAGTTCCGCACGTTCGGCGGGGTTCAGCAACTCCGCATCCCCGACCGGCCGGCCCAGCCCGTCGATCAGGTGGTCGATCACCCGCAGCAGCCGCGCGGCCAGCGTTTCCACCGCGGCGGCGTCGAACCGGCTGGTCAGGTACTTCAGCGCGATCTGCACGGTGTTCTCGGCCGTCACCACCAGCGTCATCGGGTAGTGGCTGTTGTCGCTGGTCCCCACCCCGGTGACCGACAGGCCGTCGATATCGCCGGTGGCGGCGATCGCGGCGGCGTCGGTGGGATAGGACTCGAAAACGAACAGACTGTCGAACCGCACCGCGGTCCCGGCGGCCCGCTGAATATCGGTCAGCCCGAGGTAGTGGTGTTCCAGCAGAGCGGCTTGTTCGCGCTGTAACCCGGTGAGCAATTCGTCGGTGCTCGCCCGGTGATCGACCCGTACCCGCACCGGCAGGGTGTTGATGAACAGGCCGACCATGGATTCGATCCCGGGCAGTTCGGCCGGGCGGCCGGAGACCGTGGCGCCGAACACCACATCGTCGCGGCCGGTCATCCAACCCAGCAACACACCCCACGCCGCCTGCAACAGCGTGTTCATGGTGATGCCGAGATCGGCTGCACGAGCGGCGAGTTGCCGCGTGCGATCGGCGTCGATCTCGGCGACGTAATCACCGACCTCGTAGGTTTCCCGCGCCACCGGTTCGGGAGCCAGCAGGGTGGGTTCGGTGAATCCGTCGAGCGCATCGCGCCAGGCTCGCGCGGACGCGGCCCGGTCGCGGTCGGCGAGCCAGGACAGGAAGCCGCGGTAGGACGCCGCCCGCGGCAGGGCGGACGTATCGCCGCGCAAGGCGTACAGCATGAGCAGGTCGCGCATGAGCAGCGGCATGGACCAGCCGTCCACCAGAATGTGGTGGGTCGTGATGGCCAGCTTCCAGGTGTCCTCGCTCCACCGGATCAGGTGGAACCGGATCAGCGGGGGGATCGACATATCGAAGTGCTGCGCCCGGTCCGCGGCCAGCAGCCGGCCCAGTTCGTCCGCTCGTTCGTGCTCCGGCAGAGCCCGCAGGTCGATATCGCGCCACGGCACCGCCACGTTGTCGAGAACGACCTGCACCCACTGTCCTTCGGCGTCCGCGACGAACGCGGTCCGCAGGTTCGGGTACCGGGCGACGAGACCTTCCGCAGCCTTCCGCAGCCGGGCCGGGTCGACGCGGCCGGCCAGGTCGACCGTGGATTGCATGGTGTAGACGTCGTGACTGTCGCGCACGAGCTGGGCATGGAACAGCAGCCCCGCCTGCAGCGGCGACAGCGGCCAGACCTCGGTCAGCTCCGGATAATTTCGTTCCCACTGTTCGATATCGGTCTGCGCGACCCGCACCAGCGGCATATCCGACGGCGTGAAGCCACCCGCTTCCGGCCGGCGAACATGTTCCGCGAGTGCGGTGAGCGCGGCGACCCACAGGTCCGCGAACTCGCGCACCTTCTCCTCGGTGAACAGCCCCGTGACATACGCGAAGGACGCGTTCAACACCGGCCCCTCGGCCCCGGACGTGACGATGGCGTTGATGTCCAGCGCCGCGTGGGCGGGCATATCGCCGTCGATATCGGCCGACACCGGCCCCAGATCCCCGGTGGGCATCCAGCCGAGGTCGGCCATCTCGGCCGGAACCTCCCCGGACGAGACCCGGCCCAGATAGTTGAACCCGATCTGGCCCGGAATACGTTCGGGTAGCAGGCTTTCCGCTTCGGGGTTGAGGTGGCGGAGCATTCCGTAGCCGAGACCCTTGTCCGGAGCCGCGAGCAACTGCTCCTTCACCGCTTTCACCAACGCACCGAGATCATCGCCACCGGCGAACGCCGCGTCGATATCGATTCCCGGCAATTCCAACCGGATCGGGTACACGGCCGTGAACCACCCGACAGTGCGGGACAGATCAGCACCGGGCACCACGGCCTCCTCACGGCCGTGCCCCTCGAGCTTCACCAGCGCGGCCGCAGACGAGCCGGCGTCCCGCCAGCGAGCGATCGCCAGCACCAGCGCGGACAACAAAGCGTCGTTGGGGCCGCCGTGGTAGCGGGCACCCACGGTGGTCAGCACCGCCTCGGTGACCTCGGCGGGCAGGCTGATCTCGAACCGTTCGACCGTCGCGCGGGTATCGACCACCGGGTCGAACGGCCGACTACCCAGAGCCGGGTCCGGAGTGGACGCGACGTGCTGCCAGTACGGCAGTTCCGCGGCACGTTCCGAGGTGACGGCGGCCTCGGCCAGGCCGTGCGCCCACCGCCGCAGCGAGGTACCCACCGGCGGCAGGACCACCGGCTGACCGGCGGCGAGCTGCGACCAGGCCAGCGCCAGATCCGGGATGATCACCCGCCAGGACACACCGTCGATCACGAAGTGATGCGCCGCGAACAACAGCACATCACGCCGCTCCCCTGCGAAAGCGAACCAGACGAACTGCGCCATCGCGGGAGCCGCCGGGTCCAGGCGACCCAGCGCGGAGTCCAATTCGGCCGAGGCTATCCGGGAAAGTTCGACATCGCCGATCGCGTCGTCGAGTTCCACCTTGTGGAGGAGGGCGCCGATATCGATCGCACCCGGTGGCAGCACCTCGAATACCGGGGCACCGGCGCGCTCGGCCACCCGGGCGCGCAACGCGTCGTGGTGGTCGAACAGTGCCGACAACGTCGCGATCAGGGTTTCCCGGTCGATATCGACCGGCAGCCGCAATGTCATCTGCTGGGCGAAACGCCGGTACGCCTGGCCTTCGCCGAGGATCTGCGACATGAACGGCAGTACCGGCATCTCGCCGACCCCACCGCCGGGCAGTTCGGCCAACCGCTGTTCCTCCACATCGCCCACCTGGGCGATGTCGGCGAGCGCGGCGACCGTCCGGTGTTCGAACACCTCGCGCGGGGTGAACGCGATACCGCGGGTGCGGGCCCGCGAAACCAGCTGGATCGACAGAATGCTGTCACCGCCGAGCGCGAAGAACGAATCGTCGGCGCCCACCCGTGGCACACCGAGCACCTCGGCGAACACCTCGGCCACGATCTGCTCGGCCGGAGTCGACGGCGCCCGGAACGCGCGCGCTTCGAAAACCGGTGCCGGTAGGGTTTTACGATCCAGTTTGCCGCTGCTGTTCAGCGGCAGTTCGGCGAGGACCACCAAGGCTTCGGGCACCATGTACGCCGGCAACCGGCCTGCCAGATCGGCGCGCAGCGCGTCGGTGTCGATCGCCGCGCCGGCCGACGGCACCACATAACCCACCAGCTGGTCACCGGCGGGCGTATCACCGCGCACCAAAACCACGGCCTGCCCGACGCCGTCGGCATCGGTCAGGGCGGTTTCGATCTCGCCCAGTTCGATCCGCAGACCGCGCAGCTTCACCTGGAAGTCGGTGCGGCCCAGGTACTCCAACTCACCGGATGCGGTCCACCGCACCAGATCGCCGGTGCGGTACATACGTTCACCAGCGCCGTACGGGCTGGCGACGAAACGATCCGCGGACAGGTCAGGTCGGGCCACGTAGCCGCGTGCCAGCTGTGTACCGGCCAGGTAGAGCTCACCCGCGACACCCACCGGCACCGGCCGCAACCGGCCGTCCAGCACATACACCCGGGTATTGAACACCGGCGCGCCGATCGGCACGATCGTCGTATCCGCATCGGTCACTTCGTGATAGGTCACATCGACCGCGGCCTCGGTCGGACCGTACAGGTTGTGCACCGCGGTACCGGTCAACTCACGCAACCGCTGCGCCGGTTTCGGCGGCAGCGCCTCACCGGAGGAGAACACCATGCGCAGCGACCCACACAGCGCGCGGTGGCTTTCCGGGTCCCGTTCGGGGAACGAACCGACGAACGCACTCAACATCGACGGAACGAAATGCGCCACCGTGACACCTTCGGTGTCGATGATCTCGGCCAGGTAGGCGGGATCACGATGACCGTCCGGCTTGGCCACCATCAGCCGCGCACCGATCTGCAACGGCCAGAAGAACTCCCACACCGACACATCGAACGTCGACGGCGTCTTCTGCAACACCACATCAGCAGACTCGAGCCCGTACTCGGCCTGCATCCACACCAGACGGTTCACGATCGCGCCGTGCGACACCGCCACACCCTTCGGGCGGCCCGTCGAACCCGACGTGAAGATCACGTACGCCGTATTCGCCGCGCGCAACGGAGCGGCCCGATCGGCGTCGGTGAGCGCGATATCGGAGTATCCGGACAGATCCTCGGTGTCCGTGACCACGACGGGCACACCCGTAGCCGAAATCGGTTCCAGCGCGGAAACATCCGCGGTGGTGGTCAGTACGCACACCGGTGCCGCGGTTTCCACCACGTACCGCGTCCGCTCCGCCGGATGTTCCGGATCCAGCGGCACATAGGCGCCGCCGGCGGTGACGACGGCGTACATGCCGACCACCAGATCCACCGACCGCGACATCATCAGCCCGACGGCCGATTCCGGGCCGACGCCGAGCGAAATCAGGTGTCGCGCCAGCCGGTTCACCCGGGCGGCGAATTCGGCGTAGGTCAAGGTTTCGGAGCCGAAGCTCAGTGCGGGCGCGTCCGGGATCCGGGCCGCCCGATCACCGAACATCGACACCAGAGTCGCCGACGAGTCGACCTCGTACGCCGTGTCGTTCCAGCCGTGCAGAACCAGTTCGCGTTCCGCGTTGTCGAGCAGGTCGAGTTCGCCGATGGGGCGATCGGGCGCGTCGGTGAGCGTGGTCAGTACCCGCACCAGCCGGTCCGCGATCCGCCGGACCCCGGCCTCGTCGAACATATCCCGCCGGTAACCGGCCCGGATCTGCAACGTCGAACTCAGCGAGGCGACCAGCGTCAGCGGGTAGTGGGTGGCGTCCTCCATACCCAGTTCGGTGACCGCGAGCCCGTCGATATCGGTGGCCTGGGCCTGGATACCTTCGGCGTCCACCGGGTACGACTCGAACACCAGCAGCGTGTCGAACAGCGCGGCCATACCGGCCGCGGCCTGGATATCCGCCAGCCCCACATAGTGGTGATCGAGGAGATCGGCCTGTTCGGCCTGGGTGCGGGTGAGCAGGGCGCGCGCGGGTTCGGAGTGGTCGAAATGTACGCGCACCGGAACCGTGTTGATGAACAGCCCGACCATGGTCTCCACGCCCGCCAGCTGCGGTGGACGGCCGGAAACAGTGGCACCGAACAACACATCGTCGCGGCTGGTGATCCGGCCGAGCAGGATCGCCCACGCCACCTGCAACACCGTATTCGCGGTGATACCGAGTTCGGCGGCCAGCGCGGTGATCCGCGCCGTCGCCGCGGTATCCAGCTCGAAGACGTATTCGCCCGACAAGGCGTCGATTTCGTGCGCGGCATCTCCGGCGGACAGCGGACCACTGAGCAGGGTCGGCTCGTCGACCCCGGAAAGGGCGGCGCTCCAGGTCGCCAGCGAGGCCTGGCGGTCCTGCCGGCGCAACCAGTCCAGGAAGTGCCGGTAGGAACGGACCGGCGGTAGCACACCGGTGTCGGCGCGCACGGCGTACAGCGCCAGCAGATCCCGCATGAGCAGCGGCATCGACCAGCCGTCGAGCAGGATGTGGTGATTGGTCACCACGAACCGCCAGGTATCCGTTGCGGTCTTGATCAGGGTGAAGCGGATCAGCCGCGGTTCGGTGAGGTCGAAATGCCGCAGCCGGTCGGTTTCGATCAGATCGTCCGCGCGGCCGGAGGCACTGCGGTCGTACTCGGTCCAGTCGATCCGCACCCCGTCGAGTACGACCTGCACCGGACTGCCCTGCCGATCGGTGACGAAGGCGGTGCGCAGGTTCTCGTAGCGGTCCACCAGCGCTTGTGCCGCCGCGCGCAGGCGTTCGGCGTCCAGCCGGCCGGTGAGCGTGAGCACCGCCTGCGCGGTGTACACATCCACCGACCCCGCGGCCAGCTGCGCGTGGAACAGCAAACCGGTTTGCAACGACGACAGCGGCCACACATCGGCCACCGGCATCGGGAACCGCTGCTCGAAACCGTCGATATCCTGCTGCGCCAGCTCGACCAGGCCGAAATCGGACGGTGTATGCCCGCCCGCGCCCGCGGACTCGGCATGGCGGGCCACCGCTTCCAGCGCCCGCACCCACAGGTCGCCGAACTCGCGGGCCTCGTCCGCGGACAGCAGCGTCGAGGGGTAGCCGATCCGCGCGGTGAGCGTGTCACCGACCACGATGGCATTGATGTCCAGCGGCGCCATGGCCGGCATATCCGCGTCGTGGCCGGCGTCCAGGCCGGCGAGGTCGCCGGCCGGCAGCCAGCCGAAATCACGCATATCCTCCGGGATCTCGCCCGCCCCGATCCGGCCCAGATAGTTGAAACTCACCTGGCCCGGCATCTGCCGCGGCAACTCACCCGCGGTGTCGGAGTTCATGTACCGCAGCAGGCCGTAGCCGATGCCCTTGTCCGGAACGGCCAGTAGCTGTTCCTTCACGGCCTTCAGCGCGGCACCCAACTCGGGGCCGCCGGTGAGCGCGGCCTCGATATCGATTCCGGCGGGTTCGAATCGCACCGGGAACATGGCAGTGAACCAGCCGACCGTCCGGGACAGGTCGGCGCCGGGCACGACGCCTTCCTCACGCCCGTGTCCTTCCAAGCGGAGCAAGAGCGGATCGTCGAGCCGGACCCCCTGTACCCGGCGCGCCCGCCAGGCCGCGGTCGCCAGGACCAGCGCGGTGAGCAGGCCGTCGTTCACACCGCCGTGGAACAGGGCCGGGACGGTGGTGAGCAGGGTCTGGGTGACCTCCGGGGAAAGTCGGACTCCGTAGGCCTCGACGACCCCGGTGGTATCCACCGCCGGATCCAGCGGACGGCGGGTGAGCAGCGGGTCGGCGGTGCCGGCGACGGTCCGCCAGTACTCGAGTTCAGCGAGCCGGTCGTCGCTGTACGCGTTGCGCTCGAGGGCATGCGCCCAAGTGCGCATGGAGGTGGCCGGCGCGGGCAACTCGGGGGCCTGCCCCGCGCTGTGCGCGACCGCGGACAGCACGAAATCCGGTACCAGCACACGCCAGGACACACCGTCGACCACCAGGTGATGCGCGATGACCACCAGACGACCGGACCGCTCGGCGGTATCGGGTTCCAGCCAGACGAACCGGACCACCACACCGGCGGCCGGGTCGAGCCGGTCGAGTGCGGAATCGACTGCCGCCGTGGCAGTTTCGACGAACTGTTCATCTCCGGCGGCGGCGTCGAAAACGGTGTGGTCGATCAGCGCGTTCGCGTCTACGGCGCCGGGCTCGGCGGTTTCCAGCAGCCAGTCGCCGTCCACGGCGCGCAGGCGGGCCCGCAACATATCGTGCCGGTCCAGTACCGCACCCACGACCGCGGCGATCGATTCCCGGCCGACCCCGGCGGGCAGCTCCAGCGCCATCAACTGATGGAACCGGCCGTAGGAACCGGGCCGCTCCACCATGAACCGCGCGGCCGGGGTGAGCGGCATGGTGCCGACCCCGCCGCCCGGCAACTCCACCAGTGCGGCCGGCGCGGTCTCCCCGATCTCCACGGATTCGGCGACCGCCGCCAATCCGGCCACCGTGCGCTGCTCGAACACATCGCGCGGGGTGAACAGCACACCCCGCGCCTTCGCCCGGGAGACCAGCTGGATCGAGACGATACTGTCGCCGCCGAGGGCGAAGAACGAATCGTCCACACCGACCCGGTCCACACTCAGTACATCGGCGAATATTTCGGCGATCACTTCCTCGACGGCATTACGCGGTCCACGGAATGCGGTCTGCGTCTCGAATTCCGGTTCCGGCAAGGATTTCCGATCGAGTTTGCCGACGGGGGTCAACGGGATCTCATCGATCACCATGACCGCGGAGGGCACCATATACGACGGCAACCGTTCGGCGATATGCGCCGTCACCGCCGCGACATCCACCGAACGCCCCGGGGCGGGCACCACATACGACACCAGTACGGTCGCCCCGGCACTTGTCGCGTGGCCGGTGGTGACCGCGAAATCGACATTCTCGTGCGAGGTCAGCGCCGCATCGATCTCCCCGAGCTCGATCCGGAATCCGCGCACCTTCACCTGGAAGTCGTTGCGGCCCACGTACTCGACCACCGGCGCACCGGCGGGGTCCCGCCGCCACCGCACCACATCGCCGGTGCGGTACAACCGGGCCCCGGGCTCACCGTAGGGGTCGGCGACGAAACGGTGCGCGGTCAGGCCGGGTCGCGCGTGGTAGCCGCGCGTCACCTGGACGCCGCCCAGATACAGCTCGCCTGCCACGCCCTCCGGCACCGGCCCGAGCCGGTCGTCCAGGACGAAGACCCGCATCCCCCGGATGGGACCACCGATGGTCACCCGGTCGCCCGGACGCAACGGGTCGCTGATATTCGACATGATCACGGTTTCGGTCGGCCCGTACCCGTTGTAGAAGGCGCGTCCGGGCGTATCCGACCACCGCGCGACCAACTCCGCGGGCACGGCCTCGCCACCGGCGACGATCGCCCGCATACCGGCCAGATCCGCCGGTTCCAGCGAGGCCAGCACCGACGGCGTGAGGAAGCCGTGCGTCACCCCGGCGGAACGGATCAGTTCGCTCAATTCCGCACCGCCGTAGACCCCCGGCGGTACGACGACCAGTGCACCGCCCGAGCCGATCGCCAGCAGTAGTTCCAGGATCGACGCGTCGAACGACGGCGACGCGAACGCCAGGGCCCGGGTGTCGGAGGTCAGCCCGTACCGCCGCACCTGCTCCGCGCAGAAGTTGGCCAAGCCGGTATGCGGCACCACCACGCCCTTGGGCAGACCCGTCGAACCCGAGGTGTAGATCACGTACGCCGCGTTCGACATCCGCAGCGGCCGCACCCGGTCCGCGTCCGTGACGGCGTCGGCCGAATACTGCGACAGGTCCGATTCGCCGAGCACCAGCCAATCCACGGAACCCGGCAGGTCCGCCTGGACCGACGCCACCGTGACACCCACCCGGACCCCGGAATCGGTGAGCATATGCGCGATCCGCTCGGCCGGATACGACGGATCGACCGGCACGAACGCCGCACCCGATTTCGATACCGCCCATTCGGCCAGCACCGAATCCGCCGACCGCGGCACCGCGACCGCCACCAGATCCTCGGGACCGAGACCACGCGCGATCAGCGCCCGCGCCAACCGGTTCGACCGTTCGTCGATCTCGCCGTAGGTCAGCCGCTCGTCCCGGAACAGCACCGCCGGTGCCGCCGGGTCCCGTTGCGCGGCGGCGGCGAACAGCTCCGGCAGCGTCCGCGCCGGCTCCGCCGGACCACCCGAGCGCGACAGGATTGCGGCCCGTTCGGATTCGTCGAGGATCCGGAGTTCGCCCACCACGGCCTCGGGATCGGCGGCGACCGCCGTCAGCACCCGGACGAACCGGGTGATCAGCGACCGGGCCGTCGATTCGTCGAACAGTTCGGTCGCGTAGTCCAGCAGCACGAGCAGTCCGCCCGCACCGTTGTCGGTGAGCGTGAACTGCAGATCGAACCGCGCGACCCCCTCGGCCAGATCGATCCCGGCCAGTTCCAGCCCGGCCAGCTCCAGGGCCGGCTGCTCGTTGTTCTCGAACGACAGCGCCACCTGGAACAGCGGATTCCGCGCCTGCGACCGCTCCGGCGCCAGCAGATCCACCAACCGCTCGAACGGCACATCCGCATGGCCGAACGCGTCCAGGTCGGCCTGCTTGGCCCGTTTCAGCAGTTCGGTGAACGGCGCACCGGAGTCCACCGCGGTCCGCAGCACCAGTGTGTTGACGAACATGCCGACCAGATCGTCGAGCGCCTGCTCTCCACGACCCGCGATCGGGGTACCGACCGCGATATCGCCGCTCCCCGACATCCGTGCCAGGAAGGCGGCCAGCCCGGCGTGCACCACCATGAACAGGGACGCGCCGCGCTCGCGCGCCAGCGCTTCCAGTTCCCGCACCACGCTCGCAGCCAGCTCACCGCGCACGGTGGCACCACGCATCGACGCCACCACCGGACGCGGCCGGTCGGTCGGCAACCCGATCTCGTCGGGCAGATCCGCGAGGGTGCGCTGCCAGAACGCGGTCTGCTGCGCCATCGGCGATTCCGGATCGTCCTCGCTGCCGAGCACCCGCCGCTGCCACAGGGTGTAATCCGCATACTGCACGGGCAGCGGTTCCCAGCCCGGCACTTCGCCGTGGAACCGGGCGGCGTACGCGGTCATCACATCCCGCGCCAGCGGCCCCATGGAGAAACCGTCCGCGGCGATATGGTGCGCCACGACCACCAGCACGAATTCGCGCGGCCCTGTGGTGAACAATCGCATCCGCACCGGGATGTCCGCGGCGACGTCGAAGCCGGCGCCCACGAACTCGGCGACCTTCGCGACCACCTCGTCCGGGGTGACCTCCACCAGCGGCAGCTCCGGCCGCGCCCGGTCGGCGGGCACGATCACCTGCACGGGCGCGCCCTCATGCTGCGGATACCGGGTACGCAGCGATTCGTGGCGGGTCACCACATCGGCCAGCGCCGACCGCAACGCGGCCACATCGAGCGGGCCGGTCAGCCGGATCGCCATCGGCAGGTTGTAGGCCACCGAGGTGGTGTCGTACTGGTTGAGGAACCACATGCGCTGCTGCGCGTAGGACAGCGGCACCGGCTCGGGACGCGGCCCGGTGACCAGCGGCTCCCGGGCGGCGGCACCGGAACGCTCCGCCCGCACGGCCAGCTCGGACACGGTCGGTGCCTCGAACAGCATGCGGACCGGGACCTGGGTGTCCAGCGCGGCACCGAGCCGGGCCGCGACCTGGGTCGCGATCAGCGAGTTACCGCCGAGAGAGAAGAAATCATCGTCCGCGCCGACCCGGTCCACCCCCAGGACATCGGCGAACACATTCGCCACGATCTCCTCGATCGGAGTGGCCGGCGCCCGGAACTCCCGCGCCTGGAACACCGGCTCCGGCAACGCTTTACGATCCAGCTTCCCGGAGGTGTTCAACGGGAAAGCCTCGAGTTCGACCACCGCGGCCGGGACCATGTACACCGGCAGCACATCACGCAGGGCGTCCAGCAGGTCGGCCGGCACGATGTGCTGTCCCGGCACCGGCACCACATAGCCGACCAGCTGCTCACCCAGATCGGAGCCGGCGATCGTCACCACGGCCTGGCTCACCTGCGGCTGCGCCAGCAGCGCCGATTCGATCTCACCGAGTTCGATGCGCTGGCCACGGAACTTCACCTGGAAGTCAGTACGGCCCAGGTATTCCAGCACCGGTAGCGAACGCAGAGCTGTCCCGGTATCGGCGCGCGTCCAGCGCACGAGGTCACCCGTGCGGTACATCCGCGCACCCGCATCGAACGGGTTCGCCACGAACCGGTCGGAGCTCAGATCCGGGCGCGTCACGTAACCGCGCGCGAGCTGATCGCCCGCGAGGTACAGCTCACCCGTGACACCCTCGGGTACCGGGTGCAGCCGCGAATCCAGCACGTACACACGCGAATTCCACTGCGGCACACCGATCGGCACACTGCCGGACTCCGCGCCCGTGGCCTGCCAGTACGTGATCGACACCGCGGCCTCGGTCGGACCGTACAGGTTGTGCACCGCGGCATCCGAGACAGCCTGCATCGCGGTCACCGTCTCCGGCGGCAACGCCTCACCGATCGCGAAAACAGTCCGCAGCGTCGGAATAGAGCCCGCCTCGGTATGCGCGGCGAAGACCGTCAGCATCGACGGTACGAAGTCCGTCACCGTCACGTTCTGTTCGGCGATCACCTGTGCGAGGTAGGCCGGATCCCGATGACCGTCCGGGGTTGCGACAACCAGCCGGGCACCCGCAGCCAGGGGCAAGAAGTAGCCCCACAGCGACACGTCGAATGTGGTCGCGGTCTTCTGCAGATAGACGTCGCCCGTGTCCATCGGGTACTGCGCCAGCATCCATGCGACCTGATTCGCGATCGCCGAATGCGGGACCGCGACACCCTTCGGGCGACCGGTGGAACCGGACGTGAAGATCACGTACGCGGTGTTGCTCGGCCGCACCGGCGTTATCCGGTCGGCATCGGTCACCGGCGAGGCATCGAAACCGCTGGTGTCCACAGTGTCCAGAGCCAGTACCGGAATACCCGCGAGTACGCCCACGCCGTCAGCGGCAGCGGCAGCGTCGGCGCCGCGCGCGGCAGCGGAGTCGCCCGCGCCGATCGCCTGCACATCGACCATGGTCGACAGCAGGCATACCGGTTGCGCCGTATCGAGGATGTAGCCGATGCGCTCGGCGGGGTGTGCCGGATCCAGCGGTACGTACGCACCACCCGCGGCCACCACCGCATACATACCGGCCACCAGGTCGATCGACCGCGACACCAGCAACCCGACCAGCGACTCCGGACCCACACCCTGCGCAATCAACAACCGCGCCAAACGATTCACCCGAGCCGAAAACTCCGCATAGGTCAACTCGGTGCCCTCGAACGACACCGCCACCCGATCCGGATAGGCGGCCGCCGCACGTTCGAACCCGTCCAGCAGCAACCGCGCGGGCAGCCGGTGCTCGGTGGCATTCCACTCCGCCAGCACCCGTGTCCGCTCGACCGGATCCAGGATTTCGAAATCGCCCACCGCCGTGGACGGCCCGGCCGAGATCTGCTCCAGCAGCCGGGTGAACCGCTCCGCGAATCCCTGGACCGTCGCGTGATCGAACAGGGCGGTGGCATAGGTCAGCGACCCCGCGACGCCTTGCGGTGAACCCGAGGCGTCGTAGGAATCGCCCAGAATGAGGTTGAGGTCGAATTGCGAGATCGCGGCATCGAAATCCACCGCCGATACCGTCAGACCCGGCAGTTCGAGACTGGTTTGCGCCAGGTTCTGGAAGGTGAAGCCCACCTGGAACAGCGGATGCCGCGCCTGCGAACGCGCCGGGTTCAGCACCTCCACCAGCCGCTCGAACGGCACATCCGCATGCGCGAACGCGGCCAGATCGATTTCGCGTTGCCGCGCCAGCAGATCCGCGAAGGTCTCGCCGCGATCCAGTTCGGTCCGGAACACGAGGGTGTTCACGAACATGCCGATCAGATCGTCCAACGCCGATTCACCGCGGCCCGCCACCGGGGTACCGATGGTGATGTCGTCGCTGCCGGACAGCCGGGACAGCAGCACCGCGAACGCCGCGTGCACCACCATGAACAGCGTGGCACCCTGCTCCTGCGCCAACCGCAGCAGTCCGGCGTGGGTCTCGGCGTCGATCCGCACCTCCACCCGGCGGCCCGCGAACGACTGCACCGCCGGCCGCGGCCGGTCGGCCGGCAGATCCAGCTGCTCCGGGACACCGGCCAGGGCCTGCTGCCAGTAGCCGAGCTGTTCGGCGGCCAGGGATTCCGGATCGCTTTCGTCACCCAGCAATGCGCGCTGCCACAGCGCGTAATCGGCGTACTGCACCGGCAGCGGCTCCCACGCGGGGGCTTCGCCGGCGGAGCGGGCGGCGTACGCGGTCATCAGATCACGGGTCAGCGGACCCACCGAGAAGCCGTCACCGGCGATATGATGCACCACCAGCGCGAGGACGAATTCCCCTGTCCTGCTTTCGGTCTCGGCGGTCTCGCCGACCCGGAACAACGCTACGCGCACCGGCACCTCGGCCGTCACATCGAAACCCGCCGAGACCAGTTCCGCCATCGCCGGCACGATATCGCTCCCGGCGACGGATCGCACCGTGAGCGGCGGTGCCGCCTGCGCAGGCGGCAGGATCAGCTGCACCGGACCGGATTCGGTCTCGGGGTACACCGTCCGCAGCACCTCGTGCCGCGCGACCAGATCGCCGACGGCGGCCCGCAACGCGTCCACGTCGAGCGCGCCGGACAACCGGATCGCCAACGGAATGTGGTAGGCCGCCGAGGCGCCGTCGAAACGATTCAGGAACCACATCCGCTGCTGCGCCGGCGACAGCGGAATATGTTCCGGGCGCGGCCCGGCGATCAGCGCGACCCGGCCCCCGGAGCCGCTGATCTCGGCCAGCCGTTCGGCGAACGCGGCCACGGTCGGGGCCTCGAAGAGCAGCCGCGCCGGGATCCGGGCGTCCACGACAGCGCCCAGCCGGGCGACCATCTGCGTGGCCAGCACCGAGTTGCCGCCGAGTTCGAAGAAATCGTCGTCGGCACCGACCGGATCCGCGGGCTGCAGCAGATCGGCGAAAACCGCGGCGACCTCTTTCTCCAGCGAGGATTCCGGGGCCCGGTACACCTTCGTCCGCAACTGCGGCTCCGGCAGCGCCCGGCGGTCGAGCTTACCCGCGGGTGTCAGCGGAATCTCGTGCAGCACAGTGATACTCGCCGGAACCATATGCGCCGGCAACCGGTTCGCGGCCGATTCGAGCAGTTCCTCGACATCGACGGCGGCACCGTCGGCGGGACGCACATAACTGGCCAATACGGTGGCGCCGCTGGCGGGCTCGTATCCGACGGTGACGGCGAAATCGACCGCGGGATGATCGGCGAGGACGGCATCGATCTCACCGAGTTCGATCCGGAAACCACGAATCTTGACCTGGAAGTCGTTGCGGCCCAGGTATTCCAGTGAACCGCCGGCGGTCCAGCGCGCGAGGTCGCCGGTGCGGTAGAGCCGGGAACCGTCGTCGGCGAAGGGATTGGCGACGAAACGTTGCGCGGTCAGGCCCGGGCGGGCGTGGTACCCGCGGGCCAGCTGGGCACCGGCGACGTACAGCTCGCCGGTTATCCCGGTGGGTTGCGGCGCCAGCCGTTCGTCCAGCACGTACTCGGTGACGCCGCGGATCGGCGCCCCGATGGTGACCGGCTGCTCCGGCTCGAAGGGTCCGCTGAGGTTGACCATGACGGTGGCCTCGGTGGGACCGTAGGCGTTGTAGAACTCGCGCGGTCCGCTCGCCGTCGCCGAACCGGCCCACCGGCGGACCAGGTCCTGGGGGCACGCTTCGCCGCCGGTGATCACGACCCGCAGCTCGTCCAGGCCCGCCGGATCGATGGAGGCCAGCACCGCCGGGGTGATGAAGGCATGGGTCACCTGCTCGCGCCGCAGCAATCCGTGCAGTTCGTCACCGCCGTACACGGTGGGCGCGATCACGACCATGGTGGCCGCGCCGCCCACCGCGAGCAGCAACTCGAGGACCGAGGCGTCGAAGGACGGCGAGGCGAAGTGCAGGGTGCGCGCGGTGGGGTCCACCCGGTACCGGGCCTGCTGTTCCGCCGTGAAACCCGCCAGACCGGCCTGGGTGACCATCACACCCTTCGGGGTACCGGTCGAACCCGAGGTGTAGATGATGTAGGCCGGGTGCTCGCCACGCAGCGGACGGACCCGTTCGTCGAACGTCACCGGTTCGGCCGGGTAGCCGGTGAGCCGGGCCGCGGTGTCCGCACTGTCGATGGACAGCCATTCCACCCGGCCGGGCAGTTCGGCCGCGGATTCGGTCACGGTCAGGCCCAGCACCGCGCCGGAATCGACCACCATATGGGTCATCCGGTCGATCGGGTAGGTGGGATCCACGGGCAGGTACCCGGCGCCGGTCTTGGCCACCGCCCAGACGGCGAGCACCGATTCGAGCGACCGGGTGATCCCGATCGCGACCACATCCTCCGGCCCGATCCCGCGGTCGATGAGCAGCCGGGCCAGCCGGTTGGAGCGTTCGTCCAGTTCCGCGTAGGTGAGCTCCTCCGCGGCACCGGAGGCATCCACGTAGCGCACGGCGAGACCGGACGGGTTGGTCTCCACGGCCGTCGCCATGAGCTGGGGCAGGGTGGTGCTGCGGGGGCGACGGGTGCGAGCCGGGCGGGTGCGGGCCGTTCGGGTCATGCCTGTTTCACTTCCTGGTGGTAGTCACACTGCTCACCGACAACCGAAACCATCAACCTGCCTTGCCTGCCTTGTCCGCTTCCGCCGGTCCTGCACCCGCCGCCGGCGCACGGTGCGAGTACTGGTCTGCCCTGGTTCAGGGCACGGTCGACCGCCGCCGGAATCGCCGTCGTCCATCATTACATGGCCCCGGCAGCGCCATCTGTTACCACCGGCGGAATCGCCCTGGTCAGCGGCGCTTGCCGCCCGGCGCCGAGCCGCGCCGGAGGGCAGGTGGATGCGGCCCGGATGAACACCGGATCGAACCCCATCCGGACAGTCGTGGCGCGCCGGGCCGGCTGCCCGGCGGCCGGCTATCGCCGAGACGCCGATCGGTATTACGGCGACCTGTCGATCGCCGCTTTCCGGACCTCACCGGCACCTGGTCGGGACTACATTCCGTCAGTCCAGTTCGCCGGAGGCATCCCCGAGTCGTGCCAGCAGGTGCGGAGCGATGACGGTGAAGGCCTCGGCGGACGTCATCTCCTCGTGCATGGCCGGGACCTCGTATTCGGCGACCTCACCCGCCACATACGGCCGCCAATGATCGGCCCGGGGATCTTCCTGCTCCGCACCGGGCGTGGGGATCGCGGCGCGGAAGAAATCGACGACGCCCTGGTAAACCCCGGGCTCGTGATCGGCGAGCAGTTCCGCCGACCGTGCCACGGTGCGGAACACCGCGCGCAGCCGTTCGGCCGGGAGACGCAGCAACTCCGCGGGGATCAGCTCGTGCAGGCGGGCCAGTTCCGCGTCACCGAGGTCGCCGACACTGCCGCGGTCGGTGTCTTCGGTGCGTATCCCTTGTTCCACGAGTGCGGTGCGCAGGGCGGACTCGTAGATGTCGGCATCGATACCGGGGTGGCTGTCCAGCATCGCGAGCAATTCGACCCGCTCACCCGCCGCCTGCAATTCGGTGGCCACGGTATGGGCCACGACCCCGCCCAGGGACCAGCCGAGCAGACGATACGGACCCTCGGGCTGGATGCGCCGGATCTCCGACAAGTAGCGGTCCGCGATCTCACGCAGTGATTCCGGGGCGTAGTCGTCCTCTGAGTAGGCCGGCGACTGAATACCGTAGAGCGGCTGATCCTCCGGCAACATCGGAACCAGCGAAGCGAAACTCCACGCCAAACCGTCCCGGGCGTGGATGGCGAAAATCGGTGTCGCCGAACCGGTTTCCCGGATGGGCAGTACGACCTGCAACGCCGCCGCGGCCAGTGCGTCCGCTTCGGCCGGTTCGGCGAGCCGGGCAGCGAGACCGCCGACGGTCGCGTCGGTGAACAACCACTGCACACTGACATCGATCCCGGTCACTGCGCCGAGCCGGGCCGCGACCCGGGTCGCGAGCAGCGAGTTGCCGCCGAGTTCGAAGAACGAATCGTCCACGCCGACCCGATCTACACCCAGTACGTCGGCGTAGATACCGGCGACGGTGTGTTCCAGCGGGCTGCGCGGGGCGCGGAATTCTGCGTCACCGGCGAACACCGGTTCCGGGAGTGCCCGGTGGTCCAGCTTCCCGGCCGGGGTGAGTGGGATCGCGTCGAGCACCATGACCGACGACGGCACCATATACGACGGCAACCGCTGCCCGACGAACTCACGCAACTCGGCCGGATCGATCGAATGCCCCGGCGCGGGCACCACATACGACACCAGCGACACCGCACCCGGAGACCGCTCGTGACCACCGGCGGCCCGCTCGTGACCATAGGTCACGGAGAAGTCGACGGAATCGGCGGCGGTGAGCGCGGCGTCGATCTCGCCCAGTTCGATCCGGAAACCGCGCACCTTCACCTGGAAATCGTTACGGCCCACATACTCCACCGCAGGATCACCCGCGGCATCACGACGCCAACGCACCACATCACCCGTGCGATACAACCGGGCACCCGGCTCACCGTAGGGGTCGGCCACGAAACGCCCGGCGGTCAGACCGGCTCGGGCGTGATAGCCACGGGCCAGCTGAATACCGCCGACGTACAGTTCCCCGGCGGCACCCTCGGGCACCGGACGGAGCCGGTCGTCGAGTACCAGCGCACGCATCCCCCGCACCGGACCACCGATCGTCACCGGATCACCCGGACGCAACCGCCCGCTGATATTCGTGGCGATGGTCGCCTCGGTCGGACCGTACGCATTGTGCAGCCGGCGTTCCACCTGGTCCGGGCGCCGCTCGACCGCACCCTGCAGTCGTCGGTCGATCTGTCCGGGCGCGTGGACCCCGGCCGGTTGCGGCAGGCCGCGGAAGGTCTCGTCGCCCCCCACCCGGATCTGCGCACCGCGTTCGTCACCCACGGGCCGCTCCCGCTCGATCGCGGGTGCGGTGGACCACTTGCCCGCCATATCCGCTGTGAGGGGTTCACCGCCGGCGATGATCACCCGCACACGGGCCAGATCGGCCGGATCCAGCGAGGCCAGCACCGACGGCGTGAGGAACCCGACCGTGACACCTTCCCGGGCGATCAGTTCCCCCAGTTCGGCGCCGCCGTAGTTCCCGGTCGGCACCACGATCAACGCGCCCGCCGAACCCACCGCCAGCAAGAACTCCAGCATCGAAGCATCGAACGACGGCGACGCGAACGCCAGCGCCCGCGAATCCGGGGTCAGCCCATAACGCTCGACCTGCTCGGCACTGAAATTCGCCAGACCCGCATGCGTAACCACCACGCCCTTGGGCACACCCGTCGAACCGGAGGTGTAGATGACATACGCGGTATTCGCCGGGGTCAGCGCCCGCACCCGGTCCGCGGCGGTGATCGGCTCGGCAGAATACGAATCGAGAATCAGCTCGTCGAGCACCAGCCAGCACACCGTATCCGGCAGATCATCGCGCACCGCGGACACCGTGATACCCACCGGCGCACCCGAATCGGCCAACATATGCGCAATCCGATCCCTCGGATACGTCGGATCGATCGGCAGGAACGCCGCACCCGACTTCGACACCGCCCACTCGGCCAGCACCGAATCCGCCGACCGCGGCACCGCCACAGCCACCAAATCCTCAGCACCCAAACCACGCGCAATCAGTGCGCGGGCAAGACGATTCGAACGCTCGTCGAACTCACCATAGGAATACCGGCGACCCTCGAACACCACCGCCGGTGCCGACCGGTCCACCGCCACCGCATCCGCCAGCAACTCCGGCAATGTCCGCGCCGGCACCGCCGGACCACCCGAACGCGACGCCAATTCCGCACGCTCGGCAGGGCTCAGCAACTCGGCGTCCCCGACCGGCCGGTCCGACCCGTCGATCAAGTGGTCGACCACCCGCAACAGCCGCGCGGCCAGCGTCTCCACCGCCGCCGCGTCGAAACTGCTCGTCAAATACTTCAACACGATCCGCACCGTGTTCTCGGCCGTCACCACCAGAGTGAGTGGGTAGTGGCTGTTATCGCTGGTCCCCACCCCGGTAACCGACAGGCCGTCGATATCACCGGCAGCCGCGACCGCGGCCGCATCGGTGGGATAGGACTCGAAGACGAACAAACTGTCGAACCGCACCGCGGTCCCGGCGGCCCGCTGAATATCGGTCAAACCCAGGTAGTGATGTTCCAGCAGAGCAGCTTGCTCGCGCTGCAACCCGGTCAGCAGCGCATCGGTACTCGCCCGATGATCGACCCGCACCCGCACCGGCAGGGTATTGATGAACAAACCGACCATGGATTCGATCCCGGGCAGCTCCGCCGGACGACCGGAGACCGTGGCACCGAACACCACATCGTCGCGGCCGGTCATCCAACCCAGCAACACACCCCACGCCGCCTGCAACAGGGTGTTCATGGTGATCCCGAGACCGGCGGCACGCGCGGCGAGATCCTGCGTGCGATCGGCGCCGATCTCGGCGACGAAGGTACCCATCTCGTAGGTTTGCTCCGCCACCGGCTCGGCGACCAGCAGCGACGGTTCGCTGAATCCGGCCAGGGCATCGCGCCACGCCTGCTCGGATGCGGCCCGGTCGCGGCCCGCCAGCCAGGACAGGAAGGTGCGGTAGGACGCCGCCCGCGGGAGCGCAGAGGTGTCGCCATGCAGCGCGTACAGCATGAGCAGATCCCGCATCAGCAGCGGCATCGACCAGCCGTCCACCAGAATGTGATGGGTCGTGATCGCCAACTGCCAGGAGTCGTCGGTCCAGCGGGCGAGGTGGAACCGGATCAGCGGCGGAACCGACATATCGAAGTGCTGTGCCCGGTCCGCGGCCAGCAGCCGCGCCAGTTCATCCGCGCGTTCGTGCTCCGGCAGAGCCCGCAGGTCGATATCGCGCCACGGCACCCGCACGGTGTCGCAGACCACCTGCACCCACTGCCCCTCGGCGTCCGCGACGAACGCGGTCCGCAGGTTCGGGTAGCGCTCGACCAGTTTCTCCGCGGCCCGCCGCAGCCGAACCGGATCCACCCGGCCGGCCAGATCGACCGACGACTGCATGGTGTAGACGTCGTGGCTATCGCGCACGAGCTGCGCGTGGAACAACAGCCCCGACTGCAGCGGCGACAGCGGCCAGACCTCGGTCAGCTCCGGATAATTTCGTTCCCACTGTTCGATATCGGTCTGCGCGACCCGCACCAGCGGCATATCCGACGGCGTGAAGCCACCCGCTTCCGGCCGGCGAACATGTTCCGCGAGTGCGGTGAGCGCGGCGACCCACAGGTCCGCGAACTCGCGCACCTTCTCCTCGGTGAACAGCCCCGTGACATACGCGAAGGACGCGTTCAACACCGGCCCCTCGGCCCCGGACGTGACGATGGCGTTGATGTCCAGCGCCGCGTGGGCGGGCATATCGCCGTCGATATCGGCCGACACCGGCCCCAGATCCCCGGTGGGCATCCAGCCGAGGTCGGCCATCTCGGCCGGAACCTCCCCGGACGAGACCCGGCCCAGATAGTTGAACCCGATCTGGCCCGGAATACGTTCGGGTAGCAGGCTTTCCGCTTCGGGGTTGAGGTGGCGGAGCATTCCGTAGCCGAGACCCTTGTCCGGAGCCGCGAGCAACTGCTCCTTCACCGCTTTCACCAACGCACCGAGATCATCGCCACCGGCGAACGCCGCGTCGATATCGATTCCCGGCAATTCCAACCGGATCGGGTACACGGCCGTGAACCACCCGACAGTGCGGGACAGATCAGCACCGGGCACCACGGCCTCCTCACGGCCGTGCCCCTCGAGCTTCACCAGCGCGGCCGCAGACGAGCCGGCGTCCCGCCAGCGAGCGATCGCCAGCACCAGCGCGGACAACAAAGCGTCGTTGGGGCCGCCGTGGTAGCGGGCACCCACGGTGGTCAGCACCGCCTCGGTGACCTCGGCGGGCAGGCTGATCTCGAACCGTTCGACCGTCGCGCGGGTATCGACCACCGGGTCGAACGGCCGACTACCCAGAGCCGGGTCCGGAGTGGACGCGACGTGCTGCCAGTACGGCAGTTCCGCGGCACGTTCCGAGGTGACGGCGGCCTCGGCCAGGCCGTGCGCCCACCGCCGCAGCGAGGTACCCACCGGGGGCAGGACCACCGGTTCACCGGCGGCGAGCTGCGACCAGGCCAGCGCCAGGTCCGGGATGATCACCCGCCACGACACACCGTCGATCACGAAGTGATGCGCCGCGAACAACAGCACATCACGCCGCTCACCACGGAAAGAGAACCAGACGAACTGCGCCATCGCCGGGGCAGCGGGGTCCAAACGTCCCAGCGCGGAGTCCGATTCGGCCGAGGCTATCCGGGAAAGTTCGGCGTCGTCGATCGCGTCGTCGAGTTCCACCTTGTGGAGCAGAGCGCCGATATCGATCGCACCGGGGGCAAGCACCTCGAACACCGGGGCGCCGTCCTGATGCCGTAGCCGGGCGCGCAGGGCGTCGTGATGATCGAACACGGCAGACAGTGTCGCGACCAGTGTTTCGCGATCGATATCGACCGGCAGGCGCAACGTCATCTGCTGGGCGAAACGACCGTACGGCCGGCCTTCACCGAGGATCTGCGACATGAACGGCAGCATCGGCATCTCGCCGACCCCACCACCGGGAAGTTCGGCCAACCGCTGCTCGTCCGCATCACCGAGGGTGGCGACTGCGGCGAGCGCGGCGACGGTCCGGTTTTCGAACACATCCCGGGGGGAGAACAGGACTCCGTGTGTCCGGGCCCTGGACACCAGCTGGATCGACAGAATGCTGTCACCGCCGAGCGCGAAGAACGAATCGTCCATGCCGACCCGCTCCACGCCGAGCACCTCGGCGAACACCTCGGCCACGATCTGCTCCACCGGTGTCGCCGGCGCGCGGAAAGCGCGCGTCTCGAAGGCAGGTGCGGGCAGGGCTTTACGATCCAGCTTGCCACTGGTGTTCAGCGGTAGCGCATCGAGCAGCACCCACGCCTCCGGCACCATGTACGACGGCAACCGGCCCGCCAGATCGGTACGCAGCGCATCGGTGTCGATCACCGCACCCGCGGCCGGGACCACGTAACCCACCAGCTGGTCACCGGCGGGGGTATCGCCGCGCAGCACCACAACTGCCTGCGCGATCTCGTCCATACCCGTCAGCGCGGCTTCGATCTCACCGAGTTCGATCCGCAGGCCGCGCAGTTTCACCTGGAAGTCCGTGCGACCCAGATACTCCAGCTCACCCACGGAGTTCCAGCGCACCAGGTCACCGGTGCGATACATCCGTTCACCCGCGTGATACGGGTTCGCGACGAAACGATCCGCGCTCAGATCCGGCCGCGCCACATAGCCGCGCGCCAGCTGGACACCCGACAGATACAGCTCACCCGCGACACCCACCGGCACCGGCCGCAACCGGCCGTCCAGCACATACACCCGAGTGTTGAACACCGGCGCACCGATCGGCACGATCGCCGTATCCGCATCGGTCACTTCGTGATAAGTCACATCGACCGCCGCCTCGGTCGGACCATACAGATTGTGCACCGCGGTACCGGTCAACTCACGCAACCGCTGCGCCGGTTTCGGCGGCAACGCCTCCCCCGAGGAGAACACCATGCGCAGCGAGTTGCACGAGTCGGTGGCGGTGTCGGAGGCAGGATCGGCGAGTGAACCGACGAACGCACTCAACATGGATGGGACGAAGTGCGCCACCGTCACCCGCTCGGCATCGATGACCTCCGCCAGGTAGGCGGGATCACGATGACCATCCGGCCGCGCGACGACAAGCCGGGCACCGATCTGCAAGGGCCAGAAGAACTCCCACACCGAGACGTCGAACGTCGCGGGCGTCTTCTGCAGAATCGCATCAGCGGGTTCGAGCCCGTACTCCGACTGCATCCACACCAGACGGTTGACGATCGCACCGTGCGAGACGGCCACACCCTTCGGGCGGCCCGTCGAACCCGAGGTGAAGATCACATACGCCGGATTCTCCGGACGCAGCGGGGCACGCAGTTCCGCCGGCTGAACCGGGCTGCTGTCGAACGCGGTCGTATCGACGGTGTCCAGGTGCAGGACCGGCGTGCCGGCGGGCACGGGGACCGCGTCGGTGGTGGTGGTCAGCACGCAGACCGGTGCCGCGGTATCCAGCACGTACCCGATCCGCTCGGCCGGATGATCCGGGTCCAACGGCACATACGCACCACCCGCGGTCACGATCGCATACATCCCGACCACCAGATCCAGCGACCGCCGCACCGCCAAGCCCACCAGTGATTCCGGGCCCACACCCTCGGCGATCAGCAGGCGCGCCAACCGGTTGACCCGCGCGTCGAACTCCGCATAGGTCAGCTCTTCGCCCTCGAAAACGAGCGCGACCCGATCCGGGAACGCCGCTGCTGCCCGGGTGAAACCGTCCAGCAGAAATTGCGGATGCACCGGGCGATCGGTGGCATTCCACTGATCCAGCACCCGAGTCCGCTCGGCCGGGGCGAGGATTTCCAAATCGCCTACCGGCGCGGCCGGGCTCTCCACGATCTCACCCAGCAAGCGCAGGAAACGATCCACGAATCCTTGCGCCGTGGCCTGCTCGAACAGATCACTGGCATAGGTCAGATAGCCGGCCAGACCGTTCGGGGCACCGGTGGCGTCGTAGCGGTCGCCGACTATGAAGTGCAGGTCGTATTGGGAGGTCGCGGTGTCGATATCGACACCGGAAACCGTGAGACCGGGCAGTTCCAGATTCGACATCGCCAGGTTCTGGAACGTCAGCCCCACCTGGAACAGCGGATGCCGCGCGGTCGAACGCGCCGGATTCAAGACCACGACCAAGCGTTCGAACGGCACATCCGCGTTCGCGAACGCCTCGATATCCACCTGCCGCTGACGAGCCAGCAGATCGGTGAACGACTCCCCGCGATCCAGCTCGGTCCGGAACACCAAGGTGTTCACGAACATACCGATCAGATCATCCAACGCCTGCTCACCACGACCCGCCACCGGCGTACCGATGGTGATGTCCGCGGAACCCGACAACCGCGCCAGCAGTACCGCCAGCGCGGAATGCACAACCATGAACAAGGTCGCGCCCTGCTGCTGCGCGAGCCGCTGCAACCCGGCATGGACCCCGGCATCGATACCGATCTCCACCCGGCCACCGGCGAACGACTGCACTGCCGGACGCGGACGATCCGCCGGCAGATCCAGCTGATCCGGAATACCCGCCAACCGCGACTGCCAATACGAGACCTGCTCGGCGGCCAGCGATTCCGGGTCTTTCTCATCGCCCAGCAGCGCCCGCTGCCACAACGCGAAGTCCGCGTACTGCACCCGCAGCGGCGCCCAACCCGGCGCCTCCCCCGCGGCCCGCGCCGCGTACGCGGTCATCAGATCGCGCGTCAACGGCGCCACCGACGAACCGTCACCGGCGATATGGTGCACCACCATCGCCAGCACGAACTCGTCGACCGCGCCATCGACCGCGAACAACGCCACCCGCCACGGCACCTCGGTGGTGACGTCGAAGGATCCGGACACGAGTTCCAGCACAGCCGATTCCAGCGCCTCGGCGGCCACCGATCGCACCGTCAGCTCCGGCACCGCACCCGAGGCCGGCAGGATCACCTGGACCGGGCCCTGCTCGGTCTCCGGGTAGTAGGTGCGCAGGATCTCGTGCCGATCGACCAGATCACCGATCGCGGCCCGCAGGGCATCCACATCCAGGGAACCGGACAGTCGCACCGCGATCGGGACGCTGTACACAGCGGACTGCCCATCGAAGCGGTTGAGGAACCACATCCGCTGCTGCGCCAACGAGAGCGGCACCCGCTCCGGACGCGGCTGCGGCACCAGCTCCGCACGCCCGCCCGAACCCGCATGCCGCTCCACCCGAACGGCCAAACCCGCCACAGTCGGCGCCTCGAACAACGCCCGCACCGGAACCGTCGTATCCAAAGCCTTGCTCAGCCGGGCCGCCACCTGTGTCGCGACCAGGGAATTACCACCCAAAGCGAAGAAATCGTCGTCCGCACCGACCCGCTGCACACCGAGAAGCCCGGCGAAAGTACCCGCCACGATCTCCTCGATCGGAGTCGACGGCGCACGGAACTCCCGCGTCTCGAACACCGGCTCCGGCAACGCCTTACGATCCAACTTGCCGTTCACGGTCAACGGCAACGCATCCAGTTCGACGAACGCCCCCGGCACCATGTACGACGGCAACCGCCGCGCCAGTTCCGACTGGATACGGGCCGGATTCAAACCGGCACCGCCTCGGACACCGGTGCGACCCGAATCAGCACCGGCGGACGCCGCGGCGGGTGCCGCCGGAACGACATAGCCGACCAGCCGGTCACCGGTCCGCGGATCCGAAGTGGCCACCACCGCGGCGTGCGCGATCTCCGGCAACGCCAGCAGCGCGGCCTCGATCTCACCCAGCTCGATACGGAAACCACGAATCTTGACCTGGAAGTCGGTACGACCCCGATATTCCAACTCACCGTTGCGGTTCCAGGCCACCAAGTCACCGGTGCGATACATCCGCGCACCCGGGGTGAACGGATCGGCGACAAACCGGTCCGCGCTCAGGTCCGGGCGACCGAAGTACCCGTGAGCGAGCTGCGCGCCCGCCAGATACAACTCACCGGACACACCATCGGGCACCGGCCGCAAACGACCGTCGAGCACATACACCCGCGAATTCCACTGCGGCACACCGATCGGCACCGACACCTGATCGGCCGTACTCACCCGATGCGTCGTGATCGACACCGCCGCCTCGGTCGGACCGTACAGGTTGAACAACTCGATGCCCGGGTGGTCGGTGAGCATCCGCTGCGCGGTCGCCGCGGGCAACGCCTCACCGATGGCCAGCACCCGCCGCAGCGAAGCGGGCACGCCCTCATCGGCGGCCAGCAGCAGGGCATCGAGCATCGACGGCACCACCGTCAACGTGGTCACGCCCGTGCGCGCCATCAAGGCGTTGAGATGAGCCGGATCCCGATGGCCCTCCGGGCTCGCGATGACCATCCGGCCACCACATACCGCCGCGGCCCAGAACTCCCACACCGACAGGTCGAATGTCGCGGCCGTCTTCAGCAAGATCGCGTCTGCGGCGTGCATCGCGAATTCGGCAGTGATGTAACGCAACTGGTTCACCACCGCCGCATGCGGCACCGCCACACCTTTCGGCCGCCCGGTGGATCCGGACGTGAAGATCACATACGCCGTATTCGACGCACGCAACGGCGCCACCCGCTCGGCATCCGATACCGGCGAGCCGTCGAAGGCCGCGAGGTCCAGGTCGTCGAGCATGACCAGTGGGACACCGATGTCCGCGGTGAACCCGGTCGCGGACGTGGTGAGTACACAGAGTGGTGCCGCGGTATCGAGAATATTGCCGCTGCGCTCGGCGGGCTGATCCGGGTCGACCGGCACATACACACCACCCGCGGCGGCCACCGCATACATTGCGACCACCAGATCCACCGACCGCCGCAAAGCCAGCCCGACCCGCGCCTCCGGACCGACGCCGGCAGCGATCAGGAACCGCGCCAGCCGGTTGACCCGCGCCCCCAACTCGGCATACCCGATCTGCTCCCCATCGGCAGCCACCAACGCCACCGCACCCGGATCCCGGGCTACCGCGGCATCCAGCAACGACACCAATGTCGCCGACGTATCCAGCTTCCGGTCGGTCGAATTGCGGTCCGTCAGCTGCGTCCGCTCGGCCGGTGCCAGGATTTCCAGATCCCCCACCGGCACCGACGGATCCGCCACGATCTCGTGCAGCAAGCGCACGAACCGATCCACGAAGCCGTTCACCGTCTCCCGGTCGAACAGGTCGGTGGCATAGGTCAGAAACCCGGATACTCCCCGGGCGCCGCCTGTCTCGTCGTAGCTGTCTCCGACGATCAGATGGAGGTCGAACTGCGAGATATCGATATCGAAGTCGACGCTCGACACCGTCAGACCCGGCAACTCCAAACTCGACTGCGCCAGGTTCTGGAACGACAACCCCACCTGGAACAGCGGATGCCGCGCCTGCGACCGCGCCGGGTTCAGCACCTCGACCAGCCGCTCGAACGGCACGTCCGCATGCGCGAACGCCTGGATATCCGCCTCCCGCTGCCGCGCCAGCAGATCCGTGAACGCCTCACCACGGTCCAGCCGGGTGCGGAACACCAAAGTGTTGACGAACATACCGATCAGATCGTCGAGCGCCTGCTCACCGCGACCCGCCACCGGCGTGCCCACCGTGATGTCGTCCGTGCCCGACAAGCGCGACAACAACACCGCCAACGCCGAATGCACCACCATGAACAAGGTCGCACCCTGCGCTTGCGCCAACCGCAGCAAACCGGCGTGGATCCCGGCATCGATGCGCACCTCGACCCGCCCACCGGCAAACGACTGCACCGCGGGCCGCGGCCGATCAGCGGGCAGATCCAACTGATCCGGCGCCCCCGCCAGCGTCGACCGCCAATACGCGATCTGCTCCGCCGCCACGGAATCCGGATCGGATTCGTCACCCAGCAGTTCCCGCTGCCACAACGCGTAGTCGGCATATTGCACCGGCAACGGCGTCCACCCCGGCGCCTCACCCGCGGAACGGGCCGCATAGGCCATCATCACGTCACGGACCAACGGCCCCACCGACGAACCGTCGCCGGCGATATGGTGCACGACTATCGCCAGCACGAACTCACCGGAGCCAGCGACTACCGCGGTGTTGCGCGCGACGACATCGTCCGAACCGGCTCCA
The DNA here is from genome assembly GCF_050936135.1 of Nocardia sp. CA-290969. Classification (NCBI taxonomy): domain Bacteria; kingdom Bacillati; phylum Actinomycetota; class Actinomycetes; order Mycobacteriales; family Nocardiaceae; genus Nocardia; species Nocardia sp. CA-290969. Next base: position 7,494,024 of record NZ_JBNJNJ010000001.1, on the reverse strand, counting down.
CCGGGCACGTCGTCGCTCATCCGGAACAGGGTCACCCGCAGCGGCACTTCGGCCGTGACATCGAAACCGGTCGCGGCCAGCTCCGACACCGCCGCCGCGACTCCGTCGGCGGCCACCGACCGCACCTGTAGCCGCGGCACCGCCTGCCCGGCCCCCAGCACAACCTGCACCGGACCCGACTCGGTCTCCGGATACACCGTTCGCAATACCTCGTGCCGCGCGACGACGTCGGCGACAGCCGCCCGTAACGCATCCACATCGAGAGCACCCGAGAGACGAATCGCGAACGGCAGGTTGTACGCCGCCGACTGCTGGTCGAAACGATTCAGGAACCACATCCGCTGCTGCGCCGGCGACAACGGCACCCGCTCCGGACGCGGCTGCGGCACCAGCGGCTTACGCCCACCGGTCCCGGCCTGCTCCTGAATCCGCGCCGCCAACGCGGTAACGGTCGACGCCTCGAACAGCACCCGCACCGGTACCTGCGCATCCAATACCGCACCCAGCCGCGCCGCGACCTGCGTCGCGATCAGCGAGTTGCCACCGAGGGCGAAGAAATCGTCGTCCGCGCCGACCCGGCCCACACCGAGGACATCGGCGAACACCCCGGCCACGATCTCCTCGATCGGCGTCGCGGGGGCCCGGAAGTCCCGTGCCTGGAACACCGGCTCCGGCAATGCCTTACGATCCAGCTTCCCCGACGTATTCAACGGGAAGGCATCGAGTTCGACCACCGCCGCCGGAACCATATAAGTGGGCAGGACCGCACGCACCGACTCCAGCAGGACATCCGAAACGATCTCGGCTCCCGGAGCGGGCACCACATAGGCCACCAGCTGCTCACCCAGCTGAGAGGTCGCGATCGTGACCACGGCCTGGCTCACCTGCGGCTGCGCCAGGAACGCGGATTCGATCTCCCCGAGTTCGATGCGCTGACCACGGAACTTCACCTGGAAATCGGTACGACCCAGATACTCCAGCACCGGCCGCGAATCCGCAGCGGTCCCGGCTGCCTCGGTCCCGGTGCCGGTCCGCGTCCAGCGCACGAGGTCGCCCGTGCGGTACATCCGAGCGCCCGGATCGAACGGGCTCGCCACGAACCGATCCGAACTCAGATCCGGGCGCGTCACATAACCGCGCGCCAGCTGATCACCCGCCAGATACAACTCACCGGTCACACCCTCGGGCACCGGGCTCAACCGCGAATCCAACACGTAAACCCGCGAATTCCACTGCGGCACACCGATCGGCACACTGCCGGTTTCCGTCCCGGTGGCCTGCCAGTAGGTGATCGACACCGCGGCCTCGGTCGGGCCGTAAAGGTTGTGCACCGCAGCATCAGAGATCGCGTGCATCGCCGTCACCGTCTCCGGCGGCAACGCCTCACCGATCACGAACACATGCTCGAGCGACGGGATCGACCCCGCAGCCGTGTGTGCGGCGAACACCGTCAACATCGACGGCACGAAATCCGTCACCGTCACGTTCTGTTCCGCGATAACCCGAGCCAGATACGCCGGATCACGATGACCGTCCGGGGTCGCGACAACCAACCGCGCACCCGCCGCCAAGGGCAGGAAGTAACCCCACAACGACACGTCGAACGTCGTCGCGGTCTTCTGCAAGTAGACGTCCTCGGCACCCATCGGGTACTGCGCCAGCATCCACGCGACCTGATTACCGATCGCCGAATGCGGCATTGCCACACCCTTCGGACGACCCGTCGAACCCGACGTGAAAATCACATACGCCGTATTCGACGACCGCACCGGCGCCAACCGATCGGCATCGGTCACCGGCGAAGCATCGAAACCGCTGGTATCGACAGTGTCCAGAGCCAGCACCCGGACACCCGCGATCTCGCCTACCCGGCCGGCAACCACACCCGCGCTGCCATCAGCCGACAGGTCGCCCCCGCCGACCGCCCGCGCGTCCCCGGTGCCGACCGCCTGTACATCGGCCGTGGTCGACAGCAGGCACACCGGTTGCGCCGTATCGAGGATGTAGCCGATCCGCTCGGCCGGATGCGCCGGATCCAACGGCACATACGCACCACCGGCCGCCACCACCGCATACATGCCGACCACCAGGTCCACCGACCGCGACACCAGCAAACCGACCAGCGACTCCGGACCCACACCCTGCGCAATCAACAACCGCGCCAGACGATTCACCCGAGCCGAAAACTCCGCATACGTCAGCTCGGTGCCCTCGAACGACACCGCCACCCGATCCGGGAATTCGGCCGCCGCACGCTGGAACCCGTCCAGCAGCAGACCCTCCGGCAGCGCGTGCTCCGTGGCATTCCACTCCGCCAGCACCCGCGTCCGCTCGATTGGAGCGAGAATCTCGAGATCACCCACCGGCCGGGCGGAGTCGCTGACGATCTCGTGCAGCAACCGCACGAAACGGTCCACGAATCCCTGGACCGTACCCTGGTCGAACAGCGCGGTGGCATAGGTGAAATACCCTGCTACACCCGCCGCCGTGCCGGCCTCGTCGTAGTTGTCGCCCAGGATCACATTCAGATCGAACTGCGAGATCTCGGTATCGAAATCGACGCCCGAGACCGTCAAACCCGGCAACTCCAAGCTCGACTGCGCCAGGTTCTGGAACGACAATCCCACCTGGAACAGCGGATGCCGCGCCTGCGACCGGGCCGGGTTCAACACCTCGACCAGCCGCTCGAACGGCACATCCGCATGCTCGTAGGCCGCGATATCGATCTCCCGCTGCCGCGCCAGCAGATCCGCGAACGATTCACCCCGATCGAGTTCGGTGCGCAGTACCAGCGTGTTCACGAACATACCGATCACATCGTCGAGCGCCTGCTCGCCACGACCCGCCACCGGTGTGCCCACGGTGATGTCATCGCTACCCGACAACCGCGACAGCAGTACCGCCAGCGCCGAATGCACCACCATGAACAGAGTCGCGTGCTGCTGCTTGGCCAGCCGCAGCAATCCGGCATGGACCTCCGCGTCGATCCACACCTCGACCCGGCCGCCCGCAAACGATTGCACGGCCGGACGCGAACGGTCCATCGGCAGATCCAGCTGATCGGGTATCCCGGCCAATGCCGACCGCCAATACTCGATCTGGCCCGCCGCCAACGACTCCGGATCGGACTCGTCCCCCAGCACCTCGCGCTGCCAGATGCTGTAATCGGCATACTGCACCGGCAACGGCGTCCACGCCGGCGCTTCGCCCGTCGCACGCGCCGCGTACGCGGTCATCAGATCCCGCGTCAGCGGGCCCACCGACGCACCATCCGCCGCGATATGGTGCACGACCACCGCCAGCACGAACTCCCCCGCCGGACCTTCCGCACCGGATGCGTCGTGCACCGTGAACAACGCCGCCCGCAACGGCACCTCGGACGTCACATCGAAACCGCCCGAAATCAACTCCGCGACCGCCGGGATCACCTCTCCGGCCGCCACCGACCCCACCTCCAGCCGCGGCGCCGCATCCCCGGCCGGCAATACCACCTGCACCGGGCCGGACTCCGTTTCCGGGTACACCGTCCGCAGGACCTCATGGCGCGCCACCAGGTCCGCGACCGCCAGCCGCAAGGCGTCCACATCCAGCTCGCCCGACAGCCGGATGGCCAGCGGAATGTTGTACGTCGCCGAACCCTGGTCGAAACGGTTCAAGAACCACATCCGCTGCTGCGCCAGCGACAACGGCACCCGCTCGGGACGCGGCCCCGCCACCAGAGCCCTACGACCCCCCGAAGACCCGATCTCGGCGAGCCGTTCGGCGAATCCGGCGACGGTGGAGGCCTCGAAGAGCATGCGGGCCGGAATCGACGCGTCCACGACGGCGCCCAGCCGGGCCGCCACCTGGGTGGCGATCAGCGAATTACCGCCGAGCTCGAAGAAATCGTCGTCGGCGCCGACCGGGTCCGCCGGCTGCAGCAGATCGGCGAAAACGGCAGCGACCTGCTTCTCCAAGGGCGTCTCCGGTTCGCGATACACCTTGGTGCGCAGCTGCGGTTCGGGCAGGGCGCGGCGGTCGAGCTTTCCGACGGGCGTCAGCGGGATCTGCTCCAGCACAGTGATACTCGCCGGAACCATATGCGCCGGCATCCGGCGCGCAGCCAGCGCGAGCAGTTCCTCGGTATCGATGGTGGCACCGCCGGCCGGATACACGTAGGCGGCCAGCATGGTGCCGCCGGGGCGCTCGTAGCCGACGGTGACGGCGAAGCTCACCGATTCGTGTTGGGTCAGTACCGCGTCGATCTCACCCAGCTCGATCCGGAAACCCCGGACCTTAACCTGGAAGTCGTTGCGGCCCAGGTACTCCAGTGCACCGTCGGCCAGCCGGCGGACCAGATCGCCGGTGCGGTAGAGGCGGGAACCGTCCTCGGCGAAGGGATTCGCCACGAAACGTTCGGCGGTCAGACCGGGCCGGGCGCGGTAGCCGCGGGCCAGTTGGGCGCCGGCCACATACAGTTCGCCCGTGACTCCGGTGGGCAGTGGCGCCAGCCGTTCGTCCAGCACGTATTCGGTGACGCCACGGATCGGCGCGCCGATGGTGACCGGTTCGTCGGGTTTCAGTGGATCGGTGATGTTGACCACGATGGTGGTCTCGGTCGGACCGTAGCCGTTGTAGAACTCACGGGAACGGCCGTCGGACAGGGTGCCGGCCCAGCGACGCACCAGTTCCGGCGGGCACGCTTCGCCACCGACGACCACCGTCCGCAGATCGTTCAGACCCGCCGGATCGACAGAGGCGAGCGCGGACGGCGTGAAAGTGGCGTGGGTCACCCGCTCCCGCCGCATCAGGTCGGCGAGTTCGTCACCGCCGTACACGGTGGGGGCGACAACGACCATGGTCGCCGCCGCACCCAGCGCCAGCAGCAGCTCGAACAGCGAGGCATCGAAGGACAGGGAGACGAAATGCATCGTCCGGGAGGTGGTGTCGGCCCGGAAGCGTTCCCGCTGTTCGGCGCAGAACCCGGCCAATCCGGCATGGGTGACCACGACACCCTTCGGGGTACCGGTCGAACCCGAGGTGTAGATGACATAGGCCGGATGGTCGACGCGCAGCGGCTGCACCCGCTCGTCGAAGGACACCGGTTCGGCCGGATACCGGGTGAGCCCGGCCACGAAATCCGGTTCGTCGACAACGAGCCACCCCACCGCATCGGGCATCTCGGCGGCGTATTCCTGCACGGTCAAGCCCAGGGCGGCGCCTGAATCGGTGACCATGTATGTGATGCGGTCGATCGGATAGTTCGGATCCACCGGCAGGTATCCGGCGCCGGTCTTGGCCACCGCCCAGATCGCGACGACCGAGTCGATCGAGCGGGTGATCCCGATCGCCACCAGATCCTCCGGGCCGATACCGCGCGCGATGAGCAACCGGGCCAGCCGGTTGGAGCGTTCGTCCAGCTCAGCGTAGGTGAGCCGGCCCAGGCTGCCGGAGGCATCCGCATAGTCGACCGCCACACCCGTCGGGTTGGTCTCGACAGCCGTTGCCATGAGCTGGGGCAGGGTGGTCCCGCGGGGACGCCGGGTACGGGTGGGCCGGGTGCGCGCCGTTCGGGTCATGCCTACATCACTTCCTGCTTGTGGTCACACTGCTCACCGACGAGCACGACTGCCCGCTACCGGGTTCTCCGCCGACCGACCCTACATGGCCGAAGAGACCGATCCGTTACCGCCGATGCGCGAAACCGGCCGGAAAAGCCCCGACGCCCGGCGTGCTGCACGCCGGGCGTCGGAGCTTCGGGGCCGGGCGTAGGCCCGGACCGTTCAGTCGGGTGACTCGGTCAACTCGAGCACATATTCCACCTGCGACCAGGCCCCATCCGGCCGCCCCGCCTCTTCGAGGACGAGCCCGGACAGATCCTCCAGGGCTTCCGGGTCCAGCTCGGCAAGTCCGGCCCGATCCACCCACAGATGGGTGACCCACTCGTCGGCGAGCGCATCGCTGGTCACCTCGGGGACCAGCACCACGGCCGCGGCGGCGGCGCCGGCCGCCACGATCTCGACGACCGCGGCCGGGCTGTCGGTACGCCCGTACCGGAAGGTACGGGATTCGTAGGTCAGCTCGGTGGCGGTGTGCACCTCCGCGATCAGGGCAGCCAGCGCATCATAGGAGACGATACGACCGTCGGCCGCGACATACGCCGGATCGCCACCCTGTAGCGGGCGGACCCGATGAGCGTAGGTGACCGGACGCGGCGACTCCGCGGCGATCGTCTCGGCAGTCGCCGGATCGTCGAGCACGAGCCAGTCCACGCCCGAAACATCAGGCGGCGTGCCGGCCGCGATTCCGGCCACGGCGGTCAGGCCCGCCGCCGCGGCGGCATCCACCGCGCCGACGGGCACCAGCGCCGCACCCGTCTTGAGCACGGCCCAGGTCGAGACCACCGCGTCGACGCCGCGTTCGAGCCCGACGACGACACCGGTACCCGGTCCGTGACCGCGCGCGATCAGGACCCGGGCCAGCCGGGAGGAACGCGCGTCCAGCTCCTGATAGGTGAGCTCGTGCTCACCCCACACGACCGCGGGGGCTTCGGGATCGTCTTCCACCGAGGTACGCAGCGTCTGCGGCAGGGCGGTACCCGACGTGGCCGCGGGCGCCGCCTGCCGCTCTGGTGCGGCCATCCGGTCGCGCTCTTCGGCGTCGAAGATATCGATATCACCCACCCGGACCTGTGGATCGGCGGCCACCGCGGCGAGGATCCGTTCGAACCTGCGACCGAACGACTGCACGGTCGACTCGTCGAACAGGTCCGCGGCGTAGTTGAACACGGTCCACAACTCGCCGAAGCCGCCGTCGGGGTCGCGGCGGGGGTCGATACCGATCCCCAGATCGAATTTCGCGGCCAGCGCACCCTCGTCCAGCACCTGCACCGTGAGTCCGGGCAGGTCCAGCGCGGCCTCCTCGGTGTTCCGGAACGACAGCACCACACCGAGGAGCTGATTGCTCGCGGCCGCCCGGTCCGGCAGCACCGCCTGCACCACGCGCTCGAAGGGGACGTCACCGTTGGCGAAGGCCGACAGGTCCGTCTCCCGAACCTGATCCAGCAGATCGGCGAAGGTCATCGTGGGATTCACCGTGGTACGCAGTGCCAGCGTATTCACGAACATACCGACCAGATCATCCAGCTCACGTTCACCGCGGCCGGCTATCGGGGTGCCGACGAGGACGTCACCGGCATTGGTGAGCCGGGACAGCAGCACCGCCACCGCGGCATGCATCACCATGAACATGGTCACGCCACGCGCCCGCGCGGATTCGTCCAGCGACCGGTGTACCTCGGCGTCCACCGCGAAACCGGTGACACCACCACGCATCGACGGGATCGGCGGACGCGGCCGGTCCAGCGGCAGCCCGGCCTCACCGCTCACCCCGTCCAGCTGCTTCTGCCAGTAGGCCAGCTGAGCTGCGGCGACCGAGTCCTCGTCGTTCTCGTCACCGATCGTCGCTCGCTGCCAGAGCGCGAAGTCCGCGTACTGGACCGGCAACGGTGCCCAGCCGGGTACATCGCCGCCGACGCGGGCGAGATAGGCGGTCATCAGGTCCCGCGCCAGCGGTGCCATCGACGCGCCGTCGGCCGCGATGTGGTGGGCGACGACCGCCAGCACATACTCGTCCGGTCCGGTCGCGAGCAGCAACGCCCGCACCGGCACCTCCGCGCTGACATCGAAGCCCGCCGACATCAGCTCGGCGACCCGGGGCAGCACCTCGTCCGGGGAAACAGTGACCGGTTCCCTGGGCATCACCTCCGCGACCGGCAGGATTTCCTGATACGGAACACCGTCCGAATCGGCGGGGTACCGGGTGCGCAGCGACTCGTGCCGCTGCACGACATCGGACACCGCCTCGTATACCGCCGTCTCGTCGAGCGCGCCGGTGAGACGGATAGCGAGCGGGATGTTGTAGGCGGCCGAGCTCGGATCGAACTGGTTGATCACCCACATCCGCTGCTGGGCCAGCGACAACGGCACCCGCTCCGGCCGCGGCTGCGGCACCAGCGCCTGACGGCCACCGGAACCCGCCTGCTCCTGCACCCGTGCGGCCAGCGCGGCCACGGTGGACGCCTCGAACAGCATCCGCACCGGCACCTGGGTATCCAGTGCGGCGCCGAGCCGGGCGGCGACCTGGGTCGCGATCAGCGAGTTACCGCCGAGGGCGAAGAAGTCGTCGTCGGCACCGACGCGCTGCACACCGAGAACATCGGCGAACACATTCGCCACGATCTCCTCGATCGGGGTCGAGGCGGCCCGGAATTCGCGGGTCTCGAACACCGGCTCCGGCAACGCCTTGCGGTCCAGCTTGCCGGAGGTGTTGAGCGGGAACGCGTCCAGCGCGACGACGGCGGCCGGGACCATATAGGTCGGCAGGACCTCGCGGACCGATTCGAGCAGCTCGGTGGTCACCACATGCTGCCCGGGCGCCGGCACGACGTAGGCGACCAGCTGCTCGCCCAGCTGCGAACCGGCGACCGTCACGACGGCCTGGCTCACCTCGGGCTGCGTCAGGAACGCCGACTCGATCTCACCGAGTTCGATGCGCTGACCACGGAACTTCACCTGGAAGTCCGTACGGCCCAGGTATTCCAGCACCGGCTGCGGTACCTCGGCGCCGTCGACCGTGGTTTCGGCCGTGCGCCACCGCACGAGGTCGCCCGTGCGGTACATGCGCGCGCCCGGATCGAACGGGCTGGCGACGAACCGGTCCGAACTCAGATCCGGGCGGGTCACATAACCGCGCGCCAGCTGGTCACCGGCGAGGTACAGCTCACCCGTGACTCCTTCGGGCACCGGGTTCAGTCGCGAATCCAGCACGTATACACGCGAGTTCCACTGCGGCACACCGATCGGCACACTGCCGGTTTCCGTCCCGGTGGCCTGCCAGTAGGTGATCGACACCGCGGCCTCGGTCGGGCCGTAGAGGTTGTGCACCGTGGCATCCGAGACAGCCTGCATCGCCGTCACGGTTTCCGGCGGCAGCGCTTCACCGATCGCGAAGATCTCCCGCAATGTCGGGATCGACCCCGCCTCGGTATGCGCCGCGAACACCGTCAACATCGACGGCACGAAGTCCGTCACCGTCACGTTCTGTTCCGCGATAACCCGAGCCAGATACGCCGGATCACGATGACCGTCCGGGGTCGCGACAACCAACCGCGCACCCGCCGCCAGCGGCAGGAAGTAACCCCACAACGACACATCGAACGTCGTCGCGGTCTTCTGCAAGTAGACGTCCTCGGCACCCATCGGGTACTGCGCCAGCATCCACGCGACCTGATTACCGATCGCCGAATGCGGGACCGCGACACCCTTCGGGCGACCGGTGGAACCGGACGTGAAGATCACGTACGCGGTGTTGCTCGGCCGCACCGGCGCCAACCGGTCGGCATCGGTTACCGGCAAAGTGTCGAATCCCTCGGTATCGACGGTGTCCAAGGTGAGCACCGGGACACCGGCGATCTCGTCTACCCGGCCATCCCCGTTCGCACCGGCACTGCCGTCGTCGCCCGCGCTGACAGCCTGGGCGTCGGCGGTGGTCGACAACAGGCACACCGGGGCCGCGGTATCGAGGATGTAACCGATGCGCTCGGCCGGATGCGCCGGGTCCAGCGGCACATACGCACCACCGGCCGTGATCACGGCGTACATGCCGACCACCAGGTCGACCGAGCGCGACACCAGCAAACCGACCAGCGACTCCGGACCCACACCCTGCGCAATGAGCAACCGCGCCAGACGATTCACCCGAGCCGAGAACTCCGCATACGTCAGCTCGGTGCCCTCGAACGACACCGCCACCCGATCCGGGAATTCGGCCGCCGCACGCTGGAACCCGTCCAGCAGCAGACCCTCCGGCAGCGCGTGCTCCGTGGCATTCCACTCCGCCAGCACCCGTGTCCGCTCGACCGGATCCAGGATCTCCAGATCACCCACCGCGGTGGTGGGCGCGGCGACGATATCGGACAGCAACCGGACGAAGCGGTCCGCGAAGCCCTGGGCCGTGGCCCGATCGAACAGCGCGGTGGCGTAGGTCAGATAGCCGGCCACGCCCTGCGGTGTGCCCATCTCGTCGTAGGTGTCGCCGAGCAGGAAGTTCAGGTCGTACTGCGAGATCTCGGTATCGACCTCCACACCCGACACCGTCAGGTCCGGCAGCTCCAGGCTCGCCCCGCCGATGTTCTGGAAGGTGAACCCGACCTGGAACAGCGGATGCCGGGCGGTGGACCGCGCGGGGTTCAGCACCTCGACCAGCCGCTCGAAGGGCACATCCGCGTGTGCGAACGCCTGGATGTCCAGCTGCCGCTGGCGGGCCAGCAGTTCGGTGAAGGCCGCGCCCCGGTCGACCTCGGTCCGGAACACCAGGGTGTTCACGAACATGCCGATCAGATCGTCGAGCGCCTGGTCACCGCGACCCGCCACCGGAGTGCCGATGGTGATGTCGTCGGTCCCGGACAGCCGCGACAGCAGTACCGCGAGCGCGGTGTGGACCACCATGAACAGGGTCGCGCCCTGCTCCTGAGCCACCCGCTGTAGTCCGGCATGGGTTTCGGGGTCGATCGCGAGCCGCACGCGGCCACCGGCGAAGGACTGCACCGCCGGACGCGGCCGGTCGGCCGGCAGATCCAGCTGATCCGGCACACCCGCCAGCGCCGACTGCCAATAACCGAGCTGCTGCGCCGCCAGCGACTCCGGATCCGACTCGTCACCGAGCAGCTCACGCTGCCAGATGCTGTAGTCCGCGTACTGCACCGGCAGCGACGTCCAGCCGGGTGCCTCACCCGCGGCGCGGGCCGCGTAGGCGGTCATGATGTCCCGGGTCATCGGGCCGACCGACAGGCCGTCGCCGGCGATATGGTGCACCACCATCGCCAGCACGTACTCGCCGGTCATATCGGTTCCGTCGCCGGCGGGTGCGTCGCTCACCCGGAACAGCGCCACTCGCAGCGGGACCTCGGTGGCGACATCGAACCCGGCCGAGGCCAGCTCCGCCACCGCCGGTACCACGTCCGCGGCGGTCACCGGCCGCAGCTCCAGACGCGGTGTGGCCTGCGCGACCGGCAGCACCACCTGCACCGGGCCGGATTCCGTCTCCGGATACACCGTCCGCAGCACCTCGTGCCGGGACACCAGATCCGCCACGGCCTGCCGCAGCGCGGCCACATCCAGTACACCCGACAACCGGATGGCCAGTGGCAGGTTGTACGCCGCCGACGCCCCGTCGAACCGGTTGAGGAACCACATCCGCTGCTGCGCCAGCGATACCGGCGCGGCCTCGACCACCTCGCCCGACAGCAGTGTCTGCTCCCGGCGCGGCTGCGGCACCAGCGCGGCCCGCCCGCCGGCCCCGGCCTGTTCCTGCACCCGCGCGGCGAGCGCGGACACGGTGGAGGCCTCGAACAGCATGCGGACCGGGACCTGGGTGTCCAGCGCGGCGCCGAGCCGCGCGGCGAGCTGGGTCGCGATCAGCGAGTTACCGCCGAGGGCGAAGAAATCGTCGTCCGCGCCGACCCGCTGTACGCCCAGAACGTCGGCGAACACACCGGCCACGATCTCCTCGATCGGGGTCGAGGCCGCGCGGAACTCCCGCGCCTGGAACACCGGCTCCGGCAACGCCTTACGATCCAGCTTCCCGGAGGTGTTGAGCGGGAAGGCATCGAGTTCGACCACCGCGGCCGGAACCATGTACGTGGGCAGAGCGCCGCGCAGCGCCTCCAGGAGTTCGCCGGTGACGATCTGCGCACCCGGTGCGGGCACCACATAGCCGACCAGCTGCTCACCCAGATCGGAGCCCGCGACCGTCACGACGGCCTGGCTCACCTCGGGCTGCGCCAGCAACGCCGATTCGATCTCACCGAGTTCGATGCGCTGACCACGGAACTTCACCTGGAAATCGGTACGGCCCAAGTACTCCAGGACCGGTTCGCCGCCGGCCCGCGTCCAGCGCACGAGGTCGCCGGTGCGGTACATGCGAGCACCGCCGTCGAACGGGCTCGCCACGAACCGATCCGAACTCAGATCCGGCCGGGTCACATAGCCGCGCGCCAGCTGATCGCCCGCCAGGTACAGCTCACCCGTGACGCCCTCGGGCACCGGGCGCAAACGTCCGTCGAGGACGTAGACCCGGCTGTTCCACTGCGGCACACCGATCGGCACACTGCTCGTCTCGGCGCCGGTCGCCTGCCAATACGTGATCGACACGGCGGCCTCGGTCGGGCCGTAGAGGTTGTGTACTGCGGCATCGGAGATCGCGTGCATCGCGGTCACGGTCTCCGGCGGGAGCGCCTCACCGATCACGAACACATGCTCGAGACTCGGAATCGAACCGGCAGCGGTATGCGCGGCAAAGACCGTCAGCATCGACGGTACGAAGTCCGTCACCGTCACCTGCTGTTCCGCGATCACCCGTGCGAGGTAGGCCGGGTCACGATGGCCGTCCGGCGTGGCGACAACCAGGCGTGCGCCCGCCGCGAGGGGCAGGAAGTAACCCCACAGCGACACGTCGAATGTCGTCGCGGTCTTCTGCAGATAGACGTCACCCGTACCCATCGGGTACTGCGCCAGCATCCACGCGACCTGATTCGCGATCGCCGAATGCGGCACCGCCACACCCTTCGGGCGACCGGTGGAACCCGACGTGAAGATCACATACGCGGTATTCGACGGCCGCACCGGGCCGAGCCGCTCGACGTCGGTGACGGTCGAGGCGTCATAACCGGTGGTGTCGACAGTATCCAGGGTGAGCACCGGAACACCGGCGATCTCGCCGACCGCACCACCATCGATCGCACCGGCACTGTCACCCGCGGTGACGGCCCGCACGTCGGCAGTGGTCGACAAAAGGCAGACCGGTGCCGCGGTATCCAGGATGTAGCCGATCCGCTCCGCCGGATGCGCCGGATCCAACGGCACATACGCACCACCGGCCGCCACCACCGCATACATGCCGACCACCAGGTCCACCGAGCGCGACACCAGCAAACCGACCAGCGACTCCGGACCCACACCCTGCGCAATCAACAACCGCGCCAGACGATTCACCCGAGCCGAGAACTCCGCATACGTCAGCTCGGTGCCCTCGAACGACACCGCCACCCGATCCGGGAACTCCGCCACCGCACGTTCGAAACCGTCCAGCAGCAGGCTTTCCGGCAGCGCGTGGTCCGTGGCGTTCCACTGTCCGAGCACGCGGGTCCGCTCGGTATCGGTGAGCACCTCGAGATCGCCCACCGCCGTGGCCGGCGCGGCCACGATCTCGGTCAGCAACCGGACGAAACGGTCGGCGAAGCCCTGGACCGTCGCCTGGTCGAACAGATCGGTCGCGTAGATGAACTTGGCGCTCACCCCGCGGGCCGTGGCCGCGCCGCTACCGGACTCGGCGATACGTTCGGCGAGTTCCAGCTGCAGATCGAATTTCGCTGTCTCGATGGGTGATTCGATCCCGCTGATGGTCAGGCCGGGCAGTTCGCCGCGGACCTGCGGGTTGTTGTTCTGCAGCGACAGCATCACCTGGAACAGCGGGTGCCGGGCCTGCGACCGCACCGGGTTCAGCACCTCGACGAGGCGCTCGAACGGCAGATCGGCGTGGCCGAACGCGGCCACATCGCCGCCCCGGACCGTATCCAGCAGTTCGGCGAAACCGGCGCCGGGATCGATCGGGGTCCGCAACGCGAGGGTGTTGACGAACATACCGATCACATCGTCGAGCGCGCGTTCACCGCGGCCGGCCACCGGAGTGCCGACGACGATGTCCTGTTCACCCGAGAGCCTGGACAGCAGCACCGCGAACGCGGCGTGCACGACCATGAAGAACGTCACGCCGTGGGCGCGGGCCAGATCGACCAGCTCGGCGTGCACCGCCTCGTCGATCTCGAAGGTGTGGGCGGCGCCCCGCCCGGAGGCCACGGCGGGCCGCGGCCGGTCCGCCGGCAGGTCCAGCTGTTCCGGGATACCGGCCAGCTGCCGGGACCAGTAGTCGATCTGCGCGGAGATCACCGATCCCGGATCGTCCTCCGAACCCAGCACCTGCCGCTGCCACAGCGCGTAGTCGGCGTACTGCACCTCGAGCGGCCGCCAGCCCGGCTCGCCGCCTTCGATCCGGGCGCTGTAGGCCGTGATCACATCGCGGGCCAGCGGTCCCATGGAGAAACCGTCGGACGAGATGTGGTGCGCGACGAGCACCAGGACGTGCTCGGTGGGATCCACTTCGAACAGCCGGACCCGGAACGGCACCTCGGTGGTGACGTCGAAACCGGCCGAGGCGAATTCGGCGACGCGCAGCAGCACCTCGGCTTCGGACACCTCCACCGGGGTGAGGTCGGGGATGACCGCCGCGGTCGGGACCACCTGCTGGTACGGCGTGCCGTCCACCTCGGGGTAGTACGTGCGCAGCGATTCGTGCCGGGCCAGCAGATCGGCGATGGCGATCTGCATCGCCTGCCGGTCCAGCAGACCCGACAGCCGCACCGCGATCGGCATATTGTCCGCGGCCGAACCCGGATCGAACCGGTTCAGGAACCACATCCGCTGCTGTGCCAGCGACAGCGGTACCCGTTCCACGACCTCGCCGGAGGGCAGGGTCTGGGTGGGCCGCGGCTGCGGTACCAGCGGCACCCGGCCGCCCGTACCCGAATGGGTTTCGGCGCGGGCCGCCAGCGCGGCCACCGTCGAGGCCTCGAACAGTTCCCGGACGGCGAGTTCGGTGTCCAGCGCGGCCGACAGCCGCGCCGCCACCCGGGTCGCGCTCAGCGAGTTACCACCCAGCGCGAAGAAATCATCGTCCGCACCGACCCGCTCCACACCGAGCACCTCGGCGAACACCGCCGCCACGATCTCCTCGATCGGCGTCGACGGCGCCCGGAACACCTGCGCCTCGAACACCGGCGCCGGCAACGCCCGCCGATCCAGCTTGCCGCTGGCATTCAACGGCAACTCATCGAGCACCACGAACGCGGCGGGCACCATATACGACGGCAGGCGCGCGGACAGGTCCTCGCGAACGTCCTCGAGGTCCAGTGGCGCCCCGGCCGCGGGGACCAGATAGCCGACGAGCTGGTCGCCGGTGCGCGCATCGCTGCGCAGGATCACCACGGCCTGCCCGACCTCGTCCACATCGGTGAGGGCGGCTTCGATCTCGCCGAGTTCGATGCGCTGGCCGCGCAGTTTCACCTGGAAATCGGAGCGGCCCACGTATTCGAGTTCGCCGGCGGAGTTCCAGCGCACGACATCGCCGGTGCGGTACATCCGTGCGCCGGTGCCGAAGGGGTTGGCCACGAAGCGATCGGCGGAGAGGTCCGGCCGGGCGACATATCCGTGCGCCAGCTGCGTACCGGCGAGGTACAGCTCACCGGCGACCCCCACCGGCGCCGGCCGCAGCCGGTCGTCGAGCACGTACACCTGGGTGTTGAACACCGGGACACCGATCGGCACCACGGTGGTGTCGGCGTCGGTGACCTCGTGGAAGGTGACGTCGACCGCGGCCTCGGTGGGGCCGTACAGGTTGTGCACGGCGGTACCGGTGAGCTCCCGCAACCGCTGCGCGGGCCTACCCGGCAGCGCCTCGCCGGAGGAGAACACCAGCCGCAGCGAGGTGCACGGCCGCGCGCCCGTTTCACCGGGCAGGGCGGCCACGAAGACGGTGAGCATGGACGGCACGAAGTGCGCGACCGTCACCCGCTCGGTGTCGATGATCTCGGCCAGGTAGGCGGGATCACGATGACCGTCCGGCTTGGCCACGACGAGCCGCGCGCCGATCTGCAAGGGCCAGAAGAACTCCCACACCGACACATCGAAGGTCGACGGTGTCTTCTGCAACACCACATCAGCAGACTCGAGGCTGTACTCGGCCTGCATCCACACCAGACGGTTCACGATCGCACCGTGCGACACCGCCACACCCTTCGGGCGGCCCGTCGAACCCGACGTGAAGATCACGTACGCCGTATTCGCCGCGCGCAACGGAGCGACCCGATCGGCGTCGGTGATCGCGGTATCGGCGTACCCGTCCAGGTCCAGCCTGTCGATTCGCACCTGGGCGGTATCGATCGGCAGATCGTCGCCGGAGGTCAGCACGCAGACCGGGTCGGCGGTGGCCAGGATGTATTCCGTGCGCTCGGCCGGATGATCCGGGTCCAGCGGTACGTAGGCGCCACCCGCGACGGTGACCGCGTACATCCCGACCACCAGATCGATAGAACGCCGCATGCCCAGGGCCACAAAGGTTTCCGGGCCCACACCGCGATCGATCAGCCACCGCGCCAGCAGGTTCACCCGGGCGGCGAACTCGGCGTAGGTGAGCGTCTGATCGTCGAAGGTCAGCGCGGGCGCGTCCGGAGTCCGGGCGAGCTGCGCATCGAACATCGACACCAGGGTCGCCGTGGAGTCGACATCGTGCGCGGTGTCGTTCCAGCGGCGCAGCACCAGTTCGCGTTCCGCGCTGTCCAGCAGGTCGATCTCGCCCAGCGGCCGGTCCGGCGCCGCGGTGATCGCGGTGAGCACCCGCACCAGCTGGTCGGCGATCCGGCGCACCGCGGGCTCGTCGAACATGTCCTGCAGATAGCCGGCACGGATCCGCAGGGTGCTGCCCAGCGAGGCGATCAGGCTCAGCGGGTAGTGGGTGGCGTCAACCGTGCTGAGCCCCGTCACGGCCAGGCCGTCGATATCGGTGGCCTGGGCCTGGATACCCGCGGCGTCCACCGGATACGACTCGAACACCAGCAGTGTGTCGAACAGGGTCGCCAGTCCGGCGCGGTGCTGGATATCCGCCAGCCCCACATAGTGGTGGTCCAGCAGGTCGGCCTGTTCACCCTGGGTGCGGGTGAGCAGGGCGCGCGCGGGTTCGTTCTGATCGAACCGCACCCGCACCGGGATGGTGTTGATGAACAGCCCGACCATGGTCTCCACGCCCGCCAGCTGCGGTGGGCGGCCGGAAACGGTGGCGCCGAACAGCACATCGTCGCGGCTGGTGATCCGGCCGAGCAGGATCGCCCACGCCACCTGCAACACCGTATTCGCGGTGATACCGAGTTCGGCGGCCAGCGCGGTGATCCGCGCCGTCGCCGCGGTATCCAGCTCGAAGGCGTATTCGCCGGACAGCGACTCGATCTCGTGTGCGGAATCGCCGCCACCGGATTCGGGACGGGTGAGCAACGTCGGTTCGCTGACACCGGCCAGTGCCTCGCCCCACGCCGCCAGCGACGCGTCGTGATCCTGCCGGCCGACCCATTCCAGGAAGTGCCGGTAGGAGCGGGCGGCGGGCAGTGCGGTGCTGTCGGCGCGCACCGCGTACAGCGCCAGCAGATCCCGCATGAGCAGCGGCATCGACCAGCCGTCGAGCAGGATGTGGTGGTTGGACACCACGAACTGCCAGGTGTCCGGCCCGGTCTTGATCAGGGTGAAGCGGATGAGCCGCGGTTCGGTGAGATCGAAACGCCGCAGCCGGTCCACATCGACGAGATCGCCGGCGTCACCGGTGGCGCTGCGGTCGTATTCGGTCCAGTCGACCGGCACATCGTTCAGCACGACCTGCACCGAGTTGCCCTCGCGATCGGTGACGAAGGCGGTGCGCAGGTTCTCGTAGCGGTCCACCAGTGCCTGCGCGGCCGCGCGCAGGCGTTCGGTGTCCAGCCGGCCGGTGAGCGTGAGTACCGCCTGCGCGGTGTACACATCCACCGAGGTCGCGGCGAGTTGGGCGTGGAACAGCAGCCCGGACTGCAGCGAGGACAGCGGCCACAGATCGGCGACCGGCATCGGGAACCGCTGTTCGATACCGTCGACGTCCTGCTGCGCCACTTCGACCAGCGCGAAATCGGACGGTGTATGCCCGCCCGCGTCCGCGGACTCGGCATGGCGGGCCACCGCCTCCAGCGCCTGCACCCAGAGATCGCCGAACTCGCGGGCCTCGTCCGGCGAGAGCAGCGTGGACGGGTAGCCGATCCGGGCGGTGAGCGTGTCACCGACCACGATGGCGTTGATGTCCAGCGGCGCCATGGCCGGCATATCGGCGTCGTAGGCGGCGTTGAGGCCGGCGAGGTCGCCGGCGGGCAGCCAGCCGAAACCGTCCATCCCGTCGGGGATTTCGCCGCCGCCGACGCGGCCCAGGTAGTTGAAGTTCACCTGGCCCGGCATTTCCCGCGGGAGTTCGGCCGCGGTATCCCGGTTCATATAGCGCAGCAAGCCGTAGCCGACGCCCTTGTCCGGAACGGCGAGCAGCTGTTCCTTCACGAGCTTCAGCGCGGCACCCAGCTCGGGACCGCCGGTGAGCGCGGCCTCGATATCGATTCCGGCGGGCTCGAACCGCACCGGGAACAACGCGGTGAACCAGCCGACCGTCCGGGACAAATCGGCCCCGGGGGCGATTTCTTCCTCACGGCCGTGGCCCTCGAGCCGGATCAGCAGCGGATCGTCCAGCCGCACCCCGGGCACCCGGCGCGCCCGCCAGGCCGCGGTCGCCAGCACGAGGGCGGTGAGCAGGCCGTCGTTCACACCACCGTGGAACAACGCCGGCACCGTGGTGAGCAGGGTCTGGGTGACTTCCGGCGATACCCGTACTCCGTGGACCTCGACGACGCCGGCGGTATCCACCGACGCGTCCATCCGGCGGCCGGTGAGCAGCGGGTCGGCGGTGCCGGCGACGGTCCGCCAGTACTCGAGTTCGGCCAGCCGCTCCGGGCTGTACGCGTTCTGTTCGAGGGCATGTGCCCAAGTGCGCATGGAGGTGGCCGGCGCGGGCAGCTCGGGGGCCTGCCCCGCGCTGTGCGCGACCGCGGACAGCACGAAATCCGGTACCAGCACACGCCAGGACACACCGTCGACCACCAGGTGGTGCGCGATGACCACCAGACGACCGGACCGCTCGCCGGTATCGGGTTCCAGCCAGACGAACCGGACCACCACACCGTTCTCGGGATCGAGCCGGTCCAGCGCCGCATCGACGGCGGCCGTGGCGACCTGGAGCAGCTCGTCCTCGGTGGCGGCGGCGTCGAACACCGTGTGATCGATCAGCGCGTCCACGTCGACGCTGCCCGGTTCGGCGGTTTCCACGATCCAGTCGCCGTCTGTGGTGTGCAGCCGCGCGCGCAACATATCGTGCCGGTCGAGCACCGGGCCGACGATGGCGGCGATGGTGTCCCGGTCGATACCTATCGGCAGTTCCACCGCCATGAGCTGGTGGAACCGGCCGAAGGAACCCGGCCGTTCGGCCATGAACCGCACGATCGGGGTGGGCGGCATGGTGCCCACGCCACCGCCCGGCATCTCGACGAGCGTGCGCACCACGCTCTCGGCGTCCGCGGCTTCGGCGATCGAGGCCAGTCCGGCCACCGTCCGCTGTTCGAAGACGTGCCGCGGGGTGAACACCACACCGCGCGCCTTGGCGCGGGAGACGAGCTGAATGGAGACGATGCTGTCGCCGCCGAGGGCGAAGAACGAATCGTCCACGCCCACCTGGTCCACGCCCAGGACCTCGGCGAACACCTCGGCGATGATCTGCTCGACCGCGTTGCGCGGGCCGCGGAACGCGGTGCGGGCCTGGAAGACCGGTTCGGGCAGTGCCCGGCGGTCCAGCTTGCCGGCGGGGGTCAGCGGGATCCGGTCGATCACCATGATCGAGGCCGGAACCATGTAGTCGGGCAGCCGCTCCGCGACGTACCCGCTCAGCGCCGCCACATCCACCGCGGCACCGGGTGCGGCCACCACGTACGACACCAGCGAAACCGTGCCCGCGGCGTTCTTGTGGCCGGTGGTGACGGCGAAGTCGACGGTGCTGTGCGAGGTCAGCGCGGCGTCGATCTCACCGAGCTCGATACGGAAACCGCGCACCTTCACCTGAAAGTCGTTACGGCCCACATACTCCACCGCAGGATCACCCGCGGCATCACGACGCCAACGCACCACATCACCCGTGCGATACAGGCGCGAACCCGGCTCACCATAAGGATCGGCGACAAAACGCTCAGCAGTCAGACCGAACCGGGCGTGATAGCCACGCGCCAACTGGATACCGCCGACATACAGTTCACCCGCCACACCCTCGGGCACCGGGTTCAGGCGATCGTCGAGCACCAGCGCACGCATCCCGCGCACCGGGCCACCGATGGTGACCCTGTCTCCCGGCCGCAGCACACCGCTGATATTCGTGGCAACCGTGGCCTCGGTCGGACCGTAGGCATTGTGGAACCGGCGCTCGACCCCGCCTTCAGGGGTCACGGACCATTTCGCGACCAGATCCGCGGAGATGGCCTCACCACCGGCGATGATGACCTGCATCCCGGCCAGATCCGCCGGATCCAGCGACGCCAGCACCGACGGCGTGATCAAACCGACCGACACACCCTCACGAGCGATCAACTCACCCAGTTCGGCACCGCCATAGGTACCCGTCGGCACCACAACCAGCGCACCCGCCGAACCCACGGCCAGCAGCAGTTCCAGGATCGAGGCGTCGAACGACGGCGAGGCGAAGGCCAGCGCCCGTGTGTTCGCATCGAGGCGATACCGCTCCACCTGCTCGGCACTGAAGTTCGCCAAACCCGCATGCGTGACGACAACACCCTTGGGCACACCCGTGGAACCCGAGGTGTAGATGACATACGCGGTATTCGCCGCAGTCAGCGGCCGCACCCGATCCGCATCGGTGACCTGCTCAGCCGTATATTCGTCCAGCTCCAGCTCGTCGAGCACCAGCCAATCCACCGAACCCGGCAGATCCCCCCGCACCGACGACACCGTAATACCCACCGGCGCACCCGAATCGGACAACATATGCGCGATACGGTCTTCCGGATACGTCGGATCGATCGGCAAGAACGCCGCACCCGACTTCGACACCGCCCACTCGGCCAGCACCGAATCCGCCGACCGCGGCACCGCCACAGCCACCAAATCCTCAGCACCCAAACCACGCGCGATCAACGCCCGTGCAAGGCGGTTCGAACGCTCGTCGAACTCACCATAGGAATACCGGCGACCCTCGAACACCACCGCCGGCGCCGAACGATCCACCGCCACCGCATCCGCCAGCAACTCCGGCAACGTCCGCGCCGGCACCACCGGACCACCGGTCCGGGACAGGATCTCGGCACGCTCCGGCTCGTCCAGGATCTCCACCGCACCCAGCACGGTGTCCGGATCCGCGGCGACCACCGCGAGCAGCCGCTGCCAGCGGGACAGCAGAGCGTCCGCGGTTGCCGCGTCGAACAGTTCTGTCGCGTAGTTCAGCGCCAGTTCCATTCCGCCCGAGGCGTTCTCGAACAGGTTGAACTGCAGATCGAATCGGGCGACGTCCGCGGCGAGGTCGAGTCCGGAAACCCGCAACCCGGCCAGATCCAGGGCCGGCTGCTGGTTGTTCTGGAACGACAGCGCCACCTGGAACAGCGGATTCCGGGCCTGCGACCGCTCCGGCGCCAGCAGATCCACCAGCCGCTCGAACGGCACATCCGCGTGACCGAACGCATCCAGATCGGCCTGTTTGGCCTGTTCCACGAGGTCGGCGAAGGTCGCGCCGGAGCGCACCTCGGTCCGCAGCACCAGGGTGTTGACGAACATGCCGACCAGATCGTCGAGCGCCTGTTCGCCACGGCCCGCGATCGGCGTACCTACGGCGATATCGTCGCTACCCGACATCCGCGCCAGCAGCGCCGCCAGTCCGGCGTGCAGCACCATGAACATGGAGGCACCACGCTCCCGGGCCACGGCCTCCAGGCCACGGACCAGGTCGGCGCCGAGTTCACCGCGCACCGTCGCACCACGCATCGACGCCACCGCGGGACGCGGCCGGTCGGTCGGCAGTACCAGCTCGTCGGGCAGATCCGCGAGGGTGCGCTGCCAGAACGCGATCTGGCGCGCCATCGGCGATTCCGGATCGTCCTCGGCGCCCAGTACCTGCCGCTGCCACAGGGTGTAGTCGGCGTACTGCACGGGCAGCGGTTCCCAGCTCGGCACACTGCCCTGGGCCCGCGCCGCGTACGCGGTCATCACGTCCCGGGCCAGCGGCGCCATGGAGAAACCGTCGGCGGCGATATGGTGCACGACCACGACGAGCGCGTAATCGTCCGGGCCGGCGGCGAACAGCCGGGCCCGCACCGGTACGGCTTCGGCCACATCGAAGCCGAGGCTCACGAATTCGGTGACCTTCGCGGGTACCTCGGCCGCGGTCACCTGTTCCGGGCCCAGATCCAGCTCGACCCGGTCGGCGGGCAGGATCAGCTGCACCGGGGTGCCGCCGTGCTCGGGGTAACGGGTGCGCAGCGATTCGTGCCGCCGCACCACATCGGCCATCGCCGCGCGCAGCGCCGCCACGTCCAGCTCGCCGGAGAGGCGGATCGCCATCGGCAGGTTGTAGGCCACCGACGAGGTGTCGTACTGGTTGAGGAACCACATGCGCTGCTGCGCGTACGACAGCGGCACCAGCTCCGGTCGCGGTCCGGCGACCAGCGGCGGCCGCGCGCCCTCCCCGGCCCGTTCGGCCCGGACGGCCAGCGCCGCGACGGTCGGCGCCTCGAACAGGGCGCGCACCGGCAGGGTCACGTCGAGCGCCGTGCCGATCCGGGCCGCGACCTGGGTCGCGATCAGCGAGTTACCACCCAGCGCGAAGAAATCGTCATCCGCACCGACCCGCTCCACACCGAGCACCTCGGCGAACACAGCCGCCACGATCTCCTCGATCGGCGTCGACGGCGCCCGGAACACCTGCGCCTCGAACACCGGCGCCGGCAACGCCCGCCGATCCAGCTTGCCGCTGGCATTCAACGGCAACTCGTCGAGCACCACGAAAGCCGCGGGCACCATATACGACGGCAGGCGACCGGACAGATGGCTGCGCAGCGCATCGGTGTCGACCACCGCGCCGGCCACCGGCACCACATAGCCGACGAGCTGATCACCGGTACGCGGGTCGCCGCGCAGGATCACCACGGCCTGCGCGATCTCGTCCACGCCGGTCAGCGCGGCCTCGATCTCGCCCAGCTCGATCCGCAGACCACGCAGTTTCACCTGGAAATCGGTGCGACCCAGGTACTCCAGCTCACCGGCGGCATTCCAGCGCACCAGGTCACCGGTGCGGTACATCCGCTCACCCGTCTCGAACGGGTCGGCGACGAACCGGTCGGCGGACAGATCCGGCCGGGCCACATAGCCGCGCGCCAGCTGAACACCCGACAGATACAGCTCACCCGCGACACCCACCGGCACCGGCCGCAACCGGCTGTCCAGCACGTAGACCCGGGTGTTGAGTACCGGTGCGCCGATCGGCACGGTGGCCGTATCCGCGTCGGTCACCTCGTGATAGGTGACGTCGACCGCGGCCTCGGTGGGGCCGTACAGGTTGTGCACCGCGGTACCGGTCAGCTCCCGCAACCGCTGCGCCGGTTTCGGCGGCAACGCCTCACCGGAGGAGAACACCATCCGCAGCGTCGCGCACCGCACGGCGCCGGATTCGGCGTTCGCGGCGGGCAGCGCACCCACGAAGACGGTGAGCATGGACGGCACGAAGTGCGCGACCGTCACCCGCTCGGTGTCGATGATCTCGGCCAGGTAAGCGGGATCGCGATGACCGTCCGGCTTGGCCACGACGAGCCGGGCACCGATCTGCAAGGGCCAGAAGAACTCCCACACCGACACATCGAACGTCGACGGCGTCTTCTGCAACACCGCGTCCGTGGATTCCAGCCCGTACTCCGACTGCATCCACACCAAACGGTTCACGATCGCACCGTGCGACACCGCCACACCCTTCGGGCGGCCCGTCGAACCCGACGTGAAGATCACGTAGGCCGTGTTGGTGGCCCGCAGCGGCGCCACCCGATCGGCATCGGTGACCGGCGCCTCCGAGTAGCCGGACAGGTCGGTCTCGTCGACCACGACCACCGGCCGCCCGGCCGGGGCGAACCCGTCGGCACCGCTGGTGAGCACGCAGACCGGTGCCGCGGTATCGAGCACATAGTCGATCCGCTCGGCCGGCTGCTCCAGATCCAGCGGCACATACGCACCACCGGCGGCCACGACCGCGTACATCGCCACGACCAGATCCAGCGAGCGCCGCATCCCCAGCGCCACCGGAACATCCGGGCCGACACCCAGCGTGATCAGGTGCCGCGCCAGGCGGTTCACCCGGCCGGCGAACCCGGCGTAGGACAGACCTGTCCCCTCGAACGCCACCGCGGGCGCCGCCGGGGTCCGCGCGACCTGGTCGGCGAACAGGCTCGCCAGGGTCGCGGCCGGATCCACCGCACCCACGGGGCCGTAGCCGCTGCGCAGGACATACGACGCCTCCGCCGCGTCCAGCAGCGGCAGATCGCCCAGCGGCCGCTCGGGAGTCTTGACGACGGCCTTCAGCAGGCGGACGAACCGCCGCCCGAACTGCGCCACCGTGGCCGGATCGAACAGATCGGTCGCGTAGGTGAAGGTCGCGGCGATACCGGCGGTTCCGGTCCGTTCGCTGAGGTCCAGTTGCAGATCGAATTTCGCCGTTTCGATCGGCATATCGACCGCGCCGATCGTCAGCCCGGGCAATTCCGCATCGGCCGGCGGGGTGTTCTGCAGCGACAGCATCACCTGGAACAGCGGATGCCGGGCCTGCGACCGCACCGGGTTCAGGATCTCCACCAGCCGCTCGAACGGCAGATCGGCGTTGCCGAAGGCGGCGATATCGGTCCCGCGCACCGAACTCAGCAGTTCGGTGAACCCGGCGCCGGAATCGACCGGCGTCCGCAGCACCAGGGTGTTGACGAACATGCCGATCAGGTCGTCGAGGGCGCGTTCACCGCGGCCCGCGACCGGGGTGCCGATCGCGATATCGGTTTCCCCGGACAACCGCGAGAGCAGCACCGCGAACGCCGCGTGCACGACCATGAACAGGGTCGCGCCCTCGGACCGCGCCAGCTCGGCCAGCCCGGTGTGGGTTTCCGCGTCGATCTCGAAGACGTGGGTGGCGCCGCGGCCGGAGGCGATCGCGGGCCGCGCCCGGTCGGCCGGGAGGTCCAGCTGATCCGGCAGACCGGCCAGTTCCCGCGACCAGTACGCGATCTGTTCGGCGATCACCGATTCGGGATCGTCCTCCGCGCCCAGCACCTGCCGCTGCCACAGCGCGAAATCGGCGTACTGGACTTCCAGCGGCGCCCAGCCGGGAGTGTCACCCGCGGTCCGCGCCACGTAGGCGGTGACCACATCGCGCAGCAGCGGAGTCATCGAGAAACCGTCGCCGGAAATGTGATGGACGACGAAGCCGAGCACATGTTCGGTCGCGTCCAGCCGGTACAGCCGGGCCCGCAACGGCACGTTCGCGGTGACGTCGAATCCGGCCATCACCAGCGCGGCGAGGCGCGCGGGTAGTTCGGCGGGTGTCGTCTCGACCGGGCCCAGTTCCGGCACCGCGTCGACCGCCGGCACCACCTGCTGATACGGGGTGCCGTCCACCTCGGGATAGAAGGTCCGCAGCGATTCGTGCCGCGCCACCACATCGGCCACGGCGGCCTGCAGGGCGGCGACATCGAGCGCACCCGAGAGCCGCACCGCGACCGGGATGTTGTCCACGAACGAATCCGGGTCGAAGCGGTTCAGGAACCACATCCGCTGCTGTGCCAGCGACAGCGGCGCCCGCTGCACGACCTCACCGGACGGCAGGGTCTGCACCGGCCGCGGCTGCGGCACCAGCGGTGCCCGCCCACCGGCGCCGGCGTGCAGGCCGGCGCGCGCGGCGAGACCGGCGACGGTGGGTGCCTCGAACAGCATCCGCACCGGCAGCGTGGTCTGCAACGCGGTTCCGAGCCGGGCGACGATCTGGGTCGCGATCAGCGAGTTACCACCCAGTTCGAAGAAGTCGTCGTCGGCACCGACGCGGTCCACACCGAGCACCTCGGCGAAGGTCGCCGCCACGATCTCCTCGACCGGAGTGGACGGCGCCCGGAACACCCGGGCCGCGAATTCCGGTTCGGGCAGTGCCCGGCGGTCCAGCTTGCCGGAGGCATTCAGCGGGAACGCGTCGAGCACCATGAGCGTCGCCGGAACCATGTAGCCGGGCAGCTGCGCGGCGAGTTCACCGCGCACCCGGTCGGGATCGACCGCCGCGCCGCCCGCGGGCACCACGTAACCGACGAGCTGATCACCGGTGCGCGGATCGTTGCGCAGCACCACCACGGCCTGGCCCACCTCGGGCAGGGCCGCGAGGGCGGCTTCGATTTCACCGAGTTCGATCCGCAGGCCGCGCAGTTTCACCTGGAAGTCGGTGCGGCCCAAGTACTCCAGCTCACCGGCGGCATTCCAACGCACCAAGTCACCGGTGCGGTACATACGTTCACCGGCGTGGTACGGGTTCGCGACGAAGCGGTCCGCGCTCAGATCCGGCCGCGCCACATAACCACGAGCCAGCTGCACGCCCGACAGATACAGCTCACCCGCGACACCCACCGGCACCGGCCGCAACCGGCCGTCCAGCACATACACCCGGGTGTTGAACACCGGGGCTCCGATCGGCACCGTGCTGTCGTCCGCGTCGGTGACCTCGTGATAGGTCACGTCGACCGCGGCCTCGGTGGGGCCGTACAGGTTGTGCACCGCGGTACCGGTCAGCTGTCGCAGTTGCTGTGCGGGCTTACCGGGCAGCGCTTCACCGGAGGAGAACACCAACCGCAGTGTCGCGCAGCGCGACGCATCGGCTTCGGCGCCCGCGAGCGCCCCAACGAAGACGGTGAGCATGGACGGCACGAAGTGCGCCACCGTCACCCGCTCGGCATCGATGACCTCCGCAAGATACGCGGGATCACGATGACCATCCGGCCGCGCGACGACAAGCCGGGCACCGATCCGCAAGGGCCAGAAGAACTCCCACACCGAGACGTCGAACGTCGCGGGCGTCTTCTGCAGAATCGCATCAGCGGGTTCGAGCCCGTACTCCGACTGCATCCACACCAGACGGTTGACGATCGCACCGTGCGAGACGGCCACACCCTTCGGGCGGCCCGTCGAACCCGAGGTGAAGATCACATACGCCGGATTCTCCGGACGCAGCGGGGCACGCAGTTCCGCCGGCTGAACCGGGCTGCTGTCGAACGCGGTCGTATCGACGGTGTCCAGGTGCAGGACCGGCGTGCCGGCAGGCACGGGGACCGCGTCGGTGGTGGTGGTCAGCACACAGACCGGTGCCGCGGTATCCAGCACGTACCCGATCCGCTCGGCCGGATGATCCGGATCCAACGGCACATACGCACCACCCGCGGTCACGATCGCATACATCCCGACCACCAGATCCAGCGACCGCCGCACAGCCAGGCCCACCAGTGATTCCGGGCCCACACCCTCGGCGATCAGCAGGCGCGCCAACCGGTTGACCCGCGCGTCGAACTCCGCGTACGTCAGCTGTTCGCCCTCGAAAACGAGCGCGACCCGATCCGGGTGCGCGGCCGCGGTGCGGGTGTAACCGTCGAGCAGCAGGCGCTGCTCCACCGGATGACCGGTGGCATTCCACTGGTCCAGCACTCGGGTGCGTTCGGCGGGGGCGAGGATTTCCAGATCGCCCACCGGCGCCGACGGGCGCGCCACGATCGCGTGCAGCAGGCGCAGGAAGCGGTCCGCGAAGCCCTGCGCGGTGGCGTGCTCGAACAGGTCACTTGCGTAGGTCAGATGGCCTGCCAGGCCGTTGGGCGCACCGGTTTCGTCGTAGCTGTCGCCTACGAGCAGGTGCAGATCGTATTGCGAGGTCGCGGTGTCGATATCGACACCGGCCACGGTGAGACCGGGCAGTTCCAGGCTCGATATCGCCAGGTTCTGGAACGTGAGCCCCACTTGGAACAGCGGATGCCGGGCGGTCGAGCGTGCCGGGTTCAGCACCTCCACCAGACGTTCGAACGGTACGTCCGCGTTCGCGAACGCCTCGATATCCAGCTGCCGCTGGCGGGCCAGCAGATCGGTGAACGATTCACCGCGATCCAGCTCGGTGCGGAACACCAAGGTGTTCACGAACATACCGATGAGATCGTCCAGTTCCTGTTCACCGCGACCGGCCACGGGGGTACCGATGGTGATGTCCTCGGTGCCCGAGAGCCGTGCCAGCAATACCGCGAGTGCGGTGTGCACAACCATGAACAGGGTGGCGCCCTGCTGCTGTGCCAGACGCTGGAGTCCGGCGTGGATCTCGGGCGAGACCCCGATCTCCACCCGGCCACCGGCGAACGACTGCACCGCCGGACGCGGACGATCCGCGGGCAGGTCCAGCTGATCGGGGATCCCGGCCAGCGTGGACTGCCAGTAGGCAACCTGCCGCGCCGCCAGCGACTCCGGATCGTTTTCGTCGCCCAGCAGCGCCCGCTGCCACAACGCGAAGTCGGCGTACTGCACCCGCAGCGGCGCCCAGCCCGGCGCCTCTCCCGCGGCCCGCGCCGCGTACGCGGTCATCAGATCGCGGGTCAACGGCGCCACCGACGAACCGTCACCGGCGATGTGGTGGATCACCATGGCCAGCACGTATTCGTCGGCCGCACCGTCGACCGCGAACAACGCCACCCGCAGCGGCACCTCTTCGGTGACATCGAATTGGGTCGACACCAGTTCCAGCACAGCCGATTGCACGGCCTCGGCGGCCACCGTCCGCACCGTCAGCTCCGGCACCGCGCCCGAGGCCGGCAGGATCACCTGGACCGGGCCCTGCTCGGTCTCCGGGTAGTAGGTGCGCAGGATCTCGTGCCGATCGACCAGATCACCGATCGCGGCCCGCAGGGCATCCACATCCAGGGAACCGGACAGTCGCACCGCGATCGGGACGCTGTAGGCGGCGGACTGCTGGTCGAAGCGGTTGAGGAACCACATCCGCTGCTGCGCCAGCGAGAGCGGCAGCCGCTCCGGACGCGGCTGCGGCACCAACGCCGCGCGGCCGCCCGAACCCGCATGCTGTTCGGCGCGCACGGCCAGCCCGGCCACGGTGGGCGCCTCGAACAGCGCGCGCACCGGCACCTGGGTATCCAGCGCCTTGCTCAACCGCGCCGCGACCTGGGTCGCGATCAGCGAGTTACCGCCGAGTGCGAAGAAGTCGTCGTCCGCGCCGACCCGGTCGGCACCGAGCACCTCGGCGAACACCCCGGCCACGATCTCCTCGATCGGAGTGGACGGGGCCCGGAACTCGCGGGCCTCGAATACCGGTTCCGGCAGGGCTTTACGGTCGAGTTTGCCGTTGACGGTCAGCGGCAGCGCGTCGAGTTCGACGAACGCCGCGGGCACCATGTACGACGGCAACCGCTGCGCCAGCTCGGCCTGCACCCGGACCAGGTCCAAGCCGGCGCCGGCGGGCACGACATAGCCGACCAGCCGGTCGCCGGTCCGCGGATCCGAGGTCGCCAGCACCGCGGTCTGCGCGATCTCCGGCAGCGCCAGCAGCGCGGCCTCGATCTCGCCGAGTTCGATCCGGAAACCACGGATCTTGACCTGGAAGTCGGTGCGGCCCCGGTACTCGAGTTCGCCATCGCGGTTCCAGGCGACCAGGTCACCGGTGCGGTACATCCGCGCACCCGGGATGAACGGGTCGGCCACGAACCGTTCCGCGCTCAGTTCCGGGCGCCGGAAGTAGCCGTGCGCGAGCTGCGCACCCGCCAGATACAGCTCACCCGACACACCATCGGGTACCGGCCGCAACCGGCCGTCGAGTACGTACACCCGCGAATTCCACTGCGGCGCACCGATCGGCACCGACACCTGATCGGCCGCGGTGACGCGGTGGGTCGTGATCGACACCGCCGCCTCGGTCGGCCCGTACAGGTTGAACAGCCCGATACCCGGATACTCGGTGAGCATCCGCTGCGCGGTCGCCGCGGGCAACGCCTCACCGATGGCCAGCACCCGCCGCAGCGACCCGGACACCCCGTCGCCGTCGGCGGTGAGCAGGGCATCCAGCATCGACGGCACCACCGTCAACGTGGTCACACCTTCGCGGCGCATCAGACCGTTGAGGTAGGCCGGGTCCCGATGCCCCTCCGCCGAGGCGATGACCATGCGGCCACCGCATACGGCAGCGGTCCAGAACTCCCACACCGACAGGTCGAACGTGGCCGCGGTCTTCAGCAGGATCGCATCCGCCGCATCCATCGCGAATTCGCTGGTGATGTAGCGCAACTGGTTCGCGACCGCGGCGTGCGGCAGGGCCACACCCTTCGGCCGGCCGGTGGAGCCGGACGTGAAGATCACGTAGGCGGTATTCGAGGCACGCAACGGCGCGGTCCGCTCGGCGTCCGTCACCGGCGCGCTGTCGAAGCCACCGAGATCCAGCTCGTCGAGCACCACTGTCGGAGCACCGTCGGTACCGAACCCGGTCTCGGCGTTCGTCAGCACACAGACCGGTCCCGCGGTGGCCAGGATGTATTCGCTGCGTTCGGCGGCCTGATCCGGATCGACCGGCACATACACACCACCGGCCACCGATACCGCGTACATCGCGACGACCAGATCCACCGACCGGCGGATCGCCAGCCCGACCCGGACCTCCGGGCCGACCCCGCGCCCGATCAGATACCGGGCCAGGCGATTGACCCGCGCACCCAATTCGGCGTAGGTCACCCGCGTACCGTCGGCGGCCACCAGCGCCACCGCGGCACCGTCGGCCGCGATCGACGCATCCAGCAGCGAAACCAGCGTCGCGGCCGAATCGAGTTCGCGGACAGTCGAATTACGCTCGGCCAGCACGTCGCGCTCGGCCGGCGCCAGGATCTCCAGATCGCCCACCGGCACCGCCGGGTCCGCCACGATCTCGCGCAGCAACCGCACGAACCGGTCCGCGAAACCTGCCACGGTCGCCTCGTCGAACAGGGCGGTGGCATAGGTCAGGTAACCGGACACGCCCTCGGGGGCGCCGGCCGGGTCGTAGGTGTCGCCGACGATCAGGTGCAGGTCGAACTGCGAGATCGCGGTATCGAAATCCACACCCGAGACGGTCAGCTCCGGCAGCCGCAGCTCGGTCTGCGCCAGGTTCTGGAACGAGAAGCCCACCTGGAACAGCGGATGCCGCGCGGTGGACCGGACCGGGTTCAGCACCTCCACCAGCCGCTCGAACGGCACATCGGCGTGCGCGAACGCCTGCAGATCCACCTCACGCTGCCGCGCCAGCAGATCCGCGAACGATTCCCCGCGCTCCACCTGCGACCGGAACACCAGGGTGTTGACGAACATACCGATCAGGTCGTCGAGCGCCTGCTCACCACGACCCGCCATCGGCGTACCGACGGTGATGTCGTCGGCACCGGACAGCCGCGACAGCAGCACCGCGAACGCCGCGTGCACCACCATGAACAGCGTCGCGCCCTGCTCCTGCGCCAACCGCACGAGCCCGGCATGCGTCTCGGCGTCGATATCGACCGTCACCCGCCCGCCGGCGTAGGACTGCACCGCCGGACGCGGCCGGTCGGCCGGTAGGTCCAGCTGATCCGGCACACCGGCCAGCGCGGAACGCCAGTACCCGATCTGCTGCGCCGCCAGCGACAGCGGATCGGATTCGTCACCCAGCAGTTCGCGCTGCCAGATGGAGTAGTCGGCGTACTGCACCGCCAGCGGCGCCCAGCCCGGTTCCACACCGGCGGTCCGCGCGGCATACGCGGTCATGACGTCCCGGGTCAGCGGCACCATGGAGGAACCGTCACCGGAGATATGGTGCACGACCATCGCCAGCACGAATTCGTCCGCGGCATCGTCGATCCGCAGCAGTGCCACCCGCAACGGCACCTCGGCGGTCACATCGAACCCGGTCGCGGCGAGCTCCGACACCGCCGGAACCACCTCGGCGGCGGCGACCGACCGGACCTCGAGCCGCGGCACCGCATCGCCCACCGGCAGCACGACCTGCACCGGGCCGGATTCGGTCTCCGGGTACACCGTCCGCAGCACCTCGTGCCGCGCCACCACATCGGAGATCGCTGCCCGCAGCGCCGCCACATCCAACGCACCGGACAACCGGATCGCCATCGGAATGTGGTACGCCGCCGAGTTCTCGTCGAAGCGGTTGAGGAACCACATCCGCTGCTGCGCCAGCGACAGCGGCGCAGCCGGCACGACCTCGCCCGAGGCCAGCACCCGTTCCGGCCGCGGCTGCGGAACCAGCTCCGCACGCCCACCCGAACCGGCCTGCTCCTGGATCCGGGCGGCGACGGCGGTGACGGTGGAGGCTTCGAACAGCGTCCGCACCGGCACCTGGGTATCGAGGGCGGCGCCGAGCCGCGCCACGACCTGGGTCGCGATCAGTGAGTTACCGCCGAGGGCGAAGAAGTCGTCGTCCGCGCCGACCCGGTGCACGCCGAGGACATCGGCGAACACACCGGCCACGATCTCTTCGACCGGGGTGGCCGGCGCCCGGAACTCGCGGGTCTCGAAAACCGGTTCCGGCAATGCCTTCCGGTCCAGCTTGCCGACCGGGGTCAGCGGGATCGAGTCGAGCACCATGATGGCCGACGGCACCATATAGCCGGGCAGCCGTTCTTCGATATGGGCGGTGAGCGCCGCGATATCGACCGTGTAGCCGGGCGCGGCGACGATATACGACACCAGCGACACCGCACCCGCGGCGCTTTCGTGCCCGATCGTCACCGCGAAATCGACGGTGTCGTAGGAGGTGAGCGCGTTGTCGATTTCGCCCAGCTCGATGCGGAAACCGCGGACCTTCACCTGGAAGTCGGACCGGCCCACGTATTCGAGCCGGTATTCGAGTTCGCCGGAATCCAGTTCCCGCGACGCCCAGCGCACCACGTCACCGGTGCGGTACATGCGCTCGCCCGGCACGTAGGGGTTGGCCACGAACCGGTCCGCGGTGAGGGCGGGGCGGGCATGATAGCCGCGGGTCACCTGGATACCGGAGACGTACAGTTCGCCCGCCACGCCGTCCGGTACCGGCTGCAGCCGGTCGTCGAGCACCAGCGAACGGATACCGCGGTTCGGGCCGCCGATGGTCAGCGCGTCGCCCGGGCGCAGCGGTTCACCGATATTGACCACGATGGTGGTCTCGGTGGGCCCGTAGACGTTGTGGAACGCCCGGATCGGGCCGTCCGGCCCGCCCAGCGGAATGGCCCATTTCGCCAGCAGCTCCGGCGAATACGCCTCACCGCCCACGGCCAGCACCCGCAGGCTGTCCAGCCCGGTCGGGTCGAAGGTGGCCAGTGCGGCCGGGGTGATGAACAGATGGGTCACCTGTTCGTCCCGGATCAGGCGGTAGAGCTCGGCACCGCCGTAGGTACCCGGCGGCACCACGACCAGCGCGCCACCGGAACCGATCGCCAGCAGCAGCTCCATGATGGAGGCGTCGAAGCTCGGCGAGGAGAAGTGCAGGGTCCGGGTATCGGAGTCCATCCGGTACCGCGTGACCTGCTCGGCGGCGAAGTTCGCCAGACCGGCATGCGGAACCACCACGCCCTTGGGCACACCGGTGGAACCGGAGGTGTAGATGATGTAGGCGGTATTCGCCGGGGTCAGCGGCCGCACGCGGTCCGCGTCGGTCACCGGCTCGGCCGAATATCCGTCGAGCACCAGCTCGTCGAGCACCAGCCAGTCCACCGAATCCGGCAGCTCGGCCCGCGCCCGCGAGACGGTCACGCCGACCCGGGTGCCCGAATCGGTGAGCATATGGGCGATGCGCTCGGCGGGATAGGTCGGGTCGATCGGGACGAACGCCGCGCCCGATTTGGTCACCGCCCATTCGGCCAGCACCGAATCCGCCGATCGCGGAACCGCGATCGCCACCAGATCCTCGGCACCCAGCCCGGCGCCGATCAGCACCCGCGCCAGCCGGTTCGAGTACTCGTCGGCCTGCCCGTAGGTCCACCGCTCGCCGGCGAACACCAGCGCCGGCGCCGACGGGTCCACCGCCACCGCCGCGGCCAGCAGTTCCGGCAGCGTGCCGGCCGGTACGGCCGGGCCGCCGGTGCGGGACAGGGCCGCGGTGCGTTCGGACTCGTCCAGGATTTCCACCGTGCCGAGCACCACGCCCGGGTCGGCGGCGACCGCGGCGAGCAACCGCTGCCAGCGGGTCAGCATGCTCTTCGCGGTGGCCTCGTCGAACAGTTCTGTCGCATAGTTCAGCGCCAGATCCATTCCGCCCGAGGCATTCTCGCCGAGCGTGAACTGCAGATCGAACCGGGCGACGTCCTCGGCCAATTCCAGGCCGGAGACCTCGAGACCCGCCAGATCGAGCACGGCCTGCTGATTGTTCTGCAGCGACAGCGCCACCTGGAACAGCGGGTTGCGGGCCTGCGACCGCTCCGGCGCCAGCAGATCCACCAGCCGCTCGAACGGCACATCCGCATGACCGAACGCATCCAGATCGGCCTGCTTGGCGCGATCCAGCAGTTCGGTGAAGGTCTCGCCCGAACGGACGGACGTCCGCAGCACCAGGGTGTTGACGAACATGCCGACCAGATCGTCGAGCGCCTGCTCACCACGACCCGCGATCGGGGTACCGACGGCGATATCGTCGCTGCCGGACAACCGCGCCAGCAACGCGGCCAGCGCCGCGTGCAGCACCATGAACATCGAGGCACCGCGCTCGCGGGCCAGCTCGTCCAGGGTGTGGGTCAGCTCGGCCGGCAGTTCGCCGTGCACCGTCGCGCCGCGCAGCGAGGCCACCGCGGGACGCGGCCGGTCGGCCGGCAACGCCAGCTCGTCCGGCAGGTCCGCGAGCGTGCGCTGCCAGAAGGCGATCTGCTGCGCCATCGGCGAGCGCGGATCGTCCTCGGCACCCAGCACCCGCCGCTGCCACAGCGTGAAGTCGGCGTACTGCACCGACAGCGGGGTCCAGCCGGGTCCGTATCCGGCGGCCCGGGCCGCGTAGGCGGTCATCACATCGCGGGCCAGCGGGGTCATCGAGAAACCGTCGGCGGCGATATGGTGCACCACCACGACCAGCACATGCTCGCCGGGGGCGGTGGTGAACAGCCGGATCCGCAGCGGTACCGCCGCGGCCACATCGAAACCGGTGGCCACGAATTCGGTGACGGCCGCGACCAGCTCACCGGCGGTGGTCTCGACCGGAGCCAGATCGAAGACGACCTGTTCGGCGGGCACGATCATCTGCACGGGAGTGCCGTCGATCTCCGGGTACCGGGTGCGCAGCGCTTCGTGCCGGCGCACCACATCGGCCACGGCGGCGTGCAGCGCCGCCACGTCGAGATCACCGGAGAGGCGGATCGCCATCGGCAGGTTGTAGGCCACCGACGAGGTGTCGTACTGGTTCAGGAACCACATCCGCTGCTGCGCGAACGACAGCGGCACCCGCTGCGGCCGCGGGCCCGCGACCAGCGCGGGACGCCCGTCCCCACCGGCCTGCTCCACCCGCACGGCCAGCGCCGCAACCGTCGGTGCCTCGAACAGCGCGCGCACCGGCACGCTGGTCTCCAGCGCCGCTCCGATCCGCGCCGCGACCTGCGTCGCGACCAGCGAGTTACCACCCAATTCGAAGAAGTCGTCATCGGCGCCCACGCGGTCGACGCCGAGCACCTCGGCGAAGGTCGCGGCGACGATCTCCTCGATCGGCGTCGACGGCGCCCGGAATACGCGGGCCTCGAATACCGGCGCCGGCAGCAACTTCCGGTCCAGTTTCCCGGAGGGATTCATCGGGAACGCGTCGAGCACCACGAACGCCGCGGGCACCATATAGCCGGGCAGTTCGGCCCGCAGCGCGACCCGCACCGCTTCCAGATCGATCGACGCGCCGGGAGCGGGCACCAGATAGGCCACCAGCTGATCCCCGGTGCGTTCGTCGGTGCGCATGACCACCACGGACTGCGCGACCTCGGGCAGACCCGCCAGGGCGGTTTCGATCTCACCGAGTTCGATCCGCAGGCCGCGCAGTTTCACCTGGAAGTCGGTGCGGCCCAGGTATTCGAGTTCACCGTCGGCGTTCCAGCGGACCAGATCGCCGGTCCGGTACATCCGCTCACCGGTGCCGAAGGGGTTCGCCACGAACCTGTCCCCGGTCAGGTCGGGGCGGTACAGATAGCCACGCGCCAGCTGCGCACCACCCAGATAGAGCTCACCCGGAACACCCGGGGGCACCGGCTGCAACCGATCGTCGAGCACGTAGGCCTGGGTATTGAACGAGGGGGCACCGATCGGCACGGTGACCGTATCGGCTTCGGTCACTTCGTGGTAGACGAGGTCGACCGTGGTTTCGGTCGGACCGTAAGCATTGTGCAGCCGGGCCGAGGTGAGTTCCCGCAGCCGGCGCGGGAGATCGGCCGGCCACGCTTCGCCGCCGACGAAAATCTGGCTCAGGTTCGACCAGGCGCCCGGTTCCGTTTCGCTCACGATCACCGACAGCATCGACGGCACGAATTGCGCCGCGGTGACGCCCTCGTCCCCGATGATCCGCGCCAGATACCCGGGATCGCGGTGGCCGTCCGGCCGCGCGACGACGAGGCGGGCACCGACCTGCAGCGGCAGGAACAGCTCCCGGATCGACGCGTCGAAGGTGACCGGCGCCCGGAGCAGCATGACATCGGCGGCCCCGATGCCGTACCGGGCGTGGTTGCTGACGAGGCAGTTGACGACCGCCTCGTGTGTCACCGCGACACCCTTCGGCCGGCCCGTCGAACCCGAGGTGAAGATCACGTACGCGGTGTTGCCGGGACGCAGCGGCCGATGCCGGTCGGCATCGGTGAGCGGGGCGGCGGAGAACTCGGTGAGATCCAGCCGGTCGATCCGCACCTGGTTCGCGACCACCGGGTCCAGATCTTCGCCGGAGGTCAGCACGCACAGCGGTTGTGCGGTGTCGAGAATATGCCCGAGCCGCTCGATCGGCTGGTCGGGATCCAGCGGCACATACGCGCCGCCGGCGGCGATCACCGCGTACATACCGACGAGGAGGTCGAAGGAGCGCTGCATACCGAGGGCCACATGCACCTCGGGGCCCACCCCGGCACCATGCAGCCACCGGGCCAGCCGGTGCACTCGCGCCGCGAAGTCGGCGTAGGACAGATTCGCCCCTTCGAACGTCAACGCAACGGCGTCCGGTGTCCGGGCGACCTGCGCCTCGAACAGGGCCACCAGGGTGGCGCTGGCGTTGCCCGGGGTTTCGGTGAGC
The DNA here is from genome assembly GCF_050936135.1 of Nocardia sp. CA-290969. Taxonomy (NCBI): domain Bacteria; kingdom Bacillati; phylum Actinomycetota; class Actinomycetes; order Mycobacteriales; family Nocardiaceae; genus Nocardia; species Nocardia sp. CA-290969. The sequence continues at coordinate 7,457,004 of NZ_JBNJNJ010000001.1, read as the reverse complement.
GCCGTCTCCACCGGGAACTCGGTGGCATTCCACCGGTCCAGGACCAGCGACCGCTCGGCGGTATCCATGATCTCGATATCGCCGACCGGTACCACCGGCTCGCCGATCACGGAGCGCAGCACCCGGACGAACCGGCGGCTGAACTCGGCCACATACGACTCGTCGAAGAGGTCGGTGGCGTACGTGATCGAGGCGTCCATCCCCGACCCGTCGGGTGCCGCATCGCTCAACGTGAGCACCAGATCGTATTTCGAGGTCGGTGCTTCCACGTTCAGGTCGGTCATGGTCAGACCGGGCAGTTCCAGGCGCGATTCGCCGAGGTTCTGGAAGGCCAGCATCACCTGGAACAGCGGCTGCCGCGACTGCGACCGCACCGGGTTCAGCACCTCGACAAGCCGCTCGAACGGCACATCGGCGTGCGCGAACGCGTGCAGGTCGCGGTCGCGCACCTGCGCGAGCAACTCGGCGAACGGTACGGCGTTGTCGACCCGGGTCCGCAACACCAGCGTGTTGACGAACATGCCGACCATATCGTCGAGCATGCGTTCACCGCGCCCGGCGATCGGGATACCGATGGGGATATCGGTGGTTCCGCTGAGCCGCGCGAGCAGAATCGCGAAACTGCTGTGCAGCACCATGAACAGGGTCGTGCCCTGCGCCTTGGCCAGCGCGTCGAGTTCGGTGACCACCTCTCCGGGCACCACGAACCGGTGGGTCTCCGCCTGTTCACTGGCCACCGCGGGACGGGGGCGGGCGGACAACCGGAGTTCGTCGGGTATGCCGTCGAGTTCCGCTCGCCAGAAATCGAGCTGCTGAGCGGCCAGCGACTCCGGATCGTCCTCGGAACCGAGCAGTTCGCGCTGCCAGATCGCGTAGTCGATGTACTGGACCGGCATCGGCGTCCAGTCCGGGGCCTGCCCGGCGGTCCGCGCCGCGTACGCGATCATCAGGTCACGGCTCAGCGGATGCATCGAGAAACCGTCGGCCGCGATGTGGTGCACCACGCCGACCAGCACGTGATCGTCCTCGGCCAGCCGGTAGACCCGCATCCGCACCGGCGATTCGACGGTGAGGTCGAAGCCCAGGCAGACGAATTCGTGGATCGCCGCGAGCAGTTCGCCACCGAGGTCGCTCCCGGATCCGGCCCGGACGGTCCGCACCTCCACATGCGGTATCGCCTCCGCCGGCGGCAGCACCTGCTGATACCCGACACCGTCGTAGGACGGGTACACGGTGCGCAGCGATTCGTGCCGGGCGATCACATCGCCGACCGCCTCGATCATCGCCGGCAGATCGAGCGTGCCCTGCAACCGCAGGACGACCGGGATGTTGTCGACGGGCGAATCCGGCTCGAAGCGGTTGAGGAACCACATCCGCTGCTGCGCCTGCGACAGCGGCGGCCGCTCGGGCCGCGGACGGGGCGCCAGCACCGGGCGCCCACCGGCACCGGCGTGCTGCTCCACGCGCGCCGCCAGCGCGGCCACGGTCGAATCCTCGAACAGCATCCGCACCGGCACCTGGGTGTCGAGTGCGGCGCCGATCCGGGCGGCGACCTGGGTCGCGATCAGCGAGTTACCGCCGAGGGCGAAGAAATCGTCGTCGGCGCCGACCCGTTCGGCGCCGAGCAGCTCGGCGAACACCCCGGCCACGATCTCCTCGATCGGTGTCGAGGCGGCCCGCGACCCCGCGGATTCGACCACCGGCGCGGGCAGCGCCCGGCGATCCAGTTTTCCGTTGATGGTCAACGGGATCCGGTCCAGAACCACCAGCGCGGACGGAACCATATAGGACGGCAGCCGCTGCGCCGCGCCCTCCCGGATCGCGTCCGTATCGGGTTCGGTGCCGGCCTCCGCGACGACATAGCCGACGATCCGGTGATCGCCCGGCTTGTCCTCGCGCACGATCACCGCGGCCTGCGCGACACCCGGCTGCGCGAGCACCGCGGCCTCGATCTCACCGAGTTCGATACGGAAACCGCGCACCTTCACCTGGTCGTCGGCGCGGCCCAGGTATTCCAGTTCGCCGAAGCGGTTCCAGCGGGCGAGGTCGCCGGAACGGTAGAGGCGCGCACCGGGTTCGCCCAGCGGGTCGGCGACGAACCGGGCCGCCGTCAGGTCCGGGCGGCCCAGATAGCCGCGCGACAGCTGCACACCGGAGACGTACAACTCCCCCGCGACACCCACCGGCACCGGCCGCAACCGGTTGTCCAGCACATAGGTTTTCAGCCCGGCCAGCGCGCGGCCGACCACACTGCCGGCCGCACCGGCGATGGTGGCGGCGTCGAGCGCGCGATAGGACACGTGCACCGTGGTCTCGGTGATGCCGTACATGTTCACCAGCAGCGGCGACGCGGTTTCCCGGCCGTCGATCAGCTGGGTGCGCCCGGTCGTCCCGTCACCGTGCCGTTCGACCCAGTCGGCGAGCCGGCGCAGTTCCAGTGCCTCACCGCCGAACACCACGTAGCGCAGGGCCAGCGGGCGGTCGTCGGCCGCGATGCGATCGGCCTCGGCCAGCTGATAGAACGCCGACGGCGTCTGGTTCAGCACGGTGACCCGTTCGGCGCGCAGCAGTTCCAGGAATTGCTGCGGCGAGCGCGAGACGTAGTAGTCGACGACCACGAGAGTGCCGCCGAACAGCAGCGGGCCCCACAGCTCCCAGACCGAGAAGTCGAAGGCGTAGGAGTGGAACAGCGTCCACACATCGTCGGGGCCGAATCCGAATTCGCGTTCGGTGTTGGCGAACAACCGCACCACAGTGCGGTGCGGTACCGCGACACCCTTGGGGCGGCCGGTGGACCCGGAGGTGTAGATGACGTAGGCGGTGTTGTCCGGCCGCAGCGGCGCGAGCCGGTCGGCGTCGGTGATCGGGCCGTCGTCGGCATCCTCGATATCGCCGGCTTCCACCGCGAACCCGTCCACCGCGATCCGCGAGATCCCGGCGGGCAGTTGCACCGGCACGGTCGAATCCAGCACCACGGTCGCCGGTTTCGCGTCACCCAGCACATACGCGAGGCGTTCGGCCGGCGAATCCGGATCCACCGGTACGTAGCCGGCGCCCGATTTGATCACCGCGAGCAGGGCGACGACCAGGTCCAGCGAACGTGGCAGCAGCACCGCGACCAGGCTCTCCGGCCCGGCGCCCTCGGCGATCAAACGGCGCGCCAGCACATTGGCCCGGCGATCCAGTTCGGCGTAGGTGAGCCGGTCGTCGCCGAACTTCACCGCGGTCCGCTGCGGATGCTCACCGGCGGCCACCTCGAACAGGCTCGCCAATGTGGCGGTTCCGGGCAGGTCCACCGCCCGGCCGTCGACGGTGAACACACCCGGAGCCGCGTCGGCGCGGGTACCCGTCCAGCGCTGCACCACATCGGTGCGCTCGGTTTCGCCGAGCAGATCGATATCGCCGACCGCGACGGCGGGGTCCTGGGCGATCGCCCGCAGGATCCGCAGCAGCCGATCGGCGAAACCGGCCACCGTCTCCGGGTCGAACAGGTCGGTCGCGTACGACCACTGCATGTGCAGGCTGCCGTCGACCGGCCCTTCGGTGGCGACCGAGAGCTGCAGATCGAATTTCGCGAGACCGGGATCGAACTCGACGACCTCGAGGTCGAGGCCCGGTAGCGCCACGGTCCGCGTATCGGCGGCCGAGGCCGCCTCGAAGGACAGCGCCACCTGGAACAGCGGGTGATGCGCCTGCGAGCGGCGCGGGTTCAGGATGTCGACCAGCCGCTCGAACGGGATATCGGCATGGGCGAAGGCGGCCAGGTCGGTGCGGCGCACCTGTGCCAGCAGCTCGGTGAACGGCATCCCCGGGGACACCTCGGTGCGCAGGACCAGGGTGTTGACGAACATGCCGACCAGCTCGTCGAGCGCCTGTTCGCCACGGCCGGCGATCGGGGTGCCGATGGCGATATCGCCGCTCGCGGCCATCCGGCCGGCCCAGGCGGCGAGCACGGCGTGCACCAGCATGAACAGCGTGGTGCCCTGGGCGCGGGCCAGGTTCTCCAGTTCGGCGCGCAGATCCGGGTCGACGATGAAATCGTGGACGGCGCCGGAGTTCGAGGCGATCTCCGGGCGCGGCCGGTCGGTGGGGAGTTCCAGCTGGTCGGGCAGATCCCGCAGCGTCTCCACCCAGTACGCGACCTGCTGCGCGGCAACCGATTCCGGATCGTCCTCCGCACCCAGCACCGCACGCTGCCAGAGCGTGTAGTCGGCGTACTGCACCGGCAGCGGCGCCCAGCCGGGTTCCTGGCCGCGGCTGCGATCGCTGTAGGCGACGACGAGATCGCGCAGCAGCGGACGCGGCGAGAAACCGTCGGCGCTGATGTGGTGTGCGACGAGGACGAATACATAGCTGTTCGTGTCCGGCCGCAGCAGGGTCGTACGGAACGGCGGGGTATCGGTGACGTCGAAGAACACCCCCGCCAATTCCAGGATCCGGGCGGGGAGTTCCGCCTCGGTGACCGGTTCGGCGGTCAGGTCGAAGACCACGTCCTCGGCGGGCAGCACCTGCTGGTACCCGACACCGTCCACCTCGGGGTAGACGGTCCGCAGCACCTCGTGCCGGGCCACGACATCGGCGATGGCGGCGCGCAGCGCGTCCACGTCGAGATCGCCGGTGAGCCGGATGGCGAACGGGATGTTGTAGGCGGCCGAGGCACGGTCGAACCGGTTGAGGAACCACATCCGCTGCTGCGCCAGCGACAACGGCACCCGCTCGGGCCGCGGCTGCGGCACCAGCGCCTGACGCCCACCGGCGCCCACATGCTCCTGCACTCGCGCGGCCAGCGCGGTGACGCTGGAGGCTTCGAACAGCGCCCGGACGGGGACCTGGGTGTCCAGTGCGGCGCCCAGGCGGGCGGCGACCTGGGTCGCGATCAGCGAGTTACCGCCGAGGGCGAAGAAATCGTCGTCCGCGCCGACCCGGTCCACGCCCAGGACATCGGCGAAGACACCGGCCACGATCTCCTCGATCGGAGTGGAGGCGGCCCGGAACTCCCGGGTTTCGAACACGGGCTCCGGCAACGCCTTACGGTCCAGCTTGCCGGACGTATTGAGCGGGAACGCGTCCAGCGCAACCACCGCCGCCGGAACCATATAGGTCGGCAGCAGGTCGCGGACCGCTTCCAGCAGAACGGTTTGCACGATCTGCTGTCCCGGCGCCGGCACGACGTAGGCGACCAATTGCTCGCCCAGCTGCGAACCGGCGACCGTCACCACGGCCTGGCTCACCTCGGGCTGCGCCAGGAACGCCGACTCGATCTCACCGAGTTCGATGCGCTGACCACGGAACTTCACCTGGAAGTCCGTACGACCCAGATACTCCAGCACCGGCTCGCCGTCGACCCGGGTCCACCGCACCAGGTCACCGGTGCGGTACATACGAGCGCCCTCGTCGAACGGGCTCGCCACGAACCGATCCGAGCTCAGATCCGGGCGGGTCACGTAGCCGCGCGCCAACTGGTCGCCCGCGAGATACAGCTCACCCGTGACACCCTCGGGCACCGGGTGCAGTCGCGAATCCAGCACGTACACGCGCGAATTCCACTGCGGCACACCGATAGGCACACTGCCGGACTCCGCGCCGGTCGCCTGCCAGTACGTGATCGACACTGCGGCCTCGGTCGGGCCGTAAAGGTTGTGCACCGCAGCATCACTGATCGCGTGCATCGCCGTCACCGTCTCCGGCGGCAATGCCTCACCGATCACGAACACATGCTGCAACGACGGGATCGAACCCGCCTCGGTATGCGCGGCGAACACCGTCAACATCGACGGCACGAAATCCGTCACCGTGACCTGCTGCTCCGCGATCACCCGCGCCAGATACGCGGGATCACGATGACCATCCGGCGTTGCCACGACCAGCCGGGCGCCCGCGGCCAAGGGCAGGAAGTAGCCCCACAGCGACACGTCGAACGTGGTCGCGGTCTTCTGCAGATAGACGTCACCCGTATCCAACGGGTACTGCGCAAGCATCCATGCGACCTGATTCGCGATCGCCGAATGCGGCACCGCGACACCCTTCGGGCGGCCGGTGGAACCGGACGTGAAGATCACGTACGCGGTGTTGCCGGTCCGCACCGGCGCCAACCGGTCCGCGTCGGTGATGGTCGCGGAGTCGTAGCCGCTGGTGTCGAGGGTGTCCAGCTCCAGTACGGGCACACCTGTGCCCTCTGGAACAGCACCCGCATCAGCAGTAGTGGTCAACAGGCAGACCGGTGCCGCCGTATCCAGGATGTAGCCGATGCGCTCGGCCGGATGTGCGGGATCCAACGGCACATACGCACCGCCCGCGGCCACCACCGCATACATACCGGCGACCAGGTCGATCGACCGTGACACCAGCAAACCGACCAGCGACTCCGGACCCACACCCTGCGCGATCAGCAACCGCGCCAAGCGATTCACCCGCGCAGCGAACTCCGCATAGGTCAGCTCGGTGCCCTCGTACGACACCGCCACCCGATCCGGGTACAGGGCCGCCGAGCGCTGGAAATCATCCAGCAGCAACCGTTCCGGCAGCGCGTTCTCGGTGGCGTTCCACTCCGCCAGCACCCGGGCGCGTTCGGACCCGTCCAGGATCTCGATATCGCCGACCGGAACCGACGGATCGGCGATGACGCCGTCCAGCAACCGCACGAAACGGTCCACGAAGCCCTGCGCCGTCGCGTGGTCGAACAGATCACTCGCGTAGGTGAGGAAACCCGCCACACCCTGCGGTTCGCCCGCGTCGTCGTAGCTGTCGCCGACCACCAGGTTCAGGTCGAACTGCGAGATCTCGGTGTCGACATCGACACCGGACACCGTGAGGCCCGGTAGTTCCAGTACGGCGTCGGCCTGGTTCTGGAAGGTGAAGCCCACCTGGAACAGCGGATGCCGCGACTGCGAACGCGCCGGGTTCAGCACCTCCACCAGTCGCTCGAACGGCACATCCGCATGCGCGAAGGCGGCCAGATCGATTTCGCGTTGCCGCGCCAGCAGATCCGCGAAGGAGTCGGCGCGATCCAGTTGTGTCCGCAACACGAGGGTGTTCACGAACATGCCGATCAGATCGTCGAGGACCTCTTCGCCACGGCCTGCCACCGGGGTACCGATGGTGATGTCGTCGGTACCCGACAACCGCGACAGCAGCACCGCGAATGCGGCATGCACAACCATGAACAGGGTCGCACCGTGTTCCCGGGCCGCCTTCAACAGTCCGGCATGGGTTTCGGCGTCGATCCCGATCTCCACCCGGCCGCCGGCGAAGGACTGCACCGCCGGCCGCGGCCGGTCGGCCGGCAGATCCAGCTGATCCGGCACACCCGCCAGCGCCGACTGCCAATAACCGAGCTGCTGCGCCGCCAGCGACTCCGGATCCGACTCGTCACCCAGCAACTCACGCTGCCAGATGCTGTAATCCGCGTACTGCACCGGCAACGGCACCCAACCCGGCGCCTCACCCGCGGTCCGCGCCGCGTAGGCCGTCATCAGGTCCCGCATCAGCGGACCCGCGGACAGGCCGTCACCGGCGATATGGTGCACCACCACGGCCAGCACACAATGGCGCGTGATGCCCGCGGGATCGTCGATCTCGAAGAGCGCGACCCGTAACGGCACCTCGGCCGTCACATCGAATGTGGTGCCTACCAGTTCCGCTACCGCCGGCAAGAGGTCCGCGCCGGTGATCGACCGCACGGTCACCTCCGGCAGCGCCGCGGCCGCCGGCAAGATCACCTGCACCGGGCCGGATTCGGTTTCCGGGTAGACGGTCCGGAGCACCTCGTGCCGGACCACCACATCGCCGATGGCGGCGCGGAGCGCGTCCACATCCAGGTGCCCGGTCAACCGGCTGGCCCACGGAATGTTGTAGGCCGTCGAGTTCTGGTCGAACCGGTTGAGGAACCACATCCGCTGCTGCGCCAGCGAGAGCGGCACCTGCTCCGGGCGTGGCGCCGCTACCAGCGCCTTACGTCCACCGGAACCGGCTTGCTGCTCCACCCGCACGGCCAGCCCCGCGACGGTGGCGGCTTCGAACAGCGTCCGCACCGGGACATGGGTGTTCAGCGCCCGGCCGATCCGGGCGGACACCTGGGTGGCGAGCAGCGAGTTACCGCCGAGGGCGAAGAAATCGTCGTCCGCGCCGACGTGCTGGATGTCGAGGACTTCGGCGAACACGCCGGCGACGATTTCCTCGATCGGGGTGGACGGTGCCCGGAACGCCCGGGTTTCGAAAACCGGTTCGGGGAGGGCCCGGCGGTCGAGCTTGCCGGCGGGGGTCAGCGGGATCCGGTCGATCACCATGATCGAGGCCGGAACCATGTACGACGGCAGCCGGTCACCGACGAACTCACGCAACTGTGCCGTATCCACCGTGAAGCCCGGCACGGCAACCACATAGGACACCAGCGATACCGCGCCGGTCGAGCCCTCGTGGCCCACCGTCACCGCGAAGTCCACCGCGTCGTCCGCGGTCAGCGCGGCGTCGATCTCACCGAGCTCGATACGGAAACCGCGCACCTTCACCTGGAAGTCGTTACGGCCCACATACTCCACCGCAGGATCACCCGCGCCGTCACGACGCCAACGCACCACATCACCCGTGCGATACAGGCGCGAACCCGGCTCACCATAAGGATCGGCGACAAAACGCTCAGCAGTCAGACCGAACCGGGCGTGATAGCCACGCGCCAACTGGATACCGCCGACGTACAGTTCGCCGGTCACACCCTCGGGTACGGGGTTCAGGCGATCGTCGAGTACCAGTGTCCGCATCCCGCGTACCGGACCGCCGATTGTCACCGGATCACCCGGCGACAGAGCAGCGCTGATATTCGTCGCGACCGTTGCTTCGGTCGGACCGTAGGCATTGTGGAACCGGCGGTCGGCCCCGGTAGCGGCGGCCGTGGACCAGCGCGTCACCAAATCGGCCGAAATCGCCTCGCCGCCCGCGATGATGACCTGCATCCCGGCCAGATCCGCCGGATCCAGCGACGCCAGCACCGACGGCGTGATCAAACCGACCGTCACACCCTCCCGAGCGATCAGCTCACCCAGTTCGGCACCGCCGTAGTTCCCGGTCGGCACCACCACAAGAGTGCCCGCCGACCCGACCGCCAGCAACAACTCCAGAATCGAGGCGTCGAAGCTGGGCGAGGCGAAGGCCAGCGCCCGCGAATCCCGGGTCAACCCATAACGCTCGACCTGTTCCGCACTGAAGTTCGCCAAACCCGAATGCGTGACCACAACACCCTTGGGCACACCCGTGGAACCCGAGGTATAGATGACATACGCGGTATTCGCCGCAGTCAGCGGCCGCACCCGATCCGCATCGGTGACCTGCTCAGCCGTATATTCGTCCAGCTCCAGCTCGTCGAGCACCAGCCAATCCACCGAACCCGGCAGATCCCCCCGCACCGACGACACCGTAATACCCACCGGCGCACCCGAATCGGACAACATATGCGCGATACGGTCTTCCGGATACGTCGGATCGATCGGCAAGAACGCCGCACCCGACTTCGACACCGCCCACTCGGCCAGCACCGAATCCGCCGACCGCGGCACCGCCACAGCCACCAAATCCTCAGCACCCAAACCACGCGCGATCAACGCCCGTGCAAGGCGGTTCGAACGCTCGTCGAACTCACCATAGGAATACCGGCGACCCTCGAACACCACCGCCGGCGCCGAACGATCCACCGCCACCGCATCCGCCAGCAACTCCGGCAACGTCCGCGCAGCGACAGCCGGACCACCGGTACGCGACAGGATCTCCGCGCGTTCGGACGAGTCCAGGATCTCCACCGCACCCAGGGCGAGAGCGGGATCCGAGACCAGGGCGGAAAGCAACCGCAGGAATCGATCCACGAACCCCTGGACCGTGCGGTGATCGAAGAGGTCGGTGGCGTAGGTCAGGAAACCCGTCACCCCGTCGGGTTCACCCGCGGCGGTATAGGAGTCGCTCAGGATCAGGTTGAGGTCGTACTGGTACACCTCGGTGTCGATATCGAAACGCGAGACCGTCAGGCCCGGCAGTTCCAGGCTGGCCTGCGCCAGGTTCTGGAAGGTGAAACCCACCTGGAACAGCGGATGCCGCGACTGCGAACGCGCCGGGTTCAGCACCTCCACCAGCCGCTCGAACGGCACATCCGCATGCGCGAACGCGGCCAGATCGATCTCCCGCTGCCGCGCCAGCAATTCCACGAACGCCTCGCCGCGGTCCAGCTGGGTCCGGAACACCAGGGTGTTCACGAACATGCCGATCAGTTCGTCCAGCACCTGTTCGCCACGACCGGCCACCGGCGTACCGATGGTGATGTCGTCGCTGCCGGACAGCCGGGACAGCAGTACCGCGAACGCCGCGTGCACCACCATGAACAGCGTGGCGCCCTGTTCCCGGGCCATAGCCAGCAACGCGGCGTGGACTTCGGCGTCGATCCGCACCTCCACCCGGCTGCCCGCGAACGACTGCACCGCCGGCCGCGGCCGGTCGGCCGGCAGATCCAGCTGATCCGGCACACCGGCGAGAGCTTCCTGCCAGTAGGTCAGCTGCGCGGCGACCAGCGATTCGGGATCGTTCTCGTCACCCAGCCGTTCGCGCTGCCACAGCGCGTAATCGGCGTACTGCACCGGCAGCGGCGCCCAACCCGGCGCTTCGCCCGCCGACCGCGCGGCGTACGCGGTCATCACGTCACGGGTCAACGGCGCCACCGAGAAACCGTCACCGGCGATGTGATGCATCACCAGCGCCAGCACGAAAACGGGTGTCGCGCTCGCGGCCGCATCGGGCGCCTCGGACGTTTCGTCCGTCTCGCCGGACAACCGGAACAGCGCCACCCGCAGGGGCACCTCGGAGGTGACATCGAAACCGGCGCGCGCCAGCTCCGCCACCGCGTCCACGACCTCCCCCGCGGCCACCGACCGCACATCCAGCTCCGGCACCGCGTACCCGACGGGCACCACCACCTGCACCGGGCCGGACTCGGTGTCCGGATACACGGTGCGCAGTACTTCGTGCCGCGCGACGACATCGGCGACGGCGGCGCGCAGCGCGTCCACATCGAGATCGCCGGTGAGCCGGATGACGAACGGGATGTTGTAGGCGGCCGAGGCACCGTCGAACCGGTTGAGGAACCACATCCGCTGCTGCGCCAGCGACAACGGCACCTGCTCCGGCCGCGGCTGCGGGACCAGCGCCTGCCGGCCCCCGGCCCCGGCCTGTTCCTGCACCCGCGCGGCGAGCGCGGTCACGGTCGGAGCTTCGAACAGTGCCCGGACGGGCACCTGGGTGTCCAGCGCGGCACCGAGCCGGGCCGCGACCTGGGTCGCGATCAGCGAGTTACCGCCGAGAGAGAAGAAATCGTCATCCGCACCCACCCGGTCCACACCCAGGACATCGGCGAACACATTCGCCACGATCTCCTCGATCGGAGTCGACGGCGCCCGGAACTCGCGTGCCTGGAACACCGGCTCCGGCAACGCCTTACGATCCAGCTTCCCGGAAGTATTCAACGGGAAGGCATCGAGTTCGACCACGGCAGCCGGGACCATATACACCGGCAATACGCCGCGCAGCTTCTCCAACAGGTCACCCGTGGCAATCTGCGCACCGGGCGCGGGCACCACGTAGGCGACCAACTGCTCGCCCAGCTGCGAACCGGCGACCGTCACCACGGCCTGGCTCACCTCGGGCTGCGCCAGGAACGCCGACTCGATCTCACCGAGTTCGATGCGCTGACCACGGAACTTCACCTGGAAGTCGGTACGACCCAAATACTCCAGCACCGGCTCGCCGTCGACCCGCGTCCACCGCACCAGGTCACCGGTGCGATACATACGAGCACCGCCGTCGAACGGGCTCGCCACAAATCGGTCGGAGCTCAGGTCGGGCCGGGTCACGTAGCCGCGTGCGAGCTGGTCGCCCGCGAGATACAGCTCACCCGTCACACCCTCCGGCACGGGATGCAACCGCGAATCCAACACGTAAACCCGCGAATTCCACTGCGGCACACCGATCGGCACACTGCCGGTTTCCGTCCCGGTGGCCTGCCAGTAGGTGATCGACACCGCGGCCTCGGTCGGGCCATAAAGGTTGTGCACCGCAGCATCAGAGATCGCGTGCATCGCCGTCACCGTCTCCGGCGGCAACGCCTCACCGATCACGAACACATGCTCGAGCGACGGGATCGACCCCGCAGCCGTGTGTGCGGCGAACACCGTCAACATCGACGGCACGAAATCCGTCACCGTCACGTTCTGTTCCGCGATAACCCGAGCCAGATACGCCGGATCACGATGACCGTCCGGGGTCGCGACAACCAACCGCGCACCCGCCGCCAGCGGCAGGAAGTAACCCCACAACGACACGTCGAACGTCGTCGCGGTCTTCTGCAAGTAGACGTCCTCGGCACCCATCGGGTACTGCGCCAACATCCACGCGACCTGATTACCGATCGCCGAATGCGGCACCGCCACACCCTTCGGACGACCCGTCGAACCCGACGTGAAAATCACATACGCCGTATTCGACGGCCGCACCGGGCCGAGCCGCTCGACGTCGGTGACGGTCGAGGCGTCATAACCGTTGGTGTCGAGGGTGTCCAGCTCCAGTACGGGCACACCTGTGCCCTCTGGAACAGCACCCGCATCAGCAGTAGTGGTCAACAGGCAGACCGGTGCCGCGGTATCCAGGATGTAGCCGATCCGCTCCGCCGGATGCGCCGGATCCAACGGCACATACGCACCACCGGCCGCCACCACCGCATACATGCCGACCACCAGGTCCACCGACCGCGACACCAGCAAACCGACCAGCGACTCCGGACCCACACCCTGCGCAATCAACAACCGCGCCAGACGATTCACCCGAGCCGAGAACTCCGCATACGTCAGCTCGGTGCCCTCGAACGACACCGCCACCCGATCCGGGAACTCCGCCACCGCACGTTCGAAACCGTCCAGCAGCAGGCTTTCCGGCAGCGCGTGCTCGGTCGTGTTCCACTCCGCCAGTACCCGGGCACGTTCGGTCCCGTCCAGCACGTCGAAATCCCCGACCGGCACCGACGGATCGGATACGGCCGCTTCCAGCAACCGCACGAACCGGTCGGCGAACGAGGCCGCGGTATCCGGGTCGAACAGGTCGCGGGAGTACGACAGTTCGCCCTGCATCGGGGAATTCGTATCGTCGCCCATACCCCGGAAGTTGAGCGACAGGTCGAATTTCTCGAGCCCGATCTCGTAGTCGACCGGTGCCACTCGCAGTTCCGGCAGTTCGAAATGCCGGTCCGGGAGGTTCTCGAACGACAACGCCACCTGGAAGAACGGATGCCGGGCCTGGGACCGGGTGGGATTCAGTACCTCGACCAGCCGCTCGAACGGCACATCGGCGTGCGCGAACGCCTGCAGGTCGGTATTGCGGATCTCGGCCAGCAGATCGGCGAAGGTGGTACCGCCCTCGACCTGGGTGCGCAGGACCAGCGTGTTGACGAACATGCCGACCAGGTTCTCCAGCGCCGGCTCGCCACGCCCGGCGACGGGTGTACCGACGGCGATATCGGATTCCCCGGTCAGCCTGGTCAGCAATGCCACCAGCGCGCTGTGCACCACCATGAACGGCGACGCGTTGTACCGGCGGCCCAGTTCCGCGATCCGGCGCCGCATCTCCGGGCCGATCACGAAGGAATGAACGCCACCCACATAGGACGAGACCGCGGGCCGCGGACGATCGGCGGGCAGCGCCAATTCGTCGGGGATCCCGGCCAGTTGCTGTTTCCAGTACCGGATCTGGCCGGAGATCAGCGAAGCCGGGTCGTCCTCCGAACCCAGGACTTCCCGCTGCCAGAGCGCGTAATCCGCGTACTGCACCGGAAGTTTCACCCAGGCCGGCGACTCCCAGCTGATACGCGCGGCATAGGCGGCCATGACATCGCGCGCCAGCGGGCCGATCGACCAGCCGTCGGCGGAAATATGGTGCACCACCATACCGAGCACGTACTCGGTCTCGCTGATCTCGAAGAGCCGGGCATGCAACGGCACTTCGCCGGTGACATCGAAGGCCATCGTCGCGAGATCGGTCAGATGATCGATCAGTTTGTCTTCACGGATCCGGAACGGCGTGAGGTCCGGCACCACCTGCGCCGCATCGAGGATCACCTGGACCGGCGAATGCCCGGTTTCCGGGAACACGGTGCGCAGGGATTCGTGCCGGTCGATCACGTCGATCACCGCGACCTGCAACGCGGCCACATCGAGTTCACCGGACAGCCGGATGGCGATCGGAATGTTGTTGACCGCGGATTCGGTGTCGTAGCGGTTGAGGAACCACATCCGCTGCTGGGCCAGCGACAGCGGGATATCGCCGTCGCGGCTGCGCGGTACCAGCGCCTGGCGGGCGCCCTCGCCGACATGGGATTCGACGCGGGCCGCGAGGGCCATCACCGTGGAGGCCTCGAACAGGGTGCGCACCGGCACCCGGGTGTCCAGAGCGGCACCGAGCCGGGCCGCGACCTGGGTCGCGATCAGCGAGTTACCGCCCAGTTCGAAGAAATCGTCGTCGAGGCCGACCCGTTCGACCCCGAGGACCTCGGCGAAGACTCCCGCCACGATTTCCTCGATGGGGGTGACGGGGGCCCGGAAGGTCTGGGTCTGGAACTGCGGTACCGGCAGCGCGCGGCGGTCCAGCTTGCCCACCGGGGTCAGCGGGATCTCGTCGAGCACCATGATCGAGGACGGCACCATATAGCCGGGCAGCCGGTCCTGGATATGCGCGGTGAGCGCCGGAACCTCGATCGAATATCCCGGGGCGGCAACGACATACGATGCCAGCGACATCGCGCCCGAAACGTTCTCGTGGCCGATCGTCACGGCGAAGTCGACGGCCGGGTACGAGGTCAGCGCGGCGTCGATCTCGCCCAGTTCGATACGGAACCCGCGAACCTTCACCTGGAAGTCGTTGCGGCCCACGTATTCGACGGTCAGCGCGCCGGCGGCGTCGCGCCGCCAGCGCACCACGTCACCGGTGCGGTAGAGCCGCCCGCCCGGTTCGCCGTAGGGGTCGGCGACGAAACGGCCGGCGGTCAGCGCGGCCCGGGCGTGGTAGCCGCGGGCCAGCTGGATACCGCCGATGTACAGCTCACCGGTGACCCCTTCGGGTACCGGATTCAACCGGCTGTCCAGCACCAGCGACCGCATACCGCGCACCGGGCCGCCGATAGTGACCGGCATCCCGGGAACCAGCGGGGCGCTGATATTGGACATGATCGTGGTCTCGGTGGGGCCGTACCCGTTGTAGAAGTCGCGGCCGGGCATACCCGCCCAGCGGGCGACCAGATCGGCCGGAACCGCTTCACCACCGGCGACGATCGCCCGCATCCCCGACAGCGCGTTCGGGTCGAGCGAGGCCAGCACCGACGGGGTGATGAAGGCATGGGTCACCCCTGCCGTCTCGATCAGATCGGCCAGCTCGGCCCCGCCGTACATCATCGGCGGCACCACCACCAGCGTCCCCGCGGATCCGACGGCCAGCAGCAACTCCAGCATCGAGGCGTCGAAGGACGGTGAAGCGAAGGCCAGTGCCCGGGTGGACGTGTCCAGCCCGTACCGCCGCACCTGTTCCACGCTGAAGTTGCGCAGACCGGCATGGGTGACCGCCACACCCTTGGGCAGACCGGTCGAACCGGAGGTGTAGATCATGTACGCGGTATTCGAGGTGCGCAGGGGCGCACGGCGATCCGCGTCGGTGATCGCGTCCGCCGGGCTCGCCATGATGTCGGCGGCGAATTCCGGATCGTCCAGGCTGATCCAGCCACCGGACAATGCGGGTAGTTCCGGGAGCTCCTCGTCCTCGGTGAGACCGAAGGCGGCGCCGGAATCGGTGACCATATGGGCGATCCGGTCGGGTGGGTACGTGGGGTCGATCGGGACCAGCACCGACCCGGATTTGACGATCGCCCACAGCGCCAGCTGATAACGCCACGAACGGCTGAGGGCCAGCGCGACCGAGACCTCCGGCCCGGCGCCCCGCTCGATGAGCACCCGGGCCAGCTGGTTCGACGCGGTGTCGAGCTCGGCATAGGTATAGGACTCGTCGTCGGCGAAGACCGCGATGCCCTCGGGGTTGGTGATCGCCGCGGCGGCCAGCAGGCCGGCCAGGGTATCGGGCTGTTCGGCCGGTCCCCCGCTGCAGCTGGTGAGTTCGGCGCGTTCGGCGGCGTCGAGCAGATCGATCGCCCCGACACCGATCTCCGGGTCGGCCACGATCACCGAGAGCAACCGCTGCCAGCGCGCGACGAACGAGGCCACGGTCGACTCGTCGAACAGATCGGTGGCGTAGGACAGCACCAGTCCCATACCTGTCGGTTCGCCCCGGCCGCCCCGCTTCTCGGTGATCGTCCAGAGCAGGTCGAACTTGGCGATATCGAGTTCGATCTCTTCCGCGCTGATCGTCAGCCCCGGGACCTCCAGAGTCGCGTGCGCGATCTCCTGGAACGAGAGCATCACCTGCACCAGCGGATTCACCGCCTGCGAACGCGCCGGATGCACGATCTCGGCGATCCGCTCGAACGGCACATCCGCGTTGGCGAAGGTCGCCAGGTCGCGTTTGCGGGTTTCGGCGAGCAGTTCGGTGAACGTCTGCTCGTCGTCGATCTCCGAGCGCAACACCAGGGTGTTGACGAACATGCCGATCAGGTCGTCGAGCGCGGCCTCACCGCGTCCGGCGACCGGCGTGCCGATCCCGATATCGGTGGTTCCCGACAGCCGGGACAGCAGCACCGCCAGCGACGCGTGCAACAGCATGAACAGGGTGACGCCCTGCTGCCGGGCCAAAGCTTCCAGCCGGCTGTGCATCTCGGCATCGATATCGGCCGAGACCCGGTCGCCGCGGAAACTCTGCGCCGGTGGCCGCGGCCGGTCGGTGGGCAGCTCGAGCTGATCGGGCAAACCCGCGAGCTGTTCGCGGTGGAAGGCGATCTGGCGCGCGGCAACGGAGTCGGGATCCGATTCCGAGCCGAGCAGTTCGCGCTGCCAGAGGCTGTAATCCTGGTACTGCACCGGCAGCGGCGGCAGTTGCGGTTCCGAACCCGCGGCCCGCGCCAGATAGGCGGCGGCGACATCGCGTGACAGCGGACCCATCGACCAGCCGTCGGCGGCGATATGGTGCAGTACGAACGCGACGGCGTATTCATGGGTGCCGTTGGAGCGGCTGCCCGTCACCTCGTAGATGCGCCAGCGGAACGGGAGTTCGGTGGTGACGTCGAAGCCGATCGCCGCGAATTCGGTGAGCGCGGCATGCAGGCCGGTCGCGTCGATCGGCTCGACCGGAACCTCCGTCTCGATCTCGTCGATCGGCAGCACCAGCTGGTAGCCGCCGTCCTCCGATTCGGGATGGATGGTCCGCAATGACTGCTGACGGGCCATGACATCGCGCATCGCGGCCTGCAGTGCCGCCAGATCCACCTGACCCGTCATCCGGATCACGAAGGGCACGTTGTAGGCCGGGATGGACGGATCGAACTGGTTGATGAACCACATGCGCTGCTGCGCCGGCGACAACGGCACCGCCTCGACGACCTCGCCGGACGGGAGGACCCGGGTCGGGCGCTGCTGCGGCAGCAGCGCCCGGCGCCGACCGGAACCGGCCTCGTCCTGCAACCGGCGGGCCAAGCCGGCCACGGTCGAAACCTCGAACAGCATGCGCACCGGCACCTGGGTGTCCAGCGCCGCGCCGAGCCGGGCCGCGACCTGGGTCGCGATCAGCGAATTACCGCCCAGCTCGAAGAAGTCGTCGTCCGCGCCGACCCGTTCGACGCCCACGACCTGCGCGAAGGTCGCGGCGACGATCTCCTCGACCGGAGTCGACGGCGCCCGGAACTCGCGGGTCCGGAACACCGGCTCGGGCAGCGCCTTACGATCCAGTTTCCCGGACGCGTTGAGCGGCAACTCGTCCAGCACCATGAGCGCCGACGGCACCATATAGGTGGGCAAGGTCTCGCCCAGGAACCGTGTCAGCTCGTCGGGGTCGGCCGTCTGCCCCGGCGCCGCAACCACATACCCGGCCAGATGCTGGCCGGTGGCGGTATCGACCACCAGCACCACGGCCCGGCCGACCGTGGGATGGGCCAGCAGATCGGTTTCGATCTCCCCGAGTTCGATGCGCTGGCCCCGGAACTTCACCTGGAAATCGGAGCGCCCGACGTAATCGAGCGCTCCGTCCGAACGCCACCGCACCAGGTCGCCGGTGCGGTACATCCGCTCGCCCGGCGCGCCGAACGGATCGGCGACGAAACGGTCCGCGCTGAGGTCCGGGCGCCCGTGGTAGGCGCGCGCCAGCTGCCGGCCCGACAGGTACAGCTCACCCTCGGCGCCGACGGGAGCGGGCCGCAGCCGCGAATCCAGCACGCGGACGCCGACGTTCCATTCCGGAACGCCGATCGGCACGGTTCCCGTTTCGGCACCCTCGGCATCCCAGTAGGTGACGGACACCGTGGCCTCGGTGGGGCCGTAGAGATTGTGCAGGCGGGCCCGCGAAATCGCGGCCACGGCGGCGACGGTCTGCCCCGGCAGGGCCTCACCGATCACCAGCAGTTGCCGCAGCGATTCGAGTTGCTCCGGCCGGGCGTGCGTGGCGAATTCCGCCAGCATGGACGGAACGAAGTCGGTGACGGTGACCCCGCGCGACGCGATCGTCTCGGCGATGTAGCGCGGATCGCGATGTCCGTCCGCGGCGGCCAGGACCAGCGTGCTCCCGGAGATCAACGGCAGGAAGTAACCCCAGACCGAGAGGTCGAAGGTGGCCGCCGATTTCTGCAGATAGACATCGTCTTCGGTGATACCGAACTCGCTGCGCATCCACAGCTGCTGGTTGACGACGGCGCTGTGCGGGACGGCCACACCTTTCGGGCGGCCGGTGGTGCCCGAGGTGTAGAGAACGTATGCGGTGTTGTCCGGCCGCAGTGGCGCCACCCGTTCGGCATCGGTGATCGGCTCCGCCGAATAACCGGACGTGTCGAGCGTATCCAGTTCGACGACCCGCACCGAGCCGGGCAGTTCCATCCCGTCCGTACTCACCGTCAGCACACAGACCGGCGCCGAGCTTTCCAGGACGTAGGCGGTGCGGTCGGCCGGGTGGTCGGGGTCGATCGGCACGTAGGTGCCGCCCGCGCGCAGGATCGCGTGCATGGCCACGACCAGCTCGAGCGAACGGCGCATACCGATGGCGACCCGGGTCTCCGGGCCCACCCCGTCGGCGATCAGTTTCCGGGCCAGCCGGTTCACCCGGGTACCGAACTCGGCATAGGACAGAGCTGTCCCCTCGAATTCGACCGCGGGGCGGTCCGGGGTCCGCGCCTGCTGTGCGTCCAGCAACGCCGGCAGCGTGGTGACCGGCACCTCGTGCGACGTATCGGTCCAGGTCCGGGTCACCGCCGCCATTTCGGCGGCCGTGGTGATATCCAGCCGGCTCACCAATTCGTCGGCGCCGGTGGCGAGGAACCGGTCGAAGAACTCCAGGAACCGGGTGTGATGGGTGTGGGTCTCGGCCTCGCTGTAGAGGTTCGGGTTCGCCTCGAAGTCGATGTGGAACTCGGTGCCGCCGACCGATTGATAGAAGTTGACCGCCAGGTCTTCGACATTGCCGGTGGTGAGAACCTGGACGTTTCCGACCATCTCACCGAGGCGGATCTCGTCCTGGAACAGCATGATGTTGACCCACGGACCGAAGAAAGCCGTGGTCACCGCGGCGCCGCCGGCCGCATCGCGGCGGATGTCCTCGTGCCGGTACCGCTGATGGCGCAGTGCGCCCGACACTTCCAGCTGAACCTGTTTGCGCAGGTCGGCAATGGTGCTGTCGGCGCCGACGCGCAGCCGCAGCGGCAGAATCGTCGATGACACACCACCGGAGCGACGCATGGTGGCCGTGGTCCGGGCGGTGACCGGCAGGCTCAGGATCACCTCGTCGGCGCTGTTCCACCGGGCCAGGTAGGCGGCGAACGCCGCCAGCAACTCCTGAGCCGGCGTGGAGTCGTGGCGCTGCACACACTCGGCGAGCAGCCGGCGGCTCTCCGCGCTCAGCGCGGCCCGCGCCTCCGATTTCCGCGCGGCCGGAGCGGCCGACCGGGTGGCCAGGCTGCTGCCTTCCTCCAGGCCCGCGATCCGCTCGGCCCAATACTGTTTATCCGATTCGAAACGGCTGCTACCGCGGTAGGCCATCTCCTGCTCGTACAGGTTGAGCAACGAGGCGGCCTTGGACTTCGCCGGCTCGGACCCGGCGCGGTACGCCGTGTACAGCTCCGCGATCCGGTTCATATTGTTCATCGCGCCGTAGCCGTCGAGGACGACGTGATGGGCGCGGGAGTACCAGTACCAGTGATCGTCGGCCAGTTGCAGGGCGAAGCTCGCGACCAGGCGGTCCGTGGTCAGATCCAGTGGGCGGCTGTAGTCCGCGCGCATCCACTCCTGCGCCGCGGCGACCGGATCGCCGGCGTCCCGCAGATCGATATGACGGACCTCGTCGCTGTCGGCGATCGAATAGTCGACCCACTGCCGCGGTTCGCCGCCGTCTTCGGCGTCTTCGGCGATCCGCAGCAGCGGCGACCCGAGGTCGCGCGAGGCGTCCCGGCTGGCGCGGGTCAGTGTGGCGATATCGAGGTCACCGCGCAGTTCGACATACTGCGCGATATTGACCGGTACCTGTGGGTCGAGGTGCTGCACATACCAGATGCCCAGCTGCGCGGGCGACAGCGGAAACGGCTTCCCATCGGTAGCTGCCGTACCACTGTTCGTACCGTTCCCGCCGTTGTCCAGCCGGTCCAACCGTAACCTCGCTTCCGGGCCGCGCGCGTGCGCTTCCCCTCAACACCCGGCAGCGACGCGCACCGCCGGTAGCGCGACGTCCGCTGTTCCAGGTCCACTTCTCGTTCGATCAGGCGAAAATGTCCATCGGAAGTATCCGTTTATCGGGCCGAGGATGTTACATCGGACGCCCGGTACCACCCGGCAGGTCGAGTGCCCTCCGACACCCTGTTACCCGCACCCGCGCGCCGACTCCTGACCACCGACCCAATCTACCGTCGCACCGGCGCGACACCAACCGCGTTCCGCATGCGCGGGCCCGCGGGCCGGGCCGTATCCGCAGACCGCGGGGCACCGTCCACCGAATGTGTCCTTGCCGTACTTATCCGGTCAGGTGTGCTCGGTCGCGCGCCGGATCGTAAAGGTGTGATTGCGCACAGACCACGTCCGGACCGAGCGCCCGGCCGACCAAGATCACAGCCGCCTGCCGCAGCCCCGCCGCCTCGACCCGGTCGGCGATTCCGGCCAGGGTGTCGCGCAGCACAACCTGGTCCGGCTGACTCGCGCGGTAGACCACCGCGACAGGGCAGTCGGGTCCGTAGTACTCGGCCAGTTCCGCCGCCAGCTCCCGGGTGCGGGTGACGGCGAGATGCAACGCCAACGTAGCGCCGGTCCGGGCGAACCCGGACAGCGTCTCCGAGGCGGGCATCGCCGTCGACCGGGCCTGGACCCGGGTCAGCACCACCGACTGCGCTACCTCCGGAACCGTCAGCTCCGTACCGAGCAGCGCGGCCGCCGCCGCGTACGCCGGTACGCCCGGGGTGATATCCCACGCCACCCCCGCCGCGTCGAGCCGGCGCGTCTGCTCGGTGAGCGCGGAATATATGGAGGGATCGCCGGAGACCAGCCGGGCCACCTCCCGCCCGGCCGCGGTCGCACGCACCAGATGTCCGGTGATCTCGTCGAGGTCCAGTCGCTGGGTATCGATGAGTTCGGTACCCGGCGCGCAGTGGGCGATCACCTCGGGATCGAGGTAGGTCCCCGGATAAAGGCATACCGGGCACCGCCGCAGCAGCTCCACCGCACGCACGGTCAGCAGATCGGCGGCGCCGGGCCCGGCCCCGATGAAGTGCACGGTCATGGGTCGAGCATAGGACCGCCGCGCCCTCGTCCCGCGAGCGCCGGTGACCGGGCGACCGCGGCACCGGTCCGGATGCGGAGGTCAGCCGACGGCGTCGAAGAAGGCGATGACCTTGGTCGGGCGCACCCGCACCAGGAGTTCGCCGGGCACACCGTTGCGGCGGCCGAACTCGTCGGCGCGGGCCGTACCCATGTATCGGCCCCCGATCGCGGTCGCCGTGCGCAGCAGTTCCGCGGGATCCTCCGAGAGGGTCACCGTGCCCTGGATCTGCACCGCCGCGTACGGCGGTTCCTCGAGGTCCACCACCAGCGCGATCCGGGGGTCACGCTGCAGCGCCTTCCCCTTCGCCGTGTCCTTGCCCGTGTTGAACACGATCTCGTCCCCGTCGAGCAGGAACCACACCGGAGTCACCACCGGACGCCCGTCGCGCGCGGTGAAAGCCACCTTGGCGGTGCGGGTTCCGTAACCGAGGAATTCACGCACCTTGGGATCGGAAAGTGAGGCCATGCGGATCACCCTAGGGCGGCCCGATCCCGGGCCGGGTGAGCCGACCGGCGCGTCGGACCGAACCGCGTGTTCCCCGTGGACAAGCGGCCCCGCGCCGCGCCGCCCGGCCGTTGGACCCCGCGGACAACCGTTCCCGCTGATCGGACAGCGTATGCACCGACCCCGCCGAATCGCCGGTACCGCGCCCGCATCCGGGTGATACTCCGAATGGCCCCGCAGCCGTTGGGGGCCGCGTGCGTGAGGAGTTGGCGATGACTGTGGTGGATGGGGCGAAACAAGCCGACGGCGGCTCGCCGCCCGGCCGGGGCGGCCTGCGGCGCGTGGTCGCCGCGTCCATGGCCGGGACCGTGGTGGAGTGGTACGAGTTCTTCCTGTACGGCACCGCGGCGACGCTGGTGTTCAGCAAGATCTTCTTCCCGGAATCCGACAGCGAACTCGACGCGATCCTGAAAGCTTTCCTCACTTATGCGGTCGGCTTCGCGGCCCGGCCGCTCGGCGGCCTCGTCTTCGGGCATTTCGGCGACAAGTACGGCCGGAAACGGCTGCTGCAGTTCAGCCTGATCCTGGTGGGCGCGGCGACGTTCCTCATGGGCTGCCTGCCCACCTACGACCAGATCGGCTACGCGGCGCCGACCCTGCTGGTGATACTGCGATTCCTGCAAGGCTTCGCCGTCGGCGGCGAATGGGGCGGCGCGGTACTGCTGGTCGCCGAGCACAGCCCGAACCGCAGCCGCGGTTTCTGGGCGAGCTGGCCGCAATCCGGCGTCCCCGGCGGCAACCTGCTGGCCACGCTCGTCCTGCTGGGTCTCACCGCGACCCTCTCCGACGACGCCTTCCTCTCCTGGGGCTGGCGGGTCGCGTTCTGGCTGTCGGCCGTGGTGGTACTGATCGGCTACTACGTGCGCACCAAGGTCACCGACGCACCCATCTTCACCGCCGCCCAGCGCACCGCCGAACAGGTCCGGACGTCGTCGTTCAGCGCTGTCGAGGTGCTGAAGCGATACCCTCGCGGCGTCTTCACCGCGATGGGCCTGCGCTTCGGCGAGAACATCATGTACTACCTGGTCGTCACCTTCACCGTCACCTATCTGAAGGTTCAGCACGATATGGCGACCGACGACATCCTGTGGTGGCTGCTCGCCGCCCACGCCGTCCACTTCGCCGCCATCCCGCTGGTCGGCGCCCTCGCCGACCGGCTCGGCCGGCGCCCCGTCTACCTGATCGGCACCATCGCGGCCGGTGCCTGGGGGTTCTTCGCCTTCCCGATGATGGACACCGGCAACGGCTGGGTGATCACCGCCGCCATCATGCTGGGCCTGATCGCGCATGCCTTCATGTACGCCCCGCAACCGGCGATCATGGCGGAAATGTTCCCCACCCGGATGCGCTACTCCGGCGTATCCCTCGGCTACCAGGTCACCTCGATCGTCGCGGGCTCCCTGGCCCCGGTGATCGCCGTCAAACTCCTGGACGTCTTCGACTCCCCGGTCCCGATCGCCATCTACCTCGCGGCAGCCGCCGCGGTGACGGCGGTGGCCGTGCTGGTGGCCCGCGAAACCAAAGGCTTCGACCTGGCCGACGTCGACCGCGCCGACGCGGCCCGGGACACCACGGCAACCGTCCGGCTCTGATGGCGGATCGGCGGGTTTGACCTCCGCTCCAATGGCTACGTCGCTCCATGCTGGAGGGAGTTGAGCAGTCAGCTTCCTTCGGCCCCGGCCAGTGTCCGGTTCAGCTCAGCGCCCGCACCGGCGCCGCGGGACGCACCCGGGTCGGCGAAACCGGCAGGTGAGTGGTCGCCGGGCCGAATCGGCGACCGGGTGCCGGCGCGCCCGAATCGGCCCGCCACCCCAAGGCCAGCGTCTCCCACAGATGCCTTTTCAACTGGCGAGTGCGCGGCTCATCGGAGTCACGCGGGCGCAGCGCCTCGCCCACCATTTCGAGGAACCGACGCCGGGTCACGCCGAATTTCACGAACAATTCCTCGGCTCCCGCACCGCCGAACGGTGCCCAACGGATCGCAAACCCCACCAGGGGCAACACCTCGGCGTCGAGTGCTCTGCCCATCTCCAGCGCGCGGCACTGCTGCATCGCGATCCGCACCCAGGCGGTACCGCCGGAAAATCCCGCGTCCGGCCGGTCAGTCGACGGCATACGCGGCCTCCGACCCCTCGCCGCGCCGGCGCGCCCGCCCACGGCGATCCACCGGACCGCCGTCTTCCGGGCTCACCGCGAATACCGGAAATCTGTCCTCTCGGGGGCGAGGCCGGAACCGCACCCGCACCGGGCCGCACGAGACCGCCGGGATCCGGCCTTCGATCGAGGTGTAGACCCACGGCCCTTCGTCGAGTTCGACGATGGCAATGGTCAACGGTGCCGCGGCGCCGGCCACGCCGCGCTCCACCACCCGCCAGGACAGAATCGAGCCGGCACCGGACGAGGGCACCCAGTCCAGGTCGCTCGACGCGCACGACGAACAGTCGACGGTGAGCGGCGCGAACAGGCGGTCACAACGCCCGCAGCGCCGGATCATCAATACGCCCGCCACACCCTCAACGGTGGCGGGATCACTGCCGGGACTCTCGGTACGGAATGGATGCATGGCTGCCTTCACGGTCGTTGTCGACGGGTGACACCAGCCTGAACGGCCAGGCGTACGCACACGTCGGCCGAACGACCCACTGCATACCTATTTCCGCCCCGCACCTGGGGCACAATCGGCGGTGCGGTTCGCTTTCGGCCGGTCACCGGCAGTTGCGGCCAAGCGGTCGTCCTCGGCGAGCGCGGCCGAAAGCCGGTCGTGTTCCCGGCGGAGATCGGCCAGCAGGTCCGGACATGCCGCGGCCAAGCCGGCGCTCGTATCGACAGTGCGCACTATCTGCCGCCCGTTGGCGGCCGCCGTGAGGGGGTGGCGGCGACCAAGGCCGAAGCTGTCCGGCTACAGTGGTGTCCGTTTCGTACAAGACCGGCAGTGGTTGTGCCCATATCGTCCGGAATGTGAATCCAAACTCGGTTCTCATGGGTGACGCCGCCCGCCTGCTCAGTGCGCTGTCCTCGTTCGCAGTCCTTTTCTCACCCGGCCGTCCGGGCCACGGCGAATGCGTATGTCCCGGATGACGACCTGGCTGTACCCTTCCGACGAGCGCTACCGTAACGAGTTCAGAACCGACAATTGTTCGGTCGTCCACCACCCGCGGGTGGTGTGTCCGGTCGCATCGCCGGCCGATGTGGCGGACGCGGTGACTTTCGCGCGCGAGCGGGGCCTGTCGGTCGCGGTTCAGTCCACCGGGCACGGAATGTCGCGGGCCGCTGACGGTGTTCTCGTGACCACACGGCGGCTGTCCCGCGTCACGATCGACCCTGTCCGGCGCCGGGCGTGGGTCGGCGCCGGCGCCCGCTGGCGCGAGGTGATCACCGCCGCGGCCGAGCACGGCTTGGCGCCGTTGAACGGGTCGAGTCCACACGTCGGGGTGATGGGGTACATCCTCGGTGGCGGCGTCGGGATGCTGGGCCGTCAGTACGGATACGCGGCGGACCACGTGCGCTCCATCGAACTGGTCACCGCCGACGCCGTGGTTCGCACGATCTCCCCGGCCACGGATCCGGAGCTGTTCCGCGTGGTCCGCGGCGGCAAGGACAATTTCGGGATCGCCACCGGAATCGAGATCGATCTCTTCCCGGTGACCGGTTTCTACGGCGGCAGCCTCTACTTTTCGGCCGAGCATGCGCGGGAGTTGTTGAACCGGTATGCCCGCTGGACCGCCGACCTTCCGAACGCCCTCGCTACATCGATCTTCCTGCTCGGCTACCCGGATCATCCCGATATTCGCCCGGAGCTGCGGGGGCGTTATATCGCACAGCTGCGCATCGCGTATTTCGGCCCATCCGGGGAGGCCGAGTCGCTGATTGCGGCGATTCGGGAGGTCGGCCCGCCGGTGCTCGACACGGTGCGGGCGATGCGCTACACCGAGATCGGGATGGTCCATCACGAACCGGTCGGGCGGTACACGGTGCACGAATCCGGTTTCTACAGCGGACCTCTCGAAGAAGCCGATGTCGACAGCATTCTAGCGGTCGCCGGGACGGATGCCGCCGAACCGCTCGGTTTCGAACTGCGACACCATGGCGGTGCGTACCGGAAACCGCCGGAAGTACCGAATGTCGTGGGCGGACGCGACGCCGAATTCACGGTGTACCTCAGCTCGGCCATCGACCCCCGGCACGATGCCGACCGGGCCCTACACGCTTCGGCCCGAAACCGATTCCGCCGCCTCGACAGGGGCAGCATGCTGAATTTCCTCGGTGCGCACACCGACCCGGCCGTGGTGGCGGCCGCCTTCAGTGCCGCTGACCTGCAACTGCTCCATGCGGTCAAGAACCGCGTGGACCCGCACAACCTCTTCCGCGTCAACCACAACATCGCACCGCTGACGAAAGGCTGAACCATGGCTGTCTCTCTCGACCTCATCGGTATCGTCACCATCGACCTGGCCCGATCGCTCGCCTTCTACCGTGCTCTCGGCATCGAAACACCCGAGATCAATGGCAGCGAACCCCATGTCGAGGTCGTACTCCCGAACGGACTGCGGCTCGCCTGGGACACCCTCGACACGATCAGGAGCTTCGACCCCGACTTCACCCAGGCGGCCGGCGGGCACCCGGTGGCCCTCGCGTTCGCGACCGCGAGCCCGTCCGATGTCGACGCACTGTACAAGACCGTCGTCGCAGCGGGTTTCCACGGCCATAAGGAGCCGTGGGACGCCGTCTGGGGACAGCGCTACGCCATTGTCCACGATCCGGATGGCAATACCGTCGATTTGTTCGCTCCCTTGCCCTGAGCGATCAGCCCAGCAGCGAACCCGGGGTGAGCCCGGTCATTCGTCGTGTGTCACGGCTGAGGTGCGCCTGGTCGGCGTACCCCGCCGCGACCGCCACCATCGACAGCGTGGCATCCGGCGCCCGGCGAGCCAGCCGGACCGCCCGCTGTAGCCGGCCCACGACCTGCAGTGTCTTCGGGGTCAGCCCGGTCTCCTGTTCGACCAGTCGCCGCAGATGACGAGGTGTGAGCGCGACACGATCGGCAACGGTGTCAACGGTCGTTGTCGCCGCGGTCAGCAACTCGACCGCCTTCTCCACTCGCGGATCGACGGTGAGGCACGGCCACAACGAGTGCGCTGTCAGCTCGTCGAATTCGCCCGCGCCGAGACTGCCGACGAGCGCGCGAGCGACCCGACCGGGCAACAGGTCGTCTACCGCCATCGCCGTGTCCCGCAGCTCGGAACCCGCCACGCCGGTCACCGAGCGCAACGCTGCAGTGTGAATACGCGCGCCGTGCAGAACCGTTCCCGGCGACAGCGCCGGCAGGTCGACCGTCGTGGCGGGGCCGACGAGCCAGCTCCGGCCGGTACTGCTCACGATGAAGTCGGCGTGGTTGTCCGGAATCACGCGCTGGGCACCGCCGCCGACCCGATGGGTCCACCTGCACAGAAACCCGGTGCTCGATCCGGCGAAGACGATCTCACGGTAGTGACTGTGTTTGTCCTCGAGATCCTCGCTGTCGGCGGGCCGGCCGGGCAGAGTTCGATCCACTGTTCTCACCACCTCGGCGGCAATTTGCCGCGGTTCACCGAACCTCCATTGTTGCTCAGTGCCCGTGTCGCATGCTGACAGACATGACCTGCAGCAGCGCCGCAGGATCGCACCGGGCGACCCGGGTCACCTCGCTCACGGCTGCGACCGCGTGTGGTCTTCCTTCACCCCACGAACCCGCGGAGCGCTTCGGCGAGCAGATCGATCTGCTCCAGCGCTCCGGTACTGGGGAACAGCAGCAGGTCATCGGCTCCGGCCTCGGTGAGGTGGTCGATTTCGTTGCGGAGATGGCTTTCGTCGGCGAGGACATCGGGCCGGATCTGCTCTGCATATTCGGCGCCGTAGTAATGCTTCACGTACGCCTCGGCGATCTCGGCGGCACCCGGACCGAGGCAGAAGTAGCGCTCCACGACCACCCGCGGCCGGCCGGGACGCCGGGCGCGACTCCACTCCCGGTGCACGGCCTCGATACCTGCGTGCAGGGTCTGACGACCGAACGACGGCGCCACCCAGCCGCCGGACAGCGCGGCAGCCCTGGCGAAACCTGCGGGCACCACCCCGGCGAGCAGGACGCCGGGCCGGCCCGGCGGCAAAGCGGGCACAGGTCCCGAGGCGCCCGACACCTCGCCCCGCCACACCGTGCGCATCGCAGCCAGCGCACTCTCGAACGCGGCCCCCCGACCGGCCAGGGTGACCTCGCTGACGGCGTAATCCTCCGGCCAGCCGCCCATACCCAGCCCCACTGTGAGACGTCCGCCGGAAAGGCGTTCCAGGGAGTCGATCTGCTTGGCCAGGACGATCGGGTTACGCCGGTAGCCCGTATTCAGCACAGTGGTCAGCAACTCGACTCGCTCGGTGCGCGCCGCCGCGGCAGCCAAGGCCACAAGGGGGTCCAGATTGTCGTAAACCAGCCGGTCGATCACGGCGAGCGAGTGGAAACCACGCGCCTCACTCGCGGCGGCCCAGTCACCGATCGCTGTGGGATCGCTTCCCGGTACAGCGGCGGGCAGACCGATTCCGATCCGCAACTTTCCCTCCTCGGATGATGGTGGTGTAGCGGCCTCGCGCCTGCGGCCGGGACGCCGACCACATGAAGCCGCCACGGATGATCGGCCACGAAGCCAGAAGCGGGACCGAGCAACCCGAAGCCTCCTCGAACGCCTCGAATTCCCAAGCAGTCAACCTATGCAGTCGGCCTTGGGCCGGGATTGAACGAATCGGACATCCGCTGTGTGGCGGCAGCCACCGTCGGTCGGCAGTTACCGGACTGCGTGAACGTGACGTGCCGCCGTTACCACGACCCCGACGACAACGCGAGCCTGGCAGACCTCGCCGAGGCGAGCAGCGTCGGCCGATCCACCATCCACCGCATCATCAGCGGCACCCCGCACACCGCACACCGCGGGCTCGGGCACGGGCTCCGGCCGGTTCGAATCGTGTCGAAGGAGCCGCGCAGGTGATCGTTGCACCGAGGCTCGTGCCAGTTCGTCGGTGGGTCCTGTCAGGATGCCCGTGCACAGTGTCGAATACGGGAGAAGTGCGTGACGGACAAGACTTTACAGTTGATCGGCGAGCTCATGAGCGCGGTGCCGCCGGCCGGTTCATTTGCCACGCGGTGGACGGGCGCGGCGGAGAACCTGGCGATCGAGGTCGATGGGGTGGGTCCGATCGGGTTGCCGGTGCCGCCGGCGCAGGCGCGGCAACTGTGCGAGGTCGCGCGGCCGGCGCGGTACGGCCGGCGCGAGCAGACCCTGCTGGACGCGAATGTGCGCAATACCTGGCAAGTTCCGCTGGACCGGGTAACGATCGACGAGCGGTGGCGGCAGACGTTGCTGCCTGTACTGGATACCGTGCGGGCAGAGCTGGGTCTGGCGCCGGACTGCGAATTTTCCGCGGAACTGCATTCGATGCTGGTGTACGAGCCGGGACAATTCTTCCGTCGCCATCAGGATTCGGAGAAGGCCGAAGGAATGATCGGCACGCTGGTGGTGACTCTGCCTTCGGAATTCACCGGCGGGGAGCTGGTGATCGAGCAGCAGGGGACGCAGGTCACCGACCAGGGTGCACCGGAGGAACTGTCGTTCGTCGCGTTCTACAGCGACTGCGAGCACGAGGTATTGCCGGTCACCGAGGGTTTCCGGATCACACTCACCTACAACCTGGTGGCCCGGGGACGTACCGGACCGGACGCCGCCGCGTTCGCCACACACCCGTCGACCGCGCTACTCGCCGAACAGTTGCGCACGCATTTCACCACACCGCTGGAGGCGCTGACGCGGTCTACCGGTCGCCCGCCGGCGACGCACCTGCCCCGCCAACTCGTCTACCTGCTGGATCATCAGTACTCCCAGCAGGGATTCGGCTGGGATCAGCTCAAGGGCGTCGATGCCGCCCGTACCGCGCTGATGCTCGCCGCGGCCGACAGTGCGGGATACGACGTCTCGCTGGCGCTCGCGGAGGCCATGGACTCCTACGACGAGGACTACACCTCGTACATGCTGATCTACCGCGAGCGCTGGGAACGCGTCGAGGACGGGTGGAAATGCCTCGAAAGCTCCGAGGTCGAGTTCGACGACGACGGGGAAATGGTGGAACCCGAGCACACCGACCCCGAAGACATTCCGGTGCGCTCCAGCCTCCCGTTACCCCCGGGCTCGGACGATCTGGGCGACCTGCGCTGGTCGTACATCACACTGACCTGGCTGATCGACCGGGCGGGGTCGGCCGGCGAACCCGAGGTGGCAAACATCTGGGACGAGGAGTTGTGTACCGGCGAATCGAATTCGGCGCTGGAACCGTACGCCTCGGAAATCGAGGGCTACATGGGCAACGAGGGTAATACCGCCAGTTTCTGGTACCGGCGCGCGGCGATCGTAGTCCGGCCCCGGCGGTAGACGACCCGGCAATTAATCCTCGTGCCGGGCGCGGCCGAACAAGACAGTGCGACGGTCCTGGCGGCCGACCCGGGGAGCGACCCGCCGGTGGGGCGTGTTGCGGTGGCTTACCATGGCGATATGTCCCTGCCGGAGACCGACCGCCCCGACCTTCCCGAGTTCATGACCTGGGAGGAACTGGAGCAGCTACCCGAGGAGATCGCGGAGCAAATCGAGCTTTGGGGCGGCCGGGTGGTGTGGCTACGGCGCGGTCCGGGCGAGCATCAGATGTTCACGGCACGTATGCGGAACGAAATCGAACGTTGTGCGCGTAAGCGCATGTCGGAAGACCCTGACACCTGTTGGACCGTGAACTTCGAAACCAACGTTTTCCTCGGTAGCAGCGGGAAGTCCGATTTCTTGACACCGGATTTTCTGGTGTATCGCTGTCTCGAATCACCGTTCGAAGATGTCCGGGCCGCCGCCACCCTGCTCGTCGGCGAAGTATTATCGCCGTCGAACAAACAGTCGGATATGGAAGCGAAGAAGGGTCGCTACGCGGCCGCGGGTATCCCCTGGTACTGGGAGGTCACCCTGGCGTCCGGACGCAGCGCGATATCCGCCGTCCGCGCCTACGCTCTGCAGACCGGGTACGCGTCCCTGCCCGACGATGTCCATCCGCTGCGTCCGACCAATTACCTCTTGGTCGACGAGTGGACACCCGCCGATGAGAACGGCATACATATCGACCATCCGTTCCCGATCGACATCCCCTGGACCGAGCTCGAATACTGACTTGGATGCGCCGGCAAATCCCATCACCTTTCTTGCCCGCACCGCTGTGGCGTTGTGCTCGATACGAGCGTCACGATCCGGCGCCGAACCGGCTACGGATACACCACTGTCAACTGTCAGCCGAGTGCGCCGACGACTTCCACGCCGTGCATTCGGGCGGCCTTCTGCATTCCGTCGTCCAAGGTCATCAGTGGGTACGAGAGGCGCTGAGCCAGCGCGATATACCAGGCATCGGCGTAGGTGGAGTTATCTATCAGCGCCATAGCGCCGGCCGAATCGGCCGGCTCCCTGATCCGCTCCACGGGGTGGGTGCTGAAGGCGGCGATCAAAGCGCGGGCCTGGTCGAATTCGAGTGCCCCGCGGCGCGCGAGCCGGATGAGCGCCGATCCGACCTCGAAATCCACATGCGGTGGAGCAACACACCCGGCTATGCGTATCCGCTCGGCATAGCCCGCCGGTAGAGCCCCACGCAGCAGATCGACCCAGACCGTGGCATCGACAACGATCACCCTTCGCCCCGGTCGTAACCGTCGCGCACTTCACGCACCACCTCGGCTCCGGAGACCGTTGTCGGGCCGGTGATCCCCAACCGCTGCTGCGTTTGCTTCAATTCCTCGTCCCAAGCGGAAATGGCCCGCCGCTGGAGTTCCCGCCGCACATCGGCCGCCATCAGATCGCGCAGATAGGCCGATACCGACTTGTGCTCGGCGCTGGCCTTCTCCCCGATTACCGCGGCCACTTCATCCGGCACATCTCGCACTTGAATCGTCGCCATCGTCCACCCTCCACCGCATGGGTTACATGCACTAGTTCATGCATAGGCTAGCATGCGCAGCAGTCCGGCAGTAGACGCACTGACCGATATAGGCTCTCTGCCTGCGACGACGCCGAGCCACCGGCATCACACTGCCGGGCGGCCGGTCAGTGCGTTCAATGCCATCGACCGGAGCACCGTGCGGGTGCGGCCGCGGGCCGGGCCGGCGCTGTGGGGGGTGGAGTTGAGCAGGCCGAATACCGCGTGGGCTTGGACGCGGGCGGTGTCTTCGTCCAGCTCCGGGATGAGGTCGCAGAGCACTCGTACCCAAACCTCCACGTAGCGGCGCTGGGTGCGGCGGATCTCGCGGCGGGCTGCGGGTGGGACGTTGTCGAGGTCGCGGTCCTGGATGCTGATGAGTTCGGGTTCGCCGAGGGCGAAGTCCAGGTGGAAATCGACCAGGCCTTCCAGCGCGTCGGCCGGGCCGGGTGCGCCGGTGGCGACGGCGGTGCCGCCGTCGAGCAGTCGGCGGCTGATGCCGACCAGCAACTCGACCAGTAGGGCCTCTTTGTTGGGGAAGTGCCGGTAGACCGCGGGGCCGCTGATGCCGACCGCCGCGCCCAGATCGTCGAGGCGCATGCCGAGGTAGCCGCGTTCGGCGATGAGGCGGGCGCCGGCGGCGAGCAACTGATCGCGGCGCTGTTGTTTCAACTGTTCGCGGCGCGTCGGGGTGGCAGAATCAGCGCTGGTCACCCACGCTCCTTTCGCTCGCCCTGGACAACTCGGTTAGTCAAGATTAACCTCAATTCCAGTTATCAGCGACTAACTCGGACGGCAGGATCATGTGATGCCCCGCACCGCGAGCCCCACCCCGGCCCGGCCGGCCACCGATAACCGGGCCGCAAATCTGGCCTTGGTCGACGAGCTGCGCCGCCGCCTCGCCGAAACCGCCCGGGGCGGCCCGGAGAAGGCCCGGCAGCGCCATATCGACCGCGGCAAACTGCTGCCGCGCGACCGGGTGGATCAACTGCTCGACCCCGGCAGCCCGTTCCTGGAGCTCTCCCCGTTGGCCGCCAATGGGATGTACGGCGACGAATCCCCCGGCGCGGGGATCATCACCGGTATCGGGCGGGTAGCGGGGCGCGAATGCGTGATCGTCGCCAACGACGCCACGGTCAAGGGCGGGACCTACTACCCGATCACGGTGAAGAAGCATCTGCGCGCCCAGGAGGTGGCGTTGCACAACAACCTGCCGTGTGTGTACCTGGTCGACTCGGGTGGCGCCTACCTGCCGGAACAGGACGAGGTCTTCCCGGACCGGGAGCATTTCGGCCGGATCTTCTACAACCAGGCCACCATGAGCGCGCGGGAGATCCCGCAGATCGCGGCGGTGATGGGCTCGTGCACCGCGGGTGGTGCGTATGTGCCGGCGATGAGCGACGAGGCGGTGATCGTGCGGGATCAGGGCACGATCTTCCTCGGCGGGCCGCCGCTGGTGAAGGCCGCGACTGGCGAAGTGGTGACGGCCGAGGAGCTCGGCGGCGGCGCATTGCATTCGCGCACGTCCGGGGTCACGGATCATCTGGCCGACGACGACCGGGACGCGCTGCGGATCGTCCGCCGGATCGTCGGCACGCTCGGGCCGCGCCCGGAACCGGCCTGGGACGTGCGTGCAGCCCGCGAACCCGCCGTCCCCGCCGATGATCTCTACGATGTCGTGCCGGTGGATCTGCGCACTCCCTACGACGTCCGGGAGGTCATCTACCGCCTGGTGGATGCGGGAGCGGACGGCGAGTCGGGATTCCACGAGTTCAAAGCGGAATACGGCACCACCCTGGTCACCGGATTCGCGCATATCCACGGACATCCCGTGGGCATCGTCGCGAACAACGGTGTGCTGTTCGGCGAATCCGCCATGAAGGGCGCGCATTTCATCGAACTGTGCGATAAACGCAAGATTCCGCTGCTGTTCCTGCAGAACATCACCGGGTTCATGGTGGGTCGCGATTACGAGGCGTCCGGGATCGCCAAGCACGGCGCGAAGATGGTCACCGCCGTCGCCTGCGCGCGGGTGCCGAAACTGACCGTGGTGATCGGCGGATCGTATGGGGCGGGTAACTATTCGATGTGCGGCCGGGCGTATTCGCCGCGGTTCCTGTGGATGTGGCCGAATGCCCGGATCTCGGTGATGGGCGGCGAGCAGGCGGCGTCGGTGCTGGCCACCGTGCGCGGCGATCAGCTCGACGGTAACGGTCAACCCTGGAGCGAGGCCGATCAGGAGGCCTTCAAGGAACCGATCCGCCGCCAGTACGAAGCCCAGGGCAACCCCTACTATTCGACCGCCCGGCTCTGGGACGACGGGGTCATCGATCCCGCCGATACCCGGACCGTGCTCGGACTGGCTCTCTCGGTGTGCGCGCAGGCGCCGCTGGAACCGGTCTCCTACGGCGTCTTCAGGATGTGATCACCGTGCTGAACTCGAATCATCCGCTGCCGTTCGACACCGTGCTGGTGGCCAATCGCGGTGAGATCGCGGTGCGCGTCATCCGCACCCTGCGCACCATGGGTCTGCGTTCGGTGGCGGTGTACAGCGACGCCGACGCGCACGCCGCGCACGTCCGGGCCGCGGATACCGCGGTGCGGCTGGGCCCGGCGGCGGCGCGCGAGAGTTATCTGAACATCGACCGCATCGTGGACGCGGCCCGGCGCACCGGCGCGGGCGCGGTCCACCCCGGGTACGGATTCCTTTCCGAGAACGCGGCTTTCGCCGCCGCGCTCGAAGCCGAGGGCATCATCTTCCTCGGCCCGCCGGCCAAGGCCATCGAGATCATGGGTGACAAGATCACCGCCAAGACCACGGTGGCGGCCTCGGGTGTGCCGGTGGTGCCGGGTATCGCGGAACCGGGGCTCACCGATGCCGATCTCGTGGCCGCGGCCGCCGATATCGGCTACCCGGTGCTGGTCAAACCGTCCGCGGGCGGTGGCGGTAAGGGGATGCGGCGGGTCGACGATCCGGCCGACCTGCCCGCCGCCCTGGTCAGCGCCCGCCGCGAGGCCGCGTCCGCGTTCGGGGACGACACCCTGTTCCTGGAACGGTTCGTCACCCGCCCGCGGCACATCGAGGTGCAGATCCTGGCCGATACCCACGGCACCGTCCTCCATCTGGGCGAACGGGAATGCAGCCTGCAGCGCCGGCATCAGAAGGTGATCGAGGAAGCGCCTTCGCCGCTGCTGGACGCCGCGACCCGCGCCCGCATCGGCGCCGCGGCCTGCGCCACCGCGCGCAGCGTGGACTATGTGGGCGCGGGCACGGTGGAGTTCATCGTCTCCGCCGACCGGCCGGACGAATTCTTCTTCATGGAGATGAACACCCGGCTGCAGGTGGAACATCCGGTCACCGAGATGGTCACCGGGTTCGACCTGGTGGAATGCCAGTTGCGTATTGCCGCGGGACAGCGATTCCGGGTGACGCAGGACGATATTCGCCTGCACGGTCACTCCGTGGAGGCACGGGTCTACGCCGAGGACCCGGCCCGCGATTTCCTGCCGACCGGCGGCACCGTCGTGGACCTCACGGAACCGGGCGGGCCCGGCGTGCGGGTGGATTCCGGGCTCGCGGTGGGCACGGTGGTCGGCAGCGATTACGACCCCATGCTCGCGAAGGTCATCGCGCACGGCCCCGACCGTGCGGCCGCACTGGCCGCGCTGGACCGGGCTCTCGCCGAAACCGCGGTGCTCGGGGTGCGCACGAATATCGACTTCCTGCGCTTTCTGCTGGCCGATCCGGATGTCGCGGCGGGGCGCTTGGATACCGCTCTGCTGGACCGGCGCGCCGGTGATTTCGCGCCGGAACCGGTGGCCGACGATGTGTTCGCGGCAGCTGCCGTCTACCGATGGTTGCGGCGCTGGCCCGCGGGTCCGGCGGATCCGTGGGCCTATCCGACCGGATGGCGGGTGGGCTCGCCCGCACCGACCCGGATCCGGCTCACCGGCGGCGAGCGCACGGTGCACGTCTACCTCACCGGCACACCGGAATCGGCGGATATGCGCGTGGAGGACACCGAACCGGTCGCTGTCACAGCCGAATTGGGGGGTGTGGGCTCCGGTTCCGGCTCCGGTGATCCGGTCCGGACGGTGACCCTGACCCTCGACGGCCTGCGCCGCGACTATCGGGTCGCCGAATCCGGTGATCAGATCTGGGTCGCCGGCCCGGGCGGGGTCGCGGTGGTGCGGGAACTCGACGAGGAATCCACCCGCGCCGGCGACGCCGCCGTACACGACGCCGAAATCCGCAGCCCGATGCCCGGGACGGTGCTCGCCGTCGCCACGACCTCCGGCGCCACGGTGGCGGCGGGCGAACCGGTGCTGGTGGTGGAAGCCATGAAGATGGAACATTCGCTCCCCGCGCCACTCGCCGGAACAGTCGAAATCCTGGTGTCCCCCGGCGACTCGGTGCGGCTCGACGAGGTACTCGCCCGAGTCCACCCTGCATCCACAGCCCCCGCGACGGACAGCCCCGCCGACCCAGCCACACCCGACCCTGCGGTTGCCGATCCCGCGGCCTCCGACCCCGCGGCGTCCGATCACTCGGCAACCGGCCCGACGGCAACCGGCCCGACGGCCTCGGCGGCCGAGCCTGCAACCACCGATACAGCAGCCGATCACTCGGCAGTCACGCCGACAGCGCCCAGCGCTACGGCAGCCGAGCGTGCGGCGACCGGCACGGCGGCACCCGAAACCAGCCCGGAACCGGCGCCCTGACGGCGCAGCGAATCCACTACTCCGAGAAGAGGCACAGGTGAGCGATTTCCTCTCCACCGGCACCCTGCCCGAGCACTATCGCGATCTCGCGCTGACCGTACGGGATTTCGCGAATCAGGTCGTCGCGCCCGTGGCGGCGAAACACGATGCCGAGCACAGTTTCCCGTACGAGGTCGTCGCCGGGATGGCGAAGATGGGATTGTTCGGGCTGCCGTTCCCCGAGGAATACGGCGGGATGGGCGGCGACTATTTCGCGCTCTGCCTGGCTCTGGAGGAACTCGGCAAGATCGATCAGAGCGTCGCGATCACCCTCGAGGCCGGGGTATCGCTCGGCGCCATGCCGATCTACCGGTTCGGTGACGAGAAGCAGAAGCAGGAATGGCTGCCTCGGCTCGCCAGTGGTGAGAACCTGGGCGCGTTCGGGCTCACCGAACCCGGCGCGGGCAGCGACGCGGGCGGCACCCGAACCACCGCCGTCGAGGACGGCGACAGCTGGATCATCAACGGCAACAAGCAGTTCATCACCAACTCCGGCACCGATATCACCGCGCTGGTGACGGTGACCGCGGTGACGGGGCAGACCGGCGGGAAGAAGGAGATCTCCACGATTCTGGTGCCGGCCGATACCCCCGGCTTCACCGCCGAACCCGCGTACAACAAGGTCGGCTGGAACGCCTCCGATACCCACCCGCTCACCTTCACCGATGTCCGGGTGCCCAAGGAGAATCTGCTCGGCGAACGCGGCCGCGGCTACGCCAACTTCCTGCGCATCCTCGACGAGGGCCGGATCGCCATCGCCGCGCTGTCGGTGGGTGCCGCGCAGGGATGCGTGGACGAATGCGTGCGTTACGCCGGGGAACGCGAGGCGTTCGGCCGGACCATCGGGTCGAATCAGGCCATCGCATTCAAGATCGCCCGGATGGAGGCCCGCGCGCATACCGCCCGCACCGCCTACTACGACGCCGCCGCCCTGATGCTCGCCGGTAAGCCGTTCAAGAAACAGGCGTCGATCGCCAAACTCGTGGCCAGCGAGGCCGCGATGGACAACGCCCGCGATGCCACCCAGATCTTCGGCGGATACGGGTTCATGAACGAATATCCGGTGGCCCGCCACTACCGGGACAGCAAGATCCTGGAAATCGGCGAGGGCACCACGGAAGTACAACTGATGCTGATCGGACGGGAGCTCGGCCTGTGAGTGGCGACAATAAGATCACCAAGGATGTCGAACACGACACCACCGGCCTGCGCAGGGTCGTACAGTCCGGTTTGTGGTTCGAGGAATTGGAAACCGGTGTGCTCTACGAGCACCGGCCCGGCCGCACCATGACCGAAACCGACAATGTGCTGTTCAGCACCTTGACCATGAACAACCAGGGCCTGCACATCGACAAGGCCTACAGCGACGCCCAGGAACCGTTCCACGAGCGGCTGGTGAATTCGCTGTTCACCCTGGGCACGATGGTCGGGCTCGCGGTCGCGCACCTCACCCAGGGCACCACGGTCGCCAACCTCGGTTTCGAAGACGTGAAATTCCCGGCGCCGCTGTTCCACGGCGACACCATCTACGTCGAAACCGTGGTCCTGAACAAACGCGAATCGAAGAGCCGGCCCGGCCAGGGAGTGGTCACGTTCCGGCATGTCGCCCGCAATCAGCACGGCACGATCGTCGGTATCGCCACCCGGCACGCCATGATCCGGAAGCGCCCGGCGGAGCAGGTATGAGATCCGCGCCGGCCCGCACCGCGCACGACGAGCAGACCCACCCGAGTAACGCTCGGGTACCCAGGAGGTACCACCAGTGACTGTTCCGGATACCGGCTGGCAGCCCGCCGGACCGGCCTGGCTGTTCTGCCCGGCCGACCGGCCCGAGCGCTACCGCAAGGCCGCCGACACCGCCGACGTGGTGATCCTCGACCTCGAGGACGGAGTCGCCCCGGCCGACAAACCCGCCGCACGCAAGGCGCTCACCGAAACCCCGCTCGATCCCGCCACCACCGTGGTGCGGGTCAACCCGGTGGG
The DNA here is from genome assembly GCF_050936135.1 of Nocardia sp. CA-290969. Lineage (NCBI taxonomy): Bacteria > Bacillati > Actinomycetota > Actinomycetes > Mycobacteriales > Nocardiaceae > Nocardia > Nocardia sp. CA-290969. The sequence goes on along the minus strand of NZ_JBNJNJ010000001.1, from coordinate 7,417,791 downwards.
CACCCCCGACCACGAACTCGATCTGCAGGCGCTGCGCGACACCGATTACAAGCTGGTCATGCTGCCGAAAACCGAATCCGCCGAACAGGTCACCGGCCTGCGCGACTACGCGGTATTCGCCCTGATCGAATCGCCCGCGGGCGCGCTGGCGATCGAGCGGATCGCCGCCGCACCCAACACGCTCGGCGTGATGTGCGGGGTGGAGGACCTGGTCGCCGCCATGGGCGGCACCGGGACCCGGCGCCCCGACGGAAGCTACCGGGATGTGGCGCTGCATCTGCGCAACACCGGTCTGCTCGCCGCCAAGGCACACCGGCGGCTCGCCCTGGACATGGTGTACCTGAACATCCGCGACCTGGACGGGTTGCGCGCCGAAGCCGAGGACGCGGTGGCGGTGGGCTTCGAGATCAAGGTCGCCATCCATCCGAGCCAGATCCCGGTGATCCGCGCGGCCTACGCACCCTCGCAGGAGGAGGTCACCTGGGCACGGGGCGTCCTCGCCGCCGCCCCGAACCACCGCGGTGTGTTCACCTATGAGGGACGCATGGTGGACGCCCCCCTGCTCCGCCACGCCGAACAGATCCTCCGGCGAGCCGGCGAGTAGGTTTCCCGACATCTCAACTGAATACAAACTTTGCTCCCCACGCCGGAGTCGAACGTGCCCAGCGGCGGAGCCGAGTCTTACAAGGCCCTCGGAGGTTCACAAAACCCCGAAACCCGACGCAAACACGGCAGCGCCAAGCCTTACAAGGCCCACGGAGGTCCACACAACCCCGAAACCCGACGCAACCACGGCGGCGCCAAGCCTTACAAGGCCCACGGAAGTTCACATAACCCCGGAACCGGACGCGACCACGGCGGTGCCGAGTCTTGCGAGGCCCTTGGAGGTTTTGGCCCGTCCCTGCTGTCAGTGCTCGATGCGATGCGGCGCAGCCGCGAGTGTCGAGTGCTGACAGCAGGGACCAAGGGGGGCCAAAACCCGTGCCGCCGGAGGCGGCACCAAAAACACAGGGGCCAAAACCCGCGCCGCCGCAGGCGGCGCCATAGATACAGGAGGTTGGCGCGGTGGAACCGCAGTGGGTGCCGAGCGCACGGGATATCGCCGATGCCCGGGTCACGGATTTCGCTCGTTTCGTCGAGTCGCGGACCGGTGCCGTGCTGCCGGACTATCAGGCGTTGTGGCAGTGGTCGGTCGGCAACCTCGCCGAATTCTGGGCGGCCCTGTGGGAGTACTTCGAGCTCGGCCCCGCCCCGGACACGGTGTTGGCGGGCACCGATATGCCGGGTGCGCAATGGTTTCCGGGTACCACACTGAACTATGTGGACCGGGTGGTCGCGCAGGCACGCACCGACCGCCCGGCGATACTGCAGGTCACCGAGGATTCCGCGGAGGTCACCGAAACCTCCTGGGCCGAACTCCTGGCCGGTGTGTCGGCCTTCGCCCGAACGCTGCGCGAGCTGGGCGTCCGCCCCGGTGACCGGGTGATCGGTTATCTGCCGAACATCACCGAAACTGTGATCGCCTTCCTGGGCACCGCGGCGGTCGGCGCGGTGTGGAGCGCGTGCGGTCAGGACTATTCGGCCAAGGCCGCCCTGGACCGGCTGGGTCAGCTCGAACCCACCGTGCTCGTCACCGCCGACGGCTATCGCTACGGCGGTAAAGCGCACGACAAGAGCGCCGATATCGCCGCGCTGCGCGACGGGCTCGATACCCTGCGCGCCACGATCGTGGTGTCACGGCTGGGGGTCGATATCCCCGACAGCACACCGTGGTCGGTGGCGGCGGATCCGGCCGGGCACACCTTGCCCGAAACCGAAACGGTCGATTTCTCCCACCCGCTGTGGATCGTTTTCTCCTCCGGTACCACCGGCCTGCCCAAAGGGATCGTGCACGGCCACGGCGGCGTCGTACTGGAGCATCTCAAAGCTGTTGCCCTGCAATCGAATATCGGACACGACGATACGTTCCTGTGGTACACCAGCCCGAGCTGGATGATGTGGAACTTCCAGATCGCCGGCCTGCTCACCGGGGCGACCGTCGTCTGCTACGACGGCAGCCCCGCCCATCCGCGGCCGGATACGCTGTGGGAGATCGCCGCCCGCACCCGCACCACCGTGCTCGGAACCAGCCCCGGCTATGTCCTCGGCTGTATCAAGGCGGGTTCGGTGCCGGCGACCGAGCACGATCTGTCCGCCCTGCGGCTCATCGGCATCACCGGATCCTCGCTGCCGCCGGCCTCCTCGCTGTGGCTGCACGAGAACGCCGGCGGTGTCCCGGTCGCTTCGATCAGCGGCGGCACCGATGTGGTCTCGGCGTTCGCCGGTGGCGTGCGCACGGTGCCGGTGTGGCCGGGGGAACTGTCGGCGCCGTACCTGGGGGTCGCGCTGGATGCCTACGACGAATCCGGGCGGCCGGTGCGCGACGAGGTCGGCGAACTGGTGATCACGGCGCCCATGCCATCCATGCCGATCCATTTCTGGCGCGACCCCGACGGCACCCGCTACCGCGATGCCTACTTCGACACCTACCCCGGCGTCTGGCGGCACGGCGACTGGATCACCCGGACCGGCCACGGCAGCGTGGTGGTCCACGGCCGTTCCGATTCCACCCTCAACCGGCACGGCATCCGAATGGGCAGCGCCGATATCTATCAGGCGGTGGAACGGCTGCCGGAGATCGCCGAGGCCCTGGTCATCGGGGCGGAACAGCCCGACGGCGGCTACTGGATGCCCCTGTTCGTCGTCCTGGCGCCCGGCGCGGAACTCACCGATGAGCTGCGCGACCGGATCAAGGCGGTCATCCGCACCGAGTGCTCGCCGCGGCACGTTCCCGACGAGATCCTCGCCGCACCCGCCGTCCCGCACACCCGCACCGGCAAGAAGCTGGAGGTCCCGATCAAACGCCTGTTCCAGGGCGCCGACCCGGCGCGCGTGGTGGAACGCAGCGCAGTCGACGATCCCGCCCTCCTCGACTGGTTCACCGGTATCCGCCCGCCCGGCGAACGCTGACATCCACTCCCTCGGTCGGCGCCGCGGGCGCAACCGGTACGGCACCGACCACCCTCGCCCGGCTCCGGCGTCGTAGTCGGGCCGCTCCACCGGCACCGGCCCTACCCGTGCCCACACTTACCCCGCGTCCGCCTGCGCCCACGTGCTCTGAGCTGGGCACCCGGCCGCTGTACGAGGGCCGGATGTGGCGTTCGATCCGTGTACTCGGATCGGCGACGAAACAGTTCGGCGGTCCTGGCGGGCGCAGGTCTGCGGGAAGCGGGCGACCTCGCGGCGAGTTGCTCGGGGGCCGCGCGTTTTCCTCGCTCTGTCCCGGTAGGTGCGGCTCGAACACGACGCCGGAGCCGGGCGTGGTGCGGGCGCGTCCACGGTCTGCGCGCCGGCCGGGACGTGCGTTCGCGTGCGCATCCGGCGGCTGCGCCCCCTGTGCGCGCTACGCAAAATGCGCCGGTAGCCGCCGTGTGCGAACTACCCTGAACCCAGCCGTTCCATCAGCAAGGCCCGCTCCACCCGTACGCATCGTCGCTCGGCTCAGGGAGAGGACAGGCGCTATGAAGGCTCTGCAATACGTGACCCCCGGGTCGGAACCGGAAGTCCGCGAAATCCCCAGGCCCGAACCCGGCCCCGGTGAGGTACTCCTCGAGGTGACCGCGGCCGGCGTGTGTCACTCCGACGATTTCGTCATGAACAACCCGCCGGAAATGTTCGGCATCGAACTGCCGCTGACTCTCGGGCACGAGGGCGCCGGCCGGGTCGTCGCCCTCGGCGCGGGTGTCCGGGGCATCGATATCGGCACGAATGTCGTGGTCTACGGCCCGTGGGGCTGCGGTAACTGCTGGTTCTGCGCGCAAGGCTTGGAGAACTACTGTTCCCGTGCCGCCGAGCTGGGGATCTTCCCGCCCGGTCTCGGCGCCCCGGGTGCCATCGCCGAATACCTGATCGTCGATTCGCCGCGCCATCTGGTGCCGATCGGCGACCTCGATCCGGTGGCCACCGTGCCGCTCACCGACGCCGGCCTCACCCCGTATCACGCCATCAAACGCTCACTGGACAAGCTGCGCGCGGGCTCGTCGACCGTGGTGATCGGCAGCGGCGGCCTCGGCCATGTGGCGATCCAGTTGCTGCGGCATATGTCGTCCACCCGGGTCATCGCCTTGGACGTCAACGACGAGAAACTCGACTTCGCGCGCTCGGTGGGCGCGCACGAGGCGGTGCTCTCCGACGAGAAGGCCGCCGAGAACGTCCGCAAGATCACCGGCCCGGCGGGGGCGAGCCTCGTCCTCGATTTCGTGGGCTTCCAGCCGACGATCGATACCGCCATGGCGGCGGCCGGAGTGGACTCCGATGTCACCATCGTGGGTATCGGTGACGGCAAATCGGCCGCCCGGATCGGCTTCGGCATGAGCCCCTACGAGGCGACCGCCACCTCCCCGTACTGGGGAGCCCGTGCCGAACTCATCGAACTCATCGACCTGGCGCATGCCGGGGTCCTCGATATCGCCGTCGAACGCTTCTCCCTGGACGACGCCCCCGAGGCCTACCGCCGGCTCGCCGCCGGCACCCTGCGTGGCCGGGCGGTCATCGTGCCGTAGTCACCGCCACAGCCACTACCGAGTACGCACCCGGTACCACCCGGCGCGCACTCGGCCACCGGCGGCGCGCCCCGGCATTCCGGACCAGGACGGAAGACGTCTCCGACCGGGGTGCGGGGCGTTGCCGCCGGTCGACCGACGATAGGATTACGGGATGAGCGTCGACAACAGCCGGGCCCGGCCGTCCACGCATCCGGTGCGCGTGCGCGGTCGTGACGACCTGGCCGGAGACGGCGCCGGCGCCCGCAAAGCCGACGGTGATCTGTCCGCGCGTCCGGTCCGGCGGCGGCCGAAGAACCGGCGGGCGCAGATCGCGGCGGCGGCGGCCAATGCGTTCGGGTCGCTCGGCTACCACGGCGTGAGCATGGAGGATATCGCCGGCGGGCTGGGGATCAGTTCGGCGGCGCTGTATCGGCACTACCCGAGCAAGTACGCGCTGTTCCAGGAGGAATCGCTGCGGGTCGGGCAGGCGATGGCCGAATCGGTGCGGTTACCGGCCGAAGCGCAGAGCTGGAACCCGCAGCAGCGGTTACGGGAGATCCTGGAATCACTGAGCGCGGTCACCGTCGCCAATCGGGCCAGTGTCACGCTGGTGCGTTGGGAGGGCCGCTACCTCGAGCCCGCCGACCGCGAGATCCGGGCCGAACAGCAGACGGCGGTGCTGGACGCGCTGGAGGAGCAGCTCGCCGCGTACTCCCCGGACCTCGGCAACGGTGACCGCAAGGTCCTCGCGATCTCCGTGCTGTCCACGATCACCAGCATCGCCGACCATCATGCCGCGCTGCCGACGAAAGCACTTGTGGCACTGCTGGTTTCAACATGCTTCGCGCTCGCCGACACCACCCTCCCGGCGCCGGTGGACATCCCGCCCGCCCCGCCGGTGGAGATACCGGAATCGTTCAAACACGAACTGTTGCTACGCAAGGGTGTGGAACTGTTCCATGCCCGCGGCTACCCCAACGTGAGCGTGGAGGATATCGCGACCGCGGCCGGGCTCTCCGCGGCCTCCGCGGTGTACCGCTTCTACCGCGGTAAGAGCGATCTGCTCACCGCCGCGTTCCGCCGCGCCGCCGAACGGGTGTCCAGTGCCATCGGCCCGGCCGTGGCCTCGGCCGCCGGCCCGCGGGAGGCCCTGGATTCGCTGGTCGAACAGTATGTGGCGGGGTCGTTCGCCGAACGGGAACTGACCTTCGTGTACTACACCGAGTTCCAGCATGTGCCCGCCGAGGAACGCGCCGCGCTACGCAATGTGCAGCGGCTGAGCGTGGACGAATGGGCCCGGCTGGTGCGCCAGGTCCGGCCCGACCTGTCCGCACCGCAGGCCCGCTTCCTCGTGCACGCGGCCTTCGCGCTGGTCGTCGATCTCGGACGTTCCTTCGGCACCGTCGCGATCGCTTCGCAGCAGCGGGTGACCCTGCTCATGCAGACCGTTCTGTACGGCCGCCCCACCGAGAGCTGAGCGCGGCGGCCGTACCGTTCACGGCAGGGGCGTGGCCAGCGGCGAGGTCATCCGATCGACCAGCCAGTGCCCGTCGGTCTTCTGCATCCGCATCACCATCGCCAGCTGACCGGGCGCGGGCTGCCCCTGGGTTCCCAGGCTGGTGACGGTCTGCCCGATCACCACCACGACCTCCGCCGAAGCGGTGTCGGCCGATTTCACCGCGCACTGGATATCGCCGGCGGTCGACACCACCTGGCCGGCCACCAGCGCTTCCCGCAGTTCGGTGGTGGTGGTCTCGAATTCCTTCTTCCAGTCACCGGTCGCGCCCGCCAGCACGGCCGAAAAGTAGGGGTCGAGGTTCTTCGCGTCGTAGTTGGCGAGCACCGGCGCATACCGGCATGCGGCCTGCCGCACCTCGTCGTGCGCGGCGAGAATTTCGGCCTTGTCCCGTTCCTGTACGAACAGGTAGCCCGCGGCGCCGACCGCCCCGACCAGCAGCAGCACCGACACCGCAAGTGCAGCGATCAATGCGCGCGGGCCCACGCGGCGTGGACCGGTAGCGTCGCGCATACCGCGACCAGCGAAAACCTTCTTGATCGAGACGGTTCTGCCGCTGTCCGCCACCGCATCGGTGGCGGCGTCCGGTACAGAGCCTGTCGTTGCCGCCACCGCGCTGCCGGTCGGCGCTTCTTCCGGCTCCGATACCGCCGGCGCTCCGCTGCCCGCGACTGCGGCTTCCCCGGCCGCGGCGCCTGCCGACTTCGCATCGCCGGAGACTGTTTCGCCGATCCCGGATTTCGCGTCGTCCGCGCCGGAGTCGGGTTCGGCTGGCTTTTCGGTCATTCTCGTCTTCTCCTAACGACCCGGAATCGGGCGGGACATTTCATCACCGCTGATACCCGGCGGCGGACCGGCGGTGTTGTCGGGCACGTTCGGCCGGGGCGCATTCGCCGAACCACGTACCTGCAACGCCGGGTCGTTCGTGACGCAGTAGTTGTACAAACGAACCCGGGTATCGGCCACCGGTTCGGTCGGCACGACCGGAATGGTGTTGTATTCGCAGGTGGGGCGCGGCCAGATATCCACGAGCGTATGGAACATCCCGTCGTGTACCGGAACATTCAACGCCGAGGTACCGGCTCGCAGCGCCGGGAAAAGCGCCGCGATCGCCGGTTGGCGCAGTTTCGCCGCGCGGGTGATCGCCACGAAATTGGTGACCAGATTGGTGATCGGGTCCTGGGTTTCGGAGATGAACCCGCCCAGTGTGGCCAGCTGCCCGGGCGCCAGGTCCAGGAGTTGGCGCACCTCTTCGTCGGCGGCGGTCAGCTGCTGGAACAGCGCGGTCGCCGAACCCGTCAGGGTGCCGAGATCGGGTTGCGCGTACTGCGTGGTCTCGGCGATCACGGTGAGGTTCTCGATGAGCTGCCGGGTCTGCGGGAGCAGATCTTCGAGCCCGGCCATGGCCCGGCTGATGCCGGAGATCATATTGCGCAGCCGGTCCGGCCCGCCGGCCAGTGCCTTGTCCAGTTCGTCGACGATCACCGTGAGGCGTTCCGGGTTGAGGCCGCTGATCATGGCGCTCATATTCGACAGCAGCGAATGCACCGTCACCGGGATCCGGGTGCGTTCGGCCTCGACCCGATCGCCGTCGCGCAGGTACGGCCCGGTATCGGAGTCCGGCCGGAAATCCAGGTACTGCTCACCGACCGCGGACAACCGCCCGACCACCACGGTGCCACCGACCGGTACCTTCGTCCCCGCGTCGATTTCGGCGATCGCCTCGATCCCGGTATCGGATACCCGGACCTCGGCGACCCGGCCCACCCGGGTTCCGCGGAAGTTCACATCGTTCTCGGCGAGCAGCCCGCCGGACCCGGTGAGTTCCACCGTCACCCGGTAGGTGCTGTTCGGTAGCAGATTGATCCGCAGCACCTCCGCACCGAGATAGCCGCAGCCGGCGACCAGCACCACCACGAGACCGATATTCGCGACCCCGATCCGGTGTCGCACCAGCCAGTTCCACAACGGGATGTTCATCGCGGACCCTCCTGCGGTACCGGCTGCGGCGGACTGGTCAACCGGCCCTGGATCTTCTGCAAAACCTGCGCGAGGCTGCCGATGAACGCGGGCACATCCGTCCCGTCCGGCAGCCGGCTTTTACTCGGGTCGGTCAGCGCACCGATACTCAGGTAGGAGATCCGCGCCGCGACCGATAGCGCCGGCCCTTCGAACGACTGTTCCAGCGAGGGGTACAGGGCGTGCAAACCCTCGAGGGTCTGCCGCAGATTGTCGCCCATCGCCGTGAAACCGCCCATGAGCCGGCGGATACTGTCGAACAGGCTGATGAATTGCGGGCTGGTGGTATCGGTGAAATCGCCGAGTGCGGCCGTGGTCACCGAGATCTTCTGGATCAGGCCGGTGATATCGCGATTGTTCTCGGCCACCAGTGCGAGCAGATCGGGAAAGGTATCCGCCGCCTGACCCAATTCCTGTTTGCGGGCGGCGAGTTCCCCGGTGAGCGTGTTGACCCCTTGCAGCACACTGTCGATATCGGCGGTCCGGGCGTTCAATGCGCTGAGCACCTGGGTCATCTCGGTGATCAGATGCGCCAATTGCGGTGCGCGCCCGGCGAACATGGAGTCCATTTCCGCGGTGATCCGCGCCGCCTGGTTCAATCCGCCACCGTTGAGCAACAGCGAGACCGAGACCATGAGCTCCTCCACCGAGGCCCCCGCGCCCGTGTGATCGGTATCGATCACGTCCCCCTCGCCGAGCAGTACCGCGTTCGGGTCCTCCCGGGGGAGGGTCATGGCGATGAAGATGTCGCCGAGCGGAGTGGCCTGCCGTAATTCGGCGGTGGTGCCGCGCGGCAGCTGGATGTCCGCGCGGATCAGCATCCGGACATCGGCGATGAAATCGGTGGTGGATATATCGGTGACCACCCCGATATCGGTGCCGCCGATCTTCACGTGGGCACGTTCGGGGAGGTTGAGCGCATCCTCGAAACGGGCCTGCACGGTGTATCCGGGTCCGCCGATACCGGGCTCGGGCATCGGCACATCGTGCACCGTCACCGCGCCACACCCCGGCACCGCGAGCACCGCGGCCGACAGCACGATCGCCAGGAATCTCCGATACATCCGGCTCCCGTTCCTCATTGCGTCATCCCCAGCAGTGCCGCGGTGATCCCGAAATCCGGTCCGAAATCCTGGACCCGGCCCGTGCGGCAGCCGTCGGCGCGCAGCTGGATCCGTTCGCAGAAGGTGGACAGAATCTCGTTGTCCAGCAGCGATTTGTCCAGCAGCGCGTGCACCCGGAAGGCCTGGTGTTCGTGGCTGACGCCGTTGGCGAGATTCTCGAAGAACAACGGCCCGATATCCACCAATTCGGTGAGACCGCGGGCATTCGCACGCATTTGCGCCGTAATGGTGACGAACCGCTCGAGCGCCCCGGCGAGCTGGTCCCGGTTCTCCCCCACCAGCGTCGAAGTGTTGGTGACGAAATCGTTCAACTGCACGAGCACCGCGTGCAGGCCGGGCGATTGTTCCCCCATCAGCTGCACCAGTTCGGTGAGCCGGGCACTGAAATCGCGGACCGTCTGATCGTTCTGCGCGACCACCTGGGTGATCTCGTTCAGTTTGATGATCGTATTGGCGATCTGGTCCTTGTTGGCGAAGCTCACCTCGAAGGCGGCCGAAAGGTCGTCGAGAGTTTCGCGTAGCCGGTCGCCGTTGCCTTCCAGCAGCGGGAACAGCACCCGGCTGGCGAGCGGCCCGACCTCGTTGTCCCCTTTGAGCGCGGCACCGAGCTGGTCGAAATTCTCCAGGATGCGGTCCAGCTCGACCGGTACGCGGGTGCGTTCCAGCGGGATATGCGCACCGTCGGCCAGTTTCGGACCGTCGCCGGTGTAGGCGGGGGCGAGTTCGACATGCCGGTTGGTGATCAGCTGCGGGGAGATCAGCGCGGCCATCGCGTCGGCCGGTACCGCCACGTCCTTGTCGAGGGCCATGGTGACCTCGACATACGTGCCGCGCGGGGTCACGGTTTCCACCCGCCCCACCGGCACACCGAGTACGGCGACCTCGTTACCGGCATACAAACCGGCGACGTTCTCGAAGTCCGCGCTGATCCGGATATGTTCGCCCAGATACTGTTCCGGTAATGCGGCGATACTGTCCGGCAGTACCGAACACCCCGCCGCGCACAGCCCGGCTATTCCGGCCGCGAGTACGCGGGCGATCCTGCGCAGATTCATTTACCACACCCCTGAGCGACCTGCGCGAAGCACAGCCAGTTGTCCGGTAGCAACCACGGCGCCCACACATCGGCGTAGGGCCCGTTGCCGATCACATTGTTGAACTGCCGCAGTGCCACCGGCATGATCTCGTAGAGCCGATCCAGGTTGTCCTTGTTCTTCTCCAAACCCTGGGTCATGGTGTCGAGGTTCTGGATCAGCGGGCCGAGCTGGCCGTTGTTCTCCAGGCCCATATCCCGCAGCAGCCCCGAAAGGGCGGCCACATTGTCCAGGAGCCGGCGCAGCAGGTCCTGGCGCATGGCCACCGCGGTACCGATCGCCTCGCCGCGGGTGAGCAGCATGAGCACACTGTTCTGGTTGTCGGCGACCAGCTGCGATACCTGGTCCATACTCTTGAGCAGGCTGTCGACCTCGTCGCGGCGGGCGTTGATCACCTCGGCCAGCGAACCGATCGAATCCAGTGCGGTCACCGCCAGTTCCGGCGAATCACCCATCTGCCGGGAGAAGACGTCCAGCGCCTGACGCAGTTTGCCCGGGTCGATCCGCTCGATCCGCTCGAAAGAGGACTTGTATTCCGGGTCCTGGATCACCTTGGCCAGGTTGTACGGTACGGCGGTATTGGCCAGCGCGATCCGGTTGTCCGGCGATTCGTCGCCGGCACCCGGGATCAGTTCGATATGTAACCGGCCGAGAATGGTCGACATCTTGATCGCGGCGCGTGCGTCGGTGGCCACCCGGATATCCCGGCTGATCTTCATCACCACCTCGACCTTGTCGCCGGCCAGCCGCACCGCGCGCACCTCACCGACCTCGATCCCAGATACGTCGACCGTGGCCCCCGGGCGCATCCCGGCGGCCTGGGCGAATTCCGCGGTGACGGTTTTATCGCCCAGCCGCAACTGCGACAGCAGGCTGGACCCGATGACCAGCGCCGCCACCGCGGCCGCGGCCAGCAGCCCCTGCCACAGGAAACGGTTCTGCGCGAAGGGCAGTCGTAGTTTCGCCATCAGCGGCACACCTCCGAATGCGAATCGCCGCCGATCTGCGTGAACAGCCCGGGCGGGAGCAGCACCCCCCACAGCGAGACGTCCAGGCTGCAGATGAACGCGTTGCCGTAGGCGCCGTACCCGGTGAACCGGGCCAGCCCGTTGAGGACGTTCGGCAGTTCGATCGCCGCCTGGTCGAGTGCCGCGCCGTTGAGCAGCAGCAGTTCCACCGCGGTGGTCGCCTCGTCCTGGGCGAGCACGATCTCCGGTTTCACCGTGCTGATCAGGCCGGTCAGCGAATCGGTGGCGTGGGCGACCGTATCCACCGAACTCTTCAGGGTTTCGCCCTCCGCGTACAGCGCGTCCATCAGGCCTCTGGTCTGGGTGATCAGGGTTTCCAGCTCCTGGCTGCGGTTGGCCAGCCCGGCGATCACGCTGCTCAGGTTGGTGATCACCGCGCCCAGGATCTCGTCGCGCCGCCCGAACGTGGCGGCCAGTTCGGCGGCCTGGGTGATAAGGGCGCTCAGCGACACCCCGTCGCCCTGCAGCGCCTGGATCAAGGTGTCCGACAGCGAGTTCACCTGGTCCGGCTGCAGCACGTTGAACAGCGGCTCGAACCCGGACAGCAGTGCCGACACATCGAAGGACGGTTCGGTGCGCTCCACCGGGATATGCGACCCCGGCGCGACCTCCGTACCTTTCTGCTCGCCCGGTAGCAGGGCGATGTACCGCTGTCCGATCAGATTCTGGTACCGCACCAGCGCCTTGGTGGTATCGGTGAGCCGCTGGCGCTCCTCGATCCGCAGCACCAGCCGGGCCTTGTAGTCCGGTTCGAATTCGATCGCGTCGACCCGGCCCACCCGCACCCCGGCCATGCGCACATCGTCACCGACCCGCACCCCCATCACATCGGTGAAGGTGGCCGAATAGGTTTCGGTTTCGCCCGGCACCGACCGCTGCAACGTGGACCAGATGGTGTAGGTCAGCACGATCGCGATCACCGCGAAAATACTGAAACCGGTGATTGTCCGCGCTAAGCGCATCAGGCGGCCCCCTCGGAATAGACGTCGACCGTGCCGCCCGCCAGCACCGGTGTGAGCAGGAGCAGTTCGGCCGTCGTGGGTTTACGGCCGAGCAGCGCGGCCACGGCGGCGTGCCCGCGCAACTGGGCGATCGGTGTGCCGGCCGGCGCCGCCGCCGGCGCCACCCCACCCGGCGATGCCGGTGGTGCGGCGGGCGCCGGAGCGGGCCCGGCACCCGGGAACAGCGGCACGGTGATACCCGGGATGGCGGGCAGGCCGGGCAGCGCCGGCAACCCCGGAATCTGCGGGAGGACCGGATTCTGCACCGGAGCGGGCGGAACGGGCAGTTGCGGTTTCGGACCCGCCGCGTCGAGCCAGCCGGGTAGCAGCGAGGGCGGATACTGCTGCGGCGGGGCGGTCTGCGGGACGGAAGCGCCGCCGCAGCGGGGTCCGGCCATTTCGCCGTAGCGCGGACAATCCTTCGCGGTGTACTGCTGGAACGGGGTGAACGATACGTCCAGACTCCAGAACATCTGCCGCTGCGGCCCCCAGCCGAACGCCCCGGAGAGCTTCCCGAGCGCGGCGTTGAGATTGGCGACAGCGGTCGGGATCGCCTCCGGATCCTGCGCCAGCGACCCGAACAGGCCGTCCAGGCCGGGTACCAGTTCCTTGGCGGCATCCGGGTTCCGGGCGAACAGGCTGTTCACCGAATCCACCGCACCACTGGCGTTGGCCAGCATGGTGATCAGGTTCTCCCGGCGTTCGGTGAGCGTGCGGGCCGTGGTCACCGATTCCGACAGCACGCCCACCAGCTCGGGCGCCGACTGGCTCAGGGCCGTGGTCGCGCGGCCCAGATCGCCCAGCAGATCACCCACACCCTCGATATGCCGGACCTCGGTGACCCAGGTGTCCAGCCGTTCGATCGTCGATCCCGGCGCCCGCGCGCCCGGATCGAGCGCTTCGGAGAACGTGGCGAGGACCCGGCCGAGTTTCTCCGGCTGGATCTTTTCCAGGACATCACGCAGGACGGTGAGCGTGGTCTGCAACTGGACCGTGCCGGCGCTGGTGTCCTCGGCGATTTCCGCGCCCGCGGAGAGACGGCCGGGCGTGAGACCGTTGTCCACCAATTCGATACCGGTGACACCGAACAGGTTGTTCGGTACCACCCGCGCGGTGACATTGTCCGGAATCGTGGGCGCGATCCGGGAATCCAGGTCGATCTGCACCTCCTGCTGTTTCCCGGCGGCCACCACCTCCACCGCGGCCACCGCGCCCACGACCATGCCCCGGAATTTCACATCCGCTCGTTCGGGTAGTCCGTCGCCGGTGCTGGTGAGCACCGCCCGCACCGGGACCCGGTCCTCGAACCGCCCGGTGTAGCGCAGGCCGAGCAGGCCCAGCAGCACCGCGAGGACGGTGAGCATCACCAGGCCGGAGACCGTCATATGCCATGGGCGCGGCCCCCGGCCGCTGTGATCGATGATCATCGACGCCTCACCCCGAAATCCGGAAACCGGGGTCGATACCCCAGATCGCCAGTGTCAAGAACAGATTCGCGAACACCATGACGACGATCACCATCTTGATCGCCTGCCCGGCCGCCACCCCGACCCCTTCCGGTCCGCCCGCGGCGAAAAAGCCGTAATAGCACTGGATGAACGTGGCCAGCAGTACGAACACCACCACTTTGAGGAGCGAGAAGAACAGGTCCGGCCCGATGAGGAATTGGTAGAAGTAGTGGTCATAGGTGCCCGCGGATGTGCCACCGAGAAGCAGCACCGAAAGCTTGGTCGCCAGATACGCCACCGCCAATCCCACGCTGTAGAGCGGGATGATGGTGAGGGTGGCCGCGATCATCCGGGTGGTCACCAGATACGGCAGCGGCCGGATGGCGATCGATTCCAGCGCGTCGATCTCCTCGGCGATCCGCATGGACCCCAGCTGCGCGGTGAATCGGCAGCCAGCCTGGATCGCGAACGCGAGGGTCGCCAGAATCGGCGCTAACTCCCGGGTGGTCGCGAACCCGGAAATCGCCCCGGTGAGCGGACCCATGGTCAGCAGGTTCAGTGCGCTGAACGCCTCCATACCCACGGTGATCCCGCCGAATCCGCACAGGATGATCACCACGCCGACGGTGCCGCCACCCACCACCAGCGAACCGTTACCCCACCCGACATCGGCGGTGAGCCGCAGCACTTCCTTGCGATAGTGCTTCATCACGAACGGTATCGCGATCAGCGCCTGCACGAAGGTGATGCCCTGGTGGCCGAGCCGGCGGTTGGCATCGATCGGCGCCGCGGCCGCGGAGGCGACCAGCCGCACCGGTTTCAGCGCCGGCGGCGTATAGGGAGTGCCCACGTCAGATCACCTTCGTCGGGAAGACGGTGTTGTACACCTGGGTGATGATGATGTTGGTGGCGAACAACATCAGCGCCGAGGAAACGACCGCCGAGTTCACCGCGTTGGCCACCCCGCCCGGGCCGCCCTTGGCGTGCAGGCCGATATCGCAGGCGATGATCGCCGTCAGGACCCCGAACACCGCCGATTTGACCAGCGCCACCGCCATATCGTTGGCCACCGCGAACGAGGCGAACGAACCGATGAACGAGCCCGGCGTACCCGATTGGGCGTAGACATTGAACATGTAGGCGGTCGCGAAACCGACGAATACGATGAACCCGCACAGCAGCATGCTCACCACCACGGCCGCTACCAGCCGTGGCGCCACGAGTCTCCGGACGGGGTTCACCCCCATCACCATCATCGCGTCGATCTCCTCCCGGATGGTCCGGGAGCCCAGATCCGCGCAGATGGCCGAACCGACCGCACCCGCGATCATCAGCGAGGTCACCAGCGGCGCGCCCTGCCGGATGATGCCGAGACCGGCGACCGCGCCGATGAACGTGGTCGCGCCGACCTGGTTGACCAGCGCACCGATCTGGATCGACACCACCACCGCGATCGGCATGGCGACGAAAATGGTCGGCGCGGCCGATACATTCGCCATGAACCCGCACTGTTTGGCGAACTCGGCGAACGGGAAGCGGCGCGCGGCGATGGATTTCACGGTTTCCACCACCGCCTCGCGACCGAGAGTGACCTGGCGGCCGAGGGTTTCCAGGGAGCGCTGCGGGTGCCGCTGCCAGAGCCCTTTCAGATCGTCGAGGGCCTGTTCGAGGTCGGTACGGGACTGCTCGCCCTTGCCCGCGATCACCACGGCAGGTCCGATCCGGTCGTCGCGCGGTCACCGCTGAGGTAGTGCTGCAACAGCACCAGCCCCGCGCCCACCGCCGCGAGACCCGCGGCGAGTATGCACAGCAGGGCCAGCCACAACCCGAAGCGCAGCACCGGATTCACTTTCGTCCGCCCACCGAGGATCTTGACGACGATCACCACGATGTCGATGAGCCATACCAGCGCCATCATCAGGTCATCGTCACGTTCGAGAAGGTGAGCACCGGCCAGCACACGATCGAACCCAGGAACGAGATGATCACGTCCAGCCCGTGCATACCCCGCAGATGCGAGGTATGGGTGAGCGACCAGACGATTCCGATGACCCCGTAGGGAATCCCGAGGATGATGAGAGTGCCGAGGAACTCCGACACCTTCATCTCATAGCTGAACAGTCGATCCAGCCGTTTGAGCATGCTGCGCTCCTTCCTTGTCCGGCCGCTACGTGCCCTCCCCACCGGGGAACGTCTGAGACGGTCGGGTCGGTGCGGTATGTTACGCACGATTCACGGCATTGCGGAAGCTTTTCACGAAGATCCCTGGTGGTCGACCGGCACTAGAAACCTGTTCTAGGTGCATTTCCCAACAAGATCAAGTTTGCATAAGTTAGCGGCTGTTCCTTGATGTCGGATGACTGTTGGAAGAATCTGGAGTAACTTAGACCACACCGGATCTCTGGGGAAGGACACTCATGACCGTCGCAGCACACTCTCGGCAACCAGGCGGCCCGTACGGCGTACCGCCGGGAAACCGGTTGCCGCTGACCACCGAGCAGACCCGGATCCGGATCAGCACCACGCACCGCCCGTTCACCAAACGCCCCCTGCAACTCACCGACGCCCTCGACTTCTGGCAGTTCGCCGGCGCCGCCGCGAATGTGATCATGCAGATGGCGAACCCCGGTGTCGGTTACGGCGTCGCGGAGAGCAAGGTCGAATCGGGCTCGCTGATGAAGCACCCGTGGAAACGTGCCCGGACCACCACCCAGTACCTGGCCGTCGCCATCCTCGGCTCCGAGGAGGAGAAGAAGGCGTTCCGCGAGGCGGTGAACGTGGCCCATCGCCAGGTGCGCTCGGAACCCGGCGCACCCGTGAAGTACAACGCCTTCGACCGCAAGCTACAACTCTGGGTCGCGGCCTGCCTCTACATCGGCTTCGAGGACACCTACCAGCTGCTCTCCGGCAAGATGAGCCCCGAACAGAACGAGGCCTTCTACCGCTCCTCGTCCTCCCTGGGCACCACGCTGCAGGTCACCGAGGAGATGTGGCCGACCACCCGCGCCGAATTCGACGAGTACTGGAACAAGGCCTGCGGAGATGCCGTCCTCGACGACTTCGTCCGCGCCTACCTCGACGATCTGCTGAACCTGCGGATGATCCACTGGTACCTGCGCATCCCGTTCCGTGGTCTGCTGCGCTTCCTAACCATCGGCTTCCTCGCCCCCTACTTCCGCGAACAGATGCAGGTCGAATGGACCGCCGCCGACCAGCGCCGCTTCGAAAACCTCTTCCTCTTCGTAGGTTTCGTCAACCGCTTCATTCCCCGCTTCCTCCGCCACGGCGGCAGTCACACCCTCATGGCCGATATCCGCCGCCGCATCAAGAAACAGAAGAACCTCATCTGACCCGCCCGGAACGGAGTCCGCGCGCTCGGCAGGCGGAGCTACCGCAGCGATCCCGGGATTCACTGTGTGTTGCCGCGGAGTGCGCCCGGAGTCGACCACGAGTTTCGCCGTCGAGGTGGACCGCCGCGGCGCCGGCAATCGATACCGTGACACGCCGGGCCCCATCTCCGGACTCGGCGGCTCGCCCGGCGGTTTCGCTCGAACGGGTGCGTCGCTCGACGCATTCCGCGGTGCGGCGTTGGACAATCTGTGGCGTACCCGGGTGGCGCTAGCTGCGATAACCGGGTGGCCGGAACGTTCTGTACGAGATCCACGAATCACTGATCGAACGATTCTGCGCCCGCGGGCGCGGCGCAGGGACGAGGTGATGCGGCTTTGGCGGAGCGGCGACCGCTGCTGGGCCGGCGAGAGCTGCTGCGCGGTGCCGGGGGCCTCGGCGCGGCGCTGCTGATTCCGGCGCCGACCGGATGCGGCGGCGGCGATGACGCGCTGACGTTCTTCTTCCAGGCCGATCCCGACGAAACCGATGGGCGGCAGCGGGTGATCGACGAGTTCGCGCGGCGATATCCGGAGATCCGGGTGCGCATCGTCTTGTCCGGACCCGACCCGATGCAGCAGATGCTGACCTTCTGCGCAGGCGGGAAATGCCCGGATGTACTGATGGCGTGGGAACAGACCTATGCCGGTCTCGCCGACCGGGGCGTACTGCTGGACCTGAACACCATGCTCGACCGCGACCCGGTATTCGCGGCCGAGCTGAGAGCCGGGAGCAGCGCTGCGCTCTACGACACGTTCAGCTTCGAAGGTGGGCAGTACGCACTGCCGGAGCAGTGGTCGGGGAATTTCCTTTTCTACAACAGGAAACTGTTCGACGAGGCGGGAGTGCGGGCGCCCGCACAGTGGGGGGATTCGTGGAGTTTCGCCGAATTTCTCGATATTGCACGACAGTTCACCGAACGAGATCGAGCGGGCAAGGTGGTGCGGTGGGGTTTCGCCGACACCTGGGTTCCGTATTATTCGGCCGGTCTGTTCGCCCTGAACAACGGCGCCGAATGGGCGACCCCGCGTACCGTGCCCACCCATTCCGCCTTCGCCGACGCGGCTTTCCTCGAGGGCGTCCAGTTCTACGCCGACCTCGCCAACAGATACGGTGTGGCGCCGACCCCGGCGGATCAGCAGTCCATCTCGTCGATGGACCTGTTCGCGCAGGGTAGAGCCGCGCTCGCCCTGGGCGGGCACTGGCGATACCGCACTTTCACCGAGGCGCCGGATCTGGATTTCGATGTCACGGCGCTACCGCATGGACCGGAAATCGCTGCGGCACGATCGAATATCGGGACCACGGGGCTTGCGATCGCTGCCGCCAGTCCACGGAAAGAACAAGCGTGGGAATTCGTGAAGTTCGCCTGCGGGCCGATCGGACAGGCCGTGATCGCCGGGTCCGGTCTCTTCGTCCCGGTGGTGAAATCGGCTGTCGAGTCCGACGGGTTCGCCGCGGCGCATACGAATATCGGGAATTTGGATATCCTGCGCGACGGCCCGGCGAATTCCGCGCCCCTCCCGGTTACCGCGGAATGGGCGCGCATCGATGCGCTGATGGACCGGTATCTGGGCCCGGTACTCCGCGGCACCGAGCCCGCGACCGCACTGAAGAACCGACTCGCTCCCGAGGCCGATGAGGTGCTGCGCAACCAATGATCGCCACCGAGAAATTCGTCGCCGAGGAAATTCCCGCTCCGGCGCCTGCCGGCAGACCACCACGCCCGGAACTGGCGCGCAGGCAGGCGCGGGCCGCTCGGCTCTTCATCGCCCCGAACCTCCTGGCAGTGGCGGTATTCCTACTCTTCCCGGTGGGGTTCTCGCTCTACCTGAGTTTCCAGGAATGGGATCTGTTCGGTCCCATACGGTTCACCGGACTACAGAATTTCCGGCGGTTGCTCACCGCCGACCCGCTCTTCGTCATCGCGCTGCGGAACACGGTCGTTTTCACGCTCGGCACAGTATTGCCGACCGTCGCTGTCGGGCTCGTCGTCGCCGGGGCGCTGAATCGGCGAATCAAGGGGATCAGCGTTTTCCGCGCCGTCATGTTCCTGCCGCTGGCGGTGTCCAGCGTGGTGATGGCGGTGATCTGGCGTTTCGTCTTCGATACCAACAACGGGCTGCTGAACACCATGCTCGGCTGGGCCGGTATCGGACCCGTACCCTGGTTGGTCGACCCGGGGTGGGCGATGGTCTCGGTATGCCTGGTCAGCACGTGGAAGAGCGTCCCGTTCGCCACGGTCGTGCTGCTCGCGGCGATGCAGGGGGTGCCGGAGGACCTGTACGACGCGGCGAAGATCGACGGGGCCGGCGCACTGCGACGGTTCTTCTCGGTCACCGTGCCGATGATCCGGGGTGCCCTGTCCTTCGTTCTCCTGATCTCGATCATCAACGCGGTACAGGCCTTCGACCAGATCTATGTGCTCACCGGCGGCCACGGCGGCCCGGAAACCGGGACCTACGTCTTCGGCATCATGATCTTCCAGAACGCCTTCGCATTCGGTGACGCGGGCTATGCGTCCGCGGTCGCCTGGCTGATCTTCGTGGTGCTGCTGGCGCTGACCGTGGCGCAACTGTGGTTCACCCGCAAGAATCCGGCGGAGGACTGATGGCCTCCACCCGCACGCGCGGTATCGTCCGCGCCGCCGCGCTCTACTTCGCGCTGATCGCGATGGCCTGGTGCGCTGTGCTGCCGATTCTGTGGGCGCTGTCGGGTTCGCTGAAGGAACAGTCCGAGGTCACCACTGCGGCCCTACTGCCGCAGGACCCGCAATGGTCGAACTACGGCGCCGTTTTCCAGATGATGCCGTTCGGGAGGATGTTCGGCAATACGATCGTCTACGCCGCCTGCGTCACGGCCGGCCAGGTGTTCTTCTGTTCACTGGCCGGGTACGCGTTCGCCCGGTTGCGCTTCCCCGGCCGGGACGTGCTGTTCGTGGCCTATCTGGCCACGCTCATGGTGCCGCTCACGGTCACCGTGGTGCCGCAGTTCGTCCTCATCCGGAGTCTCGGGTGGACGGATACGCCCTGGGCCCTGATCGTGCCGGGCCTGTTCGGCAACGCCTTCGGGACGTATCTGATGCGGCAGTTCTTCCGCACACTGCCCGCCGAACTGGAGGAAGCGGCCGTACTCGACGGCTGCTCGCCGTGGCAGATCTACTGGCGGGTGCTGCTGCCCAACGCGAAACCGGCGGTGCTGGTGCTGGCGGTGCTGACCTGGGTGAACGTATGGAACGATTTCCTGTGGCCGCTGGTGATGATTCAGCGGCGGGAAATTTCCACCGTCACCCTGGGGCTGGTGTGGATGCAGGGCCAGTACGTCTCCGACTGGCCGGTGCTGATGGCGGCGTCCATGCTGATCCTGCTGCCGCTGCTGCTCGTCTACGGCCTCGCGCAGAAGGCGTTCGTCCGGGGAATCAGCCTGTCCGGATTCGGCGGCCGGTAGCCGCGGGCCGGGCAACGATGCTGGTCGCGGGGAGTTCGCTGGGACCTTCCGCACCGGCGCCGTACCTTCCCCGGTGTTCGGCGCCGGGTGCGGAGTCCCGGGGGCCGGATCGCGTTGCCGCGGCGGGCCTCCCGAGGGTCCAGAGTACTTGCTCGGCGGCGGATAATCGGGGAGATCGGGCCGGGGTGTCGAAAATGGGGATGCAATATTGCACGGCGCCACTTGGTATTTCGCCGGCCCGCCCGGGTGAGCTGTATCCCCGACCGATACAGCTCACCTACCACACCGGTTGTCCCGGCGCAGACCGAGGAGATGCATCGCGAACGGCCGGCGAGCACCTGTGGGCGGGCGGTTCGCGACCGGTGCGCGAGGTCGCCCGGATCGCCGGATCCGGGCGGTCCGCGTCGCCGACCGGCGTACCGCACCGGTGGAAGGTACCGTAGCCCGGCGGGTCGCGCCAGCCGGCGCAACAGCCCCGCGGCGTATGCCCGAGGGGGTGGCCGGCACCGGTTAGCGCGACAGTAGCCGGTCCGTGTACCCAATAGCCGGGATCTATGGTGAAACCGGCTGTGGCTCTGCGGCTTCGAGAGAACGACTCAGCGCAGATCCGACGTGGCCCGCTCGGCGAGCAGCACCACCGTCGCCTGCGGACCGCGGCTCAGCGGAATCGGAACCACCGAGAGATCGACCACCGACAGCCCGTCCACGCCGTGCACGCGGCACCGCTCGTCGACCACGGCGCGGGGATCGTCGGAGCGACCCATCCGGCAGGTCCCCGCCAGATGCTGCGAAGACCCGAGGCGTTCGTAGAGCCAGTGGTCGGAGATCGCACCTTCGCCGGACCACTGCGCCGACATCACCTCGAGGATCTTGCCCGCCAGCCCCACCGCCGCACGCAGCCGGGACCGATCCGCAGCCGTCGCGAGATAACCCTGCTCGATCATCGGCGGTACGAACGGATCGGGGCTGGTCAGCCGGAGCCGGCCGGCGCTGGTCGGGCGCATGAGGGTCACCCCCATACGGTGCACGTCCGGAGCGAAGGCCACCGTATAGGGCCGGATCTCGATATCGTCGAATTCCAGGACGTATTCCAGGGGTACGACACCGCCCGCGGGCGCCGGGTGCCGGTACTCGATACCGATCTCCGGATGATCGGTGGCCCACTGGCCGACCGGTGCCGCGGCGACCACCGGTATCCCCAGTTCCGCCAGCTCGTCGGCGGGACCGATCCCGGAGCGCAGGAGCAGCGCGGCCGATTCGACGGCGCCCGCGCACAGCACCACGCGGTCGGCGTGGATCGTCTCGAGCTTCCCGCCGGAGATACAGTCCGCGCCGGCCACCCGGGTGCCCTCGAACCGGAGGCGGATCACCAGAGTGTCGCCGCGCACGACCAGATTCGGGCGCGGCAGCGCGGGCAGCAGATAGGAATGCGCGGGCCCGATCCGCCGGTGCCGCCCCGAACTGTCCGCCGGGCCGATCGTGCACGGCACCGGCCCGACACCGGTATCCGGGCCGCCGGGCATCGCATTCCAGTCGGGGACCTCCCCGAAGCCGAGGTCCAGGCAGGTGGCCGCGAATTCCTCGGCCAGCCGGCTGGGCCGGGTGATCCGGCGGACGGGGACCGGCCCCGACCTGCCGTGCCCCGCGTGATCGCCGTAGTCCTCGTCGTTCTCCAGGGACCGGAGATACGGCAGTACCTCCTCGAAATCCCAGGTCCGCGTACCCACCTCGCGGCTCCAGGCCGCGAAATCCCGCGGCGCGGCGCGGACGAAATAGCAGCCGTTGACCGAACCCGAGCCGCCGGTGCCACGGCCGCGCACGATCTGCCCGGGTATTTCCGGCGTGAGCGCAACGGGATACCGCCACAGCCAGGGCGCCCCGGCGTCTGTGGGCAACGCCGAGCTGTAGGTGAGTTCGGGCGGGAAATCGGCCGTCGAACGCCGATGGCTACCGGCCTCCACAACATGCACCGTATGCCCGGGATCCTCACTCAGCCGCGCGGCCAGAACCGAACCGGCGGTTCCCGCACCGATGATCAGCGTGTCCACCATGGCACGGCCCCGCTACCGCGGCGGGGCGGTGGGTCGTAATGCCGCCGGGCTACCGGCCCGCCACGCGCCCAGCCACAGGCCGGTGCCGTACCCGATATCGTCGATGCGCCGGAACACGATATAGCGCAGCGGATCGAGACCGCCCGGCTCCCGGTGGGTGTACCAGTCGACCGCTCCCTCCGCGAGTGCCAGGGTGAGTGCCGTCGACCGGATCCGGCGGGAGAACACCATCGCCGCCAGCGTGATCGGCCAATAGTGCCGGAACAGCGCCGAGGACAGCCGCCACAACCCGGCGAAGAACCCCCGGGCCACGTAGATCGCCGCCACCCCGGTCGGGTTGTCCACCCCGGCGAACGCGATCCGCAACCGGCGCAGCGGCACCAGCAGCGTCAGGACCGCGGCCAGCAGCCCCCAGCGGGTGCGGGTGGCCAGGAACAGCGCCGATAGCGCCGTCCACTTGGGTATCTGCAGCGGCGAAACCTTCCCGGCATGCCGCCGGCTCAGCGGTGCGGCTCCCGTGCCGTAGAACAATTTGCGCCGGAACCATTCCCGGAACGAAACGCGATGATCGTGCGCCACGTGCGCGGCCGGCTCGTAGCGCAGCCGCCAGCCGGCGTGTTCCAGCCGCCAGCACAGGTCCACATCCTCGGCGACCTGCATATCTTCGTCGAATCCGCCCTCTTCCTCGAGGACCGTGCGGCGCGCGAGCAGCGCCGCGCTCGGCACATAGGAGACCATGCCGCCGGATTGCACCGCGGATTCGCGCCGGCCCAGATCCAGGGAGGAGCGGGCGTGTTCGTAGCGGGCCAGGGTGGTGGACTCCGGATCGAGCGCGACGATGCGCGGGGCCACCAGCGCCACCTGCGGATCGCTGAAATGCCCCAGCATCACCTCGAGCCAGCCGCTGCGCGGCACCACATCGGAATCCAGGAAGGCCACGAATTCGGTCGTGGCGGCACGCAGGCCGGTGTTGCGCGCGGCCGCCGGGCCACGTCGCCGCTCGTGGCGCAGAACCTTCACCTGGCACCGGCGGCCGTGGTCGTCGGCCACGTGTACCGGTTCGTCGGAACCGTCGTCGACCACGATCACCGTGCGCCCGCCGAGAGTCGCCAGCAGACGGTTCAGCCCGTCGGGGTTGTTGTGCAGCGGCACGATGACCGTGACATCCTCCGGCGACGGCAACAATTGCGGCCTGGGGTTGGCCACACCGGAATCCAGTAGCCGTCTGGCAACCACCGCCGATTGCGGGCTGTTCACCTCCAGGTAGCCGTCGCCGATCATCTCGGCGGCCTCCGGAGCAAGGCGTAGCAAACGAGCGGGTGAGCCCCCGATCAGGATGCGTCCCCCCGAGTATGCGCGTACCCGTGGGTCGATCCGCACCCCGAATCCGTCGGGCAGGCGATCATGGCGCATTCCACGGATGGTAACTGCCGTTTCGTTACAAGACATCAGCAGTCCGGGAAAAAGTGTTTCGTTCGGGAGAAATTTGCCGGACGACGGTGGACACCGTCATGAAGTAGGTCACCGCGACAGTAGCGCGGGTATGACGACCCGCCCCGAGCAACGATCCGGCTATCGCCGCCCGGGGCAGTGTCGGCCAACCTGTTTCACACGAGCGGACTCTCGTCACACGCACGCGCCGGACGCTTCGCCGGCGGCAGCAACGTGAGCGGAACGGGTCCGCCCGAACGCGACCGCCGCGGGGTGCTCTTGCGCGAATGGTCGACCGCCGGGCGCGGGATGATGCGCCCGGTGTCGGCCAGCGCCGCTTCCCCGTAACCCTGAACGCATTCCGGGTCGGGGCCGTCGGCGGGCAGTCCGGTGAAGAACTTCGCCGCCATACAGCCGCCGCGGCAGGAGTCGTAGTGCGCGCATTTGGTGCACGCACCGCCACCACTGGGTTCGCGCAGTTCGTTGAACAGCTCCGAGTCCTGCCACACCGTGGCGAAACCGCCGTCGGTGACGACATTTCCGGCGTGGAACCGTTCGTGGATCGCGAACGGGCAGGCGTAGACGTCGCCCAGTGGATCCACCAGGCAGACCACCCGGCCCGCCCCGCACATGTTCAGGCCCGGCAGGGCTTGGCCGTATGCGGAGAGGTGGAAGAACGAATCCCCGGTGAGCACACCCTCGCCGTTGCGGACGAGCCAGTCGTAGAGGGTGCGCTGCTGTTCCGGCAGCGGATGCAGTTCGTCCCAGACGTCCGCACCGCGACCCGACGGCCGGAGCCGGGTGAGCCGCAGCGTGGCGCCGTACCGATCGGCGATCTCCTTGAACTGGTCGAGCTGGTCGATGTTGTGCCGCGTCGCCACCACCGACAGTTTCGCGTCCTGGAAACCCGCGTTCGCCAGGTTCTCCAGCGCGCGAATCGCCGTATCGTAGGACCCCGGACCGCGCACCGCGTCG
Source organism: Nocardia sp. CA-290969 (assembly GCF_050936135.1). Taxonomy (NCBI): domain Bacteria; kingdom Bacillati; phylum Actinomycetota; class Actinomycetes; order Mycobacteriales; family Nocardiaceae; genus Nocardia; species Nocardia sp. CA-290969. The sequence continues at coordinate 7,392,687 of NZ_JBNJNJ010000001.1, read as the reverse complement.
TTCACCTCGGCGTCGGCGCCGTCCAGCGAGATCTGGACGTCCACATAGTCGCTGGCGGCCAGCCGCTGCGCGACCTCCGGCGTGATCCGCACACCGTTGGTGGAGAACTTGACTCCCACCTGGTGGGCGGTCGCGTAATCCACGAGTTCCCAGAAATCCGGGCGCACCGTGGGTTCACCGCCGCCGATGTTCACGTAGAACACCTGCATCCGCTGGAACTCGTCGATCAGCGCCTTGCACTGTTCGGTGGTGAGCTCGTTGGGATCCCGCCGCCCGGAGGACGACAGGCAGTGCACGCACGAGAGGTTGCACGCGTAGGTCAGTTCCCAGGTCAGGCAGATCGGTGCCGCCAGCCCGGATTCGAACCGATCCACCAGCCGGACCGCCGGATCGGCAGGGCCGACCCCGGTGAACGGCGCGGGCTCGCTGAGCTCGGCCGTTTCCGGGGCCGGCTGGATCATGTCCGATTCCGCCAGATCCGCGAGCGCTTTCAGATACGGATCGGCGGCCTCGTCCCCGATTCCGGCGGCCCGGATGGCCGCGCGAGCCGAGGTGTGCCCGGGCAGGGAGCGCACGATCTCGACGATCCGCGGGTTCTTGAGGAAGGACAGTTTGCGAGTCCCGAAGTGATACAGCAGCGCACCGAACGGTTCCGGGCGCAATGCCACTCGGGGATGCAACTGCCAGCGGGTTTCCAGATCGAGCATCTCCGGCTCCCGCCCGATCAGTAGACGCCGCACATACCGTCGATGGAGACCTCTTCGATCAGGGTTTCCTCGACGACAGGAGCATCCTCGCTCGCGCGGCCTTCGACTGTGCCGATCGGTCCGCGGTGATCGGTTTCTGCCGGTCCGAAGGAACGGTTGTCCGCCATGGCTACCTCCACTGATTGGCGCCTGCGCCGGCCGGGGGCTGCCACGACGACTCCGCACGGCACCGCATCGGGTACCGCCGGTGAGCCGTGGCACAGTGCCGGCGCTGCGGTCGCCGGATGCGACCGCAGTCACACCATAACGTCATCCACTGACAAAATGGAACCGTTTTCACGTAATGTGGACGCTCACGCATAAACGCGACCTCTAGACTGCGGGGGCAAAAGCAGCTGAACAGAACGTGACGGGCGGATGCCGCCCAGCATGTAGAGGTGGCAATGGGAGTCGTGCGGATGCAGACGAGTGGGGGCGGGGGTGGCAACGGCAGTACCCTCTCGGAGACCGAGATCGTCGAGGCGGCATTGCGGGTTGTGCGCGCCGACGGAGTGGAGAAGCTGTCCATGCGACGGCTCTCGCGTGAGCTCGGGGTCTCCCCCATGGCGCCCTACTATTACGTCGCCGACAAGCGAGAACTACTCGACCTGGTCGCGACGGCCGCCCTCGCCGGGGTCCGCAAACCGCCCCCGGATTCGGGACCGTGGCAGGACCGGCTGGTCGATCTCCTCGCCCAGATCGACGAACGCCTGCGGCGCCATCCCGGCCTCGGCGACGTGCTCATCGAGCAGATGCTCGGTAAACAGCTCGATCTGATCGCGGCGATCATGGAGATCCTGTACGAGGCGGGTTTCGACGACCGCAATGTGCTGGCCGGTTACGCGACCATCCACACCTACCTGTTCGGCCGCCGCCGGGTGAATCCACGCAACCTCGACACCCCGCCCGATGTGGTGATGCCGGAGCGAGTTGCCCGCGCAATGGAATACCTGCCGGATCTGCGCGGTAAGTACTCCTACGATTTCGGGGTCGGTGTACTGGTCGCCGGACTCGAGGGGCAGCTCACTCGCCAACAGGCGGCCGACATACGCTAAAATTGAAACACGTTCTAGTTTTGCCGTAGGCTGGAGGCCGTCGGCTACCAGGTGTCGAGAGGACGAGATGACCACCGTCGAAGTGCCCCATGGCTCACGATCCGTCGTATTGCGGGTCGCCCAGGTCATCGCGGAAACCACCGACGCGAGCTCGCTGGTCTTCGAGGTCCCGGAGCAGGCCCGGGAGAAGTTCGCCTACCGGCCCGGCCAGTTCCTCACCCTGCGCATTCCCAGCGACCGCACGGGATCGGTGGCGCGCTGCTATTCCCTGGCCAGCTCACCGTTCACCGACGATCTGCCCAAGGTCACGGTGAAGCGGACCAAGGACGGATACGGGTCCAACTGGCTCTGCGACAACATCAAACCCGGCGACGAACTCGAGGTGCTACCGCCCTCCGGCGTATTCACGCCCAAAGACCTCGACGACGACCTGCTGCTGTGCGCGGCCGGTAGCGGCATCACCCCGGTGATGTCGATCCTCAAATCCGCGCTCGACCGCGGCACCGGCCGGATCGTGCTGTTCTACGCCAACCGCGACCCCGAATCGGTGATCTTCGCCGCGGAACTGCGCGAGCTGGCGGAGAAGAACCCGCAGCGGCTGGTCGTGATCCACTGGCTGGAAACGGTCCAGGGCCTGCCGACGGTCGCCGCGCTGGCCGAACTGTTCCGGCCCTACACCGCCTACGCCGCCTTCATGTGCGGGCCGAAGCCGTTCATGGACGGTGTCCACGACGCTCTCGGCCAGCTCGGCGTCCCGCGTAACCGGACACACGCCGAAATCTTCAACTCCCTCGCCGGCGACCCCTTCGCCGCCACCGCGCCCGCCGAGGTCTCCGACGAGGAGGCCGCGGACGCCGCCACCGTCGAGGTGGAACTGGACGGCGAAGTGCACAATCTGCGCTGGCCGCGCAAACAGACCCTGGTCGACATCATGCTGGACAAGGGCATCGACGTCCCGTACTCCTGCCAGGAAGGCGAATGCGGATCCTGCGCCTGCACGGTGCTGGAGGGCAAGGTCGACATGGAGAACGCCGAAATCCTCGACCCCGAGGACATCGAAAGCGGTTATATCCTGGGGTGCCAGGCAAGGCCGGTCACCGACCACTTGCGCATCCAGTTCTGAGGTTCGGAGACGCTCCGTCGCTTCGAGGCCGGCACCCTGGGTCTGCGCTCATAGGTGAACCGGCCGGGAAGGGGGCGGGCTGTGTTTTTGGAGACGCTCCGCGTCTCGAGGGCGGGGCCCTATCAACCCCTGCACTCCTCCGCTCCTCCGCTTCGCTCCCCCGCTCCGTCGCTCCAGACCATGGGCGGGCCCCGCCCATGGAACCATCCGGGGATGTAGGCGCTTGTGCGTGCTGATCGGAGTGTGGATACCGGCGGCCACTCGTCCCCGTCAGCTTGCGCCGAGGAGGCGGCCGGGTTCGTAGGCGGCGGCGCCGGGGGGGAGTTCGCCGGGTTTGCCGCTGAGGTAGACGGTGACTGTGCCGTTGCCGCTATCCGGGTCGCCCAGCTCGTCCATTCGGCGGACCGTTTGCGCGGCGACGGCCTGGGCGCTGTCGAACAGCCGGATGCCGTCGGGGAGGGCGGCGACGATCGTGTCCACTACGAGCGGATAGTGGGTGCAGCCCAGCACCACACCCTCCACGTCAGCGGGGGTGCGGGCGGCCGCGTCGGCGACCGAGGCACGTACCGCGGCCATATCGCCACGGTCGACCGCTTCCGCGAGGCCGTGGCAGGCGACACCCGTGACCGTGGCTTCGCCGCCGAAGCGGGCGATCAGATCGGCCTGGTAGGGGCTCGCGGTGGTTGCCGCGGTCGCCCAGACCGCGACCGAGCGGCATACCGCGGCCGCCGGTTTGATCGCGGGCACGGTGCCCACCACGGGCACCTGCGGACCCAGATCCGCACGGACATGTTCGAGCGCGGTCACGCTCGCGGTGTTGCACGGCAGTACCACGACTTCCGCGCCCAGGTCACGGGCGGTGCGGGCGGCCGAGACCACCCGATCGATCACCCACTCCTGGGGTTTCGGGCCCCACGGTGCGCCGTCGGGGTCCAGCTGCAGCAGGAGATCCACATCGGGGCGCAGCTTGCGCAGCCACGCCGCGGTCGGCAGCAGCCCGAAACCCGAATCGATGAGCGCGACGATCACACCGAACAGGTTATTGAGTCGCGCCGAGCAGTTCCTCCACGGGGGCGGCCGCGGCGATCTTGGCCCGCATCTTCATCACCTGACCGGTCATCCCGGCACCCACCACACCGGCCAGCCGGCCTTCGCGAATGTAGTAGGCGAGGAACTTGCGGCCGTCGTCGGCGAGGACGCGGATCTCGTCGGAGGCCCGCGGGGTGCCCAGCGCCTGGATCTTGAGGTCGTATTGGTCGCTCCAGAAGTACGGCACCTGCGGCACGCTGGGGGCCTCGACGCCCAGCAGCGCGCAGGTCAGCAGCTTCGCCTGTTCGCCCGCATTGGTCCAGTGCTCGATCCGGCGATGCTCGCCGGTCGGCGTCCGCCAGGCCGCGACATCGCCCACCGCCCAGACGCCGGGTGCGCTGGTACGACCCGCCTCGTCGGCGAACACCCCACCACCGGCCGCGGGTTCGGCCAGTTCGATCCCGGAATCGGCCAGCCAATCGGTGACCGGGCGGGATCCGATCCCCGCGACCACCAGCTGCGCCGGCACCTCCGAACCGTCGGCGAGCCGCGCGCCGCGCACCCGGCCGTCCGGATCGGCGAGCAAGGTGTCCACCCCGATACCGCAGCGCAGATCCACCCCCTCCGCGCGATGCAGGCGGGCTACCAGCTCGCCGACCTCGGCACCGAGTACCCCGGCCAGCGGAGCCGGTTGCGGCTCCACCAGCACCACGGACAGACCTTCGGCCCGCAGACTGGCCGCGAGTTCACAGCCGATGAACCCGGCACCGATGATCAGCGCCTGTTGCGCGCTGCGCGCGCCCTCGCGGATCGCGACGGCGTCGTCATGGCTGCGCAGCACATGGACACCCGGGATGTCCTCGGCGCCGGGCAGCCGGCGCGGGGTCAGCCCGGTGGCGATCACGAGATGTTCGTATTCCACGGCCGAACCGTCGGCCAGCAGCACCTTCCTGGCCGCGGTGTCCACGCCGGCGGCCGCGGTGTTCAGCCGGAGATCGATCTCCTTCTCGGCGTAGAACTCCTCGGGGCGCAGCGGAGTCGATTCGATTTCGCCACGCACGAACTGCTTCGACAGCGGCGGACGATCGTAGGGTGCGTGCGGCTCGTCGCCGAGCACCACCAGTTCCCCGGTGTACCCGGCGCGGCGCAGTTCCTCGGCGGTGCGCAGCCCGGCCAGGCCGGCACCGGCTATCACGATCGGCGCGGACATACCGAACTCCCTCCCGCGGCCCGCATGCGCCGCGCCTGAAACAGGTTGTAGAAAGCCCACCCTAACTTGCGGGGGCCGTGCGGTGGAAGCGTCACCTTTCGCATCGTTTCGCCGCGCAATCGTGTCCGTTGCGATATCGACCACCGGGCCGGATAAGGGCTATACCGAGGTCAGGCCCTGTCTACGGACCTGTTTCGAGTCTCAGGAGGCCATTATGTTCACCGAAAGCCGGACCCAGGACTTCCTGGCCGTGGTGCTCGGCGCATTCACCGCCCTCTCACCGATCTGGGTCGATACCAACGCCCGGGCCGCGTGGACGATGATCGTGCTCGGCGTGCTCATCGCACTCACCGGGCTCGCCCAGATGTATCGGCCGGCGATGGCGTCCACGGATTACGCCATGGGTCTGTTCGGCGCGCTGCTGTTCCTCGCGCCTTGGGTCATGGACTACACCGCCTACAACGGCGCCTCGTGGACGTCGTGGGTCGTCGGCATCGTCACCGTGGTCCTCGCGGTCGCGGCGCTGCCGGCGGTCGCGGGACGAATGCACCGGGCGGCACCGCACCACTGACCGCCCGCCGGCCTGCCCGCCGGAAAAGTCCGGTGGGCCGGTACGGCTGTGCACCGGCTCAGCGCTGTTCGCCCGGGGCGCATTTGCGCCATCGGCACCACCGCGAATTCCGGTCGCGCCGAAGGACCCTGCCCGCCCGGCCGCGCATCGCGAGCCCGATCCGCGCCGGTGCCCGGGCATCTCGCCGTCCGAGCACGTCAGCGCGGCGTGTCCGGAAACCGACGGTGCGCGGGACCCGTTCACAACGCACCCGGCGGCGCTGTAATCCAGATCACCCCGAATCCCGCGCACCGGTGCCGATGCGCTTTGCGCACTAGAACGAAGCCCACCCCGGTGGGTAAGAATGAGCGCATGGATGCCGAAAATGCCAGCCTCGGAGACGAACGCCGCGCCCGCCGGGAGGAATACGGGCACGGGCAGGGCAACTCCGAGTCGAGGGGCTTCGCCGGCTTCGGATCGAACGGATTCGAAGCGGCGGAGGGGTCGAACGGCGCCACGAACCGGCCCGAGTCCGTCCCGGACCGCGGTTACACGTGGACCCCCGCACCACTGTCCAGCTCACAGACCGGCCAGCAGAACACCGGCGGTTCAGCGGCTCTCGACCCGTTCGCCGCCTGGAACACCTCGGGTGTCATCGGTGACGCGGTCCAGACGTTGAACCCCGCCGAGCACGAATCGAATTCCCGTTTCACCACACCCCCGGCGGACGGACCGCCGTATGTTCCCGACGACGGACCCGAAACAGCCGCCCTGCACACCCGCTCGGCCGACCCGGCCGGATCCGGTCGCGCCGATTCCACGTCGTTCCCCCGCATTTCCCAGCCCGGTGCTCCGTCGTCCGCGTATTCGTCCTCGCCGCGGATACCGGCACCCGGGGCGTACCGGTCGGATACGGCACCGTCGGGCGAGCTGACGGTGCCGTCCGGTGACCCGGGGCAGTTGTCCGGCGCCGAGACGACCCAGCTGCCGTCCGCCGATACCGGTTCGCTGCCCAGCTGGCTCAGTTCGATCGGCGAGGAGCCGGTGCCGCAGTCTCTCGAAAGCGGTGGCCGGCGCCGCAAGGTCGAGCTCACCGAACCGGTCGAATCCGACGACCAGTTCAATCCGTTCGAAGACCAGCACACCGCCGGCGAGCCCGCCGCGGCCGATACTCCATACGAGTTGCCGGCTGCCGACGGTGATCCCTACCGATTGCCGGACGCCGACGAGGCCACCGCGACCCCCGAACCGGCACCCGCCCTGCCCAGTCGCGCCTCCCACGCGCAGGCGCCCGCACCGGCGAGCGCCGGCGGCGATTCCGCCGCACCCGCGCTCCCCGCCCGCCGCCTGCCGCGCTCCGCTGCCCGCCACGCTCCCGCCCCCGACGAGGAAACCGCCACCCCCGGTACCGGCGAGACACCGGCGGCCCACAGCATCGCGGAACCGGGCTCATCGGGCGCACTCTCCGGTCCGGCGGCTGCCGGCGATCCGGAAACCGGCCCGTCCCGCGAATCGCAGATCCCGCGCCGATTGCCGCGATCCGCGTCGCGATACACGCCCGACAGCGAACGAGCCGAAGAGCGAGAAACGGATTCCGCCGCGATCCGGGCCGTTGGGCCGGTGGGCGAGACCGACCGGACGGCTACCTCACGTCCGGAAGCGGAGGCGCCACAGCGCCTCGCCCCACCGGAAGAGAAAACCCCGATACTGGACCGCCTGCTGGATCCCGAACCGGCGCACAGCAGCGAGTCGGGTGACGATTCCGAGCCGGCACCGGTGGCCGAATTACTCACCCGCATCCTGGAATCCGAACAGGATGCCCCCTCCCGGCATGCCGAATCGAGCGACCCGGAGCCCGCCGAGGCGGCATCCGACACCCCCGCCGCCCCGCGTCACGGGGCCGGTTCGCCGCTCACCCTGGTGCCCGACGAAGACAGCGCCTCCGCACCGGATGCGCTGACCGGCGACGATTCCCGCCCGCCGCTGGAAACCCGCCGGTCGCGGCGCGCCCGCGAAGCCGCCGAAACCACCCCGGCCCCAGCGGCCGACCGCCCGGAACCGGCGCCTGAACTCGCCCCCGTGCTGTCGGCTTCCCGGGCCGGCTCCGCACCGGCGGACACATCCCGGCACAGCCGCAGCGAGGAAGGCGCCGATATCGACATCCACCTCATCATGCGTTTGCTCACCGCAAGCGATGATCTCGAAATCCTCGCCGGCCAGGCCGAAGCGGGCGAGGTCTCGGCGGCCGAGGTGGCCCGCGCCGCCCGGGAAGCCCGCTCGGCGGTCCTCTCGGCGGTAACCGCCTGGTACGGCGGCCCCGCCCAAATGGTGAAGTTCGCCAACGCCCTCCTCCAGGCCGCCCGCGAATCCTGAACCGGCGCGGGCGGCGAACAGCTCGCGCGGAGTTCGCCGAAAACCTGCCGGCACCTCGGAAACCCGCGAGTCAGGCGCCGGCGAAGGTCTTGCGGTAGGCGGACGGTGACATTCCGAGCCCACGCCGCATGTGGTGGCGCAGATTGTCCGGGGTACCGAGCCCGGACAGTTCGGCCACCGCTTCGATCGGGAGATCCGCGGATTCGAGGAGTTCACGCGCCCGATCGATCCGGCGATCGCGCAGCCAGACGCCGGGTGAGAGTCCTGTCTCCGCCCGGAATCGGCGGCTGAAGGTGCGCGAGCTCATCTGCGCATGCGCCGCCAGCACCGCCACACCGATCGGTTCACTCAGGTGATCCAGCGCCCAGGCGCGTGTGGGTGCGGTGCTGCGCTCGTCGTGGTCGGGAACGTGATGCTCGATGAACTGCGCCTGCCCGCCTTCGCGCCAAGGCGGCACCACACAATGCCGAGCAACACGATTCGCGACAGCGGCGCCGTGGTCGCGCCGGACGAGATACAGGCACAGGTCGATACCGGCGGCCAGGCCCGCCGAGCTCAGCAGGTTGCCCTCGTCGACGAACAGCACGGTCTCGTCCAGTTCCACCGCCGGGAACAGCCGGCGGAACTCGGCCGCGTAACGCCAGTGGGTGGTCGCACGGTGCCCGTCGAACAACCCCGCCGCGGCGAGTACGAAGGCTCCCGTGCAGATGGAGACGATCCGCGAACCGGCGGGCACCTTTTCCAGTGCGGCGGCCACCTCGGCGGTGAGTTCGCCGCCGATACGCGCCGTCGGATATTTCGTCCCCGGCACGATGACCGTATCGGCGGCGGCGAGCGCATCGATGCCGGCCTCGGCGACTATCGAGTATCCGGAAGTCGACCGGACCGGCCCCGGCCGGAGCGCGCAGGTCACCACGTCGTAGAGCGGGTTGCCCGTCTCGTCGGCGGCTTGGCCGAAGACCAGCGGCGGGATGGTCGCGTCGAATCCGACCACCGGCTCCAGGAGCAGGACCGCCACCCGATGCCGGCGCGGCGCGGACCGTGTTTCCCGACTGGCACGATTTTCATGCATATTGTCGATTCTGCCACTGGCTCGGCAACTCCCTGTCCCGGATGCTTGGTGATCGTGAGGACTGAGAGCTCTGGCGTCGCCACCCGCTCAAGCGGTGCGCGACTGCATTTCGCCTGGATCGTCGCCGGCGTGAGTTTCGTGGCCATCCTGGGCGCCGCGGGATTCCGCGCTGTCCCGAGCGTTTTCATGAACCCGCTGCACACCGAATTCGGCTGGTCGCATGCGACCGTCGGCGCCGCGATGTCGGTGAACATGGTGCTGTTCGGCGTCACCGCGCCGTTCGCCGCCGCGCTGATGGACCGGTTCGGCGTCCGGCCCGTACTCGCCGGGGCCCTGGTGCTGATCGCGAGCGGAACCGGTGTGAGCCTCTTCATGACCGCCTCCTGGCAGCTGACCCTGCTGTGGGGAGTCCTGGTCGGCCTGGGCACCGGCTCGATCTCGATGGGTTTCGTGGCCACCGTCTCGACCCGCTGGTTCGTCGCCCGCCGCGGACTGGTCACCGGCGTACTGACCGCCGCGAGCGCGACCGGCCAGCTCGTCTTCCTGCCAGTCGTCGCCGGCGTCACCGATCGCTTCGGCTGGCGCTGGGCCTCACTGATCGTCACCTTCGCGGCGCTCGCGGTTATCCCCTTGGTCCTGTTGTTCATCCGCGACCGGCCGAGCGATATCGGCACCGTGCCCTATGGCGGCGCCCCCGGTTCCGGCGACGACGCGCTACCCAACGGCAGCTTCGCCGCGGCCGCGGGCGGACTGCTCCAGGGCCTGCGGGTGCGGGCTTTCTGGCTGCTCGCCGGCAGTTTCGCGATCTGCGGTATGACCACCAACGGCCTGATCGGTACCCACTTCATCCCGGCCGCGCACGATCACGGCATGCCGACGACCGTGGCCGCCTCGCTACTGGCAACCGTGGGTATCTTCGATGTGCTCGGTACGGTTTTCTCCGGCTGGCTGACCGACCGCGTGGACGCCCGGGTGCTGCTGGTGATCTACTACCTCGGCCGCGGCGTTTCCCTGCTCGCCCTCCCGGCACTGCTGTCCCCCGAAGCCGCACCCGGCATGTGGGTTTTCATCATCTTCTACGGCCTCGACTGGGTCGCCACCGTACCCCCGACGATCGCCATCTGCCGGCACTGGTTCGGCGCCGCCACCCCGATCGTGTTCGGCTGGGTCTTCGCCGCCCACCAACTCGGCGCCGCGATAGCCGCCTTCGGCGCCGGCTACGTCCGCGACGCCGACGGTTCCTACGACCTCGCCTTCTACGTCGCCGCCGGCCTGTGCGTGGTCGCCGCACTCTTGTGCGCCACTGTCCGGTTCCTACCGGCGGCGAAAACGCTGCCGGACGGTTCGCCACACGGCCGGGACGGTAGCGCCGTCACAGACGGCGCTACCGTACTCGATCAGCCGATACCCGGCCCTCGATATGTCACCGAGGCCGGAACCGGTTCATAGCCGTCGAAGACCATGGCGAAACTCGCCCGCCCCTTCGTCTTCGACCGCAGCGCGCCGATATAGCCGAACGTCTCCGCCAGCGGGACCAGCGCTTCGACCACCGTCGACCCGCCCCGTTCGGCGGTCGAACGAATCCGGCCCCGCCGCGAGTTCAGGTCGGCCAGAACCGCGCCGAGGTAACCGCCGGGTGTGCTGATCTCGGCTCGCATCAGCGGTTCCAGCAGTACCGGACCCGCCTGCGCCACTGCCTGACGGACCGCGTCGGCGGCCGCGATACGGAAGGCGAGCTCCGAGGAGTCCCGGCTGTGGGCGGCACCGTCGAGCAGCACCACCCGTACGCCCTGCACCGGGTACCCGGCCAGCGCGCCGCAGTCGAGCGCGTCCTGGGCGCCGGCGTCGACAGCCGGCAGGTACTCCTTCGGCACCCGGCCACCGACAACCCGGGATTCGAATTCGTAGGTCACCTCCGCGTCCGCCACCAGTGGTTCCACCGCCAGCACCACCTTGGCGTACTGCCCCGACCCGCCGTTCTGCTTCCGGTGGGTGTGTTCCACCCGGAAACCGCGCGTGATGGTCTCGCGGTAGGCGACATGTGGTTCGCCCAGTGCCACCGCGACCCCGAACTCGGTCCGCAATCGCTGCGCCACCACCTCGAGGTGCAACTCACCCATACCGCCGAGCACGGTTTGACCGGTCTCCGGATCCTTCCGCACGGTGAGGCTGGGATCCTCCGCGGCCAGTGCCTGCACCGCGGTACTCAACCGCTGCTGGTCCTGCCGGGTCGCCGGCTCCACCGCCACCGATACGACGGGTTCGGGAAAAGCCATCGACTCCAGCACGATCGGGTTGCCGGGATCGCACAGGGTGTCACCGGTGGTGGTGTCCTTCAGTCCGATCACCGCGCAGATATCGCCGGCTCCGGCGCGGTCCAGCGACTGCTCGGTACCGGCGTGCATCCGGAACAGTTTGGTCACCCGCTCCTTTCTCCCATTGATCGAATTCAGCACCACCCCACCTGGTTCGAGGCAGCCGGAATACACCCGGACGTAAGTCAGCCGGCCGAAGAACGGGTGCGCGGATACCTTGAAGGCCAAGGCGGCCAGCGGCTCGCCGTTGTCGGCGTACCGCCGGACCGTTTGCCCGCTGTGGTCGGGCGACCATCCGGTCACGCCCGCGGTATCCGCCGGCGACGGCAGATAGTCGACCACGGCATCCAGCAGCGGTTGCACCCCGATATTCCCGAGCGCGGAACCGCACAGCACAGGACAGCATTCCCCGCGCAGCGTCAGTTTCCGCACCGCGTCCTTGATCTCGCGCACGGTGAACGCCTCCCCGGCAACGAATTTCTCCAGCAGGAACTCGTCGGACTCGGCGACGGTTTCCAGAAGTTCCCGCCGATACCGGGCGGCGATATCCGTCAGTCCCTCAGGGATATCCGTTTCGACGTATGTCGCACCGTGCGTATCGGGATCGCTCCAGATCACCGCCCGCATCCCGACGAGATCCACCACACCCGTGAATCCGCCCTCGCTGCCGATCGGCAGTTGCAGTACCGGTGCCCGCACCCCGAGACGTTCGCCGATACTGCGCACGGCGGCCTCGAAATCGGCGCCCACCTTGTCCATTTTGTTGACGAAGCAGATCCGTGGCACGCCGTACCGGTCGGCCTGCCGCCATACCTGCTCCGACTGCGGTTCCACGCCTTCTTTTGCGTCGAATACCGCTATCGCACCGTCCAGTACTCGCAGCGACCGCTCCACTTCGACGGTGAAATCGACATGGCCCGGCGTATCCAGAATCGTGATGCGGTGCTCGTTCCAGGTGCAGGTGGTGGCCGCTGCGGAAATGGTGATACCGCGTTCCCGTTCCTGCGCTGTCGAATCCATCACCGCGCTGCCGTCGTGCACTTCGCCGAGCCTGTGGGTGATACCGGTGTAGAAAAGTATTCGCTCGGTGACGGTGGTCTTACCGGCGTCGATATGTGCCATGATCCCGATATTCCGGGTGCGGGCCGGTTCGTCGCGTTTTCGCATGGTTTTCCCTATTGATCAATGGGTTTCGCCGACAGGGCGACACTCGCCATCGATGCGTTCCGCGTCCGGCACGAGCGTCAGGCGGCAGGCCTGCGCTCTCCCACGCCACCTACCGCCGCTGCGGATACTCCGGAACCATGCCGGTATGTCTACCTGCCGACCGAGCCACCGTCGACCGATTTTCCGCGTTGCACCGAAACAGCCGCTCGCCCGGAGACGTCGGCACCATCCTGTGCGGGGTTCCCATGCCCCGGGGCGCGGTCAGCCCAGCGATGCGCTCGCCACGCGCAACTCGTCCAAGGCCCTCAGGATGTATCCGGCGACCCCCTCCTCCGCATCATGGTCTCCCTCGGACCATTCCGCGTATCCCCGCTTGAAAGCGAGGACCCCGAGCTCACTGGCGAGCGCCGCGGTCGGGTCGGGTACACCACGGGCGACCAGGGCGGTGGTCATGGCGGCCGCGAGCCCGACGCTCTTGAGCGCATCACGCTCCTGCAACTCCGCGCTGGCAGCGACGGCCGCCTTCAGCCGGGGGGCGAGTTCACGGCTCTCGGGGCCCATCGCGGTCGAGGCGCGGGTAAGACCGGCGGCGACCGCTTCGAGCGGAGTGGCGTCAGCGGGCGCCTCGGCGATTCCCTCGGTCAACAGGCGGCTCAGCGTTTCCTGCCCGGCTACCAGCAGCTCACGCTTATCGGGGAAGTGCCGGAAAAAGGTGCTTTTGGTGACCCCGGCCCGCTCGGCGATCTGCGCGACCGTCGTCGCGTCGTACCCCTGCTCGATGAACAGATCGACGGCCGCCACGACAAGCCGTTCCCGCGCTCCCGGTTCCCATCGAGCCATGGGCCCATACTAGGTGACGGCACCATTGTCCCGTCACCGTGTAGAGTGATGGGACAAAGGTCCCATCACTCCTCGGGAGATGTCCATGCACGTATTCGTCACCGGTGGCACCGGCTTGATCGGCTCCGCCGTCGTCGCCGAACTGCTCACCAACGGTCACACCGTCCTCGCACTCACCCGCTCCGCCGCCTCGGCGCAAGCCGTCGAAAAGGCCGGCGCCGAACCGCTGCGGGGCACCCTCGCCGATCTGGACACCCTGCGCACCGGCGCCGCCCGGGCCGACGGGGTGATCCACCTGGCCTTCAGCAACGATTTCAGCAGCCCCGGCACCCTCGCGGCGGGGGTCGCCGAGGAAAGCGCCGCCCTCGCAACCCTCGGTGAAGAACTCGCCGGCACCGATCGCCCCTTCGTCACGGTCTCGGGTACGCCCCGGGTGCCGGACCGCCCCTCCACCGAGGCCGACCCGCTGTCGACCGACGGCCCCGTCGGCGGCCGTAGCCGGTCGGTCGCAGCAGTCCTGGACCTGGCGTCGCGCGGGGTCCGCAGCTCGGCCGTCCGCCTGCCCCGCACCGTGCACAATCAAGGCGACGGCGGCTTCGCCGGCATGCTGACCCGTATCGCCCGCCGCACCGGCGTCTCCGGCTACCCGGGCGACGGCACCCAACGCTGGCCGGCCGTCCACGCCCTCGACGCCGCCGTCCTCTTCCGCCTCGCCCTCGAACACGCCGAACCCGGCACCGCCTGGCACGCCGTTGCCGACGAGGGCGACCCGGTCCGCGATATCGCCGCGGTCATCGGCCGCCGTCTGGGTGTCCCCGTCGAAGCGGTCCCGGCGGAAACCTACGGCCCTCTCGGCCCCGTCTTCGCCACCGACCAACCGTCCTCGAGCACCCACACCCAGCAGACCCTCGGCTGGAAACCCCAGCACCCCGGCCTTCTACAGGACCTGGAGAAGATCCAGCCCTGACCAGCGAGCGGTAGGCACCCGACGGAATCGGATCGATCACCCCGGCCGGTGGGTACGCGTTGGCGTCGCCGGGGTTCAGCCACCTGAACGTGACGATCATCCGTCCCGGAGCGTGCTGCCGGCGACGGTGACGAATGCCTCGCCGATCCTCGGTAGCTGTGCTCCCGTACTCGAAGTGGTGAACACCATCTCGGCGGCACCGATGATTTTCGGATGCATCCGTCGTCGATTCTGTCGGGTATACCGACAGACAGGAGTCCAGGCATGACCTCGGTGCGGGCGAACGGCGTAGATCTGGGCATCGAGAGCTTCGGCCGTGCGGACGATCCGCTGGTCCTGCTGGCCGGCGGCACAACGATGCTGTCCTGGCCCGACACGCTGTGCGAACGGCTCGCGGCGGGCGGGCGGCGCGTGGTCCGCTACGACCTGCGTGATTCCGGCGCGTCGACGACCCGCGACCCGGAGAATCCGGACTACACCCTGCGGGATCTCGCTGCCGATGCGGCCGCGCTGGTCGGTGTGCTCGGCGCCGGCACCGCTCATCTCGGTGGGGTCGGCGTCGGCGGTATGGTCGCCCAGGTCGCCGCGCTGGACCACCCGGACGTGTTCTCCGCACTGACCCTTGTCGGTACTCGGCCGGTGGCCCCCGGCCCGGTCGACGAGGATCTGCCGGACCACGACCGCGCGGTCATGGGCGCGCTGTTCTCCCGCCCACAACCGGACTGGACCGACCGAGACGCTGTCGTGGCGTTCGCCGCCGAGGGCGCCGCACCTTTGGGCAACGATCCGCAGCAGGCACGGGAGACGGCGGCCCGGATCTGGGACCGGACGCCGTCGAACGATCCCGCGGTGCACCAGGCGAACCAGCTCGGAATGGTGTTCTCCCGGATCGACTGCGCCCCACGCTGGCGCGAGCGGCTCGGCGAGCTCGGCCTGCCCACACTGGTGGTGCACGGTCGCGCCGACCCGTTCTTCCCGGTCGGCAACGGCGAGGCCCTCGCCGCCGAAATCCCCGGGGCGCGACTGCTCGTCCTCGACGACATGGGCACCGCCCTGCGACACACCGCGGCCGATCAAGTCGCTGCCGCCATGCTCGCCCGGTAACCACCCGGCCGCTCGGCGAACCACCATCCCGGGGAGACCGGCGATACAGTTACGGCGTGCCCCCGATGGACCCGCCCGATGCACCCCCGCGCACCAACGAATTCCACAACGGCATCCCCTACCTCGAATACCTGCAGCAGATCCACCAGGTCGCCGAGCCGTCGAGTTATCTGGAAATCGGTGTGGATACCGGGCAGTCACTGGCTCTGGCGCACTGCCCTACGGTGGCGATCGATCCCGCGTTCCGAATTCAGGGCAGTCCCTCCCATCGACGTTCGGAGACATACCTGTTCCAGATGACATCCGACGAGTTCTTCGCCGGATATCAGCTCGACCGATACCTGCCCGCCGGAATAGACCTCGCTTTCCTGGACGGAATGCATCATTTCGAGTTTCTGCTCCGCGACTTCCTCAATGCCGAGAAGTATTCACACGCGAGCACAGTCATCACCCTGCACGACTGCTACCCGGTCAACACCGAGATGGCGCGCCGCGAAACCGATTTCGACACGCGCGTCGACGAAGAGACCCGCTGGTGGTGGGCGGGAGACGTGTGGAAACTACTGCCGATCCTCCGTGACCACCGCCCCGACCTGGACATCACCGTTCTCGACTGCCCACCGACCGGCCTCGTCGTAATCCGCGGACTCGATCCACAGTCCCGGGCCATCCAAAGCAGCTACACCGAAATCCTCGACAAGTACCGCGATCTCCACCTTGACAACTTCGGCATCGACCGCTTTCGCAACGAATTCCATACCGTCGACAGCCGCACCCTGTTCGAGCCCGAAGCCCTGCGCGATTTCCTCACAGACGGACTCCGCCCTGCAACCAACCGCCCGAGTAGATCTGTGCTGCTTCCCGGAACAACCTGATCGGCATCCCTTTCCGCAGCGAGAGGACGTGGGCAGGGCGACCGAGTTCGTATCTCAGCGCACGATGCCCAGCAGCGTTTCCGGCAGGTCGGTGAGGATGCCTGTCACCCCGATGTCGACGAGCCGCCCGAGGTCGTTCTCGGGCGTATCAGCACTGATGTCACCGTAGAGACTGTCTGCGCAGGTCCATACCGGCACTCTGCGCGCCATGACGCTTTCCATGAGCCGAACACCGGCGTGGTGATCGGTCAGCAGCCAGGCCGGCCAGAGGCGGACGATATCCGCGCCGGCATCGATGAACGCCGCGATATCCGACGGGTCCGGCGGAAGGTCGGTTCGCCCGGGCACGAGCGCCAGCGTGCGCAGGCGCGGATCCAGCCGTTCGAATGCGCGCAGGTCGGTGACCGTACGCGGACCCACGATCACTTTCTGTGCGGCATCGAAATAATCGGTCAGCCCGACTATTTCCGCTTTGGCTTCCGGCGGGCAGTCTTTGATGTCGAGCAATAGCTGCGTCCGGTGCCCCTGGACGATCTCGAGTACTTCGCGGTAGGTCGGCACCCGTTCCGCGCTGAATCCCGGACCCGCGATAGAACCGGCATCGAGGGATTTGATCCGATCCAGCGTCAGATCCGCGACTCGGCCGTGACCGTTGGTAGTCCGATCCACCGTGTCGTCGTGCATTACGACGAGATGCCCGTCCGCAGTAACCCGCAGGTCGATCTCGATCGCGTCGACATCGAGTGCGATCGCGCCGCGAAAGGCGGCCGGTGTGTTCTCCGGAAGCCCGGGCGCAAGTCCCCGGTGCGCGACAACGGTTACTCCGGTCGAGGTACCCACTCGCCGAGTCTGACACCTGTGGCCCTCTGCTGCCGAGAGAACCAACGCCGAAACCGTGCGATCCATCCAGGTGAACTGCGGTGGTTTTCTTACGCGTACCGAGGGCATCGAGAGCCGGAAAACAACGAACGGCGCCGCCCGGAGGCGACGCCGTTCGCAGCGATTCAGGGAATCACTTGATGATCTTCGTAACCCGACCGGCGCCGACGGTGCGGCCACCCTCGCGGATCGCGAAACGCAGACCCTCGTCCATGGCGACCGGCTGGATCAGCTTCACCGACATCTCGGTGTTGTCGCCGGGCATAACCATTTCGGTGCCCTCGGGCAGGGTCACAACGCCCGTCACGTCCGTGGTACGGAAGTAGAACTGCGGACGGTAGTTGTTGAAGAACGGGGTGTGGCGGCCGCCCTCGTCCTTGGACAGGATGTAGGCCTGACCCTCGAACTCGGTGTGCGGGGTGGTGGTGCCCGGCTTGATGACGACCTGGCCGCGCTCCACATCCTCGCGCTTGATGCCACGGATCAGCAGACCCGCGTTGTCACCGGCCTGCGCGGTGTCCAGCATCTTGCGGAACATCTCGATACCGGTGATGGTGGTCTTGGTCTTCTCCGGACGGATGCCGACGATCTCGACTTCCTCGTTGAGGTTGACCACACCGCGCTCCACACGACCGGTGACGACGGTGCCACGACCGGTGATGGTGAAGACGTCCTCGATCGGCATCAGGAACGGCTTGTCGGTTTCACGCACCGGATCCGGGATGGACTCGTCGACCGCGTTCATCAGCTCGACGATCGACTCGCTCCACTTGGCATCGCCTTCGAGAGCCTTCAGGCCGGAGACGCGCACGACGGGGGCATCCTCGTCGAACTCCTGCGAAGCCAGCAGCTCGCGGACCTCCATCTCGACGAGCTCGAGGATTTCCTCGTCGTCGACCATGTCCGACTTGTTCAGCGCGACCAGGATGTAGGGCACGCCGACCTGACGGGCGAGCAGCACGTGCTCACGGGTCTGCGGCATCGGGCCGTCGGTCGCCGCGACCACGAGGATCGCGCCGTCCATCTGCGCCGCACCGGTGATCATGTTCTTGATGTAGTCGGCGTGACCGGGGGCGTCCACGTGGGCGTAGTGGCGCTTCTCGGTCTGGTATTCGACGTGGGAGATGTTGATCGTGATACCACGAGCCTTCTCCTCCGGCGCCTTGTCGATCTGATCGAAGGCAAAGCTCTCGTTCAGATCGGGGTACTTCTCCGCCAGCACCTTGGTGATCGCTGCGGTCAGCGTGGTCTTGCCGTGGTCGACGTGACCGATGGTGCCGATGTTGACGTGCGGCTTCGTCCGCTCGAACTTCGCCTTCGCCACTGTGGTGTCCTCCTGGACTTGTTGGTGCTTGCAGTTGCAGCAGTGCGGATTGATTTACAAGGGGGTCGTGCTGACGCCCGGCAGGTGTTACTCGCCGGTCGCCTTGGCGATGATCTCCTTCGACACGTTGGCCGGGACCTCCGCGTACGAATCGAACACCATGGAGTAGTTCGCCCGGCCCTGGGTCTTCGACCGCAGGTCACCGATGTAGCCGAACATCTCCGAGAGCGGAACCAGCGCCTTGACGACACGGGCACCACTGCGTTCCTCCATGGCCTGGATCTGGCCACGGCGGGAGTTCAGGTCGCCGATCACATCGCCCATGTAATCCTCGGGCGTGGTGACCTCGACCGCCATCAGCGGTTCGAGGATCACCGGACCGGCCTTACGGGCCGCTTCCTTGAGCGCCTGCGCGCCGGCGATCTTGAACGCCATCTCCGAGGAGTCGACGTCGTGGTACGCACCGTCGAGCAGGGACACCTTCAGGTTGACCAGCGGGTAACCGGCGAGCACACCGTACTGCATGGCGTCCTGTGCGCCCGCGTCCACCGAAGGGATGTATTCCTTCGGCACGCGGCCACCGGTGACCTTGTTCTCGAACTCGTAGGTGGCGCCGTCTTCACCGACGAACGGCTCCAGCGCAATGATGACCTTCGCGAACTGACCCGAACCACCCGTCTGCTTCTTATGGGTGAATTCGAGCTTCTCGACCTTCTTGGTGATCGTTTCGCGGTAGGCGACCTGCGGCTTACCGACGTTCGCCTCGACCTTGAACTCGCGCTTCATCCGGTCGACCAGGATGTCGAGGTGCAGCTCGCCCATACCGCCGATGACGGTCTGGCCGGTCTCCTGGTCCAGCTTCACCGTGAAGGTCGGATCCTCTTCGGCGAGCTTCTGGATCGCGGTGCCCAGCTTCTCCTGGTCGGACTTGGTCTTCGGCTCGATGGAGACCTCGATGACCGGGTCCGGGAAGGTCATGGACTCCAGCACGATCTGGCTGTTCGGATCGCACAGGGTATCGCCGGTGGTGGTGTCCTTCAGGCCGATGACCGCGTAGATGTGGCCGGCGCTGACCTGAGGTACCGGGTTCTCCTTGTTGGAGTGCATCTGGAACAGCTTGCCCAGACGCTCCTTCTTACCCTTGGTCGCGTTGATGACCTGGGCACCGGAATCGACCTTGCCCGAGTACACGCGGACGTAGGTCAGCTTGCCGAAGAACGGGTGCACGGCGATCTTGAACGCCAGCGCGGCGAACGGCTCGTCGGCGCTCGGCTTACGGGTGAGCACCTCCTCCTCGTTACCGGGCACATGCCCCTGCACGGACTCGACGTCCAGCGGCGAGGGCAGGTAGTCCACGACGGCGTCGAGCATGGGCTGCACGCCCTTGTTCTTGAACGCCGAACCGCACAGCACCGGGTAGAGCTCGGAGTTGACGGTCATCTTGCGGATGGCGCCCTTGATCTCGTCGATCGAGAGCTCTTCGCCGCCGAAGAACTTGTCCAGCAGCGCCTCGTCGGATTCCGCGACGGTCTCCAGCAGTTCCTGGCGGTACTGCTCGGCCTTCTCCACCAGATCGGCGGGGATGTCCTGAACCTCGTACTTCTCGCCCAGCTTGGTTTCGCCGGTCCAGACCTTGGCCTTCATCTCGACCAGGTCGACGACACCCTCGAAGGTGTCCTCGGCGCCGATCGGCAGCTGGATGACCAGCGGCTTGGCGCCGAGGCGGTCCTTGATGGTCTGCACGGTGAAGTAGAAATCCGCACCGAGCTTGTCCATCTTGTTGACGAAACAGATCCGCGGCACGTCGTACTTGTCGGCCTGACGCCACACCTGCTCGGACTGCGGCTCCACGCCCTCCTTGCCGTCGAAGACGGCGACGGCGCCATCGAGCACACGCAGGCTGCGCTCCACCTCGACGGTGAAGTCGACGTGGCCGGGGGTGTCGATGATGTTGATCTGGTTCTGGTTCCAGAAGCAGGTCACCGCCGCGGAGGTGATGGTGATACCGCGCTCCTGCTCCTGCTCCATCCAGTCGGTGGTCGACGCCCCGTCATGGGTTTCGCCGATCTTGTAGTTCACACCGGTGTAGAAGAGGATGCGTTCGGTCGTAGTGGTCTTGCCCGCATCGATATGGGCCATGATGCCGATGTTGCGGACCTTGTTCAGGTCGGTGAGCACGTCCTGTGCCACGGAAATCTTCCCCGCTCGTAGCTAGTTGGGATTCTCGCCGGCGACCGGTTCGGCCGCCATCTGTTGTCAAAGCCGGAAGCGAAGCTTCCGTACGCCTCCCGAGCCCGTAGCGCTGGGCCGGGCAGACATCACCAGCGGTAGTGCGCGAAGGCCCGGTTGGACTCGGCCATCTTGTGGGTGTCCTCGCGGCGTTTCACCGAGGCGCCCAGACCGTTGCTGGCATCGAGCAGTTCGTTGGCCAGGCGCTCGACCATGGTCTTCTCCCGGCGAGCCCGCGAGAAGTTCACCAGCCAGCGCAGGGCCAGGGTGTTGGCGCGGCCGGGACGGACCTCGACCGGCACCTGGTAGGTGGCACCACCGACGCGACGGGGCTTCACCTCGAGCGACGGCTTGACGTTGTCCAGCGCGCGCTTGAGGGTGACGACCGGATCGGTGCCGGTCTTCTCCCGCGCCTGCTCCAGCGCACCGTAGACGATGCGCTCGGCGGTGGACTTCTTACCGTCGAGCAGGATCTTGTTGACCAGCTGCGTGACCAGCGGCGACCCGTAGACCGGGTCGTTGATCAGCGGACGCTTGGGAGCGGGGCCCTTGCGCGGCATATCAGCTCTTCTCCTTCTTGGCGCCGTAACGGCTGCGGGCCTGCTTACGGTTCTTCACACCTTGGGTGTCCAGCGAACCGCGAATGATCTTGTAACGCACACCGGGAAGGTCCTTCACACGACCGCCGCGGACGAGCACCATCGAGTGCTCCTGCAGGTTGTGGCCTTCGCCGGGGATGTAGGCCGTGACCTCGACCGCGCTGGTCAGGCGAACACGCGCGACCTTACGCAGCGCGGAGTTCGGCTTCTTCGGGGTGGTGGTGTACACGCGGGTGCACACGCCACGACGCTGCGGGCTCCCCTTGAGGGCCGCGGTCTTGGTCTTGGCGACCTTGTCGCGGCGACCCTTACGGACCAGCTGGTTGATGGTTGGCATAGACCGGCTTTCCTTTAATCGGTTCTGGCGGTGTCAGGTCTGTTCATCGAGCTTTCACCCGCACGTCCAACCACGTTTCTCGCGTCCCGAGGTCGGGCGTGTCGTGCGCAGTTCAGGGCCCGATTTACAGGCACGCTGGAATCGTCAGCCGCTCTCGCTGGCCTACGTCTGCGCTCGAACTTGCCCGTATCCTTCCGGGCACAGCCGTCCACTGTACTCGGACCCAGCGAATACGGTCAAAACAGGGTGGGGACTCAACCCTATCGAGCGATGTTGAGGGTCAGCTCCAAGAGTTTCTTCGCGGCCGCGCACGGGTCGGCGCCACCGCCCGGAGAGGAGTTCACCCACCAGCCGATCACTCCGGAGTCGGCGGCGCTGGCGGTCATCCCGCAGGAGTTGGGGTCGTTGGGGCGGCGGACCTCCAGTGCGATCGTGCCCTGGACCGTGGTCTTGGTGGTGGTGTAGCCGAGTTTGTCGTTGGTCGCCTGTTCGTTGCGCAGGGATCCGTTCTCGTACCAGTTCAGCGTGAGCATCCCGGACCCGCCGCCGATATCCCACATGCACACCGCACCGAAGAAGGAGTCGGAGATGTAGGTGTTGCCGCCGAGCGCGTCGATGATCTGCTGATCGGTCACCACATCGCATTCGCGCAGCAGTTTGTCGATCTGTTCGGTGTTCACGGTTTCCCCGCCACCCACCGGCAGCGCCGTCCCCTGGACCGTGCTGCCGCAGCCCGCGCCGGCCGCGGCCGTCACCAGGATCGCCGCCGCGGCGGCCGCGGTGCGCAGCCGGCGGCCGCGGGCGAGAAGTGCACGCAATGTCATCACTCCAGCCGCTCGATGGTCAGTTCGGCGAGCGCGCGGCTGCGGTCACACGGATTGCCGCCGAGATCGCTGTAGCTACCGAGCGCCGTCGACCACTCGAAGAAATCGTCGTCGAGCTGTACCGCCAGATCACAGATCCGGCCGCGCGGATCCAGCGCCGCGAAACCGTTGCGCCCGCCCACGGTGATCGGCTCCGGGGGCCGGCCGTGCGTGGTGACCCACGCCTTCTCCCGTTCCAGCGGACTGCCCCGGTACGACGCGAAGGTGATCGACGCGCCACCCAGCCCGCCGGACTGCCAGTTGCAGCCGACCGCGTTCTTGAACGATTGCGTGATCTGGCCGAGCCCCCCGATATCGCGGACCTCGTCGTCGGTGACATGCCCGCATTCCCCCACGAACGGACCCAGTGCGGCGACTTTCGGAGCGGGTCCGCGGGGGCCTTCGGCTTCTTCGGAGCCGGGATCGGAACCACACCCCGTCAGAGCAAACGCCGCGGTTAACCCGAGGACTATCGCCGACCTGATCCGCATGACGTGAACAATACCGACGAATCCCGGTGCCCGGCGGCGGCGCAGGTCGCCCGTGGATCCCGCGCCGCCGGTGCGCGTTTCAGCGCAGGGTGACCACGACTTTGCCCGTGGCGGCCCGGGTTTCCAGCGAGGCCACCGCCTGCGCGGCCTGCTCCAGCGGGTAGAGCCGCGGCTGCGGAGGCGCGATCTTGCCCGCCGCGAACAGCGGTTCCACCTCGGCCCACTGCTCGGCCAGGTAACCCGGATTCGACAGCATCCATTCACCCCAGCCGGCGCCGACGACCTCGACGTTCTTCAGCAGCAGGCGGTTCACCTTCACGGTGGGGATATCGCCGCCGGTGAATCCGACCACCAGCAGTCGGCCGCCGCGTGCCAGCGAGCGGATGCTGTCGGTGAAACGGTCGCCGCCCACCGGGTCGAGCACGATATCCACGCCGCGGTTGCCGGTGAGTTCCTTGACGCGGTCGAGCCAGCCGTCGGTGAGCACGACATCGGTGGCGCCGTGCGCCCGGGCGATCTCGGCCTTTTCCTCCGTGCTGACCACCGCGATCACCTGCCCGGCACCGAGGGCGGCCGCCATGCGCAGGGTCGAGGTGCCGATCCCGCCGGCGGCGCCGTGCACCAGGACGGATTCGCCCGCGGCGAGCCGGCCGCGGTTACGCAGGCAGAAATGCACGGTGAGATCGTTGAAGAGGATCCCGGCGCCCGCCTCGAAGGAGATGTTGTCGGGGAGTTTGAAAACCATCTCGGCCGCGGTCGTGGTCACCTCGGCCATGGCGTTGCCCAGCATGGTCAATGCGCAGACCCGGTCGCCCGCTTGCACATGCGAGCCCTCCGGAGCTTCCCGGACCACACCGGCGACCTCACCGCCGACGACGAACGGCATCTCGGGTTTCATCTGGTACAGGCCGCGGGTCATCAGCACGTCCGGGAACGCGACCCCGGCCGCGTGGACGTCGATGACGACCCCGCCGGGCAACGGCGCCGGTTCCGGGATGTCGACGATCTCGATCGCTTCCGGCCCCTCGAGTTTGCTGACCTGAGCTGCGCGCATATGCCGACCTCTCTGTTCGCTCACCGGCTCGCATGAGACGCGCCGGTAGTTATGTACCAATCCACCCGTCCACATCAAACTATCCGCCGCAGCGGACGGAAGTCCATCCCCCGGTTTAAACTGAGCCGCATCACCATCGGGCGGGAATCATGGGGGAGTCATGAGCGAAGGGGAAACCGGTACGCCTGCTTCGACTGTGCGGGTGGATCCGGAAACGCTACGTACTTTCGCGGGACAATTGGAAACGGAAGCGGGCGAGGTCGGCGCGCTGCGCGCGGACGAGGTGTTCGCGGCTGCGGCCGGCGCGTTGCCGGGCACCGGGTTCGCGGCGCCGGCGCAGCGTGCGGGTGATCTCACCGGTTCCGCGTTACAACGGATCGGCGAGCGGCTCACCACGGTCGCCGGGCAGTTGCGCAACGATGCGGGGGCCTACGAGATGAGCGAATCGGAGTTCACCGCGACGCTCACCACCGTCGGACTGGATCTCCCCGCATGACCCTCACCATCGGCAATGTCGAACAGTGGCAGCCCGACCTGCTCACCACCGCCGCCGGCCACGCGAACACCGTGTCGGTGCGGCTGGACCAGCTCACCGGCACCGCCGTCACGAACACCCGGGCACTGAACTGGTCCGGCGCCGCGGGCACCGCCGCGAACACCCGGATGGATACTGAGCGCACCCGCTCCGGGGCGGTGAGCGCGGCCCTGCTGAAACTCGAGACCGCGCTGCGCACCGAGGTCACGAATCTGATCGAGGCCAAGAACAAGGTGCTGCGTATGCGCGACGCGGCGCGCGATACCGCACTGCCGCCGATGCCCGCGTTCGAGGTGGCCGACGACGGCACGGTCAGCGCGCAGGCCCGGATCGACCATCTGCGCTCGACCTCCGGTAAGCCCGCCGATTCCCCCGAAGTGCAGAACGCCGAACTCGGCCAGCGCCTGGTGGCGGCGACCCATCAGTGGAATATCGTCAGCGCCCTGAAGACGGCCGAGGATACGGCGAACCGGGCGGTCACCGCGGTCCAGCAGGCGGTGACCGAATTGGAGACCGCCTACAACGGCCTGGGCGAACCCACCCTGAACACCGCGCCGCCGGAGGTCCCCGTCGCCACCGCCCCGGCCGCCACGACCCCGGCGGATACGGGTAGCGCGCCGAACGGCACTGCGGCCCCCACGGGTTCGCCGAGCAGTTCGCTGATGGGCGACGGCACCGCCGCCGGAATGGGCAGCCCGGCGGCGGCCGGGGTCCCCACCACCATGCCCACCGGGGACCAGAAGGCCTGGATCGACGAGGCCATCCGGAAGCTCCGCGAGAACGGCTACGACATCGACGATTCCGAGGCCGCGATCATCGCCCTGATCATCGAGCGCGAATCCGGCGGCGATCCGCACGCGATCAACCTCTGGGACAGCAATGCCGCCGCCGGCATCCCGTCCAAGGGCCTCATGCAGACCATCGACCCGACCTTCAATTCCTATGCCCTGCCCGGGCATACCGATATCTGGAACCCGGTCGACAACATCATCGCCGGCACCCGCTACGCCATCGAACGGTACGGCTCGCTGAGCAATGTGCCCGGTGTGGTCGGCGTGTCCAACGGCACCGGCTACGTCGGCTACTGACCACCACCCACGACCGGTTCCGCACTCCACCGTAAAGTCTTCTCACAGGAAACTCGGAAGAAGTACCGCGGCCCGACCCGCCGCGCGAGGAGCACCAGTGTCACTCGATCAGCCACTCGCCCCGCTTCCCCAGGAGGGTATGGGATTCGTCTCGGCGTGGCCGGTGCGAGCCGGCGACGTGGATCCCTACAACCGCGTGCGCCTCGACGGCATCGCCCGCTACCTCCAGGACATCGCCTGGGAACACCTGCAGCAATCCATTCTGGAGCAGACCGACCCGAGCTGGATCATCCGGCGCACCGTGGTCGATGTGATCCGGCCGGTCCTGTGGCCCGACCATGTGCGTCTCCAGCGCTGGTGTTCCAGTATGTCGACCCGCTGGTCGAATATGCGGGTCCGGATCACCAGTGACCGCGGCGGTCTGATCGAGACCGAAGGCTTCTGGATCAAGATCAACGAAGCCAACAATATGCCCGCCCGGATCAGCGACGCGGGCCTGGCGTATCTGTCGCAGACCACCGCCGAGCAGCGGCTGCGGTGGCGGCCGTGGCTCACCGACCCCACACCGCCGGAATCCGATACCGATCTGCCGTTCCCGCTGCGAGCCACCGATATCGACCAGTACAACCACGTGAACAACGCCTGCTACTGGCAGGCCGTGGAGCAGTACCTGGTGGACTATCCCAAGCTGGTGAGCGGTCCGCACCGCGCCGTTATCGAATATGTGGCGCCGGTGCTGGCCCGCCAGCACATCACCGTCCGCAGCCGGTACGAACCGGGCGACCGCTCCCACGGCCGGCCCACGCTGCGGCTGTGGTTCGTGGTGGACGGCACGACCACGACCGTCGTCCGGATCGCGCCGCTGTAACCGCGCCCCGGTGCGCGGGGTTCGGTTCCCCGCGCACCGAGATGCGCGACCTCACTCGCCCTTGGCGGCCCGCAGCAGATCCGGGTGGGTGGTGAACTTGACCCGCGGACGGCCCGCGGCCTTACCGGCGCCACGTTCGGCCTGGTCGATCGACTTCCAGCCGATCCGGTCCACCAGGTCCGGCTGCCGTTCCAGCACCAGGGCGCGCAATGCGTCCCGATCCGCGGTGGGCGCGGCCAATTTGCCCGCCATGAAATCGGCGATCAGCCCTTCGACCGTTTCCTCGGAATCGATCCGGTTCGAGCCGATCACACCGCGCGGGCCACGCTTGATCCAGCCGCTGACGTACACGCCGGGCAGTGGGGTGCCGTCGGGACCGGTGACCCGGCCGTGTTCGTTCGGCACCACCGCACGCGTTTCGTCGAACGGAAGATCCGGTACGGGCTGACCGCGGTAGCCGATCGAGCGCAGCACCAGCGAGGCGTCCAAGCCGGAGGTGCGGTCGGTGGCGCGGGCGTTGAGCACACCGTCGATATCGACCAGTTCGTTGTGCGCGTACTCCAGGCCCTCGACCTTGTCCGTGCCGAGCACCGCCGTCGGCGACGCCAGGTACTTGAACACGATCCGCTTGTTGCCCTCGGCCGGCGGCTTCGCCGCGAACTCCTCGGCCAGGGTGTACTTGAGCCGCAGTGACGGCTCGACCTCCGGGTCGTCGAGCAGGGCCTGGGAAACCGGGTCGAGTTTCAGCTCGGCCGGGTCGATCACCACGTCCACACCGGACAGGTGCGCCAGCGCCAGGAACTCCGGCGAGGTGTAGGCGGCCTGCAACGGCCCACGCCGGCCCAGGACCACGACTTCGCGGATATTGCTCTCGCGCAGGGCGGCGAGGGCGTGGTCGGCGATATCGGTTTTGGCCAGCTCGTCGGGGTGCACGGTGAGTACCCGGGCCACATCGAGCGCGACATTGCCGTTGCCGACGATGATCGCCCGCTCACCGGACAGGTCGAAGCTGCGGTCGGCGTAGTCGGGATGCCCGTTGTACCAGGCCACGAACTCGGTGGCGGAATGGCTGCCCGGCAGATCCTCTCCCGGCACCCCCATCCGCCGATCCGAGGAGGCACCCACCGCGTAGAGGACGGCGTGATGGTGCGCCAGCAGTTCCTCGTGACTGATGTGCTTACCGACCTCGACGTTCAGGTAGTACTGAAGGGTGTCACGGCGGAACGCCGATTCGAACATCCCCGCCACCGTCTTGGTACCGGGATGATCGGGTGCCACACCGGCCCGCACCAGCCCCCACGGCGTGGGCAGCCGGTCGAACATCTCCACCTCGACATCGCAGCGGCGCAGCAGTTCGTCGGCCGCGTAGGCGGCGGCCGGGCCGGCACCCACGATCGCGACCCGCAGCGTACCCAGCTCCTTGGGCGGGCGTACCGGGGTGGCGATCGGATCCAGGTTGGATTCCAGTGGATGCCGCTCGAACCAGGCGGCATTGATATCGCGGAAGCGGGCCAGCGACGCGGAGAGATCGTCTTCGGAGAAGATGGCCTCCACCGGGCACGCGTCGACGCAGGCACCGCAGTCGATGCAGGTGTCGGGGTCGATGTAGAGCATTTCGGTCGTGGCGAATTCCGGCTGGTCCGGAGTCGGGCGGATGCAGTCGACCGGGCACTCGGAAACGCAGCTGGCATCGTTACAACAACGCTGCGTGATTACGTAGGCCATATTTGTGCAGATCCTCGAGACTTATGTGCGGGCTGGTGCCTTCCGGGTCACGGTGGGCAGGGCGAGACGAACGGGCGCGGACCGGGGTCGCCGGGCCACTCCTCCATTGTGACGCCGCTTTCAGTTTGCCTCGAGTGTGTTATGTGTCTCCGCACGGAGGGTGCTTACGGTGGTCCCATGACCCGGACCCTGATCTTGATGCGGCACGGAAAATCGGCGTACCCACCCGGTATCGACGATCACGAACGCCCGCTCGCGCCGCGCGGGCAACGCGAGGCGGCGCTGGCCGGGGACTGGCTGCGGGCGACCCAGCCGCCCATCGACGCGGTGCGCTGTTCGACCGCGACCCGCACCCGCGAAACTCTCGCCGCCACCGCGATCGACGCGCCGGTCGAATACGACGCCGGAATCTACGAGGCGGAAGCCGACCGGCTGATCGAACTGGTCCAGCTGACCGATCCGGCGGTGTCGACGCTGCTGGTGATCGGGCACTCGCCGGGCATGCCGTGGACCGCGTGGGACCTCGCCGCCGAGCACGACACCGAGGATGCCCTGCGGCTCAGCCGCAAATTCCCGACCTCGGCGCTTGCGGTGCTGCGCTTCGCACCGGGCTGGGACGATGTCCGTCCCGGCGCGGGCGAGCTGGTCACCTTCCACGTCCCGCGCTGAGCGGACGCGATCGCCCGGGCCCGGGCGGCTCGCTCCCGTCGCCGTCGGTTTCGCGGCTGCCTGCACAGCGGATCCACCCCCGCTCAGCGCAGGAGTTTGCCGCCGAATACCGCCCCGGCACCGAGCAGCACCAGCAGCAGGAATGCCGCCCAGCCGCCGATCAGCCACCAGACCAAGCCGAACACCACGACGATCGGCGCCACCGCGATCGCGGTGATCACCGGGCTCTCCTTGACCGTGGCCCAGGCCGAACGCGCCCGGATCCGGTCGATTTCCTTCGCCATATCCCAAGGCTACGTGCTCGGCACCGGATGCGCTGGTGGGCGCAGGGATCCGGCCGTCGCGCCCGGTGCGCTCGGCTGAGTACGCTGGCGCTGGGCGCTACGGTGGCCGGCCGCGCCGCCGGGCGAGGTACCTGCGACCGAGAGGAAGTGCGGAGATGACCGAGGCAACGGAGCAGAGCACAGTCGTCCGCAATCCGGACAAGAACCGCTACGAGGTGTTCTACGGCGGCGATCTCGCCGGTTTCGCCGAGTACACCGAACGTGGCACGGAAACCGTTTTCACCCATACCGAGGTCGATTCGGCGTTCGAGGGCAAGGGCCTGGGCAGCAAACTGGCCGGGTTCGCGATCAAGGACACCATCGACCGCGAGCGGACCATCCGGCCCGAATGCCCGTTCATCCGGAGTTATCTGGAGCGGCATCCCGAGTACTCCGCGCATGTGACCGGCATCGACGGTGAGTGATCTCGACCCCCACCCGGCCGAAACGCTGTGTGAACCGGTGCGTGGCCCGGGGCCGGTGACCGAACTGTTCCCCGCCCGCGAGGTGCCGCTGGGTGGGGTGCGCGGGACATATGTCGAGCGCACCCTCCCGCAACGGGACCTGCCGACCGTAGGGGCCTGGTGCTTCCTGGACTATTTCGGCGCTCCCACGGTGACCACCACCGGCCTGCCGCCCGATATCGACCCGCACCCGCATATCGGGCTGCAGACGGTCACGTGGCCGTTCGAGGGCATGATCAGGCATCGCGATTCGGTCCGTTCGGATGTGCTGATCGCACCCGGTCAGCTCAACTTGATGACTTCCGGCCACGGGATCGCACATTCGGAGTACACCGTGCCGGAGGCCCCGGCCGGGCGGGGATTGCAGCTGTGGATCGCGCTGCCCGGCGGACGCCGCGATATCGCGCCGCATTTCGAGCAGCACCGCGACCTGCCGGTGCACCGGGAACCGGGCCTGCGGGCCACCGTGCTGCTCGGAACGCTGGCGGGCGTGACCTCACCGGCGATGATCTACACCCCGCTGGTCGGCGCCGATATCGAAATCGATCCGGCCACCACGACCACCCTGCGGACGAACCCGGAGTTCGAATACGCGGTCCTCGTGGTGGACGGCGCGGTGACCGTGGCCGGTACCGAGATGGCACCCGGCCCGCTGCTGTATCTGGGTACCGGTCGCACGGAGCTGGAACTGTCCAGCGCCTCCGGTGCGCGGTTCGCGCTGATCGGCGGGGAGCCGCTGGCCGAGGAACTGGTGATGTGGTGGAACTTCGTCGGCCGGGAGCACGCGGAGATCGCCGCGGCCCGCACGGACTGGGAGCAGCACGACACCGCCCGCTTCGGTGATATCGCCGGCCACACCCGCGAACAACGCATTCCGGCCCCGCCGCTGCCCGGTGGGCAGCTGAAACCCCGCGGCCGACGGTATCGGGCCTGAGTTTCCGATCACCGCTTGCCTGGAGTCCACTCCAGGTGATTAGCGTTATCGGTGTTCGACGATCAGAACGGGTGGATCTTCATGAAAAGCCATGAGGCACACCGGATTTAGATACGAAGGATTTGCCCGTGAGCCTGTCCGCACCGACCGGTGACGAACCCGGCCGGGATGCTCCCCGGCATACGATCAGCGCGGCGGCCCGGCACTGCGGGCTCAGCCAGGACACGCTGCGCTGGTACGAGCGCATCGGCCTGCTGTCCCATATCGGCCGCGACCACACCGGTAGACGCCGGTTCAGCGATCGCGACCTGGAATGGCTGACGCTGATCACCCGGTTGCGCACGACCGGTATGTCGGTAGCGGACATGATCCGCTACGCGGAGCTCGTCCGGGCCGGTGAAAACACGATTCCGGAACGGCTCGCGATGTTCCGGGCGACCCGCGCCGAAGTCCTCGACCGAATCGCCGAACTGCACAAGACCGTGGCGGTACTCGATCACAAGATCGCGCTCTACGAAGAGCACAGCACGCCCGCCCGGTCACCCGATAACGCAGCATCGTGAAGGGATATGAGCGAATGACCACCTCCGCAACACTGCCGACCGCCCCGCTGGGTTCCGCCGGGATCCAGGTCGGTATACAGGGCTTGGGCTGTATGGGCATCAGCGAGTTCTACGGCCCCAGCGACCGTGCAGAATCCCGCGCCACCCTGGACCGCGCGCTCGAACTCGGTGTCACGCTCTTCGATACCGCCGATATCTACGGCTCCGGCGACAACGAGGAATTCCTCAGCGATTTCGTCCGGGCGAATCGTGACAATGTCGTGCTCGCCACCAAATTCGCCATCGTCCGCAAGGCGGATGATCCGCACTATCGCGGAATCGACAATTCACCCGGCTATATTCGCGACGCGGTGGACGCCAGCCTGCGCCGGCTGGGTATCGACACCATCGACCTGTATTACATGCACCGGCGCGACCCGGCGGTCCCGATCGAGGAGACCGTCGGGGTGATGGCCCAACTCGTCCAGCAGGGCAAGGTGCGCGCCCTCGGGCTATCCGAGGTCACCGGCGATGAACTCCGTGCGGCACACGCGGTCCATCCGATCGCCGCGGTGCAATCGGAGTGGTCGCTGTTCTCCCGGGACGTCGAACGCACGGCGGTGCCCGCGGCGGCCGAACTGGGTGTCACCTTCGTGCCCTACTCGCCGCTCGGCCGGGGTTTCCTCACCGGGTCGTTCGCGCAGGCCGGAGAACTGAACGACACCGATTTCCGGCGCCATATGCCGCGGTTCACCGGCGACAACGCGGCCCACAACGCCGCCCTGCTGGCACCCCTGCACGCCATCGCCGAAGATCGGGGGCTGACGCCCGCACAGGTCGCGCTGGCCTGGGTACAGTCGCGGGCGCAGGCGCACGGGTTGCCGGTGGTGCCGATTCCGGGCACCCGCCGCCGCACCCGGCTCGCCGAGAACGTGGCGGCGGCGACCGTCACGCTCAGCGCCGGCGAACTGGCCCGGCTGGAACCCATCGCCGGACAGGTGGCCGGCCCGCGCTACGCGGATATGTCTTTCACCTCCGCCGGCCGCGAATAGGACAACTCGCCCCAGCGACCCGTCGGGGCGCCGGCCGCCACCGCAATTCGCGTCACCCGCGCGCCGAGTCACGCACCCCGGCACCGCGACGAACCTCGCATCCGGCACCGCGGCAGGTCGCGCACCCGGCACCGCGTCAGGTCGCGCACCCGAGACCGCGACCAGACGAGAATCCGTCACTGCTGCGAGTGCTGAGGGGGCGCGTGCTGATCGGATACCACTGCCGCCGTGCTGTCCGGAAACCGCGGCGGCCGCTACTCGGGCAGCGCGGCCCGCCGCTGATCGGGCAGCGCGGTCGGACGCTGATCGGGCAGCGCGGTCGGACGCAGCTGAACCGGCGGTTCTGCGCCGTCGAGGCGCTGGGTACCGATGACGCGGAGCAGTTCCAGCTTCTCCGCGGAGTCGGTGCCCGGCCGGGGGCGGTAGATCAGCAGCCGCTGGGTGGCGCTGGTGGTGAGCAGGGTTTCGCAGTCGAAATCGATCACGCCGACCTCCGGGTGCACGATGCTCTTCACATCGGAAACCCGCACCTGCACCGTGTGTTCGTTCCAGAGCCGGTCGAATTCGGGGCTGGCCGCACGCAGCGCGCCGACGAGATCGAGCACCTCGGCGTCCTTC
This sequence comes from Nocardia sp. CA-290969, assembly GCF_050936135.1. NCBI lineage: Bacteria > Bacillati > Actinomycetota > Actinomycetes > Mycobacteriales > Nocardiaceae > Nocardia > Nocardia sp. CA-290969. The sequence continues at coordinate 7,359,667 of NZ_JBNJNJ010000001.1, read as the reverse complement.
GCCCGCCGCGCCGCGGTAGCACGCAGATCGGCTACCTGGTGGCGCGACATCCGGTCCAGATCCGCGGCGGGGAACATATCCCGGACCGCCGGGTCGGTGAACCAGCGCCAGGTATGAAACCGATTCCTGCCGGGCATCCGGGTCTGATCACCGATCAGCAGGATGTGCATCCGGTTCTGCACGAGGGTTTCGCCGAGATCGGTGATCACGGCCGCGGGGGTGTCGTCCAGTTTCGCCAGCACATGCATCATCGCGGGTCCGACATGTTTGTCCGGCCCGGTACGCCCCGGCGGTGTCTGATCGCACAGGAAATAGACGTGATCGCGTTCGTCGCTGGTGTACCGCAGGGCCCGGGTGAGGGCGGCGAGGACCTGCGTGGACGGCCGGGGACCCCGAGCCTGCTCCAGGCGCGTGTAGTAGTCGGTGGAGATCCCGGCGAGTTGCGCGACCTCGTCGCGGCGCAGCCCCGGTGTCCGGCGGCGCACACCGGCCGGCAGCCCGACCTCCTCGGGTGACAGCTGGTCGCGGCGGCGGCGGAGGAAATCGGCGAGTTCGCTGCGATCCATCCCTCCACTGTGGCGCAACCCGGCGCGGCGAGCCAGGGACCGCCACTCCCCCGATAAAGCATCTCTGCCACCGACGCGGCCGGGTCACCAGTGTGGACTGCATGACGAACACACAGATGCAGGGCACGCGGTTGGGCGGCACCGGGCCCACGGTCGGCCGGATCGGATTCGGTGCGATGGGGCTCTCTGGCACGTATGGTCCCGCCGACGAGGCGGAATCGATCGCCACCATTCATGCCGTACTCGATTCCGGCACCGGCCTGATCGATACCGGCGATTTCTACGGTAGCGGCCACAACGAGATGCTGGTCGGCCGGGCAATCGCCGGCCGGGCGCGCGAGGAGATCACCCTCAGTGTGAAGTTCGGCGGCATGCTCGGCCCGGATATGAGCTGGCAAGGTATGGACACCCGCCCGGCCGCGGTGAAGAACTTCCTGAGTTACAGCCTGCGCCGGCTCGGCGTGGACTACATCGATATCTACCGCCCGGCACGCCTGGATCCCGCGGTGCCGATCGAGGACACCGTGGGCGCGATCGCCGAGCTGATCGAGGCGGGATACGTCCGGCATATCGGGCTCTCCGAGGTGGGCGCGGAAACCCTGCGCCGGGCGTCCGCGGTACACCCGATCACCGACCTGCAGGTCGAGTATTCGCTGTTCACCCGCGGTATCGAGGCCGAGATCCTGCCCGTCTGCCGCGAACTCGGGATCGGGATCACCGCCTATGGTGTGCTCAGCCGCGGGCTGCTCACCGATTCGCTGCGCGGCGCGACCGCGGTCGCCGATTTCCGCGCCGGCACTCCCCGGTTCCAGGGCGAGAATCTGGCGGCCAACCTGAAGCTCGTCGACACACTGGCCGGTCTCGCCGCGCAGAAGGGTGTCACCACCGCGCAACTCGCGATCGCCTGGGTGCTGAGCCGCGGCGACGATATCGTCCCGCTCATCGGTACCCGCAGCGCGCGCCGCTGGGCGGAGTCGATCGCCGCCGCGGCAGTGTCGCTCACGCCGGCCGAACAGGAGGCCATCGCCGAAGCCGTACCGGCCGCCGCGGTGAACGGCAGCCGGTACCCGGAGCCGCTGATGGCCACACTGGACAGCGAGCGGTGAGCCGCGGCGTGGTTTCCCGGCCGCTGGCGGACCTCACCAGCGGTAGTCGAGGAACTTCCCGTCGAAGGTGATGACCACCCGGTCACCGTCGGGATCCGGCCGCCGCGCGAAATCGACCTTGAAGTTGATCGCGCTCATGATCCCGTCCCCGAACTCCTCGTGGATCAGCTCCTTGAGTGCCGGGCCGTACACGGAGATGGCCTCCACGAATCGGTAGATCGTGGGATCGCTCATGAGCGCCGGATCGGCGCCGCGCGCGGGCTGCAGGCTCAGGCTTTCCGCGACCGCATCGCCGAGGCCGAGCAGGTCACAAACCTTGCGGGCCTGTTCGGCCGTCATCGGATGCTGCCCGAGCAGCGCGGCCGTAGTCCAGACCAGCGGAGCACTGAGCGCCTCGGCGATATCGGCCCAGGAAAGCCCCCGCCGAATACGTGCCGCGACAACGAGATCGGCGGCGGCGCTCTTGCTCATGATCGGTTCCATGCCCACTCCTGGCTTCGTAACGACGGGAATCATCGAAAGCCTGCCACCGCCGCGCGATTCCGACCGGCCCGGGATCGCATTGTTCACCGCACCGAAACATCCGGTCGCCGACCACAGAACCGGACATCAGGCGGTAACCGCCGTTGCTGTGAGCGCCCGGTAACACCTACGCGGCCGAGTCGATACGACCGGGAAATACCGGCATCGCACACTGCGCCTACGAGCACTACGAGCGAAGGACGCGTGTCATGTCGTACCTCGAGCCGACGAAATTCGTCGGCAAAATGATCGACGCCGGCGAGGCGAAAGCCTTCATGTCCACCCGCGATACAGTGATCCGCGCCTATATGGCCGGCGCGATTCTGGCGCTCGCCGCCGCGTTCGCCGTCACGATCACGGTGCAGACGGGCGAGGCATTACTCGGCGCGGTACTGTTCCCGGTCGGTTTCTGCCTGCTGTACCTGCTGGGCTTCGACCTGCTGACCGGCGTTTTCACGTTGGTCCCGCTGGCCTGGATCGATAAACGCCCGGGCGTGAACTGGCGTGCGGTCCTGCGTAACTGGGGCCTCGTCTTCGTCGGCAATTTCGCCGGGGCGTTCACGGTTGCCGTAATGATGGCGGTCATCGTGACCATGGGATTCTCGATGGACCCCAACGAAGTCGGCCAGAAACTCGGCGAAATCGGTGTATCGCGCACGGTCGGCTATGCCGATCACGGCGCCGCCGGCATGCTCACGCTGTTCATTCGTGGCGTGCTGTGCAATTGGATGGTTTCCACCGGTGTGGTCGCGGCCATGATGTCGACCTCGGTATCCGGCAAGGTGATCGCCATGTGGATGCCGATCATGTTGTTCTTCTACATGGGTTTCGAGCATTCGATCGTGAATATGTTCCTGTTCCCCTCCGGCCTGCTACTGGGCGGTGATTTCTCCATCGGCGATTATCTGATCTGGAACGAGATTCCCACGGTCATCGGCAATCTCGTAGGTGGTCTGGCTTTCGTCGGCCTGACGCTTTACGCCACCCACGCCCGCACCGGAAACCCCCGGCCCCGGCCGGTGCCCGCGGAGGCCGGCGAGGAAACCGCCGAGGCGCCGGCCGAAAGCGTCGCGCGGACCTGAGAACGCCGATCGGCCCGCTCCCGGTGCGGAGCGGGCCGTGGGTTTCCAATCGCACGGTCACCCGAAGAGCACCACCAGGATTCCGAGCGTCGCCGCGCCGAACACCACCACGTTGCGGATGGTCTGCAGGGTCCAGGTCCACTCCGGGAACCCGGCTTCGGCCGCCTTCAGCAGCACCGGCACATCCACTCGCATCAACTCCGGATCGTTCTTGCGGAGAAATGCCGCGCGCACCGATTTCGCGGCGGTGGCATTGCTGTAGACGATGACACCGTTGCCGGCCAGCACCAGAGCGAATACGACCAGATTCAGTGCAGGCGCCCATTCGACGTCCGCCAGGTTGACACCGGCGACAGTGAACAGCACGGTGGCGATTGCGGCCGGCGCCGCCCATTCGTGCCCACTGGCATCGAACCGCATTCCGTTCTCGCGCAGCGCGGTTGTCCGCACACCCTGACGCGCCAGCTCGTTCTGCGCACTCGCCATGGCCGCCGCACCGTACCGGTGCCGCACCAGCGGGATGCTGACGAACGCCGCGGCAATGGCCGCAGCGAGAGCGGTGACGATGACGTTCATGATCTGTTCCCCTATCGTCCGGCGGCTGCCCGCCGACTTGAACTAAGTAAAAGTACCGTAGCGCACGACTTGAACTAAGTGCAAGAGACTACTTGAACTTAGTACAAGCGGATCACGCCGGACACCCTAGAGTTGTCCCATGTCCCGCGACTCCCTCACCCGCGATCAGATCGTCAGCACCGCCATCCGACTTCTCGACGAGGAAGGGCTCGACGGGCTCAATATGCGCAGCCTGGGGAAACGTCTCGACTCGGCACCCACGGCGATGTACTGGCACGTCCAGAACAAGGACAACCTGGTCCGTCTCGCCGCCGACGCGGTCTGGGCCGAAATCACCCTCCCCGACCTGACCACCATGGACTGGCGCACCGCGGCAGAAACCATGGCCACCGGCATGTACGAGATGATGAACCGCCACCCGTGGCTGGTACAGGCCCAGGCGTCGTATCTGCTGTACGGCGAGAACAAATCCCGCCACGACGATCACGTACTCGCCGTCTACGACAACGCCGGCTTCACCCCCGCCGACGCCGACCGCGCCGCAGCCGCGGTCTTCATGTTCGTCCTGGGCAATTCCGTCGGCGCTGCCGCGAACATCTCCCTCCGCCGCAGGCTGTCCGCCAAGGGCGGCGATCCGGACGCGAAACTCGCCGAAGCCCTCGAATCCGCCACCGCGGTAGCCCGCCACTTCCCTCGCCTACGAGCCCGCATCGAATCGGCCACCGTAACCGGCTACAACGAAAGCCCCGACACCAGCTTCGAATTCGGCCTGGGCGCCCTCCTCGACGGCATACACCGCCGCCTCACCACCGAGAAAACCGCCTAGTACGCACACACCCACATCGCCCCCAGTCCAGACGAATGCGGCATCTCGGCGGCGCTTATACTCACTTTTCCCAAAACTGAGTTTAAACTGCAGCAATGAATTCACCGGGCTCGTCATGGCCGCCTGTCGGCTGGGAGGAACAGACCTGGACTCCGACTGTCCCACCCGAGTTGGTGTCGCGGCGGATACGAGAACGCCACCGAGGCCCGTACCGGTCGGCCATTGTGCCGGCGATTGCCGCACAATCACTCCGGCTACCCAGCGCGGTTCTCGCCGTGGCCGACGAAGCCTCGACCGAAATCGCGCGTTTCGACGCGGAATCGGGCTCACGGCTCGCTCCTTTCGGCGCGATCCTGCTTCGGTCCGAGTCGACCTCGTCCTCCCGGATCGAGAATTTGACCTCCGGGGCGAAGGCCATCGCGCTCGCCGAACTCGGCGCGACCGACCAGCGCAACGCCGTCGAGATCGTCGGCAACGTCCATGCGATGCAAACGGCTATCGACCTGGACGGCGTACTCGACGAAGACCTGGTCCTTGCCGTGCATGCCGCGCTGATGGCCGGGCACGACCCAGAAACTGCCGGGCAATGGCGGACCCAGCAGGTGTGGATCGGCGGCGACAACTACGGCCCGCACGGGGCTGCTTTCGTTCCCCCACATCACCACGAAGTTCCGGCGGCAATGGCCGATTTGATGGAGTTCATCCGCCGCGACGATATCCCCGTCCTGGCCCATGCGGCCGTAGCGCACGCTCAGTTCGAAACAATCCATCCCTTCTCCGACGGGAACGGGCGGACGGGCCGAGCACTCATCCACTCGATTCTGCGCGCGAAGGAACTCACTCCCAACGTAACCGTCCCGATCGCCGCGGGCCTCTTGACCGACATCGACTCCTACTTCGCCGCACTGACCGCGTACCGAGCGGGCGACCCTGCTCCGATAGTGACCGCGATGGCCGAGGCCTCGTTCTCGGCCATCGCGAATGCTCGCCAACTGTTGTCGGAAATCGTCGATATCCGCAGCGAATGGGCCGAGACCATCATGGCCAGGCCCCAAGCCACGGCGTGGCAGGTCGCCGATCTGGCGCTACGAATCCCCGTGTTCGACGCGGTGACCATCGCCCGCGAACTCGGCACCACACCGTCGAACGCCGCGCGAGCCATCGCACCCCTCGCCGAGGCCGGGATCCTCACCGAATTCACCGGTAAGCGCCGCAACCGTATGTGGCAGGCTCGCGAGATCCTTCAGGCCCTCGACGACTTCGCTGCCCGTGCCGGACGGCGAAGGCTGGGCTGAGGTGCGGTGAAACCACCGCCCCGTCTGCTTTCCGGATAAGCGGCGCCTACGCAATCGGCCCCGCTCCGTTCAGGAGCGGGGCCGACGTGCTACTGCTGCTCAGCGATTACCGGTAGTCGCTGAATCCGTAGTCGTCCAGCGGGACCGCAGCACCGGTGGTGGCGCCGAAGCCCTCCGGGCTGTAGTAGGTGTCGTCGTAGGACGGCACCGCGTACGCCGCGGCACGGGCCTCCTCGGTGGGCTGGACCTGGATGTTGCGGTACCGGTTGATACCGGTACCGGCCGGGATCAGCTTACCGATGATCACGTTCTCCTTGAGGCCGATGAGCCTGTCGGAGCGGCAGTTGATCGCCGCATCCGTCAGTACTCGGGTGGTCTCCTGGAAGGACGCCGCCGACAGCCACGAATCGGTGGCCAGCGACGCCTTGGTGATACCCATCAGCACCGGACGGCCGGCCGCAGGCTCGCCGCCCTCGGCGACGACCCGGCGGTTGGACGCCTCGAACTCGGCGCGCTCGGTGAGCGAACCGGGCAGGAACTCGGTGGCGCCCGAATCGATGATCGTCACCCGGCGCAGCATCTGGCGGACGATGACCTCGATGTGCTTGTCGTGGATCGACACACCCTGCGAGCGGTAGACCTCCTGGACCTCGTGGACCAGGTGGATCTGCACCTGCCGGGGGCCCATCACGCGCAGCACCTCGTGCGGATCCGCCGCGCCTTCCAGCAGCTGCTGGCCGACCTCGACATGATCGCCGTCGGCGAGCAGACGCTCGGAACCGTCGTCGTGCTTGAAGACACGCAGACGCTGACGCTTGGACAGCTTGTCGTAGACCACTTCGTCGCCACCGTCATCGGGGATGATGGTGATCTTGTAGAAGCGGTCGTCGTCCTCCAGCCGGATCCGGCCCGACACCTCGGCGATGGGCGCCTTGCCCTTGGGCACACGCGCCTCGAACAGCTCCTGCACACGCGGCAGACCGCCGGTGATGTCGTCACCCGCGACACCACCCTGGTGGAAGGTACGCATGGTCAGCTGGGTACCGGGCTCACCGATGGACTGGGCGGCGACGATACCGACGGCCTCGCCGATATCGACCAGCTTGCCGGTCGCCATCGAACGGCCGTAGCAGACCGCGCAGACGCCGGTGCCGGTGCCGCAGGTCAGCACGGAGCGGACCCGGACCTCGGTGATACCGGCTTCCAGCAGCGCCTCGATGGCCGGGTCGCCGAGGTCGGCGCCCTTGGTCACCACCACGTTGCCGTTGGCGTCCACCGCGTCGGACGCGAGCGTCCGGGCGTAGGCCGAGGTCTCCACATGCGGATCGCGGATCATGGTGCCGTCCGGCTGCTTCTCCGCGATGTGCACGACGATGCCGCGCTCGGTCGCACAGTCGGTTTCGCGCACGATCACGTCCTGCGACACGTCCACCAGACGACGGGTCAGGTAACCCGAGTCGGCGGTACGCAGCGCGGTATCGGCCAGACCCTTACGAGCACCGTGGGTGTTGATGAAGTACTCGAGAACGGTCAGGCCCTCACGGAACGAGGACTTGATCGGCCGCGGGATGAACTCACCCTTCGGGTTCGTCACCAGGCCCTTCATACCCGCGAGGGTACGGGTCTGGGTGAAGTTACCCGTGGCACCCGAATCGACGATCGTGATGATCGGGTTATCGGCCGGGTAGTGCGCGCGCAGCGCCTTACCGACCTCTTCGGTCGCTTCCTGCCAGATCTTGACCAGGGCGTTGTTGCGCTCCTGGTGATCGAGCGCACCACGCTGGTACTTCTTCTCGATCTGATCGGACTGCGCCTCGTAGCGCTCCATGATCTCGGCCTTCTCCGGCGGAACGAGCACGTCCGACATGGAGACGGTGACACCGGAACGCGTGGCCCAGTAGAAGCCGGCGTCCTTGAGCTTGTCGACGGTCTGCGCGACCACGATCATCGGATACCGCTCGGCGAGATCGTTGATGATCGTCGCCTGCCGCTTCTTCGGCATGGGCTCGTTGATGAACGCGTAGTCCGCGGGGAGCAGCTCGTTGAACAGCACCCGTCCCAGCGTGGTGTGGGTGGTCCAGGCATCACCGCGGCGCCAGCCGTCCGGGAACAGCTCTGCCTCGACATCCTTGGGCGGACGCTGATCGGTCAGCCGCACCTTGATGCTCGAGCGCACGGTGAGCTCACCGCGGTCGACCGCCATCTGCGCCTCGGCGGGCGAGGAGTACACGCCGGTCTCCGGGCCGTCGGCGGTCGCCGGCCGGTACTCGCCCTTGGCGCCTTCGTCGAGGCGGGTCAGGTAGTACAGGCCGGTCACCATGTCCAGACGGGGCATGGCGAGCGGGCGGCCGGAGGCCGGCGACAGGATGTTGTTCGAGGACAGCATCAGGATGCGGGCCTCGGCCTGCGCCTCCGCGCTCAGCGGCAGGTGCACGGCCATCTGGTCACCGTCGAAGTCGGCGTTGAACGCCTCACAGACCAGCGGGTGCAGCTGGATGGCCTTACCCTCGACCAGCTGCGGCTCGAAGGCCTGGATACCGAGACGGTGCAGGGTGGGTGCACGGTTCAGCAGCACGGGGTGCTCGGCGATGACCTCTTCGAGGACGTCCCACACCTGCGGCCGCTGCCGCTCCACCATCCGCTTCGCGGATTTGATGTTCTGCGCATGGTTCAGGTCGACCAGCCGCTTCATCACGAACGGCTTGAACAGCTCCAGCGCCATCAGCTTCGGCAGACCACACTGATGCAGTTTCAGCTGCGGGCCGACGACGATGACCGAACGACCGGAGTAGTCGACGCGCTTACCGAGCAGGTTCTGCCGGAAGCGGCCCTGCTTGCCCTTGAGCAGATCGGACAGCGACTTGAGCGGACGGTTACCCGGACCGGTGACCGGCCGGCCGCGACGGCCGTTGTCGAACAGCGCGTCCACGGATTCCTGCAGCATCCGCTTCTCGTTGTTGACGATGATCTCGGGCGCACCGAGGTCGATCAGTCGCTTGAGGCGGTTGTTGCGGTTGATCACGCGGCGGTACAGGTCGTTCAGGTCGGAGGTGGCGAACCGGCCACCGTCGAGCTGAACCATCGGCCGCAGCTCCGGCGGGATCACCGGAACGGCGTCGAGCACCATGCCCATCGGCGAGTTGCCGTTGGACTGGAACGCCGCGACGACCTTGAGCCGCTTGAGCGCACGCAGCTTCTTCTGGCCTTTACCGCTGCGGATGGTCTCCCGCAGGTTCTCGGCCTCGGCCTCGATATCGAAGTTCTCCATCAGCTTCTGGATGGACTCCGCACCCATCGCGCCGGTGAAGTACTCGCCGTACCGGTCCTGCAGCTCGCGGTAGAGGACCTCGTCCACGATCAGCTGCTTGGGAGCCAGCTTGGTGAAGGTGTTCCAGATCTCCTCGAGCCGGTCCAGCTCACGCTGGGCACGGTCGCGGATCTGCTTCATCTCGCGCTCGCCGCCGTCCTTGACCTTGCGGCGGACATCGGACTTGGCGCCCTCGGCCTCCAGCTCGGCGATATCGGCTTCGAGCTTCTGCGCCCGGGCCTCGAGATCGGCGTCGCGCTGATCGGTGACGGTCTTCTTCTCGACCTCCATCTCCGCTTCGAGCGTCGACAGCTCGTTGTGCCGCATTTCGTCGTCGACAGCGGTGATGACGTAGGCGGCGAAGTAGATGATCTTTTCCAGATCCTTCGGCGCCAGGTCGAGCAGGTAGCCGAGCCGGCTCGGCACACCCTTGAAGTACCAGATGTGGGTGACCGGGGCGGCCAGTTCGATATGGCCCATCCGCTCACGGCGCACCTTGGCGCGGGTCACCTCGACGCCGCAGCGCTCGCAGATGATGCCCTTGAAGCGGACACGCTTGTACTTACCGCAGTAGCACTCCCAGTCCCGGGTGGGACCGAAGATCTTCTCGCAGAACAAGCCGTCCTTCTCGGGCTTGAGCGTGCGGTAGTTGATGGTCTCCGGTTTCTTCACCTCGCCGTAGGACCAGTTACGGATGTCCTCGGCGGTGGCCAGGCCGATCCGGAGTTCATCGAAGAAGTTGACGTCTAGCACGTAACTTCCTTTCCCCTGTGCGGGTCGAATACGAGCAAAAGTTCTCTATTGGTTCGAACGCACCAGCCGGGTGCCGAGTCGTGACTGCGGCACCCGGCCAACGCCCTAGTTCGCCAGATCGTCGACGGTGGCCGCTTCGTTCCGGGACAGGTTGATGCCCAGGTTGGCCGCCGCCCGCTCCAGGTCCTCGTCGTCGCCGTCGCGCATCTCGATCGCGGCGCCGTCGGACGACAGCACCTCGACATTGAGGCACAGCGACTGGAGTTCCTTGAGCAGAACCTTGAACGATTCCGGAATGCCCGGCTCCGGAATGTTCTCGCCCTTGACGATCGCCTCGTAGACCTTCACCCGGCCCACCACGTCGTCGGACTTGATGGTCAGCAGTTCCTGCAGGGTGTAGGCGGCGCCGTAGGCCTGCATGGCCCAGCATTCCATTTCGCCGAAACGCTGACCACCGAACTGCGCCTTACCACCCAGCGGCTGCTGCGTGATCATCGAGTACGGGCCGGTCGAACGGGCGTGGATCTTGTCGTCGACCAGGTGGTGCAGCTTCAGGATGTACATGTAGCCGACCGCCACCGGGTACGGGAACGGTTCGCCGGACCGGCCGTCGAACAGTGTCGCCTTACCGTTGTCGTCGACCATCCGCTCGCCGTCGCGGTTGGGCAGCGTCGAGCTGAGCAGACCGGTGAGCTCCTCCTCGCGGGCACCGTCGAAGACGGGGGTCGCGATATTGGAGTCGGCCGGGGCGCCCAGCATTTCCTCCGGCAGCGCCTTCGCCCACTCGGGACGGGTGCCGTCGGTGGCGATATCGACCTTCCAGCCCGCCTTGCCGATCCAGCCGAGGTGGGTTTCCAGGATCTGGCCGATGTTCATACGACGCGGCACACCGTGGGTGTTCAGGATGATGTCGACCGGGGTGCCGTCCGGCAGGAACGGCATATCCTCGGTCGGCAGGATCTTGCCGATAACACCCTTGTTGCCGTGCCGGCCGGCCAGCTTGTCGCCGTCCTGGATCTTGCGCTTCTGCGCCACGTACACCCGGACCAGCTCGTTCACACCCGGAGGCAGATCGTCGTCGTCCTCGCGGGAGAACACCCGGATACCGATGACCTTGCCGGATTCGCCGTGCGGCACCTTCAGCGAGGTATCGCGCACCTCGCGCGCCTTCTCACCGAAGATCGCGCGCAGCAGCCGCTCCTCCGGGGTCAGCTCGGTTTCACCCTTCGGGGTGACCTTGCCGACCAGGATGTCGCCGTCGCGGACCTCGGCACCGATACGCACGATGCCGCGCTCGTCCAGATCGGCCAGCACCTCGTCGGAGACGTTCGGGATGTCCCGGGTGATCTCCTCGGCGCCCAGCTTGGTGTCGCGGGCGTCGATCTCGTGCTCTTCGATATGGATCGAGGTGAGAACGTCGTCCTCCACGAGGCGCTGCGACAGGATGATCGCGTCCTCGTAGTTGTGACCCTCCCACGGCATGATCGCGACGAGCAGGTTCTTGCCCAGCGCCATCTCACCGTTCTCGGTGCACGGCCCGTCGGCCAGCACCTGGCCGACCTCGACCCGCTGGCCCTCGTCCACGATCGGCCGCTGGTTGGCGCAGGTGCCCTGGTTGGAGCGGGCGAACTTACGCATCCGGTAGCTGCGGCGGGTGCCGTCGTCGTGCATGACGGTGATGTAGTCGGCGGAAACCTCTTCGACCACACCGGCCTTGTCGTTCACGACCACATCGCCGGCGTCGACCGCGGCCCGCAGCTCCATACCGGTGCCCACGACGGGCGCCTCGGAACGGATCAGCGGCACGGCCTGACGCTGCATGTTCGCACCCATGAGGGCACGGTTGGCGTCGTCGTGCTCGAGGAACGGAATCATGGCGGTCGCCACCGACACCATCTGGCGCGGCGAGACATCCATGTAGTCGACCTCACCCGGGCCGACGAATTCCATCTCCTCGTTGCCCTTACGGGCGAGGATGCGGTCGTCGATGAAACGGCCGTCCGCGTCGATCGGCGAATTGGCCTGGGCACGAGTGTGCCGGTCCTCTTCGTCGGCGGTCAGGTAGACGACCTCGTCGGTGACCCGGCCGTCGACGACCTTGCGGTACGGCGTCTCGATGAATCCGAACGGGTTGACCCGCGCGTACACCGCGAGCGAGCCGATCAGGCCGATATTCGGGCCTTCCGGGGTCTCGATCGGGCACATCCGGCCGTAGTGCGACGGGTGGACGTCGCGGACCTCGAGGCCGGCGCGTTCCCGGGACAGACCACCCGGGCCCAGCGCGTTCAGGCGGCGCTTGTGGGTCAGGCCCGACAGCGGGTTGTTCTGGTCCATGAACTGCGACAGCTGCGAGGTGCCGAAGAATTCCTTGATCGCCGCCACGACGGGACGGATGTTGATCAGGGTCTGCGGCGTGATGGCCTCGACGTCCTGGGTGGTCATGCGCTCACGCACGACGCGTTCCATCCGGGACAGGCCGACGCGGATCTGGTTCTGGATCAGCTCACCGACGGTGCGGATACGGCGATTACCGAAGTGATCGATATCGTCGACCTCCACCGGCACCTCGACGCCGCCGGGGACGGTCATCGACCGGTCGCCCTGATGCAGGCGGACCAGGTACTCGATGATCGCGACGATATCGTCCTTGGTCAGTACCGAACCGGTGACCGGGACGCCGGCGTTGATGCCGAGCTTCTTGTTGACCTTGTACCGGCCCACGCGGGCCAGGTCGTAGCGCTTCTCCTTGAAGAACAGGTTCTCCAGCAGGGTCTGCGCGGACTCCTTGGTCGGCGGTTCGCCCGGACGCAGTTTCCGGTAGATATCGAGCAGGGCCTCGTCCTGGCCGGCGGTGTTGTCCTTCTCCAGTGTGGACATCATGATCTCGGAGAAGCCGAACCGCTCGACGATTTCCTCGTTGGTCCAGCCGAGGGCCTTGAGCAGGACGGTGACGGGCTGCCGGCGCTTGCGGTCGATACGCACACCGACGGTGTCGCGCTTGTCGACGTCGAACTCCAGCCAGGCGCCGCGGCTCGGGATCACCCGGACGCTGTGCAGATCCTTTTCGGTGCTCTTGTCGACCGACTGGTCGAAATAGACGCCCGGCGAGCGCACCAGCTGGGACACCACGACACGCTCGGTGCCGTTGATGATGAAGGTGCCCTTATCGGTCATCATCGGGAAATCACCCATGAAGACCGTCTGGCTCTTGATCTCACCGGTGTTGTTGTTGATGAACTCCGCGGTGACGAACAACGGCGCCGCGTAGGTCATGTCCTTGTCTTTGCACTCGTCGATGGAGGCCTTGACCTCTTCGAAGCGCGGATCGGAGAAGGACAGGGACATCGAACCGGAGAAGTCCTCGATCGGCGACAGCTCCTCGAGGACCTCTTCGAGCCCGCCGACCAGCCCGCCGTCGCCACGAGCGGCTGCCCGCTCGCGCCATTCCGGCGTGCCGACCAGCCAGGCGAAAGATTCCGTTTGTAGATCGAGAAGTCCGGGCACCTCCAGCGGCTCCCGGAGCTTCGCGAAAGACACCCGCAACGGAGCCCCGGGGATACCTCCGGAAACTCCCAGCTTCGTATTGGCGCTTGTCTGGGTGGAGACTGCCAAGATGCGTCCTTCCAGCACCTCACGCGCGTCGCGTGGTGGTCCGCGACCGTCGCTTGTCTGCTACATTTTGGGATTCTCGCTGGTCACAACCCGAACGAGACTCGAACAGCAAACAACGGAAGCAACACCGGAAGGGTGGAACTTTCGTAGTGCGATCAAGGTATGGACAGGAGGCAGCCAGCGCAACGTCCAAACCTACACCTACCTATACGGAGGTGTCAAAGTACCACCCCGGCGAACCGCTGTCCGGCTGACGCGCCGGGCCGGTTCCGCTGGCTGCGTTCCGGACCGCGGCCGCGCCGGCGAGAGCCGATTCGGCGTCGGTGGTCGTGCACTACCGAGGCAACAGAAGCTGCCTCCAATAGCGTGACTGGTCCGGCGAAACTCGTCAAGTGCCCGTGCCGACCTGGCGGTCTGCCGGTTTCCCGGGCTCCAACAAGATCAGCCGTAACCCCAGTTCGAGCCGCACCGATGCGGCGGTGGCACCCGGGAAGTCACGGCGATGACCCGGACAAAGAACAGCGCGCCGGGTGGGGAACCCGACGCGCTGCTTTTCGCCAGCGAGTACTGTCAGACCTTCGGGTACTGCATGGTGTCGAAGTCCGAACCGGGGAAATCGTTACCCCGATCGCCCGCACCGAGCTGCTGCCCGGAGTTGTAGGACATGACCATCGTCTCATCGTTCTGATCGAGCGATTCACGAATCGCGGCCTGCGCCGCGGCCGGCAGGGTGTGCATGATCTCGCGGACCCGGTTCTTCCGGCGCTGCACGGCCTGCCGCACCGGCATACCCGGCTGCGCCTTCATCTGCGGGATGATGCCCTCGACCTCTTCGGCACCACCGTGGTGATGGCCCGCATCGACCATCGCCTGCTCGCGCGCCATCTGGGCTTCGTCCTTCTCCTCGGACATACCGATGGGGCCGATCATGCGACCGTTGAGGAACTGCTTGACCACCGGCTCGTCGCTGGTGAGCAGCACCTCGCGCGGGCCGAACATCACCAGCTGGCGGCGGAACAGCATGCCGATGTTGTCGGGCACCGTACGCGCCAGGTTGATGTTGTGCGTCACGATGAGGATCGTGGCGTCGATCTGGGCGTTGATATCGATCAGCAGCTGGCTGAGATACGAGGTACGCACCGGATCCAGGCCCGAGTCGGGCTCGTCGACCAGGATGATCTGCGGATCGAGCACCAGCGCGCGCGCCAGACCGGCGCGTTTGCGCATACCGCCGGAGATCTCGCCGGGCAGTTTGCCCTCGGCGCCGAGAAGACCGGTGAGCTCCAGCTTCTCCATCACGATCTTGCGGATATCGGATTCGGATTTCTTGGTGTGCTCGCGCAGCGGGAAGGCCACATTGTCGAAGAGATTCATCGAACCGAACAGTGCGCCGTCCTGGAACAGCACGCCGAACAGTTTGCGGATCTCGTAGAGCTCCTTGTTGGAGCACGTGGTGATATCGGTATCACCGATGAAAATGGATCCACGCTCCGGCCGCAGCAGGCCGATAAGCGACTTCAGGAATACGGACTTACCGGTACCCGACGGGCCCAGCAGCGCGCTGACCTCACCGGCAGGCAGGGTAATAGAAACGTCCTGCCAAATCCGTTGTGAACCGAACGACTTGGTTACACTCTCGGTCCTGACCTCGACGCCCACGCCAACCTCCACATTTCTCAGCGAGCTACCCACTCGGCACCGCTGACCCGGTAGCGGTGCGTCACGTCACAGTGGGTCCGGCCACTGTATCTCATGCGGCCGCTGTAACACACCCGACCTGACCGAAGAGTAACCATGCGTGCGAGTGTCCACACCAAAGAATGGTGGTTAACCTGCGAACAAGAAAAACGGGCGGTTCCTCGGAGGAACCGCCCGTTTTCCGCTGTCGGTCGTGATTACTTGACCGAAACCTTGGCGCCGGCCGCTTCCAGCTTCTCCTTGGCGGCATCGGCGGCGTCCTTGGCCACCTTCTCCAGGATGGGCTTCGGGGCGCCCTCGACGAGGTCCTTGGCTTCCTTCAGGCCCAGGCCGGAGACGATCTCACGGACCACCTTGATGACCTGGATCTTCTTATCGCCGGCACCCTCGAGGATGACGTCGAACTCGTCCTGCTCCTCGGCGGCCTCGGCGGCGGCCGGGGCGGCACCGGCGGCGGCGACAGCGACCGGAGCAGCGGCGGTGACCTCGAACTTCTCCTCGAACTTCTTCACGAAGTCCGACAGCTCGAGCAGGGTCATGTTGCCGAAGGTTTCGAGCAGCTCGTCAACGTTGGCCATTGTTGTTTCCTTTCGATAGTGAACGTCTGTGCGGGGCGGCCGGGAGCGACCGTTCCGCGGGGGATGCGGAAGGTGTTACTCCGCGGCGGCGTCTCCGCCTTCGGCCTGCTTCTTCTCCTGCAGCGCGGCGGCCAGGCGGGCCACCTGCGAAGCGGGAGCGTTGAACAGACCGGCGGCCTTGGCCAGGTTGCCCTTCATGGCACCGGCCAGCTTGGCCAGCAGGACCTCGCGGGACTCCAGATCGGCGATCCGCTCGACCTCGGACACGGACAGCGGAGCGCCGTCCATGTAGCCGCCCTTGATGACCAGCGCCTTGTGATCCTTGGCGAAGGTCTTGAGGGCCTTGGCGGCCTCGACGGGTTCACCGGAGATGAACGCGATCGCGGTGGGTCCGACGAACAGGTCGTCCAGGCCCTCCACACCGGCCTCGGCCGCAGCGCGCTTCACCAGGGTGTTCTTGGCGACGGAGTACGTGGTGTCGGCACCGAGCGCACGGCGCAGTTCGGTGAGGGCACCGACGGACAGGCCACGGTATTCCGTGATAACTGCTGCCGTCGAGCCCTTGAACTGCTCGGTGATCTCCGCGACCGCGGCAACCTTCTCGGGTTTCGCCATACTTCGCCTCCTCTCTGATGTCGGTTCGGGTGTTGCCCTACCGAATCAGGGGCCGGCGAAAGAACAAGCGCCCCGAACGCAGAGCGTTCCGGGGCGCGAAAGAGTATCCGGCACAGCGACGAATCCTGTGCTCACTCCCAGCCTCGGCTCTCCCTGCGTGGGCCGCCGGCACTCTCGCCGGACCTTCGGCCGATTCCGTACGGAATCGGCAGACCTACGGTCTTCGGTAGAACAGATTGGGTGGTGTCGAACCGGTCGACAACCTGAGCAAGCGTACCTGGTAAAGCCCTGTCCTGGCAAAACGGGCTACCGACCCCCGCCGGCGGCGACGAAATCCCCGGCGTACTCGGGGCACGACACCGGCCCGGAAACGACGATAGCGGTGGGAACGGATATCCGTTCCCACCGCTACCGGTCTACTTGCTGAGCGCCTTACGCGGTCGCGTCCTCTTCCAGGAGGTTGCGGGTGCGGTTCGGGTCCACCGGGATGCCCGGTCCGGTGTTCGTCGAAACCGTCACCTTCTTGACGTAACGGCCCTTGGCGGTCGACGGCTTGGCGCGCAGGATCTCGTCCAGCGCGGCACCGTAGTTCTCCACCAGCTTGTTGTCGTCGAAGGACGCCTTGCCGATGACGAAGTGCAGGTTGGCCTGCTTGTCGACGCGGAAGTTGATCTTGCCGCCCTTGATGTCGTTGACCGCCTTGGTGACATCGGTGGTGACCGTGCCGGTCTTCGGGTTCGGCATCAGACCACGCGGGCCCAGGACACGCGCGATCCGGCCGACCTTGGCCATCTGGTCGGGGGTGGCGATCGCGGCGTCGAAATCGAGCCAGCCGCCCTGGATCCGCTCGATCAGATCCTCGGCGCCGACGGCGTCCGCACCGGCGGCCTCGGCCTCGGCGGCCTTCTCACCGGCCGCGAACACGATGACGCGGGCGGTTTTACCGGTGCCGTGCGGCAGGTTCACGGTGCCGCGGACCATCTGGTCGGCCTTACGGGGATCCACACCGAGCCGTACCGCGACCTCGACGGTCGCGTCGGTCTTGGCGGTGGCGGTCTCCTTGGCCAGCCGCGCGGCGGCCAGCGGGGAGTAGAGCTTGGTCCGGTCGACCTTCTCGGCCGCGGCGAGATACGCCTTGCTTCGTTTTGCCATGTTTCTCTGTCCTTATGTGTGGTTCAGCCGTGGTTATCGGGCCTGGCCGGCCCTCCCACCGAAAAGCGGGATCGACGACCGTCAGCCCTCGACGGTGATTCCCATCGAGCGCGCGGTGCCGGCGATGATCTTGGCCGCCTGATCGATATCGTTGGCGTTCAGATCTTCCTGCTTGGTCTTGGCGATCTCGCGCACCTGATCCATGGTCACCGTGGCGACCTTGTTGCGGTGCGGCTCGGGCGAACCCTTCTGCACACCGGCGGCCTTGAGCAGCAGCTTGGCGGCGGGCGGGGTCTTCAGCTTGAAGTCGAAGGACCGATCCTCGTACACCGAGATCTCGACCGGCACCACATTGCCGCGCTGCGATTCGGTCGCGGCGTTGTAGGCCTTGCAGAACTCCATGATGTTGACGCCGTGCTGGCCGAGCGCCGGGCCCACCGGCGGAGCCGGATTCGCCTGGCCGGCCTGGATCTGAAGCTTGATGATCCCGGCGAGCTTCTTCTTCTTGGGGGGCATCTTTCTTTCCTAGTTGTGTGGTGTTCCTTGCGCTCTGCAAGGTCCGGCCCGGGGACAACCGCCCCGGGAGGCACAGGCGCCGCCGCTAGATCTTGGCGACCTTGGTGAATTCCAGCTCGACCGGCGTCTCGCGACCGAAGATCGAGACCAGCACCTTGAGCTTCTGCTGTTCGGCGTTGACCTCGGAAATCGTGGCGGGCAGCGTCGCGAACGGGCCGTCCATCACGGTCACCGATTCGCCGACCTCGAAATCGACCTCGATGGCCGGCTTGGCCGGGGTTTCGCCGGCGGTCTCCGGAGTGGCCGCGGCAGCAGCGGGCGCGGCGGCCTTCTTCTGCTGGGCGGCCGGGACCAGGAATTTCACCACTTCGTTGATGGTCAGCGGGGAGGGGCGCGAGGTCGCGCCGACGAACCCCGTGACACCGGGGGTGTTGCGCACCGCGCCCCAGGACTCGTCGTTCAGGTCCATCCGCACCAGGATGTAGCCCGGCAGCACCTTGCGGTTGACGCTCTTGCGCTGACCGTTCTTGATCTCGGTGACCTCTTCGGTGGGCACCTCCACCTGGAAGATGTAATCCTCCAGGTCCAGGTTCTGCACGCGGGTCTCGAGATTGGTCTTCACCTTGTTCTCGTAGCCGGCATACGAGTGGATGACGTACCAGTCACCGGGAGCACGCCGCAATACGGCCTTCATCTGCTCGACCGGATCCGGTTCACCTTCGTCGGCGGATGCGGGTGCGGCCTCGTCGGCAGCCTCGGGCTCGGCGTCGGACGCCGGCTCCTCGACGTGTACGGCAGCCTCCTCGGCCGCCTGATCGTCGACCGGGAACTCGTCGGTGGTGTCGTTCTCCGGGGTGCTCACTGGGCACTCGCTTCCTGTGTCGTCACGTGCATCCTCTGCGTGCCGGGTTCGGGCGCGGCGGTCTTGTCTGGCGTCCGGCCCGCGGGCGCGGATCGGGGCACCGGCGCCGATATCGCCTGGCTAGCCGAACAACCAGTCGACACCCTTGATGAACGCCAGATCCAACCCGCTGATGAACGCGACCATGAAGATCACGAACACCAGAACAACGGTCGTATAGGTGACCATCTGCTTCCGGTTGGGCCAGATAACCTTCCGCAGTTCCGCGATCACCTCACGCAGGAACTTGAACAAGCGTTTGAACGGATTCCGTGACCCGTCCCGCTCGGCCCGGCCGGACTTCTTGTCGTCCTTACGCGCGGGCCGATCGATGGTCGCGATCGAACCGGTATCGGACGCGCCCGACGTAGCGGACCGGCCCCGCCGAGCGGAGCGCTTTCCGCTCGGCCGCTGCGCGGCGGCGGTGTCATCCCGCTCGTCGGTCACGTCGATCCTCTCTCATCGCCGGGCATCCAGGGCAGGGGCGACAGGACTTGAACCTGCAACCTGCGGTTTTGGAGACCGCTGCTCTGCCATTTGAGCTACGCCCCTTCGGCTGAACCGGATACTGCCATTCGATCCAGCCACACTGCGGTATTCAATTATCGGCGCTGGTGCCACACAACACGCGCGCCGCTCCGGCAGATGCCGGCCCCGTCGGCGGGCCCGGTACAACCGGATCGACCCGAGCCTACTCAGCCGGTGTGGCCGACACTCAAGAACCCCGCCTGGAACCAGCCTTGCAGAGCAGCGCGCATCGGCTGGTGACCCCAGAAACCCGAGTGTACGGCACGGTCGGCAACAGAAGCCAATCGGGACGCTCGACCAGGTCAGGACAACTGGACGGTTGCCGTGGCCCGGCCGAAGATCTTGCGCCCGCCGGATTTGGCGACGATCGCGATCACCGCGGTCCGGGTTTCCGGATCCAGCGACTTCACCTTGCCGGTGAATTCGACCTCGGCGGGCTCGGTCGCGCTCACGAAGACCGGGCTGGTGAACCGTACGTTGTATTCCTTCACCGCGCCCGGGTCACCCAGCCAGGAAGTCACGAATCCGCCGCCGAGGCCCATGGAGAGCATGCCGTGCCCGACGCAAGTGTCCAGGTCCACGAGCTTGACGACTTCGTCGCTCCAGTGGATCGGGTTGGCGTCGCCGGAGACACCGGCGTAGTTCACCAGATCGCCGCGGGTGAGGCGCACCAGCCGGGCGGGCAGCTCCTCGCCGACGGTGACGTCGTCGAAGGAACGCGCGAACCGGGTGGGCACCACCTTCTCCGCCGCCAGGGCCGGCGGTGCGGGATGCGAGCGCGGCGTGTGGTCGGGCAGGGAGGCTTCCATGCCGTGCATGAGTACCTTGCGCACGGCCTCGTTGAGATTGGGATCGATATCACCGCCGCTGCGGCCGACCAGGGTGGTGTAGGTGGTGAGCACCACTTCGTCGTGCTGATCGGTGACGATGTTCTTGGTGACGATGATGTCGCCGCCGAACGCCTGGCGGAAGGAATGCAGGTAGACGTCGCAGGTCAACCGGTCGCCCACGAGGATCGGGCGGTGGAATTCCAGGATCTGGTCGGTCTGCATGATCTGGCTCAGGTCATAGCCGGTGACGACCGTTTCGAAGAGCTTGCGCTGGGCCAGGATGCCGACGAGCGAGATGAAGGTGACCGGGGCTACCAGGCCGTCGTAGCCGTACTCCAGCGCGATATCTTCATCCCAGTGCACCGGGTGACTGTCCTGTACGGCCCGGGCGTACTCCCGGACCTTTTCACGGCCGACCTCGTAATAGTCGTCGACGCGGTAGTGGTGACCGACCATCGCGGCAGCATGGGCGGCGGGATCGAACTCCGCTTCCATCGCGGCCACTTCGTCTGTTCCGGTGTTCGTTGTCACGGGAGGACTGTACCTATCTGACCCCGCAGCACGGAGTCTGCTTGGCGGCTGGACCTCGGTCCAGAAGGTGGTAGGCCGGTGTAGCCGAAGGGGAAACCGCACAGCCGCCCGGTCGATACCGCGGCCCATCGCCGGCCGCGAACGGGCGGGAAGCCCGCCCATGAAGAACCATAACTGTAGCGAGCCGGAAGGCACGTCACGGGGATCACGACACCGCGAAACCCGATATCGTATCGATCGACGTCACCCGATCTGCCCATGCGGATTGTGCGTCACCGCCGGAGCGGTGACGCCACATACAAGGCTCAGCGGGATTCGCGATGCGCCCGGTGCGTGCCGCAGTTCGGGCAGAACTTCTTCAGTTCCAGCCGATCCGGGTCGTTGCGCCGGTTCTTCTTGGTGATGTAGTTGCGATGCTTGCACTGCTCGCAGGCCAAGGTGATCTTTGGCCGGACATCGGTGGACTTCGCGGCCACGATATGCCTTCTTTCCGGTCAACCAGAGGGTCAATCAGTATGGGTAGCGATGGCCGGACTCGAACCGGCGACACAACGATTATGAGTCGTTTGCTCTACCGCCTGAGCTACACCGCCTTATACGCCATCTGCGACGGCGACGTCGCGGCTTGGAGTGCCGAGTCGGACACCACCGGCAATCCGGCGAGCCCCCTAACGGAATCGAACCGTTGACCTTTTCCTTACCATGGAAACGCTCTGCCGACTGAGCTAAGGGGGCGCGACTTCTCCGCAGCGGAACCGGCGAACTCCGGCCCGTTGCCTCGAAGACTTGAACGAGAGTACACACTCACCGCCGACAGCACCAAACCGAGTGGTCAGAGCCTGTTTTTTGGTTGCACCGGAGGGTGTTCGGCACCCGGAAACGATCGAACCCCCGCCGGATTTCACCGGCGGGGGTTCGTGGTGGCAGGTGTAGGATTCGAACCTACGTAGGCTTTCACCGACAGATTTACAGTCTGCTCCCATTGGCCGCTCGGGCAACCTGCCTTGTACCGCACTCCCGACCTTTCGGTCACTTTTCCGAGTGCGCAAAGCAGGATACAACGAACCCGCACCCGGAATGCAAACCGGCTGGCCAGCTGCCCTGAACACCGCCGGCGGGCCTGCCGCGGCAGCGACGGGAAAACCTGCTCGACCAGCCGCCGGGCCGCGGCGATCGAGACGGCCGGTCAGCGCCGGGACACAAAAGAGGTAGCTTGCGTAGGCACTCAGGGTGATCCAACAGCGAACAGGAGCGCAGTGTGGCCGATTCATCATTCGATATCGTCAGCAAGGTCGAACGGCAGGAGGTCGACAACGCGCTGCACCAGGCCGAAAAGGAACTGAACACGCGCTACGACTTCCGGGGCACGGGCGCGGGCATCGAATGGTCGGGCGAGGACAAAGTGGTGCTCACCGCAGAATCCGAGGAGCGGGTCAAAGCCGCGCTCGAGGTTTTCAAGGAGAAGTTGATCCGCCGGGATATCTCGCTGAAGGCGTTCGACGCGGGCGAGCCGGTGGCCTCCGGTAAGACTTACAAGATCACCGGATCGCTGGTGCAGGGAATCGATACCGAGCACGCCAAGAAGATCTCGAAGAAGATCCGCGACGAAGGCCCCAAGGGCGTCAAAGCGCAGATACAGGGCGACGAGTTACGGGTGACCAGTAAGAAACGCGACGATCTGCAGGCCGTGATCTCCCTGCTCAAAGGCGAAGATTTCGGTATCGCGCTGCAGTTCGTGAACTACCGGTAGCCGGAATACTTCAGCGCCGGCCGGCCATCTCTTCCAGCCTGGCGATCCGGTCGGACATCGGCGGATGCGTCGAGAACAACCGGGCCATCCGATCGCCGGTACGGAACGGATTGGCGATCATCAGATGCGATTGCGCGGTGAGCCGGGGTTCGGGCGGCAAGGGCGCCGCCTGCACCCCGCGCTCCAGTTTCCGCAGCGCGGAAGCCAGCGCCAGCGGATCGCCGGTCAGTTCGGCACCCGATTCGTCGGCCTGATATTCGCGCGACCGCGATACCGCCAGCTTGATCAGCCCGGCGGCGATGGGGCCCAGCAGCGAGACCAGCAGCACACCGATGAAATTCGGACCGGAACCTCCCCGGTTACCGCCGAAAGCGGCCGCGAAGTACGCGAAATTGGCCAGACCGGAAATCACCGCGGCCATCGCTCCGGCAACCGACGAGATCAGGATATCGCGGTTGTAGACATGGGAGAGTTCGTGTCCCAGTACGGCTCGCAATTCCCGCTCGTCCAGAATCTGCAGAATGCCGCTGGTACAGCAGACGGCCGCGTGCCGGGGATTGCGCCCGGTCGCGAACGCATTCGGCGCATTCGTCGGACTGATATAGAGCCGCGGCACCGGCTGGCGCGCGGTGGTCGCCAATTCACGCACGATCCGGTAGATCACGGGCGCCTCGAGTTCACTCACCGGCTGCGCCCGCATCGCCTTCAGCGCGAGTTTATCGCTGTTGAAATACGCGTAGCCGTTCATCGCCACAGCGAGTAGTACCGCGATCACCAATATCGTGGTGTTCCGGAAAGCCGCGCCCGCCAGCACGATGAGCGCGGAAAGACCGACCATGAGCCCGAACGTTTTGCACCCATTCGCAAACCCGTGCCCGTGCATAGCACTCCTGTGTTCGTGGCGCGCTCGGACGCGCGGATTTCGGCCAGAACCGCTACCCCACGACAACGACCACGAAGGCCCTGAAGTTCCGGTGTCACCGGCCGGAGCCGGGGTTCACCCCACGCGTTCGATCGTGTACCGGACCAGGCGGACGAGGGCGTCGTTCGCGGGACCCGCGGGCAGGGCCCTCAGTTCGGTGTGCGCGATCTCGGCGTATTCGCGCAGCTTCTCCTTGGCCTGGGCCATACCCGGGGAGCGGCCGAGCAGCTCCAGGGCTTCGGCGACCTCGGCGTCCGATTCCAGCGGGTGGTCCAGGAGAGTACGCAGGCGATCGCCGTCGGTGCCTTCGTCGCGCAAGGCGTAGAGAACCGGGAGGGTGTGGACACCTTCCCGCAGATCGGTGCCGGGGGTTTTGCCGGACTGCGCCGAGACCGACGAGATATCGATGATGTCGTCCGAAATCTGGAAGGCGGTACCCACCGCGTCGCCGAGACGGGCCAGGCGCTCCACATGATCGAGGCCGGCGCCGGAGAACGTGCCGCCGAAGCGGCCGGAGGCCGCGATCAGCGAACCCGTCTTCTCCCAGACCACCTTCAGGTAGTGCGCGACCGGATCGGCGGATTCCCGGGCACCCATGGTTTCGCGCATCTGGCCGGTGACCAGTTCGGCGAAGGTTTCGGCGATGATCCGCACGGCGTCGGGGCCGAGGGTGGAGGTGAGGCGGGAGGCATGGGCGAACAGGTAGTCGCCGGCCAGGATCGCCACACTGTTGCCCCAGCGGGAGTTCACACTCGGGGCGCCGCGGCGCATGGTGGCCTCGTCCATGACATCGTCGTGATACAGAGTGGCCAGATGCACCAGTTCGACGACGGTGCCGGCGGTGATCAGATCCGGATCATCCGGGCGGGGGCCGAGCTGGCCGGTGAGGATGGTGAACAGCGGGCGGAACCGTTTACCCCCGGCCTTGGCCAGATGCAGCGCTGCTTCCTGCAGGAAGGACGCACCGTCCGACAGTTCCTCGACCAGTAACTCCTCCACCCGGTCGAGCCCTGAACGCACTGTCGCGGCGAGGGCGGCGTCTCCGAGGTCCACCCCCGCCACCACCGTGCCGGCTTCGCTCACAGCAGATGTGCTCATACCTTCTCCCAAGGACGCGTCCGACCCCACGGTGATGAACCTAGCGTGTCCATGCCGCAGCTCCCCATGAACACGGTCACTGTATTGATCGAGCATGAGCGAGGGCCCTACGTGGTCACGCTGCGCTACCGCCTCCGGGCCTGACTCGCTCATGCTGTGCACGGTACCGCCATCGACATCCCCCACCGCGCCCTGTAACTATTGACCGCATGGGTGCACCCGAAGCCACACCAGCCGAGAGCGACCGGGGGCCGCTGCCCGCACACGCGCAGGTGCTGGTGGTGGGTGCCGGGCCCGCGGGTTCGGCGGCGGCGGCGTGGGCCGCACGGGCGGGTCGTGAGGTGCTGTTGCTCGATTCGGCGGAGTTTCCCCGGGACAAGACCTGCGGGGACGGTCTCACACCGCGTGCGACCGCCGAACTGGAACATCTGGGTCTGGGCGAATGGGTGCGCGCCCATACCGTCAACCACGGTTTGCGGATGACCGGGTTCGGCCGCGAAGCGCTGCTGCCGTGGCCGGCCGGTTCGTTCCCGACTTACGGCAGCGCGATACCGCGCACCGAACTGGACGACAAACTGCGCGATACCGCCGTGAAATCCGGGGCGCGGATGTTCGACGGCAGCAAGGTCACCGCGGTCACGCGAGACGGTGACCGGGTCACCGGTGTGGTGGTGCGCACGGGCGGCCGGGAAGCCGAGATCCGCTGCGAGACCTTGGTCGTGGCCGACGGTGTCCGCTCCCCGGTCGGCAAGCTGCTCGGCCGCACCTGGCACCGGAAGTACGCCTACGGGGTGGCGGCACGCGCCTATATCGCGTCCGGGCGCAGCGCCGATCAGTGGATCACCTCCCATCTGGAGCTGCGCAATGCCGAAGGAGAACTGGTACCCGGCTACGGCTGGGTCTTCCCGCTCGCCAACGGCGAGGTGAATATCGGGGTCGGTTCGCTGGCGACCGAGCGGCGCCCCTCGCATATCGCACTGAAACCACTGCTGGAGCACTACACCACGCTGCGCCGCGAGGAATGGGAGCTGACCGGGTCGCTGCGGGCGGTCTCCTCGGCGCTACTGCCGATGGGCGGCGCGGTTTCCGGTATCGCGGGCCGCAACTGGGTGCTGGTCGGCGATGCCGCCGGCTGCGTGAACCCGTTGAACGGCGAAGGGATCGACTACGGGCTCGAGGGCGGGCATATGCTCGCCGGCCTGCTCGACGAACCCGATCTCACCCGGCTGTGGCCGGATACGTTGCGCCGCAAGTACGGCCGCACGTATTCGGTGGCGCGCCGGATCGCCGGCCTGGCGACCCATCCGCGGATGGTGCCGATGGGCGGACCTCCGGTGATGCGGTCGAAACTCTTGCAGCGCACCGCCGTCCGGGTAATGGGCAATCTGGTCACCGACGAGGATGTGGACCTGACGGCCCGGGCGTGGCGGGCGGCCGGGCGCGCGTCGATGCGTTTCGACGAACTCGTCCCGTTCGGATAACCGCCCATGGCGGCCCGGCCGGTTCCCGAGGATCTGCTCCCCCACCTGCGGCGGGCGCGCGATTTCATCGACCGCGAATACGCGCGGCCACTCGACCTGACCGGGATGGCCGCGGCCGCCGGGGTCTCGAAGTATCACTTCCTACGCTGTTTCGCCGCGACCTATGGCCGCACACCCGCGCTGTATCTGGCCGAACGGCGGATCGAGCGGGCGCAGGATCTGCTGCGGGCCACCAATACTGCGGTGACCGAGGTATGCCTGCTCGTCGGCTATACCAGCCTCGGCTCGTTCTCGCGGAAGTTCACCGAGCTGGTGGGAGTGTCGCCGTCGGAGTACCAGGCGAAATTCGCCGACGGCGCGCCGCGGATCCCCGGCTGCTATGTGTTCATGCACGGCCTGTCCGACCGCCGGCCCGATAGCGCAATTTCGGAGAAGCCCCGGCGCGCACGCGGCGCCTAGTCTCGGATCATGACCCCGATCATCTCCAATATTTCGCTGGTCACGGTATACGTGGCCGACCAGACCGAGGCGAAGAACTGGTACATCGACACGCTCGGCTTCGTGGAAACCGCCGATATGCAGATGGGCGACAACGGCTTCCGCTGGGTGACCGTGGCGCACCCGGATCATCCGGAACTCCAGGTGACCCTGATGGTGCCCGGCCCGCCCCTGGACGAGAACCTCGCCGAGGCGATCCGCCGGTCGCTGGCCAGCGGGACGCACGGCTCGCTGGGACTCACGACAACGGACTGTCAACAGGCCTATAAGGAGCTCACAGCCAAGGGCGTGGAATTCGTCCAGCCGCCGGCGGAGCGGCCGTACGGCGTGGAGGCGGTGTTCCGGGACAATTCGGGGAACTGGCTGGTGATGGTCGAACCGACGGAGTTCGATCCCGCGGCCGCGATGGACGCGCCCTGCGACGGGCTCTGAGGTCCGGTCGCGCCGTCCGTCAGGCCCGGGCGCGTTCCTCGAACCATTTCAGGATGAACTTGCGTTCGCTTTCCACCACGCGGCGCTGGAGCTGTTCGGCGAGGGGTTCGATGGCGCCGCCGACCAGCGGGACCTTGACCTTCACCGATCCGGACACCACCAGTTCCGAACCGTCGCCGGCGGGGCGGAGCCGGTAGGTTCCGGTCATCTCCGAGGAGATGGCCGAGGAGGTGCCCTCGAAGCTGCCCTCGGCGGTATCGCCGGTCAGGGCCTGCCAGTTGTCCACGCGGGTGACGACCAGATCGCTCTTGAGCACCTTGCGGACGATGCCGGGGATCTTCTCCGGGCGGATCTTCTCGCTCATCGCGAGGCGGATGGTGCCCGGCCCGCCCGGATGGGACAGGTCGAGGGTGGCTGTCTGCGCGCCGGCGAAGCGGTCGTGCCACAGTTCTTCCCCGGTGAGCGCGGCGTGGAGTTCGGCGACCGGGATCGGATAGGTCAGCGTGAAGCCGAATTTGCGGGCCATGAGCGCCTACAGTAGCCGACCCCCGGAGGTACCACCTCCTTCCGCGACGGCCGCGACGGCCGCGACGCTGATCCGCCGTATCCTGACCACCGGACAGGTACCGCCCCACAATCAACGCCCCGGTCCCGCTGCAATCACACCCTGGTCCCGCTGCAATCATGCCCCGGTGCGGGACCGAGGCGACGCGGAACGCCGGCGCTGCCCCGCGGCGGTCGTGCGCGCCGATTCCCTGAGCCCCGGAACCCGATCCGTACGTGCCGCCTGGTTGTCGCCCGACGAAATAGGCGACTCGACTACCGAGCAGAGCATGTGGTGAACGACCCGGCCGTGGGCCGGCCGAAGCGGGCGGCCGCGCAATGCCGCGCTGTGGTGACAGCGCGGCCCGAGCCGACCCTCGGCGGTAACACATGCCGGTGGGTGGGCGCGTCCGACAGTGCCCATTAGGCTGTTGCGGTGCCGTGTACCGGCCGCCTCGGTGGCGAGCGGTCCGGCGGCGTGCGCCGGTGCGGCGGCGCCGAACACAGATTTGTCCGTGCACCGGGCCGCCGACGGCGGGCCGATATCGATTCCGGCGGAGGTAGGCGTGCCCGACCAGGCAGAAGTGGCTGCGCCGCCGCCGGTGCACGTATCGGATGAACCATCCGGTATCGAGGCCGCCGAATCCCCGGACCGTTCGGCACGGGCCGAACGCCTGCGGCGGCTCCGTATCGGGGTGCTGATCGCCGCCGTTTCGGTGAGCGTGCTGATGGTGCTGCTGGTGCTCGCGGCCTGGCGCAACGACTATCTGATCGAATCGGACAAGGGTGAAACCACGGGTGAGGTGCTGTCCGCCGGGCGATTGCGGTCGGCGGTGATGTACGTCACCCCGGACGGCGTGACCCATAATCCCAAGGTCGGTGTGCTGTACCCGACCAACCTGACCGCGGGTGAACGGATCAACGTGGAATACAACCGCGCCGACCCGGACCTGGTGCGGGTGGCCGGCCGGGACGTCCGGGTCGCGATCCTCCCGGCGCTCTCGGTGCTGGCGACGATCTGGGCGCTGGCCCTGCCCGTCCTGTGGCTGCTGTTGCGTGCCGAAACCGGTTCGATGAGTGTTCGCCGGATCTTCGATCCGGTGTCATATCGCCGACGCGTGCCGGAGCCCCGCGACCCCGCAGACTGACCGTGTGCGCGTAGCCATCGTTGCGGAGTCGTTTCTCCCGAATATGAACGGCGTCGTGAACTCGGTCCTGCGGGTGCTCGACCATCTGGATCGGCACGGACACGAGGCACTCGTCATCGCGCCCGATACGCTGCGCGGCCGGGCGCCCGCACCGCGGCACCACGGCAGATTCCCGGTACACCGGGTGCCCGCGGTGATGGTGCCGAAGATCAGCTCGCTGCCCGTGGGCCTGCCGCAGCCGGGGATGGTCCGGACCCTCGGCGATTTCGATGCCGATGTGGTGCATCTGGCTTCCCCGTTCCTGCTCGGCGCGGGCGGCCTGGCCGCCGCGCTGCGGCTGGATCTGCCCACGGTCGCGGTGTATCAGACCGATGTGGCCGGGTTCGCCAAGAGCTACGGGCTGGGCCTGGCCAGCCGGGCGGCCTGGGGCTGGACCCGCCGGATCCACGAGGGCGCGGCCCGCACCCTCGCACCGTCCAGCGCGGCGGCGGAGAGCCTGGCCCGGCACGGGATTCCGCGGGTACACCGGTGGGCCCGCGGGGTCGACGCGGTGCGGTTCACTCCGGCCGCCCGGCGCCCCGAGTTGCGGCAACAGTGGCTGCGCCGGTCGAGCACGAGTGGAGGCGCTACGGAGTCACGCCCCGCCGCCGGGTCCGACCCGTTCACGTCCGGTGACAGCGACCGGCTGGTGGTGGGGTTCGTGGGCCGGCTGGCGCCGGAGAAGCACGTCGATCGGCTGGCGGTACTGGCCGATGATCCAGCGATTCAGCTGGTGATCGTCGGGGACGGGCCGGAACGGTCGAAACTCGCCGCGCTGCTACCGGGTGCCGTATTCACCGGGGAACTCGGTGGTGACGAACTGGCGCAGGCCTACGCGAGCCTGGACGTGATGGTGCATCCCGGCGAACACGAAACCTTCTGTCAGGGTGTGCAGGAGGCGCTGGCCAGCGGTGTTCCGGTAATCGGTCCCGACGCCGGCGGCCCGCGCGATCTCGTCTCCCCCTGCCGCAACGGCTATCTGCTGCCGGTCGAGCAGTTCACCGAACTGCTGCCCAGTACCGTCGCCGCGTTGCGTGATCCGGAACTGCGCGCCCGGTTTGCCACGGCCGCCCGGAAATCGGTGCTGCACCGCACCTGGCCGGCCCTGTGCACCGAACTCATGGGGCACTACGCCGAGGTGATCGGCACCGAATATCGGTTATCGCGTTCGGCCTGATCGGCTCGCTCGCGGCCGTGCGGCGCCGAGTAGGGTCGGGCTGTGGCGAATACGCAATCGGTTCGGGCCTCGCTGGACAAGCAACCGCACGAGGTCGCTTCGATGTTCGACGGGGTGGCGCGACGATACGACCTCACCAATACGGTGATCTCGGGCGGCCAGGACCGCTATTGGCGGTGGATGACCCGCCGGGCCATCGCTCCGCGACCGGGCGAGCAGGTTCTCGATCTGGCGGCCGGCACCGGCGTCTCCACCGTGGAGCTGGGGAAATCCGGCGCGTGGTGTGTGGCCGCCGATTTCTCCCAGGGCATGCTGGCGGCAGGCCGGCACCGCAAGGTGCCGATGGTCGCGGGCGACGCCATGGCGCTGCCGTTCGCGGACAATTCGTTCGACGCGGTGACCATCTCGTTCGGCCTGCGCAATGTTGCCGATATCGATCTCGCGCTACGCGAGATGCTGCGGGTCACCAAACCGGGCGGCCGGCTGGTGATCTGTGAGTTCTCCACGCCGGTGATCCCGGTGTTCAAGACGATCTACATGGAGTACCTGATGAAGGCGCTCCCGCGGGTCGCCCGCGCGGTGAGCAGTAACCCCGACGCCTACGTCTACCTGGCCGAATCCATCCGGGCGTGGCCGAACCAGCGGCAGCTGGGGCGGCGGGTCACGCAGGCGGGCTGGTCGGGGGCGCAGTGGCGGAACCTGACGGGCGGGGTGGTCGCGCTGCACCGGGGGTACAAGCTCGGTTCCTGACCGGGCCGGTTCATTTTCCTCACAGCTGTGATTTTCGCCGGTGAAGTGGAATGTGATGCGGCGATAACATCGGGCAAACCCGAGGAAACGGGTCGCGGGCACCATCGGAACCATGTCCGAGGCAGGTATGGAACCGGGACCGGGCACGACCACCAAGACGGCGTGCTCGTACTGCGGTGTGGGCTGCGGAATCGAGGTCACCACCGGTACCGACGCCACCGGCGCGCCGGTGATCGCCAAGGTCGCGGGGGACAAACTGCATCCGGCGAACGCCGGGCGACTATGCACGAAGGGCGCCACCCATCTCGAGCTGACGCGGGCGCCGGGCCGGATGACCACCGCCTACCGCCGGCCCGAACGCGGGGTCGAACCGCAGCCGGTGGGGGTGGACGAGGCCGTGGCCGAGGCCGCGGCGCGACTGCGCGCCATCCTGGACGAACACGGGCCCGACGCGATCGCGCTGTACGTCTCCGGGCAGATGTCGCTGGAAGCGCAGTACCTGGCGACGAAACTCGCCAAGGGCTATCTGCGGACCGTGCATATGGAGGCCAACTCCCGGCTGTGCATGGCGAGCGCCGGCACCGGTTACAAGCAATCGCTGGGCGCCGACGGCCCGCCGGGTTCCTACGACGATTTCGAACACGCCGACCTGTTCTTCGTGATCGGCGCGAATATGGCCGATTGCCATCCGATTCTTTTCCTGCGGATGGCCGAGCGGCTCAAAGCCGGGGCGAAGCTGATCGTGGTGGATCCGCGCCGCACCGAAACCGCCGCCCGCGCGGACCTGTTCCTGCAGATCGCCCCCGGGACCGATCTCGCTCTCCTCAACGGGCTGCTGCACTTGCTGGTGGAGGCCGGTGATATCGACGAGGAGTTCATCGCCGAGCACACCGAGGGCTGGGCGGCCATGCCGGAATTCCTGGCCGATTACACCCCGGACCGGGTCGCGGCCCTGACCGGGCTGGCCGAGGAGGATATCCGTACGGCGGCCCGGTGGATCGGCGCGGCGGGCGAGTGGATGAGCCTGTGGACGATGGGCCTCAATCAGTCCACGCACGGCACCTGGAACACCAACGCCCTGTGCAACCTGCATCTGGCCACCGGCGCGATCTGCCGCCCGGGCAGTGGACCGTTCTCGCTGACCGGCCAGCCGAACGCCATGGGCGGCCGGGAAATGGGGTACATGGGTCCCGGGCTGCCCGGGCAACGCAGTGTGCTCTCCCCCGCCGACCGGACCTTCGTGGAGACGGCCTGGGAACTCCCGCCGGGGAGCCTGCGCGCCGAGGCCGGGCCCGGCACCGTGGAAATGTTCCGGGGCCTGGCGGCCGGCACGATCAAAGCGGCGTGGATCATCTGCACCAACCCGGTGGCCACGGTGGCGAACCGGAAAACGGTGATCGCGGGCCTGGAAGCCGCCGAACTGGTGATAACCCAGGACGCCTACACCGATACCGCCACCAATACCTATGCGGACCTGCTGCTGCCCGCCACCCTGTGGGCGGAAACGGATGCCGCCATGGTGAATTCCGAGCGCACGGTCACGCTGCAGCAGCGCTCGATCGATCCGGCGGGGGCGGCCCGCCCGGACTGGCAACTCATCGCCCAGGTGGCGACCGCCATGGGTTTCCCCGGATTCACCTACACCTCCAGCGCCGAGGTATTCGAAGAGATTCGCCGTTTCGCCAATCCGAACACCGGCTACGACCTGCGCGGAATGAGCTACGACCGGTTGCGCGAGGGCCCCATGCAGTGGCCCTGCCCGGACCCCGAGCAGCGCCGCAACCCGATTCGCTACGTCAACGACGGGGTGAGCCAGACCGCGTTCGTCGACGAGAACGGGCACCGGCCGCGCCTGGCCTTCCCGACGCCGAACCGGCGGGCGGTTTTCTGGCCGCGCCCGCACATGTTGCCGGCCGAGATGCCGGACGACGACTACCCGTTCCTGCTCAACACCGGCCGCCTGCAGCATCAGTGGCATTCGATGACCAAAACGGGCCGCATCGACAAGCTCAACAAACTGAATCGCGACCCCTTCGCCGAGATCCACCCCGACGACGCCCGCGAACTGGGGCTGGCCGCGGGCGATCAGGTGGAGATCACCTCGCGGCGGGGTCGCGCGGTGCTGCCCGTGCGGATCAGCGACCGGGTACGTCCCGGCGGGTGTTTCGCACCGTTCCACTGGAACGACGAACAGGGCGAATACCTGACCATCAATGCCGTCACCAACGATGCGGTGGATGCCGATTCGCTGCAGCCGGAGTTCAAGGCGTGCGCGGTCGCGCTGCGCCGGGTGGCACCGGTGGTGCGGGCCGAGGCACCCGAAATGCCCGGTAGCCGGCCGGAATCGGCCGGGGCGCATCCGCTGGCCGCGGTGCTGGGTCTCGACGGCGCGGCCTCGCCCACACTCAGCGAGACCGAACGGATCTACCTCGGCGGCTATCTGGCGGCGTTGCAGTCGCTACCGGTCTCGGGGCAGCCGGTGCTCCCGGAAACCGCCCCGCTCTCCCGGCAGAGCCGGCTGTGGGTGGATGGACTGCTGGCCGGAATGTATTCGCGCGTCGAGCCCGCGAATCCGCCGGCCGACACCGCTGCGGCGCCGTCGAGTCCGGTGGTGACGGTGCTGTGGGCCTCGCAGACCGGCAATGCCGAGGAGTTCGCGGCCACCGCGGCGCAGCGGCTGACCGAATCCGGTTTCCAGCCGCGCCTGATCGATATGGACTCCTGCGATCTCGCCGCGCTGTCCGGCGAGGTCCTGGTGATCAGCAGTACGTTCGGCGACGGCGGACCGCCCGACAACGGCGCCGATTTCTGGACCCGGCTCGCGGCGAGCATGCAGCGGTTCACCGGTATGCGATTCGCGGTGTTCGCGATGGGCGACTCCTCCTACGACGATTTCTGTGGTCACGGCCGCCGGCTGGATACGACATTCGCCGAACGCGGTGCCACCAGGCTGTTGCCGCGGGTCGACAGCGAACCCGATTTCGCCGAACGCGGGGCGGACTGGCTGGACCGGGTGATCGCGGCGCTCACCGGCGCCGGGCCGGAACCGGACACCCTCGCCAACAGCCCGAACACCGGCGACGGGTTCGGCGCGCATCCCGGCGACACCGGCAACGGGCTCGGCGGAAACCCCGGCGGCGGGTTCGGTGCCATAGGTACGTCCGAGCGGGCCGGACTTCCGTCCGGCCCGGCCACGGCGACCGGAGTGCTGGAACGCACCGCGCCGGCGCCGACGCGCCGGCCGGCGCCGGCCCCGTTCACCCGGAACCTGCCGGTCCCGGCACCCCTGACCCGCAACGAGGTACTGACCACACCCGATTCGGTCAAGGAGGTCCGGCGGATCGCCTTCGACCTCAGCGGTTCGGACGCACGCTACGAGGTGGGCGATTCGCTCGGGATATGGCCGGCCAACTGTCCGTCGCTGGTCGCCGAATTCCTCGACGCGACCGGCTTGGACGCCGGCCGGACGGTAACCGCGGGCGGTACCGAGATGCCGTTGGAACAGGCGCTGCGCACGCAGTACGACATCGCCAAGATCTCCCGGGATCTCCTCGAATTCGTGGCCGAACGCAATCCGAGCAACCGGCTGGCCAAGCTGCTGCGCCGCGACAACCGCAACGAACTGGCCGGTTACCTGTGGGATCGCCAGGTGGTGGACGTGCTGCGCGATTTCCCGGTCCGGGCCGACCTGGTGGAATGGCTCGATGTCCTGAAAAAACTGCAACCGCGTCAATATTCGATTTCGTCGAGCCCGCTGGTGAATCCGCGGCAGGTGGAATTGACCGTCGGCATCGTCCGGTACGGCGATCCGCGGGCCGCCGGCTCGGCCGCCCGGCGCGGCGGCGTGTGCTCCACCTTTCTGGCCGATCGCGCCGCCGGCGCGCAGGTGCCGATCTTCCTGCAGCGCGCCCCGCATTTCCGGCCGCCGCTGGATCCGAGCGTGCCGATGATCATGGTGGGCCCGGGCACGGGGATCGCGCCGTTCCGCGGTTTCCTGCACGAGCGCCGCGCGCTGGGTGCCACCGGGAAGAACTGGCTGTTCTTCGGCGATCAGCACGCGGCGCAGAACTTCTACTACCGCACCGAACTCGAGGATATGTTCCGCTCCGGCCACCTTTCGCGGCTGGATCTGGCCTTCTCCCGCGATCAGCGGGAACGGATCTACGTCCAGCACCGGATGATCGAGCACGGCGCGGAACTGTGGTCGTGGTTGCGCGACGGCGCCCACTTCTATGTCTGCGGTGACGCCGCCCGGATGGCCAAGGATGTGGACGACGCGCTGCTGCGCATCGCCCGCATCCACGGCAAACTCGACGAGGACGGCGCCCTGGCCTTCAAGAAGCAGTTGGTGGCCGAGAAGCGCTATGTGCGCGACGTCTACTGACCCGCGGTGACCGGTACGGCGGGCGGATTGAGCCGGGTGAAATCGGGCAGCCGGTAGTACGGGTAGTAGGGGTACGGCGGGGTGAGCGCGCTCGCGGCATCGAGCCGGGCGATCTGGCCGGCGGTGAGTTCCCAGCCGACGGCACCGAGATTCTGCCGCAGCTGTTCCTCGTTGCGGGCGCCGACGATCACCGTGCTCACGGTCGGGCGCGACAGCAACCAGTTCAAGGCGATCTGCGGCACCGTCCGGCCTGTCTCGGCGGCGATTTCGTCCAGCGCGTCCACGACGTTGTAGAGATGCTCGTCGTCCACCGGCGGCCCCGCTTCGGCGGTGCGGTGCAGCCGGCTGCCCGCGGGCAATGGTTGCCCGCGGCGGATCTTGCCGGTGAGCCGGCCCCAGCCGAGCGGACTCCAGACCACCGCGCCCACCCCTTCGGAGAGGCCCAGCGGCATCAGTTCCCACTCGTAGTCGCGCCCGGCCAGCGAGTAGTACACCTGGTGGGCGATGTAGCGGGTGAGCCCGTGCCGGTCGGCGGCGGCCAGCGATTTCATCAGCTGCCAGCCGGCGAAATTGGAGGCGCCGAGGTAGCGGATCTTGCCGGCGCGCACCAGATCGTCCAGGGCGCGTAACACTTCCTCGATCGGGGTCCGGGCGTCGTAGGCGTGCAACTGGAACAGATCGATGTGCTCGACGCCGAGGCGGCGCAGTGCGGCCTCCACGGCACCGATCAGCCGGGCGCGACCCGAACCGGCGTCGAACGGGCCGGGCCCGGTGGGCAGGCTCGCCTTGGTGGACAGCAGCAGCCGGTCGCGGCGGCCGCGGATGGCGGCGCCGAGCACTTCCTCGGAGGCGCCGTCGGAATAGACATCGGCGGTGTCGAACATCGTGACCCCCGCATCGAGGCTGATATCGACCAACCGGCGTGCTTGGTCGACATCGGTATCACCCCAGGCGCCGAACAGTTCCCCGCGTCCGCCGAAGGTACCGGCACCGAAGCTCAATGCGGGTACGACCAGTCCGGAGGATCCCAGGCGACGGTATTCCATCTCGACTCCTAAAGGGTCTAGAGTTTCGTTAGTGATTCGAACATACACCGTCGCACGCACAAATGAAACTGGAGTTCCGTTATGACTGCTGACGAGGCCGCACCAGGATCGGTCCGGCCGGGCGGCCGCACCGCCCGGGTACGCACGGCGGTATTGCAGGTAGCCGGCGAACTGCTGGCCGAACACGGCTTCGCCCGACTCGATCTAGGCGAGGTAGCCGGCCGGGCCGAGGTCGGCAAGACAACGGTCTACCGGCGCTGGCGCACCCCGGCCGGACTCGTCGCCGACCTCCTGGTGGACATGGCGGAACAGTCGGTACCGCGCGCGGCGACGGGATCGCTGCGCGGCGATCTCGCGGCCAACGCCCGCCTGGTAGCGAAAACCCTCACCGACCCGCGGCAGGGCCGCCTCTTCCGGGCAGTCATCGCCGCGGCCACCTGTGACGAAGCCACAGCCGAAGCGCTGCACCGCTTCTACGAGGCACGCCTCACCGAATGGTCAGCGTGTATCACCGATGCCGTCGAACGGGGCGAGGTACCACCGGGCACCGACCCCCGCGCCGTACTCGGCGCGGTCTCCGGACCGCTGTACTACCGCCTGCTGGCCAGCGGCGACCCGATCGACGAGCACGCTGTCCGGTTCGCGGCGGAGGCCGCGGCGAGCGCTGCTGCCGCGGGAGTTTTCGTACGTTCCACGGTCTGAGACCCCGGGTGGTCTCCGGGTCACCAGAGGTGGTCGTAGTCGAGGGCCGCGGCGCCGATCAGGCCGACCCCCAGTAGCACGAAGACGATACGTACCGACAGCGGACCGTATTCCGTGACACCGCGCAGAACGGTCCGATAGACCCGCTGTGCGGCGGGTGTACGGCGGGTCGCCAGCGCGAGCACCAGCAGCGGCGGTAGCAAAGCCAGTGCGCAATAGGCGACGACGATCAGCGGCCACAAGTCCGGCCGCGGATCGCGGGCCGAAATCATGGCCAGTCCCGCCAGATACGGGATAGCGGTCGGCGCTTGCGCCAGACCGATGGCCATCCCGAGCACGCCGAGCAACCAGGGCCGCCGCCGGATGGATACCGTCCAGGCCGGGGGTTCGGCCCGGGCACCCGCGGGCACGGCGGCGAGCACGAGCAACGCGAGACCGAAAGCCAGCGCGCCCCAAGTACGGATGGTCGGGGTCAACTCGAAATCCACCAGCTCGGTGAGAAAGTCGATCCCCAGCACCGCCAGCAGGCCGAACGTCGTGGTGACCACGAAAACGCCGGCGATGAAACTCGCCCCACCCGGCACCGGCGATTGCCGGGCGAGCCGGCTGTCCACCACCACCGCCGCGGTGACCCCCACCAGCAGCAGATCGAGCGAATCCATGAACGCGAACCCGGCGAGAGCAAGCAGGAGAGCGATCATGACGCCGACAGCCTACGCGCCGCCGCCGGCTCTCCCTGCGCGCATCCATGCCGCACTCGGTCCCGTATTCGCCGAGCTTCGGCATCGAGCACCGTTGCCGGTGGCCCACCGGCCGAGCCGGCATCGGCGGTCGGCACGCACGACCAGCGTGGACGGGAGAATCGGTGGCCATAGCGCCGGCCGGCCCAGCATTCTCCGGCTCGAGCGGTCGCCTGTCCCGGCGATCGTCGGCGCTCTCCTGCTGTAGCGGCGGCGACAGTGATCGCGAGTTCCGGAGCGAACGGTTCGGACGGGACGGGCGCGACCGCCCTGAGCACGGCGCACCGGAGGACGGGCTGGGTCCTCGGTGATCGCGGTATCCCCGCCGCGCCCCCGTGTTCCCCGCCGCGATTCGCTCGTTACACCGGCCGGGCCGGGTCAGCCGAGTGACGCGGTGCGGTGCACGTTGATCGTGCCGAGGGAATCCAGAAGGGGTCGCGACCGGTGAATCCGAGTACCCGGTGCACCGCCGGGGCCGCCGGGCCCATCGGGACCACGGGGCCGAAAAGCCCGGGGGTGCCTTCCGCGGGGGTGTCCTGCAGGAATTCCAGCAGCACGGCCAGGTCCGCATCGTTCACCTTCAGGTCCTGCCCGGTCGCGCGCGCCAGGTCCCAGGCGTGGATGACGAGTTCGTCCAGGGCGACCCGTGCGGTCACGGGCGCCGGCATCGCGACCCCGCCCGCTTCGGTATCCCCCTCCCATGCCGCGGATTCCTGCCACGCCCGTGCCAGCGCGCTCAGCCGGGCCGGTACGGACGTGCGCCAGTCACCGGGAAGCGATTCGCCGGAGCCGAATTCGGGCGCGGCGGACGCACCCGACGCCTCCTTGGTGGCGGCGGCGCGGAACGCCTCCGCCAAACCGTCCACATGCTCGATCAAGGCGCGGACAGGGATATCGGCGGGCGTCGGCGCATCGAGTTGCGCGTCGTCGATCGCGGCGACGATATCGGCCAGCGCGTGCGCCGCGGGCGACAGGTCGAATTCGGGGTGCATACGGTCTCCTCGATCCAGGGCTGCTCCAGTGGAGACGAGGCGAAGACCGCGAACTCATCGCTCGGGTTACCGCCCTGCCACCGGCAGCCCCCGGAACCAGGTCCGCCGGGGCGGACCATCCTGCGGACCAGGGAGCAGCGGAGTACACCGTGGGTGCACCTCGATGGCGTCGCCCGGCGGGTAGCTGCCCCACCACACGCCGGCTCCCGTCGTCCCGCACGAGCTATTGCACGGCACGCCGAGCGACCGTGGGCGAAACGTCCCGTTCACCGTGCGACCGGGCTGCCGGCGCGCGAGAACGAACGATTCCGGGGCTAAGCGTCGATCTTGGTGCGGACCGCGGCGTGCAATTCGCGCAGACCGGTGCGATCGGTGAGCACCTCAAGTACCCGGAAACCGCCGCCGGAGCCCGCGAGTTCGGCGGACAGCTCCGCCGGGTCCACCTGCCGGTGCGGGATGCGGTACGCCGCGCACAGGGCGGAGAGGTCCATCCCGTGCGGGGTGCCGAAAACACGCTCGAAGACACCGGCGTACTGCGGGTCGCCCTGTTCGAGGAGTTCGAAGATACCGCCGCCGTCGTCGTTGGCGACCACGATGGTGAGATCGTCGGGGCGGGGCTCGCCGCGGCCGATCAGGAGACCGGATGCGTCGTGCAGGAAGGTGAGGTCGCCGATCAGGGCGATCGTACGGCCCGGATGATGCAGTGCGGCGCCGACCGCCGAGGAGACCGTGCCGTCGATCCCCGCGACACCGCGGTTGGAGAGCACCCGCACGCCCGGTTTCGGCGCCGCGACCAGCGCGGCGTCGCGGACCGGGTTCGACGCGCCCAGCAGCAGCTGATCGCCGTCGCGGAGCGCGTCCATGATCACCGCGGCGACGTGCAGGCCGGTGGGTTTGGGATGGCGGGCCAGCTCCTCGCGCACCACTTCGCGCGCCCGCAGATCCAGTTCGCGGCAGCGGGCCAGCCACTGTGCGGTGGGCGCACCACTGGTGACCGCGCGGGTGCCGGTACCGACCACATTGCCCGAGACATCGGGCCAGCGGGGTCCGGTGGTCAGCGCATACACGGTGACCTCGGGATCGGCCAGCACCCGCGATACCTGCCGGTGCAGGGTGGGCCGGCCGGTGATGATCGCCTGCCGCGGTTTCAGCAGCGAGAGCGCCAGCGGATGCAGGGCCGGGCCGTGCACGGGCGCGGTGGGTTCGGCGACCGTGGGCAAAGCCGCCAGTTCATCGCGCAAACCGGCGCCGTGGCCGGAGATCACGACGGTATCCGGGGTGAGGTCGATATCGAGCGGGACGTCGAGAGTGGCGTACTGGGTCGCGGTCCACGGCTGGTCCACGCCGCGTCCGGCGGGTGTGGTTTCGTCGCTCGCGGCATCCGGTACCAGCGGTTCGCGCAGCGGGATATCGAAATGGACCGGGCCGGCATTGCCCGACCGGGTGCCGCGCGCGGCGGCCAGCACCCGGCACACCGCGGAACGCCACACGCTGTTCTGCCGGGGGTATTCGGGGGCGGGCTCGGCTTCGGCGAGCCCGAGGCTGATGGTTGCCCGGACCTGGCTGCCGAACAGGCCGAGTTGTTCCACGGTCTGGTTCGCGCCGGTACCGAGCATCTCGTAGGGCCGGTTGGCGCTGAGCACGATCAGCGGTACCCGGGCGTAATTGGCCTCCAGCACCGCCGGACCCAGATTGGCGACCGCGGTACCCGAGGTCATCACCACCGGTACCGGTGCGCCCGAGGCCACGGCCAGGCCGACCGCCAGGAATCCGGCCGTGCGCTCGTCGACGCGCATATGCAGCCGCAGCTTCCCGGCCGCGTCGGCGGCCTGCAGCGCGAACGCCAGCGGAGCGTTCCGCGAGCCGGGGCACAGGACAACTTCCCGCACCCCGCCGCGGGCGAGTTCGTCGACGACCACCCGGGCTTGCGCTGTTGACGGATTCACGCCTCCAGACTGTCAGACCCCGGCGGGCGCGTCTGCGTCACCCTGCTCACATCATGAGCGCTGGTCGCGGGCACGCCCCGCCCGTGCCACAGACCTTTTG
Organism: Nocardia sp. CA-290969; assembly: GCF_050936135.1. Classification (NCBI taxonomy): domain Bacteria; kingdom Bacillati; phylum Actinomycetota; class Actinomycetes; order Mycobacteriales; family Nocardiaceae; genus Nocardia; species Nocardia sp. CA-290969. Next base: position 7,318,925 of record NZ_JBNJNJ010000001.1, on the reverse strand, counting down.
CGACTGTCCCCCGTTGGGGACCTCGTCGTCGAGGCCCCCACGTACCGCGCGCGAGCGCGGCCGTAACGGTGCCGGAATCCGGTCAGCCGGCGTGCTTCTGCACCAGGTCGCCGACCCGGGGCAGCGCCTCGATGACGTTCTTCTTGGCCGAGGAACGCATCGAGTTGTACACCTTCTGCAGAGCGGGCCGGCTGGAGGCCGCGGCACGCGCATCGGTGACGGTCAGCAAGGCCTCGGCGACCTCGTCACCCTTACCGGCGAGCAGTTCGCCGAAGCTACCGGCGGCGCCGGCCTTGTACTCGTTCCAGTACGGCTCCAGCTGCTCGAGCAGTTTGGGCGCCAGCGATTCCAGGGCGTCGGGCACGATGGACGGGCTGATCTTCTTCACCGCCGCGTACCCACCCTTCACGGCCAGACCCGAGGCACCGCCCTTATCGGAGACCTCGGCGTCCAGGACCTGGACGGCGTCGGCGAGGAAGGCCGGGCGCGTAGCCTCGTCAAGCAGTGATTCAGACAGTGCTGCAACCAATTTAAGGATCCTCCGGATCAGTACTCGTATGGACGGGCAACGCAACTATACGCATCGCCCACACGAATGCATTCCCGCACCAATTCGTACGCGGGGGTACCGAAGTAAGTGCCGGCCGAACCGGTTACGGCTGCCAGGGCAGGAGTTGCACCATCAGGCCCTCGCAGTCGGCGAGGACGGTTCCTTCTTCGTCGACCAGTTCGGAACTGACGAACGTTTTACGACCCTCGATCCGCTCGACCCGGGCACGCGCCGTCAACGGCGTATCCAGCGGGGTCACCTTGCGGTAGTTGACGTGCAGGAAGGCGGTCCGGCTGATGGGGCGCCCGGCGTAGTGGACGGTCATCCCGAAGAGATCGTCGAACAGCAGCGGCAGCACACCACCGTGGGCGGCGGCGTTCCCGCCGAGATGGAACCGGCGGAACACACCTTCCATGACGATGCCGTCGGGTCCGGCCGACACCATGCGCCACGGCAGCAGGAGCAGACTGCCGCGCCCCGGAAGTTCGACGGCCCGGCCGGCCGGGCTCTTGCCCTCCGCCGCCCGATACGGTGCGAGCAGCTCGATCAGGGCGTCGACTTTGTCCCGCGCTTCGCGGTAGACCTCGATCGGCGCGTCCGCCGATACCGCCAGATCCTGCAGCGTGCGCATGGCCTCGACGAATTCGCCGAATTCCGGGCCGACCTCGGCGGGGGTGAGTTTCGGGAAACCACCGTGCTGCTCGTATTCGTCGGCCGGCGCCTCGGTCGCCCGCTGTGCCGATCGAGCGGCCGGGCTCGGTGCCGGTCGCGCGGCCGAGCGTTGCGCCACCGCCGCGCTGCCGCGCCCCACCGCGGGGGCTTGGTGCGCGATCCGATCCTCGACGACCCGGTCGCCGACTGCCGGTTGGGTCTGCTCGCTCATACAGGCACGGTAACCCGCGGTTTTACGGCGTCCAAACAATTCGGCGCAGATGTGGTGAACTCAACGCGGCCGCGCCGCCCGCACCGCGCCTGATGTAATCACCCCCATGACGTTCAATCCGACGCTGTGGCGCGACGTGGCCGGGTTCGAGGGCCTGACCGATATCACCTACCACCGGCATATCGAACAGGGCACCGTCCGGATCGCTTTCGACCGGCCCGAAGTGCGCAACGCCTTCCGCCCACATACGGTCGACGAACTCTATGCGGTACTCGACCACGCCCGCACCACCGCCGATGTCGGCGCCGTCCTGCTCACCGGCAACGGCCCCAGCCCCAAGGACGGCGGCTGGGCCTTCTGCTCCGGCGGCGACCAGCGGATCCGCGGCCGCAGCGGCTATCAGTACGCCAGCGGCGACACCGCCGATACGGTCGACAAGGCCCGCGCCGGCCGGCTGCACATCCTGGAGGTGCAGCGACTCATCCGCTTCATGCCCAAGGTGGTGATCGCCCTGGTCAACGGCTGGGCGGCCGGCGGCGGCCACAGCCTGCACGTGGTCTGCGACCTCACCCTGGCCAGCCGCGAACACGCGCGTTTCAAGCAGACCGACGCCGATGTCGGCAGTTTCGACGGCGGCTACGGCAGCGCCTACCTGGCCAAACTGGTGGGCCAGAAATTCGCCCGCGAGATCTTCTTCCTCGGCCGCCCCTACACGGCCGAGGAAATGCACGCGATGGGCGCGGTGAACGCCGTGGTCGATCACGCGGAACTCGAAGATGTGGCCCTGGAATGGTCCGCGGCGATCAACGGTAAATCCCCGCAGGCCCAGCGCATGCTCAAATACGCCTTCAACCTCGCCGACGACGGCCTGGTCGGCCAGCAACTCTTCGCCGGCGAAGCAACCCGCATGGCCTATATGACCGACGAAGCCGTCGAAGGCCGCGACTCCTTCCTGGAGAAGCGCGCCCCCGACTGGAGCCCCTACCCCTGGTACTTCTGAGTCGGCCCGGTTCCGCAGTTCAGAGATCTGTTGCCGGTCCTTGCGCGGCGGCTGCCCGCGCGGCGTCCGTCATGGCTGCCGATTTCCGCTCGCGCGTCTCCAAGTGCTGCCGGAAATCGCTGAGGTAGTCGCTGAACTCCGCACTGGCCAGATAAGACTCGTACTGCCCGAGACAGTCCAGGATCTCCGAGTTGTCCCCGGTGGCGAGGATGTGCCGGACGTAGCCCACGATGACCTCTTTGTCTGCGACCCAGGCGGCGAGGCTCTGTGACGTCCAGCGATTCAGGCCGTCGAAGCGGTAGCAACCGAACACTTCTTCGGAGTCGGCGCTCATGATCGCCGCGAGTTCCTCGTCGTCACGGGGCTGACGGAAGACGAATTCGCGGTAGTCGTGGTCGTAGGCCACGTTCCCGGGTGCACTCAACCGACCGGTCGCACAGGTATCGCTCGAGACCGTCCAGACGACACCCGGAACCGTCAGAAATGCCCGGGTGTCCCAATCGTCCAACGGGTGGTCGATCTTGCCCAGCAGCCAGTCCCTTGCGCTCGGATGCCAGTTACGCAGCTGCGCGCCCAGGGCAACGGTCCTGATCTGCTGGAGGTCTGGCAGGTAGAGCGTCACGGTCCGATTGTCGCCGAAACGCGGCGGCGCGGCTTCGGCGGACGCCGATGCCGCGCCGGTGGCCGTGCCGCCCCTACACTTGTTCAGGGTGGATATTCTCAGCAGCCGGATCATTCTGCGCCCGCGCGATTATGCGACCACGCTGGCGTTCTACCGGGATTCCCTGGGTTTGGCCGTAGCCCGGGAATACCCGGGTGGCACGGTGTTCTTCGCCGGGCAATCGCTACTCGAGGTCGCCGGCCACGGCGGGTCGGCGGACGATCCGGCGGGATTCGCGGGAGCGATCTGGTTGCAGGTGCGCGATATCGGCGCGGTCGCGGTCGAACTGGCCTTGCGCGGAGTAGCGATCGACCGGGCGCCGGTGACCGAACCGTGGGGGTTGATCGAAATGTGGGTGACCGATCCGGACGGGGTGCCGATCGTGCTGGTGGAAGTGCCCGAGGAACATCCGCTACGGCGCGACAACCGCTGACCGGGACCGGACCGGGTTTTCCGCCGGGTTGCCAAGGACCGGCCCGCCGGGCGACGATACGATCGGATGGCCGCCCGATCACCGACGCCCGGTGCGACCGAATTCGTACCGTCCGACGAGTGAATCGCAGCCCCATGCCTGGCCAAGCCCCCTCCGACCATCCGGCTCCGGCGCCCTGTCCCGGCAGCGCCGACCCCTGCTGTCCGCGGTCCGGCGGACGTGACACCATCGCAGCCGTGAGCGAGTACAGCGAGCGCGGCACGGCTTTCCGGAATCCCGGGGACAAGGCGCGGCCGTGACGAAAACCTTGCGTACCCTGCCCATGCCCACCGGCAGCGGAGTCAGCGACGTCCTGCCGCATCTGCGGCAAGTGCTCGACGGCAGCGGTTCGGCGGCCTGGCTGCCGGTGCCCACCAGCGATCGCCGCGAAGCCCGCCGGCTCGGTGACGCGCTCGCCCCCGGCGAGCCGATCGACGACGATATCGCGCTGGTCGTCACCACCTCGGGAACCACCGGCGTGCCGAAAGGCGCCATGCTCACCGCGGCCGCCTTACGCGCCAGCGGCGACGCCACCCACGAACGACTCGGCGGCCCGGGCAGCTGGCTGCTCGCCCTGCCCACCCATCACATCGCCGGCCTGCAGGTGCTGATGCGCTCGCTGCTGGCGGGCACGGAACCCACGGTGGTGGATGTATCCGGCGGGTTCCTGCCCGAGGCGCTGGCCGGGGCGATCGCGGGTATGCGCGGGGAACGCCGCTACACCTCGCTGGTGCCGACCCAGTTGATCAAGGTGCTCGACTCCCCGCCCGCGAGCGCCGCCCTGGCCGAACTGGACGCCGTACTGATCGGCGGCGCCGCGACCCCGCTGCCGCTCTACGAGCGGGCGCGCGACGCCGGGATCAATGTCGTGCGCACCTACGGGATGAGCGAGACCTGCGGCGGCTGCGTGTACGACGGGGTACCGCTGACCGGCACCCGGGTGCGGATCGACAGCGGACGGATCCTGCTCGGCGGCGCGATGCTGGCCGCCGGATACCGCAATATGCCCGACCACCCGGCTTTCGCCGAACCGGGCTGGTTCCGCACCGACGACGCGGGCGTATTCGACAACGGTGTCCTCCGCGTGCAGGGCCGGCTCGACGAGGCGATCTCCACCGGCGGCCTGCTGGTGATCCCGCAGGTCGTGGAGGCGGTACTCGCGACACACCCGGGCGTCGCCGAATGCGTGGTGCTGGGCCTGCCCGACGACCGGCTCGGGCAGCGGGTCGCGGTCGCGGTGGTGCCCGCCCCGGGGGCGACACCCACGCTGGACGAACTCCGCGCCCACGTCCTCGCCGAATTGGACGCCGTGGCCGCGCCGCGCGAACTCACGCTGGTCGACGAGATCCCGCTCCTGGGGCCGGGTAAACCGGACCGCGCCGAACTGCGCAAACATCTGCTCACCGGTTCGGCGTCGTGAACCAGCTGCCGGCCGGTTCGGCGTTGTGAACCACTGACCCGCTTGCACGCCCGGACCGTGACCGCCGCGGCGAGCACTGCCCCGCGACCTCGGCGCGGAGTTACCGCCCGCCGGCAGCGGCCGCCGGTACGACCTGGGGTCAGGGCTCCTCGTCGGCGTAGGCACCGTCGTAGTCGTCGACCAGCGGTACGGGAATGGACTGTTCGGCCACATCGGCGGGGTCGGCGGCATGCCACCGGTCCGGGCTGCCCGCGGCGGGCACGGTGTCCTCCGGAACCGGCATATCCTCCGGAACCGAACGCGGGTCGATATCGGTGTACGGGGCGTCGTCCGGGTAGGCCGGTGCGTCCTGTTCGGCACGGTCGGCCTCGGGCACCGCATCGAAGGTGCCGGGTTCGGCCGTCCGGGAAAGCTTGCGCTGGGCCATGGTGGGCTCCTCTCCTCCGCATTGACCTCGCCGGGCGTATACCCGTCGAGAGGAAGATCAGTCCAACGAACTCGAGAATGCCCGCGCGAGCCCGATCGGGCAAGTACCCCTCCCGCCGCGGCTCGGACCGGCCGAGCCGGCCGGCCGGACACCGCTGCATCAGCCGGTATCGGCGACCATCGGTCTCGCCGACCCGCGGACTCGCCTGTCTGTGATGTATGGATGGCCCCGCACCGGACGGCACGCCGTGCGCACCTGTCCCTTTGTTCCGCTCCTCCGGTCTGCGAATGGGTCCCGTCCGGCCGCGCGCATTAGGCTTCGGGAATGGCTACCGCAGCACAATGGATCGAGGGCGCCCGGCCCCGCACTCTGCCGAACGCGATCGCCCCGGTCCTCGCCGGAACCGGTGCCGCGGCCGCCATCGACGGTGCCGTCTGGTGGAAAGCGCTACTGGCGCTGGGCGTTTCGATGGCCCTGATCATCGGCGTCAACTACGCCAACGACTATTCCGACGGAATCCGCGGTACCGACGACGAACGCGTCGGACCGCTGCGCTTGGTCGGTTCCGGCCTCGCCACCCCCGCTTCGGTACGCGCCGCGGCTGTGGCGAGCCTCACCGTGGGCGCGGTGCTCGGGCTGGTGCTGGCCGTACTCTCCGCCTGGTGGCTGGTGCTGATCGGCGCGGTCTGCCTGGCCGGGGCGTGGTTCTATACCGGCGGGAGCAAACCGTACGGTTACCGCGGCTTCGGCGAGATAGCGGTGTTCGTGTTCTTCGGCCTGGTCGCGGTGCTCGGCACGCAGTTCGTGCAGGCCGGGCGGGTGGATTGGGCCGGGCTGGCGCTGGCGATCGGGGTCGGCTCGTTCTCCAGTGCGGTGCTGGTGGCGAACAATCTGCGCGATATCCCCACCGATACCGAATCCGGGAAAACCACCTTGGCCGTGAAACTCGGCGACACCAGAACCCGCACGCTGCATATCGTCCTGCTGGCGGCACCGTTCGTGGTGAGCCTGGTCCTCGTGCTGCGCACCCCGTGGGTCCTGGCCGGCCTGCTCGCCGCGCCTCTGGCCCTGCGCGCCAACGCCCCGGTCCGCGCCGGTAAAGGCGGGCTGGAGCTGATCCCCGCGCTCCGTGATTCGGGCCTGGCCATGCTGGCCTGGTCCGCCCTCACCGCCCTCACCCTCGGCCTGGCCCCCTGAACCCGCCCACCATCTGAGAGCGGGCCGCCGGCACACCTCCGGCCGACGCGCCGAACTCAGTCGTCGGGCAGGAGGATGCCGATCGCCCAGTTCACGATGGTGATGATGATCGCGCCCAGCAACGCCGCCCAGAAGCCGTCGATCCGCAGGCCGTAATCGGTGGCCTCGGTGATCCAGGCGGTGAGCCACAGCATCAACGCGTTGATCACCAGCAGGAACAAGCCGAGTGTCACGATCACCAAGGGCAGCGACAACAACTTCACGAACGGCTTGACGAACGCGTTCACCAGCGTGAACACCACCGCCACCGCGAGCAGGACAACGATTTTCGCGCCGTTGCCCTGATCCGGCGGGGATATGATCTCGATTTTGCCGACCCACAACGCGGCCAGCCAGATGGCGAACGCGGTGCCTATCAACCGAAGCACAAGCTGCATACTTCATGCTAGGCACAGGTGTGCCGGTTGTGCGCGCCTTCGGCGCGCGGGTTTCGGCCCGCCGAGCCCGACCGCGCTGCTCAGGCTGCGCGGTCCAGGTGGGCGTTCACCTGGTCTCGCAACCCGCTGAGACCGTCGGGCCCGCCGAGGAGTTCGGTGGTGACCGGGTTCGGGGCGCGCAGGATCGCGAGCAGGATATGTCCCGATTCGATGGTTTTGTCTTTACGCGCCAGCGCCTCCCGCAGCGAAAGCTCCACGATCTTCTTGGCGTCCCGGCTGAACGGGATATGCCCGAACCGCATCCGGCGGCTCCGCGATTCCTCCGGGACGGCGGCGCGATCGAGCGCGTCGGCACCGAAATTCGCTTCCAGGCTTTCGCGTACCGCGTCGAGGTCGATCCCGATGGACCGCAGCGCCTCGGCGTCTTCCGCACCCAGTGGTTCGTCGCGGGCCGCGGTGCCGAGTTCGCGCAGCGCTACGGCGAGGGTGATCCCGTTGGATTCCAGCAGGGTGTGCAGTGCCGGCTCGGCTTCTTCCAGGAGACCGAGCAGCAGATGCTCGACCCCGATTTCCGGCGACCGTAGTTCGCGCGCGGACTCCTGGGCCGCGACAACCGCCGACCGGGCGTTCTTGGTGAATCGCTCGAACATCTACCGACTCCTGACTTTCCGGTTGTACTTCTGATGAACTGCCTGCTTGCTGACCTCGAGCGCGTCCGCGATGGCCTGCCAGGACCAGCCCTGGTCGCGGGCGTTGCCCACTTGGATGGCCTCCAGCCGTTCGAGTAGCCGGCGCAGCGCCAGTACGGCCCGGAGCCCCACAGCGGGGTCGGGGCTGCCGGCCGCGGCGGCGAGTGTGGTTGCTTCTGTCATATGTCAATTTTGATTGACGATCCACCGACTGTCAACAAAAATTGACGCAAGAATCCCGCAACAGCGGTGCAAGAGCCGTGCAAGACCGGCAGGGGACCGTGAGTGCCATGACGAATCACGAATCAGCGGCGCCGCTCGCCATCGAGGCGACGGGCCTGGTCAAGGTGTTCGGCACCCAGCGCGCCGTCGACGGAGTGAGCCTGGCGGTACCGCAGGGCGCGGTCTACGGCGTCCTCGGACCGAACGGTGCCGGGAAGACCACCACCATCCGCATGCTCGCCACCCTGCTGCGCCCCGACGGCGGCAGCGCCCGCGTCTTCGGCCACGATGTACAGCGCGAGCCCGATACCGTCCGCTCGCTCATCGGCGTCACCGGTCAGTACGCCTCGGTGGACGAAGACCTGACCGCCACCGAGAACCTGATGGTCTTCTCCCGGCTGCTCGGCCTGAACCGGGCCGCGGCCCGCCGCCGGACCGCCGAACTCCTGGAGGAATTCGCGCTCACCGAGGCCGCCGACAAGGCACTGAAGAACTTCTCCGGCGGTATGCGCCGCCGCCTCGATCTGGCCGCGGGCCTCATCGCGACCCCGCCGCTGCTGTTCCTCGACGAACCCACCACGGGGCTGGACCCGCGCACCCGGGCGCAGATGTGGGGGACCATCCGCAAACTGGTCCGCGACGGGGCGACGGTCCTGCTCACCACTCAGTACCTCGACGAGGCCGACCAGCTGGCCGACCGGATCGCGGTGATCGACCGCGGCCGGGTGATCGCCGACGGCACCGCCGACGAACTCAAATCGTCGATCGGTGGTTCCGCACTGCATCTGACCCTGGCGCGGCACACCCAGCTCGACTCCGCCCGCCGGATCATCGCCGAGGTACTGGGCACCGAACCGCAGACCACCCCGGAGGCCGGCCGGCTGACCGCGGCACTGCCGGATCCCAACGACACCACCGAACTACTGGTCCGGCTGCGGGAACGCGATATCGCCGTGGACGAGATCACGGTGAGCAAACCCAGCCTCGACGAAGTCTTCCTCACCCTCACCGGCCACCCGGCCGATACCGACGACACCGAACGGACGGCGGCATGACCACCACACTCCTGGAACCCACGGCGAAACCGGCACCCGCGGTGCCGCGGCCGGCGCCCCGGATCGGCCTGCGCCGGACCGTGGACAACACCCTGACCATGGCCTATCGCGGCCTGCTGAAAATCAAGCACAACCCCGAGCAGCTGTTCGACGTGGTGATCCAGCCGGTGATCTTCACCCTGATGTTCACCTATATCTTCGGCGGCGCCATCTCCGGTGACGTGCAGAGCTATCTGCCGGTGATCATCCCGGGCATCCTGGTGCAGACCGTGGTGATGACTTCGGTGGTCACCGGGGTCCAGCTGAAAGAGGATATGGAGAAGGGCGTTTTCGACCGCTTCAAATCCCTGCCCATAGCGCGTATCTCAGCGCTTTCCGGCGCGCTGACCGCCGATATGGTCCGCTACGGTATCGCCTCGGTACTGACGGTGGTGATGGGCCTGCTCATGGGCTTCCGGCCGAATGCCGCGGGGGTCGTGGGGGCCGTCGCGCTGGTGGTCGTGTGCTCGTTCGCCACCAGCTGGATCTGGGCTTTCTTCGGCGTCATCGCGAACAAAGCTTCCGCGGTGCAGGGCTATTCGATGCTGGTGATGTTCCCGCTCACCTTCGCCTCACCGGCGTTCGTCCCGAAGGAGACGATGCCGGGCTGGTTGCAGGCGTTCATCGATGTCAACCCCGTCTCGCATCTGGTGTGGGCCTGCCGGGAACTGATGAATACCGGCCATATCGGTATGCACGTGGTCTGGTCGCTGGTGGGTGCCGCGGTGATCGTCGCGGTCTTCGCGCCGCTGACCGTCCGCGCCTATATGCGCCGGGCCTGAGTGATACGCCGGCCCCGTTCACCCGGCCACGGGCCGGGCGGGCGGGGCCGGCATCCGCTCGCCCACCGCCCGGATCAGTTCCACGATCCGCTCGGCGGCCACCGTCCGGCGCAACCCGCCGGCGGCGGCGACGGCCGCGGCCATCCGGTCGGCCCCGATCCGATCGCGCCACAGGTCGTGGTGTCGCGCCCACCGCATCACCGGATAGTCCTGCCGGGGCTGCACCCGCGGCGCCAGCGCCAGTAATTCGATACCGGCCGCCTGCTGCTCGCCCAGTACCAGCAGACCCGAACCGAGCGCGCAGGCGACCGCGCCCAGCTGCGGTAGGTCCAGCAGATCCAGGACGTACCCGAGGCGGCGGCGCGCGAACCCGGCGAGTTGCGGCACCAATTGCTCGACCACGTCGTTTCGGCCGTACAGCGCATGCGCGGCCAGCGTCGCCGCGCCGGTGAGAAGCAGGCCCGGGCCGGGCGTGAAATCCTGGCTCGGCCAGTCCAGCAGCTCCAATGACCGGCGGTAATGCCGCAACCCTGTATCGATCTCGCCTTCGACGAGTTCGATCGCGGCCAGCACCGCGGCCACGGTCGACAAACGGTGATTGCGGCGGATCCCCGGATCGTCGACCACCGCGAGATCCGCCGACCCCGCCCCGGAAAAGCCCAGCGCGGTACCGAGTTCCCGCCGGGCCCGCTCCGGCTCCCCGCTCCCGGCCAGCGAGGCGGCCAGGTACGAATGGATTTCCAGGCTTTCCTCGTAGGCGCGGATCCGGTGCAACAGCGCGGCCGCCTCCTCGTAGTACGCCACCGACTCGCGGTATCGGGCGACCTGACCGGCCAGCGAACCCCGGTGCTGAGCCACCATCGCCCGGCTCCACACCTCCCCCTCGGTGAAATCCGCGACGACCAACCGGGCGTCCCTGCTGGATTCGTGGATGCGGCCCATGTTCTCCCAGATGTTCGCGCGGGCCATCAACGCCACCGACCTGGTCTGCCGGTCCGCTGCGCGCGCGCCGCGCGCCAGTAACCGGGCCAGCCGCGGCATATCGGGCGGGCAGGTCAGCAACTCGCCTATGAACCGGAACGACACATGCAGCTCGGGGACGTCGCGGAGCAGCGTCCGGACCCGGATCCGCACCACGGCCAGCTGCCGCAGGCTCCGGGTCATGAACGCGAGGTGCAGCGCGGTGAGCATATGGCCGGCCATTTCCAGCTCGGCGTACACACCCCGCGCTCCCGCCGGCGGGGCCGTCGCGGTGATGCGCGGGATCCACCCGATGAGCTCGAGATTCGCACCGTGCATGACCCATCTCATGGCCGCCACGGGGAACACCGCGTACAGGGTCCGCGCGTCACCGGCCGCTTCGGCCCGGCGCAGTACGGCGACCAGGTTGTCGAGTTCGGCCGCCACCGTCAGCGCCGGTCCCAACTGGTCGCCGCCGCTGTAGCGTTCGGCCATCCGGACCGCGAATTCACGCGCCCAGCGCGCCATCCGCGATTCGACCAGAGCGATCTCGGTGCCCGGCCCGTCATCCGCGGCGCCGAGTTCCTGTTCGCCGAATTCGCGGACGGTTTCCAGCATCCGGTACCGCAGACCGGTGTCCTCGTCCTCGACGACCGTCAGCAGCGACTGGCCGACCAGCCCGTCCACCGCCGCGGCGATATCGCCGGCCTCGGCGCCGCCCGCCACCGTCTCCGCCGCCGCGAGCGTGAAACCCGCCGGGAACCGGCACATCCGGCGCAGCGTGATCTGCTGGCCGGGTTCGAGCAGATTCCAGCTCCAGGCGATCACGGCGTGCAGGGTGCGATGCCGTTCCGGCGAGGTCCGGTCGCCGCCGCGCAGTAGCGCGAAGCGCTGATCCAGCCGCCGCTCGATATCCTCCACGCTCATCGTGCGCACGCGGGCGGCGGCGAGTTCGATGGCCAGCGGCAGCCCGTCCAGCGTGCGGCAGAGCCGGGCCACAACCTCCATATCGAGGCGTACGGACGGCCGTACCGCCCGCGCCCGCGCGGTGAACAGGTCGGTGGCCGGCGATCCGGCGGGGTCGCTCGGCAGCGGGCCCAGCGGGTACACGGTCTCGGCGGTGATCGCCAGCGGCGCCCGGCTGGTGGTGAGGACGGTCAGCTGCGGGCAACTACCCACCAGGTCCGCCACCACCGCGGCCGCGGCCTCGGCCAGATGCTCGCAGTTGTCCAGGACCAGCAGCATCGGCCGGGCCGAGAGCGCGTCCCGGAGGCGCCGGGGCGTATCGGATCGGGAAACCGGCTGCGGTAAACCGGGCTGACGCCTGATCTCCCCGAGCCCCAGGGCCGCGGCCACCGCCGACTCGACCTCGACGGCCGCCTCCGCCGGCGAACCGCCGGGCCGCACCGAGGCCAGTTCCACCAGCACCACCGGCTGGTTCTGCGCCTCCCGCGCCGCGAGTTCGTTGGCGACGCGGGTCTTGCCGGTACCGCCCGGGCCCAGCACGGTGGTTACCCGCGAAACCCGCAGCAGCCGGGACAGTGCGGCCAGATCGTCCGCCCGTCCGAGCAACTCGTTGGGCGCCGCGCGCACACCCACGGCCGCAGGTACCCGGCTGCCCGCGCCGGCGCCGGAGCCCGCCGGTGCGGAGCGTGCTTCGAACCGGCCGCGCAGTATCGCGGTATTCAGCTCGGTGATCGCGGGACCGGGCCCGGTACCCAGTTCCGTGGCGAGAGCCGCTCGCAGGTCGGCGAACACCGCCAGCGCCGCGCTGTCCCGGCCGGCGGTGGCGAGCAGCCGCATGAGCGTATGCGCGAGCGATTCATCGATCGGCCGGCGCCGCAGCCGGCGCCGCGCCACGGCGATCGCGGCGTCGAGATCTCCGGCCGCTTCGCAGGCTTCCCGTTCGATCTCGTCCAAGGCGTCGGCCTGCGCCGCGGCCGCGGCGGACAGTTCGCCGGCGAGCGGCCCCTCGGGCAGATCCGCGCCCGGCTCCCCCGACCACAGCGCCCGGGCCCGGGCGACGCTCGCCCGGGCGGCCGCCGGTTCGCCGGACGCCACCTGATCCCGCGCCCGGCCGGCCAGTATCCGCACCGCGCCGAGATCCACCTGCTCGGCCCGCAACGCGAGCCGATAACCGCCCGGTGCCGCTTCCAGCACGCCCTCGGGCAATACCGACCGCAGCCGGGATATCTGCGTATGCAGGGCATTCGCCGGGGAACGCGGCGGCTCGCCGCCCCAGACCTCCGCGATGAGGGCGGCCGCGGTGCGGGTCCGGCCGGGTCGCAGCGCCAGCGCCACCAGCAGCGAACGCGCACGCTGCCCCGGCACATCCACCAGAGTGGTGTCGCGGCGCAGCGCGATCCGGCCCAGCAGGGTGACCACGAGCGGATCGTCCGCCGGCGCCGGCGTCACGGAGAGTCGGCCGCCCGCGCGGCCAGGATCGAGAGCCATACCGCAGTCATCGTATGCGCAGGGCAGCGGCGCGGGCCGCGCCGAAGCCCGGTGTCAGCCGGACCAGCGGCCGGTCGCGATGAACTCCTCCAGGACCGCCGTCGGACCGGCCAGGTCCCAGCCCTGCGCGGCGACCCAGTCGTCGTCGAAATAGGTGCCCGCGTACCGTTCGCCACCGTCGCACAGCAGTGTCACGACGCTGCCGCCGCGCCCCGCGGCCCGCATTTCCGCGATCAGCGCGCAGGCACCCCAGAAATTCGTGCCGGTCGAGCCGCCGACCCGCCGACCCAGCCCGAGGCTCGCGAACCGGGCCGCGGCGATCGAGGCGGCGTCGGGTACGTGGATCATCCGGTCCACCACCTCCGGGACGAACGACGGTTCCACCCGCGGGCGGCCGATACCCTCGATCCGGGAGGGCATACCGGTCGTGTAGTCGCGGGCGCCGGTTTCGTAGGCGCCGTAGAAGGCGGAATTGTCCGGGTCCACCACCGCCAGCCGGGTCGTGTGCCGGCGATACCGCAGGTACCGGCCGATGGTGGCACTGGTCCCGCCGGTCCCGGCGCCGACGACGACCCATTCCGGCACCGGGTTGGACTCCAGCCGCAACTGCTCGAAGATCGATTCGGCGATATTGTTGTTGCCGCGCCAGTCCGTGGCGCGTTCGGCGTTGGTGAACTGATCCAGATAGTGGCCGCCGCATTCGGCCGCCAGCCGGGCCGCCTCGGTGTACATATCCGGGGGACGTTCCACATAGTGGCAACGCCCGCCCTGGGCTTCGATCAGCGCGATCTTCTGCGGCGAGGTGCGCGCCGGGACCACCGCGACGAAATCCAGCCCCAGCAATTGGGCGAAATATGCCTCGCTGACCGCTGTCGACCCCGAGGATGCCTCCACGATCGTGGTTCCCTCGGTGATCCAGCCGTTGCACAGCCCGTACAGGAACAGCGACCGGGCCAGCCGGTGTTTCAGGCTTCCGGTGATATGGGTCGATTCGTCCTTGAGATACAGCTGCACATTCCAGTCCGGCGGCAGCGGATATCGCAGCAGATGAGTATCGGCGCTGCGTTGCGCGTCGGCATCGATGAGCCGGACGGCATTTTCGGCCCAGTCCCTCGGGTTACCGCGAGTACAGCTTTTCACGCGGTACCGCCGGAGCCGTCCGCCGGACGCTGCGGCGGTTCCCCGGAGTCGTCGTCCCCGGCAGTTGCCTCCTCGGCTGTGCCACGGTCCGCCCCACCGGCCTCGGTCGCGGGGCCGGGTTCTCCGCGCAACCGGGCGCGCAACTCCGCCTTGTCCCGGCGGCGGCGTTCGTCGACCGCGGCGATATCGGAATTGACCTGGGCACGCAGCCCCTTGAACAGCGTGAGCGAAAGCGGCATCGCGATCACGATGGCGAACAGAATGGCCACGACCAGCGGTATCTGCACCGAGACCACCGCGGCGCCGGCAAGGATCACGACGGTGAGCAGCACGACGAGCACCAGCCGCGCCAGCGTGTAGAGCGCCAGATTCCGGGCGAGCCGGCGTCCGGGCGATGTACCGGGCTGCGGGGCGTTCGATTCCTCGGAGGGGTTCGCATCACTCACCTGACCAGCGTAAGCGAACCCCTGGCGACCGCCGCACCGGTGCATCCGATTTGTCCATTACCTCCGCTTTACCAACAGTAGGTGGTTCGAACACCCGGGGGTCGCGGTGCCACTATGTCGGAATCCGATGAGAAAACGTGACGAAACAGAAAGGTTTGCCATGACCGCGATTGCCGTCGGGGCCCAGGAGAACCTGCTGACCCCCGGCCAGGTTGCCGCCCTGTTCCACGTAGACCCCAAAACCGTCACCCGCTGGGCACATGCGGGGCGGCTCGGCTCCCTGCGCACCCCGGGCGGGCATCGACGGTTCCGTGAATCGGAGGTGATGCGCCTGCTCGAATCGCTCACCACCGAAGCGACCGTGCACAGCGCCTGACTTTCCGGCTCCACCTCACCCGCACCAGGGCACCTCGGCCGCACAGCGGATGCGGCCGAGCGCGACCCGTGGCGGTGATCCACCTCTCGGGGCCGGTGCACTTACCGACCGGCACCCCGGGAGTTAACCTCGATAGAGGAGGTGAGCCACGTGATGTACGTGTTGGCCCTCATCGTGATCGTGGTGATCGCGGTGCTGTGCTGGAAAGCGTTCGGTCCCGTACGCCCCACATCCGCGCCGGGTCCGGGCCGGAAGCGGGTGCTCGGACCGGACGACGATCCGGAGTTCCTATGGCGTATCTCGCACCCGCGCCACCGCACCGACGGCGATCCGGAATCCACCGAACCCTGAGAGCCGAGCCGGTACGGCGCGGCCCGGTAGCGTCGCGCCGCCGGCGCGGTGTGTCTAGTCCGCGGTGCTGTCGAGTTGCGGCAACCCTTCCACCGCGCGCAATTTATCCGCGACACCGGCCAGGCGGTCCAGCGCCTCGGCGGGTAATCCCACTGCGGTACGTACCAATCTGACGAGCGAATCGGGCTCGAGCCCGCAGATGATCGCGGAGTTCACGGTCTCGGGTGGACAACAATCCGAGCCGGCGCCGTTATCCGAACTGAAATTCTCCGAATCCACTGCCGCTCTCCTCACTGTTCGACGCGGCTTTATCCGCGTGGTGGAGGGGAAATGACCGGTCACGCCCGTTTACTCGACAACTACCGGGCTGTATGCAATTCAGCTGATACCGACGGAACAATAGCAACCCTGCATTGCGGCGGAGTAACGATCATTACCGCGTCGGAAACACCGTGTCGAAATCGGAACGTGGCAAATATCGTGCGAATCAGGTGAGCCCGGAGTAGCTGTGCAAACCCGAAACGACGAGATTGATGATGAAGAGGTTGAACAGCATGGCCACGAATCCGGCGACATTGATCCACGCGGCCTTCGTATCCCGCCAGCCCGAGGTCGCCCGGGCGTGCAGATACGCGGCGTAGAGCACCCAGGCGATGAACGAGCACGTCTCCTTCGGATCCCAGCCCCAGAACCGGCCCCAGGCCGCTTCGGCCCAGATCGCGCCGAGGATGACACCCGCGCCGAAGAGCGGGAAGCCGATGATCGTCGTGCGGTAGGCCAGCCGGTCCAGCGTGCGGGCGTCGGGCAGGCGGCGCGCGACGGCTCCGAGGATATTGCCCGATTCCGCGCCCTCGGGCTGGCGCAGCCGGTACAGGAACAGCAGGCTGGCGATACCGGAGACCAGGAAGACACCGCTGCCGATACTCACGATCGTGACGTGCAGCGGCAGCCAGAACGACCGCAGGGCCGGTACCACGGGCGCGGCATCGGAATAGAGCACGGTGCCCGCGAGGAACATCAGGATCAGCACCGGCACCAGCAGGAACGTCCACATTCCGCGGTAGCGGGAATCGCGCATGAATACGAGTCCCACCACCGCCGCGGTCGCGGTCGCCATGGAAACGAACTCGTACATATTGCCCAGCGGGAAACGGCCGGTCGCGAAACCGCGCAGCACGATCGAGGCGATATGCAGGCCGACCGCCACGAAGAGCACCGAGAAGGCGATATTGCCCAGCCGTTCGGACAGCGGCAGCCGGGGCGCCTCGCTGATCTTGCCCGGCGTATCGCTGCCCGCGCTCACTCCACCGGCCGCGACCAGTTCCTTCTCGCCGACCTGCCGGGCGCGGGCGGAGGCGTACTGCACGATCAGCAGAACCAGCACCAGCGCGTACACGACGATCGACGTTTTGTAGGCGAGGTCGCTGTAGCCGGCGAGAGTCTCGTCGATCGGCATCATTGTTCTCCCGTGTCGGTCCCAGAAGCGTCCAGCAGACGGTGCCGTAGGCGCTCGAACTCCCCGCCCCAGCCGGCCTGGTCGGTACGGGCCAGTCCACCCATCTCTACTACGGCGCGTCGTTGGTCCACGGTACCCTCCGGGGTCACCCGCAACCACACCCGCCTCCGGGAAATCAGCAGCGAGACCAGCAGCCCGCCCATCATCACCAGCGCGCTCACCAGCACCCACTGCTGGGCCGGATCGTGCGAGACCTGCAGGTTCACGAATTCCTCGGCACCGTCGAAACGAACCTCGGTGCCATTGGGCAGGGTGGTCGATTCACCCGGCCGCAGGTTCACCCGGGCCTCCTTGGCCAGCCGGCCCTGCCGCACCATCTCCTGATCCAGCGCGAAGATCGACTGCGCCCGGCCGGTGTCCAAACCGGTATCCCCCCGGTAGATATCCACCGCCACGGCGGGGTCGGTCATCTCCGGGTACACCGAGGTGAGCAGTGAACCGTGGAAACTGGCGGTCGGCGCGAACAGGCCCTCGATCGCGATCTGGTTCTGCCGCCGCTCGGTCTCGGTGGCGTACATACCGCCGGGCGGATCGATCCGCAGCACCCCGCTGGACAGGAAGGTCTGCATATCGTTCGGCTGCCACTGCACCGTCTCGGTGCGGGTTTCGCCGTTGGGGAAGGTGACGGTGAAAGTGGGCGCGTATCCATGGCCCTGCAAATAGACCCGGTCCCCACCGACCCGCAGCGGATGGTTCACCTTGATGGTCGTATCCCGCCAGGTGTTCGAATCGAGGTCCGCACCCGACTGATACGCGATATCGGAGGTGAACATCTCGGCTTGACCATTGTCGAGATAGTCGGCCCGGAAATTCTTCACCTGCACACACAACGGGGTCATCCCGGTGCCGTCGTTGACGTTCCCGGCGCGGAACGAATCGAAAACCGCCGGCGAGGTGGTGCAGAAGCCCGGCCCGCCGTTGGCGATCACGATCACGTTGCCCTCGTAGCTGAACAACCGCCCCACCGCGATGGCCACCAGCAACCCCACCAGTGCGAGATGGAAAACCAGATTGCCCAGTTCGCGCGTGTAACCCTTCTCCGCCGACAGCGTCACCTCACCGTCGCGTTCGCCGGGCCGGACCTCGGTACGCCAGCCGCGCAAACGCGTCCGCACCTGTTCGGCGATCTCGGCCGCGGACCCGTCGACCACCACACGATGGTGGTGCGGTAGCCGGGCCAGGTTGCGCGGCACCCGCACCGGCGGGGTACGCAACGCACGGTAGTGGTCCACGGTACGAGGCAGGATGCAGCCCACCAGCGAGATGAACAGCAGCACATACACCGCGGTGAACCAGAAACTGGAGAACACGTCGAACAGCTCGAACCGGTCCATCCACGCACCGAGTACCGGACGGTCCGCGATGTACTCCGCGACCTTCTGCTCGTTCAGGCTCCGCTGCGGCAGCAACGCACCCGGAATCGCGGCCAGAGCCAGCAGGAACAGCAGCACCAGCGCGGTACGCATACTGGTGAGCCCGCGCCAGCCGTTGCGGATCAGCGCCCGGGCACGGCCCAGCGGGGACTGCCGGGGCGGATGTGCGGGCGCCTCGGGATGGTCGGTCACGGTCATATCGGCAACGTCACCCCGGAGACGAAACCGTCGCGCACCCAGCCGATGAACACATCCCAGGCCCCGGAAACCAGCGCCACGCCGACGGCGACGAGCAGGATGCCACCGAGCACCTGGATACCGCGGGAGTTGCGCCGCAGCCAGCCCACCCCGCGCAGCGCGCTCGCCGAACCGAAGGCCAGCACCACGAACGGCAACCCGAGACCGAGGCAGTACGCCACGATCAGCGCGACCCCGCGCGCGGCGGTGGTGCCCTCGGTCCCCGCGGCCACCGCCATCACACCCGACAGCGTGGGCCCCAGGCACGGCGTCCAGCCGAGCGCGAACACCGCACCGAGCAACGGCGCCCCGGCGATACCGGCCAGCCGCCGCGGCGCCATCCTGGTATCGCGCTGCAACGCCGGGATCAGCCCGAGAAAGGCCAGGCCCATCACGATCGTGACGACGCCGCCCAGCCGCTGCAGCAGCTCACGATTCACGTTGAGGGTCTGGATCAACCCGAAAACGGTCGCGGTGGCCAGCACGAAAACCACCGTGAACCCCGCGACGAACAATCCGGCCGCACCGGCGACCCGCAATCGCCCGGTATCGGGCGGCGGGGCCGTCTTCCGGGCGGTGGCGGTATCGGTCAGCACCGCCGTCGCGCCTCCGCCGGAGGCAGCCGCCGCACGTTCGCGACGGGCCTCCTCGACCGTCACCGGCGGAGTCTGCGCACCCACCAGACCGGCCAGATACGACAGATACCCCGGCACCAGCGGCACCACGCACGGCGAGGCGAACGACACCAGACCGGCCAGCAGGCAGGCGCCGAGGGCCAGCAGCAGCGGACCGGTGGCCGCCGTCTGCTGGAATGACTCCCCCACTCCTGCCAGAACCGTCAACGCGAACTACGCTCCGATTCCGTTTCGGAATTGCTCGTGCGGCGGTCTTCGCCCCGGCCGCCCGGAGCGGTCGAACCGCGCGCACCGGACGGACGCGAATTCGACACCTTCCGGTCGCTACCGGCGGTGGCCGCGGGCTGTAGCTCCCAGGCACCGAGCGACGACTTCACCAGTACCTCGGCACGTACCCCCCGCGGGGGGCGGGTGGCGCCGTACCGGCGGACACCTCGGGACCGAAGACTTCTCATGATGCTCCCTCCGCGGCGATGCGCTGCACCACCGGCATTAGATCCTCAGCGAGTAAGGCGCGCAGAAACACCGCCGCCACCCGGTGATCCCGATCCAGCACCACCGTGCTGGGAATGACACTGGTCGGGATGCCACCGAGCGCCAGCAATGTGCGCATGGGCGGGTCGAAAATCGACGGATAACCGACGTGGTTATCGATAACGAAATCGCGAGCTTTGTCCTGCTGATCCTTGACATTGATCCCGAGGAAAGCGACCCCGAGATCCTTGGTCTGTTCGTAGACCTGTTCGAGCGCGGGCGCTTCGCCGCGGCACGGGCCGCACCACTGCGCCCACAGATTGATGACGACCACCTGGCCCGGGAAATCGTCCACCGAGACGGTTTCGCCGTCCTCGGACATCAGGTCCGGACCGGAGAGCTCCCCGATGGTCCCGCGGGTGGACGGGGGATCGTAGAAAATATCGGTCTGCCCACCGGGCGATACGAACTCGAAGGTACCGCCGCCCGTGGCGACCGCATCGGTACCGGTCGAACAGCCCGATACCGCGGCCAGGCACAGCAACACCGCGAGCACCGGCACCAGCCGGCCCCGGACCGCCGAGGCGAACCCCTTCATAAGCCTGACTCGCTCATGCGCCGTGCACCGTCGGATCCGATCCGCCCGCGGGCTCGGAGTAGACGATATCGACCAGGGTGTCACCCCGGTAGACCAGCGAGGTCAGCGACGCGAGACCGCATTGCCGGCTACGCGGGTCGTGCCACAGGCGCTGGCCCTGCAGGAACCGGCGCAGCGTCCAGACCGGCAACTGGTGCGATACCAGCACCGCTTCGCGGCCGGTGGCCTCCACCCGCGCCTTGTTCACGGCGGCGAGCATGCGGTGCGCGATCTGCAGATACGGTTCGCCCCACGACGGGGTGAACGGATCGCGCAGCTTCCACCAGTGCCGGGGTTTGCGCAGCGCCCCGTCGCCCACCGACACCCGCAGGCCCTCGAAGGTGTTACCGGCCTCGATGAGGTTCTCGTCGGTGCGCACGGTGAGCCCGTGCCGGCCCGCGATCGGTTCCGCCGTCTCCTGCGCGCGCTGCAGCGGGGAGGCGATCACCACGGCGATATCGTGGTCGGCCAGGGCCCGCGCGACGGCGCCCGCCTGGGCGCGCCCGGCGACGGACAGGCCGAAGCCCGGCAACCGGCCGTACAGGATGCCGCGCGGATTGTGCACCTCGCCGTGGCGCAGCACATGCACGATGGTTTCCACGGATTCGGGGTCGGCGGCACCGGGTGTGGGCGGTTCGGCGGCGACACCGCCCGCAGTTTCGGATTCGCTACCGGCCGCGGCGGCGAGGTCGTCGGCGTCCCCGTGCCCGGCGGCAATGCGCTCGGGTTCGGTGCCGGCCGCGGGGGCGTCGTTCTCGGGGTCGGGGCGGCTCACGACCGGCTTCCTTCGGCTGTGGCGCTCGCGGCAGCCGCCGCGGCGGCGGGCAGCGCGGCCGCTATCCGCTCGAACGCATCGTCGTCGAGCGCCGCGGAAACGAACCAGGCCTCGAAGGCACTGGGCGGGGCGTACACCCCGGCGTCCAGCAGTCCGTGGAAAAAGGCCGGATAACGCCAGGTCTGGCTCGCCTTGGCGGCGGCATAGTCGAGTACCGGGGATTCGGCGAAGAACACGCTCACCATATTGCCCGCGAACTGCACCTGGTGCGCGACCCCCGCGCCGGTGAGCGCCTCGGTGAGCAGAATGCCCAGCCGTTCACTGTTACGGTCCAGGGCCGCGTACACCTGTTCGTCGGCGGCACGCAGCGTCGCCAGGCCCGCCGCCACCGCCACCGGGTTCCCGGACAGGGTGCCGGCCTGGTAGACGGGACCGAGCGGAGCGAGCCGGTCCATCACCTCGGCCCGGCCGCCGAACGCGGCCGCGGGCAGTCCACCACTCATCACCTTCCCGTAGGTGTAGAGGTCGGCGGCCACCGATTCGATGCCGTACCAGCCCGCGCTGCTGACCCGGAACCCGGTCATCACCTCGTCCATGATGAGCAGCGCGCCGTGGTCGGAGGTGGTCCGGCGCAGCCCGGCGTTGAAATCGGGCAGCGGCGCCACCGCACCCATATTCCCGGCGGCGGCCTCGGTGATCACGGCCGCGATCTCACCCGGATGCTGTTCGAACGCCGCGCGCACGGCCTCCAAATCGTTGTACGGAAGCACGATCGTATCGGCGGCCTGCGCACCGGTGACCCCGGGCGAAGTAGGCAATCCGAACGTCGCGACCCCGGAGCCCGCGTCCGCCAGCAGCGCATCGACATGGCCGTGATAGCACCCTGCGAATTTGATGATCTTGGTGCGGCCCGTATAACCCCGCGCCAGGCGCACCGCGCTCATGGTCGCCTCGGTACCGGAATTCACCAGCCGCACCTTCTGCACCGGCGCGACCCGCTCCACGATCAGCTCGGCGAGTTCCACCTCGGCGGCCGTCGGCGCGCCGAACGACAACCCGTCCCCGGCGACCTTGCGCACCGCCTCGACCACCGCGGGGTGCGCGTGCCCGAGGATCATCGGCCCCCAGGAGCACACCAGATCGACATAGTCGTTACCGTCCGCGTCGACCAGATGGCAGCCCCGGGCCGACGAGATGAACCGCGGCGTACCACCCACCGAGCCGAAGGCCCGCACGGGGGAATTGACCCCACCGGGAACAACCGCTTCGGCTCGCTGGAAAAGCTGACTGGAGGCCGGCACCGCCGTACCGGCCACGCGCAGAGAACTCACGGCCTCCAGTTTGGCAGCCTGCCCGCACGGCGTCACGACAGGGTGCGGCATAGGTGACGCACACCGCCGCGCGGCAAATCACACAGCCACTTGCCGCACCAAATACACCAGGCGTTCGCCGCGAGTGCGTACTGTTCTGTTCCGTCGGAACAATTGCCCGAATCACCGGCCGGGGAGGTCGTTTTGCGAATTGCCATCAGTGGTGCGGCTCTGGCTGTGGCCTCGGTCGCGTGCGGCGTCCTGGCGAGCGGCCTCGGCGCGGGTACGGCCGCGGCCGCCGAACCGGTCGTGGACACCGAGAACGCCCGCGCGGGGCTGCGGCTGAACCAGGCCGAAACCGCAGCGCTGGCCGCGGGCCCGGTACCGGCGCTGGTCGACCAGATCGTCCCCGCGTCCCGGATCGGCGCGGGCCTGAACAGCGACACCCGCCTCTACCGCGACGAAAACGGGGGCGTGCACGCCTCGTTGCGGCAGGTGATGCTGGAATCGGTCGACAACAACGGTTCGGTCATCGTGTTCGTGCACGTTCCGGGCGCCCCGCACGGCCGCGTGTTCGATATCTACCAGCAGTGGGGCTGATCCACGCCGACATGCCGATGCGGAGGCCGGCGGCGCGGGTAGCGCACCGCCGCTCCGGGCCCGGCCCACTCATACCCTCCCGCGGCGCAGGAGCCGCGCGGCGGCATCGGTGACGGCCAGCCCGGCGCCGGTGACCAGCAGCATGGCCAGGAACAACCACGGCGCCACATAGCGGGTCGCGGTGTAGGCCGGGTAGTCCCCGGTCGCCGGGAGATCGGTGGTCTGCACGCCCAGCGCCCAGCACAGCGCGGCCAGCGCGACCGCGAGAACCGCCACCGCGATATCGACGGATACGACGAGCGAACGGTTCACAGGTCTCCTCATCTCTGCTGTGGCCGGATCGGCGATCCCGCCGGGCGCTTCGGGCCGGCGCGGACTCTCCGCCCTGAATACACGATGCTGCCCGCGCGGAATCGGATAAGCAATCAGCCTTGACAAGCCGTGTCGTCAGAGCTGGGGACGGCGCTACGTGCCGGCCGATTCGCCTGTCTCGCCGACGCGATCCGACCGGGCGATCGCCTCGGTCAAGGCCGCCCGCAGGGCGCGATGGTCCTTCGCCCAGGTACGCACCAATTCGCCGTCGGTGCGGCGCAGGCCGATGGCGGTACGCCGCCGCGGGACCCCCGTCAGCTCACCGAGCGCGCGGCCGTCCTCCCACGGCTCGTCCGCATCGGCGGGAAGGACCGCGGCGATGGATCGGACCGGGGTTGTCTCCGGGCCGTTGCGCAGGTAATCCTCGGTCAGTTCCACACTCACGTGCGTACGTGCCGCATAGACTTGGAGAACACCGAACCCGGTGATCAGCGCCGCGCAGAACAGCAGGGCGAACCAGTGCGGGGTGACACCGGCCGCGAGTTCGGCGGCCAGTAGCAGTAAGCAGATCAGCGGGCCGTACGCCACCGCTCGCCAGCGCGCGCCGGGCTCGGCGAACAACACCTCTCCGGTATCGGCGACGGTATCGGACCGATCAGGCATACGCGCGGGTACCGGAAGCGGAAACCACTTCGAATCAGCCGACGATGCTGGGAATCAGCAGGACCGCGACGGTGAGTACACCGAACAGGATCAACAGACTCAAAACGAGCATATCCCGCCGGATACTCTGTGGCTGCTGGATAACCACTCGCATCGTTGCCTCCGATCCCCGGAAAACCGGCCCGGGATTTCGTCCTACTGGACGGGTACCCGTGGCCACCGGTTCGCATGTCCTCTGTGACAGCCCTCACCATACATGCCGGAATACGCGGAACAAACTCGACGTTCGTCCTGAGGATGCGCCGCCTACGGGCGGTCGGTATCAAGACGCTGGTCAGGACAGCCGACAACGAAACCCGGACTCAGCCGAACAAGATTTCCGCCCGGGCGGCTCGAAGCCGGGTTCTCACAGCTTTCCGGGCGTACCGGGCCCGCGAGGCGCGAACCACTGCTCTGCCTCCGGCCGCCGGCACAAGAAGATGGCTCCGCCCGCCAGCACCGCCTGCACGATCGATATCCCTCCGGACAGCACCGGCCCGGCACCCTCCACGACACCGATGGAGAACAGCGCGGCGACGCCCATGATCACCAGCCAGACCCCGGCGAAGGTCAGCAGCGTACGCGCCCATACCTTGCCCTTGCCGAGTTGCTGCACCACCAGCACACCGAGCGCGGCGATCAGCGAACCGAAAACCGCACCGAGCACAGCGCCCACGAGCACCAGTAGATCGATCGTCGCCGGAGCGAGCTGCGGATCGGCGGCCTGCATCCGTTCCCGGAACTCGGCGCTGACCCGCTCCCGGTTCAGCAGCGTATCGGCCAGCGAGACGAACAACCGGACAATTCCCAGGGCGATGATGCCCCACCACAATTGCCGCGCGGTGACAACATCCGCGGGCGGCTTCACCGTAACCAGCGCGCCGCCTCCGTCGCCCAATAGGTGAGCACGATATCCGCGCCGGCGCGGCGGATACCGGTCAGTGATTCCAGCACGGCGGCACGCCGATCGATCCAGCCGCGTTCGGCGGCCGCGGTGATCATCGAGTACTCCCCCGAGATCTGGTAGGCGGCGACCGGGACCGGCGAGCGGTCGGCCACGTCGCGCAGGATGTCGAGATAGGCCATGGCCGGTTTGACCATCACGATATCCGCGCCCTGCTCCAGATCCAGGTCCAGCTCGTACAGGGATTCCCGCCGGTTCGCGGCATCCTGCTGATAGGTCCGCCGATCACCCTGCAGCGAGGAGGCCACCGCTTCCCGGAACGGGCCGTAGAATGCGGAGGCGTATTTCGCCGCATAGGCCAGGATGGCGGTATCGGTCCGACCGGCCTCGTCCAGCGCTTCGCGGATCGCCCCGACCTGACCGTCCATCATCCCGCTCGTCCCGAGCAGGTCGGCCCCCGCCTCGGCCTGTGCCAGCGCCATCTCCACATAGCGCAGCAGGGTGGCATCGTTGTCCACCGCGCCCGCAGCGTCGAGTACGCCGCAGTGTCCGTGGTCGGTGAATTCGTCCAGGCAGGTATCGGCCATCACCACGGTCGCGTCGCCGACCTCCGCGGCCAGCGCCCGCAACCCCCGGTTGAGGATGCCGTCGGGATCGGCGGCCTGGCTGCCCACCGCATCCTTGTCCTCGGGTTTGGGCACCCCGAACAACATCAACCCGCCGACCCCGGCCTCCACCGCCTCGACCGCGGCCTTACGCAGCGAATCCAGCGAATGCTGGAAAACGCCCGGCATGGAACCGATCTCGCGCGGTCCGGACAACCCGTCCGCGACGAACATCGGCAACACCAGATGCCGCGGCTCCAGACTGGTCTCGGCCACCAGCCGCCGCAATGCCGGCGTACGCCGCAACCGCCGCGGACGCTCGATCCCACTCATGCGGTCGAGTCTAGGTGGGCGGCGCCACCGCCGAGCCCGTGGGTTCTGCCGAGGTTCACATAACCCCGGAACCCAACGTCACCACGGCGGTACCGAGGCTCAGCGGTTCGCATAACCCCGGAACCGGACGCGACCTCGGCGGTGCCGAGTCTTACGAGGCCCTTGGAGGTTTTGGCCCGTCCCTGCTGTCAGTGCTCGATGCGATGCGGCGCAGCCGCGAGTGTCGAGTGCTGACAGCAGGGACCAAGGGGGCCAAAACCCCGCGCGCGCCAGCGCGCCGAAAACACAGGCGCCGCCAAAATTACCTACTGCGGCGGCTCTTTTTCCTGGGTGGGGGCAGGAGGCCCTCGGCGCGGAGGCGGGCGGCGTGTTCGGCCAGGGCTTCCACGAGGGGACCCACCTGGGCGACCTCCGGCTGGACGTCGACGCGCAGGCCGAATTCCACGGCGGTTTCCGCGGTTTTCGGGCCGATGCAGGCGACGATCGTGCGGGCGTGCGGTTTACCGGCGATACCCACCAGGTTGCGGACCGTGGAGCTGGAGGTGAACAGGACCGCGTCGAAACCACCGGTCTTGATCATCTCGCGGGTCTCCGCGGGCGGCGGGGACGCGCGCACCGTGCGGTAGGCCGTGACATCGTCGATCTCCCAGCCGCGTTCGCGCAGCCCTTCCGCGAGCGTCTCGGTCGCGATATCGGCGCGCGGCAACAGCACCCGGTTCACCGGGTCGAAAACGTCGTCGTAGGGCGGGAAGTCGGCGAGCAGGCCGAGCGAGGACTGTTCACCGCTGGGCAGCAGTTCGGGATTGATACCGAAGGAGCGCACCTTCTCGGCGGTGGCTTCGCCGACGCAGGCGATCTTCACACCGGAGAACGCACGGGCGTCCAAACCGAATTCGGCGAATTTCTCCCATACCGCGCGTACCGCGTTGGTGGAGGTGAAGACCACCCACTGATACCGGCCGTCCACCAGACCCTTGACCGCGCGTTCCATCTGCGCGGGGCTGCGCGGCGGCTCGACGGCGATGGTAGGGACTTCCTTCGGGATGGCGCCGTGGGTGACGAGCCGTTCGCTCATCTCGCCCGCCTGGTCCTTGGTGCGCGGCACCAGTACCGTCCAGCCGTAGAGCGCGCGCGATTCCCACCACGACATCTTCGACCGCTGGGCGACGGCCTTGCCGATGGTCACGACCAGGGGCCCGACCAGTTCGGAGGCGGTGCTGTTCAGCGTGGCCAGGGTGGCCTCGATGGTGCGCTGCTGGCGGGTGGTGCCGCGGACGGTCACCGCGACCGGGGTCTGCGGCGCCATCCCGTGCTCCACCAGCGCGCTCGCGGTCTCGGCCAGATGGCCGGAGGTCGCGTGCAGGACCAGCGGGCCGGGGGCCGCGGCCAGCGCGGGCCAATCGACCTCACCGCGCACATCGGCCTCGGTATGCCCGGAGCCGAGCGCGATCCCCGCGTAACTGGGCACCGCCGACCCGGACGGCAGGCCCGGCAGCACCTCGAACACGATATGTGAGCGGGTGACCGTGGTGACCTCGGCGATCACCGCGTCGGTGGTGAGCGGGTCGCCGGAGACCACCCGCACCACATCGTGACCGGCTTTCGCCTCGGCGATCAGGGTTTTGGCGACCTCGGCCGGATCGCCGAGGGCGGGGCGCACGTCCACGGGGCGCTCCCCGTCGGGTTCGGCTTCCACCTCGGTGCCGATCAGGGCGAGTACTCCGGCGTCCACATCGGGGTCGGTGAACGCGAGGGTGGCCCGGCACAGCACTTCGCGGGATCGGGTGGTCAGCAATGCCGGGTCCCCCGGGCCCGACCCTACGAACAGGATCCGCCCCGGATGCTTCTTGCTGGCTCGACTCATCGGTTGTTCTCCATTGGACTGGGTTCGGTGAAGTCCGTGGCGGTGCTCGTTCCCGCTGCGGCAGTGCCGCTCGACTGCGCTGCGGCGGTGCTCGTTCCCACCTGGGTGGTGTCGTCCCCGGGTGGCGCTGTGGTTGCACCCGCGGTGCCGGGTTCGGCGGCGAGTAGCTCGCGCGCGCCCAGATCCAGCAGTTCGCGGGCCAGTGCGCGGCCGAGTTCCGCGGCCTGCGCCGGTGCTCCCACCGTCGAGGCCCGTATCACATCGGAACCGTCGATCGCGGCGGCACAGCCGCGCAACGACAGTTCCTCGACGATGCGTCCGTCGTCATCCAACGATTCGACGATTTCGGCGATCGCTCCGACGGGCGCCGTGCAGCCCGCCTCGAGTTCGGCGAGCAGGGCGCGTTCGGCGGTCACGGCGGTGCGGGTGCCGTGGTCGTCGAGCGCGGCCAGCAGCTCGATCAGTTCGGTGTCGCCGGCCCGGCATTCGACGGCCAGCGCACCCTGGGCGGGTGCGGGCAGCATCTGCACGGGTTCCAGCGCTTCGGTGACGGCGTCGAGCCGGCCGATACGGGCGAGCCCGGCGCGGGCGACCACCACCGCGTCCAGTTCCCGGTCGGCGACCTTGCGCAGTCTGGTGTCCAGGTTGCCGCGCAGCGGCTGGATATCGAGGCCCAGTCCCAGCGCACGCAACTGCGCGATCCGGCGCGGAGCCGAGGTCCCGACCACCGCACCCGGCGGTAGTTCGCCCAGCACCATTCCGTCGCGCGCGACCAGCGCGTCGCGCGGGTCCTGGCGTGCGGGGACCGCGGCGAGCACGAAGCGCTCGTCGGCGGCGGTGGGCAGATCCTTGTACGAGTGCACCGCGATATCGATACCGCCGGCAGCCAGTTCGGCGCGCAATGCGCTGGTGAACACACCGACGCCGATATCCTCGACCGGCCCGGTGGACAGATCGCCCGGTGTTTCGATCAGTACGAGTTCCGCGGGATGACCGGCCGCGATGAGCGCGTCGCGCACATCGCCGGCCTGGGTGCGGGCGAGCAGACTGCCGCGGGTGCCGATCCGCCAGGCCGCCCGGCCACCGGCTTCCGCCGCCCGCGCAGCGCCTTCGCCGTGCAGGACTGTCATGTCGACTGCTCCTGTTCGTCGTCGGGGCCGGCGGGGGTGAAATCGTCGGCGAGCGCCACCTCGCCGTCCAGGCTCATCCAGCCCGCGCCGTTGTGTTCGGCGCGGCTGATCTCCATGGGCGCGGCGACCGCCTGGGCCGCACCGGGCTTGAGTTCGAAGAGTTCGCGCAGGGCCTCGGCGTAGCTGTCGCCGCCCGGGGTGGTGGCCAGCTGTTTGACCCGCACCGTCGGCGCGTGCAGCAGTTTGTCCACCACCCGGCGCACCGTGCGGGCCACTTCGTCGCGGGCAGGATCGTCGAGCCCGGGCAGGCGGGAGTCGAGCCGGAGCAATTCGGCCTCGACCACTTCCGCGGCGCGCTGCCGCAGGGCGGCGACGGTCGGCGTGACCTCCGCCATCCGCTGCCCGGCCAGGTATTTGGCGAGTTCCTCGGCGACGATCGCGCGGGCCGCGGCGGTATCGTCGGCCGCGGCGCCGGCGGCGGGGTCGCGCTGCAAGGTCTCGATATCGATCACGGTGACACCGGGCAGCCCGGCCACCGCATGATCCACATCGCGCGGTAGCCCGAGATCGCAGAAGACCAGCGGCGCGCCGCTGCGACGCTGCGGGTGCGAGAGCGCGTTGTGCGCGTCGGCCAGGGTCACCACCGAGCCCACCGCACCGGTGCAGGTGATCACCACGTCGGCGGCCACCAGCGCCTCGGCCAGCCGGGAAAGTTCGTAGGCCTGCGCCGACACACCGTGCGATTCGGCCGTCGCGGCGAGTCGCTCGGCCCGCTCGATGGTGCGATTGACCACCAGGATCCGCTCGATCCCGGCCCGGGACAGATGCGCCACCGACAGCCCGCCCATCGCACCGGCGCCGACCACCGCCGCTGTCCGGCCGGCCAGCGGTCCGAGAACCGTGCTCGCCCGGTCCAGCGCCACCGACACCACCGAGGCGCCGGCGCGGTCGATCCCGGTTTCCGAATGCACCCGCTTACCGACCCGCAGCGCCTGCTGCGACAACTCGTGCAGGGTGCGCCCGATCGCCTGCTGGGCGTCGGCGGTGGTGTAGGCGCTGCGGATCTGGCTGAGCACCTGCTGCTCACCGACGACCATCGAGTCCAGCCCGCTGGCCACCGCGAACAGGTGTTCGGCGGCGGCCTCGCTGTAGCGGACGTAGGCGTGCCGGGTGAGTTCGGGCATCGGCAGCCCGGAATGCGCCGTCAGCAGTTCACCGACATCGGCGAGACCACCGTGGAAGGCGTCGACCACCGCGTAGATCTCCACCCGGTTGCAGGTCGAGACGATCATCGCTTCGGAGATATGGCTGGAGGCCAGCATGCGGTCGATCAGTTTGGGCCGATCGGCATCGGTGATCGCCACCTTCTCCAGCATCGCAACGGGTGCGCTGCGATGGGAGATCCCGACGAGAAGAACGCTCATGGTGTGACCACCGATCCCTTGCTGGTTGGCTCCGTTGCCGTATGCGAGGTCGACTGGGCGGCCGGCGCCGCGCAATGGGCCAGGCTGTGCCTACTGGGCACGAGCGTGGGCCCTGCGTGGTCACGCTCCGCTACCGCCTCCGGGCCTGACACGCTCATGCCGGGCCTACTGGGCACGAGCGTGGGCCCTGCGTGGTCACGCTCTGCTACCGCCTCCGCGCCTGACACGCTCATGCCGGGCCTACTGGGCACGAGCGTGGGCCCTGCGTGGTCACGCTCCGCTACCGCCTCCGCGCCTGACACGCTCATGCCGGCGGTGCCCGGCGTCGGGTGCGCGGGCACCCGGCGGGCGATCCGGCCGGAACCGGCCAACGGATGAGCGGCCGATACGGCACTGCCGGGTACAACGCCGGTGGTACCGGTTTCATTCGCCGCGGCGGACGCGGTCTCCGCCACATTCGCGGTGGTCACACCCTCGGCGGGCTCGTCGGCATCGGCATTGCGAACCCGCTCGAAAGACAGCATCTGCATCTCGACCGCGAGATCCACCCGCCGCAACTCGACACCGGGCGGCGCGGTCAGCGGGCACAGCGCGAAACTCAGGATGGACTGCATCCCCGCCGCCACCAGTTCGTCGCACACCTGCTGGGCGCTGTCGTCGGGTACCGCGATCACCGCGATGGTCGGCCGCAGCAGTTCGATCCCGGCGGCCAGATCGGCGGCATCGCGCACCCGCAGGCCCTCGACCTCACGGCCGATCACCTCGGGATCGTTGTCGAAGATCGCCACCACCGCGAACCCACGGCGCCGGAAACCGCGATAGCCGACCAGCGCGCGACCCAGATTGCCCGCGCCGACCAGCACCACCCGATGCCCGCCGGACAGGCCCAGCACGTCTTCGATCCGGGCCCGCAACCTGGCCACGTCGTAGCCGACCCCACGAACCCCGTTCGGGCCGAGGAAGGACAGATCCTTGCGCAGTTTCGCCGAATTGACACCCGCCGCGACAGCCAGTTCCTCACTGGATACGATGGCCACACCGTCATCGGTCAGCAGGGCCAGCACCCGGAGATAGGTGGCGAGGCGCGCCACCGTAGCCTGGGGGATGTCCTTCTGCGGTGGTCGAGTGGTGACATTGGGAGCATCGCCGGAGACGTCGCGCGTCTCATGGTGCTCTGTCACGTCCTCGGCTCCTCGTCCGGACCGCCAGACGGCCCGGGTGGTCGGCGACCCTGGCGCATGATTCATGTGCCGGAGGTCGGATATCGGGTTGATTCACCTGCTACCGGCGGCCGGATACTCGCCCCGGCCTGCGGTTCGCGTGCCACCACCGTAACCGCTTGTGAACCCATGCACAAAGTCGGTGAAATTCGCCTCATTTTGTGTCGCGGCCCGGCCTTGTACGATCTGCCGCCGCAATTCCGAGGGGCGAGCCGGGCCCCGAGGGATACGCACTACCCGGAGCCCTCGCCCCTCCGGAATGGATTCAGCGCACCAGGTCGCCGCGCAAGCGGGTCTCGTCCACGTCGAAATAGCTGTGTTCGCGGCCGTCGAGCAGGACCACAGGTAGCCGGTCCCCGTATTCCGCGCGCAGTCCGGGATCGGTGGCGGCGGCCACATCCACATCCACGACACCGGGCGTGAGCCCGAATTCCGCGCAGATCGTGCGCAGCTGGTCCAGTGCCCGATCACACAGCGCACAGCCCGCGCGGGTCAGCAGAGTCACTTCATGGGTCCTCGGGTCGGTCATGACGCTATTCAACCCGCCACCGAGCCCTACCCGCCGGTGCGGTGCGTCCGGAGCGCAGGTCCGGTTAGTGTGGACGTGATTCGCGCGAACAGGCGGAGGTGCTGGTGCCGGAACGATCGAAGGTGGGGAAATCCGGGTTCATCGCGGGCCGGTTCGGGGAACTTCCGGTCCGCTGGAATCTGGGGCCGCTCGGGCAGGGCCTTACCGAGCAGCTGGCGCGTATCTCGCGGAGCCCGTTCGGGCCCAGCGAGGAGGAGGTCCGCGCCAACGTCGCCGGTGAGGCCAGCGCCGATGCCGCCCTGGCGTTGCAGGACGCCGAACGCGCCGGTGCGGGCGATACCGGCGCCCCCGAGGTCCCCCGCGACCTCACCGCCGCGGCGTTCTTCGATGTGGACAACACGATGGTGCAGGGCGCCTCGATCGTGCATTTCGCGCGCGGCCTGGCGGCGCGCAAATATTTCCGCAGCGCCGATCTGATGGATATCGCGTGGAAGCAGGTGAAGTTCCGGGTCACCGGCAAAGAGAACAGCACCGATATGGCCACCGGTAAAGAAAAAGCGCTCGAATTCATTGCCGGACGCTCCACCGCCGAATTGGCGGCGCTGGGCGAGGAAATCTACGACGAGATCATCGCCGACAAGATCTGGCCCGGCACCCGCGCCTTGGCGCAGATGCATCTGGATGCGGGACAACAGGTTTGGCTGGTCACCGCGACCCCGGTCGAACTCGCCCAGGTGATCGCCAAACGCCTCGGTTTGACGGGCGCCCTCGGCACGGTCGCGGAAAGTGTCGACGGAAAATTCACCGGCCGCCTGGTCGGCGATATTCTGCACGGCCTCGGTAAAGCACATGCCGTCCGCGCGCTCGCCATCCGCGAGGGCCTCAACCTGAAACGCTGCACGGCCTACTCCGACAGCCACAACGATGTGCCGATGCTCTCGCTCACCGGCACCGCGGTCGCCATCAACCCGGATTCGGACCTGCGTGAGGTCGCCAAGGCCCGCGGCTGGGAGATCCGCGATTTCCGCACCGGCCGCAAGGCCGCCAAGATCGGAGTCCCCACCGCCCTGGCCCTGGGAGCAGCCGGCGGCGCGGTCGCTGCGGCGGTAACCCGCAGAAAGAAGTAGTTGTCCACCGTCCCCTGAACGCGACCAGCGGCCGCGCGGAGTTCGGCGAGGCACCTGTGGGTTCGGCCCGCGCGCCTCCGCGGGCCGAACCACAACTAGCCCATGAAGGTGTTGCGACGCTTGATGAGGAGCTTGTACAGGGTCTGCTGGATGGTTTCGCGGACCTGGTCGGTGACCTCGAACATGAGCATCGGGTCGTCGGCGTCCTCGGTCTCGTATTCGGTGGTGCTGATGGGCGTGCCGAATTCGATGTACCACTTGGAGGGCAGCGGAAGGGCGCCCAGCGGGCCCAGATGCGGGAACGTCGGGGTCACCGGGAAGTACGGCAGGCCGAGCAGGCGGGCCAGCGGCTTGATATCGGCGAGCTTCGGATAGATCTCCTCGGACCCGACGATGGAGCACGGAATGATCGGCACACCCGTTCGCACCGCGGCGGCGACGAACCCGCCCCGGCCGAAACGCTGCAGTTTGTAGCGGTCGGCGTACTGCTTGCCGACGCCCTTGAAACCCTCCGGGAAGACGCCGGTGATCTCGCCGGACCGCAGCAGGCGTTCGGCGTCGGGACGGCAGGCCAGGGTGTGGCCCGCCTTCCGGGCAAGCGAACCCACCATCGGCATCTCGAAGACCAGATCGGCCGCCAGCAGCCGCAGGGCCCGTTGTTTCGGGTGATGGTCGTGTACCGCGAGCTGCAGCATGAGCCCGTCGAGCGGGATGGTGCCGGCGTGGTTGGCCACGATCAGCGCGCCACCTGCCTCCGGAATGTTCTCCATTCCGTTCACCTGCACCCGGAACCAGTTCTCGGCGAGCGGCCGCAGCGCGGGCAGCAGCACCGATTCGAGCAGATGCTCGTCGAAACCGAATTCGTCGACCTGGTAATCGCCGGTGAGCCGGCGACGGGCGAATTCGGCGGTGCGCCCGATCTGCTTGCCGACGGCGTCGCGCACCAGATCGACCGGTGAACGCGGCGCCGACGGAGCGGGCGGGGTCAGCCGGTCGGTCAGTGAGGTCACCGACCGGACCTCGGAACCGGTCCAGTCCCGGCCGGCGGCGCGTGGCCGCGGCTCGGTGGAAAGATCTTGCAGCCGGATAACTTTGGCGACGTCGTTCATGTATGTGCTCCCGTACCGGCCCTCAGCAGGCCGAGCAGTTTGTTTTCTGCGGCGTCGATCCATGCTGGATCGACTACGGGCCGCAACGCTGCGCCCCCGGTGAAGTCGTCGAACGCCTGTACCGTCGTCCAGCGCGGCTCGAAACCGAGCTCGGCGCGCATACGCGTCGTGTCCAGACCACAACCGAAAAGGAAGTAATCGAGCTGTTCGGAACTGAAATCACGCATCACCGGGCCCATCAGGGTCCGGCCGACGGTGCGGAACACCGACCACGGTACCGGCACCGCGACCCGGCCCGCACGGCGTACCGCCTGAGAAAGTGCCAAGGCTCCGTCACCGGCCACGTTGTATGTGCCCCCGGGCCCGGCCTGGGTGGCATGGACGAGGGCGGCAACGGCGTCCTCCTCGTGCAGGAACTGCATCCGCGCGTCGCGGCCGAGCACGGTGGGCGTGATCGGCGAACGCAGTAACTGCGCGGCCCGCCCGCCGAGGCCGGGCCCGACGATCGGCGCCAGGCGCAAGGTGATGGCGGTGATATCCGGACGACGCCGGGCCAGGCCGCGGACGAATCCTTCGACCTCGATCATATCGCGCGCGAACCAGCCGCCCGGCGGGGTGCGCGCGCTCATTTCCTCGGTGAATTTGGCGGGATCCTTGGCACTGCCCCCGTATACCCCGGAACTCGAGCGCAACACCACCCGGCGCACGGTCGGCGATTTCTGGCAGACCGCGAACAACTGCATCGCGCCGAGCACATTCATATCTTTCATCGCCGCCCGGCCACCGCCCGAAGGCGGTTGCGACAAAATAGCGGTATGTACCACGGTATCGACCCGATACCGTTCGATGACTTTGCGGATCAACGGGTTGCGAATATCGGCGCGCACGAATTCGGCGCGGCCCATTCGGCGGCGCAGCGGCGGACTCGGGGTCAGTACATCGACTGCGACAACGCGTTCGATATCGGGATCGGCGACCAGCCGGCACACCACATTCCCGCCGAAGTAGCGGCTGGCACCCGTCACCAGCACCACCTTCGGCTTGTAGCCGCCGTTCGTGTCAGTGTCCACCTGCACCGGACCGTCCCACCTCGAGCATCGGACCCCCGCTCACTGTGTTCCCTGTACCAGGGTAACGGCCATCACCGTGGCCGCCGCCGTCCTTAACAGGGATCTAACCCCAACTTCAGTTGAACGAAACGCAACGAAAAACCCGCCACCGAATGGTAGCGGGTTTTCGCTGTATCGATGCGCGCTCGCGCTTACTTGCCGAGTTTGCGCCGCTGCACGCGGGTGCGACGAAGCAGCTTGCGGTGCTTCTTCTTCGACATGCGCTTGCGGCGCTTCTTGATCACAGAACCCATAGGGTGTCCTCGCGTTCTCTCCTCGGCGCGTCACGCGCTCGCTTACGTCAACTATCCGGCCGTACGCCCGGTTGCTCGCGGCTGAACACTCAGCCCTGGAGGCGGCGGCCGGGTACGGCCACCCGAGGGCAGGCCGGCGGCCGCCGATCCAACACAGCGAGGGTTGATGTTACCGGCCCGGCGAACCGGGCCGGTAACCGCCTTCATCCGGCGTCGAAGTAGGACGTTTCCAGATATTCGTGCACCGCCTTGGCGTGCACACGGAACGATCTGCCGACGCGGACCGCCGGTAACTCGCCCGAATGCACCAGCCGGTACACCGTCATCTTCGATACTCGCATCAGATCTGCCACCTCGGCGACGGTGAGAAACTGCGTCCCACCACCGAGTATTGATTGTCCTGGCGACGAACCACCGCCGCCACCAGCGGACATCTTGTTAGAAGACATCATCGCACCACTGACCTCCGGCACGTCCGCGCCGCCGGCTTCCCCACCGGCGGAACAGACACGCACGTGCTCCTTGAAGCTTAGCGGGACCAGTGGGATTACTGCGACGGGAGTGAGAAAACAGGTTCATACGCTGGGAATCCTCCGGTCATTCCGAAGACGCGCCCTGTTCCGCCGAACGCTGCTTGGCCGCGTGTAGCGCCTCCAGGAAAGCCGACCGCAACCCCGACCGTTCGAGCTCGCGCAGCGCCGCCGCGGTGGTCCCGGCCGGTGAGGTGACCGCCGCTCGCAGGTCCACGGCGCTCTGCCCCGACTCGGCCAGCATGGCCGCCGACCCGAGCATGGTCTGGTTGACCAGCTGGGTGGCGATATCGCGGGTGAGCCCCAGTCCGACCCCGGCCTCGATCATGGCCTCCACGACGAGGAAGAAGTAGGCGGGGCCGGAACCGGATACCGCGGTCACCGCGTCCATCTGCCCTTCGGGCACCACACAGACCCGGCCCACCGTGCTCAGTAGTTCGGTCACCAGATCGAGCTGCTCGCGCTTGGCGTACCGGCCCGCGGCGAGCACGCTCATCCCCTCGCCCACCAGCATCGGGGTATTCGGCATCACCCGCACCACCGGGAACCCCGCGGGGAGTTTGCCCTCCAGACGGGCGGTGGGCACCCCAGCGGCCAGCGAGACCAAGACCTGATCCCGGTCACCCCCGAGATCCGCTTTACCCAGCTCGGTGAGCACCGCGTCCACATCCATCGGCTTGACCGCGACCACCAGCAGATCCGCCCCCACCGCGGCGTCGGAGATCGTATCGGTGACCCGCACCCCGAACCGCCCCGCGATCAGTTCCGCTCGATCGGCGTGTGTTTCGACGACGACCAGGTCTTTGACGGCGCGCCCCGCCTCCAGCAGGCCGGCGATCAATGCCTCGCCGATCCGGCCGCCACCGATAACCGCAATACGTGTCATGAGTTCATTGTCTACGCCACCGTCCTCGGCGGCGCGGTACGGGGTTGGCCCACGCAGCTCCCCGCGCGGAACACGGTCCGCTCAGCGTTTGGGTGAGGGCAGGAGGGCCAGTTGGCGGCTCTGGGCCACCAGGGCGCCGGTGGAGTCGACGACTATCTGGTCGGAGTCGAACATGCCGCCGCCCACCTCGTGGGTGGTGGCGATGATCCGCAGCCAGCCCGGGGCCGGACGGCGGCGCAGGTAGGTCGTCATCTGGACTGTGGGAGACCAGCCGAAGTAGCCCAGGTTGGTGGGCACCGGCGGGCACATATCGGCGGCCATCATCGCGATATAGGACGCCACCTCCGGGTCGGCCTGATCCTGTGGGCGCGGGCGCAGCCACATCCGCAGGCGGGGTTCGCCGACCTCGTTATCGATGAAACGCGCCCATGCACGATCCAGGAAGGCGTCCATGCCGCGGGCCACGTGCACGATCCGGCCCATCGACGAACCCGGTTCGTAGCCGATGGCGTCCGCGGCCGGTTCGACGGGCAGATCGGTGAGCGCGGGGGCGTGCAGCGGTTCCCGGTCCGGGCCGTCGAGGTGCCCGAACGTGAACGCGGTCCGCACCAGCGGCCGGCCGCGCTGGATCAGGGTCACATCCACCAGGCAGATCTGCCGGCCCACCTTGCGGATGGAGACCTCGTAGGTGACCTCGCCCGGCTCCGGGGCGCCGAGGAAGTCGGTGCTCCCCGACAGCGGCGCCATAGCGGACCGATCCGGTTCCACGGTGCGCAGCCAGCGTGTCGCGGCCGCGGCGGACCCCGCGACCATCGTGCCACCGTGCACCTTCGGCCCGATGGTCCAGATCTCGTCGATGATGCCGCGATAACGGCCGGCACCCGGTTCGTCGGCAGCGAGTTCGGTCAGCACACAGACCCGGCTGAACGGCGCCTCCGCACGCACCACGTCTAGCTCGGTGGCAGGCTCCGTCTCCGTCGTCATCACTACTCCTGTGCTTTCCGGCGCACCGCCGGCCAGCGGGCAACGCCACGTTCCTGGGGGACCAGCCTACGGGTGACCCCCGAGGTTGCGTGAAAGGAGGACCTGTCCGCCTCCTTTCACGGTTGCCCAGACCTGACTTGCCCAGCGACGGCACGGCGTCCGGCGTGGGCCCGAGTGCTCCCATGAACCCCGAAACCGAAGATCCCGGCGTCGGCGCCGAGATGCCCACGGTGCCCTCGCGGTTCTCATAACCCAAGATCGAACGCAACCACAGCGGCGCCGAGTCCTACAAAGCCCTCAGAGGTTCACATAACCCCGAAACCGAACGCAACCACGGCGGCGCCAAGCCTTACAAGGCCCTCAGAGGTTCACATAATTCCGAAATCGAAACGCAACCACGGCGGTGCCGAGTCTTACGAGGCCCTTGGAGGTTTTGGCCCGTCCCTGCTGTCAGTGCTCGATGCGATGCGGCGCAGCCGCGAGTGTCGAGTGCTGACAGCAGGGACCAAGGGGGCCAAAACCCGCGGCGCCGCAGGCGGCGCCAAAAAACACAGCGGCCAAAACCCGTGCCGCCGGAGGCGGCACCAATTAACAGAGCTTGAGGTGGGTGCGGGCGAAATCGAGGGTTTTGGCGAGCATGGCCGCGCGGGACGCGGTGGTGCGGGCTTCTTGAGTGTTGATCTCGGCGACCGCGTGGCCGGTGAAACCGTTGCCGGCGAGCGCGGCGCAGACCTGGGCGCACGGCTGGGTGCCCTCGCCCGGGATCAAATGCTCGTCGTGTGCGGCGCCGCGGCCGTCGGCCAGGTGCAGGTGTACCAGGCCCGCGCCCATACGGTCGGCCAGCGCCAGCGCGTCGGTGCCCGCGGTGGCGGTATGGGAGAGGTCGAGCGTGTAGTGCTGAAAGCCGGTGTCGGTGGGGTCGTAGGTGGGGCTGAACGCCGTCAGGGACAGCCCCGGGCCGCCGCGGCGTTCCAGGCGCCGGATATCGCCGGAGCGGCGGCCGAAGAATTTGTCGGCGCGCATCGGGAACATGTTCTCCACGGCCACCGCCACCGAGCTCCGCTGTTCCAGCTCCGCGACCTGTTCGGCGAACCCCTCGGCGTAGCGCCGTTGCCAGCGGAACGGCGGGTGCACGACAACGGTGTCCGCGCCGAGTGTTTCCGCGCTGCGCACGCTGCGGGCGAGTTTGGCCACCGGGTCGGCACCCCAGACCCGCTGGGAGATCAGCAGGCACGGCGCGTGTACCGCGAGGACCGGTACCGAGTATTTACGGGCGTAACGGCGCACCGTATCGATGTTCTGGCTGGCCGGCTCGGCCCACACCATCAATTCGACACCGTCGTAACCCAGTTCGGCCGCATACCGGAAGGCGGCTTCGGTGTTCTGCGGATATACCGAGGCGGTGGAGAGACCGACCTTGATTCCGCGAGTGCGCCCACCGCCGGGCGATCCGGCCGCGGGAGAGTTGCCTGTCATCGCCGCCTCGTTCAGCCCGCACTGAGTAGGAATGCCAGCGGCCCCAATGTGACGAACACACCGACGACCACGGCGATCACGGTACTGAGAATATCGTCGGTGCGCCGCAGTATCCGCACCAGCGCCACGAGACCGAGGATCACCACGACGGCGAGCGCGAGCGCGGCCAGCGGTTGCAGCGCCCACAGCTGTTCGAAACCCTTGAACGCCAGCATTCCGGCGAGGGCGGCGCCGACGCTCTGGGCGCCCAGCATCATCCACTGTTTGCGCGGATCCACCACGTCTTCGCTGTCCCGTTTCCGGGATCCGGCGGCCCGGGATCGGACCGCGGTGA
This sequence comes from Nocardia sp. CA-290969, assembly GCF_050936135.1. Taxonomy (NCBI): domain Bacteria; kingdom Bacillati; phylum Actinomycetota; class Actinomycetes; order Mycobacteriales; family Nocardiaceae; genus Nocardia; species Nocardia sp. CA-290969. The sequence continues at coordinate 7,278,975 of NZ_JBNJNJ010000001.1, read as the reverse complement.
ACTTTTCGGTCGCCGCGCCGAGCCGGCCGGTGAGCGCCGAACGGGCACGGCTGCTCCGGGGTTCGGCGTCCTCGTCGTCGTCCGGGACGGCGTAGATATCGGAATCCGGTTCGAAATCGCCTGTGTCGGTGCCGTGCTCGCGCGGTAGCGGACCGGGCACCGGAGGCATGGGGCCGTGTACGTCCGTGGCGTACATATCGGTGTTGCGGAAACCGTCGTCCGGTGCGTGCTCGGGGTGCGGCTCGGCGTAGCCCGGGTCCGGCTTCCCGGCCGAGTGACCGTTGCGGAACCCGCGGGCCACGCCGCGGTCACTGTGCTCGGGCGGTGGAGCTTCGAGATCGGGTGTGCCGGGCCCGAATCCCTGGCTCTGCTCCGCCAGGGACCACACGGAGGTGGCCTGTTCCGCGTTCGCCTGTCCGCCGGCCGGTTCCGGCCACGGCGCGGGATCGGGAAGCGGACGGGCACCGCGACGCCGGCGTTCCAGCGCGGGTCGCGGATCGCCGGTGGGCGCGGGAGCCGGCCACGCCTCGGTGGCGGGTGTCGAGGCCGGCCACGCCTCGGTGGCAGGTGCCGGCGGACCCAGCCGCGGCGGCCCGGCCTCCGGGCCGGACCGTGGTGGACCCATGTCCGGACGCCCGAACTCCGGGCCGCCGAACTCGGGCGGCGCGGGCGGTGGCGGCGCGGGGAACGGCGCCGGAAAGGCGCCGGGTCGGGGTGGTAGGTCGTAGCCCGGGTGCGACTCCTCCACGGGTTCGGCCGTCTCGGCGGCCGCGGCTTCGGCCGCCCGCCGGCGCGCGGCCCGGCCACCGCTGGGCAGCGGCGGTCCGGTTTCCCAGGGTTGGCTCGCCGAATCGGTTCCGGGGTAACCCTCGTCATCGTCGTCCGGATCGGCGCGGCGGCGCCGGCCACGCCGCGGTGCGCTGTCCTCGGCCGGGAACGACGCCGGGGCGTAGGGGTCCGGGTCGGCCGGGCGCTCCTGGGACGTATCACCCGGGTACGGAGCCAATGGGTTGTACACCGTGATCGGCCCGGACATCGGCGAATGACTCGGCTCGGCCGAATATTCTTGCCCCGCATAGTTTTGCGGGGCGTAACCGGTGTCGGCGACCGCGGGCGCGTGGTCCGCGGGATTGCCGGCCGGTTCCTCGGCCTCGTCGGGCGCCGCGTGCGCCGAGCCGCCCTCGACGGCCGGTAGATCGCCGGTCAGCTCGTTGACCGAAACCCCGCGCCCGCCGCGCCGTCTGCGCCCACCGCCGCCGGACGACGGCTGCTGCCCGTTACGGGCCAGTAGTTCGGCCACCGACAGCTGATTGGAGTTCCTGCTCATGAAGGCACCGTTTCGACCGGGCCCGCCGACGCACCGCTGCCGGGCGCCACACCGTTACCGGTTGCCGCGTTCGGAGCGTTCGTTGTCAGTGGTCCACCATCCATATCGGTATCCAGTTTGCGCAGGATCAGCCCTTCGCGCAGCGCCCATGGACAAATTTCCAGCGTATCGAGGGAAAGCGCGCGCATCGCGGCCTCGGCGACCAGCGCCCCGGCGACCAATTGCTGCGATCGCTCGGCGCTGACCCCTTCCAGTTCCGCGCGGTCGGCGGCGGTCATCCGGGAGATGAACGCGATCAGTTGCCGCAGGCCCGAACTCGTCAGCGTCCGCCGCACCCGCGGCCCCGCCCCGGAGGGGGCCGCGCCGGTCAGCCGGGCGAGCGACCGGAACGTTTTGGAAGTACCCACCGCCAGATCGGGTTTCCCGGCCTCGGTGAGCTGTTTGGCCGGGTCGACCAGTTCGGCGGTCAGCCAGTCGCGCAGGATGCCGATTCGGCGCTTGCTCGGCGGATCCTCGGGCAGCCATTTGCGGGTCAACCGGCCGGCGCCCAGCTGTAGCGACAGCGCGACATCGGGTTCCTCGTCGACCCCGCAACTCACCTCGAGCGATCCGCCGCCGATATCGAGGTTGATGATCCGGCCCGCGCTCCAGCCGTACCAGCGGCGGACGGCCAGGAAGGTCAGTCGCGCCTCGTCCGGTCCGGACAGCACCCGCAGCTCCACGCCGGCTTCCGCACGCACCCGCGCCAGTACCTCGTCGGAATTGGTCGCCTCGCGCACCGCCGAGGTGGCGAACGCCATGAGTTCGGCGCAGCCCGAGGCCGCCGCCAGATTGGCCAGATCGGCCACCGTATCGACGAGTTTCTGGGCCCCCTCGGCCGTGATCCGGCCGTCGTCGTCCATGCTCTCCGAGAGCCGTAACGACTCTTTCGTGGAGCTCATCGGCATCGGATGACCACCCCTGTGTGCGTCCACCACCAGTAGGTGAACGGTGTTGCTGCCGACATCGAGGACACCTAGACGCACACGAACACGGTACTTGGTCCACCTGAACAGCAATCGACCTGGTCGTGGTGTTAGCGTTAGGGGTTGTGACGTCTGGCGCAGCCACGAACGACTCCGCACCCGCTCCGACCGATCTTCCGATGCCGAAGATGCGGCCGAGCCAGGAAGTGCCGCTCGACTTCCCCCGGGAGTGGCTGGAGTTCGTGGATCCGGCCGATGACGAGCATCTGATCGCGGCCGATCTCACCTGGCTGCTCTCCCATTGGACCTGCGTTTTCGGCACCCCCGCGTGCCAGGGCATCCTCGCCGAACAACCGGATGCCGGCTGCTGCACGCACGGCGCGTTCCTCTCCGACGACGACGATCGCAAACGCCTGCGCAAGGCGGTGAAAATGCTGACCGCCGAGGACTGGCAGCTGATGGATGTGGCGCGCGACGACAAGGGCAAGATCAGCCGGAAGACCTATCTGGAAACCGACGATCTCGACGACGAGCCCGCCGAACGCACCCGCCGCTACAACGATGCCTGCATCTTCCTGAACCGGCCGGATTTCCCGGGTGGTGCCGGATGCGCTCTGCACATCATGGCCGTGCGCCGGGGCCTGGAACCGCATACGGTCAAACCCGACGTCTGCTGGCAGCTGCCGATCCGCCGCACCCAGGAGTACGTGACCAGGCCGGACGGCGTGGAGATCCTGCGAACGGTGATCACCGAATACGATCGGCGCGGCTGGGGCCCCGGCGGTATCGACCTCGACTGGTACTGCTCCGGCTCGCCCGATGCGCATATCGGCGAGCGCCCCGTGTGGCAGGCCTATCGTGCCGAACTCATCGAACTGCTCGGCGAACCCGCCTACCGGGAACTGGAACGACAGCTGCGCCGCCGCGAGGGCACGCAGATCGCCGCGGAACACCCCGCGACCACCCGGGCACGTCGCAAAGCCCAGGCGCGTCAGAACGGGTTTCCCGCCAAACCCGATAAAATTCTGGGACTCGAGCTGCGATAGATCCCACCCTCACCGGAGGCCGCGCCATGCGACTGCGCAGGACTCGCCGCACCTCTTCGCACAACCGGACCAACCGGACCGCGATACCGCCGGTCCGCACCCGGCCGCTCGCTCTGCGTTTCGGCGCCGCCGGTGCCGCCGCCCTCGCCGCGGTCATGATCACCGCGGCGGCGCCGTGGGCGAACGCCCAGCCGGCCGCGGACCCGCATCAGTTCTCCGACCACACCGCCGACTTCGTACCGCTCGGCGCACCGAACGCACTCGCCGCCCGGGATTCGGGTAAACAGCTCGTACTCAGCCCGCACGGCACCGGGCGCAGTATCGTCTGCCGCGGCAACGGGACCACCGTGCCCCGCTACGACTGCAGCCAGGAAGACGGCCTCGGCTGGGCGCCCCTGCACCGCACCGATACACCCGTCGGCGAAGTCTGGATCTACTTCCCCTGAGCTCTGCCCATTCTGCCCGAGCGCGGGGCCCTACGTGGTGACGCTCCGCTACCGCCTCCGGGCCTGACGCGCTCAGGCTGTGTCCATTGCGCCCGAGCACGGGCCCTACGTGGTGACGCTCCGCTACCGCCTCCGGGCCTGACGCGCTCAGGCTTCGAGTTTGTACCCCAGGCCGCGCACGGTGACCAGGTGCTCGGGGCGGGCCGGATCGGCCTCGATCTTCGAGCGCAGCCGTTTGACGTGCACATCGAGGGTTTTGGTATCGCCGACGTAGTCGGCGCCCCATACCCGGTCGATCAACTGGCCGCGGGTGAGTACGCGGCCGGAATTGCGGAGCAGGTATTCGAGCAGATCGAATTCCTTCAGCGGCAGCGTCACCGGGTTGCCGTTCACCAGCACGGTGTGCCGGTCCACATCCATCCGCACCGGGCCGGCCTCGAGGACACCGTTCTCGCTGCCGGAATCCAGTTCGTCGCCGGCGCCGCGGCGCAGCACCGCCCGGATCCGGGCGATCAGTTCGCGGGCCGAATACGGTTTGGTGACGTAGTCGTCGGCGCCCAGTTCCAGGCCGACCACCTTGTCGATCTCGCTGTCGCGCGCGGTGACCATGATCACCGGAACCCCGCTGCGGGTGCGCAGCTGCTTACAGACGTCGGTACCGCTCATCCCGGGCAGCATGAGGTCCAGCAGCACGATATCGGCGCCGGCGCGGTCGAACTCGGCGAGCGCCGAGGGGCCGTCGCCGACGACCGTGACCTCGAAACCTTCCTTGCGCAGCAAGAAGGCGAGCGGATCGGCCAGCGACTCTTCATCCTCGACGATCAACACACTCGTCATCTGCGTGCCTCCACACCATTCGATCGGCCCGTGCCGTTCGGCCGCGGGCTGGGTTCTCTCTTCGTCAACGCGGGCAGACCGGCGGCACCGTTACCGTCGGCCTCCTGGTGCGCGGGTATGCGCAGGGTGAATGTCGAGCCGGTGCCCAATTTGCTCCACAGGGTTATCTCACCGTTGTGGTTGGCGGCCACATGTTTCACGATAGCCAGGCCGAGGCCGGTTCCGCCGGTGGCGCGGGAACGCGCCTTATCGGACCGGAAGAACCGTTCGAACACGCGTTCCTGGTCTTCCTTGGCGATACCGATGCCCCGGTCGGTGACGGCCATCGCGACGTAGTTGCCGCGGATGGAGCGGCTCACCGAGACATGTGAGCCCCGCGGCGAGTAGGCGATGGCGTTCTCCACCAGATTCGACAGTGCGGTGATCAGCAGGGTTTCGTCGCCGCGCACCTCGAGTCCGCTGGGCCGGTCGGTGCTGACCGTGATCCCGGCGGCTTCGGCGGCGGTGCGGGACCGGTCCACGGCCTGGTTGACCACGGTGTCGACGTCCACGACCTCGAGTTCGGGCAGTTTCTCCGCACCTTGCAGCCGCGACAGCGCGATCAGCTCGGTGACCATCTTCCCGAGACGGCTGGATTCGGCCAGGACACGTTGACCGAAATGCCGGACCGCTTCCGGATCCTCGACGGATTCCAGCAGCGCCTCGGCCAGCAGGCTCATCGCACCGACCGGGGTCTTGAGCTCGTGGCTGACATTGGCGACGAAATCGCGGCGGGTCGCTTCCATCCGAGCCTGCTCGGAATCGTCGTCGGCGAACAGGACCGTGAAACTGGTCTCCTCGGGCGAGAGCGGCCGGGCCAGACCCCGGACGGCGATCCGCCCCCGGCCGGGTGTGGGCTTTTCCGCGGTGAGGTCGAATTCCGCCGATTCGCCGGTGGCCAGGACCTTCTCCACCGCTTCCCACGCGCGTTCGTCGAGCAGCCGGTTGCGCACCAGGCCGAGTTCCTCGGCGCGCGGGTTCACCAATACGACATCGCGATATTCGTCCACCACGGCGATACCGCTTTCCGAGGCGAGCACGATCAGGTCGAGAACCTGGGACATGGTCAGACCGGAATCGGCCTGCCGCCGCTGGGCCGTCCTGGCGTTCACATAGGGGATCACCAGTCCGCCGACGGCCAGTCCGACGACAGCCGCCAGGACTGCCAGCAGTACGGCCTGGGGAACGCTCACATCAAGAATCGTACGGTCGACAACGCGTAAACAAACCCGGGGTCGGCGAAGTTTCATGCAGGTCACGGGCGATTCCGGCGGTGTTTGCCCGTCGTTTACGCATTGTTCGGCAGTGGCCGGGTTTCGAATCGGCCCGGGCGTGTTCACCTCCCCGAAGACGCCGAACCCCGTTGCGTCTGGGACACAACGGGGTTCGCGTCGGCCGCCCATCCGGGGCGGGTGTTCACCAACCGGGGTTTCCGCGTACCGGAACGTTCACGAAACTCGGCCGGTTCGGGTCGAGCTGCACATGCTGCGGCTTGAATCCGGTGTCGAGGAGCATCGGCAGCGGCGGCACCCCCTTGGGCGGATTGCCGGCGTAGACATCGACCCGCAGCCGGTGCCCCGGCTCGAGCCGCGCCTCGATCGCGGGCACCGCGATATCGAGCGTGGTGACCTCACCGGGCACGGTGAGCCGCCGGTGCTCGATCGTGACGTAGGGCCGGGGATCGGTGTAGTCGCCGTTGGCCGACCGGCTGCTGCGCGATTCGTCGATCTCCCGCAGCGAGGCCATGAGCTGCCCGGAGGACAGCACCCGCGACTGCCCGTCGGGTGCCACATCGTTCACTGTCACCGACCAATACCCGTCGGCCGCGTCCTGCACGGTCTCCAGATGCACCGCGATCGGCCCGGAGATATCGACGGCCTCGGCGACCGGGGCACTGGTGAAGGTGAGCCCGTTCGACTCCTGGATCCGGGAATCCGCACCACAGGCGTTGACGATCGCGATAACCCCCGCGGTGGCCTGACCGGCATCGTTGGAACACAATCCGGTGAGTCCCGGCGCTACGGTCAGCCGAGCGGAGCTGTCGGCGACGGAGGTCAGCGACCCGTCGTGCACGCTGTGGCCGCCGGTCCCGCTGGGCGCCGCGGACAGATACATCCGCCGGTGCCCGGCCTGCTGGTTCGCCGGTGCGCTCTCCCCGAATCCGTCCCGGGTCACCCAGCCGCCGCCCTGCTGGCGCAGGGTCACCGGGCCGTATTGATCGATACCGTTGTCGATCCCCTTCAGCCATTTGTCGAACCAGGCGCGTTGCAGGACGTCCAGGCGCGGCGGCAGCCCCGGTTTACCGGATTCGCTACCCGAGTTGATGTGATACGTATCGCCCATGAGCAGCTGTTTCTGCCCCGGCACCAGCGGCATTTCGTTGTAGATCTGCGATTCGGAGTAGGTGAACAGATCGTGCCAGCCACCGGTCACGAAGGTCGGCACCTCGATCTGCGACGGGTCGCCCAGCCAGGCCTGCCGGTCGGGGCTGTCGCCGCGGATCATCTCCTGCAACCGCGGATCCAGATCCTCGACGCGCGGCGTGGTGTAGGCGTTGAGGAAGACGTCGAGATAGGTGAACGGCGAGGAGAGCCGGTCGTGCAGCCACACCGGATCGAAGGTGCCGTTGACCATGGATTCCACGTTCGGCATCCATTTGGTCGCGTTGATCAGCGTCATCCACAGCGGAATGAAGTTGAACCCGAAACCGCCGCCGGGCATGAGTACGTCCTGCGCGAGATCACTGCCCGGCACCACCGGGAACAGCGCCTTCAGCGCGGGCGGATGCTTTTCGGCGGCCTGCAGCTGGTTGATCCCCGAATACGACATCCCCGTCATCCCGACCTGCCCGTCGGCCCAGGGCTGCCGCGCGGCCCAGTCGATCACCTCGACGGTGTCGGCCTGTTCGCGCTGCCGCAACATATCCCAGACGCCCTGGGAGAACCCCGTACCCCGGACATCCACCACGACCTGGACATAGCCGCTCTTCACCAGCTGCCGGTCGACGGAGAAGTTGCGCATCGCACCGCCGCCCAGCGCCTTGGTGAGATCGGTGAGGCCGGACAACGGCGTACCCGTCATATCGATATCGCGGGCCAGCTGCATCATGGCGTCGGATATCCCCGGCACCGAATTCATATGGTCCATGAGATTGGTCGCCAGCTTGGTGTAGGGCGTCATATTCACCAAGACGGGCGTGCGCGTGTCGATCGGATGGGACGCGGCATCGGCGGGCCGGTACACGTTGGCCTTCAGCACGGTGCCGTCGCTCATGGTGATCGGCACATCCCAGGTGATGTGGATATTCGGGTACTGCTGCGGCCCGTCGTGGGTCGCCGCCCATTGCGCACCGGCCGCACCCCCGTCCGGCCCGGTGGCCACCGGTGCGGCTGCCGCCCCACCACCCAGCAGCGGAGCCAGCAGTAATGCGGCCGCCATCGCCACAGTGGCACGTAACACGATCTTCATTGGCCGTGATCCACCTCTCGAACTGGTCGGATGATCGAGAGCTTACACAGCGTTACCGGCCGGTAACGACAATTCCACGAGCAGATTTCGCCCGTTGCGCATTGCCCGGCCCCCACTACGTATTCCCGCACAAAGAGGAGCCGCCCCCAAGCCGCGGAGCGGCTCCAAAAATACAGCGCCGCAGCCCTTCCCGGACTGCGGCGCTCTCGACTGGTTCTTTACCGTCCGCCCTGGCTCGCAACTGCCGCAGCCCCGGCAGCGGCGGCCTCCGGATCCAGGTACTCCCGCGGACGCACCGGCCGCAGATCCTCGTCCAGTTCGTAGCGCAGCGGAATCCCGGTGGGAATGTTCAGCCCGGCGATATCGTCGTCGGAGATCTGATCAAGGTGTTTGACCAGCGCGCGCAGCGAATTACCGTGCGCGGCCACCAGCACCGTTTTCCCGGTCCGCAGTTCCCGCGAAATCGTCGATTCCCAGTACGGCACCATCCGGTTCACCACGTCGAGGAGGCATTCCGTGCGCGGTACCTCGATATCGGCGTACCGCGCGTCGCCGGATTGGCTGTACTCGTCGCCGAGGTCGATCTCCGGCGGCGGGGTGTCGTAGCTGCGCCGCCACAGCATGAATTGTTCTTCGCCGTATTCGTCGCGGATCTGTGCCTTGTTCTTGCCCTGTAGCGCGCCGTAGTGCCGCTCGTTGAGCCGCCAGTCCCGGACCACCGGGATCCAGTGCCGGTCGGCGGCGTCGAGCGCGATATTCGCCGTCGAGATCGCCCGCCGCAGCAGCGAGGTGTAGGCGATATCGGGCAGGATGCCGTGTTCGGCCAGCAGTTCACCGGCACGTTTACCCTCGGCGACGCCCTTGTCGGTGAGATGCACGTCCACCCAGCCGGTGAACAGGTTCAGGGCGTTCCATTCGCTCTCGCCGTGGCGCAGCAAAACGAGGGTGTAGGTCATACCGGTAATCCTGCCATGGTGAACAAATTGCGACGCCTCCGGCGTCGCGGGTTGTGGCCCGGACCGGACGAGGGCAAAACGATCTGGTGGGAACGGGCGGGGTCGCGGTGAGCGGCACCGGCCGGGGCCAGTAGCAGCAGTAACGTCCCAGGTCACGGCGGTTCAGAAGCCGACGGACTCGGTTCCCGTGGAGCCGAACGGATCTTTGCGAGCACGCGCCAGGACTCCCGCGCCGACCAAGGTGGCCCCCTCGTCGAGCCGGGACAGCTCGACCCGCAGCCCGCGGACGAAGTTCAGTCGCGCATGCCGGTCGACCGCCGCCAGCAGCGGCCGCCAGAGCGGTTCACCGGAGTGGGCGAACCCACCGCCGACCACCACGGTGTCGATATCGAGCAGCGCCGCGGCGGAACTGATCGCCTGGCCGAGCGCGGTGCCGGCGCGCGCCAGGGCCGCGGCGGCGATCGGGTCGCCGCCGCGGGCCGCCTGCGCCAGCTCGGCGCCGGTCTCCCCGGTCCAGCCCTGTTCCCGGGCCCAGCGCGCCGAGGACATTCCGCTCGCCACCGCTTCGACACAGCCCACACCACCACAGGCGCACGGCACATCCCAGCCCGGAACGACGATATGGCCGATATGTCCGGCGTTACCGGTGCGGCCCAGCGATACTCGCCCGTCCACGAGAAGGCCGCCACCGATACCCGAGGACACCGTCATCGCCAGCGCGTTGCGTACGCCGCGCAGGGCACCCGAATCCTGTTCCGCGAGCGCGAGACACCCGCCGTCGATCGCGAAGCGCACGGTCGCACCGGGGAAAAGGGCACTCACCGCGGCGACGATTCCGAAGCCGGAGCGCCACTCCGGGATATTGAGCGGGCCCGTGATCCCGGCCGGAACATCCACCGGTCCCGCCGATCCGATCCCCACCGCCGTCACCGTTTCACCGCCCGCGACGGCGAGCAACAGGTCCCGGCACACCTCCCAGACACCCGCGGCCGGCACCGGCGACCGCCGGACCGCGGTCACTCGACCCGCATCGTCGACCGATCCCGCGGCGAATTTGGTCGCCCCGATATCCAATGCCAGAACCGCCACCCGCACCTCCCGAATTCCGATCAGCCGATTGTCACCCACCTACGCCGGGCGATCGTGAAGGACAGTGGCTTCTCCGGTGAGCCGGGGTTCGCTCCGTCGAGAGACACCGGGGCCGATACCACCGACCCGGTCGATCCGAACCGACGATGGACCCGCGGCTCACGGCGCGACGAACGGCTCTTCCCGGTACGCACGATGCAGCAGTTGCGCGAACTCCTCCGAATCCGGAATGTCCACCGTCCCGATGCGCCGGATCGGCACCGCAGGCGTCCATGAATTCAGCACCACCGCACCGGACAGCCGGGGCAGATCGCCGGGAGTCACGGGGCCGGTACGCTGGGGAACGCCGAGTTCGGCCAGCCGACTACGCAGGATGCCCATGCTGGTGCCGATCAACATATCCGCCTCCGGCCACACCACCGTATTGCCCTCGCGGAACGCCAGATTCCAGATGGTCGCCTCACTGAAACGGCCACGCCTGTCCACGAAGGCGGCATCGTCGAAACCCGCCGCCACCGCCTGACGCATATAAAAGGTCTTGGCGACCTCGCCCACATGCTTGATCCCGGGCAGCGGCCGCTCGTAGTCGACCACCGTCAGCGCCAGCGGCCCTGCCGGTCCCGCGTTGGGCGGGCCGGTACGGACCAGCACATCGAGTTCGGTATCGCCCGGCGCGACGACGAACTCACCCGGCCGGCTGTAGACGGTGACCGTCAGGGAGACATCGGCCGGCCCGGCCGCCAAGGCCGTCCGCACATAGGCACGGATCCGGTCATCGGGCAGAGCGTGGCCGAACATCCGCACGGAAGCCTCGCGCAACCGGGTCAGATGCAGATCCAGGCCACGGATCCCGCCGCCACGGACCTGCGCGGCGGTGAAATGGGCGTAACCGGCGAAGGCCAGCGGCGCCAGGTCCGCGGCGGTGGCATCCCGGCCGTTGCGCTGTACGACGGTCATCACGACTCCTTTCCGGCGATCGCGTCGAGCGCCGCCATCTCCTCGGCCGAGAGCCGCAGCCCGGCCGCGGCCAGATTGTCCTTCAGATGTCCCGGATCGGTGGTTCCGGGTATCGCGAGCAGGTGATCGCCCCGGTGCAGCAACCACGACAGCGCCAGCTGCGTGAGCGAGGCGCCGTGCGCGGCAGCGATCTCGGCCGCCCGCGGATCGGTGGCAGCGGCACCCAGGGTGAGCGGGAAGTAAGCCACGAAGGCGATACCGGCGGCACGGGTGATTTCGACGATGTCGTCGTGGGTGCGATCGCCGATGCTGTAGTTGTTCTGCACCGCGCTGATCGGCACGAGTTCGCGCGCCGCGGCAAGCTCGGCGGCGTCGACACCGGAGATTCCGATCGCGCCCACCGAGCCCTGCCGCCGGGCCTCGTCGAGCGCCCCCAGCTGATCCGCCAGCGGCACCGACGGATCGATGCGATGCAGATAGAGCAGATCGATCCGATCGGTGCGCAATCGCCGCAGACTCAGTTCGAGCTGCTGGCGCAGGAATTCGGGGCGCCCCACCGGAACCCACTCGCCCGGCGCCGGCCGGGTGTTCCCGATCTTGGTCGCGATCATCACTTCGGAACGCACCGGGGCCAACGCCTCGGCCAGCAGTTCCTCGCCGGCGCCGAGGGCGTACGCGTCGGCGGTATCGAACAGGTCGACACCGGCCGCCACGGCGTCACGCAGGAAACCGATCAGTTCCGCGCGATCGGTGGGCGGATACCAGATCGGTGCGGTGGGCCCCGACCGCTGGTCGGGCCGATCCGCCATCCGCATGGTGCCCAAGCCGATACGGCGCACTCGAAGGTCGTCGTCGAAAGAGAAATCGGTTCGCATGGACTCCACCGTCCACATTCACACCATGTGAAGGTCAAGGGCCGGAATGAAATATCGGTGCCGCGGGTTCACCTGGTTCGGACGAGGAGGAGTGCCATGCGTATCGGCGAGCTCGCGGCGGCGACGGGCACCGGTCAGCGACTGCTGCGGTACTACGAGGAGCGGGGACTGCTCACCCCGGACAGGTCCGCGAACGGTTATCGCGACTACCCCGAAACGGCCGTACGCGATGTCGCGCGGATCCGGCGGCTGCTCGCGGCGGGCCTGCCGGTGCGGGTGATCAGCGAGGTGCTCGCCTGTGCGTGCGGTGGCGAGCAGGACGTGGAACCCTGCATGGAACCCACCTTGCGTACCGAACTCACCGCGCTCGACGGCAAACTCGACGACCTGCGCCACCGGCGAACGGAACTCCTCGACCTCATCGAGCGAGTGGCGCCACCGAGCCCGGCACGATGATCTGCGGCGAACCTCAGTTGGTTTCGGAGTTGTCCACCAAATGCTCGAAGGCGCGCAGGTTCTTCAGTGATTCGCCCCGCGAGACCCGCCACTTCCATTCCCGGCGAATGGATTCGGCGAAGCCGAGTTCGAGCAGGGTGTTGAAATCGCCGTCGACCGCTTCCAGGATCTGGCCGAAGATCCGGTCGAGTTCGTCGGCCGTCACCGAATGGGTGGCGGCCCGGCCGACCAGATAGATATCACCCAGTTTGTCGAGTGTGTAGGCCACGCCGTAGAGCCGGCGGTTACGGCGCAGCAGGTACTTGTAGACACCCTCGAAGTTCTCGTCGGGTTTGCGGCAGACGAACGATTCGAAGCGCACCCCGTGCCCGCCCACGGTGAGCATCACATTGGTTTTCAGTTTCCGCTCACCGGGCAGGACCGCGACGAACACGTCGGCGCTCGGATGGGTGTATTCGATCTCGCGGTCGCGCAGCGTTTCCTCGACGATCCGCGCGGTATCCGGCGCCTCGCTCATCGCAGCACTCCCGTCCGGCGCCGCCACAGCGCCCGCGATCTGGCCTGGTTCTCGCCGAGGATAGCGGGACCGCGACCGTGACCGGCCAACGCGGCGGTATAGCTGTCGAGCAGTTTCTCCGCCGTATGCGCCCAGGAGAAGCCCGCCGCATGCGCCACCGCGTGCGCACCCATCGCCGCCAGCCGGGCCGGATCGTCCAGCAGGTATTCCAGGGCACCGGCCCAATCCGGCGTGCGGTGCCCGGAAACCAGCAGCCCACTGTGTTCGTGCCGGACCGCGGTGCCCAGCCCGCCGACCGCTGCCGCGAGGACCGGGGTACCACTGGCCTGCGCCTCCAGCGCGACCAACCCGAACGATTCGTTGTAGCTCGGCACGGCCACCAGGTCCGCGGCCCGATAGACCTGAGCCAGCCGGCCGGGCGGCTGCGGCGGCAAGAAAGTGACGTGCTCGGAGATACCGAGCTGGGCGGCCAGTTCGATGAGCGCATCCGGACGTTCCAGACCGGTACCCGACGGCCCGCCGACGATCACGGCCCGCAACCGGCGGCCGGGCCGGCGACGCAGCGCTTCGGCCACCGCGCGCACCAGCACATCCGGCGCCTTCAACGGCTGGATCCGGCCGACGAACGCCACGATCTCCTCGCCCGCCGCCAATCCGAGTTCGGCCCGCGCGGCCGCCTTGTCACCAGGGCGGTAACAGGTCAGATCCGCGCCCGGCGGCACGATATCGATCCGTTCGGGCAGCGCCCCGTACAGGTCGACGAGCTGACGGGCCTCCCGCGCGGTGTTCGCGGTGAGCCGATCGGCCTCGGCGATCACCTGTTTCTCCCCGATCTCGCGGGTCAGCGGCTCGGGTGAATCGCCCTCGGCCAATGCGGCGTTCTTCACCGCCGCCAACGTGTGCGCGGTATGCACCAGGGGTACCCGCCAGCGATCCCGTGCCAGCCAGCCGACCTGACCGGACAGCCAATAATGCGAGTGCACCAGGTCGTAGTGGCCGGGCACCTGCCGGGCCTCCTGCCGCAGCACCTCGGCGGTGAACGGGCACAGCTGGGTCGGCAGATCGTGTTTGTCCAGGCCCTCGAACGGACCGGCCACCACATTGCGCACCAGTACACCGGGCGCGGCTTCCTGCACTGGCGGCAGATTCGAGGAAGTGGCCCGAGTGAAGATCTCCACCTCGGTCCCCCGCCGGGCCAGCTGTTCGGCGGTCTGCAGGACGTAGACGTTCATCCCGCCCGCATCCCCGGTACCCGGCTGGGCCAGTGGTGAGGTGTGCACCGTCAGTACGGCGATACGGTTCGGCCGTCGGTCCGGGCGTTCACTCACGATGTCCATATTGCACGGTGCAACGCCCCGGTCCGGACACTCCTTCCCTCGAGGTGAAAGTGATCACAGTGTCTTCGGCGCCGCCTCCGGCGGCGCGGGGTTCGGGGCCCCCTTTGTCTCGTTCTTCACTCCTCCGCTCCTCCGCTTCGCTCCCCCGCTCCGTCGCTCCAGAACGAGACGGGCCCCGAACCACGGAGGTGGGCTATATGCGGGTGCTTGATATGGGAGAGCTGCCCTGTGGTCGGCGTCGGTCATATCGGGCTCGCCGGCCGATACTGGGTTTCGCCTCGCTGCATGAGTCGCAACGACTGATGCAATGCGGGCTGTCGCAGATCAGGGGCGTGGGGTGCAGGTTCGGGTGAACTCGCGGACTTCGGTGACGAAGCGGTCGGGGTCTTCGATGAAGAGGCCGTGCTGGGCGTCTTCCCAGATGGAGGCGCGGCCCAGTGGGGCGGTGTCGGCGATGTAGCGGCCGTCGGCGGCGGGGACCACCGGGTCTGCCGATCCGTGCAGGACCAGCACCGGTACGTCGAGTCCGCGCAGGGTTTCGGTGTTGTCCACCGAGCGGTAGAACAGGGCTTTGCGCACGAAAGGTGGGGTCGCCAGGCTCGCGCCGAACAGCCGCTGGGCGTCGGCACCCTTGTCCCGGCCGGGTCCGGTGTTGGCGTTGCCGAAGGCGGAGAACCCGCGCACGGCCCGGCCGGGGCTTTCCTCGAACACGCTGGGGATCGCCTGTTGCATCGCTTCGCCCACCTCGGCGCCCGGGACATCCCGGCCGATATTGGCCATGGCGCCGGTGAAAACGACCCCGGCGAGCGCGCCGGTGCCGTGTTCGGCGAGATAGTCGCTGATCACGATCCCGCCGTAGGACCACCCCAGCAGGAACGCGCCCGATTCGATCGATTCGGCGGCCAGTACGGCGGCGATATCGCCGGCCCAGTTCTTCGGCTCGTCGTAACCCGCGGCCGGCGCCCCCGAATATCCGTGCCCGCGCAGATCCACGGCGATCACCCGGAAGTCCGCGGCGAACTCGTCGAACACCCGGCCCCAGCAGCGCAGATCGGCCGACCAGCCGTGCACGAGTACCAGCGGCGGCGCGGCCGCGGCGCCCGCCGTCCGGTAGACGATGCTGGTTCCGTCGATACTGCGAACTTCCTTGATCATGGGTACATAGTGCGCTCTATCCCGCGCGGCCGCTCCGGCGCCACGGGGTCGGGGCCGGCCCGCGGCCACGCTTAGGATCGGGTCCATGAGTACTCGTACCGCTGTTGTGACCGGCGCCAGCTCGGGGATCGGGGAAGCCACCGCCCGGGAACTCGCGAAACAGGGCTACCACGTGTACGTGGGTGCCCGGCGGGTGGAGCGGTTGCGGCAGCTGGCGGACGAGATCGGCGGTACCGCCCTACCGCTGGATGTCACGTCCGACGAATCGGTGCGGGCGTTCGCAGAGGCCGTCGAGAGCGCCAACGTGCTGGTCAACAACGCAGGTGGCGCCAAGGGCCTGGCCACGGTCGCCGACGCCGACCTCGACGACTGGCGCTGGATGTGGGAAACCAACGTGCTGGGCACCCTGCGGATGACCAAGGCGCTGCTCCCGAAACTCATCGCCTCCGGCGACGGCCTGATCGTCACCATCACCTCGGTCGCCGCGTTCCACGCCTACGACAACGGATCCGGTTACACCTCCGCCAAGCATGCGCAGGCCGTCCTGCACCGCACCCTGCGCGGGGAACTGCTCGGGCAACCGGTCCGGCTCACCGAGATCGCCCCGGGCGCGGTCGAAACGGAGTTCTCGCTGGTCCGCTTCGACGGCGACGCCGATCGCGCCGCCAAGGTCTACGAGGGTATCGACCCCTTGGTCGCCCAGGACATCGCCGAAATCGTCGCCTTCGCCGCGAGTCGCCCACCGCATGTGAACCTCGACCAGATCATCGTCAAACCCCGCGACCAGGCCGACCCGGGCCGCTTCGCCCGTCGCACGTAGCCACGCAGTTCACTACGGCGCCGGTCTCGGCCACTCCCGCCGATCACGGCGGCGGATATACCTGCGGGTCCCGGCCGGCCGCGACGCACCTGGTCCCCGCATATCGACGCCGCATGACCGGCCCCGCTCCCGGCGCCGCCAGGCGATCCGGGACGCTGCTCGGATCGGCGACAGGCGGCGGCCACGCCACCCGATTACGCGGCTGCGGGCAAGTTCGTCCCTTCTCCTACACGCGGTCCTCGGCCGGTCAGGGCGTCAGATCTGTACGCCGACGGTTACCGGCTCCGGTGTCAGCATGATCCCGAAGCGGTCGGCCACGCCGTCGCGCACTCTGCGCGCCAGCTCGGCGATATCGGCAGCCGTCGCGGCGCCCCGGTTGGTGAGAGCCAGAGTGTGCTTGGTGGACAGCCGCGCGGGCGCGTCCGGACCCGGGAAGCCTTTGGCGAAACCGGCGCGTTCGATCAACCAGCCGGCGGAGAACTTCACCCCGTCGTCGGCGGGGAATTCCGGCACGGCCACTTCTCCGAGCTGCGCGCGGATCGCGGCGCGCACCCGGTCCACCCGGTCGTGGGCGACGACAGGGTTGGTGAAGAACGACCCGGCGCTCCACGTGTCGTGGTCGGCCGGATCGAGCACCATGCCCTTTCCCGCACGCAGGGCGAGGACGGTCTCGCGGACGGCGGGCGCCGGGCGGGATTCGCCTTCGGCGGCGCCCAGCCGCTGGGCGAGTTCGCGATACCGCAGCGGGGCACTCGCACCGGTGGGCTCGAGCGCGAATTCCACCGCCAGCACCACGGCATCGGACCGGTGTTTGAGCCGGCTCGTCCGGTAACCGAAGCCGAGATCATCGGGGGCGACCCAGTGCGTCTCCCCGGTCGCCCGGTCCAGGAGCCGCACCCGGCGCAGCAGATCGGCGACCTCCACGCCGTAGGCACCCACGTTCTGTACCGGTGTCGCACCCGCCGAACCGGGGATACCGGAGAGGCATTCCAGCCCGCCGAAACCGGCCCGCACGGTTTTCGCGACCACCGCGTCCCAGTTCGCCCCGGCTTCCGCGAGCACCGAATCGGGCCCCAACTCGACCCCCTCGGTGGCGATCCGGACCACCACCCCGGGCATATCGTCGTCGGAAATCAGCAGGTTGGACCCCCCGGCGAGCAGTAGCACCGGTACGGCGGCGGCATCCAGTGCGCGCACGGCCGCGACCAAGGCCTCCGTGGTGGCGCATTCGGCCACCGTGGCCCGGCCGCCGACCCGTAGCGTGGTCAGCCCGGCCAGCGGTACCGCCGACCGCACCTGCGCACCCGTACCGGCCAGTAGCTGCCGCAGTTCGTCCGCGGGGACAACCCGAGAAGTTCGCACGACCAGACGGTAGCGTGTTCGCTCATGGCTACAGCGCTGGCGTACACGGCTCGCTACACGCATCCCGTCGCCGCGGTGCGCGAGGCGTTCCGCACCGAGAAGTACTGGCAGGACCGTATCGCCGCCGTGGGCGGGCCCGATGCCCGTTTCGTCTCGCTGACCGTGGACGGCGAACAGGTCCGCGTCGAGGTCGTACAGTCCATCCCGGCCGATCTGCTGCCGCCCGCCATCACCGCTGTCCGTCCCGGCGACCTGATCATCCCGCGTACCGAACTCTGGTCCGGCACCACCGGCAGTTTCGAAGCCCGGGTCGAGGGCGCCCCCGCGGAGGTGCGCGGCACCATCCTCGCCACCGACGAACCCACCGGCGCGGTCGCCGAGATCTCCGGGTCGATCGAGGTGAAGGTGCCGTTGTTCGGCCGCAAGATCGAGGAGGCGATCGGCGAACGGCTCACCGAACTGCTCGCCGAGGAGACCGAGTTCACCAACGACTGGATCGCCGGACAGTAGAAGTGGTCCGGCACACCGGGGCGCGGCCTCCGGGCCGCCGGTACGCAACCGGACGGTAACCTACCGCGCATGGCTCGCCGACTCGACTATTCCGCCCGCTACCCGCTGCACACCACCAAAGAGGTGTACGCGGCGCTGACGAACCGGGACTACTGGGAAGCCCGGATGGTCGAAATGCGGAAGTACTCGCCCAACGAGGTCATCTCGCTCGAGGTGAGCGAGGACGGGATCGACGTGGTCCTGCACCATATCCTCCCCCGCGAGATGCTGCCCGAGATCGCGCAGTCGGTGATGCGCAAGGATATGGTCATCACCCGCAAGGAGAGTTTCGGGCCGTTCGGCCCGGAGATCGAGGGCAAATACTCCGCCTCGATCCCGGCGGGCCCGGGCAGCCTGACGGGCACCACCCGGCTGTTCCCCACCGATACCGGCTGCACCATGCGGATGTCCTCGGAGGCCAAGGTGTTCATCCCGATGGTCGGGCCGCGACTCGAACAGCTCATGCTGGTGAATCTGGTCGACCTGTTCCGCGCCGAGGCCGAAGTGACCCAGCAGTGGCTGGACGACCAAAAACCCAGCAGCTGACCGTCCCCCTCGGCACCGTCACCCGGGGTACCACGGGAACCAACCGGCTGCGCCGCAGTGACCGCCGGCTCGTCCACGATCCGCGGGTCGCCGCGATCCTGCGTCGCGCCGCCGACCCGCTCGTGGTCGATCTCGGGTACGGCGCGCAGCCGTGGACGACACTGGAATTGGCGGCGCGGCTGCGGACCGTTCGCCCCGATATCCGGGTCGTGGGGCTGGAAATCGACCCCGCTCGTGTCGTCCCCGCACGTGACGGTGTGCGCTTCGCCCGCGGCGGCTTCGAATTGGCCGGTCTGCGGCCGAACCTGGTGCGCGCGTTCAACGTGCTGCGCCAGTATCCGGAATCGGAAGTCGCGCACGCGTGGGCGACGATCCTGGACGGGCTGGCACCGGGCGGCCTGCTGATCGAGGGCACCTGCGACGAACTGGGCCGGCGCTGCGCCTGGGTGGTGCTGGACCGGACCGGGCCGCGGACCCTGACCCTGGCCTGGGATCCACTCACCGTGGAACGCCCCTCCGACCTGGCCGAACGCCTGCCCAAAGCGCTCATCCACCACAATATCCCCGGCGAACGAATCCACACTCTCTTGTCGGCGGCCGACCGGGCATGGGCGCATGCCGCACCGCTGGCGGTGTTCGGGCCGCGGGTGCGCTGGCGCGCCGCGGCACAGGACATGCGCGAACAGGGCTGGCCGGTGCACGATCCGCGCCGCCGGTTGCGCGATAACGTCCTGACCGTCCCCTGGACCGCCGTCACCCCTTCCTGACCTGCGTAAATACCGTGTGTCCCATCTCACACGGACAACCCGGTGACCCCCGCTGACATCGCCACGTTCATCGACTGCCCATACCAGGGCCTCATAGCCGGCACAGAATCATGCGGAACAATCGCTCACATGCCCACCAAAACCCTGTCGGTACCGAAGGTCAGTCGCCGGACCGCCGTGATCGCGGTGATCACCGCCGTCGTGCTGGTGGCCGCCGCGCTGATCGGCGGTGAAGCCTATGCGCGGCACCGCATCGCGAGCTGTATCAGCAGCCAGTTCGAAAAGGAGATGGGCTCGAAGATCAATGTCGGCTTCGGCGCCAAACCACTGCTCGTCACCATGGTGGACGGAAAGGTTTCGCGGATGGACGTCGACAGCGAAGGTGCCGAATTCGGCCCCGCGGTCGATATGCAGGTGCACGCCCGATTCCACGATATCGAGATGCCCGAGGGCAGTAGCAGCGGCAGCACGATCGGCAGTTCCAGCGCCGATGTGAGCTGGAGCAACGAGGGAATGGCCCAGACGCTGCAGGGCCTCGTCAGCGAAGTGCGGTCGGACCCGGCCACCGGTCAGCTCACCATGCAGGTGCTGGGCGGTCTGGGCGAGCTCCGGCTCACTCCGGAAATCGTGGACGGGAAGGTCCAGATGCAGGTCGGGCAGGCGCAATTCCTCGGTATCGGGGTCCCCGACGATCTCGCCGAGGGTGTGGTGAACCTGATGACGGAGAGCATGCAGGTCTATCCGCTCGGCCTGCAGCCAACCGAACTCCGAGTCACCGACCACGGCGTGGAGATAGATCTTCAAGGCGGCCGGGCGGAGCTACCCCCGCCCCCGGAAGGCAGCTCGTCCTGCTGATTCTATTTGCGCCGCCTTCGGCGGCGCGGGATGTTGACCATGTGACGGCGGATGTCGCCGGAACTCTACTGGGGGAAGCCGGCGAGTACTGCTCGGCTGCGGGAGAGTCCCAAGCGGGTGGCGCCCGCGGCGATCAGTTCGGTGGCGGCCTCGGCGGTGCGGATTCCGCCGCTGGCCTTGACTCCCAGGCGTCCGCCGACGGTTTCGGCCATCAGGCGCACGGCGTGCGGGTCGGCGCCGCCGGCGGGGTGGAATCCGGTGGAGGTTTTCACGAAATCGGCGCCTGCCTGTTCGGCCGCCCGGCATACCGCCACGATCGCTTCGTCGGAGAGCGCGGCGGATTCGATGATCACCTTGAGCACCGCGCGCTGATCGATCGCCTCACGGACCACGATGATATCGGCGAGCACCGCGGCGTAATCGCCCGCGACCGCGGCCCCGATATCGATGACCATATCGACCTCGGCCGCCCCCTGATCCACCGCGAGCCGGGCCTCGGCACCCTTCACCAGCGAATGGTGTTTGCCGGACGGGAAACCCGCGACGGTGGCGACCACCACCCCCGGCGCGCGCACCGGCAGCATCGCCGGCGAAACACAGATCGCGTAGACGCCGAGCTCCCGGGCCTCGGCCACCAGGGCGGTAACATCCGCGCTGGTCGCTTCCGGCGCGAGGAGGGTGTGGTCGATCATATCGGCCACCTCGGACCTGGTCAGCGCTACGGAATCGGCCATGGCACGAAAGTCTGGCATACCCGGCCCGAATTCCGTTGCGGGCCTCCGGTTCGTCGGGAACACTCGCAGCCGAGCTCGCCATCGGCACCGAAGAGAGGACGACGTTGCTGATCCGCCGCGAACGGTCCGTCGATACCGGCGCCGTGGCCGCCGTGCACCGCAGCGCGTTCGCCGCCCACTACGCGGCGGCCGGGGGCGGTACCGCGCCGGAGCCGCCGGAAGTCGCGCTGATGGAGGCGCTGCGCAGCGATTCCGGCTTCATCCCGACCCTGTCCATGGTCGCCGTCGCCGACGAGACCGTGGTCGGGCACGTCTGCGTCACCCGCGCCACCGTGGGCCCGTTCCCGGTGCTCGCGCTCGGTCCGATCGGGGTACTGGCCGACCGGCAGCACCGCGGTATCGGATCGGCGCTGATGCATGCCGTGATCGGCGCCGCCGACGCCCTCGACGAACCCCTCATCGGCCTGCTCGGCAGTCTCGACTACTACCCCCGGTTCGGCTTCCAGCCCGCCGAACGCCTCGGTATCGCACCGGATCAGCCCGACTGGACCACCCATTTCCAGGTCCGTCCCCTCACCGCCTACGACTCCCAGATCCTCGGCGAATTCCGCTATCCGACGCCGTTCTACACCCTCTGATCTCGAGAATCATGGGTGTAGCCCCGGCCTTACGGCCGGCCTTCGGCGTCGGGGGCGGTGCTGCGGCAGTCGTAGCGTGTCTGGGCCGCTTCGATGTCGCGGGCATGCGCGACTGTCCAGTCGTACAGCTGTCCGAACGGCTCCCGGAGCGACTTGCCGAGCGGTGTCAGTGAGTACTCGACGCCGACCGGAGAGGTCGGCAGGACGCGGCGCTCGATCATGCCGTTGCGTTCGAGTCTGCGCAGTGTCTGGGTGAGTACCCGCTGTGTCACGCCCTCGAGGCGGCGCTTCAGTTCGTTGAACCGGGTCGGATTCTCGAGCACCGACATGACCATCATCGACCACTTGTCCGCGATCTGATCCAGAATCGGGCGGCTCGGGCAATCGGCCGCGAAAACGATCTTCTCTGCTGCGTGGCCGGTGTACGACGCAGTGTCCTCCATGTGCCCTGGTACCTCCGAAGTGCGTTCTTGATCAATTCCCTCGCGGGCCGGACAGTAGGTATTCAACGCAAACCTACATGCCTAGGGCATACGAACGGAGAAGTGATGAGCACCGGCTCTTTCTCGACCCTGCACGTCACCACGAGCGGCGGCGTGGCCGAGATCGTCCTGGACAACCCACCCGTGAACGTCATCAGTGCCGTCATGATGCGCGAGCTCACCGACGCGCTCGGGGAGCTCGCCGCGGACTCGTCGGTGCGGGTCGTGGTGTTCTCCTCGGCGAACCCCGATTTCTTCCTCGCGCACGTCGATATGCACATCCTCGATCAGAAACAGGTCCTCGACGAGCTCATCGCGGCCGCCGCACCGAGGGGGATCAATGCGTTCCAGGCCGTCGGCGAGCTGCTGCGGAACCACCCGCAGGTCACCATCGTCAAGCTCGCCGGGAAGGCACGCGGCGGTGGTGCCGAGTTCGTCGCGGCCGCGGATATGAGCTTCGCGGCTCGCGAAAGCGCCGGTATCGGCCAGATCGAGTCTCTTATGGGCATCATTCCCAGCGGCGGTGGCACCCAGTACCTCCGCGAGCGTGTCGGACGCAACCGCGCCCTGGAGGCTGTCCTGACCGGAGACCTGTTCGATGCGGACACCGCGGCGGCCTACGGTTGGATCAACCGCGCCGTGCCCGCCGCTGAGCTGGACGCCTTCGTCGACCGTATTGCGCGAAATATCGCCGACCTTCCGGCAGGAGTTGTCGAGGCGGTCAAATCCGTACTTCCACCCGCGGACCTGAGCACCGGCTACGCCGAGGAAGAGAACGCGTGGTCTGCCCTCATCGCCGGCCCGGATGCCGTACGTCTCATGGACGGAGCCATGCGACACGGAGCTCAGACCCCCGAGGGCGAGACCCACCTCGAGGCACTCATGCGTTCGGCTGCCCGTTAGCCGAAGCGTCGGGCGGTCGAGGGCGGCCTCGACCCGCTCGAGTACTGACAGCAGGGACCGAGGGGGGCCGAACCCGCGCCGACGGAGTCGGCGCAATAACTCACAGACTAGATTGACCTCATGGTTTATGCCCTGTCCGCTGATGATCGCCGGTATGTGCTCACCCTCGGTTGCCGTGACCGGCCGGGCATCATCGCGGCGATCACCTCGTTCATCGCCGGGTTCGGGGGTTCCATCCTGGAGGCGGGCTACCACTCCGATCTGGAAACCGGCTGGTTCTTCACCCGGCAGTCGATCAAGGCCTCGACCGTGCCGTTCGGGGTCGAGGAACTGCGGACCCGGTTCCAGCGGATCGCGGCCGAACTCGGCCCCGATACCGAATGGCAAGTGCACGATTCCGGGATCCGCCGGCGGGCGGTGGTCCTGGTCAGCAAGGAAGGCCACTGCCTGCACGATCTGCTCGGGCGGGCCACCTCGGGCGAGTTGCCGGCCACCATCGAGGCGGTGATCGGGAACCATCTGGATCTGGCCCCGATGACCGAGGCGCACGGGATCCCGTTCCACCATGTGCCGTTCCCCAAGGACCCGGCCGAACGCGGAACCGCTTTCGAACGGGTGCGCGAACTGGTGGACAAGCACGAACCGGACGCGGTGGTACTTGCCCGTTTCATGCAGGTGCTACCACAGCAACTGTGCGCGCATTGGGCGGGGCGGGCGATCAATATCCACCACAGCTTCCTGCCTTCGTTCGTCGGCGCGCGCCCGTACCATCAGGCATTCGCGCGGGGCGTCAAACTCATCGGCGCCACCTGCCACTATGTGACGGCGGAACTGGACGCAGGCCCGATCATCGAACAGGACGTGATCCGGGTCGATCACGCCGACGAGGTGAGCGATATGGTCCGCCAGGGCCGCGATATCGAACGGGTCGTACTGGCCCGGGGGTTGCGCTGGCATCTGGAGAGCCGGGTGCTGGTGCACGGGCAGCGCACCGTCGTGTTCTCCTGAATCGCAGTCGCGAGGTCCGCGACGAACCGGCGATCAGCTCACGGCTTCGGCCGGTGCGCGGACCGACACGAGCACTCCGCCGAGGATCTCGTTGAAGCGGTCGATCTCCTCGACACTGCCGAGATGCCCGGTGGGCAGTAGGAAGAACCCGGCCAGATTGCCCGATTCCCCCAGCCATTCCGCGATCTGCTCGGCGTGCACGGCGGGGGTCATATCGTCGGCGGTGCCCGCGACGACGGTGGTCGGGACCATCAGTTGCCGCGCGGCATCGCCGAGATCCATCTCGGCGAGCAACCGCCCGAACTCCGAACGCACCCAGGAGCGGCAGGACCGCACGATATTCAACGCGAACTCGACAGTTTCCGGATCGGCGGCCGGGCTCATGATCTGCCGCGCGAAGATCCGCCGCACCGGCGCCACCGGCGGGAAGACGATCTTGGCGCTCAATCCGCCGCGGCCGAGCCACATCGGCAGCGGTACCCCCCGGTTCAGCAGCGGCAGCGGCCGGTTGAAAAACGGCACCACCGTGGTCTCGGCGACGAGCGAATGGGGGCCGGTGTTGGCCAGCAGCACCGCGTCGGCCTGGTCCAGCACTCGCTGCGGGTATTTTCCGGCCCAGGCCTGCAGTGTCATCGCGCCGAGGCTGTGGCCGACGAGGACCGCCCGCTGTCCGGGCCGCAGCGCCGCGTCCAGGACCGCGCACAGATCGTCGGCCAGCAGATGGCAATCGAGCTGATCGGGATGGCCGAATTCGCTTTCACCGTGCCCGCGCAGGTCGAAGGCGATCACGCGGTACTCCCCGGCGAAGGCGTTGATCTGCGGGGTCCAGTATTCGAGGCAGCAGGTCCAGCCGTGGATCAGCACTACGGGCGGCGCATCCGCCGGCCCGTAGGCGTGGACCCGGAGCCGGGCGCCGTCCGCTGCGCGCGCATCGATGACCTGGTGCTCCGCGCTCGGCGGGTTGAGTGCCGGATTCCGGTATCCGCCGCGGGTGCGCAGGCCGGCCCGATGCACCTCGAACAGCCCATCGAGTTGATGGGCCAGGGCAGCCAGGATCTTCGGCATCGTCGCACGCATCGGCACACTCCTTTGTGTTACTGATTGACACAGTAATACGTGGAGCGTGCGCGTGCCAGCCACCTACCGGCGGGCGGGTCCGCGGCGGCCCGCCATGACCTCGTCTACCAGCGCGGACCGCGCTGCACCTCGTCCACCTTGGGGCGCACATCGGCCAGGTAGATGCCGGTGGCGATGATCGCGATGAACGCCAGGAGACCCAATCCGGGGAAACTCAGCAGCATCAGCAGCGCCGCCGCGCCGAGAATGCCCAGCCAGATCGGCTTCGTCAGTTTGTCGACCGCGGTGAACGCATCGGAGCGCTGGCGCACGGCGTGCACCAGCGCGAAAACGGTCGCACCGGCCGCCAGAAGCCAGAGCGCGGCCATGATCCATCCGGTCAAGCCATACACCTGCTGCACGCCACCATGATAGAAGCAGCGCCCCCGCGCACCACAGGTGCACGGGGGCGCGAGCCCATATCGGCGGGTCAGACCGATTTCGGCGCGGTCTTCTTCGCCGGCGCCTTCTTGGCCGGCGCCTTCTTGGCGGCGGTCGCCTTCTTCACCGGTTCCGGCGTGGGGGCGGGCACCGGAGCGGGCTCGGGCGCAGACTCCACCACCTCGGCGTCGACCACATCGGCCGGGGCCTCGGTGGCGGGTTCGGGCTCGGTATCGGCGGGCTTGCCCGGGCGGCCGATCAGGCCGTTCACCCGGTCCAGCACTTCCTCGGCCCGGCTGCTCGCGTCCTTGTACAGGCTTTCCACCCGGCCGACCTGCTCCTCGACCAGGTGATTCGCCCGCAGGCGCTCCACGGTTTCCTCACCGCGGACGGCCAGATCGGAGTAGATGTCGACTACCTGGCGGTAGTACTGCTCGGCCAGTTTGCGCAGTTCTTCGGCGGTGAACTTCTCCCGCAGCTCGGCCAGATCCTCCGGCAGTTCCGAGGGCAGCTCGGCCAGCCGCGTCCGGATCTGCTCGAACTGGGTCTGCACGTCGGCGGGCAGGCCGGCGAACCGCTCCCGGGCCTCGTCGACGCGGCCGTTGACGTCGGTGGCACGTTCCCGCACCTGGGTCACCGCGTCCAGTACCGCGGTGTAGACGGCATCGGTGGCCCCGACAGTGGCGAACAGCGGTTTCACGGTGGTGTTCTTCTGGGTCATTTATCGTTCTCCTGGCGTGGCGGAGCGTCGGTGATCGGTTGTGGAACAACGCTGTCCCGAACGGTCGTTTCGTCCGGCCCGTTCTCCCGGCGAAACGATTCGTAGATGTCCAGGAGCACCTGCTTCTGCCGCTCGCTGATCGAGGAATCGGCCAGCAGCGCGTCCCGGACGGGACTGTGCGCCCGCTGCTCGAGATAGCCGGCGCGCACGTACAACACCTCCGAAGAAACCCGCAGCGCCTTGGCGATCTGCGTGAGCACTTCGGCCGAGGGATTACGCAATCCGCGCTCGATCTGGCTGAGGTACGGGTTGCTGACCCCCGCCAGCTGGGCGAGTTGACGCAGCGAGACCTGTGCGGCTTCACGTTGCGCCCGGATGAACCCCCCGATGTCCTGCGCCGCGTTCACCACGCGTGCTGCCTTGTCTCCGGCGCCGTCGGACGCCGCCGGACCTTCGGTGCGTTGAGCGGAAACCTGGGGTTGTTCGGCCATACTCTCGCTCACCTTCTGGCGTTGTACATACGCAACGATAAATCAGGGCGCTAGCAATAGCAAGCACTTCTGCTAGCAGGGTTGACTACGGACGGAAATCCGGGCTCATCCACCGAACATCAGATGGGAGACCGTGTAGATCGCGAGGCCGGCGAGACTGCCGACGACCGTGCCGTTGATCCGGATGAACTGCAGGTCACGGCCCACCTGGACCTCGATCTTCTTACTGGCTTCCTCGGCGTCCCAGCGGGCGACCGTATCGCTGACGATGGTGGCGATCTCGTCGGCGTAGTTGGCGGCCAGATAGCGGGCGCCGCGTTCGATCCACCCGTCGACCTTCGCGCGGGTCTCGGTATCGTCGCGCAACCGCTCGCCGAGCTGCTGCACGTTCTCCGCGACCTTGCGGCGCAGGGTGCTGCCCGGATCGTCGGCGGATTCCAGGATCAGGCGTTTGGCCGCCCGCCAGGTGGCCTCGGCCAGGCCGGTGATCTCCTCACGGCCCATGATCTGGGTTTTGATCCGCTCGGCCTTGGCGATCATCGTTTCGTCGAACTGCAGATCGTGGGCGAACTCCTCCAGGAACCGGTTCGCGGCCAGCCGGACCTCGTGATCCGGGGTCGAACGCACCTTCCAGGTGAACTCGACCAGCTCGCGGTACACCTTCTCCGAGAGCAGCACGTTCACGAACTTGGGCGCCCACTGCGGCGCCTCGCCCATGACGATCCGGTCGATCGTCTCCTGACTGCCTAGCGCCCACTGGTGGGCACGTTCGGCCAGCAGGTCCAGCAGCGGCAACTGGCGGTTGTCGGCCAGCAGTTCGGCGAGCACCCGGCCGATCGGCGGTCCCCACTGCGGTTCGGCGATCCGCTTGACGATCGTGTTGTCGATCACCTGCTCGACGTCCTCATCGCGCAACACCCCGACCACGGCCCGCAGAATCGTCGAACTCTCCTCGGCCACCCGCGCGGCGTTACCCGGATTCGCCATCCAGCGCCCGACCCGCCACGGGATCTGCGCGGAGTTCACCTTCGCGGTCACCACCTCCGGCGAGAGGAAGTTGGTGCCGACGAAATTACCCAGGCTCGCGCCCAGCTGGTCCTTCTTGCGGCGGATGATCGCGGTATGCGGGATCGGCAGCCCCAGCGGATGCCGGAACAGCGCCGTCACCGCGAACCAGTCGGCCAGCGCACCCACCATCCCGGCCTCCGACGCGGCACGCACATAACCCACCCAGTCCCCGGCGCCGCCACGCGACTCCAGCCACCGGCACACCAGATAGACCACGGTGGCCACGGCCAGGAACCCGGTGGCCACGGCCTTCATCCGCCGCAGATCACGCCGTTTGGCCGCATCGTCGGTGAGCGTGGCGAAAACACCCGGCGGTTCGGCCGGACCGCCCGAGGCGGACGTCGCGGAAGCGGAATCGAGCACCGCACTGCTACCGGTCGCTTTCTGCATACCCCTATTGTGCTGTTTCTTCGGCGCCGTCTCCGGCCGCGTGGGCCGCAGACGTGTTCCCGGGGCACCAAACGAACCAACGCTTCCGGCAGGGAGCCTAGAGTGGAATGGACGCGAACCGTACGGACCGAGGAGCCCACGCTGTCCACCGAAGATCTGCTCGATATCGGGAAATCCGCCGATCGATCGGCGCCGGTGCGTACCGCGCGGACCGATGGGCGTAAACGGCGCTGGCGCCAGCACAAGATCAACCGGCGGGAGGAGCTCGTCGACGGCACGCTGGCGGCGGTGCGTACCCGCGGCGGAAATGCCGGGATGGATGAGATCGCCGCCGAGATCGGGGTCTCCAAGACCGTCCTGTACCGCTACTTCACCGATAAGAACGACCTCGTCAACGCCGCGATGCAGCGGTTCATCGAGATCACCCTGATGCCCCGGGTGTACGGCGCGATCAGCCTGGACGCCGACGAATACCAGCTGGTGCGTTCGGCGCTGGCCGAGTACGTGGGCGCGGTCGACGAAGACCCGGAGGTCTACCGGTTCATCATGGGGACCGGCTCCGGCGACCCGTCCTCGCTGGCCGATTTCGAGCGGTTGTTCGCCGAGGTGGTCGCGGCCGCCATCACCGAACGCGGTACCGCTCTCGGAATCGAGACCGAGGGTGTGATGCTGTGGTCGTATGTGATCGTCGGCGGTATCCAGCTCGCCACCCACTGGTGGACCACCAACAAGTCGATGGACCGCGACGAGGTGATCGACTACCTCACCATGATGGTGTGGAGCGCCATCGAGGGTATGGCCAAGGCGGGTGGTTCGCGCACCCGGTTCGCCGGCCAGGAGCATGTGCTGCCGCCCATCCCGTCCGGCGACCAGGCCGTCTGAGTCACCCGGCTCGCCGGGCTCGACAACTCCGCCGGTTTGGCTAGTCTGTTGCCGTGCGGCGGCGTGGAACCGGCGAGTTCTCCGGCCACCGCAGGCGCGCGCCGGCACCAACGGAGGTACCTCGATGGCGAAACAAGTGCCGACATCCCGGCTGGCCCGCGGCACCAAACTCGGTGCGGTGGCGGCGGGTTCGGTGGTGCGCAAACAGCGCGCCCGGCTCTCGATGCGGGGTCGTTCGGAGGCGGTGCGGGCGCAGATGGCCGAGGAATCGATTCTGCGCAGTACCGAACAGCTGGTCATGGTGCTGGGCACCATGAAGGGCGTGGCCATGAAACTGGGCCAGATGATGTCGGTCCTGGACCTCGACCTGGTTCCCCCACAGCATCGTGAACGGTTCCAGAAGCGGCTGGCGGTGCTGCGCAATGCCGCGCCGTCGGTTTCGTTCGATGCCATGCGGGCGGTGATCGAGGAGGATTTCGGGCAGCCGCTGGACGCGGTGTTCGCCGAATTCGAACCCGAGGCGATCGCCGCTGCCTCCATCGGGCAGGTGTACCTGGCCCGGTTGCACGACGGCCGGCAGGTCGCGGTGAAGGTGCAGTACCCGGGGATCGATGCCGCTGTCCGGGCCGATCTGAAGAACCTGACCATGTTCCGGCGAGTCCTGCAATCGGCGATGCCCTGGGTGACCCCGGCGGTTCTCGACGAACTGCGATTGAACATGGAATCCGAACTCGACTATCACGTCGAGGCCGAGACCCAGCGCGATATCGCGGCGCTCTATGCGGGCCATCCGTTCATCGTGGTCCCGCAACCGGTGCTCGAGCACAGTACGCAGCGGGTGCTGGTCACCGAGTACCTGTCCGGAACCGCGTTCGAGGACATTCGGGCGATGCCCCGATCCGAACGCGACCGGGTCGGCGAGATCATCTATCGCTTCTATGTGGGTTCGCTGTTCACGTTCAACGAATTCTGCGGCGACCCGCACCCCGGCAATGTGCTGCTCGCCGACGACGGCCGGGTCGGGTTCCTGGATTTCGGGCTGTTCAACCGGATGGATCCCGAGCATGTCCGGTTCGAGGCGATCTGCCTGTGCGCGGCGGCCGAGGAGCGCGGCGCGGATCTGCGGGATCTGATGATCCAGCGCGGCGTGATCGATTCGGCCGACGAGATCGGTGCCGAGGAGTGCCTGGAGTATGTGCTCTCGGCGTCCGAATGGTGTCTGGTCGACGAGGAACTCACCATCACCCCGGAATTGGCGAGCGGTGCTTTCCTGCTGGCCGTGGACCCACGGTCCAGCGAATTCTCCGGGATGAAGCAACAGAATCTGCCGCCGGAACATCTGTTCTCGCGGCGCGCCGATTTCCTGACCTTCGGCATGCTGGGCCAGCTGGAGGCCACCGCGAACTGGCATCGGATCGCGCGAGAGTGGCTGTACGGCGAGGAACCGGTCACCGAACTCGGCCGGATCCATCAGGAATGGCTGGCCGAGCGCCGGCCGCACAAGCGCGGTAAACGCCGCTCCGGCTGACCGGGGCGACCTCACATCCACTAGGGGTTTCATTCCATGACGGACACACGCGAATTCGATCTGGTCGTTTTCGGCGCCACCGGTTATGTCGGCAAACTCACCGCCCAGTACCTGCTGGGCGCCGCCCCGGCGGAGGCGCGGATCGCGCTGGCCGGCCGGTCGGAGCGCAAGCTCGCCGCGGTGCGCGACGAGATCGGTGCGCACGACTGGAGTCTGGTGGTGGCCGACAGCACCGACCAGGATTCGCTGGACGCCCTCGCCGCCCGCACCACCGCGGTGATCACCACGGTGGGACCGTATCTGCGGTACGGGATGCCGATGGTCGCCGCCTGCGCGAAATCCGGCACCCACTACGCGGATCTGACCGGCGAACCGCTGTTCATCCGCGAGGCGATCGATACGTATCACGACGAGGCGGCGCGCACCGGCGCCAAGATCGTGAATTCCTGCGGTTACGATTCGGTGCCGTCGGATCTGAGTGTCTACCAGCTGTATCGGCGCACGGTGGCGGACAACACCGGCGAACTGGGCGACACCACACTCATCGCGACAATGCGCGGCGGGGTGAGCGGCGGGACCATCGACTCGGGCCGCGCGATGATGGAGATCGTCGCCGAGGACAAATCCAAGGGCGCGGTGCTGAGCCACCCGTATTCGCTGAGCCCCGACAAATCCATGGAACCCGATGTCGGCCGGCAGTCGGACCTCGTCGTATCCCGGGCCCGCGAGATCGACCCGAGCCTCGACGGCTGGGTGGGTACGTTCGTGATGGCGAGCCACAACACCAAAGTCGTGCGGCGCAGCAACGGCCTGCTCGGCTGGGTGTACGGCAAGAACTTCCGTTACCGCGAAACGATGGGCGTGGGCAGTACCCCACTGGCGCCGCTCGTCGCGGCCGGTGTCACCGGCGGCGTGGTGGGCGCGCTGGCGGTCGGTAGCCTGCTGTCCCGGTTCCGTGCCGGACGTGCCCTGCTCGACCGGATCCTGCCCGCGCCGGGCACCGGCCCGAGCGAGCAAACGCGGGAGAACGGCTGGTTCCGGATGCGCACGTACGCGCACACCACCTCGGGCGCACGCTACGTCGCGACCTTCGCCGGCCAGGGCGACCCCGGCTACAAGGCGACGGCCGTCATGCTCGGGGAAAGCGGGCTGGCGCTGGCCTTCGACGAGAAACCGGAGCTCGCCGGCATACTCACCCCCGCCGCCGCGATGGGCGACGCACTCACCGAACGCCTGCGGGCCGCCGGGATGACCATCGAGGTGGAGGCGCTGGGATGAATCTCGCCCGGCGCACGATGAACGCCCCCGCGCTGGCCGCCGTCTACGAGCGAGTGTGGCGGCCGACGGTCTTCTACCTCGCCTCCGGCCGCAGCAACGCCGCCGATCGCCGTTTCGCGGTGGAAGCGCTGCACCTGCACAGCGCGCGACGGGTGCTGGATATCGCTTGCGGGCCGGGGAATTTCACCCGCTATCTGAGTGAGCAGGTGCCCGCGGACGGCTATGTCACCGGTATCGACTTTTCGCCGCCGATGCTGGCCCGCGCGCTGGCCGACAATTCCGGCCCGCGGGCCGGTTATGTGCGCGGCGACGCCCGGTTCCTGCCGTTCCCGGACGGAACCTTCGACGCGGTCTGCTGTTTCGGTGCCCTGTACCTGATCCCCGACCCGCTGGTCGCGGCCCGCGAAATGGTGCGGGTGCTCGCGCCGGGCGGCCGGCTCGCCGTCACCACGAGCTACCGGCCCGATAATCCGTTCGGCGAATTGACCCGGCGCGCGGCGGGTTTGAGTGGCCTGCGCATGTTCGGCGGGCAGACCTTCCCGGAGTTGTTCGCCGCGGCGGGGCTGGTGGAGATCGACCAGGAGGTACACCGTTTCCTGCAGTACCTCACCGCGGTCAAACCGGCGGCTGGGGTCCCGCGTCCGCTCGACCATCCGGCCGCCTCGGGGCGCGGGATCTGACAGACCGCTTCTCCGGCCACGCCGGCGCCCGGTACCTGCGCGGAACACCCTGCCGCGTGCGCCATTTCACAGGCGGATCCCCGCCCGCGGCAGGCAATCGCGGGCACAGGTTGCTACCGGTCGGTAGAGTCACCGGTCGTACCAACGGTCCGGAAGGGGGATTCCAGATGCCGGTACCGGACCTCGGTCAGAGCGCGGCCCGGCGGTTGTATGCCGCGGCCACCGCCGGTGGCACGGAACCCTTCGTCCTCGCCGAGGATGTGGCGTTACGCCTGGCCGCCGCCTGCGACACCCTGGTCGCCGAACTGGAGGCCGCCCGCTCCGGCGGCCGGCAACTCGCCACCGTCCCCGGTACCGGAGGATTCCCCGATCTGCCCACCGGGCATGCCCTCGCCGCCGGGTTCGCCGGGAAGGCCGCCGACTACCTCGACACGCTCACCGCGTTGCAGGAAACCGCGCTCTGGTTCAAGGCCGCCTACCTGGCCGCCGCCGGGCGGCTCACCGAAGCCGATCTCGCCAATCGCGCCGCCCTCGCCGTGGCCGCCGGTGCCGCCGGAGGTGATGGGCATGACTGAGTCCGCCGGTTCCGACCCGCCGTACGCCCCCGAGCGCGAATGCTTCGGCAGTTTCACCCATCAGGAGATCTGGGACCGGGTGCACGAAGTACTCGATCCGGGTGCGCTCGGCGCGGCGGCCGCGGCCTGGAAAGCGAATGCCGACGCCGTGGCCTCGGCATTCGCGACCTTCGCCGATACCGTGCGCCGCGAATTCACGGGCTGGTCCGGGCAATCCGCGACCGCCGCCTGGCAGGCCACCCAGGATTTCGTCCGCACCGGTGAGGCCACCCACGAGGTCTGCCGCGCGGTCCAGCGCCTGATGGAAGGCAATTCCGATGCGGCGCAGACACTCCGGGCCGCACTGATCGCACCGCAGCCGTATCGCCCCCTCGACGACCCCGCCGCCGAAGCGGTGCACGGCGGCCGGCGGCGGATGGAACACGATATCGCCTCGGCCGCCGCCACCGCCGACGCGCAAGCCGCGATGACCGCCCTCTACCTCCCCACCATCCCGGCCTCCGGGGATCGGGTGCCGAGCTTCCCCGATACCTCCACCGGCGCCGACCGTGGGGGCGCACGCCGGTGAAATGGATATTCACCCCGGACGAATTCAGTTACGTCTGGGCCAACGAGACGGGTTCGGACCGGCGCCCCTACCCGGTGAACCTGGCGCCCGCCAGTACGGTCCGTACCGAATCCGAACTGGCCGCCCTACGATTACCGCAGCGGTTCGCCAGACAGGCCGACCCCGATCTGGCAGCCGCGCTCATGCTCTGCGCCCGCCCGGACGCCACCGCTGTCACCATCTCCGGAGAACGCTCGGTGCTCCCCCGCAACGGCGAACAGCCCGATACCGAGCAGATCCTCGGCTTCGCCGCCGTCATCGATCACCACGCCGCCGTCCTGCACGCCACCGCCACCAAGGTCACCGTGCATATGTGCCATGCGCAGGACCTCGGGAGCCGGGTGGTCGCGCTGATCGGCTCCGCCCGTCGCGGCACCCATGGACCGCTGCGCGAACCGCAGGACGCGGTACTCACCGATGCCCCCATACCGGGTTGCCAGGCGTCCGGCGATGCCGCCCGGTTCCGCACGACCCTGCGCAAACCGGTGGACTGCCGCGGTTTCATCACCGTCACCGTCGCCCCGGACGACCCGATGTCCCCGCCCACCCGGCATCGCAGCTGGCTGGATATCCGCGAAGACGGCCGCTACCTGCTGACCACCGCCGATGTGCTGGTCCTGGACCCGGTCAGTGATACCGAGTTCGCGCACCGGCTGCTCGGCCTGGCCGGGATCGGCGGGAATACGCCCGGGCTGTGATACTGCTCCGATGACCGAGCACTGGATGGAACCCGCGAGCCGGGCACTACGCGCCGACGGCCTGCGGATCGCCCGCCTCGACACCTCCGCCCGCCCCGGGTTCCAGGGCGGCAAATCCGACGGGAAGCGTCTGCTCGCCGAACGGGGCGAGGTGCTGGCCGCGGAACAGGAATTGCTCTACGCCAACGGTCGCGCCGGTGACCGGCGCAGCGTCCTGCTGGTGCTGCAGGGGATGGACACCGCCGGCAAAGGCGGGATCGTGCGCCATGTGATCGGCTCGGTGGATCCGCAGGGGGTCGATCACACGGCCTTCGGCGTACCGACCGAAGAAGAGAAACAACATCATTTCCTGTGGCGGATCCGCCGCGCGCTACCGCGCGGCGGGCAGCTGGGCGTATTCGACCGGTCGCATTACGAGGACGTGCTGGTCGCGCGGGTGCACGGGCTGGTACCGGAACAGGTCTGGCAGGGCCGCTACGAAGAGATCAACCGGTTCGAGCGGGAACTGACCGAGTCCGGTACGACGCTGGTGAAGGTCGCACTGTTCGTCTCCCTCGACGAACAGAAGAAGCGACTGCGACAGCGTTTGGAGCGACCGGAGAAATACTGGAAATTCAGCCCCGCCGATATCGACGAACGCGGTTACTGGCCCGCCTACCAGGATGCCTACCAGGCGATGCTGGACCGCACCGGTACCGGCCACGCACCCTGGTACGTCGTGCCCGCGGACGCGAAATGGTACGCCCGGCTGGCCGTCACCGAACTGCTGATCGAGGCGCTGCGGAACCTGGACCTGAGCTGGCCCGCCCCCACCTTCGACCCGGCGGCCGAACTCCGCCGCCTGGACAACTCCTGAGCGGCCCGCACGCGGCGGGTTGTGGAAACTCTCAGCTAGTGGGGCAATGATGGGGCGGAGCGCCGGAAACTCCGGCCCCCCGCCGCGCTACCACCGGGCGGGGCACCCAGGTGAGCGAAAGGCGTGGTGAACGCACGGTGAGCAAGAAACCCGGGCGGCCGAACCCCCAGAAACCCGGGCGGCCGAATCCGCTGGCGGCGGCCCAGCGCGCGGAGCGCAATCGCAAGATCGCGATACAGGTGGGCATCACCGCGGTCCTGGTGGCACTGGTCGCCGCGATCGGGATCGGACTGGCCGTGCGGAACTCGGGTTCCGACTACGACGGGCCGGTACCGGCAGCGGCCACCGAGAACGGCGCGATCCGGATCGGGCAGCCCGACGCGCCCGCGAAAGTCCGCATCGTCGCCGATATGCAGTGCCCGGTCTGCAAACAGTTCGAAGCCGATCACAGCGAACTGCTGAACCAGGCCGTGGCCGACGGTGACGCCGTGATCGAGTACAACATCGTCGGCTACCTGGACCGGGCATCCACCACCGAATACTCCACCCGGGCAGCCAACGCCTCCTACTGCGTCGCAGACCGCGGCACCGAAAACTACCCGAAATGGCTCGAGCTGATGTTCCGGCAGCAGCCGCCCGAAGGCGGTGCCGGCCTGCCGGACGAGCGGCTGATCGCCATCGCGCACGAAGCCGGGTACACCGATCCCGCCGTCGACAAATGCATCACCGACGGCACCTACAAAGGTTATGTCGCGGCGATGTCGGATAAATCGCTGAACGACGACGGTATCGACGGAACACCGACGGTGTTCGTCAACGGCGAGCAGGTGCAGCTCACCGGGAATCCGGACGGGTCCTTCAATACCGCTCCGCTGACCGACGCGATCCAGGCGGCTGCGGGACAGTGATCACGACCTCCCCTCGGGCAGCTTGGATCATGCTCCTGACCGGCCTGGCCGGTTGGGTGGCCGCGCTGGTCCTGCTGGTCGAAGATTTCAAACTGCTCAGCGAACCCGGGTATGTGCCCTCGTGCAGTCTCAATCCGGTGCTGTCCTGCGGGTCGGTGATGGTCACCGATCAAGCGCAGGTACTGGGCTTCCCGAACCCGATCATCGGGCTGGTGGGGTTCTCGGTGGTGGTCACGCTGGCCGTGCTCTCCGTCGCGGGTATCGGCCTGCCCCGCTGGATCTGGGCGGGTCTGTGGCTGGGCACGGTCGCCGGGACCCTGTTCATCTGCTGGCTGATCTTCCAGAGCCTGTACCGGATCAACGCCCTGTGCCCGTATTGCATGGTCGTGTGGGCGATCATCACGCCACTGCTGGCGGTGCTCACCGAACAGTTGTGGGGTAACGATCGGGGCGCGCTGCGGGTGGTCGCGGAATGGCGCTGGACCTTCGTCGCCGTCTTCTACGCGGTGGTGCTGGTACTGGTGTTCCTGCGCTTCCAGGATTACTGGCTGTCACTGTTCTGACCCGCGACGACACCGCGCGGTGACCGCCGTCGCTAGCCGGGTGTGCCCGCGACCAACCGCACCGAAACAACCCGTTCGCCCCCGTCGACGCCCAGCACACCCAACCGCACCACCTCGGCGGGGCGGCGGGTGTCGATCGCCATCCGCAGCGCGCGGGCACCGGTAACGGGGCGGTCGTCCACCGAGGTGATGATCTCCCCGCTCACCAGCCCCGCCTCCTCGGCCGGGAGCCCCGGGATGGCCATATCGATCCGCGCGCCGCGCGGACCGGCGTCGGAGATCAGCACGCCGAGGGTCGCGGTGGGGCCGATATGAACGGTTTCGGTGGGGGTCCCGGAGCGGATCTGCCGTACGATCCGCATCGCGGAATCGATCGGCACCGCGTACCCGTTCGGCGGGTCGACGGTATCGCCCGGCGGCGGATCCCGTTCGCCGGACGCCGCCGCGATCACCCCGACCACCGCGCCGGTGTGATCGGTGAGCGCGCCGCCGGACTGCCCGGAACTGACCGGGGCCTCGATCTCCAGCATCCCGGTGAGCGGCTGCCGGGAAAGATCCTGCTCGTTGAACGCCATGATCGTGCTGTCCAGATCGCTGATCCGCCCGGTGACCGCGGTCGCGGCGCCGCTACCACCCGCGTTGCCGATCGCCAGCACCTCGTCGCGGACTCGCAGATCCGCGGAACGGCCGATCCGCGCGGTGGCGAGGCCGGCGGCGCCGGAGAGATCGAGCAGGGCGATATCCGCGCGGGCGTCGTAGCCGAGCACCTCCGCGGTGTACACAGCCCCGTCGGTAACCCGGCTGACCTGGACGGTTTTCGCACCCTTAACCACATGATGGCTGGTCAGCACCTGGCCGTCGCGGGTGAGGACGATCCCGGAACCGGCCGCCGCGGCGCCGAACGGCCGGGCGGCGGCGGTGACGTTCACCAGCACGGGCGAAATATCGCGGGTGAGCCCGCGGGGGTCCAGCGGAGGGCGCGGCACCGGACGCACCGGAGCCACGGCCACATCCGGCCCCGCGCGCCCCAACCCAGGGATCTCGCCGCGGTAGCCGAAGAGCGCACCGAGGGCGAGCACGACGGCGAACACGGTGACGAGCACCCGCCCACCACCGCTCGGCCCACCCGGACCGGCGCCCTCCCACTGGTTCCCCAACAAGCCTCCTGTGTTTATTTTTGCGGCGCCTGCGGCGCCGCAGGTCAAGTTTCTCCCAACCGGGCGGGGCGTGGGGATATTTCGGATCGCCGTGGCGGTCGGGTGGCTTCGCGGATCCCGCGGCCGGAAGTTATCCACAGGCTTCCACAGTTATCCACAGGCTGGGTGTTGTCTGGGGACCTCAGGCGCCGGACCTGTGGATTCACCGGCTGCCGCCGGCGATTCGGTTACGGCCGCGTCACAGGCCGGGGTGTCCGCCGAACGGGGAACCGCGCGGAAACCGCCGCTGACGGGTCGATATCCGCAGGACGAAACGAAGATCCGGTGGACCGGAATTCGTATCCGGTCGTTATCCTGCGGACACCCAATCAATAGAATTCCGGGACCCGGCGGCCGAATCCCCGGAAATCCATCCACACATGGATACGTCCATCCACAAGACCTGGGTGGGTTTTCCACAGGCTTCTCCACAGTGTGGAAAAGGCCCACCGGAGAGTACGAGGCATTCTTCGATACCGGTCGATCCTGGGAACCGAGCGGACGAATTCAGCCAGGGCAGTACGTCATATGGTCGCCGTATCGATGACGAATCGGTACCGCACATCGCTGGCCACAACACGCTCGTAGGCGCCGTCGATCTCGTCCGCGGAAATGACCTCGATTTCCGCGCCGATTCCGTGCTCGGCGCAAAAATTCAGCATTTCCTGCGTTTGCGCGATACCGCCGATCATCGAACCCGACAGCGACCGGCGCCGCCCGGCCAGCACCTTCGGCTGCACCGTCAACGGCTGCTCCGGCAGGCCGAGCACCACCAAGGACCCGTTCAGGCGCAGCAGCTTCATATAGTCGTTGATCGGCAGATCGGCAGAGACCGTATTGATGATCAGATCGAAGTGGCTGCGCAGTTCCCGGAAGATCTGCTTATCACTGGTGGCGTAGTAGTGCTGGGCACCGAAGCGTTTCCCGTCCTCCTGTTTGCTCAGCGAATGGCTGAGTACCGATACTTCGGCACCCAGCGCCGCCGCGATTTTCACGGCCATATGACCGAGCCCGCCCATTCCGATAATCGCGACCCGCTTACCCGGCCCGGCGCCCCACTGCCGCAGCGGCGAATACACCGTGATCCCCGCGCACAGCAGCGGCGCGGCCACCGACAGGTCGATACCTTCCGGAATTCCGACCACGAAGTTCTCGGTCACCACGATCTGGGTGGCATAGCCACCCAGGGTGTGCCCACCGGGCTGCACCTCGTCGGGAACCCGGCTGTTGTAGGTCATCACCGCCCCGCGGGTGCAGTACTGCTCCTCGCCCTCCAGGCACGGTTCGCACACCCCGCAGGAATCGACCATGCAGCCGACACCCACCCGGTCGCCCACGCGATACGTACGGACCTCGGACCCCACCGCGGCCACGGTGCCCGCGATCTCGTGCCCCGGAACGCACGGGTAGGCGGCCCCACCCCATTCGTTGCGCGCGGTATGGATATCGGAATGGCAGATCCCGGCATAGGCGATATCGATCAGCACATCCCGCGGCCCGAGCGCCCGCCGCTCGATGGTGACCTTCTCGAACGCGGCATCGGGCCCGGCCATGGCATACGCGGCAACATCACTCATGGCTGTAATTCTGGCGCCGCCTTCGGCGGCGCGGGTTTTGGCCCCCCTTAGTCCCTGCTTTCCGCACTCGACACTCGCGGCTGCGCCGCATCGCATCGAGCACGGAAAGCAGGGACGGGCCAAAACCTCTCAGGGCCTCGTAAGACTCGGCACCGGGATCGTGAGCTCTCCGTAGATGTGACCGTAAGAAGGTGCTCATCCGCGCAGGGATGTGAGCCGCAGTCACTGCCGATCGCAGGCCCGAACCCTGGCGCCGCGGGGCGGCTCCGCTACTGCTCGGCTTCCTGCAACCTGCGGCGGACGCGGCGGGCGGCGGCGACCATATTGCGTAGGGCGGGGTCCAGTTGCCAGTGGTGGCGGGTTTTCAGGCCGCCGTCCGGATTGGCCCACAGGCGTTCGGGGCCGACCGCCGCCGCGGCGGCGGTGAGCAGTTCGTCCAGTTCGTCGATATCGGGGATCCGGGCCGAGCGGCTTTCGTAGACGCCCGGGCCGACGCCGTGGCTGAGGCCGTGGCCGGAGGCGTAGTCCTCCTCGAGCGCCTTGAGCACCCATTCGATGGACCGGGTCGCGACGATCGCGGTCACGTCGGCATCGAGTTGTTCGATGGCCTCCACGATCTCGGTGCGTCCCGAGTACGGGATATGGGTGTGGATCTGCGTATCCGGCCGCACCCCGGAGGTCGCCAGCCGGAACGCGCCGATCGCCCAGCGCAGATACTCCGCGCGGCCCTCCGGGCGGGCCGGCCACAGCTCGCGCAGGGCCGGTTCGTCGACCTGGATGATGCCGATACCGGCGCGTTCCAGATCGACCACCTCGTCGCGGATGGCCAGCGCCACCTGATCGGCGGTTTCGTAGAGCGGCTGATCCTGCCGGACGAACGAACGCGCCACCATGGTGACCGGGCCGGTGACCATACCTTTGACCGGTTTATCGGTCAGCGATTGCGCGTAGGTGATCCACTCCACCGACATGGGGGCCGGACGGGAGACGTCGCCGTAGATGATCGGCGGCCGCACACAGCGCGAACCGTAGACCTGCA
Organism: Nocardia sp. CA-290969; assembly: GCF_050936135.1. Taxonomy (NCBI): domain Bacteria; kingdom Bacillati; phylum Actinomycetota; class Actinomycetes; order Mycobacteriales; family Nocardiaceae; genus Nocardia; species Nocardia sp. CA-290969. The sequence continues at coordinate 7,238,287 of NZ_JBNJNJ010000001.1, read as the reverse complement.
CCCAGCCGAAATGCGTGGTGGCGAAACCGTCCAGCAGTTCGGCGAAGTACTGGATCATATCGTTGCGTTCGTGCTCACCGTGCACGAACACATCGAGCCCGATGTCTTCCTGCAGGGCGATGGTCGCGGCGATCTCGGCTTCGATTTTCTTGCGGTATTCGTCGTAGGAGATCCGGCCCTCACCCAGTTGCTGACGGGCCTGCCGCGCCTCGGCGGTCTGAGGATAGGAGCCCAGGGTGGTCGCGGGCACCAAGGGAAGCCGCAGTTTTTCCTGCTGCGCTGCGCGGCGCACCGCATAGGGTTCACGTTCCCGCATTTCCGGGGTGATCGCGTAGACCCGCTGGCGCACGGCGTGCTTCTGTTTGAAATGCACCTCACCCGGGCGTTTACGCCATTTATCGGAGGGCCCCTCGGTGAGCGCTTTGGCCAGCGACACCACCTCGCCGACTTTCTGCTTGGCGAAAGCCAGCCGATCGGCCACATTCCCGTCGATATCGTATTCGGCGAGCACGTCGTAGGGCACGTGCAACAGGGTGGTTCCGGTGGAAACCACCAGGTCCGGGCACACTTTAGCGAGTTCGTTCAGGTATTCGAGCGTGACGTAGCGATCCGCCCGCCACACATTCGTCCCGCTGATCACGCCCGCGTACAGCCGTTTGCGCCGGATACCGGGGATCCGGGCGAGATCCTCCGGGCGCATCCGGTAGGACGCCAGATCCAGGCCGATCGCCTCCACCCCCGAGGCGGCGAGGATGGTCAGCGCCTCGCCGAAATCACCGTATTGTCCGGTGACCAGCAGACGCGGCCGCAGCGGCGCCTTGGACAAGCGATCGTAGGCGCGTTCGAACGCCGCGAGCTCGGCCGGCGATCGTTCGGCGGTGAAGCAGGGTTCGTCGAGCTGGACGCAGGTTGACCCGCGGCGGGCCAGGATCTCGAACAGCTCCTCGTACACCGGCAACAGCTTGTCCAGCAATTCGACGGTGTCGAAACCGGCCGATTCACCGGGCACACTGCCGGCCTTGGACAGCAGCAGCAGCGACACCGGACCCAGCACCACCGGCCGCAATTCGATACCCGCGGCCATCGCCCGATCCCATTCGTCGAGCAGGGCCTCGGGGTGCAACGAGAATTCGGTATCGGCGTCGAGTTCGGGCTGGCGGTAGTGGTAATTGGTGCCGAAGAAACGCACCAGTTCCAGCGGCGGCAGATCGGGGCGGCCGCGCGCCATCAGGAAATAGAAATCCAGCTCGTCCAGCTCGTCCCGGTATTCGGCGAACCGGGACGGCACGGCACCGAACAGCAGCGCGTTGTCGAGCACATGGTCGTAGAAGGAGAAGGTGTTACCCGGCACCTGGGTGAGCCCGGTGGCCGCGAGCTCGTGGAACTGCTGTTCCTGGATATCGCGCGCGACCGCACGCAATTCCTGCTGGGTTATCGACTTCCGCCAGTACGCCTCGAGCGCGCGTTTGAGCTCCCGGTGCGGTCCGATCCGCGGATAGCCGAGCACACTGGACCCGAACCCCTCGCTGACGTTGACCATTGCCGACCTCCGTGTCATCAGGCGCCACCACCACCGACGGTGCCGATCCTTGCCCCTGTTCTACCCACGAATCCGGGTCGCCACCGCCGACCCCGGATCCACCCCTGCACAAGTCTTGCCCACTACCGCCCCGAACCGGACGCAACCACGGCGGTGCCGAGTCTTACGAGGCCCTGAGAGGTTTTGGCCCGTCCCTGCTGTCAGCGCTCGATGCGAGGCGGCGCAGCCGCGAGTGTCGAGTGCTGACAGCAGGGACCAAGGGGGGCCAAAACCCGCGCCGACGGAGTCGGCGCAATTAATACTGGTAGAACCCTGCGCCGGTTTTCTTGCCCAGTAGCCCGGCTTCCACCATGCGCATCAGCAGCGGCGGGGCCGAGTAGAGCGGTTCCTTGAATTCGCCGTACATGGAGTCGGCGATGGATTTGACGGTGTCGAGACCGACCAGGTCGGTGAGCGCCAGCGGGCCCATCGGGTGGGCGCAGCCCAGCACCATGGCCTTGTCGACGTCTTCCTTGGTGGCGAACCCGGACTCCACCATCCGGATGGCGGACAGCAGGTAGGGCACCAGCAGGGCGTTGACCACGAAACCGGAGCGGTCCGAGGAACGCACGACCTCTTTGCCCAGGATCTCGGCAGCGAATTTCTCGGCGCGCTCGGAGACGGACCCGCTGGTTTTCAGTGTGGTCACCAGTTCTACCAGCGGCAGCACCGGCACCGGGTTGAAGAAGTGCATACCCACGACCCGCTCAGGGTTGTTGGTCGCGACGGCGATCTTCATGATCGGGATGGAGGAGGTGTTGGAGGCGAGCACCGCGCTCGGGTCGGTGACCACCTTGTCCAGTTCGGCGAAGATCGAGGTCTTGACCTTCTCGTCCTCCAGGACGGCCTCCACCACGAGCTGGCGGTCGGCGAAATCGCCCAGGTCGGAGGTGAACCGCAGCCGCCAGGCCGCCTGCTCACGCTCGCGTTCGGTGATCTTGCCGCTGCTCACGCCGCGGTCCAGCGACCGCAGGATGCGCGACCGGCCGGCCGCGGCGAGCTCCCGGGTCTGCTCGTACACCAGCACATCGACATGCGCGCGGGCGCACACCTCCGCGATGCCGGCGCCCATCTGTCCGGCGCCGATGACACCGACGCGCTGAATCTTTTCGCTCACAATCCCGCTCCTGTATTTTTGGCGCCGCCTCCGGCGACGCGGGGTTCGGGGCCCCCTTGGTCTCGTTCTTCACTCCTCCGCTCCTCCGCTTCGCTCCCCCGCTCCGTCGCTCCAAAACGAGACGGGCCCCGAACCATGGAGGTTGGTCGTATGGAATGGATGCTGCGCGGAGTGCGTCGGTGACAAGAGGGTGTGCCGGGTTTTGTTGGGGGTGAGTCCTATGTTGTGTTTCCTGATCCACCGTAGAGGGCACCGAAGCCCCCTCGCCGGGCTGTTGCGAGGGGGCGGCGGGTACACCCCTACCGAGGTAGTGGTTGCCGGTATCCGTCACGGATACCACGCCGGGCTCCGATGAACCCGGAACCTGGCCGGGCCGGACTCGACGTGCCCAGCGGCAGTGCCGAGTTCAGCGAGGCCCTTGGAGGGCTCGGCCCGTCCCGGCTGTCAGACCTCGAAGCGAGGCGGCGCAGCCGCGAGTCTCGAGGGCTGACAGCCGGGACCTAGGGGGCCGAGCCCGCGCCGCGCGTCAGCGCGGCTTAATGAAACTGCCCCTCTTCGGTGGAGCCCTTGAGAGCGGCCGTCGAGGTGTTGGGGTCGACGGTGGTGGCGATGGTGTCGAAGTAGCCGGCACCGACCTCGCGCTGGTGCTTGATCGCGGTGAAGCCACGCTCGGCGGCGGCCTTGAACTCGCGCTCCTGCAGGTCGACGAAGGCGGTCATACCCTCGCGGGCGTAGCCGTAGGCCAGGTCGAACATGCCGTAGTTGAGCGAGTGGAAGCCGGCCAGGGTGATGAACTGGAACTTGAAGCCCATGGCACCCAGCTCACGCTGGAACTTCGCGATGGTCGCGTCGTCCAGGTGCGCCTTCCAGTTGAAGGACGGCGAGCAGTTGTAGGCCAGCAGCTGGTCCGGGAACTCACCGCGGACGGCCTCGGCGAACTTACGGGCGACCTCGAGGTCCGGCACGCCGGTTTCCATCCAGATGAGGTCGGCGTAGGGGGCGTAGGCCTTGGCGCGGGCGATGCAGGGCTCGATGCCGTTCTTCACGCCGAAGAAGCCCTCGGAGGTGCGGGTGCCGTCGAGGAATTCGCGGTCGCGCTCGTCCACATCGGAGGTGATGAGGGTGGCGGCTTCGGCGTCGGTGCGGGCGATGATCACCGAGGGCACCTGGGCGACGTCGGCGGCCAGGCGCGCGGAGGTCAGGGTGCGGATGTGCTGCTGGGTGGGGATCAGCACCTTGCCACCGAGGTGGCCGCACTTCTTCTCCGAGGCCAGCTGGTCTTCCCAGTGCACACCGGCGGCACCGGCGGCGATCATGGCCTTCTGCAGTTCGTAGGCGTTCAGCGCGCCACCGAAGCCGGCTTCGGCGTCGGCGACGATCGGAGCCAGCCAGTTCTCGACGGAGGTGTCACCTTCGACCTTGGCGATCTCGTCGGCGCGCAGCAGCGCGTTGTTGATCCGACGGACCACGTTGGGCACCGAGTTGGCCGGGTAGAGGCTCTGGTCGGGGTAGGTGTGCCCGGAGAGGTTCGCGTCACCGGCGACCTGCCAGCCCGACAGGTAGATGGCCTTGAGGCCGGCGCGCACCTGCTGCACCGCCTGGTTACCGGTGAGGGCGCCGAGGGAGTTGATGTAATCCTCGTTGTTCACCAGGTCCCAGAGGATCTCCGAGCCACGCCGCGCGAGGGTGTGCTCTTCGACGACGGTGCCCTGCAGCTTCGACACCTGCTCGGCGGTGTAGTTGCGGGTGACGCCCTTCCAGCGGGGGTTGGTGTCCCAATCCTGCTGGATTTCCTCGGGGGTCTTCGGGGTGCCGGTGGTCGACATCTTGCGACTCCACTTCCTTGTTCGGTCGGTCCGCCGGTCCGCGTCGACGGTGCGTTTCCGCACCGCACTGCTGGATCGGCGATTCGCAGGCTTGCAATGCCCAGCGGGGGTACTTCCACACGATGGCACACGATCAAAACGTCGTCTACCTGTTGCTTCTGTGAATCCGAGCTAGGATCAGCAACAAGATTGTTAAGTCTGCAAAAGTAGCCAGCACATTGCCCCGGGAAAATCTACTCACGGGTAGCCCTGACATGGGGTTTTAGCGTAACGCCCGTACTGTTAGCGAAAGCACCGACCCCACCCCCACTCCCCACCCGCCGGCCATCGCTGTGAGGACCTTCATAACTGCGGTCCCGCGCCCTCAGTTCCACGGCGGTTCATCCGGAATTCGGCTCGCCGCCGCCGCCCGCCCCCTGCGCGTAAGAAGCGCGCCCGAAAACACAACCATTCATGTCCCCGCCCGACAAGATTTTCGCAGCCGTGCCAAATTCTCACAGAACAGCGCTAGGGTGTCCGTCACGTGCGCGGTCATCGGTGACGGGTGCCGATGGTGAGCGCCTGCCCTCCGTCGCACGGTGGGATCGGAGCTGTTGATGCGCGACATCGTCGACGACCTGCTGCAGGTGTGGCGTTCCGGCCGGATCGGCGGGCTGGCCACCATCGTGCGCACCGGTGGGCAGGTCGATATTCCGGTGGGTACGGCGATACTCGTGGACCCGGACGGGATGATCTACGGATCCATGGCCTCCACCGGTATCGAGGACACCGTGTACGAGGCGACCGTACAGTCGGCGCGGACCGGTCAACGCGCATTACACCGCCTCACCGTGCCCGGCGCCGAATCGGCCGGCGACGGCGGGATCATCGATGTTTTCACCGAACCGTTCTCCCGCGGCCATTTCCCGGAATTCCCGACCATCGCCACCGAAATCGCCGAGCATCGGCGGGTCACGGTTTTCACCGTCGTGTGGAATCCGGAGCCCGGAATGATCGGGCAGCATCTGATCACCGATAAACGGCATGCCACCGAACTGGTCTCGCTCCCGCAGTCCGATATCTTCGTGGCGTCGTTCGCACCGCCGCCGCTGCTGGTGGTCTTCGGCGCGAATACGACCACCGCCGCATTGTCGGCGCAGGCCCAGCTGCTCGGCTACCGGGTGGCCATCTGTGATCCCCGGCCCGCTTTCGCCGTCCCCGAATCGTTCCCCGGTGCGGAGGTCGTCTGCGATTGGCCGCACCGGTACCTGAACGTGCTGGTGGGCGAGGGGGAAGTGGATTCGACCACCGGAATCGTACTGGCCACCCACGACCCGCAGTTCGAGATCCCGCTGCTCACGGTGGCGCTGCGACTACCCGAGGTGGGCTATATCGGGGCGGTGGGCTCGGCTATCGGCTGCGCCCGCCGCCTCGACGATCTGCGCGCCAGCGGGTTCGACGAGGCCTCGCTGGCCCGGCTGCACGCACCTGCCGGTATGGATATCGGCGCCGCCACCGCCACCGAAACCGCGCTCGCGGTGGCGGCGGAAATGGTGGCGGCCCGCAACGGCCGGCTCGGCCGGATCACCGTCACCTTCCCCGCGGAGGCGGCGATCTGAATCCGTCCCACCCTGCGGCGGGCCTGCCCGGCTCGCGACCGAAAACATCCCCGCACACCGGCGACCCGAAGTTGCGGTGTGCCGACTCTCGTGGACAGTGGTTCTCGTGATCCTTACCGTAACAATGAATCCCGCCTACGATGTGACCTACCGGGTCGAGAATTTCGCCCGCGGCCGGACGCATCGAGTGCGCTCGGTGGAACAGCGCCTGGGCGGTAAGGGCATCAACGTGGCCCGCGTGCTCAACCAGCTCGGCCGCTACGCCCGGGCGACGGGATTCGCCGATCACGCCTTCGCCGCCGCCGCGGAAGCCGAGTTGCCGGTGGATTTCGTGCACGCGCTGCCGTGGGTCCGGCGCACCGTGGTGATCAGTGAAGCGGATACCGGCACCGCGACCGCATTGCGGGAACCGGGCGCGCGAGTGGCCAATCCGCATGCTTCCGAACAGCTCGAGGTGCGGGTTTCGGGCATGCTGGCGCATATCTCGGGGCTGGTGATCGCCGGCTCGCTGCCCGACGGTATCGATCCTGGATTGCCCGCCCGGATCGCCCAGGCGGCGCTCGAGGCGGGTGTGCCCACGGTCTGCGATCTGGACGGACCGGCACTCCGGATGGCCTCGCGGGTGCCGGGGGTGGTGCTGCTGCCGGGGCTCACCGAATTCGAATCGCTCACCAAATCCGGTGCCGATACGCCGGCCGCGCTGCTGGCCACGGCCCGGCCGCTGGTGGATCGCGGGGTCGGGGCGGTGATCGTCACCCGGGGGTCGCTGGGCATGGTGGCGGTGACCCCCGACGGCGCCTGGAACGCGTACCTTCCCGAACCGCTCACCGGAAACCCCACGGGCGCAGGCGATCCCGTTTCCGCAGCCGTGATCAACGCACTGTCGCGTACGGATTCCCCGGATTGGCCGGAGATCCTGACGGACGCGGTCGCGACCTCGGCCGCCTCGGTCGTCATCCCGATCGCGGGCGAAATCGACCGGCGGCTGCGCGGGCATCTCGCGCCGACCGTGGTGGTCGAGGAATTGGATACGCCCGGAGCGAATTCCGAATCGGCCTGAACCGGTTATTTCAGGACGTACGGCGATACCGAACTGCGGTGTTCGCTGATATCGAGGGTTTTGCCCAGCGGCGGGAAGGCGCGCTGCGGGCAGTTGGCACGATCGCAGACCCGGCACCCCGCACCGATCGGGGTGGCGTTGACTTCGCGCAGATCGATCCCGTCCGCGTACACCACCCGCGGGGCATGCCGGATTTCGCAACCCAATCCGATGGCGAATGTTTTGCTCGGCTGTCCGTAACGGGTCGCGCGGCGTTCGACGGTGCGCGCCACCCAGAGGTATTTGCGGCCGTCCGGCATCTGCGCGATCTGCGTCATGATCTTGCCGGGATAGGCGAAGGTTTCGTACACATTCCACAGCGGGCAGGTGCCGCCGCTGGAGGAGAAATGGAAACCGGTGGCGGACTGCCGTTTCGACATATTGCCGGCGCGATCCACCCGCACGAAGGAGAACGGCACCCCGCGCAGTTCGGGGCGTTGCAGGGTGGACAGGCGATGGCAGATCGTCTCGTAGCTCTGCGCGAAGAACGCCGAGAGCCGTTCGATGTCGTAGCGGAAATCCTCGGCGACCTCGTGGAAATAGGTGTACGGCAGGACCGTCGCGGCCGCGAAGTAGTTCGCCAGGCCGAGCAGCGCCAGCCGGCGTGCGTCCGGGCCGGAGAAATTCCCTTCGTCGACGAGCTTTTCCAGTAGCGGCCCACATTCGAAATAGGCGAGTTCCGCGGCCAGTTTGAACAGGCGCTGCCCGCCGGAAAGGTGCGGGGCGATTTCGAGTATCCGGTTCTCCGGGTCGTAGCGGTGCAGGACGCCTTCGCCCAGGTCGATCCGCTCCATGATCCGCACCCCGTGGCTGCGCAAAACCTTGGGTATTTCGCTGTGCGCGTCGCCACCGTGGAAACGGATGCGGTTGGCCAGTTCCTCGGCGGCGGTATCGAGCGGGTGGATATAGTTCTGCCGCTGATAGAAGTAATCCCGCACTTCTTCGTGCGGTTTGCTGATGGTGGCGCTGCCCGAGCCGTCGGCGAACCGGTCCTCGGTGGCCGCGGCCAGCTGGGCGCTGGTGTTGCGGTAGCGGTTGTGCATATTGACCAGGGCGCGGGCCATACTCGGATGGGCGGACACCATTTCCGCGATCTCGCGGGCATCGGCCTCGATACCGAGCTCCTGATCCATCACCACTTCTTGTAGTTCGGCGATGAGCCGGGTGTCGTCCTGCGGCGAGAAGAAGGTCGCCTCGACGCCGAACACCTCGCTGATCCGCAGCAGCACCGGTACGGTGAGCGGCCGGACATCGTGCTCGATCTGGTTGAGATAGCTCGCCGATATCTCCAGCTGCTGGGCCAGCGCCACCTGGCTCAGCCCGCGCTCGGTCCGCAATTGCCGGAGCCGGGCGCCGACGTAGGTCTTGGCCATATGTCCAGTTTAGGACTTATTCGCAAGCTGCCATAACTCGGTTAGCAAAAAATGCGAGCGTACCGGGCGGGTGTCATTCCGGCCAACCGGGCGGATCCAGCCGGGAGAGCACCCGCTGTACATCGGTCTCGGACGGCAACTCGTCGGTGACCTCGGTGATCATCACCTGGATATCGGTGCGGTCGAGCGGATGCGCGGGCGAATCGAGTACCTCGGCCGCGATCTGCTCGACCTCTTCATCGGTGAGCCGTCGCCGGAGCAGCGCGACCAGCGGAATGTAATCCGATTCCGGGACGCCGTCGGGGTATCCCCGGCGCAACCAGTCGATCACCGCGTACAGCATGCGGGGCATCACGGCTGCTCCTCGGGAAGCGCCGCCAGCGGCCAGCCACCGGCGGCCAGATGCGAGGCGACCCGAGCGATATCCTCGCGGCCGGCCTGTTCCTTGGCCACCCGTTGCACCGCCGCTTCGATCTCCTCGTGCGTGATGTCGTCCCGGTCGGCCCGGTCACGCAACACCTCCTCGGCAACCAGGACGACCTCGTATTCGGTGAGGTCGCGGTGCAGGACGGCGAACAGCGCCACGTAGTCGGTCCGGGGCACTCCTTGCGGATAGCCGGCCCGTAGCCACGCGACCACCCGCGACAACAATCCCTGCCGCTGTGGTGGCACCCGATCGGCGGCCATCTCAGGACTCCCCGAAGAGGTGGATACCGAGCCGGTCGGCGAGGAAACCCTTGGCGACGAACAACACTCCGGCGACGACCACGACGAGCACGATCAGCAGACAGGTACAGGCACCGGCCAGCGCGGCCGGATTCCGCCGGACGGTGCCGTCCGGGCCGGTTACTTCGGCGGCCGACCACCAGCGCACTCCGAGCGCGAACAGCATGGGCACCCCGGCACCGAAGATCAGCGCTGCGAGCAGCACGTCCCACAGCGCCCGCAGGTGGGTCAGCAGTGTGGACATCAGGCCTCCTCTTCGGCGGTGGAGCGGGCGTGCGGCGGGCCGCCGGGTGTGTGCCGCGGCACGCCCCCCGACGCGGGCGGCGACGATCCGGCCGAGGGAGGTGCCGGCGAGCCATTGGCCCGTGCCGGCGGAGAGTCGGCCGGGTGCGGCGGCGACGACGTTTCCCCGGCCGGGGGCGGCTGCGGATCGTTGACATTGTGACTGGAGACCTTGTCGCGCAGCGAGCGCCGGTACATCAGCCCGGCCAGCGCGACCAGCAGTGCGAAGACCACCAGGATCCCGGCCAACCCGCCGATGACCTGCGCCACGGCCCAGCAGAAGGCGCCCGCGATCCCCGCGGCCGGCAGTGTCAGCAGCCAGGCCACTGCCATCCGGCCCATCACGCTCCAGCGCACTTCCGCGCCCCGGCCCACTCCGGTACCGAGGATCGCGCCGGTGACCGTTTGCGTCGTCGAGAGCGGCAGCCCGAAATTCGCGGAGGTCAGGATGATCGCCGCCGAGGCGGATTCGGCGGCGAAGCCCTGCGGTGATTCGATCTCGACCAGCCCTTTTCCCAGGGTCCGGATGATCCGCCAGCCACCCAGGTAGGTGCCGGCCGCGATGGCCACCGCGCACGCCGCCATCACCCAGAACGGCATGGTGTCGGCCGGGGTGAGGTCGCCGTAGGCGACCAGCGCCAGGAAGATGACGCCCATGGTTTTCTGTGCGTCGTTGGTGCCGTGCGACAGCGAGACGAGAGACGCGGAACCGACCTGACCCCAGCGGAAACCGGTGGTCACCTTGTCGTGGTCGGAACTGCGGGCGATGCGATAGACCGACCAGGTGCCGATCCCGGACACCAAACCGGCGATGACCGGGGCGAGCAGCGCCGGCAATACGATCTTGTACAGCACGCCGCCGTCCGCGCCGCCCCAGATCACCCCGCTCCAGCCGAGCGAGGCCAGGGTGGCACCGATCAGTCCACCGAACAGTGCATGCGAGGAACTGGAGGGCAACCCGAACAGCCAGGTGAGCAGGTTCCAGAGGATACCGCCCACCAGTCCCGCATACACGATGACGAGCAGGTCGTGTCCGGATACCGCGTCGAGCCGGATGATTCCCTCCGCCACCGTGGCGGCCACCGCCACCGAGAGGAAGGCACCCACCAGGTTGAGGAAGGCGGACAGACCGACGGCGACCTTGGGCCGCAACGCCCCGGTGGCTATGGACGTGGCCATGGCATTGGCGGTGTCGTGGAAACCGTTGGTGAAGTCGAAAGCCAGCGCGGTGACAATGACGACAAGCAGAATCAGCAGCTCAACTGTCACACCTGGCATTGTGCACGCCGCCCCGTTCCGCATCGGCGACCGCTACGGCAGCGTTGCCGAAGTGTGCCGGGATCCGCTGGTACAGGGCTCGCGAGTGGCCGGATCGTGATGACCTCCCACAGCTGGGAGCCGCGCTCAGGCGGCGGCGAGGTGGCGTTCGGGCACCGGACCGGCCGTCCGCGCCAGGAGCCGGGCGAGCATGCCGAGTACGACGGCGACCACGATCGATACGGCCATCGGAATACCGGTATCCGGCCCGCCGAGACCGACGATCGGCGAAACGAGGGCACCCAGCCCGAATTGCAGCGCACCCATCAGCGCCGAGGCACTGCCGGCGGCATGCCGGGCGCGGCCGATCGCGAGCGCGCTCGCGGTTCCCATGACCATCGGGGCGCAGATCACGGTGAGGAAGAGCACCGGTAGCACCGCCGCCGCGGGCGCGCCGGCCGCCAGCAGCGCCAGGAGTGCCAGTCCGCCCACCAGGGTGACGGTCTGCCCGGTGCGCAGAATCGGCTCCGGTCCGAACCTGCCGACGAGCCGGGAGCTGACCGTCCCGGCCGCCACCATCCCGGCGGCGTTGATCGCGAAGATCAGCGTGTACGCCCGGTTCGACATGCCCAGCACGTTCTCGACGACGAACGGCGAGGCCGAGATATACGACATCAGTGCCGCGAATCCGAGGGCGAACGCGAAGATGTACCCGAGGTACCCGCGGTCGGCCGCCAGCCGTCCGATCGAGCGCAGCGTGCCGGCGAACCCGGCCGTCTGCCGGCGCTCCGGCGGCAGTGATTCCGGGACCACCAGCAGCGCACCCAGGAACATCACCGCGAAGATCACGCTGAGCGCCCAGAACTCCGCCTGCCAGCCGTAGGACATCAGAGCGCCGCCGAGCAGCGGCGCGATCACCGGGGCGATACCGCCGATCGCGGAGAAGAGGGTGAACAGTTTCGCGGTGGCCGGGCCCTCGGTCCGGTCGGCACCCACCGCGCGCCCGATCACCAGGCCGGCGGACGCCGAGAGTCCCTGGACGAACCGCATCGCGATCAGCAACCAGATACTCGGCGCGAGCGCGCAGATCACGGTTACGACGACGGTGATCGCGGTGGCCAGTACGAGCGGTTTACGGCGACCGTACCGGTCGGACAGCGGGCCGATGAACAGCTGCCCCACGGCCAGCCCGATCAGGAACGTAGTGAGCGTGAGCTGCACACTCGCCGGGTTGGTACCCAGGTCGCCGGCCAGATCGGTGAAGGCCGGCAGATACATGTCGATGGCGAACGGCGCCGCGGCCGACAGCAGCGCCAGCACCACCAGCAGCAGTCCGGACACCCCGGGCCGGGTCGGGATCGGCATATCGGCGCACCTCCTCCAGATACTTACTTATGGAAACATAAGTTACCTGGCGGAGGGCGCCGGCCGGGCCCGGGATCAGAAAGCCTCCTCCGGCAGCGACATGATGTCGGCGTCGAGCGATTCGATGACAACCCGCGTCGAGGTGAGGGTGGGCAGCACGTTCTTCGCGAAGAAACTCGCCACCCCGACCTTGCCCGTATAGAACGGCCGATCGCGTTCCGCCGCGTCACCGGCCAGCGCGGCGGCGGCCACTTCCGCCTGCCACAGCAGCAGCCAGCCGATCAGCAGATCGCCGACAGCGAGTAGGAAGCGCACCGACCCCAGGCCCACCTTGTACAACTCCTGCGGCTCGGACTGGGCCGCCATCGCGTACCCGGTGAGCGCGCCCGCCATGGCCTGCACATCCTCGAGGGCGGTCCGCAACAATGCCCGCTCGGCTTCCAGCCGGCCGCTGGGGGCATCCAGGAATCCGCTGATCTCGGTGAAGAGCCGCCCCGCCGCGACTCCCCTGTCCCGGAGGATCTTGCGGAAGAAGAAGTCCTGCGCCTGGATCGCGGTGGTGCCCTCGTACAGCGAATCGATCTTGGCATCGCGGATGTACTGCTCGATCGGATAGTCCTGCAGATATCCGGAGCCGCCGAGGGTCTGCAGCGATTCGGTCAGGTACTGGTAGGCCCGCTCGGAACCCACGCCCTTGACGATCGGCAGCAGGAAATCGTCCATCCGGTGGGCGGTCTCGGCATCCACCCCCGTCACCAGTTCCGCGACGTCGGCGTCCTGATGCACCGCGGTGTACAGATACACCGCGCGCAACCCTTCGGCGTACGCCTTCTGGGTGGCCAGGCTGCGGCGCACATCGGGATGATGGGTGATGGTGACCCGCGGTGCGGCCTTATCCGACATCTGGGTCAGATCGGCACCCTGGACGCGCTGTTTCGCGTAGTCGAGTGCGTTCAGGTAGCCGGTGGACAGGGTGCCGCTCGACTTGACGCCCACCGTCATCCGCGCGTTCTCGATCACCTTGAACATCTGGGCGATCCCGTTGTGCGTATCGCCGACCAGCCAGCCGATCGCGGGCTTGTCGCCGCCGAAGGTCAGTTCACAGGTCGGCGAGGATTTGAGGCCCATCTTGTGCTCGACATTGGTGACGTACACACCGTTGCGCTCACCGAGTTCCAGGGTTTGCGGATCGAACAGGTACTTCGGCACGTAGAACAGCGACAGGCCCTTGGTGCCGGGACCCGCCCCCTCGGGCCGGGCGAGGACCAGATGGAAAACGTTCTCCGCGGTATCGCCCACATCGGCGCCGGAGATGAACCGCTTCACACCCTCGATATGCCAGGTCCCGTCGGGCTGTTCGATCGCCTTGGCCCGGCCCGCGCCGACATCGGAGCCCGCGTCCGGCTCGGTGAGCACCATGGTGCCCTGCCAATGCCGTTCGAAACCCGCCGCGGCCCAATGCTTCTGCTGCTCGTTGCCGATGCCGTACAGCACCTGCGCCATCGCCGCGCCCATATCGAAGAACACCGCCGCCGGGTTGGCGCAGATGATCATCTCGCTGACCGCCCAGATCAGCGCGGCGGGCGCGGGCATACCGCCCATTTCCGCGGGCTTACCGAGCCGGTTCCAGCCCGCCTCGCGAATGGCCATGATCGTTTCGGTGAGCGGTTCGCCCACGCTGATCGAATGGGTTTCCGGCCGGAACTCCACCGGGTCCCGATCGGCCGCGGCGAAGGATTCCGCGACCGGCCCCTCGGCCAGCCGTTTCACCTCGGCGAGTATCTCGCGCGCGGTATCGGTATCGAGGTCGCCATAGGCGCCGGTGTCGAGAATCTTGCCGAGCTCGAATACCTCGAACAGGTTGAATTCGATATCACGCAGATTCGCCTGATAGTGGCCCACGGCCGTCCTCCTGGTCGATTCCCCAGCGGCCGCTCGACCGCTGGTAACAGGCTTTTGGACATCGTACGAACAGCAGCGTGCCGGACCGCACGGCGGCTACGCAACCGTAGCCTGCGCGCACCCGCCGCAGGCCCCGCGAGAACCGGTCCGGCGAGGTCAGCAGCCCGGTTGCAGCGGCCAGCACTCCGCGGCACCGGCAGAGGTCGGGGCCACGGTCGGCTCGACACTGCTACTCGGTGCGGCCGGCTCGGCGGCGGGGCCCTCGGCCAGCAGGGAACCGGCGATCGCGGCCAGCACCATCAGCATGCCGAGCACCGCGACCGTCAACACCGTCCAGCCGATGACATCGTGGGTGCGCCGGGTATCCGGCCGGCGCATGGTCTGCCATACCCGCGGCTTCTTCGGCGGCTCCGGCAGTTTGTCCTCGAACCCGGCGGCGATCAGCTCGCCGCGTTCGGGGGCCCAGCCGGTGAGCGCCCGGGTGGCCGCACAGACCCGCCCGAGCGTCCAGCGCGGCGGGCCGGGCGCGAAATTCTCCAGGAGAATACGCAGTTCGGTGAGCTCTGCGGTATTGCCCACCACCACATCCAGACCGGGCCGCAAGGTTTCGCGCGCCGGGCGCAGCACCGCACCCCGCCGCGGGATCAGCGCGACCGCACCGCACAACTGGCCGGGGTCGTAGGAGGCGCGTTCGAAGGTGCGCTGCACCTCCTGCACGGCGCTCTCCAGCCGGCGCACCGGATCGGCGCCGAGGTCCAGTTCCAGATCGGCCACGGCGTCGCCCACCCGCCACGGCCGCTCCATGGAAACCGTCAGGATTCCGCTCTGCGTACTGCGGAAGCCGATGACCTCGGTGACGAGTACGCCCTGCGGCGTCCAGATCACCGCGCCGATCTGCCTGGTGCCTCGCTGGGTGGCTATTCGCAGGTCCACGATCGCCAGCCCGGTGGAGGGTAGCTGCCGCAGGCATTCCACGAATTCCCGCTCGGCGGCGGACAGTTCCGCCCGATCGTCGACCTTCACCAGCATCGTGCTCTACCTCTGCCGTGTGTCGTTTCGCCCGCTGCCACTGTTCACCCCCGGAGTCGATCATCAACCACCGGCTCCTTTCGTACCATCCATATGGCCTGCGGCTCAGGTGAATCGGATTTCGGCGGGGCGGACGGCGCCGGTGATCACCCCGGCGGCTGCTCGACCCACTGCACGAGCTGATAGACGATGCCGTTGGGATCGGTTGTCTGGAAGTAGCGTTCACCCCATTCCTCGGTCTCGATCGGCGTGACGATCGGCGCACCGGCCGCTTGCAGACGGGCGTATTCGGTATCGATATCGGCCACCACGAACACCACCAGCAAACCCGTACCGGCCGCGTCGGCGATCCGCGCGGGTTTGAAGGTGGGCAGACCGGTGCGCAGGTAGATGAGGTTCATCCCGGCGTCGGGGTGCGTCAGGGATACGAAACCCTCGGCCGACATCTGCTCGGTGAAGCCGAAATGGGCGGAGACGAAACCGGCCGAGGCGGCCGGGTCGGCGACATTCAGCGAGATGGCGGATCCGGTAGTACGCAAATAGTCCTCCAGGTTCGGCGCGATAACTCCGTACATCGTACGTAGTTAAATCCACAGCGCGCACCGTGATCTGCTTCACAATTCCCGCTCTCGGGCGCGGCGCTCGTTCCACGACCCCGGACGAGGCGGCACACCGAGCGCCCCGGCCGCCCATTGGCTAACCTGCTGCCATGCCCGACGCCGTGCCGCACCGAGACACCAGGATCGCCCTCGTTCTGGGAGGTGGTGGTCCCGTCGGAATAGCCTGGCTGGCGGGCCTGGCCCAAGGATTACGGTCCGCCGGGATCGACCTGACCCTCGCCGACCGCATCATCGGCACCTCCGCCGGCGCCGTGGTGGGAACCGCGATCGCGGCCGGGTCCGATCTGTCCACCCTGCTCACCCCGCGTCCCACCCCGGCCGTGGCGCCGGCCCGCGATTTCGGTCCGCTCCTGGAGATCGCCGCCCTGCTGCGCGCCGTCGACCAGGACCGCGAACTGGTGCTGCAACGGGTGGGCGAACTCGCGCTCGGCGCGGAAACCGGCGACCCGGCCGCACACCTCGAACGGATCGGCGCCCTGGTGGATTTCGCCGACTGGCCCGACCACGATCTGGTGGTCACCTCCATCGATATCGGCTCCGGTGCGCTGACAGCCTGGACCCGTGACGATCCGGCCACCCTCGTCCAGGCGCTGGCCGCCAGCACCTCGGTGCCGGGCGTGTTCCCACCGATCGAAATCGGCGGCCGGCACTACATCGACGGCGGTGTGCGATCGACCATCAATGCCGATCTCGCCGCCGGTTACGACGCGGTGGTGATCCTGGAACCGCTCGCCCACGTATATCCCCGTACCCGGGCCGACCGCGAATTGGATGCCGCGCGGCAGGTTTCGATCACACCGGACGAAGTCGCCGTCGCCGCCTTCGGACCCGATCTCTTCGCCGGCGCCGCGCTCGGCCCCTCCTACGAGTCGGGCCTGCGCCAGGCGGGTGCGGCCGCCGGCGAACTGAAGGAGTTCTGGCCGGCGGGGTAACCGGTTGGCTCACCGGGTCTCAGCGGGTCCGCGGACCGCGCGCGGCACGCAGGCCGCCGCGCGGCGCCCCCGGGCGGCCGGCGGACGGCGGCACGTAGGGCATCTCCACCCCGATCCGCTGCGCGAATTCACCGAGACCCAGCGTGCCCTGGTCGATACTGAGCAGGTCCGCGGTCGTCGAGCGCACCACCCGTTGCCGGTACAGGTATTCCGGCGCGAGGGTTTCGGCCTCGAGCAGGAGGGCCAGCGCCCGGGGCGGGTTGCGCCGCTGCGCCCAGGCGCGGGCGGTGTCCACGAGCAGCCGGGCGCGATGGAAATCCGTCAGGCTCCCCGGGTCGACCTTGGCCGCCAGCCGGATCGCGGTCCCGGCGTCCCCGAGTTCGACCGCGACGGCGACCTCGTGCAGTACGACGGCGCGCGGCCCGAACTCGACGCGGTATTCCTCGCGGTCCGCGCCGAGCGCGCTCGCCGCCTTACGGGCCCGGCCCAGCATCTCCAGTGCTTGTTCGGCGTCTTCGGCGCGTGCGGCGATAACCGCCGACTGCAGCGTCAGCGCACCGTAGACGATCAAGGCTCGCGGCTCGGGTTTGTCCAGCAGCGCTCCCAGGGCCGCCCGGGCACTCTCGGCGGTCCGCCGGGCGAGATCGAGTTGCTGTGCCCGCTGGAACACGATCGTGCGCCGGAACACGCACGCCGCCAGGAGCACCGGGTCGCCACAATGTTGCGCCGCGCCCACGGCGCGCTCACCCGCCGCCCAGGCGGCATCGAACTGGTCCAGCTCCGCCAGGGCGACCGACCACACCTGATAGACATCGGCCAGCAGTGCGGCGGCGCGCACGGAAACCACGGCGGCCCGGGCCAACTCGGGCAGCACCGCGCTCAGCAGCGCGTGCAGATCGGCGTAGCGGGCCTGCCGGGTGCAGGTCCACGCGGATTCGGCCTGTTCGGCGAGCCGGTCCAGGTCGGGTTCGGGGCGCGGATCGGCCACCGCGGCGGCCAGCGCGTGATCGGTGGCGAGCAGCAGGCGCAGCGCAAGTGCGTCGGCGGGGATCGGTTCGGCTTGCGCCGCGGGCGCGGTGGGCGCCAGCTCGGCGACCGGAATATCGAGTACCTCCGCGATCCGCTCCAGCACATCGAGCGCCTTCACCGGGCGGACCCCGCGCTCGACCTGCGATACCCACGCCTCGGAACGTTTGATCAACGGCGCGAAATCACGTTGGGACAATCCTTTGCGGGCACGGTAATACGCGATTTTCCGCCCGATCCCGGATTCGTGATCTGTCATTTGTGGGATGCGCCTTTCGCCGCGACCGGATCATCTCCGGCCCTTGGCCGATAGTAGAACCACAACCCCGCTCTCGCACCGGTCGGCGGTATCCGGTCGCGGATCGAAAAAGCGGCCGGGCGGCGCAATATGAAAGGCGTCGAACACCGTGGCCATCAGCCGGACGACTTCGACCCGACGCACGACTTGAGTCTCCAGCAGGAGGAGACCTCATGCTTTGGTCATGGACGACGAAACACTGTTACCGATCGGGGTCGTGGCCGAACGCACGGGGCTTTCGGTCAAAACGATCCGGTTCTACTCCGACCAGGGACTCGTTCCGCCGTCCTCGTACACCCCCGCGGGCTACCGCCTCTACGACATCGACGCACTGTCCCGGCTGGAACTGGTCCGGACACTGCGTGCACTCGATATCGACCTGGCCACCGTGCGGCGCATCCTGGCCCGCGAGACCTCGCCGGCCGAGATCGCCGCCGCCCACGCGTCGGCCCTCGATGCGCAGATCCGAGTTCTGCGGCTACGCCGGGCGGTACTGCGGGCGGTAGCGAAACGCCGGTCCGAACCCCAGGAGATAGATCTGATGCACAAACTGGTGAACCTGTCACAAGCCGAGCGGCACCGCTTCATCCACGACTTCATCGACGAAACCTTCGGTGGCGTCGACGCCAATCCGGCGATGGTCGAACTACTGCGCACCAGCATGCCCGACCTACCGGAAGACCCCACCACCGAGCAGGTCGAGGCCTGGATGGAACTGGTGGCATTGGTGCAGGACACCGGCTTCCGTGCCGCGGTACGCCGGATGGCCGAATACCAGGCCGCGCAACGCAGGGAAGGCGACACCACCGGATTGCACCATGCCCTCACCGAAACGGTGCGCGCCGAGGTCGGCCGCGCGCTCGCCGCGGAAATCGGCCCGGAATCGGCCGCGGCCGCGCCGATCGTGGACACACTCACCGCCCGCTACGCGGCGACTTTCGGCAAACCCGACGACAGCGCACTCCGGCATTGGATGCTCGAACGACTGGAGGTGGCAAACGACTCCCGCGTCGCGCGGTACTGGCAACTCGTTGCAGCCGTGAACGACTGGCCACCCGTAGCAGACCTGGATCCAGTGTTCGGCTGGCTCGGCCGAGCGCTGAGGACCCACACCGGGTGACAGCCGCCCTCCCGCCCGCCGAGCGGAGACGAACCGAACGACGCGCACTCGACCCCGACCGGGGTGTGATGTAGCGCACATAAAGTCCGTGTCACGAAGCGAAGGGCAGCTTACGTCTGGTGGTCGTACGCATGGCGGGAACGACCGATACGAAAGAGACGACGCAGCGATGAATACAACGACAGAGCAGCAGCACGAGGTCCTGGTCCTGGGCGCCGGTTACGCCGGGCTCGCCGCCACGATCCAGCTCGCGGCTCGCACTGGGAAGCGTGGTGACCTGCGAGTGACGCTGGTCAACCCGTACGACACCTTCACCGAGCGGCTCCGGCTGCATATGACCGCCACCGGCCAGGAAACGGCCGAGATGAGCATCCCGACCCTGCTCGACGGCACCGGAGCCGGCTTCGTCCGCGGCTGGGTCACTGCCGTCGATACCGAGGCGAAAACCGTGCGGATCGACGACGACCGGGTCCTGCGCTACGACACCCTGGTCTACGGCCTGGGCAGCATCGCGGACACTGCCGCTGTCCCCGGTGTGGACGATCACGCCTACACCCTCGACAGCCCGGAGGACGCCGCAGCTCTTGCCGACCGGCTGGCCCGGCTCGACGGTGGGACCGTCGTGGTCGGCGGCAGTGGCCTCACCGGTGTCGAGGCCGCCGCGGAGATCGCCGAGCGGTACCCGGAGCTCGAGGTGGTGCTGCTGGGCCGGGGCGAACCGGGCGCGAGCATGCACCCGAAGGCCAAGGCATACCTCGATGCGGCGCTCACCCGGCTCGGCGTGCGGGTGCGCAGCGGTGCCGAGGTGATCAAGGTGCTGCCGGACAGCGTCGAGCTCGCGGACGGCTCGAGCATCCCCGCAGCCGCGGTGCTGTGGACCAGCGGCACTCGCGTCTCGCCGCTGGCCGCCGCTGCGGGCCTGACCGTCGACGAGCGCGGCCGGGTGATCACCGACAGCGCGCTGCGGTCGGTATCGCACCCGGATGTCTATGCCGTGGGTGACGCGGCGGCGATCCGGCAGGGCTACGGCGTGATGCACGGGACCTGCCAGGGCGGCATGCCCACCGGCGTACACGCGGCTGTCTCGATTCTGCGGGTGCTGGCCGGCAAGGAGCCGAAGCCCTTCCGTTTCGGCTACTACCACACGCCCGTCAGCCTGGGCCGCAACGACGCCGTCGTGCAGTTCACCCACCCCGACGACAGCCCACGCCGGATCGTGTTGACCGGCAAGCGGGCCGCGAAGTACAAGGAGACGGTTACCGCCGCGCCGTGGTCGACCTTCGCCCGCATGAAGAAGATGCCCGCGTCGGGCGCCTTCTGGCCGCGCGGCGGCCGCTACACCCGGATACGGAGCGCCAAGTGACCCAGCCGCAGCAGTCCGACCCCGACCAGCTCGCCTTTCAGCAGTACCGCACCCTGCTCTTCTCGGTCGCCTACCGCCTCCTCGGCTCCGCCGCCGATGCCGAAGACGTGGTCCAGGACAGCTGGCTCAAGTGGTCGGCGGCCGACCGTTCCCAGGTCGCCGACCCCAAGGCCTACCTGACCCGGATCGTCTCCAACCTGGCGATGGAGCGGCTTCGTTCGACCCGCCACCAGCGCGAAACCTACGTCGGGCCGTGGCTGCCCGAGCCGATCCTCACCGATCCCGACACCGCGGACGGCGTCGCCACGGCGGATTCGGTGTCGACGGCCCTGCTGGTCGTCCTGGAGACGTTGAGTCCGCTGGAGCGGGCGGTCTTCGTTTTGAAGGAGGCCTTCGCGTTCAGCTACGCGGAGATCGCGGACGCGGTGGAACGTTCGGAGCCGGCGGTCCGGCAGGCCGCCCATCGCGCGCGGGAACACGTCCAGGCCCGCCGGCCTCGTTTCACCGCGGACCGAGCCCGCCGACGCGAGGTCTCCGAACGTTTCTTCGCGGCGGCGACGGGCGGCGACATCAACACGCTGATGGAACTGCTCTCGCCGGACGTGACGTTGTGGACCGATGGGGGCGGCAAGGTCCGCCAGGCACTGAAGCCGGTCGTCGGCCTCGAGGTTGTGGCCCGCTGGTTCGCCGCGCTCGGCACCGCGACCTACCAGGGCATCGAGCCCGGCCAGATGCGGGCAGAGCTCACCTGGATCAACGACGGCCCGGGCGTGATCTTCCGCGGCCCGGACCGCGTGATCGCCACGCTGACCTTCGACTTCGACCCGGAAGGCCGTATCTCGACCATCCACAACGTGGCCAATCCGGACAAGCTCCATGCCGTCACCGAGGGCACTCGCCACGAACTCTCCTGAGCCGCCCGCGCGGTATCGGCGCCCGCGGGCCTCCCCCGGGCGCGGGCCGGTAGCGCACCCGCTCCGGCGGAGTTAATATAAGTTCACACTTATCAAAGGAGGCAGACGTGACTTTACCCATCGATCCGACCGCCCTCGCGGGACTGGTGTCCCGGCAGATCCGCACCGGCGAACGGCAGGGCATGCCCACCAAGATCGCCATTGCCGAGCGCACCTACGCCACCGATCCGGACGATCTGTGGAACGCGCTCACCGACGCCGGCCGGATACCGCGCTGGTTCCTGCCGATCAGCGGAGACCTGTCCGTCGGCGGCCGGTATCAGCTCGAAGGAAATGCCGGCGGTGTCGTCGAAGAATGCGAACCGCCGAAACGATTCGCCGTCACCTGGGAGATGGGTCCGATGATCTCCTGGCTCGAGGTCCGGCTCGATCCCGCGGCCGAGGGCACCACCCTGGAATTGGTACACGAAGCACCGGTGGACCCGGATATGTGGAAGCAATTCGGCCCCGGCGCGGTGGGTGTCGGCTGGGATCTCGGACTCATGGGCCTCGGCCTGCACCTGGACAGTGGCGCGGCGGTCGACCCGGCAACCGCCCTCGAATTCCCGACCTCCCCGGAAGGCATGATGTTCGTGCGCACGGCGGCCACCGGCTGGGCGGACGCGGCGATCGCCGACGGCGACGACCCCGCCCTCGCCCGCCCGGCAGCCGAGGCGACCCTCGCGTTCTACACCGTCATCCCCGAGGAGGGCACGCAGTCCTGATGTCGCCCACCGCTCCGGCGAAAGTGTTCGAGGCGCTCGCCGACCCCGTCCGCCGCACGATCCTGCGCCTGGTCGCCGCCGGCGAACAGCCGGCCGGTGCCCTGGTGGCCGGGGTTCGGGCGCACACGCCGATTTCCCAGCCCGCGGTCTCCCAGCATCTCAAGGTGCTACGCGAGGCCGGGCTGGTGCGGGTGCGGTCGGTGGGGGTCCAGCGGATCTACACCCTCGACCCGGAGGGTATCGGCACCGCCCGGGAGTGGCTGACCGCGCTGCTGGATCCGATGGCACAATTCGCCCAGCCGCTCGACGCCCTGTCCACCGAGGTCGCGCGCGGTAAACGCGAGCGGCGCCGGCAACACCCGGCCGCGCCGGCAACATCCCGCGACACCCGGCCCGCCTGAACTCTCCCCGACAGGTCGGCTGGCACAGTCGGGCTCCGCATGCCGGTGCACCGCGATCGCGCTACGGGGACGCGGGACCGCACCGCGTTACCACGCCTGCTGCGCCGGATCCACTGTGCTCGGGACATGCCTGATCCCGCCTCGGCGATTGCCCGGGCTCCGCCGCTTACCGGCCTCGGGGTCCACCGCACGAGACGTTCCGGTTCGGCGTGCCGACGAGACGCCCGGGGCCGGTCCCGACAGCTCTCGGCATCGGCCACGTGCTGTTCGAATCGCTGATCGCGATGCGGCGGCGCAGAACGACATCGGTGGTGGCCGGTCGCCCCATCTGGGCGGCGACACGTAGTGCCCCGATTCCACCGGTCCTGGTATACAGCGGAGATGCGGCGGTGGATGATCGGCTCGGCATTCGGGCTGGTAGTGATGCTCTTGGTGGTGACCGGCGGCTATTTCCTGATGAATTCCCGCTCCTACCAGCTGGCGGGCCGGCTGGTGGATCGGGTGGAAACCGGCGAGAAGGTGGTGGCACTGACGCTCGACGACGGCCCGAGCGAGCGCGCCGGCGAAGTCCTCGACCTGCTCGCCGCCGCGGATATCCCCGCGACCTTCTACCTCAACGGCCGTGACCTCGCCGCGCGGCCCGAACTGGGCCGTGCGATCGCCGAAGCCGGCCACGAGATCGGCAATCACACCTACAACCATCGCCGCATGGTGTTGGTCTCGCCTTCGACGGTGGCCGACGAGGTGGAACGCACCGATGCCGAGATCCGCCGCACCGGCTACCGGGGCGAGATCACCTTCCGCCCGCCGTACAGCAAGAAACTGTGGACCCTGCCGGACTATCTGTCCGAACACGACCGGACGACGGTCACCTGGGATGTGGAACCGGAAGCCGGGAACACCTCGGCCGACGCGATCGTCGCCGCCACGGT
This sequence comes from Nocardia sp. CA-290969, assembly GCF_050936135.1. Taxonomy (NCBI): domain Bacteria; kingdom Bacillati; phylum Actinomycetota; class Actinomycetes; order Mycobacteriales; family Nocardiaceae; genus Nocardia; species Nocardia sp. CA-290969. The sequence continues at coordinate 7,214,764 of NZ_JBNJNJ010000001.1, read as the reverse complement.
AGAGCAGGTCCGGCCGGGGTCGATCATCCTGTTGCACACCATGTTCGGCAGCGGGGCGGCGTCCCGCGCCGCGATCGGGCCTATCGTCGAGAAGTTGCGCGCCGAGGGCTACCGCTTCGTCACGGTGTCCGATCTGATCGGCCGCGACGAGACCGCGCGGTCGTGATCGCGGCGAGCAGAGCGCGCGGCAGGTAGGTTCGCAGACGACCGTGCGCTACGGAGGCCGCGGCAGCACCAGGTTTCCACCCGAGAGGGGCAGATTGATGGTTTCGGCGTCGCAACCCCGGATCGCCCCCGGCCGCCTGCGCGAGCTGGGACCGGTCAACTGGGCGGCGTGGCAGGTCCTCTCCCGCGCGTCCGGCACCGCGGACGCCCAACTGTTCAGCACGCTCGGCCGCACCGGCCGCCTGTTCCGCGGCTGGCTGCATTTCTCCGGCATGCTCATGCCCGCCGGCCGTTTACGCCGCCACGACAGCGAACTGGTGATCCTGCGCGTCGCCCACCTGCGCGATTGCGCCTACGAAACCGACCACCACATCCGCCTGGGCCGCCGCGCCGGCGTGACCCCGGAAATTCTGGACCGAATCCGCCAGGGCGCGGGCGCCGACGGCTGGACCGATAAGCATCGCGCCCTGCTGACCGCCGTGGACCAACTGGTGCAGACCCGCGATATCGACGACGCCACCTGGGACCGTCTGGCCACCTACTACGACGACAAACGCCTGATCGAAATCGTCCTGCTGGTCAACCAATACGAAGGCCTGGCCGCCACCATCCACACCCTGCGTATCCGCCGCGACGAATTCTGATCCGGGGCCCCTTGCGCCCAGATCGGATCACTTCAGCGGCGCCGAGAGTTCCGCCAACCGGGACAGTTCCGGGTCGGTGAGGCGCAGTTCCATCGCCGCCCCGAGTTCGGTGGCCTGGTGTGGTTTGGAGGCGCCCGGGATGGCGACCACGGTGTCACCGTAATAGGTGATCAGCCAGGCCAACGCGATCTGTGCCGGTGTAGCACCGTACGCGGCGGCCAGTTTCCGCAGTTCGTCGATCAGGGGTGCGGTGCGGGCCAAGGTGCGCTGGTTGAATCGGCCCAAGGCCCTGCGGATGGGACGGATATTGTCCAGCAGATCGGGTGATTCGTGGAATTTCCCGGTGAGCAGTCCGGATTTCAAGGGCGAATAGGCGATCAGCGTGATCTCGAGCCGGCGGGCGGTTTCCAGTACTCCGTTGTCTTCGATTCTCCGGTGCAGCAGGCTGATCTGCACTTGGTTCGCAACCAGCCGTAACCCGCGTTCCCGCAGAATCCGATCGGCGCGTTCCATCTGGCGCGCGGAGAAATTGCTCACGCCGATATGTGCGATCTTGCCCGCTTCCCGGAGCTGTGCCATCTCCTGGACCTGCCGGGTTTGCGAGGAGAAACTCCCGAACGGCTGGTGGATCTGGTGCAGCGTAATCGGAAATCCTTGCAGAGCAGCGATTCTCGCGTCGATGGTACGGCCGATATTGCCCGCCGTGCGGCCCAGCGGAGTCCATTTGGTGGCAATCGATATCTCCCCGGGACCGGTACCGGCCGCACGCAGCGCCGTGGTCAGCGCGCGTTCGGAATGCCCGCCGCCGTACATTTCGGCCGTATCGAACCAGTTGATACCGCTGTCCAGTGCGGATTTCACCACGGTGCCGATCGTTGCGCCGTCCAGTTCCGGGTAGAACTGTGCCCCGAGCCCCGGCCCGGCGAATTGCATACAACCCAGCCCGATCGGCGTGACCTCGATATCCGAGGACCCCAGCATCCGAGTCGCAATCATGGGCTTCTCCTATCTCGATGTGAGACACCAATGTCTCACGAAGAGATTCGGCTGTCAACGAATGAGGCTGGACTATATGCTCGGGCCATGGCCGAACGACCCGCTCTCCGCGATCACATCGAAGCCGCGATCCTCACCGCGGCCGCCGATGTACTGGCCGTTCGGGGTACCGCGAGCATGGCCGAGATCGCCGCCGCCGCCGGGATCGGCCGCGCGACCCTCTACCGCTACTTCCCCAACCGGGAAGCCCTGCTGAGCGGGCTCACCGAGGCGGCGGCGAGGGACCTGATCTCCCGGATCACCGACGCGGAGCTGGATTCGGTGCCGGTGCCCACCGCGCTCGCCCGCCTGACCCGCGGTTTCCTGACCGCCGGCAGCAAGTACGGCGCCCTGCTGCAACCGGAAACGCAGCTCCCCGAAAAAGACGCCGACCTGAAGCAACGCCTGAGCGAACCGGTCCGCGATGTCCTGGCCCGCGGCGCCGGCTCCGGCGAGCTGCGCACCGACCTGAGCGTGGACACGCTGTTCGAAATGTTCACCGGATTACTGGAGAAAGGCCTGCTCATGGTGTTGCGCGGCGATTCCGGAGCCGAGCAGGCCAGCGCAGCCGTGCTCGCGGTCTTCCTCGACGGCGCGCGGACATCCGGGAATCGCGAGGCCCGCTAGCCGGGGCCCGGAACGCAAAAACCCGGCGCGGAAAGTACCGCGCCGGGTCTCGCCGGGCCGAATCGGCCGTAGAGCGATCAGAAGTTGATCATATGACCGGCCAGGCCGTGGATCGCTTCCTGCAACGCCTCGCTCAGCGTCGGGTGCGTATGCACATTGCGGGCCAGTTCGTTCACCGTCAGATCCCATTTCTGCGCCAGGGTGAGTTCCGGCAGCAGTTCGGAGACGTCCGGGCCGATCAGATGCCCGCCGATGAGTTCCCCGTACTTGTTGTCCGAGATCAGCTTCACGAACCCGGTGGCATCGCCGAGGCCGTGCGCCTTGCCGTTGGCGGTGAACGGGAAGGTCGCGACCTTCACGTCGTAACCCTCGTCGCGCGCCTGCTGCTCGGTGAGCCCGAAGCTGGCGACCTGCGGCTGACAGAAGGTGGCTCGCGGCATCATCCGGTAATCGCCCAGGGTCAGGGTTTCCGCACCGCCGATGGTCTCGGCCGCCACGACGCCCTGCGCCTCCGCGACATGGGCGAGCTGCAGTTTCGCGGTGACGTCACCGATGGCGTAGATATGCGGCACGTTGGTGCGCATATTGTCGTCGATGGCGATGGCACCCCGCTCGGTGAGCGCGACCCCGGTGTTCTCCAGTCCGTAGCCCTCGACGCGGGGCGCGAACCCGACGGCCTGCAGCACCTTGTCGACGGTAACGGTCTCCACCGAACCGGACTTGTTGTCCTTGATCGCCACGGTGACCTTGGATCCGTCGTCGTCGATCGACTGCACGGCGGCACCGGTGGTGATGGTGATCCCCAGCTTCTTGTACGCCTTGGTGATCTCCTTGGACACATCGGCGTCCTCGTTGGGCAGCGCGCGATCCAGGAATTCCACGATCCGCACGTCCACGCCGTAGTTGCGCAGGACGTAACCGAACTCCATACCGATGGCGCCCGCGCCGACGATCAGGATGGAACCGGGCAGCTCGCGGGTGAGGATCTGCTCCTCGTAGGTGACCACGTTCTGGCTCAGCGAGGTGCCCGGCAGCAGTTTGGTGTTGGTGCCGGTGGCGATGATGACGTTGTCGAAGGTGATCGACTCCGTACCACCCTTGCTGAGCTCCACCGAGAGGGTATTGGCGTCGGTGAACGACCCCTTGCCGTCGTATTCGGTGATCTTGTTCTTCTTCATCAGGAAGTGGACGCCCTTGACCCGGCCGTCCGCGACCTTACGGCTCCGGTCGAACGCCGCCCCGAAATCGAACGACGCCTCCCCGGTGATCCCGAAGGTTTTGGCTTCCTTGGTGAAGATATGGGCCAGCTCCGCATTGCGCAGCAGCGCCTTGGACGGGATGCAGCCCACGTTCAGGCATACGCCACCCCAGTATTTCTGCTCGACGATCGCTGTTCGCAGGCCGAGTTGAGCGGCGCGGATCGCGGCGACGTAACCGCCGGGACCAGCACCGAGAACGACGACATCGTAGTGGGAAGTCACGGTGTCGAGCCTAACTCTCGCCGCCTGCCGCGGCCCACCCCACCCGCCCCCACTGGTGAGCCGGATCACCGGCATCGTTCCCCCATCGTGGACGACTACGTTGGTATCCGTGGTGACCGCTCGACCTCCCGGACCCGGCGCGACCGATGCGCACCTCCCGGACTCGCCACCACCGGCCGCGCGTACCGGGCCGGTACCGGAAACCATCGATCCACTCGCCGGGACCGCCTCCACCCAGTTGATCCGCCTGGTCCGCGATGCCGCGGTGCGTGCGGGCGCCGGCCTCGACCGGATCGGCGCGATCCACGGCGTGAACGAGCACGGATCGCGCGGTGAGCTCGACCGGGTTCCGATGCGTTCCCTGGTCGCGCTGTGGGAAATGCTCGCGCATCTCGGGCCGGGTGCCGGGCTCGCGGTGGTCGCCGATGCTCCCCTCGGCCGGCTCCGCACCTGGGACTATCTGGTGACGACCGGAACCACACTGGCTGCCGCGCTCGCCGCCGCGCAGCCGTACCACCGGCTGGTCACCGCCGCCGCCGAAGGATTCGATCTGCACGACCACGGCGAGCTGACCATCGGCTACCGCACCACCGCGGGCGAGCCGGCCGTCTCGTCGGTGATCAACGAGTACGTCCTGGCCTACTACTTGCGGCGCGCGCGGGAGGGGCTCGGCCGCCCGGTCGTTCCGGCCCGGATCACCTTCAGTCACCCCGCCCCGCGCGAACACCGGGCCCTGACCGATGGGTTCGGCACCCGCCGGATCGAATTCGGCGCACCCGCCGACACCATCACTTTCGCCGCAGCCGACGCGCAGGCACCGCTGCAGCGGGCCGATCCCGCACTCGCGGAGCTACTCCGCAGTCACGCCGACCTGATACTCGCCTCGGCCCGTCCGGTCCCCGGACCGCTGGACGAATTCCGCACCGCACTGGCCGCCGCGATCGACACCGGTGAACCCGGCCTGGGCGCAGTCGCCGCCCGCTTGGCCATGAGCCCACGCAGCCTGCAACGGCGCCTCGCCGAACACAACACCACCTGGCGCCACGAACTGGACCTGCTCCGCTACCGGCGCGCCGAAGACCTGCTGTCCTCCGGTCTGACGACGGCCACGGTGGCCGCCCGCCTCGGTTTCACCGACGATCGCGCCCTGCGCAAGGCCGTTCGCCGCTGGAGCGGATCGTCCCCGGGAGCCCTGCGGAACCGCTGACCGACCGGAACACACAGGACTTCGAGTTGTCGCGTACGGACCGGGGCGTGGCATGCGCGGACCTGGGTTGCGGGCCGGCACCGCCATAGCGTCGTTCGGGTCCGGATGAACGATCCGCGAAACGAGAGAAGAGCAACCGTGCATACGAATACGCAGAGCCGGTCCACCAGGGAAGTCGCCGCGGCAGCCGGCGAGCAGGCGCATACGGGACTACCCACCGTCACCCGCGAGATCCGTTTGGCCGCACGCCCGTCGGGCGCGCCGACCGCGGCGAACTTCGCACTGGTCGAGACATCGATTCCCGATCTCGCCGACGGCGAGATCCTGGTCCGCAACACGTGGATGTCGGTCGACCCGTACATGCGCGGGCGGATGGACGACAAACCTTCCTACATTCCGCCGTTTCAGCTGGGCCAGGCGCTGGAAGGCTCGGCCGCCGGCGAGGTGATCGCCTCCCGGTCCGCCGATATCCCGGTCGGTACGACCGTCACCCATTTCGCCGGCTGGCGCGAGCACGCGGTGCTCGAAGCCGCGCATGCCACGCCGATCGATACCGCCCTGGCCGCCACGCATCATTACCTCGGCGCTCTCGGCACCACCGGGCTCACCGCGTACGCCGCCCTCACCGACGTCGCGCCGGTCCGGCCGGGTGACACGGTGTTCATCTCGGCGGCGGCGGGGGCGGTCGGCAGTGTCGCCGGCCAGCTCGCACGCAGGCTGGGTGCGGGCCGGGTGATCGGGTCGGCGGGCGGTCCGGCGAAAACCCGGCTCCTGACCGAGGAATTCGGCTTCGATGCCGCGATCGACTATCGGGCCGGCGATCTGCCCGGACAGCTCAGGTCGGCCGCACCGGACGGTATCGACGTCTACCTCGACAGTGTCGGCGGCGAACAGTTGCGGGCCGCGGTCGCGGCCATGCGCCCGCACGGGCGCGTCGCGCTGGTCGGTGCCATCAGCGGCTACAACGGCGAGACGGACCGGCCCGGCCCGGATCTGTTCCTGGCCGCCACCAGGGAGATCACCCTGCGCGGCATGCTGGTCAACAGCTACTTCCCGCTCTTCGGCGAGTACATCGCGAAGGCGGCCGGCTGGCTCGCCGAGGGAACACTGCGAACGCGGGAGACGGTCTACGACGGGCTCGAACAGGCACCGGCCGCCTTCCTCGGTGTTCTCACCGGCGCCAACTCGGGCAAGATGCTGGTCCGGCTGGATCAGCGGAGCAGGAAGGCGACCAGGAAGCCCGCGGCGGTCGCGATGCCCACCCACCAGCCGCCCTCGCGGTAGGCCTCCGGCATGAGCGAATCGGCGAGGACGGCGACGGTGGCGCCGCCGGCGAAGGCCTGGACGCCGCTGATCGCGGTCGCGTCGATATGTTCGGAGAGCACCTGACCACCCACGGTGACCGCGACGAGCACCAGCCCCGTCAATACCCACAGACCGAAAGCTCGTCCGGTAGCAACATCTTTTTCCCGGTGCAGCAGAGCGGAGCCGCCGATCGCCTCCGGGACGTTGCCCGCGGCGATGGCCACCAGCAGCACCAGGCCGCCACCGGAACCGAGGGTGACTCCCAATGCCGTGTTCTCCGGGACGCCGTCGAGGACGGTGCCCAGCATGAGGGCCCAGCCGACGGCGGCGCCACCGCCGCGCCGTTCGAGGAATCGGTTGGCCACCACGTAGACGGTGGCGCCGAGAAACAGCGCGGCGCCGGCGGTGAAAGCCCCGGCCTGGACGAAAGCGGGTTCGAACAACTCATTGGAAACCGCGGCGATCATGGTGCCCGCGCCGAAGGCCATGAGTGAGGCGAGCAATGGCCGAGGCAATGTGTAACGCAATCCGATCGCGGCACCGATCACCAATGGAATGGCCGTACCGAGCCCATACAGCAGTGCGGTTCCCATAAGGTGAACACTATGTGTTGCCGCGTAATTGCCTGGACTCCACACGGCCGATAGAAATTATTCTAGAATTTCCCTCTAAAATCGCGCATACCGTGCCGCAACCGGGTACTGTCCGATTTGGCAGTTTCACCGGTGATCACGCTTGCGGGTAGCCAACTTTCGGCAAACCCGCAGGGTGCTACCGGTGCGCTACGAAAGGCCCGATCGATGACGAGGGGATCGGGCTTTTCGGTATTGTTCTGCGCGATGTCACAGGAAGCGAATTCGGGACGAAGGTACGCCGGCCAGCCCGTAGAAGATCGGCAACGCGAGCGGCGCGCTCGTTTTCTCGAATCCGGCCTGACGGTTTTCGCCCGCGATGGGTACGCCAATAGCTCGGTCGGCGCCATTTGCAAAGATGCGGGGCTCTCCTCGCGTCAGTTCTACGAGGAGTTCACCGGCCGCGAATCCTTACTTGTCGAACTCTTCGCTCTCATCGACCGGGAATCGCGCGACGCGGTCCTGGCATCGCTGGACCACAGCGCCGACCAGAGCGCGCTACAACGTATCGATGCGGCGGTGCGCGCCTATGTGCAATCCATCGGTTCCGATCCGCGGCGGGCTCGGGTCGTGCTCGTCGAAGTGGTCGGCGCCGGTACCAAAGTGGAGAAGCTGCGCACCGAATCCCGGCGCGCCTGGAGTGCCGTGCTGGCCCGGGCCGCCGAGGATGCCGCCCTGCACGGCGAGATCCCGACCGGCGACTACGACCTGCGGATGCTGGCCATCGTCGGCGCGGTCAACTACGTCGTCGAAGAATGGAGCGGGATCGAACCCCAGCGGCCGCTGGACGAGGTGATCCGGGTGCTGAGCCGGATCATCATCGGCGCCATCCGCGCCTGACCGGGCCGCCACGCGCCGCGCACGGGGCCGCACCACCGCCGGGCATACGCATAGGCTTCGGAGCGTGGAAACCGTTGCCATCCAGATGCCGGACGGAACCACCGTGCCGGTGCGGCTACTCGCGGCCACCGGCCCGCATCGGCATCCGATCACCCTCGACCGGCCGCGGCCGGTGCTCGTGCTGCTGCCCGGACTGGGAGTGCCCGGCGAGTTCTACCTGTACTTCGCCCGGGAACTCACCCGCCGCGGCTTCGATGTGGCGATCGGCGAATTGCGCGGTAACGGCGACAGCCTCCCGAAACCGAGCGCGGCCAGCACGTACGGCTATCACGAACTGGCCGCGGTGGATTTCCCGGCGATCCTCGAGGCGGTGCGCACGCGCTTCCCGGACAGCACCCCGTACCTGCTGGGCCACAGCATGGGCGGGCATCTGTCGGTGCTCTACGCCGCCCGGGTACGGGGCCGGCTCGGCGGGCTGATCCTCGTCGCCTCCGGTACCCCCTACTACCGCGGATTCGGCGGCATTCTCGGCCCGGGCCTGCTGCTCGGTACCGCCGCGATATCGCTCACCGCCAACCTCGCCGGCGTCTGGCCCGGCGACAAACTCGGCCTCAACGGTTTCGGCCGCCAGTCCAAGGTGCTGATCTCGGACTGGGCACGGCTCGCCCGGACCGGGAAATTCACCCCGGCCGGTGCCGATATCGACTACGAGGAACGGATAGCCCGGCTGAAGCTACCGGTCCTGTCGATCACCCTGGCCGGCGACGAGCTGACGCCGCCGGCCTCGGCGGGCCACCTGCTGGACAAATTGCCCGCCGCGGACAGAACCCGGTGGCACGAACCGCGGCGGCTGGGTCACAACGGCTGGATCTCCGATCCCGGCCCGGTGGTGGACCGGATCGAGAAATGGCTGCACGACCGCTGAACGTTATTTCGCGGTACGGCCCTCGATCAGCATCTGGGTGAAGAATTCGTAGATCAGGGCCGCCTGGAACGCCGACTGCTTGTTGTCCGCGGCCCCGCCGTGCCCGCCCTCGATGTTCTCGTGGTACCAGATCCGATGCCCCTGCTGTTCCAGCAGCGCCGCCATTTTCCGGGCATGCCCGGGGTGCACGCGGTCGTCGCGGGTCGAGGTGGTGAGCAGAATCGGCGGATATTTCGCGGCCGCGCCGGTTTCCATCGCTTTCTGATAGGGCGAGTAGCGGCTGATGTACGCCCATTCCTCGGGCTTGTCGGGGTCGCCGTATTCCGCCACCCACGACGCCCCGGCCAGCAGCAGGTGATAGCGACGCATATCGAGCAGTGGCACCTGGCAGACGATCGCGCCGAACAATTCCGGATACCGGGTGAGCATCACACCCATCAGCAGACCGCCGTTGCTACCGCCCACCGCGCCCAGTTGCGGCGCGGTGGTGATACCCCGGGCCACCAGGTCGCGGGCGATCGAGGAGAAATCCTCGTACACCTTGTACCGGTTCGCTTTCTGCACCGAGGTATGCCATTCGGGCCCGTATTCCCCACCGCCGCGGATATTGGTCATCACCCAGGTGCCGCCCTGTTCGAGCCAGCCCATACCGGAAGCACCGCTGTATCCGGGGGTGCGGGAAACCTCGAACCCGCCGTAACCGGACATGACCGTCGGCCCCGGGCGGTCGCGATTATCGCGATGGCGGATGACGAAATACGGGATCATCGTGCCGTCGGCGGAGCGGGCGAAGAACTGCTCGGTATCGATACCGGCCGCGTCGAAGAACGCGGGTTCCTGCTTCAACTCGGTCGCCGGTGCGCCGACCGCGCTCGCCAGCAAGGTGGTCGGCGTGGTGAAACCGCTGGTCATCAGCATGAATTCGTCGCCGCTTTCGAGCGGGTCGAGGTTCATGATGCTGGTAGTGGCCATGGGCGGGGTGTCGGCGAGCGGCTCGGTGCGCCACCCTTCGGCGCCCGGTGTGAGGACATACAGTTTGGTCTGCACATCCTCCAGGGTCACCAGGAGCAGATGGTTCTCGGTCCAGCCGTAGCCGTGCAGCGAGGTGTGCGCGCCGGGTTCGAACAGGACCTCGAATTCACGTTCGCCGGAAAGGAATCGGTCGAAATTCGTGGCGATCAGCGAACCCGCGCCGTAGGTTCGCCCACCGACTTCCCACGGCGACTTCAACCGCACCAGCAGCCATTCCTTGTACCACGACTCATCGGCATCCGACGGCGTCTCGAGGCGAATCAGCGAGCCGCCGGCGTCGAGCAGATACACATCTTCGTTGAAGAAGTCGGTGGCCCGGGCGACGTAGTGACGTTCGTATCCCGGCGTGCGGTCGTAACCGGCGGAGATGGCGACATCCGTCGCGGCACCCTCGAATACCGTTTCCGCGGTGTCGAGCGCTGTGCCGCGGCGCCAGCGTTTCGCGATCCGTGGATAGCCGGAATCGGTCAGTGATCCCGGGCCGAAATCCGTGCCGACGTAGACGGTGTCGATATCGATCCAGCTGATCCGGGATTTCGCCTCCGGCAGGAAGAACCCGCCGCTCTCCGGCAAGATGAATTCCCTTTTCTCCAGATCGAATTCACGAACGACCTTGGCGTCCGCGCCGCCCCGGGACAGGCTGATCAGGGCCCGGGTCTGTTCCGGCCGCAACACCCCCGCGCCGCCCCACACCCAGTTCTCGTCCTCGGCCGCGGCCACCGCGTCGAGATCGATCAGCACATCCCATTCCGGTTCCGGTTTCACGTACTCGTCGAAGGTGGTCCGCCGCCACAACCCTCGCGGATGTTGCGCGTCGCGCCAGAAGTTGTACAGCCATTTCCCGCGCCGGCCCGGAAACGCGATCTTGGCGTCGGTATCGAGCATGTCCAGAATTCGGGCCCGCAGCACCTCGAACCGGTCGGCCGCGGCGAACCGCTCCATGACCACCTCGTTGTGCGCCCGGGCGAAATCCAGGGCCCGTTCGCCGGTGACCTCTTCCAGCCAGAGAAAGGGATCGGTTCCGCTGTCCGGTGCATCACTCATCCGACCATTCTGACCCAGCAGGACGAGGTGTGGTGGCGACGGTCGCTACTTCCGCCGCGGCTCGTCCGGGGCGTCTGCTGCGGTGTGGAAGCGGGCCGGGATTTCCGCCCGCGCGGTGTCGAACAGCTCGGCGCAGCGAGTGAGCAGCCGGAACAGTGTTTCTCGTTCGGAATCGGTGAACCCGTCGCCGACGGACCGCTCCACCGCGATCGCGCGCTCATCGGCCTCGTGCATCACCGATTCACCTTTCTCGGTGAGCCGGGTTTCCAGCACGTTCCGATGCCACGGGTGCGGGGTGCGTTCGATCAGACCCCGGTCGACGAGGTTGGTGAGCACGGTGTTCATGGTGGGCGGGGTCACCCCGCACAGCCGCGCCAGCGCCGCGGCCGATATCCCCGGGTTCTCGGTGAGGAACAGCAGCGCCGCGTACTGCGCCTCGGTGACCCCCGCCGGTTTCAGCACGGCGAGTTTGGCCGCGGTGCGGGCTTGTTCCGCGCGTTTCACGTACGAACCGATGCGTTCGCCGGCGGGCATGGAGGTCATGCAGGCATGGTATCCAGCCTTTTCAAGATTAGACCCTTGACTGATATTAGAACTCTAATCTATCTTCGTGCACACACTACGATTCATCCGCTACCGAGCGCCCCGGGAAGGCCTGAAGACCCATGTTCAATTCACCGAGTTTCCGCTGGTCGATCGCATTACTGGCAGCTTCAGCGGGCCTCACCCTCACCGGGTGCGGTGATACAGCTCCGGCTGCCTCACCGCCCCGAGTCCAGACGGCATTCGAACTTCCGGGGAACCGGGTCTACCCGGAAGGCATCGCCCTGGACGAGCGGACCGGCGATATCTATGTCGGTTCCTTCGCCGACGGCACCATCTACCGAGCTACCCCCGGCACCCCGCGCGCCGAGGTCTTCCTGCCCGCGGGCACCGACGGCCGCCGGACGGCCAACGGGTTACGCGTAGACCCCGACGGCCGGCTCTGGGTGATCGACTCCACCACCGGCGTCACCGTCTACGACCTCACCTCACGCACCCTGCTGGCCCGCTTCGACGCAGCGGGCCCGGCAGACCGATTCCTCAACGACATCGCCCTCACCCCCGACGGCACGGCCTATCTCACCGACAGCCGCCGCGCGGTCGTCTATCGAGTCACCCCCGACGCCCTGACCCGCGCCATCAGCACCGGCGCCCCCGGCGAACTCACCGAATTCTCGGACCTGAACCCGTCCCTGGAGCCCCACGACCCGGGCGCCTACACCCTCAACGGCATCGTCGCCGACCCCACCGGCTCCTACCTGCTTACAGTCGACTCCACCGGCGGCGACCTCTACCGGATCGACCTCGCCACCACCACTGCCAGCAAGGTAACCCTCGACGGCGGCGACCTCACTCTCGGCGACGGCCTGGACCTCCACGCCGGCACTCTCCGCGTCGCCCATAACACCGAGAACACCCTCACCCGCTGGACGTTGTCGCCAGACGGCACCACCGCGACCCGCACCGGCCGCCACCACGACGACACCCTCGCCACCCCGACCACCCTGGTCCATGGACCGGAGACAACCCTGGTCGTCGCCTCACAATTCGACAAAGGTGGCCCGCTCGGGCAGGGCGAACCCACCACGCCGTTCCGGGTATCGGCGGTTTCCGGATTCTGAAGCGCGGCCGTGGTTTCAGCCGGGCCGTCGGCCACGTCGATCCCGGCCGGGCCGGCGGCCTGAATACAACACTGAGCAGCGGCTACTGCCCGGCCACCGGCGGCAGCGGATGCCCGGGCTCCAGCGCGGGCAGGCCGTCGATGCTGTGCCCGTTGTCGCCGGAGATCCGCCCGGCGTACTTCTCGGGCGGCTGCCGGGCGTGATGGGCGTCGAGCACCGGGCGTTCACCGACCAGGTCGTAGTAGGGCACCGAGTACCCACACGAGTCCGCGATCCGGTCCACCGTGACCACGATGGCCATCCGGACGCCCGGATGATCGCTCCCGAAATGCTGCCGGAGATTCTCGAACTCGGCCTCGTCGGGCCGGACGATTCGGCCGGTGCCGAACAAGCGCAGAATTCGCGAGTTCCGGGTGAACGAGCAGAACATGATGGTGATCCGCCCGTTGTCCCGCAAATGCGCGATGGTCTCCACCCCGCTGCCGAACAGATCGAGGTACGCCACGGTGTGCTCGTCGAGCACGGCGAAGGTGTCGCGGTAACCCTTGGGCGACAAGTTCACCCGTCCCCCGTCGGACGGTGCGGTCGCGACGAAGAACATCGCCTGCTTCCCGATGAACTCCCGCAACGACTCATCGATATGCGAAAACACCTTGGCCACCGCGCTCGCCTTCCCTCGTCCCCGCTACAGATCGGTTCCGAGCCTAACTACACCCCACCCGCAGCCGCTGTTACCCGGGTCTCCACCCCGCCCGGCCCCTCCGAGTACCGAAGCCAGAACGTCGCAGTATCGGCGGCGGTGCCCGTTACTCTCCCCGCCCGCGACCGGACAGGCGCCTCATCTATCCGGCGTCACGGGCAGTAGCCGCTGCAGGACATCGGTGATGGTGATGAGACCGATCAGCTCGCCGGTGCCCGGGCTGGTGACGGTGGCAAGGTGGCTGCGGGTTTCCCGCATGGTGCGCAGCGCCTCGTAGACGGGAAGTGCGGCGGACAACGTCAGCACCGGGCGCATGAGCTGGCGGGCGGTGGCTCCCGGTCGCGCTTGAAGACTGTCGCGGACGTGCAGAAATCCCTCGATCCGGGCGCCGTCACGGACCAGTAACCGCAGGTGACCGCTCCGGCGAGAGGTGTCTTGGACGATGCCGGGCCCGGCGTCCGGGGCTACGGAGCTGGGCGTGGTGTCCGGTCGCACGATATCGCCGACAGTGAGCTGCTCCAGTTCCAGCGCACTGGTGAGGTTGCCGTGATAGCGCTCGTCCAGGGTGCCGGCGGTGGCGGAATGTTCGACGAGATGGCGGAGCGCGGCGGGATCCTGACCGGCCTCCACTTCGTCGACCGGGGTGACACCCACCTTGACCAGGCACCAGTTGGCGGCCTGGTTCAGCGTGGTCAGCAGCGGCCTGGTCAACCACATGAAGGCGCGCATCGGGATGGCCAGGATCGTGGCCGATTTCTCCGGGTGGGCGATCGCCCAGGATTTGGGCGCCATCTCACCGACGACCAGGTGCAGGAACGTCACGATGATGAGGGCGAGCACGAATCCGGCGACGTCGGCGGCCCACGCAGGAGCGCCGAAGTCCTCGAAGAGCGGCGTGAGCCAGTGATGCACAGCGGGTTTGGTGGTCGCGCCCAAAGCGAGAGTGCAGACGGTGATGCCGAGCTGCGAGCCGGCCAGCAACACCGAAAGTTCCGAGGCACTGCGCAGCGCCGCCCGGGCGGCCCGGCTGTCGGGGGCGGCATCTTCCAGACGGTGGCGGCGGGCGGCGATGAGCGCGAACTCGACCGCGACGAAGAACGCACTGGCGGCGATCAAGGCGACGGTGACCGCCACGACGACCCAAGGGTTACTCATCGCCGCTATCCTCCGGTTCGGCGCACACGGTAATGAATACCGAGGCGGGAACATGTTTTTCGACGGCCCGGACGTGCGCGATCAAACTGGTTCGCGGCTCCGGCCGATCGATGCCGATCTGCGGCAGCGGGATATCGACCCGCTCACCGACCTCGGGCAACCCGTTGTAGGCGGAAATGACCAGCCCCGCGATGGTTTCGTAGTCACCGGCGGGCAATTGCCGGTCCAGCAGGCGTTCGACCTCGTCCAAATGCACATCGCCGGCGAGCAGCCAGCCGTCGCCTTCGGCGACGATATCGGCGGCGGCGCCGGGGTCGTGTTCGTCGGCGATCTCGCCGACGAGTTCTTCGGCGATATCTTCGACGGTGACGATCCCGGCGAATCCACCGTATTCGTCGACGACGAGGGCCATTTCCTCGCCCTGCGCGCCGAGGCGGGTCACGACCTCCGGAAGCGGCAGCGTTTCGGGTACGAGAACGGCAGGACGAAGCCGGCCTGCCGCGGTGCCGGTGGCCTCCGCGCCGAGGAGATCGTGCAGATGGATCACCCCGCGCAGGTCGTCGCTGGACGTGCCGACGACCGGGTAACGCGTATGACCGGTGCGCATCCGGGCGCGTATATCGACGAGGGGATCGTCGATATGGACGGTGTCGACCCGGCCGCGCGGGATCATGGCGTGCTCGGCGGTGCTGGTCGGGAAGTCCAGGATGCGATCGAGCAGAGTGGACAATTCGGGCGGCAACTCACCGGCCTCACGCGAGGCGGCGACGATATGTTCGAGGTCGCGCGGGGTGGCGGAGTGTTCGACATCGTGCACCGGCTCGATACGCAGGGCGCGCAGCAGCAGATTCGACGACTGGTCGAACAGACGGATCAGCCACCCGAAAACTTTCAGGTAAACCGTGGTCGAGGCCGCCAGCCCGCGGGCCACCGGTTCGGGCCGGGCGATGGCGAGGTTCTTGGGCACCAACTCCCCGAACAGCATCTGCACCAGCGTGGAGAACGCGATCGCCAGCACCGCGCCGACACCGACCCCGACTGCGGTGGGAATACCGATCCCGCCGAGCAGTTCGCCGAGACCGCGCCCGATCAGCGGTTCGGCGACATAGCCGACCAGCAGCCCCGTGACGGTGATTCCCAGTTGAGCACCGGACAGCATGAACGACGTCCGGCGAGTAACCCGCAGTGCGCGGCCGGCGGCCTTGTCACCGTCGCCGGCGCGGGCTTTCAGCCGGGAACGATCCACGGCCATATACGCGAATTCCTGGGCCACGAAGTAGCCGGTCAACGCGGTGATCAGCAGGACAACGGCGACACCGAGCAGGATGCCGAGCACACTCGTCACGACGTCACCGCCCGACGGCTCCGGGGAGGCCGCTCCGCACGGGGCGGCCCGGGTTGTCGATATTTGCGCGATGCGCGTTTCATGAGCTCGTGCCGGATGCGGGCATGTTTCCGACACTAGCACGCAGCACTGTATGGTTGGCAGGAAGGGAGGTGACCGATGACGTCCCTACTCCGGATCGGCGAGTTCGCGGCGCAGGCCCAGGTCAGCCCGCGAACAGTCGACTACTACACCGGTCTGGGCCTGCTGGCACCCGCCGAACGCACCGCGGGCGGCTACCGCCTCTACGACGCCACGGATATCGCCCGCGTCCACCTGATCCGGCAACTGGAGGCGCAAGGCCTCTCTCTCGAGGAGATCACCACCGCCCTCACCGCCGGCTCCGGCGATATCGACGACGCCCTGGCCCGCCTCGACGACGACCTGAAACTCCTGCACGCCGCCGCCGAAACCGCCCCCACCGAAGTCCACGGCCTCCTCACCCTGATCAGCGCGCGCATCCACTCCCTCATCACGGTCGCCCTACAGCTACCACCAGATATCCCCCTCGCGTGAAAGAGCTCCGCACCGGACGCTTCCCGACACCGGCGCGGTCGTTCCGCTGGTCGAGCACCGCGGCCGTGCTCTGCCTTCCACCGATAGGAATCCTGGCCTACATACCGGCCGATCCGGAGCGGCAGCTGCACACACCTCTTCTCATCGGACTGGCCGGGTACGGCCTGGTGGTGGTGACGATGGCCGGGTACCCCGTGGAAAAGATGAAGAGCTACCGCAAGGCCTGATTCGAGTTGCCCGGCACCGTATCCGAGGTCGTACGACAAGGGAGGGCTCAGATGGCCGCATTCCGAACGCCTCCGCCACCGGCGGGCCGCAGGAGAGCCGGCGCCGAGACCCTCGGCTACCGCCGCGGTGCTCAGCCGGAAGTTCCGGTTACGAAGGCCACCTGCTGCCCGGTGATCCGGGCGACGGTCGCGAAATCGTTGTCGTCACACAAGATCGTGAGCCGGCTGTGTTCGGCGGTCGCTGCAATGAGCAGGTCGACCGGGCCGGCGGAGCGATGAGTTCCCTGCTCGGTCATCAGCTGCTGGACCTCTTCGGCACGCTCGTAGGCCCGGTCCGGCATCGGGGTCCAACCGAACAGATCGTGCAGTAATCGCTGCTTCTCGAGCCGGTCGGCGAGTGAACGGGCCGAGTACAGGAACTCGAGTTCCACGATCGGGCAGGTGGCGATCACTCCGGCGGCCAGTTGATCGGCCCACGCCTTCCGGTAGGGCTCTTGGAGAATCCGGAACAGCCCGGATGTATCGATGAGGTAGATGGCGGGAGTCACCGGCGGTAGGCCGCCTTGTTGTCGAGAAATTCGTCGAAGTCACCCCGGTCGGCCATCTCACCCAGGCGCGCAAGGGCGCGCATGCGGACCAACCGTTGGCCGACCTCGCGCAAGGCGGCATTGACGGTGTCCTTCTTGGTCTTGGTACCCAGCACCTCCGCAGCGATAGCCAGCGCTTCGTCATCGATCTCGATCGGCGTCTTCGAAGATCCCATGGTCACTCACCTCTCGGGATATCTCCTGTATCAGCAATAGACGTCCAGGATACCTCTGCCGCCTCCACGGCACAGCCGCAAAAAGGCCGAAGGCCGGTCCACCTGACGGTGGACCGGCCCACGGTTCGAACGGGTTGCCGGGTGGCGGGACTCAGAAGTCCATGCCGCCCATGCCGCCGGTCGGGTCGGCCGGCGCGGCGGCCGCCTTCTCCGGCTTGTCGGCGACAACGGCCTCGGTGGTGAGGAACAGAGCCGCGATGGAGGCCGCGTTCTGCAGGGCCGAGCGGGTGACCTTGACCGGGTCGGCGACACCGGCGGCGAGCAGGTCCTCGTACTCGTTGGTCTGGGCGTTGAGGCCCTGGCCGGCGGGCAGGTTGGAAACCTTCTCCGCCACCACGCCGGGCTCGAGGCCGGCGTTGAAGGCGATCTGCTTCAGCGGAGCCGACAGCGCCACGCGGACGATGTTCGCGCCGGTCGCCTCGTCACCCTCGAGCTTCAGATCGTCCAGAGCCGGGGCCGACTGCAGCAGGGCCACGCCACCACCGGCGACGATGCCCTCTTCGACGGCGGCCTTGGCGTTGCGCACGGCATCTTCGATGCGGTGCTTGCGCTCCTTGAGCTCGACCTCGGTCGCGGCGCCGGCCTTGATCACCGCAACACCGCCGGCCAGCTTGGCCAGGCGCTCCTGCAGCTTCTCGCGGTCGTAGTCGGAATCCGAGTTCTCGATCTCGGTGCGGATCTGCGCGACCCGGCCCTGGATGGCCTCGGCGTCGCCGGAGCCTTCCACGATGGTGGTCTCGTCCTTGGTGACGACGACCTTGCGGGCCTGGCCGAGCAGCTCGACGCCGGCGGTCTCCAGGGAGAGGCCGACCTCTTCGCTGATGACCTCGCCACCGGTGAGGATGGCGATATCGGCGAGCTGGGCCTTGCGGCGGTCACCGAAGCCCGGAGCCTTGACGGCGACGGACTTGAAGGTGCCACGGATCTTGTTCACGACCAGGGTCGACAGAGCCTCGCCCTCGACGTCCTCGGCGATGATCAGCAGCGGCTTACCGGCCTGGATGACCTTCTCCAGCAGCGGCAGCAGGTCCTTGACGGTGGAGACCTTCGAGCCGACCAGCAGGATGTACGGATCCTCGAGGACCGCTTCCTGACGCTCGGGATCGGTGACGAAGTAGCCCGAGATGTAGCCCTTGTCGAAGCGCATACCCTCGGTGAGCTCCAGCGACAGACCGAAGGTCTGCGCCTCTTCGACGGTGATGACGCCTTCTTTGCCGACCTTGTCCATGGCCTCGGCGATCAGTTCACCGATGGACGGGTCGCCCGCGGAGATACCGGCGGTGGCGGCGATCTGCTCCTTGGTCTCGACTTCCTTGGCGGTGTCGAGCAGCTTGGCGGTGACGGCCTCGACGGCCTTCTCGATACCGCGCTTCAGGCCCAGCGGGTTCGCACCGGCCGCGACGTTGCGCAGACCCTCGCGCACCAGCGCCTGGGCGAGCACGGTGGCGGTGGTGGTGCCGTCGCCCGCGACATCGTCGGTCTTCTTGGCGACTTCCTTGACCAGCTCGGCGCCGATCTTCTCGTACGGGTCCTCCAGCTCGATCTCCTTGGCGATGGACACACCATCGTTGGTGATCGTGGGGGCGCCCCACTTCTTCTCCAGGACGACGTTGCGGCCCTTCGGCCCCAGCGTCACCTTGACCGCGTCGGCGAGGCTGTTCAGGCCCCGCTCGAGGCCGCGACGGGCCTCTTCGTCGTACGCAATTGTCTTGGCCATTGCGGTGAGATCCTCCAAGTAATGAGGCTGACACACAGGATGACCGCCTTGTCGGGTCACCCTTAGCTACGCTTGGCCAGGCTCGGTGCCCGCGACGGACGACCAGGGGTGTCGTGTACCCGATCTCACCGTCCCGACCTAGCACTCTCCGATCGGGAGTGCCAAAGCCATTTTTAGCACTCGCCGATGGCGAGTGCAAGGTCGGCCCACTCAGAGACTGTCGGTGACCCGGAGAGCGAGGGCCAGGAAGGCATCGGCGCGGCGCTCCTCCGGCGTGCGCGGTTCGCCTTCGTCGACGGTGACGAATTCGGCATCGTGCAGGAGCAACTCCGCTTCGACCCGCATGATCGCGCGGATGAACGGCGGCGCGACCTCCGGCGGCAGATCACCGTTGACCACGTAACTGCCATCGGACAGAGATTCCGTGGAGACGTAGGTCAGCGCACGCAGCAGATCGTCCCGGTGCTCCCCGGCGACGAGATCGGGGTCCGTTTCATCCGCCATTGCTATAGATTACCGGGACAACCGCCCGCGCCGGGAGCACCGAAGACCGGCGCGGGGCGGGCGGCGCTACTGTTTTCCGGCCACGATCTGCTGGAGCACCTCGACCAGTCGCGTTTCGAACGCGTCCTTGCGCAGGCCGGCATCGGACAGGATCCCCGACCCGTTCTCCTGTTCCAGGATCGCCAGCAGCACGTGTTCGGTGCCGATGTAGTTGTGACCCAGGCGCAGCGCTTCCCGGAAGGTCAACTCCAGCGCCTTCTTGGAATCGGCGTCGAAGGGGACGAGTCCGCTCATCTTGCCCGCCGCGGTGGCGGCCTTGAGATCCGCGGGCGCGATCGCCGCACCGGGTTCGGCACCGGCGGCGGCGATCGCGGCGGTGGCGATAGCGTCCGGCGAGAACCCCAGGTCGGCGATCAGCCGCACCGCGAGACTGTCGGATTCGCTGAGCAGGCCCAGCACCAGATGCGGCAGGGCGATCTGCGCACTGCCGCCGGCATGGGCCGCTTCCTGCGCCGCCACCACCATGGCGCGGGCGCGGTCGGTGAATTTGGCGAATCCGGCGTTGGGGTCCATTTCGGCGGCCGGGTCGCCGGGCCCCTTGGGCACGAATCGCTTCTGGGCCGCCTGCTTGCTGACGCCCATACTGGCGCCGATCTCGGTCCAGGAGGCGCCGGAGCGGCGGGCTTGGTCGACGAAATGGCCGATCAGGTGGTCGGCCACGTCGCCGAGATGACCGGCGGCGACCACCGCGTCGGAGAGTTGTTCCAAGGCGTTGTCGGGGCGGGCTTTTTTGATGACCTCGATGAGGTCGTCCAAACGTACAGGAGAAGTCATGCGTCAACTATAAGTTGACGCATGAGAATCGTCAACCGAAAGTTGACGCAATGCCTCGTCAGTTCCGCCCACCCGGACGCCGCAGCCGCAGCCGCGAATCCCCACGCAAGGCCGGCCGGCGGATATCCGGGCGGCGCAGCACCGGCAGCCGCCGGTCCGCCCGGCGCTGCGCGCGGCGTTCCGCGGGTTTGTACTGCCAGGTCTCGGGGCGGGCCGCCACCCAGCGCTGCGAATACCAGGCGAACGGGATATGCCCCAGATACAGCACGATCAGCACCAGCAGCAGCACGATCGGATAGGTGATCAGCGCGGCGCCGGCCAAGGCGACCAGCACGAGAAGCCCCGCGGCCGCCTGCGGCGCCACCGAGACCGATTTCATCGCCAGGGTGGGGATGGTGCTCACACACAGGGCGGCGGCGAAAACGGTCCAGGCCGCCACGAGCGGGAAACTGGTCCACCAGCCGTCACCGAACTGCACGAAGAGCGCAATGGGGGCCATCGCGATGAGCGCGCCCGCCGGCGCCGGTACGCCCACGAAGTACTCCCGCGCCCAATCGGGCCGGGTGTCGTCGTCCATCAGGGTGTTGAAACGCGCCAGCCGGAGCACGACGCTCACCGCGAACAGCAGCGCGATGATCCAGCCGGCGCTGCGGCTCTCCCCGTCGAACAGCACCACGTAGAGCACCAGCGCCGGCGCCACCCCGAACGAGATGGCGTCGGAGAGCGAATCCAGTTCCGCGCCGATCTTGGTGGTGGCCGAGAGCAGCCGGGCCAGCCGGCCGTCCAGCGTATCGAGCACCGCGGCCGCGCCGATCATGGCCAGCGCGATCTCCAGTTCACCTTCCAGGCCGAACTTCACCGCGGACAACCCCGAGCACAGCGCGAGGATCGTGACGATACTGGGCAGCAGCCGGATGGATCGGCGCCGCCTGCCTTCGATGACCTGCTCCATCACGATCCTGCCGACGGCAGAACCGCCAGCACCGTCTCCCCTCCGATCGTCCGCTGCCCGATGTTCACCAGCAGTTCGGTGCCGGCCGGGAAATACGTATCGACCCGGGAACCGAACCGGATCAGGCCGTAGGTGTCGCCGATGGTGACCCGGTCCCCGGCGGCGGCGTCGCAGACGATCCGCCGCGCCAGCAGCCCGGCGATCTGGACGACCACCACCTGCTCCCCGGATTCGGTATCGATGACCATGCTGTTGCGCTCGTTGACCGCGCTCGCCTCGGGCAGATCGGCGGATTTGAAGCTGCCCCGCCGGTAGCGCACATCGCGCACCACACCGGAGACCGGCGTGCGCTGGACATGTACGTCCAGGACGGACAGGAAGATGCTCACCCGGGGCAGCGGCTGATCACCGAGCCCGAGCTCGGCGGGCGGTGCGGCGGTATCGACGAGCGCGACCTCACCGTCCGCCGCGGCCACCACCACGCCGGGCCGGTTCGGCGGCACCCGGTGCGGGTGCCGGAAGAAGGTGGCGCTCGCCGCGGCTGCCGCCAGCCCGGCCCGGCGCAGCCAGCGGCGCCGCCGGCCCAGCAGAGCCACGGCCAGCGGTGCGGCCACGAAGGGCAATCCTGCCGGATGCATCGGCGGGACCGTATTGCGCACCAGATCGGCCAGGTGGCCCGGCCCGGTCCGTTGCGGGGTACCGGGCGGGATGGGACGGCGTGCCACTTATTCCTCTTTCACACTCGACTCGGTCCGTTCGGACCGACGGTACGGTCGGACGCCCGCGCCGACCCGGTGAACCCGTCGGCGCAAGCGTTCACACCTTACGCCGAGCCGGTGTATTCGTGCCGGGTGTCGCTCGCGGGATCACCTCCTGACGACCAACCTCACCAGGAACAACAGGATGACGGCGCCCAGCAGGCAGGTGAAGAAGCTGAACCACCAACCGCCCGATTCGACATCGACGCCGAAGACGGAGAGCAGGAAGCCGCCGAGCAGACCGCCGACGATACCGACCACGATATTGAGCAGGATCCCCTGTTGCGCATCGGTTTTCATGATCTTGCTGGCAATCCAGCCGGCGATTCCGCCGATGATGATCCAGCCGATGATGCCGAGACCGAGCATGGTTGTCCCTCGCTTTTCTTCCGGTTGCACGCTCGCGGTGGCGAACGTCCGCGGCGAAGCCCCGGTCGCCCGCGGATGACCTGAGCGGACGGCGGCGCTACGCCCATCCGGGCGATACCCGGGCTTCGTCCGGATAACCACTCCGGCGAAAATCGAATACGAGCTGCCGTCACGCGAACATCGAGCTAATATGAGGGTGCCTCATGTCTTCGGATTGCCCGGCAGACGTCAGCCACCGACGCCGGGCGAGGAATCCACACCGAATCGGGTCCACCCCGCGGCAACGCAGTCGCAGGTACATAGGAGAAGCAGCATGGCTACTCAGCTCGCCCAGACGACCGGGGCGCAGTTCACCGCAATCCTGGGACTGGGTGTCTATCGTCCGGCGCGCGTCGTCACCAACGACGAGGTGGCCGGGCCGATCGATTCCAGCGACGAGTGGATCCGGACCCGGTCGGGTATCCGCACGCGCCGGTTCGCCGATGATTCCGAGACCATCCACTCCATGAGTGTGGCGGCCGCGCGGGGCGCGCTGAAATCGGCCAAGGTCGCCGCCGACCAGATCGACTGCGTGATCGTGGCCACCTCCACCCACCTGCTGCTGACCCCCGCGGCCGCGCCGCGGATCGCCACCGAACTGGGTGCGGGCGGCGCGGCGGCGTTCGATATCTCCGCCGGCTGCGCAGGTTTCTGTCACGGCCTGGCGATGGCCTCGGATCTGGTACGCGCGGGCACCTCGTCGCGGGTGCTGGTGATCGGGGTGGAAAAACTCACCGACACGATCAACCCGGCCGACCGCGGGACCGCGTTCCTGTTCGCCGACGGCGCGGGCGCCGTGGTGGTGGGCCCGGCCGACGAACCCGGTATCGGCCCGACCGTCTGGGGTTCCGACGGCACCCAGCACCAGGCGATCCGGCAGGACAAGGACTGGATCGAATTCTTCACCGAAATCGAGGAGAAGGGGCTCGACGCCGTACGCCCCTATCTGGCGATGGAGGGCACGGCGGTGTTCCGCTGGGCGGCGCATTCGCTGGAGAAGGTCTGCCGCGACGCGGTCGACCGGGCCGGACTGGCGATGGACGACCTGGACGCCATGATCCCGCACCAGGCGAACGGCCGGATCATCGAGATCATGGCGCGGGTGCTCAAACTGCCCGAGAATTGCGCGCTGGCCAACGATATCGAGGAAGCCGGCAACACTTCGGCAGCCTCGATTCCGCTGGCGATGGAGACCCTGTTGCGCACCGGGCAGTCGAAACCGGGCGATACCGCGTTGCTCATCGCCTTCGGCGCCGGCCTGTCCTACGCCGCCCAGGTGGTGAAGCTGCCGGAGTTCAGCCCGCCTCAACCGCTTTCTTGATCTCGGCGAGGGATTCGTTCATCCCGCGCACCAGGTTTTCCTCGAAAGCCTCCTCACCGCCGAGCAGCGCGTTCACCAGCGTGCTCGAGATCCAGGTGGTGCCGTTGGGGACGTCCCGGCGCTCGATCAGCCGGGTACCGTTCCCGGCCGGTTCGAGGGTGTAGGTCCACACGGTGCGGTTCTGGCTCACCCGGAACGCCAATGCGCTGTTCTTCTCGTAGCGCAGGATGCGGGAGGTGGTGGGCCAGAACTTCCAGCCGTCCCGGTTCAGGTTGACGGTGAGCACGCCCGCCTTCGGCTTGCCGATCGGGATCATCCGCACACATTGCGGGCTGAATTCCGGCATCCGGCGCGGGTCGGCGAGCACCTCCCATACGCGCTCCGGCGCGGCGTCGATATCGATGCTGGCTTCCAAGTTCTTCGGCACCATGGCCTCCAGGTAGATGAAACTCCAAGTATCGGGAAGGGTAGCGATTGGCTTCGGCTCGGTCACGTTTTCCCGGCCCGCGTATCGATATCGCCGATCCGGAAGCAGAATCGAAAGGGTAGACAAGCCGGTTCCGTATACGCCACCGCAAGCAAGACACGACGCCAGCAAACACTCAGCTACGGTAAGGTGATGGGCCGTGAACCTTCGCTCGCTATTGCGCCGCCAGAACTCCGAGGGGCTACCCCAGCTACCCGCCCTCGACCCGGATGACACCACCGGCGACGATCGCGTCGACGAACGACTGGAACGTCTGCTCACCCCCACCGAACTCGATATGGTGCGCAAACACCGCGTCTGATTCCCCGACCCGTTCCGCCACAGCAGCCACATCCTGTTGGCCGCTGACCTGAACGGTTCTGGTCCCCTCGGTTCCACACCCGCCTGCGCCGCGCGACGGCACACCGACACCGCGAATCCACCTACCCGCACATCGTCCACCTCCGTGGTTCGGGGCCCGTCTCGTTCTGGAGCGCCAGAGCGGGGGAGCGAAGCGGAGGAGCGTCGGAGTGAAGAACGAGACTTCGGGGGCCCCGAACCGGCGACGCCGGAGGCGGCGCAGTCGAACACAGAGCGGCGAGTGAAGAACGAGACCAAGGGGGCCCCGAACCCCGCGCCGCCGGAGGCGGCGCAATATATACAGCGCGCCGGAGGCTCCGGCGTGGTTGACCCGGGGAATGCGTGATGAAGCGAATCTCAACTGTTGTCGTGGCCGCTACCGCCTTCGCGGCGCTGGTGCTGTCGGGTTGTTCGGCAGAGGACGAGCCGGCCGAAGCCTCCGGACTCCGCAAGAACACCGCGACCGGCCAGTCCACGCCGGCGACCGAGTCCGCGAGCGCCCCCACCGAGACCCCCGCGCCGAGCGAGAACACCGAAACCGCCGAGGCCCCCGCGCAAACCACCGCCGCCGAGGAAACCCCCGTTTCCGGCCGGGCCTCCGACACCACCTGCGCCCAGTTCGCCCAGCTCGACGAACCCGACCAGCAGAAACTGGTCCACGACATCCTGGCCGAGAATCCCGAGAGCGCCTTCGTCGGCAACCCCAACGCCGCCCTCGGCACCGCGAAACTGGTCTGCAACTCCAGCAAACTCGCCGACCAGAAGGTCGCCGTAGTGTCCGGCATCGTCGTCAACGGGTAACCGGCACGCAGGGACCCAGGGGGGCCAAAACCCGCGCGCCGAAGGCGCGCAGAATAAACACTGTGGCTGAACTGGCATTGACCGTCCGTCTCAATTCGTCCGCCGCCGATGCCCGGCGCGGGGTGATCCGGCTGCATCCGGAAGTGCTGACCGCGCTGGGGCTACGCGAGTGGGACGGGATCATGCTGGTCGGTGCGCGGCGGACCGCGGCCGTCGCCGGGCGGGCTCCGGCCGGCACCCCGGCGGGTACGGCTCTGCTCGACGATGTGACGCTGTCCAATGCCGGGCTGCGGGAGAACGCCACGGTGGTGGTCGCGCCGGCCCGGGTGCAGGGCGCGCGGCATATTTCGGTGAGCGGGTCGCGGCACGCCACCCAGACCATTCCCGCCGCGACCCTGCGGCAGGCGTTGCTCGGCAAAGTGGTGACCGTCGGCGATACCGTTTCGCTGCTGCCCCGCGATCTGGGTCCGGATATTCCGTCCTCGGCGGCCAGTCAGGCGTTGTCGCGGACGTTCGGGATCGCTTGGACCTCCGAGCTGCTCACCGTGGTCGCCACCGAGCCGCCCGGTGTCCCGGTGAGTGTGCAGCCGAATTCGGCGGTCGAATGGACGGCCGGGGCGGTGACCGGGAACCAGGCGGCGGCGGTGCGGGTCAACGGGCAGGGCGGGCCCGGGCAGTCCATGGTGCCGAGCCATCTCGATACCGTCTGCGAAACCGATCTGCCCGGCCCGGTGCCGGTGACCAGTGCCCCCGCCACCGAGGTCCGGGTGGAGGAACTCGCCGGTGCCCGGCAGCAGGCCGCCAAGCTCGAAGAGTGGTTGAGCCTGGCCCTGGACGAGCCGGAGCTGCTGAAGGTGCTGGGCGCCGCGCCGCACCTCGGCGTGCTGATCACCGGCCCGGCCGGGGTGGGTAAGGCCACCTTGGCGCGGGCGGTGGCCGCGCCGCGGCGGGTGGTGGAGTTGGACGGCCCGTCGGTCGGGGCGGCCGAGAGCGGGGCCCGGTTGCGGGAGGTCGCGGCCGCGGTCGCGGCGGCAGGGTCGGGTAAGGGCGGCGTTCTGCTCATCACCGATATCGATGCCTTGTTGCCGGAACCGGCCGAACCGGTGGCGACACTGATCCTGGACCAGTTGCGGGCCGCGGTGGCCGAACCGTGTGTGGCGCTGCTGGCCACCACCGCGCATCCCGCGGCGGTGGATTCCCGGTTGCGGGCCCCGGACCTGTGCGATCGCGAACTCGCGCTGGCCCTGCCCACCGCGGCGATCCGCAAATCCCTGCTCGAACAGCTGCTGGCCAAGGTGCCCACCGGCGAGCTGCGGCTCGACGAGGTCGCCGCGCGGGCGCCCGGTTTCGTGGTCGCGGATCTCGCGGCGTTGTGCCGGGAGGCGGCCCTGCGGGCGGCGGCCCGGGCCAGCCGGGAAAGCGCCGAGCCCCGGCTGGAGCACGAGGATCTGCTGGGTGCACTGGAGGTGATCCGGCCGCTGTCCCGGTCGGGCACCGACGAACTGGCCATCGGCAGTCTCGGGCTCGACGAGGTGGGCGATATGGCCGAAACCAAGCAGGCGCTCACCGAGGCGGTGCTGTGGCCGCTGCGGCATCCCGATTCGTTCGCCCGGCTGGGTATCGAACCGCCGCGCGGGGTGCTGCTGTACGGCCCGCCGGGATGCGGGAAAACGTTCCTGGTGCGCGCCCTGGCGGGTAGTGGGCAACTGAGTGTGCACGCGGTCAAGGGCGCGGAACTGATGGACAAATGGGTCGGTTCCTCCGAGCGTGCGGTGCGGGAGCTGTTCCAGCGGGCACGCGATTCGGCGCCGTCGCTGATCTTCCTGGACGAGGTGGACGCGCTGGCGCCGCGACGTGGGCAGAGCTCCGACTCCGGGGTCGGCGACCGGGTGGTCGCCGCGCTGCTGACGGAGCTGGACGGGGTGCGGCCGTTGCGGGACGTGGTGGTCCTCGGTGCCACGAACCGTCCGGAACTCATCGACCCCGCGCTGCTGCGGCCCGGCCGGCTGGAACGGCTGGTGTTCGTTCCGCCGCCGGACGAACAGGCCCGGGAAGCCATCCTGCGGACGGCCGGGCGCTCGGTGCCGCTGGCCGAATCGGTCGATTTGACCCGGCTGGCCGCCGACCTGGACGGTTTTTCCGCCGCCGATTGCGCCGCCCTGCTCCGCGAGGCCGCGCTCTCGGCCATGCGCCGCGATGTACAGGCCGCCGATGTCACCGCCGACGATATCGCCGCCGCCCGCCGCGCTGTCCGCCCCTCCCTCGACCCCGCCCAGGTAGAAGCCCTCCGCCGCTACTCCGAGCGGTGAGTTTTTGGTGCCGCCTCCGGCGGCACATGGTTGCGGGCCACGGGTCCTTCGAAATGCCTCGCCGAACTCGGCGCCGCAGGTGGGCTCCTCGGGGACGGCTGTGAGCCGGGACCATTCGGTGTCCCTGAGTCGGCACCGCAGCCGGCGGTTCGGAGTGGCTGGTTATCGGTGGGCGAACGCGGTGCCGGCCGGGTGACGTTGCCACTGCTGGGGACGGCTGAGCGAGGCTTGTCCGTTATGTCTGACCTGCACAGATTGTTGCCAAAGGGTAGCCGGATGCGGACCGGGGTCCGTATACCTGTACGATGGTCCCAGATCGTGCTCGCATATGATGAGCGCGCAATACCCCGCCGCACCGGATTCCGACGGAGGTAACGCTTGCTCGCCATCCTGCTCGCACACGCCCTGGCCGCGCTTGCCGCGCCCGCAGCCGTGCGAGTACTGGGCCGCAACGCGTTCTATCCGCTGGCACTGGTGCCGCTGCTCTCCCTCGGCTGGGTGATCGCGGGCTGGAACGATATCCAGCAGGTGCGCTATGCCTGGGCCCCGACCATCGACCTCACCCTGCAGCTGCGCTCCGACCCGCTCGCCACCGTGATGAGCGCGCTGATCCTCGGCATCGGCGCGCTGGTACTCGCCTACTGCGCCCGCTATTTCGACGACGACGAACCGAAACTCGGCTCCTTCGCCGCCTGGCTGGTCGCGTTCGCCGGGGCCATGTTCGGGTTGGTCACCAGTGACAACATGCTGTTGCTGTTCGTCTTCTGGGAAATCACCACGGTCCTGTCCTTCCTGCTGGTGGGGCACAACTCCGACAGCGCGGCCGGGCGCCGGGCGGCGCTGCAGGCGCTGCTGGTCACCGGCGCGGGCGGGCTGGCCATGCTCGTGGGCATCGTGGTGCTCGGGCAGGCCTACGACACCTACCTGCTCTCCGACCTGCTTGCCGCCCCGGAACCGCCGGGCGGTATCGCGGTGCAGGTGGGGCTGGTCCTGATCTTGGTCGGCGCGCTGAGCAAATCGGCCATCGTCCCGCTGCATTTCTGGCTCCCGGGCGCGATGGCCGCGCCCACGCCGGTCAGCGCGTACCTGCACGCCGCGGCCATGGTGAAGGCCGGTGTCTACCTGATCGCCCGGCTGGCGCCGGCCTTCGCCGACGAGCCGGTCTGGCGGCCGCTGATCCTGACGCTCGGCCTGGCGTCCATGTTGCTGGCCGGTCTGCGCGCCATGCAGGTCACCGACCTGAAACTGCTCCTGGCTTTCGGCACCGTCAGCCAGCTGGGCTTTCTCGTACTCATGGTCGGGCTCGGCACCCCCGACGCCGCCTTGGCCGGCATCGGACTGCTCGTCGCCCACGCATTGTTCAAGGCCTGCCTGTTCCTGGTGGTCGGCATCGTCGACCACAATGCGGGCACTCGCGATATCGGCGAACTGTCCGGTCTCGGGCGCCGCGCACCCGTTCTCCTGGGCATCTCCACGCTGGCGGCGCTGAGTATGGCCGGTATCCCACCGCTGTGGGGTTTCGTGGCGAAAGAATCGGCCTTGGCCGCGGAACTCGCGGCGGATCCACCGCTGAGCGGTACCGGCAAATGGCTGCTGCTGGCCGGTGTCGTGCTGGGTTCCATGCTCACCGTCGCCTACAGCGCGCGGTTCATCTGGGGTGCCTTCGCCGACAAACCCGGTATCCGGGTTCCGGACTGGCACACGCCCGGACCGGCCTTCGTCGCCGCGCCCGCAGTGCTGGCCCTGGGTTCGCTGGCCGCGGGCCTCGCGGCCCCCTGGGTCGACCCGCTGCTGGCGCCCTACGCGGAGACACTGCCCGGTGAATTGACCGCACACCTGCAGCTCTGGCACGGCTTGACCCTGCCGCTGCTGTTCACCGTGACCATCATCGCCGGCGGTGCCCTGTTCTTCGTCCGGCGCGATATGTTCGGCGAATCGACGACCCTGCTGGGTAACGCCGACCGCGGCTACGATGCCGCGCTGCGCGCCATGGACCGGATATCGCTGAAAATGACCGGTTCGGTGCAACGCGGTTCTCTGCCCCTGAACCAGGCCGCCATCCTCGGCACCCTGGTGATCCTGCCCGCCACGGTGCTGGCCCTCGGCACCCGCGCCGGGGTCGAACTGCGGCTGTGGGACCGCCCGCTGCAAATGGTGATCGGCGCGATCATGATCGCGATGGCGCTGGGCGCCACCGTCCTGCGCAACCGGCTGGCGAGTGTGCTGGTGGTCGGGCTCACCGGCTACGGCTGCGGCGTGATCTTCGCCCTGCACGGCGCCCCCGACCTGGCGCTCACCCAGTTCCTGGTGGAAACCCTGACCCTGGTGATCTTCGTGCTGGTGCTGCGCGCCTTCCCCGCCGAAATCGGCCCGGAACAGCAGACCGGGTTCCAGCTCGGCCGGGCCGCGATCGCCATCGCGGTCGGGATCACGGTCCCGGTACTGGCCGCGTTCGCCGCCGCGGCGCGCAGTACCGAGCCGATCTGGGAACGGATCCCCGCGGCCGCCTACGAATTCGGCGGCGGGAAGAACGCGGTCAACGTCCTGCTGGTCGATATGCGCGCGTGGGACACCCTCGGCGAGATCTCGGTGCTGGTGGTGGCCGCCACCGGCGTGGCCTCGCTGGTCTTCCGGAGCCGCCGGTTCGGCCTACCGCCCCGCGCCGCCGACGCACCGAACTACCGGCCCGGGAAGGTGAGCTGGCTACCCGCCGGCCGGCTGGTGGACCGCCGCGAACGGTCGATGGTCCTGCAGATCACCACCCGCCTGGTGTTCCCCACCATGATGGTGCTGTCGGTGTATTTCTTCTTCTCCGGCCACAACGCACCCGGCGGTGGTTTCGCCGGCGGGCTCATCGCCGGCCTGGCATTGGTCCTGCGCTACCTGGCGGGCGGACAGTACGAACTCGGTGAGGCCCTCCCCGTCGACGCCGGCCATCTACTGGGCGCCGGGCTGGTGCTGGCGGCGGGGACGGCGACCGTACCGCTGCTCCTGGGTGCACCACCGCTGTACTCGGTGATCGTCGAGGCGACGGTTCCGCTGCTCGGCCACATCAAATTGGTGACCTCGCTGTTCTTCGATCTCGGCGTGTACCTGATCGTCGTGGGCCTGGTCCTGGACGTACTGCGCAGCCTCGGGGCGCGCCTGGACGACGAGCTGGTGCAATCATGAGCGCGAACCTGACCCTGCTGGTCCTCGTCGGCGTCCTGCTGGCCTGCGGCGTCTATCTGCTGCTCGAACGCACGGTCACGAAGATGCTGCTCGGCATTCTGCTGATCGGTAATGCCGTGAACCTGCTGATCCTCACCATGGGCGGGCCGGACGGCGCGCCACCGATCCAGGGCGCCGCCGATACCGTCCGCGACACCATGGCCGACCCGCTCGCCCAGGCACTGGTGCTGACCGCCATCGTCATCACCATGGGCGTTTCGGCGTTCGTCCTCGCCCTGGCCTACCGCTCCTACATCCTGACCACCAGCGAAAAAGTCGAGAACGACCCGGAGGACGTCGGGATCGCCGCGCGCGAGCGGGAGGACCCCGAAGAATGAGCCTGCCGCAGAATCTCCTGCCCGCACTCGCGCCGCTGCCGGTACTCATCCCGCTGCTGGCCGCCGCCGCGACCCTCATCGCCGGACGCCGGCCCCGCTTCCAGCGGGTGGTCGTGATGGTGGCGCTCACCGCCGCGGTCGTGGTGTGCGCGGCGATGCTGTACCTGGCCGACCGCGACGGCACGGTCGCGGTGCAGGTCGGCGGCTGGGAGACGCCGATCGGGATCACCATCGTGGTGGACCGGCTCTCGGCGGCCATGCTGCTGGTCTCCCAGATCGTGCTGCTCGCTGTCGCCGTCTACGGCGCCGGGCAGAACATCGGGGACAGCCGGGTCCGCCAGCCGACCTCGATCTTCTGGCCCACCTACCTGGTGCTCAACGCCGGGGTGTCGATGGCGTTCCTGGCCGGTGATCTGTTCAACCTGTTCGTGGGTTTCGAAATCCTGCTGGTGGCCTCGTTCGTACTGCTCACCCTGGGCGCCACCGCGGAAAGAATCCGGGCGGGTGTCTCGTATGTGATGGTGTCGATGGTGTCGTCGATGATCTTCCTGATGGGCGTCGCCGTCGTCTACGGAGCCACCGGGACCCTCAACTTCGCCCAGCTCGCCGTGCGCATGGACGCCGTCCCCGACGGGATCCGCCAGGCCGTCTACGGCGTCCTGCTCGTCGCGTTCGGTATCAAGGCGGCGGTGTTCCCGCTGTCGAACTGGCTGCCCGACTCCTATCCCACCGCACCGGCACCGGTGACCGCGGTCTTCGCCGGCCTGCTCACCAAGGTCGGCGTGTACGCCATCCTGCGCACCCAGACCCTGCTGTTCCCCGACGGCGGATTCGACAACCTGCTGCTGATCGCGGGGCTGCTCACCATGCTGATCGGCATATTCGGTGCGATCGCGCAGAACGATATCCGCCGTTTGCTCTCGTTCACGCTGGTCAGCCATATCGGCTACATGATGTTCGGTGTCGGGATCGCGAGCATGCTGGGCCTGGCGGGCGCCGTCTACTACATCGCGCACCACATCCTGGTGCAAACCGCGTTGTTCCTGGTGGCCGGGCTGATAGAACGGCAGGCCGGTTCCACCTCACTGCGCCGGGTCGGCGGGATGGCGGCGGCGAGCCCGCTGCTGGCCGGGTTGTTCCTGATCCCGGCTCTCAACCTCGGGGGTATCCCGCCGTTCTCCGGGTTCATCGGCAAGGTCACCCTGTTGCAGGCCGGCGCCGAAGACGGCAGCACACTGGCCTGGATCCTGGTCGGCGGCTCGGTGGTCACCAGCCTGCTGACGCTCTATGTGATGGCGCGGGTCTGGAGCAAGGCGTTCTGGCGGCCGCGCGAACAGGCGCCGGACGGTCACCTCGTGGCCGCGACGCTGCCCTCCCTGGTCGAGGACAACACCGACATGCTCTACGACGAACGCATCGATCCCGGCCGGCTGCCCACGATGATGGTGCTGCCGACAGCGGCGCTGGTCGCGGTGGGTCTGGCGCTCACGGTGTGGGCGGGCCCGATCCTGGGCATCGCCGACCGGTCCGCGGCCGAACTACAGGACCGCAGCATCTATATCGGAGCCGTACTCGGCGGAGGGACGAAATGAAACTCCGCACCGCGATCACCCGCGACAACGCCCTGCGTACCGGCGTGCTGCTCTGGCTGGCGCTGGTGTGGGTCGCGCTGTGGGGGCAGATCAGCGTCGCCAACGTCCTGGCGGGCCTGGCGGTCGGCGCAGTGATCATGGTGACCCTGCCCCTGCCCCGGATACCCGTACAGGGACAGCTGCGCATCCTGCCGCTGCTGAAACTGCTGGCCTATTTCGCGTACTACGCGATCGAATCGAGCCTGCAACTCGCCTGGTTCGCGCTGCGTCCCGGCCCGGCGCCCGAATCCGGGGTGCTGCGGGTACAGTTCGCGTTCCGCTCCGACCTGGTGCTGGTGCTGTGCACCAACCTGCTCAACCTGATCCCCGGCACCATGGTCCTGGAAATCGACCGGGAACAGTGCGTGGTCTATGTGCACGTGATCGACGTGAGCAGCGAAAAGGCGGTAGCCAGCTTCTACCGCACCATCCGCCGGGTGGAGACGCTGTTGATCGAGGCGTTCCAGCGCCGCGCCACCCCACTGCCCACCCAGGAGGTGCAGCCGTGATCGTCGTAGCCCTGGTGGCCGCGGTCCTGCTCGGTACGGCCGCGTTGATCACCGCGTACCGGATCCTCGCCGGCCCGGACACCCTCGACCGGGTGGTCGGGATCGACTCGATCATCGCGATGGCGATCTGCGGCCTGGCGGTATGGGCCGCCTACAGCCGGGACACCAGCGTGGTGCCGGCGATCGTCGCGCTCTCCCTGGTCGGGTTCCTGGGGTCGGCGGCCGTCACCCGCTACCGCGTCCGGGACGACCGATGAGCACGTTCCTGAACATCGCCTCGGGCACGCTGATCATCATCGGCTCGCTGATGGCGCTCACCGCGGCCGTCGGGATCGTCCGCTTCCCGGACACCCTGCTGCGAATGCACGCCGCGACCAAACCTCAGGTGATCGGGCTCAACCTGGTCCTGGCGGGCACCTGCCTGCGGGTCTACGACGACCCGAATGTCTGGATGCTGATCCTGGTGGGCCTGTTCACACTGCTCACCGCCCCCGTGATCGCCCACCTGATCGGCCGCACGGCCTACCGGGAGCAACGCCACCGCGAGGATCTGCTGGTCGTGAACGAACTGGGCGACAAACTGGACGACTAGCAGCGAGTGCGCCGGGCACCGGATCGCGAAGGTGGGAAGGTAGACCGGTCCGCGAAGGTGCTGTGCTTTCGGCGCGCTGGCGCGGGTCAGCGGGACTCGACAGGCTCGCTGGTGGGTGTCGGCGAGCTCTCCGGCCGCGGCAGCTGGGCGGTGAGGAACCTGTCCGTGCCGGCTGTTGCCGAGTCGGCGGCCAGCGGGACGCCGGTGCGGCGGCGGGCGAACCAGGTCGCGTGGAAACCGGCGGCCACGGCGGCCAGCAGCGCCAGTACGACCGAGCCGGCCACGACCGGGTAGTCGGCCATCTGCACCGCGAGATAGCGGTAGCCGAGCAGCAGCGTGACCAGGACCAGCGCACCACCGCCCACCAGGCGGATGCGGAACCAGCCCCAGCCGCGTTCCGGTTCGCGCAGGGCCGATTCGACCGTCAGGCAGAGCACCGCGCCGGCGACCAGGTCGACGCCGTAGTGATAGCCGAAACCGAGGGTCGCGGCCAGGGTGCACAGCAGCCAGAAGGTTCCGCCCCAACGCAACCAGGTGGGGGCCAGGGTGCCGTCGGCATTGCGGCGGGTGTGCAGGAACAGTGCCAGCGCCCACGCGGTATGCATCGAAGGCATGCAATTGCGCGGGGCGAGATCGGAGAACAGCAGAGCTTCGGGGGTGCGGTCCAGCGGCGGCACCACCCCGGGCCAGTAGTTGCCCACCTGGAATCCGCCGCCGTCCACGCCGTAGACGAACATGGGCCCCACCACCGGAAACAGGATGTACACCAGCGGACCCACCAGGCCCAGCACCAGGAACGTGCGCACCAGGTAGTGGTTCGGCCAGCGGCCGCCGCCCACCACGGCCCGCAACTGCCAGACCGCCACCACGATCGCCGCCGCGGGCAGTTCGATGTACACCCAGTGCAGGACGGCGTCGGGAATCGGGCCCAGCACCTCCAAAGCCCGCCCCATCACCCAGGACGGGTCGCCGAGCGCGTGGTCGGCCAGCATCACGTACTGGTCCAGCACTTGCGGGCGCAGGTCGACGGTGATGTGCAACCACACATCGCCGACCTTGGTCGCCAGGATCAGTAGCGCGCCCAGCGCCGCCGCGTGCAACGCGTTCCGCCGCTGCCGCCCGGTCCAGCGCCACCAAGCCAGCAGCGCGAGACCGGTGAGGACCAGCACGGGCCCGTTGCCGACGGTGAACGCACCGCCCAGCGCCACCCGGACACCCGCGTACACCAGGTCGATCGCCACCGCCGCCGCGAGCGCGATCACCCGGTGCCGGTTACCGATCCCCACCAGCGCGAGCACCAGCCCCGCCCAGGGCACCGTCATCGACTTGGGCGTACCGGCGTAATCGCGGAACAGGCTCTCCAGCGGGCCTTCGTAGCCCCGCCACAGCGCCACCCCCTGCAACACCACCAGCAGTACGGGGACCGCGAGAACAGCGAGCACCCGAATCCCCCGGTGCGGCGCAGATTTGCGCGCCGCGGCTCCAGCTCCCATATTCGGGTTTTCGACTAGCACCCGCTCATCGTAAACGGCACGTGAACGGCATCCCTATGGCCTGTTGAATAGGAGGTGGACCCGGGTAGGCGGGCGTCCGGATTGGGCTGGTGGCTAATCGCGTAATTCGCGGACCAGGGCGTCGACGACGGCTATCAGGTCGCCCTGGGCCGCGGCGGCGGTTTGGCGCTGGCGTTGATAGTTGGCGCCGCGCCGTGGGATATCCGCCACAGCGGCGAGTTCGTCGGCGCAGCCGAGGCGGCGGGCGGTCGGTTCGAGGCGGTTCAGGAGATCCTCGAGATCCTCGGTGACCAGGCGTTCGGTGTTGTCGGAGTCGACGATCACGATGGCGTCCAAGCCGTAGCGAGCGGCGCGCCATTTGTTCTCCTGCACATGCCACGGCGGCAGGGTCGGCAGGTCCTCGCCACGCTCCACCTGCTCGTCCAGATGCACGATCAGGCTGTGGATGAGCGCGGCCAGCGCCGCGAGTTCGCCGCGGCTCGAGATACCGTCACAGATCCGCACCTCGATGGTGCCCCATTTCGGAGCCGGCCGGATATCCCAGTGCATCCCGCCGAGTTGTTCGAACACACCGGTTTTCATCTCGTCGTGCACGTAATGCTCGAACTGGGTCCAGTTCTCGAACTGGAACGGCAGGCCCGCCGTCGGCAACTGCTGGAACATGAGGGCGCGGTTGCTCGCGTAACCGGTATCCGAACCCGACCACATCGGTGAGGACGCCGACAGCGCCAGCAGATGCGGATAGGACAGCAGCAGCGAGTTCAGGATCGGAAAGACCTTGTCCCGGTGCGAAACTCCAACGTGCACGTGCACACCCCAGATGAGCATCTGCCGGCCCCACCACTGGGTGCGTTCGATGAGCTCGTCGTAATGTTCCGAACGCGTGAGCTGTTGCGTCGACCACTGCGCGAACGGATGCGTACCGGCGCAGAACAGGTCCACCCCTAGTTCGTCGGCGGCCCGGCGCACGGTATCCATGGTGCCGGACAGATCCTGCACCGCGGACCCGACGGTTTCGTGTACACCGGTGACCAGTTCCACCGTGTTGCGCAGCAGCTCCTTGGTGACCTGCGGGGTGCCGTCGTGGGCCCGGAGTTCACCGACCGCGTCGAAAACGGCGGCAGCGGTGTTGGACAGATCGCGGCTCGTCTTGTCGACGAGCGCGATCTCCCATTCGATGCCGATGGTCGGCCGGGGTGAACCACGAAAAGGTACCGGGTCGATCCGTGCCCCACCCATACACGCCTCCGTCGCGGGTCGACAGCTACCCGATGACGCCGCAGCCGACGCGGCCGCCCGCGTCACCGGTGCTCATCGTTTGCTCATCCGGGCCGGTGCCACCCGGACGGGTGTAGCGGTCCGGGATATTGGCGAAGTTGTCCGAGCCGGCGTGGATGATGATCGCCTTGCCCTGGATATCGGCCATGGTGACCTTGTCGGTCGTGGTCACCAGGTAGCCGTGCCCGTCCTCGCGCACCTGCAGCGAGGTCAGGTCGCCGCTGGCGGGATGCCCGGTGGCGCCGCCGAGCTGCAGATGCCCACCGGCGGACAGGAAGTCACCGGGCGCGCCACCGGCGGGCGGCGCGGAATTGGCTTCGCATTTGCCTTCCTGGTGGATGTGCAGGCCGTGGAAACCGGGGGTGAGGCCGGTGGCGTCGACCGTGACCCGCAGGTGATTGCCCTCGTCGGTGAAATTGGCGGTGCCGAGCGACTGCCCGTTCGGCGACTTCAGCTCGACCTCGGTGCCGGAACCGGCCGGGGTGTCCTGCTCTTCGCTGTGCTCACCGTGCTGCCCGTGCTCGCCCTCGCCGGACGGAGCCGCCTTCGAGGTGAACACCGGCGGAGTCGTTCCCGGCACATCGCTGGATTCCTGGCTGTTCGTGCAGGCAACGAGGCCGAAAGCCGCGACAGCCAGCACCGGGGTCACGCTCCGCCAGGACGGGCGACGAGATGAGGACGGTGCCATCAGGGAACTCCTTTACGAGTACCGAGTTTACGGGTAGAGCGTTTCGACAACGATCTTTCGACGCAGACGATGATGCCACGCCCGCCGTATCCGCCCGGGACGCCCCCGACCTCCGGCCGCCGGGTTCACCTACCGGTCACCACTACGACCACCCCGGAGCCGTCGCCCAGCCCGGGGACCATGGGCGCGGTGACGGCGCCGAGATCCGCGGCGACCGCTTCGGCGGCGGCTTTGTCGGCGGGGGCATCGCCGTAGTAGACGGTGGTGGCCGCGAGCGTGGTCGCCGCGTAGTTGCCGGTGGAGGTGCTGGTCCAGCCCTTGGCGGTGAGTTCGTTCGCGGTGGTGGCGGCCAGACCGGCGACCAGACTGTTGTTGAGCACCCGGATCGGCGTGGCCCGGTCGACCGCACCGGCGGAAGCCGAAGTGGTGGCGGTGGTGGTCGTGGCGCCCGCGGTGGTGGTCGCACCCGCCGAGGTGGAGCCCGCCGCTGCCGTGGTGGGCGCCGCGAGGCTCGTGGTGAGACGCGGGGCGGTCGGCGCGGCGGCGGCCGAGGTGGAACCGGTGTCCTCGGCGGTATCGGAATCCGCGCTCGACAGCGACATCGCACCCAAGCCGGCGAAAACGATCGACAGGGCGATCAGAACCATTGCCGTCGCACGCAGCGGCGGTCCACCGGAGCCAGCGTTCGAATTGCTCACCCGCCCGAGCCTAGCGGTTGCGGTATTTTTTGCGCGCTGGCGCGCGCGGGTTCGGGGCCCCCTTGGTTTCGAATCTTCCCTCCTCCGCTCCTCCGCTTCGCTCCCCCGCTCCGTCAGTCCAGATCCGAAACGGGCCCCGAACCATGAAGGAGAGGAAATACGGGCTTGCCGTGGTGAGGTTGTGGTTCGTTACCGGTTGATATGCGATGCACCGAGGCGGGCGCCGGTGGCCGGGATTTCCTGCACCGGACCCGTAGGGCCGACGTAGTGGGGTTTACACCTGGAAGCCGAGCTTGCGGGCCGCGCGGGATTTCTGGCGGCCGGCGCGCAGCCGGCGTAGGCGTTTCACCAGCATCGGATCGACAGCGAGTGCTTCCGGGCGGTCGATGAGGGTGTTGAGGACCTGGTAGTAACGGGTGGGCGAGAGCGCGAACAGCTCGCGGATCGCCTCTTCCTTGGCGCCCGCGTACTTCCACCACTGCCGCTCGAAGGCCAGGATCTCGTGTTCCCGGCGGCTCAGGCCGCTTTCGGGATCATGAGCCGGTTCGGGAAACGCATTCGCTGTGTTGGCCGAAGGACTGCCCTGGGTTGCGGAAAGATCCCGCGCTGCTGCGCCGTCCATCTTGCTCCTCGCCGAGTTACCACCGGACGCGATCGAATCGTGACCGAACGCCTCACCGTGTTACTGCCTTGCGATATTCAACCACGACACCCGGTCGCTCGCTGCCGAGTCCATCCGGGCGTGTCCGGTACGGACGTACCGGAAATCCGGGCGCTGACCGGCCGGACCCGCCACGACCACCGTCGCGGTCATACCGGACAGGCCCTTTTCACGGCACGGCACCCACCCCAATAAGCTCGTAACCATGTCAATCCTGCCCATCGTGATCGTCGGTGATCCGGTCCTGCACCGTCCGACCGAGCCGGTGACCGAATCACCGGCCGAACTGGCCGGGCTGATCACCGATATGTACGAAACGCTGGACGCCGCCAACGGCGTGGGCCTGGCCGCCAATCAGGTCGGCGTGGCCAAACGGCTCTTCGTCTACGACTGCCCCGACCGGGCGGCCGACGGCACGGTGGCGCGGCGCCGCGGGGCGGTGATCAACCCGGTGCTGGAGACCTCGGAGATCCCGGAAACCATGCCGGACCCCGATGACGACGAGGAGGGCTGCCTCTCGGTACCCGGTGAGCAGTTCCCCACCGGGCGCGCCGACTGGGCGAAGGTCACCGGCACCGACGAGCACGGTGAGCCGGTCACGGTGGAGGGCACGGGCTTCTTCGCCCGCATGTTGCAGCACGAGGTAGGCCACCTCGACGGTTTCCTGTACATCGACGTGCTCATCGGCCGGCATGCGCGCGCGGCCAAGAAATCGGTGAAGCGCAACGGCTGGGGCGTCCCCGGTCTGAGCTGGCTACCCGGGAGCGACCCGGACCCCTTCGGACATGACGACTGAACCGCCCGGCCCCGAGAACCATCCCGCCGCGGCCGATCTCCCGATCGGTGAGCGGGTCGTCGTCCGCTACCGCCTGCCCGACGGCAGTGAACCACCGCTGACCGATGTGATCGGCGAGGTGATGTCGACGAATCCGCTCACCGTCATGGGCGCCGACGGTCATCCGGTGCTGATTCCCGCCGGCCGGATCGTCGCGTTGAAAACGCTGTCACCGCGGCCCATTCGCACCTCCGAGATCCGCGCCCTGGAATCCGCGGCCGCCTACGGCTGGCCGGGCACCGAATACGCCTGGATCGACGGCTGGATGCTGCGCGCCGGGCACGGCTATACGCGCCGCGCCAATTCCGCTGTACCCATCGGTGATTCGAGCGGTCCGGCGCGGGTCGAGGCGGACACCCTGCAGCGGATCGGCGCCTGGTACGCCGCGAAGGGTCTGCCGTTGCAGCTGGCCCTGCCGGACCGGCTGGCGACCGTGCCACCGGGCTGGAACAGCTGGGGCGAAACCCAGGTCCTGGGCATCGACCTGGAAAATTTCGTACTCCCGCAGGGGCCGTCCATGGTCCGGATCGCCACCGAACCCGATATCGCCTGGCTGGAGATCCACCGCCACCGCGGCGACGAACCCAGCGGTCATACCGCCACCGTGCCGCTGCCCGAGGTGCTCTGCGCGGTGCACGACGGGCAACTCGGTTTCGCCTCGCTGGGGCTGCCGAGCCCGATCGCCATCGCCCGCGGCGCCCTCACCACCGCCGCCGACGGCCGCCGCTGGGTGGGCCTGACGTGCGTCGCGGTCCTGGCCGCGCACCGCCGCCACGGCCTGGCCGCACTGGTCTGCGGGGAACTGCTGCGCTGGGGTCACGACCGTGGCGCCACCCATGCGTACGTGCAGGTCGAGGCCGGTAATGTGGAGGCATTGGAACTCTTCGGCGAGCTGGGTTTCCTGGACCACCACAGCTACCGCTACGCCGTCCCCGGGGGCGCTCCGGCCACGCTGTAGCCACGCCCCACCGATACGTGAGAACAGGGATTTTTCGTTGCGACTGGCAACCTGGAATGTGAATTCGATCCGCTCCCGGCAGGACCGGGTGCTGGCCTGGCTGGACCGGCAGGACATCGACGTGCTCGCCCTGCAGGAAACCAAATGCCGGGACGATCAGTTCCCGTTCGAGCGGTTCACCGAGGCCGGGTACGAGGTCGCGCATGTGGGGCTCAACCAGTGGAACGGCGTGGCGATCGCGTCGCGGGTCGGGCTCGAGGATGTGGAGATCGGCTTCCCGGATCAGCCC
Source organism: Nocardia sp. CA-290969 (assembly GCF_050936135.1). NCBI lineage: Bacteria > Bacillati > Actinomycetota > Actinomycetes > Mycobacteriales > Nocardiaceae > Nocardia > Nocardia sp. CA-290969. Next base: position 7,173,727 of record NZ_JBNJNJ010000001.1, on the reverse strand, counting down.
GGGTTCGACCGGGACGCCGCGGACGCACTCATCAGCACGCCCACGGTCGAAGCGCGGGCCCTTGGCGCGACGTGCGGCGGGGTCCGGGTGTGGAGCCTGTACGTACCCAACGGCCGCACCCTGAACGATCCGCACTACGAATACAAACTCGCCTGGCTGGCGGCCCTGCGCGAGAACGCGGCCCGCTGGCTGGCCGCGGACCCGGATGTGAAGACCGCCCTCGTCGGTGACTGGAATATCGCGCCCACCGACGACGATGTGTGGTCCACCGAGTTCTTCGCCGGGAAAACCCATGTCTCCCAGCCGGAACGAGACGCCTTCACCGCCATCACCGACACCGGTTTCACCGATGTGATGCGACCCTTCGCACCCGGCCCCGGGGTCTACACCTACTGGGATTACACCCAGCTGCGCTTCCCCCGTAAGGAAGGTATGCGCATCGATTTCATCCTCGCCTCCCCCGCGCTGTCCGCCACCGTGGTCGATGCCGGGGTCGACCGCGAAGAACGCAAGGGCAAAGGCGCCAGCGACCACGCGCCGGTCATCGCCGAGTTCGGCGAGTGATTCGCTAAGTCCACTCCAGCAGGGGATCGGTGGCGAGGATGACGCCCAATGGTTCGGGGATCTCGATATCGGTGCCGAACGGGAAGATCTCGCGTTCGGCGTAGCGGCCGTCGTCGGGTTCGCTGAAGATATTGACTTCCGCGGCGCCGCGGTCGATCAGCAGGTACAGCGGGATACCGGTGGCGGCGTAGAGGAACGGTTTGTCCAGCCGGTCCCGCAATTCGGTGTGCTGGGCCCGGGAGGTGACCTCGATGGTCATCAAAACCGGGTTCGGGTCCGACCATTCGCCTTCACCGGCGAACGCCGACGCGGGCGCGAGAATCGCGTCCGGACGTACCCGGCTGCCACCGCTACGCCCGGCCCGCAGCCCACGGTCGGCGAACAACCACAGCTCGGAGCGGCGCGGCACCAGAAACCGGGCCAGCCACTGCACGACCCGGCTGTGGTTCGCATCCGGCCGCGCCTTCGCGGCCAGCAGGCCGTTCAGGTATTCCAGCCGCAGTCCCTCGGATATGCGCTGCGCCGCGGCGTCGAGTTCCTCGAACTCGCCCACGGTCATCAGCGATCCATGCGAGAGCGTCACCGTTCGACCCTATCGCTCACGGCCCCGGGAAGCCGTATTCGAACAACTTGGGTCGATTGATGTCACATTTCGCGGCGGGCGGGCCCGGGAATGCCCATCGTCCGGCAGCGTGGACCGCGGGCTAGTAGGGTCTGTGGGGGAAATTCATCCAACGGGGGCTCGCACCAGCGGGCTGAGAGGACGGCTAGCCCCATCGGGGCGTTCAGGGCTGTCGACCGTATGAACCTGACCGGGTAATGCCGGCGTAGGGAGAGAAAATGACGGGCACATCTGTCGATTCCGTGACCACCGGTCCGATCGAGGGCAGCGTCAAGCACTATCACGAGGTGGACGGCCTGCGGGTGCCGGTGCGCCGGATCCAGCTGACCAACGGCGAGCATTTCGACGTGTACGACACCTCGGGGCCGTATACCGATGACTCGGCGACCGTCGACCTGGAAGCCGGGCTACCGAAATTACGCGACACCTGGACGAAACCGGAACTACCGGGACCGCGAACCCAGCTGGCCTGGGCCCGCGCCGGAGTCGTCACCCCGGAGATGCGATTCATCGCCGCCCGTGAAGGGGTTCCCGCCGATCTGGTGCGCGAGGAGGTCGCCGCGGGCCGGGCCGTGATCCCGGCCAACCACCGGCATCCGGAACTCGAACCGACCGTCATCGGCAAGAAGTTCCTGGTGAAGATCAACGCCAATATCGGCAATTCCGCGGTGTCGTCCTCGATCGCCGAGGAAGTCGAGAAGATGGTGTGGGCCACCCGCTGGGGCGCCGACACCATCATGGACCTGTCCACCGGCAAGAACATCCACGAAACCCGCGAGTGGATCCTGCGCAACTCCCCCGTACCGGTCGGCACCGTGCCGATCTATCAGGCATTGGAGAAGGTGAACGGCGATCCGGCCGCGCTCACCTGGGAGCTCTACCGCGACACCGTGATCGAGCAGTGCGAACAGGGTGTCGACTATATGACCGTCCACGCCGGTGTCCTGCTGCGGTATGTGCCGCTCACCGCGAAACGGGTCACCGGGATCGTCTCGCGCGGTGGTTCGATCATGGCCGCGTGGTGCCTGGCCCACCATCGGGAATCGTTCCTGTACACGCATTTCGAGGAGTTGTGCGAGATCCTGGCACGCTACGACGTGACGTTCTCGCTCGGCGACGGCCTGCGCCCCGGGTCGATCGCCGACGCCAACGACGAGGCGCAGTTCGCCGAACTCCGCACCCTCGGCGAACTGACCAAGGTCGCGAAATCGCACGGCGTACAGGTGATGATCGAAGGCCCCGGCCACGTACCGATGCACAAGATCGTCGAGAACGTGCGGCTGGAGGAAGAGTTGTGCGAGGAGGCACCCTTCTACACACTCGGCCCGCTGGCCACCGATATCGCCCCCGCCTACGACCACATCACCTCAGCGATCGGCGCGGCCATGATCGCGCAGGCCGGGACCGCGATGCTGTGCTACGTCACCCCCAAAGAGCACCTCGGCCTCCCCAACCGCGACGACGTGAAGACCGGCGTCATCACCTACAAAATCGCCGCGCATTCCGCCGATCTCGCCAAGGGCCACCCGCACGCCCAGCGCCGCGACGACGAACTGTCCAAGGCCCGCTTCGAATTCCGCTGGCGCGACCAGTTCGCCCTCTCCCTGGACCCCGACACCGCCCGCGAATACCACGACGAGACGATGCCCGCGGAACCCGCCAAAACCGCCCACTTCTGCTCGATGTGCGGTCCGAAATTCTGCTCGATGCGAATCTCGGCGGACGTCCGCGAGTACGCGGAGCAACACAACCTCACCGATGTGGAGGCCATCGAGGCGGGGATGGCCGAGAAGTCAGCCGAGTTCGCCGACTCCGGTAACCGCGTGTACCTCCCGATCACCACCTGATCCAGGTTCTCGAGGCCCGCCTGAATCCGGCAAATCAGGGCGGGCCTCGAGTACTGCGTATCGTCGAACTCCCTCCACCGCTGCCGCGCCGGCAATTCTGGCCTCAGGGTTCCCGCGCACGGCTACGCTCCCGACCGGGCGCTTCCCGGGCCGAACTGGCGCGGGCCGATGCCGCATGGGGTTGATCGGTACAGCGACGAGATGATCACGGCCACCAGATCGTCGCGGCAATCACCAGCAGAGGTAGTCCGATCGCGATGGCGAAACCGATAGCGACCGCGGCGCTCATGGGCCCACCTTCGTGAAGGCCCAGCGGGCGAAGCTGAGGCGCGGTACCACGGTTTCCACGTCGGCCACATCCATGACCGCGTTGAGTTCGAGCGGGCTCAGGTGGTCGGGTGCCGGGAGGATCACCAGATCGGCCCCAGCGTTGCGCGCTTGGTCGGCCACTCGCAGCACCGACCGTTCGTCTGGCCACACGAGGCGGTACCCGAGGTGGCGGGCGAGTCGTTGTATCTGGGCGCGATCCCATTCGGGTGCAGGGCTGGTGTCATAGTCGATCCAGCCAAACGCGATCAGTTCGGACATTCTGGTCACCTGGCGTCTGAGGTCGGTTTATTGTTCCCAGCTCATCGCGTATTGCGTCGGCAAATAAGATGTGCGGGCCGGACAGGTGTGTGCGTGGGGGGTGTGCAGAAGGCGTCAACCGTCGTCATGGGCGTAATCGCCGTGACACACTCCGGTTATGGGACGTCACCCCAAACAGCCGAACCACCAGTTGGCCGGGTTGCTCGATGAAACTCGTTCGAGCCGAAAAGGTTTGGCACGCCGAGTTGTCGAACGTGGCCGTGCGGTTGGTATCGAGCTGCGCTACGACCACACATCGGTCGGTCGCTGGCTGGCCGGCGAACGACCGACGCCGCCCGGGCCGCATTTGATCGCAGAGGTCCTCACCGAACTATGTGGTCGTCGAATTACGCCCTTCGACTGCGGGATGTCCGCCAGCGAATCGGCAGACCTGGGATTGGAATTTTCGTTGAGCCTCTCGGAGGCCACCGCCTCGGTGACCGAGTTGTGGAGGAGTGATGTGGAGCGCCGCCGGTTCCTGGAAGGCGCGGCCTACGCCGTCGCGGTCTACCCGATCGCCAGCATGCGCTGGCTGACCCTGCCAGGTCGCGAACACCCCGTCTCCTCGGACGGGTTCCGCCGTGTCGGAGTCGCTGATATCGACGCCGTGCGGACGATGACCACCGCGTTCCGTGATCTCGACAATCAGGTCGGGGGAGGAAAGGTGCGCTCCACAGTCGTGCATTACTTGCATACGTCGGTCGCCCCGCTGCTGCGCGGCAGCTACACCGAGGAGATCGGCCGCCGTCTGTTCGCTGTGACGGCCGAACTCACGAAGCTTGCGGGCTGGGCCGCTTACGATCTCGAGGAACACGGCCTGGCACAGCGGTATCTGATCCAGGCACTTCGGATGGCGCGAGCAGCCGGTGATGCCGCGCTGGGCGCGGAGATCCTGGCGGCGATGAGTCACCAGGCGACGTACGTCGGTCGGCCCGGCGACGCAGTGGACCTCGCACGCGCGGCGCAGATCGCGGCACGCTCGGCCGGCCTGCCCGCACTCGAAGCCGGATGCCACATGGTAGAAGCCCACGGCCACGCCGCCCGTTCCGATGCCCGATCCTGCGGAGGCTCGTTGAACGCGGCCGAGGGTGCATTCGACCGCGCAAATGCCGACCGTCCAATATGGCTGGCATATCTCGACTCGGCGTACATATCGGCCAAAGCCGGCCAATGCTTCCGGGAACTGGGTGACAACGAACGTGCCGCCGGGCTGGCACGGCAATCGCTCGATATGAGCGACGGATACCAGCGAGGAAAGGTGTTCAACCTGTGCCTGCTCGCGTCGAGCCTCATCCCCGAGGATCCGCACGAAGCAGTTCGGGTCGGTACCCGGGCGCTCGAGCTGTCCGGAACGGTGGAGTCCCGCCGAACCGGCGCCTACCTCCGGGACGTGCGGGCACGACTCGCTGCCTACCGCGATATTCCCGCGGTGGAGGAGTTCCGTGATCGGGTGGCGAACGCTAGGTCAGTGTGAGCGCCCGATACACACCGACCACGGTCGCTGCACCGACAATCTCACCGCGGGAGATCATCTCGACCGCCTCATCGAGTGGTACCCATCGAATCGTCTCGGCCTCGTTGATGTCCGGCAAGGTCTCGGTGAGTTCGGCACCGCGTGCCAAATAGATCTCCTGCGGATGGTCCAAAGTTCCGACCGCAGGCTGATAGGTCACAAGATGTTCCATCGTGAGCGGACGCCAGCCGGTCTCCTCTTCGACCTCACGTGCCGCCGCGGCGGCGACATCCTCGGCGTGGTCGACGTACCCTCCCGGCAGCTCCCACACCCACTGGTCGATGATCCACCGGTGCCGGTACATCAGCAGCACCTCGCGGTTGTCGTTGAGCACCAGCGTCATCGCACACCGCGGCATCCGGGCAACGTACTGGGTGAACTCCACCCCGTCCGGGAGACGAATGTCTGCCGTCGACAGCCGGATGTGCCGATTCTCGTCGACCAGCTGCTCACCGAGGATCGTCCACTGGGTATCGCTCACCTCACCGACGGTAGCGGAACCGGGCCGCAGGATGCGTACGGACGCCATCACAATAAGTGCAGGTCGAGCGCGGTCGGCTCCACGCGGCCGTAGACGTGGCGAGGGCCGAAGGCGCGTACGAGCCCTATACCGAGAGAGAAGGAAACGCTCCTCCCGATCGTTCAACCGGGCCGCTGAAAGGGCCCCGAACTGGAGTAATCACTCTGTCCCGGTCCGGGACCATTGGGCGCGCTCCACCCTGGGTCGGTCCCGGGACAGCCCGAATTGACCGACGACTGTAGTAACTTTCGTCGCACAATGGACCGGTGTCTACCACACGTGTCGGTTTCCATACCGACCGATCTACTGACCGCAGTCCGCGACCGGGCCGGTCAACGCAACGTATCGGCGTATATCACCGAAGCGGTGCGCCACCAGCTCGAGATGGACGGATTGGCCGAGATCGTCGCCGAGTACGAATCGGCTCACGAACCGCTAACCGAAGCCGAGATCGAGGCGGCAGCGCGGGCGATGTTCGGTTCGGGCAATGCAACCACCGGTCGCGGCACCGCGTGATCGACGGCCGGGAGTACCGCGGCCGATCCTCCCGCGCGTTCGCTGGCAGACTGCCCCCCACGTGGGACGATCATTCGAGGAGTTGCTGGAAGAAGCGGCGGCCGCACCGGTGGAGGGCTGGGACTTCTCGTGGCTCGACGGCCGGGCCACTGAGCAGCGACCGTCGTGGGGTTATCAGCGGTTGATGAGTGCCCGGCTCGCGACCGTGAACGCCGCCCTCGATATCCAGACCGGTGGTGGTGAGGTGCTGGCCGAGGCCGAGAAGTTTCCGCCGACCATGGTCGCCACCGAATCGTGGCCGCCCAATATCGCCAAAGCTACCGCGCTGCTTCATCCGCGGGGCGCGGTCGTCGTCGCCGATCCGGAGGAGCCGCCGCTGCCGTTTGCCGACGCGGCGTTCGATCTGGTCACCAGTAGACATCCGGCCACGATTTGGTGGGACGAGATCGCGCGCGTACTGCGACCCGGCGGAAGCTACCTTGCGCAGCACGTCGGCCCTGCCAGCGTGTTCGAACTGGTCGAATACTTCCTGGGTCCACAGCCCGCGGTCCGGCGCAAACGCCACCCCGACGACGAAGCCGCCGCGGCAGAGGCCGCCGGCTTACGGATCGTCGACCTGCGTAGCGAGCGGCTTCGCATGGAGTTCAACGACATCGGCGCGGTGGTGTACTTCCTGCGCAAGGTCGTCTGGATGGTTCCGGGCTTCACCGTCGAAGCCCATCTCGATCGGCTCCGCCGACTGCACGACCGGATCCAACAGCACGGCCCGTTCATCGCGCACTCCACCCGCACCTTGTTCCGAGCCGGGAAACCCTGAAAACGACTCCTACGGCAATCTATTTGCCGGGCCGGGGATTCCGGTGGTCTCGTGGAGTGATGATCGATCCACGGTTCGTCTTCCTCGGTGCCGCGCTCAGCATGGTGGGAACGCTCAGTTATGCCCTGCTCACCGTGCGTGGCGAAGTGAAGCCGAACCGCCTTTCGTGGTTTCTGTGGGCGGCCGCGTCGTTGACCGGGTTCGGTGCGCAGCTCGACGACGGTGTCGGCTGGCCCGCGGTCCTCACCTTCTCGATGGGTGCGGGCCCGGCGGTGGTTTTCCTCGCGTCGTTCGCCAACAGGTCGAGCTATTGGCGGCTGACGTTCGCCGATCTGCTCTGCGGCACCGCTTCGGTACTCGCGCTGGTTATTTGGCTCGCGCTGGACGATCCGCAGACGGCCGTTGTGTTCGCGGTACTCGGTGATCTGGCCGCGGCGATCCCGACGTTTCGCAAAGCCTGGTCGGCGCCCGGCACCGAGAACCCGCTGGTTTTCGGGCTCGTGGCCGTGAACGGAATCATCACGCTGCTCACGATCACCGTGTGGGACCCGGCGGTATGGGCCTTTCCCGTCTACGCAACCGCCCTGGGTATCTGTCTCTTTCTGATCATCGTGGTCCGGCAGCGCGCGGTCCGGACGGATACTGTCCGTCCGGACCGGAGCAACGCACCAAAATGAAAATGGTTATCATTAACGAGTGACCAGTCCCGCGCTCTCCCACCCGTTGCCGGTGACCGTGCTGTCCGGATTCCTCGGCGCCGGCAAAACCACCCTGCTCAACCACATACTCGCCAACCGCGAAGGACGTCGCGTGGCGGTGATCGTGAACGATATGAGCGAGGTGAATATCGACGCGGCCCTCGTCGCCGGCCAAGGCCACCTGGACCGGACGCAGGAGAAGCTGGTCGAACTCACCAACGGCTGCATCTGCTGCACACTGCGCGAAGACCTGATCGAGGCGGTGGGAAAGCTCGCCCGCGAGGGGCGATTCGACCAGCTGGTGATCGAATCCACCGGCATATCCGAACCGATGCCGGTGGCGGCGACCTTCGAATGGGAATTCGAGGACGGGTTCTCCCTCGGCGAACTCGCCCGCCTCGACACGATGGTGACGGTCGTGGACGCCTCCACTTTTCTCACCGAGATCACCCGCGGCGAAACCCTGGCCGCCCGAAATCTGGAAGCCGGCGCGGGCGATGAACGCGGGATCGCCGATCTACTCGCCGACCAAGTCGAATTCGCCGATGTCCTGCTGATCAACAAGACCGACCTGGTGAGCCCGCAGATCGTGGGCGCCGTGGAAGCGACCGTGCGGCGGATGAATCCGCGGGCCGAAATGATCCGCACCAGCAACGGCGTGGTCGACCTGGGCGAGGTGCTCGACACCGGGCGCTACGACCCGGTGGTCGCGGCGGGTAGCGAGGGCTGGTCCGAGGAACTGGCGGGCGAGCATACACCGGAAACCGAGGAATACGGCATCAGTAGCATGACCTACCGCGCCGACCGGCCGTTCCATCCGGAGCGCCTGGCCGGTGCGCTGGCACAGGTGCGGCGGTTGTTGCGCAGCAAGGGTTTCTGCTGGATCGCCAGTCGCCCCGACCTCGCCGCGATCTGGTCGCAGGCGGGCCCGAATCTCACTTTCGAACCCGCCGCGTGGTGGTCGTCGCTGGAAATTCCGGCGGGCCAGGAAATCGTTTTCATCGGCGTTCGCCTCGATCGCGCGGGCCTGCGGGCGATGCTGGACGAGGCACTGCTCACCGATGCGGAGTACGCGGCGGGTCCGGGCGTCTGGACCACCTACCCGGACCCCTTCCCTGCCTGGGACACCGTCCACGAGCACTCCTGAGATCGCCCGCCGCGAGCCCGGCACCGGCCGCATTCCTGCCGACGGGCGGTGCCCGCGGCCGATTCGACCGATCCCCGGTGCCCCTCGTGCGAACGGTTGCGGCACAACGATTCTCAGTGGGACAGACCGGGAGCCCGGTGCACGTAGGTGCGGTCGGTGACCTGGTCCAGCAGGAAGTCCGCGATATCGGTCCGGGAGATCTTCAGGTCGAGACCGGTTTCGCCGGGGCCGAATCCGTGGCGGTAGGTGCCGGTGCGTGGTCCGTCGGTGAATGCGCTGGGGCGCACGATGGTCCAGTCCAGGTCGCTGGCTCGAACGTAGGACTCCTGCTGCTGGTGGTCGGCGTAGGCGGGGCGCAGCAGCAGGCCGAACATGATGTATTTCCAGAGGAAGTTCAGGTTGCCCCGGCTGTCGCCGGCGCCCAGTGTCGACTGGCAGATCAGCCGTTTCACCCCGGCCCGGTTCATCGCCTCGATCACCGTGCGGGTGCCCTCGGCCCGCACCACACCTTTACGGCCGTTGCCGAGTACCACCACGACCGCGTCCTGGCCGATGACGGCTCGTTCGACCGCACCGGGGTCGAGCACATCACCTTCCACGATGTGCAGTCGTTCGTGTGCCCGGGTGATCCGGGCGGCGTTTCGGGTGAGGGCGGTGACCTCGTACCCGCGCTCGAGCGCCTGGTCGACGACGTGCCGGCCGACCGTACCGGTGGCTCCGAAAACCGCGATTCGCATATCCGCTCCTGAGTGTCGAAAGTGTTGGCTGGTTACTGCATCCAGTACAGCCGTCAGAAGCGAGACGGAACATGGCTCGAACGCTCTTCTACATAAGCGAGCGTCTACGGGTGATCACAGCGCGCGAAAGACCTGCGCCGTCGCCTCGTCCGCCGGATAGAACGCCTCGATATGCAGTTCGTCGATCGTCACATCGGTGGCCGACATCGCCGAGGTGGTGACGCTGAAGAAGGAGAACTCCGTATCGCCCACGCTCAGCCGCAGCGGAACCACCACATCGGCACGCACTACGACCCCGGTATCCCGGTACGGGTAGGCCGACACCTCTTCCAGCAGTGACCGCAGACGCGGATCACCGGTGGCCGCCAGCCGAGACCGGATCTGACTCAGCAGATGTCCCCGCCACTGCCCGAGGTTGCGTATCCGCGGCGCCAGCCCGTCCGGATGCAGCGAGATCCGGATCGCGTTGACCGGCGGTTCGAGCAGTTCCGGGGCACATCCCTCGAGCAGCACATCCGTGGCTGTATTGCGGTCGACCACATCCCAGCAGCGGTCCAAGACCAGCGCCGGATGCGGTAGATGCGCGTCGAGCAGGGTCCGGAAGGCGTCCATCACCGCGCGTAGCTCGGGTGCATCCGGGTCGCGCTGGCCGTAGCGGGGTGCGTAACCGGCCGAGAGCAGCAGTTCGTTGCGTTCCCGCAGCGGTACGTCGAGATGGGTGGCTAGCCGCTCGATCATCTCGCGGGTGGGGCGTGACCGGCCGGTCTCCACGAAACTCAGATGCCGCGTCGATACTTCCGCCTGCGCGGCGAGCTGCAACTGGCTCAGCCGCCGCCGCTCCCGCCACGCGCGGAGCAGTCCGCCTACCGAAGGTTCGGTGTCCACTGTCGCCACAGGTCAGATGCTAGCCGCTGCGGTAGCCGATCCCATTACCTCCGAGGTAATCGTCAACCCGCCGGATCGTGGCGATGCTGTGAGCACACATTCGAACAACCCGGAGGGACAACCCGATGAACGACATCGTCACCACCTACCTGCGGACCTGGAACAGCACCGACCCGCAGGCCCGCGACGCGCTGCTCGCCGAGCACTGGACGCCGGCGGCCACCTACACCGATCCGCTGGCCGCAGCGGCGGGCCGCGAAGCCATCGGTACCACCATCGGCGCTGTGCACGAACAGTTCCCGGGTTTCGTGTTCACCCAGGTCGGCGAGCCGGACCACCATCACCGCCAGGTCCGCTTCCAGTGGGGCCTGGGGCCGGCCGGCGCGGAGCCGGTGATCATCGGATTCGATGTCCTGGTCACCGACGAGCGGGGCCGTATCGACACTGTGCTGGGGTTCCTGGACAAGGTTCCGGGCTGATGGACCCGTACGGTCCATCCTCACCGGGAACGCCGGAGCCGGGCTCGCGCTGTCGACATCGATCCGGCCCCGTTTCCTACTCGCCGGCGCGGAACTTGTCGAAGAATCCGGTGATCTCGTCGGTCATCAGCGCCGGCGCCGCATGGTGCAGATAGTGGCTGTGCACATCGTGGGTCCGCCAGGACACCACATTGTGGTCCCGTTCGGCGAAACGCCGGATGCCGTGGAAATCCCCGGTCGAGCCGGACAGCGCGAGCGGAACCGTGCTCGGTGCGGTGGGCTGTTCGGCCTTGTCCTTCTCGTAGTAGTGGCGGATCGCCGAACCGGCGGTTCCGGTGAACCAGTGGATGGCGATATTGGTGACGACGAATTCGTCGTCCAGATCGGGCCCGAGCAGTTGACTGTTCCAGCCGAGCAGGCCGGCCGGGGAGTCGGTCAGCGCATGCGCGAGAGTCTGCGGCTGCTGTGATTGCAGGACGTTGAAGCCCATCTTGTTCTTGACGAACCAGTCCAGCGTCGCCATGGCCTGCTGCTCGCCGGCGTCCAGATCGGCCAGTTCGGCCGGATCCCCGGACGGGAACGAATAGACCTGCGCGACATGCACTCCCACCACCTGCTCGGGAGCGTATCGGCCCAACTCCGCGGAGATGGCCGAACCGCCGTCGTTACCCACCGCACCGTACCGGCGGTAGCCGAGACGGCTCATCAACTCCGCCCAGGCGCGGGCGATCCGGGCATCGTTCCAGCCCGATTCCGTTGTGGGCCCGGAGAAGCCGTAACCGGGCACCGAGGGGATGACCAGATCGAAACCGGCCGCGGTGAGCGGTTCGACGAGATCGAGGAATTCGACGAAGGTCCCGGGCCAGCCGTGCGTCAGGATCAGCGGAAACCCCTGTGCGCCGGTGGACCGCACATGCACGAAGTGGATGAGCTGACCGTCGATTTCGGTGCGGAACTGCGGGTAGGCGTTCAGTTTGCGCTCCAGTTCGCGCCAGTCGAGCGAGCGCCAGACCTCGGCCAGGTGCCGCACCCGGTCGACGCTCACGCCGTACTCGTCCCCGGAACCGGGTATCTGCTGCGCCCAGCGGGTGCGGTCCAGGCGGGCGTGCAGATCGTCGATATCGGCGGCGGGGATTTCGATGCGGAAGGGCTGAACGGCGGTCATATCGGACTCCTTCGGAACGGAATGCTTTGTTCTGTTCGAACAGTATCAGAACGGATCATTCCGTTTCAAGTGTTAGTCTCGGAACATGCCCGGATCAGCCGATAACGCCGCAGTTAGACCCCTCCCCGGCCGCAAAGCGCAGGCCGCACGCAACGACGGACTCATCCTCGACGCCGCACGAGCGGTATTCCTCGCCGACGCGAACGCACCGATCTCGGCCGTCGCCGAACGAGCCGGCGTAGGTATCAGCGCCCTCTACCGCCGCTACCCGAGCAAGGAGTTCCTGCTGCGGACTCTCTGCCACGACGGCCTGCGTCGCTACAACGCCGAAGCCGATGCCGCACTGGCCGAACCGGACGGCTGGCGAGGCCTGGCGACTTTCCTGGAGCGCGTGGTCGACGCCGATGTGCACTCACTGACCGTCCATCTCGCGGGCACCTTCACCCCCGACGAATCGTTGCTGCCCGATGTCCGGCACGCCGAGAAAGTGAACGACGAACTGGTCCGGCGGGCTCACGAATCCGGGCAGCTGCGCCGCGAAGTGACCCCGCAGGACATCGGTCTCGTACTGGAGGCCTGCGCCGCGGTCTCGACCCCCGATGCCGAGCGCACCGGCCAGCTACGCCGGCGGATCCTCGCCCTCCTGCTCGCCGGTCTGCGCGCCGACGGCGAACTCCCCGGCCCGCCACCCGGCGCCGGAGAGTTCGCCTGGCGATGGAACCGCGACCACCACACCAGCACGCGCACGTGACCGAAGCAAGCACTCCTCGCGTCCGGCGCGATGCCGCCCGGATATCCGTGTCGTATACGGCAACCGGTGCGGATCAGGCGCGGCCGAGGGCGAGCGTGACGTTGTGCCCGCCGAAGCCGAAGGAATTCGTCAAAGCGAACTCGCCGGCCTGCTCTCGCGCGCGACCGTGGACGATATCGAGGTCCACATCGGGATTGTCGAGGTTGAGCGTGGGCGGGACCAACCCGTCGCGCAGCGTGAGCGCGGTGAGGATCGTTTCCAGCGCACCGACCGCCCCGATGGAATGCCCCAGTGCCGATTTCGGTGCGTAGACCGACGCTTCGGGTGTGACCGCGGCGATCGCCGCGGCCTCGGATGCGTCACCGATCGAGGTGGAGGTGGCGTGGGCGTTCACATGCCGGATATCGGTGGGCCGCAACCCCGCTGCGGCGATCGCCTTGCGCATGGCCCGGGCCGCACCCGCGCCGGCCGGGTCGGAGGCGACGATGTGGTAGGCGTCGGAGGTGATTCCGGCGCCGAGTACCCGGGCGTGGAGGCGGGCGCCGCGGGCGCGGGCGTGCCGCTCCGATTCGAGGACCAGCAGGGCGCCGGCCTCCCCGAAGACGAAACCGTCGCGGTCGCGGTCGAACGGGCGAGAGGCCAGCTCCGGCTCGTCGTTGCGGGTGCTCATGGCGCGCATCATGGCGAAGCTCGCGATCGGCACCGCGTGGATATGGCCTTCCACACCACCCGCGACCACCACGTCGGCCTCCCCGGTGGCGATCAGCCGCCAGGCGTGCGCGATTGCTTCGGTGCCGGACGAGCATGCCGAAACAGGAGCGAAAACTCCTGCCTTGGCGCCGATTTCGAGACTCACCGCCGCCGCGGGACCGTTCGGCATGACCATCGGCACCGACATCGGCGACACTTTGCGATACCCGCCCGCGCGCATGGCGTCCACGGCCTCGATGAGCGCGTCCCCGCCGCCCAGCCCGGTGCCGATACACACCGCCAACCGCTCACCCTCCACCTCGGGCCGCCCGGCCGCCGCCCACACCCGCCGGCCCAGTACGAGGGCGAGCTGCTCGACATAGGAATGCCGCCGCTGTTCCACGCGGGTGAGTTCCGCGCCGGGATGCGCTTTCAGCTTGCCGCCGATGCGGACGGGCAGGTCGTACTCGGCGACGAAATCGTCGTCGAGCGTGGTGATACCGGTTTCGCCGCGCAGCAACGCGGCCCAGGTGTCGTCCATATCGTCGGCCAGCGAGGTGACCGCCGCATAGGCGGTGACGACCACCGGGTTCGCCGCCGGCCGAGTTTCTGAAGCGATCGGTACATTCACGAGTTCATCAATACCTGTAGCGTTCGATACAGTCAACCCATGGCCCGCCCCCTCGACCACGCCAAACGCGCCGAACTGCTCGACGCCGTGGTCGGCTATATCGCCGAGCACGGCCTCGCCGACCTTTCGCTGCGCCCGCTCGCCGCGGCGCTGGGCACCAGCTCCCGCATGCTGATCTACTACTTCGGCACCAAAGAGGAACTACTGGTTCAGGCACTGGCCACCCACCGCCCCGACCTCACCGCCGTATTCGCCGATATCGACGACGCAGCCGCGCTGCGCAACCGCCTCTGGGATTTCTGGCAGGCGAACACCACCGGCCCCGGCGCGGTCAGCGTCACAGTGATGCTGCAGGTACTCGGCGCGGCCTGCGCGCCCCACGGCCCCTATGCCCGCTATGCCGACGACGCGATCGCCGCATTCCTCACCGCGCTCACCGCCGGCCTGCGCGGCCTGGAGTCGGTGGACGACCCCGAGGTCGTCGCCACCCTGCTGATCTCCGGACTCCGCGGAATCCTCCAGGACCGGCTCATCACCGGCGATACCGAACGCACCGACCGAGCCGCCCGCCGCCTCATCGACCAGACCATCGCCTGAGACGAACCCGCAACGCCGGTCACACCGACCGCTACGCCCGGCCGGGCGATGCAGGACCTGCGGCAATCGATAGCGCCACATCGTTTCGGCTTTCGAACGAGCGCCCGACGTCCCGAGGCGGGTTCGGACGGATCAGCGGCACCGGACCGGGTGACGACCACGCCGACGTAGGGTGACTGCGTGAATTTGTTGCCGTTGACTCCGCCCGGGCAGACCCCGGTGCGGGTGCTCACCATCGCCGGGACCGATTCGGGTGGCGGTGCCGGGATCCAGGCCGATACCCGCACGATGGCCCTCTGTGGCGTGCATGCGCTGGTGGCGGTGGCCGCGGTGACCGTGCAGAACACCGTGGGAGTGAGCGGGTTCCACGAGATTCCGCCACAGGTCGTCGCCGATCAGGTGCGGTCGGTGGCCGGCGATATCGGGGTCGGTGCCGCCAAGACCGGGATGCTCGCCTCCAGTTCCATCATCGAGGCCGTCGCCGCGGTGTGCCGGGAAGTCGGGATCGGGCGCGACGGCGAGGCTCCGCTGGTCGTCGACCCGGTCGCGGCATCCATGCACGGCGACCCGCTGCTGCACACCGAAGCCCTGGACGCGGTGCGCTACACCCTGTTCCCGCTGGCCACGATCGTCACACCGAACCTGGACGAGGTGCGATTACTGACCGGGGTGCGGGTCACCGATACGGCCTCGGCGCGCACGGCGGCGGAGGCGTTGCACGCACTGGGTCCGCAATGGGTGGTGGTGAAAGGCGGGCATCTGCGCACCTCGGCCGACAGCACGGACCTGCTGTTCGACGGCGAACGCTTCCTGGAATTCCGGGCGCCCCGGATCGACACCGGCAACGACCACGGCGGCGGCGACACCCTGGCCGCCGCGCTGGCCTGCGCACTGGCCAACGGCTACTCGGTGCCCGACGCCTTCGAATTCGCGAAGGAATGGACCCGCCGCTGCCTCGAGGACGCCTACGACCTGGGCAAAGGCCACGGTCCCGTATCGCCGCTGTGGCGGCTGCACTGACCCGAACCTGTCGGTACCCCCGCGCATACTGAAGGCGTTACGGAACAGCCCCACAACGGAGTGGCGAGAACAACGAGGTTCTCATCTGGTCCGTAGCCACCCCGCCGATGCATCGGCACCTCGACCATTGAGCGTTTACGGCCGGCACCCCGGCCACCATCCAGTGCCGGCCCGCACGCGTCCGCACAACGTGCCCATCCGCAGCGCCGAGCCCAGCGAGACACTCGGTGGGCCCGCGCCCGAACCGAACGCAACCACTGCGGCGCCGAGTTCAGCGAGGCACTTGGAGGTTTTGGCCCGTCCCTGCTTTCCGACCGCGAGACAATGCGGCGAAGCCGCGAGTATCGCGGGCGGAAAGCAGGGACCAAGGGGGCCAAAACCCCGCGCGCGCCAGCGCGCCAAAAACACAGAACCTTCGCGAGCAGGCCCACCTCTCACCTTCGCCAGCAGGCCCACCCCTCACCCTTGCGTACCGGCCCACCTGTGACGGTGTCCAGCGGCCGGGCGCCTTCCAATTCCCAGCCAGCTCCCAGCTTGTCCGGAGCCCGGCCCCAGCGGAGCGGCCGAGTCTGGTCGCTATGACCGAGACCGTGACCGTCGCCGGACCGGCGGACCTAGTCGACGGCCCATCGTCGCCCCCTGTGCTGGATGTGGTCGTCCCCGTATACAACGAAGAAACCGACCTCGGCGTCTGCGTGCGCCGGTTGCACGAATACCTGGGCGGCGGGTTCCCGTTCCCCGCCCGGATCACCATCGCCGACAACGCCAGCACCGATGCCACGCCGGCGGTGGCCGAACTGCTGGCAGCCGAACTCGACGAGGTGCGGGTGGTGCGTCTCGATGCCAAGGGCCGCGGCCGCGCGCTGCGGACCGTATGGCAGGAGTCGGACGCGCAGGTCGTCGCCTATATGGATGTCGATCTGTCGACCGATCTCAACGCCCTGCTCCCGCTGATCGCCCCGCTGGTTTCCGGGCATTCCGATCTCGCCATCGGCACCCGGCTGGGCCCGGGTTCGCGGGTGGTCCGCGGACCGAAACGCGAATTCATCTCCCGCTGCTACAACCTGCTGCTGAAGGCGTCGCTGCGGGCGCGGTTCTCCGACGCCCAGTGCGGTTTCAAAGCCATGCGCACCGAGGTGGCGCGCAAACTGCTGCCGCTGGTGGAGGACGGGGAATGGTTCTTCGATACCGAACTGCTGGTGATCGCCGAACGCGCCGGGCTGCGCATTCACGAGGTTCCGGTGGATTGGATCGACGACCCCGACAGCCGGGTCGATCTCGTCGATACCGCCCGTAAGGATCTGCGGGGCATCTGGCGGCTGGGCCGCGCACTCACCACCGGTTCGCTGCCGCTGGCCGAGCTGCGCAGCGCGGTGGGCCGGGAGCCGCTGGTGGCGGGTGTGCCACCGGGGATGGTCGGTCAGCTGATCCGGTTCGCGCTGGTCGGCGTGGGTTCCACACTCGCCTACGCGCTGCTCTATGTGCTGCTGCAGCCGCTGGCCGGCGCGCAGGTCGCGAATTTCGCGGCCCTGCTGATCACGGCGGTCGCCAATACCGCCGCCAACCGCGCGTTCACCTTCGGCGTCCGCGGGCAGGCCGGGCTGGCCGCGCATCATGTCCAGGGTCTGCTGATCTTCGGCTTCGGCCTGCTGGTGACCAGCGGTTCGCTGTTCGCGCTGCATCATTGGGCGCCCTGGGCGGCCGTTCACCTGGAACTGTTGGTGCTGGTGGTGGCGAACCTGATCGCGACCCTCATGCGTTTCGTCGGCCTGCGCTGGGTTTTCCGGGCAGCCGCCCACCCGGAACCGCTCACCGCGGAGGTTGCCCGATGATGCGATACCCCCGCCGACGCTCCGGCCTCCGCGGCCCGCATGAATCCGCTCCGAAGGAGGTCCGATGACGATCACCGCTGTTGCCGCCGATACCGCGGAACCCGCGACCACACACTCCGGCCGCCGGCCCGCTCGCGCCGGGCGCTGGGAGCATCCGGCGCTGGCAGTGCTGTTGCTCGCCACCGGCCTGTCCTATCTGTACAACCTGAGCGCGAACGGCTGGGCGAACTCCTTCTATTCGGCCGCCATCCAGGCCGGTTCGGTGTCGTGGAAGGCGTTCTTCTTCGGTTCCTCCGACGCCGCGAACTCCATCACGGTGGACAAACCGCCGGCTTCGCTGTGGGTGATGGAACTGTCGGTGCGCGTGTTCGGCCTGAACAGTTGGAGCATGCTGGTCCCGCAGGTGCTGCTGGGTGTGGCGACGGTGGCGCTGCTGTGGGCGACCGTGCGGCGCTCGTTCGGACCGGCGGCGGGTCTGATCGCGGGCCTGGTGGTCGCGGTGACACCGGTGTTCGCGCTCATGTTCCGGTTCAACAACCCCGACGCGCTCCTGGTGTTCCTGCTGGTCGCCGCGGTGTGGGCGATGACGCGGGCCCGCGACGACGGCCGCTGGCGCTGGCTCGTGCTCACCGGTACCTGTATCGGTTTCGGTTTCCTCGCCAAACAGTTGCAGGTGATGCTGGTGGTGCCGGTGCTCGCGCTGGTGTACCTGTTCGCCGGACCGCCGAAGCTGGGGAAGCGGATCGCGCAGTTGTTCGCCGCGGGTGCGGCGATGGTGGTCGCGGCCGGTTGGTGGCTGCTGGCGGTGGAACTGTGGCCGGTCGATTCGCGGCCGTATATCGGTGGTTCGCAGAACAATTCGATTATCGAGCTGACCCTCGGTTACAACGGGCTCGGCCGGCTGAACGGTAACGAGACCGGTAGCGTCGGCCCGGGCGGTGAGCTGCCGCCCGGCGGGAACGGGATGTGGGGGCAGACCGGGATCACCCGGATGTTCGATCCCGCACAGGGCGGGCAGATCGCCTGGCTGCTCCCGGCCGCGCTGGTGGCGCTGGTCGCCGGTCTGCTGCTGCGCGGCCGTGCCGCCCGCACCGACGCGGCCCGGGCGCAGGTGCTGCTGTGGGGTGGGTGGTTGCTGGTCACCGGTCTGGTGTTCAGCTTCATGGCCGGGATCTTCCACCAGTACTACACGGTGGCGCTGGCGCCCGCGATCGCGGCGCTGGTGGGTATCGGAGCCGTTCTGTTCGGGCGCAACAGGTCCCGCTGGTGGGTGCGTGTCCTGGCGGCGGTGGCCGCCGGGCTGACCACCGGCACGGCGTGGCTGCTGCTGTCGCGTAGCGCGGATTTCCTGCCTTGGCTGCGCTGGTCGATCCTCGCGGGCGGCGTCGTCGCGACCCTCGCGCTACTGCTGCCACTTCCCCGCCGTACCGCGGTCGTCGCGGCGCTGCTGACGGGAGCAGTCGGACTGGGCGGGCCGCTCGCCTACACCGTCGACACGCTGAATTCGGCGCACGCCGGGTCGATTCCGACGGCCGGGCCGGACACCGGAATGTTCGGCGGTATGCGGCCGCCGGGGATGCGCGGTGACGACGGCGGACCCGGCGGGATGAACGGCGGACCGGGCGGAATGCCGGGAATGCCCGGCGCCACCAACGGAATGCCCGGCGCACCGGCGGAAGCCGGCGGCGGCCCCGGTACCACCGACGGCGCCCAGGCCGGAGTACCCGAGAACACGGACGGCACCGACGGCGGGTCGGCCGCTCCGACCGGCACTACCGGCGGTATTCCGGGCTCGGCTCAGGGCGGCGGCACGACCGTAGCGGGGGGCCGCACGGACGGTGGGATGGGCCGGCCCGGTGGGATGGGCGGCGGCCCCGGAGGTGGCGTGATGGGCGCGAGCAAGCCGGGCGATGCTCTGATCGCACTGCTGAAGAACGATGCCGATGCCTACACCTGGGCGGGTGCGACCGTGTCCGCGAACAGCGCGGCCGGATATCAGCTGGCCACCGAACTGCCGATCATGCCCATCGGCGGCTTCAACGGGAGCGATCCCTCGCCCACGCTGGAACAGTTCCAGCAGTATGTGGAATCCGGGCGGATCCACTTCTTTCTCGGCGGCAGTGGCGGTGGACCCGGCGGCCGGACCGGTACGAGTTCGGAGATAACGCAGTGGGTGCAGGAGCATTTCACCGCGCAAGAGGTGGACGGTGTGACGGTCTACGACCTGACCGCACCGAAGTAGCACCGAAGTAGCACCGAACGACCGGCGGCCCGGACCACACAGGTCCGGGCCGCCGGTGCGGGGGCGTGGGCTCAGCCCGCGAAGACCTCGGTGAGGTCACCGTAGAGACGCTGTTCGGTGAACTGGTTGTCCGCGTTCACCGTCGCGTACACCGCACCCGGGATATCCACCTCTTTACCGCTCTTCAACCAGTAGTGGATGCGGATTTCGAACATCACCTCGGTGACGCCGCCGCTCGCCGGATGCGGTTCGATCCAGTGCACCACCTTGTGCTCGATCTTCGTGGTCTGATCGAGCACGTACTGGATGGAGGCCGTCGCCGCGTCCCGGCCGGTGACCGGTTCGGCGTTCGCGAAGGTCAGCTTCACGTCATCGGTCATCAAAGCGGCCGCCTCGGCGAGTTGGCCGGAGTCGATGAGCTCGTAGTAGTTCTCCACCAGTTTCCGGACCGCCGACATCAACTCTCCTTGCCGAATCTCCCGCATCGGGAATGCTTTTCGTAATGCGTGCTCAGGGTAGTGGAAGTTCACGAAGCGCGCCGGGGATCGGGAGCAGAGACACCACCGGGTGCCGGCGTCCGAGATCACCTGACCCGCCCGCCCCGGGCAGTGCCGGCGACGCCGAGTCCGTGCGGGTCAGCACCCATATCTACGTCGGCCTCGACGATATCGACCGCTTCACCGACCCGCGTCCGGCCCGCGGCGCCCGACGGAAGCGACCGGCGTTCGCGCGGGCGCGGCAGGAGTTCACCGGAGCGTCGTCTTGCGGCCGAACTGCGCTGCCAGAGTTGGTAGGTATGAGCGTTATGCGTCGGGTGGCGTCCGGGTGCGCTGTCGCGTTGAGTGTCGTGCTGCTGGCCGGTTGTTCGGGCAGCGGGGAACCCGCTCCCGCACCGCCCGGCGGCGTCCCGCTGATCTCCACCGATGACCTCCCGGCGGCGCAACCCGGCGAAGTGCATCTGTTCGGGTTCAACGATCTGCACGGGCATCTGGAACCACCTGAGGCGAGCAACGGACTGATCGGCGAATATACCGCGGGCGGTGCCGCCTACCTCTCGACCCATCTCGACCGGCTGCGCGCCGCCTACCCGGACAGCGCCGTTCTCTCCGCCGGCGACAATATCGGGGCGAGCCCGCTGGTGTCGTCGCTGTTCCACGACGAGCCGACGATCGAGTTCCTGAACCGGATCGATACGGCAGCCTCGGCGGTCGGTAATCACGAACTCGACCACGGCGTGCTGGAACTGGCCCGGCTGAGCAATGGCGGCTGCGCGCCGGACGGTTGTTCGCCGGGGAAGCCGTTCACCGGCGCGAATTTCGACTTCCTGGCCGCGAATCTCACCAACGCCCGTGGTGAGCTACCACCGGAGGTCCGGCCGTGGACCATGATCGAGGCCGGCGGCCACAAGATCGGCGTGGTGGGCACGGTGACCCCGGATACGGTCAACCTCGTCTTCCCGGAGGGCATCCGCGGCTATACCTTCGGTGACCAGACGGAAGCCATCAACAAATATGTTCCCGCCATGCAGCAGGCGGGGGCGGAAACCGTGGTCGCGCTGGTGCACGACGGCGGCGGCCAGGGCACCCCGGCGAAGGCCACCGATTACAACGGATGCGCCGAGATCAGCCCCGACATCCCCGATCTCGCCGCGCGGACCGACCCGGCCGTGCGGGTGATCTTCACCGCGCACAGCCATCAGCCGTATGTCTGCGAGTTCGACGGCAAAGTGGTGACCCAGGGTTCGTCGTACGGCCGCCTCATCACCGATATCACCCTGCGCTTCGCCGACGGTGAGGTCACCGCGGGTGCGGTGAACCGCGTCGTCACCCGCGATGTCGAACCCGACCCGGAGATCACCGGACTGATCGATTTCTACGCCGGCCAGGCCGCCCCGCGGGCGGGCCGGGTCGTGGGAACCGCCACCGCCCCGCTGGCCAAGGCGAGCGCGACCGGCGAATCGCCACTGGGCGCGGTGATCGCCGACGCGATGCTCGATGTCACCGAGGAATCGGCGCAGGCGGTGGTGGCGTTCATGAATCCCGGCGGTGTCCGCGCCGATATCGATCAGGGCCCGATCACCTACGGGAGCATCTACGAAACCCAGCCTTTCGGCAATCAAGTGGTGACACTGACGCTCACCGGCCGCCAGATCCTGGACCTGCTGGAACAGCAGTGGGACAACGAGAGCAAACCCGCGGTGCTCTCGGTGGCCGGTCTTTCCTACGCCTACGACGACACGGCCCCGCCCGGGGAGAAGGTGATCGACGATTCGGTCCGGATCGGCGGCGAACCGTTGAACGAGGTCGCGGTCTACCGGGTCAGCACCAACAACTTCCTCGCCTCGGGTGGCGACGGTTTCACCGTGTTCACCCGCGGCACCGACAACACCGTCGGCCCCACCGACCTCGACGCCCTGGAAACCTACCTCCGCGACCGGGGTCCGGTTGCCGCCCCCGAGCAGCGCATCGAACGCCGCTGACCTCCAGAGCATACCAATAACATAACGCTATCCGTTAATAACGGATAGCGTTATATTCTGTCTGTGATCGCATCGTTCGCAGACAAGGAGACAGAACTCGTGTTCGACCGAGTGATGTCCACGAAGTTGCCCCAGGACATCCAGCGCACCGCCCGTCGCAAGCTACTCCTGATCGATGCGGCGACCGATGTCAACGATCTACGGATCCCACCCGGCAACCGGCTCGAAAAGCTCGGCGGCGACCGCGCCGGCCAATACAGCATCAGGGTCAACGATCAGTACCGAATCTGCTTCGCCTGGCATACCGGCGCCGCGCACCGTGTCGAAATCACCGACTACCACTGACTGCACCGAGATACCACGAGGTACCCATGATGAACACTCCTCTGGAGACGCCCATCCATCCCGGCGAGATCTTGGTCGCCGATTTTCTGGAGCCATTCGGAATAACCCAGCATCGGCTCGCCCTGCTGATCGGAGTCCCTCCCCGCCGGATCAACGAAATCGTGCACGGTAAGCGTTCCATCACCGCGGATACCGCGCTCCGGCTGGCGAAGGTGTTCGGCAACAGTGCCCAGTTCTGGCTCAACTTGCAGGACCGCTACGACCTCGACGTCACCTCGGACAAGCTGGGCGACACACTCGATCGAATCGTTCCGCTGTCCGCCTGAGTTACGACCGGGGGTACACAGTGGCGAATAGCGATTCGGGCGTACGGTCTCGGCGGTCGCGAAGTTCATCGCAGGTCATGGCGTGACCGAGGCGCGCAGTATGTCCCGTGGTGTGGGTTCGAGGACGGCGCCGATCGCATCGAGCGCGACGGGGGCCGCGACCAGGTCGTTCCAGGGCAGCGTCCGGCAGGTGCGGGTCAGGAATTCGACCGCGCGGACGAGGTGGCGGGGTTCGTAGTTGTGCACGCCCGTGATGGTCAGCCAGCCCCGGACCACCGCCTCCGGATCGAGCGCGACGGTGGGCCCCGGGGTCACCGAACCGGCGAGTACCAGGGTTCCGCCGAGGTCGAGCCGGGACAGTGCGCCGGCTACCGCGGTGGCGGAGCCGGAGAAATCCAGGGCGATATCGATCGGGCCGCCGGTATCCGGTTCGGCGCCGAAACGGGCGGCCAGGGCGCACCGCTGCGGATGTGGATCGCTGATCGTCACCCGTGCGTCTCGCTCGGCGCAGGCGGCGGCCGCGGTCACACCGAGCATGCCCGCGCCGCAGATCAGGACTCGGCGGCCGGTCAGATCACCAGCGGCCTCCAGCACGGCCATCACGGTGGCGGTCGCGCAGCCGGCGGGTGCCGCGACCGCGTCGGGGACGGTATCGGGCACCACGACGGTGGTGACGCCGGCGGGGAGCAGGATGTGCTCGGCGTACCCGCCGGACAGCGGCCAGTCGCCGGTGAACGCCTCGTGCCCGACCTTGCGTACCTGCTCGCATTTGGCGGTGAAACCGCGCCGGCAGCGCGCGCAGCGGCCGCAGGCGGCGGTGACGGACCAGACGATCCGGTCGCCGATCTCCTGTTCGGCGCCGAGCCCGGCGGCCACCACGTGACCGACGGCTTCGTGCCCGAGGATCGACGGGGACGGCGCCGGGCGGCGGCCGGAGATCGTGTGCAGATCGCTGCCACAGACGGTGGCCAGCCGCACCCGCACCAGGAGTTCCCCCGGACCCGGTTCCGGCAGCTCGACCTCGCGCACCCGCACACCGTCACCGGACCAGACGGCCGCGCGGGTCAGACGACGAGTGAGCGTATCCATCCGGACAGCCTTTCGATGGTGTAGACGATGACGAAGACGACGATCACGATGGCGCCGGCGATATCGAAGTTCAACGTGCGGATGGCCTCGAACAGCAGGTAGCCGATACCGCCCGCGCCGACGATGCCCAGCACCGTGGAGGTACGGATATTGACGTCGAGCAGGTAGAGGCTCGACCCGATCATCGACGGCACGGCCTGTGGAATCACCGCGGCGAACAGGGTTTTCCACCACCCACCGCCTACCGCGCGGACGGCTTCCAGCGGTCCGGGGTCGATTTCCTCGACCGCGTCGGCGACGAGTTTGCCGAGGAAGCCGATCGAACCGATGGCCAGCGCGCAGGTTCCGGCGATCGGGCCCAGGCCCAGCGCGGCCACGAACACCACCGCGACGATGAGTTCGGGTACCGCCCGTACCACCAGGATCCACGCGCGAGCCGTCCAGTACACCGCCGGGTGCGGAGAGACATTGACTGCGCCGAGGATGCCCAGCGGGATCGAGAGCACCACCCCGATCGCCGTCGCCACCAGGCCGATCGCGACCGTCTGCACGGCCGCGTCGAACAGTTCGGTGCCGAGCGCGCCGAAATCCGGCGGGATCATCCGGCCGAAGACCTCGAACGAGGGCACCGGCCAGGTCAGCAGCGACCACGGGTCGATTTCGAGTACTACCAGCGATGCGACACAGGTGATGCTCAGCAGTCCGCCGAAGAGGAAGCGGGTCAGCCGGTCTCGGCGCGGTCCTGCCTGCGACGCCGTGAGCAGGGTGCGGCGGATGACGATGGTGAGCACTTCCATGGCCGCGATGATCACCAGGATCACGGCGACGATACCGAGTGCCCGCGGATAGATCAGCCCGCGCAGCGCGTCCTGCAACGCGAAACCGATCCCGCCGGCGCCGACGAAACCGAGCACCACCGACATCCGCAGGTTGATATCGATGCGGTAGACGAAGGTGCTGATCCACGACGGAACAGCCTGCGGGACCACGGCATTGAGCATTTCCCGGAAGTATCCGGCGCCGGTCGCGCGCACGGCCTCCCGGGGACCCGGATCGGTCTGTTCGATCGCGTCGGCGAAGAGTTTGCCGAGCATTCCGATCGAATGCAGCGCCAGCGCCAGGATCCCGGGCAGCACACCGATACCGAGGGCGCGCACGAACAGCGCCGCGAACAGCAGGTCCGGCATTGCCCGGCAGAACGTTATGACGGCCCGCGCGACGGCGTAGACCGCGGGATGTGGCGTGGTGTTGCGGGCGGCGAGGAACGCCAGCGGCACCGATACCACCGCGGCGAGGACGGTGCCCAGTACCGCCATGAGCAAAGTTTCGACAGCGAGAACGGAGATGCGGCCGGGATCGTCGAGCCGCGGCGGCAGCATCCGCTCCAGCAGCGCGGCGATCTCGTCGAGACCGTCGATCAGAGTGGCCGGCGCGAAATCGATGTACCAGGCCGCGGCCA
Organism: Nocardia sp. CA-290969; assembly: GCF_050936135.1. Lineage (NCBI taxonomy): Bacteria > Bacillati > Actinomycetota > Actinomycetes > Mycobacteriales > Nocardiaceae > Nocardia > Nocardia sp. CA-290969. Next base: position 7,148,129 of record NZ_JBNJNJ010000001.1, on the reverse strand, counting down.
GGGTGGCCAGTACCGCGGCGCCGGCGCAGGTCCGCAGGAGCACGGCGCGAATCGGCGTGGGCACCCGCGGTTTCGCGGCCTGCGGCGGCGGGACCAGCAGCGTACTCATCGCGACTCGGCCGCGTTCGATTCGGCCACCGCCGGTTCGACCCGCTGGTAGATCTCCATGACCTCGTCCTTGGAAAGACCTACCGCGGGCCGGTCCAGCACCTTCACGCCGCCCCGCAACCCGATCAGCCGGTGCGCCCAGCCCATCGCCAGATCCACCTGGTGCAGTGTGCACAGCACCGTGAGCTTCTCTTCGATACACACCCGGAACAGCAGGTCCATCACCACGCCCGCGTTCTCCGGGTCGAGCGAGGCGACCGGTTCGTCGGCGAGCACGACCTTGGGTTGCTGCATGAGGGTCCGGGCGATCGCGACCCGCTGCTGCTGGCCGCCCGAGAGGGTATCGGCGCGGCGTTCGGCGAGGTCGGCCAGACCCACCCGGTCGAGATGCTGCAATGCCTCGGCGCGCATCCGCTTGGGGTAGGTGAGTGCCCCGTATCGCGGCAGTGCGATGCGGCCGAGGCCGCCGATGAGCACGTTCTCCAGGCAGCTCAGCCGGCCGACCAGGTTGAACTGCTGGAAGACGAATCCCACCTCACGGCGCAGGGCCCGCAGCCGGGCGCCGGAGGCGAGGTCGACGCGGGTGCCGTCGACCTCGATGCGGCCCGAACTCACCGGGTGCAGTCCGTTGAGGCACCGCAGCAGGGTCGATTTGCCGGACCCGGAGAGCCCCAGCAGAACGACCATTTCACTGCGGTGCACCTCGAACGACACCTCGTCGAGCGCGGTGGTTCCGCCGAACTTCTTGGTGACCGACTGTGCGGAGATGACGGTGTCGTCACCGGCGACAGTGGGCCGGTGCGGCGCGGGTGGCATGGGAATCAGCCCTTGCACTTCTCGGAGCCGGTGACCTCACAGACGTGACGCACGCCGTTGTAGTCTGCGTCCTCCGCCGGGACGACGCCCCAGGCTCGTTCGTCGGTGATCCGGCAGTCGCCGGTGCAGAGGCCTTCGCCGAGCAGGTATTCGGCGTTCACCTTCTCGGTGAAGAGGGTCTTCAGCTTCGCGATGGTTTCGGTGCCGAGATCGTTGTTGGCGGCGAATACCGAACCGGCGATGGTTTCCGATTTCCACACTGTCTTCAACTGGCCCGGCTTCAGGTCACCCTTCTCGACCAGGGTTTTGTCGACCATGGTGTCGAACGCGAAGCCCGCATCGCAGTCACCGGCCGCGATGGCCAGCGCGGAGGCGTCGTGACCGCCGGCGTAGATCGGTTGCACACCGGCCGAGAGGTCTTCTTCCGACCCGGAGGCGATCACCTTCTTCTCGATCAAACCGGCCGAGGGATACAGGAATCCGGACGTCGAACCGGGGTCGACGAAGCAGACCTTCTTGCCCTTGAAATCCTCGAGGGCGTTGACCTGGCTGTTGTCGGCACGGGTGAGCCCGTAGGACTGATATCCGGGCGGCGTGCCCTTGTCCTTGACCACCGCGCCGAGCGGTGTCATCTCGGCGCCGTTCACTCCCGCGACGACGTAGGCGAAGGGGCCGAAGAACGCCAGGTCCACATTGCCGGCGATCAGGCCCTCGACCACACCCGCGTAGTCGGAGGCCTGTACGAACTCGACCTTCGACCCGGTTTCCCGCTCCAGCAGGGCGATCACGGGTTCGTAGCTGGACTTCAGGTCGGTGGAGTTCTCGGCCGGAATGGCCGCGAGGGTCAGGGTCTCCGGGAAACCCTGGTCGTTCGTCGCTCCGGAATCGGAACCGGAACAGGCGGAGAGGGTGAGAGCCAGGCCGGCGAGTACGGCGGCCGCGGTATGACGGCGACGGAAGAACATGGAACGTCCTTGGGAGAGAAGGGCGGAGCGGATCAGGCGGATAAGAGCAGGGCGGGAAGTTCGGTGACGGAGCCGAGCACATGGGTGGCGCCGGCGGCGCGCAGCGTTTCGGCGTCGTGTGCGCCGGTGAGGGTGCCGGCGACGATTCCGGCGCCGGCACGGAGCCCGGAGAGGATGTCGCTGGCGGTATCACCGAGCACCGCGATCCGGCGGACGTCGTCGACCTCCAAGCGCAGCAACGCGGTGAGTACGAGGTCGGGGTAGGGGCGGCCGCGACCGGCGTCGGCGGGGGCCAGCACCAGATCGGCAACTTCGGACCAGCCCAGGGCGTCGAGGAGTTTGCGCTGGGTGGTCCGGCTGAATCCGGTGGTGAGTGCGACCTTGATGCCGGCTGCGCGCAGTTTCGCGATGGCTTCCGCGGCGCCCGGGATCGCGGTGACGGAGCCGGCTTCGATATAGCGTTCGTAGGCGGATTCGAAGGCCGCGTTGGCAACCGCGGCCCGATGGTCGGAACCGAACAGTGCACGAAACACCACTATTTTCGACTGGCCCATCGTGTCGAGCACGTACCGGCGGGCCTTGTCCCGCTCGGGGCCGGTTTCCGGCAACCCCACCGCGGTGGCGGCGTCGTCGAAGGCCGCGATCACGGCACCGTCGTCGGCGACGGTGGTGCCGGCCATATCCAGTACTGCCAGGGCGATATCGGTGTCGTCTTGCACAGGACCGAGAATGCCATGCTGGTATAGACCAGGGAACGGCCGTTGAGCGAACCTTGGGTTAACAGCTGGTATAGACCACCGTCGCGGTAGGGTTGGAGCGTGACGTCGACCGCCGAACCACGGGTTCTCAAACATCAGATCGTGCGCGCGAGCATCGAGGAACTGCTCGACGGGCTCGAGGTCGGCGCCACCGTGCCCTCCGAACGCGATCTGGCGGTGCGTTTCGACGTGGCCCGGGAAACGGTGCGCCAGGCGCTCCGGGAGCTGCTGGTCGCGGGCCGGATCGAACGACAGGGCAAAACCACCCTGGTGGCCGGCCCGAAACTGGTTCTCCCACTGGCCCTGGGCTCCTACACCGAGGCCGCCCGCGCCGAAGGACGAAGCGCCACTCGCATTCTGGTGGGCTGGTCGCGTCTCACCGCCGACCCGGAACTGGCCGCGCAACTCGCCATCGATCCGGGCGATCCGATCATCCAGCTCGAACGTGTCCTCACCACCGACGGCGTCCGCCTCGGCCTGGAAACCACCCGGCTGCCCGCCTACCGCTACCCCGGACTGATCGACACCTTCGACTACACCCAATCGCTCTACGCCGAAATCGCCACTCGGGGAATATCGTTCGCGAAGGCGGTCGACAGTATCGAAACCACCCTGCCGGACGCCCGCGAAGCCGCGCTGCTCACCGTCGACACCCGCACCCCGATGTTCCTGCTGAAACGCGTCTCCTACGACCCCGACGGCATCCCGATCGAACACCGCCGCTCCCTCTACCGCGGCGACCGCATGACCTTCACCGCCATCCAGACCCCGTAGCCCGGGCCGGGTGCGGCCCTATCCGTTCGGCACGGGCCGGCGGCTCGCCGGGTCCAGCGCGGTGAACGCGGCCGCGGCCAGGATCATGATCGCCGAAACCAGCAGGGCCACATCCAGTCCGTGATGAAACGCGACCTTCCCGGTTTCGATCACCTCGTTCAGCTTCCCCAGATACGGGAAGTAGGGGGTGATGTTGAAACCCTCCGGGATCCCGCCGCGTTCGACCGCTTCGACCGCGCCGGGTTGCAGTTCCGGCGGTAGCCCGAGCTCGGTCATCCGCTGCTTCAGATCGGCGGTGAGCAGCGAATTCACCAACACCCCGAGCACCGCCACCCCGAACGCCGAACCGACCTGGCGCATCGTATTGGTCACCGCGGCGGCCATACCCGAATGCTCGGGCGGCACCGCCGACATCACGGCCGAGGTCAACGGCACCACCGCGATCCCGAAACCCGCACCCGCCACCGCCATCGCGGCCGCCAGCGGCACATCCTGCACCGAACTCGCCAGCGCGAAGCGGGTCAGCAGAATTCCGCCGGCGCCGAGTACACAGCCGACGATCATGGGTATCCGCGCACCCCGGCGGCCCACCCAATAGCCCGCGGCCAGCGATCCGATGATGATCGCGGCCGCCATCGGCGCGAACACGGCGGCCGTGTGCGCACCCGAATACGAGTGCATCACCTGCAGATACAGCGCGGTGAAGAAGAAGATCGAGAAGACACCGAAGTAGACGGCGAAGGCGACCACCAGAGCGCTGCGCACCGTCGGCAGCCGGAGATACCGGAAGTCGAGCATAGGTGCGCGGGCCCGCCGCTCGACGGCGACGAACGCGACGAGCGCCACCGCGCCGACGACGAACAACACGATCACCGAGGGCGCGGTGTAACCGACCTCCTCACCACTGGTCGCGGCGTAGATGATCGCCCCGAGGAAACCGGCGCCGAGCAGCGCACCGGCCCAGTCGATCGGCTCCGGGCGCGGATCCGCGCTCTCCGGGACCGACCACAGCGCCGCCACCAGCGCCACCGCGCCGATCACCAGGTTGAACCAGAAGATCGAGCGCCACCCGTACGCGTGCACCAGGACGCCGCCCAGCACCGGCCCGGCCGCCAGTGCCAGCCCGGAGGCGGCCGCCCACACCCCGAGCGCCTTCGCGCGGGACCGCTCGCCCGGGAAGATATGCCGCAGTACCGAGAGAGTGCCGGGTTCGGATGCGGCCGCGCCCACACCCATGATCACGCGACCGGCGATGAGCACCGCGACACTGGTCGCGAGCGCCGAAACCACCGAGCCGGCAGCGAATATCACGAGTCCGACGATCATGACCCGTTTGCGGCCCCAGCGGTCGCCGAGCGAACCGCCTGCCAGCATGAGACACGCGAAAACCAGTGTGTAGCCGTTGACGACCCACTGCAGCGCGGTCACATCGGTTTTCAGCTCGCTGCGGATGGCGCCCAGCGCGACACTGACGACCGTGGTGTCCAGGAAGGTCACGAACACTACAGCGGTGACCGCGGCCAATGCCACGCCCGGACGTTTCGTCGTGCCCGGCACGGTTTCCCTCGACCCCACCGGCACAGGCTACCCGCCGGGGTCGCCGCGCACCTCCCGATGAGCTGGGCCGAGGACCGTTAGGCCAATTTTCGATTACCTGTTGTATGTGCCGTTACATAGCGGTACGGTAATGAATGTATCGATAAGCGCTCCCAAGGGCGCTACCGCCCCGCCGACCCACGGGGCGCGACGAGTGAGGACTCCACCGATGAACCGAACCCCCGCACAGCGCACCCGCCGGATCGCCGCTCGGATCGCCGCGATCGCAGTCGTCGCCCTCGCGCCCCTGGCAGTCACCGGTACCGCCCTCGCCGACCCGGCCGGCGCGTCCGCGATCAGCGACGATTCCCACGGTTCCCGCGGTTCCGACAACGGCCGCGACAGCGACCGCGGCAGCCACTTCGGCGACAACAGGCTCGGCGACAACACGCCCGGCGACTACGGCATCGGCGACAACGGGTTCGGCTGGGACGACAACGGCAACTACGGTTATCGCGACCACAACCAGCACAACTACGACGGCTTCGGCGACCAGTTCAACAACGGTCACAACGGCCGCCGGGACAACGACTCGCATGCCGGCTACGGCGGCAACGGCGGCAACGACAACGACGGGCCGGTCGGCCACGGGCACAACAACGGGGGCGGCACCCAGAACCACACCTGGAACATGCCCAACCCCTACATCCCGCCGCCCCCGCCGGCGCTGCTGCCGTCGATCCCCGTGCTGCACCTGCCCTCGCTGCAGCAACTGCCCCTGCCACTGGCCGGGCTCGCGGGCCTGCCGGGCACAGGTAGCGCTTTTTAATCGGATTTATGTACCGTTAGATAGCGGTTCGATAACTGATGAATCGTCGGATCGCACCGCAAATTCCGGAAAATGACTCGGCTCTTATCGGATCCGCACATTCACCGGCTGCGGGTGGCTGTACAACCTCGACCAGGATCTGTACAGCCACCCCGCTTTGATACTCGACGGAAGCTTTGACCAGGTACCCAGCGCCCGGCTCTCAACCGAAGATTCAACGATACGATCCAGGTACATGAGCCGGACCCGAGGAAGTAAGTCCGCCCGCGGCGACATCCGCAAACTCGCCGGGATGTACCGGCGGTTCGCGGAAGCCGAGGCCGCCCGGATCTCCCCACTGTACGAACGCATCGCCCTCGCCTTGAGCGAGTCGGAGGCAGCGCTACACGCCATCCGGACCGCACCGGCGCGCCGGCGGCACCCGGCATCGATCCTCGCGGCCCTGCACGACCTGGCCCTGGCCGGACGAGCCCCGGATCTCGCCGCCGCCTACACCGCCACCGACCACGACACCGCCGCCGGCACCGCCATCGACACGCTGCTGCGTATGACGGATCCGGTCGTGGAGCTCGTCGTGCGCCACCGGCCCTGGACCGACGAAACGCGAGCCCGCGCAGTGCTGTATCCGGCCATCGCCGAGGCAGCGCGCCGAGTGGGCGCGCACGCTGTCGGTCTCATCGACGTGGACTGCGCAGCCGGTTTCGACCTCACCGTCGATCGCGCCGGCATCACCTACAGCAACGGGCAGGCACTGGGCGACCCGTCGTCTCCGAGCCGGCTGTCGTCCTCGGTCGTGGGCGACCGAGCCCTACCCGCGCAGGCGATACCGCAGGTCACCACCCGTATCGGCATCGATCGCGCACCGTTCGAGGTAACGGACGCCGAAGATGCCCGCTGGCTGCGCGCCTGCCTCCCGCCGGACCGGCCGGAGCGCATCGCCCGGCTGGACGCGGATATCGGGTCGGCGGCCTCGGTCGCTCCGCTACTGCTGCGCGGCGATGCCCTCGACCTGCTGCCCGGCGTCTTCGCGCGGGTACCCGCCGGTACCTTGCCCATCGTCACCACCGCGTGGGCGTTGTCGCGCTATACCCGCGAGGAGCGCCTGCGCTTCCTGCACCACCTCGAAGCGGCGGGCCGCGTGGTGGCCTGGGTATCGGCGGAGGGCGTCGGAGTCGCCCCGGCGATACCGACACTCGGTGATCGCCCCGCCTCCGGGCACAGCATCATCGGACTGGCGGTATTCGACGGAACCGGTTCGCAGACCGAGGCACTCGGCCGTTGCTGGTCGCGCGGCCGCATACTCACCTGGTTGGCAGACCCCAGCCCGCCGCGGGCCGCGGTCAGTTGTTCCACTCGCTCCAGTCCGGCGCCGGGCCGATGAAGTACACACCGTAATCCTCCAAGGTGCCGGTGTTCTCGTCGTCGTGCCGTGCGTCCGCGGCCCCGACCCCGGTGAAGTACCCCTCCAGCGCACCCGGGGTGTTGCCGATGAGCACCTCCGCGGTCTCGGTGATCGTCTGGAAGGTATGCGGCACATTGCGCGGACCGAAGACGAAGGCGCCCGGCTCGGCCACCTGCACCGCACAACTCTCCAGCGTGGACCCGCCGAGCCAGAAGCGCACCCGGCCGGAGACCACCGTCCAGAATTCGTCCTCCCGGGTGTGGAAATGTAGCGGCGGCGCGGAATCCCTGTTGAGGGTCATCCGCATCATCGTCAACTGCCCGGCGGTGTCCTGCTCGGTGAGCGACTGCTCGAAGCGGGTGTTGTAGTACCCGTATGTCGGCTGCGTCCACGGATTGCGCACGCCACCACGACCGACCGCGGTCATGATCAGCCCTCTTTCGTCCTGCGGCACCGGCGATTCCGCCGATTCACCGAACTGTAGTCCGCCACCGGCACACCGGCATCCGTTTGCGTTCTCCGGTCCGGGGAACGGCACGGCGGTGGTAGATTGTGCGCAATTTAGTTGCACGAAGTTTAGTTGTGTGGCACTATTGCCGGTGTGGAGAAGGACCTGCTCTTGGACTCGCAAGTCTGCTTCGCGCTGTACTCGGCGGCGCGGGTCGCGTCGAACGCCTACCGGGACGGTCTCGGCGAGCTCGGGCTCACCTACACCCAGTACGTCACCCTGCTGGCGCTGTGGGAGCGCGACGGTGTCACTGTTTCCGCACTCGGTAAACGGCTGCGGCTGGACAGCGGGACGTTGTCACCGCTGCTGCGCCGGTTGCAGACGCTCGGTTTCGTCGAGAAACGGCGCGGTACCACCGACGAGCGATCGGTCACCGTCCACCTCACCGAGGCCGGGCGGCAGCTGCAGCCGCGGGTGGCCGCCGTACAACGCCGGGTCCAGCGGCAGTTCGAAATCTCTCCCGAGGAAGCCGTATTACTGCGCGATCTCGCCACCCGCTTCTGTGAATCGCAGGACCGGAAAGTTCCCGACCACCAGGAATGAGGAATTCGATGCCCGACATCGTCTACACCGCCGAAGCCATCTCCACCGGCGCCGGCCGCAACGGCCGTACCCGCACCGCCGACGGGCGGATCGACCTCCAGTTGGCCATGCCGAAGGAGATGGGCGGCAACGGTGACGGCGCCAATCCCGAACAGCTCTTCGCCGCCGGTTATGCCGCCTGCTTCCATTCCGCGCTGCAACTGGTCGCCCGTACGAAAAAGGTCGAGATCGGCGACTCCAGCGTCGGCGCCCGGGTCGGTATCGGCCCCGACGGCAACGGCGGCTTCGGGCTCGCGGTGACCCTCGAGGTCGTCATCCCCACCCTCGACCAGGCCGCGGCCAAGGAACTCGCCGACGCCGCGCACGCGGTATGCCCGTACTCGAACGCGGTGCGCGGCAATATCGAGGTCGATATCGTCGTCACGGACGACTGAGTAATCCGGCGGCGGGCCCGGGGCACCGCAGTATCTCGCCTCCGGGACTGTCGGATCGAATGCCCCGCCCTGCCCGACGTCCGGGCAGGGCTCCGCCGCGCGGGCGGGATAGACCCCCCTGGCCGGCGGCGCTCCGGTGAACACAGGTCGTTCACATCGCCCAGGTCTCGTGCGGAACCGCTACCTTCGGGGCATGAGTTCCTCGCACTGGACCGCTGCCGATATGCCCGCGCTCGATGGTCGCACGGTTATCGTCACCGGCGCCAACAGCGGAGTCGGGTTCGGTACCGCCACCGCATTCGCCCGCGCCGGGGCGCATACCGTGCTCGCGGTACGCGATCCGGATCGCGGCGCCGAAGCCGCGCGGCGGATCGGCGGCAGTAACGAGGTGCGCCGGATCGACCTCGCCGACCTCGCGTCGGTCCGCGCGTTCGCCGAATCCTGGGAGGGCGATATCGCGATCCTGGTGAACAACGCAGGGGTCGCCATGGTTCCCGAATCGCGAACGGCCGATGGATTCGAAATGCAGTTCGGCACCAATCATCTGGGGCATTTCGCGCTCACCAACCTGCTGCTCCCCCATATCACCGACCGCGTGGTGACGCTGTCGTCGGGGCTGCATCGCGCGGGCGGTATCGACTTCGACGATCTGGACTTCGCCAAGAGCGGATACAATCCGGTAAAAGCTTACGCCCGCGCCAAACTCGCGAACCTGCTGTTCACCTTCGAACTGGAACGCCGGCTGCGGCGGGCCGGGTCGGCGGTGCGTTCGATGGCGGCGCACCCCGGTTACGCGGCCACCGAACTCGGCACCCGCGACCGCAACAAATACCTGGTCGCGCTCGTACACCTGGCCGGGCGTTTCCTCGCCCAGACACCGGAACAGGCGGCCCTGCCCACCCTGTTCGCCGCGACCCAGGATCTGCCCGGGGCGAGCTACGTGGGTCCGGACGGCCGGGGCGAACTGCACGGCCGGCCGACGCTGGTCGGCCGCTCCACCAAAGCCGTCGATGTGGCGACCGCCGAAAAACTCTGGACCGTCTCCGAGGAACTGACGGCAGTGCGCTTCGGTCCGGTCTGACCCGAGGTCACAGGTCGCCGGACATTCGCCCGTACACGATCAGCAAAAGCACGTTCACCAAGGCGATTCCGACCGAAGCCAGCCACTGCCGCGGCCCGTCCCGGCGCATCACCAGCACAGACGCGGCGACACCCGCCGCCCCGGCCACGCAGTACCCGATCCGCCATCCGGCGTGCTCGGATATGAGCCCCATCATGAGGGTGAACAGCGACAGCACCAGCGAGCCGACGAGTAGTTCATGGCGTAGCCAGCCGCCGGAAAGCCTGGTGCCCACTGCCGCTACCGCCGCAACTACCTGCTCCGAACGTCTGGCATCCGCCATCCGCGCCCCTTCTCTCGGCAGGGCCGCATTCGCATGCCCCGCAACGCACCGAATCCGAACTACCGATCACCCCCGGTCGCCCCACGTTCGGACAACGGCGCGCGCCGGACCCTTCCCACCTGCGGCCGAACGCTCCACAGACTACGGCCCACACCCACCACCCGGGTCTTCTCCGAACTCTTTCGCGCTCCACGGCCGCACGTTACGGTTACCGGGCTATTGCCTTCTCGTCGGCCACGCCCTCACCGCTCTACTGGTGAGGGCCCCGGGCTGAGCCGGCCGCGGAGTATCTGGAGGAGAGGAAACGCTCGTGAGCACTCACTCTTACGAGAAGGAGAGGTTTCTGGCCGAGTTCTTTCCTCATGAGAACGACCGGGTAGAGATCGAGGACGGCGCCCAGCACATGGTCGCGCTCAGTCGCGCGACCCGCCATGCGGAAATGCGCGAGGGCTGGGGCCTACCAAGCCCAAATCGCCGAGAATGCAGGTGAGCGACGATCAGCGCGCCGTTACCGCCGCCAAGCCGCCTGCCGGGTATTCCGGCAGCAGGTCCGGGGTCAGACTTTCCTGGTGACGATGCGCGGATGAGCTGCGGTGAGCGCGCCGATATCATCCACGTCGGAAGTCAGAATGGCGACCCGGCCTGGTCGGGCCAGTGCTGTGGCACAGAGCATGGCGTCGATGGCGTACTTGTGCCCGTGTCGGCCGGCCGCTCGCAGCAACGCGGCGGCGGACTGTGCATGGCTCTGCGTCACCGGCTCGACGTGCAGGCGGGACAGCGTCCACTTCAATGCGTTGTCGTTGATTCGGGGATGAATCACTTCGACGAGCACAGCAGCAGAGGTGACGACGGGAATATCCGCGTCACGGGCGGCCGTGAGCCACTCGTGCACCTCACGGTCCCGCTGCACGGCTTTGGCGAGGCCCTCACTGTCCAGGACCAAAGCGCCGCTCACGCGGCGGATCCTGCCCGTGGATCGGCTGCGCCGGTCAAGTCCGCACGTTTTGCGGCCACCGCCTCGGGATCGGCCGGCCCGTTGTGTTTGTCGAAGTCGGCGATCAATTCATCGAGGTTGTCGCGTTCGATCTGGCGTTGCGCCGCCTGTTCCAGGTACGCGGACACGCCTCGCTTGCCCGCCCGCTCTCGGATCGCCTGCAGTGTTCCTGCGGTCAGGCTCACCGAGATGCCGCTGGCAGGCCCGTCGCCGGGCGCGAAATCAGCATCCATGACCCGAATATAGCATTTTTAATGCTATAGATTGCCAATGCGTCATGCGCTGAGGCCTAGCGGCGGGCTTCGAGGGCTTCGTGCAGGGTGACCGCCCACTGGTGGACGATCTGTTTGCGGCGGGCGGAGTCGTCGGTGAGAACGTCGGCCAGGCCGAGGCCGCGGGCGAGGTCGAGGGTGGCCTGGACGAGGTGGTGAGTTACCGGGTCGGAGTCGTCGACGCCCAGCGCCCGGATGGCACGGCGGTGGGCGCCGCGGCCGAAGCGGGCTTCCAGGGGAACTATTCGTTCGCGGAGGGCGGGGTCGGCGGCGGCATGGGTCCACACCTGGAGCGCAGCTTTGAACAGGGGGCTGGTGTAGGACTCGACCAGCCCGGCGACCACCGCCTCCGTGCGGGCCAGGCCGGATTCGGTGACCGCCGCCGTCATCGCCTGATCGGTGCGGGTATCGAACATGTAGGTGAGGGCGGCGGTGATCAGGTCTTCCCGGGTGGGGAAATGGTGCTGGGCGGCACCGCGCGAAACCCCGGCCCGTTCGGCCACCACGGAGACGGTCGCGGCGGCCCAGCCTTTTTCGGCCAGGCAGTCGATGGTCGCCTCGAGGAGCCGCTGCCGGGTGGCCCGGCTGCGGTCCTGTTTGGGTTCGTGCGGTGTCGCCATAACGGTCTATTCTGCCGAGCCCGGATCAGGGACCCGGCCCGCGGAGTCGGTGGACCCGGGTGGGGCCACGGTTCCTGCCGCGGTGCCGGGCTCGGCCGGCGGCGCACCGGCGGCCCACCGGGGCGGACGACGCTGCAGAAACGCCGTCATTCCCTCGATCACTTCGGGTGTGCCGAAGAAGCGACCCGAGCGTTGCGCCAATTCGTCTGCGCTGCGGGCGAATTCGGCGAGTACCGGCGCGGTGGTGAGGCGTTTGCTCTCGGCCAGGCCCTGCGGCGAACCCAGCCGGAGTTCGGCCAGCAGCGCCGCCACCGCGGCGGCCGGGTCGTCGGCGGCTTGCGTGATGAGGCCGATCTCCGCGGCGGTGCCGGCGTCGAACTTCTCGCCGGTCAGAAAGTAGCGGCCGGCGGCGCGGGGGGCGATTCTGGGCAGCAGTGTCAGCGAGATGACGAACGGGGCCAAGCCGAGCCGGGCCTCGGTCAAGGCGAAACTGCTGCCCCGGCCCGCGATCGCGATATCGCAGGCGGCGAGCAAACCCATACCGCCCGCGCGCACATTGCCGTCGACCCGCGCCACCACCGGTTTCGGCAGTTCGAGAATGCTGCGCAGCAGCCGGACCATCCATTGGGTGCGGATATCGGCGGCGGCGGCCGGATCGGCGTCCACCGCTTCCTTCAGGTCGGCGCCCGCGCAGAAGGTGTTGCCGGTATGGGTGAGCACCACACCGCGCACATCCGGGTCGGTGGCCGCACGCTCGAACCCGTCGAGGAGCTGAGTTACCAGCGCGGACGAGATCGCGTTGCGGTTGTGCGGGGAGTCGAGGGTGAGGGTCGCGAACCCGTCCTCGACGGTGTAGCGCACCACTCGGCCGGCGGTTTCGGTTCCGGTCACGGGAGCCTTCCTTTACGCACTCAGTAGGACTTCGGCAGTCCGAGCGAATGCTGGGCGACGAAGTTCAGGATCATTTCCCGGCTCACCGGGGCGATCCGGGCGATACGGGCGGCGCCGAGCATGGCGGCCAGGCCGTACTCCGCGGTGAGACCCGAACCGCCGTGGGTCTGGATGGCCTGGTCGAGGGCTTTGATACTCGCCTCGGCCGCGGCGTATTTCGCCATATTGGCGGCTTCGGCGGCACCCATTTCGTCGCCGGCGTCGTAGAGGGTGGCGGCCTTGAGCATCATCAGGCGGGCCAGTTCCAGTTCGATCTTCACCTGCGCGAGCGGATGCGAAATACCCTGGTGGGCGCCGATCGGGGTTTTCCAGACCGCGCGTTCCTTGGCGTAGTCGACGGCGCGGTCGAGCGCGTAGCGACCGATCCCGACGGCCATCGCCGCGCCCATGATGCGTTCCGGGTTCAGGCCCGCGAACAGCTGCATGAGCGCGGCATCCTCCTTGCCGACCAGCGCACTCGACGGGAGCCGGACATCGTCGAGGAACAGCGTGAACTGGTGGTCCGGTTCGATGATGTCCATTACCTGCGGGGTCTTCTCGAACCCCGGCGCGTCGGTGGGGACGATGAACAGCGCGGGCTTGAGTTTGCCGGTTTTGTGGTCTTCGGTGCGGGCCACGATCAGCACGGCCTCGGCCTGGTCCACGCCGGAGATGAAGATCTTGCGGCCGGTGAGCAGCCAGTCGTCGCCGTCCCGGCGGGCGGTGGTGGTGATCTGGTGTGAATTGGACCCGGCATCGGGTTCGGTGATACCGAAAACCATCTTGGCCGAACCGTCGGCGAGTTTCGGCAGCCATTCCGACTTCTGGGCGTCGGTGCCGTATTTGGTGATGATGGTGCCGCAGATCGCGGGCGAGACCACCATGAGCAGCAGACCGGCGCCCTGCGCGGAGAGTTCCTCCATCACCAGCGCCAGCTCGTACATGCCGGCGCCGCCGCCACCGTATTCCTCGGGCAGGTTCACCCCGAGGAAGCCGAGGCTGCCCGCTTCCTGCCAGAGCTCGTCCAGCGGCTCGTTGTTGCGCGCCTTCGGCAATACGTAATCGCGGTAGCTGTATTTCGCGGCGAGCGCGGCGACGGCGGCGCGCAGCTCTTTGCGTTCGTCGGATTCGATGAAGCTCATTGCTACTCCTGGTTTCGGTGCTATTGAGAGTTCTCGTCGGCGGGGTCCACCACGGCGAGCACCGTCCCGACCTCGACCTGCCGGCCGACCTCGACATGCACGGCGCTGAGCACCCCGTCCACCGGGGCGGCGATGGTGTGCTCCATCTTCATGGCCTCCAGCCACAGGATCGGCTGGCCGGCGGTGACGGTACTGCCGACCTCTGCGCCGAGCCGGATCACACTGCCCGGCATCGGGGCGAGCAGGGACCCGGTGGCGACCTGATCGGCGGGGTCGGTGAACCGCGGCAACCGCCGCACCGCGAGCGGGCCGAGCGCGGAATCCACGCAGACCAGATCGTCGTAGCGGGCGACGGCGAACCGGCGCCGGACCGGACCTTGCGCGCCGGGCACGGCGAGCACCACCTCTTCCGGGGTGGCCGAGATCAATTCGAGTCCGTCGAAGCCGGCGACCGTCACACCGGACCGCGTGAACCGGTAGCCGATCTCGTGGACACCGCTCGTCCGGCTTTCGTAGGACTTGGTTTGCGACTGCGACGGCAGATTTCGCCAGCCGCTGGGCACACCCGCGACCACGGTGGCCCGCGCCCGGTTCGCCGCCGATTCGGCGAGCGCGGCCGCCACGACGGCCAGTTTCTCGTCCTCCGGGCTCACCAGCGGCGCGGCCAGCGCGTCCAGGCCGTGGGTGGTGAAGAAGGCGGTATCGGTATCACCGGCCAGGAACGCGGGGTGGCGCAGCACCCGGACCAGCAGGTCACGGTTGGTGACCAGCCCGTGGATACGCGCGCGTTGCAGCGCGGCGGCGAGCAGGCGGGCGGCTTCGTCGCGGGTGCGGCCGTAGGAGATGACCTTCGCCAGCATGGGGTCGTAGTGGACGCCCACCACCGAACCGGCGGCGACACCGGAGTCCAGCCGGATACCGGGACGATCGAGCAGATCGAATTCGGCAGCCACCGACGGGATATCGATGCGGTGCACGGTCCCGCTCTGCGGCTGCCAGTCCTGCGCCGGGTCCTCGGCGTAGAGCCGGACCTCGATCGAGTGCCCGCGCATGGCGGGTGGGTCCGCGGGCAGCCGCCCGCCCTGGGCGATTTCCAGCTGGAGCTGCACCAGGTCGAGTCCGGTGGTGCATTCGGTGACGGGGTGCTCGACCTGCAGCCGGGTGTTCATCTCGAGGAAGAAGAACTCCCCCGTCTCGTCGGCCAGGAACTCGACCGTCCCGGCACCGGTATAGCCGATGGCAGCGGCCGCTTGCCGAGCCGCCGTGTACAGCCGGTCCCGCATACCGCCCGCCGGCGACGCAGTGGAGACGGCTTCGTGGCCTGCTCCGGCAGCGCCGGAGGTACCGGAGTGGCTGCCCGGCTGTCCGGCTCGCACGGCGTCGATGCGCTCGACCAGGGGTGACGGCGCCTCCTCGACAACCTTCTGGTGCCGGCGCTGGATCGAGCATTCCCGTTCGCCGACCGCCCAGATCGTGCCGTGGGAATCGGCCATCACCTGGACTTCGATATGACGGCCGGTCTCGAGATAGCGCTCGCAGAACACCGTGGGATCGCCGAACGCCGATTCGGCTTCCCGGCGGGCACCGGCCAATTGCTCGGGAAGCTCGGCGAGGGCACGCACCACGCGCATCCCGCGACCGCCGCCTCCTGCCGAAGCCTTGATCAGGACCGGCAGTTGATCCTCGGTCACCTCGTCCGGATCGAGTTCGGCCAGCACCGGCACCCCGGCGGCATCCATCATCTTCTTGGCCGCGACCTTCGACCCCATCTCCTCGATGGCGGTGACCGGCGGCCCGATCCAGACCAGCCCGGCCGCCTGCACGGCCCGGGCGAATTCCGCGTTCTCGGAGAGGAATCCGTAACCCGGATGCACGGCGTCGGCCCCGGCGGCCTGGGCCGCGGCGATGAGCAGGTCGGCCCGCAGGTACGTGTCGGCCGGGGTGTTACCGGGCAGCCGGACCGCCGCGTCGGCCTCGGCGACATGCGGCGAATCCGCGTCGGCGTCGGAGTACACGGCGACGGTGCCGAGCCCCATCCGGCGGCAGGTCGCGAAAACCCGCCGGGCGATCTCGCCGCGGTTGGCCACCAGAACACTGGTGACGATCTGTGGATCTGACACGGCCGGCCTCACATTCGGAAGACGCCGAAGCCCTCGGCGCCCTGGACAGGTGCGGTGTGGATGGCCGAGAGGGCCATTCCCAGCACGGTGCGGGTGTCGCGCGGGTCGATGACACCGTCGTCGTAGAGCCGCCCGGACATGAACATGGCCAGCGATTCGGCCTCGATCTGCGCTTCCACCATGGCGCGCATACCGGCGTCGGCCTCCTCGTCGAACACCTGCCCGCGGGCTTCGGCGGCGGCGCGGCCGACGATGGAGATCACGCCGGCCAGTTGCGCCCCGCCCATCACGGCGGATTTCGCGCTGGGCCAGGCGAAGACGAAACGGGGATCGTAGGCACGCCCGCACATTCCGTAGTGCCCCGCACCGTAGGAGGAGCCCATGAGCACCGAGATATGCGGCACGTTCGAATTGGATACCGCGTTGATCATCTGGGCACCGTGTTTGATGATGCCCTTCTGCTCGTATTCCTTGCCGACCATGTAGCCGGTGGTGTTGTGCAGGAACAGCAGCGGGGTGTTCGTCTTGTTGGCCAGCTGGATGAACTGGGTGGCCTTCTGCGATTCCTCGGAGAACAGCACACCGCGGGCGTTGGCCAGGATTCCGACGGGATAGCCGTGTAGTTCGGCCCAGCCGGTGACCAGGCTGGAACCGTAGAGCGGTTTGAATTCGTCGAAATCGGAGCCGTCGACGATCCGCGCGATCACCTCGCGTGGGTCGAACGGAATCTTGAGGTCGGACGGGACGATGCCCAGCAGTTCCTCGGGGTCGAAAAGCGGTTCCGATACCGAGGGCCGGGGTGCGGGACCCTGCTTCTTCCAGTTCAGCCGTTTGACGATTCGGCGCCCGATCCGGATGGCGTCCTGTTCGTCGAGCGCGTAGTAATCGGCCAGCCCGGAAACTCGCGCGTGCATATCGGCGCCGCCCAGGGATTCGTCGTCGGATTCCTCGCCGGTGGCCATTTTCACCAGCGGCGGGCCGCCCAGGAACACTTTGGAGCGTTCCTTGATCATCACCACGTGGTCGGACATACCGGGTATGTAGGCACCACCGGCGGTGGAGTTACCGAAAACCAGTGCGATGGTGGGGATTCCCGCGGCCGATGCCTGGGTGAGGTCGCGGAACATACGACCGCCCGGCACGAACACTTCCTTCTGCGTGGGCAGATCGGCGCCGCCGGATTCCACCAGCGAGATCACCGGCAGCCGGTTCTCCCGGATGATGTCGTTGACGCGCAGGGTTTTGCGCAGGGTCCACGGGTTGGAGGTGCCGCCGCGGACGGTGGGGTCGGGGGCGACGATCATGCATTCCACGCCCTCCACCACGCCGATCCCGGCGACCGTACTGGCCCCGACCTGGAATTCGCTGCCCCAGGCCGCGAGCGGGCACAACTCCAGGAACGGCGAATCCTCGTCGATGAGCAGTTCGATGCGTTCCCGGGCGGTGAGTTTGCCGCGTTTGCGGTGCCGGGCCAGTTTCTCCGGGCCGCCCCCGGCGATGACCTTCTCGAATTCGGCCTCGACCTCGGCCAGTTTGGCCGTCATGGCCTCGGCCGCCGCGGTGTATTCCGCGGTGGTGGTGTCGAGGGTGCTGCGCAGCGTGGTCATGCCTGGTACCCCAATCGTTTCGCGGCCAGACCGGTGAGGATTTCGGTGGTGCCGCCGCCGATACCGAGGATCCGCATATCCCGGTACTGGCGTTCCACCTCGGATTCGCGCATATAGCCCAGCCCGCCGAACAACTGCACGGCCTGGTTGGCGACCCATTCCCCGGCCTCGACCGCGGTGTTCTTGGCGAAGCAGACCTCGGCGATCAGATCGGTTTCGCCGGCGGCGGCGCGGGCGGCCACCTCACGGGTGTAGACGCGGGCGACGTCGATACGCCGCGCCATTTCGGTGACGGTGTTCTGCACCGGCTGCCGGCCGATGAGCGGGCGGCCGAAGGTCTCCCGGTTGCGGACCCAGTCGAGGGTGAGGTCCAGGCAGCGCTGCGCACTCGAATACGCCTGCACCGCCAGCCCGACCCGTTCGCTGACGAAAGCGGCGGCGATCTGCAGGAATCCGGCGTTCTCCGGACCCACCAGGTTCGTCACCGGCACCCGCACGTCCTGATACGACAGTTCCGCGGTATCGGAGGCGCGCCAGCCCATCTTGTCCAGTTTCCGGCTCACCGTGAAACCCGGCGTATCTTTCTCGACCACCAGCAGCGAAACCCCCGCCGACCCGGGCCCACCGGTGCGGACCGCGGTCACCACGAAATCGGCGCGGCAGCCGGAGGTGATGTAGGTTTTGGCGCCGTTGACGATGTAGTGGTCACCGTCGCGGCGGGCACTGGTGGTCAGGTGGCCGACATCGGAGCCGCCGCCGGGTTCGGTGATGGCCAGCGAGCCGATCTTCTCCCCGGCCAGCGTCGGCTTCGCCCACCGTTCGATCTGTTCGGGGTCGCCGGCGGCGATGATATGCGGGACCGCGATACCGCAGGTGAACAGCGAGGCGAACAGCCCGCCGGATACCCCGGCGTAGTGCAGTTCCTCGCAGACGATCGCGGCGTCGATACCGTCACCGCCCGCGCCGCCCGCCGATTCCGGGAACTGGATCCCCAGCAGGCCCAGTTCACCGGCCTTCTTGTGCAGTTCCCGGGGGATCTCACCGTCGCGCTCCCAGTCGTCCAGGTACGGCATGATCTCTCGTTCGGCGAAAGCCCGCACGGTGGCGCGCAATTCGCGGCGCTCCGGGGTGTTCCAGACAGTGCTCACGGCAACAGCTCCAACGGTATGTCGAGATGACGGGACCGCAGCCATTCGCCGAGTCCCTTCGCCTGCGGATCGAAACGGGCCTGATAGGCCACGCCCGCACCGAGCAGGCCGGTGACGAGGAAGTTGAGCGCCCGCAGATTCGGCAGGACGTGCCGGGTGATCTCCAGCCCGGCGGTTTCGGGTAACAGTTCGCGCAGCCGGTCGACGGTGAGCGTATGCGCCAGCCAGCGCCACTGCGCATCCGTGCGTACCCATACGCCGATATTGGCATCCCCGCCCTTGTCGCCGCTGCGTGCCAGGGCGATCGTGCCGAGCGGGACGCGTTTCGTCGCACCGGCCGGAAGCGGTTCGGGGAGTGCGGGTTCCGGCACTTCTGCCAGCTTCTGGGTCTCCGAGGGCGCGCCCACCAGCACCCGGAAGCCGGCCGGGCGCACCGCGGTATGCGCGACCTCCGCGACGTCCACGAACCCCGGCCGGTAGACGCCGTAGGGCGAACCGTTTCCCGGGGGCGCGGTGAAACTGCAGCCCGGATAGCTGGCCAGCGCGAGTTCGACGGCGACACTGGAGAATGCGCGGCCCACCTTGTCCGGGTCGGGATCGCGGACCACACAGCGCAGCAGGGCGCTCGCCTGTTCCTCGGTCTCGGCGTCGGGGCGGTCGAGCCGGGCCAGGGTCCAGTCGAGCTCGGCGGGTCGTTCGGGCAGCCAGGCTTCGAGCTGGCGTTGTGCCAGTTCGGCTTTCGCCTCGATATCGAGGCCGGTGAGGATGAACTCCATCTCGTTGCGGAAACCGCCGAGCGTGTTCAGCGAGACCTTCAGTTGCGGCGGCGGAGGCTCCCCCACCACACCGCTGATCAGTACGCGGTCGGGCCCGTCCGGCGCCAGCTCGACGGTATCGAGCCGCGCGGTGACATCGGGGCCGGCGTAACGCGCGCCCTGGATCTCGTACATGAGCTGCGCCGCCACCGTATCGACGGTCACCGCGCCCCCGGTGCCCTCGTGTTTGGTGATGACACTGCCACCGTCGGATCGGATCTCCGCGATCGGGAAGCCGGGCCGGCCGAGATCGGGAAGTTCGGTGAAGAACGCGAAGTTGCCACCGGTGGCCTGGGTACCGCATTCGATCACATGGCCGGCCACCACCGCGCCCGCCAGCTCGTCGTAGTCGGTGCGTTTCCAGCCGAAATGCGCGGCGGCCGGGCCCACCACCACCGAGGCATCGGTAACCCGCCCGGTGACCACCACATCCGCGCCGGCGGCGAGGCAGTCGGCGATACCGAACGCGCCCAGGTAGGCGTTGGCGGTCAGTGGGGTACCCAGGCCGAGTTCGGTGGCGCGGTCGAGGAGATCGTCGCCCTCCACATAACCGACCCGGACGTCGAGGCCGAGCCGCGCGGCCAGGTCGCGCACCTTGCCGGCCAGCCCGGCAGGGTTCAGGCCACCGGCATTGGTGACAATCTGGATGTTGCCGTCCAGCGCGAGACCGAGGCACTCCTCGAGCTGGCGGAGGAATGTTTTCGCGTAGCCGAGGCCGGGATCCTTCATCCGGTCGCGACCCAGGATCAGCATGGTCAGTTCGGCCAGGTAGTCCCCGGTGAGCACATCGAGGTCGCCGCCTTCGAGCATCTCGCGCATGGCGCCGATGCGGTCGCCGTAGAACCCGGAACAGTTGCCGATCCGGATGACGCCGGGATCGTCGGCCAGAGCACTCATCAGCGGTTGCGCCTCCTACCGCTACGGGCGGAGAAGCGCCCGGGACTGTTCGCGTACGAGTTCAGCATCACAGTCCACCCGAAAAAAATCAAGCACGCGTGCTTGTAAATTCCGCAGCCGTGAACCCGGCGCTGCACACCCGGGCCGACCAGGCACAATGGGATTCCGTGTCCACAGATGTCGCCGCAGTACTCCTGTTCGCCCTCGCCGGATTCCTGATCGGCGGCGCCTACACCACCTGGAAAACCACCCGCCCACTCGCGATCAGCCTCGGCGTCTGCGCGGTACTCGCCGCGGTGGGCGCCGTGCTCTGGATCCTCTGAAGCCTTCGCAGGTACTACAACCAGCCCCCGCGTTCCGCGGCGCGCGCCCGGCGCAGGCCTGCCGGTGGCGGCGAACAGTCGGTTACGCCGCACCACTCGCGCCGGGAATCGGGCCGCGCCCCAGCCGGCTGCGCTGGTGTTTCCGGCAGAAATCCACAGTCGCGGTGCGCTCCACCGGCACCTCATCCGTGCGTCGTGGGCTGACCGTGCCGATTGTCATAGGCCGGGAGGAGCCGATTGTGGCCGTGAGGTTTCCCCCGCCGTGCGGTGGGGCAGTTACGAAAGTGGTGTCCGGCGAATCGTCCGCCCGTCGGCGGATTCGGTCTCCGGAACCCGGCGGCACGCCGGTCCTGCTCCTCTGCGCCGGGCAGGATCGGCGCGTCCTCCAGTGGGTTCAGCCGGCCAGGAGCGCGGACTTCAGGTCCCGGGCGGCCGCCTCCGGATCGTCGGCCGCGGTGATCGCCCGTACCACCACCACACGCTCGGCACCGGCGGCCATGACCTCGGGCAGGGTCGACCCGTCGATACCGCCGATGGCGAACCAGGGGCGGGTCGGCTCGGCAGCGGCGGTTTCGCGCACCAGTTCCAGGCCGGCGGGTTCACGGCCCGGTTTAGTGGGGGTCGCCCATACCGGTCCGGTGCAGAAGTAGTCGAGGTGTTCGTCGGCGGCGGCAAGCCGGGCCTGTTCACGATCGTGAGTGGACCGGCCGATCACCACATCCGGGCCCAAGATCCGGCGGGCGTACCAGGGCGGCAGATCCTGCTGGCCCAGATGCAGCACATCGGCGGCCGCGGCCAGGGCGATATCCGCCCGGTCGTTCACCGCCAGCAGCGCGCCGTGGCGGCGGGTGGCGGCCCGTAGTTCGGCGAGTGCGGCGAGTTCACCCTTGGCTTCCAGCGGACCGAACCGCTGCTCCCCGGGCGAGCCCTTGTCGCGTAGCTGGATGATGTCGACACCACCGGCCAGCGCCGCGTCCGCGAACGCTGCCAGATCACCCTTGTCACGACGGGCGTCGGTGCACAGGTACAGCCGGGCGGTCGCGAGACGATCGCGCGGCGGGAGCTGTCGGCGAGCGGAGGACGGTTGCACATCTGCCACCGTAACCGCGCTAACGTGGAAATGTTGCAGGAGGTGGAACGTAGTGCGAACATCCGCGCTCCCGTCGCGGGCGCTGCGGCGGGCGCGACGGGCCCGATACAACCGGCGCGGCGCCGGTGAATTCGCGATACCCGCCCGGGGTGCGCGGGTCGGACCGGCGGGACGCTCGTGACCACAGAATCCGTACCGGGTCCCGCAACCGGGCGGGCCGGCCGTCGCCCCTGACGCCGAACTCATGTCCCGTCGAACCGATGCCCCACAGGAGGTGGCGAGGATGACCGTGCCGGAACGGACCCCCGGCTCGACTGTCGCCGTGGTAGGCGGCGGTGTGATCGGGCTGGCGGCGGCGTGGCGGGCCGCGGAGGCCGGCTGGTCGGTCACCCTGTTCGATCCGGCTGTCGGCAGCGGCGCCTCATGGGTCGCCGGTGGGATGCTCGCACCGTTGTCCGAAGGCTGGCCCGGGGAAGACGAGGTTCTCGCCTTCGGGGCCGCGGCGCTGGCTGCCTGGCCCGATTTCGCGACCCGGCTCGCGGCGGCCACCGGGGTGGATGTCTTCGTGGCCGGCGAAACGCTGACCATCGCCCAGGATGGTGCGGACGCCGCGGACCTGCGCACCATCGCCGACTGGGTGAACGGGCACGGGCACGATCTGCGCTTGCTGGACCGTGCCGGGGTGCGGGCGCTGGAACCGGCGCTGGCGCGCACCGTGCGGGCCGGGTTGGTCGCGGCGGCCGAACCCGCCGTCGACAACCGCAGGCTGGTCACCGCGCTGCGCAAGGCCGCCGATGAAGCCGGGGTCACCGTGCGGCCGGACCGAGTGCGCGATCTGGCCGAACTCGGGCACGACCGGATCGTGCTCGCCGCCGGAGCCGCCTCGGCGGCACTGTGGCCGGGGCTCCCGGTCCGGCCGGTGAAGGGCGAGATCCTGCGGCTGCGGCAGCGGCCGGGCACGCAACCACCGCCCACCCGCGTGGTGCGGGCCCGGGTCCACGGGCGGCCCGTGTACTTCGTGCCACGCGACGACGGTGTCGTGGTGGGCGCCACGCAGTACGAAGCGGGTTTCGATACCGCCGTCACCGTCGCCGGGGTCCGCGACCTCATCGCCGACGCCGAAACCGTGCTGCCCGGTATCGGGGAGTACGAGCTGGCCGAGGCGAGTGCGGGATCACGTCCGGGCACCCCGGATAATCTCCCACTGATCGGGCGTCTGTCCGACCGGGTGATCGCCGCCACCGGCCACGGCCGCAATGGCATGCTGACCAGTGCGCTCACGGCCGATGCCGTCGTCGCCGAACTCGGTGGGCAGCCGCTGGCCGAGGTCGCGGCGGCCGATCCGCGCCGGTTCGGTGCGGCCACATTTTCAGGAGGTAATCGATGACAGTGTCATCAGCATCGGGATCGCCGGTCGCGGGCTCGGCAGCACCGATCGGGGTCACGGTGAACGGGACCGAGCACGAATTCGCCGGCCCGCTCAGCGTCCGGGAACTGCTGGAACGGCTGGACCTGCCGTGCCAGGGTGTGGCGCTGGCGGTCGACGGCGCGGTGTTCCCGAAATCGCGCTGGGACGAACCGGTCGGCCGCGGCTGGCAGATCGACGTGCTGACGGCGGTCCAGGGTGGCTGACGAACCGCTGCGGATCGCCGGCCGCACCTTCGGCTCCCGGCTGATCATGGGCACCGGCGGGGCGGAGAATCTGACCGTCCTGGAGGAAGCCCTGGTGGCTTCCGGTACCGAGCTGACCACCGTCGCCATGCGCCGGGTGGATTCGGCGGGCGGCACCGGCGTGCTCGACCTGCTGAAACGGCTCGATATCGCGCCGCTGCCCAATACCGCCGGCTGCCGCACCGCGGCCGAAGCCGTGCTCACCGCCCAGCTCGCGGCCGAAGCGCTCGGCACCAACTGGGTGAAACTCGAGGTGATCGCCGACGAGCGCACCCTGCTGCCCGACCCCATCGAACTCCTCGACGCGGCCGAACAGCTGGTAGACGCCGGTTTCACGGTGCTGCCCTACACGAACGACGATCCGGCTCTGGCGCGGCGGCTCGAGGATGCGGGCTGCGCGGCGGTGATGCCGCTCGGCGCACCGATCGGCACCGGGCTCGGTATCGGTAATCCGCACAATATCGAGATGATCGTGAGCCGCGCGGGGGTCCCGGTGATCCTCGACGCCGGTATCGGCACCGCCAGCGACGCCGCCCTCGCCATGGAACTCGGCTGTTCGGCCGTCCTGCTCGCCACCGCCGTCACCCGCGCGCGCAACCCGGCGCTCATGGCCGCCGCCATGTCGGACGCCGTCCGGGCCGGATACCGGGCACGCGAGGCGGGCCGGATACCGAAACGCTTCTGGGCGCAGGCGTCGTCACCGGGGCTCTAAGACGGGTCGCGGCTCGGGGACACCTCATCCTCGAGGATGACCCGGACTCACGACCATCGGGCGACGCGCGGGCGACAGTCATAAGGCATGCTGGTCGGCATGATCGAAGTCCGGGGCTTGACCAAGCATTACGGGCAGACCGTCGCGGTCCAGGACCTGACCTTCACCGTTCGACCGGGACAGGTCACCGGTTTCCTCGGACCCAACGGCGCCGGTAAATCCACCACCATGCGGATGATCCTGGGCCTGGACCGGCCCACCGCGGGCACCGCACTGATCGACGGTAAGCCGTATGCCGAGCTGAAACACCCGCTGCGCGAGGTGGGGGCGCTGCTCGACGCCAAATGGGTGCATCCCAACCGCTCCGCGCGCGCCCACCTGGAATGGATGGCCGCCTCCAACGGGCTGCCGAAATCGCGGGTCGAGGAAGTACTGCGGCTGGTCGGCCTCTCGGAGGTGGCCGGGAAATCCGCGGGCGGGTTCTCGCTGGGTATGTCGCAGCGGCTGGGCCTGGCGGGGGCGCTGCTCGGCGACCCGAAGGTCCTGCTGTTCGACGAACCCGTGAACGGCCTGGACCCGGAGGGCATCCTGTGGATCCGCCGGTTCATGCAGCGGCTGGCCGGTGAGGGCCGCACCGTGCTGGTGTCGAGCCATCTGCTCTCGGAGATGTCGCAGACCGCCGACCATCTGGTGGTGATCGGCCGGGGCCGGCTCATCTCCGATTCCACCACCTCGGAATTCATCGAACGCGCCTCGGAGTCCTCGGTGCGGGTGCGCAGCCCGCAGCTCGACGAGCTGCGCAGCCTGCTCACCTCGCACGGCATGACGGTGAAGGAGAACGATGGCAACGCCGACGGGGCCGCACTCATCGTGAACGGGGTCACCAGCGATGCCGTCGGCACGCTGGCCGGCGAACACCACATCGTCCTGCACGAGCTGGCCCCGCAGCGCGGCTCGCTCGAGGAAGCGTTCATGCGGATGACCGGCGGCGACGTCCAGTATCACGGCGAGATCGGGTCGCCGGCGGACGCCACCGTCGTGATGGCACAGCCGGCGGGAACCGAACCGCTGATCACGGGAGGTACGAAGTAATGGGTGTGATCGCCGCCGAGCGGATCAAACTCACCTCCACCCGTTCACCGTGGTGGTGCTCGGTGATCGTGGTGGCGCTGGCCGTCGGGTTCGCCGCGCTGTTCGGCCTGATCGGCCGGATCGCCGCCGACGACCCGCAGGCCTCCGGCGCCCCCGCGCTGACGGTCGATACCGCGTTCCTCGGGATCAACGGCTTCGGGGTGCTGGTCCTGGCCATCATGGCCACCCTCACCGTGACCAGCGAATACCGGTTCGGCATCATCCGGACGACCTTCCAGGCCGTACCCAACCGGACGATGGTGATCGGCGCGAAAGCAGGCCTGGTCGGCATCTACGCCGCGGTGCTGACCACGGTTCTGGCCTTCGCGGCCTACGCCGTCGCCAAGGCGGTGGCCGGGGATGCGGGGACGACGCTGGTGCTGGACGGCAATTGGCGGGCGCTGTACGCGGTACCGATCCTGGCGTTCCTCAATGTGGTGCTGGCCGTCGCGATCGGCGTGCTGGTCCGGCAATCCGCCGCGGCGATATCCTTGATCGTTTTGTGGCAATTGATCATAGAACCCCTGGTCGGCGCACTGGGTAAGGTGGGACGTGAGATCAGCGCGTTCTTGCCGTTCCAGAACGCGAGCCGTTTCGCGACGATGGACGCCACGATGTCCTCGGCGAACTGGCATTGGGGTGTGTGGGGCAGTCTCGCCTACTTCATCGCCTTCGCCGCCGTCGTCGCCGGTATCGCGTTGGTGGTGGTCAACCGGCGCGACGCCTGACCGCGAGCCGCCCGAGCCGCTTCCCTCGCCGCTCGGGTATCGGGTGCGCGACCTTGTCGGGAGTATTCGCGCACCCCGCGCCTCGGCGGCCACTGCCCGGCCGCCGGGGTGTCTACCACCGGCCCGGCGCCACGCGCCGGGCCGGTGGTCGTAATCACAACTTGGACGTTCGTCCTGATCATCGATACCGCGCGACGGCGAACGCCGATTTTCGGTAACCGGGAGTTCACCTCCGGCCCCCGGCCGCTGGCTACCATCGGACTCAGGACCAACGAGGTCAGGCACCACACGTTTTCCATCGGCGGACCCAACGGCGTGCCGCACTCCTCCGATAGAGAGGTGACAGGTGACCATTCTCAGCACTCCACCCATGTCCGACCCCCTGAGATACCCTCGGGGCGTGAACGACAAACCCTCCGGCAGCGCAGCACCGGAGCCGGAGGTAGACCGCGTCGCCCGGCCCGGCGCCGGCGAGGGCCCCACGATCGAACTGACCCCCGTCCACGAGAGCGACGAGACGAGCTCCGAGCGCCGGGACGGCCGCCGCGAGCGGGGCGTCACCCCTGAGCCTTCCCCGGACACGAACACCGGCGCCACCACCCGCGCCCGGATCGGCCCGCTCTCCGCGTTCATGCATGCCGCCAACAACCGCCCCGACGTCGTCGAGGTCCTGCGTAAGGCCCGGCACCAGCTCCCCGGCGACCCGGCCTTCGGCGATCCGCTCTCGGTCACCGGCCCCGGCGGCGCCCGCGCCGTTGCCCGCGCCGCGGACCGACTGGTCGGTGACAGCCCCAGCGCCGCCCGCGAAATCGGCTTCGGTGCGCTGCAGGTATGGCAGGCCGTGCTCGAACGGATGGGTCGCGGTAAAGGCACCCAGGAAATCACCGTGATGTTCACCGACCTGGTCGCGTTCTCGTCCTGGTCGCTCACCGCCGGTGACGAAGCCACCCTCGACCTGCTGCGCAAGGTCGCCCGGGCTATCGAACCGCCCATCTCCGAACGCGGCGGCCAAGTCGTCAAACGGATGGGCGACGGCGTGATGGCGGTCTTCCCTTCGGCCGACCGCGCGGTCGAAGCCGCGCTCGCGGCCCGCCGCAACCTCGCCGGTATCACGGTGGGCAGCTATCAGCCCCGGATGCGGATCGGCCTGCACACCGGCACCCCCCGCGAAATCGGCGGCGACTGGCTCGGCGTCGATGTCACCATCGCCGCCCGGGTGATGGAAGCGGCGGGCAACGGCCGGATGATGATCTCCGAATCCACCCTCGCCGCGCTGGCGCCGGAAACCCTCGAAGAACTCGGTCACACCGCCCGCCCCTACCGCCGCAGCTTCTTCGCGGCACCGCTGAGCGGGGTCCCGGAGGATCTGCGGATCTACCGGATCACGTCCGCTTAGCACTCCGGACGGAACACTCTCCGGTCAGTCCGGGACGACGACCGCCCGGGTGCGTCCCTGATGCGCCCAGGCGTCGCCGACGCGGCTGAGCGGGTAGCTGGTGTAGGGCGCGTCGAAGGTGCCGTCGGCGAACCGCGCGAGGATATCGGGGAACTCGGCGACCATCTGCTGTTTCGAGACCGAGCCCATGCCACTACCGCTGACCCGGATCCGCCGGCTGCGCAGTAGCGCCGCGGGCAGCACCGCCTCCGCTCCGGCGAGCGAGCCGATCTGCACGTAGTCGACCGCCGCACCGTCGTCGTGCCGACCGGACTTTCCCAACGCGGCGAAGGCAGCCTCGGCGACCGGACCCCACACGTAGTCGAGGACAAGGTCGGGTGGTGCCTCGGCGACTGCCGCACCGAGCGCGGCCGGCCAGGTGCCGGGTGCGTCCGATGCGAGCGCGACGGTCACCACGCCCGGGCCGTTCAGCCGTTCCAGCGCGTCGCGGTCACGCCCGACCGCGACGACCTGTTTCGCGCCGAGCGACAGCGCAGCCCGCACCGCGAGACCGCCGGATGCGCCGGTCGCGCCGAGCACCAGCACGGTGCCGAGTTCGCCCGCCTCCGCGCGCCGGGCGACCAGCGGCATCCACCCCGACATGGCGGGATTCATACCGGCGGCGACCGCGAGCGGATCCGCCCCCGCGGGCAACTCCACCTCGAACGCCGTGACCAGCCGTTCGGCCATGGTGCCCCACGGCGCCCGGGCGAGTCCCGTGTACACCAGCCGCCCGTCGCCGGTCCGGGCCACCGCATCGACACCGGGCACGAGGGGATACACCCCGCCGCCGCCGTAATGGCGACCGGCGGCCATCCCGCGGACGACGTGGTGCAACCCGGCGCCCACGAGCCTCAGCGGCACCCGGCCCGGCTGTTGGTCCGGATCCGGGAACTCCGCACAAACCGGTGTGGCGCCGGCGGTTTCGACGACTGCAGCACGCATGGCCTGTCTCCTTAACTAAGTTAATTTCTGCTGCCGCCAACAGTGCCTTAACTTTGTTAAGGTGTCAACTGTGGCAAAGGAATCACCGGATCGTGACGGCGGCCCTCGAACTGCTCGACGAACAGGGCATGGACGCCCTCACCGTCCGCGCCCTCGCGTCCCGGCTCGACGTGAAGGCCCCAAGCGGACGACACCCTCGACCTGATCACCGCCTTCGTGGTCGGCTTCGTCATCGAGGAGCAGGAGCGCAGCCAGTCGGCGCGCGCCGACCCCGCGCGCTACTCGCGCACCGAACGCGACGCCTGGCTCGGCGAAGGCGCCGAACTGGTCAAGGCGCCGGACATCTCCGCGATGACGGCGACCCGAGATTCGAACGGCAGCTCGGCGTCGTTCTCGACGGATTCGAAGCCCGGCTGCGCTGACAGAACCGTCAGCTCGCCGTGGCGGCGGAACTCGGCGGCGGTTTCACCACGCCCACCAGATCCGAGTTGCCGAGCTGGTAGTTGTTGCGCTGCAGTCGATCACTGGAGTTTCCCTCGATGGTGGTGATGGTGCCGCCGCGCACCGATTCCACGATCCCGATGTGATCGGGGGTGCCGTCGCCCTGCCAATCGAAGATGATCAGATCACCCGGTGCTGCCTGAGCGGCATGTACTGCTCACCTTCGCTCGGACCAGGCGCCTGCGCCATCCGGGTGTTGAGCGAATCGACCTTGCCGGTGATCGACTGAAAGGTCCGATTGGTGGTGTCGAAGGCCGCGAAGGCGGAACTGTTCACCGAATCGTTGCGGCGGCGCATCTCCTCGGTGTGGTCCTCGATCAGACTGCGATGCGTTCCGTAGTCGTCGGCCATCACCGATTCACCCGCCGGCTCGGCGAGACCCTTCGGGGCAAGCAGCCCCTGGTTGTGCAGCCAGCCCACGAGATCCGGGTCGTAGGTCGTATCGCTGGTCGCCAGCAACATGACCTGTCCCTGGATGCTCTCCTCGACACTCTCGATGACGGCGACAGCGGCCGGCCGCGCGGCAGGCGGCGGAATCAGCTCGACCGTCAGTTCGGCACGCGTCGTCATCCGGGCACCCGCGCCGTGTCGTTGCCGGCACCGCCGGTCGACGAGCGTCCGAACCCCATCAACACCTCACGAACGCACTCACCCGATACCGGCGCATACCGGTATTCGACCATCACAGATGCCATCGAGTATCGGACATTCCCGACATTGGTGATACGCAACGCCCTGCCCCGGCCGGCAGCCTGCCCAGCGCGGACAGCGTGGGAACACTGTCGCCCCGGTGCCGCCGAACAGCGCCGAGCCCATGCCCGCCGGCTACGGGCGAATCGAGCTACGACGCCACGCCGCCTATCCCCGGTGTGGGCATCCCCGCATCGGGAAGCCGTGGGACCGAACCCGTTCAGGACATGAACAGCGCTCTGTCGCTGTCCGGTATCCAGCAATCGCGCGCGATATCGCGGTTGAAATTGTCCCGGAAATAGGCGACCAGACCCGCGACACCAGGATGTGGATCACCGGCGTCCCACAGCAGCGCGTGCGGGTACGCCGGAGTCGGGTCGACAACGGGCACCCGGCGGATATTCGGATGCCACGGGGATTCGAAACCCTCGGCGCTGAACGTCGCGAGCGAGTCCGAACCGGCGATGTGCTCGATCAGCATCTCGATCGGAGCCGGCCCACGGCCGGCGGGGATATCGGGGAACAGTTCCGCCCGCCGGCGGCTGTCGATCACGACCCCGCTGTACCGGCTCAGTTCGCGGTAATAGTCGGCCCATTCCGACTCCACCGAGGTCCCGGGCACCCACACCGTCACCCCGGCGAGTTCGGTGAGTGGAACCGCCGCGCGCCCGGCAAGCGGATGATCCTTGCCGACCAGCAGATGCAGCGGGTCCAGGTGGAACGGGGCCGCCGCTATCCGCGCCGGCAGGGCGCGGGGGCCGCCGTATGCGCGGGCGAAGGCCGCGTCTACCCGCCCGGCCACCAGAGCGTCGCGGGAGGTGACGAACGGATTGGTCAGCACGATCTCGGTATCGCGGCCGGGATGCCGGCCGAGGTAGTAACGCATAGCCCGCATTTCGGTCGCGCGCTCCCCCAGCACCGCTACCCGCAGCGGCCGCGGTTGTCGTAGCACCCTGGCCACGGCTTCGTCGGCGACCGCCAGCAGCGACCGCGCGTGCGGCAGGAACCGGGCGGCGGCCGCGGTGGGTGCGGCGCCGGTGGGCACCCGGTCGAACAACTCGAGGCCGAACTGCCTCTCCAGTCGCGCGATACGTTTGGACACTGCCTGCTGGCTGATCCCGAGCAGCGCCGCAGCCGCGCTGAACTGACCTTCGTCGGCGACGGCGACGAACGCCCGCACCGCCGCCAGGTCGAGGTCGCCCGACTCACCTCGCGATACACCCATCGGTTGTTCCAGCCTTCGTGTCGATTGTTCGACCTATTGCATTTCACCTGGTCATATGTGCCGAAACAACCTTATCGGCCGCTCCGGCTGGACAACCGGGCGGCCCGGATACGGCTCGACGGGGTTCACCGATGACGAACGCTTCTTTCGTGCATCTGCACAACCACACCGAGTATTCGATGCTCGACGGTCTGGCGAAGGTCGATCTGCTGTTCGCCGAGGCCGAACGGCTCGGCATGCCGGCTGTCGGGATGACCGATCACGGCAATATGTACGGCGCGGCGGAGTTCTTCCGGCGGTCCCGGCAGTCCGGGGTGAAGCCGATCATCGGAATCGAGGCGTATATCGCGCCGGAGTCGAGGTTTTCGGCGAAACGGGTCCGGTGGGGTGACCCGTCGCAGAAGTCCGATGACGTCTCCGGTTCCGGTGCCTACCTGCACATGACGCTCCTCGCGCGCAATGCCACCGGGCTGCGCAACCTGTTCCGGTTGTCGTCGCGGGCATCGTTCGAGGGACAGCTGGGGAAATGGCCGCGGATGGACGCCGAGCTGATCGCCGAACACGCCGAGGGTTTGATCGCCACCACCGGCTGCCCGTCCGGGGAGGTCCAGACACGTTTGCGGCTGGGGCAATTCGATGCCGCCTGCGAAGCAGCGGGCCGCTGGCGCGATATCTTCGGCCGGGAGAATTTCCTGCTCGAGGTGATGGACCACGGGCTCGCGATCGAACGCCGGGTCCGGGCGGATCTACTCGCCGTCGGGCGGAAGGCCGGGCTGACGGCGCTGGCCACCAACGACTGTCACTATGTGCTACGACAGCAGGCGGCCGCGCACGAGGCGATGCTGTGTGTGCAGACCGGGAAAACGCTGTCCGATCCCACGCGGTTCCGTTTCGACGGCGACGGCTACTACCTGAAATCGCCGGCGGAGATGCGCACCCTCTGGGACGACGAGGTACCCGGCGCATGTGACGCCACGCTCGCGGTGGCCGACCGGATCGAGCCCTACGACGCGGTGTGGGAGTTCCGCGACCGGATGCCGGTGTTCCCGGTGCCCGAGGGGCATACCGAGGACAGCTGGTTACGCCGGGAGGTGACGGCGGGCTTGCGCTGGCGCTTTCCCGGGGGCGTACCCGATACGTACCGCCGGCGCGCGGATTTCGAGCTCGATATCGTCCGCGACAAAGGTTTTCCCGCCTACTTCCTGGTGGTCGGCGACCTCATCGCCTATGCGCGCCGCGCGGGAATCCGGGTGGGACCCGGACGGGGTTCGGCGGCCGGATCGCTCGTGGCGTACGCGCTGGCCATCACCAATATCGACCCGATCGAGCACGGGTTGCTGTTCGAACGTTTCCTCAACCCGGAGCGGCCGTCCGCACCGGATATCGATATCGACTTCGACGACCGCCGCCGCGGCGAGATGATCCGCTACGCCACCGAACGCTGGGGCGCGGACAAAGTCGCCCAGGTGATCACCTTCGGCACGATCAAGACCAAGGCCGCTATCAAAGACGCCGCACGGGTGCAGTTCGGTCAGCCCGGGTTCGCCGTCGCGGACCGCATCACCAAGGCGTTACCGCCGGCGGTCGCCGCGAAGGATATCTCGGTCGCGGGCATCACCGACCCGGGCCATGAACGCTACGGCGAGGCCGCGGAGGTCCGGGCGCTCATGGACACCGATCCCGACGTCCGCCGGATCTACGACACCGCCGTAGGTCTGGAGGGGATGGTCCGCGGGGCGGGTGTCCATGCCTGCGCGGTGATTCTGTCCAGCGAACCGCTGCTCGATGTGGTGCCGCTGTGGAAGCGCCCGCAGGACGGCGCCGTCATCACCGGCTGGGACTACCCTTCGTGCGAGGCCATCGGCCTGCTCAAAATGGACTTTCTCGGCTTGCGAACGCTCACCGTGATCGGCGACTGTCTCGACAATCTCCGCACCAACCGGGGTATCGAAATCGACCTCGACACCCTCGGGCTGGACGACGAGGCCACCTACGCCATGCTCGCCCGCGGCGACAACCTCGGTGTTTTCCAAATGGATTCGGCCGGTATGCGGGAACTGCTGCTGCGGATGGCGCCGACGGAGTTCAACGATCTGGTGGCCTCCAACGCCCTGTACCGGCCCGGGCCGATGGGTGTGGGCGCGCACTGGGCCTATGCCGACCGCAAGAACGGCCGGGAAGCGGTGACACCGATCCACCCCGAACTGGACGAGCCGCTGCGCGAGATTCTCGCCGAAACCTACGCGCTGATCGTCTATCAGGAACAGATCATGCAGATCGCGCAGCAGGTGGCCGGATACTCGCTGGGCCAGGCCGATCTGCTGCGCCGCGCCATGGGCAAGAAGAAGCCGGAAGTGCTGGCCATGGAATTCGAGAACTTCCGCAACGGTATGCGCGCCAACGGTTACCGCGACGAAGCGGTGACCGCGCTGTGGGAGGCGGTGCTGCCCTTCGCCGGCTACGCCTACAACAAATCCCACGCCGCCGGATACAGCCTGGTGATGTACTGGACCGCCTATCTGAAGGCGAATCACCCAGCGGAATTCATGGCCGCACTACTCACCTCGGTCGGCGACGACAAGGACAAATCCGCGATCTACCTCGCCGACTGCCGTAAACGCGGAATCCGGGTGCTGCCGCCGGACGTGAACCAGTCCGTGGCCACCTTCACCAGCGTCGGCGCCGATATCCGCTTCGGCCTCGGTGCCGTGCGCAATGTCGGCGAGCCGGTGGTACAAGCCGTGGTCCGGGCGCGCGGGCCGGCGAAATTCACCGGTTTCTCCGACTATCTCGCCAAGGTCGACGCAAGCGCGTGCACGAAGAAGGTGGTCGAGTCCCTGATCAAGGCCGGGGCTTTCGATTCGCTGGGCCATCCGCGCAAGGGCCTGTACACGATCCACGGTGACGCCGTCGATGCCGTGATGAACACCAAGAAAGCCGCCGCACGCGGCCAATTCGACCTGTTCGCCGGCGAGCACACCGACCCGGACGCCGATGCCTCCGTTTTCGAGATCCCCGTACCCGATCTGGAATGGGAGCCCCGGGAACGGCTCGGGTACGAACGCGAAATGCTTGGTCTCTACGTGTCCGGTCATCCGCTGGACGACATCGCGCCCGCACTGAGCACGGCCGGCGACACTCCGATCGCCGCGCTGCGGGACGGGCTGATCCCGCACGGCCGGAAGTTCGCGGTGGCCGGCATCATCGCCGCCGTCGACCGGCGTATCACCAAGAAAGGTGAATCCTGGGCGATCGTGCGCCTCGAGGATCTGGAAGCCGGGGTCGAGATCCTGTTCTTTCCGGCCGCGTACTCCGCTGCCGCCGCCCTGCTCACCGAGGACTCCGTCGTGGTGATCGACGCACAGGTCAGCATCCGGGAGGGCAGGCAGTCGGTGCTCGGCGATCGCGTCCGCGACCCCGGACTCACCGCCGGCGGGGCCGGGGCGCCGCTGACACTCACCCTGACCACCGCCGCCTGTACGCCACGATCGGTGGGTGCACTGCGGGACACTCTGCAACGTCATCCGGGGCCGACCGAGGTCCGGATCACTCTGATCGGAGCGCGCGGACCACAGCTGCTCGCGCTCGATCCGCGGTTCCGGGTCACCACGTCACCGGCGCTGATGGGCGAACTGAAGGCCCTTTTCGGTCCGTCATGCTCACGCTGATCTCCCGGCACGGCCCGGCAGGCCGGGTACCGGCGATTCAGGAGAGATCGAGGTGGCGGTTCATGGACATCGCGGCCTCGGCCAGCTCCGGTAGTTCCACCACACGCACGCCGTGCTGTTCCAGCTTCTCCACACCTACGCAGTTCGCGACGAAGGTGGCGGGTTCGCGCCAGGCGATGACCACGGTGGGGATACCGGCGGCGAGGACGCGGTCGGTGCACGGGGGACGGCTCTTCGTGGCCCGTTCCGAACACGGTTCGAGGGTGCTGTAGAGGGTGGCGCGGCGGAGCCGGGGGTCGGCGGGGTCGAGCTTGGCCAGGGCGGCTTCCTCGGCGTGGTTCTTGGGATCGGCTTCGCGGGAGTAGCCGGTGGCCAGTTCGGTGCCGTCGGCGACGATCACCGCGCCCACGGAGAACGCGCCCGGCGCCGGTGGGCTCCGGCGGGCCAGTTCGATGGCCCGATTCATCCAGTGATGGTGGTGCGGTTCAGGCATCGGACTCCCGGGGTCGATAACGCAACACTGCCACATCGCCGAGCTGGGTGGTCCCGAGGAGCCGCATGCGGTGGGTGGAGCCGCCCGGGAATGGGGCCGGATGCAGGAAACGCGGGGCCTGCGGGTCGCCGACCAGGGTGGGGCCGATGGCGAGGTGGAGTTCGTCGGCCAGGCCGGCCGACAGGAAAGCCGTATGGATACGGCCGCCGCCCTCGACCATCAACCGGCCGATACCGCGGGCACCGAGATCGTCGAGCAGGGCGCCGAATTCGAGTTCCGGGCCGAGCGCGACTATCTCGGCGGGCGCGCCGAACCGTTCGGCGAGCCGCCGGGCGCCGGTGTCGGTGGTGTACACGAGCGGGGGGTGGTCGGCGGTGCCGTGGTGCCAGAACCGGGCATCCGGATCCAGATTCCCGGCCGCGGTCACGGTGACCTTCCGGGGATACGCGGGTCTGCCTTCGGCGAGCCGGGCCCGGCGGCGGGTCTCGGCCTTGACGAGCAGCCGCGGGTTGTCGCGGCGCACCGTTTCCGCCCCGACCAGAATCGCGTCCGACCAGGCCCGGAGTTCGTCGACCCGGTCGAAATCGGCCTCGTTCGACAGCAGCAGCCGCTCCGCGGCGGTGTCGTCGATATATCCGTCGACACTCATGGCGACCGAGAGCAGGACGAACGGCCTCCCGTCTCCCGCCGCCATCAGCCGCCCAGCACCCAGCTGCGCGGAATTCCCAGGACCCGGGCTTCCGCGGACAGTGCCGCCCCCGGGCCTGCGGCCGGATCACCGGACGCGGCGACCGCGGCCGCGGCCACCGCCGATTCCCCGTCGTCGGGCTGCTCGGGCGGGTACGGGGGGTCCAGCAGGACGGCCCGCTCCCCCGGAACCGCCGGGTCGGCGTGCAGCCAGACGAATTCCGCACCCAGATCGATGGTGCGTGGCAGGGTCGCGGCCAGTTCGGCGGCGTCCGCCTGCCCGCATTCACTGGTGTCCATCCGGGCGAACGTCGCCCGCAGCCCGGGCCAGGCGACGGCGAACGCGGCGTGCAGCGGCCGCTGATCCACCTCGTCCTCGGGGACCCAGGCCAGTTCCACGCTTTCCATATTGGGGCGGACGGGCAGGGGTTTGCCGGCGTCGGCGATCACGGTGGTGTAGGTCCAGCCGCTGGGGGCGACGGCGGTGACCCGTTCGGCGCGCACCTGGATATCGGCGGCCTTGATCCCGGCCTCCTCGTCGGCCTCGCGGACGGCGGTGTGCACCGCGGTTTCGTCACTGTCGCGGGCGCCACCGGGCAGCGCCCAGGTACCACCCTCATGACTCCACAGCGCCCGGTGCTGCAGTAATACGGCCGCGCCACCGGTGCCGAGCGGCGCGCGCAGCAGCAGCCCGGCCGCGCCGAATTTCCCCCAGTGCCGTACCCCACCGGGGCTCACCGCCCACCCGTCTCCATCACCGCGCATCTCGCACCGTCCTCGTCGACCGTTCCCTCCATCCTGCCGTACCCGCTCGCGGCGGTGGTCCGGTACCGCTCGCGACGAGGGGGTCGCGCTGCTCGCGGCGGGTCGTGGTGCCGCTCGCGGCGGGGTCGTCCTTCCGCTCACGGCGGGGCAGTCGTGCGCTCGCGGAGATGGGCGTTGTCGCAGTCGGGGCGCGGGCGTGCACAATACCGAATACGCTCAGGAGCGCGGGGTGAGCGGAATCGCCCACGGACCGCGCAGCGATACAGCGCACACGGCGCCCAGAGTTGGAGGGTGGACATGACGCGGTCGGCGGTGGATCGGGTGATCTCCGAACCCGAACCGGCCCAGCCGGAACCGGCGCCCACGCCCGCGCCCGGGTGGACCGGCCTCGTGCGCACCCGGGTCGAAACGGCGTGGAAATGGCTGGATCCCGCGCGCCTACGCCTGTTCGCGCAATCCTCACCGGGCCGGCTGATCGGAATCGGACTGCTGCTGGCCGTACTCTGCCTCGGCTCGGGGGCGCTCACCGCGGCGACCGTGCACGATCGCCAGCGCGACCTCGACATCCTGCTCGCCGGCACCGAACCCGACGCCAATGCCGCGCACCGCCTCTACACCTCGCTCTCGGTCGCGGACGCGGCCGCCGCCACGGCATTCATCTCCGGCGGCCTGGAACCGCAGCAGGTACGCGACCGCTACAGCCAAGCGCTGGGTGAGGCGGGCGCCGAACTGGTGACCCTCTCCGGCGAAGGCACCGAGGACAATCAGCAGCGGATGGGTATCGGGTCCGGATTGCCGGTGTATTCGGGCCTGGTGGAGACGGCGCGGGCGAACAACCGCGAAGGCCATCCGGTGGGCGCCGCATATCTGAGTGAGGCGTCGCATCAGATGCAGAGCGATCTGCTGCCGATGGCCGAGCAGCTCTACGTCCGGCGGGCCGACGCCGTGGACAGCGCGCAGGACCGCCATGTCCGACCGCCGTGGCCGGCGATCATGCTGCTGGTGGTGGCGCTGGGCACGCTGGTCTGGGCGCAGCGGCTGCTGGCCCGGCGCTGGCACCGCACGTTCAATCCCGGGCTGCTGCTGGCCTCGGGGGCGGTGCTGATCCTGCTGCTGTGGACCGTGATCGCCGGTTCGGTGTCGGCGGCGGCGATGTCCAGCGGCCGTTCCGAAGGTACGGAGCCGGCCGCCCGGCTCACCGAGAGCCGGATCCTGGCGCAGCAGGCCCGCTCGGCGGAAACGCTGAAACTGGTGCGCCGCGACACCACCGGCGATTACGACCACACCTTCGACGCGAATATCACCCGGCTCAACGAACTCCTCGCCGGGCATACCGACCGCGCGACCACCGACGCCCGCGCCGCCCTGCTGCACTGGCTGGCCGCGCATCAGCGGATGAACGACACCCTCAACCGCGGCGAATTCGCCCGCGCCGCCACCATCGCCACCGGACCGGGCGCGGAAAACGCCACGGTCCACGTGGAAGCGCTGGACAAAGCCCTGGCCGCGGGCATTACCGAGACCCGGGACACGCTGCGCAGCAATATTTTCCACAGTGCCCGGGTACTCGACTATCTGGCGCCCGGCGCGGTTATCCTCGGTATCGCGGCCGCGGCGTATATCGCATTCGGAATCTGGCCGAGACTGCGGGAGTACCGATGAGACCTGTGCGCACTCCGCGCCGACCGGCGGTGCCGCGGTACCGGATACGGCGAGCCGCCCCGCCACCGCGCGGTAACCACTCCTGGCCGGTGCGCGGCCTGATCGTGTGCACGGCGCTGCTACTGGCCGGCTGCGCCACCGGACCCGGCCCGCGCAGCGATACCCCGCACGGCGACTACGCCGAACCACCACTACCCGCACAGGCGACCGCGATACCTTCCGACAGCTCGGTTCCGGTTCCCGACGACCCGGACTGCGGCGACCCCACCGCCAGCCTGCGCCCCGCCGGCCCGGCCGCGACCGGACCCGCCCTGAACCGCATCCGCGCCCGCGGCCGGCTGGTCGTCGGCTTGGACACCGGCAGCAACCTGTTCAGTTTCCGCGACCCGAACAGCGGTGTCATCGTCGGATTCGACGCCGATATCGCCCGCGAGGTCGCGCGCGATCTGTTCGGCGATCCGGATCGCATCGAATACCGCAGCCTCGGTTCGGAAGAACGGGAGGCGGCGCTGATCGACCGCCGGGTCGATATGGTGGTGAAGACCATGACCGTCACGTGCGCGCGTTTGGAGCGGGTGGCGTTCTCGACGGTGTACCTGCAGGCGCATCAGCGGGTGCTGGCGATCAAGGGTTCCGGAATCGAGAGCCTGAAAGATCTCGCCGGTAAACGGGTGTGCACCATTCGCAGCACGACATCGCTGGAACATATCCGGCGGATCCAGCCCGAAGCGTCCATCCTGACCGTCCCCACCTGGGCGGATTGCCTGGTGGTCCTGCAACAGCGGCAGGTGGACGCGGTGAGCACCGACGATTCGATCCTGGCCGGGCTCAAGGCGCAGGACCCGCACACCGATCTGGTGGGCCCGAGTATCAGCGAGGAGCCGTACGGCATCGGAATCCCGAAGGGTGACGAGGATCTGGTGCGGTTCGTCAACGGCACGCTCGACCGGATCCGCGCCGACGGAACCTGGAGCCGCCTCTACGGCCAGTGGCTCTCGGCTCTGGGACCCACCCCGCCGCCTCCGGCGCCGGCCTATCGGGACTGAACGCCGTGGCCGCCAACGAGTCCGGTAACCGGCCCGGCGCCGAGGACGCCGGCACCGAGTTGTCCGCGGCCCTGCAGCACGAGGATGCGGGCGGCGCCACCACGGCGATGCCTGCCCCCGGGGCGAGCGAACTTCCCGGCACCGCCGCGATCGCCGGTACCGCGGCGGTGGCCGGTACCGCGACAGCGTCGAGTGGTCCGCGGGCCGGAACCAGCCTCGCGTCGGGCCGGGGCAGCGGCTCCCAGGTCCGGACCGGGCGCAGCACCCGGACCGTACGTTCCCGGCCCAGCGTGCGCACACTGGTTGCCGGGCTGGTCGAGGTGCCCCCCATCGAACCTGCCGATCCGGCGGGGGCGGTATTGGCCGACCCGGTGGTGGCCGAAGGGAAACGGTTCTGCTGGCGGTGCGGGAAACCGGTCGGCCGGTCGAGTGCGAGCGGTCCGGGTCGTACCCGCGGAACCTGTGCGAATTGCGGGGCGAACTTCGATTTCCGCCCGAGCCTGCGCCCCGGCGATATGGTCGCCGGGCAGTACGAGATCCAGGGTTGTCTCGCGCACGGCGGGCTGGGCTGGATATACCTGGCCATCGACCGCAATGTCAGCGACCGCTGGGTGGTGCTCAAAGGCCTGCTGCACGCCGACGATATCGAGGCCCAGGCCGTCGCGGTGGCCGAACGGGAGTTCCTCGCCGAGGTCGCGCATCCCGGGATCGTCAAGATCCACAATTTCGTCGAACACGAAACGCCGGCCGGCGAGCCGATCGGGTTCATCGTCATGGAGTACGTGGGCGGCCGGTCGCTGCGCAGTATGCTCGACGACCGGGCCCCCCGCCGGATCCCGGTGGCGCAGGCGATCGCGTACGTACTCGAGGTGCTGCCCGCCCTCGACTATCTGCACGCGACCGGCCTCACCTACAACGATCTGAAACCCGACAACATCATGGTCACCGAGGATCAGGTCAAACTGCTCGATCTCGGCGCCGTCGCCCCCATCGAGGCCTACGGGAACCTGTACGGCACCAGGGGTTTCCAAGCCCCCGAGATCGCCCGCACCGGGCCGACGGTCGCCTCCGATATCTACACGGTCGGCCGCACGCTCGCCGTACTCACCCTCGCGATCCCCACCGAACACGGTGCCTACCGCGACGGCCTGCCGACGCCCGAGGACGAGCCCGTCCTGGCCGAATACGAATCGTTCCACCGGCTGCTGCTGTGCGCCACCGACCACGATCCGGACCGCAGGTTCGCCTCTGCCGGCGCGATGGCCGACCAGCTGGCCGGTGTCCTGCGCGAAATCCTCGCACAGGACACCGGGGCCGAACATCCGCACCGCTCGGTGGTATTCGGTAAACAGCGCACCGCGTTCGGGACCGAGCAGCTGATCGGGCAGACCGACGCCTACGCCGACGGTGCCGACCACGACACCGCGCTCTCCGCCGCGGATATCGCCGCCGCGCTCCCGGTCCCGCTGCCGGCGCCGGGCGATCCGGCCGCACGCCGGCTGTCGGAGATCCTGCAAGCCGAACCGGAGCAGGCGCTGGCCGCCCTGCACGAGGCCCGCGAGGAATTGGCGCGAGATCCGGCGGCCGCCCCGGAGAACCTGGAACTGGAGCTGCGGCTGGCCGAAGCCCGGATCCTGCTGGACCTGGACCGCGCGGGCGCCGCGGGCGAACTGCTCGACGCGATCCCCACCGCGGGTCGCCGGGATTGGCGGATCGACTGGTACACCGGTATGGCGGGGTTGCGCGAGAACGACTACGAAAAAGCCTATTCCGCCTTCGATGCCGTGCTGCGCGTGCTTCCCGGCGAACTGGCACCCAAACTCGCCCTCGCCGGTACCGCCGAACTCGTGCTCCAGCATTGGCATCCGGACGAGACCAAGGCCTGGCGCGTCTACGCCGAGAACTTCTACGCCATCACCTGGCGCACGGATCACGGCCTGGTGAGCGCCGCCTTCGGGCTGGCCCGGCTGCTGTCGGCCACCGGCCGGTACACCGAAGCCGTCACCGCCCTGGACGAAGTCCCCGCGTCCTCGCGGTACTACACCACCGCCCGGATGACCGCCGTCCTGCTCCTGCTCACCAGCGCACCCGTGGGTCAACTCGCCGAGGACACGCTGCGGGCGGCCGCCGCCCGGGTCGAGACGTTCCCGCCGGACGAGCGGCGCGCGGTGCAGCTACAGGTCATCGTCCTCGGTAGCGCGCTGGCCTGGCTGGAGGCCGGTAAAACCCCGGCCGCACCGAATCCCCCGCTCATGGGCGTCGCCTTCACCGAGAACGCGCTACGCGACGGCACGGAGAAGCGCCTGCGCACCCTGGCCCGCTCGGCCCCCGGCCGCAGCCACCGTTATGCCCTGGTGGATCTGGCGAACTACATCCGCCCCACGACCTGGTTCTGACCCGCTTTCCGGTACCGCGGCCCGCGGATCACCCTTCTTCGGTGAAGTGTGCGAGCGTCGCGATGAGGCGCTCGGCGATATCCGGCGGCCAGGGGAACGAGGGCGAAACCATACGCTGGTGGGCGAGCCCGTGCAGGCCGAGCCACAACGCGACGGTATCCGCCGCGATATCGGTGCTCGAGGACAGACCGGCACTGACGCATCCCTCGAAAGCCTGGACGAGCAGCCGCAGGCTCTCCTGGCCGAGCGTGGCCATATCGTTCACGGTCACCGAGCCCGCGGTGAGGTCCGGTATCCACACCCCGGCGAACATCGCGCGGTAGCGGCCGGGCCGGGCACGGGCGAAGCCCAGGTAACAGTCGCAGACGGCCAGTAGTCGTTCCCGGGGTGCATCGGTGCTGTTCAACGCGGTGCGCAACTGTTCGTCCAATTCGTCGAACGCGTTGCGCACGACCGCGAGCATGATGGCCGGCTGGTCCGGGAAATGCCGGTAGATCGAGGGCGGGG
The DNA here is from genome assembly GCF_050936135.1 of Nocardia sp. CA-290969. NCBI lineage: Bacteria > Bacillati > Actinomycetota > Actinomycetes > Mycobacteriales > Nocardiaceae > Nocardia > Nocardia sp. CA-290969. The sequence continues at coordinate 7,105,833 of NZ_JBNJNJ010000001.1, read as the reverse complement.
CGATTCCGGCCCGGCGGGCGACGGAGCGCAGGGTGATGGCGCTTTCCTCGCCGGTCTCGTCGAGCAGTTCGACCGCCGCCGCCACGATCTCGTCGCGTAACCGGGCGCCCTCTCCGCGGGGGTTGCGAGTACGGGTACGCGTCGCTGTTTTCTCTTCTCGCATGCCGCCACCTTACAGAACAAAACTTACACACGTTAGCTGTTGCGGGCTTTCAACTAACGTGCGTAACCTTACGATCGTTATCGCAACTCCAGCGGATCGGAACACACCATGAGCGGCATCACCCGCACCACTACCGCCACCGAGATCGTGCTGCCGGGCAAGGTCGAACCCGCCGGCCTCCGGATCACCACCCGCGAACTGCCCGCACCCGCCGCGGGACAGGTCGTCCTGGAGCTCGCCGCGACAGGCGTCTCGTTCGCCGAGCAGCAGATGCGCCGCGGCAAATACTTCGACCAGCCACCGTTCCCCTTCGTCCCCGGCTACGACGTGGTCGGCACCGTCACCGCCACCGGCCCGGGTGTCGACCCCGCCCTGATCGGACGCCGGTTCGCGGCCGTCACCAAGGTCGGCGGCTGGGCCAGTTCGCTGCTGCTCGACGCTGCGGACCTGGTGCCGGTACCGGCCGAGGTCAGTGCGGCCGCCGCCGAAACAGTGCTGGTCAACGGCATTACGGCGTGGCAGATGCTGCACCGGACCGCCGGAGTGCGAGCCGGCGGCACGATCGTGGTGCTGGGCGCCAACGGCGGTGTCGGCTCCACGCTCGTACAGCTGGCCCGGCACCACGGGGTCACGGTGATCGGCACGGCCTCCCCACGCCACCACGCGCTGGTCCGGGAACTCGGCGCGATACCCGTCGACTACCGCGACCCACAGATGTATCGGCGAATCACCGATATCGCGCCCGACGGTGTGGACGCGGTATTCGACCATGTCGGTGGCGCCGGGGTGGTCGGCTCGTGGCGATTGCTGCGCAAGGGCGGCACGCTGGTCTCCTACGGCACCGCGGCCACCAAGGACGTCGAGGGCAATTCACAAATGCCGGTGCTGAAACTCTTCGCCCGGCTGGCGCTCTGGAACTACCTGCCCAACGGTAAGAGTGCGCACTTCTACAACTTCTGGGCCGGCCGGCGCCGCCTCGATACCTTCCGGAGCCGGTTGCGTGAGGATCTCACCCAAGTTCTGCGGCTGCTCGCCGATGGGGTCCTCACCCCGCAGATCGCCGCGGAATTCCCACTGTCGCAAGCAAGTTCGGCACTGACCCTCGCCGAATCGCGAACCGTCGCCGGCAAGGTGGTCCTGGTCCCCGACGCCCGCCCCGCCTGAGCCACGCGCTGCTTACACCCGCAGCGGCCCGAAGTCCGGGCCGGCGCCAACCTTGGGCACGGCCGCCGGATTGCCGAGCCGTCGCCCGCGGCCCCCCATTTACCGAACCCACACCCCGAACTCGGAGACACCTCATGACCACCGCCACCCTGCCCACCCCGATCGCCGACCGCACCGGTGAGGTCGACAACCGCGCCGCCTACATCGGCTTCGGGCTCGCCTATATCGCCGGCCACGGCGCCGCGGCGATCTCCACCGGCACCGATCCCCTTGTCGCCCTGCCCGGGTGGCTGCCGATAACCCTGCTCGGTATCGGTCTGCTGATCGGAACGGTATGCGCCACCCGGGCCGCCCTGCGGGCTCAACGCGGGGCGCCCGAATCCGAAGCCCTCAGCGGCAAACTCCTCGGACTGTCCTGGGTGGTGGGCTTCGCCGCGCTCGCCGTCGCCATCACAGGTCTCACGGCCACCCTGAACCTGCCCGAGCTGCAATCCGTCCTCTGGCCCGCCGGCTCCGGTCTCATCGTCGGCCTGATCTATCTCAGCGAAGGCGCCGCCCGCCGCAACGTCCTGCACTACGGCCTCGGCGCCTGGCTCGCGCTGGTCGCGGCGGTAGCCCTCTGCTTCGCCGCCACCGGCCTCTTCTGGGTTCTCGCGGTGGCGGGCGGTACCGGCTACGCGATCGCCACCGTCCTGGAGTTCCGCCGCCTCGCCACCCGATGACCAGGCATCCGGAGAAGAACTGCCGTCGAGGTGCGCACGAAGGCCCGTACGCACCTCGAAAGGCATGCATAGAAGAGAGTCGCACCGGCGCTTCCGCCCGCCGGGATCAGCAGATACGCCGCACGGGTTGACCCGTCAGGCGCGCGACGGTTTCGAAATCGGTGTCGTCGTGCAAGACAGTCAATTCGTGATGAGTCGCCGTCACCGCGACCAGCAGATCGACCGGGCTCGCCGATTGATGCCAGGACTTCTCCGCGAGCCGATGCTGCAGGTCCGCAGTGTCATCCCATACACCGTCTCGCACTGCGTAATAAGGGAAGGTCTCGCGCAACAGGGTATCGGCCTCGTAGTAGGCGCTACGAGCTCCGGCCGCACGCAGATACTCCTGGCGCACCGGCTCACATATGCCTACCAGACCCGCCGCAACGCAATCGTCCCAATCCGGGCCGCTCTGCCGGCGAAAGAACCTGACCAGCGCGCTGGTATCGGCCAAGAACAGTTCTGTCACGCCACCCGGCCGTTGCGGGGAGAACCGTCAGCTGCGTCGAAATCGATCTCCCCTTCCGCAACCATCTGACGCATACGAGCGATAGCGGCCGCCCGGCGACGGCGATCGCCGATCTCCCGGAGCGCAGCGTTCACCGTATCTTTTTTCGTTGTCGTACCAAGATGCCGGGCCGCTTCGGCGAGCGCCTCGTCATCCACGTCGATCACCGTTCTGGACATAGCCACAACCTCCCCTTGATATACATATTGGAAATAGGATATCAGCCCGGGGCGACCGCGGCACGCCCGACGACAGCAGACCGGGTGGGCGCCGGCACGAGCAGCAAGATCGAGGCCGGCGCCCACTCGGTTCAGTCGGTCCAGACGGAATCGATCGAGGTCGCCGCAGTCGGCGGCGGGGTGGGGGTGCCGCTGGGGGTGCGGGAGAACCGCGGCGCCGGGGCGTGCTGGGTGACATTCTCCAGCTCGATCAGCGAGTTACGGGCGGCGATGTGCTCGTTCTCGGTGGCTTCCTCGAAGGTGAGGACCGGGGTGACGCAGGCGTCGGTGCCGGCGAAGATCTCGGACCATTCGTCGCGGGTCTTGCTGCGGAACTTGTCGGTGAACAGTTTCTTCAGCTCGTCCTGGCCGGCGGGGTCGAGCTGGAACGGCAGACCCTCGGGGTCGATTTCCAGCCCGGCCAGCAGCTGCGCGTAGAACTGCGGTTCGATCGCGCCGACCGCCATGTACTTGCCGTCGGAGGTCTCGTAGGTGTCGTAGAAGGACATACCGGTGTCGAGCAGGTTGGTGCCCCGCTCCGAACTCCAGGCGCCCATCCCGCGGAATGCCCAGATCATCTGCGACAGCGCCAGCGTGCCGTCGATCATCGCGGCATCGATGACCTGGCCCTTACCGGAATTCTGGCGTTCCACCAAGGCGGCGAGCACACCGAAGACCAGGAACATCGAGCCGCCACCGAAATCGCCGACCATGTTCAGCGGCGGTACCGGACGTTCACCCTTGCGGCCGATGGCGTGCAGGACACCGGTGAGGCTGATGTAGTTGATGTCGTGACCGGCGCGGTCGGCCAGCGGCCCGAACTGCCCCCAGCCCGTCATCCGGCCGTAGACCAGCCGCGGGTTGCGTTCCAGGGCGACGTCCGGCCCCAGCCCCATCCGTTCGGTGACGCCCGGCCGGAATCCCTCGAGCAGCACATCGGCCTTCTCCACCAGGCCGAGCACCTTCTCGATATCCGCCGGGTCCTTCAGGTTGGCCTCCACGACGGTGCGACCACGCAGCGTCGGCCGGTCGGCCCCGCCCGGCAGCTGACCGGCCCGCTGGATCCGCACGACATCGGCGCCGAGATCGGCGAGCAGCAATGCGGCATGCGGCCCCGGCCCGATTCCGGCCAATTCGATCACGCGAATGCCCGCGAGCGGGCCCTGCTTGGCGGTGGATGGTGTGCTCACGCCTTACCTCGGTTCGTCGTCGATCCAGTGTGCGCCCGCGGCCGCCCGCGGAACATATTGACAGTATGACAACAGGAGCGTCACGTCACGGCCTCGGCGTGAACCAACCGGTACCCGCAGCTGTCGGTGGCCGCGGGCAGACTGTCGCTATGCCCGGTCCCACCCCACTCGACGCGATGGATTTCGACACCGCCATCGGCCGCTGCGCCATCGCCTGGCGCGGCGAGGCGGTGGCCCGGTTCCACCTCCCCGGCCCCGATCCGACCCGGCTCATGTCCGACGCCCGCCGGCTCTCCGTACCCACCACCGGCCCGCGCGCGGTCGCGCTCACCCTGATCCGCGCCCATCTCGACGGCGATCTCGACGACCTCCGCGCGATCCCTCTCGACCTCACCGGCCTCCCGGAATTCCACCGCGCCGTCTACTCCGTCACCCGCGCCATCGACCCCGGCCACACCCTCAGCTACGGCGAGGTCGCCGACCGCACCGGCACTCCGGGCGCCGCCCAGGCCGTCGGCCAGGCCCTCGGCCGCAACCCGATCCCGCTCATCATCCCCTGCCACCGAGTCCTGGCCGCCGACCACGCGCTGCACGGGTTCTCCGCCCCCGGCGGCGTCGAAACCAAACAGCGCCTACTCGCCATCGAACGCACCGCGGGCTTCGGCGAACCGACTCTCTTCTGAATCGCGGACAGGCCGTGGTTGGCTATCCTCGTAGCATGACGATCGCGCCGGACTATCACGAACTCCACCGGGCTGTCGACCGCTTGAGCCCGGAACAGGCGGAGGCCGTGTACGTCGTCGTGGAATCGATGCTCGGCCGCCGCGCGGAGTCGCCTCGATCAAGCACAGAGCCGGCACCGGCGCGCCGCCACCGGCTTTCGTTCACTGCGGCCGGTCGTGGGCCTGCAGACCTGGCTGAAAATGCCGAGGACTATCTCCGCGCGAGCGAGTTCGGCGACTCGCGGCAGTGAGTGCCCTGGTTTGTGATACCGGCCCGCTTGTCGCAGTGCTCAACGAGCGCGACAAGTACCACGACGCATCCGTGGCTCTCTTCGATGAGTTCAACGGCGACCTTGTCGTACCCAGCCTGATCGTGACCGAGGTGTGCTATCTGGCGCAAACTCAGATCGGTCCCCACGCCGAGACCAGGTTCCTCGATTCGATCGTCGAGGGCGAGCTGATCATCGAAGAACTCACCGCGGCAGACTGGCAGCGCGTCGCCGCGCTGGCGCATCAGTATGCCGGCTTTCCCCTCGGCGCCGCCGATGCATCGGTGATCGCCGTCGCGGAGCGGCTCGGCGTGAAGCGGATCGCGTCGATCGATCACCGTCACATGCATGCCGTTCGACCCGTGCACTGCGACGGGCTGGAACTGCTGCCGTAGCCGAAGGGCGTTGCACGAGGGTGCGCAGCGCGGGGAATCGAGACGCGAATGCGCTGGAGGGGTGCGGCGGACTTTGCGAGAGTAGGCGCATGCCGTTGTTCACGAACCTGCCGCCCGCGACGTTCGCATCGTTCGACGGGACCGTGATCTGCTACCACCGGGCCGGCGACGGCTCGCCGGTGATCATGATCCACGGTTCGGGCGGCGGGCTGCACTCCTGGCAACCGGTGGCCGAGCATCTCCCGGACCGGTTCGATCTGTGGCTGCCGGCCCGGCGCGGGTATGCGCCGAGCGGGCCCGGGCACTCCCCCAAACATTTCGCCGACGAGGTGCGCGACCTCGGCGCGATGATCGGCATGATCGGCCGCCCGGCACATCTGGTGGGCATGTCCTACGGGGCAACGGTGGCGCTGCACGCGGCGGCGTCCGGGCTCCCGGTCCGCTCGCTGGCTCTCTGGGAGCCGCCGCTGTACGCGGCGGGTACGGAACTCGCGCCCGTACTGTCCCGATTCGAGAAGCTGGCCGCGAACGGGGAGCACAAGCAGGCGCAGCGGCTGCTTGCCGAGAAAGTGGCCCGGGTGCCGGCGCCGTTGCTCGCGCAGTCGGCCGCCATCGACGACGCCGAGGACACCCCGGACGACTCCTACGGCTGGAGCCGGGACCTGGAGTCGATGGTCGGCGACACCACCTATCTGGATCGATGGGCATCGGTAACCGTGCCGACATTGCTCATATGCGGCGCGGACACCTGGCAACCGATGCCGGAAACCGTCGAACGGCTGGCCGCGGTGATGCCGCGAGCGACCATGGAAATCATGCCGGGGCAAACACATTTCGCGCCGTCCACAGCCCCCGGCAAGGTTGCCGGAATCCTCGCGGACTTCCTCTACTGACCACCGCCGGCTCCGGATCGCGCAGACCGCAATCCGCCCGTATGCCGTATGCGCGCGCCGCGCCATCGCGACGCGGGCCGAGAACCGGCCGCACCGAGAGCTCAGGCCGTTTCCGTGGCCGACCCGAGCCGCGGGAACGGTTCGGTGGAGAACACGACCTCCACCGCCACCTCGAAGTACGCGGCGATCCGCAACGCCAGGTGCAGGCTGGGGCTGTATTCGCCGCGTTCCAGATAGCCGACGGTCTGATAGTGGACGCCCAGCGCCTCGGCCAGCTGCCGCCGCGAGATGCCGCGCTCGGCGCGCAGCATCGCGATGCGGTTGTAGATGACCTCAGAAGGCACGTTGCATCGCCTTCTCCCGCCGGGCGGCCATACTCGACCCGGATTCGTGACGCGCCATGCGTCGCAACACTACCGGCGCGACGAGCAGGCCCACGAGGGCCCATACCCCCAGCACCGCGGCGGTTTCGAGATGCCGCCAGGACTGGCCGATCTCGATGGTCACCGTCTCGGCCGGCAGCAGCGCCGAACGCATCCCGAGACCCGCCCAGTACATCGGGAACGCCTGGGCGACGGCCTGCAACCAGCTCGGTAGCGCCGTGATCGGGTAGTAGATGCCGGAGATCGCGATGAGACCCATCAGCGGCATCGTCAGGAGGAAGGTCGCGCGCGGACCCTCGAGGACACCGCCCAGGATCGCCCCCATGGGCAGTGTCGCGAGCAGACCGAGCAGAATCACCCAGCCGAAGGTCAGCCAGTCACCGGGGCTGTCCAGGGCGGATCCGCCGATGATCAGCATGCCGACCGCGAGGATGACCAGCACCTGCACCAGCACCGAGCCGGCGGCGGTGGTCACCTTGCCGACGAAATAGCCGGCCATCCCGTTGGGTATCGCTTTGGCACGCAGGAGCGTGCCGTCCTCACGGTCGAGCACCAGCACATTGGTGATCGCGAACAGGCCGTTGAAGGCGATGATGCTGCCGATCAACCCGGGCAGGGCGAGTTCGGCGATCGACATTCCGCTGTCCGAGTACTCCCGGTTGCGCAGCAGATAGAGTGCCGCGAGCGACAGCGCGGGGGTCATGAACTGGCCGATCAGATCCGGTGCGCTGACATACATCTGCCGCAGTTCGATCCAGGCGCGGGCGAAACCGGCGCGGACGGCGGTGGGATTCATCGGGCGACCTCCGCGAGAGTGTGCACCGCCGCGCCGGGTTCCCCGGATTCGTGGCGGCGGACGAGTGTCATATAGGTGTCTTCCAGCGATGCCCGGCGGACCTCGAGGTCACCGATCCGGTCGCCGTGCTGTTTGAACAGTTCGTGCACGAATTTCGTGGACTCCGTGGTGGTGTGCACGAAACGCTGATCCTCGACGGTCCAGCGCACCTCGGCTTCGCCGGCGATACTGCGCGACAGTTCGTCGGCGGACCCGTCGGCGATGATGCGCCCGCCGGCCAGGATCAGGATCCGGTCGGCGAGCTTCTCCGCCTCGTCGAGGTCGTGGGTCGTGAGCAGCACCGTGGTGTCCTCCAGGTCGGACAGGCGGTGCACGAGATCGTGGAAATCGCGGCGGGCCGCAGGGTCGAAACCGGCCGTGGGTTCGTCCATGAACAGCACCTCCGGCCGGCCCACGATCCCGATTGCCACATCCAGCCGCCGGCGCTGACCGCCGGAGAGTGTGGAGATCTTCGCGCCCGCCTGCTCGGTGAGCCCGACCAGCTCGATGAGTTCGTCGGTGTCCCAAGGTTTTCGCATGTGGTCGTCGGAGTAGGGCCGGTAGAAGGCCCCGAGATGGCCGAGCAGTTCCCGCACCCGCCATTTGGCGTGATCCCGCCAGGATTGCAACACCACACCGATCCGCGCCCGCCACGCCTCGTCCCCGTGTGCCGGATCGACACCCAGCACGCGCACCGCACCCGCCGAACGCGTACGGAACCCTTCCAGAACCTCGATGGTGGTGGTCTTACCCGCCCCGTTCGGCCCGAGCATCACCAGGACCTCCCCGCGCCGCGCCTGGAATGTCACATCGCGCAGTACCTCGGTGGTGTCGTAGCGCATTCGCAGCGCGCCGACATCGAGTACCACGTCGTCACCCGAAGCCATGAGACCTCCCAATCGTCCAACTCCGACAGTATGTAGCATACGTGCTACATATGGAGGCAGCAATACTCCAGTTCTCGCCGGCCCTCATACCGGGCCGGCGCGCTCCGGCTCAACGCCGTACCGGATCGTGTTCGGCAACGAAAGCCAGAAAGCGCGGGATCACCTGCTCCGGATTCGCCCACAGCAGATCGTGACCCACACCCGGGTAGATTTCGGCCGCACCCGAGGGGATGTGAGCGCGGACGCGGGCCGCACCTGCCTCGGGATCGCTGACCACCGTTTCGGCACCGAAGAGCACCAGCGTCGGCACGGTGACGGCCGCCAGTTGTTCGTCGGTGAACGGGCGGTCCCACGGCATCGCCGCCCGGAACTTCAGCGTGGCGACGGCAAGAGCGAACTCCTCCTCGGTCATCTCGTAACCGGGCATCAGCCAGCTGTTGAGCTTCCGCAGCTTCTCGGGCGTGGGCCGCGCACCCGAGAGAATGAATTTCACCAGCAGTCCCAGGCGCGGCTTGGCGAATGTCGCAGCACTCGGCTCGAACATGGTCATACTCGCCAGGCGGTCGGACCGGTACACCGCGATCACGCCGGCCAGCCACGCGCCCAGCGAATTCCCGGCCAGATGGACGCGATCCTCGCCCAGGCCATCGAGCACTTCGGCCATCCACTTCGCGATATCTTCCATATCGCGCACGGGCGCGGTCTGCACACAGCATCCCGCCCAGCCGATGATGTCCGGGGTGTACACGACATGGTCACGCGCCAGGTCCTCGACGAACCGGAACCACACCTGACCGTTGCCGCCGATACCGGGCAGCAACACAATCGGCGCACCTGGCCCACTTCCGGATCTACGCACCCGCGTGGTCCCGAACGACGTGTCGACGTCGATATTCGTGGACGGCACCGGCCACTTCGCGGCCACAGCGTCATAGGCGCGTACGAATTCGTCCTTCGCTTCCGCGCTGGTGAATCGCCCCAGTTTCGGCATGATCGCCCCTCTCCCTCTTTGATGATATGACCATATCATCTTTAGGATACATGCATATCATCAAAAGCTGTCCCGGAGGAAAGGCAGACAGGTGCCCCGATTGGTGGATCACAAGATCCGGCGCAGGCAGATCACCGATGCGGCGCGCCGCGTCATCGTGGCGGGCGGCCTCGAGTCGGTGACATTCCAGACGGTGGCCGCCGAAGCCGGGTTCTCGGTGCGACTCGTGCAGTACTACTTCGGGACCAAACGCGATTTCCTGCTCGCCACGCACCGCTCGGTCATGGAAGACGCCGGCACCCGCTTCGGCCGGCGCTGGTCCGAACTCGGCGAACATGCCGAACCCCGCGAAGCCGTGAAAGCGGTACTCACCGAACTACTCCCACTCGACGATCAGCGCCGAGAGGAAGCGATAGTCCTCGGCGCCTTCGCCGCGGCGGCGATCACCGGCCAGGGCATCACCACCGAAGAAACCCTGGCGGCCCCTCGCGCCCTGGTCACCCTGCTGGCCCACCAGCTCGCACGAACCGACCGGACACCACCCGGCCGCGGCGACCGCGAACTGGACGCCGAACTCATCCTGGTAGCGGCCGGCGGGATCACCCAGGGCATGATCCAGGGTCACTACACCGCGGACTCCGCGATCACCCTCGTCGACCATCTCCTCGACCGCGTCCTCGGACCCGGTACCGGCAACTGAACCGCGCGCAACCGAAACCTCACGGAGGACCGCCATGTTCGAGGTGCCCGCAGCGTTCGCCCGCGGCCTGGTCGCTAGCGCGGGTGGCCAGGCGCGGGCGTGGCTCGTCTCGCTGCCCGACCTGATCGACGAACTACTGCAGCGCTGGCACTGCGACCCGGCCGGCCCGGTGCGGCACGGCCGGGTCGGCATCGTTCTGCCGGTACGGTGTCGCGATCATCCATCCGCCGTCATCAAGGTGTCGTTCCCCGGTTACGGAAGCCTGCACGAGGCAACCGCACTGGCCGTCTGGAACGGTGCGGGCGCGGTCCAGCTGTACGAGCGGGACGACAGCAACCTCGCCGTGCTGCTGGAACAGGCCCGAAGCGCAACGCTGACCGATATCGCCGACCCGGAAGAAGCGCTGACCATCCAAGGCAGGCTCAGCCACCGCCTGGCCGTCCCGGCGCCTGCCGGGCTTCCTCGATTATCCGACAGCGTAGGCGAGTGGGAGCGGGAAATAATCGGTGCGATGGCCGAACTCGCGAGCGCTCTATGTCCTGCTCAGCCCGCGCTTCGGCCCCCTGCTCACCACGGCCGGCCCCCGTCCGGCGCTGCTCCGCTACCTCGATATCTATTGCGAGGCCGCAGAGGTCGACCGTGATCGCGCCCGCCGCTGGACCCAGGCCGGCGCAGTGCGGGAGGCACTACAGGCCCGGCGCAACGGCGAACCGGGCCGGCTCATCGAGGCATTCGACATGGCCGCCGAACTCCTCACGTGAGGTGCGCCGGGCCTGCACCGGTTCGACTACCACCGTCCCATCGAACTGCTGAGCGGCCACCTCGCGGACCGATCATGCGCCGGCCGGAGGTCAGACGGTGAGGATCGTTTTGCCCAGCGCCGTGCGCTCCTCGAAGGCACGGTGCGCCGCGGCGGCTTCGGCGAGCGGGAGCACCGTTCCCACGACCGGCGTGATCTCACCACGCACCGTCAATTCCTCGGCGCGCCTGATGTACTCGGGCCACCGCTGCGGGCGGTAGCCCAGGCTGAACGGGATCAGCGAGGCCCCCACCGGGAGTAGCAGGTCCGAGCCGATCTCGACCGGTGCGCCACTCGCGGTACCGAAAACCACCATGCGGGCACCGGGTTCGGTGAGCAGGGTGTAGGCCTCGCGGGCGGTCGGCCCGCCGACGGTTTCGAAGACCACCGATACCGGGCCGGCTTCTTCGGTCCAGCCGGGGCGCGTGTAATCCACAGTTGTGTCGGCGCCCAGGTCGGCGGCCAGGGCGCGCTTGGCCTCGCCGCTCGCCCCGGCGACCACCCGGGCGCCCGCCCGTTTGGCCAGCTGCACCAGCAGTGTTCCGATACCGCCGCCCGCGGCTTCGACCAGCACCGTATCGGCCGGGCCGAGTTCGGCTACGTCGACCAGGCCGACGGCCGTCCCGCCTTGGCCGAGCAGCGCCAGCGCCTGGTGCTCGCCGAGTCGTTCGTCCAGCGGCCGGGCGACTTCGGCCGGTACCACCACCAGTTCGGCGTAGCTTCCGGAGGCGACAGTCGCGACGACGCGCTCGCCGATCCGGCTCTTCTCGATTCCGGGCCCGACCGCGGTCACCTCCCCGGCCACCTCGATCCCCGGCGTATGGGGCAGCGGAAGCCCGAGCGGTTCGGGAAGAACCCCGGCTCGTACCTGGACTTCGAAGTAGTTGACGCCGGTGGCCACGGTGCGGACGAGCAGTTCGCCCGCGCCCGGCACCGGGTCGTCGACTTCTTCGATCCGCAGCACTTCCGGCGGCCCGTACTCGTGATAGCGAACGGCACGCATAACTCCACCTCTCGTTCCGGACTATCAGTCCGTTTAACATTCGCTATCATACGGACCATCAGTCCGCTTATGTCAACAGGAGGCTCCGGATGCGCGCCGACGCCGAACGCAACCGCGCCGCGATCCTCGCGGTGGCCGGGCGCCTGATCTGCGACGACAAACTCGACAACGTGTCCATGGACGAGATCGCGGCGGCCGCCGGAGTCGGCAAGGGCACACTGTTCCGCCGGTTCACCGATCGCGAAGGCCTGATCCGCGCCCTGTTCGACGACCGGACCCAGCGCGCGTGGACCGCGGCGCGCGAACACGCGGCGGATACGACGGTTCCGGTCGGCGAACGAATACTGGCCTACGTAGCCGCGGTTTTCGACCTCACCGCCATCGAACTACAACCCCTCACCCGCGCCATGCCCGACGGATGCAACTCCGACACCTGGGCGCCCTGGCGTAATCAGCTCACCGAACTCATCGCCCAGCTCGACCCCGATGCCGACGCGCAATTCCTGACCCTGGCCCTGTTCTCCAGCATGCGCCCGGATCTCACGGACTTCGTCGGCGCCCAACGCCACCGCGCCGGCGTCCTGGACCTCACCGCGCGCGTGCTCGGACTCGACCCGCAGGGATAGACGCATTACCGTACGTATCCGCCGCGGCGGGGAACGGTGGCTGCACTGGGCGCGAAATGACCGGCCGCCCGTACTCAGCCTGATCAGTCCTGGGGCCCACCCACGGCGGCCACCAGATCGCTGCCGCGATGACGAGCAATGGCAGCCCGATCGCGATCGCGTATCCGGCAACCACAAGGACGCTCATGGCGCCGGCCGCTGGAACGCCCAGCGCGCGAAGCTGAGCCGTGGAAATACCGTCTCCACGTCGGCCACATCCATAACCGCATTGAGCTCGACCGCGCTCAGGTGGTCAGGCGCCGGCAGAATCACCAAGTCGGCGCTTGCGTTACGCACCTGATCGACGACCGGAAGCACCGAAAGTTCACGGGGCCAAACGAGGCGGTACCCGAGATGCCGTGCGAAGCAGCGTATATGTGCGCGATCGGATTCCGGTGAGCGGCTGATATCGACGTTGATCCAGCCGAACGCGATCGAGCGGTTCATGACGGCACTCTGTCCAGCCGCCCGGCAATCTTGTCCACCTGATAGCCGTGGGGACAGCTTTCGATCGGCAGGCCGGTGCAGTCTTGGGCGGCGGCGTGAGTGGCGGGTAATGCGCGGAGCCCGGCAGCGATCCGCTTCAGTAGCTCGCAGTCGTTTTGGCGGCTCGTGTACGCATACCGCTGCGCCACATCCATCACGCGGTTCACAGGCAGACGGATAGGGAGCGGCGGCAGGTTCTGGCCCATGGAGTCACCTCACGGTCATCGGCTTGGTTGATGGACCGCCGACGACTCGGCGAAATCGCATGAGACGAGTACCGGCGGCGCTGGGATTGACGCTATGGCTATGCGGCATACCCTGGACAGATAGCGAGTGTTGACAGGTGTTTGCGGCTATGGAGGGGAGATGGAGTCAGGGGCAGGCGCAATCCTGCGCGCAGCGCGGCAATCGTCCGGTATCTCGCTGCGCGAACTCGGTCGCCGGACGCACTACAGCGCCAGCTATCTCAGCCTCATAGAGTCGGGGAAGCGGGCGGTGCCCCCTGGCGTGGTTGCCGCATATGAGCGCGTGCTGGGTGCGGACCTCGGGCGGATCACCAGCGTGGCAAGAGCTCCCGCTGCTGTGAATGCTGGCGCACTACATGAGGTTGCCGACATCTTGGGCGCACTGAGACGCGTCGAGGACGCTACCGGGGCGCTCACCGTGCTTCCTACCGTGCGAGGGCTCACGGAGATGGTGTCGCACAGCCCTACCGCGCTCGCAAGCGAAGTCGTCCAGTACCGAGGCTGGCTCGAGCACGCGGTCGGAGCCGATGCCACAGCACGGCGCACGCTGGGCACAGCCGTGGAAATTGCGCGGGCGGCAGGCGACCCGGACAGGCTCGCGCACAGCCTCGGATTTCTCGGCTATGTAACCGCCAGCACAGGCGATTTCGCCGCGGTTCTCGATCTGTATGACGCCGCGCTTTCAGTGCGTGGCACTCATCCTGTCATCGACGCTTACGGACGTATGCGCCGTGCCGAGATGCTGGCGGAAATGGACGATGAACGAGAAGCCACACGCGCCTTGTTGCCGGAATCGCCGGACGCCGATCCACCGGATTCCATGTACTGGTGGAGTCCGGGATTCGCAGCCGTTCAGCGCGCCGGTGTGCTGGCTCGCCTCGGATACCCGACCGAAGCTGTGCGCGAGGCCGAAGCGGGGTTGGAAGCAATGCCCGAGGAACATCGGCGCACAGAATGGCTGGCATCGGCACTTCGCCGGGTCGACCCGGACATGTGAAACCCGCGCTACCGCCCCGGCGATCACCGCACCACCGCGCGGGAGCTGATCGCCGGCGCCCTCCCACGTGGCGGCACGTCCCAGAGGATCGCCGAGTTCAGCCGATTACGAGCTGGTCTCCGGCGCGGAGGGTGCCGCCCTGCACCACAGCCAGGTACAGCCCGACACACGGCAGTGCACCGAGTCCCGGGATAGCGACATCGACCCGGTTCTCGGCCATCGGGCGGCGGACCGCCTGCGGGGCGCGCGGCAGGTCTCCGTGTTCCAAGGTCGGCACGGCACAGCGGGGAGTGGGGGTTATCGGCGACAGCCGCACATCGCCGATTGCCAATTCCATTCCCAGCCAGTCGTTTTCACCGTATGGTGCGAACCCCGGTGGCGTGGAGACGATCAGGTTCGGGCGGTATCTCAGGGCCTCGATATCGAGATGGTCCAGCGTGGCGGTGGTGATCAGGTGTAGCGGGGCGAAATCGACGAACGAACCTCCGGGGGTGCCGGCGCCGACGGGCAGGGTCGCGTAGTCCAGGGCTGCATCGACCCCCTGCGCCAGCACCTCCTCGGGGTCGGGTCGTTCCATTTCCGCACCGTCGGGGCGCCGATCGCTGAGGCGGACGTCGCGCTCCAGCAGTTCGCTCAGCAGGTGCGCGGCGTCGGGCGAACCGGCCTCGATGGTTCTCCCGTCCGGCAAGGTGATGTGTATCCGCCCTGGTTCTCCGGTGGCCGAGCACTGCAGCAGCCGCCGCCACAACCGTGGCTGCTTGGCGGTGGCGACACGACCGGTGGCCGTATCGACAACCGCCATCGCCCGGTCACCGGTGGCACCGCTGTCGTCCACCACCAGTTCGGGTACGTCCTCGCCGAGCATGGATTTCACCGGATACCTGCGCAGTGTCGTGACCTGCACTACCTGTCGACCTCCTCCGCCCGTTACCCGTCGCCCGAGTCCGATCGCCGCCGAGCCTGCGATTGTATCGACCACCCCGCGCGGCGGCGAACGCGCTTTTCGGCGGTCCGGCACACAACCGCGACTCGGGCTACGTTGGTGAGGTGAGCGTATGGGGTGAAATCATCGTCGGCCTGGTGATTCTGGTCGGCCTGGTCGGCATCGTGGTGCCGATTCTGCCGGGGGTGATCCTGATCTTCGCGGCGATCGCGGTGTGGGCGTTCCTCACCGGCGGCGTCACGGCGTGGGTGGTGCTGGGGATCAGCACGCTGCTGCTGGTGATCTCGGGGGTCGTGAAATACACCTGGCCCGGGCGGAATCTGAAAGAGGCGGGGATTCCCAACCGGACCCTGCTGCTGGGCGGGCTCGCGGGAATCGTGGGGTTCTTCGTGATCCCGGTGATCGGGTTGTTCGTGGGTTTCGTTGTGGGGGTGTATCTCTCGGAGATGGCGCGGATACCCGACAACCGGCAGGCGTGGGTGTCGAGTAAGCATGCGATCAAGGGGGTCGGGCTGTCGATCCTGGTGGAGTTGCTGGGCGCCCTGCTCGCGACCGGAGTTTGGGTGATCGGCGCTGTAATTTAGGCGCCGCCTCCGGCGGCGCGGGTGCTGTGTCATGGCGCCGCCTCCGGCGGCGCGGGTTCGGGGCCCCCCTTTGTCTCGTTCTTCACTCCTCCGCTCCGCCGCTTCGCTCCCCCGCTCCGTCGCTCCAGAACGAGACGGGCCCCGAACCACGGAGGTGGCGTCGTTGGGAAACGCCTAAACGGGAGCCGGCCGAGGACCGGCGCGCACTGTGGCTATCGGTTCGGGCCCGAGGATCGTCCCGGGCGGGGGCCGAGGATGGGGAGGGGGCGGGTGGTGCCGTCGGTGGCGGGGCGCCGGTCGATATCCCGCGGCGGGATGAACAGGGGCAGCGTGGGGGTGGGGTCCTCGGGGCTGCGGTCGATGGGCGGCAGGCCGTAGAACGCGCGGGCATTGTCTTCGAGGACGGCGTGCATATCGGTGCCGACCACATCGCTGATCAGCTCCACATCGGATTCCCGGAACGGGCGGCCGGCGCGGGTGCCGGGCAGATCGCTGCCGAACATGAGGGCTTCGGGGCTCACCGCGTGGATCCGGCGCAGGGCGGTGGCGACGTCCATCTCGACCCGCCCGAACCCGGTCGCCTTCACGCGGGCACCTCGATCGACGAGGTCGAGGAGGTAGGACAGCCCTTCCTCCGACATACCGAGGTGGTCGATGGAAACCTTCGGCAGTTTCAGGATCACCGGTTGCAGCGACGCGAGCATCTGACCGTCGACGTAGATTTCCACATGCCAGCCGGCCAGCTCGTGGGCACGTAATGCTTGGCGGGTCATTCCGGTGATATCGGCGGCGGCGCGTTTCAGGTTGAACCGAACCGCGCGCACCCCGGCTTCGTGCAGGTCGAGGATTTCCTCGTCGGAGGCGTCCAGGTCGAGGCGGGTGACCCCGACCCAGCCCGGCCCCAGTTCGGCCAGCGCGGCACGCAGATAGCTCTGGTCGTTCCCCTGGAAGGACGCGCTCACCACCGCGCCACCGGAGACCTCGAACCGGGCCATCCGGCGCCGGTAATCAGCGATGGTGTACGGCTCCGGTAGGTAGCCCTCGTTCTCGATCAGCGGAAAACGCGGATCGATGATGTGCACATGGGCATCGAACACGGATACAGAATGCCTGATATGTCGTGGTGGTGCCCGCTCCGGGAAGCCCGGAGCGGGCTCGGACCTACACCTTGTGCGGTTCGCTGGCGCGCAGCATGTCCTCGCGCTCCACGACCTTGACCCGTTCGCGGCCTTCCGGCTCGCCCAGCGAACGCTCGTGCGCGTCGAGGCGGTACCAGCCGGCCCAGGTGGTGAACGGGATACCGCGGCTCTCCAGGAACTCGGTCACCGCTTCGGGCTCCGGATGCTCGGCGGCACCGAAAGCCGAGCTGTCGTCGAGCAGGCAAGCGACCGTTTCGTTGGCATCGCCCTTGGTGTGACCGATCAGCCCGACCGGGCCGCGCTTGATCCAGCCGGTCACATAGGTGCCCGGCATATAGCGCGCGGCGCCGTCGGCGTCCTCGTCGACGAGCACCCGACCGGCCTCGTTCGGGATCACCCCGGCCTGGTCGTCGAACGGCAGCTCGGAGATGTTCTGCGACAGGTAGCCGACCGCCCGGTAGACCGCCTGGACATCCCAGTCGCGGAAGTTTCCGGTGCCCTTCACGTTGCCGGTGCCGTCGAGCTGGGTGCGTTCGGTGCGCAGCCCCACGACCTTGCCGTCCTCGCCGAGGATCTCCGAAGGCGATTCGAAGAAGTGCAGGAACAGCTTGTGCGGCCGGTTGCCCTGATCCCGGATCGCCCACTGTTCGAGGGTGTTGGCGACCATATCGACCTGCTTGGAATGGCGGCGCGCGGCCTCCGAGCCCTCGTCGTAGTCGATGTCCTCGGGGTCGACGATCACCTCGATCGTCGGCGAATGATCGAGTTCGCGCAGCTCGAGCGGGGTGAACTTGGCCTGCGCAGGACCGCGGCGGCCGAAGACGTGCACCTCGACGGCCTTGTTCTCCTTCAGGCCGGCGTAGACGTTCGGCGGGATCTCGGTGGGCAGCAGTTCGTCACCGGTCTTGGCCAGCACCCGCGCCACGTCCAGCGCGACATTGCCGACGCCCAGCACCGCGACCTTCTCCGCGTCCAGCGGCCAGGTGCGGGGCACATCCGGGTGCCCGTCGTACCAGGACACGAAATCGGCGGCACCGTAGGAGCCGTCCAGGTCGATACCGGGGATCGGCAGCGCGCGGTCGGCGTTGGCGCCGGTGGAGAAGATCACCGCGTCGTAGAAACGCCGCAGATCCGACAGGGTGATATCGGTGCCGTAGTCGATATTGCCCAGCAGCCGCACCTGCTCCTTGTCCAGCACCTTGTGCAGGGCCGTGACGATTCCCTTGATGCGCGGGTGGTCGGGCGCGACGCCGTAGCGGATGAGCCCGAAGGGGGCGGGCATCCGCTCGAACAGGTCGATCGAGACCTCGGCATCCGATTTCATCAACGCATCAGCGGCGTAGATACCCGCCGGACCAGCTCCCACGATCGCGATCCGAAGCGGGCGATTCGCTTCCTTCTGCTCGGTCATCTGTTACGCGCACCCTTATCGGTCGAAAGAATCACTGGCGTTGTGCTTAGCTTAGGCTAAGTTGACGCGTGGCTTGTATGCGCCGTCATCGCGCCGTTTCGGGCAGCCGGTTCGCGCTACGTCTTCCCACGTCCCCGCGGCGACTGCTGTGCCGTCCACCCGCGGTCTCCTGCAATTCTATCGGGGTGCGGGCGTGCCCCCGCCGCGGGGACCAGGGATGATCATGGGTATGAGCGATTCCGGACCCGCTGACGACCCGGCGGCCACCGACCCGGATGACACCCCGGCACGGCGCACGATCACGCCGTTCGTCGTGGCCGCGGTGATCGCGGTCCTCATTCTCGGGGGCATCCTGCTCACCGGCCTGCTGGCACCCGTTGAGAAAAATGTCACAGAATCCGACCGGATCGCCGGCGCGGTCCGCGACTTCGCCCAAGTGAGCAGCCGCTACGGACCCGAACCGCCCCGCGAAGCGGTCTGCCCGGGGTTCGTTCCCGCCCGCTCCCCGCTGGCGCCGCGGCTGCAACCCGGCGAGACCGGAAAAGATATCGAGATCACGAGATTCGGCCCGGTGCAGGTCAACGGCGAGACCGCGACCATCGAAGTGACCAGCCGGGTCGAGGACAACGAGGAGACATCGACCTGGTGGATGTTCCACACCGACGGCGAGTGGAAGGTGTGCAATCGGCCGGTCGAATGATTTACCGCCGGGCGTCAACTGGGGTTTGACACGGCCGGGGAGGTCCGGGCAATCTCATCCATTAGGTCATGAGTGCCAGCGCCAAGCCCCGGCTCGCTGGTCGGCAACCCTCCTCCGCGGTGGGGTGCTCCGGGTGACGACCTGGCACGCATCGAACGGATGCGGCAAGTGCGGATTCGCAGGAGGTTCACGTTGAGTTACGCAGGTGATATCGGTCCACAGCAGGCCTGGGAACTGCTGGCCGACAATCCCGACGCCGTCCTGGTGGACGTGCGCACCGAGGCCGAATG
Source organism: Nocardia sp. CA-290969 (assembly GCF_050936135.1). NCBI lineage: Bacteria > Bacillati > Actinomycetota > Actinomycetes > Mycobacteriales > Nocardiaceae > Nocardia > Nocardia sp. CA-290969. The sequence goes on along the minus strand of NZ_JBNJNJ010000001.1, from coordinate 7,086,492 downwards.
GAAGTTCGTCGGCGTCCCCGACACCAGTTCCGTCGCCAAGCCGACACTGCTGGTCGAATGGGTCGATGCGACCGGCGCGCGCAACACCGGATTCCTGGACCAGTTGCGCACCGCGCTGGGCGACCGCCCTGCCGACGCCCCGGTGCTGTTCCTGTGCCGGTCGGGTCAACGATCCGCGCATGCCGCCGATGCCGCGACCGCGGCCGGGATCGCGCCCGCCTACAACGTCGCGGAAGGTTTCGAGGGTCCGCTGGACGAGTTCGGGCATCGCGGCGGCGCCGGCTGGCGCGCCCACGGCCTGCCCTGGCGGCAGTCGTGATCAGCGGCGGCGCGTTCGAACGGGCACTGCCCGAAGGTGTCGGCCCGGCCACGCTGGGGGTGCGCGGCGGCCTGAGCCGGTCGGGCTTCGAGGAAACCTCCGAGGCGCTGTACCTGAACTCCGGATTCGTCTACGCCACCGCGGAAGCCGCCGAGGCGGCGTTCACCGGCGACGTCCCGCACTACGTGTACTCGCGCTACGGCAACCCGACCGTGTCGATGTTCCAGGAACGGATGCGTCTGCTCGACGGCGCCGAGGCCTGTTTCGCCACCGCCAGCGGTATGTCGGCCGTTTTCGTGGCGCTCGGCGCGCTGCTGAAGGCGGGCGACCGGCTGGTGGCGGCACGCAGCCTGTTCGGATCGTGTTTCGTGGTGTGCAACGAAATCCTGCCGCGCTGGGGTGTGGAGACCGTTTTCGTCGACGGTGAAGACCTCGAGCAGTGGGAGGCGGCGCTGTCCGAACCCACCGCCGCGGTGTTCTTCGAAACCCCCGCCAACCCGATGCAGACCCTGGTCGACGTGCGCAAAGTATGCGAGCTCGCACACGCCGCGGGCGCGAAAGTGGTGCTGGACAACGTTTTCGCCACCCCGCTGCTGCAACGCGGCTTCGAACTCGGCGCGGACGTGATCGTGTACTCGGGCACCAAACACATCGACGGCCAGGGCCGGGTGCTGGGCGGCGCGATCCTCGGGTCGGAGGAGTACATCGAGGGCCCGGTGAAGACACTCATGCGGCACACCGGCCCGGCGCTGAGCCCGTTCAACGCCTGGACGCTGCTCAAGGGCCTGGAAACCATGCCGCTGCGGGTCCGGCAGTCGGCGGATTCGGCCCTGCGGATCGCGAAATACCTCGACGAGCATCCGGCGGTCAGCTGGGTGCGCTACCCCTTCCTCGAATCCCACCCGCAGTACAAACTGGCGACCGACCAGATGAGCGGTGGCGGCACCGTGGTGACCTTCGAACTGAAGGCAGCAGAGGACGCCGCCAAGAAACGAGCCTTCGAAGTACTCAACGGGCTGCGGATCATCGATATCTCCAACAACCTCGGCGACGCCAAAACCCTCATCACCCACCCCGCGACCACCACCCACCGCGCGATGGGCCCGGAAGGCCGAGCAAGTATCGGCCTCTCGGATGGAGTAGTGCGCGTATCCGTCGGCCTGGAAGACATCGAAGACCTCCTGGGCGACCTCGATCACGCCCTGCGCTGATCGGTTCACCCAGGTTGAGCGGTGGGCTCCGTGAAGGGGGTCCGGACCCGGCCCACCAGGTCGGCCACCGAGTTCAGCGTCATAGTGGGCCGGTACGGGTAGTTCTCCACCGAATGCCGGGTGGAGATACCCGAGGTGACCAGGATCGTGCGCATACCCGCTTCCATCCCGGAGATCACATCGGTGTCCATCCGATCGCCGATCATCACGCTGGTCTGTGAATGGGCATCGATCCGGCGCAGCGCCGACCGCATCATCAGCGGGTTGGGTTTCCCGATGTAGTAGGGGTCGCGGCCGGTGGCGCGGGTGATCAGCGCCGCCACCGAACCGGTGGCGGGCAGGACCCCGTCGCGGGACGGGCCGGTGGGGTCGGGGTTGGTGGCGATGAACCGGGCACCGCGTTCGACCAGCCGGATCGCGGTGGTGATCGCCTCGAACGAATAGGTGCGGGTTTCGCCGAGCACCACGTAGTCGGGGTCCACGTCGGTGAGGACGTAGCCGATTTCGTGCAGCGCGGTGGTGAGACCCGATTCGCCGACCACGTACGCGGTGCCGCCGGGGCGCTGCTCGTTCAGGAAATGGGCGGTGGCCAGGGCGGAGGTCCAGATCGCGTTTTCCGGGATGTCGAGACCGGTCTGCCGCAATCTCGCCTGGAGATCGCGCGGGGTACGGATGGAGTTGTTGGTCAGGACGAGGAACGGGATCTGCTCGGCGCGCAGTTCGGCGAGGAACTCGTCGGCGCCGGGGACCAGATGGTCCTCGTGGACCAGCACGCCGTCCATATCGGTCAGGTAGGACAGGATCGGATCATCGGGGCTCACCCGACAATTCTGCGCTTCGTACCTCCCGGGGTGGGTATGCCGCGCCCGGAACCCGCGGCGCGCGTCCGGTGATCCGGACCACCGGAAGCGGCCGCCGGTGGCGGTGGTTATGGTCGAATCCGGGGCCGGAGACGGTCCGACCACAACGCGACAGGAGTGGCGCATATGGGTGAGCTCAAGCTCGGGTACAAAGCGTCGGCGGAACAATTCGGACCCCGCGAACTGGTGGAGCTGGCGGTGCTGGCCGAGGAACACGGCCTCGACAGCGCGACGGTCAGCGACCATTTCCAGCCGTGGCGGCACAAGGGCGGCCACGCGCCGTTCTCACTGGCCTGGATGGCGGCCGCGGGTGAGCGGACCGAGCGGATCATGCTCGGCACCTCGGTGCTCACCCCGACCTTCCGCTACAACCCGGCGGTGATCGCGCAGGCCTTCGCGACGATGGGCTGCCTGTATCCGGGGCGGGTGATGCTGGGTGTCGGCACCGGTGAGGCGCTGAACGAGATCGCCACCGGATACGCCGGTGAATGGCCGGAATTCAAGGAGCGGTTCGCCCGCCTGCGGGAATCGGTGGATCTGATGCGGGCGCTGTGGACGGGTGCGCGCACCGATTTCGACGGGACCTATTACAAGACGGTGGGCGCCTCGATCTACGACGTCCCCGAGGGCGGCATCCCGGTCTACATCGCGGCCGGTGGTCCGGTGGTGGCCCGGTACGCGGGCCGCGCGGGTGACGGTTTCATCTGCACGTCCGGCAAGGGGATGGATCTCTACACCGAGAAACTGATGCCGGCGGTCGCCGAGGGCGCGGCGAAGGTGGACCGGGAGGTGAGCACCATCGACCGGATGATCGAGATCAAGATCTCCTACGACACCGACCCCGAGCTGGCGCTGGAGAACACGCGTTTCTGGGCGCCGCTGTCACTGACGGCCGAACAGAAGCACAGCATCACCGACCCGATCGAAATGGAGGAGGCGGCCGACGCGCTGCCGATCGAGCAGATCGCCAAACGCTGGATCGTCGCCAGCGACCCGGACGAGGCGGTCGAGCTGGTGAAGCCGTATGTGGACGCCGGACTGAACCACCTGGTGTTCCACGCCCCCGGCCACGACCAACGGCGGTTCCTGGACCTCTTCCAGCGCGACCTGGCACCGCGCCTGCGCAAACTCGCCTAGAAAAGAACGGCTTTCGCGGCCGGCCGATAAACGAATCGCCCATCGGCCGGCCGTGCTGGCGACGGCTGACAATACAACTCGGCATCTCGGATTCGATGCCATTCCGGAAGGACTTCTGCCCCATAGGAATTAGCTCAGATGCTCCTCAATCCAGCCGCCGTAGCATCGGTCGAGTGCAATTGATGGTTACGGACTACCCTGCCGGTGATGAGCGCAGACGACTGGTTGACCGATACCCGAACCTCCTACGACACTGTCGCGCTGAGCTATGCCGACCAGGTGCGCGATGCCCTGACTGGACACCCATACCTCCGTGCAGCTCTGGCATTGTTCGCGGACAGCGTGCGGGCCGTCGGCGGCGGGCTCGTAGCCGATGTCGGGTGCGGTCCCGGACACGTTACCGCCTACTTACACGAGCTGGGTGTTGATGTCTTCGGTATCGATCTCTCCCCTGGGATGATCGAGTTAGCTCGGCGTGACCACCCTGGACTGCGGTTCGAGGTGGGTTCTATGACGGAGCTGGACTTCCCGGCAGCCTCGATGGCCGGCATGCTGGTCTGGCAGTCGTTGATCCACGTCCCCGACGACGAGGTCCCGGCCGTGCTGAGGCACTTTCATCGAGTACTGCGTCCCGGCGGACCACTGCAATTACTGTTCCACGTCGGCACCGAGTCGCAGTTGAAGACCCAAGGCTATGGCGGTCACCCGATGAATGTCCATGTCCACCGTCGCCAGCCGGACCTCATGACGGCCTGGCTGCGTGATGCCGGATTCATGGTCGAGGCTCACATGCTGCTCGCCCCGGAAGCGAAAGCGTCGCAAGCAATACTTTTCGCACGTCACCAGCCCTACCAGTAGTTCAGAGAAGCATGCATCCGATGCCCGAGGCTACCGGTGGACCCACGCGCCCGCGCGCCTGGCCGAGATCATCGCCGATCTGCGCAACCGTATCGCCGAGGCGAAAGCCTGGGGCTGGACCGGGGAAGTCGAGGGACTACGCGTCAGCCTGCACGCCGCTGCAGCCAAACTCGCGCGCCTGGACAAAATGGACGAACGCAGCGCACAGGCCTCTTCGCGAACCCACTCCTTGGCGTTATCGCAGCCCGATTACGACTGACATCGCCAGAAACAGGGCGAGCTGGTAGCTGGAGTTGATGACGGTCAGCCTCGCAGGCTTCAGCTCGAAGGCATTGTGTTGCAGGACCCTCGACCCCGCAAACCACCCCCCACCTGCTCCGGCTACCCGGAACACGACCGCCTGAGGCCGCCCTGTGTGGATGTGCGTCCCGCGTCACCGCCGGTGGCGCGGGGATCACCGTTAGGCTCTCCCTCATGGCCGAGGTTGCTGCGTCCAGTGTGTACATCGCATCGCCGGAGGGTGATACCGGGAAATCGACCGTGGCGCTCGGTGTGCTGCAGATGTTGTGCGCGACCACCGCGCGCGTGGGGGTCTTCCGGCCGATCACCCGGTCGGTGACCGAACCCGATTACATTCTCGAATTGCTGCTCGAGCACAGCACCGCCGATATCGAGTACCAGCAGGCGGTGGGGGTCAGCTATGAGCAGGTGCATACCGACCCGGACGCCGCCATCTCCGAGATCGTGATGCGGTACCACGAGGTGGCGGCGGCCTGTGACGCCGTGGTGATCGTGGGCAGCGATTACACCGACGTGGCCAGCCCCAGCGAACTCCGGTTCAACGCGCGGATCGCGGTGAACCTGGGGGCTCCGGTGCTGCTGGTGGTGCGGGGGGCGCAGCGCACCCCGGACGAGGTCGAGCAGCTGGTGGAACTGTGCACGGCCGAGTTGTCCGGGGAGCACGCGCAACTCAGCGCGATCATCGCCAACCGGTGCGCGCCCGAAGAGCTCGACCAGGTGCGGGAACGGCTCACCGGCTTCGGCGTACCGTGCTGGAGCCTGCCCGAGGTGCCGTTGCTGATCGCGCCCACCATGGCGGAGTTGTGCGCGGCGCTGGACGGCGAGATCTACAGCGGCGACCCCGAACTGCTGCACCGCGAGGCGCTGGGTGTGATGGTGGGCGGGATGACCGCCGAACACATCCTCGAGCGCCTGTTCGACGGCGCCGTCGTGATCGCCCCCGGGGACCGCTCCGACGTGCTGCTCAGTGTGGTGAACGCGCATGAAGCGGAGAGCTTCCCGTCGCTGGCCGGGATCGTGATGAACGGGGGCCTGCTGCCCCATCCGGCGATCGGCCGCCTGATCACGGGCCTGAAACCGCGATTACCCATCCTGACCACAGGTCTGGGCACCTACGACACCGCCGGTGTCGCGCATCGCACCCGCGGCCGGATGTCGGCCGACAACCCACGCAAGGTCGATACCGCGCTGGCGCTGATGGAAACCCATGTGGACGCCGCGGAGTTCCTGCGCCGCCTGGAGGTTCCGCTCACCAGTGTGGTGACCCCGCAGATGTTCGAATACCAGCTGATAGAACGCGCCCGGGCCGACCGCAAAACCATCGTGCTGCCCGAAGGCGACGACGACCGGGTGCTGCGCGCGGCCGGGCGGGTACTACAACGCAAGGTCGCCGATCTGATCATCCTGGGCGACGAGACCGCGATCCGGGCGCGCGCCGCCGAACTCGGGGTCGATATCGCCGACGCCCAGGTACTCGATCCGCGCACCTCCGAACATCTCGACGATTTCGCCCGCGAATACGCCGAACTGCGCAAACACAAAGGTATGACGGTCGAGCGGGCCCGCGAAACCGTCACCGATATCTCCTATTTCGGCACCATGATGGTGCATCGCGGCCTCGCCGACGGCATGGTGTCCGGTGCCGCGCACACCACCGCGCACACCATCCGGCCGTCGTTCGAGATCATCAAAACGGTGCCGGGTGTTTCGACGGTGTCGAGTGTGTTCCTGATGTGCCTGGCCGACCGGGTGCTCGCCTACGGCGACTGCGCCGTCGTTCCCGATCCGAGTTCCGAACAGCTGGCCGATATCGCCGTCTCCTCGGCGGCCACCGCCGCCCGGTTCGGTATCGAGCCCCGGGTGGCGATGCTGTCCTACTCCACCGGCGAATCCGGCAGCGGCGCCGATGTCGACAAGGTGCGGGTGGCGACCGGCCTGGTCCGGGAACGCGCCCCGGAACTGCTGGTGGAAGGGCCGATCCAATACGACGCCGCCATCGAGCCCACGGTCGCCGACGCGAAACTGCCGAATTCGGAGGTGGCCGGGCGCGCCACGGTATTCATCTTCCCGGACCTCAACACCGGCAACAACACCTACAAGGCGGTGCAGCGCAGCGCGGGCGCGGTCGCGATCGGGCCCGTACTGCAAGGTCTGCGCAAACCGGTGAACGACCTGTCCCGGGGCGCGCTGGTCACCGATATCGTGAACACGGTGGCCATCACCGCCATTCAGGCACAGCAGCAGTGACGCGACCCGGCGAACAGGAGACGATGGCGGTGGTGCAACCGACACGCGTACTGGTGGTCAACTCGGGTTCCTCCTCGATCAAATATCAACTTCTCGAACCGGATTCGGGCACGATCATCGCCTCCGGACTGGTGGAGCGGATCGGCGAGGAGGACGGCGGCGCGATCGAGCACACCGCGGGCGAGCAGACCGTCACCGACAAGGTGCCGATCCCCGACCACACCGCCGGTTTACGCCTGGCCTTCGACAAATTCGCCGAAGCCGGCCACGACCTGACCCGGGCGGGTATCACCGCCGTAGGGCACCGGGTCGTCCACGGCGGCGAGATCTTCTACCGGCCCACCCTCGTCGACGATCAGGTGCTACGCACCATCACCGAACTGTCCACCCTCGCGCCACTGCACAACCCGGCCAATATCCGCGGGATCGACGCCGTGCGTACCCTGCTGCCGGAGGTCCCGCAGGTCGCGGTGTTCGACACAGCGTTCTTCCACGGGCTGCCCGCAGCCGCGAAAACGTACGCGATCGACAGTCAGGTCGCCGAAACGCACGGTATCCGCCGCTACGGTTTCCACGGCACCTCACACGAATACGTCTCCGGCCGCGTCGCCGAATTCCTCGGCCGGCCGGCGGACTCGCTGAATCAGATCATCTTCCACCTGGGCAACGGTGCCTCTGTCTCCGCGCTGCGGGGCGGGCGGCCGGTCGACACCAGTATGGGCCTGACCCCGCTGGAAGGCCTGGTCATGGGCACCCGCAGCGGCGATCTCGATCCCGGGATCATCCTGCATCTCATGCGAACGGCACACCTGGACGTCGACGGTATCGACCGGTTGCTCAACCGGGGTTCCGGGTTGCGCGGTATGGCCGGTGTCAACGATTTCCGGGAACTACGCCGCCGCATCGACGCCGGCGACACCGCCGCGCGCAACGCCTACGACGTCTACGTACACCGGCTGCGGCACTATCTCGGCGCCTACCTGATCGAATTGGGCGGGGTCGATGCGATCACCTTCACGGCGGGCGTGGGCGAGAACAATCCCGACGTCCGCGCCGACGCGCTCGCCGGGCTCGACGGTTTCGGGATCGCCGTGGACCACCGGCTCAATACCGCGAAAGACCGTGGCGCCCGGCTGATCTCCGCGGAAGGGTCGCGGGTGCAGGTACTGGTGGTGCCGACCAACGAGGAACTCGCCATCGCCCGCGCGGCGGTAGCGGTCGCGGGGCAGTCGTGAACCACCGGCATACGCAGCCGGACGGCCATTACCTGGCGCACGCCCGGGCGGCCATCAGCCGGGCACATGCGGCCGGGCGACCGTCACCCCGCACACGCGGCCGGGCGACCATCTCCCCGCAGACGCGGGCCGGGCGACCATCTCCGGCGCGTGGCGGGACGGTCGCCCGCAAGCCTGCTCCGGCGGGTGACGAGGTACCGGGCAGCGGTTCAGTAGCAGGTGAGCGGCTGCAACGATTCGCCCGCGCGCGGGCCCAGACCGTCGTAGGCCGCCGCGATCGCCGTAACCGCCCGGCGGAGTTCGGGTTCGGGGTTGGTGTACGGCAAGCGCAGAAAACGTTCGAACGCACCCTGCACCCCGAATCGTGGCCCGGCGGCGAGCAGTACGCCGTGATTGGGTGCCGTGGCCGCCAGCGCGGTCGAGACCGGATCGGGTAGCTGCGCCCACACCGACATACCGCCCACCCCCGGCAGCACATACCAATCCGGAAGCTCCTCGGCCAGCGCCGCCAGCAGCGCCTCCCGCTGATCGCGCAGCAGTTTCCGGCGGCGCGCCAGGATGGGTTCGGCCTGTTCGAGCAGGTGGACCGCCGCCAGCTGATCCATCACCGGCGTGCCCAGATCGACGGTGGCGCGGGTGGTGAGCAGGCGGCTGATCAGTGATTCGGAGGTCCTGATCCAGCCCACACGCAGACCGCCCCAGAACGATTTGGACGCCGACCCGATGGTGATCACCTCGGATCCCTTCGCGAACGCGGCGACCGGGGCGACCGGAGCGGTATCGGTGAGCGACAGATCCGCCATGGATTCGTCGATGATCAGCAGCATCCGGGTCTCACGGGCGATCGCGGCCAGCTCGGCGCGGGCCGCCTCGTCCATCAGGAATCCGGTCGGGTTGTTGTGGTCGGGCACCAGGTAGGCCAGGGTCGCGGCGGTCTGCCGGGCCGCGCTGCGCAGGCCGTCCAGATCCCAGGCGGCCGAAGGGTCCTCCAGTCGCAACGGGACGGGTACCGGGCGGGCGCCGACATCGCGGATCGCCTCGATCGCGTTGGGATAGGTGGGATGGTCGATCAGCACCCGGGCCGCCGCGGGAGCCAGCACGTTCAGCAGCAGGCGCAGGCCGTGCTGGGCACCGAGGGTCACCAGGATCTGATCGGCACTCGTCGGCAGGCCGCGTTCGGTGTAGCGGCGGGCGAGCGCCTCACGCAGTGGCAGGATACCGACCGGGTCCATACCGTGGGTGCTCAAATATGACGGGATGCCCTGCAGCGCAACGGTATAGGCCTCCTGCATCTCCGGCGGGGCCGTCATCGCGGCATAGGTCAGGTCCACGGCGGGCCGGTCGCCGACGGACATGGTGGCCAGGATCCCGCGGGCGGCGCGGCCACCGTCGTGCGCGACGGCCGGGGGCAGCGCGACCGTGGACCGCGACCCCTGCCGGGTGATGAGGTAGCCGTGTTCGCGCAGCAGCGCGTAGGTGGAGGTCACGGTGGTACGGCTGACGCCCAGGGTGGCGGCCAGATCGCGTTCGCTGGGCAGCGCGATACCGAGCGGGGCGCGGCCGTCGTGGATCAGCAGCCGGATGCCCTCGGCCAGCGCCAGATAGGCGGGGCGGCCGGAACGGCGCGCACCGCCCTCGGCAGGTGACTGGTCCGGGCCGCGCCACTGCCCCAGATCACGGGCCAGGCCCGCGGCGCCGAGCACTCTCGTCGACATACAGGCCAGTATTCATCGATTGGCTCTTTAACGGCAAGTCCAGTAACGCCATCCTGGAGTCATGACACTCTTCGCTGCGCTCATCGGAGTGGGCGCGTTCAGCTTCTTCGCCTATGAGTACCTGGTCACCGAATCGCGGCTACCCGAACTGCTGGAACGATACCGGCCCCTCGGCTCGATCACCGACGATTCCCTCAGCCGGTACGACCTCGAACGCGGCTACCGCGACCTGGACGCCGCACGGTCGCACGAACACCTGGACTTGATCTAACCCAGCCGGAGCACAGGGGTCCAGTTGTGCAACTGGACTGATTGCTCGCTCAGTTCAGTGGGTGCTGACGATAGAAGTCGCACGGGTCGCCCGAGAGCAGGCCGTCGGCGCAGGCGAAATAGGTCTGGATACAGGAGTTGGTATCGCAGCCCATGCGCACCAGTTCGTCCCGGATCCGCAGGTTGCGCTGCTGCGGGGTTTCGGTGGTGGCCGGCGCGGCCGCGGACGTCGTGGTGGTGGCGTGACCGCCGGTGTCCTGGGCGCAGCCGTAGACCAGCGCCGTCGCCGCGCACAACGACAGCATGGTCGCAATCCGGACCGCGTACCTCGTGACCATGCGCACCTCCACATACCCGGCTGCCCGACGAGCGGCCAGCGTAACCGATACCGGTGCGGACCGGTATCGGCCCCGGACCACGGACGATGCCGTCGCAGCCCGCGGTATGGCGCAGGAGCGCCACCGCCGCCCGGTCGGCGATTCAGCCCGCCGACTCCCCGCGCAGCAGCGCGGCCAGGGATTCCCGGTCGGTGACATCGAGTTTGGTGCAGGCGCGGTACAGATGGCCCTCCACGGTCCGCACCGAGACGGTGAGCCGGTCGGCGATCTGCCGGTTGCTCAGACCGGCCGCCACCAGATTCGCGATCTCCCGCTCCCGGCTGGTGAGCGGCAACGGCTGGGCGGCATCACGTAGTGCCGGGGTCGCGGCGCCGCCGCAGGCCGCCGCCAGCCGGTTGGCGTGCGCCGCCGATTCCAGTAACTGCCGGCGATCCCCGGCCCGGTCGTGCGCGGTCGCGGCCTGCGCCGCGGCATCCGCGGCCGACAGGTACGCGCCGAGAGTTTCGAAATCCGCCGCCGCCGCGTCCAGCCCGGCCCCGTCGTGCCCGGCCAGCGCCACCGCGTGCCGGGCCTGCGCGCGGACCAGCGGGCCGTCCACCCGGTGCGCCAGGTCGGCCAGCCGAGGCGCCACCGACCCCGCGCCGAACCGGGCCGCGGTGTGCAGGGCCAGCGCCTCGACGGCGTGCTGATCCGAACGCGCGGCGGCGTCGGCGGCGCGTATCGCGCGTTCGACCGCGGTGCTCACCGCGCCCTCCGCCGCCGCCAGGCAGGCCCGGGCGATCTCCAGCTGCGGTTCGTAGACCGCGCTGTGCCGGCCACCCCGCGCATCGGCTTCGGCGATCGATTCGGCGGCCTCGGCCGGCCGGCCCAGCGCCGCGTAGGCCTCGGCCAGCCGGATCCGGGCCGGGAACATCCAGGCGGCGGCGCCCTCGGCGGTGAGCGCGGCCAGCGCCTGCTCCAAATTGTCGATCCCGGCCGCGAACCGGCCCCGCGCCACATCGACCGTGCCCTGCAAGATCTTCGACATTCCCCACGCGAGGTACTGCCCCGGCGCGGAATACCCGAAATACTCGGTGGCCCGGTGCGCGGCCGCATCCAGATCACCGGTGAGCACCAGCGCCAGCACCTCGGCATGCGTCGACATGAACCGGTTGAGACCGTCGATATGCGGTTCCACCGCCCGCCCCCGGTCCGCGTAGCGCCGGGCGACTTCCGCGCGCCCCCGCAGCGCCGCCGCGAGCCCACCGCCGAACGCCGCCCACCACACCGCCCACGGCGGCGCGTCCGCGACCCGCATCACCTGTTCGGCTTCGCGCAGCGCGTCACCGAGGCGGTTCTCGCTCACCGCGCAGGCCGCGGCGAGCCCGGTGGTGATCAGCCCGATCTTCGGATGCGCGATCCGCGCGCGGACCAGCGCGAGCACCTCGTCGGCGCGGTCGGCGTCGCCGGAGGCCCACAGCAGATTCGAGACCCGCGTACTCCCCCAGCGAGCCAGCTGCACCTCGTCGAGATCGTCCGGATCGAAGCTGGCCAGTGTTCGCTCCGCCTCGATCCGATGCCCCTGCCACAGCAGGGCACGCGCCAGCAGATCCGCCGACTCCACCCCGCCGCGGCGTTCCACCGCCGCCCGCGCGAACCGCTCCCCCAGCGGCAGATTCGCCAGGCCGATCGCGTCCTCGGCGGCGGATTCGAACAATTCCAGATCGGCGGACTTATCGCTGTCCAAGGCCAGTTCGGCGAGCCGGATCCGATCGGCGGCGGAATTGATCCGCCGCTGTTTGAGCGCGGAATACAACCGGCCGCGTAATCGGCGCGAGCTCGCGATACCGAGGCGGCGCCGGATCACCTCGCCGAACAGCGGATGGTTGTACCGAACAACGAGGTCCGGCCCTGCCTCCACCACCCGGATCACCCCGCCGTTCTCGGCCGCTTCCACCGCCTCCTCCCCCGCGAGCTCGGCCATCACCTCGAGATCGACGGGTTCGCAGAAAGTGAGCAGTTCCAGCACCCGCAGCACCGAGTCGGGGAGCTGCTCGACCCGATCCTCCAGCAGCGCGGCCAGTTCCGAGGTGACAGCGGCCCGGCCCCGCAGCTGCCACACCCCGTTCACCTGCCGCAGCGACCCCACCTCCAGCGCACCCTCGACCAGATGCCGCAGGAAAAGCGCGTTACCGCCGGAGGATTCCCACATGAGGTTGGCGGTGAACCCCTCCAACTGCCCGCCGAGCACCGATTCCACCAGGTCCACGCTCTGCTGCTGGGTGAACGGCGGCAGCTGGATCCGCAGCAGATGCCCGTCTTTCCACAGCGTCGTCACCGCGTCGGGCACCGGGACACCGTCGCGGACGGTGGCGACGATCCGCGCCGCCTTGTCGATCGCCAGCTGCAACAGCAGGGTCGCGGAGAGCTGGTCGAGCAGATGCGCGTCGTCGACCCCGATGATCGCGGGGCCGTCGGCCAGCAGCGCCTCCCGCGCCGCGGCCATGAACGTCACCGGATCGTGCGCGGTGTACACGCCGACCATATGCGCGAAGACGCCCAGCGGAATACTGCGCGCCGATTCGGTACCCGCGACCCACCGGATGGTCCCACCGCCCGCGGTAGCGGCCCGCCGGGCCAGCGTGGTCTTCCCGACCCCGGGCTCCCCGATGAGAACAGCGCCGACATGATCGGAACCGGTGAGCGTCGCGCGAATCGCCTCGAACTCGTTCCCCCGCTCGACCATCGGCCAATTTCGCGCCATATGACTACTGTAAAGCCCGCATTACCGGTCGATACGGTGAACTGTCCACGGCGGCACCGGCACTGCGCGACCTGCTCCGGAGCCGCCTCAGTGCTCGCCCACTTCGCAGGCCAGGCCGTCACCGTCTTCGTCGAGCTGGAACGAATACCCGGGCTGTCCCCCGAACAACGGCGTATCGGTTTCGCGCCGCGCGTGATCACAGCTGATGTAGTAGGGGTGCTCGTCTTCGTCGGACTCCGGTTGCGCGCGATCGGCGGGCAACGGATGCGAATCCTGGCTCGTATTCGGCGAGTTCTGGGTATCGGCAGCGGCCGGCGCGGCAGCGAGCAAGGTCAGCGCGCAACCGGCGACGATCGAACGAGCCAGAATGGTACGGGTTTTCATCACGGACGTCCTCGGGTGCTGGGGTACTCCTATCCTCACGCGCAATCGAGAAAAGTGAAAGACCCATGTTCACCGCAGCGACCGGCACCGGGCTGTACCCGGTCCCGGTCGCACAGCCGTTCCTCCCGCGCCCAGCGGCGGCGCCGAGTTCAGCGAGGCATTTGGAGGGTTTGGCCCGTCCCTGCGTTCAGCCCCGCGAGACAATGCGCCGCAGGCGCGAGTATCGCGGGGCTGAACGCAGGGACCAAGGGGGGCCAAACCCCGCGCCGACGGAGTCGGCGCCAAAACTACTGCGGGGGATCGCAGACCTTCCAGCCGGTTTCGGTTTCCTGCAGGTCGAAGGTGCGGGTGGTGGCCTCCGGGTCGGCGTCGGTCTGGACGCTGACCTGTGCGAGAGCCGTGCGGTCGGTGATCTGGATCGCGTCGACGCCGGAGACCTCCGGGATGGTGCCTTCGTTCACCGCTTGCCGGTGCACGCCGGAGAACTGTTCCTCGGACAGGCCCTGGTAGTAGTCGTGCAGGGCACCGCAGGTGGCTTCGCGGAGTGCGGGCAGGTTGCCGCTTTCCAGTGCGCCCGTGTAATCGCCGATGGCCGTACGGATCCGGCCCTGCGGCGAATCGTCCTCGCCGCCGACGCCCACCAGGATCGCGATCAACGCGACCACCAGTGCCACCGCCACTCCGCCGGCGATGAGCCATTTCTTGTTGTCCTCGGCCGGTGCCGCCGGGGCGGGGGCCGGTTCGACCCGTTGCGGTTGCGCTATCTGCTGCGGCGCGGAGTATCCGGGCGCCGGCGCGACCCGCTGTTCGGCGACGGTCGGTTTGAGGTCGGCCGGGGAGGGTGCGCCGCCCGGCCGCTGCGGACCGGCCTGCGGGCGCCCCGGCTGCCGCTGCGCGGGCGGCGGACCGCCGGGCCGCTGCGGTGCGGGCTGGTCGGGCCGGCCCGGCGCCTGCGGACCGGGCCGTTTCGGTCCCGCCTGCGGGCGCGGCGTGGCCGGTGGTTTGGACAGCGCCGGGCCACCCGGCGCGCCGGGGCCGACCCGGTCGGTGCGGGCGGGCCCCTGGGCCCGGCCGGGCGACTGACCCGGCCGACCGGCCTTACGTACCTGGTTCATATCGATGCGCGCGGTGGCGTCGGGATCCGGCCGCTGGGCCGGCATCGCGACGGTCTGCGCGTCGTCCGGCCGGGGCTGTCGCGGGATGACAACCGTCCGCGCCTCTCCACCCGCCGGCCCCTGATCCGGGTCGCCGACCGCTTCGGACCCGGCGTCCGTGGTCTCCGCCCAGTCGCCCCGATCCACGGACTCCGCCTCTGCGGCCTCCGCCCCCGCACGTTGCGCGTCCACAGACGCCGAACCCGCGACGTCCGCGCCTGCAACCTCGTCGCCCGCGAGGTCGACATCCTCGCTACCCGTGGCGTCCGCATCCGCAGATCTCCGACCCGCAACCTCGTCGCCTGCGGCCCCTGCAAACCCCTGGCCCGTACCCGCGTGCGTGGCTTCACCGCCTGCGGCTTCCGCGCCCACAGACCCTTGACCCGCAGCTTCGACACCCGCGACTTCCTGATCCGCGACGTCCGCATCCCCGGGTTCCCGGCTCGGGCTGTCCCGCCGCGCGGAGTCTTGATCCACGGAGTCGGCGCCCGCATCACCCCGTCCCGCGGCGGCCGTGTCTCGCTCCGTGCCCGCAGCTTCGCGGCGCGCTTCCTTATCGCCCGACCCCGCGGCGGCACTGTCGCCGCCCGCAGCCGCAGTATCTCCGTCTGCAGCCTCAGGATCCGCGCCCGCAGCGGCAGCGTCGTCGTCTGCAGCCTCAGCACCCGCGCCCGCAGCGGCAGCGCCTTCGTCTGCCGTGGGATCCGTAGTCTCTCCGTCCTCGGGCTCGGAGGCCGGGACCTTCCCTTCGGCGGCCTCGGTGCCCGGAGCGTCCCGGCTACCGGCCCGGGCATCCGGGGAATTCGCATCCTCGTTCACCGCCCCAGCGGCCGATCCGGATTGTCCGGCGGTGGTAGCGGCGTCGGCGTCGCGACCACCTTCGGCCGACGCGGCGACGGGTTCCTCGCCGAGCGCTTCCGCCGCCGTTGTATCGCCGTCGCCCGCTGCCGCGAGGCCCGTTCCGCCGGCTTCGGCATCGTCCGGCCCGCCGGTAGCGTCCGCGCCGTCATCTGCCGTCGGCTGCCCCGCCGTCTTCGCGGCTGCCGCGGCTGCGGTGCCGGCAGCCGCGGTGCCGACGACGGCCGCACCCGTCGACCGGCCGTTCGCTGCTCCGCTATCTCCCTCGGTTGCCTCCGCATCACCGGAACCGGCGTCACCCTGCCCGGGCTCGGCTGCAGCGCCCGGTGCGGACGCCGCGGAATCCCGGCTGCCCGCCCCGCCCGAGGCCGGTGCTGCACCACCGGATTTCCCGGACCCCTGCGCACCGGCCTTACGGATCACCTCCGTCTCGGCCTCGTCCTCGGACGCCGCCGTCTCGCCGGAACTCTCCGCGCGCCCGCTCGTCGCCGACGCGCGTGGGATGGCCTCGGTGGGCGCGTTGCTCTCCCCGGGGGCGGGTTCGTCCGCCGCGCCGGCCGCGGTGTCACGGCCGAGCGCCCGGCGGATCCGGGAGGTCACCGCATCGGCGGCCTGCGACAGCTGCGAGCCGGTGTCCTGCGGGTCCGGCGTCGCGGTGGATGAACCGGAGCCGGAGTCGGAGCGCGTCGGTTTCTCGTCGTCGGTCGGGTGCGGCACCTAAACCCCTCGTTGCTGGGCGAACAGAATGTGGCGTAGACGGCCAGCCTATCGAGCAATCCCGGTAGCCGTGCACAATGAACCGCATGACCTCGTTCGGTGATCTGCTCGGACCGCAACCCGTACTCCTTCCTGAACTGCATGCGGCGGAAGACGCGCTCGACGCGGGCACCGATCCGGTGCGGGTGGCCGCCGAGAATCCGGCCGCTTCGATCGCGTGGGCGGCGCTGGCCGAGGCCGCCCTGGAGCGCGCCGCGGCCGCCGCGGAACCGGTGAACCACGATGTGGTGGCCGCTTACGCGTTCGCCCGCACCGGCTATCACCGCGGGCTGGACCTGCTGCGCCGGAACGGCTGGAAGGGTTTCGGCCCGGTCCCGTGGGAGCACGAACCGAACCGCGGTTTCCTGCGCAGCGTCGCGGTACTGGCGAAGGCGGCGCAGATCATCGGCGAAAACGACGAGTACGCCCGCTGCCTGGATCTGCTCGAGGATTGTGATCCGCGGGCGGCCGGGGAACTCGGTCTCGACTGATCGATCTCGCGGAAGTGAACGACCCGACCTCACGGATTTCCCGGGCCCGGGCTCGCGGCACCGCGCGCCTGCGGCGTTCCTGGACCCGGCTGCGGCTGTCGGCGCTGCCGATCCTGCAATGCTCACTGGCCGCGGCGCTGGCCTGGTTCCTGGCCAAGGACGTGGTCGGCCACCCGCTGCCGTTCTTCGCGCCGACGGCGGCCGTCGTCTCGATCGGTACCGCGTTCGGGGCACGACTGCGCCGTTCGCTGGAACTGGTGGTCGGGGTGGCGGTCGGGATCGGCGTGGGCGATCTGTTCATCTCGCAGGTGGGTACGGGGGTCTGGCAGATCGCGCTGGTGGTGGCCGCGGCCATGGCGCTGGCGATTTTCCTCGACGGCGGGCCGATCATCGGCATCCAGGCCTCCGGTTCGGCCGTGCTGGTGGCGACGCTGATGCCGCCGGAAACCGGGGCCGGCCTGTCCCGGATGGTCGACGCCCTGATCGGCGGCCTGGTGGGCGTGGTGGTCGTCGCCGCGCTGCCGCTGCATCCGGTGCGCCGGGCGCGCGAGCAGGCGGCGGCGATTCTCGGAGTGATGGGCAAATCGCTCACCGATTGCGGGCAGGGCCTGCTGGAGCAGGATCCGGGCAAGATCCACGAGGCGCTCACCGCGGTCCGCGCGACCCAGCAGGAGCTGGATTCGCTGCGCAAAACGCTGGAGGGCGGCCGCGAGGTGAGCCGGATATCCCCGCTGTACTGGAATTCGCGCGGCCGGCTGGAACGCCTGCGCGCGGCGGCCGACCCACTGGACAACGCGGTCCGCAACACCCGGGTGCTGCTGCGCCGCTCGCTGACGATGGTGCGTGACGACGAAATCCTCAACCCCGGCCTGATCGACGAGGTGGAGCGGCTGGCCGCGGCGGTGGATGTGGTCCGGCGGATGGTGCTGAACGATCCGGGGGAACAGCCCGACCCCGCCGAGGCGGCGCGCGCGCTACGGTCGGTCGCGAAACAGGCCCGGCCGGAACTGGTGGCCGGTGCCGGACTCTCGGCGCATGTCGTTTTCGCGCAGATCCGCTCGACCCTGGTCGACCTCATGCAGGTCTGCGGGGTGCAACGGATCTCGGCGCTGGCCCTGCTGCCGCCGACGGTGCCCAACCCCTATGTCACACCGCAGAAGTGAAATTCCGAGTAGTGGACTACCCGTGCCCATTCGGCCGAACTGAACTAATGTGAAACATGGCCGAATCGTTTCACCGGTTCGGCCGGGACCCCTCCCGCACGCCGCGTTGCCGACGTGAGGCGCCTTGCCCGGCGCCGATCGTATGGATACCCGGACGCCGGCCCGGGCGGGGAATCCGGGCCCGTCCGGCCGGCGCCGCGCCGGGCGGGCCTGCTCGGGTCTACGCCCAGAACCTGGTCAGATATCCGCCGTACCGGGACCACTGCTCCGGCACTCCGGACAGGTCGTAGAGCGCGTAGACGGCGTCGAAGAACACCTGGTTGATCGCGGGCGTGAACAGCAGGGCGAACAGGATCAGCATGCCGAACGGTTTGAACTGATCCAGCCCGCGGCGGGTCTGATAGCTCAGCGAGGGTTCGACGATCCCGTATCCGTCCAGACCCGGTATCGGGAGCAGGTTCAGCAGGGTGGCCGTCACCTGCAGGAATGCCAGGAAGCTGAGCCCGAACCAGAACGCCGGGTGCTGCTCGGAACTGCCGAACAACTGGACGATCGACAGCAGCAGCACGGCGCACAGCGCGTTCACCGCCGGACCCGCGGCGCTGATCAGCCGCTGGGTCCGCGGCGGCACCTGATGCGCGTGGATGTAGACGGCCCCGCCGGGCAACCCGATCCCGCCCAGCGCGATGAAAACCATCGGCAGCACGATCGACAGCAGCGGATGGCTGTATTTGAGCGGGTTCAGCGTCAGGTACCCGCGCAGTTCGACCTCGCGGTCACCGGCGCGCCAGGCCAGGTAGGCGTGTGCGAATTCGTGCAGGCACAGACTCACCACCCAGCCGAACACCACCAGGACGAAAACCCCGGCCTTCGCCTGTATCGAATCCAGGTCCGCACCCCACGCCAGCACCCCGCCGGCCACCGCCAGCAGCAGCACCAGCAGGAAAACCGGGCTGGGCCGCACCGCACCCCGCCGCAACGCCGAAACCCCGCCGCTCATCGAACCAATAACCAGGGCTCGTGGTAGCGGTAGAAACTCGACCGCGGCACCGTCCGGTCGCTCTGCACGCCGTCGCGGTTGATCACCGCCGCGGGGGTGCCGAGCTGGGCGGCGCGGCCGGTGATCCAGCGGCGGCGCCGGAAGCGGCGCGGCACACTCGCCCGGACCCCCGGCATCTCGAGGGTCGGGGATACGAACATCGCCCGCACCTCGCCGGAGAACAGCCGGGTCTCGTCGACGTAGGCCTCGCCGGTCAGGTGGGCACCGTCGACCCCGGTGATCTTGGCGCGGCCGACCAGGACGACGCCTGTATCGTCGCGGATCAGCGGTACCTCCTGGGCGGTCCCGTCGAGCGCCCGGCGCGCGGCCGAGTTCCCGGTGCCGAGCTGGTAGGCCTGCGCGGCGTAGGTGTTCTCCAACGGCACGTAACCGACCTCGACGTGCAGGCGTTCGGTGCGCATCAGGTGGGTGAGTACCGCCGCCAGCGCGGCGTCGTGGCCGAGCACGATCAGCCGCGGCAGGCTGTCGGCGGCCAGTACCGGCAGCAGTTCGTCGATCAGCGCGGAATCCGGGACGGCCGCGGTCTGTGTGGTGGGCGCCGCGGCGAGCGCGATGGGTACCGGAGCGTCGGCACAGCGGAGAACATGGGTACTCAAACGCCCAACACCCTCCCTCGGACCGGTCGACCACGAGTGTAGAGGGTGGCCCCCGCCGACCCGCACAACGGGCCTGGTACAGCGGCCGTTCCCGGCGCCCTCCGGTGCCTCGAGTAGACTGTGCTCCCGGCTTCCTCCCCATTACGGCAGGTAGCCGCAGCACGAAGTGCGTGTTGCGCGTCGACCCGTAGGAGACACGACCATGCCGGCAATCGTCCTCATCGGCGCCCAGTGGGGCGACGAGGGCAAGGGCAAAGCCACCGATCTACTCGGCGGCCGGGTGCAGTGGGTGGTGCGGTACCAGGGCGGTAACAACGCCGGCCATACCGTCGTGCTGCCGAACGGGGACAACTTCGCGCTGCACCTCATCCCCTCCGGAATCCTGACGCCCGGTGTACGCAACGTCATCGGCAACGGTGTCGTCGTCGACCCCGGTGTGCTGCTGGACGAGCTGGCCGGGCTGGAGGAACGCGACGTCGACACCTCCGGCCTGCTGCTCTCCGCCGATGCGCATCTGATCATGCCCTACCACGTGGCGATCGATAAGGTCACCGAGCGGTTCCTCGGCAACAACAAGATCGGCACCACCGGTCGCGGGATCGGCCCCTGCTACCAGGACAAGGTCGCGCGGGTCGGCGTGCGGGTGGCCGATGTGCTGGACGAGAAGATCCTCACCCAGAAGGTGGAGGCGGCACTCGAGTTCAAGAACCAGGTGCTGGTGAAGATCTACAACCGCCGCGCCCTGGACCCGCAGCAGGTGGTGGACGAGGTGCTGGCGCAGGCGGAGAAGTTCGCGCATCGCATCAGCGATACCCGGCTGGAACTGAACCTGGCCCTCGAACGCGGCGAGACGGTGCTGCTGGAAGGGTCGCAGGGCACGCTGCTCGATGTCGACCACGGCACCTACCCGTACGTCACGTCGTCCAACCCGACCGCCGGCGGCGCCGCGGTGGGCGCCGGTATCGGCCCCAACCAGATCGGCACCGTGCTGGGCATCCTCAAGTGCTACACCACCCGGGTCGGTTCGGGCCCGTTCCCGACCGAGCTTTTCGACGAATCGGGCGCCTACCTGGCAAAAACGGGCGGCGAGGTCGGCGTCACCACCGGCCGCGCCCGGCGCTGCGGCTGGTTCGACGCGGTGATCGCCCGTTACGCCACCCGCGTCAACGGCATCACCGATTACTTCCTCACCAAGCTCGACGTGCTCTCCAGCCTGGATCGGGTGCCGATCTGCGTGGCCTACGAGGTCGACGGTGAGCGGGTCGAGCAGATGCCCACCACTCAGACCGGTTTCCACCACGCCAAGCCGATCTACGAGGAGATGCCGGGCTGGTGGGAGGACATCTCCGGGGCCCGCACCTTCGACGAACTCCCCGCCAACGCACAGGCCTACGTGCACCGGCTGGAGGAACTCTCCGGGGCGCGGATGTCCTGTATCGGTGTGGGTCCGGGTCGCGAGCAGACGATCGTCCGTCACGACGTGCTCGGATAGGGTCGGCGCCCCGAGACACCGGGAGGGCGGGAAGGAACGGTCGACCGGAGTTCGTGGGAGTCCAGGGTTCGTGGGAATCGGGAGTCCGTGGAAATCAGAGCTCGTGGAAATCCCGAGCTCGTGGAAACCCCGAGTCCGTGGAAATCCGGAGCTCGTGGATTACTGGTCAAGTGCTCCCAGGGAACCGTCCGTGAAGGGGC
Organism: Nocardia sp. CA-290969; assembly: GCF_050936135.1. Classification (NCBI taxonomy): domain Bacteria; kingdom Bacillati; phylum Actinomycetota; class Actinomycetes; order Mycobacteriales; family Nocardiaceae; genus Nocardia; species Nocardia sp. CA-290969. Next base: position 7,065,105 of record NZ_JBNJNJ010000001.1, on the reverse strand, counting down.
GGGCTGTAATTTTGGAGCCGCTCCGCGGCTCGAGGGTGGGGCCCCGGGTAGCCCGGTTCTTCACTCCTCCGCTCCTCCGCTTCGCTCCCCCGCTCCGTCGCTCCAGAACCGGGCGGGCCCCACCCAGGTGCCAGGCGGGGTACCCGTCAGGGGTGATCGGGGGTTCAGCGGACGGCTTGGAAAGCCAGGACGGTTGTTCCGATGCGGATCGTATCGCCGTCTGCGAGCAGCGCGGAATCTATCGGTTCCTCGTTGACGTAGACCCCGTTTGCCGAATCCAGGTCCTCGATCAGGAGCCCGGCCCGGCCGAGTTTGATCTGGGCGTGGTAGCGGCTGGCCTTCGGATCGTCGAGCACCAGATCGTTGTCGGTCATCCGGCCGATCCGGAAACCACCGTGCGCGACCAGCACCAGCCGCCCGTCCGGTAAGCGCAACTGCCCGCTGCGCACCGTGCGCGGTACCTCGGTGACCGTATCCGTCATGGCGGCGGCGATCCGTTCGGCGGTTTTGAATTCGACCGTGCTCAGCGGCTCCTGCCGCAGCACCCGGCGTTCCAGTTCGAGCAGTGCGGGGCCGGGGTCGATACCGAGTTCCTCGGCCAAGACCGTACGCACCCGCCGGCACGCCTCCAGCGCGTCGGCATGCCGTTCGGAGAGGTAGAGGGCGGTGATGAGCTGGCCCCACAGCGGTTCACGCAGCGGATGTTCGTTGGTCAGCGCGACCAGTTCACCGATCACTGCGGCCGCCCGGCCGCAGGCGATCTCCGCGTCGAACCGCGCCGAAACCGCCTGCAGCCGTTCCTCTTCCATGGCGGTGGCGAAACTGTCGGCGAAGCCCAGCCCGGCCAGGTCCGAGAGCGCGCGTCCGTTCCATTCGCGTAGCGCCGTGGCGAACAACCGCGAAGCCGACGCGTGATCACCGGCGCCCGAGGCGCGATTGCCGGCGTCACGGGCGGCCTCGAACCGGCCGAGATCGCAGGCGTCGTCGGGGATCTCGAGCCGGTATCCGGAAGATTCCGTGCGCAGGACGGCGGCCGAGTCCACGCCCGAATTCCGCAATGCCTTGCGGATATTGGAGACGAAGACCTGCAGGCTGGCGGCGTAGGCGTCCGGCGGGGTCTCGTTCCAGACCATATCGGCCAGGGTCGCCGACGATACGGCGCGGCGCCGGTTCACCGCGAGCGCGGCCAGTAGCGCCCGCGGTTTGGGCCCGCCGACGGCGACCGGCTCACCACCGGCCAGCAGTCGAACGGGCCCCAGCACACGGAGATCGATTGTCATCTCGCAGCGAGCGTGACGACGTGATCAGGCACTGATCGAACGTCCCGCGGAATGCAGGTCCTCGCAGGCCTGCACCACTCGGGCCGCCATCGAGAGCTCGGCCTTCTTCAGGTAGCTGCGCGGATCGTAGGTCTTCTTGTTGCCGACCTCGCCGTCGATCTTGAGCACCCCGTCGTAGTTGCTGAACATATGGGCGGCGACGGGCCGGGTGAAGGCGTACTGGGTGTCGGTGTCCACGTTCATCTTCACCACGCCGTAGCGCAGCGAATCGTCGATCTCCGACTTCAGCGAGCCGGACCCGCCGTGGAAGACGAAATCGAAGGGCTGGGCGTCGGCACCCAGGCCCAGCTTCGCGGCGGCGACCTTCTGCCCCTCGGCCAGCACCTCCGGCTTGAGCACCACATTGCCCGGCTTGTACACACCGTGCACATTGCCGAAGGTGGCGGCGAGCAGGTACTTGCCCTTCTCCCCGGCACCGAGCGCATCGATGGTCTTCTCGAAATCGGCGGGCGAGGTGTAGAGCTTCTCGTTGATCTCGGCCTCGACGCCGTCCTCTTCACCGCCGACGACACCGATCTCCACCTCGAGGATGATCTTCGCGGCGGTCGCGGCGGCGAGCAACTCCTGCGCGATCGACAGGTTCTCGTCGATCGGGACCGCCGAACCGTCCCACATATGCGACTGGAACAGCGGGTTCTTCCCCGCGCTCACCCGCTCCTGGGAGATGGCCAGCAGCGGGCGGACGAAACCGTCCAGCTTGTCCTTCGGGCAGTGGTCGGTGTGCAGCGCGATGGTGACGCCGTACTTCTCGGCCACCACATGCGCGAATTCGGCGAGCGCGACAGCACCGGTGACCATATCCTTCACACCCTGGCCGGAACCGAATTCCGCGCCGCCGGTGGAGAACTGGATGATCCCGTCACTGCCCGCCTCGGCGAAACCCTTGATCGCCGCGTTGATCGTCTCCGACGATGTGCAGTTGATGGCCGGGAAGGCAAAAGAGTTCGCCTTGGCCTGGCCGAGCATCTCGGCGTAGACCTCCGGAGTCGCGATCGGCACTGTGAAGACCTCCGTGTAGTGCGGCAGACGGGATTGTCTGTTTCTGCACATACCCTAAGGCAGGCGGGATTCATCCGGTATAAGGGGATTGTTTGCGCCGCCGCACCCTGCACGCTCGGCTGTAACCGGTACTGTGGGCCGGGTGATTGCGCTGGCAGCTACCGACGCGGTGACGAGCAATCTGGCTCTGACCGAACTGCTCGACCCGATGCACCTGTTGACCGAGACCTGGCTGAAGAACGCGGTGCTACCGGCGATTCTGGTGATCGTCTTCATCGAGACGGGTCTGCTGTTCCCGCTGCTGCCCGGCGATTCGCTGCTGTTCACCGGTGGCTTGCTGGCCGCCCAGGAGAACCCGCCGGTCTCCATCTGGGTGCTCCTGCCCGCGGTCACGTTCGTCGCTTTCGCCGGGGACCAGTGCGGATACTGGATCGGCCGGGCCATCGGTCCCGCGTTGTTCAACAAAGAGGACACCCGGTTCTTCAAGAAGAGCTATGTGACCGAAACGCACGAATTCTTCGAGAAGCACGGCCCCAAAACGATCATCCTCGCCCGATTCGTCCCGATCGTCCGGACCTTCATGCCAGTGCTGGCCGGCGTATCGAAGATGAGCTACCAGCGCTATGTCGCGTTCGATATCGTCGGCGCCATCGCCTGGGGCGGCGGCGTGACCGTACTCGGTTACTTCCTCGGCAATGTCGCCTTCATCCGCGACCACGTCGAGGCGATCTTCCTGCTGATCGTGTTCGTCTCGATCCTGCCGGGTATCAGTGCGGTGGCCAAACGCCTGCTGGGTCGTAAGCCGGCCGCCGAACTCGCCGCCGAGGGCGCCCTGGCTTCCACCGCCGAACTGCCGGCCGTCGACCTGCCGAACCAGGTCACCAGCACCATGCCCCTGCCGGTGGTGCCGGCCCACGCGCCGGCTGCCGCGAACGAGACCCCAGTACGGTAAGTGGTGTCCGCTTCGGCCGTGCCCTACGCGATGGGCAGTTTCGATCCGCTGATCTCCGCGGGTCCGGCGCTGGTCTGGACCGTGGTGCTGACCTTCGTCTTCCTGGAATGCGCCGTGATCCTCGGCCTGTTCCTGCCCGGTGATTCCATGCTGCTCACGGCAGGCATCGTGATGGCCTCGCACGCCACCGGGGAAACCCAGGTGTGGTTGTTGTCGGTGGGTGCGATGGTCGCCGCGATCGCGGGGAACCAGGTCGGCTACGTCATCGGACGCCGCACCGGGCACCGGCTCGTCGCCCGCAAGAACGGGCGCTATATCAACACCCAGAACCTCACCCGGGTGGCCGAGCTGCTGCAGCGGCACGGTTTCGTCGCGGTGCTGGTCGCGCGGTGGATCCCGTGGGTGCGCACGCTGTGCCCGATGGTGGCGGGCGCCGCCGAGATGGACCATCGCCGCTATACCATCGCCAGTACCATCGGCGCGATCATCTGGGCGCCGGTGCTGTTGCTGCTGGGCTATTACGCCGGCAGCTTCATCCAGCAGATCTCCTGGCTGATGCCCATCGTGATCGGTTCGCTGGTGTTCTGCCTGGTCGTGGGCACGGTGATCGGTATCCGCCAGTACCGGCACGAGATGGCACAGCCCGCCGAGGATTTCGAACTGGACAGCGCCACCGCCGACACCACACCGCTGCCCAGCCTGGGCGAGCCCCGGTCGCGCAGGGAGCTACAGCCCCGCCGCGGTGACCATATGGGCGGCCTCCATGAGCATCCAACCCGAGAGCTGTACCGATAGGTCGCGTTCGGGAACCCGCGAGGACGTCACGGCGCCGTTGGGGTTGAGCCCACCGGCGCCCGCGGTACCGCCCGGCAGCTGCGCCGAGCGCGTCCAATCATGACCGAACAGCGGTTCGCCCTCGACGTCGAGCCGGTTCGCCCAGGCCGCCGCGGCCGATTCCTTGACGATGCGGGCGGCGATCCGCCGGTCGGCGAGTTGCTCGTGCTCGGAGCCGGGCAGCATGAGCGCCACCAGCGCGAGATAGCGGATGAGGATCCCGTTGAACAGCCCGCCGTCACCACCGGAGCCGCCACGCACGACCCCGTTGGTGGTGAGCTGGTCTTCGACCGCGTCCAGCAGGCGATGCACCCGATCGAGGTGGACCGGATCGCCGGTGTGCACGGCAAGCTCGGTCTCCAGGCCGAGCACCACGCCTTGGCAGTAGCTGTAGACCGGGCGTTCGAGCGTGCCGGACGGGAGATGGATCCCGTCGAAGATCAGGCCGGTCTCCGGATCGCGCAGGGTGGCGTCGATCCAGTCGGCCATTTCGGCGGCCCGCTCGTAGCGGCCGAGCCGGGACAGGGCGATACCGGCGGGGCCGTTGGCAGGGGCGTTGTAGAAGTCGGTGCCGACCCGCCACGGGATACCGCCGCCGACCGCCGGATTCCACGCCGCGAAAAGCTTCTGTTCCAGCGGTCCGAGACCGCCGCGCGCCTCGTCGTTGTCCTGTACCCGGGCGGCCCGTTCCAGCGCGATGGCGAGCCAGGCCATATCGTCGTAGTAGCGGTTGGTCCAGCCGGTGAGATTGCGCATCCGATGCGACCGCACCAGCGCCGCGATCCGTTTGCGGCGTTCGATGGTGGGCGCGCGATTGGCGGCGTCGACGGCGCAATCGATGAGGTGTGCCTGCCACCAGTAATGCCAGGTCAGGAAGAAACGTTCGCGCCGGGTCGAGGGCCAGCCCACCACGCCGAGCGCGGTGCCGGGCAGTAGCCACACCGGTTCGATATGCCGCGAGACGATGGCGGCCTCGGCCATATCGGCCCGGTCCGACCAGAGTTTCACGGGGTTGCCCTGCGGCCTGCGTTGTTGCCCGGACACCCGCCGGGGAACGTCGAGATCGTCGCTGGGCGAGGTCATGCACCCATATTGCCAGGAATATCGGAATTCCCGCCGCTCAATTGTTACCGAGTCGAAGCGGAACCGTTCGTCTCACCGTCCGCTGGGCCGGGTTCCGCGCGGATCGCTGCCGGACAGAGCGGGAGATTCATACCGAACGGCTATGTCAACCCGGCTATACAGATCGGTGCCGGGCCGCGCGTGCCGCACCGCGAAACCCGAGCCGCGCAGAAACACCAATCGGCACAGGTGTTTTCGAGCGGACCAGACCGAACGGTAGCCGCGCTGTGCGCCCGCACTACGATCGTGCCGTGACAAACGCAGCGCCCTCGGCCGGCCCCGACTCCGCCCGGCACCCGGAGCGGACATCCGGGACGACCACGGGCCCCGTGCAGGCAACCCGGCCGAGCGCGCGGTACGACCACGAGCCCACGGCCGGCGGCGACCCGCTCGACGACGCCTCCGAACCGGGCCCCACGGAATGGGGCGAGCATCCGCACGGAGTGGGTCCGTGGATCGCGGAACACGGCGAACCGCCGCCGGACGATGACCGGCTCGACCCGGTTCTGCTCGCGGAGGGTGACCGGCGCAATGTGGTCGACGCGTACCGGTACTGGACGCGGGAGGCGATCGTCGCCGATATCGACCGGCGCCGCCATCCCTTCCATATCGCGATCGAGAACTTCGGGCACGACGCGAACATCGGCACCGTGGTGCGGACCGCCAACGCCTTCGCCGCCGGCGCGGTCCATATCGTCGGCCGCCGCCGCTGGAACCGCCGCGGCGCCATGGTCACCGATCGCTACCAGCACATCGTGCACCACCCCGATATCGACGCGCTGCTCGAATTCACCACGGCCGAGGATCTGAGCGTGGTCGCGGTGGACAATGTGCCGGGGTCGGTACCGCTGGAAACGGTGCGGCTGCCGCGACGCTGCCTGCTGCTGTTCGGTCAGGAAGGACCCGGGGTGAGCGACGGGGCCCGCGATGCCGCGGTACTCACGGTGTCGATCGCCCAGTTCGGTTCCACCCGCAGTATCAACGCCGGGGTGGCGGCCGGTATCGCCATGCACACCTGGATCCGGCAGCACGCGGACCTCACCACGGCCTGGTGAACGCGGGTAGCGATCACGCCGAGTGCGTAGCGAACAACCCCGTCCGGGCGATGACCGGATCCCGGACACCGGGAGCCGCGACCTCGCCGAACCTCAGGCCGAGGCTGCTCCCACGATCGCAATGACGATGAAGAGGACGACCAGGACCAGATAGATGATCAGCAGGACCGATGTGATGATGCCGAGTACGTAACCGATCATCACATTGCTGCGGCCGCCGATGGTTCCGCCCGACGCGTCGATCTCGTTGAGCGCCTTCTTACCCATGACCCAGGCGAACGGACCGGTGACCGCGCAGAAGAAGCTGATGATGCCCAGGATCAACACCGTGGTGGCCTGTGGATGATCCTGCGGCGGACCGTATCCCGGGTATCCGTACGCGGGCGGCGGCGGAGGGTAGCTCATGCGTGGATAGTAGCCGCCGCGGGCGAGCGCGCACGAGCGGAAAAACCGGAGGTCACTCCTCAGCCGCCGGTGTGCGCCTCCGGGTCGGCCAGCAGGAACTGCGCGCCACCGTAGGTGGCCAGGATGATCGCCTCGAGCACCCGGCGTGACCGCTGCCCGCGGGCGAACAACCGCCGCGCCACGATCAGTCCGTCGGAGATCGTGAAAAGCAGGGCGCCCACGCCGAGGCGGCTGCGTGGATCGGCGCCCGGAACATTGAGTCCCGCAACATTGTCCGCACCCGGCGCCAGCACTGGGTCGGAGGCCAGTACGGCCGCGCTGCCCAAGGTCAGGCCGTAGGCACTCAACGGCACGGCGAGCGCGGGCGCCTTCGCCCGCAACAGACCGACCGCCCCGGCCCAGGCGAGCAGGCGCGGGACAGCGGTATTCACGCGCGGACGGGCGCCACGCCGCCACCACAGCGCCGCGTACCCCGTCTGCATCACCGCGAACGACGACGCGCCGGCGACCAGCCGGCGATCGTCGTCGGGTTCGATGAGCAGCACATCACCGACCGTGGCGGCACCGAGCGATCCCAGCAGCAGCGTGCGCTCGACCGGCGCGATTTCCGCTGTGCTGCTGGCGATATCGGCCGCGAGCAACGGCATCATCAGCGGTTTCGCCACCCACTGCAACCGGTCACGGCCGGTCAGTGCGCCCGCCACGGTAACCGCCGTCGCGACCAGGAACCCCGCGCGCAGCGGCCGCATCGCTACAGACTCGCCTCGGCGGGGGCGGGCGGCAGGGTCACCACCTGGCCCGCGTAACTGAGCCCGGCGCCGAACGCGAGCAGCAGCGCCAGCTGCCCGCCCTTGGCCTTACCGGTCGCCAGCATCTCCTCCATCGCCAGCGGAATCGACGCCGCGGAGGTGTTCCCGGTGTTCTCGATATCGCCGGCCATCGGGATATCGTCGGCCAACCCCAGGTTCTTCTTCATCAGCTCGTTGATCCGGGCGTTGGCCTGATGCGGGATGAACACCTCGATATCGTCCTTGGACACCCCGGCCATATCCAGCGCGGTGGACAGCGCGCGGGGCAGGGTGACGGCGGCCCACCGGAAGACCCGGGGCCCTTCCATCCGCAGCGACATCCGGCCCACCGGTTCGACCTCGGGATCGGTACCCTGCAGGTCCTGGGCGCGCTGCATGTACTCGACGAAGTTCACATCCTGCTTGATGGCGTCGGCGTTCTCGCCGTCGCTGCCCCAGACCGTCGGGGAGATCCCGTTGTCCTGGCTCGGTCCGATCACCACGGCGCCGGCGCCGTCACCGAAGATGAACGCCGTACCGCGATCGGTGGGGTCGATCCCGATGGTCATCGTCTCGGCACCGATGAGCAGCACGTATTCGGCCGAGCCGGCACGGATCATATCCGCGGCGACCCCCAGCCCGTACCCGAACCCGCCGCAGCCGGAGGTGAGGTCGAAGGCGGGAATCCCGTTCATGCCGAGATCGCTGGCGACGATCGGGGCGCCGTGCGGGGTCAGCATCGGCCAACTGGACGTGGCCAGGATCAGTGCGCCGATCTGTGAGGGGTCCACACCGCTGTTGCGCAGTGCCCGGTCACCGGCGGCCACCGAGATCGACCGCAGCGTTTCGTCGCCGCTGATCCAGCGCCGGTTGCGGATACCGCTGCGCTCGAAAATCCATTCGTCCGAGGAATCCAGCACCTGGCACACCTCGTCGTTGCTGACGACGCGCTGCGGCCGGTAGGCACCGATCCCGAGCATCGCGACGTTGTCGTGCCCCTTTTTGCCGGCAATGCTCACCACGACGCTCACGACCCTTCACTCACAGTTCTGACGGATCATCAGGCTAACGGAGCGCGGCAGGCGGGCGAACGGCCCGTCCGGTTCAGCTCAGTGCCAGATCCTTCAAACCGAGTATGGAGCGGTAGGGCAGTCCTTCGTCGGCGATCACGCGATCCGCGCCGGTTTCCCGGTCGACCACGGTGGCCACCCCCACCACCGTCGCACCGACGTCACGCAGCGCGCGCACCGCGGTCAGCGGGGAGTTTCCGGTGGTGGTGGTGTCCTCGACCACCAGAACCCGTTTACCCACCACATCCGGGCCTTCGATCTGCCGTTGCATCCCGTGGGTTTTCGCGGCCTTGCGTACCACGAAGGCGTCGATCGGACGGCCGGGCGCGTGCATCACGGCCAGCGCGACCGGATCGGCACCCATGGTGAGCCCGCCGACGGCGTCGAAATCCCAATCCGCGACCAGTTCCCGCAGCAGTTTCCCGATCAGCGGCCCCGCCCGGTGATGCAGCGTCGCCCGCCGCAGATCGACGTAATAGTCGGCCTCTTTACCCGAAGACAATGTCACCTTGCCGTGCACGACGGCTAAATCGCGCACCAGCCCGGCCAAGACATCCCGGTCGGTCATTGCCTGGTCGATCATCGGTGTCCTTCCGCCCGTGGAGGCGAGTCGCGGCGAGTACGGTCCCGGCGCCCGCAGCGGCGCCTGCGAGGAAGGATACGCACGCGCCTCGGCACCGGTTACCGCAGGTCGCGCGTCCGCGCGGACCTACTGCGGCACCGGACCCTGATACGGACGGAAACCGGGGTGGAAGGGCCCGCCGGGCAGGCGCGGGGCGTGCTCGTCGTCGGTGGTGGAGTCGCGGCGGTCGGGGGCGCGGTCCGGTTCGCCCGCCCCGCCCGGCCGCGCACCCGCCGGTTCGGGGCGCGGGGAACGGTTCGCCGGCCGGGCGTCGGGCACCACGGCCAGGCTCGGCCGGCGTGGCGGTACGTCGTCACCGGGGCCGTGGCCCGGCGCATCGGGATCGTCCCCGGCGTCGCGGCGATAGCGGACATTCGGCCCCGGGTGGCCGTAGTCGTCGGCGCCGTCGTCGTATTCGTCGTAGTCGTCGTACGGGCCGTCGGGATCGTCGTCGTCGTATTCCGCCGAGCGGATCCGGGCCCGCGGAGGCGAGGGCGGGGCGCCGGGTTCGTCGTTACGGGGATCGGTGACCGGTGGCAGCACATGCAGCAGCCCCGACAACCGCAGCACGGCGTCGATCCCGGTTTCCCAGTCCTTGGCCGCCGAGCCGACGGGCAGCATGCCGAGCGTCCAATTGCCTTCGCTCCACAGCATCTGCACCGTATCGGCCAGCGATTCGATGAACGCCACCATCCGCTGATCGACCGCATGGCGCGCGATCTCCGGATTGGTCGCGAACACCACCCGATCGCCGATCGCGCCGAGCAGTTCCAGATCGGCGTCCTTGGGCGGATTCATGGTCTTGAGCCGCATATCGACGTCGATATCCGAACCGATCTGGCGGCGCACCGCCACCAGGGTCGCGGAATCCTCCAGATCCAGCAGGACGAATTTCTCGCCCTTACGGATACCGGTGACCACATCGACCGCGGTCAGATACCCGAGCTTGGCCAGCGCACCACGGCGCCAGGTCGAAGCGAGCGCCGGTTCCACCGACACATAGGTGTATCCCTGGGCTTTCGCCCACACCTGGCGCGCGTGACCGGTCCGCTGCCGCTGGCGCCGGTCGAAGTAGAGCAGCACTATCGCACCCACCAGGGTGATTGCCGCCAGCCCGAACCACATTGCCGTCATCGTCGCCTAGCCTATCGACCCGCCCGGCGTAATGCCGGGCACCCACACTGCGCGCCGCGGTTTTATCATCGCCCGCCCCCCTCGAGGGCGGTGCTGATGATGACATCGGCCTGAATCGAACCGTCCGGGCCCGGCTGCCCCTGCACGATCACCAGGTCCCCGGCGGGCAGGGCGTCGACCGTGGCGCCGGCCAGCGAGATCACCTGGGTCTGCGGGGTGGTGTGCACGGTGACCTCGTCACCCGTGAGCGTGCTCAGGGTCAGGGTGCCGCCGGAATTGGAGCTGATGGTGCCCATGGTGGTGCCGCCCGGATCCTGTTCACCGGAATCGGGCATATCCGGGATCCCCGGCAGGCTCGGCAGCGGGGGTTCGGATTCGTCCGGTTGCGCCGGGACCTCCCGGCCGAGCGTGCGACTGGTGCTCGACGTATCACCGGCCGTGGATTGCGAATCGTCGCCACCGAACATCATTCCGGCAGCTATCCCGGCCAAGCCGAGCAGCACGATGACGGCCAGCCCGATTCCCAGCAGTACACCGTTCTTCTTCGGCGGCCTCGGCGATCCCCCGGGCGGGCCGCCGGCCGGGCCGTAAGGATCCTGCGGAGGCGGGCCGCCGGGCGCGCCCCACTGCTGCTGCCCGCCGTAGGCGTAACTGTCGTAGGTCGGCATCTCCCGGGTCGGGTTCGGACCCGGCGGCCCCCAGCCGCCGTAGGGGTCGGTACCCGGGTAGGCCGTGGTCGGCTCCGTGAACCCCGGCCCGTCGCCGGTGGGTAGCTTCTCGGTCGCCGATTCTCCCGGCTGACCCAGGCGCTGGGTCGGATCGTCGTCCGGCCGCCTTGCCCAGGGATCGTTCGGGTTGGTCATAACTACCCAGCCTAAGCCGAACCTGTCCCGGGCGAGCACACTCGCCCGGGACAGGTTCGATACCTCCCGGTCGCAGGCCGGAACCGTCGATGGGGTGTCCTGCGAACTCCGGCCACCACGATCGGCGAGAGGCGACCACCCGCGGGCTGGGCCGGCCGGCCCCGGTCTAGGACCCCTGACCGTCCGCGGTCGCGGCGGCGGGCTCGCGCAGACTCTTGCCCACGATGAGACCGTCGCCGTCCGGGCTCACCCCCACCGCGACCGTATCGCCGTCGGTGATCGCGCCGGCCAGCAGTTCCTTGGCGAGGGTGTCGCCGATCGACTGCTGGATCACCCGGCGCAGCGGACGTGCGCCGTACACCGGGTCGTAGCCGCGCACGGCCAGCCAGAACCGCGCCGAATCGCTGACGTCCAGGACGAGCCGCCGCTGCGCCAGCCGCCGCTGCAACTGGTCGAGCTGGATATCGACGACATGCGCGAGCTGGTCCTCGTCCAGCGACCGGAACATCACCACATCGTCGAGGCGGTTGAGGAATTCCGGTTTGAACGCCGAACGTACCGCGTTCATCACGAACTCCTTGTCACCACCGGCGCCGAGGTTCGAGGTCAGGATCAGGATGGTGTTGCGGAAATCCACCGTCCGGCCCTGGCCGTCGGTGAGCCGGCCCTCGTCGAGCACCGCGAGCAGGATGTCGAAAACATCCGGGTGCGCCTTCTCGATCTCGTCGAACAGCACCACCGTGTAGGGCCGGCGGCGCACCGCCTCGGTGAGCTGACCGCCCTGGTCGTAGCCGACGTAACCGGGCGGGGCACCCACCAGCCGGGCCACCGAATGCTTCTCGCTGTACTCGCTCATATCGATGCGGACCATCGCGCGTTCGTCGTCGAACAGGAAGTCGGCGAGCGCCTTGGCCAGCTCGGTCTTACCGACACCGGTGGGCCCGACGAACATGAACGAGCCGGTGGGCCGGTTCGGGTCCGCGACCCCGGCGCGCGCCCGCCGCACCGCGTCCGATACCGCCTGTACGGCCTCGTCCTGCCCGACCACCCGGCGCCCGAGCTCGGACTCCATCCGCAGCAGCTTCTCGGTTTCGCCCTCGAGCAGCCGGCCGACCGGGATACCGGTCCAGGCCGAGATCACCTCGGCGATATCGTCCGGCCCGACCTCCTCCTTCAGCATCACCTCGCCGTCGGCCGCCGCACCGGAGGCCGCCTCGGCCTCGGCGAGCTGCTTCTCCAGCGCCGGAATCCGCCCGTACCGCAGCTCGGCGGCCTTGCCCAGGTCACCGTCGCGTTCGGCGCGCTCGGATTCGCCGCGCAGGCCCTCGAGCTGCTCCTTGAGCACCCGCACCTGGTCGATCGCGGTTTTCTCGTTCTGCCAGCGGGTGGTGAGCTGGTTGAGCTTCTCCCGGCCGTCGGCGAGTTCGGCGCGCAGTTTCTCCAGCCGCTGTTTGGATGCCTCGTCGGTCTCCTTCGCGAGGGCGACCTCTTCGATCTCCAGCCGGCGTACCGCGCGTTCCACCTCGTCGATCTCCACCGGCCGCGAGTCGATCTCCATGCGCAGCCGGGCCGCGGATTCGTCGACGAGGTCGATCGCCTTGTCCGGCAGGAACCGGGAGGTGATGTAGCGGTCGGAGAGGGTGGCCGCCGCCACCAGCGCGGAATCGGTGATCCGCACGCCGTGGTGCACCTCGTAGCGTTCCTTGATCCCGCGCAGGATGCCCACGGTGTCCTCCACCGAGGGCTCGCCGACCAGCACCTGCTGGAAGCGGCGTTCCAGGGCCGCGTCCTTCTCGATGTGCTTGCGGTACTCCTCGAGGGTGGTCGCGCCGACGAGCCGCAGTTCGCCGCGCGCCAGCATCGGCTTGATCATATTTCCGGCGTCCATCGCGGATTCGCCGGTCGCACCGGCGCCGACGATGGTGTGCAGTTCGTCGATGAAGGTGATGATCTGGCCCGCACTGGATTTGATCTCCTCGAGCACGGCCTTGAGCCGTTCCTCGAATTCACCGCGGTACTTCGCACCCGCGACCATCGCGCCCAGGTCGAGGGCGATCACGGTCTTCCCGCGCAGCGATTCGGGGACATCGCCCGCGACGATGCGCTGGGCGAGACCCTCCACGATCGCGGTCTTGCCGACACCGGGTTCACCGATGAGGACGGGGTTGTTCTTGGTACGCCGCGACAGCACCTGCACGACCCGGCGGATCTCGGTATCGCGGCCGATGACCGGATCGAGTTTGCCGGCGCGCGCGGCGTCGGTGAGGTCGGTGGAGTACTTCTCCAGCGCCTGGTAACTGCCCTCGGGGTCGGGGCTGCTCACTCGGGCATTGCCGCGGACGGCGGTGAACGCCTCGCGCAGCGCGGCCGCGGTGGCGCCGTACTTCTCGAGCAGCTGGGTGACGTCGGTATCGCCGGTGGCGAGCCCGACCATCACATGTTCGGTGGAGACGTATTCGTCGCCGAGTTCGGTGGCCAGATGCTGCGCCGAGGTGATGGCGGCGAGGGCCTCCCGGCCCAGTTGCGGCGTGGTGGTGGCGCCGGTGGCCCGGGGCAGCCGGTCGACGATGTCCTGCGCCTCGCGGCGCACCGTCGCGGGATCGGTACCCACCGCCTTCAGCAGCGGCCCGGCGATCCCGTCGGTCTGGTCCAGTAGTGCCACCAGCAGATGGGCCGGACGGATCTCCGGGTTACCGGCCGCCGACGCCGCCTGTAGGGCGGCGGTGAGGGCGGCCTGAGTCTTGGTGGTGGGGTTGAACGAGTCCACGAAGCACCTTCCTGCTAGTTCATCTCTTCTCCGGCAACCACGCCCGATCCCCGGGACTCGTGCCGTTCTGCTCGGTTCAACGTCCGAAAGGTTGAGTCTGTTCCACTCAAGTTTACAAATTTTCCGCGCGTGACCCGCACCGGCGGTTGCCGGAAAGGTGCTGGCTCCCGGCTCGTACCGCAGCGGCCATACCCGCGAACAAGATCGATAAAACCCGGTATTCCTATTTCACACACGCCATCCTCACAATTTTCGGGGATACTGGTCGGATGAAGGACAGCCGGTAACGGCTAAGTCCATTCGCCTCGGACATTCAGGGAAAGGAAGCTCCACGCCGTGGATGCGCGTTCGGCAGCGCTGGTCCGCGCCAATTTTCAGTCGGTGCTGGATACACCGCATGGAATCGAGCGGTTGATCAGTGCTTTTTACGGTCACCTGTTCGGCGTGAATCCGCGGCTGCGGGAGCTGTTCCCTCCGGCCATGGATATGCAGCCGAAACGGCTGGCCACCGCGATCCAGTACATGCTCGATCACCTCGAGGACTGGGACCGCGCGCAGAAGTTTCTCGAACAGCTGGCCCGCGACCATCGCAAATACGGGGTCGAGGCCGCGCACTACGATCAGGCCGGCCCGGCGCTGTACCAGGCTTTCCAGACCTACAACGGCCCGAACTGGACCAGAGAACTCGCCGAAGGATGGCGCGATGTCTGCCTGCTCATCTCCGCCGCCATGGCGATAGGCGCCAATTCCGACGATTCTCCGCCCTATTGGGAGGCCACCGTTGTCGGGCACCGGCACGTCCTCGACGACCTCGCCATCGTCCGTTTGCAGTCCGATGACCCGATCCCCTACCTGGCCGGCCAGTACGTCCCGGTCTCGGTCCCGCAGCGGCCGCGGATGTGGCGCTACCTCTCGCCCGCGATCCCCTCGAACCCCTACGGCGAGATCGAATTCCATGTGCGCAAGGTGCGCGGCGGCTGGGTGAGCCCGTCCATCGTCAACGAGACCAAGGTCGGCGACCGCTGGCTCATCGGCGGGCCGCTCGGCGGGTTGCAGGTGGACCAGGACAGCGGCCGCGACGTCCTGATGATCGGTTCGGGCACCGGCGTCGCGCCGCTGCGCGCACAGCTGATCGAAATGGGCCGACGCGGGATCAACCCGCGGGTGCATTTCTTCATCGGCGGCGTCTACCCGTGCGACCTCTACGACGTGGACAACATGTGGCAGCTCTCGCAGAGCAATCCGTGGCTCACCATCGTCCCGGTCTGCGAACACAAGACCAACCCGTGGTGGTATCCGCATCCCACCGAGGACGCGCCCTACGGGATGCACCGCCGCCTGGTCGGCAACCTCGGCGCCGTGGTGGCGAGCTTCGGAGCGTGGGAGGATCGGCAGATCCAGATCGCCGGTTCGGCGAAGATGATCGCGGATACCCGGCGCGCACTGCTCGCGGTCGGCACCCCCGAGGACATCATCAGCACCGACCCGGTGTGATCCGGTACCCGGCCCCTCGCCGCGACACCCGGCCCGCCTGCCCACAGCGAAAGGAAAATGGTGCGATACCTGCGCCGATGCGACGGCCTCGGCCGATCGCGGGCAGCTGCTCCGGGAAAGTACCGCGAGGCAACCGCTTTCGCTGCATCCGCCGCCGGCCGCATCAGCCCGTCCCGCAGGAGTGCCTGCGGGACACTCCGCCAACGCCGTGACCTCCGCTGACCACATGAACCGCCCCGAAGGAGTACCTGCCAGTGTCCAGTGACCCTCGGCGCCAACCGGAACGCTCCGCCCAGCAGGCGTACTGGTTCGCGGATGTCGTCGAACACCACCGGTTACGTCACGATCTGGCGGTGGTCCGGTTGATCGGCGAGTACGTACCGTTCACCGCGGGTCAATCCGTGGAGGTCGAGGTCCCGCAGTTTCCCGGTATGCGCCGGCGATTCTCCCCGGCGCTGCCACCCTCGCTGGACGGGAAACTCGAATTCCATATCCGCACCGTGGCCGGCGGCTGGTGCAGCGGCGGGATCGTCGCCGACACCCGGCCGGGTGACCGCTGGAAACTGACTGCCCCGCAAGGGATGTTCAGCGTGGACCCCGACGGTGACGAAGTGGTGATGATCGCCGGCGGCACCGGCCTGGCACCGCTGCGGTCGCAGATCCTGGAACTCGCCCGGCACCAGTACCCGCCGACGACCTACCTGTTCTTCGGCGGCGTCTCCCCCCGCGACCTCTACGCCGCCGACATGCTGGTGCTCCTGGCCGCCGACCTGCCGTGGCTCACCGTGGTCCCGGTCGTGGAACGCCTGGAGGACCCGCACTGGCCCGACCAGTGGCACGACCGGCACCGGGTGGATATCGGCTTCGACGAGGACGACCTGATCCAGGGCACCCTCGCCGAAGTGGTCGGCTCCTACGGCAAATTCGACCGCCACCAGATCCTGGTATGCGGCTCCCCGGCAATGACCCGCTCCACCGTGGAACGCCTACTCGACACCGGAACCCCACCCGAGCGAATCCAATTCGAAGGCGCATGAACCCCATCCGCAAAAAACTCAGCGGCGGCGGTGGCGGGGTTGCCAGACGACCAGGGCGGTGTTGCGCTGGGGCGGGATGAGTTCCGGGCGGTAGTCCGGCCGGGCTCGTTCCCGTTCCAGTTCCGCGGTGAGTTCGACGACCCGCTGCTGGAGTTCGCTCACCTGGTTGGTGAGTTCGATGATGCGTTTGATCCCGGCCAGGTTGACGCCTTCGTCCTGGGACAGCCGCTGCACCTCGCGCAGCAACTCCACGTCCCGCTCCGAATAACGCCGGCCACCGCCCGAAGTGCGCTGCGGTGTCACCAATCCCAGCCGGTCGTAGGTGCGCAACGTCTGCGCGTGCATACCGGCCAGCTGAGCGGCCACCGAGATCACGAAGTATTCGGCGCGCGCCTCCGCACGCGCCGAACTACCGTCGGGAACCCGTTTCGGATCGTTGGACATCACGCACCTGCCCATCCAGCTCTCGGATCGAAGCCGCTGGTCTTCTCCGCCTCCTGTAGCGCGCGCAACGCGGCCACGGCATCGTCGTCCAGCTTCGGCGGCACGGCGACCTTCACGGTGACCAGCAGATCACCGGCTCCGCCACCACGTTTGGGAACTCCGCGGCCGCGCACCCGCAGGGTGCGGCCGTCCGCGGTACCCGGTGGCACCTTCACGCCGACCCGGCCCTCCAACGTGGGCACCGATACGGTCGTGCCGAGCACCAATTCACTGTAGCTGACCGGCAGTACCAGGGTGAGGTCGTCGCCGGCCCGGCCGAAGACCTTGTCCTGGCTCACCCGCACCGTGACGTACAGGTCGCCCGAGGGGGCGCCCCGCAGCCCGGCTTCACCCTGTCCGGCGAGCCGGATCCGCTGCCCGTCGGCGATACCCGGCGGTATGCGGACATTGAGGGTGCGGGTGCGGTTCTGGATGCCGCTGCCCCGGCAGTCCACGCAGGGGTCGTCGATGATCGACCCGCTGCCGCGGCATTCGTCGCAGGGCTCGCTGAACCCGAACGCGCCCTGGTTGCGGCTCACCACGCCGCTGCCGTTGCAGATCGGGCACACCCGCGGGCTGGTGCCCGGTTTGGCGCCGCTGCCGTGGCAGGTGGTGCAGGGTGCCGGGCTGGTCAGGCTCAGCGGAACCGTGACGCCGCGGGCGGCTTCGCGGAATCCGAGGGTGGTCTCGGCCTCCACATCCGCGCCCCGGCGCGGGCGGCTGGTGCGGGTACCGCCGCCACCCCGGTTGAACAAGCCGCCGAACAGGTCACCGAGACCGCCGTCGGCGGCGCCGGCCTGCCCGAAGATATCGCCCAGGTCGAAGCCCTGGGTGAACCCGCCACCAGCGCCCGGGGTGAAACCGCCACCCCGGCCGTACCCGCCGCCCGCGAACAGGCGGCGGGTCTCGTCGTATTCGGCGCGTTTGGCCGGATCCGACAGCACGGTGTGGGCCTCGCTGACGGCCTTGAACCGCTCCTCGGCCTTGGCATCGCCCGGATTGGCGTCCGGGTGCAGGTCGCGGGCGAGTTTGCGGTACGCCTTCTTGATCTCTTCGGTGGAGGCGTCGGAGGAGACGCCCAGCTCCTTGTAGAAGTCCTTCTCGATCCACTCCCGCTGGCTCACCGGGCGTCTCCTCCTTTCCGCACTGCTCCGCGACCCCGGGCCGGGGAATCGCTAATTCTTCGAACCCGCATCCGCATCCGATGCCTCCGCTGCCGCGGGTTCCGCCGCGGCGGCGGCATCGGGACCGGCGTCGGTCTCGGTGCCGGCCGCGCTGTCGCCCACACCGTCGGTCACCCCGACCAGCGCGTGCCGCAGCACCCGCTCGCCGAAGCGGTATCCCTTGCGCATCACCACGCCGATCACCGGATCGTGCCCGGCGCCTTCGTGCTGTACGGCCTCGTGCAGGTTCGGGTCGAACGCTTCGCCTTCGGTCCCGAATTCCTCGAGCCCCTGCTTACGCAATGCCTCGATCAGTTTGTCGGCCACCGAGCGCAGCGGCCCGGATTCCAGGTCGCCGTGCGCCTTGGCGCGGTCCAGGTCGTCGAGCACGCCCAGGAGCTCGGTGACCACGGCGGCCTTGGCGTTGTCGATCGCGGTCTTGCGATCGCGTTCCACCCGCCGGCGGTAGTTGGTGTACTCCGCCGTGAGCCGCTGCAGATCGGCCGTGCGCTCGGCGAGTTCGGCCGCCGGATCGGGTTCCGGAGCGGCTTCGGCAGCCGCCTCGGCGCCCTCACCGTCCAGGCCCGCCTGCGGCGCCTGCGGAGCGACTCGCTCCTCGGCGTCCGCGGCCCCGGCGGGGGCAGCCTCGTCGGCTGCCCCGGCCGGCTCCTTGACCTCGCCGGTTTCCGGATCGATCTTGCGTTTGTCGACGAAGCTGATCGGTTCCTCGGAATTGTTACCCGCGTTCGTCACTTCTTCTCCGTGTCGACCGGTTCGTCCACGACCTCGGCGTCGACCACTTGGTCGTCACCGGCGGCACCGTTGGCGGCACCGTCACCCGCGGCCGCACCCTCGGCGGCCGAGGCCTCGTAGATCGCCTGACCCAGCGCCTGCGATTCGGTGGCCAGCTTCTCCACCGCGGCCTTCACCGCGGCGGTGTCGGTGCCCTTCAGCGCTTCCTTGGCCTCGCCGATCGCGGCCTCGACCTTGGACTTCACATCCGCCGGGACCTTGTCCTCGTTGTCGGCGATGAACTTCTCGGTCTGGTGGACCAGCGATTCGGCCTGGTTGCGGGTCTCCGCCTCCTCGCGCCGCGCCTTGTCCTCGGCGGCGTGCGCCTCGGCGTCCTTGACCATCCGGTCGATCTCTTCCTTGGACAGGCCCGAGCCGTCCTGGATCTTGATCGTGTTCTCTTTACCGGTGCCCTTGTCCTTCGCCGTCACGTGCACGATGCCGTTGGCGTCGATATCGAAGGTGACCTCGATCTGCGGCACCCCGCGCGGGGCCGGCGGGATACCGGTGAGCTCGAAGGAGCCGAGCAGTTTGTTGTGCGCGGCGATTTCGCGCTCACCCTGGAACACCTGGATCTGCACCGACGGCTGGTTGTCGTTGGCCGTGGTGAAGGTTTCCGAACGCTTGGTCGGGATGGTGGTGTTGCGCTCGATGAGGTTGGTCATCACGCCGCCCTTGGTCTCGATACCCAGCGACAGCGGGGTCACATCGAGCAGCAGGACGTCCTTGACCTCACCCTTGAGCACACCGGCCTGCAGGGCGGCGCCGACGGCGACGACCTCGTCCGGGTTCACACCCTTGTTCGGCTCTTTGCCACCGGTGAGCTCGCGGACCAGATCGGTCACCGCGGGCATCCGGGTGGAGCCACCGACCAGCACGACATGGTCGATATCGGCGACCTTGATCCCGGCATCCTTGACCACGGACTGGAACGGCGCGCGGGTACGGTCCAGCAGATCCGAGGTGATCTTCTGGAATTCGGCGCGGGTGAGCTGCTCGTCGAGGAACAGCGGGTTCTTCTCCGCGTCGACGGTGATGTAGGGCAGGTTGATCGAGGTGCTCTGCGAGGAGCTCAGCTCGATCTTGGCCTTCTCGGCGGCCTCACGCAGCCGCTGCATGGCCATCCGGTCCTTGGTCAGGTCGATTCCGGAGCTGGCCTTGAACTTGTCGACCAGCCACTTCACGACCCGTTCGTCCCAGTCGTCACCACCGAGGTGGTTGTCACCGGAGGTGGCGCGGACCTCGACGACGCCCTCGCCGATTTCCAGCAGCGAGACGTCGAAGGTGCCGCCACCGAGGTCGAAGACCAGGATGGTCTGTTCCTTGTCGCCCTTGTCCAGGCCGTAGGCCAGGGCCGCGGCGGTGGGCTCGTTGACGATGCGCAGCACATTGAGACCGGCGATCTGGCCGGCTTCCTTGGTGGCCTGGCGCTGAGCGTCCTCGAAGTAGGCGGGGACGGTGATCACCGCGTCGGTGATCTCCTCGCCCAGGTAGGCCTCGGCGTCGCGCTTCAGCTTCATGAGCGTGCGCGCGCTGATCTCCTGCGAGGTGTACTTCTTGTCGTCGATCTCGACGGTCCAGTCGGTGCCGATATGGCGTTTGACCGAGCGGATCGTACGGTCGACGTTGGTGACGGCCTGGTTCTTCGCCGGCTGGCCGACGAGAACTTCACCGTTCTTCGCGAACGCGACGATCGAGGGCGTAGTGCGCGAACCCTCGGAGTTGGCGACGACGACCGGCTCACCACCTTCGAGAACGGCGACGACCGAGTTCGTGGTCCCGAGGTCGATTCCGACCGCACGAGCCATTTGTTCCTCCTCATTTTTCGACTGCTTGTGTCTGTACGGGCTGTCCGCCCCTGCGCGCCGGGCCCCGGAGGACCCGACGGTCGGACCAGCCCCAGGCACTGCATAGAGCACGGTCCCAGCAATACTGAGCGTGGTCGGCTCAATCCTGCCCGCCTCCGCGCGGGCCGTCAAGTCAAACTTGAGTCGATCTCACTCAACATTGTCGATCAGCTCAACCCCGGACCCCGGCGAACTATTCCCCACCCCGTACCGGCGGTCCGCCGCCATTCTTCTCCGCACCCACCTCGGGAAACCGGGCGGTACGACATCGTGACCGAGCCGTGCCGCGCCGTGCACCGCCACCGTCCCACACCCGGGGACCCGCTCCGGTCACCGCCTCGCCGCACTCCCGGGTCCCTACCGGACCCCGATCGGAGCTATTGTCAATGCTCCGCGCCCGGTCGCCGCGCGCCGCGCCGGACGACCCTACGCGAACCCGTAGCGTCGTTGTTGGATGAGGAAGTCGAAGCGAGGACCCGAGGATGGCCACTGGGGTGGGCCTGCACATCGCCGAGCACGCGTGCACCGCGGCGGTGGTCAGCGATGACGGGGATCCGCACTTCATCATCCGCGAACCGATCCTGCACATGTCCGAGGACGGCGACGCGACCCTCGGCGGTGCGACCGCGCCGCCCGGCTATACCCAGACGATCACCGGGTTCATCTCCGCCGTAGGCGATCCGGCCGGCGTCGCGGTGGACGACGGTGAGGCGTACCGCGGGGAAGACCTGCTGGCCACCGCCATGTTCTGCCTGATCAACCTGACCGCCGACCACCTCAACGGCCCGGCCGAGTTCTACGCCACCCATCCCGGCGGCTGGCCGGCCACCCAGGTTTTCGCGCTGCGCGGCGCCCTGGACTATCTGGGCCTGAAATCCGTGGCCCTCATCGGTGAAGACGAACTGCCCCCGCGACCCCGCCACGCCCCCGGCGACGCCGGCCGGTATTTCGCCGAGAGCGCCGGGCGCGCCGCCCTTGCCGTGGTCCTGGAGACCCCCGCCGGCGCCACCCCGCCCGACCCCACCACGGCCGAGAATTCTTTCCTCGACACCGTCGTCATGCCGAAACTGGGCGCGGGCGACACCCCCGCCAAGGCATACTCCGCGGTCACCCCCACCCCGACCTACCCCGCGCCGGCCGAGTCGTACTCCGGCGCCGCCCCCGCCGAGGCATACTCGGCGGCCGCCCCGGCCGCCGATCCCGAAGCCACCTACGGCGGCCCCAGCCTGGGTGTTCTCGCCGCCGGGCTGGGCGTCTCCGCGGCGGCGGGCGCCCTACCGGCAGCGGAACCACCCTCGTCACCCACGAATCCGCCCGCGCCCGTACCGGAAACACCCGGGCCGACCGGCAAGGCCCGGCCCACCGGATCGAAGATCAGCCGCCGCACTGCGGTACTGGTCGCGGCCGCCGCGCTCGTCGGCCTGCTGATCGGCGCGGTGGGGGTCACGGCGCTGCTGCGCACCGGCGCAGCCGAACCCGGCCCCGCACCCACCACCTCGGTCACCACACCCCCGGCCGCGCCACCGCCGCCCGCCGCACCGCAGCCGCTCGCGCCGCCGGCCCCGACCTACGAACCCGAACCGACCTATGTGCCGGAACCGACTGTCACCCCCGAAACACCACCGGCGACCACTCCGCCACCGGTGACCGTCACAACGCAATCGCCTGTGCCCACGACCTCGGTGCCGAGCAGCACGGTACCGAGCGGGCCCACCCTCACCGACCCCACGGAAACCACCGAAACCACAACCACCCGGAGCCGTCCCGGTTTCGATTTCTTCCCGTTCCCCAATCCGTTCCGCACCGAAGATCGGGACCTTCCGGACACCGGTTCCCAAGAGGGCCGTCAAGAAGAAGCCAGATAGCGTTTTGTGCTTTAGAGTGTTCGCCTGACCGGTGTTATTCCGGCCACCCCGGCAGCCCGGTCAGCTCGACCAAACCTGTGCGCCAACGGATTCAATCCCGTGGCCATGGAATATCTGGCACACAGTGCCGACGAAGGGACTCCATGCGCAAGTCGGTGGCGCGTCGCGCCGCGGTCAAAGCTGCCATCCTCAGCTCTGCCGTTCTCCTGACTCCCCTGTTCGGTGCGGTTCCGGCGACCGCGGAGCCCGCGCCGGAACAGCTCAGAGCCGAAGACCTGCCGGCCGAACTCGTACAAGCGCTGTCCCGCGATCTGCAGATGACCCCGACCGAGTACCTCGACCGGTCGGCCCGAGCCCAGCAACTACAGGACTACGCGGCCGATTTCCGCGCCGAACGTCCCGATGTTTTCGCCGGTGCCTGGATGACCCCGGACGGTAAACCGTTCGTCGCCGTCACCTCCCCGGAGGCCGCGCAGGCGGCCAGCGCCGACGGCTATCACACCCGGCTGGCCCCGGTCTCGGCCGCCGCGCTGGAAACCTCGCTGTCGCAACTGAATCAGTGGGTCGCCGAGCAGCCGCGCGATATCTCGCAGGTGATCAATTCGATCGCGATCGACTTCCTCAACAGTCAGCTGGTCGTGAATGTCGCCAATACGCCGCTGGCGCATATGCTCAATCTGCCGACGATGATCGCCAATATCAAAGTGGTTCTCGGACCCAACAGCGGCGGCCCGGTCGAACGCCGGCCCATGGGCGGCGATACCTATATCAGCGCCCCCGGCCGGCTCGACGACGCGGAACTGCGCAGTGTCGATGTCTGCTCGTTCGGGTTCAACAGTGTCGATTCCGCCGGCAACGCGCTGAATATCAGTGCCGGACACTGCAATCCCAATCTCGACAAGGGCGATGAGCGCGCCACCGTGTACAGCCCGAACGTCCGCAATATCCCGGCGAGCCCGGAATTGGGCACGTTCGTGAAATCGGAACTCGGCGGCCCCAGCACGCTCGACTATTCGGTGATCCAGCTGAACGAACGCGCCGTGGGCTCGGGTATGGATCAGCCGTCGGTGCGCGGCGCCAACGGCACCACCCTGAACATCACCGGCACCGCCGATCCGGTGGTCGGCGCGCCGGTCTGCAAATCCGGCCAGTCCTCGACCTTCACCTGCGGTTTCGTCGTCGCCGACCGGGTGGAGACGCAGCTGTTCACCACGGAGGGCGAAGCCAAGACCATCCGCGGGTTCGCCAGTACCGCGTGCACCCTCGGCGGTGACAGCGGCGGCGCGATCGTCACCGGCACCCTGGCCCTCGGCATCACCAGCGGCTCGAACGCCGCCGAAGCCCCCGACTGCGGTGAGGCCAATATCGCCCTGGCCCAGTACGGCGGCACCGCCACCCTGGGCATTCCGATCCGGGCGATCCTCGCCGACGTCAACGCGACCTCCGGTGGCGGCCTGGGCAGCGGTATCAGCGTGCGAACCAGGCCGAATGCCGGGTGAGCCCGATATAGTCTTCGCATGCTCATGCCACGCATAGGTAAACGGCGAACGGCGCCGTCCAGAACCCGCACCTACCGGGCCGCGGCGGCCGCCTCGGCGGCGGTGCTGCTGTTCGGCCCCATGGCGGTCGCGTCCGCCGCCCCCGATCCGGGTCTCGGCCTGCCCGCCGACCTCGTCGCGGCGCTGAACCGCGATCTGCACATCTCCCCCGAGGAGTATCTGCAGCGCGCCGATACCGCACAGCAGGTGGCCGCGTTCGCCACCACCGCGCAGCGTCAGTTCCCGCAGGTGTTCGCGGGCGCCTGGCTCGACGAACAGGGCCAGGGCGTGGTCGCCCTGGCGCCCGGGCCGGGTGCCGAGGAAGCGCGTGGTGCCGCGGAATCCACCGGTTTCGTCGTACGCAATGTCGCCAAGAGCGAACAGACCCTGCGTGGTGAGAAGAGTGCCTTCGAACGCTGGCTCGACGGCCAGCCGGACGCGGTCTCCGCGCTGGTGCGCGGTGTGGTCATCGATACCGTGAACAACAGCATCGCGGTGCGTGTCGACCAGGCCGGTCTGCCGATGCCCAATTTCATCGACCCGGCCCGCGTCATCGTGATGGCCCCGCCGATCGCGGCGGAAACGCTGCCGGCCGCGGATATCGCCGAAGGCAGTGCCGCAGCGCCGATCGGCGGCGGCGACGGCTTCGCCTCCGTCGCCGGCGAGGGCTCGCTGCGCTGCTCGTTCGGATTCAACGGAATCGGCCCCGGCGGCAACGTCGTGAACATCACCGCCGGCCACTGCAATCCGAACTTGGATGATGTCGGCGCCTCTTCCGTGCACGAATCGCTCGGCGGCAACCGGGTCGGTCCGAAGATCGCCACTTTCCAGAAGTCGGTACTGGGCAACCAGGACTACTCGATCCTCGATATCGAGGACGGCGCCGCGGGCCGCTTCGAGAACAACCAGGTGAAGGTGCCGGCCGCCGCGCCGGTCCCGATCGAGGGCGTGGCCACCCCCGTCGTGGGCGCCCCGGTCTGCAAATCGGGTTCGCGCACCGGCTTCAGCTGTGGTGTCGTGAACGCCGTCGACCAGACGGTGCAGGTCGGCGATCGCCAGCTCACCCAGAGCTTCTCCGCCAATATCTGCGCCCTGCCCGGTGACAGCGGTGGCCCGATCGTCACGGGCCGCTTGGCCCTGGGTATCTCCAGCGCCTCCTCGGTCGCCGACTACCCGATCTGCGAGATCCCCAACATCCTGGGCGTCCTCACCGGGAATGCCCCGCAGTTGTTCGCCCAGCCGGTGAGCGTGGTGCTCTCCGACAACCCGGGCCTGCGTATCCGCACGAACTAACCGGCACGCTCACCCCGTGCCCACCGGGCGCGGGGTGAGGGGCAGCGAGTGTCACTCGCACCGGGCATAGAGCAAGGATGGGCCGGCAGCATTACGCTGCCGGCCCTTCCTCTATGAGCGGGCTTTCTCGGTTCCCGGAGGCAAGGGAGCAGCCGCCCGCACCGGCGCTCGCACACACCGAAAGCGCCACCGGCCAGTCCGGGTACTGCGCGGCGCTCGCAGGCAGAGCCTGGGCCGGCCCGCACACGGCTCGCCGGTGTTGTAGCGGTGGAGGGCCGGGGCTCCCTGTCACTGGAACGTCGATGGTGGACCAGTCCGCTGCCGCGAGCCGGGTTACCGACTCCATAGGTGTCCGGGCATCGAGGACTGCGTTCGGCCGGCGGCGACGGCATCGACAGCCGAGCCCCTGAAACGCGATCGGCCCGCATGCCGTGGCATGCGGGCCGATCGGAGTGGTTGCGCCAGTTGGTTACTTCGGCGCCTCTTCGGTCACCGGAGGCGCACCCTCGGTTACCGGCTTACCGCCGTTGGCCCATTTGCTGGTGCCGGGAGCGGCCTGCAGGGTCTGGACCAGGTTCATGGCCGCGATCCCCAGGGCCGGTCCGCCCACGGCGATCGTTCCGAGGATGCCACCGAGGCCGGCGCCGGCGACAGCGGCCGGGATGCAGCCGATACCCAGCAGCGGCAGTCCGAGAATGCAGCCGGTGATCCCGCCGATCACGACGCCGGCGGCCGTGCCGACGAATCCACCGACCGCGGTCGCCAGGGAGAACTGGGTGGTGAATTCGTTCATCGCCATTTGGTCTTCGGCCGGCGACGCGATGGGCTTGGCGGTCAGGTTCACCGCCTTGACGGGCTGATCCGTCTTGATGTCGGTCTTCTCCGGGGTGAGTTCGAGGACCGTGTCATCGTTCTTCAGCACCGGCTTCACCGGTACCTCGGCCCCCTCCACAGCGAGATCGACCGGCCAAGACATGACAACCGCGCCGGCCTTGTCCTTGACCTGAACGAACTGCTCTTTGACGGGTGCGACCCCGGGCTCGGCCGAGATGGGCTGCACTTCCTCCTCCGCAATGGCGAAGGTGCCCCCCTGCAGCGTCGTGACAACCGTTTTCTCCACCATCTGGATGGAGTAGTTGATCGGGGCCGGCGCTACGGCGGCCGGTTCGGCGTACGCGGTGCCGAAGCTCATGGCGAGCGAACCTGTGACCAGTCCTGCGACCACAGCGGGTCTAGCGAGTTTCATCCATTTCCAATCGGGGTATCCAGCACGACATCCGCACGCGAGGCGGCCGCGAGGGTTCCGCGGCCCGAATTTCCTCCCCGAGCGTTATGAGATGTCACACCGTCCTGACAGATCGGGCTGAGCGTAATCGAATCCGTTGCCCAAAGGCGACATTCGTGTCCCAAACGTGAGAAATGGACAGGGTAAGCCTGGCCTTATCCGCGGCCGTCACAGCGGGCCCTTTACGGTGTTCATCAGCAAGAACAGTTATGGACAGTCAACTGAATAAGGTGACATTGATCACGCGGCACCAGCCGCGGGAAAGCCCAGGTAGAAGGGGCTGCGGCGCACCGGCGATCGTACACTGGACAGCGTTAGTTACTGGCGGGTAACTTACTGGCGGTTACGATACGAGCCGGACGAGGTTACTCATCGTTCCTCGCACCTCGTGTTGCCTCGAAAGAAAGGTCGCGACATGAATGCCCTGACAGTGACGCTGGGCACCTTGGGAGCGGCGCTCAGCCTGCTGTGTTGGGCGTCGTTCTTCGGCGGCGTCCGGGATATCGTCCGCGCCATCATGCTGGGCCAGCCCGCACCCGACCGCTGGCGTCCGTTCTTCCCGCGCTTCAAGCAGATGCTCGTGGAGTTCCTGGCGCACACCCGGATGAACAAGTTCCGGACCGTCGGCTGGGCCCACTGGCTGGTGATGATCGGCTTCATCGGCGGCGCGATCCTCTGGTTCGAGGCATACGGTCAGACCTTCGACCCCGCCTTCCACTGGCCCCTCATCGGCAACACCGCGATCTATCACCTGTGGGACGAGATCCTCGGCATCGGCACGGTGGTCGGTATCGGGACGCTGATCGTGATCCGGCAGCTGAACCATCCGCGCGTACCCGACCGGCTCTCCCGGTTCAGCGGCTCCGCCTTCGGCGCGGCCTACGTGATCGAGGCGATCGTACTGCTCGAGGGCCTGGGCATGGTCTTCGTGAAGGCCGGCAAGATCGCGACCTACGGCCACGCGAACGGCGCGACCGATTTCTTCACCATGCGGGTCGCCGAACTGCTGCCCGCCAGCCCGACCATGGTGTCGATCTTCGCCTTCATCAAGCTGATGTCCGGTATGGCGTTCCTGTATCTGGTCGGCCGCAACATCACCTGGGGTGTGGCCTGGCACCGGTTCTCGGCCTTCCCGAACATCTACTTCAAGCGTGAGGACGACGGTGGCGTCGCCCTCGGTGCGGCCAAGCCGATGATGTCGAAGGGCAAGGCCCTGGACATGGAGAACGTCGACCCCGATACCGACACCCTGGGTGCCGGCCGGATCGAGGACTTCTCCTGGAAGGGCTGGCTGGACTTCACCACCTGCACCGAATGCGGTCGCTGCCAGTCGCAGTGCCCCGCGTGGAACACCGGCAAGCCGCTGTCGCCGAAGCTGCTCATCATGTCGCTGCGCGACCACGGCCGCGCCAAGGCGCCGTACCTGCTGGCCGGTGGCAGCCGGGATATGGGCGGCGACGAGGTCGGCCTGGTCGATGCCGACGGTAAGCCCGACGAGGCGAAACTCGCCAAGATCTCCGAGGCCGCCCGCGCCGAGGCCGAGCGGCCGCTGGTCGGCGAGGCCGACGTGAACGGCATCATCGACCCCGAGGTGCTGTGGAGCTGCACCACCTGCGGTGCCTGCGTCGAACAGTGCCCGGTGGATATCGAGCACGTCGACCACATCATCGATATGCGCCGCTACCAGGTGCTGATCGAATCAGAGTTCCCGTCCGAGCTCGCGGGCCTGTTCAAGAACCTGGAGAACAAGGGCAACCCCTGGGGCCAGAACGCCAAGGACCGGCTCAACTGGATCAACGAACTCGATTTCGATATCCCGGTGTTCGGCCAGGACGCCGACAGCTTCGACGGCTACGAGTACCTGTTCTGGGTCGGCTGCGCCGGCGCCTACGAGGACCGCGCCAAGAAGACCACCAAGGCCGTCGCGGAACTGCTGGCGACCGCCGGGGTGAAGTTCATGGTGCTGGGCCAGGAGGAAACCTGCACCGGCGATTCGGCCCGGCGTGCGGGTAACGAGTTCCTGTTCCAGCAGCTGGCCATGCAGAACATCGAACTGCTGGATTCGGTGTTCGAAGGTGTGGAGCAGAAAAAGAAGAAGATCGTCGTCACCTGCGCGCACTGCTTCAACGCGCTCAACAACGAGTACCCGCAGGTCGGCGGCACCTACGAGGTGGTGCACCACACCCAGCTGCTGAACCGGCTGGTGCGCGGTAAGCAACTCGTCCCGGTCGCCCCGGTGTCGCAGAACGTGACCTATCACGACCCCTGCTACCTGGGCCGGCACAACAAGGTCTACAACGCGCCGCGTGAACTGATGGCGGCGTCGGGTTCGAACCTGGTGGAAATGCCCCGCCACGGCGAACGGTCCATGTGCTGCGGCGCCGGCGGCGCCCGGATGTGGATGGAAGAGCAGCTGGGTAAGCGCATCAATATCGACCGCGTGGACGAGGCGCTCACCACCTCCCCTGCCAAGATCGCCACCGGCTGCCCGTTCTGCCGCGTCATGCTCACCGACGGTGTCACCGCACGCCAGGAGTCGGGCCAGGGCGAGGGCGTGGAGGTCGTCGACGTCGCACAGCTGATGCTCGAATCGATCGAGCGGCAGCAGCCGGAACAGCTGACCGCCAACCTGACGGTCATCCAGGAGCCCAAGGCCGAACCCGAGCCGGAACCCGAACCCGAGCCCGAACCGGTCGCCGAAGCGGCGGCCCCGGCCGCCGAGAAGGCCGCCCCGAAGGGCGGCGGCCTGGCCATGAAGGGCCCGGCGAAGGCACCCGGTAAGGGCCTCGGAATGAAGGGCGCCGCGAAGGCACCGGGGGCGAAGGCTCCCGCCGCCGAAGGCGAGGCCAAGGAAACGGCCGCGCCTGCCGCCAAGGGTCTCGGGATGAAGGGGGCCGCCAAGGCCCCCGGCGGTAAGGGTCTCGCCATGAAGGGCGCGGCCAAGGCTCCCGGCGCCAAGGCCGAAACCGCGGAAGCCGCGCCGACCGAAGCCACTGAAGCCAAAGCGGCTCCGCCGGTGAAGGGTCTGGGCATGAAGGGTGCCGCCAAAGCACCCGGCGGTAAGGGCCTCGCCATGAAGGGTGCCGCCAAGGCCCCCGGGGCAAGGGCACCCGGCGGGAAAGCACCCGCCGCGGAACTGGCCGAATCCACCACCGAGGCGGAGACCGCCGCGAGCTCGGCTGCGACCGAAACCAAACCCACGGTCGCCGCCAAGGGCCTCGCGATGAAGTCCGGCTTCAAACGCCCCGGCCCGAAGGCACCCGGCGCCAAACCCGCTGCACCGGCAGCGGACTCGGCTCCCGCAGCCGAGCCCGCACCGGCGGAATCCGCGGCACCGGCCGAGGCCGCACCCACGGAGACCGAGCAGCCCACAGCGTCGGCACCGGCCGAGAGCAAGCCCTCGAAGCCGGCCAAGGGTCTGGCGATGAAGTCCGGCTTCAAGCGCCCGGCTCCGAAGGCGCCTGGCGCCAAGGCACCCGCCGCCGAACCGGCACCGGCAGCCGAGGCCGCGGAATCGGCACCGGCCGAATCCGCCACGGAACCGGCCACCGAAACCACCGGTTCGTCGGGCAATGGAACAGCGGGTAACGGATCCGGCGCGAACCCGCCGGCCGCCAAACCGGGCGCCCTCGGATTCAAGTCCGGCGCGAAAGCACCGGGTCGCAAGGGCTGACCGAAGAACACAACCGAACAATCGACGGGTCCGTTGCGCTGAGCACCGGGCCCGTCGCTTATTCGCCCACCGCGGGAGTTCCCTAGTTAGACGACCCCGGACGCCTGAGCACCGGTCGGCATACTTGCAGTATGTTGTTAGCGACATATAAGGTGCGTGTCGTGGGCGAACTGTTCACCATCGAGATCGAGCCGGAGGTGCGTGACTGGCTCGAAGCGCTCCCGGCCAGGCACTTCCTGAAGGTCGACGAGTACGTTGGCCTGCTTGCCGAGCATGCCGAGTCGCTCGGCGAACCCTATGCCCGATACCTCGGAGACGGGGTCCGTGAGCTACGCCCGACCTTGGACGGCGCCGCCATGCGCATTACCTACTGGCTTGCGCCCGGACGCAGAGCCATCCTGCTCACAGTGTTCCGCAAGACGCGGATGCGAGAAGACGCCGAGGTCAAACGCGCGAAGCTGGCGCAACAGGTATGCCGGACCGAACACGAACCGGCACACCAAGAATTCACCCGCGTGATCGAGAAGGGAGAACTGGACCGATGAGCCACGCACGATGGAAACATTTGCGGGAGCGGAAATTGGCCGAGGGCTACACCGAGCCCGATGAGGTGACCGACGCCCGTCGCGAAATCCGCCTCTCCATGGCATTGGCCAAAGCCGTGTACGACCGCCGGACAGAACTCGGACTGACCCAAACCGAACTCGCCGAACGCGCCGGGCTGACACAGGCCAAGGTATCGCGTATCGAGGGCTCCGACACCGTGCCGACGCTGCCCCTGCTCGCCAAGCTCGCTGAAGCCCTGGACGCCACCCTGAACATCGCCCTCGACGCGGAGGATACCCGGGTGAAATTCAGCGGTCACCACACCGACGCCGCCTGAACTGATCCCCGACAGCGATGCCCTCGCGGAAAGCGAGCGGGGAGGCGCAACCCTGGCGCTGTGGCGATACAACGGACGCGTCAGTGGCCGACCGGACAGAATCTCGGCGGGCTGCCGGAATCGAAGTACACCAGCGGCAGGTCAGCCCCAGACGAGTTCGCTCTCGCGGTAGAGACCGGCCATGGGTTCGTCCGATCCTTCGACACTGAACACAACATGGACAAGGTCATCATGCGCGCTCGTCACGGTGCCTTCGATGATCTGACGGTCGAAGCGGACGCGGACCAGATCCCCCGGCTCGAGCACCGCATGTGCGTTGCATACCTTGCGTCCAGCCACCGTATCCATCTCCTTGTGCCTGCCAACCGACATCGGACTTGTCTTTCGAGTATGCGCCGACCGAGATGGACCTTCGGCTCTTTTTCCTGTACGCCGAGCGCAGGCGGTCGTAGCCTCGAATCATGAGCGAAATCGCACCGAACGAGGTCGGTCGGCGGCTGCGTGAGATCCGGGCCTGGCGCGGGCAAACCCTCGAGGTCACCGCGGGCTTGGCCGGCATCTCGTACGGCTACCTCGGCAAACTCGAGCGAGGCGAGAAGGCTTTGGAAAACCGCCGGACGCTCGAAGCTCTTGCGCGGGCGCTGCGAGTGGCGCCATCGGAATTCTCACCGGCACCGTGGGAATCGACGCCATCGGCAGCAGCGGAGGCGGCGCACGGTGGCCTGGTCGCCGTCGAGAATGCGCTGGACGCCTATGAACTCGGCGAAGACCCTGGCTGCACGGTACGCGAGTGGCCGCTGATCGCTGCCGATCTCCGGCGGCTGAGTGACCTCGCACAGGTCACATCCGATTACGCGGCGCAAGTCGAACTCATGCCGGACCTCCTGGGCGAACTACACGCCGTCTACGCGCGGACTCCGGATCGTAGGCGGGCGGCGCTGCTCGGCATGATCACCTGCTACAGCTCGGCCGTGTGGACAACCAAGCGCCTCGGTGGCCGGGGTCTGCCGCTATTGGCAGCCCGAGCCGCCCAGCATTGTGCTGCACTGTTGGAATCCCCTGCCTGGATGGGCTTCACAACCTGGTTGCGCGGTGACGCGACGGGCGGATTGTCCCGCCCCGAGCAGTACCGGCGTGCCGTGCGATGCGCCGACGAGTTGACCGCACACCTGGATGATCCGGACGTGATTCAGACGTACGGAATGCTGCACTTGTCGGCAGCACTTGCGTGTGCTGTACAGGGAAACCGAGAAACCGCTGACACACACCTGGCGGAAGCGGCAGCGGTCGCGGATCGCTTGGACACCGAGGTCGGGACTTTCGGCCGCATGTGGTTCGGCACCGCCAACGTCGGTATATGGCGCGCGACGATCGGAAACGAACTCGATGACGGTGTGACCGTCGCCGAACGGGCACGCTCGGTGAATGTCCGAGCCATACCCAGTAACTCACGGCAGGCCGAGCTCTACATGGAGGTCGGTCGAGCCTTACTCACCGACTCTCGCCGCCGTGATCAAGGCATACAGGTATTGCTGCGTGCGGAACAGCTCGCACCGCAACGGGTACACACAGACATGCTCGCCCGTGAAGCTGTCGCGGATCACCTACGTGCCGCCCGACGGGATGCCGCCGGGCGCGAGCTACGCGGGCTTGCGTGGCGGCTGGGTGTCGGACCCGAGCAAGGCTGAACGGAACTGCTGATCGAAAAGGCCTAATGCACTTGTCCTTTCAGGACAATCCCTGCGTGACTTCCCTCATAGGTTCGGTCCACGCCTCTCCGCCGGGTGTCTCGACCTCGGCGGCGGGTGCACACAAACCGCACAGCAGGGGGTTCACGATGTGGGAGCGACCGGTCGCGCTCGGCTGGATCGACCATGACAACAGCACCGCGCCGGATTGGGAAGCCGCGCAGGTACAGCGGCTTGCCCGTCGGCTCGGCTACCGGCTCGTCTGGCCGGACCCGTGCAGCCTGCTACCGCTGCGCGACTTGGTGCGCGACGCCGGCGCGGACGCGGTGATCCTGCCCGCGCCGGACCATCTCGGCCCGCTGCAATTGAATTCGGTGATGCACATCGCTGATGTCGAAACGGTGCTGCCCCGGTTGTCCTTCGCCCGCTGGCGGTGCACCGAGGCCGAGCAGTGAGCGCGGGTATCGCGACCGGTTTCGCTGTAGCGATCGGCCTACCGCTATCAGTCCTGATTGCTGCGGTGCTGTGGCCCACCGACGACGATTCACGCGACGACTGACCGCGCGCGAGAACACCGCGCTGCCAGGGGTCGGCAGTCCGCCACCCCTCGATGCACAACGGTCCCGGCAGGCGTGCACCCAGCGCCGGGTCGGATCACGGGTTTCTGGATGCCCGAAGTTCAGCGCAATAGTGCTCCGTATACGTGCTGGACCGAGAGTTTCATCAGGACCCGGCGGTCGGAGACCATGACCGATCGGTACTCGTCCCAGTCTGGATGCTCGCCGGCGGCCGCGCGGTAGTAGTCGACGAGCGCTTCGACCTCGGGGCCGTGCGGGTCGGTGCCAGGGCCGGTGAGCGTGACCGTGCCCTCGGCGGTGGCCCAGGCCCAGCCGTCGGCGCGGGTCACCTCCAGTGCCGCGCGCGGGTCACGGCGCAGGTTGACGGTTTTGGCGCGGCCTTCGGTCATCGAGACGTAGATGATGTCGGCGTCGCGGTCATAGTAGGGAGTCACCGGCGAGAGCTGCGGCAGGCCGTCCGACTTGATCGTGGCCAGGATGCCCAGCCGGCTTTCGGCCAGCAGCGTGCGCGGATCGAACTGTGGGTCCGTCATATCCGATCCAAGTCGTGGAGGGCGTCCGCTATTCCGTCGCATGGTTCGACCGGATCCCGCTCGAACGGCGCCGGTCGCCGTACGCCGGCGTAGCCGGGACGACGCGGTGATCCCAGGGCAGGCTGCGGTCTCGGGTACTGGGCGGTGAGCGCGGAAAATCATTGGCGTAGCCGCCGAGGTAATGGTTCGAATAGGACCATGCTCGACGACGAACAGGTGGCATCGTTCATCGACAACGGATTCGTACACGTACCGGAGGCATTTCCCCGTTCCCTGGCCGAGGAGTGCCGCGCGATCATCTGGCGTGATCTGGATGCCTCCCCGGACGAGCCGGAAACATGGCCGGCCCCGGTGGCGACCCGCCCCGACTACGCCTCGCCGCCGTTCGTTGCCGCCGCCAACACACCGCGACTGCACGCCGCATTCGACCGGCTCGTCGGCCCGAAACGCTGGGTTCCTCGAATCAGTCTCGGCGGCTTCGTCGTCCGGTTTCCTGGTAACGAACCCGCCGTACTCGACGGCTGGCATGTGGATGCCAGTTTTCCGGGTCCGGATTCGAGCCCGACCGACTATCTCA
Organism: Nocardia sp. CA-290969; assembly: GCF_050936135.1. Lineage (NCBI taxonomy): Bacteria > Bacillati > Actinomycetota > Actinomycetes > Mycobacteriales > Nocardiaceae > Nocardia > Nocardia sp. CA-290969. The sequence continues at coordinate 7,030,425 of NZ_JBNJNJ010000001.1, read as the reverse complement.
GCTGGCGGATCAACATCCATTCGAAGAACCGCGCCCTGCTGATGCTGTTCCTCTTCTCCGACACCGGCGAGTCCGACGCCCCCACCCGGATACGTGCCGGTTCCCACCTGGACGTGGCCCGGATCCTCGAACCGGAGGGCGACGCCGGCCTCGACGCCCGGGAACTCGCCCGCCGCGCCGTACCGGCCACGGCGCATCGCCCGCTCGCCTTCGCGACCGGTCGGGCGGGCGATGTGTACCTGTGCCACCCGTTCCTCGTCCACGCAGGCCAACCCCATCGCGGTACCGAGCCCCGTTTCCTCGCCCAGCCGAATCTGAGCCCCGCTGATGGCGCTCCGGCTCCCGGTCCTGGGTCAGCCCTCCCGGTCGAGACGGCGATCCTGCGCGCGACCAGGCGATAGCGCGAATCCACGAGCACATACAGGTCGCACAACCGGCTGCGTATGGAGCCACGGCAACGCCATCGATAAGTCTGCGAGCAGGGCATACCATTGCGCTATGTCCCGGCCGAAGATCGAACCTTCAGACCTCCCCGAGTTCATGACCTGGGAGGAACTCGAACGGCTGCCCGAAGAGATCGCGGGCGAGATCGAACTATGGGAGGGGCGTGTTGTCCGGCTCCGGCGCGGGCCCATGGAGCATCAGGCATTCGGCCGTCGAATGACAAATGCGATCGAACGCTGCGCCCGCAAGAATATGTCCGATCGACCGGAAACCTGCTGGAAGGTCGAAACAGAAACCAACGTATTTCTCGGTACCAGCGGTAAGTCGGATTTCCTGACCCCGGATTTCCTGGTCTGCCGCTGCCCCGAGACACCATTCGAGGACATACGTGCCGCATCCACGCTTCTGGTGGGCGAAGTATTGTCCCCCTCGAATACGTCCTCCGCTATGACGGCGAAGAAGGGACGCTACGCGGGTGCCGGCATCCCCTGGTATTGGGAGGTCACTCTGGCGCGCGAAGTAAGCGCTATCGAGGCAGTCCACGCTTACGCGCTGGAAACCGAACCCGGTCGACTTCCGCCCGGTGTTCGGCCGTTGCGCTCGGCAAACTATGTTCTCGCGGGTGAATGGACCCCCGAGGACGAGGACGGCATCCGCATCGAATTCCCGTTCCCGATCACCATTCCGTGGACAGAGCTCGAGTACTGACGTACCGGGTCGCGCGGTGATCCCCCTCTGACGGCCCACCGCACGGCCCGGCACGGGTTTCCGCACCCCACTCGGGCACAGGAGTGAGTGGGGTGCGGGCCGATCAATTCGTCAGCGCGATATAGCGGGCGAGGTGATCGGAGCTGTTGCCGAATTCGTATTCGATGGCGGTGAGCCGTTTGAAGTAATGGCCGATGGCCAATTCTTCGGTCATGCCCATCGCGCCGTGTAATTGCACCGAATTCTGGCCGATGAAACGGGTCGCGCGGCCGATCGTGACCTTCGCCGCGGAAATGGCGCGGGCCCGTTCGGCGGGTTCGGCTTGCAGGGCGTAGGCAGCCAGATAGGCGGCGGCGACGCTCTGCTCGAGTTCGATCAGCATATCGACCATGCGATGTTGCAGTGCTTGGAAACTGCCGATCGGGACGCCGAACTGCTGGCGTTGTTTGGTGTATTCGACGGTGTCGTCGAGCACCTTGCGCATCAACCCCACCGCTTCGGAAGCGACGGCAGCGATGGCGTCGTCGACGCATGCGTCGATGATCGGCCACGCCTGGCCCTCGGCACCGAGGAGCGAATCCGCGGGTAGCCGGAAACCGGTGAAGGTGAGGTCGGCGGCGACCCGGTCGTCGATGGTGCGATAGCGGTGCACCTCGACTCCGGCCGGCGGTGCGGCGGCGTCGAATTCCACCAGGAACAGCGAGATTCCGTCCTGGTCGCGGCGTTCACCGGCGGTGCGGGCGGAGATGATCAGATGGGTGGCGATGGGCGCACCGGTGACCACGATCTTGCTGCCGTCGAGCACCCAACTGTCGCCGTCGCGGCGGGCGGTGACCGAAACATCCTGGCGCACTTCGCCGGCGCCCGGCTCGAGGGCGGCGAAGGCGATGCGCGCACTGCCCTCGGCGATCTGCCGCAGCACCGCCTGGGCGGACTCGCCGCCGGAGCGGCGCAGCAAACCACCGCCGACCACCACGGTGTCGACGTAGGGTTCCACGACCAGCGCGCGGCCCAGTTCCTCGGCAATGATCATGGCTTCCACGGGGCCCCCGCCGGACCCGCCGGCCTCCTCGGGCAGGGTCAGGCCGAGCACATCCAGTTCGGCCAAACCGCGCCAGATCTCGGGTTGCCAGCCGGACCCCGTTTTGACCGCGCTGCGGCTTTTCTCGAGGTCGTAACGGGCGGCGAGAAAACCGGCGAGCGCGTCGCGCAGCATTACCTGTTCATCGGTGAAGGTGAAGTCCATCAGAGCCCCAATGCTGCCTTGGCGAGGATATTTCGCTGGATTTCGTTACTGCCCGCGTAGATCGAACCGGCGCGGTCGTTGAAGTAGCGCAGTGGCGCGACGGCCTGCCAATCCGCGCCGCTGACGTAACCGTCGGCGGGCGGGGTGTATTCGGCGATCGGTCCGCCGGGTGCGGTGGCGTGCGGCTGGTAGACCCGGCCGCGCGGGCCGGCCGCGGTGAGCGCGAGTTCGGTGAGCTGCTGGCTGAGTTCGGTGGACAGGATCTTCAGCATCGAAGACGACGTACCGAGATCCTTGCCTTCGGCCATGGCCGCCAAAGTCCGGAATTCCAGCACCTCGAGTACTTCGGTGCGAATGCGGGCGTCGGCGAGCTGGGCGGCAAAATGCGGGTCGGCGCTCAGTGGTTTGCCGGCGCGGCCGGGCTGGGCGGCCGCGGCCGTGGCGATGTTCTCGGCCATGGCCTGTAGTGCGGGCGCCATCGCGCCGCCGCCGCGCTCGTGGACCAACAGGTACTTCGCGACAGTCCAGCCGTCGTCGATCTGCCCGAGCACATTGCTCTTGGGCACCCGCACATTGTCGAAGAAGATCTGGTTCTGCACCTGCTCGCCGGAGCTCATGACCAGCGGCCGGATCTCGATACCGGGGGCGGTCATATCCATCAGGATGAAGGTGATGCCCTGCTGTTTCCTACCCTCACGGGAGGTGCGGACCAGCGCGAAGATCCAGTTCGCCTCGGTGGCGTGGGTGGTCCAGATTTTGCTGCCGGAGACGAGGAAATCGTCGCCGTCGCTCACCGCGGCCATGCTCAGAGCGGCCAGGTCGGAGCCTGCTTCGGGCTCGGAGTAGCCCTGGCAGAAGAAGACCTCACCGGTGAGGATGCGGGGCAGGAAGTAGTTCTTCTGGTCCTCGGTGCCGAACGCGATCAGCGCCGGGGCGACCATGCGGATACCCATGGGCGAGAGCGCGGGCGCACCGGCCAAGGTGAGTTCGCGGCTGAAGATGTAGTGCTGGGTGAGCGACCAGTCGCAGCCGCCGTATTTCACCGGCCAGTGCGGCGCCGCCCAGCCGCGCTCGTGCAGGATGCGCTGCCATTCCAGGCTTGCCTCGTGGTCGGAGTAGACACTCGTCATCAACCGGCCCGCGGTGCTGATCTCGGGCGTGAGCTTTTCCGCCAGGAACGCCCGTACCTCGTCTCGGAAGGCCTTGTCGGCCTCCGACCAGTCGTAATCCATACACGCTCCCGAAGGCTTCATGCGTCGTCGCAGCAGGTCCGGCGACTACCGGCGCTGGAGAGAATGTAGCCAGTTCTCTCTCATTCCGTCAAACTGAAGGCACATGCCATCATATCTTCCGAAAAGATTCCGGTTCAGCGCGGGCAGTCCTCGAAAGCCGCCTTCACGTACCCCGCCGATTGGTACACGTAGTCGTAGGCCCACCGCGGCAGCCCGAGGTCCGGGCGCGTGTCCACGAACAGCAGCTGCCCGTCCCAGCATTTGCCGAGCACATAGCGAGCCCGCGAGATATGCGGGGTGAAGGTGACCACGATGACCCGGTCCCAGCCGTGCGCGCGCGCCTGATCGGCCAGGTACCGGCCCTCCCCCCGGGTGGTCCGCGGCGACGGGTCGAAACACACCACGTCGAAGCTGTAGCCGCCGTGACAGATCCGGTTGATCAGCGGACTGTCCTCGTAAGGATTGGAGATCAGCACCCGCGGCGCGTAGCCCTCCCGCGCCAGCCGCAGCCCCAGTGCCTCCCGGCCGTCGTGCGCTCCACCGAGCACCAGGATCGCGTCGGCGGGCGCGGGCTCCTCCCGTTGCGGACGCACATAGACCGGCCACAGCGCGAGTACGAACACCACCACGGCGGCCATCGCTACTGCGAGGACAATTCGGCGGCGCACCGCCGCGATCCTAACCGGCGGCTCCGCCGGCGTACCGCACCCATTCCGATCCGCGCAGGTCAGCGCACGGTGTCGTCCGGTGTACATCTGCTGTTGCCCGGCGGATCGCCTCGGTTTTCCGGTGGGGCCACCGGCGGGGTTTACCAATCGATTATGCGATGCACAGTCTTCGGAACCGGGTACCTGGGGGCCACGCACGCAGCGTGTATGGCCGAACTCGGCCACGATGTTCTCGGAGTCGATATCGACCCGGGCAAGGTCGCGAAACTCTCCGACGGGGTCACGCCGTTCTACGAACCCGGCCTGGAATCGGTGCTGCGCCGCAACCTCGACGCCGGCCGGCTCCGCTTCACCACCTCCTACGCCGAAGCCGCCGACCATGCCGAGGTGCATTTCCTCGGCGTGGGCACCCCGCAGAAAAAGGGTGAATACGCGGCCGACCTCAAATACGTGCATGCCGTGGTGGATACGCTGGCCCCGCTGGTCACCCGGCCCAGCGTGATCGTCGGCAAATCGACCGTGCCGGTGGGTACCGCCGCCGCGCTGGGGGAACGCGCCCGGGCGCTCAGCGACGTGGATATCGAGGTCGCCTGGAACCCCGAGTTCCTGCGCGAGGGTTACGCCGTCCGGGACACCCTGCGCCCGGACCGGCTGGTTCTGGGCGTCGACGATTCCCGCGCGCGGTCACCGTGGGTGCGCGAACTGATCGAGGAGCTCTACGCCGATCTGCTCGCCGCCGAGGTCCCGTTCCTGCTCACCGATCTCGCCACCGCCGAGCTGGTCAAGGTCTCGGCGAACGCCTTCCTGGCAACCAAGATCTCGTTCATCAACGCTGTCTCCGAGGTCTGCGAGGCCACCGGTGCGGATGTCACCGTGCTGGCCGACGCCCTCGGCTACGACGAACGGATCGGCCGCCGGTTCCTCAACGCCGGTGTCGGATTCGGTGGCGGCTGCCTGCCCAAGGACATCCGGGCCTTCATGGCACGCGCCGGGGAACTGGGCGCCGATCACGCGCTGGCCTTCCTCCGGGAGGTCGACAACATCAATATGCGCCGCCGGACGAAGATCGTGGATATGGCGGCCCGGGCGTGCGGCGGCTCACTGCTCGGGGCGAACGTGGCCGTTCTCGGCGCGGCCTTCAAACCCGAATCCGACGATGTCCGGGATTCCCCGGCGCTCAACGTGGCCGGAATGATCCAGTTGCACGGCGCCGTGGTCACCGTCTACGACCCGAAAGCCCTGGAGAATTCGCGCCGCGTCTTCCCCACCCTCAGCTATGCGACCTCGGTGCGGGAGGCCTGCGAACGCGCCGATGTGGTGCTGGTCCTCACCGAATGGAACGAATTCGTCGAACTGCGCCCACAGGACCTGGACTCGGTGGTGCGGGCCCGCTCCGTCATCGACGGACGCAATTGTCTCGATCGGGCCGCTTGGCGGTCGGCCGGATGGGTGTACGCAGGCGTGGGCACACCGTAGAGTCGGGTGGGCGAGCCGGACGTAGGGCATCGGTTCCTGCCTCCCGTGACAACGGGACCGGACGGTACTGTCGAAGAGGCCGCCTGGTTCGGGGGATGAGCCGTCATCATCGACAGGCCGGCGCTCGCACAGTGTGAAGCGGGAAGTACGGATGGGCTGCCGATGAGTTCAGTACTGGGAGTGTCGGTGGGGGCCGGCGCGATCCGCCTGGCGCGCCCACCTGCCGGGGCCGACCCCTGCGCCGAGCCCGATTCGTACGATATGCGCACCTTTGTGGTGCCGCCCGAGACACCGAGCGCCGAACGCGCCGCGCTCTCGGTCGCGGCGGCGCTGAACTCGAATCCCGCGATCACCGCCACCGTGCTGGCCTGCCGGGACGAACAGCAGGCCCGGGCGCTGCATACGGCGATGAGCGAGCACGGACTCACCGCCTACGACATCGTTCCCGATATCGAGGCCGTTCTCGAATTCGCCGTGGCGTCCGGTGCCCTGAAAGACGTGTCCACGCTCGCTGTTTTCGATCTGGGTTCCTCCGGCCTCTCGGTGACTGTGGTGGATGTACCCACTCGGCAGGTCCGGCACACCGAACGCACCGGCGATATCAGCGGCGAATATTTCGATTCACTGATCCGGGAACAGCAGATCAACTCCGGCCGGATCGCACACCCGCCGGATCCGGCCGGCCTGGCCGAACTGGACGCGCTGTGCCGCTCGGCCAAGGAACGGCTCGCGGCCGGTAACGCGGTCGCGCTGCCCAGCAGCTACGGGCCGGTGCTGCTCACCCAGGAGAATTTCACCGCGCTCATCGGCCGGTCGGTCGAAACGTCGGCCCGCGCGACCCGGGAGGTGATCGCACGTTCCGGCCGCCCGGTACAGGCCCTGCTGGCGGTGGGCGGTGGTATGCGGATCCCGCTGGTGAGCCAAGCCCTGCGTGAAGCCGTGGATATGCCGATCCTGGTACCACCGGAACCGGAGACGGCGGCCGCCCGCGGCGCGGCCCTGCTGGCAGGCAAAGCGCGCACCCGTGCCGCCGAGGCCGGGGCGAACGATTCCACCGCGGCCGCCGAACCGCGGGACCGCTCCGCCGAAAACGACAGCCGCCCCGACACTGCCCCCGCGCAACCCGGCGGAAGCTATCCGGCCCCCGGGCATTCCGGCGCGAACAACCCACTACCCGGTGTCACTGCACCTATTCCGAATGCCGCGTCCCCGAAATCCAGCGGCACCCTGCCGAACTACAGCGGCATCTCGCCTGATCACAGCGGCACCTTCGCAATACAGAACGGCGCTGCCACATACCCGAGCGCGGCCGCACCTGGGGATCTCGACTCCGACGGGAGCCTCCCGTGGGCCGGCGCGGCGACCGCACAGCTCGGCCGAAACACGGGTCGCCCCGCTGCGACCACCACGGCCGCCGACTCGGTATCCGCACACGCGGGCACCGCACCAGCACCGCCGAGCACGATCGCCGACGCGGCTGCCGCCTACTCCGCGGCCGGTGCAGGCTCCGGCGCGACCTCGCCCTTCGGCGACAGCACCGAGCATCTCGGCCCGCCCGCCTCGTTCCCCGGCACTACGTCTGCGTTCTCCGCCACGCCGACCGCGCCTTTCGGCACCACGTCCGCATTTCCCGGTGCGACCGCCGCGTATCCCGGCCCGGCCGGACCGCCGAGCGCGACCACCCCTGGAACAACAGTGACCGCGCATTCGGGTTCGCACGCCTTCCCTGTATTTCCGGCGCCCGCGACACCGGGCGCCGAGCAATCCCGGCCCGATCTGCCGATACCGCAGCACGGCATCTTCGGCCCGCCGACCGGCGCGCCGAGCCCACCTCCGCACTCCCCACCGGGCACGCCTCCGCAGCCCAGCCCACCGATCGCGCCGCCGCAGACCAACCCGCCGGGCACGCCTCCGCAGTCCCCGCCGATCGCGCCGCCGCAGTCCGGCCCAGCGGGCGCGCCTGCCCCGTCCAACCCGCCGGGTGCACCCGCAACGGGATCTCCGAGCGCATCTCCTTCGACCGGTCTTCCGAGCGCGCCTCCACCGAGCGGCACTGCGAGCGGGGCTGCGCCGAGCCCGGTGACCCCGAGCCCGGCGCCAGGCCAGAGTTCGGCCGCATCCCCCTCGGCTCCCGCGCTACCGCGCCCGATAAGCACCCCGGTACCGCGGCTCACCCCGGACGAGGACCCGCCGACCGTAGCCCTGCGGTTACCGGCGAAACTCTTGCCGCGGCGTTCGTTCGGCGAGCCGCCGCAACGCCGTAACCGGGAGATCAGCGCGCCCATGGTGGCGGTGAGCGCGTTGGTGGTGCTGGCCTCGATCGGGATCGGTCTCGGTTACGGCCAGCACATGTTCAGCAAGGACTCGGCCACCGTCCAGAGTCCGTCGCAACCCGACACCACGTCGGCACCCGCACCGTCCGCGACCTCCGGCCCGCCCGCGCCGACCGCGACGACGACCTCGGAACACGCTTCCCTGGCCGAACCGCCACCGGTGTACCAGCCGGAACCCGAGACGACGCCGCCGGTCACACCCGGTCCGAACACTTGGGAAGTCCTGCCGGGCCTGCCGCCGATCGTCGTACCGACCATCCCGCCGGAGGCCCTGCCCTTCCCGGGGCCCCGCCGCTGAGCTGCCACGTTGCCACCGGCGGTGGCCGGAGCCCCGGATCGGTCCGCCGGGCAGGACGACGTGCCGGCGCTCCCGTGGAAGCAGGTATGCCGCGATGGTTCCGTTCACACGTCTCGCGGGCGGGGCGAAGTATCTGAATTCGTCGCCGTGGCGATCAATCCCGCCCGTAACCCGGCTCGGGGCCACGGCGCCCGCGGGGTGGCGGCCCGTCGAAGCGCCGCTGAGGGTTCCACGGCCGCTGCGGCCCCGGCTGAGCGGGACCCGGTTGCTGCGGTCCGGTGGGCGGCCCGCTGTGTGGCGGCCTGGGCTGGTTCGGTTGCCGGGGGACGGCGGCTTGCGGCCCGGTATGCGGCGGCCTGGGCGGACCGGACTGCCGGGTGTTGGCACCCGGGCGCTCTTCACCGGGACGTCGTACTCGGGGTTGGTCACCGGTTGTCGGCCAGGGGTCGCGTTTCGTCCGCGACCGTTGCGCGGTTCCCGGGCCCTGTTCCGGCCGGCCCACCGCGCGATGGCTACCGGTATCCGCACGTTTCGACCCCGCCCGCCGCGTCCGCGCCGCGGGTTTCGGCGTGCCGAACGGCCGGGCGAGCAGTACCGCGATCCCGGTGGTCAGTGGTACCGAGAGGGCCAGGCAGATACCGCCGACCGCGGATCGCGCGATCTCGATCGCCACGGCGTCGCCCACCAGCACATCCCGGATCGGCCGGCCGGCCACGCTGAACAGCAGCAGCAACGGCAGCGCGCCACCGGCGTAGGCGAGCACGAGGGTGTAGACGGTACTGGCGATATGGTCGCGCCCGACCCGCATCGCGGCCGCGAAGATCTCACCGCGGGACGCACCCTTGTCCAGTTCCGCGAGTTCGAACGCCGCCGATGCCTGGGTGATGGTCACATCGTTGAGCACACCGAGCGAGCCGATGATGAACCCGGCCAGCAGTAGTCCGGTGATACTGACGTGTTCGAGGTAGGTGGCGACGTTGGTGTTCTGTTCCTCGGACAGCCCGGTGAGTGTGGTCGCATCGATGACGAGCCAGGAAAGCACCGCCGCGATGACCATGGACGTCAGCGTTCCCAGCAGTGCGGAACTCGTACGCAGGTTCACGCCGTGCGCCAGATAGAGCACCGCGTACAAGATCAGTGAACCCGCCACCATCGCAACCGGTATCGCCGGTTTGCCGTCCAGCAGAGCGGGAAGCAGGAAGACGACCAGCACCCCGAAGGCGAAGACCAGGCCGAGCAGCGCCCGGACCCCACGCCAGCGCGCAATCGCGACGATCACCACCACGAAGGCGAGCGCGATAACGCTGAGCGGAAAGCCGCGGGCGTAGTCGTCGAAGCCGTACAGCGTCGAGCCGTCGGGGGCGGTCTGGCGTACGAGCCGGATATCGTCGCCGGCGGCCAGATCCGGCTGGCCGGGCCCCGGCGCGATCTCCAGCAGGGTGTGTTTACCGTTGTCGGGTCCGGATTCGATGGCGATCACACTGCGCTGGCAGTCGTAGACCTGCATGGCCGGCGGTTCGGGGTCGCCGTCGAAGACCCGGCCGATGGACGGGCTACCGCAGGCCCCGACGTCCTGGCGGATCACGGTGCCGGCCTCGGTGACCACCGCGGAACCGTCCGCGTTCTGCATCGGCAGCGGAATATCGACCTGCTGGCGCTCCGGCCACAGGGCGATGGTGGCGAGGACCACGACGATGCCGATAGCGACCAGCAATCCGACCACCACGCGGGCGGCGGTGGCGCCGATGGCGATCGGCTTGGAGTGATCGTGATGATGATGGTGGTCGCTCACCCGGCACAGCCTAGAGGATTCGCGGGGTGCGGCTTCGGCCTGACAACAGGCCCTACGCTGGGAATTCGGTGATACGACCGGGAAACTCGGGAAGGGGCGGCGGAGAGCAGGGGGATGTCTCCGCCGCCCGGGGGCAGGCGCCCAGGGGGGTAGGCGGCCTAACCCGAGGACCAGGTTGCCCAGGGGGGGTAGACAACCTGGCCGGGCACTCGAAGTGCCGAAGCCCACTGTACACACACAATCCTGATTTATGCCAGTAGGTTCAGAAAATTGCCGAATATCCGGACGAGGGGTCTGTTTCGACCCAGAATCGGCCGCCCCGCTACTGACGATAGCCCGCCAGGAAGTTGCCGAACCGCTCGATGGCAACCGCCAGATCGCGGGCCCAGGGCAGGGTCACGATGCGCAGATGATCATGGTTGGGCCAGTTGAATCCGGTGCCCTGCACCATCAGGATCTTCTCCTGTAGCAGCAGGTCCTGCACCAGCTTCTCGTCGTCGTGGATCTCGTGGACTTCGGGATCCAGCCTAGGGAACGCATACAGCGCGCCTTTGGGTTTCACGCACGACACGCCGGGAATCGCGTTCAATCGCTCCCACGCGACATCCCGCTGTTCGAGCAACCGCCCGCCGGGCAGAATCAGATCCTCGATGCTCTGGTAGCCACCCAGCGCCACCTGAATGGCATGCTGCGCGGGCACGTTCGGGCACAGGCGCGAGGAAGCGAGCAGGTCGATCCCCTCCAGGAACCCGGCCGCGTGGTCCTTCGGGCCGGTGATCGCCAGCCATCCCGACCGGTAGCCCGCCACCCGGTACGCCTTGGACAAGCCGTTGAAGGTGAGGCACAGCAGATCGGGCGCCAGCGTCGCCAGCGAAATATGTTTGGCGTCGTCGTAGAGGATCTTGTCGTAGATCTCGTCGGCCAGCAGCAGCAGCCGGTGCTTACGGGCGAGGTCCACCAGCTGCTGCAACACCTCGGCCGAGTACACCGCACCGGTCGGGTTGTTGGGGTTGATCACCAGCAGGGCCTTGGTCCGGTGGGTGATCTTGGCTTCGATATCGGCGATATCGGGCTGCCAGCCGTTGGTCTCGTCGCACAGATAGTGCACCGGAGTACCGCCCGCCAGGCTGGTCATCGCCGTCCACAGCGGATAGTCGGGGGCCGGGATCAGCACCTCGTCACCGTTGTCGAGCAACGCCTGCATCGTGATGGTGATGAGCTCGGAGACGCCGTTGCCCAGGTACACACTGTCGACGTCGAGCTCCGGGAAACCCGGCACCAGCTCGTAGCGGGTCACGATCGCGCGCCGCGCGGACAGTATCCCCTTGGATTCGGAATAACCCTGCGCGTTCGGCAGGGCGGCGATCATATCCCGCATGATCACATCGGGCGCTTCGAACCCGAACGGCGCCGGGTTGCCGATATTGAGTTTCAGGATCCGGTGCCCTTCGGCCTCCAGCCGTGCCGCATGTGCGTGTACCGGTCCACGGATCTCGTAGACGACGTTCTGCAGCTTTTTCGACTGCTCCAGAATCCGGGGGGCGGGATGCGAATGGCCAGTACTCACCCGATCCATGGTGCCACCAGGGGCAAGCGGATATCCGGTCCGGCCCCGGCGAGTGACCGTTCGGTTACCGCAGAACGACGGCCCGCGGCCGGCCTCAGGCGGTGCCCGGCGGCAGGCTGCGGGTGGCCGTGGAACCGCAGAATTCCTCGATCTGCTCGTCGAGTGACCGGGCCTGCGCGACGCCGCGGTAGGTGGGTGCGCAGATGCGCCGGCGCACACCGGTGAGCCGTTCCTCCAGTTGCGCGATGCGCTTGTCCTCGGACAGTTCGAGCACCGGCGACAGGGCCGCCTCCGCACCGTCGAGGCTGCCGTTGATCAGGTGGGCGGCCGCCGAATCGACCCGTGCCAGGGCTTCGGCGCCATAGGAACGCTGCCGCGCCGGGCCGGTGCGGTACAGCTCGATCGTGCGTTCGGTGGCGGCCAGCGCCGGCTCCGCCAAACCCAGATGGATATAGGTGGCGCCCGCGTAATAGCTGGCCTTGGCCTCGGAGAAACCGAACACCCCGCCCACCTCGTCGTGCAGGCTGTCGGTCGCCGCGACCTCGCTCGCCGCCGCGGCAGCCCGGATACAGCGTTCGGTATCCGCGGCGCTGCCGATCTTCGACCAGATCCGCGCCTCGATATTGTGCAAGCGCACCGCGGCGGTGGCCGAATCCGCGTACTGCTGCCCGCTCTGCGCCAGCGCGAGCGCGCGATGCGGCCGCTCGGACCAGTACTCGATCAGCGCGTGCATCCCCCGCGCCCAGGCCCGCAAGCCGTTGTGCCCGCAGATCTCCCCGTACGCCCAGGCCGCCCGGATCTGATCGCCGGCTGCATCCAGATAGCCCAGATCGGTACTCGCGTTGGCGAGCAACCCCGACAACGATCCGGCCAGCAGGTATAGGTGACCGGTGTCGGACGGGCGCTGCTGCCCCTCCAGCAGCCGATACACCCGGCGGCGGACCCGCAACATCTCCACCATCATCGGCATCGGCGGGGTGTGCACATAGTCGTTGGCGATCCGCGTCACGTCCGCGTCGAGTTGTTCGAGGGTGCTGGGGCCGATATTCGTGGCCTCGGCCCGGCCCGCGTGATCACTCGCCTCGTGTGCTGCCGCCATGATCAGATCCCTCTCCGAAATCGCCGCCGAACCTTCCCCGCGCACCGCACCGCTGTCGATGAGGGCGAGGAGTTCGGCTTCAGTGGAATAACTTTCGTGCACCGCGGCGGGCCCGGCGGCAGCGCGGGACGCGGAACCGGGGCCGGGCGCGGTCAACGCGGCGAAGCGGCCCCGCTCGACGTCATCGGATCTGGCGAGACAGGTATCGAGGGCGGCCTGATTGACCGGACGCGGATGCACCCGGTCGCCCCCGGCCTCCCATTTGGACACCAGTCGTTCGTGCACACCCAGATGTGCCGCGAACTCCCGGATGCTCATCCGTTTGGCCTCGCGAAGCGCCCGGGCCTCCTTTCCAGACCATTGGCCGACCACGTCGTCACCCTTTCCGAACGATTTCCCTCCCAGAGTACGAGCCGAATGTGACTGCAACCACAAAGAGAAGCCATACCGGACCGAATGGCAGCGCAAGGGCAGTGGAACGCGAGCGTGTAGGCGGTTCCGGCGCGCGGTCCGGGGCGCGATCCTGGTAAGGCGGATCATCGCGACCGCCGCCGGCCGTGGCTCGGCACACCGGAAGGCTCGGCACGCCCAGGGAGGCAAGGGGATTCATCGTGAACGTGGAAAAGCTCAGGACAGTCGACGACTGGGCCGCCTATTACCGTCACGAATTCGGCTTACCGGCGGTCGAGCGCGGCGGGTTCGTGATGCTGCCGATCACCAGCCGCGCCTGCGTCATCCACCTTCCCACCGGCCGCGCCCGCGCGGTGCGTGAACTACTGGATTCGCGGGAAATCCGAGTTCCCGTGCTGGCCCGGCAGATTCGCTGGAGCTTCGTGGCCTACCCGGATCGCCGGCCCGATCCCGAAGTAGTGGAAATGTTGCAGCGCATCGATATCGATATTCCGGGGGTGGGCAGCGCGGTCATGCTGCCCACGGGTTTGGGCCGCTGGAACCGGGAAGGCTGCAACTGGGTGGTGCCACCCGAACGCGACGGCCTCCTGCCACCACTGTCCTCGGTGATCAACGCCGCGCTCCTGGCAGGCGGCGACCGGGAATAACCGGGGATGGGGCTACGTCCGGCAGCCCACAAGGTATGCCGGACGTAGCCCGCCCCGCGGCGCCGACGGGCGTACGCGGGGGCGGCTGTCCGGAACAGCCGCCGGGATACCGGGCCGGCCGCCTACCGCGGCGGGCCCGGTATCACCGAGCATTCCGCAGTACCCGTTGCGCGTCGGGCAGTAGTGTCGGGGCGAACCGGCGATGACCGTGCGCCGCGCGCGTCCAAACGCGCTCGCCGATCGGCCGTTCGTACCGGACGAACGTGGCCAGCGAAACGCTCTCCTGCACGGCCTCGACCACGAGATTGCCGGTGAGCATCCAGGACCGCGCCGCCAGCGTGATCCAGCTGTCGCCGCGGTCGACGATCGCCCAGCCCGCCACCTGCCCCGGCGCGGATCGGCGCGCGAGCCGCAATCCGAGCAGGCCGCGCCAGATGAGTTGTCCCTTGATCCCGGCGACGGTGTCGAGTGCCGCACGCGCCCATTCTTCCGGGGTTCCGATCTCCGCTGCGTTGATTACCAGCGTGAACTGATCGGCGTAGTGGTAATCGGTCAGCGCGGTGTGCGCGCCGACCGATTCGCCGATGTCGGGCTGCTGAAAGGCGACCGGATCGCGGTGCGCGTCTATCGGGGAATTGTCCGTCATCGTCACGTCTTCCTCTTGGTGTTATACGGTGGCGTATAACAACGCTAGCCGAAATATACGGTGGCGTATAGACGCCGGTCGGGTAGAGGAGGGACACATATGGGCACGGCACGCACGCCGAGTGCCGACTGGATCGACGAAGGGCTGCGCGCCCTCGCCCGCGGTGGTCCCGACGCGGTCCGCGTCGAGGCGCTCGCGAAGTCGCTCGGCGTAACCAAGGGCGGTTTCTACGGGTACTTCGCCGATAGAAACGCGCTGCTCGAAGCCATGCTCGACACCTGGGAGCGGCGCAGCGTGGACGAGGTCCTCGAACGCGTCACCCGCGACGGCGGGGATGCGCGCACCAAGATCCAGCGCGCCGGCGCGCTCACCCTGTCCCCGGAACTGCTGCCGATCGATCTGGCGGTCCGCGACTGGGCCCGGCGCGACGAGACCGTGGCCGCTCGCCTGCGCCGGGTGGACAACCAGCGCATGGCGCTACTGCGCGAAATGATCGGCGCCTACTTCACCGACCCCATCGAAATAGAAGCCCGCAGCCTGCTCGCCTTCAGCACCCGGATCGGTATGTATTTCCTGGCCGCCGACCCACTCGACAGCGCCGACCGCTCCGCGATCATGGCCCGGGCCGCCGATATCGTGCTCGGCGGGTCGCCCGGAAAGGAATAGGAAGCTCACCCGACGTCCAGTACCGCCTTGCCGTGCAGGCGGCGGTCGAGCAGCGCCCGAGCCGCCTCGTCGTATCGGGTCCACGGGCCGCGCCAGCTGATTCCCGGCTCGAGACGACCGGCCGCGACCTCTGCGGCCAGCCAGGTCAGGTCGCCGGAAAAGTCGGCGGTGGGGTCGGCCAGCAGGAAGAACGTCCGAATCGACCGATCGTGCCGCCCTTCGGTGGCCAGCAGGGCCGCGGGCGGGAGTACGGCATCCGCCTCGGACGACCGGCCCACGCTCACCAGTACGCCACCGGCCTGCACCGCCGCGAAGGCGTCCACCAGTTGCTGCCCGCCGACATTGTCCAGCACCGCGAACACGGGCCGGTCCACCTGCGCCGGATCGGCGTACACCTCGTGCGCACCCAATGCTCGAAGTCCGTCCGCCTGGGCGGGATTCCCGCTGATCGCCACGACCTCCGCGCCCGCCCGGGCGGCGAGCTGCACCGCATAGCGGCCGACACCACCGGACGCGCCGGTGATCATCACCCGTCGCCCGATGAGCTGCCCCATCCGGCGCAGCACATGCAGGGCGCTGAGGCCGGCGACCGGAATCGTGCTGACAGCACCGAGGTCGGCACCCTCCGGCACGACACCGAGCAGGGTAGCGGGAACCGCGCGCAGCTCGGCCCAGCCCGCTTCCCCCAGCGTGACCACCGGCGTCCCCACGGCGGGGCCCGAACCGTCGGCCGCTGCACGGACCACGACGCCCGCCGCGTCCCAGCCGATCACGGCACCGGCCGGTGCATCCGAGCCGGTGGCGCCTTTCACCTCGCCGAAGTTGAGGGAAACCGCTTCGACTCGGACCAGCGCCTCACCGGGCGCGGGTACCGGATCGGCCACCTCGGCCAGTGAGAGGTGTGTCGTCGCGGTGTGGTCGACAACGAGTGCACGCACAGGGAGCTCCTTCGCATCAATGTGCCACACTGTGGCACTTGCTCCATTAGAGCACATGCGCAGTATGCGCGCGCTTGCTAGACTGCGGTCGATGACGACCTCCGAGCAGCCCACCACGCTGCGTGAACGCAAGAAGCTGCGCACCCGGCAGGCGCTGGCGGATACCGCGATAGCGATGTTCAGCGAGCACGGTTTCGACACCACGCCGCTCGACGCGCTCCTCGAGGCGGTGGAGGTGTCGAGGCGGACCTTCTTCCGCAACTTCCGCTCGAAGGAAGACGTCGCGCTCACCGCCGTCACGCAACTCTGGAGCACCTACCTCGAGGTGCTGGACGAAACCGAGAAGTCCGGGCGGCTCACCGATGTCTTCCGCGACGCGATGCTGGCCACCCTCGACCGCATGGACGAGGACTGGTACCGGCGCTTTCCGCCTACGCTCAGGTTGATCGAGCAATCGCCCGCGCTGAACGGGCATTCCCTGCGACATTGCGCAGAGGTTCAGGAAGAGGTCACCCACCGGCTCGGCGACCCGCGCCGCCTCGAACTGCGGCTGCTCACCGAGTTCTGTGTGGCCACCTGGCGCTGCGCACTGGACGAATGGCTACCCGCCTGCACCCCCGAAGAGTTGCCCGAGTGCGTGCGGCGCGCGTTCGCCACAATGGAAGACAGCCTGCGCCTGCAGGCGTGACCGCCGGCCGCCTCAGCCCGGCAGCGGAAAGTTCAGATACGCCCGCGACGGCGTGGGCCCCCGCTGCCCCTGATACTTGGAGCCGGTGCCCGCGCTGCCGTACGGGTTCTCCGCCGGGCTGGTGAGCCGGAACAGGCAAAGCTGTCCGATCTTCATACCCGGCCACAGGGTGATGGGCAGGTTCGCCACATTCGACAACTCCAGGGTGATGTGCCCACTGAACCCGGGGTCGATGAACCCGGCCGTCGAGTGGGTCAGCAGACCCAACCGGCCCAGACTCGACTTACCCTCCAGCCGGCCCGCCAGATCGTCGGGCAGACTGCACACCTCGAGCGTGGAGCCGAGCACGAACTCGCCCGGATGCAGGACGAACGGTTCACCCGCGGCGGGCTCCACCAGACTCGTCAGCTCGTCCTGGCGCTGCGCCGGGTCGATATGGGTGTAGCGGGTGTTGTTGAACACCCGGAACATCCGGTCCAGCCGCACGTCGATACTCGACGGCTGGACCAGGTTGTCCTCGAACGGTTCGAGCCCGAGCCGCCCGGCGGCGAACTCCGCCCGGATATCACGATCGGATAGCAGCACGCCACGAGCGTAGCGACCACCGCCCGAGCAGGAAGGCCCCGGTCCGGCAGGCACCGTTTTCTGTCGCACCCCGCGGGCACACTGCACCTGACGGACGCGGCCCGACCGGCCCGTCCATCGTTCATACCCGCCGGCCCACCAGGAGGAATGCCCATGTCCGAAGCAAGCGCGCACACCCACCACGGCATCGACTACATCGAACTCACCGTCACCGATCTGGACGCCGCCAAAACCTTCTACCGGTCGGCATTCGGCTGGGAATTCAACGACTACGGCCCCGACTACGCCGGTATCCGCCGCTTCGACGGCAGCCCGGGCGAGGCGGGCGGCCTGGCCCCCGGCACCGAGGTCCGCACCGGCGGCCCCCTCGTCCTGCTGTATTCCGAAGACCTCGACACCACCCTGCGCACCGTCGGCGCCGCCGGCGGCACGGTCACCGAAGGCCCCTTCGACTTCCCCGGCGGCCGCCGCTTCCACTTCACCGACCCGAGCGGTAACCAGCTCGGCGTCTGGTCGGAAACCTGACCCGACCGGGCCGTCTTCCCCCGAGCCCGGAATCCGCGAAAGATTTCGGCCTCGGGCCGGCCCTCTGCTAAGCTCGCCTTCGCGCCGACAGGCGTACGCCGGTGTAGTTCAATGGCAGAATCTCTGCTTCCCAAGCAGATGGCGCGGGTTCGATTCCCGTCACCGGCTCCACCAGAAAACATACGCTGACCAGCTACGATGGCAAAATGTCATCCTCGGCGGAACTCGGGACTGTACCCAAAACTGTACCCAATGCGTACTGCGTCGATCGTCTCCCAACCTGCGCGTATCACCCCAGATCCGAGTGCGCCAGATCGTTGCTTCGCACACTCCAGATGACAGGACGCTGCAGGTCTTTCGGGGTCTCAGCTGGTTCTTCGCCGACCGACCGCGTGGTTTTCTCGTGAAGCGCGGCACGCCCGAGTATGAGGCGTACGTGAAGAAGATCGTCGACCAGGCGCCGCCGTTCTCGGAGGCGAAGCGCCGCTACATCCAGGCGTGGTTCGCCGAGGCTCGCATCAATCAGCGTGCACAAGGACTGCTTCCCGGCAGAGCCGGAGAGACGACACGCCCGAAAGCGAGACGTAGGTAACAGCAGCTGTGCCAAGGTGTATCAACCAACAACGGGCCCGACCTCGATAGTCGGGCCCGTTCCGTTACCAGGGGCTCCAGCCCTTGTCACAGCCAACCACTACACTGGGGATACTCGGAGAGACCGATGAAGCAATGCAAGCAGGGGCAATCATGGCCGGCAATCCGATGAGCGCAATCGACATCGCCCGGTGGTTCATTGCCTGGGCGGAAAACATCGACGCCGACATCACCAATCTGAAGCTGCAGAAACTGCTGTACTACGCACAGGGCCACCACCTCGCAGAAACCGGTCAGCGGCTGTTCAAGGAAGACATCGAGGCATGGGGCCACGGCCCCGTAGTGCCCGAGGTCTACCACCAGTACAAGGGCTACGGGTCGAACCCCATCGACCCCAATGAAGCCCTGGATATGTTCTTCGACTGGGATGATTACAAGCCCATCGAGAAGCGACTCCTCGACACCTGGGACGTCTACGGCAGCCTCGCCGCGTGGGCCCTGCGCAACAAGACGCACACCGAGGCGCCGTGGCGGGAAGCCTTCGAGTCCGGCGCGTACAACGAGGTCATCAAGCCCGACCGCCTGCAGCGTTTCTTCGCGGACGGTGTCTAACAAAAGGCGGGGATCGGCACCTAAGCACGACCCCGTAGTGAAGCCTGCCGCCGTCCCCACGTCCGCGGGCAGTGGCTACCCGATTCTGTGCCTGAGGCACCTCCAGGACAAGTTCGGGATCGACCAACTCGACGCGCAGCAGTGCCAGGAGTTCCTCAAGAAATGGCACAAGCGCGCGAAGCTGACCTGGAAGGAACTGGTCCAGCACGACAAGCATGGCCTCGGCTCGGAGAACCTGCCGAAGTCGGCGTTCAAGCCAGCGATCCCCGAGCAGTTCGAGCAGGACAAGTACATGGTCTTCCGGCATTCTGGCAATCAGCCATTCGTCGGGTTTCGCGCGGGCGACGTGTTCCACGTGCTCTGGATCGAAGCGAAGTGGAACGAGTTGTACGACCACGGGAAGAAGTGACCGCCCAGACGTGACGAGAGCCCAGCCGAAACGAATCGGCTGGTCAACCCCTATCCAACTTCGGGTAGGGGTTCGTTCGTGTTTCCAGGGCGGCCGTGATCAGCTCGCGGGCCCGGTCGCCGTAGAACGCCTGCTTGCTCAGGGCTTTCCACGCCTTCTCATACAGCGCCAGCTCCGACGCCGTCACCACCGTCAGCTCAGCGCTGATGGTCTCGATCATCGCGACCCGGTTGTCCAGGATGTCGAACGACGTCGTGATGTAGGTGAACTCGGCGGTCAGCGGCACCACCCCGAAGATGAGCCGCGGATTGTCGAACGCGGTATCGAGCAGGTGCTGAAGCTGGCCGGCCATCACAGCGTCGCCGCCGACCGTCTTGTACAGAGCGGCCTCATCGGCCAAGAGCACGAACCGGTGCCGGATCTGATCCAGCACCAGCTGCCGCTGCATCCTCGCTGCAACGGCCGCCTCGAGATCATCCGGGGTATCCAGGAACCGGATGCACTGGGCGAGAACCGCGCGCGCATAATCCTCGGTCTGCAACAGCCCCGGCAACACCACCGGCGCGTAGACCCGCTGCAGCCGGGCCTGCCCCTCGATCTCGACAGCGCGTTTCTGCCGGCGGGCGTGACCGGATGCCGCGACCCGCTTCCACTCGGTCCACTGGGCTTCCAGATTGCGCAGTGCGGCCACCAGATCCGGTTTCGCCAGCCGCGCGTCGCACACCTCACACCAAACGCCGATATCGGCCTCCGATGGTGTGCGCTTACCTGTTTCGATCCGTGACGTCTTCGACCAGTGCCAGCCGGCCGCGAGACTGAACTGGCGGCCGTCCAGGCCCGCGTCCCTGCGGAGTTCGCGCAGACGCGCGCCCAGAGCCTGCCTGAGCCGAAGAACATCGGTCACGCGGTATGCCGGTCCCGGTAGATGTCGTACGGAATTGCGGCGGCCAGCACCCGGTCCCGGATGGCCATAGCATTGCTGACCAGCACCGGATCCTCGGTGACCGCTCCACCGATCCAGTATCCGCGATCGTCGAACAGGCTGAACGACACAACACGGTTGTCGAGCAGCCAGAAGTCGTCACTCGCAGCGTCTGCCGGGTGCGCGTCCTGCCGGGCAAGATACCGAACCTGTTCACCGGCCGCTTCGTTGTGCCGGGCCAGCGCGAGCAGATACCGCGTGTATGCGGTGTGCGGCTCGCTCACGATCCGCACACGCCGCATCGTCACACCGCGCTCGGTCATCCGACGCACCTGATCGGTCCACGAGTCGAACCACTCACCGCCCGGGTCGCGGGACTCGTCTTCCCGCCACCGGCTAAGTGACTCCGACTCCGTCTCCGCCAGATAATCGTCACTGGTTTCGAGATGGAACGCAGACGATTTCGCCTCGTCGAGGAGGCGGTCGAAGGGGTCACCGCCGAGTACTTGGCGCATCCGGCGTCACCTCCGCTGCGATGGGCACCTCGACTGCCGTTTCGTGCCCGGGAATCTTCATGATCGCCAACGCTTCTGGGTCGGTGATCGGTGTCCCGGTCAGCAGGAATGTTCCGTGCCCGGTGTCCTGGAGTCCTGCGATGCATGTGCCCGGTTCGGCGTGGACGAGCAGGCGATGGGGAATTTCGATTCGATCGTCGTGGTCGGTCTTCCACCCCTGGACGGCGAAAGTGCCACGGTCGGTTTCGTATAGGCGCGGGGACCCTTGCCCGCCGGTCGGGCCGCCGAGGAATCTGACATGCATGATGAACGCCTTTGCCATGGGGTGCGGGGGATGAGGTCAATAGTCCCAGGTAATCCTTCGTTGGTGCAATGGTTCTGGCACTTTTTGGCACTTCTGTAGCCCGAGAGACCCTCTGGTTCATACCGTCGTGATAGCCCCGGCGCTGGCTCTCTTTTCCCCGATGCCGCACCGCATACCGCCGGCAACGACCCGGCGCCGGGTGCTCACCACTACAACCTCGCCAGGGGAGACGAAACCATGAGCGCACCGCCCCCGCTGACTGTACGAACACCGAGCCACCGCGCCGTCACAATCCGGCTCTGGCACACACGATCCCGGCCCCTCCTCGAACGGGT
This sequence comes from Nocardia sp. CA-290969, assembly GCF_050936135.1. Classification (NCBI taxonomy): domain Bacteria; kingdom Bacillati; phylum Actinomycetota; class Actinomycetes; order Mycobacteriales; family Nocardiaceae; genus Nocardia; species Nocardia sp. CA-290969. The sequence goes on along the minus strand of NZ_JBNJNJ010000001.1, from coordinate 7,008,768 downwards.
GCTAGCCGGGCTCCGGGCGCTGGATTATCCGGCCGCCTGCCGATCACAGGACACCCCGCGCGGCTACGCCCACGCCCACTATCTGATGGCCGACCATGCCAGACACCAGTGCCCCCGCTACCGTGCAGCTGTCGACTACGCCGTGGCGGCTCGGCCGTGAACGGCATCACCGGGGACCCGCACACCTGCATATGCCGGCGCGAGCCGTGGGTGACGATCGACATGCTCGGCGGTGTCCGGCCAGCGCGCCTCGGCGGCGGCCCAACCGTCCGTTGCCCCGACCGCGAGCACTGCCTCCGCGGCGCCCCTTTGGAGAAGGGCCGCCTTGGCGAACACTGGCGCAACCTCCCAGACGACTGCGTGTGGACCGGTATCCGGATCCGACCGTCTCAGCCCTGCATGTGCGGCGGCTGGCCGTGGGTTCGCTCCGGCCAAATGTCCCTCGTGATCCATGAACGGCTTATCCCGATCAACCCGATCCGGTCAGTGTCCTGCCCCGGGTGTCGCCGGATGGCCGATGTAGAGAAGTCCCGCATTTCCCTGCACGACAGGCATGCTCGGGAGTCCTGTACGTGGTCGGGGATCTATATCGCCGCCGGGAGTCGGACGCCGCCGCTGCCCGTGCCGCATCCTTGAAGCCTCCACGAAAGACGCCGAAACACCCCCGCCGATCAGTCGATCGGCGGGGGTGCGGTGTCTCAGATCAGGACTGCGTGATCCGCATCCACCCACCGGTCTGCAGGGTTCGGGTTCCGCCGCCTGACACCCCGCGAGCCCACACCGTCACGACATCGCCCTCGGCGAGCGCAATCCCCGCGACCGAGGCGGTCCGGATCTGCGTCGAGGACCCATCGACCACGAACGATTGGATGAATGGCGCTCCGAGAGAAACTGTGTTGACCCGGAAATCGACCTCGACCGTGACAGCCGTGAACCCCGAGTTCTGCACGGACCACTCCACCGCGAGCGTGGCCGCGGATGCATTGCGCTGAGCAACCAGGCCATTGCTGGACACCGAGGATCCCGGGAAGGTCGCTGTATCGGCGGTCCAGTTGATGATCAGCGTGAGGGTGGAGTTCGGGATGGTCTGGTTCCCGCTCTTGTTCATCCCGGACGGCAGGAACGATCCGCCTACGCCGCCGACCACGATGCACGGCATCAGGCCAGCCCCGTGATATCGGCGACCAAGCCCTTGCCGGGCGTGGTCCCTACCGCGGTGATGTAGACGGTGAGGATGTCGCCGATCGCGAAGGACCAGGATCCGCTGACGGTCCCGCCCGCGACCTGGCCGGCCGCGGCGATCGCCGCACTCGTACCGGCGACCGTGACGCCGTTCTTCCTCAGCTCCACCGTGAGGTTGCCGGAGGCGTCGGCGGTGATTGCCCGATAGGTGACCGACGTGAACGTCGCCGCCCGCTGCAGTTTCAGCCCGCCCGGGAGATCGCCGGCCGAACTCGCCGCACGGGTGGTGTCTTTCCCGAACGCCGGGAAGCAGATGTCGTACGGGACGGTGCCCGTCGTCGGGGTGCGGGTGTTGGACAGCCGGCTGTCGTTGCCCTCACAGGCCGTGCCCGCGGTCGTCCCGAGGACGAGGCTCGATGTGCCGGCGCCGATCGCTGTACGTGCGGCGCCCGCGTTCGCTGCGGAGAGCACACCGCGACCGGTGGCGGTGGAGTCCGTGATATCGGTGGCCACATGGGTGTGCACGGTGTTCGCTTTGCCTGCCAGCCCGGGGACGGTCGGGGAGGCCGCAGTGCCGCCCAGGTCGCCGGTCAGCTGCAGGATGCCCTTCACGGTGTCGGTGGCGTCCGGGGCGGGTGGACCCGTCTCGCCGGTATCGCCCTTCGGGATCGTGAGATCCAGGGTCCACGCCGGCGGCCCGCCGAACACATTCGCGGTGGCGGGCGCTCCCGGCGCACCGGTAGTGACGGTACCGACGTTCAGGTCGAACGAGTTGACCGCCGCCGCCGCATCCGCTGCCGCAGTCTCGGCCGCACTCTCACTCGCCGCAGCCGCAGCCGCCGCGTCGGTTGCTTCCTCGATCTGCGGGATGGTGACCGGGTCCAGGTGCTCCCCGTTGTCCAGGATGAATTCGAGGGCATTTCCGATCAGCTCGACATCCACCACCGACAGGCCGCGGACGACTGCCTCACCGTTACTCGCCGGGACGGGCGAGGCAAGGGTGAGATCCACGAGCCCCTCGGAGCCCTCATCGGGGTTCTCTGGGTCCGGGCCCGGGATGAACTCCGGGACATTGAACGAGAACGGCGCGATCGGAACCGGGGTTCCCTCATAGTTCAGATCGAACGCGACCTTCCACGTCCATCCGCTGGGATTAGTGGTGTCCTCGGTGGGCGCCACCAGCTTCACGCCGCGGTCACCGCGCCAGGTGATATAGCCGAACTCGTCCAAGCTCACTTCGTAGTACTGCGGGAGCTGCACATACGTGGCCGGGTCCGGCTCGGCCGTGGCCACCAGTACCTTCGGCGCGCCCGCGGTGAACGTCAGGGTGCCCGACAGCGGGGGGAACTCCGGCAGTTTGTCGATGTCCGGGCCATCGCTGATGTTCGCGAGGAACCGGCCGACGACCTTGCCGTACTTCAGGGGGGTCAGTGATGCCACTTGTTCCTCCAATGAACAGGCTGGAAAGTGGCCTGGCCGCGCTGTATCCGGATCAGCGTCCACAACAGGTCCGCCACGGCCACGCCGACGAAAAGCAGCATGATCGGCCGGAAGATCTCCCGGCCCCAGTAGTTGTAGTCCGTCAGGATCGTCACCAGACCCTGCGTGCAGATGGCGGCGATGCACAGCACCATCCGCAAGATCGCCCGGCCCGTCGCCTCGGCCCTCCAATTCGACCGAGCGGCATACAGGATGCAGAAAACCCACGACACCGCGGCCACGCCGGCGAGGATCACATTGGCGACCAGGTCTTTGTCCGGGCTCAGCAACACGGCGGACACGCCGGCGATGGCGGTGGTCGTCAATCCGATGTATCGCATCATGTCGCTGTCCTCCGCTCGAAAGTCCGCTTGATCGACTCCCCGAAGTGATTGCGAACGATGTAGGTGTTCAGCGCTTCGCTGATCCTGTCCACCTTTTCGCCGTGCTGCTGCACTCGTCGCAACTGCCGGTCGGCGCGCTCCAACTCGGCGCGCGCCGCCCGCAGTTCCTCTGACTCCACGTGCTTATTCCGCCTGCGCCACATAGCCACTCCCCGACCGGGCGTTCGTGCTGTAGGCAGTGATGGATTCGAGCATGCGCACCGACAGGTCGCCCTGCGCTGTCAGCTTCGCGACCTGCGATGCCTGCTCAGCGATGGTGGCGTCCTTCGTCGTGCTGGACGCCTCCAGGAATTCGATCCGGGCGCGCAGGTCGGCCACGATGAGATCGACCTGTTCGCGGGGGACGAACTTCCCGGACATGATCATGCGAAGCCACGTGATGGTGAGCACCGCGCAGAAGCCGACCAGTCCCACGTCCCCCCAGGGAACGGCCCCGAGTGCCGCTCCTTCGAGCACTATTCACTCGGCCGATCGCGTAGGCGTTCACCGCGGATCGCATCCAGGGCCGCCGCGCCGAGCTTCGCGAACGGGAACACCGTCGACCGCGCCGAGACCAGGGCGGTGCCGCCGAGCAGCAGGCCAACGACGCCGATAACCAGCTCTTCGGTGGCAGCGTCGATGACGCCCTTGTAGAGCAGATAGCCTGCGATGAGAGCGACCACAGGACCGACGCGGGAGGCGACCGGCTCCTCGTTCCACCACTTCTTCAGTGCAGTCACTTCGAACCTCCCTCGATCTGAGCGAGCACGGCCTGCGCGCCCGGGTCGCCCTTGGCGGCCTCACGCTTGACGAGACTCACCGCCCACTCGACCTTCTTGAGTGCCTCGCGCTCGACGTGGTCCTCGTGGACGCGACCGTCGATGTTCAGCACGATCCCGGCCAGGGTGTCCACGACCCTGTCGTCCTTGCGGTACTTCGACCGGGACGGGTACTTCTGGGTCAGCTCCCGGTGTACGTCCTTGAGCAGGGTCCGCTCTTCGGGTGTCATGTCGTCTCCCGTCGGGTTGTCGATCAATGCCTGTACGTCCCGGCGGAAGGCGTTCATGTCGATGCCTGCCGGGTCGATCTTTCCTTCGCTGGAGTACTCGCGATGCGCCACACATCCCGCGGCCGCGGACTTTCCGATGCGACGCAGGATCGCGGCGCACCCGCGCTTGTAGGCGTCGAGCTGCGCAGCTGTCCAGTCCCACGGCGGGGTGCCGCGCGAGACGGCCTCGATGCCGATCGTGTGATAGTTCGCGTTATCGGTCGGCCAGCCGGGCCAGCTCCCCCGGCCGGCGTGCCAGCAGACGCCGACGGCGACAACCCGATACGTGCCGTCCTTCTCGAGGACGAGCTGAGCCAGCGGGCCGGGGAGACCGGGCCGGCCATCCTGCACGACGCGCCAGTCGTTCGGCCCCCCACCCGCGGTGTGATGGCACAGCACGCCGCGGATATCACGGAAGTCACCGTGGCCGCGCCGCTCCCAGCCCTCGTGCTCGAACACCTTGAGGCCCTCGGCGCGGAGCGCGTCCGCCAGCCATACAGGATCACCCGTCCAGGACATTCTTGGCCTCCTCGATCTTGCGGCGCAGCACGCCGACGATGCCCTCATAGGCTTCGGATTTCGTGTCCGCCTCGAACTGCAGTCCGCGCGGGTGGGTAGCTGCCCAGCGTCCGTCCTCCAGCGGGCCGACCTTGATGTCGTCCAAGTCGTAGAAGTCCTCCGGGTCCGGGTCCGGCCAGTTACCGTCCTCGTCCGGGTGAATGTGCAATCCCTGGTCGTATACGCCGGGCGGGCCGCCGGGGGTGGGCCGCCAGCGCACCGTCTCCAGTTCGGGGTGGAACCGCCAGCCGCGGTCGTGCATGTACTGCGCGATCCGCGGCGCCTGCTGCGTTTGCACTGTCGCCGGGTCGGCGAGCTTGCGGCCGGCCGGGTTCCGCCACTCCGGGAGATGGATCACCGCCAGGTCCTCGGCCAGGGCGCGGACGTTCGGGTCGACCTCCGGGACGTCTCCGAGATCGGGGAGGCGACCGTCGACGGCCATCTGCACGAACTGCTTCCAGCGCTCGGTGACCTGCACGCCTTCGACCGGGCTGGCCTGATATTCAGGCGTCTGACCGGCTTTGAAGTGGATCTCTTCGCTCACGTCTGATCCTTCAACGGTTGGGCCATCACCAGCAGCTGCGAGCCCTGGCTCACGATGGTGTAGGTGTTGGTGCCCGTGGCGCGTTCGATGACGATGTACAGCGTGGCGGTCTGATTCGCGGCGACAGTCCCGTACGTGGAGGCGGGCGTGATGGGCTGGTCCCACCATTGGGTCAGGAGGATGTTGGTGTTGTTCCGCGCCGCCAGGAGTTGCCCGAACCCGATGGGAGTTCCGGTCGCCGAGCCGAGCCGGACGTAGGCGTAGATGAAGTCGGTGCCCGGCGTCGACGAGGGTGTGTTGACCCGGGCATTGAGTTGCCCTGATATCACGATCGGCCGGTACGCGTACGGCTGCGCGGGGATGGTCATAGTGGCGACGGTGCGCGCCTGCGCGGACACATTCGACGCCGCCGCGAACTGGGAACCGGCGATAGCCCAGGGGCCGAGCAGCCGCGGGGGCGGCGCCGCGTGCCACAGGTCATCGGTTGAGTTCCAGGCCAGCACGGAACCGTCCGGCGCGTCGGTGAGGTCGGCGACGTCCTCCGCGTCCGCGATCGCTCCCGCCTCACCCGGGTCGCCGGTGACGCCGGTGGCACCGCGCGGGAACGTGATCTGCAGGGTCTGATTCGGGGCGGTGCCGGTGATCTCCGCAGCCGCCGACGATCCCACCGCGCCGGCGACCGCGGCGCCCGTGAGTTGGGTCGCCGGCCCCTGCTTTCCGGGTGCTTGGAATGCGTTGGTGAACCGCACCCAATCCAGGCCGGTCCACAGGTAGATGGCGTTCTCGTTCACGACCCGCCATGCTTTCCGGGCGTCGGCGGTGGTGAGCGCGAGTCCTTCCAGGGTGGCGAAGTCGGGGGTATCGCCTTGCCATTCCCACGGCCACGCCGGATCACCCTCCGGGCCGGGACCGCCTTGGGGCCCTTCGCGGACCTCGATCAGCGCGTCACGGTCGGCGAGCTCCATAGGGTTGACGGTGTAGGGCAGGCCGATCGGGTCGCTCACGCTCCGCATCGTCACTGTGACGTCGCTGCTGTAGACCTCGGTCACGGTGCCCCCGTTACAGGTACAGCCCACACGGTGACGTGGGCGCGGTCCGGGCCTCTGTAGGAGTAGGAGCCCGAGCCCGTGCTACGCCGGGCGACGATATGGATCGAGGTCGCAGCCCCCGCCGCGATGACACCCTCCGGAGATGCAGGGGTGATACCTGGGGTGGCGTACTCGGGAATCAGTTGGTAGTACCACCACACAGATTCCGACGGCCCCACTCCCACCGCGACCGGCTGCCCGGACACCGACCCGATGCGGGCGAAGATGTCCAGCCCAACCGATGAGCTGCCCGGCCGCATAGACGCGCCACCGAATACCATCGGCCGCCACGCCACGTCCTGCGCGGGAATGTTGATGACCGCGAGCGTGAGCGGCGTCGTGCTGGTGTTGGTCACCGCCGCCGCGAAGCCCGCGCCTCCATCCCACGCCTGGGTTCCGGTGATGGTCCAGGGGCCGCGCCACCCCGGATCCGGGGTGGGCTTCCACTTCTCGGCCGTGTCGTCCCACATCGGTACCGCGCCATCGGCCGGCTCCGCGGACTCCTCGTAGTCGGCGGCCTCCCGGATCGGGCCCGGGCCGCCATCGGGGCCCTGCACACCCTGCACACCGCGCGGGATCGTGAGGTTCACGGTCTGCGCCGGCGGGGTCCCAGTGACATCGACGATCAGGTCACTGCCGGCCGCACCGGTGGTGACCGTTCCGATCGACAGGCTGTTGGCGTCGCCGGTGGGTCCCGCGGCGCCGAACGCCTCCGGGAAGGAGTCGAACGAGGTTCCGTTCCAATACATCAAGGTGTTGGTGGACTCGACACGCCACGCCTTTCCCGCGTGGACCGGTCCGAGATCCGCGGCCAACGCCGACAGGGCGGTCGGGTCGGAGACATCGCCCTCCCACCGGAACCGCGGCGCCTCCGGTCCGGCGGGCCCGGCAGCGCCCGCCGTCCCGACAGGAAGTTCCAGGCTGCCGTCGGCCGGGGTCGCGTTGAAGGACTGCACAACCCCGGGTTTGCCGATGCCCTCGTTGATTCCGCGGATCGCGACGGAGGACAAGTACTCCGCGACTGTCGTCAATTCGAGCCTCCTATCCGATGGGTTGCGCCCACACGGTCAAAGCTGCCCCGGTCGAGGTGAACCCGATATCGATGGCGCTTTGCCCGACACGCTCTACAAGCACCAGCAGGTCAGCCGGTGTGTAGGCAGGAACCGACGCCAGAGTTGATGTCGGACTGATCGGCTTGGTGGTCGAATCACCAACCGCTGGGGTGAATGCCGTGGTGTAGTTGTTGCCGGCGATGCTGCGAATCCCCGCCCCGGCCGCGACCATCGGCCCGGTTTCCGAACCGATCCGTACCCGGATCTCCGCGAAAGTCGTGTTGTTCAACTCGCTGTAGAGCCCGAGGTCGCCCCACGCCATCGGCCGGTACGCGAACGGCATGGCGGGCAGCGCGAACGTGCCCACGACCAGCCGGTCGGCGTCCGCAGTTACCCCGGCGTTGAAGTCTGAGGCATACCACGACCACACCCCGAACCCGTTCGGAGCAGGCTGGGCCTTCCACTTCCGCGCGCCCCGCGACCAGGCGAAGGTTCCGCGACGCGCGGGCCCGATCTCCTGATCGAAGTCGGTGGCGGTGCTGATGGAACCGCTGTCTCCTGGCGGGCCCTCCGGGCCGGGTAGCCCCGCGGGCGCGGTGACCGCCAGGTTCAACGCGGGAGCCTCGCCGGTGAACCGGACTGCGGGTGTCGTCAACGCCGGATTATGCATGGTGGTCGGGGTGATCGTCGTCGCCGGAGCGGTGGGCCCCTGCGCGCCGACGGCGCCCGGGGAATGGATCCAGGTGGTTCCGGTCCAGACGTCCATGCCATTGGTGTCGAGTCGGTGCCACCACTTCCCGCGATCTTCCGCGGTGAGTCCGGCGGGACGGGCGCCCGCGTTGGCGATCTCGCCCATCTTCAAGAACGTCGTGCGCGGGGATCCCGTGGGACCGGCGGGGCCGGTGGGGCCGGCAGGGAGCGGAAGCCCCGAGGACTCGTCGTCCGGGGTGACGGTGGCCGAGAGGATCGGCAACCCGTCGATGTCGGTCTCCTCGTCGACGGTGATATGCGCGGAGAACGAAACGTCAGCCATATTCCTCCCTCAGAAGATCAGCAGGTCGAGGTCAGCGCCGACGTCGGTGGCCAGGGTCTTCAACATCTGCGCCATCTGCCCCATCCGATCCCACGCTTTGACGAGCGAATCCTCTTCGTCGGAGCCATCACCCACGGTCAACTCCCATCTCGCGGCGGTCTTGCGGTCGTCGCGGAACGTCATCTCCGACACGTAGTCGGCGAACGCCTGGTCGCCGATGACGAACCCGATCTGATCGCCGAGATCGAAGTCCTGGCCGACGAGGTACGGCGCGCCGTCACCGACGGATACCTTTTGGGAGACGTAGCCGCGGGTGGTGTGCAGACCTCTTCTGCCCGTCATGACGCCGTCGAGGGTGAAGGCCTTCGACGAGTTGGTGACGACGTGCTCTTTGAATCCGAACGGCCCGCTGCGCTCGGTGCGGCCCCGGTCCTCGAATACGGCCCACGCCAGGAAAACGTCATCCAATTGGCCTTGATAGAGGCTGTCCAGGCCAGGCAGGCCGATGAGCAGGCCAAGCCATGCCAAGAGGTTTTTCACGGCAATCTCGATCGCCGCGTTGACCCACCCAGGACTTTTTCCGCCGACGATCACGGTCTGCGCCAACGGCTTATGGAGCGCGATCTCCGATGATCCGATACCGGAGTACTCACCTTCGAGATACCAGACGTGCGGGAACTGCCGCACCGTGCCGAGAGGGCCGGTCGAGGAGTAGACGCTCTCGTACTCGGTCTGGGAGTTGAAGCTGGGGTATCGGACGGGAGTCCCGTCGTCCACCCACTCTTCGAGCATCCGCACGAAACCGTCGAGCAGCGTGCCACTGGGCCCGGTCACGCCAGACTTGTCCACCGCCCTCAACACGACGGTCGGCCGGTCGAGGTAATACCACTCCGGCGCCGGCTGCTCATCCTCGTCCGGCAGGAAAAAGTTCGCCTCCAGCATCACGCCCGTGTCTTCGAGCATCGGCAGGATCAACTGGTCCGCCATATCGAACCGGGCGGACCCCGCCCGCCACGGGGAGGTGTCACGCAAGGTGTCCACCGGGACCACGCAGATCGGCCACACCGAATTACCGACCTGCGCCCAGTCCGGGGCATCCAGCCACCGATCCGGGATCGTCCAGAAACTGGCCTGCAGGCGAATGAGGTTCGTGACCAGGTACAGCACGGCGATCGTGCGGACCGGGCCGAACAGGATCATGTGCCGCGGCCATTGCGCGAGGATCGGCGCGAACGGTGAGGCCCAGCAGGCGGTGGTGGCGATGTGCTGCCAGCAGTGGATCGCCTCGATATCGACGGTCTCGATACCGTTTTCGTCCCGGACGACAGAGGCTTTGGTGATGTAGCCGTCCCACCGGTACGCCTTCGTGTTCACCGTGATCGGGATCGTCGCGTCCGCACCATCCTCATTCGCAAAGATGTGGTCGTAATAGACCATGTCCTTGCGCGGGATCGACATCTTCAGCCCGCCCGCACCGTTCTTGATGCGGCTGATTTCGAGGCTGATGTAGTTGTGCTCCTCGCCGACCTCTTGCAGAAACTTGTCCCAGTACCGCACCAGCACGGTCTGGTCGGCCATGTACTGCTGATCGGCGCGCTCCGCCAGATCCAGGCGACGCGCCGCGGCGCTGTGGTCCCACGCCATCAGAACGGCCTCGACGAACGCGGCATGACATCCACGCGGACAGCCGATTCCAAATCCCCATCGGCGACGCGGACAATGATCGGCGTAGACGACCACGGCGCCAGCGACGAGAACCAGCGCTTACCGCGCATCTGGCCCCACACGTTGCGCCCCTCCGGGAGAGCTCCGGAGTAGATGCGCGCGGTCCGATGCCGCGGATGCGTGTCGATCCGCAACTCCTCGCCATCCACCAGCAGCGGGGTTTCCACGATCCGCAGCGAGTCCCCTGGATCCTGGATGGCATACCGGCCCGGCCCCGGCATTGTGTACCGCGGCCACGCCGGCTGATCCGCCGCATTCCGCGCGACCACGATGCCTTCGTTCGCGCCATCGGAGTTGACCCACACGTTGTGCTCGCCGAGGTGTCGCTCCAGCGGATCCATCGCCGTCGCCGACATCTGGTACGTGACCGCCGCATTGCGGGCAGGGTCGATATCGCCCTGGAGTTCGGGTGCGGAATCGAGCTGCACCAGCTGGTACCGCCACCCCTGATGCCGGGTGAAGTACCCCATCTTGCAGGGGATATCGGTCGACCAACCCCGATGCCAGGCATCGTGAATCGCGTGGAAGGAGCGAACGTCTCCGTTCCCGTCGATGAAGACGAAGAAGTCGATTTCCTTCTTGCTGCGGACGGACCGCAGGAATGTCGCCCCGTCCTGCCGCGCACCCTCCGCCACCAACAGGTTGACCGGAGCGAACATATTCCCGGTCTGCCCGGTCAGCCGGACGCCCTCCCGGCCGGCGCCGCAGCCGTGCAAATGCCAGACCCGGCCGTGGATATCCCAGACCACGATCTTCGTGGAGCGGTTACGCAGGAGAAGATTCACCGGCCCAGACCTCCCGATCGTTGAGTGGCGAGAGTCCGGCGCCGGTGCACGCGTTCGACCGCGGCGGCCGCGCCCATCGGGTCGGTGCCCGAGATGTTGAAGGTGGTGCCGCCACCCATCGCGCCCATACCGAGCACGCCCGCACCGGTTTCGATCATTTCTTTCCAGTTGTCCTGGAAGAACGACTGCACTTCTCCGATGCCGCGTTGCGCGAGCGCGCCGGCCTGGGCGTTGAGGTTGGTCAGCGCCTGCTCCGGGGTGCCCGCCATGAACCACGGGGCGGGGCCGTTGAAGAGGTCCCCGGAGAGCGGTAGCCCGGTCAGGGGGTGCTGCTGTCCCTCGGCTGGCGCCGCGGTGCTGCTCGCCGTCGTGGTGGTCGAACTCTGGGCAGATGTCGTGCCGCTCGTGGTCGATGCCGACGTGCCCGGTTGTGCGGCCGCGGCGATCCCGGACGACGGCCAGTTGGTGACGAACACGTCGACCGCGGTGCCCGAGCCGCCACCCGAAGACCCACCGGCACCCCCGCTGCCTGCACTGCCGCCGGATGCGCCACCGCCGCCACCTGAGCCGCCACCGGAGTTGCCGCCCGAGGACAGGGCACCCGAACCGGGCTCCACTGCGCCGACATTCGGAGCGGTGTTCATCGCCCAGTGCACGTGATCGTTGTGGCCAGCCATCGTGTCGGCACCGAAATAGGACATGCCGTCACCGACGTTCTTCCCGTCGTCGATGTTGTTGCCGAACCCGTTGCCGTGGATCAATTCCAGGGACCCGGGGAAGTTCGTGGCGATCCACTCCGCCATCTCGCCCATGTTCGGGCCGGCTATATCGATCGCCTTGCCCTGCATGTGGAAGTCGTAGCCGGACCCGACATCGACGGTGCGGGTCGCGGAGGTGAGCAACGCCTCGGGGAATGCGTTACGCAGCGCCTCCCACATCCCCTGCTGGATGTTGGACAGCGACCCAGCCCCGCCTGCGATGCCGCCGGAGGCGAACCCGGGGATCAGGCCGTGCAGGAAATCCGCCGACGGTACCCACCCGGCGTTGATCGCCTCCAACAGTGGCAGGTTCGCCGCGGTTGAGCGGGCATTCACGACGAACTCGCCGTTGGACAGGCCGGCGATGATGCTGTCGCTGGTTCCGGTTCCAGGGCCGGACACGCGGCCGCCGCGCGCGAGCAACGGCAGGTCCGGGGTGTCGACGGTGAGGGAGATGTCCTTGTCGATGACGGGGATCGTGAATTCGAAGTGGAGCCGGAAATTGTTCCAGGCGTTGATCAGCCAGTTGATCGCGTCCCGGAATGCGTTCTTGATTCCGTCCCACAACCCCGACACTGCCGAGGTGACTTTGCCCGGCAGTTCCTTGAACCAGTCGATCAGGTTGTTCCACTGCTCGACGATCCAGTCTTTCGCCGCGCCGAACGCGTCGCCGACCGCGCCGATCGCGGTTTTCAGAGCGTCGAAGATGCCGAGCGCCACGTCGATCGTGCCGGAGATCAGATCGACCGCGACCTGCACGACATTCGCCGCGAGTTCGAAGGTCGACTGGAACACGCCGGCGAGGAACCGCAGCGCCGGCATGAGGATATGCTCGATCGCTTGGGTCGCCAGCGTGATGATGATCGTCGCGACCTTGGTCAGCAGCGGCGCGACCGCGGTGATGATCGACACCAGCGGCGGCAGCAGCGAGGTGATCAGCTGCACGATCTGCGGTAGCAGCGGCGCGATCGCCGTGACCAGCTGCGCGAACACCTCGATGATCGGTGGAAGGATCGGCGCGAGCTGAGTGATCGCGTCCGCCAGGGCGGTGCCGAGCTGCATCGCGACCTGCTGCAGGATCGGCTGCAGCTGCCGGAAAATTGGCATCATCAGGTCTGTGACCTGCTTGATCACAGGACCGATCGCATCGAACAAGACGGTCAGTGCCGGGGCGAGCGCCTGCAGGAGCCCGGACGCGACTTCAGCGATCACCGGAAGGAGTGGCGCGACCGCCGACAGCATCGAAGAGATCGCCGACACCACCGGCCCCAGCGCGGGCGCAAGCGCCTGAATCGCCTGCGTGAGTGCGCCACCGAGGACGGCGCCCATCTGGCCGATCATCGGCAGCACCGGACCGATCGCCTGCCCGATGGACGCGAACAGTGGGCCTAGGACAGGCGCGATCTGTGCCGCGGCGCCGATGAGTCCTTCGATCAGCGGCTGCAGGCCTTGCCCGAGACCAGCGAGGGTTTGGCCGAAACCGTCTATCAACTGGGTTAGAGCGCCGGAGGCGAACGTGTTGGTGAATGCCTGCCCGATGCTGCCGAGCAGACCGCCGAGGCCTGCGCCGACCGACTGCATCGCAGGCGCGGCGGCCTGCGCCATCGACAGGAACCCCTGTGTGGCCTGTCCCAGACCCGGGGCGATCGCGGAAATCAGTGTTGACGCGCTGGAGAACGCGGCCTGGATCCCTGCCTGCGCTTCGGCGGTGGCGAAGAACGACATCGCGCCCGCGGCGGCCTGGTTCAACGACCCGGCGACACCGGTCATACCCTCCCGCAGGGTGGGCATCGTTGTGTTGGCCAGGTTAGTGAATGACTGGTCGAGCCCGGCGAACATCTCCTGCTGTACCGCGCCCTGCAGCTCGTCCCACGCCGCCTTCTGCCCGCCGATGGCGGTGACCATCGCCTGCGCCGAGGGGGCCAGTTTTCCCATGGCCTCGTTGAGGGCCTCCATATCGCCCTCGGCGACCGCAGAGATCGCGTCCCCCATGCCCTGGAACCCGACCGCGACAGTCGCGCCGACAGCGATCGCCGCCGGGCCGAGCGACGCCATGCCGATACCGAGGGTTCCGACCGCACCGGTTGCCAGGCCTCCAGCCCCGCCGACCGCGCCGAGAACGCCGGCCAGTTTGGCGAGGCTTCCGGCCGACGAACCCATCCCACCGAGTTCCGCGTTCGCCGCTCGCGCCGAACCCGACAGGTTGCGTAGGCCCGAATCGTCGACGTCGACCTCGACGCGCACCCGTTCGCCGTCCGCATCGGCGATCGCTTCACGGATACGCGGAGCGATCCGCGAGGTCTCCGGCAGGATCGACACATAGGCGGTTGCGAGTTCGACGTTCGCCACGGGCTACACCTCCCATCCGATGAGTGCGTTGAGTTCCTCGATCGACATCGCGTCGCCGATCCGCTCGGGCCGGGCAATGCCGGGGCGAGGGATCGGTTTCGGACGGTTGCGGCCCTTCTGGGCGTCCTTGGTTTTCGCCCAAACAAGCAAGGTCAGGGCATCCACAGCAGAGGCAAGCAGCTGTTCGGTGAGGCCCCACTGCCACTCATCCGGCCGCATCGCCCGGGTAACCGCCATATCCGGGTGCGGGTACGCGAAGATCGCGCGGAAGTCGCACCACGTCAGGGCCTCGGTGCCGAGTTGGCGCAGCCGCAGCCCGCGGTCGATCAGGTCACGCTCGACCGCCTGCGGGTACTGCTCGATGAGGGCGGCGAGGCTTAGGATTCCCCCAGGTCGATACCCGAGTGCTCGCGCCAATCGTTGACGAGCTGGGTGATCTCGGTGTTGCGGAGCTTGTCGATGGCGGCGAGCTGCTTATCGGTGAGCACGTCCTCGATGACCACGAACATCAGCTCGAGCTTCGACAGGTTCCGAGACTTGCGGAGCAGCCCGAACGGCAGATTCGACAGCGACGGCAACCGGATCTCGACACCGCCAACCTTGGTGACGAAGTCGTCCTCGACGACCGTCGTCTCCTTCGGACCGGCAGCGGCCGGCCTTCTACGAGCAGTCATGTGCGCAGACCTTTCTCATTGATGCGCAGGCGAATAGGGCTGTGAAGCCCCAGCGGTGGCGGGCGGCCTGCGCATAGGGGAACCCGCCACCACTGGGGGTCTTGGGGACGGTCAGACCGAGAACACGCCGTCGTCGTAGTAGCGGTAGACCTTCACGCCGACGTCGTCCTTGAACGCCTCGACGACGACCTGGAAACCGGCCAGCGCGTTGGACACGAACGCCGACTCGGTCACCTCGGTGATCTTGGCGTTCGGCAGCACCAGCCGAAGCTTCTTGCCGCCGTATGCCATATCGAACGACCACGAGCGGTACGGCAGGATCGAGCCGGTTTCCTCGACGGTGATCAAGGTTCCGGTGGTCGGGGTCGCCGCGGTGGTGGTGACGTTGTCCTCGCCGAACACCTCTTTCAGGACGTCCGGATCCCACACCGCGTACAGGGTCAGCCCGAACCGCGCCGAATGCTCGGTCTGCAGCTGGGCGATGATGTCGGCGTTCCAGTCCTTGATGGCCTCGACGGTCCGTTCGCCCTGGGATTCGAGACCGTCCTCCGATACGTAGCCGAGGGCTTTGAACGCGGCGTCGTAGGCGGCGGCCGCGGTGGTCGGCAGAGTGCTGCCGAGAGGGGCGACGAGCACGCCGCCGGTGACCATGTTCGGGGTACCCGCACCGATGGTCTTGGTGGTCGCCATAGCCATGGCGGTTCTCCTTCGGGTTGTTGCGCAGGCCCTTGGAGAGATGAATCAGTGGAGCGGTTTACAGTTCCGAGCCACGCATGTGCAGCTCGACGGTCAGCAGATACCGGGGCGTCCCGGTATCTGGGTCCGGCGACGACGCCGGGCCCCCGACTTCAGCGGCCACATCCACCCACGCCCCGCCCATGTAGCCGGGCGCGTGGGTGACGATCGCCCGCACGAGCCGAGCCAGCTCGATTGCGCCCGGCTCGCCACCCGAATCACGGCACTCGAACGTCAACCGGGCCCGGTCGGTGACAAGGTCCCGGCGAAGACCACCGGTGCGAACAACCCGAACATGCCGGGCTGGCACCGGGTTGGGCACCCGCCCCGAGACCGGTGTTGGAACGCCGAGCGCGGCGAGCTGGCCACGCAGGTGCGTGATGATCGCGGCCTCGGCGTCCGGGAACGCGACCAGCGCGGTCATCAGGTGCCGCCCGGCATCGTGCGGATCAGGGTGTGGTGGTGTGCCTCGTTGTTCATCGCGGCGGCGTTGACCGTGACCACTGCGGCTCGGTCCCGGCTTTCACCGACGCCGCGCCGCGCTTGATACCCGAACCGGCCGGAGTCGTCCCGGGCGGCCTGGGCCCAGGCCTCGGCATGCTTGGCGAGTTCGTCCTGCACCGCGTCTCCGCGGCGGAGCTCCTCGAACGCCTCGTTGTGGAACCGGATACGTACGGCCATCAGCCGTCCACCTTCCGCAGATTCAGCACAGCACCCGGCGCCCACCCGAATGGGCCGTGCGTGTAGTCCTCCGGATAGCCGACGACCTCGAATTGCCCAGCCGGCCCTTCCGGTAGATCGACGACATCCCTGGGCCCGGCCGGGAACCCCGGCGGGACGAGGAGCTGCACATCGACGATCACCCGGTCGTGCCCGGCCAAGGGCGGTTCGGTGGTCGACGGCACGAACCAGCCGTATACCGCCGCCGTGGTGCCCGGTTGCGACAGAGGCGGGGTGAACGTGATGGTCGGGTTGCCGTGCGCGTCCGTTCCGCTGTCGGAGAAGGCATGCACCCCCACCGACCACGGGGTCGGGAACGTCATCCGCTCACACCCCACAGCGGGGTGCCGGCGAGATCGGCACCGCAAGAGCAGTACAGCGCGCCGAACACCAGCGAACACGTCGCCGCGTGCACCGTCCCGCACCCGGGCGCCGTGTCCACCGCGAAGGCTTTGCCGTCACCGTCGGTCGTACACAGGCCTTGCAACTGCTCGATCTCGCTGGGCCAGAACAGCTGTCGACGCGGCTGCCGGGTGTCGTACGTCTGCGCGTACG
Source organism: Nocardia sp. CA-290969 (assembly GCF_050936135.1). NCBI lineage: Bacteria > Bacillati > Actinomycetota > Actinomycetes > Mycobacteriales > Nocardiaceae > Nocardia > Nocardia sp. CA-290969. The sequence goes on along the minus strand of NZ_JBNJNJ010000001.1, from coordinate 6,992,100 downwards.
GACCCGCCGACTGCGTCGCTACCGCACCAGACCCGGCATCGTTCCACCGCAAGATCGCTCCGCGGAGGATCGCCTTCACCGCGCCCTGCTTCACGAACTCGGCGTCGGTGATGCACGGGGCGTACTCCTTGGCCATGGCCTCGGCGTCCTCGATCATCGCCGCAGCCTTGGCCGGATCGATGGTCGCGAAGGGCGCGAGGTCCACTGGTTGGATGAAGTCGCCCATGTGCACCTACTCCTTTTCGGTCGCCGGGGCCGGGGCTCGCCGGGGTGCACGCCTGCGGGGGCGCGGTGGCGCGGCCTCGACGGGCTGCCATTCGCGGCCGAGCCGGGTGGCCGTGTCGTCGGAGACGGACACGACCACACCGGTCACGGAGTTACGCAGGCGAGGCATCAGGCCGCGTCGATGATCTTGGCGAACGCGTTCAGATCCGCGATGCCCCAGCCGTAGACGACCTCGGAGCGGAACGCGACCTGGTTGTTGCGCTTGAGGTCACCGCCACCGTCCGGGTCGCCGTACTGGATGACCTCCAGGCCGAGCTGCCGCTGGATGCCCCACCGGATCGCGGAGAAGTCACCCACGAACGCCTTCACGTCCGTGTCGACAGCGGCCACGCCGACAGCACCGACGGTGTCGGACACCGACGAGTTGTGGTTCTCCAGGCGGCCGGCGGGGGCGGTCGCGTAGGACAGATCGGGGTACAGCTTCTGCTCGGAGGTCGCGTTACGCAGACCGCCGAACACCGCGGCGAAGGACGGATCCAACGCGATATCGCGCGGGTTGAAGCTGTCGGCCAGGATCAGCGCGTCGGCCGCGTCGAGGTTGGCGTACGGCTTATCGCTCGCGCCGATCTCGATCGAGTTGGTTGTGTCGGACAGCTTCTCGGTCATTGCTGCGACCGCAGCGCCGCCGGTGGGGTTGATGCCGTGGAACACACCGAAGTCCAGAGCGCGCGACAGCGCGGGCTGGATCTGGTCGAGGATCTGCTCGACCACCTCGAGCTGGTGATCCTCGTTGGCCCACATGACCTCTTCGGTCCAGCGCACCGTCTTGTGGAACTTGAACGGCTTCACCGTCTTGGTGGTCGGGGTGAAGGTCGATCCGCCCTTGTTCGCGCCCTCACCGACGTACTCGGCTTCGCCGATGGTGAAGGTCATCGACTGGCCCGTGCCGAACTTCATCGGGGTGGCGCCGGACAGAGTGGCTACGGCCGAGCCGTACTTCACCTTGCCGAGCCACGGATCGAGGATCTGGTTCGGGATGCTCAGGCTCCCGGTGGTCAAAGTAGCCATGGTGGCCCTTCCTTATTCTCCGCCGTGGAACAGCTGCCGCGCGAACGCGTGCATCGAGTTCTCGCCGGGTTCGGGGTTATTCCCCTCGCGGGGAACGTGGTTACGTTTCTTGCTCTTGTCCGCCTGAGCGACGAGCCGGTCGACCTGCTTGAGCAGCAGATCGGGATCCGTTGCCGTAAGGAACAGTTCGGCGTCGGCGCTGTCGATCTTGTGCAGCGTGACCAGGTGACCGCGGAGCGCGTCGGCGACCTTCGCCGGGATCGTTGCGATCTCGGCCTCGGCTGCGGCGACCTTGTCAGCAGCGCGCTGGGTCTCCGACTTCTGCGCGTCTTCGATCTCGGCCAGCCGCTTCGCGGCGGCGGCGTTGTCCTTGGCGCGCTTCTCCTGCTCCCGGGCCTTCTGCTTCCAGAACTCGACCGTTTCGGTCGGCTTCGGATCGGCGGGCGGTGTATCACCCGAGCCGTCGCCGGTGGCGCTATCGCCGGCGCCGGGATGGCCGGCGTCTTCTGCGCCACCGAGAACCGGCCAGACGGGGCCGCGGCGGGTGAATCCGATCGCCCGCACTCCGGTCACCGGATGGATAGGCATCGTGATGGCGGACATGTGCATCTCCCGTTTCGGGTTTGTCCCCGCCCGTTGCGGTCGGGGTGGTCTAGTGAGAGCCGAGCGACTCGCGCATATGAGCGAGCACCGCGGTTCGGTCGATCGCGCCATACCGTCCGACGCCCGGCGTTTCGCGGGTCGCGGTGATGTAGGCGTCGTCCCACCGCTCGACGTAGTCAGGTGGGGTGTAGCTGTCGCCGGGACGGACCTCGATCGCGACGCAATGGCAGTGGTCGTGATACTTCTCGCCGAGCGCGCGTTCCCCGCGGGCGCGTACACCCCCAGCCGTGAACCGCCCACCGGTGCGCCGGGTCCCGCCGGCCGCGCGGATCCGGCGATCCATCAGCGACATCTCCGTGCCCCGGCCGACGACACCGCCAGCAGCCTCGGCGGAGGTGTAGACGGCGCCGCGGGTGGCCAGCATCGCGCAGAACGCGCACGCGTTCGCCGACGCATACCGCGCCCACCGAGCACCCGGCTCGGAGTCGGAGTTCTCGACGATCGTGCTGCGCGCCGAGTCGTACACCGCTCGCTGCGTGGTGCCCTGCAAGCGGTCGAGCCCGACCGTTCCCTGCCCGCCCAGCGCCCACTCGGCCGACCGGGTCAACTGCTCCACGCTCGGCAGCGACCCCAGCTCCGGCACGAAGTCGGTGGGCACCACCTCCGACGCCGCGTACCACAGCAGCGCCGTTTCGGCGGCCAGCGTGGTGTACGGCGCGACCAGCTCCGGGAAGGCCTCGATCACGAACGCGGCGAAATCGCCGGTCGACAACTCTGCCGCCTGCTGCCACAGCACCTGCAGCGCATCCGAGGCGACCTTCCCGATCTGGGCGAGGATGTACTGCCGCTCAGCGGGCGATACTGCCATCGGTGGCCGTCTCGTCTACCTGCGCCGGAGCTTGCGCCGTCACGTCGGGTACCGCGGGAAGCCGATCCAGGATCTGGCGCACATTTGCACGCCGCCGATCCGCCAAAGCGCGTTCGATCTGCTGCTCGGTGAGACCCAGCAGCTCGAGCCCGACCTCTGTCTCGGCGAGCCACGGCACCGCGGTCAGCTGCTTCATGCCCGCGTCGGCCTGCGCCGCCCGGGACAGGTAGATCGGTGACCGCCACTTCGTGTCGATGCTGCGCCACTCCGGCGGGATCTCGTCGAGGTCGTTCTGGATAGCCAGCGCCCGCATCATCGACCGCCGGAACGCCGGCGACCAGTCGTCGGTCGCACCCTCGGCCTCGGCGATCAGGTCCTCACGCGATGCGATGTAGCTGTCCGCGGAGGTCGGATTACTCATGTCCGAGACACCCAGCGAGGTCAGCGGGATCGACGTCTCACCGCTGAACAGTTGCGCCTGCTGCCGCAGCATCTCGATATGTGGCGCCGGCGAGCTGGCAGCGAACTGCTTCACGTCCGCGCGCGGGTTCACCGCGTTGTCGTCGTCCGGGATGCCCTTGATCCGGCCGAGCATCACTTCCCACACCGCGCGCGTCGTCCCGTCGGCGTTCTTGAACACCGACTCGTCCGCGCCGAGTAGCAGCAGCTCAGGGAAGCTGAACACATCGGCGTGACCCTCCATACGGATCACCGTCCGAATCGCCTGATCGTGCAGCGACATCACCGCCCGCGAGATCCGCGACGCACCGAACGGTCGCCCTGGGCGATACCGGTACACCAACGGCTCAGCAGGCACACCCCACGGATGCGTCGACCGATCCACGATCGCCCATCTGCCCGAACGCCGTTCGGCCACGATGGTCAGGTTCTCCAGGTACAGCGCCAGCCCGGTCGGCCGACCCTCCTCGTCACGGGAGGTGATCGACAGCAGGTTGTCCAGCCGGCGGGTCCGCTGGTTCCACTCACCGGTTGCGTTGAGCGCATCCTTCGTGTGGATCAGCGACTTCGGGCCATCGCCGTCACCCTCGGTGTTCACCAGGAACGAGACACTGTGGATCAGCGAGGAGGTCACCGCAGCAGACGACTCGGCACCGAGAAAGTTGTCTTCGACCACTTCGTCGATACCGAGACTGGCGAGATCGCCGTCCGGCCACACGAACCCATCGAGGTTGCAGCGGCGGGCGAGGATATCGACCGCCTTGGCCGACCAGCCGAGAACGATGGCCAGCTGGTAGTACTGGGGCGGGACAACCGGCCCGAGCCGCTCCACGGCGTGCTTGCCGTCGTAGTACGCCTTGCGCAGGCGGTTACGCCGCGCCTTCCGGTCCAACTCGACGACCAGACCATCGAGCGTGTCCTGCTCGTCGTTGTCCAGGCCGGGAATGGTGATCTTCTCGGCTGCGATCCTGTCGGTGATCACCGCGATACCGCCGTCCTTCCGCCTGTCGTCGACCTCGTGCCACGGGAGACACCGCGGCCGCCGCCCGAGAGGGGCCGCGTTCCCGACGCCCCGAACAGCGCCAACGTCATCGCCACGATCGGCGCGATATTCACGGTCTCGTCCGTCCTGTCCCAACCCCACCCGCCGGCAGTACCGATCGGCCGCTTCCGGCCGCCCTCCACCGCGTCATCCACCGCCTTCTGCCCGCCGTGAGTGAACCGAGCGCCCTTCACCTTCGCCACGAACAGCCCGCACGCCTTCGCCATATCGCCCGCTGAGGTCTGCACAACCGCCATCCGCCGGGCCCGCAGCACTGGAACCATCGACGCCGCGGGCGAAGCCGAATCGATCGCGATCGGGGTTCGCCGCCGCGCCCGGGCGAGCAGCCACTCGACCGCGGCGTCCTCGTCGACACCGGCCCACACTTCCTCGCAGTGCGCCGATTCACCCTCGATCCAGCACGCCGATATCGAGATCTCCCGGCCATGCGACATATCCACGCCGAACGCTGTCGGCGCGGTGCCGTCGGCCGGTCCGACGTCGACCAGCTCCCGCCACAGCGACGCCCGCACGACCGGCATGTGCTTGCTGATCTCATCCCAGACACCGAGGCCCTCACGCATGAACGAGTCCGGCCCCAGGTTCTTCTTCATGCGCAGGATCGCGCGCTCGGAAGTCCGATGCGGGTACGAAGGGTTCGCCTTGCGCCACTGCTCGCGGTCGTTCGGGTCGCAATCACGGTCAGCCGAGATCTCGATGAACACCGTTTCGTCGGACTCGCCGTCGAGCGCTTCCTGCCGCAGCGTCGTGAAGATCTCGCCCGGGTCCTTCGGCCGCGGCGGTGTGCCGGTCAGCAGGATCAGCGGGTTCGGTGCGGCGTTCGTGGCCGGCACCATGTCCTCCATCGCGGCCTCGGTGAGGATCTGTCCCTCATCGAGCACCAGGACGTCGACCTTCGCGAACCCTCGTCCGAACCCACGCTCCCGGGCGCCGAACATGATCCGGGACCCGTTGACGAAGTAGACGCCTTCCTCACCGCGGCCGCGGGACACGTTGCTGATATGCGGTCGGACACGGGGCGAGTCGGCCATCGAACTCATCGCCGAGAACGTCTCGCGCGCGGTCTTGAACCGGTGCGCCGTCCAGATCACCGTCAGACCCGGGAAGATCAGGCACAGCGCGAACACGATCGCGCCGATCAGGAAGGTCTTGCCCACCTGCCGCGGGATCGAGATCACCACCGTGTCGGCCGCGTACAGCCCATCGGCGCGCAGAGCCAAGATCAGGCGCCCGGTGCCGTCCTGCCAGCCGTCGAACTCCCAACCCAGGTTGCGGCAGGTGTCCCGAACCCGCGGCCAGCGAGTCGAGACAATCCCGTCCGGCTCGATCACATGCCGGGCGACCTCAGATAGCCGAGCTGTCCCAGGCTTCGTCATCGGTCCGCGCGACCACAGAGTTCTCGCCGCGCTCCACCGCCCGCCGGCCTTCCTCCTCGGTGATCAGCTTCGTCAGCTTCGTCAACTCGTTGGAGTACTGCGGCTTCGTGTTCTCCGACGCTGTCGCCAGCGACTCGGCGATGATCCGCCGCTGCGCCTTCAGGATCGCCAGGACATCGCCGTCCTCGACCGCCTCCAACAACGTCAGCGGCTGCGCGCGGCGCTCCTCCTCGGAGACGACCCGCAGCTTCTTCTCAGCCATGGTCGGTCGCCTCCTTCCGGGGGGCGGGGGCTTCGTGGATAGACAGCCGCCTATGCCCAGGGCGGCGGGTCCTGCGGTGGGAGCGGGACCCCGCCCAGGGGTGGGTGGTCACCAGGTTCGCTCGGTGACGAATGTCCGGTAGGCCGGTCTGGGGGCTGTGTCGGGGTCCTTGTCGGCTTTCTGCCTGTTGCAGTGCCGGTGAGCCGGCTGGAGGTTGTCCAGGGTGTCGGTGCCACCTCGAGCTAAGGGCACGATGTGGTCGATCACGTACTCGCCCGGATCCAGGTGGGGGAGGCTGTAGTCGATGTCGCCACCGCAGATGCCGCATGGTGGCCGGCCGCGGGCGATGAGGGTTCGGTGTCGGTCTCTTGTGCTGGTGCTGCGTTGCATGGGCTCAGCTGTTGGGCTTGCCCTGCAGGCGGATGAGCAGCATCACGAGAGCGAACACGATGGAGGCCCACAGCAGTGTGGTGCCGATGCTGAGGAGGACCGACGTCAGGGGTTGGGGCATGGGTTATGCCGAGCCTGTGCGGATGGCCTGCCATGCGAGCTTGGGGAGCTGGAAGTCGTTGTAGCTGATGAGGTCCCACAGGGCGTTGAGGATGAGGCTGGTCACTGGTTCTCCTGTAGGGCTGGGCGGCGGCCGATAGGGTCGTTGGCATGTACGGGTGGTGGAGGTCGTTCGAGCACTACAGCGTCCCCGGGTCGCGGCCGGTGGCCGTTTCCAAGAGCCTGGACCTGGTGGAGCAGCACGCTCGGGCGGATACCGCGAGCTATGAGAAGCGCCCAGTGATCGGCCGGCTGACGGGTGACCAGTGGCTGCTGGGGTTCAAGCTCCACGCCGACGAGCGGGTGCCGATGGCGACTGGTCAGGCTGTGAAGTACCAGCGGGCCCGGGCGGGAGGCGTCCGCGGGAATATGGGCCAGGTGCCTCCAGAGTCGGAAACCGCAATCACGAGCATCGACCTGGACGCCGGCGAGTAACCGCTGCCGGTGTGGTCGCTCACCAGCTCCACACTGTGGGCGCGACTTCGAACACGGTCATGGGCTGCTCCAGGGTGTGGAGCGGCGTCGGGCGGCACAGGGAGTGGATGAACGCGGCCAGGATGGCCATCAGGACTCCTCGGTGAGGTTGCGGGAGTGCTCCCGTCCAGAGGTGACCTCTGCGAGCCATGCGCGTTTCTCGCGTTGGCGGGCGGTCCCTCGTTCAGGTGCGGAACAACATCCGCAGGATCCGCTGCGGTGGACCATCATCCGAGACATGGGGCTCTCCCTGGACGAAACTAAGCCCACCTCGGAAGGGGGCCGGGGTGGGCTTAGGGTCTACGGCGGTCCGCCGTAGGGAGAGCCTATCGCTGAACGATGGCTTCGTGGGCCTGAACCCGAACACGAACGGATCGACCGTCGCGCGTGGTCTCGACGATGTCATTGGCGATACGCCCAAGGAGGTCCTGGCTGGTCGGTGCACTCACCGGGTACCAGGCCTGTGCGGCGTCGGCTTCGTCGTCGGGAACGATGCGGTAGTCGAACTGGTCGACGATCTTGTCGTCGGTGTCGAGTTCAGACAGCACGAGTTGCGAGTTCAGAGCGATGGGGTTGTTCGGCATGGTTACCTGCGCTTTCCGGATCGGTTGCCCGACAGGATGGTCAGGCACTCAAAATATCCCGGAAGATGCGTGGATGTTTCATGCCGGTGGAGACTGATCTCGATATGGACACAGTTGTCCTGGTCCACCTACATCCTGCCTGGCACGGTGCACAATGTCCAGCCGCCGCGCCGGGTTCGAGGGCGTGAGTGCCACTGGATCTTTTCGGTGATGCCAACGAAAAGCGGCCTGGCGTCCGGCGCATGTGAGGGCGGAGTGGCAACCTTCGTGATGTCACGAAGGTTGCCGAAAGTCCGGCCCGCGCGCAAGGCCGGATATAGGTGCAATCCTGGCTGTCGCGGGTTCGAGTCGGCCGCTCACGCACGCGAGTGCCGAGAACTCAGGATGCTGTTCATTCCAGGCGGCTCTCGATCACCCTGTGCCGCGACTGGACGGCCAGCACTTCCCGCGGGACATACCTGGCATGCTTGCCTTCCCCGTGACGGCGCAGGAGCGGCTTCGACCGGTCTCCGGGGTCGCGCCGCTCCTTGCGTGCCCAGGAACGGATCGTCGCCGCTTTCACGCCCCACAGCCGCTCGATCTCCGCCGGTGGCAGTGGGACGTCGAAGTACCGTTCCATCTCCGCCGGATCGACCGGGGTCGGCGCCGCCCAGTTCTGCCCGTTCTCTCGCGCCTTCTCGTCGAGGCGGGCGCAGCGCTCCGGATCCACGGCCAATAGAGCACCGCGGTAGGCCCGAGCGATATCGCGAGCCCAGTCCAGGGTCGAGCGTCGAATCCCGGTCATCCGTGGAAGTCCCGGTACACGGTGACCATCTTCGACGCCTCCCAATGGAACGTTTCGACGCAGTTCTGGGCGGCGATGCAGTAGTGATCGGTCGCGTCGTCGTCGAGTTGAGACCACGGCGGCAGATCACGATCGCCGACGCGGAGACGCTCGTACATGACCTTCGCGGCCTCAACCACGATGGGGTTCCAGTCGGTGGTGCGGAATCCGTTCTCTGTGCTGCTCATGTCCTGCCTTCTTGCTGGGGCGGTTTGGTCCGGAAATGTCGGCGGATGATCATGGCCTGGTAGGCGTCGAGCGGTGCCCAGCCCTTCTTGACCTCGGCGAGCCACGCTTCTTCCGCAGGCGTGAATTTCTCTGTGCTGATTGCCATGACTCCTTCCGGTCATCGCCGCGGGCACTCATGCCGCCACGAGTGGGTTGTTCAACCGTGCGAATTCGTCCTGGTGCCAGACGTTGCGGCACATCCGGCACGTGATCAGATTGGTTTGGAGGCTCACCGTGAGCGTGCACATCCCGCAGACGTGGCATGCCTCGGTCAGCCGGCTGTCTCTGACCTCATCGCGGCCGAGCAGCTTCACCGCGCGCCGGTGCAGCGCCGACAACCGCAGGACCGCATCGACACCGTCCAGGACGGTCCGGGTGACATCGTCACCGCCGTCCGGGTGGGGAACCCACACCGTCACCGTCTGGACGGGAAGGTCCACCAGGGTGCCGAGGCGGGAGCAGATTACCGTCAGGTCCGGTCCGTCCCCGGGAAGGCGCCGCGCCCAGCGTGCCGCCTCCTCGTCGATCTCGGTCATGAGGGCGTCAACGATGAGCGCGATCGGGACCGGTAGCTCCGCGGAGCGGGACACCTTCGGGCCACCGCCTATTCGGGTCGGCTCGGTGCGCGCCTGGGCGAGATCCGCGTAATCGTCGGCCAGTTGCCGGATATCGGCGAAGGCGTGCTCCTCACAAGAGCGGCAGAGGGCGCCAGAGCGTTCGACGCCGGCGCCGTACCAGTGGCCCTCCGCGGTGCGGGTGCGGTTCTTGCAGTGGCGTCCCTGGCGGCACTCGTGTTCGACGGTGCCCTCAGTGCGCAGCGGTTTCCCGTCCGTGGGGATGCTTTTCCCGGTGCTGGTGAGGGTTTCAGGGTGTCGCATGGGTCCTCCTCGGTTCTCGCAGGTGGCAAGGCGGTGGTTCACAGGCGGTCTCCGGGCTTCCCGTTGGTGATGGAGCCGCGGCCCACGAGCAACGTGTTCAGGACGATCTGCAGTACCTCGCCCACCCGCCGGGCCCACCGGTCGGTCCTGTCGTGGTACGCGGCATGAAGCTCTGGGTCTGCCACGTAGGCCGAACAGGCCGGGCAGACGCTCACGCCCGGAGGCGGCGTAGACGGCGCCAGGCGGCTCCTGGGCGGTCCGTCGGGGGCGCTCTGGGATGTCCTGACGATTCGGACCGGTTTTCGGCTCATGAGGGGACCCCGACCTTCACGCCCGCCTGCTCGAGGCGCATCCAGTACTTGTCGTCGGCGGTCCACGGCAGCCGCTGATAGTCGTGATGCAACTGGGAGGGCCAGACGCGGTCCTCGCGGCCGCCGCGCCACGCCACGATGTCCACCCGTGACGGGTGCTCCTCCTCCTCGGTGCCCTGCGCCGGCCGCAACCCGAGACCGAACTCCGGCCACCGCAGAAACAGCGACGACCCGATCGGCTTCAGCGCCCGCGCCTCCCGTGCGCTGCCGTGCGCCACATGAGCCTCGGTGACGAGAGCGAACCGGTAGCGGACCCGCAGTTCATCGAGGCGGTCGGTCAGTTCCTTCGCGGCCTGCTCGTCCCGGGTGTCGAGGGTGTGCATTCGGTACAGCGGGCCCGCGATCACCATGTCCGGGTTCGTCGCACGGATCGCTCGCTCGACCTTCGCGAACTCACGCGGGTCGTTGAGTGCCACACCCTCGGGGCGGAGGACGAACCGCAACTGCTTCGACCAGTCCGGGATCGGACGGCCCGCCTTGTGGCAGCATTTCTCGACCATCCCGCGCATCCGCCGATACCGGCGCGCGGTCTGCCGTTCGCTGTTCTCACAGTCCACCACCAGCACCCGGCCCGGTTCGCCACCAGCGCAGCCGAGGAACGGGTTCAGGCCCGCGGACACGCACAGCGCCATCTGCGCCAGCAGGTACGACTTCCCGGTGCCCTCGAATCCGGTCACGATCAGCCGGTCCGTGCGCTCCAGGACGCCGGGGACCAGCCAGTCGTAGCTCTCCGAGTACTCCAGGACATCGGCCAGGCTCGCCGGCAGGTCGGCGTCGGTGACCGTGCCGGCCGATTCGGCGCGGATGGTGTTGAGTTCCTCGATCGCTCGGTCCACACCGACCCGCAGCGATTCGGCGTCGTCACCGATCACGCTGTGCTCCGCGAATTGCCGGAGCCGGATTGCCGCCACGTCGACCGCGCGAGCCTTGGCGAGCATCAACAGCCGGTCGAGGTGGAACCCGATCATGGTTCCCGTGGTCCGTCCCATCATCGCCAGGAGGAGGCGGTCAATCTGCCCGCCCATCCCGACCCCCAGGCGAGCCGTCGCGCGGCGCTGGACCGAAACGTGGTCGATGGGCTCGCCGTCGGCGGCCATGGCGCGCAGCACGGCGTGTAGTTCCTGGTGCAGCGGCCGGGAGAACGCGTCCGGCGGCAGCGCCAGCACCGAGGGCAGCAGGTGCGGGTTGTCCAGCGCCGCGGCGAGAACCAGTTGTTCGGCGCCGTCGTCGGCGAACGGGCCGCCCGATGCGATGTCGTGCACGGTCATGCCCCCTTCCAGTACTTCGCCGCGATCCGCTGGACGCGGCGACCAATGATTTGGACGAGGTGCAGACGCACCTCCAGATACGTTTCACAGCCGGGGAAATCGGGGTAGGTGAACCATTCCTGCCCGCACTGGCGGCAGCGGCCGTCTTCCGGGGCGTGCATTTCGGCGACGGCCTGGCCGAGGGCCGCCCAGTCGGCCTCTTCCTGGGATTCGGGTGCGCGCGAGATGATCGCGGCCATGTCAGCGACGCTCACCAGCGCGCCTCCACGAGATTCCCGGACCGGGGGTCCCGCATCGGCGCCGCTGACGGCTCCCGACCGTGCGACTTATTCCGCTCGTACTCGGCGAGCGCCCTGCCACGAAGCACGTCGTACTGCTTGCGGAACTTGGGCATCGAGCGAATGTTGTCTTTCCAGAACGGGTCCTGCTGGGACCAATCGAGCACGTTCAGGGCCTTCTGGAGATCGACGCCACGGCACTCGGGGCCGTCCCGATCGAGCAGCAGGCGCGCCTCCCGCCTCCATGCTTCGGTGATCGTGGGCGGTTTGGATCCGTTGGCGATGACGCTTTCCCGGAGCCGGTTACAGAGGGCATCGACGTCATCACGCTGTGGTTCGCGCTTCGGCTTCTGCTTTCGCGTCGTCGGCGATTTCGCCGATGACGAAGAAGATGCTTCAAAGGAAGCTTCTAAGGAAGCTTTGTCGGACATTGTGTCCCCCCTTGAGGGGACACAATGTCCCCGGTCGAGGGGACTTTCTGTCCCCTCTGAGGGGACGTCATGTCCGCCCTGAGGGGTCACTGTGTCCGAGCGGACATTATGTCCGGCCTGAGGGGACACAGTGTCCTCTCCAAAATCGTCGTTCAGAAGGTCCTCGGAACCGGCGAACTCCGTGAGCACCAGATCCCAGACGACCGGTCGCCGGCCAACCGGCAGGTGCTGAACAAGCCGTTGGTTGCCGCGGCGGATGAGCCCGCGAGTCTCCAGGCCGATCAGGGCGCGGCGAACGGTGCGCTCCGTGAAGCAGCAGCGCTCCTCCAACGTGCCCTGCGAGACCCGGACACCTTGACCGTGCTCGTCGGCGATCTCAGCCATGACCAGCAGCACGCACTTCTCGCTGCCGCTCTCCGTTTTCGCGACCCTGGCCGCCCAGCGGCTGGCTTGCCAACTCACAGTCCGGATCTCCTTCTCCGCGACAACGCGGGCGCGGCAGAACCGCGCCCGCGTTAACATCACTACTGACCTCCGGCCGCGAGTTCGCGGCGAACTTCGTCCTCGGACATCCCCAGGCACTGGCCGATCTCGGTGTCCGTCAGCGAGCACCGGCGACCGATATCCAGGTAGAAGTCGAGGTGTGCCCGGCAGTCCCGCGGTCGCTGACCGAAGGCATTGAGGACTTCGAACGCGAACTTGCGCATTCGCAGCTCCTGCTCGGAGCGGTGCCGGAGCTGCACGCACGCCACCCACCCGAGCCCGACTGCATAGCGCCACGCAGGCGGGCGGCCGGGGCCCTGGATGGCGACCTGTATCGCCATGCCGAGCAGTTCGTCCCGGCTGTTCTCGTCGAGCCCGGAGCGAGGAATGACGCGGACGGCACCGTCGTCGGTGGCAACTACGGTTCCGGCTTCGAACCACTCACCGTGGACCCGGATTTCGCCGAGGGGCGTCTCGAACTCGACGCCGAGGACTGCGGCGGTTTCGTAGACGCTGGTCACTGACCCACCGCCTCGGCACGGAACCATTCGCTCGCGTTGTGTCCGAAAGCCATACCGAGGAGCAAGAGTTCGGAGACCGTAGCCGTGTCGCGGCCATCGATCAGCGCGGATACGCGCTCGCGGGCGATCCCGGTCATCCGCTCGACCTCGGGCGCCGTCCGGCCGGACTGGGCGAAGGCGTCGCGCAACCGACGATGCACGTTCGCCACCAGCCGAGCGGTATCGGCGGTCATGGTGTCGGCGACCTCGGCGCAGTCGAGGCACTGCACGAACATCGGCTTGTACTCCCAGCCCGGGAGGTGCTTGCCGCAATCACCGCAGCGCACATCGACAACGAGGGGGCTGCCATTTTGATCAGTCACTGATAAGCTCCGATCTGGAGTGAAACTCCGCCGGGGTAGTGGCCGGCTGGAGTGGTAGAGAGGGAAGGCCGCCGCCGATTCGTCGGGGCGGCCTTCGTCGTTGGAGGCGTTACTCCGCGGGGACCGAGCGCAGCGCAGGCTTCGGCGGCAAAAGGACGACCTGAACTGTCGACGGCGGGAGGATATGGACCTCCCAGGAACCGTTGTCCTCGCCCGGATCGGCCAGGCGCCTACCGGTCACCACACCTGCCGTGTTCTTCGCAGGGTCCGGGTGCCAGACGTGCTCGAACGTGTATCCCTGCTCGATATCGACGCGGGTCGACACGGGGCGGCCGTCGCTGTAGTTGTCCCAGTCCAGGACAATCGGACCGAGCAGCGAGTGCATCTCGTCGATGAACTCGCTCAAGGCATCAAGTTCCGGTTCGATGCTGACCGTCGGGTGTGGGTGGTCGGCGAGCGCGCATGATGCGCTATCGGCGACCCAGCCGACGGTTCCGTTGGTCCGCTTCGCCAGGTACTTCAAGCAGTCCAGGCTGTTGTACGGGGTCGTCATCGCGACCCCCACGCGGGCAGGCTGCTGAGGTACCGGTCGAGGCTCTCGCGCAGGAACAAGTTCTTCGTGCCGAACTTCCTCGCGACGATCTTCTCCTCGCGGAGCAACTGGTTCAGAGCCGTCTTCGACATGCCGCTGTACTGCATCGCGGCTGCCAGATCGAGAGCGACCGGGCGCCGGTCCACGACCAGCTCAGCCAGCGCCTTCTCCACAGCCTCGGTGACCGCCCGGTCGATGTCGATGGTGCTCATGCCGCACCGTCCACGGGCGTGGCCAGGGCCTCCCGAACACCGTTCAGCGCCTCAATAAGCTCGTCGAGCTGCGCCAAGGTGAGGGTGACGTCGGCGGACCAACCGTGTGCCAGGACCACAAGCGCTGCGATATCGGGACCGTTCTGGACGCTGGCACCTCCGACGAGGACGGTCTGGCTGCCGGCGTTGATCTCCTCGGGTTCGGCCCACCACGCCCAGGGGGTCGGCCGCTCGATCGTGGGGCTCATGCCTGCACCCCCGCGTAGTACCTGTCCCAGACCTCGTCCATCAGGGGACGGTCCGCCTCGGTGTAGGCGTTGGCGTCGACGATCCGGCCGTTCTCGGCCTCCAGCGGGTACTTCTTCGGATCGACCCCGTACTTCAGGACGTAGGCGGCCTTCACGCGCTTGCCGAATACGCCGCTGATGGATTTCACCTCTGACCGGCGAAGCCCCTTCTCGGCCAGGTAGGACTGGGCGTACAGCGGGCGTGAGGTGGGATCCAGCTCGGGCGCCTCGCCGAGGCTGCGGGCGAGGACGATCCGTGCCTTCGCTTCCAGATGCTTTGCGTCGATGATGCCCTCGGCGAGACGGATGATCTCCATCTGCGTCCGGGCCCGGTTGGTGAGGCGATCGAGCTGGTCGACGCTGGCGCTGGGGTTGATGGCTCCGCCCTCGTGGAAGAAGGCATCCAGCGCATCGGCAGCCTCGGCCTGGTAGGCGCGGAGGTCGGCCCGGTGCTCCTCGCGGACGCGGTTCTCGTCGAGGGTGGCCAACCACATCGTCACAGTGCGACGGTCGATCCCGACCATGTCGCGTACTTTCCCGTCCGCGCCAACCGTGGAGAAATTCTCCACGGTTGCCCAGGACTTCCCTTTGAGCTTCTGGAGCTGGCCGGAGTAATCGAGGCCGAGGGACTCGACCACGGGGCGCAGTGCGGCGAGCCGCTTGCCGTCGGTCTGGATTGGCAACGACGCGCCCGGGACGACTACCGGGACGAGTTCACCGACCGAACCGATGTTCGGACGCAGCTGGTTACTAGGCTGAGACACGCTCGGCCTCCTCTTTCGTGGGGGTTGGAGTGGTAGAGGCGGCGGCACCCGGGACTTCTTGGCCGGAGGAACGGGTGCTGCTGCCGCAATCGATTAGCAACGGGGGATCGCTGCCTGGCAGGTCGCCCCTTCGTGTAGCCGACTCCTGTTCGGCAATCCAACGATCCACCTCGGACCGGCGGTAGACGATCCGCTTACGGCCCAGGCGAAACGATGTGGGGCCGATGCCGAGGTGGCGCCAGTACCGCAAGGTTCCCTGGGGGATGCCGAACTCTCGTTCGACCTGGGGTGTGGTCAGAAGGTCCACGCTCAGTTTCTCCTTCGCAAACCGGAACAACGATTCGTAAGGTACCACCACAAAACGATGTTGACAACGTCTTGTCGGGGCAACAACGTCACGTTAGGCTAGCCCTCGTGACCAGCGAGACCAACGAACCCAACGATTCTGGCCAGCTGCCATGGGAGGCGGTCTTCATCGAGAACATGAAGTTGCTTCGTGAGAAGAACGCGATCTCGCAGACCGAGCTGGCACGGTTGCTTGCCGACCGCGGACTGCCGTTTCACCAGCAGACCGTTCAACGGACGGAGACTGGTGTCCGCCCAGTCCGTTTGAACGAGGCCGCTGTTATCGCGGAGGTGCTGGGTGCGAATCTTTCGGTCATGCTGCAGACGCACTCTGCAGACGAGCAGTGGCTCTTCGAATTGGGTCGACGATTGAGCTACTACGTCACGCGCACGGAGCCGATCCTAAAAGAAGGCATCGACCTGATTCATTCAATCGATCGGGCATTGGCGCCCTTTCCTCAGGAGGATGCCGAGCAATTCAGGGAGCTAATTCCCATCGAGGGACTCAGGGAAGTCTTGAAGAATGCGCTTCACGGGCTTGCCGTGCAGCAGCGAATAATGTCTGAGCAGAGTTTTTCATCGGGCGCAGCTCAGGCGTCACTGCTGCCCGAACTGGAGTCCGTTGTGTGTGATTTGCCCTCCGTTGCGGAGGCTGTGGGATTAGTCCGCGAGAGCCCCACTGGAGGTCCCATGCTCGTGATGTTTGTAGTCCCGAAGCAGGATGCTGGCTACAGCGTTGAGGCCGTGCGCGACGCGCTCATGAAGACGGCGAAGCAAATACACGTACCGCTTGCGCTCGTCACTCTCGAGGAGATACCTCGGTACCGTAATGGGAAGCTGAATGCAAAAATGTTGCGCGAGTTCAATCTGATGAAGGGGCCACGAACGGGCGATCGACGGTCTCTCATTTTTGACCCATGGATAAAAACTAGGAAATAGGATTGCGGAGAGCCCGGCACGACCCCGCTATGGTCCCGGTCTTATGATTCACCGCCGCAATTCCTTCGGGACGATCACCTCGGGCAGCAGCAGCCGCGAGAACTCCCCCATACCCGCTCTTGCCCGATCCAAATTGACCTTCCGGTAAATCCTGTTCGCCGTCACCGTCGACTGACCCAGAATCTTCATACGGTCGTCCTCCGGGATCTCCAGCAAGTTGTTCGCCGTATGCCGGCCACCATGCCCCGGGATGATCGGCACCTCCGCCGCAGCCTGCGCGTCCTCCCACAACTCCGCATCACTCGCGAACTGGATCGGCTTACCCTTGCTCGACGTCCACACCAAGCCGTACTCGTTCGGCTCCCGCGTCTCCAGATACACCTGCAGGATCGCGGCCAGCTCCGGCGGCATCGGGATCAGATACGACTTCCGAGACTTCGGGCGTACCAGCGCGGCCCCGAAATACAGCGGCCGGACCTCGTAATCCCTCGGCGCGTCGTACCGGTCCGGATCGTCGGAGTACTTCATGCCCTCCTTCAGCGGAAGCCACTGCAACTGCCACGACTTGTCGATCGTGAGGTTGTCGAAGTCGATCCGGTCCTCCTCCAGGCCGAGGAGTTCACCACGACGCATCGCTGTCAGGTACCGAGCGGCAATCAGCGAGACGTACGGGTTCCGCCGGCGCAGCGCAGTGGAGATGACGGCTCGAGCCTGTTCGGCGGTGTGGTGAGGGATCTCCTCCGACACGGCCTTCGGGCGCGGAACCAGCTCGGCGACATTCTCGCGGACCAGCGGCGGCCGCTCCTTGCGTGCGTCATCGAGGGCTTGCTTGATCCGGTCGTAGGCGACCTGGATGGTGCGGGACTTCCATTTCGGAACGGTCTGTTTCTCGCCGTCGACAACGATTTCCTTGGTCGCCGTGGTGCAGTACTCGAGCAGGTACCGGATATGCGCCGGTTTGAGGTGCGGCAGTCGCACGTTCCCGATGGACGGGATGATCTGCTGGCGGGCGGTCGCTCGATACGACTTGTACACGTTCGGCGCGAGATGGGGCTTCTTGTGCTCGACCCATTGCAGGATCCAGGTTTCGACCGTGACGCCCCTCTTGATCTGCTCAACCCCTTGGGCGATCTCGAGCTTCAGCTGCTCCAGCCTCTCCAGTGCGACCGCCTTGTCCGCGGCGGACACCTGGGACCGGTACCGCTTCGGGTCCAGTTCGTCCGGGACATCCACTCGCCCGATCCACATCCCGTCCTTGCGTTGGAACAGCGCGCCCGCCCCCTTGGTGCGCCGTCGACGCTTCCCGGGGGTGCGGTACTTTTCTCGTTCGGCCATCGCGATCACCCTGCGGTCGTGGAGGGCAGAGGTGTGCAGGTTGTTTGCCACCCGAAACTGGCACGAACGTGCTAATCCCTCCGTAGCTGTACCCTATTACTGTACCCTATGACCGGGTACCGTACGGTATCGCGCAACTCGATAATTTGGTATCTACCAGGCGATTCGAGAGATCGACGCAGGTGAAAAACGTTGTCATATCTGCTTCCCAAGCAGATGGCGCGGGTTCGATTCCCGTCACCGGCTCCACCACAACCTGCGAGCGTCGAGAGCATGTCGTCGAGCGCTGCGGAGCTTGTCCGGTCCTCCAGCGAGGTCAGTTACGACGAATCAGGAATGACCGGTGGCCCCGCCCTCGAGGATATGCGCGTAGGGGTCTTGGTCGGCGCCGACGCGCTCGGGCATCGGATAGTAGG
Organism: Nocardia sp. CA-290969; assembly: GCF_050936135.1. NCBI lineage: Bacteria > Bacillati > Actinomycetota > Actinomycetes > Mycobacteriales > Nocardiaceae > Nocardia > Nocardia sp. CA-290969. Next base: position 6,974,036 of record NZ_JBNJNJ010000001.1, on the reverse strand, counting down.
TCTTGATCAACAGGTCGCCCTTCGCATCCCAGGCAAACGTCTCGATGCTGTGCACCGTCACGACGTCATCGCCACTGCCGAACCGGTTCTCGCACACCCACGCCATTTCGTCGCCGTTGACCTGGACAGTCAGCATCGTGATTCGCAGCAGTTGCTGGAAGAGGTCCCACGCATGCGTGGTCGCGGCCTCGAATCCGGTCTTTTCCTCGGTACCGACCGGGTCGAACATTCGCACACCGGCCGGGATGATCGTGCGCCACGACGCAACCCATTCACCTTTGCGGCCCGCATTCCAGAGTTCGGCGTGCTTGGAAGCGTGCGCCAAACGAGCGTTACGGCTAGGAACATTCGTCACTCTCGGGTCCTTTCGGGCGACGGCAGACTGGAGCGCCGAGCATAATTATGTCCAGACACGAGAGTAGACACATGTCCATATAGGGTCAACGGCGCACACCTAACCCTGCAGAGCCGGCCTCACTTCCGACGTCCCCCGTCTGTCGACACAGCGCCCGCCGACACGCGTCGATGGTGGCGGAGACGGTTGCCCTGCGGAGTGAAGACAAATGCGTCGGGCCACTTTGCCGACCCGTATCGGATAGCGAGCAGTACCGGCTCTGGGCGCGCAGGCGGCCAGGACGGCTGGGACCCGGGTTCTGTGCCGTTCCAGAGGTGGAAGAAGACCATGGGATCGGTCGCGTCGGCGGTGGCGTAGGCGAGCGTTTTCCCGTAGTGGCGGTTGGAGCCGCCGATCAGAACACTGGGTTCGCCGAACGCCGCGACGACTTCACTCCAGCTGTGGTCCTCGGCGGCGAACGAGTGGACACGTTTGCGCAATTCGGTCATCTCGCTGTGAGCCAGGGTCCGGTCGAGTCGAAGCCAGGTCCTGGCCTGGGCCGCTTCGGCATACATCGAGGCCACGGCATTGGTAACGACGTTTTCCGGAAGCAGACCGCAGAGTGCGCCTTTCAGTCCGGTCGACGTGGACGCATTGCGCTCGCTCCATGACTGCCGAAGGTCCATGTAGCCGGAGTCGTCGCCCTCGAGGTGATAAAGGTGGTCGAAGGTTGTCCACAGCGCAGGCTCACCACCGAACATTTCCGCTCTGCGCAGAATGTCGTTCACCCGGTCGATCAGATAGTCGTGCATCTGGTGGCCGGTGCGTACGACAGACATCAGATCTCCTCGTGGAAGGCGTCGGCTCACCTTCCACAATCGAGCACAAGTCGCCCGGCGACCGGTCGACCGGTTGCGGCCCGGGCTCACCCGGTTGCCGAACCGATGGTGTACCACCGGCAGCGCTGAACTGTAGTCATCGTAGTCGGGCGGGTTGACGCATCGGCGGAGTCCCGCGAACACCGCCGAATCTGTACACTTGTAGCGTCACGCGAGTGACGCCGAGCGGGTGGAGCGCCGTTGCCGCGACGCCCCACCCTGATGGGTCAGCTAGCCCGCCAGACTCGGCGGACCACCAGGAGCGCCCCGGCGATCACGGCAGCTGTGGCAAGCACGATGCCGTGATCGACCGGGGCCTTGCTCTTGTTCCGGCGATGTTTCGCCATTCCCCACCACCTCCTCCCTGGGCGCGATGTCTGGACCCACGTCCACCGCCCCTCGGCAGGAGGTACGGCAACCTTACGGCATACCACCGACCGAACCACCACGGCCGCAACAACTTCCACGTATCCCCCTTGCGGTATTCCTGGTCGGAGTACCACCACCGAACTCTCCGACGTGCCACAAGAAGGTCCGGCGCGGGGCCGAGAGCCTCAGATCGCCGGGGAACAGCGAGTTCCTTCCGGGCCCGATCCATGTCGCGAAATGCTGTGAGTCCGTACGCTCGATGGTATGGCTGCGGATCTTGGGGACCGCGTCGCCAGCGTGCGCAAACGCCGCGGGCTGTCGCAAAGCGAACTGTCGGAGCTGAGCGGGATATCGCTCTCGCTCATCAAAAAGATCGAACAGGGCCAGCGCGATAGCGTTCGGCTCGAGACCCTGCGCGCTCTCGCCGTCGCATTAGGGGTCAAGACCTCCACGCTGCAGGACGGTCGCGGCGATGCCGAGTGGGCATCGCCCGAGACCCTGGATCTGTGGGGGCCCGTGCGCCGAGCACTGGCCGGTCACAACGATGACCTCGACGAAGCGCCCACGGCCGATGGAGTGAAGGCGGGCTACGCGAGCCTTCTGCCGGCGTTGGGTGAACATCGGTATACCGAGGTTGCGGCAGGTCTACCGGCCCTGCTACGTGACGCCGCCGCTCTCGATGACAGCGAAGGGCGCGCACTCCGGTCGCGAATCCTCGGCATGACCGGCTGGCTACTGGTGCAGAACAGGCAATTCGACTCCGCCGCGGATGCGCTGGGACGCGCGATCGACGAGGCGCCCGACCGCGGTACCGCTGTCGCACCGGTCAACGCCCTGGTGTGGAGCCACTTGCGGCAAGGCCGGCTCGCGGCCGCCGCCGAGCTCGCGCAGCGGTGGGCTGACGACATCGAGCCCCGATTCTCGCGGGCGACGCCGATTCAGCTCGCACTCTGGGGCCGACTGTGGTTGTACGTCGCGAATGTCGGAGTCCGGGACAACAACCCCGGCGTAACCGAGGATGCACTCAGCCTCGCGAAGGCGGCCGCCGACCGAATCGGTCGCGAGATGTCTTACGACCCCGCGCCTCACAGACCGTACGGCCCGGTGACAGTTGCCCAGATCGCCGGGGAATGCGCAGTGATCACCGGCCGTCCGGATCGCGTGCTCGCCATTGCCGAATCGATCCCGGCCGCAGCGGTCCCGTCCCGCACAGCAGCACCTCGACTTCGGCATCGGCTGGACGTGGCGTACGCGCACACACAATTGCGCCAATACAGCGAGGCCATCGCGGTCATGCAGGATCTCTACGCGACCGCGCCCGAGTGGCTACCCCAGCAACGCTACGCACGCGACATTCTCGCTGAGGTAGTCCGCGGGCGACGCACACTGACTCAGGAGATGCGCGGGCTTGCTGATGCGATACGCCTCGAGTACTGACCGAACCAAACCATCGCTTGTGCCCTTTTCGCTCATTCCGTCCCGAAACAGACACAGACACAGCCACATTCGTGGTGCGACCGTGTGACCACCCCGGCGCCGGGTGTGCCGCAAGCCGAAATTGCGCGGCACACCCCGGCCTGACGGATGGCCGCGTGGTGGTATCCCCGGCGCCGGGTGTCCATGCGCTGACACCTTGTTCGGGGAGAGGGACACCTATGCGTGAGCGAACCATATCGGTCCGGCCGCAGTCGAATGAAGCAATGGCCAGGGAAGTACGGCTACTGAACACCCATCCCAGTGCGGATATGGCACTTCTTCAGCGCATTGCTGCGGGTATCCGCGCACTCGGGCCGTCCGTAGCGCCCTGCTCACCGTCCCACGACGACGAGGATGTGTTCCGCCGAGAAGTCGACCTCGCTGTCGAGCGGTTGCGTTCCGCCGATATCGACGTAGTGCGAGATGCCGAGTAGGCGGGCGGTGGTGCTGCGCCGGGAGGACGGTGGCGGCGCAGAACTCGAGCGGCTGATCCGGCTGCACAACCTTCGGGTCGTATTCACCGCGATCACCGATACGGCCGTACCGCGACTGGCCGTGATGATCGCGGCGGGGCACGCGCTCGAACATGGCGCCGAAGTGGTTGTCGTACCCCACCTCACCGCAAAGGACGTATGGGCAGGGCGGGAATGGCATGCGCTGGCCGAGATCGCCGAGGTGATAGGCGCCGGTGGTGTAGTGCTCGACGGAGGTCGCGATTTCACCCGGCCGTAGAAACACAGGCTTCGTCCTCGAGTGCCGGCCGACGGGCGCACCGCGTCGATCGAAATTACGCTTCGACCGACCGGTTGAGGTGGAGGAATCAAGAACGCCTCCGGACCATTCATCTATTTCGCGACGATGTACAGCAAAGCCGCCGAGTGGCCGGGTATGCCACGGAGCGTGCGGGACTGCGCGGGTTGGTGTTCTTCGACGTGAACGAGGACCGGTTGCTCGGCTGACTGCGGGACGACTCGGCGCGACCCCCGGAACTTCGTGTTGCGGTGCCACGAGGCGGCGGGCCGGGGTTACGGTGGCGCGATGCTGACCGGTCTGCATGCGATCGTGTTCACGCCCGAAGCGGAGAAGGTTCGCGCCTTCCTTCGGGATGTGCTCGAACTGGATTGGGTGGATGCCGGCGGCGGCTGGCCCATTTTCGCGATGCCGCCTGCCGAATTGGCGGTGCATCCGGCGGAGAGTACGAGTCACGGGCTGTACCTGATGTGCGAGGACATCGAGCAGACCTTGACCGGCCTGCGGGCGAAAGGTGTCACGGTATCGACCGAGATCGCCGACCAGGGATGGGGGTTGCTGGCTGCGATCGAAATGCCCGATGGGAGTGAACTTCCCATCTATCAACCGCGGCATCCGTCGCCGCCGCGGTGAACTTCCCGGCCCCTACTCGTGTGGGGGTTCGCCGGTGATGACGTGGTCGGCGTGATTGATGCCTTCGGCGACCAGGCGGGCGAGATGGCCGCCGCGGAGGCGGTAGATGACGCGGCGGCCTTCCTTGCGGGTGTCGACCAGGCCGGAGAAGCGGAGCTTCGCCAGGTGCTGGCTGACGGCGGTGCGGGAGGCGCCGCAGGCGTCGATGAGGGCGGTGACATCGGCTTCGCCGTGGGTGAGCAGCCAGAGGATGTGCAGGCGGGTGGGGTCGGCGAGCATCTGGAAGATGCCGGTGGCGGCTTCCAGTCGGGCCGGGTCCGGGGAGACCGGGTGCGTGAGGCTGGCCGCGGTGGGCGCGGGGTCGTTGGCGCGCTCGGCCATCAGGGTCACCACTTTCATCGGACCGCGATCGGCGTGGCGGGCCGGGGCGCCGGCCACAGGTATGCGGCGGTGATGGTTGCGAGTGTAGCCAGGACGGCCAGCACCGCAGCGGCGATCGGGTGACCTGCCCGCGCGCCCACCCATCCGGCGATCGGGTAGGTGAGCAGAAAACACGCGTGTGACAGCGAGAACTGCGCGGTGAACACGGCCGTGCGTTCCTGTTCGGACGAGTGATCGCGCAGCAGCCGCGCGGCCGGTGTGCTGATCAGCGCAGCTCCGGCACCCAGGACGACCCAAGTCGGCCCGAGAACCGTCCAGCCGAGGACCGGGCCGGGTGCGGCGGCGAGTAGCAGACCGGAGACGACCAGTCCGGCAGGGACCGCGACGGCTCCGGTGAGCATCACCGTGCGTTCGGGCAGGCCCGTGAGCAAACGCGGCAGCAGCAATGCCACCAGCATCGAGCCGGCGCCGAAACAACCCAGCGCGACGGCGACACCGATATCGGTGCCGTGCAACAGGTCGCGGACGTAGACCACCGTGTTGACCAGAACCAGCCCGGTACCGGCGGCGACCACCAGGTTCAGCGCGAGCAGCCCGCGCAGTACCGGCCTGGACATCATCGCGCGGGCGCCCGCGAAGATCCGGGCTGTGAGCGGTTGTGTCCGGTCCGGCGCCGCAACAGCCGGTAGCGGGGTGGATACGACCAGCAGCGCCGAGGCGGTGAAACCGAGGACGGTACCCACGAACAGGTTCTGGTAATCGAGCACGGTGAGCAGCGCGGCCGCCAGCAGTGGTGACAGCACCGCTTCCAGGTCGTAGGCCAGCCGCGACAGCGACAGTCCGCGGGTGTAGTCGTCGCTGTCGGGCAGCACCGAGGGGATCAGTGATTGGAACGCCGGGGTGAACGTCGCCGAAGCCGCCTGCAGGGCGAAGATCAGCAGATAGATCTGCCAGACCTGATCCACGAAAGGCAGGAGCAGGGCGACGGCGGCGCGGGCGATATCGGCGGCGACCAGCACCGCCCGCCGCGGCAGCCGATCTGTCAGCGCGGCGATCACCGGCGCCACCGCGACATAGGCGACCATTTTGATCGCCAACGCCGTGGCCAGCACCGCGCCCGCGTCCGCTCCGGCCAGGTCGTAGGCGAGCAGACCCAGCGCGACCGTCAACAGACCTGTTCCCACGAGCGCCACTACCTGCGCGGTGAACAACCGCCGGAATACGGGTCGGCCCAAGATCTCCAGCATCGCCACGCCACCTTTCGCCGGAATCGACATTCCGACTAATACCCTATACGTGCGCAAGTGCGCACGTATAGGGGTAACTTCGGGCGGGGCGCTCCCTACGAGAAGCTGCCGACCGCGCTCAGACGGCGCGGAGCAAGCGGAACCGGGAACCGTGGAATACCAGGGGTTCACGGCCCGGGTGGATCGCCAGGCGGTGGATGCGCAGGATGACCACCGTGTGGTCGCCAGCGGGGACGTGCGCCTCCGGTGTGCCTTCGATCCAAACCGAGGCGCCTTGGATGAATACCGCTTCGCCGGTGCCGTCGTGCACTTCGAGGCCGCGGAAACGGTCGCCATCGCGGGAGGCGAGGGAACGGGCGGCGTCCTGCTGGTCGGTGCCGAGCAGGCTGAGGCCGAGATGTCCGGCGTGGACCAGGCGTGTCCAGGTGGACGAGGTGTTCTGGATGCAGAACGACACCAGCGGCGGATCCAGGGAGACCGGGACGAAGGTGCTCACCGCGAGGCCGTCGGGCTTCCCGTCGATCCGGGCGCAGACCGCCACCACCCCGCTGGGAAAATTGGCGAATGCCCGGCGCAGACCGGTGCCGTCGGCGGGGGTTTCGAAGAGTTCGTTCATGATGCAACCCTCATTTCACGGAAGGAACCGTCGACAACGCCTGCACCACCGGCCGCCAGCGGTCGGCGTAGGCGGTGAGCACGCCGTCCTCGCCGAATGTCCGGTCGGACAAGTACAGCCCCGGTAGGGCGGTGGTGGCACCCAACTCGACCAGGACCGGTTTGAGCAGCAGGTCCGGAGCGAGCGCGTGGGCGGGGCCCGCGCCCAGCATGAGCGGAACCGCCACGACACCCGCCAGGCCGGTACCACCGTCGAACTGCTCCAGGAACAGTTTCAGCAAGCCGGTGTAGGTGGCCTTGAAGGTGGGGCTGGCAAAGATCACCAGTTCCGAACCGGCGACGGTGCGGGCGGCGGCGGCTACCGCCGGATCACCCCAGCCGAGCAGGCCGGGCCCGAGATCGACCAGGTCGATCACGGCCGGTTCTGTCTCGGGGCGCAGGGCCGCGGCGAGCGCGACACCCGCGGACAAGGTGCGCGAGGCCGGTTTCGGGTTACCGACCACCACGGTGACGGTCACGTCGGCGCCTCCTGCCCTCCGGCGGCTGCCGGGATCGTTGGGTGCTGTGTATCCAGTTCAGCATCCCGGGCAGTGCAGGGGCCAGGGTTGGGATCGAGGCGATCGGAACGAGTCCGCAGAGCCGTCGGCACCTGATCCCTGCGACGACCCTGCCGAACAGCAGCGCATACCGCGGAGCTCACCGATAGCCGATAGCCGATAGCCGGGTGCCGGGTGCCGGGTGCCGGGTGCCGGGTGCCGGGTGCCGGGTGCCGGGTGCCGGGTGCCGGGTGCCGGGTGCCGGGAAGATCGTCGCACCGGTGGCGGCCGGACCGCGGCAGCGGATTCGGTGTCCGAGATCGTCGCCGGCCGAGCTACCGCGCCGCCGGCGACGCATACGATCCCGGCGCCCCCAACTCCCGGTGGCGGGTGCTGATCGTCCAGGAAACGGGCGCCGACGCCCCGGCGGCAACCGCAGTTGCTTATCCGGCCTTACCGAGACATTCGCTGACGATCTTGTTGGTCGCGGCGCGGGCCTTGTCGGCATCCTCCTGGCTCATGCCCAGGGTCTCCGGATCGGCCATCCGAGTGTCGAATTCATCGCTGACCATAGTCTGCAGGCCGTCTTGGGAGATACCTTCCGCGATGTAGAGCTTGGCGGCGCAGTCGGCGAAGGCGGGATCCTGGAGACCTTTCTCCTGCAGGGATTTCGACAGGTCCGCCTCGGAAATCGCGGGCGCGGATTCGGTATCGCTACCGCAGGCCGCCAGCAGCGGCAGAATGACTAGGGTCGCGGCAAAAAGGGTCTTCCGCACCGGGTTCCTCTCTCAGATGTATCACCTGGGCGCCGCGGGACCGCGGGGATGTCCACGATCGCCGGTACGGCGCCCACGCATGTGTGTAGTCGCAGTCACACTCGTGCCGCAACTCGGGCAACGATATTTCGAGATGGCTCACACCTGGTATCGGCGCAGGTCCGACAGGAGTATCCGGACCTGTCGCCCCGTGTGTCCGCCAGCCGCGACACGAACAGCCTCGCCGGAAGCGACATTCACCATGCCGCGTCTCTTATGGATGCCTCGCCCGGCCGGTCATAACACCCGTCAGGCCCTCTTGCGCCGGTCGCAGTGGCGCTCACCGGCGCCGAGTTCGTCCGGGGCGACAGCGACGTGCGGGGTGTCGATCAGATACCGGCCCGGGGAGGATCGCCGGACTCACCATCCGGATGATCGGCGGCGCCGCGGACGTGACCCCGTCCGAACAGGGGCGCACTCGGTCCGAATCCAACTGACGTTCCCCGCCTGCTGTTAGTGTGATCCCGCCATTCATGTCTCGATCGGAGCGCTGACGATGACGGTCCTCAATCACCACCGGGAAGGTCGCGGTGAACCCCTCGTCCTGGTTCACGGGGTCGGTAGCAGGTGGCAGGTCTGGGAACCGGTCATCGGGACACTCGCCGAACACTTCGACGTGATCGCGGTGGACCTGCCCGGTTTCGGCGATTCCGCACCCCTGCCCCGCACCACGGTGGACACGCTGACCGACGCCCTCGCCGATTTCCTGGCCGGCCAGGGGCTCGACCGGCCCCACCTCGCCGGGAACTCCATGGGCGGCGGTATCTCCCTGAACCTCGGTGCCCGCGGCCTGGCTCGCTCGGTGACGGCCTTCTCCCCGATCTTCTTCTGGGACAAGCCCGGCCGGATCTGGTGTCAGCAATCGCTGGGGCAGTCCAAGAAACTCGGCCGCCTCCTGGGCCCGGCCATGCCTAAGGTGCTCGCCACCCCGGCGGGCCGGGCCATGTTCCTGAGCCTGGTCTTCGGTAAACCCTGGGCCGTCGACGCACAGACCGCCCTGGACACCGCCAGCGGCGCCGTGAACTCGCTGGGTTTCTCCCCCGCCCTGGATTCGTTCACCGACGCGAAACTCGCCGACCCGGCCGCGCTGGCAGATCTCCCGGTGACGATCGCCTGGGGTAACCGCGACATCCTGCTCACCTACAAGACCCAGAGCCGGCGCGCCCGCGAGGTTCTGCCACACGCCCGCCACGTCACGCTCGAAGGCAGCGGGCATACGCCGTTCTACGACGACCCCGCCGCCTGCGCCCGCGTCATACTCGAGCGATCAGCCGGATAGCCGCACGCTGAGCCGTGATGTTGCGAGCGGCTTCCTCAGCGCCCCTGCCACACCGGGTCGCGCTTCTCCGCGAACGCGAGTGCGCCTTCGGCCGCATCCTTGGAAACCAGTGCGGGAAGGGCGATCTCGCCCTGCTTCGCGAACCCCTCGGCCGTACTCCAATCGGGGGTCTCGTCGATGATCCGCTTACTGGCCGCCACCGCCAGCGGCGCCGCGGCCGCGATCTCGCCCGCCAGTTCCAGCGCGACCTCCAGCGCCTCACCCGGTTCGGTCACCCGGTTGACCAGACCCAGCTGATGCAGCCGCTCCGCACTGATCCGGCCCCCGGTCAGCGCCAGTTCGGCCGCGATACTGCGCGGCAGGCGCTGGGTGAGCCGCATGACCCCACCGGCCGCCGCCACGAGACCGCGCTTCACTTCCGGGATCCCGAATTTCGCGTCCCGCGCGGCGACGATCAGGTCACCGGCGAGGGCCAGTTCGAAACCGCCGGCCAGCGCGAAACCCTCGACCGCCGAAACCATCGGCTTGACCGGCGGTTTCGCCGCGATGCCGAGCGGGCCGCGCCGTTCGGTCACCGGCACCTCGCCGCGGGTCATACCGATGAGATCCATTCCGGCGCTGAACGTTCCGTCCGCACCGGTGAGAACCAGCACGCGGGCGGAATCGTCGGCTTCGAACTCGTCGAGCGCGGCTTCGATCGCCTTTGCTGTGGCCAGGTCGATGGCGTTACGCGCCGCGGGCCGATTGATGGTGAGCACGGTGATCGCATCACACCGGTCCAGGAGCACGGTGTCGGTCATCAGGCTGTCCTCTCGCTACGCAGGATGAATCGGTCGGCGGCAGTGATCTCGATGGCGGCACCGAGCCGGTCACCGGCGGTGCAGGCGGCAATGGTTTCACTGTCGGTCGCCCGGACAAGTATGCGGGCACCGGCCGGATTCAAGGCGCTCACCACCACGGATTCGGCTTCGTCGCCCGCGCTGCCCTTGCGGTGCGGCACGGTGTAGGCCTCGATCACCGCCGGCCCCGTGTATCCGGGGGCGGTATCGCGGCGCGCCTCCGGCACTTCGGCTTCCACCGGACGGAACAGTTCGGCGGGCGGTTTCGCCGAGTACACGCCCACCCCGTGCTTGGTGATGTACCAGCCGAGGGCGGTGGTGAGCCCGTAGTCGCCGGGGTTGCGCCGCAGGATCTCGGCCATGGTGGCGATGCCGTGGGTGCTGTAGTTGTTGCCCGGTCCCCCGCCGAAGGTCAGGCCACCGGTGACGGTGAGCGGACGCGCCGGGTCGTCGATCGGCAGGCCCAGCGCCGCCGCGCCCACCTGGACGGCCACCGGGAAGCACGAGTACAGGTCGATATGGGCGATATCGTCGATTCCGATACCCGCACCGCCGAGCGCCGCCCGCCCGGCCGCGGCGATCGCCGGGGACGCGGCCAGATCGGTGCGTTCGGAGACGTACCAGGTCTCGGTGGCGGTGGCGCCGCCGTGCGGGAAAACCCACTGCTCCCGAGGCACTCCGGCCGCGTCCGCCGCCGCGGCGCTGCACAGGATGAGGCCCGCACCTTGGTCGACGGTCAGATTCGCCATCAGCAGCTTCGGGTACGGGGTGGAGACCATCCGGTTGTCGGGGCCGGTGGTGACGAGGTCGGCCACGCTCCGGGCCGCAGGTAGCCACGCATAGGGGTTACGGGCGGCCACCTCGGAGAACCGGGACCAGAGCCCGCCGATACGGGCCAGGTGGGTGGCCTCGTCCAACCCGAGCCGGTTGCGCATGGCCGATTCCATCAGCGCGTACATGTAGATCGGGCCCCATAGGCCGGCGCCGGTCTCCATATCGGTGTTCGGCGCGGCATCGGCGCCGACGATCTCGTCAGGCGCGGCGTTCTCGTCCTGCACCGGCCAGCCCGGATCCGTACCGGCACGTTTGGCGGCGGTCCACGAGGCCACCGATTCCGCCCCGCAGATCAGCGCGATATCGGCCTTGCCCTCGGCGATCTGTCGGCCCAGCAGGTTGAGCAGACGCTGCGGCGCGTCACCACCGTAGGGCGCCGACTGCCAGGTGCGTTTGGGGCTCGCGCCGAGCTCGGCCGCCACCAGGGCGGCCATATCGGGGTAGGTGCGGGTCACCGTGGCCACCGAGGCGACCACATCGGCCGAACGCAGCAGCGCGTCGCCGGTACCGCTGTCGGCACCCGCTCGGCGCAACGACTCGGCCGCCAGTTCGACAGGTCCCGGCAGACCTGGTTCACCGGACCGGTGCACGATCTGACCGACTCCGACGAGCACCGGTGTGCGCGGGTCCATTCCGGCTGGCAGCATACGTCCTCCGCTTCCTCGCTGAAGTAACCCGCTGAAATGCGCGGTTAACTTCTCGATTAGACCATGGAGCGGTCTACGGCGCCCACGGACAGCTATCCGGCCGGTGTCGTTCCTGGTGACAAATCAGCAACAACTCCGGTCGCAGCCATGACACCATCACGGAACCGCTGCTCATTACCTCTGAACAGCCCATATCCACTGCTAACATGACCGCGATCTGCCAGCCAGTCGAATCGAGCCGTGTATCAGATCCCGAGATTCCCCCGTATTTCCGCGGCGATTTTCGACGCAACCCGGAGGTCCGACGGACTTGAAAAGAACCGGATCCATACTGATGTCTTTGCTGGCGGGCGCATCGGCCGCAATACTCGCGGCCACCGCACCGGCCACGGCGAATCCCAACGCCATCAACCCCATTCCCGTGCTGAACGGCACCACCGGGCTCCCGCAATTGCACGGAGCCACCCGGGCGGTTTTCCAGGTAACCGGTATGGCCAGCCCGAACGGCACCCACAACTACAACATGCTCGGTACCGATCTGGGCATCATGTGGGACAACGGGCACGGCGAAATGCTCACCGCCTTCGGCGATACCGCCGGTGTCGGATTCCCCAACCTGCTGTCCGGCAGTATGTGGGCGTGGCGCAGCAATGTGCTGGTCCGCAGCCATACCCGCGACCCCCGGCACGGCATCTACTTCGACAGTGTGGTTCGCGATGTCTTCGGCCAGGCCCGTGATCTGATCCCCAGCCCGAAAATCCCCTTCCTGGAGATCAGCCGGATCCCGACCGCCGGTATCTCGGTGAACGGCGTCCAATACATGAGCCTGATGTCGGTGAAAACCTGGGACACCCCGGGAGAATGGACAACCAATTACTCCGGTCTGGCCGCCTCCGCCGACAACGGCGAAACCTGGGCCGACCTCACTTTCACCCGCCGGCCCAACGAGGGCGGTAATCGTAATTTCCAGATGAATGCCTTCGCCAAGGACGGCGGCTTCGTCTATGTCTACGGTACGGCCTCCGGCCGCGATAACCCCGCGTACGTATCCCGGGTCCGCGAAGCCGATATCCAGAATCTGGGTGCCTACGAATACTGGGACGGTGGCGCCTGGAAACACGGTGACGTGAATGCCGCCCAGCCGATCATGCACGGGGTCGGGGAATTGTCGGTGATGTGGAACGACTATCTGGGCCAATATGTTTCACTCACGACCGACCCGTTCAATTCGGTGGTCATGCGCACGGCTCCCGCCCCGCAAGGCCCGTGGAGCCCGCCCCGGGTACTGATCGACGCCCGGGAACTCCCGACGGCCTACGCCCCGTCGATCTTCCCGTACCAGACCGGCGACGAACTGTACTTCCTCACCACGGTCCACAACCAGTACAACGTCGTCTTGATGCGCACACGTTTGTAGGTCCGGCGGCGGCGCGGACTTCGCCGAACTCGGCGCCGCCGCCCGGCACACCCCCCATACACTTGCGGTATGGACGCGGCGGAGTGGGATGCACGGTACGTGCAGAGCGAACTGGTCTGGGGCGCACCGCCGAACAACACGGTGGTGGAGTTCGTGCACGGACTGGACCGGCGGGTACCGCGCCTGCCGGGCCCGGACGGCGAGATACCCGAATTCCCCCGCGCGCTGGATCTGGCCTGCGGTGAGGGCCGGAACGCACTGTGGCTGGCCACGCACGGCTGGCAGGTGCACGCGGTGGATTTCTCTCAGGTCGGGATCGATAAGGGGCGAACCGTCGCAACCCGGCTCACCCGGTCGATCCGGGAACGGATCACCTGGCAGTGCGCCGATCTGACCGAGCCGGGGGTGGATATCGGGGGTCCGTACGAACTGGTTCTGATGGTGTTCCTGCATCTACCGGCGGCGCAGCGCCGCGAGATGGTCCGGCAGTCGGCGAACCTGCTCACCCCCGGCGGGATGCTGCTGGTCCTGGGCCACGACAGCGCGAATCCCGAACGGGGGCACGGCGGCCCGCAGGATCCGGCGATCCTGTTCACGCCCGGCGACGTGGTTGCCGACCTGGGCGACGACAGTGGTGTGCAGATCGATACCGCTCAGCAGGTGCTGCGGCCGACCGAGAACGGTGACGCGATCGACGCCCTCGTCGTCGCCACCAAGCCTGTCGAGTAACACGGACTCCCACGGCCGCGGCACCACTCGGCCCACGGCGCCCCTATATTCATTCGCAGCCACACGCCGGCCCGCGGAAGCGATGCGGGGCCGGAGTACCCGGGACAGGCCCCTTTCGCTGCGCGTGCACTCATCGATGCACCCGAAGATCGCACCCATTCGGCCGCGCCGATGACGACGGGCGGGCAAACCGCAATCCTCAGCCGCCCCAGCGCCGGAACCAGGGAGCGAGGGTTTCGGCGATCGTGTCGAACCCTTTGGTGAACGAGTGCGCCTGGCCGGGAATCACCCGGACCTCCGCCGCGTCGGCCGGGGCGGGAATTCCGAAGGGGTCGCTGCCGCCGTTGATCACCACTACGTCGATGGGCGCGGCCGCCAGTAATTCCTCGCGGCGGGACTTCTCGGGTTTCCCGGGCGGATGCAGCGGGAACGACACCGCCACGATCCCGCGGGCGCCGAGCTCGCCGGCCGTCCGGCAGGCCACCCGCGCCCCGTTGCTGCGCCCACCCTGCACCAGCGGCAGATCGGGGCCGAGCTCGGAGCGCAGCGCGGTAACCAGCTCTATCCAGGATTTGTCCTGCGGTTCCGGTTTACCCGGAGCGCGGCGCCCGGCAACTCGATAGGGCTGCAGCACCCGGGCCACCACCCCACCCGCGGCCAGCGCGGTATCGCGGACGGTCAGGATGTCCCGGCTGTCCACGCCGCCACCGGCGCCGTGGGTGAAGACCAGCAGGAACGCCGGGTCGTCCGGGTGGTCGATCTCGGCCTCGGCGGGGCCGGCGCTCGTCTCGATCCGCACACCTCACCCTAACGAGTCCTGGATCGGGTCCGCCGCAATCCGGCCCGCGGGCGTCGCATTACGCCGTTCACGGCACGGGGCGATACACAACCTGCTGATGAGAGGGGGTTCGGGTGGCCCGTGAAGGAGGCTGGAATCACCGCCCGTAACCGGGCACCCCGCGCCGGAGACGCGACCGTGATCAGCTCTGTTGCTCCCGTGAAAACGCCATTTCCGCAGGTCACCGGGTTGCGATCTGTTCCGCGCGTCACATTGCCGCACAAGCCTTTGCCGACCGCCTTACCCGTCGGTAATATATTGGGTAAGTTACCCGCGAGTAGCCTGCCGCGTGCCGGTAGCTACCCGGTGGCAACAACGGGCGGGAACGGCTAACCACACCGACCGCACCCGACTCAACGGAGAGTGAGTATCACAATGGGTCATTACAAGAGCAACGTCCGCGACCTGGAGTTCAACCTCTTCGAGGTCCTCGGACTGGGCAGCATCCTGGAGTCCGGCGCCTACGGCGACCTGGACACCGACACCGTCAAGGAGATGCTCAACGAGGTGCGTCGCCTGGCCGAAGGCCCGCTGGGTGAATCCTTCGCCGATGCCGACCGCAATCCGCCGGTCTTCGACCCGGAAACCCATACGGTCACCCTCCCCGAGTCGTTCAAGAAGAGCTACCGGACCCTCCAGGAAGGCGGCTGGGACACCTTCTCCGTCGACCCCGAACTGGGCGGTATCGATATCCCGCGCACCGCCTACTGGGCCATCGCCGAACTGATCCTCGGCGCGCAGCCCGCGGCCTTCATGTACGCCGCCGGCCCCGGGTTCGCCAACATCTTCTACAACAACGCCACCGAAGAGCAGAAGAAGTGGGCCAAGATCGCCGTCGAGCAGGGCTGGGGCGCCACCATGGTGCTCACCGAGCCCGATGCCGGCTCCGACGTCGGCGCGGGCCGCACCAAGGCGGTCCGGCAGGAAGACGGCTCCTGGCATATCGAGGGCGTGAAACGCTTCATCACCTCGGCCGATTCCGACGACCTCTTCCCGAACATCATGCACCTGGTGCTGGCCCGCCCCGAGGGCGCCGGCCCCGGCACCAAGGGTCTTTCGCTGTTCTTCGTACCGAAGTTCCACTTCGACCACGAAACCGGTGAACTGGGCGAGCGCAACGGCGTCTTCGTCACCAATGTCGAGCACAAGATGGGCCTGAAGGTTTCGGCCACCTGTGAGGTCACCTTCGGTGGCCACGGCATCCCGGCCAAGGGCTGGCTCGTGGGCGAGGTGCACCAGGGCATCGCGCAGATGTTCGAGGTCATCGAGCACGCGCGGATGATGGTGGGCACCAAGGCCATCGCGACCCTGTCCACCGGCTACCTCAACGCGCTCGACTACGCCAAGCAGCGCGTCCAGGGCGCCGACCTCACCCAGATGACGGACAAGACCGCGCCGCGGGTCACCATCACCCACCACCCGGATGTCCGGCGCAGCCTGGCCACCCAGAAGGCGTACGCCGAGGGCCTGCGTGCGGTGTACCTGTACACCGCGGCCCATCAGGACGCCGACGTCGCCGCGGCCGTCTCCGGTGCCGACGCCGATACCGCCGCCCGGGTCAACGATCTGCTGCTGCCGATCGTGAAGGGCGTGGGTTCCGAGCGGGCCTACCAGTACCTGACCGAATCGCTGCAGACCCTGGGCGGTTCCGGCTTCCTGCAGGACTACCCGATCGAGCAGTACATCCGCGACGCCAAGATCGACTCGCTGTACGAAGGCACCACCGCCATCCAGGCACAGGACTTCTTCTTCCGCAAGATCGCCCGTGACCGCGGGGTCGCGCTGGCCCATGTGGCCGGCCAGATCCAGAAGTTCATCGACTCGGAGGCGGGCAACGGCCGGCTCAAGGCCGAGCGCAAGCTGCTGGCCACCGCGCTCGAGGATGTGCAGGCCATGGCCGCCACGCTCACCGGCCACCTGATGGGTGCGCAGGAGCAGAGCGACGAGCTGTACAAGGTGGGCCTGGGTTCGGTGCGCTTCCTGCTCTCGGTGGGCGATCTGCTGATCGGCTGGCAGCTGCTGCGCCAGGCCGAGGTCGCCGGGGCCGCGCTGGACGCCGGTGCCGACGGTGCGGACAAGGCCTTCTACCAGGGCAAGGTGGGCGTCGCGCAGTTCTTCGCCCGCAATATCCTGCCGGAGCTGACCGCCACTCGCACCATCCTGTCGAACCTCGACAACGACATCATGGAGCTGGACGAAGCGGCCTTCTGATCCGATAGGACTCGGCTCTCGCCGGCGGCCCGGAATTCTCCGGGCCGCCGGCTTTTTTATGGGCACCGCAGTTCTGGAGATCGTTCGAGAGTGCGCTACCGAAGCGACGAGTGGCCGAAGTGCGAACGCAGCGGAGAACTCTGATGGGGCACCGAACGTGAAAATGCGGCGCAGAACTTCCCCCCACTTCAACGTATATCGCACAGGGGGTCTTGCGGCAAGACCCCGGTCGTGCCGCAGAATTGCCCGCCGGACCCGGTCCGCTACCTCCGGCTACCGCCGGTAGCTGCGGAAACCCCGGGTCCCGCGAAGTATCACCGGCCGCGGCGGTGCGGGCGCGAACCGGCACGGATTTCGAGAGATGGGCAGTTCATGTTCGATGTGATCATTACCGGCGGTGGGCCCACGGGCATGATGCTGGCGTCGGAATTGCGATTGCACGGCGTGCACGTGGTCGTGCTGGAGAAGGAAGCCGAACCGTCCGAATTCATCCGCGGCACCGGACTGCACGTGCGCAGTATCGAGATCATGGACCAGCGGGGCTTGCTGGACCGGTTTCTCGCGCACGGAACCCGGTATCCCCTCGGCAGTCATTTCGCCGGTATCAGTAAACCCATCCCCGGCGGGCTCGACACCGCCCACCACTACATTCTCGGTATCCCCCAGCCGGTGACCGATCGCCTGCTCGCCGAACGCGCCGCCGAACTCGGCGCCGAGATCCGGCGCGGCCGCGAACTCACCGGATTGGACCAGGACGAAGCCGGTGTCACCGCCGAACTCGCCGACGGCACCCGGCTGCGGGCCCGCTATCTCGTCGGCTGCGACGGCGGCCGCAGCACGGTCCGTGAACTGCTCGGCGTGGAATTCCCGGGCGAGCCGTCCACCACCGACGTGCTGCTGGGCGAAATGGCGGTCACCGCATCCCCGGACACCATCACCACGGTGATGACCGAGGTACGCAAGACCGAACACCGGTTCGGCCTGATGCCGCTCGGTGACGATCTGTATCGCGTGGGAGTGCCCGCGGCGGGAGTGGCCGCCGATCGCTCGGTTCCACCGACCCTGGCCGAATTCTCCGAGCAGTTACGTGCCTACGCCGGCACCGATTTCGGGGTGCACGCACCGCGCCGGTTGTCCCGGTTCGGCGACGCCACGCGGCTGGCCGAACGCTACCGGACCGGACGGGTGCTGCTGGCCGGGGACGCGGCACATATCCATCCGCCGCTGGGCGGGCAGGGTCTCAACCTCGGCGTCCAGGACGCCGTCAACCTGGGCTGGAAACTCGCCGCCGAGCTCGCGGGCTGGGCCCCGGACGGCCTGCTGGACAGCTATCACACCGAACGACATCCGGTGGCCGCCGGCGTGCTGGTGAACACCCGGGCACAGTCCGAGTTGCTGTCCACCGAGCCGGGTCCGCGGGCGGTGCGCGAGTTGCTGTCGGAACTGATGGACTTCCCGGAGGTCACCCGGTTCCTGCTGGCGAAGATCACCGCGCTCGATATCCGTTACGACTTCGGCGCCGGGCCGGACCTGCTCGGCCGGCGGCTCCGCGATATCGAACTCACCCACGGCCGCCTCTACGAACGGATGCACAGCGGCCGCGGTCTGCTGCTCGACCGGACCGGCCGGCTGTCCGTCGCGGGGTGGGCCGACCGGATCGACCATATCGCCGACCCCGGCGCACAACTCGATGTGCCCGCCGTCCTCCTGCGACCCGACGGGCACGTGGCCTGGGCCGGCGACGATCAGCAGGAACTGCTCGACCGGATACCTCGGTGGTTCGGTGCCGCGGTCGGG
This sequence comes from Nocardia sp. CA-290969, assembly GCF_050936135.1. Classification (NCBI taxonomy): domain Bacteria; kingdom Bacillati; phylum Actinomycetota; class Actinomycetes; order Mycobacteriales; family Nocardiaceae; genus Nocardia; species Nocardia sp. CA-290969. The sequence goes on along the minus strand of NZ_JBNJNJ010000001.1, from coordinate 6,955,411 downwards.
CACGCGGGCACCACCGCCGTGGCAAGATAGCCTGCAGAACCGCGCAGCTCCGCAGGAGGACACCGAGAATGACTCGCCGCCGCCCGCTGTCCGTACTAGTGCGCGCCGGGGTCATGGGTGCCGCCGCGGCGCTCGTCTTGGCCGGTCCGGCCGCCGCGGATCCCAACAATGTGAATCCCATTCCCGGGATCAACGGGGAGCCCCGGGGCCTGCCGCCGCTGCCGGGCGAAACCCAGGCCGTCTACCAGGTGACCGGGATGGACAGCCCCAACAGGACCGAGAAGGTGAACGTCCTCGGCACCGATCTCGGGGTGATGTGGGACGACGGGGCCGGCACCATGCTGACGGCGTTCGGCGATTCCGCGGGGCTGGGGGTTCCGAATCTGCTGGCCGGCAGTGTGTGGGCCTGGACGAGCAATGTGATCTTCTACAGCCACACCAAGTACCCGGCGCAGGGCATCGTCTTCGACGGCGCCACCCCGAACCCGCTGCCCAGCCCCAAGATTCCGGGTATCGAGATCAGCCTGATCCCCACCGCCGGGATCGCGGTGGGCGGGGTGCAGTACATGAGCATGATGTCGGTGAAGGAGTGGGGAGACCACGGCAAGTGGACCACGAACTTCTCCACCCTCGCCTCGTCCGGTGACGGCGGGCGCACCTGGGCGCAACTGCCGACCACCCGCCGGGCGAATGTCGGCGGCCACGAACGTTTCCAGCAGAACGCGTTCGTGAAGGACGACGGCTACGTGTACCGGTACGGCACCCCGGCGGGACGCGGCAACCCCGGCTTCGTCTCCCGGGTGCGCGAGGCGGAGATCGCGAATATCGATGCCTACGAGTACTGGGACGGCCGCGGCTGGAAGGTGAACGATCCGCTGGCGGCGGTACCGATCGTCGAAGGTGTGGCCGAGCTGTCGGTGCAGTGGAACGATCACCTGCGCAAGTTCGTCATGCTGACGACCGATCCACACAATTCGGTGGTCCTGCGCACCGCGGACTCCCCGCAGGGCCCCTGGAGCACACCCCGGGTACTGCTGGAAGCCGCCGCGCTGCCCACCGCCTACGCACCCATGATCTTCCCGTATCAGACGGGTAGCGACCTGTACTTCCTGCTCACGGTGCACCGGCAGTACAACGTCCTGCTGATGCGCACACCGCTGTAAGCGGGCGCCTCACCAACCGGTCGCGCCGGAGCCCGGGCAAGTTTCCGGAAGGCCACCGGCTGCGGCAGATGTTGTGGGACGGGCCGCCTCCGGTGCGACGGCCGCTGGCGGTTCGGCCAGGGCCCGGCCTCGTCAGCCCTGAAGGGACGGTGACGAGGTCGCGTCCGGACTTCGGCGGCGCGCCGGATCTTGTGCCGGGTCCGCCGCTGCCGGCCTACCCGAGCGGGAACACCCGGCACCCCTCGGGCGGCGGAATCAGCGGTTTCCGGCCCGGTTCGTGGTGGGGCGGCTGCCTTCGTTACCGCTGCTCGGTGTTGTCGTCGGGGCCGGGGTGGTGGTCTCGGGTGATTCCTCGTCCGATTTCTCGTCGTCCGGGGAAACGCATTTCACCTCGGGAACCGGGTCGTATTTGACCGTCCGGGTGTGCCGGGAGATTTCCTGGCCCGTGTTGATATCGGTGATCACCCGGGTATCGGAGATCGTGAAACCGGGGGCTCCCGTGGAGGCGATGCAGTCGTCGCCCGCGGGCAGGGTGATGGTTTCCGGTTCGGTCGGCTTGGTTTTCTCGCCGGTGATCGATTCGACGTTCACGGTTTTGGTACCCCAGATCCGCACCGTCACCTCGGAACTGTCGGCGAAGGCCTGGATGTAGACACCGTGCGGGGAGTTGTTGCGGAACTGTAGATCGATGGCGCCGTCGAAAACGGTGGCCTCCCGGGCGGCCGGGTAGCGGGAGATGTAGTAGCTGTGCTCGGTATGGCCGGCGTCCTCGAGCCCGGCGAAGTACGCCGCGTTGTAGAGGGTGGTGGCGAACTGGCTGATCCCGCCGCCGACCGCCTTACTGGGACGGCCGTGGTCGATGATGCCGGATTCCACGTATCCCTCGGCGGCGCCGCGGTGACCCGTATGCCCGTTGAGCGAGAAAGTGTCGCCGGGCTTGACGACGGCGCCGTTCACTTCCTGGGCGACCGTGCGGATGTTCACCCCGGACGGGCCCGAGAAACCGCTGGTGGTGAACTCACCCACCACCTCGGTGATGCCGAGGGATTCCGCGGCCTGGGTGGTGAGTTTCGGTTCGATGCGCTCGTAGATCGCCGGGGTGGTGCGCGGGGCACCGGCGGCGGCCAGCATCGCCGGCAACTGTTCCAGCGATTTCGCCCAGTTGATCTTGTCGCCGACCACGGCGGGTACCACCGTGGGGGCACCGGAGAAGGTGAACGTCGCGTCCTTGGGCTCGACCTCGGTCGGGGCGAGCTGCGGCGCGAGCAGATCCTGCGCCACCTTGTGATCGAATTCGACCCGCAGGCCACCGTGACCGTCCGGCACGAAACTCACGATCGCGGCAATCTGCTCGGGGTTCAGGGTCGCGGTCGCGTTGCCCTTACCCGAATACGCGACCGGCGCACTCACGGCCGGTTCCGCGATCTGGTGCAGTGCCGCTTCGATGGCGTCGCGGCGGACCGCCGGCGGCGCGGGCGTGACGGGCAGATCCAGGGTGCTCGCGGTCGCCCACCGATCGGTGAGCACCGTGCGCGCCGCGGCCAGATCCAGGATCCGGCCGGGAACCGGGTTCACGGCGACCGGGCGGGTGCCCTCGAAGGCGATACCGCCCTCCACCGGCGGCTGATCGTGCACCCGCAGTTCGTCGAAGGTACGGGTGAGCGCGGCCTCGTCGACCGTGCTGGCCACCGTCACCTCGCGCGTCGCGACGAAGGACAGCAGCCGGGCGGCGGGGTTCAGCGGCTGGCCGCCCACCCGGTCCCAGGTACCCGCCCAGTCCACGCCCAGACCGGCGGCGCCGGGCACCAGCTGGGTCTGCACATCGGCGATCTTCACGGGAACGACTTCACCGGAGCGGGCATCGAGCACGCCCTGCAGTTTCGCGCGGGCCGCGTCCTGTTCCATTCCGCCGATCGCGACCCCCGCGACCTCGACACCGCGCGGGACCTTGCCCGAGGTCATCACCAGATCGGCGATATAGCCGACCAGCGCGATACCGAACACGACGGCGGCGACCAGCAGGATCCGCCGGGCGGACGCGGAATCGCGCAACAGCGTGCGCGCACCCGACAGCGGGCCGCCGGAACCGTCGTCCCCACCGGAACCGCCGGGACGTGGGCCCTTCGGCGGCGGGGGCGGAACCGGGCCGCGCTCGCCGAGCGCATCGGTGGCGGCGGTGTCCGCGGAATACGCGGGCCACGGTGCTGGATCCTCGGACAGTCGTTCGGTGAGCGGGGCGGAATCGAAGACTTCCGTGGGGGCATCGGTTTCGGGGCCCGCGGAGCTGTAGGCGCCGGGCGCCTGGTTCGCGACAGCCGGTCGCGGCAGCTGCTGGGTCGCGAAATCCGAGCCCGCCGGATCGGGGCCGGGACGCTGCGGTTCCGCGGCGGGTGCCCGGTGGATCTCGGTGGGCTGATCGGCGGCGGGCCACTGAGGTTGCGGGCGCTGCGGTTCAGGAGCCGGCCCCCGGTGGGGCGCCGTGGGCGAATCGGCGGCGGGCGGACGGGGCGCGTGCGCCGGATGGCCGGGCGCGGGCGGTTCGGCGGCGGATGGCCGGGGCGCCGGGGCCGGGTAGCCGGTGCCGGGCGGCGAGGAGGCTGCGGGGCCGGAGGTTTGGGCGGAACCACCCTCGGATACAGAATCTGGGGAGGCAGGCCGGCTATCGGCGCCGGGTGCACCGGCGGCCGGATTCAACCACGAACTGCCGCCGCGCCAGCCGGGCGCGACGGCATCCGCCGGATTCGGTTGTACGGGCGGTTGCGACTGCTGGGCACGGCCGGGGCCGTATCTGTCGTCGCTCGATTCGCCACTGCCGCGGCCGGTGTTCGATTCGCCGCTCACGAACCGTCCTCCCCAATCGCTATGTCCGGGGACTCGCGGGTGCGAGCCTTCGCCAACGATAGTTGTCCGAACTGTAATCTTCAGTGCCTGATCGATCACAGCTGCGCCATCGGGTGACCCGTACAGCGACTCATTTGTGACACCGCGCGGCGGCCGGTGGCGTCTGGCCAGGTGACACTGCGCGGGTGTGTCCGAACAGCAAAGTGGCCCCGTGTAGTCGCCGGGTCGGGGGTCAGGCGAATACACGGAGCCAACCGGTATATCGGTGCCGCGTACGGGTCGTTACACCCGGCCGCGCGGAAATTCGCCCGGCGGCGGGCACAATCGACTACGACGTGCGATCCGGACCTCCTACCCAGGAAAAGGGGACGTGAGATGCAGTTGGGGATGATCGGGCTCGGCCGGATGGGCGCCAATATCGTGCGGCGGATCGTCGCGGCCGGGCACACCGCGGTGGGTTGTGAACGCCACGAGACCGTGCTCACCGATCTCACCGCGGAACTCGGCGAGAGCTTCCGCGGCAACACCGACCTGCGGGAGTTCATCGCTTTGCTGGACACCCCGCGAGTGGTGTGGGTGATGATCCCCGCAGGCGCGACCGGGGCCGTGATCGATCAACTCGCCGAACTGCTCGAACCCGGGGATATCGTGATAGACGGCGGCAACAGCCGCTACCACGACGATATTTCCCGGGCCGCGAAACTCGGCCCGCTGGGTATCCACTACCTCGATATCGGCACCTCCGGCGGAGTCTTCGGCCGCGAACGCGGCTTCTGCCTGATGATCGGCGGCGAGGAAGAACCGTTCCGGCATGTCGAGCCGCTGCTACGCGCGATCGCGCCCGGGGTCGATGCCGCCCCGCGCACGCCGGGACGTTCCGGCGAACCGAGCGCCGCCGAACAGGGCTATCTGCACTGCGGCCCCGCGGGCGCCGGGCATTTCGTGAAGATGGTGCACAACGGCATCGAATACGGGGCCATGGCCGCGTACGCGGAAGGACTCAACATCCTGCACAAAGCCGACTACGGGCGGCGGGCGGCGAGCGAGTTCTCCGCCGAGGAGACACCGCTCGAACATCCCGAGTACTACCGCTACGACATCGATATCGCCGAGGTCACCGAGGTGTGGCGGCGCGGCTCGGTGGTCGCGTCGTGGTTACTCGACCTCACCGCCGCCCAGCTCTACGCCGATCCGAACCTCGATTCCTTCGGCGGCCGGGTCTCGGATTCCGGTGAGGGCCGCTGGACCCTGGACGCCGCGATCGATATCGGTGTCCCGGCTCCGGTGCTCTCCGCCGCCCTGTTCCAGCGCTTCGCCTCCCGCGGCGAATCCGAGTACGCCGACAAAACCCTCTCCGCCATGCGGGAAGCCTTCGGCGGCCACCACGAACTCCCACACACCGAATAGAAAGGGCGATGGCCCGGTGCGGAACACCGTCGCCAGGCCCAACCATATGTGCGTGTGTGCGTGCCGGAACAAGGCGACGGCAGCACGCTCCGGACCGCACCCGCCACGGGGGACAGGCGCCGATGGCCGCGGCCATCGGCGGTTGCACTCCCGGCTCCCATTGCGTCGAACCCACCGGCGCCGGCGAGCTCCCTGCTCCCGCCGGCGCCGATTGCCCGACCCGAATCCGATCTCGCCGATCTCGCCGCTGCGGTGGCCGCCGGCGCGCCGCGACCCAAGACCTGCCCGTCGAGTCCACTTCCCGCCTTCGCCGATGCCGACCGGTTCGCACCACTCGGCGCGTGCGGCACCGGCAACCATCCCAACGCGGGCGACCCGTTCACCGCCCGGCCACACGGTGCCCCGACCCCTCGATCGGGGCACCTGATCGCCCTGCAACTCCGCCACATGGGTCCGCAGCCCCTATCCCCACCACCGCAGTCCGGGCCCCACTACGCAGGACACCCGTCTAGTTCACCTCAGCGGTTCGGGGTCCGCCTCGGATCTGGACTGACGGAGCGGGGAAGCGAAGCGGAGGAGGGAAGATTCGAGACCAAGGGGACCCCGGACCCGCGGCGCCGAAGGCGGCGCCAAAGATTCAGCGTTCGATGATGGCGACCACGCCCTGACCGCCGGCGGCGCAGATGGAGATGAGTGCGCGACCCGACCCCTTCTCGGCCAGCATCTTGGCGGTCTGGGCGACGATGCGCCCGCCGGTGGCGGCGAAGGGGTGCCCGGCCGCGAGCGAGGAGCCGTTCACGTTGAGCTTGCTGCGGTCGATCGGGCCGAGGGCGCCGTCGAGACCCAGCCGTTCCTTGCAGTACTGGTCCGACTCCCAGGCTTGCAGGGTGGCCAGTACCACCGAGGCGAACGCCTCGTGGATTTCGTAGTAGTCGAAATCCTGCAGGGTGAGGCCGTTGCGGGCGAGCATCCGCGGTACCGCGTAGGTGGGGGCCATCAGCAGGCCGTCGGGGCCGTGGATGTAGTCGACGGCGGCGACCTCGCTGTCCACCAGATGCGCCAGCACCGGCAGGCTGCGTTCGGCGGCCCATTCCTCGCTGGACAGCAGGACGGCCGAGGCGCCGTCGGTGAGCGGGGTCGAGTTACCGGCGGTCATGGTGGCATCGCCGAGCTTCACCCCGAAGACAGGTTTGAGGGTGGCGAGTTTCTCGATCGACGAATTCGGGCGCAGGTTGTCGTCGCGGGTGAGCCCGAGGAACGGGGTCACCAGGTCGTCGAAGAAACCGCGCTCGTAGGCGGCGGCCATGTGCTTGTGCGACAGGTAGGCCAGTTCGTCCTGCGCTTCGCGGGCGACACCGAATTCCTTGGCGGTGATCGCGGCGTGCTCGCCCATGGACAGGCCGGTGCGCGGTTCGGCGTTGCGCGGGATCTCGATGCCGATCATTCCGGGGCGGAGCTGGCCCACCAGCTTGAGGCGCTCGGCGTTGGTGCGGGCGCGGTTGGCCTTCAGCATCCATTCGCGCATCCGCTCGCTGACCCCGATCGGGGCGTCGGAGGTGGTGTCGGTGCCGCCGCCGATACCGGCCTCGATCCGGCCCGCGGCGATCGCGTCACCGACGGTGACCACGGCCTGCAGGCCGGTGCCGCAGGCCAGTTGCAGGTCGTGGGCGGGGGTGTAGGGGCTGAGGGTGCTGCCGAGCACGCTCTCGCGGATCATGCCGTGTTCGCCGACCCGCTTGAGGACGGCGCCCCCGGCGACCATGCCCAGGCGTTCGCCCTGCAGTCCGAAGCGGCTCACCAGACCGTCCAGGGTCGCGGTGAACATGTCCTGGTTGGAGGCCTGGGCGTAGGCCTTGTCGGAGCGGGCGAACGGAATCCGGTTGCCGCCGAGGATGGCGACCGGTCGGGTGGAACGGGGTGTGGTGGTCACTCGGGTCTCCCAGGTTGTCGAGTTGGCGAGAGGGTCGGGTGTTTGCGGCCCCGGAGCCGCGGTACCCGGCCGCGGCGGCCGTCGCCCGCCCGCGATCGGTTTACGATAAACTTACTCCGGAGTAAGTTCAATGTCGACACCGGCTCCGGCGCCGCAGGTCAGGGTGCGGTCGGCCACTGCGGGCGGCACCCCGCGGCGGGCCGGTGAACGGCCGGTACGACACACAACCGAGCAACAGAAAAGGTGGGAACAGTGGCAGCCAAGAGCAAGGGCGCACCCAACCTCTACGGATCGTTCGTCAACTCCGCGCCCGGCGGGTTCCTCGCGAACAAGCTGGGCCTGCCGAAGCCGGAGAAGCTGCGGCGCTACGTGCCCGGCGAACCGCCGCTGCCGGGGCCGGTACTGCTGGGCGGTAAGGGTCGCGTGGCCGACCCGCTGCGCACACTTCTCTCCGGCGACTACACCTTCGCCGATTCGCTCACCTCGGGCACCAAGTACGGCGCCCTGGTGTTCGATGCGACCGGCCTCAACAGCATCGACGACCTGGCCCAGCTGTTCCAGTTCTTCCAGCCGGCCATGCGCAGCATCGCGCCGTCGGGCCGGGTACTGGTCATCGGCACCACGCCGGAACTCGCCGGTTCGGTGGAGGGCCAGATCGCCCAGCGCGCGCTCGAGGGTTTCACCCGGTCGGTGGGTAAGGAACTGCTGCGCGGCGCCACCTCGCAGCTTGTCTACCTGCATCCCGAGGCGGGCCCGGCGGCGACCGGCCTGGAGTCGACCGTGCGTTTCCTGCTGTCCGCCAAGTCCGCGTTCGTCGACGGCCAGGTGATCCGGGTCGGTAAGGACGATGCGACCGCCCCGGCCGACTGGAACCGCCCGCTCGACGGCAAGGTCGCCGTGGTGACCGGCGCCGCGCGCGGTATCGGCGCGACCATCGCGGAGGTCTTCGCCCGCGACGGCGCCACCGTGATCGTCGCCGATATCCCGGCTGCCGGGGAGGCCCTGACCGAGACCGCGAACAAGGTCGGCGGCACCGCGCTGGCACTGGATGTCACCGCGCCCGACGCCGCCGAGCGGCTCGCCGAATTCGCCACCGAACGCTTCGGCGGCATCGACATCATCGTGCACAACGCCGGCATCACCCGCGACAAACTGCTGGCGAATATGGACGAGGGCCGCTGGAACGCCGTCCTGAACGTCAACCTCGCCGCACCGCACCGCATCACCGAGGGCTTGGTGGCCTCGGGTGCGCTGAAGGCGGGTGGCCGGGTGATCGACGTTTCCTCCATCGCCGGTATCGCGGGCAACCGCGGGCAGACCAATTACGGTGCCTCCAAGGCCGGCGTGATCGGCATGGTGAACGCCGAGGCGCCCGCGCTGGCCGAGAAGGACATCACCATCAACGCCGTGGCCCCCGGTTTCATCGAAACCGCGATGACCGCCGCGATCCCGCTGGCCACCCGCGAGGGCGGGCGTCTGATGGCCTCGCTCAACCAGGGCGGCGAGACCGTGGACGTCGCCGAAACCATCGCCTATTTCGCGAGCCCGGCGTCGAACGCGGTGAACGGCAATATCGTCCGTGTCTGCGGCCAGAGCATGATCGGCGCGTGATGACCGAAACCATCACCCTGGACGCGCCCCCGAAGAACGGCAGCCTCTATGTGAAGGCGGCCCTGGGCGCGGTGCCGCTACCGTTCGGCTCGGGCCGGAAACCGGCGATCCCGGACCGGGAGGTCCGGCTGGAGGGCCTGCGGGTCGATCCGGACCATCTGGCCGCCTACTGCAGGGCGACCGGGTTGCGGTTCGGCGATACTCTGCCGCTCACCTATCCGTTCGTCATCACCTTCCCGATGGTGATGAAACTGGTGGTGCAGCGCGATTTCCCATTCGTCGCGGTGGGCGCGGTGCACGCGGAGAACCTGATCGAACGCACCCGCGATATCTCGGTGAGCGAACCGCTGGATATCACCGCCCATATCGAGAACCTCCGCGAGCATCCCAAGGGGCTGCTGGTGGACGCGATCAGTGAGATCCGGGTGGGCCGGGAACTGGTGTGGCGCCAGGTCACCACCTTCCTGCACCAGCAGAAGACATCGCTGTCGGGTGGGCCGAAACCCGAGCCGAAACCGGAAGAGGTCCCACCGCCCCCGCTGCGGACCATGAAGGTAGATCAGCAGACGATCACCCGGTACGCGAACGCCTCCGGCGATCAGAACCCGATCCACACCTCGGCATTGGGAGCCAAGGCGTTCGGTTTCCCGCGCGCCATCGCCCACGGAATGTGGTCGGCGGCAGCGATCCTGTCCACGCTGGAGGGCCGGATCCCGGACAACGCCACCTATGCGGTGAAGTTCGGCAAACCAATCCTGCTGCCCTCGACCGTGAACGTCTACGCGGACCAGGTGTCCGAGGGCTGGGAACTAGCCCTGCGACACCCCAAGAAGGGGTATCCCCACCTCACCGCCACCCTGCGCTGAACCGCGCCGTAGCCGGGTGTAATAGGCAAACCCCCGCCCCACGAGTTCCGGGGCGGGGGTTTCGCGCGAAATGCCGGGCCGAGCGGACGGTCGGGCTGCTACTCCGGCGAACGGATCCCGCGGGTGAAGGCGGCCCACGTATTCGGCTCTAACACCAGCACGGGACCGGCCACATCGTTCGAATCACGGACTCCAACCGAGTCGTCGAGGTGCGCGACTTCCACGCATTCGCCGCCGGCCTGGCTGTAGCTGCTCTTTAACTAGAGATCGTCGGGCAACAGGCGGAACGCGGCATCACCAGTGAGCGGGGTAACTGCACGGAAATCACGTCGGTCGAGCGTCAACACCTCCACAGTTTCGTATCTTTCCGCCAATGAAACATTGGTGGCATCTGTGAGATCCAGGCGCAAGGCCAGGTATCTGTTCTGTACCCTGCGCGCGACCCGCAACAAGTCTGCCGAGACCGTGGGTACTTCGATGCGTCCGGTGCGCTCTTGCGCCAATAACCAATCATTCACCGCGTAGGCGGCTCGACGATTGAGATTTCGGGTGGTGATATGTTCGACTTCGAGCAACACAAGCGGAGAGACGATGGTCAGCGCCGCCTGCTGCAGCGCTGCGCGAGCGCAGACGTGCTCAGGATCCGCGGAGTTGAAAGCGGCGACCAGACCTGAGGTGTCGCCGATCACGATCATCCAGCATCGGCTTCGGTGTTGGTGATCGCTTCTAGCACAGTGCTATCGATTTCATCGGCCGACACCGCGTGCCCGTAGTCGAGTACGGGGATATCCCACTCCTCATCCCATCGGCGAGTGCGTATCGCGGCCAGATGAAAAGCTTCACGAAAATACTCGGACTCCGGCCGCCCTTCACGTGCCGCGGCCATCTTCACCAGCTCGAGGTCGGCCTCGTCGACCATGACCGTCGTCTTCTTCAGACCCATAAGGTTATGGTACCCGCACCATAACCTTTGGGCGAGCGGAATTTATCACCAGCGCTCCCCAGATCCGGTATAACCCTACGATGACCAGGTGTTTTCTGGGGTGGCCTTGACCGACGATGGCATCGAGACATCAACCAAGCGTAGTTACAGCTCCGGCCCGCGTCGACAAGGGGCTCTCCGGCATCACCGGACCGCGCCGGACTGGATAACGCTTTCACCGCCTTGACTGCGGCGGCCACCAAGCATCGGTGCCGCCGCGAATCCGTCGTTGACGATGCCGAGATCACCACCGTGGTCGAGTTCCAAGCGATCCCGGGTTTTCGACACTTCTCGGTCAGTCGACGAGTGCGGTGAGAAACGTCAGGATGCTTCCGGAAGGCGGAACCGACTCATCCAGGACCGCCGTGATACTGATCGACGAGATGCTGATAGAAGCTGTTCTCCGGCGAACCCAGAGCGATTTCCCGCAGACCGACAGTGACCTTGCGGTTGGCGACGGAGGAGTATCCCTCCTTTTCCAGACCAAGGCCCTGAACCACCAGTTGTACGAGCTCGTCCAGTTGCTCCTCGGTCCCGTAGACCGCCAGGCGGCATTCGACCGGAACCTTTGCCTGCTCGTAGCGGTCCTCCCATGCTCTCGTCGAGCGCTACAACCGGACCGAAGGCGGTGAAGCACGGTATGCGGTCCAATCCCTCGAGCTGATGGACACTCTCCTCGAGAGCCGATGCAATTGGATGAATGCCCTCGCCATCGAGGGCGCCGGGCCTTGAATCATCTGGCAAGCTCAGCCCCACAGAAAACTCCCACACTTCACGCTCATCGTCGACCAACGCAAACCCTTCCTGCTATTTCTTCGTTTAACTCTCGACCCGAGAATGAAGGGATCAACTGACCACAGAGGAGGGGTCGATGGGCGGAAGTCCTTGGTCGGAGGACCTGACGGCCGAAGAGATGCGGGACCGCCTTGTGGGTCTGCCGATGGCGGATCTCGTGGCCAGGTGGTCGGTCGGTGACGAGTACGACGACTACTACGAGGCGGTCGCCCGGGAGCTGTACGAACAGGGCGGGCCGGGTGTCGAGGTGCTCACACAGGAGTTGGCCGGAGGCAGGGTCTCGCAGCTTCGCGCAGCGCTCACCGTTTTGGCGATGCACCAGGGCAGCGAGCCGGCGTTCGCCGAGTACGTCAAGGCGCTGGCGGGTGATTCCGAACCCGTGGTAGCCGCGGATGCGGTCAGGCTTCTCGGGTCATTCGGGATGACAGAACTGGGTGAACTGATCCGCGGAATGGGGGACCACCCGTCGCCGTTTGTGCGAGCCGGCGTGCTCGACTATCTGGCTCGAGCGGAGCCGGAGTCGGCGTATCCGGCGTTGATACAAGGCCTTCGTGATAGCGCCTACGTCGTGCGTGAGACCGCCGTCGATGCGCTCGACGACCTCGACTTGACGGAGGCGATCACCTCGATCGAGCTGTTGCTGGAAGACCCTCACGAGGATGTTCGTCAGGCTGCGCGGACTGCTGTGGACAACCTGCGCGATCGTGCCGGCTCCGCTGGCTGAGTGACGGCGCACGCTCGGAGTGCGACGGCAGTGCTTGGCACGAATATGGCGGCCGATACCGCGCCCAAAGAAAATCCAGCAGGCCGAGAAGTACGAAGGTGACCGCACCAAACAGAAGCGCGGTCGGAAGAAGTAGCCGAAGGAACGAGGAAATGACGATACGGCAGTACACAGTCTCGCACTTCTCTCAGTCGAACCCGGCCGGAGACAGCCAGAGCGATATCACAGCCTTACTGCGGACCGTGGCGGCCTCGATCGAGGATCTCGGCGATGTGGTTGTGCAGGATCTGATCCTGCACAACGAGATCACCGCTGATGGTCCGTGGCCGTCGATCACGGTCTACTACTCCGACGGGTCGACAGAATAGATTTCGCATCGAGCCGTCCCCCGCTGCGGACTCTGCTACAGGCTTCGACGTGCCAGATTCTCGCTCGATTTATCGCTGAGGGCGGAAAGCTGTTGAATGACAACCGATCCAAGAACTCAGGAGCGCAGAAGTGGCCAAGAGCCCATACATCGCGATCACACTGTTCAAGTTCACCTCGGATGCTCCGGACTATGTGCCTCTGTACAGGGAAGACGTGTCGCTCCTGTACGCGGAATCCGAAGTGGAAGCGCGTGAGCTTGCCGAAGCAAATTTCCGGAGCGATGAGGGGACCTACAAGAACGAAGCCGGCTACAACGTCACCGTCACGCCGACCACAGTGGTCGATGTCGCGGCAGCGTTGATCGACGATGTGTCCGAAGGTGGCGACCTGTATTCACGCCACTTCCGTGACTTCGAGGCCTACTCGAAGTGGGAGCCGATGCTCGACGACTGAGTCGCCGGCAACGAGAAAGCTCCCCGGACATCAGGTCCGGGGAGCTTCGTGACGACTCGGCCTCGAGAGGCCCTATCGGCTCGGCCTAGAGGTTCTTCGGCATCTTGATGGTTTCCGTCGGGGCGTCCGCGCCACTGCTGCGCGGCAGGGTGGTGGTCGGCGCGTCCGAACCGGCGGGGGTCGGTGCCGGGCCGCCGGGGCGACTGCCGGACGGGCCCGCGGTGCGGACCGGGCGGCCGGAGCCGCCGCCCATGACGCCGAGGACGATACCGGCGATCAGGGCGATCACACCGACGATGCCGAAGACGATCGGCAGGATGCGGCCGAACAGCGAGAGCTGGTCGATATTGTCCTTCGCCACGGCGAGCTGCGATTCCACGGTGTCGGTGTCGAAGACCATGTTCGCCTTGAGCGCCTGCACCTCCGGCTTGTCGGCGGAGCGGCCGTAGAAGATGTTCAGCTGCTCGCCGCCCTTGACGATGGTGCCGGTCTGCGGCTCCACCCACACGTCGCGGACGTTGCTGTAGAAGCGCGACATGGTGACCGGCTCCTCGCCGCCCTCGACGCCCCATTTGGCGGCGGGCAGGCTGAGCTTGTTGGTCGGCGCGTTGGAGACCTTGGACAGATCGGTCACCGGGACGTTCTGCCGGAAGTGGTAGACCTTCGTACCGTTGATCTCGGTCTCTTCCTGGAACTCCATATCGGTGGTGGTCCGGGCGAGCACGTCGAAGTACGGGTAGGTCTTCTTCTCGGTACCGATCGGGAACCGGTACTGCAGGCCCGTGCGATGCACCGGTTCGGCGATGCTCTCACCCTTGGTGTTGGTGGTCATCGCGATCGAGCCGTTGGGGTCGGTGGCGACGGGCTCACCGGTCACACGGTCGATGGTGACCCGGTCGACGTAGGCGGTCAGCACACCGGTATCGCCCGATTTGTCGATCCGGCGCAGGGTGTTACCGGCCTGGATCGTCATCTCGTCGGCGTCGGAGGGGTCTTCGACGGTGAGGAAACGCTGGGAGACGAGCGGAACGTTCTCGTTGACCTCGGCCGTGCGCCCCTCTGCCGTCAGCGAGGACGAGTCCAGTACCAGGGCTTCCTGGTCTTTCTGGCTGACCGCGACGGTGGTGATCTCGAGATCGAGGGGAGTTTTGGCCATTTTGCTGACGGTGTAGGTAGGAATCATCAGCGCGGCAACGATCAGCAACGCGCCGAGACCCACGAGCACGCAGGCAACCGTCCTTCTGGTTCCGGCACTCAGTGCCATGCAAAGTCTCCTCGTCGTAGAACACAGGTCGTTCCGCGGGTACAGCGGGGCGCCGCGGCACTCGTGAGCCCTGACACTAACAGCCACATCGGTCCGTGGGCGCTGGCGAGGCCGGAATCGGACCCGAATCGGCAGGAGTTTAGCGCGCATTGTGAAATACCGCCTTCCCCACGCCGCGGCCGTCCGGGCAGACTGGGGGCCGATGACCACCACTCCGACCACTACGCCCGAGGCTCAGCCCACCCTCGACCACGCCGAGCCCGGCGCTGTAGCGAAGGCTTCCGCCGAGACAGCGGCACTCGCGGCGCGTCAACGGTCCTTTCTACCCGCGCTGGAGGGTATGCGCGGCCTGGCCGCACTCGGAGTGCTGCTCACCCACGTCGCGTTCCAGACCGGAGCCACCGGTATCCCGGTGCTCGGGCGGCTGCTGGAACGCTTCGATATGGCGGTCGCGGTGTTCTTCGCGCTGTCGGGCTTCCTGCTGTGGCGACCGCACGCCCTGGCCGCCCGCGGCCTCGGCGACGCGCCGACACTGGGGTACTACCTGCGGCATCGGATCGCGCGGATCGTGCCCGCCTACTGGGTCGTGGTGTTCGCGGTGCTCATCCTGGTCCCCGCCGCGTCCGATACCGCCGGACTACAGGTGTGGTTCTCCAATCTGCTGCTCCTGCAGGTATTCATACCGCTGACCCTGACCGACGGGCTCACCCAGATGTGGAGCCTTTCGGTGGAAGTGGCCTTCTACTTGGTGCTGCCGCTGCTGGCCTGGCTGCTGCACGGATTGCGCGGCCGGGCGGCCGCCGCCCGCGTGCCGGTCGTGCTGACGCTCGGGGTGGTCTTTCTGAGCTGGAACTTCATCCCGGTTCCGACACCGGACGCCATCCACGCCGACAACTGGCTACCCGCCTATATACCGTGGT
Source organism: Nocardia sp. CA-290969 (assembly GCF_050936135.1). Taxonomy (NCBI): domain Bacteria; kingdom Bacillati; phylum Actinomycetota; class Actinomycetes; order Mycobacteriales; family Nocardiaceae; genus Nocardia; species Nocardia sp. CA-290969. Next base: position 6,940,086 of record NZ_JBNJNJ010000001.1, on the reverse strand, counting down.
TCGCGGGCGGCATGCTGCTGGCCGAACTCCTCTGCGACGACCGGCGCGCACGGTGGCGGCAGGCGCTGGGCAATCAGCCGCTCATGTGGTCGATCGCGACCGTGGCCTTCGTGGCCTCGGCGACCGACCTGGGTGGGGTCGCCGGATTGACCCGGGCCCAGCCGTGGCAGTACGCGGCGAAAATGGGGCTGGGCGCCGTGATCGGTTTCGCGCTGCTCGCCCCGCTGGTACTGGGCGCGGCGGACAAGCGCCACCGCTGGCTGACCTCGGCTCCCGCGGCGACCGTGGGTCGCTGGTCGTACGGCATCTTCATCTGGCATCTGGCCGTACTGTCGGTGATCTTCCCGGTGTTCGGGATCCTGCCGTTCCACGGCGATTTCCTGAAGGTGCTCCTCCTCACCATCGCGTTCACGCTGCCGATCGCCGCGGCGAGTCACGCGCTCGTGGAGGAACCCTGCCGGCAATGGGCGCGGCGCCGCGACCGGCCGCGACCGGAGCCGGAGCAGCGCCCGCACGGGTAACTGCTGCAGTTCCCCACCGAGGTACCAGTCGTCGCAACTTCCGGTAGGTCACGCCGCCCGGCGGGGGCATCTGGACAAGGCTGCCCGAGGAAGAGAGCGCCACGGGCACGGGCGAACCAGCGCCGCGGTGGGCCGGGCGACTATTCGCCCTGGTCGCCCCGCTCGGAAGAGTCGGGTTTGCGACCGGACAGACCACGCCAGGCCAGCTGGTCCAGCAGGTCCACCGCCTCGGCCACATCGATCCGGCCGGAGGCGACGGTATCGGCGATCGCCTCCCCGGCACCGATCACCGCGACCGCGACGATATCGAAATTGGTGCCCGGTTCGGCGTGCTTGGCGCTGGACTCCAGCAGTTTTGCGGTGAGTTCGATAACCCGTTCGCGGGCGTTCTCGATCTCCGAGGCGAACGCCTGCTGGCCCAGGGCCTGGCGGTAGAGCACCTGCCAGGAGTTGCGGTGACGATCGACGAAACCCAGGAAACCCTCGAGCGCGGTGCGCAACTGTTCGTGCGGGCTGAGCAGCGGATTGCCGGCCGGGGCGACCGATTCGATGAACCGCAGCCCTTCGCGCTGGATACAGGCGCGGAACAGTTCGTCCTTGGAGCCGTAGTACAGATACAGCATCGGTTTGGAGATTTCGGCCTCGGCGGCTATGGCATCCATGGAAGTCTCGTGGAAGCCCTTGCGCGAGAAGACTTCGACCGCGGCATCGAGCATCTGCTGCTCGCGCACCGCCCTCGGAAGTCTTTTCGTACCGCCCGCCATCACGTTCTCCTACCGCAGTGAGCCCTTTATATTACTCCAAAGTAAGTTCACCGGGTCGGGAACTATTCCGGAGCGGCACACGTGCGCCACGCGCGAGATCAGGATGTATCCCCCCGAACACCGGGTCGATCAGACCGGCACGGTACCGGGCGCCGCGCGGCGCCCGGTACCCGAGTCTCCCGGTGATCAGCAGGCGCGGGGAATCCGCTTGTAATCGGCCATCCGCAGGACCGAGGCATCCACCCGGTCCATCGGCAGCCGGCCCGCGGCCACTGCGTCCTCCAACTGATCCAGCACCTGCCCGACGGCATCGGTGCTGATCCACAGCGCGTTGTCGGCGCCGGCCACCAGGGTGGCCTCGACCGCCTCCTCGATCGACAGGCGATCGGTGATCGCGGCCATCCCGCTCAGGTCGTCGGTGAAGATCACGCCGTCGAACGGTGCGGCGCCGTAGCCGGAGCCCTCGCGCAGCAGGGACATGACCTCGGGGCTGATACTCGCGGGAACACCGGGCGTGGTCAGGCCGGGCACGTCCAGGTGGCCGACCATCACCGCCGAACCGCTGCCGATCAATTCCCGGAACGGCACCAGATCACGTTCCGTCAACTCCGGCAGCGGGGCCACCTGCACCGCGCCCAGATGCGAATCGCCGGTGCCGGCGCCGTGGCCCGGGAAATGTTTGAGCACCGTACCCAGGCCGACCTCGTGCATCGCCCGGATGTAGGCATCGGCGTAATCGGTGACCACGGCCGGGTCGTCGGAGAAGGAGCGGTCACCGATCACCGAATCGTCGGGCTGCGAACTCACATCGATATCGGGCGCGAAATCGACCGTGATGCCCAGATCCTTCATGGCGCGGGCGCGTTCCAGGGTGGCGGTGTAGAACTCGTCGGAGGTCATCGTCGCCGCGGTGTCCCGGGCCGAGGGCGCCGTTCCGATGAGGTCGCTCAGCCGGGACACCCGGCCGCCCTCCTCGTCGGTGGTGACCATGAGCGGGACCTTCGCCGCCGCCGTCACCTGCTGCAGGCCACCGTCGGACAGCATCGACAGATCGGTCCAGCTGCCGACGAAGATGCCGCCGACCTGATGGTCCCGCACCACACTCAGCGCGTCCTCGGTACCGGTGACCCCCACCGTGAGCAACTGCGCCAGCTTCTCCCGGGTACTGAACTGCCCCAGGTATCCGGCGGCGCAATCGGCGCCCGCCGGACTGCTGGGCGCCGGGCCGGCGCTGGTTCCGGCCTCCGGCGAGCGCGCACCCGGCGTCGGCGATCCGGACCCGCCACCATCGCCGCCCGAACAGGCGGTAACGATCATGGCGAGCACCGCGAGCAGCACGAACGGCATCTTCCGCATCGTTGCACGGTATCCGGCCCGCCTGCGGCGGGAAAGCTCGGCTGGGTATCGGGACAGGGGTAATCTGGATTCATCCGTCAGGACTCCGCAACGGAGGTCGCCATGCCCTGCGATCTGATGCTCATTGCCTACGACGGTTCCGAACACGCCAAACGCGCGATCGAATACGCCGGACGCTTCCTCTCCGCCGATCGGGCAGTGGTGTTGACCGCCTGGGAACCGATGGTCCGCCAGGCGGCGCGAATATCGGGGATCTCCGGAATGGTGCAACCGGAATGGGTCTCCGACGAGGATATGGAAGATATCGCCTACACGACGGCCAGGGAGATCAACGCCGAAGGCGTGCACCTGGCCGGACTGGCGGGTTTGAACGCCGAGGCCCGCACCCACGAATTCGCCGGCAGTGTGTGGCACGCGATCGTCGAGGTCGCCGACGAACTCGATGTGGACATCATCGTCGCGGGCACCCGCGGCGCCACCGGACTCCGCGCCCTGGTGCACAGCAGTGTCGCCGACGCGGTACTCAAACACTGCCACCGCCCGGTTTTCCTGGTGCCCCCGGTGCAACGCGACCGCAGCCGCGGGAACGGGCACACCCAGCGCGCCGAAACCTGACGGCCCGCAACACCACACGAGGGTGCGGCGTTCCCGCCCGGCCCGGGTGCGCGCGCCCGCATCGGTCCGAGGCCGCTGTGTCCCGCGTGGACACAGCGGCCCACCGTGCCGTGGCACTACGGTCGGTATATGACCGGGTTCCTGCTGGCACGGCCGGAAAGCGTGGTTCGCGCGAGCGGCGTACGCACCGAATACCGCGACCCGTGGGAGGCGGTCGACGCGCTGCACCGGGGCGCGGCGGCGATCGCCGGCGCGCTACCGTTCGACCCGCGCGGGCCGGCCGCGCTGGCCGAACCCGCCGAATTCACCCATACCGCCGGCCCGCGGCGGCCGGCGGCGCTGCCTGCCCTGCCCCGGATCCGCGTGGTGGGCGAACAACCCTCGCCCGAAGAGCATCGGGCCCGGGTCGCGCGGCTGGTCGGAATCCTCACCGACCCCGGACAGCCGCTGCGCAAAGTGGTGGCCGCGCGCTCGGTACTGGCGACCGCCGAGGCACGGCTGGACCCCGAGGTCGTCGCCGGCCACCTGTCGACCGCGCATCCGCGCGCGAATGTTTTCGCCGTGGACCTCACTCCCGCCGGGCGCACGGGCGCGACCCTGGTGGGTGCGAGCCCGGAGACCCTGGTCCAGCGAACCGGCACCGCGGTCACGGTGTATCCGCTGGCCGGCACGCTACCCCGGTTGCCGGACCCCGCGGCAGACGAAGCGCAGGCCGATCGCTTGGCCGCGGATACGAAGAATCGTGCCGAGCACGCGTTCGTCGTCGACTGGATCACCGAGCGGCTGCGCCCGGTCTGCACCCGGCTGACCGTACCCCCGCGCGCGCAACTCGTGAGCACCCGCGAGGTCTGGCATCTGGGCACCCCCATCCAGGGGGTACTGCGCGATCCGGCACCCAGCGCACTCGAGCTCGCTCTGCTGCTGCACCCGACCCCCGCGGTCTGCGGTACACCCACCGCCCAGGCGCTCGAATACATCACCACGCACGAAGAAGATCGGCAGTTCTACGGCGGCGCAGTGGGGTGGTGCGATTCGCACGGCGACGGGAGCTGGGTCGTCGCCATCCGGAGCGCGGAACTGTCCGGCGACGGGCTGTTGCTGCGCGCCCACGCCGGCGGTGGCATCGTCGCGGCCTCGGATCCGCAATCGGAACTGGACGAAACCACCACGAAACTACGCACGCTGTTGGGGGCGCTGCGAGTACCCGCACCGCCGAACTGAAGAAGATGCCTCTTGCGCGCTTGTCCGTTCGCCAAGCCGAGATTCTCGAGTGTCCCGCCGGACTCGGCACCGTAACGGCTAACGTCCCGGAAGACCCACACAACTCGCTCGACCGGGCGCCGACAGGGTGAAACCGGCGGCAGGTACCGAGCGCGACCGGGACGGAGGCGGACGAGCTGCGAGGCATTCGCTCAATCGGCCGCCCCGCTGGGCACGTTTCGGGATATTCGGGTTCCGAGCGAGGTACGACCGGAGCACCCGGGTGTTCTCGTGGCTCTACCCAGTAGGGTGAAACGCCGGACTGTACGTTTCGGGACTGCCGCGGTCCTGCTAGGTTGGCCCGGATACTGCCTGCGTCGAGTTTGGAGTGCTGCGATGAAGTTTGCTGTCCCCGGTATTGCGAGTGCGGTGGGCGGTGCCCTGCTGGGCGCGATCGCGGTTTTCGCCATCACCGCCGCGCTGCAGCAGAACACCCGGCCGGAAGTGGACCGCAGCGGTAACGCGGACAGTTCGCTGCTGAACAGCGTCGAATACGGCAAGCGCTGAGACCCACCTCGTCCCCGCCACGTCCCCGCCCGGCTGCCGCGGCGGGGATGTCGAACGCCTGACCCACGGTGCCCGACCAGTCCGAATCCGCCGATACTCCTCGCGCGGCCCCGAACGCGGCACCGGAACCCGCCGGCCGGCTCGGCGCGCGCTGGTTCGCCGGATCGGCCGTTATCGCCCTTCTGCTCAGTTTCCTGCAGGCTCCCGGGCTCACCGTCGCCGATACCAAATACGACCTCGCCGAGAATCCGCTCGGCTTCCTGGCCCGCGCCGCGCACCTGTGGAGCAGCCAGGCCCCGATGGGCCAGGTCCAGAACCAGGCCTACGGGTACTTCTTCCCGCACGGCGCGTTCTTCGCGCTCGGTGACCTTCTCTCCGTCCCGGCCTGGGTGACCCAGCGCGTCTGGTGGGCGCTGCTGCTGCTCGCCGGGTTCTGGGGAGTGGTCAAACTCTGCGAGACGCTGGGGATCGGCGGGCGCGGGTCGCGGATCATCGCGGCGGTCGCCTACGCACTGGCGCCGCGAGTGCTCACCACCCTCGGTTCGATCTCCTCGGAAACCCTGCCCATGATGCTGGCGCCGTGGGTGCTGCTGGCGCCCGCGGCGCTCGGCACGGCATACCGGCGGCGCCGGCGCGGCGGGGCGCTCTCCCCGGCCGGCAGTGCGCTGGCCTTGGCGCTGATGGGCGCGGTGAACGCGGTCGCCACGGTGGCGGCGTTCCTGCCCGCACTGCTGTGGTGGGCGAGTTACCGGCCCAACCGTGACTGGTGGCGGTTCACCCGCGCCTGGGTGCCGCTGCTGGTCCTGGCGGTGGCGTGGTGGGCGGTACCGCTGCTGCTGCTCGGCCGGGTGAGCCCGCCGTTCCTGGACTACATCGAATCCTCCGGGGTGACCACTCAATGGGCCTCGCTCGGCGAGGTACTGCGCGGCACCGACAGCTGGACCCCGTTCGTGTCTCCGGAACGTATCGCCGGGGCGGTGCTGGTCACCCAACCGGCCGCGGTGCTCGCGACCGGGTTGCTCGCCGCCGCGGGGATGGCGGGGCTGGCGTTGCGCTCGATGCCCGGGCGCGGGCGGCTGGTTCTCATTCTGTGCGTCGGGTTGACCGGTATCTGCGCGGGTTACGTCGGGCAGCTGGGTGGGCCGTTCGCCGAATCCGTACGCATCTTCCTCGACTCCGCGGGCGCGCCGCTGCGCAACGTCCACAAACTGGAACCGCTGATCCGGTTGCCGCTGGTACTCGGCCTGGCGCAGCTGCTCGCCCGGGTGCCGCTGCCCGCCTCGGTGCGGCTGCGGGAATGGCGGCACGCATTCGCGAACCCGCATCGCGACCGCCGGGTCGCGGTGGCGATGCTGATCCTGGCGGCGCTCGCCCTGTCCACCTCACTCGCCTGGACGGGCAAACTCGCCCCGCGCGGCGCCTACGACGAAGTGCCCGCCTACTGGCAGCAGACCGCCGACTGGTTGCGCGCCAACGCCGCCGACACCCGGGCACTGGTCGTACCCGGTGCGCCCTTCGGCAGCCAGGTGTGGGGCCTGACCCGCGACGAACCTCTGCAGGCACTGGCCGGGACGCCGTGGGCGGTACGCGACGCCGTACCGCTGAACCCGCCCGGAACCATCCGGGCCATGGATTCCGTACAGCGGCTCATCGCCGACGGCCGGCCCTCGGCGGGCCTGGCGGCGGCGCTGCGCGGGCAGGGCATCGGGGTCCTGGTGTTGCGCAACGATCTGGACCCGGATACGTCCCGGTCGACCCGGCCGTTGCTGGCGCACAGCGCGGTGGAGGGGTCGCCGGGGCTGCGTAAGGTCGCCGAGTTCGGCGAGCCGATCGAACACGGGCCGGGCAGAGACGATTTCGTGGTCGACGCGGATCTGCGGCCGGAGTATCCAGCGGTGGAGATCTACCGGGTCGAAACTCCCGCGCCGGGCATCCCGGCCGAGGTACGCAGCGGCAGCGGCGCACCCGCCGAACTCCCCGGCGCGTACACGGTTCCGCTGGCCTCGGTGCCGGTGGTGCAGGGCGGCCCGGAGGTGCTGGAACGACTCCACCGCGACCCCGAGACCGCCCACGAACCGACACTCATGGCCGCCGACGCGCAAGCCGCCGGGCTGCCGATCGGCCCGGTCACGGTGACCGATACGCCGATGAACCGGGAAACCGATTTCGGCAAGGTCGACAACCACAACTCCGCGCTACGCGCCCCCGACGACGCGCGCCGCACCCACAACCTGGTCCCGGACTACGCGGTACCGGGCACCGAACCGGTCACGGGCGATTGGACGGGCGCCACCGTCACCGCGTCGAGTTCGGCGGCCGACGCCACCCAGATCGGCGGTGCCGCACCGGGTAATTCGACCGCCGCGATCGTGGACGGCGATCCGACCACGGCCTGGATCAGCAATGCCGCCGAATACGCCCTCGGGCAGTGGGTGCGGCTCGATATGGACCGGCCGTTCCGGTCCGGGCTGCTGCGCTTCACCACCACCCCCGCGGCCATCGGCGACCCCGTGAAATGGGTGGAGGTGCGCACCAACAACGGCAGCGTTTCCGCCCGGATCACCGAACCCGGCGAACCGGTTTCGGTGGCGCTGCCGGTGGGGTCGACCGACTGGGTGAAGATCACGGCGCGGCAGACCGAACGCGGGTCCACCGGCGGCCAGTTCGGGATCAGCGAACTCGCCCTCGAGGACTACTCGGTCCGTGAATTCCCCGTACCCGTCGAAATCCGCCATCGCACAGTACTTCCGGAGACGCCGCCGGGCGCGACGGTGGCGAGCTGGGATCTCGGCCAGGAATTCCCCGGCCGCAGTGCGTGTTTCGCCGCCCCCGACCGCATCCGGTGCGCGAAGGGGATGGCGCTGGCGCCCGAGGAGATGGGTGCGTTCAGCCGGACCCTGTCCGTACCGGCCCCGGTGACGGTCGACCCGCGCCTTACCGTCCGGCCCCGGCAGGGCCCCGCGCTCGAGGCGCTGCTCACGGATCCGGCGCGGCCGGTGGCACGCGGTGCCGCCGATGTCGGCGATCTGCGCGGTTCGGCGTTCGCCGCCACCGACGGCGATCCGCGAACCAGTTGGACGGCACCGGAGGAAACCGCCCGCGACACCCGGGGTCCGAAACCGACGCTGACGATCGAACTCCCCGAACCCGCCCTGGTGACGGGGCTGGAACTGACCCCGTCGCTGGGCGGGCTGCCCGCCGCCCCGACCTCGGTCGCGGTGAATCTCGGTAACGGCCCGCAGATCCGCGAACTCGACGAACCGCACGAGGTCTCCCGGATCGACCTGCATCCCACGGTGACCGACCGGATCGAACTGAGCATCCGCAGCTGGGAATCGGTACTGGACCGGACCGCCCTCGGCTACCACCAGCCGCAGCCGGCCGGGCTGGCCGAGGTGAACGTGCTGGGGCCGCAGTATCCCCCGCCCGCACCGGTGGACCGGCTGATCACCGTCGGCTGCGATATCGGGCCGACGGTCGCGGTGGGCGGCCGGCTGGTGCACACCAGCATCACCGCCACCGCGGGCGAACTGCGCTCCGGCGCACCGGTTCCCGCCCAAGCCTGCCCCGAACCGGTACCGGGCACCGACACGGCTGCGGCCTTGCCGGTCGCGCTGCCCGCGGGCGAGGTCGATGTGCTGGTGATGCCGACCGAACTGTTCTTCGTCGACCGGCTGCGCCTGGTGAACACCGCGCCCGCGCCGCCGGCCGGCGATACCGGAACCCAGTTGCTGACGCTGCCGCTCAGCACGAACGTCGGCTGGTCGGCACATACCGCCGACGGGCGGGAACTCGAACCCGTCGTGGTGGACGGCTGGCAGCAGGGCTGGCTGTTACCCGCGGATGCCGCCGGACCGGTCACGGTGTCGTTCCCGATCGACAAGTGGTACCGGGCAGCCATATTCGGTGGATTGCTCCTGCTGATCCCGCTGCTCGCGCTGGCCTTCCCCCGCGGACCGCGCGGGAATCCCGCCGTACCGGTCCCGGCCTGGCGAACACCGTGGACGCTGGGCGGTCTGGCACTCGTCGCGGCGGCGACGGTGATCGCCGGGCCCGTCGGCACCGTGCTCACGGTCGCGGGTCTGGCGGTGGTGCGGTTCGTCCCGCGGCTACCGCGCCGTGCGCTCGCCGCGGTGGCCGGGCTCGGTACCGCGCTGTCCGCCGCCGCACTGTCGACCGGGCCGTGGCGAATGCCCGGCGGCTATATGGGCGACTCGCTGTGGGTGCAACTGCCCGCGCTGATCGCGGTGATCGCGGTGGGTGTGGCGGCGCTGCCGCCGATCACGTGGCGGCGACCGCCGGACGCCGGGCCGCCGCCCGGATAGCCAGCAGCGCCACCAGTGCGGTGGTGGTGCCGGCGACGGCGGCGGCGGTCACGATGAGAGCGGTGACCGTGCTCGCGAGGGTCAGCATCAACACCACTTCGACCGCCAACCCCACCCAGGCCAGAGTGGCCAGTGCGGTCCGGTTCACCGCGATCGCCGAGAGCAGCGCGCCCTGCAACACCGCCAGAATCGCGCCGTGCAGGGCGAACAACCACAGCAGCCCTTGGATCGGGGCGTAATCCTGTCCGGCGAACAACGGGGCCAGCGGGGCGGCCAGCGCGGCACCCAGCACCGCGAGCACACCGATACCGGCGAGCACCGCGAGCGCCGACCGCACCGCCGAACTCGACGACGCCGGCTGCGCCATCCGCGGATACAACACCACCCCTACGGCCTGCGGCAGCCAGAACGCGATCTTGGTGGCGATGGTGCCCAGCGCGTACCGGCTGGCATCGGGTTCCTCGAGCACCATCCGCACCACGATCAGATCGGCCGACGACAACGCCATCAGCGCGGCCTGCACCTGCGCGGCCCGCAGCACCGCCGCCACATCCGCCGGCTCGGTGGTCCGCGGAGCCGGCGGCGTCACCGAGCCGCCCGACGATCGGGAATCATCGGAGCCGGCCCCTTCGGGCCGCTCAACCGCCCGTTTTTCGACCGCACGTTCCGGCCCCGCGACCATCCGCCCGTAGGCCGCCGCCGCGGCAATACCGCCCGCCGCCGCCCACAACGCCGGCGCAGCCCCGCCACCGCAGGCCAGCACCACCAGTGCCGGCACCACTTTGGCGATGCCGGCGGCCCCCAGCACCACCGCGAGCCCACGGAACCGTTTCTGCCCCTGGAGCACGCCCTGCTCACCCGACAGCACGACCAGCGCGGGCGCCGACCCCAGCGCCGCTGCGGCCGCCACGATGCCCACCTCCAGCAGCGCACTCACCACCGGCACCAGGACCACCACCGCGGCCGCCACCCACGCGGCACACCGCCACCGCAGTGCCCGCAGCGCGGCGAGGTCGGCCCCGTGCACGAGTTCGCGCGCGACCACGTTCTGCAGGGCCAGCGCGGGCACCGCGCACAGCAACTGTACGGCCAGCAAGCTGGCGAATTCGCTGTACCCGGCCACTCCCAGCCAGCGGCCGGCCAGCAGCTGCAGCAGATAGCTCGCGATATTCGCGGTCATCGCCCCCGCGGTGACCAGGGTCATGTCCGCCACGGCGGGGAGACGGCGAACGAACTGCACGCCGGCAAGTCTCCCACCCGGGGTCACGAACAGACCGGTCCGCCCCGCCCGCGCCGGCGAACGTAGGGTGACTGGCCGTGGGTGCACAACGCGCGGGCCGGCGGACACGATGGCTCTCGGCCGGGTACAGCCTGCTGCTCACCCTCCTGATCACCGCCCCGCTCCTGCGACCCGGCTACCTTTTGCTCCGCGACGCCGTGAGCACCCCGCGTTCCTACCTCACCGATACCGCCCTCGGCCTGGGCGACGCCGCACCTCGCGCGGTCCCACAGGACGCCCTGCTCGCCGCGCTCTCGGCAGTCGTCGACGGCGGTGTGGTCGTGAAAGCGATCCTGTTCGCCGCGCTGTGGGCGGCCGGCTACGGCGCCGCAGTCCTCGCCCGCGACCTGCTGCGCGCACCCCTCGCCGCGCAACTGGTCGCCACCACCCTCGCGGTGTGGAACCCGTACGTCGCCGAACGCCTGCTCCAGGGTCACTGGAGCCTGCTCACCGCCTATGCGGCCCTCCCTTGGACCGTCCTCGCCGCCCTCCGGATTCGCGGCCCTCGCCCCGGCCCGCAGGAATCGCCGTCTACCGCCGAGACTCCCGCGGGAACGTCCAACACGAAGGCGCAGCCCGAACGAGACACCGGGCAACAGGCGGAATCGGCGACCGAAACAGCCTCCGAACCGGGGAAATATGGCGCACGGCGGTCGAACGGCCCCGGCCCGGACGCCTACGGTCAGCCTGTGCGCCGCCTGGCACGCGAGGGCGGTGCCGGGAACTGGGCAATGCTGGCGGGTTGTCTGGCAGTAGCCGGTCTCACCCCCACCGGTGCACTGCTCGCGGGGGTCGTCGCGCTGACGGTGGCCGGATGGCGGCGGTTCGCGGGCGTTCTCGTACTGCTCGCGCTGGCCTGTTCCCCGTGGCTGATGGCCACCGCGGTCTCCGGTGTCGCGGCCGAACCCTCGGATCCCGCGGGTGTCCCGGCCTTCGCCGCCCGCGCGGAGCCCGGCCTGGGCACCCTCGGCAGCCTCGCCGGGCTGGGCGGTATCTGGAACGCCGACGCCGTACCCGGCTCCCGCACCACACCCCTCGCCGCGATCGCGACCTTGCTCCTGCTGATCGTCGTGGCACTCGGCCTGCGCGCGGTCGCCGCCGACGACGGCGACCCCGAACGCACCCGCGCCCGCCGCCTCCTGCTGATCCTCGCCGCGGCCGCCGTCGCGCTACCCGCACTCGCGGCGACCCCGGCCGGGCTGACCGTCATGGAATGGCTGGTCACCCATCTGCCCGGCGCGGGACTACTGCGGGACACGCAGAAATTCGCCGCCCTCGCCGTCCCTGGATACACACTCTGCGCCGCGGCCGCCTGCTCGGTCCTTGTCGGCCGTTGGGCCGCCGAAGACTCCGGCGCGGCCGCAGCACCGCCCGCGTCCGGATCACCTGGTTCCCACCCCGAAGCACCCGGTTCAGGCCGAAGCCACGGCGCCGCCGATACCGACACCGTCCACCCATCCGGAGCCCCGCCCGGGACCGGACCTGCTTCGCCCGGGACAGCGCCCGTCCGTGCACCCGTGTCCCCCAGCAGATCGACCGAAGCGACTCCGGGCAGCGCGCGCTTCCCCGCAGCCGCCGCACCGGATCCTTCTTCCGTGCCGCCGGGTACTTCCGGTACCGCGCGCCCGGGTACCGACCCGAACAGTGCGGCAGATGGCCCCGGGGACGTTCCTCGGTTTCTGCAATCAGCCCCGGGCGACCAGTTGCCGAACAGCCCGTCCGCCCGCGGGCCCATGCGATCCTCGGCCGCGCTCGCCGCGCTCTTCATCGGGTTGCTCATCCTGCCGCTGATCGACCTCGGGTGGGGCGTGAGCGGACAAGTGCGGGCAGTCCGGTATCCGGATTCGTGGGGTGCGGTGGCCGAGCGGATCGACGGTCCCGGTGATGTCGCGGTCCTTCCGGGCGGGATGTTCCGACGGTTCCCGTACTCGGGTCCCGCGCCGGTCCTGGACCCTGCCCCGCGGATGCTGCCGCGCGACGTCCTGCAAACCGGCGAGTTGCCGGTGCGCGGCGAGGTTGTCGCCGGTGAGGGCACCCGCGCGGGGACCGTCGAAGATCTGCTGCTCACCGGCGGAGAGGCGACCGAACTCGCGCGGCTCGGCGTGGGCTGGGTCCTCGTCGAACGCGACACCCCCGGCCCGCTGGGCGAATCCGCCACCACCCTCGCGCAGCTCGATCCCGTCCTCCATACCGCCGAGCTCGACCTCTACCGGGTACCGGATGTGGTGCCCCGCCCCGCGCCGAAACACCGGACTCCGGTGGTGGGCGCCCACATCCTCTGGGCGTTACTGCTGGTCGCCCCGCTGGGCGCGGTCGTCATCCCGCGTATTTCGCGCAGGATCCGGCTCATGGACCGTACTCGGTGAGGCCGAACACTTCCGCGCCACCCGCGGCGGCGACCCTCGCCGAACCGGAGTCGGTGCCGATGCACGGTCCGGGTCCGTGCCACCGGCAGTCCAGGACGGGAAAAGGTTGGTAGCCCGCTGGAGCGGGGCAGTCTAGAACAGCTACCACCGCGTGCCGCCGAATCCGGCGAGCGGATAGCTTTCACCCTCGGTGAGGAGCAGCTCTACGGCTTCGGCAGGGGGCCTACCGCGCGGAGTCGGCACACACGACCCGTGCCCGGTGCCGCGACGGGCCCGTTCGGGCAGCGCCGGCGGGCGGGCGCGGTGACAATCACGGCATCACACCGCCGAGGTTTTTCTTCGAGCCGCGAGACAACCCCGGGTATCAGGCGCCCGCCGCGACCTCGGCGTCCACCGTCGACGTCTCCCCGGGGGAGATCAGGCCGCTGATCCGGCGGCCCGCGGCGGCGGCCGACAGCACCTCGTGCACGCCCGCTCCGGTGTGTTCCCAGGAGAACTCCCGGGCCCGGGCCCGGGCCTTCTCGCCCATGATGGTGCGGGCGGAGGCGTCGTCGAGCAGTTCGCCGACGATGGTCGCGAGCTGGTCGGCATCGTCGGCCAGCAGTCCGGTGACGCCGTCGATGACGGAATCGGTGAGCCCGCGCGACGAGCGGTAGCCGACGGTGGGCACCCCGTGCTGCGCGGCTTCGATCACCGCCAGCCCCCAGCCCTCCTTGCGAGACGGCAGGACATGCACCCACGCGCGGGACAGCAGTTCGTGTTTACGGCGTTCACCGACATGACCGTGGAAGGTGACCGCATCGGCGATACCGAGCGCCACGGCCTGATCCTTCAGTTTGTCCGCCCACCAGCCGCCGCCGATCACGTCGAGGTGCACGGCGGGGATCCGGCCGCGCAGCCGGGCGATCGCGGTGAGCGCGTCCTCGATCTGCTTGTGCGGAACGAGCCGCGACAACACCACCACCCGGGGTTCGGGAGTGCGGACCGTGCCGGTACCGGTGGGAACCTCGGCGGGCACGGGTTCCGCACCGTTGCGGACGACCGCGATCCTGGACCGGTCGACCCCCAGCGTCGCCAGTTCCTCGGCCGAGGGCAGCGACACCGTCAGATACTGATCACGGCGATGGACCCGCGGCGACAGCGACGATTCGATCCACCAGCCGATCCGGCCCACCAGCTTCCCGGCGACCGGCCACTGCTCGCGGTGCCCGTGATGCACCAGCACCACCGACGGCGCGCCCGACACGAGCCGGGCGAAGAACGGGATGCCGTTCTGGGTATCGATCACCGCATCGGGGCGCACACCCTTGAGCGGCCCCAGCCCCAGCCGCCCGAACAGGATCGCGGCCAAGGCCCGCGGGTACACCGTGAACCGGCCCCCACCTCGGCTGATATCGATACCGTCGACCCGCTCACGCCGCGCAGCGCCCGGATAGTGGGCGGTCCGCAGCGTCACCTTCACCCCGCGGGCGGCCAGCTGCGCGCCGACCTGCTCCAGATACCGCTCACTACCGCCGCCCTGCGGATGCCCGGTATCACGCCAGCAGAGTAGGAGTACTTCGCGCACGTGCGGCTTCTCCGGTCGGCTCGGGTCCCGCAGTGGGACGGATCGTCAACGTCCCGCACGGACGGGACAGGTCATCGCGATACTAGCTGTATATATTGCGTCGCCTCCGGCGCCGCGAGTTCGGGGCCCCCGAAGTCTCGTTCTTTACTCCGCCGCTCCTCCGCTTCGCTCCCCCGCTCTGTCGCTCCAGAACGAGACGGGCCCCGAACTGTGTCATGGCGCCGCCTCCGGCGGCGCGGGGTTCGGGGCCCCCCTTGGTCTCGTTCTTCACTCCTCCGCTCCTCCGCTTCGCTCCCCCGCTCCGTCGCTCCAGAACGAGACGGGCCCCGAACCACGGAGGTGGGCCTGTCAGTGCTTTCGATAATGCGGGAGCGAGTCCGGGTAGGCGGTTTTTCCGCGTGTTGTGGAATGTCGGTTGGGGACGTTGCTGTCCGCTGTGCCGGGGCGCGGCTGCGGCGGTCGTGGCCGGGGCGATATGGAAAACTCGGGGTCGTGCTCGATGCCGAGGAAACAGCCGTGCTTCCGATGTCGCCCGCTGCGGCGAAAGACGGCGAGACCGACGATGGTCACGGATCCGGGCCCGTGGTTGCGGGTGGGCCCGCGCGGGAACGGAAGCGGTTCCGGTTCGCACGGCGGGCGACGCTGCGGCGCTCGGTGCGGCTGTTGCGCAGTTTCCGATTCGAGCAGACCGAGCCGGCCCGGTTCTACGGCGGTATCGCCACCGACAGTGTGCACCTGCTCGGTGATTTCTTCGCCGATCTCACCGGGCGCGACCTGTCCGGCACCACCGTGCTCGACGTCGGCGGCGGGCCGGGGTATTTCGCCGACGAGTTCGCCCGGGCCGGTGCCCGCTACATACCGGTCGAGCCCGACCCGTCCGAAATGCATGCCGCGGGTATCACGGTTCCGGCGGCCGTGCGCGGTTCCGGGATGGCGCTGCCGTTCCGGGACGATGCCGTGGATATCTGCTTCTCGTCGAATGTGGCCGAACACGTTCCGGATCCGTGGCGGATGGCCGACGAGATGGTGCGGGTGACCAAGCCCGGCGGGCTGGTCGTGCTGTCCTACACGGTGTGGCTGGGACCGTTCGGCGGCCACGAGACCGGGCCCTGGCATTACCTCGGTGGCGAGTACGCGGCGCGCCGGTACCGCCGCAAGCACGGGCGGGAACCCAAGAATCGGTTCGGCGTCTCGTTGTTCGCGGTACCCGCCCGAGACGGAATCCGTTGGTCGAAGCGCACTTCCGCGAGCGTGTACGCGGTATTCCCGCGGTACCACCCGCATTGGGCGTGGTGGCTGGTACGGCTACCGGTGATTCGGGAGCTACTCGTCAGCAATCTGGTCGTGGTGGCGGGAAAACCCGACCGGCCATCACAGAGTGGCTAGACGTATCCCGAATACCCCTCGCGCAAGCGCAGTTCGCCGAGGAGCTTCGCCAGGATTGTGCCGTTACAGTGCCATCTGCGGACGACCACGGCCCACCCGCGCGCGCCAGCGGCTGCGGACCACCGGTTCGGCCCGCGTCCACGGTGATTCCTGAATGGCGAGACCGACGGTTTCGAGAGTGGTGAGCCCGACCAGATCGGCCAGCCCGCCGACCACCGCCACCGCCTCGGCCGCCTGCATCGCGGCCATCGCCTGTTCGGTGGTGAGTGTGCGTCCCGGTAGGAACGAGACGACCCAGCCGCCGCTGCCAACGCTTTTCGCTTGATGGTCGGTCTGGTCGCTGGTCATCAACGCCCGGCCGATCACTTGCACCGCCATGAACGCACTCCCGATTGTGGGTCTCAGGTTCGATGTATGGAGCGAGCTGATATCTGGCTAACATCATGCGCGATACAGCAACAAAACGCAATAGTGCGTTCGATGAAATACGAACCGCGAGGTAGGAATTCGGCACCGGCAGTCCGGCCGCAGCCCGGACCGGCCCATGAAAAGTGACAGCTACCAGGTGAAATACCGGCGCGAGTGCGCTTGTCACACAGTACAAACCTGCCACAACCCGACCAGGTGAGGCGGCGAAAACCTGAAATAGCCCCCGTGACAAATCATCCCGGATTCAGCCGGGAAACCCCTTGGCGAGCAAACTAATCGGTAACCAGCAACGCTCGCAGAATCTGCTCACCGTCCGGCGCCCCGTCCTCGGCATCGACCACTTCCACCTGCCACCCCGGGGGCAACGCCGACTGCAATCGCCCCGCAGCGCGGTGCAGCGGAGTGCTCACCGGAACATCGTCACAGGACTGTGCGAGTATGCGCCCTTCGGCCATGTTCCAACCACCTCTCGCAGGGTGATCGGCACAGCCACGGATCGCGCGACAGGCGGGCCGATCAGGAGTAGGACAGTCCGGCAAATCGGGATTACGTGATCGTTTCCAGGATAAGGCACAGACCACCACCCGGCCCGCTTCCGCACCCGCCCGTGCCACGACCGAGACACAGAACGACCCCGGCCACGTCCCACGCCGAACGGCGCATCGAACGTGACCGGGGTCGCCCGGCAACAACTACCTACGACTGGCCTCACACCCGTCGTCCCTCAGCCGAACGCTCCACCTTTCAGGGTCGGGGCCCGTCTCGTTCTGGAGCGACGGAGCGGGGGAGCGAAGCGGAGGAGCGGAGGAGTGAAGAACGAGACCGAGGGGGCCCCGACCCCCGCGCCGCCGGAGGCGGCGCAGTGTTATTGAATGCGCTGCTTGAGGGCTTCGAACTCGTCGCGCACACCGGAGGGCAGTTTGTCGCCGACGAATTCGAACCATTCTTCGATGAGCGGGATTTCCGCCCGCCACTCGTCGAGATCCACTTCCAGCGCGGCATCCACATCCGCCGGGTCCACATCCAGGCCCGCCAGGTCCATCTGGGCGGCCGTGGGCACATTGCCGATCGCGGTCGATTCGGCCTCCGCGGAACCTTCGATGCGGCCGACGATCCATTCCAGGACCCGCGAGTTCTCGCCGAAGCCCGGCCACAGGAACCGGCCGTCGTCGCCGCGGCGGAACCAGTTCACGTAGAAGATCTTCGGCAGTTTGGTCGAATCGGCGTTCTTGCCGACGTTGATCCAGTGCGCCATGTAGTCGCCGACGTGGTAGCCCATGAACGGCAGCATGGCCATCGGGTCGCGCCGCACGGTGCCGACCTTGCCCTCGGCGGCCGCGGTCTGCTCCGAGGAGAGGGTGGCGCCCATGAACACGCCGTGCTGCCAGTCGAAGGATTCGGTGACCAGCGGAACCGTGGTCTTGCGGCGACCGCCGAACAGGATCGCCGAAATCGGCACGCCCTGCGGATCGTCCCATTCGTCGGCCAGGGTCGGGCACTGCGACATCGGGGTGCAGTAGCGCGAGTTCGGGTGCGCGGCCAGCGTTTCGGTCTCGCGCAGGTTCCAGTCGTTGCCCTTCCAGTCGATCAGGTGATCGGGCTCGCCTTCCAGGCCCTCCCACCACACATCGTTGTCGTCGGTGAGCGCGACATTGGTGTAGACGGTGTTACCGGCTTGCAGCGTCTCCATCGCGTTCGGATTGGAGGACCAGTTGGTGCCGGGGGCCACGCCGAAGAAACCGAATTCCGGGTTCACCGCGTACAGCCGGCCGTCCTTACCGAACCGCATCCAGGCGATATCGTCGCCCAGGGTTTCCGCGCGCCAGCCCGGCACGGTCGGCTGGATCATGGCGAGGTTGGTCTTACCGCAGGCGCTCGGGAACGCGGCGGCCACGTAGTACGCCTTGTCCTCCGGCGAGATCAGCTTGAGGATGAGCATGTGCTCGGCCAGCCAGCCCTCGTCGTGGGCCATGGCCGAGGCGATACGCAGCGAATAGCACTTCTTGCCGAGCAGCGCGTTACCGCCGTAGCCGGAGCCGTAGCTCCAGATCTCGCGGTCCTCGGGGAAGTGGGTGATGTATTTGGTGTCGTTGCACGGCCACGGCACATCGGCCTGGCCCTCGGCCAGCGGCGCGCCCACCGAATGCAGTGCCTTCACGAACGGCCGATCCGTGCCCAGCAGATCGAGCGCCGCCCGGCCCATGCGGGTCATCACCCGCATGGAGACCACGACGTATTCCGAATCGGTGATCTCGACACCCAGCTTGGGGTCCTCGGCACCGAGCGGGCCCATGCAGAACGGCACCACGTACATGGTGCGGCCCTTCATCGAGCCGCGGTACAGCTCGGTCATGGTGGCGCGCATCTCGGCGGGGTCGACCCAGTTGTTGGTGGGACCGGCGTCGGATTCGGATTTGGAGCAGATGTAGGTGCGCGATTCGACCCGGGCCACGTCGGAGGGGTCGGATAACGCGAGGAACGAGTTCGGCTTCTTCTTCTCGTCCAGCTTCTTGAAGGTGCCCGCCTCGACGAGCTGGGTGGTGAGCCGGTCCCATTCGGCGTCGGAACCGTCCGCCCACACGACTCGCTCCGGCTGAGTCAGTTCGGCGACCTCCTGAACCCAGGCGAGCAGTTCGCTGTGTTCGGTCGGCGCGGTGCCGTCGGATCCACGAAGACCGGGAATGGTCGCTGAGGTCATGAAAACTCTCCTGAAATGGGCGGCGACGATGCCTCCGCCCTGGCCCTCGGGCCCGTGACCAGCGCGAAAACACCTAGCGCCACCATTGGCGGGTGAGGCGCCCGCTACTGCCCGCCGTGGGCGCCTCCGGAGCTACCGGGGGTGCACCAGGGCAAAGCGGACGCCCAGGTTCCTGTCTAGAGGTTAACGCGGTATTGCCACCTCTATGGAAGCGGGTTGCCTATCAATAGGGGTGGACAAACTATTTTCCGGAGTCCGCGGCCCATTGCTCGAGTATCTGCCGGTCACGAGCGCAGGCGGCGAGCCGGCCGGGTTGGCCGGCGCTCGCGCGGCGCAGCGCGGTCTCCAGTTCGGCCACCCGCCGATCCACCGCGAGCATCCGGTCGGCCGCGGCGCGGACCATCTCGTCGGACAGTTCCGTTTCCGCCTCCACCAGCGCGGTCACGGCACGCTGTTCGAGCTGGGCCTTCACATTCGCGACCGCATCCGAAATCCATTGCCGCAGGTGATCACGGTCGGCGAGGTGGCGGCGGGCGCGCACGACCCAGGCCGCGGCGCCCGCGCCGAGCAGCAGGGTGACCGGAATGGTGGCCACATCGAGGGCGGGCACCAGAGCCAGCGGTGAGACGAGCAACCGGCCCAGGCCCACCCCGGCCGACGCACCGACGACGATCATGAGGTGATCTTCGACACCCCGGCCGCGGGGTTGCGGATCAGGCCCCAATGTGGGAGCCGGATCGTGCCGGAAGCCGGGTGTCTGATGCGGTAGGGCGGCGCCGGGAGTCGCGGCGGCCGCCCGCGCGCGCAGCTCGGTGAGCCGGGCGGCGATATCGCGGTCGACGGTATCGGTCAGCGCGGCGACCGCCGACCGCAGCCGTTCCGGGAAGGCGGCGCGGCCCGCACGGTCGAGGCGGTCGAGTTCGGCCCGGGCCTCGGCGTGCAGCGCCCGCACCCGGTGCCCCACCTGGGTGAGCAGGTCGACGCGCGCCAGGTTGAGCTGGGCGCGCAGGGTGGCGACGGCCGCCGCCCGGCCGCCGTCGCGTTCGGCGATCAGGCGGGCCCGTTCGGCGCGCAGCAGTTCGGTTTCGCTGCCCGCGGCGAGTAGGGCCTCCTCCTGCGCGATTCGCTCGACGGTCTGCGCGACCACCTGCGCCGCCGCGGCGGCACGGCGGGAGCCGACGGTGGTGGTGCCGGTGGTGAGCGCGGCGAGACGGGCGTGCAGCAGCGCGATCCCGGAGCGGTCCAGCAGGGCCGAATCCCCGGCCGTGCGGGCGGCGAGCGCGAGCCGGGCGGAAACCGGCACGATTTCGCAGTCCAGCCCGGCGGCGGCGAGGAGTTCGGCGCTGCGGTCGCGGACCAGCTGCCAGTCGAGATGAGCGTGCGTTCCGTTCAGCACGAGCAGCACATGGCTGCCGTCGGCGCGCAGCCGGCGGACGAGATCGAGTTCGGCGGCCCCGATCACCACGCCGGCGTCGAGGACCAGCAAGGTCACCGACCCACCGGGCACGGAAGCCACCGCCCCACCGGGCACGGGAGGTGCCTGCCCCGGCCCGGCGACAGCCGGATCGGCCGCCGGGGCGCTGAGTTCGATCCGCGGTTCGAACCGCGTCAGTTCGGTGCGCAGCAGCGCGGTGTTGGCGTCGTCCGGGCCGATGAGCCGGACCACCGCATGGTGGTTCCCGCTGACCGTCATCGTGTTCAGCAGGGCCATACCCTGCGGATTCCAGCGGCCCACCACGGCGGCCACCGCCTCGGGAAAGGGCTCCGGCCGCGGGGCCGGGGAAACGGGACCGGCGCCCGGCGGGCCCGTTCCCGGACTCGGGTCAGAGTCCGACACTGCTCATCCGCTCCCATACCCGGACGTACCCGTTGTGGACGCGCACCGCGGCCCGGCGCGCGGCCGGTGACATATCGCTGGCGACCACCGCCCGCCACCGGATGGCCCGCGCCAATGCGTCGTCGGCGTTCTCCGGCTCCAGCCGGGGATAGCCGGCCGCCAGATGCGAGACCTCGGGGTCGGCCAGACCGCCGCACAGGCCCAGCCATTTCGCCTCGTCGGTATCGAGGTATTCGGTGATCAGCGTGCGCGCACGGCTCGCGCCCTGGGGCACCGCCCGCGCCGCCAGCCGGGTCAGCTCGTCGACGAACACGCCGGCCCGGCGGGAGATCGCCTGCTGATAGCGCAGGCCCAGCAGTTTGGCCACCGGCTCGATACCGCTGACGGTGTGCAGGATCTGCAGCACCGTCTGCGGGGAGAGACCGGGTTCGCGTTCGAGCGCGGCCAGCACGCACGCCAACCCGTACAGGTCCCAGCGCTCCAGCAGTTGCGCCCGCTCCTCGGTATCGGGTCCGGCGACCGGGGAGACGAAGGCCTCGGCGGACACCGCCGACAAGGAACCGTTGCGGGCATGCCTGCGCAGCAGCTCCAGATCGGGTTCGCGCAGCGCCCCGGCGACCGTACGGGCGGCCAGCGTGCCGACGATCGGGAAGGTCGGCAATCCGAAGGCCCGGGAGTACTGTTCCGCGGCCGCCACCGCGTCGGCCCAGCCGGTGCCGATCGCGTCGGCCTTGTTCAGCACCACCAGCGTGCGTTCCGGCGGCAACGATCCCAGGATCCGCCGATCACCCGGCGACGGCGTACTGGCCAGCACATAGATGAGGATGTCGGCGTCGAGTACCGGATCGGGGAAACCCGGCTCGTCCACCGGCGCCGTTTCGGCGCCCGGCTGCAGGCCGAGCGCCTTGGCCACCGTCGTCCGCCCCGACCGGGCACGGCCGGCCACCTGGGCGCGCGGCAGGCTGCGCCAGCGCTGGGCGGCCATTTCGATACCGTTCGCGATGCCGGCGTCGGTGCCGTCACCCATCCGCAGCGCCGAAATCATCCGCTCGAGCGGATCCGCCGCCCCCACTTCCCGCATGTACCTGTCCGATCCCTCGACTGTCACCGTCGTACACCCCTGTCCCGGTGCGCATTCTGTCAGAAGCGAGCCCGCGGCGCGCCGGGCGCGGAACCCGCTCGCCCTACCAGCGGGTAGCTCCGGTGCGCCTCCGGTGCGGACCAGAATCGGGGATGCGGGACAATGGGCGGCGTGAACGACGCCGTGCACCCTCGCCCCGAGTCCGTTCCGGTAACCCTGTCGGAAACCTCCGAAGGAGCCGGCGGGTCCCGGCGGCGGCACAGCGGGTCGCGGCTGTACCCGCGGGTCACCAGTTTCCGCTCCCGGCGCGGCGCGCTCACCCCGAACCAGCAGAAATCCTGGGACCGCACCTGGCCGCTGATCGGCCGCGAGGTCGCCGACGAACCGCTGGACGCCGACGCCTGGTTCGGGCGATCCGCCCCGTTGGTGATCGAGATCGGCTGCGGTACCGGTACCGCCACCGCGGAGATGGCGCAGGCCGAACCGCATCTGAACCTGATCGGGATCGAGGTGTACCAGCCGGGTCTGGCGCAGCTCGTGCAGCGGATCGAACGCGACGAGATCGGTAATATCCGGCTGCTGCGCGGCGATGCGGTAGATGTGCTGGAGAACATGATTGCTCCCGGATCGCTGACCGGGGTGCGGGTGTTCTTCCCGGACCCGTGGCCCAAGGCCCGCCACCACAAGCGCCGGCTGTTGCAGCCGGCCACCGTCGCGCTCATCGCCGACCGGCTGCGGCCGGGCGGAGTGCTGCACGTCGCCACCGACCATGCCGGATACGCCGAGCACATCGCGGAAGTCGGCGCGGCAGAACCCCTGCTCGCCGGTTTGAACGAAACCACAGGCGGGGTGAGCGCCGAGCATCGCGAATCGGCGCCGATCGGTTTCGAGCGCCCGGTCACCAAGTTCGAGAGCAAGGCACATCGGGCCGGTAGTGCGATCAACGAGTTCATATGGGGCAAGATCGAATGATGAGCGTCAGTGAGATGGCCCCGGCCGGCGACGAGGTTGCCGAAAGTCTGCACGAACCCGGCGGCGAGCCCGCCGGGCCCGAATCGGACCGCCTGCGGCGCGTTCTGCTGGTCTGGGACGCACCCAACCTGGACATGGGTCTGGGCGCGATTCTCGGTGGCCGTCCCACTGCCGCCTACCGCCCCCGGTTCGACGCACTCGGCCGCTGGCTGCTGGCGCGCACCTCCGAACTCTCCGTCGGCGAGAAGCAGCGGGTGGAGCCGGAGGCCACGGTGTTCACCAATATCGCCCCCGGTACCGCCGATGTGGTGCGGCCGTGGGTGGAGGCGCTACGCAATGTGGGTTACGCCGTCTTCGCCAAACCCAAGATCGACGAAGATTCCGATGTCGATTCCGACATGCTGGGCCATATCGAGTTACGCACCCGCGGTGCGGGGCTGGCCGGCATCATCGTGGCCTCGGCCGACGGCCAGGCGTTCCGGGAGCCGCTCGAACAGCTGGCCGCCGACGGTATCCCGGTTCAGGTGCTCGGCTTCCGCGAGCACGCGAGTTGGGCGGTAACATCCGATACCCTCGAATTCGTCGACCTCGAGGACATCCCGGGAGTGTTCCGTGAACCGCTCCCCCGGGTGAGCCTCGATTCGTTGCCCGACGAGGGTGCCTGGCTGCAGCCGTTCCGGCCGCTGTCGGCGCTGCTCACCTCTCGCCCCGCACAAGGAGTCGCGTAAAGTGTTCACCCGCTGGGGCGATCTGGTCTACCGGCTGCGTTTCGCCGTTATCGGAGTCGTTGTCGCAGGGATGCTGGGGCTCGGTGCCTACGGTCTCGGGCTGGCGGATCATCTCAGCTCCAGCGGTTTGTTCGATCCGAACTCGGAGTCGGTGAAGGCCGCCGAGATCTCCGACGAAGCGTTCGGCCGCGACCACAACGGTGACGTGCTGGTGCTCTACACCGCACCCGAGGGTCAGACGATCGATTCCGACCCCACGTTCCGGGACAAGATCGTGGACAGCCTGAACCGGTTGCCGAAGGAGCACCCGGAACAGATCGCGAAGGTGAATCTCGCCTACTGGAAAACCGAGACCGGTGAGGCCCAGCCCTCCGTGGTCGGTTCCAAGGACAAGACGAAAACCTTCGCTTCCATCGCCATCGTCGGCGACAACGACGACGAGATGGTCCGTAACTACCGGGCGGTGAAGGATGTCTTCTTCATCGACGGGGTCGATGTGCAGGTCGCCGGCCTGCAGCCGGTGGCGGGCACGCTGAACGACACCATGGCGCACGACCAGAAGCGGATGGAGATCCTGGCCATCCCGGCGGTCGGCATTCTGCTGTTCTTCGTGTTCGGCGGTGTGGTGGCCGCCGGACTCCCGCTGATCGTGGGCGGTCTGACCATCATCGCCGCGAACGGCATCATCATGATGCTGACGAAATTCACCGAGGTGAACACCTTCGTCGGTGCCGTGGTCTCGATGATCGGCCTGGGCCTGGCCATCGACTACGGATTGTTCATAGTCAGCAGATTCCGGGAGGAGCTGGCCGAGGGGTACGACACCCGGGCCGCCGTCCGGCGTTCGGTGATGACCGCCGGCCGGACCGTCGTGTTCTCCGCGACCATGATCATCGCCAGTCTCGGCGGCCTGCTGCTGTTCCCGCAGGGCTTCCTGAAATCTATGGCCTACGGCACCATCGCCACCGTCGCCCTGGCCGCGCTCGCCTCGATCACCCTGCTCCCCGCCATGCTCGGCGTACTGGGGCCGCGCGTGGACATGCTGAGCTTCAAGAAGATGCGCAAGACCAAATCCGCGGAGGAGGTCGAGGCCAGCCTGTGGGGCCGGGCCACCACCTGGGTCATGCAGCATCCGCTCAAGATCGCCATCCCGATCTGCATCCTGCTGCTGCTGCTGATCATCCCGGTGAAGAACCTCGCCTTCGGCGGAATGAGCGAGAAGTACCTGCCGCCGGACAACGCCACCCGGATCGCGCAGGAGGAGTTCGACAAAACCTTCCCGCTGCGCCAATCCGACCCGATCCAGCTGATCTTCCTCGGCGAGAACACCTCCTCGATCGCGAAGGTCCTGAAGGAAGCCGACAAGGCCCCCGGCCTGGCCGATACCGCCGGTTTCGCCGTGCCGTCGGAATCACCGACGCAGCCCAATGTGTTCCGCACCAGCGCGACACTCGTCGATTCCGACAACTACCGGCCGACCGTGGACTACCTGCGGGCGATCGACGTCCCCGACGATGTGACGATGCTCGTCGGCGGGCAGCCGACACTGCAGGGCGACAGTATCGACGCCCTGCTCGACCGGATGCCGCTGATGATCGCCCTCGTGCTGCTCGTCACGACGGTGCTGATGTTCCTGACCTTCGGGTCGCTGGTGCTGCCGATCAAGGCGGCCTTGATGAGCGCGCTCGGTCTCGGTTCGACGCTGGGCATCCTGACCTGGATATTCGTCGACGGCAACGGTGCCGATCTACTGAACTTCACACCGCAGCCGATCATGTCGCCGGTGCTGGTGCTGATCATCGCGATCATCTACGGCCTGTCCACCGACTACGAGGTGTTCCTGCTCTCGCGGATGGTCGAGGCTCGCGCGCAAGGTGCCTCCACCACCGAGGCGGTGCGGATCGGCACCGCGCACACCGGCCGGATCATCACCGCCGCCGCGCTCATCCTGCTGGTGGTGACCGGCGCGTTCGCGTTCTCCGACCTGGTGATGATGCAGTACATCGCCTACGGCATGATCGCCGCGCTGATCATCGACGCCACCATCCTGCGCATGCTGCTGGTTCCGGCGACCATGAAACTGCTGGGCGACGACTGCTGGTGGGCGCCGGCCTGGATGAAACGGATCCAGCAGAAGGTCGGGCTCGGCGAACCCATCCTGGACGACGAACGCCCCGGCAGCGGCGATGTGGTGGACCTGGTCAAAACCACCCCGGTCACCGATCCGGTCACCATGCAGATGCCGGCCGTCGGCGCGGAGAAACAACGCAAGACACCGGTGCTGAAACGCACCCGCGAGGAGATCGAAGCCGCCGCCCCGACCGCGCATCTGAACGCAGTACCCAAGGGACCGCGTAAAGGGTCGGACAAGCAGGCACCGGCCGCGTCCGCCCCGGCTCAACCGATGCCCACCCCGCCCGACCCCACCCGCCCCCGCGCCACCCCGCCCGCCGAAGGTGATGCCGGCCGCGGCGGGCCGGACGGTGCCGGAACCACGGGACGGCACACCCGGCCCGCCGAGGA
The DNA here is from genome assembly GCF_050936135.1 of Nocardia sp. CA-290969. Taxonomy (NCBI): domain Bacteria; kingdom Bacillati; phylum Actinomycetota; class Actinomycetes; order Mycobacteriales; family Nocardiaceae; genus Nocardia; species Nocardia sp. CA-290969. The sequence continues at coordinate 6,913,872 of NZ_JBNJNJ010000001.1, read as the reverse complement.
TCATCGGTCGCCGGCACAGGGCCCCCCGTCACCCGCGGCCCACGGCCCCCGGCCCCCGGCCGGCCCGCGCCCACCCGTCGACGGCGCCCGGCATCCGGCCCGGCCGGATCGCGGTCCCGAGGACGCCGGACCGGGCGGCGCACGCTCCGGCGCGGCCGCGGCGCCGGAGAGCCGCGGCGACCGGAACCGGGCGCCGGAATCCGGTCACCCGCCGAACGCCGCACCGGAACCCGGGCGCCGGCCGAACCTGCTGCCCGATTCCGGCCGGCGGCCGAACGAGGCGCCCCGATCCGGACGTGCCCCGGGCGAAGCCGTTCCCGGGCCCGGTCGCGGCACCGATTCCCCCGCTACACCGTCGGCGCCGCCCCGCGGATCCGGACCCGCGCGCACGCCGGGAGCGCCCGGACACCAAGCCGGTCGCCCGGGCAACCAGGCCGGGCCCGCCGGGCCCGGATCGCCGGCCGGTAATCCGGCCGCGCCGGGAGCCGGGACCCCGGGCGGCCCGAATACCGGCACTCCGCCCGGTCGTTCCGGTTTCGCGACCCCGACACTGCGCGGGCTCTTCGCCTCCGAACCGGTCGAGGACGCCGAGAGCCGTGAGGTGACCGGCCGCACCGTCTACCCGTCTCCGGCGGACGCGCCCCCGATCCCGCCGACTCCGCAGCAGGCGCGGATCTCCGGGAACCAGGACGGTTCCCGGCCGGAAACCTCGCTGCGACTTCCCGGCGCACCGGGTACACCCGGCGGACCCGGCCGCCCGCCCGTACCCCCGCGCCCCGCGGGACCGCAGCCGCCGCCCGGCGCACCACTGCCCGAGCGCGGCGCGGGCCGGCCCCCTGCCCCACCCCGGCCGGCGCCGAATCAGCGTCCTGCCGAACCGGGCCGTGCACCGGATCAGGGGTCGCACCCGCGCCCACTGCCACGGATCGCGAACCCGAACGGCGGAGTCCCGGGCGCCCCGCAGCCCGGGCTACCGGAGTTGCCGCGCCGCGTTCCGCGCGGCCTGCCGCCGGAAATGCCTGCACAGCGCCATAATCCGGATCCCGCGGCCCGCCCCACGCCCGCCGCGTGGCAGCGCCCGGAGGATCCTGCCCGCCGCCCCGCCGAATCGGCGGCCCCCCAACAGGAACCGGACCCGCGCGAACGCAACAGCATCGAGTCGTGGATGGCCGGTTTACGCTCGGCGCGGCGCCAGCAGGCCGGGATGCCGCCCACCGCCGAGGACACCGGACGCCATCAGCAGAACGAGGGCCGTTCGGTGAGTGTGAACGAGTTGCTGCGTCGCCGCGAGGATTCGGAGTAGCGGCCGGTTCAGTGACCGAGCAGGCGGCGCCAGTGCGCCATGAACGGTTGTTTGGCGGTGACCGACCCGAATCGGACCCGGCCGTGCACCAGTAGGTGCAGCGGCCCGATCGGCGGACCGCTGCGCACCTTGTTGTTCACGCTGGACCCCACCATTTCCAGCCCGTCCAGATCGACGGTCGCTTCCTGCGGGACGACCAGCGTGAGCGAACTCGCGTAGTCGTCGACCTGGATCTCCACCACCTGGGTGGTCATCACCGCCTGAGTGAAGTCCAGGGTGACGCCGGAAAGCCAGCTGTTCACCCGCAGCACCGGCGCGACCTGCCAGTTGCCGCGGCGGTTGACCCCGGACATCCGCGGCCGGATCACCCCGCCCTGCACCACACCCGAGAGCGACGACCGGGCGCCGGCACCGGGTTGCGGCAGCGGTGCGGGTTTCCCGTGATTCGGATGCCGGGCGGCCGGTTCGCCTACCAGCCGGACCCCCGGCAGATCGACGAGCACCGAATTCAGCTCACCCCGGGTCTTGGCGGCCAGCGCGGTATCCATCCGCTCGGTGAACTCCCCCAGCGAGAGCATGCCCAGCCCGACGGCCCGCTGCAGCAACTCCCCGACGTGTTCCCGTTCGGCATCGGAAACACGCAGGTCCCGGTCGCCTACCCGGCTACCGGGACCCACACCGTCGAAAACCGGATCCGGGCCGTTCATGAACCCGAGATTACCCAGGCCCGACGCGATCCCGCATCAGGGCATTCCCGGATGCGGCGGGTATTCGGACCGGAGAACCCGGAGTCGGCGGCACCCGGTCCGCGTGGCACCCGGTCCGCGTGGCACCCGGTCCGCGTGGCACCCGGTCCGCGTGGGGCCCGGTCTGCGTGGGGCCCGGCTTGGGGGACGACGGCGGCATCGGGCCCGGGAGCCGCTCGGGGGCGGCACGACTCGGCGGCCGGCCTCGGTACCGAATCACTTCCAGCACTGGGCCTGCCCCGGCCGATCGGCTCGACGACCTTGGCTATTGCCGCGTATCCGACGGCCGGCCGGCCTCGTCCTCGGCAGGGGTCACCGGATCGTCCGGCTGCCCTCCGGGGTCCCGGTGGTCCGGGCCGGTTTCCCGGTGGTCCGGGCCGGTTGTGCGCGGCAGCGGTATGCGCCGCTGCGCTTCGGCGAGCATGGCAGCAAGATCGAACCGGCCGGTACTGTCCGGCCCGCCCGCGGTGTCGGACTCGGGCGAATCGGGCTCGACCGCATAGATTCCCTTGCGGTCGGCGGCGAGTTCCGCGAGAACTTTCTCCGGGTCGTCGGCGAGCAGCGAGCGGATCGCGGTGTTCAGCACCGCGACCAGCGGCACCGCGAGCAGACCACCCGCGATCCCACCGAGCACCACACCCGCGGCGATGGCCAGGACCACCGCCAGCGGATGGATCCGCACCGCGCGGCCCAGTAGCAGCGGTTGCAGGATATGGCCCTCGATCTGCATCACCGCGACGATGATCCCGAGCACGATCAGCGCCGTGACGAAACCCTTGGTGACCAGCGCGATGAACACCGCCACGAAACCGGCCAGGAAGGCGCCGATGATCGGGATGAACGCGCTGATGAACACCAGCGAGGCCAGTGGCAGTGCCAGCGGCACCCCCAGCAGCGCCAGCCCGGCCCCGATCCCGATCGCGTCCACCGCCGCGACCACGACGGTGGCCCGTACGAAACCCACCAGCGACCCGAAACCCAATCCGCCCGCGGTACGTACCCGTTCGCGATGCGGCCGCGGCACGATCCGGGTGACGAACTCCCAGATCTGGTGGCCGCTGTACAGGAAGAAGATCAGGATGAACAGGGTGAGGAAGGTGCCGGTGAGGATATGGCCGATCATCGTCGCCGTGGTCAGTGCCCCGCTGGTCAGCGTGTCCTGGTTCGACTGGACGGTCCGGATCGCGGCGTCACCGGCGGTCCGGATCTGATCGTCGCTCAGATGCATGGGACCGGTGATGAGCCAGTCCTGCACCTTGTGGATGCTGGCGGTGAACTCGTCGGACAGTTGCGGCACACCCACCACGAACTGTTCCACCACGAAGGTCATCACGCCCGCGACCAGACCGAGCGAACCGACCAGCGCGACGAAAACCCCGAGCACCCGCGGCACGCCGCGCCGCTGCATCCAATCCACCAGCGGTGCCAGCAACGCGGCCGCCAGCAGCGCGATGGCCAGCGGAATCACCACGGTATCGAGCCGCCGTACGGCCGCCGCCAGCACCGCGACCAGCGCGAAGATCACCAGTAGCCGCCACGCCCATTCTGCGGTCTGCCGCACGATCGGGTGAACGGCGTCCGCGGCAGTGGGTTTCGGCTCGGTCACCCGGTCGAGGGTAGCGGCCGAGCCCGGGAGCACCGGGTCACCGCGGCCGGACGCTAGATTAGTACTCGTGTCAGCGCCATTGGAAGCGGTCAAACAGACCATGCATACGCGCTGGCCGCTGTACCTCACCTCGATGCTGCTCGCGAACGCGTTCGGCGCGGTACTGGTGTGGGCGTTCATCCAATACGGGTTGCCGGTGCCCGAGGGCGAGGAACCCGGGCCCCGGCAGGTCGGCCTGGTCGTTCCCGCGGCGGTGTTCCTCACCGGCGGGGTGCTCAGCGTGCTCGCCTCGGCCCTGATGCTGCGCCCGGTGATGCGCTGGCAGATGCGCGGCGGACCACCCAGCCGGCAGGAACAGATGGCTGCCCTGCACGCGCCGCTGCGCCAGGCGATCCTGCATCTGGCGCTGTGGATCCTCGGTGGCGCCGTCCTGGCCACCGCCATCATTTCCGAGACACCGGCGCTGGCCGGCACGGTGATCATCACCGAATGCATGGCCGCGACCATCGTGTTCGGTTTCACCTACATGCTGGGCGAACGGATCCTGCGCCCGGTCGCCGCCGAGGCGCTCACCGCCGGCCGCTTCGATCACACCCTCACCCCCGGAGTCGGCACGCGGATGGCGATGACGTGGGGGATGGGCACCTTCGCCCCGACCATCGCGATCGTGCTGCTCTGCGTGACCCAGATCTCCTCGGATATCAAGTTCTCGGCGCAGTCGCTGGCCGTCTCGATCCTGCTGCTGTGCGGGGTGGTGATCATGCAGGCGCTGGCCCTGTCCATGCTCACGGCGTCCAGTATCTCCGACCCGGTCCGTCAGCTCAGCCAGGCCATCGACCAGGTGCAGAACGGTGCGCGCGATGTCCAGGTGGAGGTGTTCGACGGTAGCGAGATCGGGCTGCTGCAGGTCGGTTTCAACCGGATGATGGAGGAGGCCGCCACCCGGCAGCGCCTGCAGGAACTCTTCGGCCAGCACGTCGGCGCCGAAGTCGCCCAGCGTGCCCTCGATTACGGCACCGAACTCGGTGGCGAAACCCGGTTCGTGGCGGTGCTGTTCGTCGATATGGTCGGGTCCACCGCGACCGCCGCCGAACACCCGCCGACCGAGGTGGTGAATCTGCTCAACGAATTCTTCCGGGTGGTGGTCGATGTCATCGATCACCACCACGGATTCGTGAACAAATTCGTCGGCGACGCCGCCCTCGCGATATTCGGCGCCCCGCTCGACCGGCCGGATGCACCGACGGCGGCACTGGCCGCGGCCCGCGAACTCCGCGAGGCATTACGGTCCATCGACGGGCTCGATATCGGAATCGGAGTTTCGGCCGGTTTGGCGGTCGCGGGCAATATCGGTGCGGCCAACCGGTTCGAATACACGGTGATCGGAGACCCGGTCAACGAGGCGTCCCGGCTCACCGAACTCGCCAAGGATCATCCGGGGCGAGTGCTGGCCTCGGGTTCGGCTCTGTATTTCGCCGACGAGAGCGAACAGCGGAATTGGACCGCCGGCGAAGAGGTGCAGCTCCGCGGGCGGCGGCGTAGCACCAGGTTGTCCTGGCCGAACGATTCCGTGCCGGCCGAGACCGCCCCCGAACCGGCCCCGGACCAGGTCGAGCGCGCATAGCGCACCGGTCGCGCGACCCCGGCAGCGGGTACCGGTCTCCGGCCGCGACCGTCCATTAGGCTGGGCTCGTGACTGCCAACGGTGATACAGCGGATACTCCTGCTGTGTCCCGGGCCGGTGCCCCGCAACAGGCCGGGAAACGGTCCCGCAGATTCCGGTGGCTCAAATGGGTGGCCGTTTCGGTGCTGCTGTTGTTGCTGATCGGTGAAGGTTTCTACCTGTATCCCCGGCTGCACGAGTCGTGGCAGAAACTGACCGAAATCCATTGGGGCTGGGTCGCGGCGTGTATTGCCCTGCAAATGCTGTCGATGTCCGGGTTCGGGCGGGTGCAGAAACAGTTGTTACGGGCGGGCGGGGTCGCGGTCCGGCAACTGAAATCGGTATCCGTGGTCTACGGCGCGACGGCCATGTCGGTGACGCTGCCGGCCGGGCAGGTCTTCTCCACGGCCTTCACCTACCGCCAGACCCGGCGCTGGGGCGCCAGCCCGGTGGTCGCTTCCTGGCAGCTCGTCTTCTCCGGGGTCGTCTCGGCCGTCGGCCTGGCCCTGCTCGGTGTGCTGGGCACGGTGCTGGCGGGCGGGCGGATCGGGCCGGTCAATCTCATTCTGTCGGTGGCCGCGGTGGTGGCGCTGGTCTGGGCCGGTAATTACGCCTCGCGGCATCCGGGCACCCTCGAGGGCGCGTTGCGGCGCGGGCTGGCGCTGGTCAACCGCGTACGCAAACGGCCGCCGGAGGCCGGGCGCGACAAGATCCGGGAAATGCTGGACCAGGTCGAATCGGTGGATATGGGCACCCGCGACGGCGCCTGGGTCACCTGGTGGGCGGTGGTCCACCGGCTCGCCGATGTCGCCTGCCTGGGCGCCGCCTGCTACGCCATCGGCGGCGACCCGCGGTGGGCGGGCCTGCTGATCGCGTTCGCCGCGGGTAAGGCGGTCGGGTCCATTCCGTTCGCCCCCGGCGGCATCGTCTACGTGGACGCCACCCTGATCTACGGTCTCACCGCGGCCGCGGGCCTGCCGGCGGCGCAGGCGGTGGCCGCCGCATTCGTCTACCGGCTGGTGAGTTTCGTCCTGATCGCGATCATCGGCTGGATCGTTTTCGCCTTCCTGTTCCGCAACCGCAACGCCGAGGACGAGGAATACGAGAAGGAATTCACCCGGCGCAACGCTTGAACGGGTATCCCGGGGCCGGGACCGTCACGGTTTGCGTGGAACGCGCCCGTTAGGCTGCCTCGTGTGAAATGGCTGGGAACGATCGTTATCGATGCGCTGCTGGTGGTGCTGTTCTGTGTGATCGGGCGCCGCAGCCACGACGAGGCGATACTGGCCGGGCTGATCCGCACGGCCTGGCCGTTCCTGACCGGACTCGCCGTCGGCTGGCTCGCCGCCTATGCCCTGCACCTGCGCAACCGGGTGAACGAACCGTTCAACGGTCTGCGGGTGCGGCCGACCGGCCTGGTGGTGTGGCTGAGCACCCTGGTGGTCGGGATGGTGCTGCGAGTGCTCAGCGGGCAGGGCACGGCACCGAGTTTCATCGTGGTGGCGGCGCTGGTGCTGGCACTGTTCCTGCTCGGCTGGCGCACGGCCATCCGGGCGCTCAACTGAGCGCCGCACTCATTCGTCGGGTTTGGCGAAGGACGCCAGCATCCGTTCACCCATCCGGACGACCATATCGCCGCTGTCCACATCGGCGATATGGATCGCGAACGCCAGATCGCCCATGGTCGCGATGAGCCAGCCGTCGTTACCGGCCTTGGCCGTATAGCCGGTGACATCGCGGAATCCGCGCAGCCGCGCCAGCTGCGGGGCGTTCATCCCGTCCCGCAGCACCCGGCGCGCCGCATCGGCGACCGGCCCGGGCAGTGGCCCCGTCGGGGCGTCGGTCTCCCCGGGGCGGCCCCGTTCGATCATCGGCGGCCGCAGGGCCCCGTTGCCGATGGCCGCCGCCGCGATCGCCATCCCGAACGGGCTGGCCAGCAACGCGTCCGAGCCACCGCCCTGACGCACCGGTTCCGCGTCGCCCGCACCGGCGGGCCGGCCGGTGACCTCTTCCAGACCGGGCACCCGGAAATCCACGCCCACACCGAGCAGGGCCGCCGCTTCCACGGCTTCCTCATCCGTGACGTCCTCGGCGGCTTTCCCCTTGGACGCCGCGGCCACCTCACGGAACAGGTTCATCATCCCGCCCGCCGGATACAGCCCGGTGAACGCGACCGGCCCCTGCGCACTGGAGTAGTTGTTCTGCGCCACCGCGACCACCGCGCCGGTGGAGGGCTGGGTGACCACGATCGATGCCGGGGAGCCCACGCTCACCACCGCGTCCTCGGCGGCACGCTGCAACCGCTGGTCCATGGTGCCGGCGATATCCGGCCCGGCCGGGCCCTGATAGCCGGCGAGCTGTTTCACGAACTGCCCGTTCTCGAACAGTTGCACCGCCCAGCCGGAATGCTTGTCCTGGCTTTCCTCCCACACGTTCTTCATGGAGTCGAGCAGCGGGGAGAAGATCCGGCGGTCGGCGACGATCAGCCGCGGCTCCTTCTTCATCACCACACCCGGGATCGGCGCCATCTCGGGTTCCAGAATCGCGAAATCGCCTTCGCGCAGGCTCACGGCCGTGATCGGTTTACCGCCGGCGGCGGCCAGATCCTCCCGCAGCGAAGCACCGGTGATGAGCGGGGCGACCGGTTCGATGGCACGTGACAGCGCATCGGTGGAGGCGACCTGGTCGGGCATCTTCGCCGGATCGAGCTGGATGACATTGATGGTCTGCTCGGTCATCAGCGGTTTGCCGATATTGTCCACAACTTTCGGGGCCGGATCGGGAGTGGTGCGCACCAGTTGTACCGTGCGGTCGTGTTCGAGCTCCGGCATCACCACCGCGGGATCCCAGGAGATCTTCCAGCCGGTGGAGAGTTTGCGGATCTTGCCTTCCAGACCGTAGGTCCAGTCCTTGCGTTCACCGAAGTTCCAGTGCACGTCCAGGCTGAACATGCCGGTTTCGGCGTCGAGTCCGATGAATTGTGTTTTCTCGTAGTCGACGGTGCCGGATTCGAGCCCGTCGAACATTTGCCCGAGGGTTGCCGAGGCGGCCGACGGGTAGGAGGTCAGTTCGGCTGCCGCGGCGTGATCACCCTCGTCGAGCAGTTCGGTGAATCGGTCGACGACCGCTTCGGGGCCGGCCTGCTCGGTGCCGGTCCCGCACGATCCCATCGCGATTGCCAGAGCCGCCACCCCCGTAAGGGCCACTGCGCCCCGGAAGCGAAAGCGGCGGGATCCCCACACATCCATGTCGCCTACTCTTCACTCTTGCCACTCTGGTAACAAGACCACCGTACCTGAAAAATGCCTGCTTGCGAGTGCTCGCAAACCCAAAACCATAGCCGGTCCCGCCGTGTGTAGTTGTGGCCGTTCCCAACTCGCCGCCGAACCGACCATGATCAATTATCGGCCCGTCGGCGCACACCCGGCTTCGCTACGCTACCGATCGAGCCGAAGCCGTGTGACGTTACCCCGCAAGTCCGCGTCCACTGCAGAGATACCCCGCCACGGTAGCCCAGAACCCTCGGCGGGCGCTCGGGGTGTCGGTAGGGTTGCTGTCATGTCCGATGCCGCCTTTCCGCAAACCTCGAGCAGTCCGATCCTCGTTCTCAACGGGCCCAATCTGAATATGCTCGGTACTCGCCAGCCAGAGGTGTACGGCACGGAGACCCTCGAGGATGTAATCGAATTGTGCCGTCGCTCGGCCGCGGCGCGCGGCCGCGAGATCGCGCATTTCCAGTCGAATTCCGAGGGTGCGCTGATCGATCGGATCCACGCCGCACGCGGGACGGCGTCGGGCATCGTGATCAACCCCGGCGGGCTGACGCATACCTCGGTAGCTCTCCGGGATGCCCTGGTGATACCGGAGGTCCCGATCGTCGAAGTGCACATCAGCAATGTGCACGCCCGGGAGGAGTTCCGCCGGCACTCCTACATCTCGCCCATCGCCGACGCGGTGGTCGCCGGTATGGGCAGTTACGGCTATGTCGCGGCGATCGAGTTCCTACTCAGGTGAATCTTCGGCGGCGCGGATGCTGCGTCTATGGCGCCGCCTCCGGCGGCGCGGGTTCGGGGCCCCCTTGGTCTCGAATCTTCCCTCCTCCGCTCCTCCGCTCCGTCAGTCCAGATCCGAGACGGGCCCCGAACCACACAGGGGTTCGATCCGGAAAACCGGGAAGCCGGGCGCTATTTCGGCGAGCTGGGTATCGGTGGCGTCCTTGGTGACTCCCTCGAAGAACCGGCCGACCTCCCAGCCCCACACCTCGAGGTAGCGCCGCAGCAGGGGGATCTTGTCGGCATCGGCGATCTCCTCGGCACGGAAGGCTTCGGTCTTGCGGCCGAGTCGCAGCTCGCCGCTTCCGGCAGCCCGCAGATTGCGCACCCACTGGGTATGCCCGCGCGGCGCGACGAGATAGCGCGCACCGTCGGCGGTGGTCATCACGTTCACCATGGTGGTCCGCCACTCGCCGGATTTGCGCCCACGCACGGCCAGCAACCGGGAGCCGGCGATGCTGATGCCGAGTTTCGGCAGCACATTGACGATGCGATTGAAGATCGGGTCGAAACCGGTGGGGGCGAGGTAGCGGGTCGCGGTGGTCATATCCAACTCCTTGTGTGAGCACTGCTCTCTGTTGTGAACAACGATCGCACTGCCATACCCAAAAGTCAAGAGCACTGCTCTCTGTATCTTTGGCGCCGCCTCCGGCGGCGCGGGTTCGGGGCCCCCTTGGTCTCGTTCTTCACTCCTCCGCTCCTCCGCTTCGCTCCCCCGCTCCGTCGCTCCAGAACGAGACGGGCCCCGAACCACGGAGGTGAACCGGCTGGAGGGGCGAAAAGCGTGCTGTCCGATTCAGAGTGCGCATCGGAATTTCGCGGCTGGGTCGGAAACCGGGTCCGTAAGGCGTGAATTTCTGGGACGGTGGTTCGAGGTGCCGGGTTTCGCCGGTGTGCAGTGATGAGTGGTGGAGGAGTGTGTCGTGCGGGCCGCAGTTTTCAACGGAGGCGAACCCCGGCTGGTTGTCGAGGACATTCCGGTGCCGGTGCCGAAACGGGGCGAGGTGCTGTTGCGGGTGACAGCCTGCGGGGTCTGCCATACCGACCTGCACGTTCTCAAGTCCGAGGTGAAGTTTCCGGCGCCCGCGGTGCTGGGGCACGAAGTGTCGGGGGTGGTCGAGCAGCTCGGTGAGGGTGTCGAGAATGTGGCGGTCGGGGACAGCGTGGTGTGCAGTTTCATCATGCCGTGCGGGGATTGCCGCCATTGTGTGCGCGGGGCCGAGGACCTGTGCGAGAAATTCTTCGCGCACAACCGCATCAACGGCACCCTCTACGACGGCACCAGCCGCCTCGCCCGGGCCGACGGCACACCGCTGGCCATGTACTCGATGGGCGGCCTGGCCGAATACTGCGTCGTCCCCGCCTCCGATGTCTTCGGCGTCCCCGCGGAGGTGGGCCTGGACGCGGTGTCGATCCTGGGCTGCAGCTCGTTCACCGCGCTCGGCGCGATCCACACCGCCGGGCTCGGCCTCGGCGACCGGATCGCGGTGGTCGCGGCGGGTGGTGTCGGGTCATCGATCGTGCAGTTCGCGGCGGCGGCGGGGGTCACGCAGATCATCGCGGTCGATATCAGCGACGAGAAGCTTTCCGCGGTGGCGAAACTCGGCGCCACCCATACCGTCAACTCGCGCACCGAGGACGCCGCGGCCCGGGTCCGGGAACTCACCGGCGGGCACGGTGTGGACGTGGCGTTCGAGGCGCTCGGCAGCCCGGCCACCTTCGCGACCGCGCTCGACATCCTCGACGACGGCGGCCGGGCCGTGGTGGTGGGTATCGCGCCCGCGGGTTCGACCGGCAGTATCGACCTGGCCCGGCTGGTCCGGCGCAAACTCCAGATCCTGGGTTCCTACGGGGCGAAGGCCCGCACCGATATGCCGGCGCTGCTGCGCATGGTGGCGGCGGATACGGTGCGGCCGCAGGAAGTCATCACCCGCCGTTACCCGCTGGACCGGGCCGACGAGGCCTACCGGGCGCTGGCTCGCGGGGAGATCGTCGGGCGCGCGATCATCGAGATGACCTGACCCGCCGGACGGGACATCCGGGCGACGCGCCGCGCCACCTACTCGATCGAGGCGAATTTTCGCCATCGACCGAGTAGCGTCGAGCCATGCCGACGGAGGTCCGCAACAACACCGCACTGGAACGCTTCGAGATCACGATCGACGGCGAGGTCGCGGGCTATATCGAATACCAGGACACCGCCGGTGAACGCGCGTTCGTCCACACCGAGATCGACCTACGTTTCGACGGGCGGGGGTACGCCGGCGACTTGGTCGAAGCCGCCCTGCATGCCACCGCCGCCGAAGGGCTCGGCGCGCTACCGATGTGCCCGGTGGTCGGGCGCTTCATCGAGACCCGGCCGCAGTACCTCACGATGGTCCCGCACTGGGCCCGCGACCGGCTCGGCCTGCCCCAATAGCGTCGCCCCGCGACACCTGACCCCGGCGCGCTCGGCAGACAGCGCCCGCATCGGTCGTTGGGACGGAACCGCCGGCCCCCGGGCCGAAACGCGTCTGCTGTCCGGGCAGTCCACTCGTGGACCTAAGTAGCCGACGCGCCCGCTCAATACGCGGCGACCGCACCATCCAGTGCCCGCTGCAGGTCCGCACGAGCGACCCGGGTGATCTCCGCCGGGCGCTCCGGGAGTTCGGTGCGCGGTAGCCCGAAATGGAAGCTCGCTGATTTCGCCTCCTCCTTGGTCGGTTCGGCGGCGGGGTCGGCGCGGGGGCCGTAGCTGAGGCCCAGCGAAAGCAGGGCGGGCCGGACGCCCAGCTTGGCGGTGCGGAACGCGATATGCCCGATGCCGGTGCCGATCGGCTGCACCTGCGCCGGGTCCACGTCGTTGCAGGTGCCCTCCGGGAAGACCGCCAGGCTGTCGCCCTCGGCCAGGCGTTCGGCGCAGATATCCATCATCCGCTGCCCGGCCGCGTTCACCGCGCGCAAACCGTGATCGGTGCCGCGGAACACCGGGATCCCGCCCATCATGTCGATCCGGCGGCGCAGTTTCTCCTCCTCGAACAGTTCGTCCTTGGCCAGCACCCGGGTGCGGCCGATGATCGGCCGCAGTTCGCTGCGCCACGCGGCCGCGGCCAGCGTGTAGGGGTCGAGCCGGGAGAGGTGGTTGACCGCGATCAGCAGTGGGGTGCGGGCCCGGATCAGCTCCCGTATCGCGGCCCGGGCGCCGTCGGCGTAGCTCACCCGCGGCCGGTAACGCCTGCCGAGCAGGGCATAGGCCCCCATCGCCTGGATCCGGTTCTGCCGGTGCGCACGGTAGAAGTCGTACACGTCGTCACTGTTGCCGAGAAGCACCTCTGGGGCTCGCATACGGCTGACTCTACGAGCACGAGCGCGTCAGGGCCGGAGGAGGAAGCGAAGTGTAACCACGGAGGCCCCGGGCTCGTGCTCCATGGAAATTGCGCACGAGCGCGTCAGGGCCGGAGGAGGAAGCGAAGTGTAACCACGGAGGCCCCGGGCTCGTGCTCCATGGAAATTGCGCACGAGCGCGTCAGGGCCGGAGGAGGAAGCGAAGTGAACGAGTGATCAGAGGGGCGCGATCGGGCAATAACTGCGATGATGGCCTGGTGGCGCAGGCAGATGACCCCGATGATCGCAAGACCCGGGGCGGCCGCGGTGGCGGGCACGAACCCGACCCTGGTCGTCGTGGTTACCGGCAGGGTGAACAGGTCGTGCGGGCCGGTACGCTGCTGGTTTCCTCGACCGACCTGGCCGAGCCCACCTTCCGCCGTACGGTCGTCTACATCATCGAGCACAACGATGCCGGGACGCTGGGTGTGGTGCTGAACCGGCCCAGCGAAACCGCGGTGCACGACGTACTACCGCAGTGGAACGAGGTGTGCGCGCAGCCGCGCACTCTGTTCGTGGGCGGCCCGGTCAAACGCGACGCCGCGCTGTGTCTGGGGACGGTGCGGGTGGGTGCGTCGATCGACGGTGTGCCCGGCGTGCGTCGCGTCGACGGCCGGGTGGTGCTGGTGGATCTGGACGCCGATCCGGAGCGGATCGGGCAGCTGGTCGAGGGGGTCCGGATCTTCGCCGGCTACGCGGGCTGGACCTTCGGCCAGCTGGACAGCGAATTGGACAACGACGACTGGATCGTGGTGTCGGCGCTGCCCAGCGATCCGATCACCAGCCGCCGCTCCGATATGTGGGCCGAGGTGCTGCGCCGGCAACCGCTGCCGCTGTCGCTACTGGCCACCCACCCGATCGAGGTCGAGCGCAACTAGGACGCCTCCGGCGGGAGCGCTACCGGTGGAAGGTCAGATATCGAGTTCTTCCACCGGGGGCCGGTCGGCGATATCGGCGATCCGCCGGTACAGCTCGCCGGGCATCTTGTCCTTCAGTTCCGCCAGGGTATCGGTGACGGTGAGCTGATAATCGCCCCAATCGTGTTCGATACCGAGCATCCGCCGCCAGTTCTTCAGATCGCGCAGCCAATTCTGCGATTCGGGGTAGTCCGACCAGTTCGAATATTGCGCGTGCAGCGCGAATTTGCCTTTGCGCCCGCGGAATACGCGCAGATGTTCCATCCGCTCGTCGTTGACATCGCGGTGCTCGCCGAGCAGTGAACCCTGGAATCGCACCTGCCGGACGCCGTTGTGCCCGACTCGCAACACCACCTCGTCGAACCCCTCGAGCCTGCCTTCTTCGAGTTCGATGAACCGCCGCAACGCGGTGACCACCGCGCCGGACAGATTGCCGCCGACGAGTTCCTGCGCACGCTGGAACAGGGGCAGATCGTCGTCTGCGACGTAGATCGTCTTGTTCGGCATACCAGCCACTATACGTAGAAGTATACGTATAAACAAGGGTGGTTCGAGTGATTCCCCTGAAAGGGGCCTTCACCAGCGTGAACCCGCCGCCCAAGCCGGCCGCGCGACCATCCGATTCGACGGGCGCGCCGAACCTCACCCTAACCGGGTGATCCCCTACCGGGGCCCCGGCCTGGTTTCCTGGACCCCGCAGCACGGTGGCCGGGCCAGGCCACCGCGGCACGGCGGTGCCGGCTCCGGCCGCCCGTGCGCAACACCGCCAGACCAGAGCAATCGACCTCCACGAACCCCGGCGAACCCGGGGCGGCACGCCGCGAAAGGCGGAACCATGAAACACGTAGTCGTCGGCGGTACCGGACGTATCGGATCACAGGTGGTGCAGAAGCTGACCGAGGCCGGGCACGAAGCCGTTCCCGCCGCACCGTCCACCGGTGTCGACCTCGTCACCGGCGAGGGCCTGGACGAAGCGCTCGAGGGCGCGGAGGTGGTGACCAATCTCGCGAACTCCCCGGCCTTCGACGAATCGTCGCTGGATTTCTTCGACGCCGCCATGAACAACCTGCTCGCCGCGGGCGAGCGCGCCGGGGTGAAGCACCAGATCGTCCTCTCCATCGTCGGGGTGGATCAGGTTCCGCAACTGGACTACTACCGGGCCAAGACGCTCCAGGAGCAGTTGCTGCGCCGGGGCCCCACGCCGTTCTCCATCGTGCGGGCCACGCAATTCTTCGAATTCATGGATTCGGTCCTGTCCTGGACCGCCGAAGGCGATACCGTCCGCCTGCCCAGTACCCCCCTGCAACCCATGGCGGCCGCCGATGTCGCGGACGCGGTGGTGGAGGTCGCCATCCGCACCCCGCTGCAACGGATCCGCAATATCGCCGGTCCCGAGGTGTTCGGGCTCGACGATCTCGGCCGGATCACCCTGGCGGCGCGGCACGACGACCGGATGGTCGTCACCGACGACACGGCCGGAATGTTCGCGGCCGTCAACGGCGATGTCCTGACCGCGGGACCGGACGCGCACCTGGCGGGAACGCACTACCGGGATTGGCTGCGCGACCACGCCGGCGCGGCGGCGGGTTAGGTTCCGCCACCTCCGCTCTCTCGTCGTGCGCGGAACTGCGGGCGGTCCGGGGAGCTGCTCCGTAGCCGCTCACCGCGGCCGGCGGAGCCGCAGCAATCCGGACAGCCGGTTCGCGGCGGGCGGTGGCTGCGGCGGCCACGGCACCTCGTGATCGCGGGCGAACCCGAGCGCGTCGGCCGCGGTACCGCCTTTGGGGCGGCCGCGCGCCCAGGCGATATAGAGCGCGGTGAACTCGGGCCCGGTGGCCTGCGCGAGCGCGGGATAGTGCGCGGCCGTCTCCCGGGCCCGTTTGCGCAGGATCGCGTCGGCGGCGGTGCGTACGGCATCCGGATCGAAGCCGCACGGTACCGGCTCGCCCGCGACCAGTGCGCGGACCAGGGCGGCCTGCCGCTCGGCCAGGCCGGGCGCCGGATCGGTCATCGCAGGACCGCCCGTGCCGTGGCGGTGATCGGGGCGCGGGCGGCGGCATTGCTGATCGCGTCGAGTTCGTCGAGCAGTTCGTCGTCCGGCGGATAGTCGCCGTCGCGTTCCAGCATCAGCGGAACAGGGTGGTCGCGGACGAATTCGGCGACGAGTTCCAGTACCTGCGCGGGAATGGGGTGGCGGTGGGTGTCGTGGTATCGACCCTCGGATTCCGCGCCTCCGGCGATATGGCAGTAGGCGATTCGCTCGGTGGGCAGGCGGCGCAGTTCGGCGAGCGGGTCGCGGCCCCGATTACGCGCGTTGGCATAGACGTTCGCGATATCGAGCAGCAGATACACCCCGGTGCGCTCGACGATCTCGGTGAGGAATTCCGACTCGGTCATCTCGTTGTCGGGCCATTCGAACAACGCGGCGATATTCTCGACCGCCAGCGGAACACCGATTCCGTCCTGGGTCCGGGTGATATTCGCGACGAGCACGGCGAGGGCCTCGGCGGTACGCGGCACCGGCAGCAGATGCCCGGCCTCCAGGCCGCCGGCCCGGACGAAAGCGATATGTTCGCTCACCAGCGGCGCCGCGAGCGTTTCGGCGCACCGGGCCAATCGTTCGACGCGCCCCCGGTCCACCGGTTCGGCACCGCCGAGCGATAGCGAGACACCGTGCGGTACCACGAGGGTGCCGCTGTCGCGCAGCGCGGCGAGTTCGCGCGGGACCACGACCGTAGGCGCCGCCGGTGCACCGGTGACCGGCAGCGATTCCACGACGACCTCGCAGAAATCGAGCCCGTCCAGCTGCGCGATAAGCCCGCAGATCGGCGGGCGCCAGCCGATCCCGAGGGCGAATTCGGGGAGGGGGCCGGTCACCGGTCAGCCACCGCATCCACCACAGCCGCCGCACCCCCCGCCGCCACCACCGCCACCGTCTCCTCCGCCGTCGCCTCCACTGCCACCGTCACCGCCACTGCCGGGTTCGGCGGCGTACCCCGACATCGCGGCGTTCAGTTCGGGGTCGATGAGCACCAGCGCCTGCACCCCGAACAAGGCGACGGCCAGCCCGGCGGCCGCGGGACCGTAGGACGGGTACGCCGGGACGGCCGAGGGGCGCAGGTGGAAGTTCCCCATGGTGGCCTCGTGCAGCGCGGCCTTGCCGCGCGGGGTGACCCGAACCGGGCGCACCACCAGCGCCCAGGCCAGTCCCAGCAGTATCAGCACGAGCACCAGGAAGATCACCGGATTACCGCCGATCAGTCCGGCGATCAACCGGGCCACGCCGAAGAGTCCGGCCACCACGATCGGCAGCGCCGCTTCCCGCAACTCCTTCGAGTAACGCGGGCCGGCCAGGTATCCGCGTTCGATCAGGGAATTGCGGAGCCGGTCCAGATCCGGACGCATCCGGCGGGTCACCTCGGTGATGCTCTGCTGCGATTTGCCGAGGTGCCCCGATACGGCGACGGTGAAGGGGTCGAGCGCGACCGCGGCCCTCGTGCCGCTGGTCTGCCCCTGGGCGTCGATCAGCTCATGACCACGTAGCAGCGCCACCGAAGCCATCACCGCCCGGTGATCGCTGGTGAGCAACCCGAGTTCGGGCGCGGTGAGTTCCTCCGCCGGCGCGTCGGTGGGCGCGCTGACGATGCGGTACCGCAACCAGAACGCCACCGCCACGGCGAAAATCGCGATCGGTATGTACAACTGCAGGAAACCGGTGCTGGAGATACCCCAGGTCTCACCCGCTGCCAGCGCGGACTCCGCCGACCATTGAACCGCGCGCATATCGACCTCCGGCTCTTGCACGATGTTGGAACCAGTATCCGGATGAAATCCCGGCCACGCCACGACAGTTCGATGGCAGATCCGTGAACCACCGATGGCAGTTCGGGTGTAGTCGCTGATCAGCCACCTCGAGCGCAGTGCCGTGCAGGCCACCCGATGCGCCCCACCCCGCGAGCCGACCGCCGTCCCGAGGGATCGGCCGATGCACGATTTGCGCGGTGTAGTGATAGCGACGCCGCCGTTTCGGTGCCGATTCACGGCACTGTCTTACCGAGTGGCGCCCCGTCCGGTGCATAGGGTCGGTGTCCATGGAAGCTGACCGTTGGAGATCGACTGCACTGTTGCGCCGCCTCCCGCGGCGCGGGGCGAACGCCCCGGAGGACAACCACCCATCCCCGCGTACCCGTGGCCGGGTCGCGACCCACCGGCCGGACGCCGATCGCTCCGGAACCAGGAACCCGCGCAGACGGTTCGCCCCCGGCGGCCGCGGAAACCGGTCGTGCGGCCGGGGCGGCGCGATCCGCTTTCTGCTCAGGAAGGCCGCGGCGGGCGGCGCGCTGATGTGCGCGGCGGGTTTCGGCGCCTTCCCCGCGGCGACCGCCGACCCCACCGGACCCGATGTCTCGTCCTGGCAGCACGACAGCGGGCGCCCCATCGACTGGTTCGCGGTGCGCGGCGCCGGGCACCGGTTCGCCATGGTGAAGGCCACCGAGGGGCTGAACTACGTCAACCCGTACTTCGTCCAGGACAGCTTGCACATGCGCGTCGCCGGGATGGCGCGCGGCACCTACCACTACGCGCGCCCGGAACTCCCGCCGGAACCGCAGGCGGCGCTGTACGCCGCGGTCGTGCTCGGCCAGAACGGCCCGCTGGATCTGCCGCCGGTCCTGGATATCGAGCACTCCGGCGGACTCCCCCCGGCCGCATTGATCGACTGGACCCACCGCTACCTCAATACTGTGGAGGCACTGACCGGCCGTATCCCGATCGTCTACACCTATCCGACCTTCTGGAAAACGGCGATGGCCGACAGCGACCGGTTCCACCGCTACCCGCTGTGGATCGCCGACTACCGCGACCGCCCGCAACCGGAGGTCCCCGGCCGCTGGCCGGCGTGGACGTTCTGGCAGCAGACCGATTCCGGATCCATCCCCGGCATCCACGGCCCCACCGATGTGAACGTCTACAGCGGCGCCCAAGGCGATTTCAACCGCTTCGCCCGGATGGGCGGCCTCACCGGGAGCGGGTAGGGACGTACGGCCGGGCCCCGGCCACGACGGTCCGGATGCCGCCGGGTCCGCGAGGAAACCCGGCGGATTCCGGCCCGGGCCGACGGGACCGGGCCGGAATCCAGGGGACGGATCGTTACTCGACGCCGATCCGGCCGCCCCCGGCCTTCCAGACCGCGACCACCGCGGGTCGCGGCTGCGAGGTGCCGCCGTCGGGCCAGTGCGACGCCGGGTTCTCCACCGAGGCGTCGTCGGTTTCACCGGGATGCTGGACGCACACCACGACCCGTTCCTCGGTGATCACCGGACCGCAGGTTTCGCCGCCCGCGGGGACGGAGAGGAACTGTTTGGTCTCGCCGCGGCGGTCGCCGTCGAGCACCACCGCGAAAAGTCCGTCGTTGGCGTCGAGCGCGTTGCCGTCGGTGCTGATCCACAGGTTGCCGTACGGGTCGAACGCCAGGTTGTCCGGGCAGGAGATCGGGCTGACCTTTGTCTTGTCGTAGCCGGCGAAGTAGGTGTCGGCGGCCGCCGGGTCACCGCACACCAGCAGCAGCGACCAGGTGAATTCGGTGCCCGCGTGATCGTCGGTGATCTCCAGGACCTGGCCGTTCTTGTTCTCGTTACGGGGATTCGCCTCGTCGGCGGCGGCCTTGCCGTCGGTGCCGCGTTTGCTGTTGTTGGTCAGCGCCACGTACACCTTGCCGGTCTTCGGGTTGGCTTCGAAGTCCTCGGGGCGGTCCATCTTGGTGGCGCCCACCTTGTCACCGGCGAGGCGGGTGAACACCGCGACCTCCTCCGCCGACATACCCTCGACCAGCGATTCGCCGCGGCCGTCCTCGGCGGTGCGCAGGATCGGGATCCACTGGCCTTTTCCGGTGAAGCCCTGATCCGAGGGGACGGTGCCCGAGCCGTCGATCCGGTCGGGGTGGTCGCCGGTGAGTTTCGCGACGTAGAGGGTGCCGGCGTCGAGGATGGTCAGGTTGTGGCGGCGGCTGGCGGCGCCGGTGCCGGGTTCGATCTTGCGCGCGGAGACGAACTTGTACATGTAATCGAAGCGTTCGTCGTCGCCGCTGTAGGCGACCACGGTGCCGTCTTCGGTGACGTGGATATTCGCGGCCTCGTGCTTGAACCGGCCGAGCGCCGTGTGCTTGACCGGCGTGGACTGCGGATCCCACGGATCCACCTCGACCACCCAGCCGAACCGGTTGGCTTCGTTGGGTTCGGCGGCCACGTCGAAACGCTTGTCGAACTTCTCCCAGAAGTGCGGGGAATCGGATTCGCCGATCCCGTAGCGGTCCAGGCGTTCGGCGGTCACCGGGTCGGCGGATTTGCCGATGAAGTAGGCGTTGAAGTTCTCCTCACCGGAAAGCACGGTGCCCCAGGGAGTCACCCCGCCGGAGCAGTTGTTGATCGTGCCCAGAACCTTGGTGCCGGTGGGATCGGCGGTGGTTTTCAGCAGCGCGCTCCCGGCGGCGGGGCCGGTGACCTTGAACTCCGTGGTGGCGGTGATACGCCGGTTGTACTTACCGAAAACCGGCTTCAGCCGCCCGGTGCCGGATTCGCCGTGCACCTCGACCACCGTCAGGCCGTGCGCGGCCATGGCGATATCGACCTGTTCCTTGGTGATGGCCTCGGGCTTGTACCCCGGGAACATGAACACCTCGGTGGTGTATTCGTGGTTCACCACCAGCAGGTACTTACCGGCCTGACCCTCGATCGGCAGCAGGCCGGCGAAATCGTTGTTGTAGCCGAACTGTTTCGCCTGCGCGGCCGGGGTCTGCGCGTAGAAATCGAATTCGGGCGCGTCCTCGAACAGCGGATCACCCCAGCGGATCACCACTTCCTGCTCGTAGCCGTCCGGGATGACGACCGCGTCCTCGGTGTTGGGCGCGACCGGAGTGAACCCGGTGCCCATCCCCTGGCCGCTCGCGGAGTTGCCGGCGCCGGCATCGTCACCGCAGGCCGCGAGCGTGCCGGCGGCGCCGATCGCGACCACGGCGGCCGCGCCGCCCTGCAATACCCGGCGCCGGGAGATCCCGGCCACGATATCCCCGAAGTAGGTGTTCGACGAGGTGTTGGGCACCTCGTGGAAGCAGGCATTACCGCATTTGTACTGGCAGGTCACGCGGGATCGCGAACCGGCCGGTTCGTGGGCGGCGAAGAGCGCAAGAGGTTTCACAGTGACTCCTGTTCCGGGCTGAACGCCCGCACGCTAGCCGACCCAGGCAAGTCCGAGGAGTCGCACAGATTAACTACCGGCCAACACGGTTGCCCGGGAATTGCCCGAGCACCGTGCCGGCCGGTGGAGATCACGAGACGATATTGACCAGCCGGCCCGGCACCACGATCAGTTTGCGCGGCGCTTTGCCGTCCAGCAGCGCGGCGATCTTCTCGTCGGCCAGCGCGGCCGCCTCGATCGCCGCCTGATCGGCCTCCGGATCCACCTGGATCCGGCTGCGGACCTTCCCGTTGACCTGGATCGGATACTCGACGGTCTCCGCGGTCAGCAGCGCCGGATCGGCCACCGGGAACGGGCCGTGCGCCAGCGAATGGCTGTGGCCCAGGCGTTCCCACAGTTCCTCGGCCATATGCGGGGCCAGCGGGGCCAGCATCAGCACCACCGGCTCCACCGCCGAACGCGGGGCGCCCTTCGGATAAGCCTTGGTCAGGTGGTTGGTCAGTTCGATCAGTTTGGCGCCCGCGGTGTTGTCCCGCATGGCCGCCAGATCCTCGTCGACCCCGGCGATCGTGCGGTGCAGCAACCGCAGCGTCTCATCGGCGGGGTTGTCCTCGGTGACCCGGGTGGCCCCGGTCTCCTCGTCCACCACCAGCCGCCACACCCGCTGCAGGAACCGGTGCGCGCCGATGACGTCCTTGGTGGCCCACGGCCGGGACGTGTCCAGCGGGCCCATCGACATCTCGTAGAAGCGGAACG
Organism: Nocardia sp. CA-290969; assembly: GCF_050936135.1. NCBI lineage: Bacteria > Bacillati > Actinomycetota > Actinomycetes > Mycobacteriales > Nocardiaceae > Nocardia > Nocardia sp. CA-290969. The sequence continues at coordinate 6,892,275 of NZ_JBNJNJ010000001.1, read as the reverse complement.
TATCGGCCCCGTACAGATCGCAGATCTCGTCGGGCGCGATGGCGTTCTTCAGCGATTTGCCGATCTTGCCGTATTCCTGGTTCACCTCGATCTCGGTGCCGGTCGCGTCGGTCCAGTAGAACTTGCCGTCGCGTTCGGTCACCTCCGCCGCGGGCACGTACGCGCCGCGGGCGTCGGTGTAGGCGAAAGCCTGGATATAGCCCTGGTTGAACAGGCGCCGGTACGGTTCACTACCGCTCACCTCGCCCAGGTCGAACAGCACCTTCTGCCAGAACCGGGCGTACAGCAGATGCAGTACGGCGTGCTCCACACCGCCGACATACAGGTCCACGCCACCCGGATCGGCCGCACCGTGCTCGGCCGCGCGCGGGCCCAGCCAGTAGTTCTCGTTCTCCTTCGCGCAGAACTCCGCGGAATTGGTGGGGTCGGCGTAGCGCAGCTGATACCAGGAGCTGCCCGCCCAGTTGGGCATGACATTGGTATCGCGTCGGTACTTTCGCGGGCCGTCACCCAGGTCCAGTTCCACCTCCACCCAGTCGGTGGCCTTGGCCAGCGGCGGGGAGGGTTCGGAATCGGCGTCGTCCGGATCGAAGGTGACCGGGGCGAAATCGTCCAGTTCGGGCAGCCGCACCGGCAGCATCGATTCCGGCAGGGCGTGCGGGGCGCCGGACTCGTCGTAGACGATCGGGAACGGTTCACCCCAGTACCGTTGCCGCGCGAACAACCAGTCGCGCAGTTTGTACTGCACGGTGCCCGCGCCGCGGCCGTCGGCCTCCAGCCGCGCGATCACGGTGGCCTTCGCGTCGGCGATGTTCAAGCCGTTCAGGTAATCGGAATTGATCGCAGGACCGTCACCGGTGAAGGCCTCGCCGTCGAAGCCCTCGGGCGGTTCGACGGTCCGGATGATCGGCAGGCCGAACGCGGTCGCGAAATCCCAGTCGCGCTGGTCCTGGCCCGGGACGGCCATGATCGCGCCGGTGCCGTAGCCGCTGAGCACATAGTCGGCGATGAACACCGGGATCTGCGCGCCGTTCACCGGGTTGGTGGCATAGGCGCCCAGGAAGACACCGGTCTTGTCCTTGTTCTCCTGCCGCTCCAGATCCGATTTCGCCGCGATGGCCTTGCGGTAGGCCGCGACCGCCTCGGCCGGGGTCGCGCTGCCGCCGGTCCAGCGGGCATCGGTATCTGCGGGCCAGGCGGCCGTGGTCAGCGCGTCGACCATCTCGTGTTCCGGGGCCAGCACCAGGTAGGTCGCGCCGAACAGGGTGTCGGGCCGGGTGGTGAAAACCTCCACGTCACCGGCCGGGGTCGCGAACTCGACCCGGGCGCCGCGCGAACGCCCGATCCAGTTGCGCTGCATGGCCTTGACGTTCTCCGGCCAGTCCACATGGTCCAGATCGTCGATCAGCCGGTCGGCGTAGGCGGTGATCCGCATCATCCACTGCCACAAGCGCTTACGGAACACCGGGAAGTTGCCGCGTTCGCTGCGCCCGTCGGCGGTGACCTCCTCGTTGGACAGCACGGTGCCCAGGCCCGGGCACCAGTTGACCATCGAATCGGTCTGGTACACGAGCCGGTACGAGTCGATCAGCGTCCGCCGTTCGGCGGTGGACATGCTCGCCCAATCCTTGCCCTCGGGCACCGCCCGGGCGCCGGTGGCGAACTGCCGTTCCAGTTCCTCGATCGGGCGGGCCCGGCCGGCCTCCTGGTCGTACCAGGCGTTGTAGATACGCAGGAAGATCCACTGCGTCCACTTGTAGTACTCGGGGTCGGTGGTGGCGAACGACCGCCGCCGGTCGTGCCCCAGGCCCAGCCGGTCCAGCTGGTGCTGCATGGTCGCGATATTGGCTTCGGTGGTATCGCGCGGATGCGCGCCGGTCTGCACGGCGTACTGCTCGGCGGGCAAGCCGAAGGCGTCGTACCCCAGCGCGTGCAGCACATTGCGGCCGTGCATCCGGTGGTACCGCGCGAACACGTCGGTGGCGATATAACCCAGCGGATGCCCGACGTGCAGACCCGCGCCCGACGGGTACGGGAACATGTCCTGCACGAACAGCTTGTCCGCCGGCACCTCCCCCGCCAGCGGGCCCACCGGGTTCGGGGCATGGAAGGTGCCGCGCTCGGCCCAGCGCTCCTGCCACCGGCGCTCGATCTCCCCGGCGAGCGCGGCGGTGTACCGGTGGGCGGGCGTATCGTCGGCCCGGCCCGGGGCGCCGGTGTCTACCGAGCTCTGCCCGGCGGTCTCGGTTGCGCGGGAGTCCTGCACGGTCCTGCCTTCTCTAGCTGCTGATGGGGAGAAATCCGTCGTCGAACAGCCTAAGTCGTGCCCCCTGACAAGCCCAAAAAGGAGCACGCGAATTTCACTGCGGTATTCTCACCTGGTGTTTGTCGTCGCGATTCTGCTGTTCGTCCTGGCTCTCGTTGCCCTGACGACGGGCGTGCTCGGGCTCCTCGGCCGGCTGCCCGGCAACCGGTACATCGGGGTGCACACCGAGGCGGCGCTGCGCGACGAGACCGCGTTCCGCACCGCGAACCGGATCGCGGCTCCCACCTCCCTTGTTTCCGGGGCCCTGCTCGCCGCGGGCGGGCTGGTGGTGCTGGCCGCCGGCACGCTCACCGGCCTCCTGGTGACCGCGGGCGTACTGGTGATCGCCCTGTTCACCCTCGGTGCGGGCGCAAACGCCGGGGCCCGCGCCGCCGAGGCCATCGCCCCGCCGCCGGAGACCGGCGGTTGCGGTGGGTCCTGCGGGGGTTGTTCGCTGAAGAGCACCTGCGAACCCGCCGCCGCATCGCAGCCGGCCTGATCGTCAGCCCAGCCAGTCCAGTACCGAGGCCGCCGTCCACGACTGCTGCATACTGCCCAGCGGCTCCCCGGTGAACGGTTCGTAGTACTCCGCGAAGCTGCCGTCGCTGGCCTGCCGCAATGCTTCGGCACGCAGCATGAACGACCGCTCGGCCCAGCCGCGGTGCGCGAAAACCCAGGAGAACAGCCAGCTCATCACCGGCCATACCGGGCCGCGCCAGTATTCGCGGGGGCGGAAATCCTTCGATACCGGTGAGGTGGAGGGCGGCAGCGCGTACCGCAGGTCCGGATGGCCGCAGAACCGCGGCCCTTCGAAGATCCGCAGCAGGCTGCGTTCGGTGGCCCGAGGCAACCCGCCGCAGATGAGCGGCGCGAACATGGCCAGGGTTTCGGTGGTGATCCAGCGCCGCAACCGGGTGTCGTAGTCGCGGGCGGCGCCGGTGCGGGCGTCGGTGGTGGCGATCACCCCGGCGCGGAACCGGTCGGCCCAGCCGAACAGCTCCCGGGTATCGGCCTTCGGCTGGTGATACTCCTCACCGATCTGCCCCAGCACTTCGCAGGCCAGCGCGAAGATCGCGGTGACGAACACGTCCTCCACCGCGAAGTTCATCACGGTGCTCAGTTCGGTGTCGTCGTAGCGGGCACGCCGCATCTGCTCCACCAGCCACAGGTAGCGGTCGTATTCGCGGTCGGTGGGGCGCTGGGTGGGGTCGTCGATGATGAGCACGTCCTCGCGCCGGTAGGCGGGCAGGTCCGGACCGGGCAGGACGTTCTCGTAGGCGCGGTCCCACCGCGGCGAATTGTCCATCCCCGATTCCCAGCCGTGATAGAGCGTGATCCGGCCGCTGCCCAACGGGTCGCGGGCGTGCGCGAGCCAGCGATGCCAGCGCACCAGGTCGGCCCAGCGCCGGTTCAGGAACTCCTCGGCCACCGCCCGGGTACTGCGGCCGTGCCGGCGGGAATGGTCCAGGATGCGCTGCACCGCGATGGCGTGCACCGGCGGCTGGGTGATCCCGGAGGTATCCGGGCCGTCGGGCGCCTGCGCCGCCAGCAGCCGGCACTCCCAGCGGGCCGGGCCGGGAAAATAGCCGTCCACGCCGTTGGCGAACACGATGTGCGGGATCATCCCGTTCTTCCACTGCGCCGAGAGCAGGGTGTCGAGTTCGACCACCGCGCGTTCCACACTCAACGGTGCCAGCCCCACCGCCACGAACGCGGCGTCCCAGCTCCACATATGCGGGTAGAGCCGCGGGGCGGCGCTGGTCATGGTTCCCAAATCGTTGCCGCGCAGCAGATACGCCGCGCGCGCCGCGAGCTGCGTGGGGGTGAAACCGGGATGTGCCATCTCTACATCTTGCTTGTTCGGCCGGGCCGCACGCCCGGTTCGGTGGAGGGGTGATCGCAATATCTACCCAGCTACCGTTTCACGGGAATGAGCATCGGATTGCGCCTGTGTTGAATGCGCCGATCGCCGAGCCGCGTCACGGCACCGGCCCGGCGTCGCGACGCGTCGGCCATACGCCCCGGCAGGTGTTTCGCTCCGTCGGCCCGAGCGCGCGGGTCGCCGGCTTCGCCGCCGTTTTCCCGGCCACCACCGATGGCGACGAAACAGCGGCTCCGGCGAAGGCGCCGGGGCGACCTGCGGAATACAGTCGGGGAGACCCCCGATCCGCGCCCATGCGCGCGACGACCGAGTGAGGAGACGGTGCTGTGCAGGGAGCTGACTTGCCGGGCGACGCGCGGCCGGTGGCGTTGATCACGGGGGGTGGGCGCGGGCTCGGTGCGGCGATCGCCCGCGAACTCGCCCCCGATCACACGCTGTTGGTGGGCGGGCGCACAACGGCCGGACTGGAGAAGATTCTCTCCGAACTCCCCGGCGCGACCGGCTGGCCGGTGGAACTCACAGACTACAGCGCGGTGGCCGAGGCGGTGCGCCCGATCGACCGGCTGGATGTTCTGGTCCACAATGCCGGCGTCGCCGACCTGGGCACGATCGCCGAATCCTCGGTGCGCCAGTGGCGCGACACCCTGGAGGCCAATCTGATCGCGGTGGTGGAACTCACTCGCCTGCTCCTGCCGGCTCTGCGCGCCGCCGGGGGGCACGTGGTGCTGATCAATTCCGGTGCCGGCCTCCGGGCGAACGCCGGCTGGGCCTCGTACGCCGCGAGCAAGTTCGGTTTGCGCGCGTTCGGTGACGCCCTCCGGCTGGAGGAACGCTCGATACGGGTGACCTCGATCCATCCGGGTCGCATCGATACCGATATGCAGCGTGCGATCGTCGCCGGGGAGGGCCGGTCCTACGACCCCGCGGAATTCCTCCGCCCGGAAACGGTTGCCCGTGCTGTCCGCACGGCCATCGATACGCCGCCCGACGGCCATCCCACGGAGATCGTGCTGCGCCCCCGCTGAACCCGGCGCAGGACTTACCGCGGGCCGGCTCTGTGGGCCGTCCCCTGGTTCGCAGTACGACGACTGCGCGAATCCCGCGACGGTATTCGCGCCGAGCCGGGCGGCCGCACCGGCTGCTCACACCAGCCGATGCACGCGCCGGACATGCTCGGCACCGGCAACCTCCGGCGGCTCAGCCGAGAGCCGGCGGAGGTTGCTTGCGGCCGGCCGATTCAGTGTTCGTCGTAGTGCCCGTCGTGTGGGGCGTGGCGGTGGCCGTCGTGGATGTAGTCGACGTGGTCGCCGTGGGGTACTGCGACATGTCCGCAGCCCTCGCCGTGCACGTGCTCGTGTGACCCGTGTTCGTGGTGATCCCGGGGTTCGCATTCGTCGTAGTGCCCGGCGTGCTCACGGTGCAGATGCCCGTCGTGGACGTAATCCACATGATCACCGTGCGGCACGGCGACGTGCCCGCAATCCGGGCCGTGGACATGCTGGTGTTCGGTGTGCTGAGCGTGTGCCGTTTGCATCGGTGTTCCTTCTTTCCTCGAATCGGTCAGCTGGAACTACGCACACAGTTACATTATCAAGTGCGCATCACTGCAGATAGCTGGACATTCACCGATCTCGAGAGTTACAGTGCGCCCCGACCCCGCCGTGCAGTTCGCATCAGAAGCGCCCGATCCTGCAGCAACAGGGCGGCGAAGGTGCGGCCCGGCCGCCGCGGCACACAGCGTTTCACCGTCCGGGGCACGCCGATAGCAAACTTGTAGGCACCCGCGGCGGGGTCGGAGATAACCTGCCTGAGTTACCGAATCATCCGAGATCTAAACTTGATTCTAGGAATTTCCCGAAAATTCCTAGGCTCTCGCACCCTCCGCAGCGTAATGTCTCAAATGTTCGAAACCGCCGGGACACAGGCGATTCGGGTCCGGCGGAACTCGGACAGCGTGCTCGTCCCAGCTGTAAACCACCCTTGGCGACATCGTGATCAGATCGGACATGTGACCCCATGAGGATCCGCAAGATTGCCGCGGCCGTCGTGCCGCTGCTTGCCACCGCGACCTTCGGCTCGGCGGCCGCCCACGCAAACCCCACCCCCACCCCCGATATCGGTTACCGCACCGAACTCGTCGGCAAGAACGTGGTGACGACCCTGACGCACGGCAAGTTCGAGGTCGACGGCGAAACCGTCGATATCGTCGACGAATCCGGCGCCACCGTGGTCACCCTGCCGCTCGCGGTACGCGAGGGGACCACCGAATACCCGCTGCCGCACGCGATCCGCGACGACGGCCGGGTGTTGGAGCTCACCGCGGTCAAGGACCCCGCGAAGGCGCGTCCCACGGCAGCACCGCCCGCGACCGAGTTCGTGGCATCGCCGCAGGAAAACCTTGCGGCACAGAATAATTTCGCGTCCCAGTTCGGGCTCGCCACCGCCATCGGCGGTTTCGTCGGCACCGCCATCGGCGCATTCGTCGGGCTCGCCGGCATCATCGGCGGTCCGACTGTAATCGCCAGCGTGATCACCGGCGCGACGATCGGTGGCATCATCGGCACGATCGTCGTCGGCGGCCCGGCTCTCGTGATCGCGGCGGTGGACTTGGTCAACACGCTCACCGCGGCCCCGGGCACCACCCAGTGGGCGCCGAAAAAGACAGTCGGCGCGGGGAACTGACACCTCGCACACCGGGCCGGCCGACCAGCCGAGCCCCTCTCCTTCCTAACGTCTCGGGCCCCGCCATGGCGGCGGGGCCCGAGACGCATGATCGGGTACTGCCGGATTCGGGCAACGGCCTCATCCGGCAGCGACTCAGGCGATACCCGCGACCGATTCCGGATTGATCTGATCCCGCCAGGCCAGCGCTTCCCGCACCTGGGACAGGTCGTAGTCGGGCCCGTTGATTCCCACCGTGAACAGCGTCGCCCCCGCGGCGTGGTACGCCGGCGCCGCTTCGGTCCCGGGCCAGGCCACCGACCGTTCGATCTTCGACGGTTCCGTACCCACCCGCGCACAGTGCTCTTCGAGGATTCCGCTCTTGCGCGTGAACACATCGAGTTCACCGAAGCTGTGCCAGATATGCGCGTATTCGGCGACCAGCCGCAGCGTCTTCTTCTCGCCGCCACCACCGATCAGGATCGGGATCTCGCGCACCGGCTGCGGATTCAGCTTCCCCAGCCGGGCGGTGATCCGCGGCATGTACTCCTTCAGCAGGTCCAGCCGGCTGCCCGCGGTACCGAACTCGTACCCGTATTCGTCGTAATCCCGCTCGAACCACCCCGATCCGATTCCCAGGATGAGCCGGCCACCACTGATGTGATCGACGGTCCGGGCCATATCGGCGAGCAGATCGGGGTTCCGGTAGCCACCCCCGGTGACCAGCGCCCCGATCTCGACTCGTTCGGTCTGCTCGGCGAACGCCCCGAGCATGGTCCAGCATTCGAAGTGGGCGCCGTCGGGGTCGCCGTAGAGCGGATAGAAATGATCCCAGTTGAACACGATATCCACGCCCGCGTCCTCGGCCCGCAACACCGCGTCGCGAATGAGTCCGTAATCGGGGGCGTGCTGGGGCTGGAGCTGAATTCCGATCCGAACCGGTCGGCTCATCTGCATGACTCCTCGTAGTCGGGTTGATCTCCCGCACCCGAGGCTACTGCGTTCCCCACGCCGCCTCCTCGCGTACACGACCCGGCCGAGAACAGCGCCGGCCGGAACGGACAGCTCACGCCACGGCTAGCGATCGTGGGCCCCTGCCGCGGAAATGATCCACCCACCCCGTGGGTACGGACACTCGGCTCGGCCGTACCGCCGGGGCACCGGGCCGGGTGGGATGCGGTCGTAGGCGACGAGGGTCGCGTGGGCGACATGTTTGCGGGGGCAGTCGTGGTGGCGGTGGTGGTGCAGGGCGTTGTGGGCCTCGTCGAGGCTCAGCGGGGTGCCGGGTAGGCCACAGGTCCATGCGGTGGGAGTCGGCACCCGGTAGGTGTGGGTGCGGGGATACAGCGGAGGGTCGGCGGGCCAGATACAGCCGAGCGCGAGTACCGCGACACCGCAGACCGCCAAGGTGGCAACGGTCGTGGACAGGATGTTCCACAGGGTCATACCGGGACCTCGCCGGAGCCGAGGGGTGTGCTGGGTGTCCACACCATGGGTGGGCACACGGTTTCCAGCCGGTAGCCGAGATCGCAGATCCGGGTGGGTTGATTGTCGACCTGGCCGAGATCGAACGCGATGATCACCGCGGCCGAAAGTTCGGTGGCGAGTGCGCGGACGTAGGTGAGCGGGTCGGGATCATCGGCCGGTGGGCGCACGGTGTAGAGGTAGCGGTACCCGGAGTCCCGGGCGTGGCGCTGGATTTCGCGGGCATATCGGTCGGCGTGCTCGACGGACAGGTCGACGCGCACGAATCCGATCGCGGTCGGTATGTAGCCGGGCGGCGGCGCGGAGGGATACGGCATCGGTACTCCGGAATCGGTCGATGAAGGAAACGTTGGCGGCGTCCGATCCGCCCGGCACAGGCCCACAGCAGGATGCAATCGGCAGTGCGGAACGGCGCGGAAGCGCAATCGCATTCCGTGGCGGAACGGCCGATTCCGCAACGGAAAGCACTGGAACACAAACGATGTGGCGCCTTCGGCGGCCCGAACCTCGGGATCGCCCGAACGCCTGACCTAGGAGAACACGAGAGATACGCTGGTCACAGCCGAATCGACCGGCTCGAACGAGACTGCTGCGCTGTGCCAGAGCGGGATTCGAACCCTGTCGGCGGCTGATTCGATTTCGGGGTGCCATTTCATTCGTTTTTCCGAACGGAGAACAGCTATGACCAGTGACGACGGCGCCGAACCGTCGACCCTCCCGCGGCGGCAGCTGGGCCGGTTCCTGCGCGAGCACCGGGAAGCCATCGGGCTCACGCTCGCCAAGGCCGCCGCCTTGGTGGAACTGAGCCAGGCGGCGCTACAGCGCATCGAATCCGCACGGACGAAGAAGGTGCGCACGGTGGATGTGCGGGCATTGTGCGAGCTGTACGAGGTATCGCCGGAAGAGACTGCGCGAGCGCTGGACCTCGCGGAACAGGCGAAGGTGACGTCGTGGTACACGGCGTTCGCCGGGCTCTACAGCGACCCGACGTTCAATATGTACGTGGAGTTGTCGGCATCGGCGCGGCAACTGATCTCGTACCAGGAGATTGTGCTCGGTCTCCTCCAGACACCCGACTATGCACGAGCTCTGATCAGCGCCTTCTACCGAGAAGACAGCACCGAGGACATCGAGCGGCGCGTGGAACTGCGGATGAAGCGGCAGTCGATCGTCACCCGCAAAGCCGATCCGGTGCGCCTCGAGCTGCTGCTGCACGAGTCGGCACTGCGCCGAATAGTCGGCGGTCCGAAGGTAATGGCCAGGCAGCTCGCGCATCTGGCGGAGATCGGCAAGCGCCCGAATATCAGTATCCGCATCCAGCCGTTCACCGCAGGATATGCCAGTGGGTTGTTCCACGGTCCATTTGTGATTCTCGATTTCGGCACGGATTCCAAAGGGAGAGTCGTAGAACCACCACTTGTCTACTTCGAGGGGCATGGAAAGCCCGACCTCTATCTCGAGTCCGAGGCGGATGTACGACGCTACGATGAGCTTGCTTCGGAGATCAGAAGCACAGCGCACGATGAGGTGCGCTCGCGGGAACTGCTCAGGCGAGCTGCAAGAGAGTATGGGGCGTGACGATGGATCTATCCGGCGCGAACTGGTTCAAGAGCAGTCACAGCGGCGGCCAAACCGACTGTGTCGAGGTGGCGTGGCTGAACGACGGACAAGTCGGTGTCCGGGATTCGAAGGACGTCGGTGGCCCCGCACTCGCCTTCACCCATGGAGAATGGGCTTCCTTCGCAGCCGCGATCCGGCAAGGCCGCTTCACGTCGCCGGCCCGATAAAGACCTTCCATTGGTTCGAGAAGGCAAGCGAGGAGTGCGTTCGTGGCCCGGAGACCGTACATCGCGATCACACTGTTCGAGTTCACCTCCGACGCTCCGGACCATGTACCTCTGTACAGAGAAGACGTGACGCTCCTCTACGCGGAGTCCGAGGAGGAAGCGCGTGAACTCGCAGAAGCGAATTTCCGAAGCGACGCGGGGACCTACAAGAACGAGGCGGGCGACAACATCACCGTCACTCCTACCGCGGTGATCGACGTCGTGGCAGCGTTGACCGACGACCTGTCCGAGGGCGGTGACCTGTATTCCCGCCACTTCCGTGACTTCGAGGCCTACGCGAAGTGGGAGACGCTGCTCGACGGGTGAGCAGTTACGACGACGCAATGGCCGGCCACGGACGTCCCGGCGACATTCCTGCATGGGTTTCGTAACGGATGGGTACAGCCGGTTTCCGGCCGAGTTCCGGCGGTAGCATTTCGGGCGCGTCTCGTTGTCACGGCCTTCGGCGGGGTCGGCGAATACGCACAGAAGGAGGAGTTCGCTCATGCCTGTGTGCTCGACTCGCGACAATGTGAACATCTTTTACAAGGATTGGGGAAGTGGCCGCCCCGTCGTCTTCATCCATGGCTGGCCGCTGAATGCGGACGCCTGGGAAGATCAGATGAAATGCGTTGCCGATCACGGTTACCGCGGTATCGCCCACGATCGGCGCGGTCACGGGCGGTCGGATCAGCCGTGGAAAGGCTACGATTTCGACACCTTCGCCGACGACCTAGACGACTTGCTGACCAGCCTCGATCTGTACGATGTGACGCTGGTGGCGCACAGTATGGGCGGCGGCGAACTCGCCCGCTATATCGGCCGGCACGGTACCGGCCGGATCCAATCGGCGGTGCTGCTCTCGGCGATCCCCCCATTGATGATCAAAACCGAAAGTAACCCGGAGGGGGTTCCGGAAAAGGTTTTCGAGGAGATCAAATCCGGGATCCTCGGTGAGCGTTCTCAATTCTGGAAAGACACATCCGAGGGATTCTTCAGCGCGAACCGTCCGGGCACCAAAGCCACCCAGGGCAATCGTGATGCGTTCTGGTTCATGGCGATGCACGAGAGCATCGAAGCCGGCGTGAAATGCGTCGACGCGTTCGCGTATACGGATTTCACCGAAGACCTCCGGAAATTCGATATACCCACACTGATCGTGCACGGCGACGACGACCAGGTCGTGCCCATCGACGCCACCGGACGCAAATCAGCGGAAATCATCGCCGACGCGACACTGAAGGTATACGAGGGCGGTTCGCACGGTATCGCCCTGGTTCCCGGCGACAAGGAACGCTTCAACACCGACCTGCTGGAATTCCTCGACCGCTGAGCCCCGAGGGTCGTGTTGCCCGGCACTCGGGTAACGCGGTTCTTCGCGGATCAGGAACCGCTGCGGACGGCCGCCGACATTGCGCCGAGCGAATCGGCGGTGGGCTCGGGCGGGTGGCTGCCGGCAGTGCCGGCAGGTGGTCGGCGCAGGCTGCCGGATCTGGTTTATCGCGATTTCTCGACCGAGGCGCCGACCCCACTACCGTAGGCTGCCGAGAGCATGGTCGCGCGGGGCGGCCGGAGACAAGGCTGGGGAGGGTCGTGAAGTATTTCAACACCGCTGGGCCGTGTTACCCACAGATGCACTACATGCTGCCCGCAGTCGAACGCCTGCCCGATGCCCACCGCATGGTCGAACGCGGCCAATACTTCGTGCTGCACGCCCCCCGGCAAACCGGAAAGACCACCAGCCTGGCAAACCTGGCGCGCCAGCTCACCGCCGAAGGAAACTACCTCGCCCTGCATTTCTCCTGCGAAGCCGCGAGTTCCTTCGCCCACGATATCGGCGCCACCGAACAAGCCCTCCTCGGCCGGATCCACGCCGCCGGGCTGGCCGCCCACCTCCCACCCGAACTGATGCCGCCCACCCCATGGCCCGACGCTCCGCCCGGTACCGCACTGTCGGTCGGCCTGTCCGCCTGGGTCGCGCAATGCCCACGCCCGCTGGTCCTCTTCTTCGACGAAATCGACTCCCTGCGCGACGATGCCCTGATCAATACACTCCGGCAGCTGCGCGACGGCTATACCACCAACCGTCCCGGATTCGTGCACTCGATCGCCCTGTGCGGTCTGCGCGATGTCCGCGACTACAAAGCCGCATCCGGCGGCGATCCCTCCCGGCTCGGCAGCGCCAGTCCATTCAATATCAAAGTCAAATCCGTCCGGATGGGTGATTTCACCCGCGACGAAGTCGATGCGCTGTACGGGCAGCACACCGCCGCCACGGGTCAAGAGTTCAGTCCCCGCGCCCTGGACCTGGCGTTCCACTACACCCAGGGCCAGCCTTGGCTCGTCAACGCCCTCGCCGCAGAAGTGATCGACGAGATGCGGATCGAATCCACCATCACCGACGACCATATCGACCAGGCCAAAGAACGGCTGATCGTCGCCCGTGCCACCCACCTGGACTCCCTGGTCGACAAACTCACCGAACCCCGCATCCAGAAGATCATCGAACCGCTGATCGCCGGCACCACGCCCGACACCGACCCCACGTTCACCGACGCTCGCGCCTACGCCGCCGACCTCGGTCTCATCGCGCCCAACAACCCGATCCGTATCGCCAATCCCATATACAACGAGGTCATCCTCCGTGTCCTGGGGTCCGGCATCGAAGGCGTCATCGTTTCCGGCCCAGCCCAGTTCCGGCTGCCCGACGGCCGCCTCGACTTCGATCGCCTGCTCACCGAATTCGCCGCCTTCTGGAAAGTGAACGGCGAAGTACTCGCCGGCGACCAGCGCTACCACGAGGTCGCCCCCCAACTCGTCCTCATGGCGTTCCTGCACCGCATCGTCAACGGCGGCGGGTACATCGACCGCGAATACGGCGTCGGCCGCGGCCGTATCGACCTGCTCGTCCGGCAGCCCTACACCGACGAGACCGGCCACCGCGCCGAACAACGCGAAGCCCTCGAACTCAAAGTCTGGGCGGACAAACAGAAGGACCCCCTGGAACAGGGTCTCGACCAACTGGACGGCTACCTCGACCGCCTGGACCTCCCCACCGGCGTGCTGGTGATATTCGACCGCCGCAAGAAAGCGCTCCCGATCACCGAGCGCACCGCGTTCAGCGAAATCACCTCCCCCGCAGGCCGCACCATAATCCTCCTCCGCGCCTGATCTCGGCGCCAGGTCGGGGTTCCAGTAGTAACTGCCGAAAAACAACGGATATGGCGTAGCCGCGGTGGGCCGAGGCTGATTCGCGGGTTCGGCCTGCGGTGATCGCTGCGGACGGGGATCATCGAAGCGGGAGCCGACCGACGTCGCCGTCGACTCGACGCAAACCGTCGAGCACGACGGTGAGCAGGTGCCGAGCGCGCGTGCTCCACTCGGAGTCGTCGAGTCGGGTTAGATAGCCGATCAAGAGAATGACATCTCGGGCGTCCACGTCGGTGCGAATCGTGCCGTCGGCCTTGCCCGCATCGAGCAGGACGGTGACGGCATCGCCGATGGGCCCGCGGCTGTGCGCCGAAAGGTCCTGCCAGACCCCCACTTCCAGGGCGGTGAAAACCCATCGTTTGATCCGGGCGTAGTCGGCGACGCGGTCGAACCAGAGGGCCAGCGCCGTGACGGGCTCATTCTCCGCCAGTAGTACCGAGGCCGCGGTCACCAACTCTTCGACGTCACGTCGATAGACCGCGGCAAGCAGATCTTCACGGGTCGGAAAGTGCCGGTACAGGGTTCCTTGCCCTACGCCCGCCTGTTTTGCGATGGCGTTGAGCTTGAACTCCTCCGAGCTCGCTAGGGCACTACGCGCGGCAACGAGGATGCGGGCACGATTTTCGGCCGCATCGGCGCGCCGGCTGGGTGGGGTCAACGGTTCCTCGTCCCGACAGATGGCTAAGCGGACACATGTCCACTAATATGAAAGCTTAAGCGGACACGTGTCCACTATAGTCGAAGGGTCGAGATGTCAGGAATAAACCACAAGGTCGTAGCCATTACGGGGGCCAGTAGCGGGATAGGTGCGGCGACGGCACTCTTGCTGGCCGAGCGCGGCGCAGCCGTCGTCCTCGGGGCGCGGCGGACCGACCGTCTCGAGGATCTGGCGGTTCGAATCCGAGAACGAGGTGGGCGTGCCGTCATCTGCCAGACGGACGTAACCGAAAGCTCGGATCTCGTTCGCCTGGTCGACCGCGCGGTACAAGAATTCGGCAGGCTCGATGTGCTGGTCGGCAATGCGGGTATCAGCAAGATCGGACCGGTGGCCGAAGGAGATGTCGCCGGGTGGTCGGCGATGATCGATGTCAATCTTCGCGGAGTTCTGCACGGGATAGCCGCTGCGCTTCCAGTGTTCCGGAGACAGGGGGAAGGCCATCTGGTCACGACGGTCTCCACTTCCGGTTTGAAGATCGTTCCGAATCAGGCGGTCTATGCAGGTACCAAGAATGCGGTACGTACGCTCCTGGAGGCCTTACGCCAGGAATCGACCGACGGGGTCTTGCGTACCACCTCGATATCTCCCGGTGTCGTACGGACAGAGCTCGCGGACTCCATCGACAACGATGAGGTCCGGGACCAGATCCGGCGCAACATGCATGACTTCGCCATCGAGCCGGAGGCCGTTGCCAGAGCAATCGCGTTCGCCATCGAGCAACCCCGCGACGTCGAGATCGGCGACATCGTCATCCGCCCAACCCTCCAGGGATAAGCGCAGCCGGGCACAGCATCGCCTTGTTACCGGGTAACGCGGTGCCGCAACCGCCAGCGAATATCAGCCGCGGACGGCTGCCATCAGGGGGTCGAGTGATTCGGCTGTGGGGAGGGCGAGTGCGTGTGCGGCGACTGTGCGGGCGGCGTCCGGAGTCAATCGTTCTTCTACGTTGAGGTCGAACTTGCACGTGAGTTCGGCGTCGGAGAGCGGGTTGGCCGGGCCGCCGCGATTGTGGTCGACGCGGGCCTGGTGCCAGGCGCCGTCGCGGGTGCGGACGCGCAGGACCGCGGGGAACTGGTGCGGGTAGATCTCGTCGCAGCGGTCGTCGCTGTGCGCGGTGACCAGGCGGGCGAGTTCGAGTGTGCGTGGGTCCTTCGCCGCCTCGTCGGTGAAATCGGCGTGGCCCACACCGAGTCCCGAACCGCCGAGCAGCGCCCGGGCCACCGTGTACGGACCCGAGAACGCCGCGTGGTAGCCGGATTCGGGGGCGGCCTTGGCGGCGGGGGGTTCGGCGATGGTGCGGAGCACCGGTTTCGGGACGCCGAGCTGGATTTCGACGATATCGGCGGGGTCGATGTCGTGGCGGAGGATGCGGGCGGCGTCGATGCCGGCGTGGGTGAAGTGGTTGCAGGGGTAGGGCTTGAAGAAGATGCCGGGAAGTTCCCAGTGGTCGCCGAGGCGGTCGAGGACTTTCGCGGTGTCGGCACGGTCGCCGCAGAAGGCGTGCAGGAAACCGAAGCGGCCCTCGATCACCGTGGGCGGGCCGGTGAGACCGTGCCGCGCGAATTCCGCTGCGGTGACACCGGAATGGGCGGCCCAGCCGCAATGCGCGCGTTTGACGGTGCCGCCGGTGCGGTTGGCTTCCAGCAGGCCGGCGCCGAAGCTGGCGGCGATACCCATGGCGTCGGCGATACCTTCGGCGTCGAGGCCGTACAGCATGGCCGCGGCGGCGGCCGAGCCGACCGCGCCACAGATGGAGGTGGCGTGCTGGCCGCGTTCGAAGAATTCCGAATTGCCGAGTTCTTCGTCGTAACCGCCCATGCCCAGGCGGACGGCGATTTCGATACCCACGCCCGCGGCGTCGAGTACGGCGGCGCCGGTAGCGCCGGTCGCTTCACCGACCGCGAGGGCGGCCGGGACCACGGACGCCGAGGGGTGCAGTACCGACGGCAGGTGGGTGTCGTCGGAGTCCATCGAATGGGCGAGGGTGCCGTTGATCAGGGCGGCGGTGGCGGCGGGGAACTGTTCCCCGGTGCCGATACCGGTGGCGCGGGGGGCGCCGGCCCAGTCGCGGGCGACCGCGGTGACCGCGCGGGCCGAGGGCTGGTCGTGTGCCGCGAGAGAGTTACCGAGTACGTCGAGCACGCGGCGGGCGACGTCTTTGCGGAGGTCGCCGGGGAGTCCGTCGGTGCGGGTCCGATCGGCCAGCGCCGCCAGGCGGCCGACGACGGTGTTCTCCAGGTCGTGGCGGGTGTTCGTGCCGTTCTGATCAGGCATTACATGGTCCTCCGTGGTTTCCGTTTCGCTGCCCGACGCGCTGATGCTGTGCTCATGGGGCATGAGCGAGGGCTCTCCGCGGTTACGTCCGCTACCGCCCCGGCCCTGACTCGCTCATGCCGGGACTACCGCGACCGGGCGGACGGGCGATCCGGTGCCGCCGGTGATCCGCAGCGGCGCCATGACGAAGGTGAACTCGGTGAGTCCGCGGGCGCTCGCGGCTTCCAGGTTCAGGTGTTCGATGATGTGGATTCCGTTTTCCACCAGCAGGATCCGGTGGACCGGAAGCACACTGTGACCCTTACCCGCCGGAATGTGTTCGAACGCGGTGGTATCCGCGCCCGCCGCCACGATGCCCGCGTCCGCGAGCCACTGCGCGGCGCCCACTTCGGCACCCGGAACGCCGTCCTGCTGGCCGAGGTAACGCTGCGCGTCGTCGAAATGGCGGGCCCAGCCGGTACGGATGAGGACCACATCGCCGCGGCGTGGGGTCACGCCGGCCGCGTCGGCGGCATCGCGCAGGTCCTGTTCGGTGACGGCCTGACCGGCTTCCAGCGCCTCGACACCGCGCACGCGCGGGATGTCGAGCAGCAGTCCGCGGCGCAGCATGAACGGGATGTTCTCGGCGCCGTGCTTCGCGTGGCGCCCGCCGCGCTGCGCTTCCTCGGCGTCGATATCGCCGTGCAGTTTGCCGCAGTGGCTGACGTGCGAGAGAGCATCCACGTGGGTGCCCACGTGACCACCGGTCACGATGATCTCGTTGGAGGCCGAACCGCCGTCGGGACGGACCATATCGCCGTGCCGGCGGATCAGGGTCATCCGGAAGCCGGGATGGTTGGGCGAACACGGCATACCCGTCGTATAGGGATGGCCCAGCTCGACGACGTCGAGTTCGCTGCCCACCACCGCGCTCAACAGCGGGTCGGCGGTAACGGTCTGTCCGGTCATGCTCTCACTCCTCGTGCTGCTGTGGCCTGTGCTCGGTCGAGGACCACGCGGGCGTTCGCGACCACGGCGGGGTCGATGAACCGGCCGTTGTCGTCGAGCACCGCGGATTCGCCTGCCGCCATGGATTCGGCGGCACGGTCGACGATGCGGCGTGCCCGGTCCTGTTCCTCCGCCGTCGGCGTATAGGCCGAATTGACGATGTCGATCTGGCTGGGGTGGATCACGGAACGGCCGAAGAACCCCTGGGCGCGACCGGCCCGCGACGTTTCGGCCAGCCCCGCCGAATCATCCACAGCCGTCCACACGCTCTGGACCGGCGACGACAGTCCGGCGGCGCGGGCAGCGGTGACGATCCAGCCACGCGCCCACGCCAATCCCTCCGGTTCGGCGCGCATATCGGCGGCGAGATCCGCCTCCCCCAGCGCGATCCCGGTGACCCGTGGGTGACAGCGGGCGATCTGCGGCGCCGCGAGCAGACCCGCGGCGGATTCGATGATGGCGTGCACCGGGCAGTCGATACGTTCCGCCGTCGCCGCCACCGATCCGGGATCATCGGATTTCGGCAGCCGGACCCCGGCGGGTGCGGGCCCGGTGGCCAGCGCGGCCAGTTCGTATTCGAGCCACGGTGACCCGATTGCGTTGAGCCGCAACCAGATGTCGCGATCCGGCGGGGCGGCACGCACGGCGTCGAGTGCATTGCCCAGGGCCCGGTCTTTCGCGCCCACCGGTACCGCGTCCTCGAGGTCGATGACCACGGCGTCGGCGGCGCTGTCGATCGCCTTGCCGATGCGGTCGGCGCGATGCCCGGGAACGTAGAGCCAGCTGCGCGGGGTCATTTCGCCGCCACCGCCGGCCGGTAGCCGAGGGCGCGCGAAACCCGCTGGGCTGCTTCGCGAAGCGCGTTTTCGTGCCGCGCGCAGGCTTCCTCGGTCATCCGGTAGCTCGGCCCGCACACGGAGACAGATCCGATCACCGCGCCGTCGGCGCCGAACACCGGTGCCGCGATGGAACCGGCGCCCTCCTGCCGTTCCCCGGTCGACCGGCACACCCCGCGTTCGCGAGCTTCCCGCAAGGCTTCGCGCAGGGCGCCGGGGTCGACGATGGTTCCGGAGGTGAGCCGCGGCAGCGGCCGGGACAGCAGATCCTCCTGCTCTTCCTCGGAGAGGTGGGCGAGGATGATGCGACCCGACGAGCCGCTGTGTAGTTCGAAGCGACGGCCGAGTTCCACCGTCATCTTGATCTCCTGCGTGCTCTCGACCTGGTCGAGGTACACCCGCCCGCCCGGCAGGCGGCCGGTCACGGTCGCCGTCTCGCCGGTGGCGCGTTGCAGCTCCACCAGCGCGTCGCGGGCCATCCGGCGCAGCGGGGAGACGTCCAGGGCTCGCGCGCCGAGGGTCGCGGCGGCCGGTCCCAGCAGGTAGCGGCGCGTTTCGGGCTCGTAGAGCAGCAGTCCGCATTCCACGAACGTCGTCAGGATGCGGTGTGCGACGGCCTTGGAGATACCGGTCGAGCGGGCGATCTCGGAAACGCCGAGCGCGCTCGACCGGCGGCCGAACTCGAGCAGCACCTCCGCTGCCCGCGCGGCGGCGGTGGTGCCGCCACTCGAGGGCTCCATCCTGGCTCCGTTCTCTGGGTCGATCCGTTTGTCCACGGACATCAGCAAAGCCTGGGTACGCACACCGCGCTACCTGTCCTGGCCACCTTGCTCCGCTGTCGTCTTCACCGGGCCGCGCCGGGCGACGTACAGCCAAAGCCTGAACAAGTTGTACCGCTTAGCGAAACGATTGTCCAGACGGGTTCCGCCAACCGTTTCGCCGTTTCCTCCGGGTTAATCGTTTCAACAGGCACTTGTGTAGTGATTGACGAACGTGCATAGTGCAGGGGACCACATTCTGGCGTTCCGCTAGCCGGAACATGATAGGAGGAAGCGTGGACGGTCCGGATTTCGATCTCGTCGTCGCCGGCGCGGGCGGCGGGCTGGTCGCCGCGCTGCGCGCCGCCGAACTCGGCGCGAACGTCCTGGTGATCGACGCCGACGAGCACTTCCAGCGCGGCAACAACACCTCGATGTGCACCGCGATGATCCCGGCCGCCGGAACCCGCTGGCAGCACGCCGCGGGCGTGCAGGACAGCCCGGAACGTTTCCTCGACGATATCGCCCGCAAAACCGCAGGTACCGCCGACCACCGGGTCGCGCGGGCACTGGCCGGATCGAGCGCTGCGCTGGTGACCTGGCTGGCCGACAACCAGGAACTCGAACTCGAACTGGTCACCGATTTCCGCTACCCCGGCCATACCGCCGACCGCTGCCACAGCATCCCCGGGCGGCACGGGTCGCGCCTGCTGCGCCACCTCGTGCAGCGCGCACAGGCGCATCCCCGGATCGAGCTCATCGCCCCGATGAGCCTGCGTAACGTGCACACCGCGGACGGCCGGGTCACCGGGGTCGAGATCGCCACCCCCGACGGCAACAGCGAACACCTCACCACACCGGCCGTGCTGCTGGCGACCAACGGATTCGGCGCCGATCGCGACCTGGTCCGCCGCCATATGCCGGAAATCGCCGACGCCCACTACCACGGCGGCCGGTACAGCCGCGGGGACGCGTTGCGTATCGGCCGCGAACTGGGCGCCGACAGCGGTTTCCTCGACGCCTACCAGGGCCACGCCGCCCTGTCGTCGCGCAGCCAGACGCTCATCGGCTGGGCCACCGTCGTGCACGGCGGGGTCATCGTCGACAGCACCGGCCGCCGCTTCGCGCCGGAAACCACCGGCTACTCCGAATTCGCCGCCATCCTCGCCGGCCGGCCAGGCGGGGCGGGCTGGATCGTCATCGACGAACACATCGAAGAGCTGTGCTCGGTCTTCGACGATTTCCGCACCGTCGCCGAAAGCGGCTCACTGGTCCGGGCCGCCACCGCGGCCGGACTGGCGGAAAGTATCGGGGTCCCCGCGGCGGCGCTCGAGGACGAACTCGCCGCCGCTCACCGCGCCGCGACCGGGGCAGAACCCGACCGGCAGGGTCGCACCGATACCCGCCATCCGCTGACCGCGCCCTACATCGCGATCGCCATCACCCCCGCCCTGTTCCACACCCAGGGCGGTCTCGTGGTCGACGAACACGCCCGGGTACTTGCCGGTGGAGCACCCATTCCCGGCCTGTACGCCTCCGGCGGCGCCGCCATCGGTATCTCCGGCCACGGCGCCGGCGGTTACCTCGCGGGCAACGGCCTGATCACCGCTCTCGGCCTGGCCTTCCTCGCCGCCGAGCACGTGACCAGCGCGGTCGCTGCCTGACACCAGCGCAGCCGCGTGACAACTGAAGACATATCCAGATATTCGCCAGGAGAAGATATGACCACCTACCTGATCAAGAACGGCACCGTCGTACGCACCGAGGATTCGGCCCCCGCCGAGGGCGAGACCGCCGATATCCTCATCGTCGACGGCAAGATCGCGGCCATCGGACCCGATCTGACCGCCGAGGGCGCCGAGATCGTGGACGCCACAGGGAAACTGGTCTTCCCCGGCGTCGTCGACGCACACCAGCACTGGGGTATCTACAACCCGCTGGCCGAGGACACGCAGACCGAATCCCGCGCCAGCGCGCAGGGCGGCGTGACCACGGCGCTCACCTATATGCGCACCGGCCAGTACTACTTGAACAAGGGCGGCGCCTACGCCGACTTCTTCCCCGAGGTCCTGGACGCCTCCGCCGGCCGCAGCTATATCGACTACGCCTTCCACCTGGCGCCGATGTCCAAGCAGCACATCGGTGAAATTCCCGAACTGGCCGCGGATCAGGGCGTCACCTCGTTCAAGATCTTCATGTTCTACGGCAGCCACGGCCTGCACGGACGCTCCGCCTCGCAGAGCGATTTCCTGATGATCCCCGAGGACGAGCGCTACGACATCGCGCATTTCGAGTTCGTTATGCGCGGTGTGCAGAAGGCCCGCGAGCAGTTCCCCGAACTCGCCCCGCACATCTCGCTGTCGCTGCACTGTGAAACCGCCGAGATCATGAGCGCCTACACCAAGCTCGTCGAAGAAGAGGGCAAGCTCACCGGGCTCGCCGCCTACAGCGCCTCCCGCCCGCAGCATTCCGAGGGCCTGGCGGTGACCATCGCGTCCTTCCTCGCCGACGAAACGGGTCTGCCGAATATCAACCTGCTGCACCTGAGCTCGGCCAAGGCGCTGAAGGCCGCCATGAAGATGGCCGAGGCGTTCCCGCATGTGAACTTCCGCCGCGAGGTCACCATCGGGCATCTGCTCACCGATATCGACAACGCGAACGGGCTGGGCGCCAAGGTGAATCCGCCGATCCGCCCGCGCGAGGACGTCGAGGCGCTGTGGGAGCACCTGCTCGCCGGGAACATCGACTGGGTCGTCTCCGATCACGCCTGCTGCAAGGACGAGGTGAAATTCGGCGAGGACCGCGACGATGTGTTCGCCGCCAAGTCCGGTTTCGGCGGCACCGAATACCTGCTGCCCGGCCTGATCACCGAAGGCCGTAAACGTGGCCTGTCGCTGCGCCGCATCGCCCAGCTCACCGCCTCGAACCCGGCCGACCGCTACGGCCTGCCCGGTAAGGGCCGGCTCGCCGAGGGGGTCGACGCCGATATCGCCATCGTCGACCCCGACCGCACCTGGACCGTGCGCGCCGCCGATTCCGAATCCACCCAGGAATACACGCCGTTCGAAGGTTTCGAACTCGGCGCGGCCGTCACCGACACCTTCGTGCGCGGTAACCGGGTGCTGGCCGACGGTGTGGTCACCGGTGAGCCGACCGGCCGCTACATCTCCCGGCCGTACTGAGGGGCGCACTGTTGACCGACGAGAAACAGCCGACCGGGCCGCTGCGCGGAATCAAGGTCCTGGATGCCTCCACCATCCTGGCCGGACCGCTCACCGCGCAGATCCTGGGCGATTTCGGCGCCGAAGTGATCAAAATCGAGCATCCGCAGAAACCGGACGGGATGCGCGGGCACGGTCTCGACAAGGACGGTGTTCCGCTGTGGTGGAAGATGGTCAGCCGCAACAAGCAGACCGTCACCCTGAACCTCAGCACCCCCGAGGGTCAGGCCATCTTCCGCGATCTCGCCGCCGAAGCCGATGTGGTGGTCGAGAACTTCCGGCCGGGCACGTTCGAACGCTGGGGTCTATCCTATGCCGAACTGTCGGAACGTAATCCGGGCCTGATCCTGCTGCGGGTCACCGGGTTCGGGCAGCACGGTCCTTACTCGAAACGTCCCGCGTTCGGCACCTTGGTCGAATCGATGAGCGGTTTCGCCCATCTCACCGGCCAGCCCGACGGGCCGCCCACCCTGCCGGCGTTCGGGCTCGCGGATTCCATCGCCGGCGTCGCCGGATCGTCCGCGGTGTCGATGGCGCTGTTCGAACGGGAACGCAACGGCGGCACCGGTCAGGAAATCGACCTCGACCTGCTCAGCCCGATCATGACCGCGGTCGGCCCCGGCGTGATCTACGCCGACCAGCTCGGCATAGACCAGCAGCGCACCGGGAATCGGTCGCAGAACAACGCCCCGCGCAACCTGTACCGCACCCGCGACGATCACTGGCTGGCCATCTCCACCAGCGCGCAGGCCATCGCCGAACGGGTGATGCGGATAGTCGGGCATCCCGAAGTGATCGACGAGGACTGGTTCGCCACCGGCCGCACCCGCGCCGAACACGCGGACCTGCTCGACGAATACGTGGGCGGCTGGATCGCCGAGCGTACGCGCGACGAAGTCACCAGCGTTTTCGAAGAAGCCGGTGCCGCCGTGGCACCGGTCTACCGGCCGAGCGATCTGCTCAAAGATCCCCAGGTCGTCGCCACCGACATGGTCACCACTGTCGACGACGACGAACTCGGCCCCATGCGCATGCAGAACGTCATGTGGCGCATGACCCGATCCCCCGGTGCGATCCGTCACACCGGTAGACCCGCCGGTGCCGATACCGACAAGGTCCTCACCCACCTCGGGCGCAGCCCCGAGGACATCGACGACCTGCGGGCCCGCGGGGTCATCTGACCCCGCTACTGCTTCATCCGAGGAGTTCGCTATGAAATCGCGTTGGTGGACAATCGCCATCATCTTGGGCCTGGTGGTGGTGAATTATGTCGATCGCAGTGCCATCTCGTTCGCGGCCACCGATCTGAAAGCCGAATTCGGGATCACCCCCGGGCAATACGGCATCATCAGTTCCGCATTCTCGATCGGCTACATGCTGTTCGCCCTGCTCTCCGGGCCGCTGGTCGACCGCTGGGGTTCGCGGCGCGTGCTCATCGCGGGCATGTTCATCTGGGCCGCGGCCACCGCGCTCACCCCGTTCGCGGGCGGGTTCATCGGCCTGATCCTGCTGCGGATCGTCCTCGGTGCCGGGGAGGCCCCGTGCTTCCCGGCCGCGACCCGTGTCGCCAGCCGGTGGCTGCCCGTCCACGAACGCGGAAAGGCACTCGCGCTCATCGGCGGTGTGGCGGTCTCGGGCAGCCTGCTCGTCGGCGGTCCGATCCTCACCCAGCTGATCGCCTTCACCGGCTGGAAGGGCATGTTCTGGGTGCTGGCCGTGGCCGGCGTCGCCTGGGTGATCCTGGCCTACCCGTTCCTGAAGAACTCGCCGAGCGAGGCGTCGTTCGTGTCGAAGGAAGAACTCGACTACATCCGGGCCGGTCAGATCGACGGCGAGGACAGCGGGCACGAGTCGAGCACCGACTGGGGCGAGATCCTGCGCAACCGCAACCTGTGGCTGGTCGGGCTCGGCTACTTCGCCTGGGGATTCATGTTCTGGGCGTTCATGTACTGGCTCCCGCAGTACCTGGAACACGAATTCGGGCTCTCCATCAAGGAAGTCGGCGGATTCTCGGTGGCGCCGTGGGCGTCCGGTGTGGTCGGTGCACTGCTCGGCGGCATCCTGGTCGACCGCGTCTACAAGCGCACCCAGAGCATCCGGTCGCGATTCCTCATCATCGGTGTGGCCCTGCTGCTGGCGGGCGCGTCGATCGTCCCGATCCTGTTCTTCCCCGGCAACCTGACCGTCGCCCTCATCTGCATCTCCGCCGGTGTCGGCTTCGGCTTCATCACCGGCGGCATCTGGTGGGTGGCCTCGATCGACGCAGCGCCCTCGCAGCCCGGCACCGCCGCCGGTTTCGCGGACGCCTGCTTCGCCCTCTCCGGCATCATCGCTCCCTCGGTGATGGGCTTCATCGTGGGCCGCACCGGCACCTACAACGGTGGGTTCATCGTCATGACCGTCCTCTGCCTGATCGGCGCGGCCGCGATGCTCTTCTTCACCAAGGAGCCGGAACGCGCGCCCCTCGGCACCGACCCGGAAGGTGAACTCGCCCCCGCGAAGTAACCCATCCCCGGCGTGCTCACCGCTCGCCGGGCAAGACGGCACCGCGTAACCGATGAGGGATTACGCGGCACCGTCCCCGATTCCGGCGCCGCTCTCGCCCCCTCCACAGAGAGCGGCGCCGGACCCGTATCTCCCGACACCGCGGGCCACACCGCGCGGATGAGGTGAATGTGGGCGCTGTCCTCGGAGCACGGTCTGTTCCGGAAAACGCCTCCGCGAGAACACTTCCGCCCGTGAATCGGCGGGCCGGTTGTGGTTCGATTGCGATGTGAACGAGCAAGGGGGACGCCCCGAGGGGCGTGCGGTTCTGAAGGTCGTCCTGATACGCGGAGTGGCGGGATGTGTAGGACTGGCGCTGACACTCGGCGCGTTGTTCTTCCTTTCCGACCCGATCAACGTGGTCGCGTACTACCTGGGTTACGGCGAGAAAATGCAGGTCGAGGTCATCGAAGGGGCGACGAACAACTCACCGGACCGCGATGAACCGGGTCTGGGTCGCGTGATCGGGGAAGACCGGACCGTCGGCGTGTACGGGGTCACGGCCGGCGAAGTGGTCACCGCGCGCCCGCGGCTCCTCGATCTCGGGGCGGCGGAAATGAGATTCGTCTACACCGGCCACGCTTCGGTACTGCCCGGGCTGTTCTCGATATTCGGCTGCCTCGTACTGGGCCTTCCGGGCTTGCTGTTCCTGCTCGTCGGCTTCGGCACGAAATCCCTGTTCGAGAAGGCCACCCCGGTGCTACAGAGATTCAACGCCCGGATGGAGAAGCGGGCAGCCCGCAAACAAACCGGATAGCGATCGACACAGAGCAACGTGGCCGACCCGACGTACCGTTGGGGATGTGCCTACATCGCCACCGCGGCAACCCTTCCCGGAAATCGAACCCTACGAGTCCGGACTGCTGGATGTCGGCGACGACAACCTGATCTACTGGGAAACCAGCGGGAACCCGCACGGCCGGCCGGCCCTGGTAGTGCACGGCGGCCCCGGCGCCGGGGGCCGGCGGGGCGCGCGGCGGACATTCGACCCGGACGTTTTCCGGATCGCGCTGTTCGATCAGCGCGGATGCGGGGAGAGCCGGCCGCACGCCGCCGATCCCGCGGTCGATATGGCGCACAACACCACCGAACATCTGCTGGCCGATATGGAAATGCTGCGCGAGCACCTCGGTATCGAACAATGGCTGCTCTACGGGGGTTCGTGGGCGTCCACCCTCATCCTCGCCTACGCCGAACGTCATCCCGAGCGGGTCAGCGGGATCGTGCTGGTCGGCGTCACCATGACCCGTCCGCAGGAGATCGACTGGCTGTACCACGGGCTCCGGCTGTTGCTACCGGTCGAGTGGGAGCGATTCCGCAACGGTGTGCCCGCCGCGGAGCGCGACGGCAATCTGGTGGAGGCGTATCGCCGGCTGCTGGAACACCGCGACCCAGCGGTCCGCGAGCGGGCCGCGCACGAATGGTGTGCCTGGGAGGACGCGGCGATCGCCCACGAAACAACGGGTGCGCCCGGCCAGTACTCCGCCCAGCCGGACGCCGCCCTCTTGGCGTTCGTCCGCATCTGCACCCACTACTTCGCGCACACCGCATGGCTCGAAGACGGCCAACTACTGCGCGACGCCCACCGGCTCGCCGGAATACCCGGCGTTCTCATCCACGGCCGCCTCGACCTGTCCGCACCCCTGCGCACCGCCTGGGAACTGGCCCGCGCCTGGCCGGACGCCGACCTGCGGATCATCGGCGACTCCGGCCATACCGGCAGCCCCGCCATGAAGGAAGCGGTCCTGGAAGCAATCGCCCGGTTCGGAACCTGATCGCCCGTTCGTCCGGTCCACCACGCAACGGTCGTTGTCGTAGGGTTGCGAAATGGGGACACGTGCGCGGCTGCGAGCCATCTTCATCGCGGCGGCTGTTGTGGCGGGAGTGGGCCCGGCCGCACCGGCATTCGCCGCGGAACCGATCGGATGTGGCGGATGGCAAGTCGAAACGCTCGCCGCGGGGCTGGAGCAGGTGGAGAACCTCGAACCGGATGGGCGGGGAGGTTTCTATCTGTCGGGGGATACGAAGGTCTATCACGTCGACGGCGCCGGGCAGGTGCGTACCGTCCTGGAGAATCTGGCCGCGCCGGGTGGCCTGCAACTCGACGGAACCAGCCTGTACGTGCTCACCCGGCAGGACGGGAAACTGTCGCGGCTCGACACGATCACCGGCGAGTTCACCTGGCTGGCCGACTTCCCGGGCAACGGCTTGCTGCGGCTGGCCGACGGGGATTTCCTGACCACCTGGGTCGGCACCGAGGGCGGGCCGTCGCGCGGAGTCTCGCGCTACGACAGCGAAACCGGTTCCGTCACAGCGAATTGGGCGCCCGTGCCGCGCGGTGAAGGGCTGGCGCTCAGCCCGGACCACCGAACCGTCTACACCGACGATCTGTTCACCGGGCAGGTCTACCGCATCCCGCTCGACGCGCCCGACCGCTGGTCCGTGCTCACCACCGTGCCCGGGCTGATTCCCGGACTCGACGACCTCACCACGAGCGGCGCCGGCGATATCTATGTAGCCGCGCACCTCCTCGGCACCATCCACCGCGTCGACCCGGATTCGGGCGCGACGTGCGCGGTCACCACGGCACTGCCGGCCGCCTGGTCCGGTCCGAGTTCCGTCCGCATCGCGCCGGACGGTGCCGGTTACGCGCTGTATGTCACCTCGTTCGACGGCACACTCCGGCGCCTGCGACCGCCTCCGGACGTCGAGCTCACGCCGATCCACCATTCCTGACGCCTCGGCAGCCGCCAACCTTGCCGAGGTGTACTCACTGCTCCGCGGGCAGGCTGTGCGCCGATGCGACCGGCTCAGGCCGGACCGAAGACGTCGTTCAGCGTGGTTGCGGTGAGCAGGTGGGGCGTCCACACCTCCAGTTCGTCGGTATCCGCCGAGCGCACGCGGTCAACCAACTCGGCGGGCAGCGTCCCGAACTTTGCCGCCAACAACTTGAGTAGTATCCGGGCCGCCTCTTCGGCGCGGCCCTCAGCGCGGCCCTCGGCGCGGAGTCGTTCTGCTGTGGTCACCGCTACCTCCTTGGCTCGCGGACCGAGTTGGTTCAACAGGGCTTGCAGGTCCTCGAGGCCGGTATCGCCCTCGAGAAAAATGTACTCGAATACCCGCCACAGGTCATCCACGTTCAGCGCGCTCAGGTCGGCGAGAAAGGGTTGCAGGTCGTGGCCGAGGTTCGGGTTCTTGGCGGTGATCTTGTGCAGGATCAGGACCAGCCGCGCCGGCGGGGTGAGATCGCGGGCCTGGATCGCGGCGATATCGACCTGGGAGAGGTCGTCGAGCAGTATTTTCAGGCTCGGTAAGTGCTCGGCCAGCTCGGCGCGGGCTTCGTCGTCGATATCGATCAGCTCGGCCAATTCGGTCGGATAGTTCCACCGCTCGCCCTTGGGCCCGGAATGCACGACGAGCGGGATGACCGCGGGAAGGGCCTTGCTCTTGGGGTGGGCGTCGAGGTGCTGGGTCCAGATTCCGAGCAGGTAGCGCAGCATCCGCATCGGCATGAACCGGTCCGGGCAGGACTGGTGCTCCACGAGGATGTAGATGTAGGCATCGTGGCCGGACAGGCGGGTACGGAAAAGCAGGTCGCTGTAGAGCGAGCGCAGGTTCTGCTCGATATAACTGCCCGGCTGCAACTCCAAGCAGCCCAAATCGATGCGGGTGATGATTGCTTTCGGCAGGTTTGCCCGCAATATCCCCGCGATCTCGGCCTTGCGGGAGTAGACCCCCTTGAACAGTCCGTCGTGCGGAGTCGATGATTGGACGGCCATCCGGCGAAACTAGCGGCAGGTATCGACAAGTTCGGCATCGGAAACGGGAGGACGGCGCAGTCACGCCGTCCCACGACTCGAGTGCGTCACGCCGCACCGAAGCCCCGCGGGTCCCGGGGCGATACGGCCCGGCGGCGCAGGCCGTGCGCGGCGGGGACCAACCGGTGGACAGTGGCGCGGTTCACTGGCACGATTTGCAGCGAAAACCTACAGACCATGCGGAGCCCGAGAACACCGGCGGTAGCCTCTGACGCCATGACCACGCACATGTTGCGAATTCGCTCCACTTCGCGTGTTCCGATCGGTGAAGGGAAGTGAACAGCCGTGGCCACGGTGACCTTTGATCGCGCCAGCCGGCAGTATCCGGGTGCGAAGACGCCCGCCGTCGACCAACTGCAGCTCGAGATCGCCGATGGCGAGTTCCTGGTGCTGGTCGGCCCGTCGGGATGCGGGAAATCCACGTCGCTGCGGATGCTGGCGGGGCTCGAGGATGTCACCGGCGGGCGGATCCTCATCGGTGACCGGGATGTCACCGGCACCGATCCCAAGGATCGCGATATCGCGATGGTGTTCCAGAACTACGCGCTGTACCCGCATATGACGGTCGCCGAGAACATGGGTTTCGCGCTCAAACTCGCCAAGGTGAACAAGGACGAGAAGAACCGCCGGGTACGTGAGGCGGCCCGGCTGCTCGACCTGGAACCGTTCCTGGATCGGCTGCCCAAGGCGCTGTCCGGTGGGCAGCGGCAGCGGGTCGCGATGGGGCGGGCGATCGTACGTGACCCGCAGGTCTTCCTGATGGACGAACCGCTGTCCAACCTGGACGCGAAGCTGCGTGTGCAGACGCGCACCCAGATCGCGCAGTTGCAGCGCCGGCTCGCGACCACCACGGTCTACGTCACCCACGACCAGGTCGAGGCCATGACCATGGGCGACCGGGTGGCGGTCATGCGCGACGGCCTGCTGCAGCAGTGCGCCTCCCCGCGCGACCTCTACCGCGACCCGGCGAACGTTTTCGTCGCCGGCTTCATGGGCTCCCCGGCCATGAACCTCTTCACCCTTCCGGTCGCCGACGGCGCGGTCCGGATCGGGGGCTACGCCCTGTCCCTGCCGCGGTCGGTCGCCGCCGAGGCGGGTAACTCCGTGACGGTCGGGATCCGCCCCGAGCATCTCGACACCGGCGATTCCGGTATCGAGATCGAGGTCGACGTGGTCGAGGAACTCGGCTCCGACGCATTCATCTACGGCCGCCCCGCCGACCACACCGAAGGTGTGGACACGATCGTGGCGCGCACCGATTGGCGCACCCCACCGGCCAAGGGCACCCGCGTCCGCCTGACGCCCGGCCCCGAGAGCGTCTACTTCTTCGGCGCCGACGACGGCCGCCGCCTGAACTAGGCGAACGTCCTACCCGGCGCACGCCGGTACCGGATCCCCGGCCGTAGCCCACCAGCGATTCGGCAGCGGCACGTCCGTTCCACGGCGTGCCGCTGGGATCCGGGCACGTCAGCCGGGCGGATTTGCCCGGTCGGCACGACGGCTCCGCCGGTGGGCGCGCCATTCCTCGTTGAGGCGTACACCCAGTTCGTCGACGCCGATCTCCCGGCCGGATTCGCTGCGCACCTGGACCCGGACCGGGTCGCCGGTGGCTGCCTCAACCAGGTCGAGCGGTGGGGGGCCGGGCTGAAGGTAGGTGTTGCCCCATTGCATGAGGGCGAGGACCACCGGCAGCAGGTCCCGCCCCTTGCGGGTGAGGATGTATTCGTGGCGGGTCCGTTTGCCCTCTTCCTGATAGGGCTGTTTGGTGAACAGGCCCGCTTCGGTGAGTTTGCGTAGCTGACCGGAGACCGCCGCGTCGGTGATGCCGACGCGCGAGGCGAATCCGTCGAAGCGGGTGGTGCCGTAGTAGGCCTCGCGCAGGATGAGGATCGCCGAACGGGTGCCCACCACGTCCATGGCCAGCGCGATCGAGCACTGGTCCGGTTTCCACGAGTTCAGATCGGCCAGGGGGCCTTCCATCACGGCTGCCATGCGCTCATTCTATCCACTCTGACTTGCCTCAACTAATGCCAGCACCTACTCTGGCTTTAGATAACTTTAGCCAGAGTGGAGGCTCTGGCGAGGGAAGGAATCACCATGCGAGACGCAGTCATCGTCGATGCGGTCCGGACCCCGATCGGGCGGGGCAAACCCAGCGGAGCCCTGCACTCGGTCCATCCGGTGGACCTCATGGCGCACAGCCTGCGCGCTCTGGTCGAGCGCACCGGAATCGACCCCGTACTGATCGACGATGTGATCGGCGGGATCGTCAGCCAGGTCGGCGAACAAGGCGTGAACCTGACCCGCCGGGCCGCGCTGGCCGCCGGTTTCCCGGAATCGGTCCCGGCCACCACGGTCGACCGGCAGTGCGGCAGCAGCCAGCAGGCGGTGCATTTCGCGGCGCAGGGCGTAATAGCCGGCGCCTACGACATGGTGATCGCCACCGGGGTCGAATCCATGAGCCGGGTCCCGATGGGTTCGAGTGCGCGCGGCGCCGACGATATCTCCGGTGTGGGCTTCGCCCAGCGCTACCCGGAGGGTCTTGTCCCGCAGGGCATCAGCGCCGAACTCATCGCCGCGAAATGGGGAATCTCGCGCACCGAACTCGACGAATTCTCCCTCGCCAGCCACGAGAAAGCTGCCCGCGCAACCAAGAACGGCCAGTTCGCCGCCGAACTCGCGCCCCTCGCCGGGCTGGAAACCGACGAAGGTATCCGCACCGGGTCCAGCCTCGACACTCTCGCCGCCCTGCGCCCCGCCTACTACGACGAGAGCATGACCGAGCGTTTTCCCGAGATCGGCTGGAATATCACCGCCGCCTCCGCCAGCCAGATCAGCGACGGCAGCGCCGCGGTCCTGATCACCACCAGCGAACGCGCCCGCGAACTCGGCCTGCGCCCGCTGGCCCGGCTGCACAGTTTCGCGATGGCCGGCGACGACCCCTTGCTCATGCTCACCGCGGTGATCCCCGCGACCCGCAAAGTCCTGGACCGCGCCGGCCTCACCATCGGCGATATCGACCTGGTCGAGATCAACGAGGCCTTCGCCTCCGTGGTCTCGGCGTGGACCCGCGACACCGGCGCCGACCCGGAACGGGTGAACGTCAACGGCGGCGCCATCGCCCTCGGCCACCCCCTCGGCGCCTCCGGAGCCAGGCTGATGACAACCCTGGTGCACGCCATGCAGGACCGCGGCGCCCGCTACGGATTGCAAACCATGTGCGAAGCCGGTGGCCTCGCCAACGCCACAATCCTCGAACGCCTCTGAACATCGGCGTTCACCGCGCGGACCGAGCGAAGAACGTTTCAGCACAGATGTCCGGCTGCTCGATTCGAGCAGCCGGACAGTTCAGCGCCGCCACGTCCACCACCGGCCTACGGCGGTGGGTACCCGCACCGACGCGACCACGTGCAGTTCCGGAGGTCCGCCTGCGGGCGCACGCCTAGTCGACGGCCCCCATCAGGACACCCGCGGCCGCGTCGGCCATTGCCGCATACCCTGCCGGTCCGGGGTGCAAGTGGTCTCCGCTGTCGAACCGGGCGGCCAGTGCGTCCGGGTCCGCCGGGTCGGCGAGGACGCGTTCGAAGTCGACGACAGCGTCGAATTCACCGGAACCGCGAATCCAGGCGTTGACCGCGTCCCGGACCCGTTCACCGCGCTCGCTGTAATAGGGAGCTCCCCGGAACGGAAGCAGGGTGCCGCCGACGATTCGCAGACCGTCCGCGCGCGCCAGCCGGATCAGCTGACGGTATTCGGCGATCAGCTGGTCGGCGGTGACCTCGGGGTTCGGGCGCATCCACGGCTCGTGTAGTTCACTTGCGCCGATATCGTTGATTCCCGAAAGCAGGACCACGGTGCCGATCCCGTCCTTGTCGAGTACATCGCGGCGGAACCTGGTTGCCGCGCGCTGACCCACATACGCCGAATCCGATACGACGCGGTTCCCGCCGATCCCGGTGTTGAGCACGGCGCGCGGCCGGTCGGCCACGGCGAGCCGGTCGGCCAGCGCGTCCGGGTAGCGATTGTCCATATCGGGCCAGGCTCCGGCGCCGTCGGTGAGCGAATCACCGAAGACGACCACACCGTCACGGTTCGGTGTTCCGGAGACCTCGACGCCGGCCAGGTAGTACCACGACCTGCTGGATTCGGTGAACGCCCCACCGTCGATATCGGCGCTGTGATCACCGATCGCCCTATATGTGGTGGTATTGGCGAGGAAGTGGAAAGTGGCGGGACCGGTGGGCCTACCGAGATACAGCGTCACGGTGAGCGGTTGCCGCGCGTTGACCGGGTAATCGGCGGCATCGCTGGTGAGTTCGGCGCCCGGCGGGATCACCGCGCCCGGCGCACCGCCGAAGAACAGCGGGCGCACCGTGCCCGAACGTACCGCCGCCCCTTCGGCGGCGTGCGCGACGGTGGCCGCCGTGATCGGCAGCGGCCGATCACCGAAGAGGTTGGACAGGGTGATCCGTACGGATTCGCCGGGGAGCGTGGGGCGCACGGTCTGGCGGATGGTGTGGCCGGCGAAGCCGGCGGCGGACCAATTCGGCCCGAGCACCTCGCCGGCGGATATCTGCGCCGCGGACCAGCTGTCGAGCCACGTCTCCGGTGGTCCGCCCGACTCGGCGGCGCCGACGTACAACGCGGTACCGGAGACGGTCAGCAGAACTCCCAGCAGTGCCGAGAGCAGGGCGGTACGCGCTTTGCGGATACTCATCGCCGCACCGGCTCCGCGCTGCGCCGGGTGAGACCGTACGGCGCGAGGTGCCGGAGAATCGCCGGCGCCGGTGGTTGCGGGAATTCCGTCACCGCGGTCTCCTCGGTGTCGCCGGGGAACACCATCGTGGTGTCTGTCGAGGTGGCTCGTCGTAGCCCCTCGTCCTGATAGTGCCGGACGCCGCGGCGGAACCGGGCCAGGCTCGCCCGCGGGGTCCGCGCGCTTCCGCGCCGCATTCGCCGGAGCATTCAAGCGTGAATACGGTATCGCCCCTGGGCGATACCGAAGAGAAGCGGACGCGCCGAGCCCGTGGCAGTTCGACGCACCGCGCGGCCACGGCACGGACCCGGGCGCATCTCCCGGCCGGCCGCCGGACAGCGGGCTGCGGCCCTACTAACGTGAAGACGGTGACCGAGCTGCCCGAGATCGACTCCCTCACCGTGTACGCGATTCCGATGCGGTCGAAATTCCGGGGGATCACCGTGCGCGAGGGCATGATTCTGCGTGGACCGCGGGGGTGGGGTGAATTCTGCCCGTTTCCGGAGTACGACGATCGCGAAGCCGCGCACTGGCTGGCGACCACCATCGAACAGGTGGGCGTGGGCTGGCCGGCACCCGTCCGCGACCGGGTGCCGATCAACTGCACGGTTCCCGCGGTGTCGCCGGAACGTGCGTATGAACTCGTCTCCGGGTCGGGTTGCCGGACCGCGAAGGTGAAGGTCGCCGACCATCCCGGCGCACTGGCCGAAGATACGGCCCGGGTGGAAGCGGTGCGGTCGGCCCTGGGGTCCGGCGGCGCGATCCGGGTGGACGCGAACGCGATGTGGGATGTGGATACCGCCGTCCGGAGCATCCGCGAAATAGACCGTGCCGCGGGCGGCCTCGAATATGTCGAACAGCCGTGCCGGACCGTCGAGGAACTCGCCGAGGTCCGCCGGAAGGTCGATGTGCCGATCGCGGCCGATGAATCCATTCGCCGTGCCGAAGACCCGCTGCGGGTGGCTGTCGCCGGCGCCGCCGATATCGCGGTGATCAAATGCACCCCGTTGGGCGGCGTGCGGCGGGCCCTCGAGGTGGCCGAGGCCGCCGGGTTGCCGTGCGTGATCTCCTCGGCGCTGGAGACAAGCGTCGGCCTGTCCGCCCAGCTCGCCCTGGCCGGCGCGTTACCGGAACTCGACCACGCGTGCGGGCTGGGCACGGTGACCCTGTTCGAAGGCGACCTGGTCGCGGATTCGCTGCGCCCGGTCGACGGCTACCTCCCGGTGCCCCGCACCGCCCCGCAACCGTCGCCCGCCCTACTGGAGAAGTACCGGCACCCCGACCCCGAACGCACAACCTGGTGGACCGACCGCTTCACCCGCGTATGGGAAGTACTGTCCCGGACGCAGTGAACAAACGACGGCCGGCGATGCAGGTTCACCCGAGACGTAAGCCGCTGTCGTGCAATGTAACGCGCAGCAGGAACCCGGCTTCCGGGCCGAGAACACCCTCGACCAAGTCCGCGTAGCGCCCACAGAATTCCGGGCCGTGCGCGGCCACCGCGTCCGGACGAGGTTCGAGGTGATGGGCGATTTCGTGCAGCAGCACCAGTTCCCGCAACGCCCACGGGGCACCGCCGCGCGTGACACTCCTGCCGTGGACCGGCACAGCGAGCACATCGCGACCGGATTCGTAGTGGGCCGCGACCGTTCCCGCCCGGGCCCGCACCTTGACGGGTAGTGCCGCCCGTTCCCATTTCGCCGCAACCCAATTCAGTCGGAGAACCCGGTCGCAATAGTCCTGCACCGATTCCACCGAAGCGAATTTACGTTCCACCGGCAGCGTCAGCCGGGAACCGTATATCTCGACCGTCCGCTGCCCGAACTCGGCAGCGCGGTCGAACACCGAGCGCACCAACTGTTCGGCGTCGTAAACCTTGCCGCGCTGCGAATCCCGCACGGGACTCACCCTTCGAGCCGCCCGCGCGCCGCGTCCAACTCCGGCGAGAACCCCAGCCTGGCCACGCGACCCGCCCGATCCCCGGCCTGCCGGGCATCCGGTGCGTATCCGGTGGAGGTCTGCGGGCCGCGCCAGGTGCCGCGGGCTTCGGAGTTGCGGCTGTAGAAATCGGCCAGCTCTATCTCCTTGCCCCGTAACGCGAGCGCCGTTCCGGCGGCCTGTTCTTCGGAGATCGGTTCGGCGGCGTGCATGTCCCGGGTGGTGGCCGCCCGTTCGACCTGCGCCCTGGCCTCGGCCAGCCGCGCCCCGACCCGGGCCGCGAACGCCATCTGGAAGTTGAGCCGGGCGGTGACACCGGCCACAGGTACCCGCACCACCCGGCGCACCCGCCGGCCGCGGCGCCGTTCGACAACGACTTTCTCCATGGTCGCCGACCGGTAGGCCCCGGATTTGATGTACCGGTCCGAGGCCTGCACCATCTGCACCAGCAGGCTCGAGTACAGCGCCTCGCAGACGTCGATATCGGCGGCGAAGCCGTAGGCGTAAACCTGGGTGGACGTGCGGGCGACATCGCAGCGCACATCGTTGGCGTCGGCGATGGCCACGAACAGCTGAACGTAGGTACGCAGCCCTTTGCGGCCGGATTCACCGATGGGGATCATCCGCTGGATCGGCGTCGTTGCCCGCTCCCGCTCCCGGGTGTGCGACCGGGCGACCGCCAGATCGATCGACGACCGAGTGGCGAGCCGCTGGGCAGCGGCCATGAATGCCTCGGCCTCGTGTTCGTTGTCGGTGGACTCGGCTTGGCGCAGCAATCCGCCGATCCTGGTGAGCAGACGATCGGAGACGGCGTTCGCGGTGGACATCGCGGCCCAGCCTAATGCGCACCGCCGGACCGGGGCCCACCCCCGCCCACCTGTGGTTACGGTCCCCGGCGAGTTCGCCGGTCGTTCACCGCGCGGTCTGCGCGAGCCCTTTCGCCACAGGAGTACCCCACACGCGACGTGCACACCATGTATGTTGCGTTGTGCTGCCGCTCACGTATCGACCCTGGAGTTCCGCGATGGCTTTCAAAAAGGTGCCGTCTCTACGCGCCGCGCTCGTGCTGTTGCCGATCGCGCTGCTGACCGCGACCTTTGCCACCGCGTGCAACACCAGCGACACCGACGAACAGCTCAGCATGAACCAGGACGGCCGCGGCCCGATCACCTACGTGGAAGGTAAGGACACCACCGAAACCGGTGCGGTGAAACAGCTGATCGACCGCTGGAACGCCACCCACCCCGACGAGCAGGTCACCTACAAGGAACAGTCCAACGACGCCTCCGCCCAGTACGACGACCTGGTCGAACATATGCGGGCGAAGTCGCCGGACTACGACGTGGTGGCCCTGGACGTCCCGTGGACCGCGGAGTTCGCCGCCAAGGGCTGGATCCAGCCGCTCGAGGGCCAGTTCGCGATCGACACCGCCCCGCTGCTGTCCCCGCCGGTCGCCAGCGCCACCTACAACGGCACCCTCTACGCCGCCCCCCGCAACACCAACGGTGGCCTGCTGTTCTACCGCAAGGATCTGGTCCCCGTCCCACCGCGTACCTGGTCGGAGATGCTGGCCAGCTGCCCGATCGCGCGCGAACAGCAGATCGGCTGCTACGCGGGCCAGTTCGCACCGTACGAGGGCCTGACGGTGAACACCGCCGAGGTGATCAACGCCTTCGGCGGTACCTTCGTCGGCACCGACGGCCGCACCCCGACCGTGAACAGTGCCGAATCACGAGCCGGGCTCCAGCAGTTGGTGGATGCCTACAAAGTCGGCGATATCCCCCGGGAAGCCGTCACCTTCCAGGAGCCGGAAAGCGGCGCGGCCTTCAACCAGGGCAAACTCATGTTCCTGCGCAGCTGGCCCTCGACCTACGGTGACGCCGCCTCCGAATCGTCGGCCGTGAAAGACAAATTCGGGGTGGCTCCCCTGCCCGGCGACACCGGGATCGGGGCGTCCACCCTCGGCGGCTACAACGCCGCGATCAGCGCGTACTCCGAGAACAAGGCCACCGCACTGGATTTCCTGAAGTACCTGATCAGCGAGGAGGCGCAGCATATCGTCGCCTCCGGCGCACTGCCTTCGGTGCGGGCCTCCATCTACGACGATCCGGCGCTCATCGCCAAGATGCCGTACCTGCCCGCCCTCAAGGATTCCATCGCCAGCGCGGTGCCCCGACCGGTCACCCCGTTCTATCCGGCGGTGTCCAAAGCCATTCAGGACAACGCATATGCTGCCCTGACCGGAACCAAGTCCGTGAACGACGCGATCATCGGCATGCAGAAGGGTATCGAGACGGCCGGATCGTAGTTATTGTTCAACCGGACCCGGCGAGCCAGGAGAGAGAACGGTGTCGGATCCTTCCGGAACGCACGCGCAGGCGTCGGTCCGTACAGATAAGCCCGCAGACGCTGCGCGTACCGGCGGGACGCTGAGCAGGCTGCGCGATGATCTGCGCATGTCGGGCAGGGCGTGGTTGTTCGTCGCGCCGGTGCTGCTGGCGCTGGCCGTGGTGATCGGCTATCCGGTGCTGCGGGCACTGTGGATGTCGTTCCACTACGACGACCAACTCGACGCCGTGACCGGACGCTTCACCGACAACGGGGAAAGCACCTTCTACAACTACCTGCACTGGCTGGCCGGCCAATGCCAGGTGATCACCGGCGGCGTCACCGAATGCCCCACCGGCAACCTGGGCGCCGAGTTCTGGGGCGCCGTGGGGGTGACCCTGTTCTTCGCCGTGGTGACGGTGACGCTCGAGGTCGTGATCGGTCTCGGGATGGCGATCGTGATGGGCAAAACCTTCCGCGGCCGGGCGCTGCTGCGCGCCGCGGTACTGATCCCGTGGGCCATCCCGACCGCGGTGACGGCCCGGCTGTGGGAATTCATGTTCCAATACGACGGCCTGGTCAACACGATCTTCGGCACCGAGATCCTGTGGACCTCCGACGCCTGGCCCGCCCGTTTCGCGGTGATCGCCGCCGATGTGTGGAAGACGGCGCCGTTCGTGGCCCTGCTGCTGCTGGCGGGTCTGCAGGTGATCCCGAACGATGTGTACGAGGCGGCCCGCGTGGACGGGGCCTCGGCCTGGCAGCGGTTCACGCAGGTGACGCTGCCGCTGCTGAAGCCGGCGCTGCTGGTGGCGGTGCTGTTCCGCACCATGGACGCACTGCGCATGTACGACCTGCCCGCCATCATGACCGATAACCTGCCGGCCACCCGGACCTTGTCGGTGCTGGTGGTCGAGCAGACCCGGCAGGGACCCAACAGTGCGGCCGCGCTGTCGACGATCACCTTCTTGCTGATCTTCGCGGCGGCCTTCGTACTCGTGAAGGTATTGGGTGCGAACGCGGTGCGTACGCAGGAAGAGCAGCGGAAGGCATGACCGCGGTGACAACACAGCAATCCGGCACCCCAGCCCGGCCCCGCGTTTCCGGGCGCCGCCGGCTCGGCTCGGCCCGTATCTATGTGGGCGCGCTGATCGTGCTGCTCTGGGGGATGGGCCCGTTCTACTGGATGGCGGTGACCGCCTTCCGCGACCCCGCCTACACGTTCGACACCACCCCGTGGCCCACGCACCTCACGCTCGACAACTTCCGCGATGTGTTCGACACGAGCCGCGGTAACGATTTCGGCAAGGCTCTGCTCAACAGTGTGATCATCGGTGCGGCCAGTACCGCGATAGCACTGGTGATCGGCGTAATGGCCGCGTACGCGCTGGCCCGACTCACCTTCAAGGGTCGCTATCTGGTGTCCGGGGTGATCCTGAGCGCCTCGATGTTCCCGGTGGTCGTGCTGGTGACCCCGCTGTTCCAGCTGTTCACCGATATCGGCTGGATCGGCGAGTACCAGGCACTGATCCTGCCCAATATCTCCTTCGTGCTGCCGCTGACGGTGTATGTTCTCGCCTCGTTCTTCGCAGACCTGCCGTGGGAGCTCGAAGAGGCGGCGCGGATCGACGGAGCCACCAAACTGCAGGCTTTCCGGCTGGTGATGCTGCCGCTGGCGGCGCCCGCGGTGTTCACCACCGCGATCCTGGCGTTCTTCGCCGCGGTCAACGAATACCTGCTCGCCCGGGTGCTGTCGGGGAGCGACACGGAACCGGTCACCGTGGCCATCGCTCGGTTCTCCGGGAACAATCCGCAGGTGGAACCGTATGCGTCGATTATGGCGGCGGGCACCCTGGTGACCGTCCCGCTGGTGATTCTGGTACTGGTGTTCCAGCGACGCATCATTTCCGGCCTCACCGCGGGCGGGGTCAAGAGCTGATCACAGCGCGGGTCAACAGCTGATCACCATGCGGGTGGAAAGCTGATCTCTGGGTATCCTGAGGTCTGGCGGTGGTGCGCCTGAGTTTTTCCGACGCTCCGGGAGGAGATGATCGTGAGCTCGTTCCGTTCCCAGCGTGGCCACACTCCCAGATCGCCGCAGTACCCCTCGCTCGCCGGTTGGAACCAGCTCGACGCCGGTGGGCGTCCCCGGCCGCCCCGGCCCCCGCGCTACCCCCGCCCGCGCCGCACCCGTGGCCAGCGCATCCGCCATCTGCTGCTGTGGCTGTTCACCATCCTGGTCGCCATACCGGCGCTGTTGGTGGCGCTGGTGTACTGGAGCGCGGAGATCCCGGCGGCCGGCACCGTACCGGTGAATCAGACCGCCACCATCACCGCTTCCGACGGCACCACGGTGCTGGCCAAGGTGGTGCCGCCCGAGGGCAACCGCACCCCCGTTCCGCTGGAGAAGGTTCCGGTCCACGTCCGCGACGCCGTGCTCTCCGCCGAAGACCGCAACTTCTACACCAACCCAGGGTTCTCGCCCACGGGCCTGCTGCGCGCGCTCCGGGACAATGCGCTGGGCCGGGCGAACGCCGGTGGCGGGTCGACCATCACCCAGCAGTACGTCAAGAACGCGTTCCTGGGGTCCGAG
This sequence comes from Nocardia sp. CA-290969, assembly GCF_050936135.1. Lineage (NCBI taxonomy): Bacteria > Bacillati > Actinomycetota > Actinomycetes > Mycobacteriales > Nocardiaceae > Nocardia > Nocardia sp. CA-290969. The sequence goes on along the minus strand of NZ_JBNJNJ010000001.1, from coordinate 6,852,135 downwards.
CGCACGGTGAGCCGTAAGGCGCACGAACTCATCATCTCGGCCAAGATGTCGCGGGAATGGAACAAAGACGAGATCCTGCATGCCTACCTCAACACCATCTACTTCGGCCGCGGCGCCTACGGAATCGAGGCCGCCGCACAGGCCTATTTCGGCAAACCGGTCAACGAGCTGACCGTGGCCGAGGGGGCGGTACTGGCCGCGCTCATCCGCACCCCGTCCGGCCTGGATCCGCAGAACCCGAACCAGTTGCCGCAGTTGCTGCAACGCTGGAACTACGTGCTCAACGGCATGGTTTCGATGGGAAACCTGGCGCCCGGTGAACGCGGCACGGTGACCTTCCCGCCCACGATTGCGCCGCCGGTATTCGACGAGAACATCGTCGAACGGGGTCCGGAAGGGCATATCAAGGCGCAGGTGTTGCGCGAGTTGTCGGCCGCCGGGATCTCGCAGAAGGAAATCGATACCGGCGCCCTGAACATCGTCACCACCATCGACCCGAAAGCGCAGCAGGCCGCACAGGCCGCGGCCGCCGGACGGCTGGAGGGGCAACCGCCGGAACTGCGGACCGCGGTGGTCTCGATCGACCCGCGCTCCGGCGCGGTGCGCGCCTACTACGGCGGCGCCGACGGTATCGGATTCGATTTCGCACAGGCCCCGGTGCAGACCGGGTCGGCCTTCAAAACCTTCGCGGTGCTGGCGGCGCTGCAGCAGGGAATCCCGCTGTCGCGGGCGTTCGACAGCGCGCCGGTGCACGTCAACGGGGTCGAGGTGCGCAATGTCGAGAACGAGTCCTGCGGGACCTGCTCGATCTCGGAGGCCTTCAAACGTTCGCTCAACACCAGCTTCTACCGGCTCACCCTGGCCATGAACAACGGACCGAAAGCGATCGCCGACGCCGCCCACCAGGCCGGGATACCGCACGAGATCCCCGGGGTGCCGGGAAAGTCGCTCACCGAGATGGGCGAGGATCCGATGCCGTCGATCGTGCTGGGCACCTATCTGGTCCGGCCCATGGACATGGCTTCCGCGTATGCCACCATCGCCGGTGAGGGCCGCTACCACCAGCCGTATTTCGTACAACGCGTGGTACGCGGCGACGGCCGGGTGCTGCTGGATCGCAGCGCCGACCCGAAACAGCAGACCGGTGACCAACCGCCGCCCGCCGAACAGCGCATATCGCCCGATATCGCGGCCCGCGCCGCCCAGGCGATGCTGCCGATCGCCGATTATTCCAACGGCCACGGACTGAGCGGGCGCCCCTCGGCCGCCAAAACCGGCACCACCCAGTTGGGTGATTCCGGCCAGAACAAGGACGCCTGGATGGTCGGTTTCACACCCTCACTGTCGACCGCGGTGTGGGTGGGCACCGAACTCAATCTGCCGATCGTGACGGCGGGCGGTGGCCGCATCTACGGTTCCGGGTTCCCCGCCGATATCTGGAAGCAGACGATGGACGGCGCCCTCGCCGATACCCCAGTGGAACAGATCGGCAATCCGCCGCCCGGTGGTCCGGCTCCGCCACCGCCGCCGCCCGCCCCCGCGGCCGGTGATCAGCCGTCCGGCGGGCCGTACGACATTCTCAACCCACCCCCGCAGCCGGAGCCGCCACAACCCCAGCAACCGTTCATCGTGATCCCGCCGGCCTCCGAACCCTACGTACCCGAACCCGTACCCGAGCCGGAACCGGAATACGTGCCCGAGCCCGAATACGAACCCGGGCCGGCCCCTGTTCCGGCGCCACCGCCGCCTCCGCCGGCGCCACCGCCGCCGCGGGTGATCGAAATCCTGCCCGGCGTTACCGTTCCGGTGCCGTGATGCACGGATTTCCGCTCGTGATCCCACCGAAGGAACGGTCGGCATGGCAGCATCGTTTGCCAGAGTGATGATGTCGCCCATCCGACCGACCGGCACCGGGCCCACGCTCGTGCCGGGACGAGCGTGCGGGAGGATATGCGCTGGAGCGACGACGGATGACGAGACATAGGGGCTACGCCGGTGGAATTCAATGTCGTTGACCGCCCGGAAACACTGGTGGCGGGAATGGTGCTTCGCAGCCCGGCCCTCGCCGTGGAAGGGCCGCGCCGTACGAAGGTGGAGCAGGCCTGGAAACGCAATCTGTCGCGGTCGTTACCAGGTCCCCCGGCCAGCGCGTTCGTCGACCACGCCCCGGAGATCAATTCGTACCTGACCCATATCATCGGCTACCGCTGTCGCAGCCTCGACGATCTGCTACCCGGCGATGTCCTCGCCCGGATCCCGGCCGGGCGCTATGCCCGGTTCACCCTCAGCGGCGCGGATCTCGGCGAAACGATCGTGACCCTGTGGCGGGCCATCTGGGACGCCGAAGCCGCCGGCCGGTTGGTGCGCTCCTACACCGGAGACCACGAACGGTATCCGGACGAGCACACGGTGGAGGTATTCGTGGCACTGGCAGAAGACGATTCGGCGGGCAGGTAGGAAGCTGTGGATTTCGAAATTGTCACCCTCGACGAGAGTATGGTCGCCGGGCTCACGGTGCCGCTGGCCGGCCGTGAGGTAACCGCCCGCGATCTGGACCTGGTCAACTTCACCTGGGATCGCTACCTGAGCCGAGAGAAGGAAGTCCCCCGGATGGCCGCCTACATCGGGCAGGACGATCACGCGGTGGCGGTGCTCGGCTACGAGGTCGGCGGCCTGGCCGATCTGGACCCCGGCGATGTGCTCACCCGCGTCCCGGCCGGGCGCTACGCGAAATTCGTGGTGACCGAGAAGCCCTACGATCTGCTCCGCACCGCCTGGGCGCGGGTGCGGGAAGCGGAGAAAGCGGGCACGATAACCCGCTCCCACACCGCCGAACTCGAACGCTACACCGGCCCGACCTCGGTCGAGGTCTACGTATCGCTCGACTGAGGTCGTGAAGGGTTTCGCCCCAGTTCCGTCCCCCGCGCGCCCAGCGGCGGCGCCGAGTCCAGCGAGGCCCTCGGAGTTCTCATAACCCCGAAACCGATCGCAACCACGGCGGCACCGAGTCCTACGGGGCTCGGAGAGGTCCACATGACCCCGGAACGGAACGCAACCACGGCGGTGCCGAGTCTTACGAGGCCCTTGGAGGTTTTGGCCCGTCCCTGCTTTCCGTGCTCGATGCGAGGCGGCGAAGCCGCGAGTGTCGAGTGCGGAAAGCAGGGACCAAGGGGGCCAAAACCCGCGCCGACGGAGTCGGCGCCAAAAAACACAGCCAAATTAACCGATGATGAAGGTTTCCAGCTCGGCGCGGGCGACGTCGTCGGCCATCTGCTTCGGCGGGGACTTCATCAGGTACGCCGAGGCCGGGAGCACGGGGCCGCCGATTCCGCGGTCCTTGGCGATCTTCGCGGCGCGCACCGCGTCGATGATGATGCCCGCCGAGTTCGGGGAGTCCCACACCTCGAGCTTGTACTCCAGGTTCAGCGGTACATCACCGAACGCGCGGCCCTCTAGCCGGACGTAGGCCCATTTACGGTCGTCGAGCCAGCCGACGTGATCGGACGGGCCGATATGCACATCGCCGGCGCCCATCTCCTTCTTCAGGTTGCTGGTGACGGCCTGGGTCTTGGAGATCTTCTTGGACTCCAGGCGCTCGCGCTCGAGCATGTTCTTGAAGTCCATATTGCCGCCGACGTTCAGCTGCATGGTGCGGTCGAGCTGCACGCCACGGTCCTCGAACAGTTTCGCCATGACCCGGTGGGTGATGGTGGCGCCGACCTGGCTCTTGATGTCGTCGCCGACGATCGGCACGCCCGCGGCGCGGAACTTCTCGGCCCATTCCGGGTCCGAGGCGATGAACACCGGCAGCGCGTTGACGAAGGCCACACCGGCGTCGATCGCGCACTGGGCGTAGAACTTGTCCGCTTCCTCCGACCCGACGGGCAGGTAGGAGACGAGCACGTCGACCTGCGCGTCCTTCAGCGTCTGCACGACGTCGACCGGATCGCTCTCGGCGAGCTCGATGGTTTCGGCGTAGTACTTGCCGATGCCGTCGAGGGTCGGACCGCGCTGCACGGTGACGCCCAGCGGCGGTACATCGGAGATCTTGATGGTGTTGTTCTCGCTGGCGAAGATCGCCTCCGACAGGTCGAAGCCGACCTTCTTGGCGTCCACGTCGAAGGCGGCGACGAACTGCACGTCACGCACGTGGTACTGGCCGAACCGCACATGCATCAGGCCGGGGACCGTCGCCGTGTCGTCGGCATCCCGGTAGTACTGCACGCCCTGCACGAGCGAGGAGGCGCAGTTGCCCACACCTACGATGGCGACGCGAACACTGGATTTATTGCTGTCTCCACTACTCATGGCCGGTATTTCCCTCTTTCTGTGGTGCCGCCTTCGTCGATTGCTCCGCCGCAATCAACTCGTTGAGCCAGCGCACTTCGCGCTCGCTTGATTCGAGTCCGAGTTGATGGAGTTGGCGGGTGTAGCGATCCAGCGAGCCACTCGCCTTCTTGATCGCCTCCCGCAGCCCCTCTCGGCGCTCCTCGACCTGGCGCCGCCTGCCCTCCAGAATCCGCATCCGCGCTTCCGCGGGGGTGCGACTGAAGAAGGCCAAGTGCACGCCGAAGCCGTCATCGGTGTAGTTCTGCGGACCGGTATCGGCCAGGAGCTCGCTGAACCGCTCCCGGCCCGCCGGAGTGAGCTGGTACACCCGCCGGGCACGGCGAGTCGTCACCATGCCTTCGGGCACCTCCTCCGCGATCAGCCCATCCGCCTGCATACGTTTCAGGGTCGGATACAGCGATCCGTAGGAGAAAGCCCGAAACGCCCCGAGCAGGCCGGTGAGCCGTTTCTTCAGCTCGTAGCCGTGCATGGGCGATTCCAGGAGCAGCCCGAGGATTGCCAATTCGAGCACCGGGCTTCACCCCCTGACTTCCGTACAGATCTAACCAATGGATGCGACTACCCACTATATCGGAGCGATATAACCATTCATAGTTCGGTCCGCTACATCACAGATGGCGACCGGGCCGCATGACCGACCCGGGCCTGGGACTTCACCTCGGTAGCCGGCGCGAAAACCAGGGCGGCGAGTTCCCACCGGCGGCGAGCCGGACCTGAGACCCGCGGCCCCACCCGCCGGGTAAGCCGGCAATCCCGAGGTCAGTTCGCGGGAAACACTTGCAGCGGTTCGCCGGCGAACGAGACGGACAAGTGTCCGGTACCCCCGGCAGGATCTTCGACGTAGATATCGATCACGGGCCCGGCGTCGGCCGGGGCGATCAGCTCGAAACCGATGCCGAGATGTTCGACCGCTCCCTGCTCCAGGCGCACCGAGGCCGGGGCTCCTGCCAGTACGGCGGCCAATGTCTTCAGGTCGATATCGGCCAGGTCGATCGGCCGGCCCTTCGCCCAGCTGGGCACGGGGCCGCCCAGCTCGTCGAACCCGTCCCCGTCGAAGCGGAAGTTCCGGGGACTGCCCTGGTCCAGCCGCTGGACCAGCAGAAAGTCGGGATAGATCGTCGCGGTATCGATGACGGTGTCACCGAACTCCCGGCGGTAGGAGTCGATGAAGGACGCCAACCCGGCGGTGGTGAGGAGGTTCGGCAGCGGCGCGGGTTCCGGCTCGGCCTCGGCGACGGCGGTGACGCCGGCGGCCGGGTCCTCGCGCGCCACGAGTCCGGCGCCGGCGCCGAGCGTGGCAGCGATCGTCAGTACCGCGACCGGTATCCACCAGCGTCGTGCCCCGCGGTGGCCGCGCCGAACCGCCGCGCCGGCACGCCCGGCGCCGGCCGATCCGCCCGGTACCGGGCCGGGACCCGGTACGGAAGTTCGCGCTGCGGACGTGGCGTTCCGGGCTGCGGTGGGCGGGCTCGTGGGCGGCGGGCCGGGGCGGCGGTCCGGGGCCGCCTCGAGCGCGTGGATCGCGGCCTCGCTGAAGGCGCGGCACGAGTCGTAGCGTTGCGCGGGGTCCTTCGCCATCGCCCGGGACAGCACCGCGTCGATCGCCGGCGGCAGACCCGGAACCCGCCAGGAGGCCGGTGGCGGCGGAGTGTGCAGATGCGCGCTGATCACCGCGGCAGCACTGTCCATGGCAAACGGCTTCTCGCCCGTGAGCAGGACGAACAGGGTACAACCGAGCGCGTAGACATCCGCGCGGTGATCGACGGGACCGCCGGTGAACTGTTCGGGTGCGGCGTAGGCCACCGTCGCGATCACCTCACCGGTACGGGTGAGGTCGGTGCCCTCGAGCGCGAGGCGGGCGATCCCGAAATCGGTCAGCAGTGCACGTTCGCCGAACTCGCGGTCGGGGTCCGCGGTGACCAGGATATTTCCCGGTTTCACATCGCGGTGCAGCATGCCGTTGCGATGGGCGTGATCCAGGCCGCGGGCCGCATCATCGATGATTCGGACGGCGCGGCGCGGGCTCATGTCCGCCGACCCGACCAGCGCGGCGGCATCGGTACCCGGCACGTACTCCATCGCGATCCACGGCTGACCGTCGGCGACTCCGCGATCGTGGACGGTGACGATATTCGGATGTTTGAGCCGGGCCGCGAGATCGGCCTCCCGGTCGAATCTGCCGCGGAACTGCGGGTCGTCCAAATGGTGGGCGGGAAGCAGTTTCAATACATCCTGGCGCGGCAGCCGGGGGTGATCGGCGAGATAGACGACCCCCATCCCGCCCGCGCCGATCCGGCGGACGATCCGGTAGCCGGCGACGCTCGCCCCGGGTTGCAGCATTTCCCGAGACTATCGCGAGGCCTTCACCCCTCGAACGGCCAGACCCGCAGAATATCGCCGGTCGGACCGACCAGTAGCCAACCGCTCTCGTCGAACGAATTGGATACGTAGATGCTGACCGCGGGCACGCCCTCGAACGGGGAGAAGGTGTTGACCTCGTAGTTCATATGGGTGACCACACCGTCGGGGACCCGGACGGCCGCCGGGGCCTCGGTCAGTACACGGCCGATCGCCTGGGTATCGAGTGCGCCCAGATCGACGGTGGGGGTATCGACCGGGCGGGTGGTCAGATCGGCGGACTGATTGAAGCCGCCGCGGTAGTCGTAGCTCACCAGCCGGTTCGGCTGCCCGGGAACAGCGCGTGCGATATCGCCGTGGTCGGGATGCAGACCCACCTCGTCCGCGACGGTGTCGCCGAAACGCTCGCGGTACTCGGCGACGAACTGGGCGAGCCCGGGGCCGGTCACGAGGTTCGGCGGGGCGAAGACCAATGTCTCGGTGGCCGGTGGCCCGGGTTCATCGGCGTCGGCCCCCGGCGCCGCCGCAGGTGTCGGGGTCGCGATCGGCGGTTCGATGGGCGGCGAATCGGTACCGCGACTGGTGAGCGTGTACGCGGCGAACGCCGTCGCCAGCGCGGCGGCGGTGAGGACGGCGAAGTAGCGACCGGAAAAACCCGAACCGGCTGTTGCGGCACGATCGGTGGCACGCGCCTTGTTACGGCCCGGCCTTGCTGTTGACACCAGCGAATACTACGTCGGACGCCACGCCGCGGGGAGGCCCGCTCCCGCTGTTGTGGTCGCCACACGACCACGCCATCCCTGCGGGTTTGGCGCATTTGCGCCAACTCTTGCTCTTTGCGACGGCCGATTTGCGCCCATTTGATTTGCAGAGACCACTCAGGCCCCCGCGCCGAGTCCTCCGGCGAGGTCGGGGCGGGAGCGGCGGTGACCCGGCACGGTCCATATCGCCGACCCGAAACCAATCCGGCCGCGGGCGGCAGAAATACAACACGGCTACTCTGGGGGCGTGCGAATTCAGCGGCAAGTGGTGGACTATGCGCTCCGGCGCAAGTCGCTGCTGGCTGACGTCTATGCGGGCCGTGTCGATGTCGCCGAGGTATGTGACGCCAATCCCTACCTGCTGCGTGCGGCCAAATTTCACGGCCGGGGGAGCGAGGTCACATGCCCTATCTGCCGGAAGGAACAACTCACTCTCGTATCCTGGGTCTACGGCGACGGCCTGGGGCCGATCGCGGGTTCTGCGCGCAGCCCGGAAGAGCTGGTGCGCCTGGCCGAGTCCAGAGAAGAGTTCTCGGTTCATGTCGTCGAGGTGTGCCGGACCTGCAGCTGGAATCATCTGGTGCAGTCCTATGTGCTCGGGCAGACGCCGCAGCGGCGTTCCCGCTCCCGGGTGAACCGGCGCACCGCTGCGGAATGAACCCGCCCGGCCCGATGGTTGATGCCGCACCGCGTGTCATGAGACACCGGTGCACGGGCCGAGCAGACCGATACGAGCTTTGGAGACCTTGTCAGTGACTTCGCCCTACGAGACCCCATCCGGCGATGACCCGCGCGGTGGCCGCGGCCCGCGTGGTCCGCTGCCGGGACGGGAGCCGCAGCAGCGTCCGGGGTCACCGAACCGTGGTCCCGCACCCAACGCCAACGCCCCCCGCCCCGGCCCCGGCGGACGGCCGCCCGGCCCCGGTGGGCCCCGACCCGGCCCCGTCGGCCCGCGTCCCGGTCCGGCGACCGGCCCACGTCCGGCGGTCGGCGGCCCCCGCCCCGGCCCGGCCGGGCCGCGGCCGCCCGCCAACAGCGGTCCGCGGCCTGCGGTCGGCGGCCCTCGTCCCGGTCCCGACGGCCGGCGACCCGGCCCGAACACCGGCGGTATGCCGCCGGCGCCCCGCGGGCAGCAGCCGCCGCAGCGCCCCGGGCCCCCGCCCGGACGGCCGCCGCAGGGCCGGCCGCAGCCGCCCAATCAGCCGACCCAGCGGATGGGCCGGCCGGGTGAGCCGGGCCCGCAGCGCGGCGAACAGGGCACCGTGAAGATGCCGAACCCGGCCGCACCCGCCGGCTCGGCCGAAACCACCCGGCGCGAACGCACCGCGACCGGCCCCCGTCCGGCGACCCGGCCGGGCGCGAACACCGGGGAACGTCGTGCGGTCGGCCCGGAGGGCCGGTCCCGCGTACGCTCCGGTCCCGGTGGTGGCCCGCCGCCCCGCCGGCCGGGCGACAATCGCTCGGGTGGTCCCGGTGGCCCCGAGGGGCGGGGTCCGGGACAGAAACGCAAGAGCCGGTGGAAAATCGTGCGCCGAATCGCCTACGTACTGGTCGCACTTGCCATCGTGGTACCGAGCACGGTGTTCCTGATCGCCTATTCCACGGTGTCGGTACCCGAGCCCGGCGACCTCAAGACCAACCAGGTCGCCACGATCCTCGCCAACGACGGGGAAACCGAGATCACCCGGGTTGTCCCCCCGCAGGGCAACCGCACCGATGTGACGATCGATCAGATCCCGCCGCATGTGCGCAATGCCGTGATCGCCGCCGAGGACCGCGATTTCTACAGCAACCCCGGCTTCTCGATCTCCGGTTTCGCCCGCGCCGCGCGCGATAACCTCCTCGGCCGGGAAAGCGCCGGTGGTGGTTCGACGATCACCCAGCAGTACGTGAAGAACGCGCTGGTCGGTGACGAACGCAGTATCACCCGTAAGCTGCACGAATTGGTCATCTCGGCGAAGATGGCCCGGCAGTGGAGCAAGGACGAGATCCTCACCGCCTACCTGAACACCATCTACTTCGGGCGCGGCGCCTACGGTATCGACGCGGCCTCCAAGGCCTATTTCGGTAAACCGGTGCAGGAGTTGAACGTCGCCGAGGGCGCCGTTCTCGCCGCGACCATCCAGCTGCCTTCGCTGCTGGATCCGGAATCGAATCCGGACGGCGCCGAAGCGCGCTGGAACTATGTTCTCGACGGTATGGTCGCCGGCGGCAATCTCGACCGCAACGAACGCGCGGGGATGACCTACCCGCAGGTGAAGTCGTCGTCGGAGACCGGCCAGAAAACCGATTCCGCCGGCCCGGAGGGCCATATCAAGGCGCAGGTGCTGCGCGAGCTCTCCGAGGCCGGAATCAGCGAACAGCAGCTGAACACCGCGGGCCTCGAGATCACCACGACCATCGATGCGCAGGCACAGCAGGCCGCGCTCAACTCCGTACATACGAATATGGAGGGCGAACCGGACAAACTGCGCACCGCGGTGGTCTCGATCGACCCGAAATCCGGTGCGGTGCGGGCCTACTACGGCGGTGAGGACGGTTACGGCTACGACTTCGCCAATGCCGCGCTGCAAACCGGCTCGTCGTTCAAGGTGATCGGCCTGGCGCAGAACCTGGAAATGGGTAAACCGCTGTCGCAGATGTACGACAGCTCGCCGATCACGGTGAACGGTATCGAGATCACCAACGTCGAAGGCGAGCAGTGCGGTGTCTGCACCATCGCCGAAGCGCTGAAACGGTCGCTCAACACCAGCTTCTACCGTATGCAGCTGGAAATGGAGAACGGCCCGGAGAAGATCGCCGAAATGGGCCACAAACTGGGCATTCCGGAAGAACTTCCGGGCCTGGGCCCGACCCTGACCGAACCGGGCGGCGCCGGGCCGAACAACGGTATCGTGCTCGGCCAGTACCAGGCCCGGCCGCTGGATATGGCGTCGGCCTACGCGACCCTCGCGGCGTCCGGCATGTACCACAAACCACATTTCGTGACGAAGGTCGTCACCGCCGACGGCCAGGTCCTGCTGGACCGCGGCGATGTCGCCGGGGAACGCCGGGTCTCGGAGGCTGTCGCCGACAACGTGACCGCGGCGATGGAACCGATCGCCGGCTACTCCCGCAACCACGGTCTGGCCGGTGGCCGCCCGTCGGCCGCCAAGACCGGTACCGCGCAGCTCGGCGATACCGGGGAGAACAAGGACGCGTGGATGGTGGGCTACACCCCGTCGCTGGCCACCGCGGTCTGGGTGGGCACCACGGACAACTCGCCGCTGCGCAACTACGGCGGTGCGATGATCTACGGCTCCAGCCTGCCGTCCGATATCTGGAAGGACACGATGGACGGCGCCCTGGAGGGCACGCCCAGCGAGAAGTTCCCGAAACCGGCACCGATCAAGGGGCAGGCGGGTGTGCCCAAGTGGACCGCCCCGTACACCGCACCGTCCACGACGATGCCGACCTTCGAACCGCCGGTCGTGATCCAGCCGAGCCAGGTCGAAATCCTGCCCGGTATCACCATTCCGGTACCCGGGATGGCGCCCAACCCGCGCAGCCAGCAGCAGCCGCAAGGTCAGCCACAGAACGACAGCGGCGCCGGTCCGCTACCGGGGCAGCCCACTGCCGGGCCGGAGGGAACCGTGCCGACCGTTACCCAGGCGCCGAGCGCCGGAACGGACACCGATACCGGTGGGGAAGATACCGATTCCGGTGGTCCGGGCGGCCCCGGCGGCGCCGAAGACGGCGGCTGACCGGGCCGCAACCTACCGCGGGGGTCCGGCTCGGGTCCGGACCGGACGCCCGTAACAGGTAACCTCGGGTGCCGTGAGCGAGCAGCGACTGGTGGGTGGGCCGGACGACGGGAACGATCCCGGAGACGGGACCGCTCACCAGGGCACCCGTCACGGATACGACGCACCGGCCCCGCTCGCCCCTGACCTTCGTTCGGCGGACGCCCGCGACAAACCGAGCCGCAACGATTCGATGGCCGCCCAGTTGTGCACCGTGATCGGTGGCCCGGTCGGCGATCACGCACTCATCGGGCGGGCCCGCTTCTGGACCCCGATGCGGGTGCTGCTGGCCTGCACGGTGATCTTCCTGGCCTTCGGCTGGTTCGCCAAGGCCGGCTGTATCCAGCAGACCACCACCGCCGGCGGTGCGCTCACCCTCGATTGGAACAACGGCCGCCAGTACACCGCCATGTGCTATTCGGACACCGTTCCGCTCTACGGCGCCGAACGGCTCAACGAGGGCGCCTTCCCGTACAAGAAGTCGTGGGTGGAGGAAACGCCGGACGGCGGCACCGAGGTCCGGCATATGGAATACCCGGTCCTGTCGGGTCTGTACCAGTACGTTTCCATGCTGGTGGCCAAGTCCTGGGATGCGAGCCCGCTGCCGGGCGCACTGCAGGTGGTTCTGTATTTCAACGTGGTCGCACTGGGTTTGGCGATGGCCTGGCTGGTGACGATCTGGGCGACCGCGGTACTGGCCGGGCGCCGTATCTGGGATACCGTCCTGATGGCGTGTTCACCGCTGGTGATCGTGCACGCCTTCACCAATTTCGATTTCCTCGCCACCGCGTTCGCCGCCACCGGTCTGCTGGCCTGGGCCCGGCGTCGGCCGCTGCTGGCCGGTGTTCTGCTCGGGCTGGGCGGCGCGGCGAAACTGTATCCGCTGCTGCTGCTCGGCCCGATCTTGGTGTTGTGCCTGCGCGCCGACCCGATGCAGCGGACACCGCGGGCCCAGTTCGCGATCCGGTTGCGCGATATCCGCGGTTCGGACGATCTGATCGCCTGGTCGCACGAGATCCCGGCACGGATCCGGCTGCTGGCCGAGCGCCCGCTGGGGGCGGCCGGCCTGACCGCCGGTGGCGCGCTCACGACCTGGGCGCTGGTGAACCTGCCGATCGCGCTGCTGTACCCCGATGGCTGGCGGGAATTCTTCCGGCTCAACACCACTCGCCACGCCGACCCGGATTCGATCTACAACGTGGTGATGTCGTTCACCGACTGGAACGGGTTCGACGGCACGCTGCGCCACGGTGAGGCACCGACCCTGCTCAACCTGGTGTCGCTGGTGCTGTTCGCGGCGGCCTGCGCCGGAATCGCCTATATCGGGCTCACCGCGCCGCGCCGTCCCCGGCTGGCCCAGCTGTGCTTCCTGGTGGTCGCGGCCTTCCTGCTGACCAACAAGGTCTGGAGCCCGCAGTACTCGCTGTGGCTGGTGCCGATCGCGGTGCTCGCCCTCCCGCATCGGCGGCTGCTGCTGGCCTGGATGACGATCGACGCCTTGGTCTGGGCGCCACGAATGTTCTACTACCTCGGCATCGACCGAAAGGGCCTGCCCGAACAGTGGTTCACCGGGACGGTCCTGCTCCGCGATATCGCGGTGATCGCCCTGTGCGCGCTCATCGTCCGCCAGATCTACCGGCCCGAACACGATCTGGTCCGCCGCGACTACCTGGACGACCCGGTCGGCGGCATCGTCGACCGCGCCCCCGACCCCCTGCTGCCCTGGCTACCGGAATTCCTGCGCCCCAGAATCTCCCTGGACACCCACTGGACCGGCGCCCTCGCCGCCACCCGGCACAAGCCACGAACCACCACACCGAAGCCGGTCGCACCCGCAGAGCCCCTGGAAACACGCCCACCCGCCCGCTTGGGCTGACCCCAAGGACCCCAAAGCAGACGCCGCCACCACGGCAGCGCCGAGTCCAGCGAAGCACTCCGACGGTCCATGACCCGAAATCAAACGCAACCACAGCGGCGCCGAGTCCAGCGAGGCATTCAAAGGGTTTGGCCCGTCCCTGCGTTCAGCCCCGCGAGACAATGCGCCGCAGGCGCGAGTATCGCGGGGCTGAACGCAGGGACCAAGGGGGGCCGAACCCCCGCGCCGACGGAGTCGGCGCCAAAAATTCAGCGCAGGATGCGGGCTCGTTGTTCCGGCTCCTGGGGGAGCAGGTCCAGGTCGAGTTGCCAGGCGTTGTTCGTCCACGGATCGAACAGCGGCGTTCCGGTGAGTGTCGGCAGATGGCGGCAGGCGCGGGAGAGTGCCGCCACCGTGCTGTCGTGCGACTCCGATTCGTTCGCACCGACGATCACCGTCGACAATCCGATCAGATCGCCGCGGGTCAGCAACGCGACCAAGCGTTGCGCGTCCGTGGACTGATAGCCGTGCGGGAAATCCGCCGCCAGCAGGATCCGGTGTTCGGCCGGCGGAACGCCCTGCCCCGAGTTGTAGGCCATCTCGGCGAGTTCGGCGGAATCCACCAACTGCTGTAGCCGCGCCGAGATATCGGTGTGATCGGTGATCGGCGGCCCGGCCAGCACCGGCGCCAGCATGCCCGTGAAACCGGCGAACGCCCCGGTGAGGTCGATGATGTCGACCACCGTGCGGCGTCCCGGCGCGGCCCGCAGCAACCGGGCCAGCAGCGCCCCGATCACCGGCGCCACCGCCGCGGAGGATTCGGAATCGACCCACAGCGGCCGGTTCAGCGGAACCGGCACACAGTACGGAATGCGCAGCCCGCCGCGTTCCGGCGCGTAGAGCTCGCCGAGCCGGATTCCGTCCGACGGGATGGCCGGGCGATCCCAGGCCGGGGAGTTCCAGGACGCCAGCGCCGCGGGCAGCACCGCATCCGCCTCGGCGAGTTCCCGTTGCAGTTGGGCGCTGTCGCCGCGGTGCCTGTCTTCTGCCGCGGCGGTGAGTTCGTCGTAGCGGCGTTGCGCGGCCGTGCGTGCCGCGTCGGCGGCGGGAGTGTTGCGGGTCGCCGGGTCCGAGACCGCCGCGGAGAGTTCCTGGTCGAGCCGGTCAGCGGCATAGCTGCGCGATGATTCCAGGGCCGCGGCCGAACGCGCGGCGTCCTCGAAGATCATCCACAACCGCTCCAGCCCGTGGCCCACTTCGAGGGGCGGAATGTCGGCCTGCGCCGTCGGCGCGACGGGAACCGTTGTGTCCGCCACAGTGGCCGTGGCGGACACGACCGTCGGCGCCGCGGGCACGTAATCCGCAGGCGCGACGGGCGCGTAATCCTGCGCGCCGTGGGCCCGCAGCAGTTCGGTGAGCCCGCCCGCGTACCCCTGCCCCAGCGCCCGCAGCTTCCAGCCGGGGCCGCGCCGGTACAGCTCGAAGCAGATCAGCGCGGTTTCCCCCGATTGCGGTGTGATGACGAATTCCGCTACCGGCGCATCGTTTTCGGACAGCATCGCGGTGACCGTGCCGGGGCCGGCGGCCGCCGAGGCGATCAGCAGCACCGCCTGGGCGTCGGCCCGTACCTCGGCGGGCGTGACGACCACGGCCGCTCCCTCGAGCCGCACACCCGGACCCGCCGGCCGCTCGGTGACCAGCACGTCCGCGGCCGAGGCCACTCGGAGGTCCGCGGCCACCACCAGCGCCGAAAGCGTCGGCGGTACCGCCGCGTTCACCTGGAAGCGGGCCGGCCCGCCGTCGAGCGCGATGTTCTGGCCCGCTTGCATCTGCTTCATATCCCGTCCCCCGTTTCCGTCGCTCACGCCCCGAGGAATCGGCCCAACTGGGGGATCGCCTCGCCGGGATGTTTCGCGTTGAAACCTTCACCGATGGCCTGCATCTTCCAATCGGCGCCCGCGCGGAACAGTTTCGCCATCGCCATCGCGGTGGTCGGGGTCCCGCCGGTGAGCGAATAGCGCGCCAGTTCGGCGTTGTTCGCGCCGTCGATCAACCGGCAGAAGGCGTTCTGCACCTGGCCGAAAGTATGGCCCTTGTAGGAGGTCACGATGAAGACCAGGCTGTTGACGTGCGCCGGTATACGCGTGAGATCGACGAGGATCACCTCGTCGTCGCCGGCGCCTTCACCGGTGAGGTTGTCACCCTGATGGCGAACCGAACCGTCTTTGGAGGTGAGCTGGCCGTAGTAGGCGACATCGACGGGGTTCATATCCGCGAACAGCACCACCGAGGCGTCCAGATCGATATCCACGGTGCGGCTGCCGAACATTCCCCGCTGCTGCACCGGATCCCAGCCCAGGCCCATCTTGACGAAGGTGAGCGCCGCACCGTCTTCCTTACGGAGGCTGACCCGCTGGCCCTTCTGCAGGCTCACCGGGCCCGTCTTGCTCAGGCTGATCTCGTTCGCCGGCGGCGCCGGAACCGGGGCGGGCGCGGGAGCACCCGGCTGATAACCCGGACCGGGCGGCGGCGGATACCCACCACCCTGCGGCGGGTAGGGAGCGGTGGGCGGCTGCTGCGCGGGGTAGGCCTGCTGAGTGGGCGGCGGCACCGGCGCGGACTGCGGAGCCGGCGCGGGCGGTGCGGGGGGCGGGGGCGGCGCGGACTGCGTCTGCGCGGGTGAATCATCCACTGTCACACCGTGATCGGTGACGAGCGCGGCGAAACCACCGGCATAACCCTGACCGACCGCGCGCACCTTCCAGGCACCCTGCCGGCGATACAGTTCGAGCGCGATCACGATCGACTCGGATGCCAGGCCATCGATCCGGTACTCGAACAGCTGGGTACCGGACGGATCGGAGACATAGGCGACCGGCGGCGCGAACCGCCCGAAATTCGCGTTCGGATCGTCGAGGGTGATCACGGCCCGCACCTGCGCGATATCGGCGGGTACCGCGGCGAGGTTCACCGCCAGCGAAGCCGGCTGGCCGGCCGGACCCGGACGCAGGTTGACGCCGGGACCACTGGGCTGGTTGTAGAACACGAAATCGGCGTCGGACCGAACCTTGCCCTGCTCGGTGACCAATAGTGCGGACAGATCGGCCGGGGCGGCCAATTGAATCGAAATCACCACATCGTTGGTGGCCAGTGGACCGTTCTGGCCCTTGGCGAGTGTTGCGGACAAGTCAGACCCTTCGCTTGTCGGTGCGTGTGCATGCCACTCTACGAGAAGCTGTGTTTGTTGGTGCCGCCTCCGGCGGCACGTGGTTTCGGCCGCTGTGTTTATTTGCGGCGCCTGCGGCGCCGCGGGTTTTGGCCCCCCTAAGTCCCTGCTGTCAGCGCTCGACACTCGCGGCTGCGCCGCGTCGCATCGAGCACTGACAGCAGGGACGGGCCAAAACCTCTCAGGGCCTCGTAAGACTCGGCGCCGCCGTGGTCGCGTTCGGTTCCGGTCGGGGAAGGCCAAGGCCGCGCTGAACTCGGCGCCGACGCTGTCACGTTCTGTCTGTGTCGGGGACCGATGGACGGGATCGACCTGGGGCGATTAAGGTGGCGGCGACGGATGAGCGCTGCCGGTTCGGCGCTCGGGGCCTCCCGATAGCACGACGACAGGCGAATTCTCTATGGCACAACTCTTCGAACAGTCGAAGAAGGTAGTCGAGGCTCATCTCGCGAACTCGAGTATTCGCGCGATCTCCGGTTCGATGGTCGCCTACGAGGGCGCCGTACAGTTCAAATCCGCCGGGTTCGGCGGTGGCGAGGGCGTACTGGCCGGGATGAAGCGCCGGGCCACGGGCGAGAAGCTGTCGCTGATGGAATGCGGTGGTCAGGGCCGGGTTTTCCTGGCGGTCAACGGGCAGTACGTCTCGGTGGTCAACCTGAACAACGAAACCCTGCAGGTCGAATCGCAGCAGCTGCTGGCCTTCGCCGGAAACCTGCGCACCGATGTGCGTTTCGCGGGTGTGCGCGGCGCGTCCAGCGGGCAGGGGCTTTTCACCACGACCGTGAGCGGTCAGGGGCAGGTCGCCTTGCTCTCGGCGGGCGGGCCGCTCATCCACCTCGAGGTCTCCCCGCAGTTCCCGCTGGTGGTGGACCCGGACGCGTTCGTCGCGGCGCGCGGCAACCTCAACCAGTCGTTCGTCACCGATGTCTCCTGGCGGTCGGTGCTGGGACAGGACGGTGGCGAAGCCTTCTCGCTGCGGTGGGACGGTCAGGGCGTGGTCTCGATCCAGCCGGCGGAACGGTAGGACATGTTCGAGAAAATCAACTCCAAGGTCGTCAAGGTCGACGTCGGCGCGGCGGGCGGTGTGGTCGCCCGGGCCGGCGGCATGCTCTTCTACACCGGCGATGTGTCCTTCGCACCGCACGAGATACCGGGCGGCGGCGGGATGGGCGGTGGCGGCGGGCTGGTGCGGATGGCGGGCCGGATGATGGCCGGGGAACACCAGCGCACCATGCTCGCCCAGGGCACCGGGCAGGTCCACTACGGGTTCGCCGGACTGGAAGTCCAGGTGGTGCCGGTACAACCGGGTGCCATGCTGCAGGTGGAAGCCTCCCGCTTGCTCGCCTACACCGCCGGACTGCAAACCTCGGTGGTCTCGGTGATGAGTTCCGGTGGGGGCGGCGGCGGGGGCGGTCTCATGGGCGCGTTACGTGGCGCGGCCTCCGGTGCGCTCACCGGCCAGGGCATGTTCACCACGCAGATCTCCGGGCACGGCAGTGCGGTACTACTCGCCCACGGCGGCTATCTCGAACTGCAGGTCGGCGGGCCGAATCCGGTGGTGGTGGATCCACAGGCGTTCATCGCCTCCTACGGCAACGTGCAGACCGAGTTGAAGACGGCGATGAGCTGGCGCGACGCGGTCGGGCGCGGATCCGGCGAGGCGATGCAATTGCAGTGCGCCGGCCAGGGCATCATCTACGTCCAGGCCTCGGAGGAGAAACTGTGAGCGAGATCCTCAGCCCGATGACGCTGGGCGAGAGCGACAATATCCCCGGCAACAGCTACGCCTACTGCATCGACCTGGTGAAACCCTGGTTCATGCGCAAGGGCGCGATGATCGCCTACTACGGCCAGATGCGATTCCAGATGCTCACCCACGGATTGCAGGGCCAGCTGCTGCACATGGTGGCGAACCAGTTCTCCGCCCCGCTGTTCACCGGCGACTACGTGGTAGCCGAGGGGCAGGGCAAACTGCTGATCGGCGATCGCGGCTACGACATCAACTCCTACGATCTCGACGACGGCAACCTCACCATCCGGGCGGCGAACCTGCTGGCATTCGAACCGGGGCTGTCGCTGAACCAGTCGATCGTGCCCGGTTTCCTCACCCTGATCGGTACCGGGAAGTTCCTGGCGTCCTCGAACGGGCCGGTGATCTTCGCCGAACCACCGTTGCGGGTGGACCCGGAATCCCTGGTGGGCTGGGCCGATTGCCCGTCGCCGAGCCATCATTACGACCAGCGCTGGGTGTCGGGCTTCCTGGCGGCGGGCGCGGCGGCGTTCGGCGTGAATTCCGGGGAGGAGCGGCAGTTCGATTTCACCGGCGCCGGTACGGTGCTGATCCAGTCGAGCGAGAAGGTACTCAGCGACCACGCTGTGATCCGCACGATCGAAGGGCAGTTGCAGAGCGGGATCACGGTGCCCGGCCTGCAGCGCTTGCAGGGTGTGATCGCGCAGCAACTGCAGGGTCAGCAGGGGTACTGACCGGCAGGCCGCCGCCCCAGGCATCGACCGAGTGGGTCGGTGCCGATCGGTGGGCCGATAGACACGCCATGCCGCCGTGTCCGATTCGTCCGTGTAGGAAAAGGACCGCCGCCCGGGCAGACTTGGCCCATGCTGCATCTGCGGGTGATGACGCCGGCCGAACTCACCGACGACGTGCTGAGCATCCTCGAAGCCGACGACGCGGTCAGCGGTTTGGCCGTCCTGCGCGGAAGCGCGCTACGACCCCCCGGCGACCTGATCCTGGCCGATCTGGCGCGGGAAGCCGCCAACGATATCGTCGAGAAACTCCGGGCCACGGGCCTGCACCACCACGGCAGTATCGAACTCGAACCGGTGCGCACCTGGATGTCGCTGTCGGGATATCTGGCCGAGATGCGGACCCCGGGCTACAGCGCCGACTCGGTGGTCTGGGCGGACGTGACCCAGCGCTCCTATGAGGAAACCGAACTCAACTGGACCTACCTGAGTTTCATGACACTGGCCACGGTGCTCGCGAGTATCGCGATCGTGGTCGATTCGCAGGTCCTGGTGATCGGGGCCATGGTGCTGGGCCCGGAGTTCGGCGCGATCGCCGCGCTGGGTGTCGCGCTGGTGCGCCGCCGGGGGGCCTTGCTCGGCCGCGCGATCGCCACCTTGCTGACGGGTTTCGCGGCGGCCATCTTCCTCGCCTTCCTCGCCGCCCTGGTTGCGCGCGGGCTCGGCTGGATCACCGTCGACGTGGTCACCGGCGAACGCCCGGAGACGGCGTTCATCTACACACCGGACAAATGGTCGTTCGTGGTGGCACTGATCGCCGCGGCCGCCGGGGTGCTCTCGCTCACCTCGGCCAAAGCGGGTGCACTGGTGGGCGTATTCATTTCGGTCACCACCGTGCCCGCGGCCGGGAATATCGCGCTGGGTCTCGCGTTCGGCGCCGGGTCGGCGATCTGGGGCAGCGTGCTGCAACTGGTGGTGAACCTGGCCGGAATGGCGCTGGCCGGCTGGGCGACGCTGGCATTGCAGAACCTCGTCTGGTCTCGAATCTCGTTGCGGCGGGCGCGAACCGTCGAGCGGGCACGCCGCCGTATGCTCTGAGCCCGGACTCGCGGGGCCGGGCCGCCCGCCCGTCGCCCTCGACCTCGTCTCGGTGCGGACGCTCCGGGCCCGCGATCGGCCAACTACCGGCCTGCCCGGCCTGGTGACCCGGCGCCGTTACCACCGAGTTCGGCGGCGCGGGTGACCGTGGAACCGAACCGCACGGTCCGCCGGACTCCCCGCACAGGGCTAACCGGTGGGTTCGGCGACGCGTCCCGGCACCGCGGCGGTGAACCAGTCGATGATCTCCTCCCCCGCCAGGATTCCGGTGGCGGAGGTGATTTCGATACCGGGGCGGGTCCAGCCGAGTTCTTCGAGTTCACCGTGGCGCGGCCGGATCCCCCGGTCGGCGGCCCTCAGCATTTCCGCGTCCAGTGCCCCGTCGCCGGCGGCGAGTGTCGGTGCCACCGGATCGAGGCGACCGGTCGCGACGAGCCGTGCCCGGACCTCGGCCACGGCCCGGCTCTTGCACACCGCCGTGGGCATGGTGTAGATCTTGCGACCCTGCCGCGAGGCCGACCAGCCGCGCGGCCTGCACCAACTGTCCCATTCGGCCAGGAAATCATGTGGCGTGCGGGCAAGATCCACCACCAGGTAGCAGAACAGATCATCGGCCTCGCGGTATTTCAGCACCCAGGAATCGTCGATCCGGTTGCGGAGCGCGGCCCCGATCTCGGCGAGGGTGGCGCCGCCGGCCCGGACGGCGATATCGACCGTTCGCCGCCACTGCGCATCGGGTACGCCGTCCACCAGGATGTTTCCGCCGTTACTGGTCACCGCGAACGGCCACGGCGCACCGGGGAAGCGAATCCGGTCGAACTGCGCGATGGTGCGGGTGGTGGTGGGCAGTACGGCGGCCGCCGCCGCGAGTTCGGTCATCGCGGCCGCGGCGGTGACGGTCATATACGACAGTGGGGCACCGTCGAGATGTTCCACGCAGACCGTCTCGGGCGCGGCGGCCGCGAAGGCGTTGCGCGAGTAGATCATCGTGCGATCCAGGTCGGTCGCGATCAGCACCGGTTTCGGGGAAGCCATCTAACGCCGCACATCCTTGATCAAACCCATACACGAATAGGCCAGGTCCGGTACGACCTCCACCGGCACGCCGCGGGCCTGCGCCAGCAGCCGGATATGCGCGTGCTCGGGGGCGTCGGCCGCGCGCACCAGCACCCGCCACGGCACTCGCCGCAGCAGTACGCGGGTGGTCTCGCCGACCCCCGGTTTCACGAAGTTCACGCTTTCGATGCCGTATTCGGCGCGCACCCGCTCCACCGACGCCCAACCCGCCCAGGTCGGGGTGCGGTCGGTGGTGCGCAACTGCGCGACCTGCGCGGTCACCTGATCGCGGACCGCATCGAAGGCCGCGGTGACGGTGTCGACGAGCCGGCCGGACACATCGTCGGCGGCGAGATCGGCATAGAACTTCGCGCCGTGGAAATCGTGCGGGCCGATCAGGTCACGGTTCAGCACGGTGCGCGACACCAGCCCGGAGACGGTGGAGTTGAGGCAGGCCGAGGCGATCAGGAAATCGTCGCGGGTGCCGTAGGTGCGCGCACAGTGGCCGGGGTCGGCGAGTACGGCGAGGTCGTCGTCGAATCGGGCACCGCCGGCCGCGTGGTAGGCGTCCAGTGCCGCGGTGAGTTCCTTGGCGATCGCGCCTTTACCGGTCCAGCCGTCGACGAACACCACCGCGGCGGGGTCGTGCTGCCCGGCCAGATAGTCCAGGGCCACCGCGTCGATTCCGCGGTCGCGCACGATCGAGACCGCGTAGTGCGGGATATCCAGTCCGGGCCGGGACCCGTGGCCGGTGGCGAGCCAGCGGCGGATCAGGATGCCGATCGGCGTACCCGCCCGGGCCAGTGAGGCCAGCACGATCCCGGTACCGCGTTCGGCGACGACCAGTTCGGCGACGGTCCCCACCGCGAGAGCCAGCCGCTGCGCGCTGTCGGCGAGCACCCGGTCGAACAGCTCACGATAGGCGGCGTCGGGCTGGTACTCGATGGGCAGCGATTCGGCGTAGTGCGCGATCCCCGCCTGGATCCGCTCTTCGCGATAGGCGAGATCGGCCTCCAGTTCGGCGCCGGACAGATCCTTCAGCAACCACGCCACATCCTCCGGTGCGTAGGAGCCGAAATCGGGCCCGTACAGCGGCCGGGGACCACCGGCTGCACCAGGCAGCCCGGAAACGGTTGTCCCGGTCGGCTCGGCCGCTGCCGCCCGGCTCGGCGCCGCCACGGCCGTCCCGGTCCGCTCGACCACAGCCGCACCCGTCGGCTCGGCCACAACCGCCCCGTGCCGTGCCGGCACCAGTTCCGGTCCCGCCGCAGTGGGAGACGCCGACCGGTTATCGACACCGGTCCGGGTGGCCTCGAGAACGCTCGGATCGGCACCGGGAAGAACCGCTACCAGCACATCCGAACCCGCGGCGGTCAGTACATCCACCAGCCCGCCGGGCGCGTGCAGCAGCGCGCTGTCGCCCGGCGTGTCGACTACGAAAACCAGCACCGGATCGGCGGTGTCGTCGCCGGGCCAGCACGCGTTGTACAGGAATCGCGGCTGCTCCTCGCCGGGTTCGGGGGCATGGAACCGGAACCCGCGCCGCAGCGGATAACCGGGCTCGTCCAGGACGTAAGCCGGTGAGCGGGTGGTGGTCTGGTATCGCACCGCGATCCCGTATTCGGCCAGCGACACCGCCAGGCACAGCGGCAGATACATCAGTTCCTCGTGGGCGAGCACGATCACCGGGCGCCCGGCGTATTCGGTGATCAGCTGGTCCCGCAGGATTTTCGCGACCCCCGCGCCGGCCTGTTCGAACGCCGCTCGGTCGGTGCGCAGGAAGCCGTGCCGGCCCCCCTCGGGTACATCCGCCGGCCAGGGCAGCTCGAGCCGCGCCGTACCGCCACGCGCTTCCGCGACCGGATTGAGTTCGGCCTCCGGCAGGTCCAGCACCCTCCCGACCAGATCCGCCGGCAGCACGGTACTGCCCGTGGCCAGGCAGACGGTATCGATGCGCGCACCCAGCCCGGCGGCCACCTCGGCGAACCGGGCCCGATCGGCGTCGGTCCGCATATCGACCAGTGTGGCCAGCACATAGTGAGTGCGTGGCGCGAATTCGTGCAACGACGCGATCGCGTCCAGCGCGGTGTTGCCGGTGGAAATCTCGTCGTCCACCAGCACCAGCGGTAACCCGGCGGTGAACACATCACCGGGCATCGGCTGCAGCAGATGCGAGGTGGCGTGCGAATGCCCCTCCTCGAAACCGGTCAGTGTCCGCGCGCCCGGTACGGAGCGACGGGTGGAATGCAGATAACAGGCGGCCTCGATCCGGGTCGCGACGCAATGCCCGAGGCCGGTCGCGGTCTCGGCGAAACCGAGGACGACGGCGTCCCGCTCGCCCAGCACGGCACGCACCAGATCGCCGAGCCGGTCACCGGCATCTCGCACCACCAGCGGATCGGTCGGCAGATGTTTACCGAGCACGGTGGACACCAGCAGATGCGCGCGCCGCGGATTCTTCCGCAACCCGGGCTGCAGCAGATCGGTGACCGCGAGGGCCGGGGGTAGCGCGTCGGAAAGATCGCCGTGCCGGAAGTATTCGCGATGCCGCAGCTCGATCCCCAGTGTGCGAGTAGCCCAGTACTGCGGCCCCGACTCGCTCATGCTCATACGGTGACCAGCGCTGACAGTAGGTCCACGAAGGACACCCCTTTCTTCGCGACCCCGAACACGCGGGCGCGCGCGAGGGTGTGCACGGCCCAGCTGCGGTGTGGCCGCATCTCGTTCATCTTGTTGCGATAGCCCGAAGCGGCGACCCCGCCGACCTCCACCTGCAGAATGTCCAGGGCATCGGTGTACTCCTCGTGCGTCACCACCGAGAGCGCGTGCACCGCCGCCACATGGGACGGGTGGATCACCGTTTTGCCGTGGATACCGTTGGCGCGGTCCAGGGTTATCTCGCGCAGCAGGCCGTCGAGATCGCGGCTCACCAGATAGCTGCGGAACGGCACCGCATCGGATTCCTCGAACGGCGCCGTGCGCAGCAGTGGGCGGAACATGCGCTCGTGGTCGGCGAAGTACTCCCATACCGGTCCGGTGATCACGAAACCCGTTCCGTCGGCGCGACCCAGGTAATTCACGATATCGGCGATGACATCGGCGATCACCCGCACGTCGTAGATGGTGAGGTCGCGGTCACGGCGGATACCGAAGGTGGCGCACATATCGGTCGCACCGATCCGCACCGCCAGGATGCGTTCCCGATGCTCGGCGAGCAGCGTCGCGATCTGGGTGAGTTCGGAATCCCGGGTCTGCCGGTGCACCAGCGCCGCCGATTCCAGCACCGGCATACCGTAGAGCGGCCGGTCGGGTCGTGCGGCGACCGCCGTGGCCAGCGCGGCAAGGTATTTCGGTGCCGACGTGCTGTCGAACTTGGGAAAGACGAAACCGGTGAGCACCTCGGCGCCGGCACCCAGCTGGTCGAGCAGTTCGGGCACGGTATCGGCGTCACGCACCCGGACGAACAGCAGCGGGTTCGGGTCGCGGCGCCGCGCCAGCTCCTCGAGGGTCCGCACGGCCTGCTGTTTGGCGGCGGCGACCTCGTGATCGGCGACCGCGTCCTCCAGGTCGATCACCATCGAACACACACCGCGCTCGGCACGTCGCACGATCGTCGCGGTCAGGTCATCCCGGGTCGCCGGAACGTACAGGGTGGCGCCCAGCGCCAACGCCAGCAGCTCCCGATCGGCGTCGTCGTCGATCGGTTCGGGCAGCCGATGGAACAGGGCCCGGGCATCCGGACCCTGTAGCTGCCGGAAATGACGGCGTGGTACCCGTTTGTGCAGGGAAACTTCCTGCCGGATGGCCATGCCTGCGGTCATCGATCCCCCGTCTCATCCTCGTTGTCCCGGTTGTCTGCGCATTCGTTCCACCACACCGGCAATGAATTCGGTGATGGTGTCGAGTTCGTTCACATAGGCCCAATAGTCGGGGTGCCGCCCGGTGAGCGACGCGGCGACCCGGTCGAGCCGCTCGACCTGAGCGTCGAGTACCGAACCCCATTCGGCCACCAACCCCCGGGAAACAGCGAGCATCTGCGCGTCCCGGAGCCGGAACCGTACGGCCTCGGCGCGTTCACGCGGATCGTCGCGCACCGCTCGCAACTCGGTCAGCCGTTTGGTGACGGCATCCACCAGTTGTTCGGCGTCGGCGAGATGGCCGCGCGCAGTCGTGGTCAGGTCAAGGGCCGGCTCCGGGTTGTGCTCGGCCGCGGCGGCACGTGCTCCGGCTAGGGCGGCTTCCGCGGCGGTGATATGACGCTGGCTTGCGCGCTCATTCTCGGCCAGATCGGCCGAACTCGCAGCATTGAACTCGCGCAACAAGGCAGAGTACGCCGGACCCAGCCGTTCGGCGCGGGTACGTACCGCCGCGATGCGGGTGGTGACCGAGGCGAGGGCGTTACGGGCCGCGCCTTCCCGAGATGGGGCTTGCGCCAACGCTTCCGACAGCTCGGTGGTGGCCGCGCCCAACTGGTTCGCCACCGCCCGCACCCGGCCCCGTTCCTCGGCCGGTACGACCTCGAGTGTGACCATTGCCTCATCCACCCGGGTGGCCGCGGCCCGCACCGACGGATAGGCGGCGTACTCGGATTCGGCGGCCTGCCCGCGGACCCGCGCCGCCTCGGCGGTCACCTGCGCGACCAGGTCCGGCACCGTCCGGTGCACCGCCACCGCCTCGTCGAGCCGGGCGCGGTCGCGGTGATAGAACCGGTCCACTTCCTGTGCGGCCGCCTGGAGTTGCCGAACCACGGCATCCGCCCGGTCCTGCCGTCCCGGAATCCGGCCCCCGGATTGTTCGGCCTGTTCGATTTCGGCGGTCAGCGCGAGATAGGCCTCACCGGCGGCGTAGCACTGTTCCCGCACCGGCGCCCAGCCCCGGCCCAGCTCCCGTTCGGGAAAGATCTCCTCGGAGGCGATGGTGGCCGCATCGGCGGCCGATTGCCGCCGGTCCATATCCAGGAACGCCGTCGTCAGCGCCGACCGTGCCTGTTCGAACCAGGGATCCTCCCCCGACCGGAACCATCCACGCCTGCGGCCTGCCACAGACCCGATGGTATGAGATCGCGGACCGATACGCCCCGGCCACCTGAGCGCGCCAGGCCCGGGGGGCGGTAGCGGAGCGCACCATATAGGGCCCGCGCCCGGGCGCCATCGACTCGGCCCGATCTCGCAGGTGCAAGAGGGGTTCCGGGCTCGAATGGACGCATGACGCTACGCAACTCCACCGAAAACCACTACTGTCGTTTCCGTACCCGGCGATTTCGGACATGCTGGGAATCGCAGACAACTACGAAAGGGAATCCCGCATGGGTGTCAGTTTGTCCAAGGGCGGCAACGTCTCGCTGAGCAAGGCGGCTCCGGGGCTCACCGCGGTCGCCGTCGGCCTCGGCTGGGATGTGCGCACCACCACGGGCACCGACTTCGACCTCGACGCCAGCGCGATCGCCACCGGAGCCGACAAGAAGGTCGTGTCCGACCAGCACTTCGTGTTCTTCAACAACCTGAAGTCGCCCGAGGGCACCATCGAACACGTCGGCGACAACACCACCGGTGAGGGCGAGGGCGACGACGAGGTGATCAACGTCGACCTGGCGAACACCCCGCCGGCCATCGAGAGCATCTTCTTCCCGGTCTCCATCTACGAGGCCGACAGCCGCTCGCAGTCCTTCGGCCAGGTGCGCAACGCCTACATCCGCGTCGTGAACCGCGCGAACGGCGAAGAGCTGGCCCGCTACGACCTCTCCGAGGATGCCTCCACCGAAACCGCCATGGTGTTCGGTGAGCTGTACCGCAACGGCGCCGAATGGAAGTTCCGCGCCATCGGGCAGGGCTACGCGTCCGGCCTGGCCGGTATCGCCCGCGACTACGGTGTCAACGTCTGACGATCCGCACCTCCGGGTAGCGTGAGGGGGTCCGGCAACGGGCCCCCTCATTCACGCCTCCCCAACGAGGCGGAGGGGACAAATTGGACAAAACGGCGGTCGACGGTAACGCTGGTGACAAGAGCGGTAACGCTGGTGACCAGAGGTCCCCGGGGACCGCCGACCAGGTTTCTCGTTAACGGCCGGGATACCGACCGCAGTCCGGCCACCGCACACGAAAGGTCCCAGAGTGGTCCTGCGAATATTCGGTTTCTCCATAGTCGTCACAGTGCTGTCGCTGATAGTGGCGTTCCTCTACGGCGGCCCCACCGCCTTGGCGCTCTGCCTCATCCTCGGCATCCTCGAAGTCTCCCTCTCGTTCGACAACGCCGTGATCAACGCCACCGTCTTGGAAAAGATGAGTGAGTTCTGGCAGAAGATCTTCCTCACCATCGGCATCCTGATCGCCGTCTTCGGTATGCGGTTGATCTTCCCGCTGGCCATCGTGTGGATCACCGCGGGCCTCAACCCCGTCGAAGCCTTCGATCTGGCGCTCAACCCGCCGCCGAACGACGCGGCCACCTTCCCCGACGGCAGCCCCAGCTACGAGACCCTGCTCACCGACGCGCACCCGCAGATCGCGGCGTTCGGCGGCATGTTCCTCGCGATGCTGTTCCTGAACTTCATCTTCGAGGACCGGGAAGTCAAGTGGTTGTCCTGGCTGGAGCGCCCGCTGGCCAAGGCAGGCAAGCTGGACATGGTGTCGGTGGTCGTGGCAGGAATCGGCCTGGTGCTGTCGGCGGAGTTCCTCGCGCACGACGACACCCGCTCCACCGTGCTGCTGGCCGGTCTGCTCGGCATGATCCTCTACATCGCGGTCGACGGCCTGGGTTCGATGTTCCACGTCGAGGAACAGGCCGAAAACGCGTCCGGCGGCCCGTCCGAGCTGGCCAAGGCCACCGGTAAGGCCGGGTTCTTCCTGTTCCTCTACCTGGAAGTTCTCGACGCCTCGTTCTCCTTCGACGGTGTGATCGGCGCGTTCGCCATCACCGCCGACCCGATCATCATCGCGCTGGGCCTGGGCCTGATCGGCGCCATGTTCGTCCGGTCGATCACCGTCTACCTGGTGCGCAAGGGCACGCTGAACGAATACGTGTTCCTCGAGCACGGTGCCCACTGGGCGATCGGCGCCCTGGCGCTGATCCTGCTGATCACGGTCGGCGATATCCACGTCCACGAACTCGTCACCGGTCTCATCGGTGTCGCGTTCATCGGCGCCGCGGTGATCTCCAGCATCCGCCGCAATCGCAAGGAAGACGAGCCGAAGGAATCGGCGACCCCGGAGCCCACTCCGGTCGCCTGACCCGATATCGAACAGCCGAAACCGCGGGAGCGGACCGTCACGGTCCGCTCCCGCTGTCTTTCCCTGACGCCACGGCCGCGATCTCCACCATGCAGCGACCTGCGTCCTCACCGAACGGGTGTCCGTTGCAGCAATCGCGGCGTACCGCACGGCGACAGCCCCGTACGCGAGCGGGCAGTAGCATGCGCGGCGTGGACAGGAAACCTTCGCGGGAGCCGGCTCTGTTATGACGTCCGCCTCCCGCCCGACCCGCGGCCCGCGGCAACGCCTCAGCGAGGAGCAGCGCCGGAAGCAGATCATGACGGCGGCAATCGAGGAGGTCGCCGAACGCGGTTACGAGGGCGCGTCGCTGACCCGGATCGCCCAGCGCGCCGATGTGGCCAAAGGATTGATCTGGCACTACTTCACCGGCAAAGAAGACCTCATGGCGGCGACGGCGAAGGCGACGATGGAGACTTTGCGGCAACATATCGTCGACGAACTCGACCTCGATGAGCCCGTGCCGAACATCATCCGCGCCGCCCTGCGTGCGGCCGCCCTTCAGGTGCGCACCCGGCGAAACGAATTGGTCGCGCTGAACCGCATCGTGCACAACCTGCGCCATCCGGACGGCGGCGAACAGGTGACCACCGACTTCTACGACGCGACATACCAGGGGCAGGAGGAACTGTTCCGTCGCGGGCAGGCCGAGGGCAGTCTGGGTCGTTTCGACACCACGGTCATGGCGGTCACCTACCAGGGCTCGATCGACATCATGCTCGCCTACCTCGAAGAACATCCAGAGGTCGAACCGCACGACTACGCGGCGCGACTCGCAGACATCCTGCTCGGTGGAATGCAGACCAGGAGCTGACGCGGCGGAGGTCGCCAGAAAGCCGGATCAGCACCGGGCACAGGTTCCGTTCGACTATTGACCATACGGTCAGTTACTATTGACCTTATGGTCAATTTTGTGGGTTCGCCCGGTTCCGGCGGGTTGCAATGAACCCGCCCTCCCGCGCAACCGACTTGGGCCCGGCCGACGGCGCGCCCCGCCCACAGCGCGCGATCGTCATGAGTCTGGTGGTCAACGCAGCGGCGCCGATCGCGGTGTTCTACGGATTGCGGGCTGCCGGGGTCAGCCATTGGTGGGCACTGATGCTGGGCCTCATTGCACCGGCCGCCGCGACGGTGTACTCGGTGGTGACGAAGCGGCGGATCGACATGCTCGCCGGCCTCGTCATGACCGTCCTTCTGCTCAGCGTCGGACTCTCGTTCCTGACCGGCAGCCCGAGGACTCTGCTGGCGCGGGACGGCTTGATCACCGCGGCGGCAGGCGGCTGGATCCTTCTCACACTTACGCAGACGCCGTACTATCTGTCCGCCCTGCGGCTCTTCACCGGCGACTCGTTGCGCGAGCAGATCAACGTCGCATGGCGTGACAAGCCGCCCTTTCGGCGGGTTGTGCACGTGGGCACGGTGATCTGGGCTTGCGCGCTGCTACTCGACGCGGCCACCACAGTAGTGCTGGCCTACACAATGCCGGTCGACAGCGTCCCCCTGATCGGCGCGCTGAAGCTGGTGGTGCTGATCGTCCTCGCGGAGGTGAGCAGTCAGGTGTACTTTCGGCGCAACGGCGCACCGTACCTCTCGATCGAACCTCCCGCCGCCGAACAGAGTGGGGCGGGCCGATGACCGAACGCAGATACGTCGTCACCGGCTCGGCTTCGGGTATCGGTGCCGCCACTGCGGCAATCCTGCGTGACCGGGGTGCCCGGGTCATCGGCTGCGATCTGAACGACGCGGATATCATCGCCGACCTGTCGACACCGGACGGACGCCGCTCACTGGTCGATCAGGTGGCGAAGTGGGGTCACATCGATGCGGTACTCGCGATAGCCGGCGGCGGCCGGACCGGGCTCCTCGAGACGAACTACTTCGGTGCGGTCGCAACCCTCGAAGGGCTGCGGCCTCTCCTGGCGGGCAGCCAGGCGCCCCGCGCTGTTGCCGTGTCCTCGACCGCATCACTGGCGCCCGCGGACGAACGAATCATGCGGGCCTGCGCCGACGGCGACGAAACCACCGCAACAGCACTGGTGGACGCCGACCCCGCCCTGCGCGATTACGCCTACGGCATCGCCAAGCGCGCCCTCAACGGATGGGTGCGCCGAGTCGCTCCGACACCCGAATGGGCAGGCGCCGGCATCCCGCTCAATGCGGTGGCCCCCGGCGTCGTGGACACCCCGGCCGCCGCCTGGATCTTCGCCGACGACGCAGTACGCACCGCCGTCGAGGCCGCCGCGCCACAACCACTCGGCGGCTTCCCGGGACACCCGGAATGGGTCGGGCACCTCATCAGCTGGCTGGCGGGACCGGAGAACTGCTTCGTCACCGGCCAGGTGATCTTTGCCGACGGCGGCGCCGAAGCAGCATTGATCGGGGACCGCCCCTGGCATGCCTGACGCTTTCGCCACCCGCCATGCACGACTTACGACTCGGTCGACGAGGCAGTCAGCAGACCGGCCGGGACTTCGAGGTCCGGCAGCCCCGCGTAGTCGGGCAGTTCGACGCCGTTGACCGCGCGCTCCACCAGCTCGGCGAACCACTCTCCGGTGAAATCCGCAACCGGGAATTCATCGGTGGCGCTACGGCTGTAGGGGCGTCGATATTCTTATGCGTGACATAACTACACGCCGTGTCCACGATGGGAACCGTATGCCCGCTTACGTCATCGTCAACGTCGAGGTGCTCGACGAGGAGGCCGGATGGGCCTACGCCCCGGTGGCCCAGAAGTCGATTCTCAGTCATGGCGGCCGCTATCTGGTCGCCGGTCCCACACCCGAACCCGTCGAGGGCACCTGGGATTCACCCCGGATCCTCGTCATCGAGTTTCCCGATATGGATCGGATCCGGCAGTGGTACGACTCGCCCGAGTATCGGCAAGCCCGGCAGATCCGGGAAGGTAAAGCCCGGGTACAGATGCTGTTCACCGAGGGCTCCCCGCCCGAAGGGTTCTCGCTCCCGGCCTGATCGCGGTCAGCGGAGGAGTGAGAGATCCGTCAGCCGCGGGCCATATCGACGAACCGCGAAAGATGCAGCTGGTGCGCGACGGTGATCGTCGCGGTCGGCCCGTTACGGTGCTTGCCCAGGATAAGGTCCGCTTCACCGCCGCGCGGATCGTCTCGTTCGAACGCGTCGGGCCGGTGCAGCAGGATCACCATATCCGCATCCTGTTCCAAAGATCCCGATTCACGCAGGTCAGAGACCTGCGGACGCTTATCGGTCCGCTGTTCCGGACCACGGTTGAGCTGACTGATCGCAACCACCGGCACCTCCAACTCCTTGGCCAGGAGTTTGAGGTGCCGGGAGAATTCGGAGACTTCCTGCTGCCGTGATTCGACCTTCTTACCGGAGGTCATCAGCTGGAGGTAGTCCACCACAACAAGTTTCAGGTCATGCCGCTGTTTCAGCCGCCGCGCCTTCGCCCGGATCTCCATCATTGTCAGGTTCGGGGAATCGTCCACGAACAGCGGCGCTTCGCTGATCTCACTCATCCGCCGCGCCAGCTTGGTCCAGTCGTCGTCGCTCATCCGCCCGGACCGCATATCGCCGAGCTTGATCTTCGCTTCGGCCGAGAGCAGGCGCATGACGATCTCGGTCCGGCTCATCTCCAGCGAGAAGATCACGCTCGCCAGCCCGTGCCGAATCGAGCAGCTGCGCATGAAATCCATACCGAGCGTGCTTTTGCCCACACCGGGCCTGGCCGCGACGATGATCATCTGGCCGGGGTGCAGGCCGTTGGTGATCTCGTCGAGTTCGGAGAAGCCGGTGGGGACGCCGAGGGAGATTCCACCGCGGGAGGCGATGGAGTCGATTTCGTCCATGGTCGGCTGGAGGAGGTCTTCCAGGGGGAGGAAATCCTCGGAGGTCCGGCGTTCGGTGACCTCGTAGACCTCGGCCTGGGCCCGGTCGACCACCTCGGCCACGTCCTGGCCGTCGGCGCCGGCGTAGCCGTACTGGACGATGCGGGTGCCGGCCTCCACCAGGCGGCGCAGGATGGCCTTCTCGGCGACGATTTCGGCGTAGTAGCCGGCGTTGGCGGCCGTGGGGACCGTCTGCGTGAGAGTGACCAGATAGGGGGCGCCGCCGATACGTTTCAGTTCGCCGCTACGATCCAGCCCGGCGGCGACGGTGACCGGGTCGGCCGGTTCGCCGCGGCCGTAGAGGTCGAGGATGGTGTCGTAGATCGCCTGGTGCGCGGGGCGGTAGAAATCGCCGGAGCGCAGCACCTCCACCACGTCGGCGATGGCGTCCTTACTGAGCAGCATGCCGCCCAGTACCGACTGTTCGGCGGCCATATCGTGCGGCGGCTGACGCCCGAAGTCCTCACCGGGCGGCTCGGGTGGGAAGTCCGTGTGCCCGCGGTCATCGACGACTGCCATCAGACTCGACCGTCCTCTCCTCCAGACCGGACGCACCCTTGTGCCGATTGGTTCTACCGCATGGGTCCGACAGACTCGCCGGTACGGGAAGTGTCTGTGACCAGTGATCAGACATCCCAGCTATCACCCAGATAGATCCGTTCCGCCGGGTTGCGGCGGGGCTTTGACGATGGTGCTGCGATGAACCTAGGCGAGGTTCTATCCACATGCCAAACGGACCTGTGGACAGACCTGTGGATAACCTGGGGATAGTTCACCCCTGGTTGTGCACAACTTGTGGAGAACTTGGGGAAAACGCAGGTCAGCCGCCAAAAATCCCCAGCTAGACCGGGATTTTCCCCGTCAACACAGTGTGGATAAACAAAGTATCGGCGTGTCGGTGCCGATGAACAGCCGGGCGTGTTGAGTTAACGGGCGGGCGAACAGATATGAGCTACGTCACAATACATCCGGTTGGTTTTGTGATTGATCCACAGGCTTCACATCCTGTGGATAACCCGGACACAACAAACCGGACGCTTGCGATACGACCACACGCGCCGATTCGTAGACGAACGACAGCTATCAGCTGGCTAACATCCCCCGTAGAACAGAGCACAGCGACCGGAGATCACGCGACTGCGTGACCTCCGGTCGGAGCGTGCCGAGACCGCGGTCAGCCCGCGGCCACGACCTCCAGGGCGAATTTCGCGGCGACATCAGGGTGCAGATGCACCGTGACCTGATGCTTACCGGTCGCCTTGATATGCGCCTTCGGCAGTTCGATGCTGCGCTTGTCCAGCACCGGCCCACCGGCCGATTTGATCGCCGCGGCGACATCGGACTGGGTCACCGAACCGAACAGCTTGCCGGTGCCGGCGGTCTTGACCGACAGCGACACCGAGTCCAGGTTCTCGATGGCCTGCTTCAGTTCGTTGGCATGGCCGAGATCGCGCACCCGGCGGGCCTCCTGGGCCCGGCGGATTCCCTCGACCTGCTTCTGCGCACCACGGGTGGCAACGATCGCCAGCCCACGGGGCAGCAGGTAGTTACGGCCGTAGCCGTCCTTGACCTCTACGGTGTCGCCGGGAGCGCCGAGATTGTCGACGTCGGCAGTCAGGATGAGCTTCATATGCTTGACCGACCTTTCTCAGCGAGCCGTCGAGACATAGGGCAGCAGCGCCATCTCACGCGAGTTCTTCACCGCGATGGCGATATCGCGCTGATGCTGCACGCAGTTGCCGGTGACCCGGCGGGCGCGGATCTTACCGCGCTCACTGACGTACTTACGCAGCAGCGGTGCGTCCTTGTAGTCGATATTGACAGGTCCGGTCTTGCTCTCTTTGCAGAAAGTGCAAGCCTTCTTCTTGAGCACCTTTTCGCGCGCCGGTGCCTTGGCCATTTTCGTTCACTCCGTATTCTTGGCGACCCGCCGACGCGGGTCTGTGCGGGCCGTCTCAGAACGGCGGTTCATCGTCCATCCGGCCGCCCCCGAAGGAGCCGGCCGCGGGCGCGCTACCCCACGGGTCTTCCGCTGCGCCCTGTTCGGAACGTCCACCGCCGCTGTTGCCGGCGTTGTAGTTTCCACCACCACCGCTGTTGGAACCGAATCCACCACCGCCACCGCCGCGGCTGGTCTTGTTGACCTTCGCCGTGGCGTACTTCAGCGAAGGACCGACCTCGTCGACCTCGAGCTCGACGACCGTGCGCTTCTCACCCTCGCGGGTTTCGTAGGAGCGCTGCTTGAGCCGGCCGCTGACGATCACCCGGGAACCCCGGGTGAGGCTTTCGGCGACGTTCTCCGCCGCGTCACGCCAGATATTGCACCGCAGGAACAGTGCCTCGCCGTCTTTCCATTCGTTGGTATTACGGTCGAAGATGCGCGGTGTCGACGCAACGGTGAAATTCGCTACCGCCGCGCCCGCGGGCGTGAATCGAAGCTCGGGATCGGCCGTCAGATTTCCGATGACCGTGATGACGGTATCGCCTGCTGCCATGGTGGGTTCCTCCTGCTCGGTGTGCAGTCCGAGTGCACTCGCTGTTGCGCTAGAGCCTAGAGACAGGCTCCGACGAAACGGCGGTACCGCCGGAACTACTTTTCGTTGCGCAGAACCTTGGTGCGCAGCACCTGCTCGTTGAGACCCAGCTGGCGGTCGAGTTCGCTCACCGTGGCGGGCTCGGCGGTCAGATCGATAACCGCGTAGATGCCTTCGGCCTGTTTGCGGATCTCGTAGGCGAGGCGCTTACGGCCCCAGATATCGACCTTGTCGATTTTCCCGCCCTCGGTCTTCACAACGTTGAGCATATTGTCCAGGGACGGCCCGACGGTGCGCTCGTCCATGCTCGGATCGAGGATGACCATCACTTCGTAATGACGCACGAACCAATCACCTCCTGTGGTCTGTGATCGGCCACGGACGTTCCGTGGCAGGAGGTCGTCGCGTCAGCAACCGGGCAAGAGTACCTGAGGGGGCGGATCACCGCGAAATCGATCCCCGCGGTTGTACGGGCCCCGGCCACTAAGGTGATCGGTATGTCGATCGGAGCGGCCGCGCGCGCGTTCGCGAGCGGTCGCGTTTCCCGGCAGACGGCGGTGACCGCGGCAGTTTTGCTGTGCGGAATCACGCTCGCGGTGGCATTTCTGAACAAGGCCCGCTGTGCGGGTGCGCCGTTTCGCGCCGACGGTCGCAGTGTCGCTTTCGATTACGTCAAGGACGCCTGGGTCTGCTATTCCGATATCCAGTTCCTCTGGCTCGGCCGCGATATCGATCAGCATATTTTTCCCTACGTTCACGGCGGGATCACCGCCGACGGTGCACTGACCGGCGGGGCCGTGGAGTATCCGGTGCTCAGCGGCCTGCTGATGTGGCTGGGCGCGCTGGGTGCGGACAACGATGCGATGTTTCTGCTGCAATCGGCACTGTTGCTTGCGCCGTTCGCCCTGCTCACCGCCTGGCTGCTGGCCCGGATGGCGGGCCGGGCCGCCCTGCTGTGGGCGGTGGGGCCACCGCTGGTGCTCTACGCGTTCCACAACTGGGAACTGCCGGTGGTGTGCACGACGGTGGCGGCGATGGGGGTGCTGACGCTCGCCCGGTGGCCCTTGCGAACCCGGGCGGTTTGCGCGGCGGTCCTGCTGGGACTCGGTTTCTGTTTCAAGATCTATCCGGCGATTTTCGTGGCGCCGCTGATGCTGTATGTACTGACCGGCGGTGAACGCGGGCGCGCCGACACCGGCCGGACCCGGCTCGATATCCGTGGTGCGCTGTACACCGGTGCCGCCGCGGCCGCGACGGTGCTGGTGGTGAATTTGCCGTTCGCGATCGCCGGCTACGACGGCTGGCGGGCGTCGATCGAATTCCAGCAGCAGCGGCAGGCCGATATCACCACGAATTCGATCTGGTTCTGGGGGTTGCGGCCGCTGTTCGGCACGGACCGGGTGGGCACCGCGGCTTTCGCCGATACCGTCGCGATCGCGTCCCCGGCGCTGATCGCCGCGTCGTTCGTCCTGGCGCTGTGGACAGGCCGGCGGCGCTATCTCGAAACGGGCGTCTACCCGTGGATCGGTGTCAGCGGGGCGATGCTGTGCGGGTTCCTGGTTTTCCACAAGGTGCATTCCCCGCAGTACACGTTGTGGCTGATTCCGTTCCTGGTGGTGCTGGCCGTGCCGTGGCCGGTGGTGTGGAGTTATCTGCTCGCCGATATCGCGATCGGGGTGGGCGTGTTCCGTTACTTCTATGCGATGGGCACCGGTCATTCGATCGAGGCGATGGAGGCGGTGGTGCGTTTCGGTGTCTGGGGCCGGGCCACCCTGCTGATCTTCCTGTTCACGCTCTTCCTGAAGGTCCCGGTGCGGGTGCCGCGGGAGGGGCTGGAGCCGCCGGGTGCGCGCGGTGCGGTCCGGGGGCCGGCAGCGGCGAATAGGTTCCAATAAAACTAGAACGTGTTACATTCAAGGTATGGCACCTGCCGGATCCCTGCGTACGCGCGGCCCGCACCCACGGCACGCGGCGCATTCGGGTCCGCCGGGTGACAGCGGCCGGATCAGCCGCCGCGCGGCAATTATGTAACTTGTTCCAGGCATAGGGAGACCAGCAGCGCCATGCGTACCGATATCTGCGACCGGCTGGGGATCGAGTTCCCCATCTTCGCCTTCACCCACTGCCGCGATGTGGCGGCCGCGGTCAGCAACGCCGGCGGTCTCGGCGTACTCGGCGCGGTCGGCTTCACCGCCGAACAGCTCGAGGTCGAGCTGGCCTGGCTCGACGAACACGTCGGCGACAACCCCTACGGTGTCGACCTGGTGATCCCCTCCAAGTACGAGGGCAAGGGCATCGAGGGCCTGACCCCCGAACAGCTCGAGGCCGAACTCGTCAAGCACGTCCCGCAGGGCCACCGCGATTTCGCCGAGAAGATCCTGGCCGACCACGGAGTGCCGAAGCTTCCGGAGGACGAGGTGCACCCGCAGCTGCTCGGCTGGACGGCGACCACCGCCGCTCCGCAGGTCGAGGTGATCCTGAAGCACCCGAAAGCCAAGCTGGTCGCCAACGCGCTGGGTACCCCGCCGCCGGAGTTCGTCTCCCAGATCCAGGAGTCCGGGCGGCTCATCGGCGCGCTGTGCGGTTCCGTCAAGCACGCCATGAACCACAAGAACGCCGGGCTGGACTTCGTGGTGTGCCAGGGCACCGAAGGCGGCGGCCACTGCGGTGAGGTCTCCTCGCTGGTGCTGTGGCCGCAGGTCATCGACGCCGTGGGCGATCTGCCGGTGCTCGCGGCGGGCGGTATCGGCGACGGCCGCCAGGTCGCGGCCGCCATGGCGATGGGCGCCGCGGGCGCCTGGACCGGCTCTATCTGGCTCACCGTGGAAGAGGCGAATGTGCCGCCCGCGCAGATGCAGAGCTTGATCGACGCCACCAGCAACGACACCATCCGGTCCCGCGCCTGGACCGGTAAACCGGCCCGGATGCTGCGCAACGACTGGACCGACGCGTGGGCAGCCGAGGACACCCCGGACCCGCTGCCCATGCCGCTGCAGATGATGGTCGCGCTCGACGGTGTGAAGCGCGGTCACCGCTACCCGGAGGCCGCCAAGGATGTGAACTTCAACCCGGTGGGTCAGATCGTCGGCATGATGAACAAGACGGAGCGCTCCGCCGATGTGATGAACCGTCTCATCGAGGAGTACGTCAACGCCTGCGAGCGCCTGAACAAGCTCAACGACGCGGGATAAAGGCGACGCCGGTGCGCGGGGCACGAAAGGCCCCGCGCACCGCCAAGTGGACTCGACGAGCCGAACCCCCGCGCCGACGGAGTCGGCGCCGAAAACACAGCCCCTCAGGCGGTTACGGCGTGGATTTCGGGCTGGCCCTGGGTGTCGACGAGTTCTTCG
Organism: Nocardia sp. CA-290969; assembly: GCF_050936135.1. NCBI lineage: Bacteria > Bacillati > Actinomycetota > Actinomycetes > Mycobacteriales > Nocardiaceae > Nocardia > Nocardia sp. CA-290969. The sequence continues at coordinate 6,814,159 of NZ_JBNJNJ010000001.1, read as the reverse complement.
AAGCGGGCGATGACCTTGTTGTGGTAGATCCCGAACAGATCCTCGAAGAGTGCGAGCTGGGCGGGTGACGGTCCGGATTCCGATTCCCAGACCGCGATCAGTGCCCGCCAGACGAGCACATGTAGGTCGGCGGCGCCGGCGAAATAGGCTTCGACCGCTTCCGGTACCTCGAGCACCATTTCGCCGATCGAATTCAGGATGGCGCGTTGCATACTCGATTCCAGGGCGACCAGTAGCCGCCGGACGATACCGATTTCGATGGCCAGGATGCGGCGGTGATCGGGAACGTCGGTGCGGGCCAGGGTTTCGAGGGCGTCGACTTCGGCCTTCAGTTCGGCGAGATCGAAGCCCGCGGCCACCGGGCCGCCGGGCGCCGCACCGGTGTAGGCGAGGAGCGCATCCAGGATGATCCCGCGTTCGACCTCGACGATATCGCGGAACATCTCGATCGCGACCTCGGGCATCGGCACGGAGAACCGGAACAGGTGCCGGTACACATCCAGGCCGCCGGCCGAGCGGACCTCGCGGATGGTGAAACCTTTACCGCGCCGCGCCTCGACGAAACCGTAGGATTCGAGTCGGCCGAGCGTGAGCTGGGCGGTGGCCCGGTTCATCTCGAATTCGTCGGCCACCTGACGCACCGAGGGCATCAGTTCACCCGGTTGGTATTCCCCCGCGGCGACCCGCCGCGCCAGTTCGTCGGCGACATCGGCGACCACCGTGCGGGACCCCATGGATACACCTCTCTCGGCAGCTGTTACGTCCCAGACAGTCTATGCACAAATATGTCGGGCTGCACACGAGAACAGGCGAAATCCCGGCGCGGATGAAACATATATGAGCGAGTGGCGACCGGAAATCGCCGCCGAGGGTCACCATGGAGACGTCTGGCTCATCTGCGATGGATAGAGTGTGAGCGTGTCAGAGTCGCAGCGTTACCACCGGGGGCCCTGACTCATGCCCGGAGGCACAGTATGAGCAGTCGACGCGATCCCGGCGCACCTCCCGTGCGACCGGCCCTGCGCAGCGCCAAACTGATGGCGCTACCGGTCGCCTACGCGGGACGGCAGGCCGCCGGTGCAGGCCGCCGGGCGCTCGGCCGGCCGGCGCACGAGGTGAACCGCGATATCCAGACCCGCACCGCCGAACACATGTTCGCGGTGCTGGGAGAGCTGAAGGGTTGTGCGGCCAAACTCGGCCAGCTGCTGGCGGTCTACCAGCTGGCCCTGCCGCGTGATCTGGCGCCGCCCTATCAGGTGGCACTGGCCAAGCTGCAGGATTCGGCACCGGTCATGATGCCCGCCACGGTGCGGGGTGTGCTGGCCGAGACCTTCGGACCGCAGTGGCGGGAATTGTTCCGCGAGTTCGATGATCGGCGGGCGGCGGCCGCTTCGATCGGTCAGGTGCATCGCGGGGTCTGGCACGACGGGCGCGAGGTCGCGGTGAAGGTCATGTACCCGGGTGCCCGCACCGCGGTGGAATCGGATCTGGTGCAGTTACGGCGGGTATCGATCCTGGCGTCGGTGCTGCTGCCGGGCGCCGATGTGAAATCGGTGACCGAGGCGTTGTGCGAGAGCGTGCGTGCGGAGCTCGATTACGCGGGGGAAGCGCGCAATCAGCGGGCTTTCGCCGCCGAATACCGCGACAGCGCCGAATTCCGGGTCCCGGAGGTGCTCGAACAGCGCGGCGATGTGCTGATCTCGGAATGGCTGCCCGGTGTCCCGGTGTCCCGGATCATCGAATCGGGTAGCCGGGAGCAGCGCGACCGGGTCGGCGAGTTGATGATGCGTTTCGTCTTGACCCGCTGGGAACGGCACGGATTGCTCTATTGCGACCCACATCCCGGCAATCTGCGGCTGCTACCCGACGGCCGGCTCGGAGTGGTCGATTTCGGCGCGTGCGCGCCGTGGCCGCATCCGGGGTTCACCGAGATGACCGTGCAGATGTGTGACGCGATTTTCAACGGCGGGCCGGCGGCGCTGGAATCGGCTGTACGCACGCACGGGTTCGCGCTACCCGGGCGGGATTTCGACGCAGCGGCGCTGGCTTCGGCGCTCTCGGCGTGTGGTGAACCGGTGCGCCATGAGCGTTTCCGGTTGACCACCAGGTGGTTTCGGAAGCAGGTGCTGCGCGTCACCAGTCCACGGTTGAACAATGTGATGCGCGAGCTGACCCTGCCCCCGGACTGCACGCCGTTCGTGCGGGCCGGGCTGACGATGCTGGGGACCTTGAGCCAGCTGGAGGCCGAGTGCGACTATGCCGCCGAGTTGGTCCGGTCGGTCCCGGAACTCGCCGGGGTATTCGACACCATGCGACGCACTTCGAGCGCCTCCGCCCAGTAGGCCGCGAGAGCCTGCATCAATCGCACCGTCTGGGACATTTTTCCGGTGAGGAACGTCTTTTTACGGAAGAACTATCCTATTTATACGAGTAAACGGTCAGTATGCCAGCCATTCCCGCCAGGTAGGCAGCACCAATTCCGCGAACGCGGCATATCCGGCCGCCCCGGGATGCGCCCCGTCACCCGCCCGCACCTGCGCCATCCAGACCGGATCGGCCGCCAGCCGGTGAACGCTGCCGACATAGCGGACCCCGCTCTCGGCGCAGACCTTCGCGAACAGCTCATCGAGCGTGGCGATGCGGCGGTTGTGCGCCGGGTCGTCGACCGGCGGCGGGCCCACCACCAGCACCGGCCACTCCCGCCCCCGCGCGCCGGCGAGTACCGCGATCAGATTCGCCACCGAGTTGCCGGCGTCCACCCGGGTCCGGTCCCCTACCTGCATGCTGTCGTTGACCCCGAACGAGAACACGACCCGGCCCTGCACATCACGAGGCAGTCGGGGCTCGCATTCCGCCCGCCACCGGGCGGCGATCTCGGTCGAGGTCTGCCCGCGGATACCGAGGTTGTAGGTGGTGGGCGCCCGGCCCGCGGCATGGGCGTGCGCCGTCAACCGGCCCGTCCAGCCCAGAGCCTGCGGGTCACCGACCCCGGCGACGAACGAATCGCCCACAAAACAGATGCGTAGATCACTGCTCACCCCCCGATTCTGGCAGCGTGTTGATGTGTATCGTCCGGCTCGGCCTCCTGCATACTCACCAACTGGTGGGCACGGGCGGCCGACCGGCTTCACCTCGATCCGAAAGTACCGATACGACATGCGAGTCGACGGGCGGGAAATCCCGGTAACGGGCAACCTGCTACAACCGCTCACCCGGCGGACCAGCGATATCCTGCGCGTCGTATTCGCGATCATCGGGGTGGCGGTGGTGATCGCCGGATCGTTGATCACCCGGCCCGAATGGCTGGCGCTGGAACGTTCGGTCTCCAATATCGTCGGATTCCTCAACGCCGACCAGTCGAACCTGGTGTACCTGGTCTACGGGATCGCCATCCTGATCCTGCCGTTCGCGATCCTGGTGGAACTGGTGTGGGGCGGGCATTGGAAACTGCTCGCCGGCTACGCCACCGCCGGCATCGTGGCAGGGCTGCTGCTGTCCATCACACCGAGCGGGCTCTCGGCGCCGCAGTGGCATCTGCAGGTGCCGGAGAACCTCGCGGACAAGACCTTCCTGCAGCAGTTCCTCGACGATCCGCGCTGGATCGCGATGCTGGCCGCGGTGCTCACGGTATCGAGCCCGTGGCTGCCGGTGCGGCCGCGGCGCTGGCTGTGGGTGCTGATCCTGGCCTTCGCGCCGATCCATCTGGTGGTCAGCACCGTCGTCCCGGCGCGCGCCATGTTCGGGCTGGCGCTCGGCTGGCTGGTGGGCGCGGTGATCGTGCTGCTGGTCGGCACACCCGCGCTGGAGGTACCGCTGGACGCGGCGGTCCGCCAGCTGGCGCGCCGCGGCTATACCGTCAACCGGCTCACCGTCGTCCGGCCCGCCGGCCCGGGCGCGCTGATGCTCTCGGCGACGATCGAGGAACGCGAACGCGCGCTGGTGGTCGAGTTGTACGGAAAGAACCAGCGCACGCTCAGCGCCGTCCGGCAGCTCTGGCGCCTGGTGACCTTCCGGTCCAGCGAGACCGCGCCCCTGCACGGTTCCATGCACCGCGCGGTGGAGCATCGCGCGCTGATGGCCATAGCGCTGGGCGATCTGGGCGTGGCCGCGCACCGCCCGGTAGGGGTCGCGGCGCTGCCCCGCGGCTGGATGCTGTACGCGCATACCCTGCCGGCCGGCCGCTCCATCGAACAGGACCCCACCGATACGGCGGCGCTCGACGCGGTCTGGCGGGCACTCACCGTGCTACGCGAACGCGGGATCGCGCACGGCGAACTGCGGCCCGCGGAAATCCGGGTGCACAACGGCGACGCGAAATTCGGTGGGTTCACCACGGCCGAACTGTGCGCCTCCGACGCCCAGCTGCAATCCGATATCGCCCAGCTGCTGGTTTCCATGGCCGCGGTGTTCGGGCCGGCGGCGGCGGTGCGTTCGGCGATCGGCGTACTCGGTGAACAGACCGTGCTCACCGCATCGCGCCGGCTGACCAAATTCGCCATGCCCCGCGGCATCCGCAACTCGATCGCCGGCTGGAAATCGGTGGTGACCGCGGCCCGCGACGAAGTGCGGACCCAAACCGGGCAGGACCGGATCGAGGCCGAGCAGATCACCCGGTTCAACCGCAAGAGCCTGTTGCAGCTGGTGCTGCTCATCGGGCTGGTCTACGTCGCCTACCCGTTCATCAGCGCGGTTCCCACCTTCTTCACCCAGCTCCGCGAGGCCAACTGGTGGTGGGCGCTGGCCGGGCTGGCACTGTCGTCGCTGACCTACCTCGGCACCGCCGCCGCGCTGTGGGCCTGCGCCTCGGGCGTGGTGAAGTACTGGCCGCTGGTGCTGATGCAGATCGCGAACACCTTCGCCGCGACCACCACACCCGCGCGGGTCGGCGGTCTGGCGCTGAGCGTGCGATTCCTGCAGCAAGGGGGTGTCGGGGCGGTCCGCGCCACCGCGGCGGTCGCCTTGCAGCAGGCGGTGCAGGTGTCCACGCATATCGGCCTGCTGGTGCTGTTCAGTGTGGCCGCCGGAACCTCGGCGGACCTGTCGCATTTCGTACCCTCGCCCACCGTGCTCTACCTCATCGGCGGTGTGGGGGTGGGGATCGCCGGCACCTTCATGTTCGTCCCGAAACTGCGCCGCTGGCTCAACAATTCGGTACTCCCGCAGTTGCAGGAGGTGGTGGCGGAACTGGCCCGCCTGGCCCGCGACCCGAAACGCTGCGCCGTGATCGTGCTCGGCTGCGCGGCGCTCACCCTCGGCCAGGCGCTGGCGCTGTGGGCCAGCGTCCAGGCGTTCGGCGGCGGGACGACCTTCATCACCGTCACCATCGTCACCATGATCGGCGGCACACTGGCCTCGGCCGCACCCACCCCCGGCGGTGTCGGCGCGGTCGAAGCGGCGCTCATCGGCGGCCTGGCCGCCTTCGGGTTGCCGGCCGCGGTCGCCGTCCCGTCGGTACTGCTCTATCGCGTGCTCACCTGCTGGATCCCGGTCTTCTGCGGGTGGCAGGTGATGCGCTGGATGACCGAAAAGAACTGGATCTGAGCTCTATATATTGCGCCGCCTCCGCCGCCGCGAGTTCGGGGCCCCCGGATGTCTCGTTCTTCACTCCGCCGCTCCTCCGCTTCGCTCCACCGCTCTGTCGCTCCAGAACGAGACGGGCCCCGAACCAGAACCGTCAACTGGTGTGGAAGGCGTCCGTGGTGGTGCGGAGACCGGCGCTGGCCAAGGCGATGTTGGAGAGCGAGGCGGTGTGTATGTGGGGGTCGGCGGCGGCCACGCAATCCGCGACGGTGTAGACGGTGAAGCCGAGGTCGGTGCCGTGGCGGGCGGTCTGCTCGACCGTGAGGTTCGTCGCGACACCGGTGAGGAACAGGGTGTCGATATCGTTTTCCACCAGCCAGCGCGGCAGATCGTTGCCCGCCAGACCCGACAGTTTCTGGTTGTCGACGATATGGTCGGCCTGCCCGGCCATCTCGTCGATCAGCCGGCTACCCGCGGCGTCCGGCCGGAACTCGTGCTGCGCCGCGCCGACCGACTCCATGAACGCGGTGTTGCGCACCAGCCGCCCCTCGCCCTCGGGGACGGTGAACCGGGTGAAGATGATCGGCAGCCCCAGCGCGGCGGCCTTGTCGTGGAAGTCGGCGGCCCGATGGACCACCCCGGCGGCAGCCACCGGTTCGGCCAGCATGGGGCCGAAGAACCCTTCCGGGCGAATGACATTCACTTGCCAATGCAAGGCGAGAACAGCAGCGTTTCGATCCGGCATGCCGTAGATCCTCGGTCATCGGCGGCGGCGGCGCACAGCGGGGCCGGAACAGTCCCGGGAACACCGGGCGGACGATACGGCGCGGCGCCGGAGGCGGAGATCAGCCGACCGTCCGACCCGGCGCCGCACCCGGGCGTGGTACCGGCTACGCGTTGTCCTTGCGCAGTTCCACCTTCACGACCTTGCCGCTGGCGTTGCGCGGGAGTTCCGCGACGACGACCAGATCCTTCGGATGCTTGTAGCGGGCCAGGTTCTCGTTGAGGAACGGTTCCAGTTCGGCGAGGGTGAGTTCGCCGTCGGGATCGTTCAGGGCGACCACCGCCACCGGGACCTCGCCCCATTTCTCGTGCGCCCGGCCGATCACCGCGGCCTCCCGGATCTTCGGGTGGGCGAACAGAACGTTCTCGACCTCGGCGCAGTAGATGTTCTCACCGCCGGAGATGATCATGTCCTTCTTACGGTCCACGACGTAGATGAAGCCCTCTTCGTCCCGACGCACCAGATCCCCGGAGTGGAACCAGCCGCCGGCAAAGGCGTCCGCAGTGGCCTCCGGCTTGTTCCAGTAGCCCTGCATCATGGTGGGACCGCGGTAGACGATCTCCCCGACTTCGCCGGGCGCCACATCGTTCATCTCGTCGTCGACGATGCGGGCCTGGATGGTGGGGATGACCTTCCCGACCGAGCCGAGCTTGCGGATGGCGTCCTTGCCCTCCAGCACGCAGGTGATGGGCGACATCTCGGTCTGCCCGAACACCGCCACGTTGAAGGCGTCCGGGAAGGAATCGGCCATCGCCTTCAGCACCGTGTCCGAGGCGGGGGCGGCGCCCCAGCTCAGCGCCTTCAGCGCCAGCTTGCGCTGTTTGACGGTCGGCTCGTCGCAGATCAGCTGCCACTGCGCCGGGACGCAGAACGCCGTGGTGGCCTGTTCGGCTTCCACCGCGTCGAGGAATTCGGTGGCGTCGAACGCGCCCAGCGGGTGCAGCACCGTCTTGGTGCCGAGCATGAAGGCGGGCGCGAGGCTACCGAGGCCGGCGATATGGAATAGCGGGGAGGTGCAGAAACCGACGGAGTCGATCTCGATTCCCAGAGCCCGGATACAGGTGACGGCCTGGGCGTTCATATTGCCGTAGGAGAGGATGGCGCCCTTCGGGCTACCGGTCGTGCCGGAGGTGTACATGATCAGGCACGGGGTGTCTTCGGGGATGTCCAGCGGGGTGTGCGGGTCGCCGCCCTCGGCCAGCGCGTCCGCGAAGCCGATCACGCCGTCGCCGCTGCTGCCACCGATCACGAAGCAGTGTTCGAGCCCGGGCGCCTGGCCCTGTACCGCGGTGGCCAGGGGCTGCAGCACCGTATCGGTGACCACGGCCTTCGCCCCGCTGTCGCCGACGATATAGGCGACCTCGGGCGGGGTGAGCCGGAAGTTCACCGGCACCGCGATCGCGCCGAGCGCATTGATACCGAAGACCGCCTCGAGATATTCGGGGTAGTTGAGCGCCAGGATGATCACCCGGTCACCGAAGCCGACGCCACGGCGGGCAAGTGCGTCGGCGAATTTCAGCGACCGTTCGTGCAGCTGACGCCAGGTGGTGTCGGCGCCGCGGAAACGGATCGCGACCTCGTCGGGCCGCATCACCGCGTGCGTGGCGAGCTGGTTGTTCCAGTGATTGCGACGCGAACGGATCGGCTCGTCGAGGGCCTGCGCACCGGTGGTCATCCCACGTACTCCTCTCGGTACCGCGTGACCCGCCGGAGTGTCCGGCGCCACACGCGGTGTGAACATGTCGGCAGAATAACAATTCACTTCCCCGGCGGCAAGGAAATCGGAGCCGAATAGCGGTTAATCCGGAGGAACTGGGCCGTGGCAGAAGTTCACGCGCGTTGACGGGCGTATTTGCGACGATACCGACACATCAGCGGGCCGACCAGCAACCCACAACTCGGTCACTTATGCGAATCACGACTCACTTCCAGGGTTGATCGCGCTGTGATCCGCATGGCACCATGCAGCATGCGCGGACTATCCGCGGAAAGTGAGGAGAGCACGCGATGCTGCGGACCAGGTTCACCGAGATTTTCGGTATCGAACATCCGATCGTGCAGGGCGGGATGATGTGGGTCGGCCGGGCCGAACTCGTCGCCGCCGTAGCCAACGCCGGGGGGCTCGGTTTCATCACCGCACTCACCCAGCCGACCCCCGACGATCTCCGTCGCGAGATCGAGCGGACCCGCGAACTCACCGATAAGCCGTTCGGGGTGAACCTGACCATCCTGCCGTCGATCAACCCGCCCCCGTACGAAGAGTATGTGCGCGCCATCGTGGACAGCGGCATCAAGATCGTGGAGACCGCCGGCAGCAACCCGGAGCCGTTCCTGCCCGCTTACCGCGAGGCCGGTATCAAGGTCGTGCACAAGTGCACCAGCGTCCGGCACGCGCTCAAGGCGCAGAAGATCGGCGTGGACGCCGTCAGCATCGACGGTTTCGAATGCGCCGGGCATCCCGGTGAAGACGATGTACCCGGCCTGGTGCTGATCCCCGCGGCCGCCCGCGCGCTCACCATCCCGATCATCGCCTCCGGCGGTATCGCCGACGCCCGCGGCCTGGTCGCGGCGCTGGCGCTGGGCGCCGACGGCGTGAACATGGGCACCCGGTTCCTGTGCACCCAGGAATCCTCCATCGACCGGCAGGTCAAGGAGAAGATCGTCGCCAACTCCGAACGCGACACCCAGCTGATCTTCCGCACCATGCACAACACCGCCCGGGTCGCCGACAACGAGATCAGCCGCAAGGTCGTCGAAATCGAGAAGGCGGGCGGCAAGTTCGAGGACGTGCGCGAACTCGTTTCCGGGGCCCGCGGCCGCCGGGTGTTCGAGGAAGGCGATCTGGACGCCGGGATCTGGTCGGTCGGCCTCTGCCAGGGCCTGATCGAAGACATCCCGACCTGTGCCGAGCTGATCGGCCGGATGGTCACCGAGGCCGAGGAACTGATCAACGCCCGGCTGGCCGGGTTCGTTTCCGCCTGACCCCGGAGCCCGCGCCGGACATATGGCGATAGTTCCGGCGCCGGAGTGCGGGAAGCCCTCTCGACGGGTCGGCTTCCCGCACTATGCCTGGGGTCAGTGTGGTGTTGCCCACCGGTGGCAGGGATGTCGATATCGCGCCCCGGCGGTCACCCGGGTTCACGCAGCGCGATGGACCGCGGCTCGATCCGCACGGTGCCGGTCCGGTGGGTCCGGCGACGTTTCAGCGCGCCGCCAAGGCCGCGACCGCGTCGTAGTCGTGGGCGGCGACCACCTCGATATCCGCGGGCAGTGCATGCAGACGGTGGATGGTCTCGAAGGCGCGGTCGCGATCGGCATCGAACAGTTGCCCCGGCATCGGCGCCTTTTCCCGGACCATCGCGATCTGCAGCCGGTTCCACACCGCGTCTCCGGCCAGCAGCACCCGGCGGCCGTCGGCGGTGGCCAGGAGTACGCCGATACTGCCCGGGGTGTGTCCGGCCAGATCGACCAGCAGTACCGAACCGTCGCCGAACAGGTCCAGGCTGCGCTCGAAGGTGAGCACCGGCGGTCCGTCCAGTTCGAGCGGGTCCAGGCTGCGCCCCCGCAGCGGTGCCCGCACCACACCGGCCGGCGCGTGCGGCCCTTGCAACGCCCAGCTCAGCTCCGCGGCGGGCAGTCGTACCGGCACCGAATCGGGGAGTTCGAGCACACCCGAAATATGGTCCCAGTGCAGATGCGTCGGCAGCACGAAATCGATGCTTGCCGGATCGATATCGCGGGCGGCCAGGGCGTCGCCGAGGCCGAGGACCGGCTTGTCCGGGGCCACCAGCAGTGGGATCGGGAACGGCAGCGCCGGCAGAACGCGCTGGTGCACATGGGCACAGAGAGCCGGGTCCACCAGAAACCTGGCCTGCGGATGTTCGACGAAATAGGCACCCATCGCCATCGGCAGGTGCCCGAGACTGCGCGCGCCCTCGGCCACGATGGTGGTCGGCGCTTTCATCCGGCCCTGCAGCAACACGCTCACTTCGACACTCGCCCGCACCGGCGGTGGCGGCACCGATTCGAGCCGGGCCAGCAGCCGGTTGTCGGCCTTGCGTGGCCGCAGCAGCCGCGCCGGTGTGGCAGCCAGCGCCGCACAGCAGCGCAGCAGCGTGGGAACGGTCGGGGTTCGCCCATCGACGGAAGCAGCCACACCGCAACGGTACCGGCCGCACCGGGCCCGGACAGCCGGATGAACCCCGGTAGGCCACCGCCGGGCCCACCGGGCCGGGGCAGCGAGTACGAATCCGGATGTGGCGAATCGGCGGCGGGCGTTGGGCCTGGATAAACCCGGGCGTCGAGTCGGCCGCGGTGTCAGAACTTCGTGAACCGGGGCACCGCCGCCTATCAGAACTCTCCATCCGGCGGGGCCGCCCGGTGGCCGGCAGCACGCGGACCTGCCGGGCCGTCCACCCGCCGACTGCCCGCGGAGAGCGATACCCGCCCCGGCGCGCCCACGTGAGTGTGCGGCCGAATTACTCCCGCAGACGGCGCCCCCGGCGGTGATGGCAGTCGGAGTCGAGACGTCGCGTCGGGTAGGCGCCGGCTACCTTCCGGCCGACCTCCTCGCCGCCGACGGCCGTCCGGCGGTACCCGCTGATCCGGTGCCACCGCCGGAACCAGCTCACGGCGAGCAGGTTCGATCCGGCACACGAGAGCCGCACTGCGGCAATGGGTTTGCTTGGCTCTCGGTAACCACCCGCGCGGAGCGGAGACGCGTTCCACCGGCCCGCGTGCTTTCCGGCGACCCGGATTCTTCCGGCATAATCGTGGCGTGAGGCCGGACCCGCAGCTGCTGTCTCGGATTCACGGCACGCCGATGAGCTCGACGCACAGCATGCCGAGTAGCCGGATGAATTCGCGTACGGTCCACCAGGGCCGCACGCCGCCGTCTCCGCCGCCGGGTCCATGACCGGTTCGCGCAGCGGGGTGGTTTTCCTGTTCTCGCCGGACGGCGGCGAACACGATCGGATGGGGCGGACGCTGGCCGGTCGCTACCCCGCTTTCGCGGCGGCGGTGACCGGAACCGGTGATGCCGTCGTGGCGGCAGGCGGACCGCGCGTGTGGACACCGCGCCACGGGTTCCGGCACCCCGGTTCGGCCCGGTGGCCCGAACTGCGATATCGCAATCCGGAATTCGCCCAGCCCGCACTTTTCACTTACCAGGTCGCCACCGCGGCACTCCTCATCTCCTGGGGAGTCCGGCCCGATGCGGTGATCGGGCACGGCCTGGGTGAGGTCGCGGCAGCCGTGACCGCCGGTGCGCTGTCCCCGGCCGATGCCGCCCGGGTGGCCGTCGCACGTGGCCGCGCTGCACACCGGATGGCGAGCACCGATACTGTCGCTGAGCTCGCCGCTCCCGTATCGGAGGTGCGGCGGCTGGTGCAACCGGTGCACGACCGGGTCGCGATCGTGGCCGTGCACGGGCCGAATTCGGTGCTGATCTCCGGCCCGCAACGCGCTGTCGACACCGTCGTCCGCCGCGCGGAGCGGCGCGGAATCGCCACCACGCACACCACCGTGTTCTCACCCGCGCACGCCCACCCCGCGGCGGCGGCCGCATTACGTGCCGAACTCGGACCGCTGCGTCCGGTCGCCCCGAAGATCCCGATATATTCCACCGCCCGGCGAGGTGCGGCTCTCGAATCGGCCGCGGCGGGCGTCGACTATTGGATCGAAAACTTCACCGGCACAGCGGACCTCGACGCCGCACTGGAGCGGGCGCAACGGTCGGGGGCGACCATGGTGCTGGAGGTGGGCCCGGATCCGGTGCTCTGCGGTGCGGTGCGCGCGGCCGGCCGGTTCGCCCACAACATCTACCCCACCGCACACCGTGACGACGAGGGAACGACCTTCCTGACATGCCTGGCCCAGGTCCAAGTTGTCCGCGCGACGGCGAGCAGCCGCCGGGAAGCCGCTGGCGGACCGGACCCGGGCCGGCCCGATACCGCGGGCACCGACGACCGGTCAGCACGCGGTACGGGAAACGGAAACGATTGGGCCGCAGCGACTTCGCTCGAATCGAAAGTCACCGAACCGGGTGACCGGCCGCATCCGGAACCGGGATCCCCGGGGATCGACCACACCGGGAGAGATATGCGGGCGGAGGTCGCGGGCGCCGGAACGCTGGCTTCGATACGGCACCACAATGACCTCCCACCCACAGATATCATCGCATGGACCCGAATGGTCGACGCCAACAGGGCTATCCGTTTTCTGACCGCTCGGGTAGCGCTGGATTCACCGATGCCCGTCGATACCGCGGGAACGTATGTGGTGAGCGGTGGGCTCGGAGCACTCGGATCGGTGGTGGTGCGCCGGCTGCTGGTTTCGGGCGCTCGCGATGTCCTGGTTCCCACCCGTTCGCCGCGCCCGGTCCCACCGCTGCTCGACGGTTTCGAGGACAGGGTCGTGGTGGTGCGTTGCGATACCGCCGACCGGCTCGATCTCGACAACGCGTTGCGCGATATCCGCGAATCCGGGTGCACGATCCGCGGTGTGGTCCACGCGGCGCAGGTTTTCGAGGACACCGCGATCGCTGCCATGGTGACCGCGGACGGCGCAAGGGCGGCGGCCGGCGGCGCAGTAGGCGCGGCGCCGGGTGAACCGCGGGATCCGATACCGAGCGCCGGACGGCTGGCGCGGCGGTTCGCCCGGATTTCCCCGGCCGCTGCCAATCTCCTCGAACTCACGGCCGCGGATCCGGTCGCGTTCTTCGCTGTGTTCTCCACACCGTTCGGCGGGGTCGGCACGGCGCCGGAACCAGCACCGGTATCCACGCGGTCGTGGATGCATCCGGGCTAGCGCCACGGCCCGAGAGCCGATGCGGTTCTCGGATCCATCAGAGGTATGGGCCAACGCCCGATTCTGGTCACGTATCGGCGTCGGCCGGTCGGTCCGAAGCGGATGCCCATGCGGCAGCGCGGGGCGCATTCGGCAAGAGGACGCCTTCCGGGCGCGACCCGAGCACATGGGGGCCGGCGGACTCGACGGAAGGTACGCGGACCGGATTCAGCGCTCGGCCCGGCCGAGGAGGCGGTCCGTTTCGCGGCGCTCCCGTTTCGTCGGCCGGCCGGTCCCGCGGTCCCGCTGCGGAAGGGAGGCGAGAACTTCCTTCGGCGGCGGGGGTGGACTGCGATCGATCAGGCATTGGGCGGCGATCGGAGCACCGACCCGTTTGGTGATCACGCGTTCCACGATGACGATCCGCTCGATACCCGCGCTGCGGATGCGGACCTCGTCACCGGGCCGTACCGGTTGCGCCGGTTTGGCCGTTGCGCCGTTGACGCGTACGTGACCGCCGCGGCACGCGGCCGCGGCAGCCGATCGAGTCTTGAACAATCGGACCGCCCATACCCAGGAGTCGACCCGGGCCTGGGCCGGACCGTTGTCCGGCGCGGAGGGAGCGGGGCTCACTCCTTAGACGATACGACGGGCAGTGACCACATCGTCGGGCGACAGGTTGGTGTAGCTGACCGGCTCGCCGGACTGCACCGCGTTCAGGAGCAGGCCGTCACCGGCGTACATCCCCACGTGGCCGCCACCGTTGGTGATGACGATATCCCCGGGCCGCAGATTCTGGAACGCCACCGGCGCACCCACATGGGACTGTTCGAAGCTGGTGCGCGGCAGTTTGATACCGGCCTGCTTGTAGGCCCACTGCACCAGACCGGAGCAGTCGAAGTTGTAGGGACCCGCGGCGCCCCAGGAGTACATGGCGCCGACCTTGGTCTTGGCGGCTTCCAGGGCGATATCCGCCGCCGTCTGCTGCTTCGGCGGTTCGGGCATGGCCGGCGGGGCGAAATTCGGCAGCGCGGGCGCCCCCGGCATCATTTTCGGCGCCTGCTCGAGTGCCTGATTCAGCTGCTGGTTGAGCTGTTCCGCCTGGGCGGCGTACTGGTCCGGAACCTCGACATCGAACTTGCCGACGCCCGGGACGTCGATCGTGGTCGTCGCGGCCGAGGCAATCGCGGGCATCGTGCCCGTGGTAGCGGCCAGAGTGCCCATGACGAGCGCGCCCTTGACAGAATTTGGCAGCTTGGATTCTCGCTGCAAGCTGTGCTTACCCACCGAGCTCCGTCTCCGATCTTCGTGCTCTCCCACCGTCGCGAACGCGCGTCGTGCGTAAATCGCGACGGTCTGCGATGGCGGTGACCCGTGGCGCCGCCTCACTGACGAAACGACTCGACTCCACTAAGTCACAAAGAGGTTACGATGCCTGCCCGGCGTTGTCCAGCCGAACGGCCCGCGTTTTCTCGCGAGCTGGGAGTACAGGTGTAAAGCCCTGGGGCAGAAGGGATTTTCCGGACGCAGCGAGGTCACGGCACGGTCTCGGCGGGCGTGTCGGCCGTGATCCGGACAGGTCGTGCGCTTCCCCGCTATCTTTGGATAGGCCCGTCTAGGACACGGCATAGATTCGCGCATATTCACCGATCGGCCCGCTACGGTAGGAGAGTTATGGACCCCGTGCGGAACCCGTACGCGCCCGGCGCCGGACAACGCCCGCCCGAACTCGCCGGACGCGGTAAACAACTCGACGCCTTCGATATCGTCTGCGAGCGCATTGCCCGGGGCCGCCCGGAACGCAGCGTGATGCTCACTGGACTGCGCGGGGTCGGCAAGACCGTATTGCTCAACCAGTTGCGTTCATCCGCGGGCACTCGCGGCTGGGGTACCGGGAAAATCGAGGCCCGCCCCGATCAGGAGCTGCGGCGGCCGCTGTCTTCGGCACTGCACATGGCGGCCAGAGCGATCGCCAAGACCCACCACAACAGCGAACGCGTCGACGATTTCCTCGGAATTCTCAAGGCTTTCGCGCTACGCGCCACCGCGGACAAGGGAATGCGGGAGCGCTGGCAGCCGGGTATCGACGTCCCGGCGGTCACCGGCCGCGCGGATTCCGGGGATATCGAGATCGACCTGGTGGAACTGCTGACCGAGGCCGCGGGGCTGGCCGCCGATATCGGGGTGGGCATCGCGATATTCATCGACGAGATGCAGGACCTGGGCCCGGCGGATATCTCGGCCATCTGCGGCGCGTGCCACGAATTGAGCCAGGATGCCGCGCCCCTGATCGTGGTGGGTGCGGGCCTACCGCATCTGCCCGCGGTGCTGTCGGCCTCGAAGAGCTATTCGGAACGGCTGTTCAGCTATCACCGCATCGACCGGCTGGACCGCGAATCGGCCGATCAAGCACTCATCGCCCCGGCGGAGCGCGAAGAGGTGAAGTTCTCCGACGAGGCGCTCGAGGCGCTGTACCGCAAGGCCGATGGCTACCCGTACTTCGTGCAGGCCTACGGCAAGGCGACCTGGGACCAGGCGCCCGGCAGCCCGATCACCGCCGAAGACGTGGAGGTCGCCGCGCCGACCGCCGAGGAAGAGTTGGCCGTCGGCTTCTTCGGCTCCCGCTACGAGCGCGCGACCCCGGCCGAACGCGAGTACATGCGTGCCATGGCGGATCTGGCAGGCGACGACGGCCCGGTCGCGACCGCGGCGGTGGCGGCGGAGCTGGGGCGTAAACCGGCATCTCTCTCCCCGGCCCGCGACGGACTGATCAAGAAGGGCCTGATCTATTCGGCCGAACGCGGGACCATCGGTTTCACGGTTCCCCATTTCGGCCGCTACCTGCGCAGCGTGACCACCTGACAGTTGTCGCTACCGATCTGTTCCGTTATCTAGCGTTGTTCGTAGGCTCGGGAAGATTGCCGGATCGACGGGCCACCACGGGCCCACATTCCGCGAGTGGCGCGCCGGCCGCGTTCGCACACCGGCCGGATCGGAGCCATCGCCTACGGCGAAGCCCCTCGATTGCGACGCGACAGTTGTATTTCGATGTCTACAGAACCCGCTAGACACCGGTAGACAACCCGATCGATGTCCACCCGGACTGCGTGACCTGCCCCGCCCAATCCGCCGATCGGCCTTTATACGCATCTCTAACTGCCTGGCTAGATAGCGGAATAGTTTGCATACCTCGGCAAATCGATAGCTCTCTTCCGACCTCTAGCGGGAACCCTGGACGGCCCGGCGCAGGCCTTCGACCAGCCCATTCCACCCGGGCTCGCCTCACACCCGCTCGGCACAGTTGTACACATCGGCTCCCAACCGCAACCCGATCTTGATCATCCGACGAGCCGGAATCGCGTTTTTGCCGTACTGTGTTGTAGATCACCTTGTGTGGTCGGTCACAAGCTACGCCGGATGGCCAGTGCAGCCCACGCGGCGTCACACACACCGCGACCGGTGAGCAAATCAGGAGGTATCCATGACACGTAGCGACTTCGCGGAACTCCGGTACGCCGTAAACCAGCTCCGTCAGTCCATCGGCGTACTGCGCTCCCACTACGGGGACGCGGGCACCGTCCGCCGGCTGGAGAACGATCTGGAACGGCTCTGCATCGATGCCGACGAGTTCGAACAGAGCCCGCCGCCACCGGTGGCCGGACGTGCCCAGGAGCCCATCTACGTACCCGACAGCAAATCCGACGAGTCGGCATGGATGGGCGCCCAGGACGAGGGTCTCGGCTTCCACTCGCGGCCGCGCACCCAGTAGCGCCACCGAGTTCACCGTCGGATAACTGAACCTCCCGCCCCGGGCCTACGCCCGGGGCGTCGAGAGCGGCCGGTCGCCGGAGAGGCGGCCGGCCGTTCGTGTTTGCGGTGTATTCACCCGACAAGATCGTCAGTAAATGTGGCGCAAATCACTACGGCCGAGGGCCCACGAGATTGCCCGGACCCCGCTCGACCGATAGCAACCCTGCCGTATGGTGCTCAGCATCACATTCGATCGCGGAGGCCTTCCGGCTTTCCGCACCGCCGATCAGTGAGGCATCGACCAGTGAGTGCCGCAACAACCACAGCCGCTCCCGAATCGGGAACAGGTGTATTCAGCAGAACCCGGGCCCGGATCAACGCCCGCACCCTACGCACGGATCGGTGGTGGCTACCTCCCCTGATCACCGTCGTCGGGCTGGCCGCGTTCGTCGTCTACGCGACCGTCAGATCGTTCGTCCGGACCGCCTACTGGGTGCCGGACTACCACTATCTGACGCCGTTCTACTCGCCGTGCCTGAGTACCTCGTGTGTCGAGGGATCGAGCCATTTCGGCACCCCGTTCGGCGATCTGCCGATGTTCATCCCGCTGGGTTTCCTGGTGCTGCCGTTCCTGCTCGGTTTCCGGCTCACCTGCTACTACTACCGCAAGGCCTACTACCGGTCGGTGTGGTTCTCGCCCCCGGCCTGCGCGGTGGCCGAGCCCCATACGAAGTACACCGGGGAGACCCGGCTGCCACTGATCATCCAGAACGCGCACCGCTATTTCTTCTATGTCGCGGTACTCATCTCGGTGATCAACACCTACGACGCCATCGGCGCCTTCCACGGGAAAACCGGTGGCTTCGGAATGGGGCTGGGCAGCCTGATCCTCACCGGGAACGTGATCCTGCTCTGGGCCTACACGCTGTCCTGCCATTCCTGCCGGCATATCGCGGGCGGCCGGCTCAAACATTTCTCCGCCCACCCCGTGCGCTACTGGCTCTGGACCCAGATCTCCAAGCTCAACACCAGGCATATGCAGCTGGCCTGGACCACGCTCGGCACCCTCGTGCTCACCGACTTCTACGTGATGCTGGTGGCGAGCGGCACGATTTCGGATCTTCGCATCATCGACTGAGGAGTTTGGACGGCTATGCCCGAAGTGGAACGGCACAACTACGACGTGGTCGTGATCGGTGCCGGAGGTGCCGGACTACGCGCTGTGATCGAGGCCCGCGAACACGGCCTGTCAGTGGCGGTCGTATGCAAATCCCTGTTCGGCAAGGCACATACCGTAATGGCCGAGGGCGGTTGCGCGGCCGCCATGGGCAACGCGAACGAGAAGGACAGCTGGCAGACCCATTTTCGCGACACCATGCGCGGCGGGAAATTCCTGAACAACTGGCGGATGGCCGAACTGCACGCGCTGGAGGCTCCCGACCGGGTGTGGGAGCTGGAAACCTATGGCGCCCTTTTCGATCGGACCCCGGACGGCCGGATCAGCCAGCGCAACTTCGGCGGTCACACCTATCCCCGGCTGGCGCATGTGGGCGACCGGACCGGTCTGGAATTGATCCGGACGATGCAGCAGAAGATCGTTTCGCTGCAGCAGGAGGATTACGCCGAAACCGGTGACTACGAGGCCCGGATCAAGGTGTTCGCCGAATGCACGATCACCGATCTGCTGAAGGACGGCGACCGGATCAGCGGCGCCTTCGGCTACTGGCGTGAATCCGGCCGTTTCATCCTGTTCGAAACTCCGGCGGTGGTACTCGCGACCGGCGGGATCGGCAAGTCCTACAAGGTCACCTCGAACTCCTGGGAGTACACCGGTGACGGGCACGCGCTCGCCCTGCGGGCCGGCGCCCGGCTGATCAATATGGAGTTCCTGCAGTTCCATCCCACCGGGATGGTCTGGCCGCCGAGTGTGAAGGGCATCCTGGTCACCGAGGGGGTGCGCGGGGACGGCGGGGTTCTCAAGAACACCGAGGGCAAACGCTTCATGTTCGATTACATCCCCGCGGTGTTCAAGGGCCAGTACGCCGAAAGCGAGGAAGAGGCCGACCAGTGGCTGCGCGACAACGATTCGGCCCGCCGCACTCCCGACCTGCTCCCCCGTGACGAGGTGGCGCGAGCGATCAACGAGGAGGTCAAGGCCGGCCGCGGCACCCCGCACGGTGGCGTCTACCTCGATATCGCCTCCCGGCTGACGCCCGACGAGATCACCCGGCG
Source organism: Nocardia sp. CA-290969 (assembly GCF_050936135.1). Lineage (NCBI taxonomy): Bacteria > Bacillati > Actinomycetota > Actinomycetes > Mycobacteriales > Nocardiaceae > Nocardia > Nocardia sp. CA-290969. The sequence goes on along the minus strand of NZ_JBNJNJ010000001.1, from coordinate 6,795,087 downwards.
GCTGCCGTCCATGCACCACCAGTTCAAGGAACTGGCGGATGTGGATATCACCAAAGAGCCCATGGAGGTCGGCCCGACCTGCCACTACGTCATGGGCGGTATCGAGGTCGAACCGGATACCGGGGCAGCGCACGTACCCGGACTGTTCGCCGCCGGGGAATGTTCCGGAGGTATGCACGGCTCCAACCGGCTCGGCGGCAACTCGCTGTCCGACCTGCTGGTTTTCGGTCGGCGGGCCGGGCTCGGCGCGGCCGAGTACGTCCGGAAACTGGACCAGCGGCCGGCGGTCTCACAGACCGATATCGCCGCCGCCGCCGAAATCGCCCTCGCGCCGTTCGATCCGCCGGAGGGCGGTTCGGGCGAGAACCCCTACACCCTGCACACGGATCTGCAGCAGACCATGAACGATCTGGTCGGCATCATCCGCAAAGAGCACGAGGTGCGCGAGGCGATCACCCGGCTCGAGGCGCTGCGCGAACGGTTCGCGCACGTCACCATCGAAGGGCATCGCCAGTTCAACCCGGGCTGGCATCTCGCCCTGGATATGCGCAATATGCTGCTGGTCAGCCAGTGTGTCGCGCAGGCGGCGCTCTTGCGCACCGAAAGCCGCGGCGGGCACACCCGCGACGACCATCCGGGGATGGACCCGCAATGGCGCAACAAGCTGCTGGTCTGCGCGGTCGAGGGAGAGCCCGGCGAGACGGGCATACCCGACGTCTCGGTCACCGTGCAGGACCAACCGCCGATGCGGCCCGAACTGCTCGCGCTTTTCGACCTCGGTGAGCTGGAGAAGTACTACACCCCGGCCGAACTCGCCGGGCATCCGGCGGCAGTCGAGGGTTCGGCGGACCACGACGACCGCGCATCGAATTCCGAGGAGGCGTGAGGCGATGAGTTACGACGCCCAGTTCCGCGTATGGCGCGGCGATTCCGATTCCGGGGACCTACAGGATTTCACGGTGCCGGTGAACGAGGGCGAGGTGGTTCTCGACATCATTCACCGGCTGCAGGCCACGCAGGCGCCGGACCTGGCGGTCCGGTGGAACTGTAAGGCCGGTAAATGCGGTTCGTGTTCGGCGGAGGTGAACGGGCGGCCGCGCCTGCTGTGTATGACGCGGATGTCCACGTTCACCCCCGAAGACGTCGTCACCGTGACACCGCTGCGGACCTTTCCGGTGATCCGGGATCTGGTGACCGACGTGTCCTACAACTACGAAAAGGCACGGGAGATACCATCTTTCACGCCGCCACCCGATCTGAAACCGGGCGAGTACCGGATGAAGCAGGTGGACGTCGAGCGGTCGCAGGAATTCCGCAAATGCATCGAATGCTTCCTGTGCCAGAACACCTGCCATGTGGTGCGTGACCACGACGAGAACAAGGAAGCGTTCGCCGGGCCGCGATATCTCATGCGTATCGCGGAACTGGAAATGCATCCGCTGGACGTGGCCGATCGCCGCGACGAGGCCCAGGAGCAGCACGGGCTGGGCTACTGCAATATCACCAAATGCTGTACCGAGGTGTGCCCCGAACACATCAAGATCACCGACAATGCGCTGATCCCGATGAAGGAACGGGTTGCCGACCGCAAGTACGACCCGATCGTCTGGCTCGGCAACAAACTGTTCCGGCGCTGAGCACCCGCCGCGGGTGTGGTCAGAGCATCGCGACCACACCCGTGGCGACCAGCGCCACGAGCACGCCGACGAACAGTGCCGAAAGCACCGAGCCGGTGAGTACGTACACGCCCACCGCGGCCGCCGCAAAGAGCAGGCCGACGATCAGCCACGCCACGCCGTCGCTGGGCCCCAATTTGCGGAGCCGAGGATGATGAGAATTCTTTATCCCTCGGTCCACATATTGTTGTCTACCCGTTACCCGGCCGGGCAAACCCCGCACTGACCAGGTTGTATCGGATGAACCGAGACCCCGCGCAACATCACGGACGGTCGAATTCACCGTCGCGCACACCGGCCGTGAACGCCGCCCATTCCCCCGGGGTGAAAACCAGCACCGGACCGTCGGGGTTCTTGCCGTCGCGCATTCCGACATGACCGTCGGCGAGCATCGCGATCTCGACACTGTGCGATCCGGGTGCCCCCTCCGGCGGGCTGCTCACCCACTGGGCTCCGGAAAGATCCACGTTCGAACCGTTATCGATGCTCATTCAGGGTTCTCCTCCATCAACCGCGAATTTTCTGCCGAGTGCGCCGTGCGAGGGCCGGCGTTCGTGCGCGATGCTACGCGCTTCGCCCGGGCCGCTGGGCCGGATATCCGTCCGACCGGCTTCTTCCGAACTCGATGCGGCAAAAACGCCGAATATCACCCGATCCGGGCGGTTCTCGGCCTATGGTGAGCTGTTGGTCGTATGAGCACACCCGGAAACCCACCGCGGGCAACAGGAGTCGCCGCGGGTTCACAAGGAGGTCGTGTGTGATGCGGTTGAATATGAGCACCCATATCCCCACCCTGCTCGACTGCTGGGACGATCCGGGCATGATGACCCCGGAACAAGCGCATTCGGCGATGCAACTGCACCTGGACTGCACGGTCGATATGTGCCGGGTACGCCGCCGCGCCCGGGCCACGCTCGTCGATTCCGGCCGCTGCGTACTGGACAATCGGGCGCTCCAATAGCGCCGCCGAGTGCGCCACGCTCCGAGCCCGGAGCAATTCCGATAGTTCAGTGGTGGCGGTGGTCGGTGATCGGAGCGCGCGGCCCGAACCGCGGTTTGCGGGCTTGACCACTGATTTCGAGCAGCCGGATCGTCCGGTAGCGATGCGGACGGACCGGCTCGAGGTATTCGACCATTTCCGCGTCGTCGATATCCCGGCCCAGCAGGGTCCAGCCCACCAGCGACGCGAGGTGGAAATCGCCCACCGATAGCGCGTCGGCGTCCCCGAACGCGCGCTGCGCTGTTTCGGCGGCTGTCCATTCCCCTATACCCGGGATGGTGCGTAATCTGCGCGCCGCCTCCGCCGGCGGCAGGTCCGCGGTGCGCTCCAGCGAATCCGCCACCCGCGCGGCACGCACGATGGTCTGCGACCGCTGCGGCCCCACATTGGCGCGGTGATAGCTCCACGAAGGGATCCGCGCCCATGTCCCCGCATCCGGTGGAACCCGCATACCGGCCGGCGCCGGCCCCGGCGGTTGCTCGCCGAAACGGTGCACCAGTGTCCGCCACGCGGCATGTGACGACACGATGGTGACCTTCTGCTCCAGGATGGCGGGGACCAGCGCCTCGAACACGCGACCGGTGCGCAGCATCCGTAAACCGGGATTGCGCTGGTGGGTGGCGGCGATGGTGGGATGGATCGCCACGAAATCGTCGACGTTCTCGTCCAGGCAGAACATCCGGTCGAGCTGGTCGAGGAACTCCGCGGCGCCCGCACCCCAGGCGTCCGCGGTGACCGTGCGGGGGTCGGTCTGGCTCAACCGGTAGGTGACCGGCCCGCTCGGCATGCGCGAGGCCCGCCAGTGCGCGCCGTCGCTCTCGATCCGATGGCAGGGGTCGCCGGGCCCGCGGCGCAGCGGCGCCAGGCTGTGCGCGAGATCGATGGGACCGCCGGCGGTCAGCACTCGGGTCAACCGAGCAGGCACTGCCGGGGGGTCCGCGGATCGAAGGGGCACCACGCCATTGTGCCCGGCCCGGTACTACGTCATCGTGTCGGCGCGGTAACAGAGCGGATTTGCGAGACGATAGGAATCGAGTTGAGCAAATCAGTGGCTGCTGCCGTGACCGGAGGTATTCATGATCACCAACGCGCTCAATTTCCTGCTCGATATCTGGGGTGCCGTTTTCGCCGGCAGCTCCGGGTACGAGATCCAGCCGGGCACCTTGCCGTCCGGTAGCTGAATGTCGTGGCGAGCGGCCCACGGCCGCCCGCGCGCACCTGCCGGCACCTGATGTCCGGCGAAATCACCACTGGCCCAGCAGTATCTGCGCCAGATGCCGACCGCGGACCGCGGCGAGCTGGGCGGCTTGGGTACGGCAGGAGAAGCCGTCGGCCAGGAAAACGGCGTCATCGGGCGCGTTCGCCAGAGCGGGTAGCAAGCCGTTGCCGGCGACGGCCACCGATACGTCGTAGTGTCCGCGCTGCATTCCGAAATTACCGGCCAGACCGCAACATCCGGCGATTTCGGTCACCCGCACACCCATCATGGCAAATATCCGGCGATCGGCTTCGAAGCCCAGTACCGAATGGTGATGGCAATGCGGTTGCACCACGATCGACCGGCCGGGATATTGCGGTGGGCGCCAGTCCGGTTGTGCCAGCAGAAATTCGGCGAGGGTGCGCACCGCGTCCGCGACCGGGCGCGCGCGGGGGTCGTCGGGCAGCAACTCGGGTAGATCGGCGCGCAGGGCGGCCGTGCACGAGGGCTCCAGCCCGATCACCGCGCCACCGGCGCGGATATGCGCATCGAGGTGGTCGAGCGTCGCGCGCAACCGGGCCCGCGCGCCGTCCAGTTGTCCGGTGCTGATCCAGGTGAGCCCGCAGCACACCTGCCGATCCGGTAGCAGCACGCGGTAACCGAGCGAGTTCAGCAGCGCCACGGCCGCCTGCGCGATCTCGGGATCGAAGGCGTTGGTGAAGGTATCCACCCAGAGCATCACCGTCTGCGCGGAATGATCGGCGACCTGCTGTTTCGCCGATTCGTCCCGCCATATCCGGCGGAACGGCCGGGCCGCCAGTTCCGGGACCGCGCGCCGGGGGTCGGCACCGGCCGCGCGCAGGCCCAACCGGCGCAGTGGCCCGCTGCGTGCTCCCGCGTTGACCAGTCGCGGTATCCGGGTCGCCGCGGCGAGCCACCGCGGCAGCATGCCCAGCGAGTAGTGGTCGCGCGGGCGCGGGCGGCGGCGGTAGCGGCGGTACAGGGTTTCGGACTTGTAGGTCGCCATATCCACGCCCGCCGGGCAATCGCTCCCGCAGGCCCGGCAGGAAAGGCACAGGTCCAGCGATTCGGCGACCGCGGGCGCGGACCAGTCGAGTTCGCCGCGCACCACCTCCTGCAGTACCCGGGCCCGGCCCCGGGTGGTGTCCTTCTCGTCGGCCGTCGCGAGGTACGACGGGCACATGAAACCGCCGGTGGTGCGGGTATCGGCCCGGCATTTGCCCACACCCACGCAGCGGTGCACCGCGGTGGACAGGTCACCCGCGTCCCGGTCGAAGGCGAAACCACCGGCCGATGCCACCGGTCGGAGCCCGCGTAACCGGAGGTCGGCATCGAGCGGGCGGGGCGCGACCAGAACCCCCGGATTGAGGACTCCGGCCGGGTCGAACAGCGCCTTGAATCCGGCGAATACCGCGCGGACCTGGGGCGAATACATGATCTCCAGCAGTTCCGAGCGCGCTCTGCCGTCGCCGTGTTCGCCGCTGAGGGAGCCGCCGTACCGCACCACCAGGTGTGCCGCATCCGTCAGGAACGCATGGAACCGGTCGGGGGCGGCGGCGATGGGCAGATCGAGACGCACATGCATGCACCCGTCGCCGATATGCCCGTACAGCAGCCCGTCGAGTTTGTACTCGCCCATCAACTCGTCGAAATCGCGCAGATACGGGCCCAAGCGGCCCGGTGGGACCGCAGCGTCCTCCCAGCCGGGCCAGGCGGGCTGCCCGTCGCGGGTACGCCCGGCCAGTCCCGCGCCGTCGGCGCGGATTCGCCACAGCGCGGCGGCGGCGGCCGGGTCGGCGATGATCCGGGTATCGAGGGCACCCGACACCCGGCGCAACTGTTCGGCGGCGGCCTGTGCCGCGGCCGGGGTCTCACCGGCCAGTTCGACGAACAGCCAGCCGTTACCCCGCGGCAGATCGGGCACCTGCCGGCCGTGCGCGCGCACCATGTCGACGAGTCGCGCGTCGATACCTTCCACGGCCACGGGCGCCACCGACACCACCGCCGCGATATCGTCGGCCGCGGCCGGCAGATCCGGGTAACCGAGGACGACGAGCAGCGTCGCGGCGGGAATCTCGACCAGTTCCACCTCCGCTTCCAGCAGTACACCGCAGGTGCCCTCGGTACCGACGAAAGCGCCGGCCACCGAACTGCCCCGCTCCGGGAGCAGGTGTTCCAGGCCGTAACCGGAAGCCTGCCGGTCGAACCGGCCGAGATCGGTGCGCAGTACCGCGAGCGCGGAGCCGGTGAACTCGGGGAGCCCGGGAACAACGGCCAGATCGTTCGCGAGCCGGCGCTCGGTGCCGGTACCGTCGAGGATCCGCAGCTCACGCACCCGGTCGGAGGTCCGCCCCCAGGCAACGGCATGCGGCCCGCACGCGTTGTTGCCGATCATGCCGCCGAGCGTGCAGCGGTTCTGGGTGGACGGGTCGGGGCCGAAGCGCAACCCGTGCGCCCGCGCCCGGCGCTGCAGATCGGACAGTACGACACCCGACTGCACGCGAGCGGTCCGGCGTTGCGGGTCGATATCGGCGATACCGTGCATGTATCGGCTGAAATCACAGACGATGCCGGGGCCCACGGCATTACCGGCCACCGAGGTCCCGCCGCCACGCGCGGTCAGCGACAGGCCTTCGGCACGGGCGAATTCCAGCGCCGCGACCACCTCGGCATCGCCCCGGGGGAACACCACGATCTCGGGCAGCACCCGGTAGTTGGACGCATCGGACGAATACTCCACGCGGCGGCGATAGGAGGCGTCCACCACGTCGGCACCCAGGCGGGCACCCAGTTCCCGCGCGAGCGCCTCCCGCCGCCTGTCCAGGTCGGTCACATCGACAAGCCTAGGGGTTGCCTGGCGCCCGCTCCGCGTCTTACCGGGTCCGCGAGCCCACCGCACTCGCCGAGAACTACTCAGGAGCCGAGTTCCCGGTCCACTGTGCGTGCCGTGCCCTGGGCGAGCGCGCACAGCACGGGCTCGGAACCGTCGGATTCGGCAGTGATCGTGCAGTTCACGACTGCTTGCCGGCGGGTGGATCCGGTGACGGTCGCGGTGGCGCGCAGCCTGTCGCCACGGGCCGGCCGCAGGTAGGTGACGGAGAAACCGCCGGTGAGGACGTTCGCGCCGAGTACGGTTCCGGCGGCGAAGGTGAGCGCATTGTCGGCCAGGTAGGAAAGCACCCCGCCGTGGACGTATCCGAACTGCTGAGCCAGTTCTGGACGGATCGGTACGACCAGCGTCGCGCTACCGGATTCGAAGGCGGCGAGCTCGGTGCCGACGAGATTCGCGAAGGGCTGGGCGGCCAGGACCTTCGTGGCCAGGTCGAAATCGAGCGGGGCCGGGTCGGACATGTCTGCCTTTCGGGGACTCGTGCGGGGTGCCGAGGGTGCACGCGGACCGTCGGCGAGGTATACGCGCCGTACGGCCCGGTACGGAGTAGCCGGGTGGCCGGTTCGGGTTCCCGGCGCCGCCGCGATTCTCTGCGGTATCCGCCGAATTGTCACCCGATAGGAGTATTACTGCAGACGTGGCCCGATGGCTGTTGCATGTCGACCTCGACCAATTCCAGGCCGCGGTGGAATTCCGCCGGCATCCCGAACTGCGCGGGCTGCCGGTGATCGTCGGCGGGAACGGCGATCCCGAGGAACCGCGCAAGGTGGTGACCTGCGCGTCGTACCCGGCTCGGGCCTACGGGATCCGGGCGGGTATGCCGTTGCGGACGGCGGCGCGCAAATGCCCGGAGGGCGTGTTCCTGCCCTTGGATCCCCCCGGCTACGACGAGGCATCCGAGCAGGTCATGGCGGTGCTGCGCACGTTCACCGAGCAAGTGGAGGTCTGGGGGTGGGACGAGGCGTTCGTAGCGGTCGAGACCGAGGACCCGGAAGGACTCGCTTCCGCGATCCGTTCGGCCGTCGCGGAACTGGGCCTGACCTGCGCCGTCGGTATCGGTGACAACAAACTCACCGCGAAGCTGGCGACCGGTTTCGCCAAATCCGTCGGAAAATCCGCCGACACCCCGGCCGACCATCCCGGCGCCCAGGAGGGGATGTTCCGGCTGACGGCGGCGAACTGGTCGCAGGTGATGGCGCATCGGCCCACGAATGCGCTGTGGGGTATCGGCAACCGGATCGCGGCCCGGCTGGCCGAGCTGGATATCCATACGATCGGGGATCTGATGGCCGCCGACCGGGCCGTGCTGGCGGCCGAGTTCGGTCCCACCAACGGGCCCTATCTGTGGGTCATGGGGCGCGGCGCCGGCGATACCGAGGTGGTGATCAAACCGCCGCCACCGGTGGGCCGCAGTAAATCGGAGACCTTCCCGCGCGATCTCACCGAGCCGGCGGAGATCCGGGCGCAGGTCGCGCGGCTGGCGGCCGAGGTCGCCGAGGAGATCACCGGGGCGGGCCGGATCGCGGTGCGGGTCGCCGTCACCGTGCGTACGAGCACCTTCTACACCCGCAGTAAGCAGTCGAAACTGGCCGAGCCGACGACGGATGTGCCCACCATCGTCGACGCCGCCTTACGCGTGCTCGACCGGTTCCCGCTGGACCGGCCGATCCGGTTGCTCGGAGTGCGGCTCGAATTGGCGCCCGTCGCGGACGCCGCGACTTGACCTGAATAAAGGTTGAGCTTTTAGTGTCGGTGCACCGGAGTTGAATCGGGCTCCGGAGCGGAAGGACACCTCAGATGAGCATGGAATCGGTCGCCTGGGACCAGATGTACCGGCGTATGCACGCCCCCGAAGAAGAACGTGCCTTCAGCCTCGCCACCGCCCGCCGCATCCTGCGATTCGCACGGCCGCACAAGCGGCGGATGGGTGCGTTCCTGGCGCTCAGCGTCGTAGCGGCGGTCCTCGCGGTGGCCACACCGCTGCTGGCGGGGCGGGTGGTCGACGAGATCGTCGGCGGATCGGCCGCGCGCACGGTGCTCCTGCTGGCCCTGGCCATCGCCTGCCTCGCCGTACTCGACGCCGGGCTCGGGCTGATGATCCGCTGGCTCTCCGCCCGGATCGGGGAGGGACTGATCCTCGATCTGCGCACCGCCGTTTTCGATCACGTGCAGCGGATGCCGATCGCGTTCTTCACCCGCACCCGGACCGGAGCCCTGGTCAGCCGCCTGAACAACGATGTGATCGGGGCGCAGCGCGCGTTCAGCGACACGCTGTCCGGTGTGGTGGCCAATCTGGTGACGGTCGCGCTCACCCTGGTGGTGATGCTGCGGCTGTCCTGGCAGATCACGCTGCTCGCGCTGCTTCTGCTGCCGGTATTCGTCATCCCGGCCCGCCGGATGGGTGATCGGCTGGCCGATATCCAGCGCGAGGCCGCCGGGTTGAACGCGGCCATGAGCACCCAGATGACCGAACGGTTCTCGGCGCCCGGCGCGACCCTGGTGAAACTGTTCGGACGCCCCGACCAGGAATCCGCCGAATTCGCGCTGCGGGCCCGCCGGGTCCGCGATATCGGGGTGCGCACCGCCATGCTGCAGACCGTGTTCGTCACCGCCCTGACCGTGGTCTCGGCCCTGGCGGTGGCGCTGGTGTACGGCCTGGGCGGCTGGTACGCGTTACGCGGGCAGTTGGACGCCGGCGCTGTCGTCGCGCTGTCGCTGCTGCTCACCCGGCTGTACTCGCCGCTCACCGCGCTCGCCAGCGCGCGGATGGAGGTGATGTCGGCCCTGGTGAGCTTCGAGCGGGTCTTCGAGGTGCTCGATCTGGAACCGCTGATCGAGGACGCCCCGGATGCCCGGCCCGTCCGCAGCGGCGGTGTTTCGGTGGAATTCGACGAGGTGCGTTTCGGCTACCCCGCCGCGGACAAGGTCTCGCTGGCCTCGCTGGAAGAAGTCGCGACGCTGGACACCCGGGGTGGTGAGGAAGTCCTGCACGGGATCAGCCTGCGCGCCGAGCCCGGCGAGCTGATCGCCCTGGTGGGCTCCTCCGGTGCGGGCAAATCGACCATCGCCCAGCTTGTTTCGCGGCTCTACGACGTCGATTCGGGTTCCGTGCGACTGGGCGGTACCGATGTCCGGGAGCTGAGCACCGCCTCTATCCGGGAAACGGTGGGCCTGGTGACCCAGGACGGCCACCTGTTCCACGACACCATTCGCGCCAACCTGCTGCTGGCCGACCCGGACGCCGACGAGAACCAGCTGTGGGATGCGCTGACCCGCGCCCGGTTGCGCGATCTGGTCGCCTCGCTGCCCGACGGGCTGGATACGGTGGTCGGCGAACGCGGTTACCGGCTCTCCGGCGGTGAACGCCAGCGCCTCACCATCGCCCGGCTGCTGCTGAAACAGCCGCGGGTGGTGATCCTCGACGAGGCCACGGCCTCCCTGGACTCCACCTCCGAAGCCGCGGTGCAGGCCGCGCTGAACGAAGCCCTCCAGGACCGGACGGCATTGGTGATCGCGCACCGTCTTTCCACGGTGCGCGCCGCGGATCAGATCCTGGTGGTGGAAGCGGGGCAGATCGTGGAACGCGGAACCCATCCGGAACTACTCGCCGCCGACGGTCGCTACGCCGAGCTCTACCGCACCCAGTTCGCCGGCGACCCGGCACCGGCCGCGGCCTGAGAACCTCACGGCAGCGGCAGGCCGCGACAACTCTCGGCCGGCAAGTGCACCGCGGTCGTTCCGGCTCCAGGGTCGGACGTCTACCTGACCCGGAACGACCGCGTATGCCAGCCGGTGGCACCGTCGGGCACCGGGTCGGCCCGCTGTTCGGTCTGCACATTTCCGTCTGCGTCGGTGGCGCGGACCCGCAGGGTGTGGTCGCCGGGGGCGGCATCCCACCGCCAGGTCCACTGTCGCCAGGTATCCGACGAATATTCCGGCGCCAGTTCGGCCCGCTGCCACGGACCGTCGTCGACCTGCACCTCGACCGCGGCGATACCGCGATGCTGAGCCCAGGCCACACCCGCGACCACCGTCGGCCCCGGCGTCACTGTCGCCGAGGACGCGGGGACATCGATCCGTGACGCGGTTTTGATCGGACCGCGGGCCGACCAACCACGCCGGGTCCAATACGCCTGGGCCTTGTCGAATCTGGTGAGTTCGAGGTCGACCACCCATTTGGTCGCGCTGACGTAGCCGTAGAGTCCGGGCACCACCATCCGGGCCGGATAACCGTGCTCGACCGGTAGCGGGGCACCGTTCATCCCCACGGCCAGCAGCGCGTCGCGGCCGTCGGTGAGGGCCGCGACCGGGGTTCCCGCGGTGAACCCGTCGGCGCTGGTGGACAGCACCATATCCGCGTCCGGCCGAACCCCGGCCTCGGCCAGCAGGTCCGCCAGCGGGTATCCGATCCAGCGAGCGTTCCCGATCAGGTCGCCGCCCACTTCGTTGGAGACACAGGTCAGGGTGATCATTTTCTCCACCGCGGGCCGGCGGCGCAGATCGTCCATCGTCAGTTCGATATCGCGGTCCACCATTCCGTGTATGCGCAGCCGCCAGTCCGCGCTGGTCACCGCCGGAATCCGCAGGGCGGTATCGATCCGGTAGAAGGTGTCGTTGGGCGTGACGAATTCGGTGAGACCGGGTACCGGCGGATCGGTTCCGGGCGGCGGTGCCGCCGCCGCGACCTGCGGACGTGGCAGGACGAATCGCTCCAGATCGGCGGCGACGGCGCGCATTCGTTCACCGACCCAGCGCCCGGCCGCCGCGCTACCGGCCGCGACCACGGCGGCCCCGGCCACCAGCACGAGGAACCGGCGCCGCGAGGGATCGGCGGACTCCTCCGCCCCGCCCGTCGAGCCCGGCCCGCGGGTTATCAGAAAGCGCAGGGTGAAGACGCCCGCCACGATGCCGAGCAGGATCGGAATGGCGAAAACCGCTGTCGCGGTGGGTCGTTGCAGCACGACCACGCAAACCGCGAGCCCGAGCACGACCAGTAGCGCGCTCCCGTAGGGCCGCCGCCGTTCCAGCAGCCCCGCGGCGACGGCGAGAACCGCCATCACCACGCCCATCGACAGGAACAGCACGGTTTTGTCGGCGGTGCCGAACTGTTCGATCGCGAATTCGCGCAACGGCTTCGGGGTGTGGTCGACCACGGTCGCGCCGGTCGATACGAACGGCGAGGCGTCCGGATCGATCAGGCCGGCGAACAGTTCCGCGACACCGAGCACCATCCCGGCGGCCACGAGACCGCACAACCCCGCCGCGATCGGCCCCGGAGTGGGCCACGCGGCCGTATCCCGGAGTCTCCGCTCGGCCGTACCCGATCGGTCCTGCATCCGTTCCTCGTTCCGCCACCGGGTCCCGTGGGCCCGTCCGCCTCGGTGTTCGTCGTACTGTCCCGTTTCGGATGGTTCCAGCGCGGACCCGTTTGCGGAAGGCAGAAGGCCATCGCGTCACCGAACTGTCAGAAATCGGCGACGGCGAAAACGCAGACCGCGGTAGCCGGTGGCGGCTACCGCGGTCCGCGGTGGGTGGGACGGGCTCAGGCGGTGGCCGCCAGCGACCGTCCGTCGGCTGCCGGTTCCCGGATCGGCTCGATGGCGTAGGCCAGGATGTCGGCCACATCGGCCACCGGGCGCACGTCCAGGTCGGCGAGCACATCCGCCGGGACATCGTCCAGATCGGGTTCGTTACGAGCCGGGATGAACACCGTCTTCAGGCCTGCCCGCTGCGCAGCGAGCAGTTTCTGTTTCACCCCGCCGATCGGCAGCACCCGGCCGTTCAGCGTGACCTCACCGGTCATGCCCACATCGGAACGCACCGGACGCCCGAGCGCCAGCGAAACCAGCGCGGTCACCATGGTGACGCCGGCCGACGGACCGTCCTTGGGCACCGCACCCGCGGGAACGTGCAGGTGCAGGTTGCGGTCCAGGACACCGGGTTCGATACCGATCTCACCCAGATGCGACCGCACGTAGGTCAGCGCGATCTGCGCCGATTCCTTCATCACGTCACCCAATTGCCCGGTGAGGGTGAGGTTGCGTTCGCCCTCGGCGGTGTTGGCCTCGATGTAGAGGACGTCACCACCGAGCCCGGTGACCGCGAGCCCGGTCGCCACACCGGGCACGGCCGTGCGTTCGGCCGAATCCGGGGTGAACCGGGGGCGGCCCAGGTACTCCTTCAGGTCGCCGACGTCGATGCGCAGGGTCGCGCGGGACTCGTCCGGCGCGGTGGCACCGCCGGCACCCTCATCGCTCACGGCGCCGGACCCGTTCGCGGCGTCGATCTCGCCGCCGCCCACGGCCGCATCGGACAACCCGTTTTCGGTCAACCGGGTCGCGGCCTTGCGCAGGACCTTGGCGATCAGCCGTTCCATCTGCCGGACCCCGGCCTCGCGGGTGTAGTCGGCCGCGATCTCACGCAGCGCCGCATCGGTGACCTGGACCTCCTCGGCGGTCAGCGCGTTGCGTTCCAGCTGGCGGGGCAGCAGGAAATCGCGGGCGATGGCCACCTTGTCGTCCTCGGTGTAGCCGTCCACGGTGATCACTTCCATCCGGTCCAGCAGCGGGCCGGGGATGGTTTCCATGACGTTCGCGGTGGCCAGGAACAGCACATCCGAGAGGTCGAGGTCCATATCCAGGTAGTGGTCGCGGAAGGTGTGGTTCTGGGCCGGGTCGAGCACCTCGAGCAGTGCCGACGCCGGGTCGCCGCGGAAGTCGGCACCCAGTTTGTCCACCTCGTCGAGCAGCACGACCGGGTTCATCGAACCGGCTTCCTTGATCGCCCGCACGATCCGGCCGGGCATCGCGCCCACATAGGTGCGCCGATGGCCGCGGATCTCGGCCTCATCCCGCACACCGCCGAGCGCCACGCGCACGAATTTGCGGCCCAGCGCCCGCGCGACCGATTCCCCGAGCGAGGTCTTACCCACACCGGGCGGACCGGCCAGCACCAGCACCGCGCCCGACCCGCGGCCACCGACGACCTCGAGCCCGCGCCGGGCCCGCCGCGCCCGGACCGCGAGGTACTCGACCATGCGGTCCTTCACCTCGTCCAGGCCGTGATGGTCGGCGTCGAGTACGGCCCGCGCGGCTCCCACATCGGTGGAGTCGGTGGTTTTCACCGTCCACGGCAGTTCGAGCACGGTATCGAGCCAGGTGCGGATCCAGCCGGATTCCGGACTCTGATCACTGGACCGCTCCAACCGGCCCACTTCGCGCAGGGCCGCTTCCCGCACGGATTCGGGCAGGTCGGCCTGTTCGACCCGGGTGCGGTAATCGTCGGCACCGTCCGGTTCGTCCTCGCCCAGTTCCTTGCGGATGGCGTTGAGCTGCTGGCGCAGCAGGAATTCGCGTTGGCTCTTCTCCATGTTCTCGCGGACCTCGTCACCGATCTTCTCGGTGACCTCGGCCTCGGCGATATGCGCCCGGGTCCATTCGACGAGCCGGTTCAACCGGGCCGTCACGTCCGGGGTTTCGAGCAGTTCGCGCTTCTGCTCGGCGGTGAGGTAGGCGGCGTAGCCGGCGGTATCGGCGATGGCCGAGGGATCGGTGAGCTGGTTGAATGCGTCGATCATCTGCCACGCTTCACGGCGCTGCAGGACCGAGACCACCAGTTTCTTGTACTCGTCGGCCAGTTCGCGGGTGCGGCCGTCGGCGGCCGGTGTCTCGACCGGTTCGGCCTCGACCCACAGCGCGGCCCCGGGCCCGGTGACCCCGTGGCCGATCTTCGCGCGCCGTTCCGCCTTCAGTACCGCGGCGGGGGTCCCGCCGCGCATCCGGCCGATCTGTTCGATGGTGGCGATCACGCCGTAGGCGGCGTAACCCTCGGTCAAGCGGGGCGCGAGCAGGACGGTTCCGGTTTTCGCGGCCTGCGCGGCATCGATCGCGGCCTGCGCGGATTCGTCCAGTTCGATCGGGACGACCATGCCCGGCAGCACGATGGGATCGGTCAGGAACAGCACCGGAAGATTCAGTGGTGTAGTCACGAACACAACCTCCAATAGTTGAGCTATCCCGACTCAACTTCGACAAGCGTCCCGTTGTTCCACCAGGAAGCCGTGTTCGCCCAGGGCGAAGAAACAGGAGGATCCCCGCGCCGCCCCGGGCAGCGCGGCGGTCAGTGCCCGGCGAACGCCTCCGCCAGCCACCACGCGCCACCGTCGCTGGTGATTTTGGCGTCGATCACCAGCGGCCGGGACTGTCCCGTGGTCCGGTAGCCATGCACCCACTCGCGGACCGGCGCCAGATCATCGATCGAGCGGACGGTCACACCGGTGGCACCGAAACCCGCGGCGATGGCGGCGATATCGGTTTCCGGGAAGGTGACGGTGGTGTGATCGGCGTCGCCGAAATGGTGGACCTCGGCCCCGTAGGCGGAATCGTTGTACACGATCGCCACCAGCGGAATACCGGCCCGGACCGCGGTCTCCAGTTCGGCGATCGCCATCAGGAAACCGCCGTCACCGGCGCCCAGTACGGGGAGCCTGCCGGGCTGGGCGAAGGCCGCGCCGATAGCGGTGTGCAGGCCCAGGCCGATCGACTGGAACGCCTGGGTGAAACAGAAACCGAACTCGTCGGGCACCGACAGGTGAGTCGCCGGGTAGCCCATGAAGTTTCCGGAGTCGATCGAGACGATCCGCTCCGGCGGGAGTATCCGGTCGAGCGCGATCGTCAGCGCGCGCGGATCGATCCGCTCCGCGGTGGAACTGTCCTCGATCGGAACATCCTGCCAGCGCGCCGAGTTCGCGATACGTGCCGCGATATCCGCGGTGCGGTAACCGATCTCGCCGGCCGGTGCCGGCCGCCCCAGTTCGGCAAGCACATCCCGCGCGGTTTCGCGGCAATCGCCGAGCACCCCGAATTCGATCGGCCGGTACGCGCCGAGAGCGTCGATATCGTCGTCGACCTGGACAATCCCCGCGGCCGGACCGATCAGCCGGCCGTGCCGCGTGGTCCAGTCGTTCAACGCACAACCCCAGCCGACGATCAGGTCGGCGCCGGCGATGAGTTCCGCCGTCGTCGGTGACGCGAACCCCCCGGAAATCCCCAGGGCGTATTCGTCACCCGCGAACAATCCGTTCGCGACCGCCGAGGTGGCGAGCAGCGCACCACACGCGCTCGCCAGGTCGGCGAGCACGGGTCCGGCGGCGCGCGCACCGCGCCCCGCCACGAAAACCGGTCTCCCGGCGGCGCGCAAGGCTTCGGCGAGTCGCACCACCGAGCCGGCTTCCGGCCGTACCCGCGCCGGCGGCACCGGCGGGTCGATCGGCCCGGTCGCCGAACAGGCCGAGGCCGCGATATCGATCGACACATTCAGCACGACAGTGCGGCGCTGGGCGACGGCGGTGCGGAAGGCCCTCGCCACATCGGCGACCGCGGTCGCGGCCGAGTACACCCGGTCGCTCACCGCACCCACACTGCGGACCAGCGCTTCCTGATCGATCCGGAAATTGGACCGCAAGGCCGCGGCGGGGCTGTCGGCGGTCAGCACGATCATCGGGGTGCGGCTCTTGGCGGCCTCGCCGATACCGGTCATCGCGTTCGTCAAACCGCAGCCCTGGTGCAGCGAGACCACCCCGACCCGGCCCGACATACGCGTATACGCATCGGCCATCGTCGCGGCGCCGCCCTCGTGCCGGGTCGCGGTGAACGGCACGCCGCCCCGCCGCAATGCCTCGGTGAGCACGAAATTGCCGCTACCCACCACGCCGAAGACATGCCCGGCGCCCAGGTCGGCCAGCACCCGGCCCACCACATCGGCGACCGTCGGGCCGTAGACCCGCTCGGCTCCCCCGGTGCCCGGTGTGCCCGGGCCGGTGCGGTGCCCGGAAGTCATCGGCGCGCGCCGTCCGGGGCGATCACGGCGAGCACCCGGGCCGGGCTGCCGGTCCCGCCGACGATCGGCAGCGGGCTCACGACCAGCAGCGCCCCCACCGCCGGCAACCGGCCGAGATTGCGCAGGGAGGTGAGTCCGTACTTGTCGTTACCGAGGAAGTAATGGTGCACCGGGAAGGCGGGGTCGAAACCACCGGCGAGGCCCGCGTCCACACCGACGGTTTCCACCCCGAGCCCGGTGATCTCGCGTTCGGTGGCCAGCCACCGGGCGCACTCGACCGCCACACCCGGCGTATGGGACCCGGTGTCGTCGGCATTGAGGAAGGCCGCCTCGGAGTGCCCGCGCGATTCCCAGCCGGTGCGCAGCAGCAGCCACGTGCCGGCGGTGAGCGGGCCGTGGGCCTGTTCCCAGGCCTCGACATCCGCGACGGTGAGCAGGTAATCCGGATCGCCGGCGACCCGGTCGGTGAGGTCGAGGACGGCGGCGCGCCCGATCAGCCGTCGCACCGGGATCTGGGATACATCGTCGCCGTCCCGCCCGGTCACCCAGTGCACCGGAGCGTCGAGATGGGTGCCGATATGTTCCCCGGTGTGGATATTGTTGTGCCGCCAGAACGGGCCGGGCTCGTTGTAGGCGCTGACCTCTTCGAGACTGAAGTCGATCAGGTTCGCGAACGGCGCGGGCAGGCGTAGCGCGGGAGTCGCGCTGCTCAGCGGGGTGGTCAGATCGACCACTTCCAATTGTCCGGTGGTGACGGCGTCGAGGAAGGCCGGCAGCGCCGCGGCGGCCTGGGGATCGGTCATAACGGCACCTTATTCCGGTTTCGCGGCGCGCGGCGCTGCTGGTGCGGCGGGATGTGCGACGAGCGCCGCGCCGGGGATCGGTGCCGGGCCGGGCGCTGATTGACACCCGGGACGGGCCGGTGACAATGTGAGCACTCGAATCCACAATCCGGCCCAAGGGGAGCGCACGATGGTCACACTCTCGTCCGGAGTGTTGATCGATTGGGAGCAGCTCACCGGGCAGACCAAATTCGTGGTCGACCTGATCAGTTTCCCGATATTCAGCGCCGCGGCCGGCTGGTTCACCAACTGGACCGGCGTGGTGATGCTTTTCTGGCCGCTGCTGTTCCGCGGTATCCGGATTCCCGGTCTCGCCGTGCTCTACCCCTATCTACCGCGCCGCGTACAGGTACTGCCGACCTTCTCCGAGGACGGTTCGCGGCTGGGTTTCCAGGGATTCATTCCGGCGCGAGCGGAGAAAATGGCCAGTATCTGTGTCGACAAGGCGTTGATGCGGATCGGCAGCCCACGTGATTTCATCCACGAGCTGGATCTGGCCGGTATCGCCGACTATGTCGCCGCCCTCGCCGGTAAACAGGTCAAGCCCATTGTGGACGAGGTGATGAACCGGGAGAACCCGGATCTATGGCAGACCCTGCCGCGGGCGATGCGCCAGTTGATCTACCAGCGGGTCGAACGGGAGATGCCGGAGCTGTGCGCGAAGGCCTTCGCCTCCCTGGGCGACAACGTCGACCAGCTGATCGATATCAAAGGTTTCGTCATCCGCTATCTGCAGGACAACCCGCAGATTCTGAAAGACCTCACCACCACCATCGCCGCGCCGGAATTGAAATTCATGGTCCGGATCGGTTTGCTCGGCGCACCCTTCGGGTTGCTGCTCGCGCTGTACCTGCATATTCACCAGGACATACCGGTGTGGGGGTGGGTGCCGGCCTGGGTGATCGTCCTGCTGGTGACGGCGCTCATCGGCGTGGTCGTGAATATCATCGCCGTCCGGGTGGTGTTCACCCCCGGCGATCCGCAGCCGCGCTACAAGTACCTGTGGAAGCAGGCGCTGCTGGCCAAACGGCAGCCGCAGGCCGCCACCGATCTGGCGCATATCCTCGCCTACCAGGTGCTCACGCTGCCGAATCTGTCCAACGAACTGCTGAACGGGCCCAACGGCGACAAAACCCGGCTGCTGCTCGAACAGCTCATCTCCGATGAGATCCACCGCCAGCTCGGCCGGACCACCTCGGTGGTGCGGGCCGCCTTCGGCCGCCGGCAGTTCGACAACCTGAAAGTCGGTGCCGCCGGTGCGGCGGTCGGGCTGGCGCCGGCGCTGGTCGGGGATGCCGATTTCATCCGGGAGCAGGCCGAGAAGATCGATGAATTCGCGACCCGCAAACTCCGGATGCTGACCCCCGGCGAGTTCATGGAGATGTTCTACGCCTCGGTCGAGCAGGACGCCTGGCTGCTGTATCTGCACGGTGCGGTACTCGGACTGTTCGTCGGCGCCACCCACCTGCTGATCTTCGGCTGGTAACGGAGCGCCGACGCCTCGGCCGCCGCGCGCGGCGTAAGGAAAATACAAGCATGCTTGCTTGTATTTCGCGAGCGTCGCTGGAATGCTGGCCCCATACCCCCGCGTCGGCACCGGGACCCCGGCACGGGGCCGAGACAGCACCCGCACCGGCCGGGCGACAATGCGGCGGGGCCGCCGAGTCTCCCTCGCCTCGGCGCCGCAGGACGCACCAGCCGGTGCCGGAGGAAAGAGAACGAAACCGATGGCCGATCTGAACTCCCTGCTGGCCGATCTGGGCGCCGAGAGCGCCGAGCTCGAGGCGCTGGTCGCGCAACTGCCTGCCACGCAGTGGGAACTGCCCACCCCGGCCGCCGGCTGGACCGTCGCGCACCAGATCGGTCACCTCGCCTGGACCGACGAGGTCGCCACCCTGGCGGCCACGGACGCCCGCACCGGCGGTACGTCCTTCACCGACCTGCTGACCGAGGCCGCGTCGCGCGTATCGACCTTCGTCGACGAAGCCGCCGCGGCGGCCGCCGCGACACCGGCCCCCGAACTGCTGCAGCGCTGGCGCGACGGCCGGGCGGCGCTGGACAAGGCCCTGCGCGCGGTACCGGACGGCGCCAAGGTCGCCTGGTTCGGCCCGCCCATGCGGCCGGGCTCGATGGCCACCGCACGGCTGATGGAGACCTGGGCACACGGCCAGGATGTCGCGGACGCGCTCGGCGTGCGCCGCGTCGCCACCGACCGGCTGCACGCCGTGGCCCATATCGGCGTCCGGACCCGGAATTTCGCCTATGCCGTCCGGGAGCTGCCGCCACCGGCCGAAGAGTTCCGGGTGGAGCTGACCGCACCGTCCGGAGCGCTGTGGACCTGGGGCCCCGAAGACGCTCGGCAGCGCGTAACCGGCCCGGCGCTCGACTTCTGCCTGTTGGTGACCCAACGCCGCCATCCGGACGACCTCGCGGTGCGGGCGACCGGCACCGCGGCGGCACAGTGGCTGACCATCGCCCAGGCCTTCGCGGGACCACCGGGCGAGGGCCGGGCGGCCGGCCTGTTCGACTGAGGGGCCGGCGAGCGTCGGACCGGGTTCTCGCGCCACAGCCGGACTTCGTTGGCCGGTATGCCCGCGCACGACAGTCGAGTACGGCGCTCGCCGGCTGCCGTTGAGTACCCCTGACGGCCGCTACGAAACCTGCTCGACCCCCGGGCAGTCGTACCGCCGAACGGCTCAATTGTGACTCTTGTCTCGGCCCGCTCGCCGGGCTTTCTTGCCGGCTCGGACCCCCGAACTGCTCTGATACGATCGCGCCACGATTCGGCCGTACATCACAGACGCGCCGGTGTGGCTATCGAATCCCGGACTGCCAGAAATAAAGCGGAAGGCTATAGTATTTTTGTCGGGCAGCCGTGGAGGGAGGGCCCGTGGGCTTCATCAAGTACGCAAGCGATGTTTCGGCGCCGATCACCGTGGCCTTCGCTTATGCAGACAACCCCCGGGCAGTACCGGAGTGGCTGGCCGGGGCCGAAGCGGTCACGCTCCGTGGTGAGACCGACCGTGGTCTGGGTGCCCGGTACGCGATCCGGTTCCGGCTCGGGCCGTGGCGGCCCGTGCTGAACTGCGAGATCACCGAGCACCGGCAGGACGCCGTCATCGGCTACACGCTGACCGGCGCGCCGCTCACCGCCTGTCTGACACTGCGTTTCGATCCCCTCGGCCGTGGCCGTTCGGTGCTCACCACCGAACTCGACTACACGGGCTCGCGCGGTTTCGCGGCCCTCCCGCGCGACCGGCCACGCAACGCTCTCCTGCGCAGCGCACTGCGCCGCAGCGAATCACAATTGCGCGCCGCTATCGAAGAAGTACACGGTACCGATCTTGTCGGCCGGCTTGCGTAGGGTACTGCCATGATCATCGTGAGTACCGACGGTTCGTGCCTGCGGAACCCGGGCGGAGCCATCGGCTGGGCGTGGGTCGATCACGCGGGCGGCACCGAAAGCGGTGGCGCGGCAACGGGTACCAATCAGATCGCCGAACTACGCGCGGTACTCGAAGCGATCCGCGCACACCCGGGCACGGACCCGCTGCTGATCGAAAGCGATTCGCTCTACGCGATCAAATGCGCCTCGGAGTGGCTACCCAACTGGCGTAACAACGGCTGGCGCACATCCAGCGGCGGCGCGGTGAAGAATGTCGAACTCATCCGCGATATCGACCATGCCATCGCCGCCCGCCCGGGCCCGGTCCGATTCCGCTGGGTGCGTGGACATGTCGGCAACTACTTCAACGAACAAGCCGATGCCCTGGCCGGCGCAGCCGCCCGCAAGGCCGCGGCCACTGCCTCGCGCGATCACCGCGGCACCACCGGCACATCCCCGGCCGTGGCCCACGTGGCCGCCCCCGAAACCTCCGCAGCAGCAGGGAAGGCTGCGGAACCGGCGGCTGTGGCCGCCGACTACGCGACAACAGCGCAGGCCCTGCACCTGTTCTGAGACAGGCGCGGCGCCCGCGCTGTTGTCGCCGTAGTACCGATTACCGGATACCACCCGAATAGCCTCCGGCGGTGGTGGCTCGACCCACCGCCGGAGGCGCCCGGACCTCAGCAAATCGGCTACTACCTGGTGATATAGCCAAATCGACATCACGCTAGATCATGCTGAATCTGCCTGAATCACGAGAAGTTGTGCCCAAAATGTGCCCACGGAGGAGGCCTTCAGCACGAAGGTGACCCCCGCTCGGGCAAGCGATTCCGGCGATCACCGAAGATCTCCCCGGGGTCATTTTGCTGGCGCCGACAAAATGATCGGCCGGGGTACTCGGTGGTGAGTACCCCGGCAACCTTCGTGACATCGTGCAGGTTGTCGACGCCGACAAGCTGAGCGACCAGGGGGTACGCGGAAGTGCGTACCCCCTGGCGAGGAACCGGGTCCAACTTGGAACCTGTCACTCCCGGAGCAATGCGATCGTGAGGCCGGCCAGCCCGAGGGCGAGCGCGACCAGGACGATATTGGCCATCACAGCTCGACCACCGGCCACCGATGTCCCTTCGCGTAGAGACACATTGGTGTAGCGAGCGCGGCGTGCTCGGTGATCGCGTGCCGCACCGCGTCGGCGTGCTCGAACGACGGCACCACCACGGCCGCCGCATCGTGTTCTGCGACCGCGCCGGCGACGATCATCGCCGAGATCAGCGGCCCGGTATCGAGGTAGAGCGTGTGCACCACCCGGAACCCGTGGTGTTCGGCGACCTTGTGCACGTCGACCCCATCGCCCTGTACGTCCCGGCGGATCATCGCGACCGCCCGCTGCAACTCCCCTACCACTGCACACCCCTTGTATCCCCCGACCCCTGCAGAATTGGATCGCGCCCGCCGTCGGGGAGTCGAGGGTCAACCCGACGGCGGGGCGTGCCAGCAAGATTCGCGTTCGGCAAGGTCCCGGAGGGACAACGAGGGGACAGCGGCGCAGTATCGATCTACCCTCGGGGCATGGGCGAGAACGTAGGCCAACGGGTCGCATCGGAACGCAAACTGGCCGGACTCAGCCAGCGGGCATTGGCCGCGCGGGCGTCCTACAGCCTGTCGATGGTCAAGGCCGTGGAGCAAGGACGGGAGCCGGCCTCCCCCGGCTTCATCTCCGCCGTTGCGCGGGTCCTGCGGATCACCCCGGAACAGCTGACCGGCGCACCGTACGACGACGGCCGCCCGCTGTCGGACGCGGTGAACGAACTCTCGGTGCTGCTGACCGAGGGCCGCTACGCCCGTGCCGAGGAACCGGGAACGCTGGCGCAGCTCGAGGCCGATCTGTTCGCCGCGCAGCAGCTGTACCGCCGCGACCGCACCCGACAGACCATCGAGGTATTGCCGGGCATCATCCGCCGGTTGCACGGCGCGGTGCGGGAGATGGCCGGGGACAGCAAGGCGCACGCCTACACCCTGTTGACCGCGGCCTACGTGCTCGCGGAATGGTCGGCCCGCCGTACGGGTCACCTCCTGTTGACCCTGCCCGCGCTGGACCTGGCCGACACCTACGCCCCGATGGCCGATGACACGAACTGGGCGGCGTTCTCCATCCTTGCCCGGGCGCGGGTGCTCACGCACTACGGGGAATCCGAAGTAGCCGGGCAGCTCATCGAGTCGGCCATATCGTCGGCCGACGAATCGCGACGCGGGTTGATCCTCGGCGGGTATTCCCATCTCGCCGGCGCCGTGAACGAAGCACGGAAACTGAACTACTCCGCGGCCGCCGACCACATCGAGGCAGCGCGGGAGATGGCCGGCCGGACCGGCGAGACCGACGACTACATGACCGCGTTCGGTCCGCTGAACGTCGACATCCACCAACACGCAATCGAGATGGAAGCCGGGGATCCTAACCGGGCCGCCATCGAGGGCGCGAAACTCACCTACCCCGACGACGCACCTCCGACCCGGATCGCGCACCACTGGCAGGACAACGCCCGGGCGTGGCTGATGTCCGGGAAGCCGGACAAGGCGCTCGTCGCGTTGAACAAGGCACGATTGGCTGCACCGCAGCAGACTCGTCTGCACCCCTCGGTGCGGGAGACGGTTCACGGGATCGCGGCGGCACAACGTCGACAGAGTGAGGGCCTTGTCGGATTCGCCTCCTGGCTCGGAACGTCACTGTGACACCTGGTATCCGCTGAGCGGGGACATCAGGGGCAACCCTGAAAAGTGGGTATGCCAGATTGACACCCGCTTGGACCGTGGGGCACCGGCCTACCGTTGCCCGCGGAGCAGCAGTTGAGCGTTCCCCGCAGGAACTCGCAAAGGTGTCGGTTCGGCGGACGCCCTTGCCTGGCGTTACGAATAGACGGCCCTGACCTGCGCGCTTCCGGGACGCACAGAACAGCCCTACCGCACCTCTCGGACGGTAGGGCTGTGACCTGCGATTATGCTGCGGCCCCGATTCCCCAGACCCGTAGCCTGCCGGAGCGTCTAGGCCCATGGAGCTTGGTCCGGGGCGCCTTCGGGGTGCCTCCCCTGGGGTCTGTGGAAAAATCCCGGAGGAGGTACGTGCCTGGGCCGGAGGGGGCACCGGTCGGCGCCCGGGGTTGACCCCCAGGTCACCAGTCCGGTTCGTCGCCGTTGTCCCACTCGTCGACGATCGGTATCCATTCGCGCTT
This sequence comes from Nocardia sp. CA-290969, assembly GCF_050936135.1. Lineage (NCBI taxonomy): Bacteria > Bacillati > Actinomycetota > Actinomycetes > Mycobacteriales > Nocardiaceae > Nocardia > Nocardia sp. CA-290969. Next base: position 6,771,011 of record NZ_JBNJNJ010000001.1, on the reverse strand, counting down.
CTGTCCGATGAACTCGGACTCTGGCGCCGTGGCCTTGACCATCGCCGGCACCTCGGATAGATGGCTGAACCGCTCGATCTGGAGAAACGGGAACAGCAGCTGAGTCCGCTTCACGGTCTTCTTCGGTATGTCGTCGCGGATCCAGCATCGGCCACGCAGTGATACCCATGTGGCACGGAAGGTCGACAGCGGATCGTCGCGGCCGGCCGCCATTTTCGGCCCATGTGCTGTCACTTCAACTACCACCGGGCGGCGCTGGATGTAGTCAACTGTCGTGCAACTAACGTCGAGCCCGTAGCCGGCGGTGGTGTACTCGGATAGCTCCTGCATGTCGGTGGTGACGAACCATCCGCACTTGCATCTGCGGTACGGCGCAACATGGGGCTCGCGGAAGAAGTTCGCTCGTTTGGCGCAGAACGCATGCGGAGTCCACCGCTTCCACATCAGGTCGGGCCGGTCTCCGATGCGGGGTGACTCGCTTTCCGGTGCCCCGTAAAACCCGATGGTGCCGTTCTCGCGGATGCCGTCGAGACGGAACCCGACCACCTTTTCGGGGTAGTCGGGATACCAGTCACGTTCAGTCATCAGCTGCCGCTCGGTTCGCCGATGCGGACCACCGCGAGGTCATGCGGGAAGGCGAACGCAACGCGCATGGTGGCGCGCACGCCTACCCGGTCGGACGAGAAGTAGGCGTCTTGACTGATCGCCAGCTGGGTGTCGTTGCGCAGGACGGTGAACGAGAAGTCTCGCGGGATGCCCCAGATATCGCCTTCGGTGACGTACGGGGATACGAGCAGCGGCACACCGAGAACGGTCCGGGCGCCGGGCATGGACGGGTCCGCGCCGAGCAGTGGCTTGTTGCTGCCGGTGGCTTCCTTGAGGGTCGACAGGGCTAGCACTGTATCCGGGTGCGCGACGAAGCTTGTCAGCTGGGCGCCGACGTTCTCGGCCTTGCTGATCGCTTCGGCGAACGGGTCGGTGTTGGTGACGCCGGACCCGATGTCCACGGTCTGATGCAGCGTGCCGCCGATGCCGTCCGGACCGTTGGCCGTGGTGATCGCGAAGAACGCGGCATCCACCTTGGCGACGATGGATCGCACGAGGCCGGCACCGACGATGTTGAGGGCGTTCGGATTGCTGTCCGCGGCCAGTTCGTTCGACACGATGGTGAGGCCGGCGACCTTCTTCGGGGTCACCTCGAGTTCGTCGAAATCCTGATCGTCCGGGGTGATCTCGGCGCCCTCGGGGGTCCAGGCGGCGGCCGGGTCGGCGGTGACGATCGGGAACTTGGCCGTGGTCGAATCGGTGGACCACACGCTGGTGGTCTGGAATGCGACCGAATCGCGCTGTACGGGCTGGACGATGAGCTGGTGGATCTGCTCGGGCAGTAGACCGCCGATGCCGGATGCAGAGGTGTAGACAGCCATGATGGCTCGCCTTTCGGATTGCGGGAATGGGAATCCGGTGGGCTGCAAGCCGCTTCCGGTTGCCCCGCTGGGGCGAGCGTGACGCGATCCTCGGCTACCGGCCGGACCGGATCGCGTCACCTGCCATCTTACTTCTTCAGAGCGGTACCGAATGCCGACTGCCAGGAGGTGGGCAGCGTGTCCCCCGATGATGTGGCGCCGGACCGCAGCGACCCCACGTCGTACCGGGTGCGCGTGGTGCGCTTCCAGTGCGGCCGCTGTTCCAGCAGTTCGGCAACCGTCTTGTTGACCTTCTCGGGGTCGATGGATCCGTCCTCAGCGCGGAGCGCGTCGAGTTCGGTCCCTGCTACCCAGAGGTCCGCCGGGTCGGCAAGGCTGTCGGCTACCAGGCGCTCTACCTCGGCCCGTTCATAGCCGGTGACCCGCTCGCGGAGCCCATCGCGCTCGGCTTCGGTATCGCGCAGCTGCCGCCGGTACTTCGCTGCCTGCCGGGCGGCCGGATTCTTCTGCTCCTCCTCGGTCTCTTGGTCGGTCTCGGGCACCTCGGGCGCGCTGTCGACGGGGGCGTCCTGTTCGGCGGCCGCGGTATCGGGGGTCTGGTCACTCATGGTTGGTACTCCTTCCGGCGAATGGTGCGGTGATGTAGATCCGCTCGGCGACTCGCTCGATGCCGTCCGGTGTCATCTCGTAGTGCACGATCTCGTGGTCGCCGGTGGGGATATCGCCGGCGGGCAGGGATCGGCGGGGAACTACGTCGGGCGGGGCGCGGTGGTATTCCGGCCAGCCGTCGCGGTCGGGGTCCTTCTCGGCTCCCATAGGGCTCCTTTCGAGGGGGAGGGGGGTGTATGTCGGGGGGAGGAGGTGCCTTCGCCGGAGGAGGCACCGGACCCGCGAGGGGGCTTGCCCCCCAGGGGTCACCAGGTGCGCCAGGTGACGTACGTCCTCGGTGCGGCCGGCGCGGCAGCCTTGGTCGTCTCGCCGGCGAGCTTGTCGTGCTTCTGGCCATTGCACAGCCGGTGCGCACTTTGGACGTTGTCCAGCTCATCGGCGCCGCCCCTGGCGAGCGGCACGATGTGGTCGACCACGAATGAACCGGGATCGAGGTGAGGCAATGAGTAATCGATGTCCTCACCACATAGGCCACATGGCGGCTTGGTGCGGCGTAGGTATGCGCGGTGCCGGTTGCGAGTGGCGGTGTTGCGCTTGCCGTTCTCGGGCACGGTTCCTCCTTCGATGTATGGACTCATGAGGCATCGGCGGTCGTCGGCCGGCCGCGGGGTCTCGGGGCGCTGCGGACCTTCCCGGCCCAGATACCGACCGCCTTGCCGCCCAGTTCGCCGGCGACAGTGGCGCACGGGGATCGAACCGAGCATCGGGCGCACACCTTGGCGGCCGCGCGGGTGCGGTAGGCGAAATCGTCGTCGTCCTCGGCCTGCCCGCGGGGGTCGAACAGTTGGGCCAGGCCGACACATTCGGCGCCGATGAGCCGTGCGTCGGCAAGCCGGGCGGCCAGCCGGACCACGGGCGGGAAGCTGGCATTGGGTCGGTGGGTCACGATGCCTCCTGCTGCTTCCACGCCTTGAACGCGGCCCGGGCTCGGACTGCGCGCCACTTCAGGCGGGTCTGTGTTTCGTTCGCAGACTTCGGTGGTGGATCCAGCGCGGCGACCGCGGCGATATCGGTTTCGGGCGCTTCCTCTCCGGGGTTGTGTTCATTCGCCTCCGGCGCCCGGACTTCGGCGCGTATGCCCTCACCCTCGGGCCAGATGACGAACTTCCCGGCCAACGGCTCCTTGTCGCCGATACTGGGACTCTCGGCGCGCAGTCCACCGTGTCGGTCCTTGTTGATCGAGAGGTAGGCGCTTCCGCCCTTGCCGGGAGTGAACGCGCTGTCTACGTGCACCCGGATCGAGGTTCCGCCGATTGCGCGTTTCTTGGCGATGGTGCCGCCCATGCCGTACGCCCGGGAGTCCGCGCCCTTGGATAGGTGGTCGATACCCACCACGCACGCACCGGTTTTCACCAGCGGCTTGATGACCGCGCGGTGACAGGTGGTGAATTCGTCGGCGGAGTTGCTGTTGCTGCCGAACATGGGCAGCAGTTCGCCGAGGCTGTCGAGGATCACCAGCGTCGGGGCCCACTCGGCCATGTGATCGCAGATCTCGCGAACCTCTCGGGCGTCCTCGGGCTCGATGTAGAGGAACAGCTCTGGATCGGAGAGCGCATCGGGTTTGGCGCCCATGGCGAGCAATCGGGCAATCGTCGACTGTGGCCCGTTGTGGTCCAGGTCGATCCGCAGGACGCGGCCGCCGGCGGTGAGTTCGACCACGGTGGCGTGATCGGTCAGCAACGTCTTGCCGCTCTCGGGATCGCCGAACACCACGTTGTACTGCTCGGCGTAGAACAGCCCAACACCATCGGTCCGCGGGCAGATGGCCGGTTTCGGCGGTTCGGGCAACGTGCCCGCCAGCAGTGCGGAGATGTCGACATACCGCGGTGTCGGGACGCGTCCGGGACGCACCTGGGACGCGTCCGGATCAACGTCTTGAGGGTCGGGACGCACCTGGGACGCACGAAGAGGCGTAACCACGTCTGACCTGCTACTTTCCGAATCGGGACGCGTCCGCATACCTACACCCGGACGCGTCCCGGAATCGCCTTGGCTGTGGCGTGACTCGTTCCGCGGCCGCTTCCGGCTTCGGGGCATCGAATTGGGGTCGGGGCGCAGCGTCCCCTTGAGCTGAGACCGGTAGTACTCGTGACACTGGGAGCACGCGCGTTCGAACACGTCATGGTGTCGGCAATGAGCGGTCGGCTCAGGTAGGCGCCCGGCTGCACCGACACCAGAGACACCCCCTTGGGGTATGCTGGGCTCGCGTGATCTGGTCACTCGCGGGCTCCTTCCTTGGTCGGACGGCCCGCCTCCACCTCTCGGAGGCGGGCCGTTTCGCGTACGGGGGTTACGAGACTCGGCGGACCTGCCGAATCGGCGCGGCTCGAACGTCTTCCGTCTCCGGAAGCGGCCCACCATTCAGCGACTCCCGCAACTGAACGTCCATCCGCGCGCAGTACTCGGCGAAGCTCTGCGCCGATGCCGCGAACGCCAACTCATCGCCCTGGACGAACAGCGCATTGAGGCGGGCCAGCTGCATTTCCACATGGGTGCGCCAGGTACTGCGGTAGATCCGCTGCGCCATCTCGTCGGGTCGGTACTGCTCCTTGCGCCATTCGTCCGGGTCCACCCACTGCCTGGTCACCGGACCACCTCCTGCTCCACCTGTTCGGCGACCGCGACCAGGCAGCGCGCCAACCGGCGGGCTTCCTCGGGGGTGAGGTCGAAACTCACGTCGTGGCGCCTGGTCTCGATATGCATATGCACTACGTCCTGTCCCTCCTTCCGCCGCGCCATCGTTTCGGCGTAGGCGGGGTTCGGGGCCAGCGGCGACGGGTGCAAGGACAGCGGGGCGACCAGCGGGTCCGGCGCCCAGCACACCTTGTCCTCGGCCAGCGGCTCGTCCGGGTGTCCGTCCTTGGTCGGGCAGTAGCTCGCGCAGGAGTTCACGGCAGCCGCCACAGTGACGGCTGGGGAGATCTCGAACTCGCCTTCGAGCGCGGGGAGCCAGTCGCCGGGAAGCCGACCCAACGCCATGCCGAGCAGGCACAGTCCCGTGACCGTGAGTTCGTCGCGGCCGTCGACGACGTTCGCCAAGTGATGCAGTCCGAGTCCGGTACGGTCGGCGAGTTCCGGCAGCGTCAGACCCGATGCCTCAATGTCGGCGATCACGTTCTGATGGGCGAGCGCCACGCCGTCTTCGGCTTCCTGCGCCATCTCGGCACGCATCGCAGCGTGGGCTGTGACGATATCGGCGATGGCTCGGCGCCGTGCCGCATCGTCGGCGGCCGCTTCACGGGAGTCCGGGACAGGCGGTATGGTGCTCATGAGGGATGGCCTTTCGTAGGGGTTCGTCTCAATGGCCCGGTGAGCGGTGGCAGCCGCTCCCGGGTCTTTTGCTGTCGTGAGTTGGCCGCACATCAGGCGGCACCGGGGCGAACCATGTTCGCGCGCTCGTAGTCGAGGACGCTCCGGATCGGGTACAGGACCCGACGACCAACCTTCAGGTAGGCAGGGCCGTCGCCCATGTATCGCTGTTGCGCCAGAAATTCCCTGGTGACATGCCAGCGTTGGCCGAGCTGGTCCGGGGTGAGGTGTTCTCCCAGGTCCATTCGTAGCTCCTTGGTCCGATTTTGCATTTGAGTGTGCAAGATCCGCACAACTCAATGTGTAGCACGACCGATGGCTATTCAGCAAGATCCGTTACTATCTGCATCATGGCGACAAGACGAGTCGAGTTAGGCCCCACTGGCAAAACCGTGGCACACAACGTGGCACGCATCCGAAAGATGCAGGGACTCACACTGCGGGATGTGGCGGACCGACTGTCAGACACAGATAGACCGTTGGCTCACAACACAATTAGCGAGATCGAACGGGGCGCCCGACGCGCAGACGTAGATGACCTCGTCGCGTTGGCGGTTGCCCTCAACTGCTCCCCGCTTGCGTTGCTCCTTCCGCCGACCAGCGTCGAGCACGTTGTTTCGATCACAGGCGCCGATATGCGACCGGGCTGGGAAGTCTGGGACTGGGGTCGCGGTGAGCGTCCACTGCTAGTCGGCAAGGTTCTCAACCGCGCATATCCAGACCTCGCACAAGGAGAACGGGTCACAGCTGCGCAAGGCCAGTACCGGATCAATTCAGACCCACAGCTGCAAGGGGTGGCCGGCGTTCCGAATATTCACCTGGTCACTGCCGGTGACGAGGACGAGGAACTCGACCGTGGCGACAGTTGAGCCCTACGAGACGAAATCCGGGAAGAGATACCAGGTTCGCTACCGCAAGCCCGACGGTAAACAGACCAAGAAGCGCGGGTTTCGGCGGAAGATCGACGCGGAGCAGTTCGCGGCTACCGTCGAGGTCAAGAAGATGGAGGGCACCTACGTGGCGCCAGCCCTCGGGCGTATCACGGTCGCCGAACTCGCTCCGGCCTGGCTGGATCACAAGAAGACCAGCGTGGCGAGGTCGAATTACCGAACGCTTGAATCGGCCTGGCGCATCCACGTCCAACCGAGATGGGGCGAGGTCCGGATTGCCGATATCGACCTGCCGGACGTCGAGGCGTGGATATCGAAACTGCGCAAGGACGAATACAGCACCACGACCGTGGTTCGGGTGCACTCGGTGCTCGCGGGGATCCTTGATTCCGCGGTGTTGAAATCCAAGCGGCTCCGCGTGAACCCTGCCCGAGGTGTCGACAACCTGCCTGCCAAGTCGGTGAAGCGGCATGTGTACCTCACCGCGGAGGACGTGGAGAAGCTCGCCAACGAGGCGAAGCACCGCGTGCTGGTGCTGGTGCTCGGCTACTGCGGTTTGCGGTGGGGTGAAGCGATCGCGCTGCGAGTGCGCGACATTCAGTTCCTCCGCCGACGCCTGGCGGTCACGGAGAACGCCGTGCAGCTGAGCGTGGAGCACGACGAGAAAGCGCCGAAGAGCAATGCCGCGCGGTCGGTGCCGGTACCTCGGTTCGTTCTCGACGAACTGGCCACGCACTGCGAAGGACGGGGCCGCAACGATCTCGTTTTCGGTAACGGCACCGATTACCTACCGCGGCCGAAGTCTGGCGACGGGTGGTTCGCCGGCGCCGTGCGGCGGTCCGGCGTGCAGACGATCACGCCGCACGATCTGCGGCACACCTGCGCAAGCCTGGCGGTATCGAGCGGAGCGAACGTGCTGGCGCTGGCGCGGATGCTCGGACACGCAAACCCAGCGATCACGCTGAAGGTGTACGCGGACTTGTTCGACTCGGATCTCGATGCGGTGGCCGAGGGCATTCACAATGCCTACGGCCCGGGGAGATGTGCCCAAAATGTGCCCAAAACCGGCTGAAAATCGCTCTGACCAGGCACCCCCGGTGGTGGCTCGACCCACCGCCGGAGGCGCCCGGGATCAGTTGCCGGGAGCGGGAGCCGGCGCCGGCTCGCCCTCGGGAGCCGCCGGAGCGGGACCGCCCGGGGCCGCCGGCTGGGCCGGGGCACCGCCCGCGCCTTGCAGCATGGCCAGGTCCCACTGGTTCACGATCCAGCGGTCGCCGTCCTTCTCCAGGCCCGCGACCACCGCGATATCCTGCCGTTTCGGTTCGGGCGTCACGGCATTCGTCTTCATCAGGCCGATATTGACCAGAACCTTGGCGCTTTTCTCGTCACCGGACTGGAAACCACAGGTCGCATCGTCGACCCAGGATTTCACCTTCGACTCGGTGAGCAACTGGCGCAGGACATCCCAGTTCTGTTCCAGCGAGGACACCACGTTCTCGGTGGCGCCGTCCTTCATGGCCTTCAGGAAACCGTCGAGATCGCCCTGATAGTCGTAGGTATTGGTGGACCGGGCGAAATCACAAGCCGCCCTGGTGGATTCGTCCTGCGCGGACAGCTCGCCCTGGTTCTGCTGGAACGCACGGAAATAGATCACTCCCGCGGTCACCAGTGCCACCAGCACCACACCGGTGACGAAAGCGATCAGCACGGGCAGCATCCCGCCGTTGCCGTCGGTGTGCTGCGCTGCCGCGGTCTCGTTCTTCGCCATAGCTTCGAGTCCTAACTTCCGGTTCGTCTCGCGGCTGCCGCTACTGCTGCATCATCGGCGTATCGAAGTTGGCGACGAGCCAGGTGCCGTCGACCTTTTCCATATCCACATTGGCCGCTACCTTGACCCGGCCGGGCGCCTGCTGCTGCGGGCCCCCCACGGTGGTGAACTGCTGGTCGATCACCAGCACCACCCGCGCCTTGTCACCGGAGCCGGATTCGTAGCCGCACTGCACGTCGGCGGCGGTCGAGTTGACCTTGGTCTCGGCGAACCGGGCCTTGAGGTCGGGACCGATCTGCGAGACCAGATCCTTCCACTTCCCGGTGGCGTTCTGTTCGAGCCGCTGCACGTAATCGTCGGCTTTGTCGCCGGTGTAGGTGGCGAAGCTGTTCCCGAAATCGCAGGCCGCCTTGGTGGCCGCGGCGCGGCGGTCCAACTCCTCCTGGCGATCGCCGGCGAGGAAGAAGAACACACCGACCGCCACCAGCGCCGCGATCAGCAGTACCGCGGCACCGGCCAGCACGGGCAGCGGGAAACGCTTGCGGAGCCCGGATGACTCTTTCGCCTCGGTGGAGCCGGACTTCTCGCTGTCCGGGCCCGCGGGGCTCGTGGCCGCGGATTTGCCGAGCACTACCGTCTCGTCCCCGGCCGTACCCGCCTTCGCGGCTTTCTCGGTGGCGTCCGGATCGGCGGCTTTCTCGACCTTCACCGTCGCGTCGGGGTCGGCGGGCTTGTCGACCTTCACGGTCGCGTCGGGGTCGGCGGCTTTCTCGACCTTCACGGTCGCGTCCGGATCGGCGGCTTTCTCGACCTTCACCGTCGCATCCGGGTCGCCGGATTTCTCCGCCCCGGCGCCGGCGGATTCGCCGGAGCCGGGAGTTTCGGTTTTCGCCGGGCTCTCGGCGTCGGTGCCGGCTGTGGTGTCGGAGGTGGTGTGCTCAGCCGCGGCGTCCGCTGGCACACCAGTGCCTTCCGGCTCCAAAGGGTCGGAGACGGGTTTTTCTGTGGACATCTGTACTGTTCACACCTTCCCGGCGCCTCATCGGACGCGCCGTAATAATCCGGCCGGAAAACGACCGCCGGGTGTGGCGGGCATCTCTGCGAGAGTATGCACCGTCGCACCCGGCGCCGGACGACCGGTCTGTACTACCGCACGGGCGGCAGCGTTCGTTCGTTCGGATCCACCCCCGGCGGCATCTGCGCACCGTTGTCCGGGATATTCGGCCGGGGCGCGTTGGCCGCGCCGCGGATCTGCTGGCCCGGCCCCGGGTTGTCACAGTAGTTCCACATCGGCAGCGTGCCGTCCTGCACCACCTGGGTCTTCACCGGTGTGGACGCGTACTGGCAGTACGGCCGGAACCAGATGTCGAGGATCGCGTGGAACTCGTTGTCGTGGGCCGGGACACCCAGCGCCGCACCGCCGAGTTCGAGCGCCGGGAACAGCGCCGCGAGGGCGGGTTGGCGCAATTGGGCCGCACGGGTCACCGCGACGAAGTTGTTCACCAGGGCGGTGATCGGGTCGCTGGTGGCCTCCAGCGTCGCGGTGACACTCGCGAACTGGCCGGGGGCCTGATCCAGCACGTTCACCAGTTCGGCATTCGCCTTGTTGAACTGGTCGAACAGCACCTGCGAATTCGCGGTCAGCGTCCCCAGGTCCGGCTGGGCCTGGGAGGTGGTCGCGGCGATGGTGCGCAGATTCGCGATCAGGTTCGTGGTCTGTGGCAGCAGGCTCTCCAGACCCGCCGTCACCAGACTGACGCCTTCGATCAGCGAACGCAGCTGATCCGGGCCACCGCTGAGCGCGATATCGAGCTCGTTCAGGATCACCGAGAACTGGTCCGGGTTCACCTGCGCGATCAGGTCGCTGGAGTTCTCCAGCACCGCCGAGATCGGCACCGGGGTGCTGACCCGCTCGGGATCGAAGCTGATCTCCGAGCCGTCGGTCAGATACGGCCCCTGGTTGCCCGCGGGCCGGAAATCGATGTACTGCTCACCCGCGCCGGACAGGGCCTGCACGGCGATCTTGGTATCCACCGGGATGTTCCACCGGGAATCGATCTCGGCCTCGGCCTGGATCCCGGCGCCGTTGTCGACCAGTTCGAGGTTGCTCACCTCACCGACCCGGAAGCCGCGCAAGGTGACATCGTTACCGGGTTGCAGGCCGCCGGAACGATCCAGGTTCACGACCACCGTGTAGGTAGTGCGCAGCGGGTTGACCCGCATGACGTTGACCAGCAGATACGTTCCGCCGATGAGCAATGCCAGGACGATGCCGAGGTTCGACCACAGGATCTTGCTTCTGAACATCACTGGCCTCCCACACGCTGCTGGACGACCTGGAGAATCTGGATCAGGCTGCCCGCGAAATCCTGTAGATCGCGCACGTCGTAGAAGTGGCTGGTGCCCGGGGCCGTCAGCATCGCGATATCGAGATTGGTGACGTTGACCTGGGCGGCCAGGCTGCTGCCGCGGAAGGTGGCGTCCACCGGACCGCGCAGTTCGTGCAGGATATCCATCAGCGCGCCGAACTTGTCGCCGGTGGCCGCGAGCGCCGCCATCAGATTGTTCAGGTTGTCGAGGGTGCCTGCCAGATCGCCGCCGGTGGTGTTCGCGTAGTCACCGAGCGCGGCGCTGGTAGTGGCGATCTTGCCCAGCAGATCGCCCAGCGCGCGGTTGTTCTCGGCAACGGCGCCGATCATATCCGGCAAGGTATCGGCGACCTGGCCGAGTTCGTTGCGCCGGGCGTCGAGCGTATCGGCGAGCACATTGAATTCGCCGAGCACACTGTCGATCCGCGCCGAGTTCGCGTTGATACTGGAGACCACGCCGGTGATCTCGTTGACCAGGTGCACCACCTGATCGCTGCGTCCGCCGACGATGGAGTCGAGTTCGGTGCCGAGACGCGTGAGGTGGGCGATACCGCCACCGTTGAACATCAGCGATACCGAGAGCAGCAGCTCCTCGACCGTGGCGCCGGCCGAGGTCTGCTCGATGGGCAGGGTGTCCCCGTCCTCGAGCAATGCCGTTCCGGGTTCGGTCTGCGGTTTGGCGACCGCGATGAACACATCGCCGAGCGGGGTCGCCTGGCGCAGTTCGGCGGTGGTTCCGACCGGGAGCTCGATATCCTTGCGGATCTCCATATCGACGATGGCCTGGAAGTTGCGGGTCTCGATATTGGTGACCACACCGACATCGGAGCCGCCGACCTTCACCTTGGCCTGATCGGGCAGGTTCAGCGCATTCTCGAATACCGCCTGCAGGCGGAAGGTCTCACCGCTGGCACCGGGTTTCGGCAGCGGGATGTCCTCCACCGTCAGGCCGCAGCCGGAGGCCAGCACCACCGTACCGGCCGCCACCAGGGCGGCCACGGTACGACGGGCCCGTCGAATCGTTCGTATCATTTCGTCAGTCCCAGCAGTGCGGCGGTGAGTCCGAAGTCCGGACCGAAATCTTCGGGCCGGCCGGTCCGGCAGCCGTCGGATCGCATCTGAATCCGTTCGCAGAACAGGCTCACGATTTCACCGCCCGCGAGGTTGGTACCGATCAGCGCGTGCAGCCGGACGTAACCCTGCTCGTAGTTCATCGAGCGGTGGATGTTCTGCAGCAGCATCGGCGCGACGTCGACCACCTCGGTGACACCCCGTGCGTTCTGCCGCAGTTGGTCGATCACCGTGTTCATCCGGGTGAGGGTGTCCACCAGCTGATCCTGGTGCTGCGCGAAGATCGAACTGGTGTTGTTGAGGAAGTCGTAGAGCTGCTGCAGGGTGGCCTGCAGGCCCGGGGCCTGTTCGGCCAGCATGGTGGTCATCTGGGTGGCCTGGTTGCTGAAATCGCGAACGGCCTGGTCGTTCTCGGCCAGCATCGTGGTGAGCTCGTTGAGCTTGGTGATGATGTTGGCGATGGCACCCTTGTTGTCGACGCCGACCTTCAGCGCGCTGGACAGCGCGTTGAGGGTGTCGCGCATCTTCTCGCCCTGCCCGTTGAGCATCGGGTAGAGCACCCGGCCCGAGAGCGGGCCGACCCCTTCCTGACCCTCTTGCGGTTTGAGCGCGTCGGCGAACTGGTCGATGGTCTTGAGCATGGTGTCCAGCTCGACCGGAACGTCGGTTTTCTCCAGCGGGAGGTGATCGCCGTCCTCGAGCGTTTCGCCCTCGACGTAGCGGGGTGTGAACTCGATATGCCGGTTGGTGACGATCGACGGCGAGACCACCACGGCCATGGCCGATTTCGGGATCTCCACATCACCGTCGATGGTCATATGGACTTCCACCAGATCACCCTGCGGGATGATCTTGTCCACCTTGCCGACCTCGAGGCCGAGCACGGTGACCGGGTTGCCCTCGTACATACCGGCGATGTTCTCGAAATCGGCGGTGATCTTCATATCCCCGCCGACCACGCCGTTCACCATCGAACAGCTGCCCAGCGCCATCGCGGACGCGCCGATCACCAGCGCCTTCGCGGATTTCTTCACGAGGTCGATGTTCAACGGTTTCATCCCTGGCACCCCTCGGCGACTTGGGCGAAGCACAACCAGTTGTCCGGGAACAGCCACGGGATACCGACCTCGGCGTAGTTGCCGTTACCCCAGGCATTGGCGAGGTAACGCACCGAGGGCGGCATGATCGACAGCAGCCGGTCCAGGTTGTCCTTGTTCTTCTGCAGACCCGCGGCCATGGTGTTCAACTGGTCCAGCGTGCCGCTGAACTGGTTGTTGTTCTGCGCGCCGATCGCCTGGAGCTGCGCGGTCAGGGTGGCGACATTGTCCAGCAGGGTGCGCAGCAGTTGCTGGCGTTCCACCACTCGCGAGGCGATGGCCTCACCCTGGGTGATGATCAGCAGTGCGCTGTTGCGGTTGTCGGCCAGGATGGTGGTCACCCGATCGAGGTCCTTGATCAGCTGTTCGACATCGCCCTTGCGGCTGTCGATCACCTTCGCCAGCGCGCCGATACTGTCCAGCGACTGGACGACCAGCTCCGGCGAGCCGTTCAACTGCTCGTTGAACAGATTCAGCGATTCGGCGAGCTTGCCGGGATCGAGTTCCTGGAATTCCGGGGTGCCCTTGTCGACCACATCGGCGAGGTCGTAGGGAACCGCGGTGTTGGTCTTCGGGATCCGGTTGTCCGGCAACCCGGAGCCGTCACCCGGCTCCAGATCGACGTAGCGCGCACCGAGCAAGGTGGCCATCTTGATGGACGCCCGGGCGTCGGGTCCGAGTTCCACATCGCGGTTGACCCGCAGGGTCACCAGTACGTGGTCGCCCTCGAGTTCGGCTCCCGACACCGTGCCGACCGGCACACCGGCCACATCGACCTTGTCGCCGACGCTGATTCCCGCGGACTGGACGAACTCGGCCTTGATCGACTGCTGTCCGAAACCGAAGTTGCTGAAGACCGACGAGCCGATCACCAGCGCGGCGATGGCGACGACACCGATGATGCCGAGGCCGAAATAGCGATTGTTGTTGAACCAGGTTTTCAATGTGGTCATCATGGCCGGCACACCGCCGATTGCGAATTGCCGCCGATCTGCGAGAACAGACCGCGGGGGAACAGGACTCCGTACAGCGAGACATCCAGCCGGCAGATATACGCGTTCGCGTACGCGCCTTCGGAGGTGAATCGTCCCGCGTCGGCGAGGATGGCGGGCAGGTCGATGGCCGCCTGATCGAGTTTGGCACCGTTCGCCAGGAACAGGGTCAAAGCGTCACGTGTCGAATTCTGGACGGCCTCCAGCTTCGGCTGGATATTGCCGACCATCCCGACGAGCGCGGTGGTGGCGCCGGCGATCTGCTCGGTCGAGCTGAGCAGCGATTGCCCCTGCTCGTACAGGCCGCCGATCAGCGCCCTCGTCTGGGTTATCAGCGTCTCCAATTCGTCCCCTCGTTTGGCCAGGCCGGCCATCACGCCACTGAGGTTGGTGATCACATCGCTGAGGATGGCGTCACGCCGCTGGAAATCGGTGGCCATACTGGCGGCCTGGGTGATGAACGAACTCAGCGAGACCCGGTCGCCCTGCAGGGCGAGAACGAAAGTCTCCGAGAGCCGGTTCACCTGCTCGGGTTCGAGCACCTCGAACAGCGGCTGGAACCCGTTGAGCAGCGCCGAGATATCGAAGGACGGCTCGGTGCGGTCGACGGGGATGGTGGCGTCCTCCGCCAGCTGGGATGTATCCCCGCCGGATCCCGGCGCCAGCGCCACATAGCGCTGGCCGATGAGGTTCTGGTACCGGACCAGCGCCTTCGTATTACCGAACAGGGTTTGATCGTCCTGCACGATGAAGGTGACCTTGGCGTTGGCGTCGTCGGTCAGTTCGATGTTCTCGACCTTCCCGACGCGCACACCCGCCATCCGGACGTCGTCACCCTCGCGCAGGCCCAGGACATCGGTGAAGACCGCGGAATACGATTTCGTACCGCCGTCGACCGTGCGGGCCAGCGTATTCCACACCAGCACGGTGACCAGCACCGATACCACTGCGAACAGGCCGAACCCGATCAGCGGTTTGCGGACCTTCCTCACGCGGCCTCCTCGGTCACTCGCAAGGTTCCGCCTTCGAGGATCGAACTCAACATCAGGTACTCCACTGAGGTCGGCTGCCGGCCGAGCAGAGCCGCCACGGCCGCATCGCCCTCGTAGCTGATCGGCTGGGCCGCGGGTGCGGCGCCGGGGGTGCCGTTGTGCGCGGCCGGCGCGGCGGCGCCGGGCGCCGCCGGCGGGGCGGCCGGCTGATCACCGGGTTGCGCGGCCGGCGCGGGGGCCGGAGCACCGGGCAGACCCGGAAGTTGCGGCAGCCCCTGCGGGAACAGACCTTCCAGCGGTGTACCGGCGAACGGGTTGTTCACCGGCGCGGGCGCCGGGGCGGGGGCACCGGCCTCGGCTGTGATGCCGGGGATCGCCGGCAGACCGGGGATCGGCGGCAGCACCGGCAGGCCGTCGGCAGCGGTCAGACGACGCGGTTTCATCTGCTCGGGCAGGTAGCCCGGATCGGCCACGGCGGGTGCGGTGAAGCAACTCGGGCCGGCCAGGTCGCCGTAGCGGGGGCAGTCCGCGACGGTGTTCGGATTGAACGGTGTGAACGAGACACCGGCGTTCCACACCATCTGCTGCTGCGGACCCCAGCTGAACGTCGTGCGCAGGGCGCGTGCCGAGTTGTTCAGATTGCTGATGGCATTGGTGATCGCGGCCGGATTCGAGGCCAGCGCACCGAAGGTCTGATTCGTGCCGACGGTGAGCTCTTTGCCGATATTCGGGTTCCGCGCGAACAGATCGTTGACCTGATCGACCGTGCTGCTGGCGCCGCTGATCAGGTTCACCAGCTGCTCACGCCGGTCGGCGATGGTGCTCGCCGTCTGTACCGAGGAAGCCAGGACGTCCATCAGTTCGGGCGCCGATTCGTTCAGCGCGTGGGCCGAGTTCGCGAAGTCCTGGAGGAAGACGCCGAGATCCGGAATGGATTCGTCCACCGAGGTCAGCCAGTGGTCGAGCCGTTCGATGGTCGAGCCGGGGGCCCGGCCGCTGCCGTCGAGCGCGTAGGACAGGGTGCCCAGCACGCGGCCGAACTGCATCGGGTCGATCTTGTCGAGAATGTTCTGGACCGTGGTCAGCGTGTCCTGCAGGGCGATGGTGCCCTGGCTCTTGTCCTCCGCGATCTGCGAACCCTCTTCGAGGTGGCCCTCGGTGGGGCCGTTGTAGAGCAGCTCCACGGAGGTGACGGCGAACAGGTTGCTGGGCACCACCCGGGCGGTGACGTTCGCCGGGATCTGCTCGACGAACTCCGGTTTCAGCTCGATGTTCACCTGCTGGAGTTCACCCTGGGCAGCCACCGACACCTGTTCGACCGCGCCGACCAGCACGCCGCGGAATTTCACATCCGCCTTCTCCGGCAGTCCGTCACCGGTGGTGGTCAGGTTGGCGGTCACCCGCACTTTTTCCACGAAATAGCCCTGGTAGCGGGCCATCAGGAAGGTGAGCACCACCGCGAAAACGACCAGGCCGCATACGCCGGCGATGAGCAATTGCTTCATCGTGGGCCCGCGCCCACTCGGATCGATGATCATTGCGCTACCCCGAGATCCTGATGCCGGGGTCGACACCCCAGATGGCCAAGGTCATGAAGAGGTCGACGAAAACGACCACGATGATGCACATCTTGATCGCGCGACCGGCCGCCACACCCACGCCCTCCGGGCCACCGGAGGCGAAGAAGCCGTAGTAGCACTGGATGAACGTGGTGATCGCAACGAAGAGAATCGCCTTGAGCAGCGAATACAGCACATCCGTCGGAATCAGGAACTGATAGAAGTAATGCTGATAGGTTCCGCTGGCCGTACCACCGATCAGCTGCACCGTGACGGAGCAGGAGATGTAGGCCATCGCGAGACCGAGGCAGTACAGCGGCAGGATGGTGATCATCGCGGCGATCATCCGGGTGCTGACCAGGTAGGGCAGCGGCCGGATGGCGATCGATTCCAGCGCGTCGATCTCTTCCGAGATACGCATCGCGCCCAATTGCGCGGTGAACCGACAGCCGGCCTGCGCGGCGAACGCCAGGGCGGCCAGCAGCGGTCCCAATTCGCGCGTGGTGGCGAACGCCGAGATGGCGCCGGTCAGCGGGCTCAGGCCGAGCAGGTCGAGCGAGGTGTGCCCCTGCAGGCCGACCGTGATGCCGCCGAAGGCACTGAGGATGAGTACGACGCCGATGGTTCCGCCACCGACGATGAGATTGCCGTTGCCCCAGGTGACATCGGACAGCAGCCGCCAGACTTCCTTGGGGTACTGCTTGAACGCGAGCGGCATCGAACCGATGGACCGCAGGAAGAAGAAGACCTGATGTCCGAGCCGGGCGAGCATATCGACCGGCGCGCCGGCCACATTACGCAGCTGCTGAAGCGGTTTCAGCAGCGGAGGTACATAGGTTGCTGACACCTGCTCACACCACCTGAGGCGGGAACAAGGTGTTGTACACCTGGGTGAAGATCACATTAGCTCCGAACAACATCACCGCGGACATGACAACGGCGGTATTCACCGAGTTGGCGACACCACCGGGACCGCCGCGAGTGTTCAATCCGGTATCACAGGCGATGATTGCCGCGAGTAGACCGAACAGCAGCGATTTCAACAGAGCGACAAACAGATCGAGCGAAATTGCGAACGATGCGAAGGTCGAGATATACGAACCCGGGGTGCCGCCCTGGACAAAGATATTGAAAATGTAGCCGGTCAGAAATCCTACGAAGACGACGAATCCGCAGAGCAGCACGCTGACCAGCATTGCCGCGCCCAGTCGCGGGGCGACGAGCCGGCGCAGCGGATCGACACCCATCACCTTCATGGCGTCGATTTCCTCGCGGATGGTGCGGGATCCGAGATCGGCACAGATGGCCGAGCCGACGGCACCGGCGATCATCAGCACGGTGACCAGAGGCGCGCCCTGTTGGATGATGCCGAGACCGTTCGCCGCACCGATGAACGAGGTGGCGCCGACCTGCTGTGCAACGGCTCCGACCTGGATCGATACGATCACACCGATCGGAATGGCGACCAGCAGCGTCGGTGCCGCGGCCACACTGGCCATGAACGCGCACTGCCGGATGAACTCGTCGAGCGGGAATCGGCCACGGAAGATGCTGACCACGAGTTCGGTTACCGCCTCGACAGCCATCGTCATCTGGCGGCCGAGAGTCTCGAGAGAACGTCTGGGGTGGTCGCGCCAGTAGTCCCGCGTCCACTCGACCGCTCCGCTCAACCGAGAACCTGTTGGTGGACTCTTGGTCGACTGCACTGACTAACCCCTCTCGACGTCGGTTACCTACCCCGACGGCTGGTTTGCTTGAGGCACCTTACTACGTAGTAGTGCGAAACACACCATAGACGGATGAGGGCCGTCATAGACGTTCACCACTTCGGGGCGTGACCATCGAGTTATCGCACGCGTCTTGGTGCATATCCCAACGAGTGTTCCGCGATTCTGGAAGAACATACAGCTGACCGGCGGATTAAGACCGTTCCGAGCCGAGATCGTGACAGAACGGCGGTTCACATAAATAACGGAGGATTTTCCTGAAAATTACCAATTCGCGGCGACATGGAGATTCGACTGTTACGCGACCCGCGACGCCGAATCGGCGATAATTAATAGCGTCCGGCTATTCTTTCGAAGGTATCGTGGCCGGAGTTTCGCGCAGTCCGGCGCCTTATGCGGCGCATCCGGCCGAATGCTCGACCGAGAAGCCGAACTCGCAAGTGACGCAACAATACCCATGGGCAACGGCTGCTCGGGGCGCGCGTCGCGGCCGTTGCTGCCACGATGAGGTGCCACACATTGATATCGTGCGGGCTTCGAGGTCTGGAGGGATATGTTCACCAAAATCGCCCAGGCGGCCGGTGCCGTCTTCACCGTCGTACTGAGTGCGGCATTGCTCGGCTCCCCGGCGGCCACCGCCGATCCCGGCCGGCCCGTACTCGGCGGCGGATCGGGGCTGATCGTCTCCTCCGAACCCGGTCATATGTCGGATATGGCGATCCAGTGCACGCTCACCACGATCGGCCACGACCGTTCCGGCAGGCTCGTCGGCCTCACCGCCGGCCACTGCGGGACCCCTGGGCACGAGGTGTATTCCGAGCAGGACCCGGGTTCCGGTGCGCTGGGCCGGTTCGTCTACTCGAACTCGGAACTCGACTACGCGGTGCTGGAATTCGATCCCGGGCGGGTCACCCCGGTCAACCGGGTCGGCAACCTCAGCATCACCGGCGTCGGGGCACCGGCACAGTTCCCCAACATCGTCTGCAAAGAAGGCCGGACAACCGGCAACACCTGCGGTATCGCCTACGGCGATATCTTCGCCAGCAGTATCGAGACCTGGTCGCAGATGTGCGTGATGGAGGGCGATTCCGGCGCGCCGGTCGTCGTCGGCTCGACGCTGGTCGGCATGGTGAACGCCTATCTCGCCATCGCCTGCTTCGGCCCGGAGGTGGGGACGAACATGTCCACCATCATGGGCGATATCGACCATCGCGGCAGCGTGGGCGCCGGCTTCCGGCCCATCTGACCTCGGGGCCGACCGGCATACGAAGACGAGCGGGCTCCCGGCCCGCTCGTTTTTCGTTTCCGGACGGCCTCAGAACTCTTCGACGCAGACCACGAAGCGGCGCTCCGGGTACACATACCCGCTGCTCCCGGCCCCGCAGGCGTTCACATCGTCGGCGTTCTGCTCGATCGCGACCACTTTCACGCCGTCCACGGCCGTGGTATCGCCGCAGTCGATACGTTCCGGGCCCGTGGTTCCGGTGCCGACATCCATACAGCCGCCGACCACCCAGTCGATATCCAGGCACAACGCGCCCAGCTCGACCCCGTTGCGGCTCTCGGCGTAGTAGTTGTCGGCGTCGCTGACGCATTCGTCGCTGCGCGCGGCCTTACCGATCACCTTGTAGTTCGACTCGCCGGTACCGCAGGATGCCTCCTCGATACTGGCGTCGGTAGTGGTGCCGCCGAGTTGGACGCACTCGCCGACCTCGGCCTCGAAGCCCGCGATCCCGCTCTCCTCCGTAGTTGTGGGAGCGGCGGTCGTCGTGGTGGGTTTCGATTCGTCACCGGCATCGGGCGTGGTCGTCACATCGACCGCGTTCACCGTCCCGGTCTCGGATACCGGCAGTGCCCGGCCGTCGATCGTGGCACCGCATCCGGTCATCACCAGTGCGGCACCGACACCCGCCACCGCCACCATCCATCGAGACGAAGTCCATCCAGACACGCACAGTCCTCCCGCTGCGACGCCGAACTCTTCCCCCGCATCGAATCCGTACCTCACTACAGCTTTGCTCGGAACAACACGCCATGAATACACCATGGCGACGCGAGCGTCGACTCGGTGAGACCTCACACGGGCGGGGATACCGCCCGCCCCGTGACACCCGGCGCGGCCACGGGGTGCGGGCGGTGACATATGTCATCGGGAGGTTTGAACGCCCGCGGTTCCATTTTTCGGCAGGCCCCCGAGGATGGCGGGAAAACGCCCGGGTAGCGCACGTAACTGGGGCCCGGCAGTTCAGGCGGCACTACATCTGTGCCCCACGCCACCGGTCATGCATCACGGCTATGTAACGGAAACTGTGATTGGTCACGAACAGATGAAGGCAGTAGGAAGGAACACGGAGCGGAAGGCGCACCAGCGCGGACCGCACGCGCGCCGCGCTGAACCACGCCCGTCGGGGCCGCTCCACAACTCCACGACCAGTGCGGTACCGCGGCGCCCCGCGCCGGGATCGATGCGGACCGCGGCGACGTGGAGGCGCTCGACAACTCCGGGAACACTCGCCGGGGTGCTCCGCCGGACGTACCGGTGGCCCACAGGCCGCCGCACGCTCCAGAGTCGAATGGACGGACGAACACTCTTATGCATGTCACCGAGAACACCGGGTCGCTGCCGGCCGCACGGCGGGCCGCCCGCCGGCTTCGGCAGGGTGTGCTGCTGACGGCCGCGATCGCCACCGCCACCATGGTCGCCACCGCGCCCGCCGAGGCACTGCCGGATCTCCCCACCGGATCGGCCGGCGGGGTCACCGAAACCGAGCCCACCCCGCCGAAGGCGAACTTCGCGCCACCGGCCATCAACCCCTCCGAAGGCGAGCAGGTCGGCATCGCGCAGCCGATCGTCATCAACTTCAAGGAACCGATCTCGGACCGGGCCGCGGCCGAACGGGCCATCAAGATCACCCCGTCGACCGAGGTCCCCGGACATTTCTACTGGTGGAGCGATAAGCAGGTGCGCTGGCGGCCGGATTCCTTCTGGCCCGCGCAGACCGATGTGGTGGTTGAGGCGGGCGGTAGCCGCAGCGCATTCCATATCGGCGACGCCGTGATCGCCACGGCCGACGACAACACGAAGATGATCACCGTGACCCGCAACGGCGAGGTCGTGCGCACGATGCCGACCTCGATGGGCAAGGTCGACCACGAAACGCCGAACGGCACCTACATCGTCGGCGAACAGCTGCGCGAGATGGTCATGGACTCCTCGACCTACGGTGTGCCGATCGACGCCCCCGAGGGCTACAAACTCGACGTCGAGTACGCGACCCGCATCTCCAACAGCGGGATCTTCGTGCACGCCGCCCCGTGGTCGGTCGGATCGCAGGGCTACGCGAACACCAGCCACGGCTGCCTGAACGTGAGCACCGAAGACGCCAAATGGTTCTACGAGAACGTGGGCAAGGGCGACGCGGTGATCGTGCAGAACACCCAGGGCGGCACCCTGAACGCCGGCGACGGCCTGGGTGACTGGAATACTGTGTAACTGGAGGCGCTCCGCGCCTCGAGGGTGGGGTCCGCCCCGGGATGATCAGGGGCCAGGCAGTACGACGGCGGTGCACCTGATGTGGTGCACCGCCGTTTCGCGTTCGGTGAGCTGAGCTCACCAGATCTTGACCCGTTCCTCGGGGGCGAGGTACAGGGCGTCCTCGGGTTTCAGTTCGAAGGCCTCGTGGAACGCGTCGATATTGCGGACGACCGCGTTGCAGCGGAACTCCGGCGGAGAATGCGGGTCCACGGCCAGCCGGCGCACGGCTTCCTCCGGACGCGTCTTGGTGCGCCAGACCTGCGCCCAGCCGAAGAACACCCGCTGCAATCCGGTGAGACCGTCGATGACCGGCGGCTCCTGGCCGTTCAGCGAAATCCGGTAGGCCTCCAGCGCGATCGACAGGCCACCCAGATCACCGATGTTCTCGCCGATGGTGAACTCACCGTTCACTGTGTGCTCGTCGGACAGATCGGCGGGGGAGAGCGCGTCGTACTGGTCGATCAGGGCCCGGGTGCGTTTGGCGAACTCGGCGCGGTCGGCATCGCTCCACCAGTCGACCATATTGCCGTCGCCGTCGTATTTCGCGCCCTGATCGTCGAAACCGTGCCCGATCTCGTGGCCGATCACCGCGCCGATACCGCCGTAGTTGGCGGCGTCGTCGGCGTTCATATCGAAGAACGGGGGTTGCAGGATGGCGGCCGGGAAAACGATCTCGTTCATCCCGGGGTTGTAGTAGGCGTTCACGGTCTGCGGGGTCATGAACCATTCGTCGCGGTCCACCGGGCCGCCGAGTTTGTTCAGATCCCGGTCGTGTTCGGCGGCGTAGCCGCGGCGATAGTTACCCACCAGATCGGCCGGGTCCACGACGACCGCGGAATAGTCGCGCCAGCGGTCCGG
Organism: Nocardia sp. CA-290969; assembly: GCF_050936135.1. Lineage (NCBI taxonomy): Bacteria > Bacillati > Actinomycetota > Actinomycetes > Mycobacteriales > Nocardiaceae > Nocardia > Nocardia sp. CA-290969. The sequence goes on along the minus strand of NZ_JBNJNJ010000001.1, from coordinate 6,748,748 downwards.
GTATCCGATCTTGGGCGTGAACTTCTCGAGTTTGGCCAGCGCGGCCTGCCGGGTGGCCGGGGTCATCCACTCCAGATTCGAGATATTGCGGCGGTAGGCTTCCCGCAGATTCTCCACCAGCTGCACCATCGCGGCCTTGGCCGCGGGCGGGAAGTGCTCGGCCACATAGAGTTTGCCCACGGCCTCGCCGAGCAGATCCTGCACCAGCGAAACCCCGCGCTTCCAGCGCTCCCGGTTCTCCTGGGCGCCGGTCAGGGTGCGACCGTAGAAATCGAAACTCTCCTCGACCAGCGCCTCGGTGAGATAGGCCGCGCGGGCCCGCAGCACCCGCCACTGCGCCCACAGCCGCCACTCGGACAGCGACACCGATTCCCACGCCTGCGCGAAGGTGCGCAGATAATCGGGCTGGCGGACAACCAGTTCGGACAGCAGCAGCGAACCGTCGGCCGAAACACCCGAGGCCAGGCCGTCGGCCCACGCGCCCCAATCGAATTCCGGGTTCTGCTCGGCGAGTTCGGTGAAGGTCGTGAGGTTGTAGCTCAGTTCGGCATCCCGGCGGCGCACCACATCCCAGTGGCCGGCGGCGAGCGTGCGTTCCAGTTCGAACACCCGCGCACCCGCCGATTCGGTGTCCAGTACCGCCGCGACGGCGGGGTCGGCGGCGGCCAGGGCGAACATCCGGTCGATATGGGCGATATAGCGTTCCCGGATCTCGGCGTAGTCGTCGGAGCGGTAGTAGGACTCGTCGGGCAGGCCGATCCCGGATTGGGTGGCGTAGACCAGGTAGCGCTGGGAGTTCTTGTCATCGGTGTCGACGTAGACCGCGACCGCACCGGAGACACCGGTGCGCTGCAACCGGCCGATCAGCGCCGCGAACTCGCCGCGGTCGGTGGTACCGGCCACCGCGGCGAGTTCCTCGGCGACGGGTGTCAGGCCCGCCGCCTCGACGGTCTCGGTGTCCATGAAGGACGCGTACAGATCGGCGATCTTGCGCGCATCGCTGCCCGGCTCGCCCGTGGCGTTGCGGATGATCTCCTGGACATCCAGCTCCGCCCGGTCGTACAGCGTGCGGAAGGCACCGTCGACCGCACGGTCGGCGGGTATCTCGTATTCCGCCAGCCAGGCGCCGTTGACGTGCGTGAACAGGTCGTCCTGCACCCGGACGGCCGGGGCGAGATGGGTCAGATCGATACCGGAGGGGCTGGTCACGTCGGAAGTCACACAACCCAGTATGCCGGTGCCCGGCGGGGCACCGCGGCACGTTCGAGCGGGGAGTGTCCGCTCAGTTCGTCGGCGGCGGCGGGGCGATGGTCACCCCGAACTGGTCCTCGAGCCGCTGGTTGAACTGGTCCTCACACTGGGACACCGCCCGCTGGTCGCTGCCGGCGCGCTCGAGGCAGTCGACGAAATCCTGCCCGCCGGAATCCTGCCAGAAACCCCAGCCGATCACCCCGAACACCGCCGCGGCGGCAATCGAGACGACCCCGAGGATCAGTGCGATCACCGCCATGACCCCGCCGCCCGCGGTGCCACGATGGGCCTTCACCGCGGCGATCACCCCGAGGACCACGGCGACGATCCCGAAGAACAGCCCGCCGACCACGGTGCAGAAGCTCAGCACCGCCAGCACGGCGAAGACGAGCGCGGCGACCGCCATACCCCGGCTCCGCGGCGACTCCTGCCAGTACTGCGGCGGACCACCGTGCCCCGGGTACGGGTCCGGCGGGGGATAGCCCGGGGGCGGTGGATAGGTCATACGTTCCTCCTCGGCTGGGCCGGTCACGACCACGGAATCGCACGCGGGCGACCCGGAGTTCGCCACCATTGTCGGTGGTGCCGGACATCCGGGTCGAGCCCCTGGCTCGCGTCGCCGAGTTGGGCCCGGTGACCGAGGCAGGCGCGGGTACGCCTACGCGGCGCCGCCGAGCCGGGCGTGCATTTCCCAGATCAGCACTTCCGCCGGTTCGCAGGCGGTCAACCGCCGGCCGCCGGAGTGGGTCAGCCGGACCGCATCGCCGGTCTCGAGCCGGCTCACACCCTCCATCTCGACCGCACCGCGGGCAACGAAAACGTGTACGTAGGGCGCGTCGGGCAGATTGGCGGCCGGTTCGGCCCCGGGGGCCAGTTTCGCCACATGCAGCGCGGAATGACTGCTGTTGATGGCGATCGCGGTGCGATCCCGGTACCGCGGTAGCCCCGAGGCCACCGTCACCAGCCCGCCCGCGGCGAGTTCGTCGTCGATCTCCAGCTGCTGGTAACCCGGTTCGATACCGGGTTCGTCGGGCAGCACCCACATCTGCACGAAATGCACCGGCCGTTCGTGTTCGGCCCGACTCGGATCGACCCGCCAGGAATCGTTCTTCTCCGAATGCCGGATCCCGGTGCCGGCGCTCATCCGCTGCGCGAGACCCGGATAGATGACACCGCTGTGGCCCAGTGAATCCTGGTGCACCAGCGATCCCTCGAGCACCCAGGTGACGATCTCCATATCCCGGTGCGGATGAGTATCGAAGCCCTGGCCGGGCAGCACGATATCGTCGTTGTTCACCAGCAGCAGGCCGTGGTGGGTGTTCTCGGGGTCGTAGTGCTCGCCGAAGGAGAACGAATGTTTGGAATCGAGCCAGGAAACACGGGTTTTCATCCGGTCACCGCCGCGGTGGACGTCGATATGCGGCGTGGGCGGTGTGGACATCGCACGGCTCCTTTCCGGCTCGGGCACAATGACATTTCCCGTGGGGCCACCCCGGCACCCCATATCGTCGATTGTCCGCTCTCGGCATTTTACGCGAGCGACCTGGGGGTGAACGCTCGGTGAGCGGCGGCGGGCGGTCATAGCGGTACGGCACGCGGTCGTCGAAAATGGAGAAACCCGGACCGGGAGGTGACAGATGCGCCCCGAAGCGCTCGCGCGAATCGAGCAGCGGCTACGTGCCGGTGCCCGTCGCGACGGTGTCACCGATCTGGTGGTCGGCGTCGCGGTGTTCCGGGCCGGCAAGCTGCTCGTGGTGCGCCGCGTACCCGGCGCCGACCTCGGCGGGATGTACGAACTGCCGGGCGGGGGAGTCGAGGACGGGGAAACCCTCACCGAGAGCGCGGTCCGCGAACTGTACGAAGAGACCGGGCTGGTGGCCCGCCGGATCACCGAGTTCCTGGGCTGGTTCGACTACGCCACCCGCACCAAGGCCAAGGTGCGCAAATTCAGCTTCCTGGCCGAGGCCGAACCCGGGGAGATAACCCTGGAACCCGACGAACACGACGCCTACGCCTGGATCGACGCCGACGCCCTGGGCACCCTGCCGATGGCCCCGGATATGCGTGAGGCGGTGGACCTGCTGATCACCGAAGAGCGCGGACCGGCCGGAATACGCTCGGGCCCGCCGAACAGGTAGCGTCGCGGCCGTGTCCAGCGTCGCGCCCGAACCCACCCCACCGGGCCCGGCGGCCGATGCGGACGAGCGGAAACACGATCTGCGCGCCGTACGCGACGCGGTCCGCACCAGTCCCGGTGCGCTCCGGCTGACGCTGGTGCGGTTCAGCAGCCAATTCGGCGACGGCATGTTCCAGGCGGCGCTTTCGGGAGCGATCCTGTTCAACCCGGAACGGGAAACCGATCCACTCGCCGTCGCGGCCGGTTTCGCGGTGCTGCTACTGCCGTATTCGGTGATCGGACCCTATGCGGGCGCGCTGCTGGACCGGTGGGATCGCCGGCTGGTCCTGCTGATCGCCAATATCCTGCGCGGGCTGCTCATCCTCGCCGTGACCGCCGGCCTGCTGACCGGGATCGGCGCGAGCCCGCTGCTGCTGCTGGCCCTGGCAGTGGTCGGTATCAGCCGGTTCACCTCGGCCGGGGTCTCCGCCGCGCTGCCCCGGGTGTTGTCCCAGCGGTGGCTGGTGACGGCGAACTCCGTGCTGGCCACCGCGGGCTCGGCCTGTGCGGCGGTGGGCGCGGCGGCCGGGGTGGCCGTGATCGGTCTCATCGGGGCCGGGGATACGGGTTCGGCGGTGGCGGTCGCGGTGAGCGCGGCCGGGTCGGTGGCCGGCGGCCTGCTCGCCGCGGGTTTCCGGCCGCGGGTCCTCGGACCGGAAACGAAGTCCGGTGATACCGCCGGCGCGGTACGCGCGGTCCTCGCCGGCCTGGTGGTGGGCGCGCGGGCGGTGCGGCGTTCGGTGGACGTATCCAGCGCGATGATCGGGATCGGGACCCACCGGATCGTTTTCGGCGCCAATACGCTGATCATGGTGCTGGTGCTGCGCGAAGCGCCCGCGGCCGGGACCACGGTCGACGGCGGCCTCATCGGCTTCGGCGTGGCGATCACCGCGACGGCGTCCGGGATGCTCGGCGCCGCCCTGCTCACCCCGTTCCTGATCCCCCGTCTGGGCCGGTCACGCACGGTGCTGTTGGCGCTGTCCTGCGCGATCGTCGTTCAGCTCGCGCTGGTCGCGCCCACCGCACTGGCCGATTCCGCCGACGCCACCCACCGCGCGCACCAACTGCTGCTCGCCGGCGCATTCCTGTTCGGCCTCGCCGGACAGACCGTCAAACTCACCGGTGACGCGGCCATGCAGATCGAGATCGCCGACGACCGGCGCGGTCAGGTGTTCGCCCTCCAGGACACGGTGTTCAATATCGCGTTCGTGCTGGCGGTCGCGCTGACCGCGGTGGTGGTCCCGGCGGACGGCCGCTCGATCGTCGTGGTCCTGATGGGTGCCGTCTGCTACGGAGCGGGTGCCGTAGCGGTGCTGTCGAACAACCGGCGTGCGCACACGATCATGCCCTCCGGGTCCGGATCGGCCTGATCGAGGAACCGCAGGAGCCGGACGGGAACAATGGAGTCGGACGGAAGGAGGCCGGCGTGGGACTCGATCTGAACAGCGACCTCGGCGAGGGCTTCGGGGCGTGGCGGATGGGCGACGATACCGCCATGCTCGATATCGTCACCAGCGCGAATATCGCCTGCGGATTCCACGCCGGTGATCCGGTCATCATGCGCCGCACCTGTTCGCTGGCGGTGGCGAAGGGCGTACGGATCGGCGCCCATATCGGCTACCGGGATCTCGCCGGATTCGGCCGCCGGGCTCTCGATATCGCACCGGCCGAACTGCGCGACGAAACGCTCTACCAGATCGGCGCCCTCGACGGCTTCGCCCGGGCGGCGGGGGACAGGGTGCGCTATGTGAAACCACACGGCGCGCTCTACCATGCCGCCGCGGCGCAGCCCGCGCTCGCCGATGCCGTGGTCGCCGGACTGCGCGAATACGATTCGGCGCTGGCGTTGCTCGGCCCGGCCGGCACTCATCTGCAGGAATCGGCGGCGCTGGCGGGTATTCGTTTCGTGAGCGAAGGATTCGCGGACCGGGCCTACACGGCCACCGGCGGGCTGGCCCCGCGCGGCACTCCCGGCGCGGTGCTGGACCCGGATGCGGCCTTGGCGCAGGCGGTGACGCTGGCGGAAACCGGCACGGCCCGGGTCGCGGGCGGCGGCGGAACCGTCGCGGTGTCGCCGGACAGTATCTGTGTACACGGCGATACCCCGGCCGCGGTCCAGATGGCCCGGCGCATCCGGACCGCCCTCGAGGACGCGGGAATCGCGGTAGCGTCGTTCACCTGAACGAGCGGGGAACGGGGTGAGTGAGCTGTTGCGGACGCCCGGGGACGAGGCAGCGGTGCGGCGCGCCGGTGACCGCGCACTGCTGTGCTGCCCGCGGCCGGACCGGGTCGCGGCCCTTGCCGCCGAATTGGCCGCCCGGTCGCTGCCCGGCGTGGTCGATCTGCTCCCGGCCGCGGAAACCGTTCTCGTGACGCTGGACTCGGCGAAATCCGCCACGCGTTTGTACGCCGAGCTCGAGCAGCTGGTCGCCGCGCTGAACGCGGCGGAAAACGGCAATGTTTCCCGTGGAACATCGCCCTCCGGAGAGCCGGTGCGGATTCCGGTCCACTACGACGGGCCCGATCTGGCCGAGGTCGCCCGCGCGTTGGACCGCACACCGGAGGACGTCGTCGCGGCGCATACCGGGACGGTGTGGCGGTGCGCCTTCGTCGGATTCGCACCCGGATTCGGTTATCTCGAATCCCCGGACGGCCGGCTCGACGTGCCCCGGCGCCCGAGCGCGCGCACCCGGATCCCGGCAGGTTCGGTCGCCTTGGCCGGCGGCTATTCGGCGGTGTACCCGCGGGAGAGCCCGGGCGGGTGGCAGCTCATCGGGCGTACCGAACTCGACCTGTGGGATACCGGCCGCGATCCGCCGGCGCTCATCCGGGCCGGTGCGTCCGTCCGGTTCTACGATGCGGCGGCCGGACGATGATCGTGATCGAGGAGGTCGGGCCATCGGCGACGGTGCAGGATCTCGGCCGGCCGGGCTGGTTCGATTCCGGTGTCGGCCCGGCCGGTGCCGCCGACCGGGCCGCGCTGCGCCTGGCCAACCGGCTGGTGGGCAATCCGGAGAGCCACGCGGGCATCGAAGTACTGCTCGGCGGCCTGACGCTGCGAGCCGAGGAATTGGTGCTGGTGGCGGTGACCGGGGCGCCCGCACCGGCCACCGTGGACGGCACCCCGGTAGGACATGCCGGCGTGTTGTGCCTCGACCCGGGTGAGGTCCTGCGGCTCGGATACGCCCGCACCGGGCTGCGCAGCTATATCGGCGTCCGCGGAGGTTTGGATATCGCGCCGGTCCTGGATTCGCGCAGCTACGACACGCTCTCCGGAATCGGGCCGGCGCCGCTGCGGCCGGGCGTCCGGCTGCCCATCGGACCCACACCGGGGACGTGGCCGGCCGTCGATCAGGCCCCGCAGCCGGACCTACCGGCGCTGTTCGAGATCCGCGCCCTGCCCGGACCGCGTGCCGACTGGTTCACCGACCCCGCCGCCCTGTTCACCGGGCACTGGACGGTCAGCCAGGACACCGATCGGGTCGGCGCCCGGCTCGACCGCGCAGACGGCCCGCCGCTGCGCCGCGCCGATACGGCGGAGCTGCCGACGGAGGGGATGGCGCTCGGCTCGGTGCAGGTGCCGCCCAGCGGGCAGCCGGTGGTTTTCCTCGCCGACCACCCGATCACCGGCGGCTACCCGGTGATCGCGGTGGTGCTCGACGCCGATATCGACCTGATGGCGCAGGCGCGGCCCGGGCAGCGGATCCGGTTCCGCCGCGCCGGCCTCACTTGACCTCCGGCCGAGTCGGCGCCAACCGCGCGTGCATGAGGTACACGTTGTAGGAATCCCATTCCGACATCGTGAAATACAGGTCACGCGCGGTGGACCAGGGATGAATGAACCCGCCGTACGCCTTCGGATAGTCGGTGGTGGACACCAGCTGCACCGGCTCCGACCAGACGCCCTGGGCAACCTCCGCGGTCCGCAAGACGATCGCCCCGCGCGCCGGATCCAGATACGACATCTGCCACAACCCCGATTCGGTGTCGAATCGCACGGAGAGCTCGCTGGCGATGCCCGGCACCAGCGGCGTGGCGATATTCTCCGCGGCCGGCGCCCAGCTGCCGTTCACCCAGTATTGGTACGCGGACTTGTTCAGCACCTCGTCCTTCGGCACCCGCGCCAGCCCGATCACACCGATCCGGCCGTTGGGCGTGCCGAACATGTACACGTAGTCGCCGTGCGGCACCATCGCCGCCACCTGGAACCGGCCCAGCCCGAACAGGTTCTCCCATTTGGCGTGCTGATCCTTGACCCACGTGCTGCCGTTGTCGTCGGAGTAGGCGATCCCGCCGTAGTTGGTCCACCACAGGCCGGGGATACGGCTCCAGCGGTTCACCGACATATAGCTCAGGTACTGCCGGTCGCCGAGGGCGAATCCGGAGGTCGGAATGGTGGTGGTCTCCCAGTTCTTGATCTTGCGGCTACCCAGCAGTTCCGCGGCGTGGCAGCGGCTGTCCTGCACCATCGTGTCCAGGCGCAGGCCGTCGGACAGGTCGCGGTCGGTGCTGTAGGCGAGGATATTGCTGCGCCAATCGGCATCCGCGCTGCCGGCTCCGCCGGGTACCCAGCCCTTGCCGAAGGTATCCCCGAACACCACGGCGACCTTGCCGGGCTCGGTCTCCCACATCAGACCCAGATCGGTGCCGTCGACCTGCCAGCGCATATCGGTCCGGTTCGCCGAACCGGGCCCGGTGACCTGCTCGACCAACCGCACCTCCTCCACCTGGGGCGGGGCCGCGGCCGCGGCCACCGGACCGGGCTCGGCCGGGTGCACAACCGGCGGCGGGGCGGGCTGCGGCGGTTCGCCCGGCCCGCCGGGGATCGGGATCGGAATGGGCTCGATCTCCGGTTTGATCTGGATCTTCGGCAGTTTCACCGGATCCCCGGAACCCGAACCACTACCCGAACTGCTCCCGGCAGCCGAACCGGTGGCCGAACCGTTTCCGGAACCGCTCTCCGGTGGATCCGGGGGTGCCGGTTCGTCCTTGTCCGGCGACTCGGGTTCCGGAGTGTCGCGAATATCCGGGCACGGGTTGCGGCACGGGTCGGTGGGCAACGGCTCCGGAACGATCCGCGTGTTGTCGTGCGGTGGATCGGGTACCGGCACCGGCGTGAGCTGCGGTACCGGTATCGGAATATCGATCTGCGGCGGCACGGTGACCGGCGGTGGCGGCGGCGCGGACGGATCGGGCGCGCGGTCCAGCGGATCGAACCCGGTCTCACCGCAACTGTTCACCGGTGGCGGCGCCCACGGATGCGGCGCGGCCTGCGCGGGGACACCGGAATACCCGAACAGAACCGACCCCGCGAACATGACAGCGAATCCCCGGGTCACCCGCACCGCAGCCCCGCCACCAGCACTGTTCAACAGTTCGCTTTCTCCTGTTCAGACCCGTTGTCGCAGTGAACCTACCGGAATCGGACAGCCGTGGCGCGCATTGATCATCGACACGCACCGGTGACTTCTCCGGGCGGCTCCGGAAGGACGCGGATCACTCACCCGGACACCGCGACCCGCAACGTGACCCCGGCGACTACCTGTGGTTCCCGGCGGCCGCCGGCCAGTACCCTCGGAACTGATCATGGCGGCGCAACCCGACCCTCGATCGGCTTCCCCGTTCTCCCCGCTGTGGGCGGTCGACCTCGGAAAACGACTGTTCGAGCAATCCTGGCTGGAACAGTGGATCAGCTATACCTCCGCGTGGATGGAACCGGTGGCCGATCTCGGCGCCGGGACCGTCACCGCGCTGCTGCCCGACACCCTGCTCACCGTGCTCAGCGAAGGGATCCTGAGCCGGTTCGGCGGCCACCGGATCAGCGCCACCCTGCTCGGCCATCAGCTCACCGGCACCTTGGAGCAGCTGAAAGTCCGCCGCCGCGGCGCGCATTTCCAGACCAAGGCGGTACTGCGGGACCTGGACTGGGACGGCTTGGCCGTCGCCGAGGTCACCGTGATCGCCCACGAGGTCCGGCTGGTACCGGGCGTGCCGACCCGGGTCCGGGCGCAGCGGATCGATATCGACGGCACCGTCACCGTGCAGGCGATCCTCGGCCGGCTGGCGGACCGGCAACGCGACTGGGAACTGTCGATTACCGAGCACGGGCTGGTCCGGGCGGTGCATCGGCGCCGCCGCATCAGCGCCGAACTGGACGCGGGCATCACCGACGATGTGCTCACACTGGATGTGCGCCGGGCCACCTGGTTCGGTATGCCGGTCCCGCGGCGCTGGCGCACGACAAGCCCCATCGCGATCCCGGAACTACCGCGCGGTGCCCGAGTCCGGGAGGCCGTTCGCGAGGGCGAAATGGTCCGGTTCCGGATCGAGGTCGCCCCGGTCAGCGGGTCGTTCGACCTCGCCCAGATCCGTTCGGCCATTGTCGCCGGGACCACCCTGATCGTGTTCTGATCAGGCAGTTCACTGCTGCGTCTGCCACCACTCGGTCAGCGCCTCCTCGGCTTCCGCGCGCGTCAGCGGCCCGCGGTCCAGGCGCAGTTCTTTCAGGAAACGCCAGGCGCGGCCCACCTCCGGGCCGGGCGGCAGGCCCAGCAGCTCCATGATCGCGTTACCGTCCAGATCCGGCCGGACCCGCGCCAGATCCTCCTGCTCCTGTAGCCGGGCGATCCGGGCCTCGAGATCGTCGTAGGTGGCACGTAGCGCGGCGGCCCGGCGTTTGTTGCGGGTCGTGCAATCCGCGCGCACCAATTTGTGCAACCGCGGCAGCAGTTCACCGGCGTCGGTGACATAGCGGCGCACCGCCGAATCGGTCCACTGGCCCTTCCCGTAGCCGTGGAACCGCAGATGCAGGAACACCAGCCGCGCCACATCCTCGGTGAACTGTTTCGGATATTTCAGCGCGCGCATCCGTTTGCGCACCATCTTCGCGCCCACGACCTCGTGGTGGTGGAAGCTGACCCCGCCGCCGGGTTCGTTGCGTTTGGTATCCGGTTTGCCGATATCGTGCAGCAGCGCCGCCCAGCGCAGCACCAGGTCCGGATCGCCTTCTTCCTGGTCGATCGCCTGCTCCAGCACGGTCAGCGAATGCCAGTACACATCCTTGTGCTGGTGATGTTCGTCGATCTCCAGTTTCATCGCCGGCACCTCGGGCAGCACCCGCTGCGCCAGCCCGGTTTCGCACATCATGTTGATGCCGTCGATCGGATAGTTGCCGCCGATCAGCTTGTCCAGCTCGGTGCGGACCCGCTCCGCGGTGATCCGGTCGATCTCCGGCGCCATTTTCTCGATCGCGGTCCGCACCCGCGGATGCGCCTGGAAACCGAGCTGGGAAACGAACCGCGCCGCGCGCAGCATGCGCAGCGGATCGTCGCCGAACGAATCCTCGGGGGCGGCCGGCGTGTCCAGCACCCCCGCCAGCAGCGCCTCCATCCCGTTCAGCGGATCCACGAATTCCAGCGCGCCATCGGCCGCGATCTTCACCGCCATGGCATTGACCGTGAAATCGCGGCGAACGAGATCGCCCTCCAGACTGTCGCCGAAACTGACCTGCGGATTCCGCGAAACCCGGTCATAGGTGTCGCTGCGGAAGGTGGTGATCTCCAACTGCTGGCCGCTCTTGGCCGCACTCACCGTCCCGAACGCCAGGCCACCGGTATCCCACAGCTGATCCGCCCACCCGTTGAGAAGCTGCTGCACCTGCTCGGGCCGGGCGTCGGTGGTGAAATCCAGATCCGTCCCGAGCCGCCCCAGAATCGCATCCCGCACGCTGCCCCCCACCAGGTATAGGTGGAACCCACGTGCCGCGAACAGCTCCCCGAGGGGCGTCAGCACATCGGACAGCCGGCCGAGCGTGATCGCCGCCGCCGCCAGCAAACGAGTACGGCGATCCAGCACAGCATCCTCGGACTCCGTCGAAACCACAGCTGAACTTTATTGGCGCGCCTTCGGCGCGCGAGTTTTGGGCCTGTGTTTTTGGTGCCGCCTCCGGCGGCACGGGGTTTTGGCCCGTCCCTGCGTTCAGTCCTCGAAGCGAGGCGGCGCAGCCGCGAGTCTCGAGGGCTGAACGCAGGGACCGAGGGGGCCAAAACCCCGCGCCGCCGGAGGCGGCGCAAATAAACACTGCTCTAGTATTGCGTAGTGTCTCCGGCCGATCGCGCGAACAGTCGACGCCGCCAGCCCCGGCGCCGTGGTTCGGCCGGTGGTGCGGCGAAACCGCGTATGCGTACCGTGCGCGAGACCTCGGCCGGGGGGTTGGTCGTCGATGGTTTGGACGGTCCGCCGGAGCGGCGTTGTGCCGCGTTGATCGGGCGCACCGACCGTCGCGGCCGGCTGCTATGGTCGCTGCCCAAAGGGCATATCGAAGAGGGCGAAACCTCCGAGCAGACCGCTATTCGTGAGGTCGCCGAGGAAACCGGTATTCAGGGCGTGGTGGTCGCCGAATTGGGCAGTATCGATTACTGGTTCGTCACCGAGGGTCGGCGGGTACACAAGACAGTGCATCATTTTCTGCTGCGTTCGGTCGGTGGTGAACTCTCCGACGCGGATGTGGAGGTCACCCAGGTCGACTGGGTGCCGTTGAGCGAATTGAACTCCAGGCTCGCCTACGCCGACGAGCGCAGGCTGGCCGAGGTGGCGAACCGCCTGATCGACCGGATGGAGACCGGTAAGCGATGACGCGTGGACCGAGCCGGATCGTTTTCCTGATCCTGGCCATCCTCGGTGCGGTGACGGCGCCCTCGGCGCTGCCCGTGATCACCGCGCACGCCCAGCCGACCGGGTCGGCGGAGGATTCCGCGACCCCCCAGTTCCTGAAGTTGTCGCTGGATTCGGTGAGCCCGAACACCGTGACCCCCACGAGTGAGCCGGTACTGACGGTGACCGGGACGGTCACCAATATCGGTGATCGCGGGGTGGAGGCGGTCACCGTCCGGGTGCAGCGGGCGCGGGCGATCGCCGATCCCAGTGAGCTGCGCACCACCTTGAAGCTGGATCAGGTCAACTACGACTATCCGACGCCGTTCCAGGACATCGCGGTGCGGCTGGAGCCGGGTCAGCGTCAGCAGTTCACCCTGTCGGTACCGCTGCGTGACGGCACGGGGGAGTCGCTGAACATCACCGAACCGGGTGTCTATCCGCTGCTGCTGAATGTCAACGGGACCCCCGACTACGGCGGCCAGGCCCGGTTGGACGACGCCCGGTTCCTGCTCCCGGTACTCGGCCTGCCGGCGGCCACGGACGGTAGCGCCCCGCCGCTGCCCGCACCGGCGAATCCGGCGGTTTCGACCACGCTGCTGTGGCCGCTGGCCGACCGGCCGCGGATGGTCGCCGGGCAGACCGGTGAGCTGGACCGGACGGTCGAGCTCACCGATGACGAACTGGCTGCCTCGGTGAGCCGCGGCGGGCGGCTGGACGAACTGGTGGGCGCGCTGGAAGCGGTTTTCGGTGACGAACGCGCCGCCGGTGGGCCGGCCTCGGCGATCTGCCTGGCCGTCGACCCGGATCTGCTGCTCACCGTGCAGGCGATGACGAAGGATTACCGGGTGCTGGCCAGTCCGTCGGATCCCGACGGCGCGACCCGGCCGGGTTCCGGCACCGAATCCGCGCAGCAATGGCTGGACAGATTGCGCGGGCTGGCCGCGTCGATGTGCACGGTGGCGTTGCCGTTCGCGCAGGTCGATATCGCTGCGCTGGCAGCGGCGAACGATCCCGCGCTGACTGCCCGGGCGCTCCAGGATCCCGCGTCGATCGTCGATTCCATCCTGAACACCCGGTCGGTTCGCGGGGTGAGCCTGCCCGATTCGAGCAGCCTCGATCCGGCCGCGGCGCAACTGCTGAAATCCCATGGTTTCGATACCGCGGTGCTCGCCGGTAATGCGGTCGCGCCGGAGGGCGGGGTGGGCGATCCGTATGCCACCGTGCCCGATCTGGTGCGGTTGCCCGGCATCGCGGGTGCACCGCCGCAGCCCGCGCCCGTACCGCCCGGCGGTACGGAACAGGAGGCGGCCACCACGCCGGCACCGGCCGAGGGGCAGGTGGGCCCCGAGCTCCCCAACACTCAGCCTCCGGCACCACCGAATCAGGCGGGCAGCGGCGGCGCCTCGACCGGCGATCCGGCGCTGCGGGTCGCGACGTTCGATATCTGGCCGGCCGCCGCGCTGGCCGGTATCGGATCCAACCCGCCGACCCCGGCGTACGTACCCGAACCGGCTCGCTACCCGGTGACCAACGATTCGCGCAGTGCCCGTCTGCAGGACGCCCTCGGCGCCTTGTCCTGGCGGGCGCTGCAGGCCGATCCGGCGCGCCCGCGGTCGCAGCTGATCATGCCGCCGCAGCAGTGGGGCGCCAACCGCGACGAGGCCGTCGCCGTATTGCGCCAGCTGGAGCTGCTGGCCGAGAACAAACTGGTGGATCCGCGGCCGTTCGACGAACTGGCGAGCCGACCCCCGGATCCGGCGCCTTATCAGCTGGCACCACTTCCGGAGGCCGCGGTGGAGGCCGTACCCGGTCATTTCGCAGTACCCGCGCGCGACCAGTCGCATCGGATCACGCAGCTGCTGGCGGCGATGGTGGAGGTCCCGGAGAGCCAGCCGACCCCGCGCGGCTACCTGAACCCGCTGCGGGACGATCTGGTGCGCGCCCTGTCGCTCTCGGATCGCCGGGGCGGGCCCACCGCGCAGGCCGAGGTGTTCGCCCAGCGCCGGATCGAGAAGGCGACCGCCGCGGTGGACGAGATCTACCGGTCGGTGACGGTGCTCCCGCCGGGCGGTGTGTACACGCTGGCGTCCGAATCGAGCCCGCTGCTGCTGGTGGCGCGCAATGATCTGCCCATTTCGATGCGGATCCGGTTCCGGATCGACGCTCCGCCGGAAACCAAGATCACCGATATCGGTGAACAACTGCTGCCCCCGCGAGGCACCCGCTCGTTCCAGATTCCGACCGAGGTGAGCGACAGCCGCAACTTGGTCGTCCCGATCTCGCTGAGTACGCCCGAGGGAGTCCCGCTCGGTCACGCGACCTCGATTTCGGTGCGTTCCAACGCCTACGGGCAGATCCTGGCGATCATCACGGCCTGTGCGGCCGCCCTGCTGTTCCTGCTCGCCGGGCGCCGGTTGTGGCGGCGGTTCCACGGCGAACACGATCCGGCCGACAAAGGTGTGGATCCGGGTGTGCGGCGGCGGGTGATCCGGTTGGGCCGGGCCCGGCGCCGGAATGCCGGCCAGGCCGATCTCCAGGTGAGCGACGAGGCGTTGCGCGCGGCCCGCCGCCGGGAACGAGTGTGACGACAGACCCCGGTGTCGCAGTTCGGACAGCTACCGGTTGACCGGGGGAGATGACCGGCACGCACGTCCCATGGAAGATGGAAGGGTGTGCGCACCGGCGCCCCGGGTCTGTCCCGGTGCCGGTGCGCGGCCGGATACGGCGTCGCGCGCACAGCAGGAGTTCGTCGCGCGCGACCGGGCGAACTGTTCGGCACGACACAGGTGACAACCGGCAAGCGGGGGTCCGGGCGATACAGGAGGCATGATGAGCGACGATGAATCCTCCGCTCATCGGCAACAGCCCGGTAAACAGCCCGACGGTCCCCGAGGCCGGCGGGCCCCCCGCGCTCCGTGGGAGCGGGTGTACCCGGCTCCCGGATCGGAGCCGGAAATGAGCGGGCCGCCGCGCGAGACGGAACGCGGCCGCGAACCGTTCCGGGAGCCGCCGCCACAGCTGCGCCGCGGCGACCGGCCGGCCGACCCCGGGAACCGTCCCATGCCGCCCGGCCGGCGGCCCGTACCTTCCCCTGGTCCGCACCCGGGGGAGGACAGGTATGCGCCGAACCGGGCCCGCACTCCCGGAACGGACGACCGGACCCCCGGCGCGGCCCGGCCCGCGCCCCCCGCGCCCAGCCCGCGGCCCGGCGCACCCGCGAACCCGCCTTCCGGGGCCCGGCCCGCGGTACCGCCCCCGAACCCCACGGGCGGCCGCCCGGCGAATCCGCCCGCGGGTGCCCGGCCCGCGGGACCGCCGGTGAACCCACCGTCGGGTGCCCGGCCGGCGGTACGTCCCGATCAGAACCCGGCGCCGCAACCCGCGGTTCCTCCGGCAAACCGGCCCGCGGCGTTCCGGCCACCGGTGACGCCGACCGGTCGTCCACAGCCCGGAACCGGCACACCGCCGCCCTCGCGCGGGCCCGATAACCAGGCTCCCGCGCGCCCGGGTGCGGTGGCGCCCCCCGACGGGGCAGCGCGCCCGGGTTCGTCCGCACGACCCGATCCGGCCGCACCGCCACACCGGTCCCGGCCCGAGCCCGGCGGACCGCCCTCCGAACCGTTCCCGGCCCAGCGGATGCGCCCGGTCCAACCCGGCCGCGACCCCCGCCGGCCGCCCACACCACCCGCGCCGGACGGGCGGCGGAACCCGCCGCCGGCGCCCGGCCGACCGGCCGGTGCGCCGAGTCCGCAGCAGAACCCATCTCATCCGCAGCGCGGACCGGGTCCCCAAGCACCCCTGCCGGGCCGTCCATCGCGTTCGCAGACCCCGCCGAACCGGCAGGCACCGCCGTCGCAGCCGCTGCGCCGGATACCGCCGGATCGCGGCCCGCAGCGTGCCGCACCCGCACGGGTGGGTGCGGACAGCCGGCCCCGTACCGGGCCCATGGCAGCGGTGGCCGAACAACCGGAGATCGCGGGCAAACCCGACAACAGTCAGGCCAAACTTCTCAAAGACTCCGGCTCGATCGCGATCGCGACCCTGATCAGCCGGATCACCGGTTTCGGTAAACAGCTGCTGCTGCTGGCGGTGCTCGGGCCGGCCATCGCCAGCGCGTTCACCTCGGCCAGCCTGATCCCGAACATGATCGCCGAACTGGTGCTCGGCGCCGTGCTCACCGCCATCGTGGTGCCCACGCTGGTCCGCGCCGAACAGGAGGATCCCGACCACGGCGCATCCTTCATCCGGCGGCTGGTCACCGCGGCGTCGGTCATCCTCGGCACGGCCGCGATCCTGGCCACCGCAGCGGCGCCGATCCTGGCGACCCATGTGTTCGTCTCCGCGGACGGCAAGGTCAATACCGCGCTCACCACGGCGTTGACGTTCCTCCTGGTCCCCGCCGTCCTGTTCTACGGGCTGTCCGCACTGTTCACCGCCATCCTCAACACCCGGGGCGCGTTCAAACCGGGTGCATGGGCGCCGGTGCTCAACAATGTCGTCGTACTGGTGGTCCTCGGCCTCTACGCGCTGACACCCGGTGAGATCACCCTGGACCCGGTGCGGATGAGCGATCCGAAACTGCTGGTCCTCGGCTGCGGTGTCACCCTGGGCGTGATCGTGCAGGCCGCCAGTCTGCTGCCGGCCATCCGCCGTCAGCACATCGATCTGCGCCCGCTGTGGGGTCTGGACAACCGCCTCAAACAGTTCGGCACGATGGCGGCGGCGATCATCCTCTACGTCCTGATCAGCCAGATCGGCGGTATTTTCGCCAACAACATCTCCTCGCACGCGGACGAGGCCGGTCCGGCGATCTACCAGAACGCCTGGCTGCTGCTCCAGCTGCCGTACGGCGTCATCGGAGTCACCCTGCTCACCGCGATCATGCCCCGGTTGAGCCGCAACGCCGCGAACGACGACACCCCCGCGGTGGTCGACGATCTGTCGGCGGCCACCCGGCTCACCATGATCGCGCTGATCCCGATCGTCACCTTCCTGACCCTGGCGGGCCCGCAGGTCGGCGACGCGCTGTTCGGGTACGCGAGGTTCGCCGACGACGCCTCCCGGCTCGGGACCGCGGTCAGTTTCTCCGCGTTCACCCTGATCCCGTACTCCCTGGTACTGATCCACCTGCGGGTGTTCTACGCGCGCGAACAGGCGTGGACGCCGACCTGGATCATCCTCGGTATCACCGCGATCAAGATCCTGTTCTCGGCGCTGGCACCGTTCATCGCCGACAGCAGTGAACAGGTCGTGATCGTGCTGGGCGTCGCGACCGGTCTCGGCTTCACCACCGGCGCCGTGATCGGCGGCTATCTGCTGCACCGCAGTCTGGGCGATCTGCGGATGGCCAATGTGGGACGTACCGTCAGCCGGGTGCTGCTGGCCTCGCTGGCCGGCGGCGCCGTCATGCTCATCGCCGACCGGGTGATGGGCCTGGGCCGGCTCACCGATTCGCTCGGCGGGCCGGGTTCGTTCATCCGGGTCGGTATCACCGCGATCGTGATGTTCGCGGTCGCGTTCGGTTTGATGCGGCTGGCCGGAATCCCGGAGGTCGTGGCCATCACGGTCGCGGTCTCGCGACGCCTCGGCATCACGCCGCCCGCGCCGCCGCTGGACCTCGGCGAACCCGCCGAAGAGGAGCACACCACCCGGATCCTGCGCCGCCCCGACCCGTACCTCGCGTACTCCGGGTTCGATTCGGCCATGGACGCGCAGAGCACAATGGTGCTACCGGTGATTCGGCCGGACTCGGTTGATCGCACCGTGGGCGGCCAGTTCCCGTACCCTGTTCGGCAGACCGGCACAAGTGGCAGATCCGCCGAGTTTGCGGCATACCAGGGCGAAGGAGGTCCGAGGGTGAGCGACGACGCGGTGGGCAAGGACCCAGCCGCCGATTCTTCCTCGAATCCGGCGAGCGGTCGCCTGTCCACCGATGTTCCCCCGGAGCAGTCGGAGCCGGGCGAGGCGCGCACCCAGCGTGCGGATATCGATTCCGCCGAATCCGCCCACCCGCCCGAGCCGGACGGCGGGCCGGACTACGACGAGGACGCGGGCCCGGAATCCGATCGGCCCGGCGCTCACCTGTCCGAAGAGCATGTGCAACGGACCGGCGCGGGTGTATCGGCCACCGACCCGGTCTACGACACCGGCATGATCGCCGTACCGCCGATGACGCAGGCGAGCCGAGTACAGCGCGGGCCCAAACTCATTCCCGGCGCTTCCGTCGCCGGTGGGCGCTATCGGTTGCTCGCCGATCACGGCGGCGCGCGCGGACTGAAGTTCTGGCAGGCCCTCGATATCAAGCTCGACCGGGAAGTCGCGCTGACCTTCGTCGACGCCGATCAGAAGGCGAGCGGTAATTCCGGACAGGACGGCCCGCAGGCCATTCTCTCCCGTACGCTGCGGCTCGGCCGGATCAATTCGCCGGGCCTGGCCCGCGTGCTGGACGTGGTGCGCGGCAGTTCCGGCGGCATCGTGGTGGCCGAATGGACACCCGGGCGGTCGCTGCGCGAAATGGCCGAAACCGTACCGTCGCCGATCGGCGCGGCCCGCGCCATCCGGGTGCTCGCCTCGGCCACCGAAATGGCGCACCGCAGCGGCGGCGCGCTCTCCATCGACCATCCGGACCGGATCCGCATCAGCGCCTCCGGCGACGCGGTACTCGCCTTCCCCGGCACCCTCGGCGATGCCGACCCGCAAAGCGATGTCCGGGGTCTGGGCGCCATGCTGTACGCGCTCATGACCGCCCGGTGGCCGCTGCGTACGGGTGGGGTCAGTGGTACCGCCGCCACGGTCGGCGGGCTGCGCCTGGCCGATTTCGGTGCCGACGGAACCCCCGTCGAACCGCGTCAGATCCGGCCCGAGGTGCCCTTCGAGATCTCCGCGGTGGCCGTACGCTCGCTGGAACCGAACAAGGGCGTCCGTACCGCCGCCACCATCCAGCACGTACTGGAACAGGCGTCGGTGGTCGACCAGAAGACCGATTTCATCCCGGTCCTGCGGTTGGGCCAGCGCGGCCCCGCGCCCGCCGACGAATCCCTGGCCGATCCGGAACTGCTGGCCGCCGAACGTGATCGGTCGCAGCGGATGATGTGGATCATGGTGGCGCTGGGCATTCTCACCGCCCTGGTCGTCGGGATCGTCATCTGGTGGCTGGTGAGCGTATTCGCGCCCGGTGATTCCAGTGAACCGCTCAACGAGCAGCGGGTGATCGGCCTGACCACCAGCCGGGCGCCCGAGGAATCACCGAGTCCGGCCGCCCCGGCACCTACCTCCGACGCCGCCGGCGGGGTACCTGTGCCGCTCGCCGGGATCACGGTGCTCTCCCCGGAGGGCACACCGGACGATCCCGGCGGAGCGGCCACGGCAATGGACGGCGATCCCGCCACCGCATGGCGCACCGACCAGTACTTCCAGCAGTTCCCCGCCCTGAAGAAAGGGGTGGGCCTGCTGGCCACGCTGCCCGCCCCCGCGAACCTGACCAAGGTGACGATCACCTCGGCCACCCCCGGGACCTCGGTCGAGATCCGCACCTCGTCCACCGAATCGCCGACCCTGGACCAGACCCAGCTGGTCGGTACGGCGGTGCTCGGCGACGGGGTCACGGAGGTGCCGGTAAAAACCGATCAGGCGGCGCGCTACGTTCTGGTCTGGATCACCGGCCTGGGTAATTCGGGCGCGCAGTTCCAGAGCGAGATCGCCGAACTCGGGTTCGAAGCAACGCCGTGACCAGCATCTTCGGCGTCTCCCCGGGATCGGTGTGGCGTGCGAATCCGGTTGCTGCCGAATGGTTGCCGGGATATGATCACGATCCGCGCTCCCAGGAGGGAGCCGGTGGGATCAGGGGTTCGGTCCCGCTCGCTGAATGCACGCAGTAATCGCCATCGGCCGGATTCCGGCCCGGTCGAGGCTGTCGTGGGCGGTTGTCCAAGGGGTTGGCTATTGTCGTCCGAATTGAATGCGGGGGTTCGCGGGGGGACGGCACCGTCTCCCGAGTCGGGGGCGCGAGGAACCGGGTTCGACACCACTTCGGATACCGAACTGCTGCGGGCGCACGCGGCCGGGGCACCACATGCTTTCGCCGAGCTGATCCGCCGGCACAACGATCATCTGTGGCAGACCGCGGCGCGGGTGTGCTACACCCCCGAGGACGCCGCTGATTCGCTCCAGGAAGCCCTGTTGTCGGCCCACCGCAATGCCGGGTCGTTCCGGGCCGAATCCGGGGTACGCACCTGGCTGCACCGGATCGTGGTCAATGCCTGCCTGGACCGCATCCGGCGCAATCGAGCCCAGCGCACCGTGGTGCTCCCACCGGACGTATGGCCCGAAATATCCGATCACGCAGACCATTACGGCCGGATAGATGTTTCCATCGTCCTCGAACGTGCCCTGTTCCGGCTCCCACCGGACCAGCGGGCGGCGGTGGTGGCCGTGGACGTCGAGGGCTACAGCGTCGCGGACGCGGCCGAATTGCTCGGTGTCCCGGTGGGCACGGTCAAGAGCAGATGTGCACGGGCCCGGCAACGCCTGAAGACCGAACTGGATTCTTTCTATACGGAGGGGAACCGGATGTAACCGCGCAGCGTCATATCCAGTGACACATTTTTCCTCCCCAACGGTATGTACCCGGGGGAGTACAACCACCGAACCCAGGAATCGAAGCCCGAGTCAGATGGACGCAGCAGCATTGGAGGTGCGAAGGTCATGAGCCCCGTTCCGCAACCTCCCTTCCCCGCGGAGTTGCTCGCCGATCTGCACGCCGGGAATCTCGACCCCGAACTCAGCGCCCGGCTGTGGCCCGCCGTCCGGCAGGATCCCGAGGCCCGCCGCTATCTCGATTCGCTGGATTCACTAAGCGAATCGCTCGCCGGAATGGCAGGGTCGGACCGGGTGGTCCGCCCGATGCCCGGCGATATCGCGGCCCGGCTGGAAGCGCTGGCCGAAGCCCTCGGCAGCGCGGCCGTCCCAGTGGACGGTGCCACCCCGGCGGAGTCCGTGGAGGCCGTCGGGTCGCCCGATATCGGCGAGCTTGCCCCGGCAGCATCGAGCACGGCGCCGATGAGCGCCGACCGGCCCGGCGCCGTGGACGTCACGCGATCCGAGCCGGCGGCAGGATCCGGCAGTGCGCAGCCGATCTCGCTGGCAGACCGTCGTCGTCGCCGGCGTATCGCCGCCACGCTCGCCGCCGCCGCGGTGATCGTGATCTGCGCCGGTGCCGCACTGTTCGTCGGTATCCGCACCGAGCCCGACACCCGGCCGACTGCCGCACCCACCGGCACCGAGGCCACCGAACCGGCCACCGAACTCGATACCGCGGTCGCGCTACGCGCGCTGGGACGCCACGACGTACCCGGCCGGTTGGCCGATCCCGCGGCTCTCGAGGCGTGCGTCCGGGCCGCCGGTGTCGACCGTCCCGTGCTCGGGTCCACGGAGACGACCTTCCGCGACCGTGCCGACGCGGTGCTGATCCTCGTCGGCGGGCGAGACGGTGCGCAGATCACCGCACTCGTCGTCGGACCGGGCTGCGGCCCCGGCAACCCCGACCTGCTCTCACCCATCACCGATATCGGCTGAGCACTTTGCCGCCGAACCAGCGGCTCCGGTCCCGGTCCGAGCGCCCACCGCACGCTCTCCGGATAGACAGCCACCGGGGAACAAAGCGCGTCTACGCTGTTGTTGACCGAAACGACCCCATCAGCTTCTCCGGAAGGGCCCCATGAGCACGCCAGTTCGCGACCTGATCATCGTCGGCTCCGGACCGGCCGGATACACGGCCGCCGTGTACGCCGCCCGCGCCGAACTCGAGCCGCTGGTATTCGAGGGCACCCAGTTCGGCGGTGCGCTGATGACCACCACCGAGGTCGAGAACTTCCCCGGCTTCCGCGACGGGATCATGGGCCCCGACCTGATGGAGCAGATGCGCGAGCAGGCCAAACGCTTCGGCGCCGAAATTCGCACCGAGGATGTGGACGCCATCGATCTGAGCGGTCCCGTGAAGAAGGTCACCGTCGGTGACGACGTCTACGAGGCGCATGCCGTGATTCTGGCCATGGGTTCGGCGGCCCGGTATCTGAACGTCCCCGGTGAGCAGGAACTGCTCGGCCGCGGCGTCAGCGCCTGCGCCACCTGCGACGGGTTCTTCTTCAAGGGCCAGGACATCGTGGTGGTCGGCGGCGGCGATTCGGCGATGGAAGAGGCGATCTTCCTCACCAAGTTCGCCTCCAGTGTCACCATCGTGCACCGGCGCGACGAGTTCCGGGCTTCCCGCATCATGCTCGAACGCGCCAAGAACAACGACAAGATCCGCTTCCGCACCAACGCCGAGGTGGCCCGGGTCCACGGTGAGACCAGCGTCACCTCGTTGACGTTGCGCGACACCCGCACCGGCGAGACCGCCGAACTGGCCGCCACCGGGCTTTTCGTGGCCATCGGTCACGATCCGCGCAGCGAACTGGTCCGCGGCCAGGTGGATCTGGACGCCGAAGGTTATGTCGTGGTGCGTGAACCGGGCACCGAAACCACCGTCGAGGGCGTTTTCGCCGCCGGTGATCTCGTCGACCACACGTATATGCAGGCGATCACCGCCGCCGGCACCGGCTGCCGCGCCGCCATCGACGCCGAACGCTGGCTCGCCGAGAAGGGCGATATCACCAGCAATACGCTTCCGCACGCCGACCAGCCGGTCGCCGTCGCGGGCAACTGAGCACCCTGGCAATTCGCTGCCCGGAGATCAAGGAGAACAGCCATGTCCGAGTCCACCAACACGGTCACCGTCACCGACACCTCGTTCGCCGACGATGTTCTGCAGAGCGAGAAGCCGGTACTGGTCGATTTCTGGGCCACCTGGTGCGGGCCGTGCAAGATGGTCGCTCCGGTACTGGAGGAGATCGCGGGCTCGCATGCCGAGAAACTCACCGTGGCCAAGCTCGATATCGACGCCAACCCCAACACCGCTCGCGATTACCAGGTGATGAGCATCCCGACTATGATCCTGTTTGCCGGCGGCAAGCCGGTGAAACAGATCGTCGGAGCCAAGGGTAAGGCCGCACTCCTGCGGGAAATCGAAGACGTCATCTGAACGTCTCGAATAGGCCATCCGGCGTCCGTCACGCAACGACGCGCCGTACTATGCCCTGACCACAATTGTCGAATTCCGGTCCGGGTCTGACAGAATCGACCACGCTCCGTCGTGCGAGGGTGTACGCCATCGCATGAGTGGGTACCCGGGATTGACGGAAGGAAGGGCCCTCACGCATGCACCGACTTCGTCACGGCGACACCGGTCCAGCCGTAGCAGAGGTTCGGAGCACCCTGGCGAGTCTGGGGTTCCTGCACGCGCACAACGGCGCGCAGGCCAATGGCGCGGACGAGTACTGGAAAGACACCGAAGCCACTTTCGATTATCAGCTCGACTCCGCGGTGCGTGCTTTCCAGCAGCACCGCGGACTGCTGGTCGACGGTGTGGTCGGTCCGGCCACCTACCGGGCGCTGAAGGAAGCGTCCTATCGTCTGGGTGCCCGAACCCTCATCTACCAACTGTCGGCGCCGTTGTACGGCGACGATGTGGCGACCTTGCAGCGCCGGCTGCAGGACCTCGGCTTCTATGTGCACCGGGTCGACGGTTTCTTCGGCCCGCATACGCACGAGGGACTGACCTCCTTCCAGCGTGAAATCGGGCTGGCCGCCGACGGTATCTGCGGTCCGGACACCCTGCGGTCGCTCGAACTGCTCGGCGCCCGGGTCACCGGCGGTAACCCGCACCGGATCGCCGAAGAAGAAGTGGTGCATCGGGCGGGTCCGCAGCTCACCGGAAAACGGATCGTCATCGACCCGGGTCTGGGCGGATCCGATCGTGGGCGCGCGGTGCCCACCGAGTTCGGCGATGTGTACGAACAGGAAATACTGTGGGACCTGGCCAGCCGGCTGGAGGGCCGGATGGCCGCCACCGGAATGGAGACGTTCCTGTCCCGCCCGTGGGGGAGCAACCCCACCGATGTGGAACGCGCCGAAACCTCCAATGCCTTCGACGCGGATCTGATGATCTCGCTGCGATGCGCGTCGAATTCCAGTCCGATGGCCAACGGTGTGGCCGGATTCTACTTCGGCAATTCGCACGGTTCGGTGTCGATGATCGGGCAGGTGCTGGCCGGGTTCATCCAGCGTGAGGTGGTCGCCCGGACCTCGCTACAAGACTGCCGGACCCATCCGCGGACCTGGGATCTGCTGCGCCTCACCAAGATGCCGACCGTCCAGGTAGATCTGGGTTATGTCACCAACCAGTACGACGCCTCGGTACTGGCCGATCCACGGATGCGCGATGTGATCGCCGAAGCGATCCTGATCTCGGTGAAACGGCTCTATCTGCTGGGTCAGGATGATCAGCCCACCGGCACATACACTTTCGCCGAGCTGCTGGCCGAGGAACTCGCCGCCGCCGACAGCGGCTAGCGAATCCCCCGGCCGTTACCTCAAAGAGTGAGGATCCGGGTCGGTACGGTCATCGACGCGGCGGCCAGCAGCTGGTCGAGGGCGCGTTCGACGTCCTCTTTCCAGCCGTGATCGGTGTCGAGTTCCAGACGCAGCCGCGGGAAACGGTGATGCGGTGCGATCACCTCGAACCCGACGTCCTCCAGGAAATCGGCCTCGATCATGCAGTTCTCGGGGCTGCAACCCAATACCGATCGCCGGGCACCGCGCCCGGGCACGCCGATCCGCTCCATCAAGCGCATGGTGCCGGTCGGCCGGTCGGAGAGGGCGGTGCTCGTCGACGCGCCGCGGATCCCGAATGCTTCCAGGGCACGTACCCCGCGCCGGACCAGGTCGGTGACGACGCCCTGCACCAGCCGGTAGGCGATATCGCCGTCGAGGTCGGGGTACTCGGTGCCGAGAGTGGTGAGCAGGACGGCGTCGGGGCTCACCGGCGACGTCGGGAACAGACCGGCGCGCGGCACCACCCCGGGCGGGGCGTAGAGCGCGCACCCGACTGTCTTCTCATCGATGGTGGCGAGTTGCCCGCACGACCCCCATTCGAGCATCACCGTGGAGATCCAGGCTTCCTTCTCGAAAACCGGATCACTGAACTCACAGGAGTCGGCGGCCACCGCCGGATCGATCTCCCAGAACACGCAGCGGCGAGCATGCGCCGGGAGCCGGCTGATACTTTCCAGGGTTAATCCTGTGACGCTGGTCGACACCGCTCTGCTCAGCCTCCAGCTATCCGATTCGTCTACGCTCACGCCGCATCAATGTTTTCTCGCCAGCAAGAATATGCGATCAAGCGAACCCGCCTCATTTCGCGTCACCAGGTCTTCCGTTCAGGCATGCTTCGGGTCACGGGGCCCCGGATCAGCGGCTGTCACAGTGACGTTTTCTGCCCGGGGTGTGAGTTACGCGGATTACAAGCCGAAATTTCAGTTGTTCAGCGAAGTTTGCAGCATCATCTCGACGATACGTTCCAGATCATCGACCGATCCGAACTCGACCACAATCTTGCCCTTCCGCTTCCCGAGGCTCACCGAAACCTGCGTATCGAACGACGACGACAGCCGATCGGCAACGTCCTGTAACCCGGGGGAGTGGATCGGCGGCCGGCGCGGCGCGGGTGGTTTCGCCGGTTCCTGCTCACGGTTCGCCAGCTTCACCGCTTCCTCTGTGGACCGCACCGAAAGTCCTTCGGCGACGATCCGGGCGGCCAGCACCTCCTGCGCATCGGCGCCGCCCTCCAGCCCCAGTAGGGCGCGCGCATGCCCGGCCGACAGCACCCCGGCCGCGACCCGGCGCTGCACCGGAATCGGAAGTTTCAGCAGGCGGATCATATTTGTCACCACAGGACGCGACCGGCCGATCCGGGCGGCCAGCTCCTCCTGGGTGACTCCGAACTCCTCCAGCAGCTGCTGATAGGCGGCGGCCTCCTCGAGCGGGTTCAGCTGCACGCGATGGATATTCTCCAGCAGAGCGTCGCGCAACATCGCATCGTCGTTGGTTTCGCGGACGATGGCCGGGATGGCCTCCAGGCCCGCCTCCTGGCAGGCCCGCCACCGCCGCTCACCCATGATGAGCTGATAGCGATCGCCACCCGGCTCCAGTTCACGCACCACGATCGGCTGCATCAAACCGAACTCGCGGATCGAATGGACCAGCTCGGCCAGCGCCTCGTCGTCGAAATACTGACGCGGCTGTTTCGGATTGGGCTCGATCGCGGCGGGTGGGATTTCCCGGTACACCGCATTACCGGCCCCGGCAAGCTCTGGAACCTCGCCGGGATCGGGGACCTGGTGCAGATAGGTGGATGCGGGACGCGGGCCGGGATCCAGGCCGATCACCGCGTTGGCGGCCTCAGTTCCCAAACCACCCGCGACGGGAGCCGGGCCGGTGGGGATCAATGCCGCCAGACCGCGTCCCAGTCCACCCTTTTTCGACTGACTCACCGGCCTGCCCTTTCCGTTGCCCGTATCCACAGCCATGCCCGATCCGTTCACTGCGCACCATCCGTCAGCGCGGCATACCGAGCCGCGCCGCGCGCGGCGATCTCTCGCCCGGCGTCCAGATAACTGAGGGCGCCACGGGAGCCCGGGTCGTAATCGAGAACCGTCATACCGTAACCGGGCGCTTCGGAGACCTTCACACTGCGCGGGATCACGGACCGCAGGACCACGTCCCCGAAATGACTGCGCACCTCTTCGGCCACCTGATCGGCCAGCTTGGTCCGGCCGTCGTACATGGTGAGCACCACGGTCGACACATGCAGCTCGGGATTGAGGTGCGACTGCACCAACCCGATATTCCGGATCAGCTGGCCGACCCCCTCGAGCGCGTAGTACTCACACTGGATCGGGATGAGCACCTCGCGGGCGGCGACCATCGCGTTGATGGTGAGCAGCCCCAGCGAGGGCGGGCAGTCGATCATCACATAGTCGATGTCGTAGCCCGCGAGATTGGCTTCCTGGATCGCCCCCTTGAGCCGCGCCTCCCGCGCCACCATCGACACCAGTTCGATCTCGGCACCGGCGAGATCGATCGTGGCCGGGATGCAGAGCAGATTGTCGCTGTGTGGGCTCTGCTGGATAGCGTCCTGGACCTTGATCTCACCGATCAGCAGTTCGTAGGTCGACGGGACACCCGAATGATGTTCGACCCCCAGCGCGGTACTGGCATTGCCCTGCGGATCGAGGTCGATCACGAGCACCTTCATCCCCTGATGCGCCAGAGCGGCGGCCAGATTCACCGTTGTCGTAGTCTTTCCGACACCGCCTTTCTGGTTGGCTATGGTGATGATGCGTTGCTCATGAGGTTTCGGCACTGTCACCTTTCCTGGATGCATTAGCTGGCTTGCGCGGTGCGCCTCGGCGGCGATCGGCGTCTCGGCAGGGGAGATGTGCCCATACGGTGTGCTTCCGAATGCCTCCGGGCCGATATTGCTGCCATCGAGCATCCCCGGCACGCGCGATGTTTCCCGTGAAACATTCGCTGAACCGTTCGACATAGACCGCTCCTAACGCGAGAACTGCAAGATCACGTGGCCTGACAGACGCCGGCCGTGTCGTCGAAACAAGCCGTGCTGGACCGAACAACGATCCACGACCAGGACTGCGGCATCCGTACGGACGGGCGACTTCGCAACGCTGCGTGGTCACGCGAAGTACCTCCTCCGACGCGGACACTGGGTCGCCGGTCGGTCGAACGGAGCTTCACGCTGCAACACCAAGAGTTCTCCGTGGCACCGAAGCTCACGCCCGACGCTCAATAGCTTGCCAGCAGCGAGCCCGAGAAGAAAGCTGAATCGCTGCGACGCGCCCGCGACACGCGGAACTCGTCCGAATTCATCGCCCGGAAACACTTTCACAGGTTCGCGAGCGGACCGGAGCCCGGATGTTTCACGGGAAACATCGACGCCCTCAGCGCCGGTCGCCGCAGCGAAAGCGAAAATTCACCGCTCGAGCTGTTCCCACCGAGACAGCAAAGGGTAGGGGCGGAGCCATCCACCGCCGGACTATGTGGCATCCGCTTCCAGACCCACTCGGCCCGGCTCCGCGCATAGCCACCCTGACAGCCCCGCACCCGACTACGTTGATCACCGCAGCACAGCCGCGCGAGCCGGGCGATCGAGGGTGATTCACCC
The DNA here is from genome assembly GCF_050936135.1 of Nocardia sp. CA-290969. Taxonomy (NCBI): domain Bacteria; kingdom Bacillati; phylum Actinomycetota; class Actinomycetes; order Mycobacteriales; family Nocardiaceae; genus Nocardia; species Nocardia sp. CA-290969. The sequence goes on along the minus strand of NZ_JBNJNJ010000001.1, from coordinate 6,720,549 downwards.
CTCGCCCTTTGCTTCACCTGTCGCTACGCCGCCGCTCCGACAGCTCCGCCGCCCGTGAATGCGCGCAACGCAGCGCACCGAGTCGGCATCAGGCGGCCACAGGCCCGATGGCCGGATCGCGAGAGCTGTCGCCACGCCCAATCGTGTTGGCGGCAAGATCGACGCGGTTGCAGGTTCTCCCCGGCCGTACCGCCGACCAGTTGCACCATGACCGAACAGAAGCGGGTCGTGCCGGCACCATTCGGCCGACCGACCATCTTTCCCACCCTCGATGTTTCCCGTGAAACATCCGCGCGTCGGGCTGATTGGATCACGCTGGCCGCCGGATAGTTCGCAGCGTGCCGACCGCCGAGGCGGTCGAGGCCGACCATGATGAGCAGGCGATCGGCCTCGGTCGCGCACTGGGCGCGGCGACCCCGCGAACCTTCGGCTCCAGGAGCTTCACCACGGTCGTTTTCCCGCAACCGGAAGGTCTGATCACGCAGACAAATTACGCGCCCGGGTCGTTCGCGCGAGCTCGCCGAGGGCTGACGTAGCCGCGGCCCGGCTTCTGCGCGCCGGCTCGTCGTCCGGGGGCTCGGTGCGTCCCTCAGCTGCTCACGCGAGCCGGGTCATCGCCGACCGCAACGGCACGCTCGCACCCTGTTCGAGCAGCGCCCGCAGCTCATATGCCCGCTCTGTGATCAACTGCGCGGTGACCTGACTGCCACCCGCCAGTTCGGCCCAGTGACCGCGGCGATCGCTGATGCGGCTATCCGGGGGTCGACCCTGGCCGGCGCCCGGCAGACACACTCGAGCCCGTCCCAACAGCAGGCACCGACCGGCACACTCGAACACCGCCGATTACTGCGACCGACGGATCCACCGATCTCTACCGACCATCCGAGAGGCCGCCTGGCGAAGGGCCGGTTGTTCCTCACCGGCGCCACCCATTCACTCCGATATCGAGAAGTGCCGGCCTCCCTCCCCGCCCCGGTCGCTATACCGGACGCCGACCAGCGCAGGCCGAATGTAGCTCACCGATATCTGCCGAGGACTCCGGGCGGGAGCGGCACCACCGGAATCGTTCCACCCGTGGTGCAGCAACCAAAAGTATCGGGGGAGTGGCGACCTACTCCAGAGCAGCTTCCGGCCGCGGCTCTCACACGCGCTCCGCTCCCGCGGGAGCGTTACCACCGATCGAGTTATGACCACCGCGTGCAGAGAAGGGGATAACTCCACGCTTACCGACGCGCAACCAAGGCACAAATCCGTCCGCGTCCCATCGAACTCCACAAGAAGAACTTCGGACCACCGCGGTGCGCGAAGCCGCCCGATGTTTCACGGGAAACATCGGTCCCTGTTCGATGACCGACGACACAGGAGAGCCACTCAGTTGTTTCGCTACACCAACTGGTCTCTCGGGGAGTCCGGGAGTCCGGGAGTCCGGGAGTCTCGCCCAACACCGCGACAGGCGCAAGCGAGCGGATGTCTTATGTTTCCCGTGAAACATCGGTCGCCGGTAGGCGTCGCGGATCGGGTCGGTCAGGAAGGGGGTGTTTCGCCGGCCCGGCGGTCCGTGCGGATGCGCTTCTTCTGACGTTTCGCCGGTCGCTCCGAGCGGCGCAGGCGTTCGGCGGAGAGAACGACCGTGGGAGTGGCGATGATCCCGGCGCCGCATTCCAGCACCGTGAAGTTGCCCGCGCCGACCCGTTCCACCGCCGCGCGGTCGCGCTCCAATTCCTCGGCCACACTCGACCCTTTGAGCGCGAGCATATGCCCGTGATCGTGCAGGAGCGGGATGGACCATTCCGCCAACTTGGCCAGGGGAGCGACGGCCCGGGAAGTCACTACATCGGCGCCGCCTGCTTCCTGGATCACTCCGGGTTGCTCGGCGCGACCGCGCACCACGGTGATCGGCAACTCCGCCGCGTCGATGAACTCCTTGAGGAAAACCGTCCGCCGCAGGAGCGGCTCGACGAGCGTGATTCGGAGATCCGGGCGTGCCAGGGCGAGGGGGATACCGGGCAGTCCCGCGCCGCTTCCGATATCGACCACCGAAGCGCCCTCACCGATCAACTCGCCGACGACCGCGCAGTTGAGGATATGTCGCTCCCAGAGCCGGGGGACTTCGCGCGGCCCGATGAGTCCGCGCTCCACACCGGCGGTGGCGAGCGCCGTCCAATAATCACATGCGGAAGCAAGTCGATCCCCGAACACGAGCTCCGCCTCCGCCGGCGGCGGCAGCTGCGGCACCACCGACGAATCGCCGAGTTCTGGTTTCACGTGAAACACCCTTCTGTTCGATCGTGACCGACGAAGCTACCAACGGATCCACCACTATCGCCTCAACCGTAGCCCCCTGCCACCGTCCACCACGCAAGCAGCCGAACCCGGAAACAGGATGGGCCCGAGTCCTCCGACTCGGGCCCATCCCATGTTCATCCGGTCGCCACCGGCGCTCCGGAGTCAGTCCGGTATGACCACAACGCGCCGGTTCGGCTCCACACCTTCGCTCTCGCTGGCGACTCCGTCGATCGCGGCGACCGCATCGTGCACGATCTTGCGTTCGAACGGCGTCATCGGCGCGAGCGGCTCAGGTGCACCGGTCTGCAGCACCCGCTCCGCGGCGGCCGCGCCGAGCGCGCTCAGGTCTTCCCGCCGCTTCGCACGCCAGCCCGCCACATCCAGCATCAGCCGGCTGCGCACACCGGTCGCCTGCTGCACGGCCAGCCGGGTGAGTTCCTGGAGCGCGTCGAGGACCTCTCCGCTGTGGCCGACCAGTTTCGACAGATCGTTGCCACCGTCGATACTTACCACCGCGCGATCACCTTCGACATCCAGGTCGATATCGCCGTCGAAGTCCAGCACATCGAGGAGCTGTTCGAGGTAGTCGCCCGCGATCTCACCCTCTTCGATGAGCGCTTCCTCGGCATCGCTCACCGAATCCGCGGTGTCGGCCTCGACCACGGTTGACGATACGGTGGCGTCGCCACCTTCGGTCTCGAGTGTCATATGTTTCCTTCATCTGCTCGCCGGGATACCGGCCGCCCGTCGGCCGGTATCCCGATCACAAGGGGTCTACGGGGGAGAGTCAGCGACGCCGCTTCTGATTGGCGCGGCCGCGGCTACCGGATCGCTTCTGACCACCCGGCTTGCGCTGTCCCGATTGCTTGGGCCGGCCGTTCGCCTTTGCCGCACTCGAGCCGTTCGCGACAGCCGCGCTCTCGGTCGTCTCGTCGTCGGATTCACCGGTCGGCTTGGCCGACTGCTTCTTGCGGACGTCGACAGGCTTCGCGCCGGGCTTGGGCGCGTTCTGCGCCTGCTTCTCCTTTTTGGCCTGGAGCTTGGCTTCTTCTTCTTTGGCCATCCGGCCGAAGACGAGATGCTGCTGGCCGTAGGTCCAGATGTTGTTGGACACCCAGTACAGCAGGATGGCGATGGGCAGGAACGGGCCACCGACCAGAACGCCGAACGGGAACACCCACAACGCGAGCTTGTTCATGATCGCGGCCTGCGGGTTGGCCGCGGCCTCGGGGGTCTGCCGGGCGACCGAGGCCCGCGCGTTGAAATGCGTCGCGATCGCGGCGATCACCATGAGCGGGATCGCGACGGCGGCGATACTCAACCGGCTCGGGGTGCCGCCGTAGTCCGCGAAGGCCTGCAGCTCCTCGGCGGGTGCGGTGATGAACGCCGAGATCGGAGCGCCGAAGATACGGGCGCTCAGGAACGACTGCACATCGTCGACATTGAAGACGTAGTTCGGCGTATGCGCGTTGGTGTAGGGGTCCATCCCGAGCTGGCCGAAGCCGTGCCCGGTCCGGTTGAACGACCGCAGTACATGGAACAGACCGAGGAAGACCGGCACCTGGGCCAGGATCGGCAGGCAGCCCATGAGCGGGTTGAAGCCGTGGTCCTTCTGGAGCTTCTGCATCTCCAGCGCCATCTTCTGGCGGTCGTTCTTGTACTTCTTCTGCAGTTCCTTGATCTGCGGCTGCAGTTCCTGCATCTGTTTGGTGGTACGCACCTGCCGCACGAAGGGCCGGTAGAGCACCAGCCGCAGCGTGAAGACGAGGAAAACCACGGACAGCGCCCAGGACACGCCGTTGTCGGCCCCGAAGGCGAAGCCGAATACCCGATGCCAGAACCAGAGGATCCAGGACACCGGGTAGTAGATGAAATCGAGCACGGCTCTATGCACTCCCGTCGGTAGAGTCACCGATCACCGCGTGCGGTGATCCCTTACAAGCTGTGGGCCGCGGGTCGTCGTGGCCGACACTGCGCTGCCGCTCCGGCACGGGATCCCATCCTCCAGGGTGCCAGGGTGCGCATTTGGCCAATCGCACGACCGTCAGTCCGAGGCCGACGAACAGTCCGCGGGTACGCAGGGCAGTCACCGCGTACTCGCTACAGGTGGGAGTGAATCGGCAGACCGGCATCCGCGTGGGGGAGACGTAGGTGCGGTACAGCTCGATCGAGAAGATCAGAATTTTTGCGGGCCACCGGGTGGCGGCCACCAGTGCGGTGCGGGCGCTCATAGGGGAGTGCCCGGGTCGGTGGCGGTGAGGTCGAGCCGGCGGAGCCCGCCACGCAGCTGACGGCGTAGCTCGTCGCTGTCGGCGCCGGCGGCGCCGGGGAGAGCGCGAATCACGATATCCACCTCGGCGGAGATATCCGCGGTCAGTTCTGCACAGATATGACGCAGGCGGCGGGCCACGCGGTGCCGGACGACCGCGGGACCCACCGCCTTGCTGACGATCAACCCGAAACGCGGGCCACCGAACCGGACCCGGATATCGGGGTCGGCCGGGTCGGGCCGATCCACCAGGGCGTGGACCACCAGATCCCGCTTGCCCGCCCGCCGGCCGCGCCGCACCGTCCGGGAGAATTCGGCACGCTGATGCAGCCGGTGCGGTTCAGGAAGCACCCGGACATCCGGCGGTCGTCGAAGCCGCCGGACCGGCAGTGTTACCGGCGGCGGAGGCCACGGGGTTCGGCGGACCGGGCATCGGGCACCGAGTTCGGCCGGAAATCAGGCGGTGAGGCTGGCGCGGCCCTTGCGGCGCCGCGCGGAAACGATGGCGCGGCCCGCACGGGTCCGCATCCGGAGACGGAAACCGTGGACCCGCGCCCGACGACGGTTGTTCGGCTGGAACGTCCGCTTGCCCTTGGCCACGGTCAACACTCCTCGAATTGGTGGGCACCCTGCGGTACCCGAAGCTTTCGGTGATTCTGTAGATGTCGGTTCGGCGCGCTGTCCTGGAAGGTGGTCAGCACAGGACGGTCACCACGCCGAGGGTGACTGTACGAGGGTACTTATCCAGTTCTACCGGGTCAAACTCGCCCCTCCGGGCGCGATCCGGAAGGGGTCGCCGGCGTCCGGCCACGGGCCGGTGGTGGCGATGGTCACCGCGGGGGCCGCACCGGGCGCAGGGTCGCAGGTCGGGCGCCCCGGCACCGGTCCGGTGCAGCACGCGAGGCCAACGTCGGTCCCCGGAGATTGTCCACATCTGTGGATAATTGTGTGGAAATACCCTGTGAATGGCATATTCGTAGGGCCGACGGTGCCACGCCGCAGCCGGAAGAGGGGGTTCCGGGCAGCGCCCCGGGCGCCGTATCCGTCGAATGCGGCCGCCCCCGGTGAGCAACGTATGCGGTGTCACTGGGACGAACCAGTACAGTAGACGCACCGCGAGCCCCGGACGTCTGCGCCGAGCAACCGACTCCCGGGGAGGACACTGGATGGACGACGAGCAGAACGTACTGGCCACCGTGTGGCCGGAGGTGGTCACCGAGCTGACCACCGGTTCGGCCGACGGTGCCATCGGCGCGGTGACCAGAGCCCAGCAGGCCTGGCTGAAGCTGGTCAAGCCGCTGATGGTGGTCCAGGGTTTCGCGCTGCTCTCGGTCCCGTCCTCACTCGCCCAGGAAGCCATCGAACGCGACCTGCGGGAACCGATCCTGCGCTCCCTCGGTCGCCGGCTCGGACCGCAGGTGGAAGGCCTCGGGGTGCGAATCGCCGCGCCGAATCCCGCCGCGGCCGAATCGGGTCCGCCGCGGCACGCCCGGATGACCAGCCGGCCGGATTCCGCCGGTTCCCGGCCCGAACCGTTCAACGGCGCGGGTGCCGGACGCCCGGGCGGTGTTCCCCCCGCAGCCGAGGCCCCCTGGCGTGGCGAACTCCGCGAACCCGAGAACGGCGGCTATCCCGCACCCGGCTTCCCGGGTACGCCCCGCCGATCCGATGAGCCCCGTTTCCCGGCCGGGGGTTTCTCGCACGAAGCCGAGCTGCCGCTCACCGGTGAGCTGCCCCGCAACCCCGCCCACACCCGCGGTCCCGAACCGGCCGGCGCCGATCCACTCCGGCGCGCCACCCTGCCCGAACTCCCGCACGGCGCGGAACCCGCACCACCGGCCGCGGATTTCCGCACACCCGGGACGGGTTTCGCCCGCGGCGCCGGCGGCGCCCGGGAGTCCGAACCGCCGACGGTGGAAACCTATGCCGCGCCCCGGACATACTCCCGCGAGTACACCCCCGCACCCGAATACACCAGGGAACCGGAGTACACCAGGGAACCGGAGTACGAACGGGACCGCGAATATCCCCCGGCCGACTACGGAGAGACCTATCCGCCGAATCGCACCGACCTCGGCGATCCGGCAGGAAACGGCATGGAGCCGGGTACCGCGCCCACCCGTGAACCGGCCCCCGAACTCGACCCGATCCTGCCACCCCGCCGGACCGGCCGCCCAGCGCAGGAAACCCTGTTCGCCCCCGATCTCCCCGCCGCCGACCCCGCACCGCGGGAACCACTGCACGATCCCCAGCGCGAGAGCCTGCGGGAGAGCGTGCGCGACTCCGGTATCGATCCGGCGCCGGACGGGCACCGGGGCGACGAGAAGGTGGTGAACGTCCGGGATTCCTGGCCCACCTACTTCGCCAAGAGCTCGGAAACCGCGGATACGAGTAAATCGTCGGCGAGCCTGAACGCCAAGTACACCTTCGAGACCTTCGTCATCGGTGCGTCCAACCGCTTCGCGCACGCCGCGGCGGTCGCCATCGCCGAAGCGCCCGCGCGCGCCTACAACCCGCTGTTCGTATGGGGTGCCTCCGGGCTCGGCAAAACGCATCTGCTGCACGCCGCGGGCCACTACGCGCAGCGGTTGTTCCCGGGGATGCGGGTCAAATACGTATCGACCGAAGAGTTCACCAACGACTTCATCAACAGTCTGCGCGACGACCGCAAGGTCGCGTTCAAACGCCGCTACCGCGAGACCGATATCCTGCTGGTCGACGATATCCAGTTCATCGAGGGCAAAGAAGGCATCCAGGAAGAGTTCTTCCATACCTTCAACACGCTGCACAATGCGAACAAACAGATCGTGGTGTCCTCGGATCGCCCGCCGAAACAGCTCGCCACGCTGGAGGAGCGGCTGCGCACCCGGTTCGAATGGGGGCTGATCACCGATGTGCAGCCGCCGGAACTGGAGACCCGCATCGCGATCCTGCGCAAGAAGGCGCGAATGGACCGCCTCGATGTTCCGCACGATGTCCTGGAACTCATCGCCAGCCGGGTGGAACGCAATATCCGGGAACTCGAGGGCGCGCTCATCCGGGTCACGGCGTTCGCCTCGCTGAACGGCCAGCCGCTCGATCAGTCGGTGGCCGAGGTGGTGCTGCGGGATCTGATGCCCGAATCGCAGGATGTCGAGATCACCGCGTCGACGATCATGGGTGTCACGGCGGAGTACTTCAACACGTCCATGGAGGAACTGACCGGCCCGGGTAAGGCGCGCCCGCTGGCGCAGGCCCGCCAGATCGCCATGTACCTGTGCCGCGAACTCACCGACCTCTCCCTACCGAAGATCGGCCAGGCGTTCGGCCGCGACCACACCACGGTCATGTACGCCGAGAAGAAGGTCCGCAAGGAGATGTCGGAGCGCCGCCGGGTCTACGACCAGGTCCAGGAACTCACGGCCCGGATCAAACAGCGCTCCCGCTGACCCCGCTGCCGCGCCCATCGCCTTCCCTTCCTGTGCGCGCAGCGGGTTCGCTCTGTCCCCGGCCCTGAACACCCATAGTCCGCCCCACACCTCAGCGGCACGATCCAACGGCACGGTCGACAACTAGAGGACCGGCAGTTTCATCCCGCGGATTTCATCCGCGGCCGGCGATGAACCTTGCGCTGTCCAACCAAATGACGCACAGCCGCGGCTACGCCCGGCAACGACCGGTCCTCTTCGGCTGACGGTAACGGCCTGACCGGGCTCACCGGCCGCCGCCGACTCGCAGGGCGGCGGGCGACACGCCGCATGTATCGGCGGGCTTGTGCCGAGTCCGGGCAGTGCTCACCGAGGTCGCCGCCATGGAACTCGCACCACGCGGAATCCGCGTCAACGCGGTCAATCCCGGCTTCGTCCACACCCCCTCACGTCGCGGCACCCTCGGACGCCGCGGCCAGGAGCAGACGGCATAGCGGCCAGGGGACCGACTCGACCTGATGATCCGCCCGGCTGACCGAGATTCCCGTGTCCACGCCGGACGGAGCCGCCCCGGAAACCCCGTCCGCCCGCTGACCCGTTCCAGGTACCGCTGGGCTGCGGCGAGCAGCTCGGCCCGGGCATCTCATGAGCTGCCGCGTCACGGCCGTGTCGTGCAGGGCGGGGTCTCGACAAATGAGGATCCGGAAGATCGCGGCCCGCACGATATCCGGCCAGGGGGACCGGTTCGCACTACGCCTGGGCTTGCGCCCCGATCTGCGGTTCGCCGCCCCGATCTCCGGAGAGTGCGGGCGCATCGGCCAGGCGGACGGACGCTCCCTGGCGGAAGTTCCCCCCGCGCAACTCGCTTCGCGCCTGGGTGGCGAATCGTGCGATCCGCGGTTCGACACCGATCGTCGGCTGCGATGGGCGTGTCGGATCCATGCACAGGTGTGTCGCTAACAGCCTGTTGATGCGCTGACCAGGCATTTCTGGATAGAACTGGCTGTGGAATCCACAGGTTGTCCACCGGTGCATCCACAGCTTTCGGGCGGCTGTGCACACGACTTGTCCACAGCCTGGTTATGCACAGTTTCCACAGGCGATTTCATCCACACCCGCTGACCAGGGCATGTTCCGGTCAGAGGCTTGGGGACAACCTGGGGAATCCCTGTGGAATCCTCGAGGAATCCACAGGTTGTCCACCGATTCGTACACAGTGTGCACAACTGCCCGGATTCTGGGGAGCAACATGGGGATGAACTGTGGACGCAGTGTGGACAACAAATCCTGTCCACAGGCAGCGCGGATTCATCCTCGAGTTATCCCACGACAGTCCACAGCCAGACACGCCTGCTGACCTGCTCGAACAGCGGGAATCCACAGTTTCCACAGGGCCTATTACTACCCCTGTTCTTCCTCTAGAAAATTTCTCTTGAAAACAGGATGTGTGGACAAAGCTCGGACCGCCCGATTGCCCGGCCGGGCTCCGGAAGCAGACAAGGAGAGCCCGGCGGGGTTCAACGCGGACAGCACCCGAGCACGCACACAGGAAGCGGACGGCTTCTGTTCGCTCCTCCTTGTGCCTTCCGTGGCTACGGCCGCCGAAAGGTGGGCTGCGCCGTCTCCTGTTCAGCGGGCCGATGTAGTGCACGAGCGCGGATATGGCCCCGCCCGGCCGGCCGGCGCATCAGGCACCGTGCTCGTAACCGCCCGGCAGCCCACGAGCGGGTTCGCCCGTGTCCATCCGTCTCCGGGTTCGTCCCCGCCACTACGACCCCTGTCATCGAGCGAACTCGCCGACCCGATCGCGTCGAAGTTGTCCCCAGCCCCGCCATGGGATAACTGTGGACAGGAAAGCGACCCGCCGATTCGGTATCTGTCCACAGCCGTCCACACCCGATCCGGCGTCCCTGGAACGGTGGTAGCGGGCCTGGCCCGATGTGGACGGGAGGACGTATCCTCCACACGGAGGGGCGGCCGATCCGCTGCGACACGGCGGAGTACGGTTTCGGGTAGTCGCTGTGCCAGAATTCTCCGGCGGTCCGGCACGCTCCGCGACCGCCGGAACACCACCGCGTGGCCGGCTCGGCGCGGCGGGGAGGTACGGGGGCAGCACCGCCACCGATCAACACTGAACGGGAGAGGACACCTCGGGCGATGGACCTTGCAGGCATGAAGTTTCGGGTCGCGCGTGAGGATTTCGCGGAATCGGTCGCCTGGGTGGCGCGCAGTCTGCCGTCCCGCCCGCCGGTCCCGGTCCTCGGCGGAGTCCTGCTGGTCGCGGACGACGACGGGCTGACAGTTTCCGGGTTCGACTACGAGGTGTCGGCGCAGATGCGGGTGGCCGCCGAGGTCGCGGGTCCGGGCAAGGTGCTGGTCTCCGGGAAACTACTGGCCGATATCACCAAGGCGCTGTCGAACAAGCCGGTGGATGTCTCGGTCGACGGGAGCCGGGTCCTGATCCAGTGCGGCAGCGCGAAGTTCTCGCTGCCCACCATGCCGGTCGAGGACTATCCCCAGTTGCCCGAGGTGCCGCAGTCCAGTGGGGAGCTGGTGGTGGATGTGTTCGCCGAGGCGGTGGGCCAGGTCGCGGTCGCGGCCGGGCGCGACGACACCCTGCCCATGCTCACCGGTATCCGGGTCGAGATCGAGGGTTCACAGGTGGTGCTGGCGGCCACCGACCGGTTCCGGCTCGCGGTCCGCCATATCGAGTGGCAACCGGCCCGCGCCGATATCGAGACCGCGGTCCTGATTCCGGCCCGTACGCTCTCCGAAGCCGCCAAAACGCTGGGCGCGTCCGATCAGCCGGTGCAGCTGTCGCTCGGCTCCGGCGCCGGTGCCGACGGCCTGCTCGGAATCGTCAACGGGGGCCGCCGGACCACCACGCGGTTGCTGGACGCCGAATTCCCGAAGTTCCGTCAGCTGCTCCCCAAGGAGCACACCTCCATCGCGACCCTGGAGGTCGCCTCGCTCACCGAGGCGATCAAGCGCGTTGCCCTGGTGGCCGAGCGGGGCGCGCAGGTCCGGCTGGAGTTCTCCGCCGAGGGATTGCAGCTCGCGGCCGGCGGGGACGATGCCGGGCGGGCCGAGGAGTGGCTGAGCGCGGATTTCCGGGGCGAGCCGCTGACCATCGCTTTCAATCCCGGGTATCTCATCGACGGCCTGTCCGCGCTGCATTCGGACCGGGTCACCTTCGGCTTCACCACGCCGAGCCGGCCCGCCGTGCTGCTCCCGGCCCGTGACGAGGAGCCGGAACCGCTCGACACCGGCGCGTATCCGGCCCTGGAAAGCCCGTACACCTACCTGCTGATGCCGGTCCGGCTGCCGGGCTGAGCGGGCGTGGGTCCGGCAGCGCTGCCTCGGCGCCGATCCACACCTCGCCGCGGCGCAGCGATCGCTACCGCAGGTGCCGGGTGCAGCGATACTTCCGCAAACGTGCACCGCGACCTGCGTGGACTCGAGTTATCCACAGCTGTGGATAACTGCGAGGGTCTTTACCGGACGGTGTGAACAGGTGCAAATTCGTGCTCTGACCTTGCGTGATTTCCGTTCCTGGGAACACGCTGAGATCGAGTTATCCACAGGCCCTACTGTTTTCCTGGGAGCCAACGGCAACGGCAAGACCAACCTGCTGGAGGCGCTCGGTTACCTCTCCACCTTGGGTTCGCACCGCGTATCGGCGGACGCGCCACTCATCCGAACCGGCGCCGATCACGCCCGGATCGGCGCGAACGTGGTGCATCTCGGGCGCGAACTGCGCGTCGACATCGAGTTGAACCGCGGGGCGGCGAACCGGGCACAGATCAACCGGTCGCCGGTACGCCGGCCACGGGAAATCCTCGGCATCCTGCACACCGTGCTTTTCGCGCCGGAGGATCTGGCGCTGGTCCGCGGCGACCCGGGCGAACGTCGCCGGTTCCTCGACGAACTGTGCACGGCGCGCCGCCCCGCGCTGGCCGGCGTGCGCGCGGACTACGACCGGGTGTTGCGGCAGCGCTCGGCCCTGCTGAAGACCGCCGGCCGGTCGAACCGCGCCGACCTCGGCACCCTCGATGTATGGGACGGCCACCTGGCCGGGCACGCCTCGGTGCTGCTCGCCGAACGTCTGCGGCTGGTACACGAGCTGCATCCGCATATCACCCGCGCCTATGCCGCGCTGGCGCCGGAATCACGACCGGCCACCGTCGCGTATCGCAGCAGTGCGCTTCCGCCCGAATTGCTCGACCCCGGCCGCGAGCCGCGGCCCGACGACCCGGCGCTGCTGGAGCAGATCCTGCTGCGTGAGATCGCGGCGGCACGTGCCAAGGAACTCGAGCGGGGCATCTGCCTGGTCGGGCCGCACCGCGACGAATTGGAGTTGACGCTCGGCGAAACGGCCGCCAAGGGATTCGCCAGCCATGGGGAATCCTGGTCGTTCGCGCTGGCCCTGCGCCTGGCGGCGTTCGAGTTGTTACGGGCCGGCGGTACCGAACCGGTGCTGCTGCTCGACGACGTCTTCGCCGAACTCGACCGCCGCCGCCGGACCGCGCTGGCCGCGGTGGCGGCCGATGCGGAACAGGTCCTGATCACGGCCGCCGTTCCCGAGGACGTGCCCGCCGAACTGGCGGGGACGACCCTGCGCGTGACGACCACCGGCGACCCCGAACACCGGATATCCGCACTCGCCGGCGATCCCGCCCAGGGGGCCGGGCAGCCCGCCGGAAGTGACCCTCCGCACGCCGTGTCCAGCGAATCCCCGGCACCGGGAACACGCAGCGGTCCGCACCTTGCACCCGGGCCGGGGCATTCGTAGAGTGAGCCGATACGTCGGGCCGTTATCCCCCGCCCGCCGCGAAGTCCACAGTTATCCACAGCCTGTGGATAACTCATCCGGCCAGGTCGTCGGCTCAAACCCGGGCAGTGACCTGGTCCGACCGGCGACTACCTGCGTCGGAACTCGAAATACCCACATCTAGCAGGGCGGATGCCCTGGCAGGCAGTGCTTGTCCGTTCCCGGGACCGCGGCGTCGCGGTGTCGTCCGCGGATGTGCACAACCCGAGCAGATATCCACCGGCCCTGGGGATAACTCGGCCGGCGAGCGGAGTGCGACGATGACCGACCAGCCGCCGGCATCCGGTGGTGCCGTACCACCGGCCGAACCGGAGTTGCGTGGAGTCGACCTGGCCCGCCGCGCGCTCGAGGAGGCGCGGGCGGCCGCGCGAGCGAGTGGCAAATCCGTCGGCCAGGGCCGATCATCGCCCCGCCGCAGTCAGCGGGCGGGGGGACGCCGGCGCAGCGGCTGGTCCGGTCCGCGGCCCGACGATCGCGATCCGCAGCCGCTCTCCAAACTCGCGACCTCCATCGCCCGCAGTCGTGGCTGGTCCACGAAGGTCGCCGAGGGCACGGTATTCGGGCACTGGTCCCGCGTGGTCGGCGAGGATATCGCCGCGCACGCGAAACCGGTGAAACTGGAGAACGGTGTGCTGAGTGTGGCGGCCGAGTCCACCGCTTGGGCCACGCAACTCCGGCTGCTGCAGGCGCAGTTGCTCGCGAAGATCACCGCCGCCGTCGGCCCGGGGGTGGTCCGCTCGCTTCGGATCGCGGGGCCGACCGCGCCCAGCTGGCGCAAAGGCGAGCGCCATGTCCGGGGTCGTGGCCCACGCGACACCTACGGGTAGGCCGGGTTTCACGTGGAACGCCGTGGCACCTGCTCGCCGAAAATCGGCGCCGTCGATCGGCCGGTTCCGGCACCCGCCCTCAGTGAACTCTCAGGACGAATCTGATGGTCCGAAACCGGCCGATCCGCCAGGGGACCCGTGCCGGTTCGATTTCTCCGGCCCTGGGAGCTGTCAGGGGTGTCGCAGATGCACTGTAAGTTGGGCCGCGAAGTAAGATGGAAACGTAAATCAGCGGCGATACCCTCGGCGCGTTGTGTGCAGCCCTCTTATCTGTCCCGGGCCCACGTGCGCTGTCCCACCGCCGTCCCGGGGATCAGCAAGTAAGGAGAGCTACCGACCAGTGGCTGCCAAAGACTCCAAAGCATCAGGTTCGAGCGCATCGAACAAACAGGACTACGGTGCCTCCTCCATCAAGGTCCTGGAAGGCCTCGAGGCGGTGCGGATGCGCCCGGGCATGTATATCGGTTCCACCGGCGAGCGTGGTCTGCACCACCTGATCTGGGAGGTCGTGGACAACTCGGTCGACGAGGCGATGGCCGGTTACGCGACCAAGGTCGAGGTCACTCTCCTCGCCGACGGTGGCGTCCAGGTCGTCGACGACGGCCGCGGTATCCCCACGGGTATGCACGCGCAGGGCATCCCGACCATCGAAGTCGTCATGACCCAGCTGCATGCCGGCGGTAAGTTCGACTCCGATTCCTATGCGGTATCCGGTGGTCTGCACGGTGTCGGTATCTCGGTGGTAAACGCCCTGTCCAGCCGGCTCGAGGCCGAGGTGGACCACGACGGGTACCACTGGACCCAGACCTACAAGGACGCGGTCCCGGGTCCGCTGGTTCAGGGTGAGCCCACCAGGAGAACCGGTACCACCATCCGGTTCTGGGCCGATCCCGCGGTCTTCGAGACCACCACCTACAACTTCGAAACGGTATCGCGGCGCCTCCAGGAAATGGCCTTCCTGAACAAGGGCCTGACCATTGTGCTCACCGACGAGCGAGTCAGCGAGGCCGAGGTCACCGACGAGGTGGTCAGCGAGACCGCCGAGGCGCCGAAACACTCGGACGAGGCGGCGGCGCCGGTAGAGCACAAGGTGAAGACCCGTACGTACCACTATCCCGGTGGGCTGGAGGACTTCGTCCGGCATATCAACCGCACCAAGCAGCCGATCCACAATTCGGTCGTCGGCTTCAGCGGTAAGGGCACCGGGCACGAGCTGGAAGTCGCGATGCAGTGGAACTCCGGTTACTCGGAGTCGGTGCACACCTTCGCCAACACCATCAACACCCATGAGGGTGGTACCCACGAAGAGGGTTTCCGGGCCGCGCTGACCACCGTGGTCAACCGGTACGCCAAGGAAAAGAAGCTGCTCAAGGAGAAGGACGGCAACCTCACCGGCGACGATATCCGCGAGGGCCTGGCCGCCATCGTCAGCGTCAAGGTGAGCGAACCTCAGTTCGAGGGGCAGACCAAGACCAAACTCGGCAACACCGAGGTCAAGTCGTTCGTGCAGCGCGCCTGTAACGAGCATCTGGCCCATTGGTTCGAAGCCAACCCCGCGGACGCCAAGACCATCGTCAACAAAGCGGTCTCCTCGGCGCAGGCCCGGGTCGCGGCGCGTAAGGCGCGCGAGCTGGTGCGGCGTAAGAGCGCCACCGATATCGGTGGCCTGCCGGGCAAGCTGGCCGATTGCCGGTCCAAGGATCCGAGCAAATCCGAGATCTACATCGTGGAGGGCGATTCCGCGGGTGGGTCGGCGAAATCGGGCCGCGATTCGATGTACCAGGCGATCCTGCCGTTGCGCGGCAAGATCATCAACGTCGAGAAGGCGCGGATCGACAAGGTCCTGAAGAACGCCGAGGTCCAGGCGATCATCACGGCGTTCGGCACCGGTATCCACGACGAGTTCGATCTCAGCAAACTGCGGTACCACAAGATCGTGCTGATGGCCGACGCCGACGTCGACGGCCAGCACATCTCCACCCTGCTGCTGACCCTGCTGTTCCGTTTCATGCGCCCGCTGATCGAGCACGGGCACGTGTTCCTGGCGCAGCCGCCGCTGTACAAGCTGAAATGGCAGCGCAGCGAACCCGAGTTCGCGTATTCGGACCGGGAACGCGACGGCCTGGTCGAGGCGGGTCTGGCGGCCGGGAAGAAGATCAACAAGGACGACGGTATCCAGCGGTACAAGGGTCTGGGCGAGATGAACCCGAAGGAGCTGTGGGAGACCACCATGGACCCGTCGGTACGGGTGCTCCGCCAGGTGACGCTGGACGACGCGGCCGCCGCCGACGAACTGTTCAGCGTGCTGATGGGCGAGGATGTCGCGGCGCGGCGCAGCTTCATCACCCGTAACGCCAAGGACGTCCGCTTCCTCGACGTGTAGGAGCGGCGGTCGCCCGCAGCGCACCGGCGCGCGGTGATCCGTCGTTATCCGCCAGTACCTAGGAGATTCGTATGACCGACACAACCCTGCCGCCGGAGAGCGCGGGCGACCGGATCGAACCGGTCGACATCCAGCAGGAGATGCAGAGCAGCTATATCGATTACGCGATGAGCGTTATCGTCGGCCGCGCGCTGCCCGAGGTCCGCGACGGCCTCAAGCCGGTGCACCGCCGGATCCTGTACGCGATGTACGACAACGGCTACCGGCCCGACCGCAGCTATGTGAAATCCGCGCGCCCCGTCGCCGACACCATGGGCAACTACCACCCGCACGGCGACTCGGCCATCTACGACACCCTCGTGCGAATGGCTCAGCCGTGGGCGATGCGGTACCCGCTGGTCGACGGCCAGGGCAACTTCGGCAGCCGCGGCAACGACGGCGCCGCCGCCATGCGGTACACCGAATGCCGGCTGACCCCGCTGGCCATGGAACTGCTGCGCGAAATCGACCACGACACGGTCGATTTCATCGCGAACTACGACGGTAAGACCCAGGAACCCGTCGTTCTGCCCAGCCGTGTGCCGAATATGCTGATGAACGGCAGCAACGGTATCGCGGTCGGGATGGCGACCAACATCCCGCCGCACAACCTGAACGAGCTGGCCGAGGCCATCTACTGGGCGCTGGACAACCACGAGGCCGACGAGGAAGCCACCCTCGCGGCCTGTATGGAGCGGGTGAAGGGCCCGGACTTCCCGACCTCCGGCCTGATCGTCGGTACGCAGGGTATCCACGACGCCTACACCACCGGCCGCGGTTCCATCCGGATGCGCGGTGTGGTGGAGATCGAAGAGGACGCGCGCGGCCGTACCACCATCGTCATCACCGAACTGCCGTACCAGGTCAACACCGACAACTTCATCAACGCGATCGCCGAGCAGGTCAAGGACGGCCGGATCGCCGGGGTGGCCGATATCCACGACGAATCGTCGGACCGGGCGGGTCTGCGCATCGTGGTCACGGTCAAACGGGACGCGATCGCCAAGGTCGTGCTGAACAACCTGTACAAGCACACTCAGCTACAGACCAGTTTCGGCGCGAACATGCTGTCCATCGTCGACGGTGTACCCCGGACGCTGCGGCTGGACCAGATGATCCGGCTGTATGTGAACCATCAGCTCGACGTGATCGTCCGGCGCACCCGCTACCTGCTGCGCAAGGCCGAGGAACGGGCCCATATCCTGCGCGGCCTGGTCAAGGCGCTGGATATGCTCGACGAGGTCATCGCGCTGATCCGCCGCTCGGCCAATACCGAGACCGCGCGAACCGGCCTGATGCAACTGCTCGATATCGACGAAACCCAGGCCACCGCGATCCTGGATATGCAGTTGCGCCGGCTCTCGGCACTGGAACGGCAGAAGATCGTCGACGAATTGGCCAAGCTCGAGGCCGAAATCGCCGATCTGAAGGACATTCTGGAGAAGCCGGAGCGGCAGCGTGCCATCGTCAAGGACGAACTCGCCGAGATCGTGGAACGCTACGGTGACGAGCGGCGCACCCAAATCGTCTCCGCCGACGGCGATGTCGCCGACGAGGATCTGATCGCCCGCGAGGACGTGGTGGTCACGATCACCGAAACCGGTTACGCCAAACGCACCAAGACCGATCTGTACCGCAGCCAGAAGCGTGGCGGCAAGGGTGTGCAGGGCGCGGGCCTGAAACAGGACGATATCGTCCGGCACTTCTTCGTGACCTCGACCCACGACTGGTTGTTGTTCTTCACCAACAAAGGCCGGGTCTACCGGGCCAAGGCATATGAGCTGCCGGAGGCGAACCGCACGGCACGCGGGCAGCACGTGGCGAATCTGCTGGCCTTCCAGCCGGACGAGAAGATCGCCCAGGTAATCCGGATCAAGTCCTATGAGGATGCCGCCTACCTGGTGCTGGCGACGCAGAAGGGTCTGGTCAAGAAGTCGCGGCTGGTGGACTTCGATTCCAACCGCAGCGGCGGCATCGTCGCGGTGAACCTGCGCGACAACGACGAATTGGTCGGTGCCGTCCTGTGTTCCGCCGAGGACGATCTGCTGCTCGTATCGGCACAGGGCCAGTCGATCCGCTTCTCCGCCACCGACGAGGCGTTGCGCCCGATGGGCCGTGCCACCTCCGGCGTGCAGGGTATGCGGTTCAACGCCGACGACGCGCTGCTGTCGCTGAACGTGGTCCGCGATGGCACATATCTCCTGGTCGCGACCTCCGGCGGGTATGCGAAACGCACCGCCATCGAGGAGTACACGGCGCAGGGTCGTGGCGGAAAAGGCGTATTGACCATCCAGTTCGACGCCCGGCGTGGCACCCTGGTGGGTGCGCTCATCGTCGACGACGACGACGAGCTGTACGCGATCACGTCCAGCGGCGGGGTTATCCGCACTGCCGCCCGGCAGGTGCGTAAGGCCGGTAGGCAGACCAAGGGCGTGCGATTGATGAACCTCGGCGAGGGCGATACCTTGCTTGCGATCGCACGTAACGCCGACGAGCCCGAGCAGATCGACGGTGGCGATTCCCCCGAGCAGTAAATCCATATCGGCGGCAAAGAACGGATCCGAGGATTCCCATTGACCACTCCGAAACAGCCGAGCGACGAGCGGCAGCAGACGAACGGTGTGACCGAGCGGGTCACCCCGTCCCCGATTTCGCCGCGCCCGGTCCAGCGGCCGGGCGATGCCGCGAACAACGAGCAGTCCGGGGGCGGGCAGCCGGGCGGTAACGCGCCCGGTGGTGCGCCCGCCGGGGGCTCCGCGCCCGAAAATCAGGAGAAACAAGGCGAATTCGGGTCCGAATCGCGCAACCCAGGATCGGGCCCGAACCCCGCGCAGGGCGGCGGTCAGGGGGAGCAGCCGCAGCAGGGCGGCAACGGCGGTGACGGCCGTTTCCAGGAAGGCTGGTCGCAGCTGCCGCAGCGGGAACCCCAGTCCAACCTGCCGCGGCCGGGGCATACCCCGGTCGGTGGCGGGCCGCAGCCGCGTTCGGTGGGGCTGAGCGGCGGAGTCACCAACGCCCGCACCACCAGCGATTTGGCGGCCAAGGCGGCGCGTAAGGAAGCGGCCATGGCCAAATCCGTCGGCCTGGACGGGCCCACCCGCAGTATCGCCCGGCCCGAACTGGTCAAGGATATGCCCGACCTCTCCGAGATCCGGCATCCGCTGCCGCCGGAGCAGCCCGCCCCGCCGCCGGCCTACGCGCCGCCGGCATCGTCCGGGCCGGTGTCCTCGCCGGCGCCCCGCGGGCTGCCGCACGCGGTACTGGGCGGGGAGCCGCTGCGGGCCACGGTCCAGGTTCGCCGGATCGACCCGTGGTCGACACTGAAGATCACCCTGGTGATCAGTGTCGCCATGTTCTTCGTCTGGATGATCGCCGTCGCGCTGCTGTACATGGTGCTGGCGGGTATGGGCGTCTGGGAGCGGCTCAACAGCACGTTCACCGATATGGTGTCGCCGGACAGCGGTTCGGTCGGTCTGATCGACGCCGGTACCGTCTTCGGCTACGCCGGGGTGATCGGGCTGATCAACGTGGTCCTGTTCACCGCGCTGGCCACGGTCGGCACGTTCATCTACAACCAGTGCTGCGATATGGTCGGCGGCATCCAGGTCACCCTGGCCGACCCGGACTGAATTCGGCGATCGACAAGAGGCCGGCGCCCGAGCGGGCGTCGGCCTTTCTTGCGTCCGGGCCCGGTCTCGGGCTGGTGGTGCCGTCACGCCGGTTCGACGAGGAACGACGGCGGCCGATCGGTCCCTGCGGCCCGAATCGACTCCGGCGCTCGCCCGGGAGATTGCGTGCAGCTCTTCTACCAGCCGTTTTGGTTGGTTCGGGCCCTGTCCTGTACTCTTTGTCCTCGGCGGTTGGTTGACATTCAACAGCTGCTCCGCGGGTCTATAGCTCAGGCGGTTAGAGCGCTTCGCTGATAACGAAGAGGTCGGAGGTTCAAGTCCTCCTAGACCCACACCCTGTATATCGACGACCTCCACCGGTACCGGTTCGGAGGTCGTTTTCCTTTGTCCCCGGTAGTTCCGCCGCCGCCGAATCGTCGATCCTGGACGAGCCGGTACAGGCATACAGAGTTAGGCTGAAATAATGAAATACGTCCTCACCATCGGAATTGTCGCTGCGGTTCTCATCGGTATCAGCAAGCTGCGTCGGCGGGACGACGACCTGTGGCACGAGGTCACCACGCGCTGACGGTATCGCCGTGTGGCCTGTTGCCCGCGGCTGATCAGGGCCGGGCCAGCAGTTCGATAACCGAGGACACCTGCGCGGTGGACGGTGTCGGAAGGTTGTCCCGGCCGTGGATCAAACCGAGGCCGATATACACCATCGCGCCCGCCCGCAACCGGGCCTGGTTCTCATCGAAACCCAGGTCGAGCATGGTTCGTTTGACGGTTTCGAATACCCGCTGATCGAGGTTGCGCACCGCGGCCGCGACCTTGGGGTTGCTGCGTGACCATTCCCGCACCGTGGTCTCGACAATCCAATGGCGCTGATCCACCAGCATCGCCGCCATTTTCTCGATCCGTTCTTCCACCGGAATAGCCGCGAACGCACCCAAGTCGCGCACGGTTTCGCTTTGTATCGCGCTCCACCGGTCGGCCATCGCCGCCATGAGTTGCTCGATATCGTCGAAATGCCAGTAGAAGCTGCCCTTCGTGACGCCGAGCTCCTGGCACAGGCGCTGGATCTTGATGGCTCCGACACCCTCGCGGGACAACAGATTCAGTGCGCCGTCGACCCAGTCGTCATAGGAGAGCCGCGCGGTGCGCCGCCGTTGCCGCTGTTGAGCCTGGGCTTTTTTGGACTTCGGCCGCCGCGCCGCGGCCGGATCGCCGGAAGGTCCGGCGGCGTCGGAATCCGCCGTCGTTTCCGCCGACCGATCGCCGCTGAGTCTCATACTCCGATGGTAGGGGAGCCGTTCGGCGCGCTCGGACGATCGGGTGATTACGGGCAGGCGTCCATGATGTGGCGCCGGGGCAGGTCGAATGTGTCTCGATTTCCGCGGGCAGCCGGGGGTCTTTACCCGTTCCATACTATTGGGTACTGTCCGTCCATACGATGACGTATGGTTGAGACGCACGATGGATCCGCCCCGGGCGTACCGGGCGTATGGCATCGGGTCGGTTCGGTAGGGAGGACAGTGATGTCGGCACCAGGGGTGACACCGGATATCGACGACTCGGCAGCCCCGTGCCCGGAGGCCTTCCGCTACTGGCAGGCGCGGGAAAACCCCTGGGTGCGGCAGGTCGAACGGCTGGTCCGCGCGGTGACCGGTGGTGAGCTCTTCCCGACCGACGAACAAGCGCGGGCGCTGTGCGCAGATATGTTCACCGGCGATCCGGTGGCCGAACGGTTCGTCGCGGAGGTGATGCGGGGCGAAACCGGTCGAGAGAACGGCCGCCTGCTCCTGGATGCGGCCCTGCGCGACGGTATCGACAGCATCACCGACCCGCCCCCGGCCATGCGCGCGCTGTTCGACGAGTTCGAAACGGTCCCCGACTGGGTGCGGCCCGAGTTGGTCGAACGCGGCGCCGCGGTGTGGCGCCGGTGGGGCACCATGCTGTTCAGCTTCGCGGGTGCGGAAACCCTGGAGATGTACACCGAATCCGCCGTCGCCACTCCACTCTCGCTGGCCGGCGGCTACGCCGGTGAGAGCGCGCTGCGCCGGTTCCTGGAAACCTGCCGTTTCTGGATGGATGTCTCCCAGCCCGGTGCGCTGCTCACGCCCGGGTCGCAGGGGCGGGCCACCGCGTTGAAAGTCCGGATCATGCACGTCTCGGTGCGGGCCGGCGTCGAGCGGCATCCCGAATGGGATACCGGACGGTGGGGGCTGCCGATCAGCCAGACCTACCAGTTGCTCACCCTCATCGCCGGTAGCACGATCCCCGGCCTGGGCCTGTGGGCGCTCGGCTATCAGACCAGCCCGGCGGAGTTCCGGGCGCTGCTGCATTTCCAGAAGTACATGGGTTACCTGCTCGGGGTGCGGCTGAACTGGCATCCGGAAACCGTGCCCGACACCCTGCGGGTGATGGCGATGACCATGATCGCCCGCGCCCACGACGCCGGCGAACCGGGCGCCGAACTCATCGAGTCCTATCCGGCGGTCTTCGCGCCCAGGCCGGACCAGAAGGGATTCGCGCGCCTGCGGGCGCACTACAACTATCGGATCAACTCCGCCTACCCGGCGCTGTACATGCTGCCCAGTACCCGCCGCAAGTACCGGATGCCGGCGGCGTTTCCCTGGGTATTGCTGCCGATCGCCCGGATTCCGCTGGTCACCGCCGTGGAATTCGCGCGCCGGGTGCCACCCATCGGTCGCCTGCACGAAAAGGTGATGTTGTGGCATCGGGAGAACTGGTACCGCGAACAGATGCAGGGTCGAGAGGCGCAGTTCGAGGCCACCGGGGCGCTGCGCAGGTAACGGCCCCGTCGGCGGCCGGGTACCCTTGTTTGACGGTGTATGCGCGTAAACGCTACTGTTTCGCAGGCGACTCACCGTAGTCGCCCATATGCCAGGGGCCTTAGCTCAATTGGCAGAGCACTGCCTTTGCAAGGCAGGGGTTAGGGGTTCGATTCCCCTAGGCTCCACTGGTATCAGGGCAGGTCGAACAGTGTTTTTACACTGGGAGACCTGCCCATGTGCCCGACCGTGTGCCCGAGAGCACGCGACCGGGCGAGCGGTCCACCGTGATCTGAGGGGATTTCGGCGCACGACCCAATGAGGATGCGTCATGTCCACCGCTACCAAGAAACGCTGCCACACCCCGACCCCGCGCCCCCGCAGCGACGGCACGATCGGCTGGCAGGTCCGCTACTACATCGAGCGCGGCGGCAAACTCCGCCGCACATCACAGACATTCGACGACGAGGTCGCCGCGGTCCGCTGGGCCGCGCTGCTCGACCGCGTCGGGCCCGAGCGCGCCGAGTCCGTTCTCACCGCCCAGCTCGCCGCTGGCGCTGCCGCGACGATGACCATCGGTCAATGGTTGCGCCGCTACGCCGACCGGCTCACCGGAATCGAGGAGGAGACCCGCCGGAAGTACGTCCGGTTCATCGAGCGCGACGTCGACCCGTTCATGGGCGGCCTGCCGATTGGCGCGTACACCGAGGAGCTCGACGCCGCGTGGGTGGTCTATCTCGAGACGGAGGTCGGCAACGCACCGAAAACCATCTGTAACAAGCATGGTTTCGTGTCCGCGGCCATGGCCGCCGCCGCCCGGCACCGGCCCGAGCCGCTCGTGCCGCTGAACCCGTGCGCGCATACCCGCCTGCCGCGCGTGACCGGACGGCGCCGGGAGTTCTTCACGCCGGCCGAGTTCGAGTTGTTCGAGGCACTGCTCTATCCCCGGTACCGGCCGATGTTCGAGTTCATGGTGATGTCCATGGCGCGGCCGGGCGAGATATTCGCGCTCACCGTCGGCGATATCGACGCCGAGACCGGTGCCGTCCGAATCGACAAGGCGTGGAAATACGCCGGGGGCAAGCGCAAACTCGGCCGGCCGAAATCCGAGCGCGGGATCCGCACCGCCTACGTGCCGCTAGAAACGATCGCGAAGCTCGACCTGGACCGCCCGGCCGACGAGCTGCTGTTCGCCACCGGCGTCGGCAGCGCGTTCACTGTGACCGGTTTCTATCGGCAGATCTGGCTGCCGGCGCTCCGCCGGCTCGAGGCGCTCACCGATACCGAGACCCCGGGCCGGAACCTGTTCGGGAGGATGGCGCACTGGACCGGCTCGCCACCGGCGGAGCTGCTCGCCCGGTTCGGGCGCGGCACCGTCGTGGGCCTGCACGCGAAGTGGCTCACCCCGTACACCGCCCGGCATACCGGGATCTCGTGGCGCCTGCAGGACGGCGTTCCGATCTGGGTCGTGAGCCGCGACGCCGGGCACGAGTCGATCCAGACCACCGACCGCAAGTACGGCCACATCGACAACGCGAGCTCGATCGCCGCGGCTGAACGCGCCGCCGGCCGACTGCCGGCACTGCGCAGCACGGTGGTCGATCTCGAGATGGCGCGCCGGCGCAGGCTCGTGCGCGCCGGTCAGCTCGGCGAGATCGACCGGGTCGACGACGGGTTCGAGGCGGTCTGGATGGACGCGGCGGGCGAGGTGTGCTCGCGCGTATTCGCCGACTACACAGCGGCCGTCGAGCATGTCGCGCTGCACGAGACCGGTGATCCCGTGGCCGCGGCAGCGTGACTCCGAGTACCACGTAAGGGAGCTTGACGTCTCAAGTGGGGAGGAGGGGCGGTGGCAATTCCGTTGCCGCCGCCCCTATTTCCGGGGGCATCGGTCGTTGCCCAAGGTCACGATTCGAATACTTCGGAAATCGGACATTCTTACCCGTGACCCGCGGGTTACGCTGCGATTAACCGTTGATCCTACGAATCGGGCGGGGGTTTTCCACACCGCGAGGCACTGCGAAATCGTCGCCGCCCGGTAGTATCGAACAAATGTTCGAACAAGTGTCGGGGCTTGTGGCAGATGGGCGGCGAGACGATCGAGGGTGCGTGTAATGGGGCAAACGGCAGGGGATAGTCGGTACACGTCAGATCTGACCGAATTGATCGCGCGGGCACGGCTTATGCCCGCGTCGCGGTTCATTCTCGAAGTCAGGCGGCACGGGCATGACGCTGTTGAGGTGCTGAACTGCTTGACCCCCGAACTCCTCGGATTAACCCCCGAGTTCCTCTGCCCTCGTCAGTAGGTCCCCCAGTGAGACTCCTAGCGCTGTTGCGATCCGCAGCATTTGCGGCATCTGCATCGACGATTGGCCGGTCTCGATCCGGCCAATGGTCCTCTTGCTGATTCCGGATCTCGCGACCAAATCCTCCTGCGACCACTGACGCTCTGCTCGCATGACCCGGATTGCGTGACCGAGCGCCTTGTCGAGTTTGCGCGCGGCCTCGTCCATGTCGTCGTCCCGCGGCGCGGGATCGGCGGCTGCTGCTCTCATGCTGTCCATTTTGGGGTCAAATCTGACCATCGGGCAAGTCTATGTCAGGCCACCCTAACGCCCGTTCCCGGTAGCTGGAGCAATGCCTGAACGTGACCGATGGCGCCAAGTTAGTCTTGAAAAGCGCCAACTTTGACCCTAATGTGGTCAACATGCTCCCTATCAACGAGGCGACCGCGGCGGTAGTCCGGGACGCCATCGCGAAAGCGGACCAGACCGAGGAATCCGTCGCCGAGGGTGCCCGAATCGAGCCGCGGACCTGGCAGCGCCGCATTCAAGGCCGGACAGCGTTCCGCGTGAACGAGCTGTCGCGGATATCGGCTGTCCTCGGCGTCAAAATGGCCACCTTGCTCACCGCCATTTCCGAGACGGTTAGCCAGGGGAGTGCCAAACGATGAGCGGCACAAACGAATTCGAAACATTTTCCCTTGAACAGGTCTGCGAAATGACCGGCGCGCCGTCCCCGGACTGGCTGTATCGCCGGATCACCGCCGGCGACCTATCCGCCGTGCTCGCCGGTCGCAAATGGCGGATGACGCGCAGCGATATGTGCCGCGTCGTCGACCACATGCGCGCCGCCGCCGAGCGCCAACTCGCCGGACGCGGCACGGCGTCGGCCGACGAACCCCCCAGCAAACCGCCGGCCGCGCCGGGCAACCCCGCCGGGCTGTCCAAACGCAGCGCGGCCCGATTGGCGCGCAACCACGCCGCCTGACTTCCCCGCGGCGGCGAGCGCCGAACCCGCCGCGGGGCGCGTGACCGAACGGACGGACCGCCGGGCGCCCCCTCACGCCCGACCCGATTGGCCACGCAGCACCACAACCGCGACAGACAGGAGACCCCGATGGGCGCCACACCGAACGCGACCGGCGCCCCGACCCACCTCACGAATACGGCCCCGCCGAGTTGCACCTCGCCGGGGCCGTCGAAGAACACCCAACCTCACCGAATCACAGGAGTTCGAAGGATGTTCAAACCGCATCATATCGCGATCGGCTGCGGCCTCGCCTGGGGCGGCATCGTCGGCCTCGGCCTCACCGGCTGTCACGTCGGCAGCCACGTTCCCGAGCTCGAGCACGTACCGACGACCCGGATCCCGGCGCCGCTCGCCCCGCCGTACACCGCGCCGGAAAGCACGCTGCCGGTCAACCCGCCGAGCTGGACCTACGGGCCCAGTCGTGGCGAGGCTGCGCAGGTGGCCCGGTGATCGAGGAAACCCGCGACCGCCTCCCGGATCCGGATGCCGAACTCGTACGCGATCCGGCATATCTCCACGCGCGCATCCAGGGCATTCTCGCTGAGGCCAATGCTTACGCCGCCGAGCGTCCCGACGAGGATGCGGACCGCCTCAAGGCGTTCTCGCTCCGGTATGACCTGGAGAGGTCCGCCGCTGATATCCGCCTGTTCAGCGACGCCGGCGACTCGTCCTACGAGACGCTCAGCATCGAGGCGCCCAGCGTGCCCTGGCGACGAGGCCAGGGCTTCTACACCTTCGCGCCTACCGACGAGTCCGCCGAGGAGGCCGCCGACGCCCTCGGGATACCCGAGCGCCCCGCCGGCGTGAATGGTCGCCGCGCCTGGGCTGGAGAGTTCGACGGTTTCGCCGTCCGGATCTACAGCCCGGATCCGGTGCAGGAGCCGAACCAGTGACCGGCCGGCACCGCGCGCCGGTTGCGCCGCTGCCGCGGTTCGCCGGCGACGCCCTGTTCCTGGTCATCGTCTACGGCCTGCCCATCGCGAGCGCGGTGGTACTGCCGCTGCTGCTCATGGGGTGGCTGCTGTGAACGCGCCTGACGAAGCACTCACGCCCGGCGAGGTCGCCACCTGCCTCGACCGCGCCATCGCGATCTGGCTCGCCGACGCACTCGACGGCCACACCGATCACACCCGCGCCGTGCAGCTCATCTCCGCCTGCGCGGACGCCGCCCTCGCCTCGCTGCTGCTCGGCCAGCGGCAGGCCCAGCTCGACAAGATCCAGACCCGGGAGACCTCGTGAAAATCTCCGAACACCTCTCCGACGCGGTCGCATTCGTGGTCGACGTCCTCACCCTCTCGACTCTCGGTATCGGTTCCGCGCTGGCCGTGTTCGCCCGCCTGCAGCCTGCCGTCGACCTCGACGACGAGGACCCGGTCGCCGACGGCTACGACGAGGGCGCCGCGTGGGATCGCGCCTACGACCGCGAGATCGACCAGCGAAACGGGGTGATGTAGATGCTGACCCGTGCTCCCGCCCGGACCGACACGACACAGCCGCCGTGCGCGACCCACCCCGACCCCGAGACCTGGTTTTCCGACGAGCCGCAGCGCATCGAGGAGGCCAAACTCTATTGCGGGCTCTGCCCGCTCGAGCAGCTCCGCGCCTGCGGCCAGCTCGCGGTCGATGAGTCCGCGCGGCTCGGCGTCTATGCCGGCTACAACACCCGCGACGCGGGCGAGTGGGAAGCGCTCCAGGTACGCCTCGGCCTTGCTCCGGCGGGAGATACCCGCCAGAAGCACCGCCGCGAGGCCACCCACGAGTGCGTCAAGTGCGGCGCCGAGTTCACCTCGACGCGGAAGGTGGCCGAGCCGGTTCGGTGTGTTCCCTGCAGGCAGGGCCATGTGGACGCCGGGCCCGCTCGGAAGCATCTAGAGGAACTCGCCACCGCGACGCGGGCCTCGTATGTGCGTATCGCCGCGTGCGCCGGCCTCCCTCACAACACCGTGCTCGGCGTCCGGCGCAACCGCTGGATTGCGCAGAAAACAGACCGCGCGATCCGCGCGGTCACCGTCGCCGACGTCATGCGGGCAGGTGCGGCATGAAACCACAGGTGGCGATACCGGACTGGCGCACGGACGCGCAGTGCCGCGGCGGCGATCCGGAGCACTGGTTCCCGGTCGGTCACGAAATCACGGACGACAACAAGGCGGCGGTGATCACATGCCGCGGATGCCCGGTGCGGGAAGACTGCGCACGGTTCGCGAACAGGATCGGCGCACAAGGAATCTGGGCCGGGTACCGGCTGCCCGGCCAGAAGGACGCATTCCGGCGGTACCTCAAGCAGGCCGACGCACCGACCTCGCCCTGCGCCGAATGCGGTGCGACCATCCGCCACACCGGCGCACTCCGGCAGACGATCTGCTCGGACTGCCGCAACGGCATGGTCGACGACAGCGCCGCCCGGGCCCGGATCCGCGAGCTCGAGCAGATCATCGACCACCAGACGATCGCCGAGTTCGCCGGGGTGAACCGGCACACCATCTCGCGCATCGCCCGCGGGAAAACCGGCGGCAAGGTCTCGGTGACCATCGAGTCCAAGATCCTCGCGCTACGGGCCGAGGGGGCGGTGCGCGCATGATCCTGCCGCCACCACCCGGCCTGTACTCCGACGTCGACGACGACGAATACCACAGCGACACCGGGTCGCTGTCGTCGTCGGGGGCCCGGACGATCCTGATGCGCAGCCCGGCCGAGTTCTGGTACGAGCAGCAGCACGGCCGGCCCCCGAAAGCCGCGTACGACGAGGGCCACGCCGCGCACCTCTACCTGCTCGGCAAAGGCCCCGCGGTCGAGGTGATCGACGCCGAGGACTGGCGCACCGACGACGCCCGGAAAGCACGAGACGCTGCGTACAAGGCGGGCAAAGTGCCGCTGCTGCCGCATCAGGATCTCGCAGCCCGGGAGATGGCGGCGACCGTTCGCCGTCACGAGCTGGCCGGCCCGCTGTTCGCCGCCGGCCAGCCCGAGATGTCCGGGTGGTGGCCCGACGACGAGACCGGGGTGATGCTCCGGCTACGCACCGACTGGCTCACCGCGATCCGCGGGCGCCTGGTCATCGTCGATTACAAGACGTCGAAATCCGCCGGCCGCGGCGCGTTCGCGAAGGCCGCGGCCGACTACGGCTACTTCATGCAGCACCCGTACTACACCGCGGGATTCCGCGCGCTCGAGATCGCCGACAACCCGGCGTTCGTGTTCGTCACCCAGTGCAAAACCCCGCCGTACCGGGTCACCGTCGCCCAGCTGCACCCCAATGACGTGGCCCTCGGTCACGACCTCAACCGCGCCGCGATCCGCACCTACGCCGATTGCCTCGCCGCCGGTCACTGGCCCGACGACAGCGACCGGATTCACACCGTATCCATCCCGGCCTACGCCCGCTATCGCGCTCAGGAGCTGCTCGCATGAACACACCCGCCCGGTATCAGCCGCTCAATCCCACCCCGGCCCGCATCGACCTCAGCCAGGCGACCGCGATCGAGCAGTCCCGCGCGATTGCCGAAGTACAGGCCGCGGTGCTCGTTGCCCAGCAGCGCCCGCGCAACAAGGCCCTCGCCGTCGACGAGATGCGCGACGCCACCGCCCAGCACTCGGTCGCCGAGCGCGCATATTTCCGCTACGTCCGCAGCGACACCACGGTCACGGGCGTATCGATCCATCTCGCCCGCGAGCTCGCGCGCTGCTGGGGAAACATCGACTACGGCATCAAGGAACTCAGCCGCGATGACGCCAAGGGTGAGTCCGAAATGCTCGCGCACGCCTGGGATATGCAGACCAACGCGCGCGCATCGACCACGTTCATCGTCCCGCATGTGCGCGACACCAGCGAAGGCGCACGGAAGCTCACCGCCACGCGGGACATCTACGAGAACAACGCCAACGCCGGCGCCCGGCGACTGCGCGAACAGATCCTCGCGGTACTGCCGAACTGGTTCGTCGAGGAGGCCAAGGCCAACTGCGACGCGACCCTGAAAAAGGGCAACGGCGAGGACCTCGCCACGCGGATCACGAACGCCACCTACGGGTTCGCCGTACTCGGCGTCACCGAGGCCCAGCTCGTCGCGAAGGTCGGCAAACCGATGGAGGACTGGGACGGCGGCGACGTCGGCCGGCTCGGCGTCGTCTACCAGTCCATCAAACGCGGCGAGACCACCGTCGGCGACGAGTTCCCCACGCCGCAGCAGGAACCGGCCGAAGGCCTCACCACCGAGGACCTGCGCGACGCTGGCGATAACAGCGAACCGGCCGCCGAGAAGGAGCGCAAACGGGCCCCGCGCAAGTCGACCAAGGCGCAGCGCGAACAGATCGACCGGCGGCTCGACGAACTCGACGGGAACACGCCCGAACAGGTGAGCGCCTACCTGTCGACGCTCCTCGAACGCGAGATCGCCAGCACCGCGGACCTCACCTACGCCGAGGCCGTCGAGGTCATCGGCGAACTCGACAACCAGAGCAGCGGCCGGGCACCGACCGACACCGTGGCCGAGGCCACCACAGCCGACGACGCCGAGCAGCTGGCCGCCGCTGAGCAGCCGGACGCCGACGATACGGAAGGGGCCGAGACCGAATGAGCATCCGCGCCTCAATCCAGGTCGGCACCGCCGACCTCCGCGCCGCCCTGGTCTCCGTCCGCGCCCACGCTGGCGCCGACGCCGAGGTACCCACCACACACCGGATCCGGCTCGCCGTCGGCCGCGAGAACGTGGCCGTCATCGCCACCGACACGTTCACCGCCGGGCTCGCGCTCGTCTCGGTCTGGGAAACCGACGCCCACAACCCGATCACGGTCGACGTACTACCGGATGACGTCACCCAGCTGCTCCGGATATTCGGCGCCGTCAAGGACAAGGCGGACGAGCCCGAGAACATGCTGCGGCTCGATATCGGCGACTCCCGGCTGACCATCACCGACTGCTCCGGCATGATCGACGGCCGCGCGTACCGGATCCCGCGGCTACCCACCGACGGCGGCACCCTGTGCACCATCCCCGGCGTGCTCTCGCGGCAGCACAGCAGCGCGCCGACGCTACTCGCCGACATGTCGGTATCCGGTGAGATGCTGGCCCGTTTCCGGGCGGCCAGTAACGCCTACACCGCCGCGCTCACCATCGAGGCACACGCGGCCAGCAGGGCACTGCTGATCCGATGCGGCGAGGCATTCCTCGGCGCCATGATGCCGCGCCGAATGTCCGACCACGACGTCGGCGAAATGCGCGAATGGGCCGACGGATGGACACGGCGCCTGCCCGGCATCGTCGCCGCGGCCGAGGCCGAGATGAGCAAAACCGAACCGGCCACCGTGGACCTCGACGCCGTCGACCTGGGCGACGACCGCGAAATGTTCCTGCACGCCGTCGACCTGGTGGTGCGTGCACAGTTCGCCTCGCCGTCGATGCTGCAGCGCAAACTGCGCGTCGGGTTCGCCAAGGCGGTGCAGCTGCTCGACCGGATGACCGAGGCCGGGATTATCGGGCCGGCCGACGGCTCGCGGGCCCGGGACGTACTCGTGCCCGCCGACCAGGCCGACGCGCTGCTCACCACCCTCCGGAACAACAACGACGCCGAGGGCGGGCAGTCATGAGCAGCAAAATCGAGTGGACCGACGAGACCTGGAACCCGGCAACCGGGTGCACCCGTGTGAGCGAAGGGTGCACCCGGTGCTACATCGAACGCACCCCACCGATGCGCATGGCGCACCGCAAGTTCGACGGCCCGCACATCGGTGCAACCACCGGAGTGCAGCTGCACCCGAAACGACTCGGTGAACCACTGTCGTGGCGCAAACCCCGCCTGGTGTTCGTGTGCTCCATGGCGGACCTGTTCCACGACGAGATTGACGCCGACTACATCGCGAGCATCTGGGCCGTAATGGCGTGCGCTGGACGGCACACATTCCAGGTACTCACCAAGCGCGCCGCCCGGATGCGGGCACTGCTGTCCTCGCCACAGTTTCAGCAGGACGTGCGCAACTACGCGGACGCCATCGGCCGTGACGGCTGGGACGAGTCATGGCCGTTGCGAAACGTCTGGGTAGGCGTGAGCGCCGAGAACCAGCAGTGGGCCGACCTCCGGATTCCGGCTCTGCTCAGTTCGCCAGCCGCAGTCCGGTTCGTCTCGGCCGAGCCGCTTCTCGGGCCGATCGACCTCACGCGCGGTCTACTGGCGCCCGACGAGTTCGGCCGCGGGCTCGATTGGCTGATCGTGGGCGGCGAGTCCGGGCCCGGCGCCCGGCCCATGGATCCGTCCTGGGCGCGCTCCCTGCGCGACCAGTCCACTGCGGCCGGCGTCGCGTTCCATTTCAAACAGTGGGGCGAATGGGCGCCCACGGGGTTCGGGCTGGGCCGTTTCGATCCGCCCGAGCAGCTGATCGGATCGCCCGTAGACGACCTCGGGTTCCGGCAGATCGTCCGCCGAGTCGGAAAGAAAAAGGCCGGTCGCGAGCTCGACGGCCAGGTTTGGGATCAATTCCCCGCAGTGACCGGAGGTGCCCGGTGATCGACGTATTGATCCTCGCGGGCACCGGATTCCCGAACGGGGGCGACGGCGTATGCGAGGCATTCGCCGAGCGCCTCGACCGCCGGCGGTTCGCACCGCGGTTCGTGACCTACCCGGCAACATTCGGCGGACTCGAGGACGCTTGGGCGCTCTCGCGCGCCGCCGGACTGCAAGCCCTGATCGATGCGACACGGGCAACCAACCGCCTGGTGCTGCCCGTGGGGTACTCGCAGGGCGCCGGGATCGCCGGCGATTTCGCCGCTGCCGTCGGCGACGGTCGGCTGCCCGGTCTCGAACTGGTGGGCTGTGCCCTGATCGCCGATCCGGCGCGGCCGGCGGGCGCGACGATGCCCGGCCGCCCGGCCGCGAGCGGATCCGGCATTCTCCGGCCCCGGCAGATCACCGGCATGCCGGCGTGGTGGGCCGCGGCCGAGGGCGACCCGATCACCGCCCTGGCGAACGGGTCGCCGCTGCGCGGTATCGCCGATATGGCCGATTACTACTCGCTCGCTAGCCCGGCCGCCGCGATTGCGTGGGGTCGAGCGCTGCTCGCTCGCGCTCAGGCCCGGGACTGGCAGCCCTGGTGGTCGCTCGAATACTGGCGCGATTGGGGCGGTGCCGTCGAGGACGCCTGGGGCTACCTGCCGCCACCGCTCGGCGGCGGCCGACACACCTATGCCTACGTCACCGAGCGGCTGTGCGCCGATCTCGCCGAGGCGGTCAATCGGGGGATCCAATGAGACCACCGTTCCCCTACTACGGCGGCAAAATGTCGGTCGCCGACCGCATCGTCGAACTGCTGCCAGCGCACCGACATTACGTCGAGCCGTTCGCCGGCTCGCTCTCGGTGCTGCTCGCCAAGGTGCCCACGCCGTTCGAGACCGTGAACGACATACACGCCGAGCTCATGACGTTCTGGCGCGTGCTGCGCGACCGGCCCGTCGAACTCGCCCGAGCCTGCGCGCTCACTCCGCACTCACGCGCCGAGTACGCGGCGGCAGCCGAGCTCACCGTCGGCGATGACCTTGAGACCGCACGTCGCGTCTGGGTTCGGCTGTCCCAGTCCAGGAGCGGACTGCTCCGCAAGACCGGATGGCGGTACTACATCGACCCGGCCGGGTGCTCGTCGTCGATGCCGGACTACCTCGACGGGTATGTCGGCCGCCTCATGGCCGCCGCCGAGCGGCTGCACGCGGTGAGCCTGGAGTGCCGCCCGGCGATGGAAGTGATCGCGGCGTATGGCCGTATCGCGGACGTCTGCCTGTACGTCGACCCGCCTTACCTCGGGTCGACGCGCAACGGCACGAACTACGCCCACGAGATGGCGAGCACGGCAGAGCACGAGCAGCTGCTCGACGCCCTACTACACGCCCGGTCCGCGGTCGTGCTGTCCGGATACGCAAGCGACCTCTACGACACCGCCCTCGCGGGCTGGTCGCGTGTGGAGTTCCCCGCGTTCACCGGCAACAGCGGCGGCCGCGCGGCGGGCTCCCGAACCGAGGTCGTCTGGTCCAACCGAGAGGTCGGCAACCCGACGCTCGATTTCAGCGCCGACGTATACGCGAAGGAGGTCCGCTGATGCCGCAACGTATCCAGTTGCGCCGGACCAAGGGCTGGCGCCTGCCCGATGGGGCCGTGGTGGTTGCCCGGCCGAGCAAGTGGGGCAACCCGTATGTGCTCGCCGGCGCCGATCGCGTACGCGACCAGTGGGGCAATTTCCATTACGTCGCGCCGGGGGAGTCCCGCGGCCTCGCTGTTCGGCTGTTCCGCGATGACCTCGCCGAGGGGCGCCTCGGCTACTACCTCGACGACGTCGTAACCGAGCTCGCCGGCCGCGACCTCGGCTGCTGGTGCCCGCTGGGCGAACCGTGCCACGCCGATGTCCTGCTACAGATCGCGAACAGGGAGGTTCCCTAGTGCCCTGGTTCAAGGTCGACGACGATCTCGCGTTTCACGGCAAGGTCGTTGCCGCCGGTAACGCCGCAATGGGGCTGTGGGTCCGCGCCGGCGCATGGTCGGCGCAAACCCTCACCGACGGGTTCATTCCGAAGCACATGGTCGCCGCACTCGGCAACACCGCGCAGGCGAAGAAGTTGGTCGCGGTCGGGCTGTGGTACCCGGTCGTCGAGACCGGCGGCCAGCTGCGCGGATACCAGTTCCACCAGTGGGCAGACCGGCAGCCGACCCGGGCCGAAGTGGACGAGAAACGCGCCGCCGCGCGCGAGCGAATGAAGCGCGCACGGAGCAAGAACAAGGGCGATCGTTCCGACGATGTTCGCGCGAACATCACGCGAACCGACGCCGAACGTTCTAGCGAACACGAGCCGCCGCCCGAACACGATTTCGACGAAATCTCAACAGAATCCGATCGAAATCTGAACGGCCGCAGCCATTCCGTAACCGAAAGTTTCGACGGTACCGAGCAGGCGAATACGCAGGTAGACAACGAATCGGCCCGAAATGTTCGCGCGAACTTCGCGCGCAGTGACGCTAACCCCGTCCCGACCCGACCCGACCC
Source organism: Nocardia sp. CA-290969 (assembly GCF_050936135.1). NCBI lineage: Bacteria > Bacillati > Actinomycetota > Actinomycetes > Mycobacteriales > Nocardiaceae > Nocardia > Nocardia sp. CA-290969. The sequence goes on along the minus strand of NZ_JBNJNJ010000001.1, from coordinate 6,685,776 downwards.
ATATAAAGGGGGTCACCTAGAGGGGGAACGTTACGTAGGCAGCGGCGCCGCGCCGGAGAACGAAACCCCTCCGCCGAAATTCCACGCAGAGCACCCCGACGGATGGCGCGACGACTGCGACGACTGCGACCGGGTCGCCGAGGCGTGGGTCGCGGCGAATCGCGTCGACCTCCGCGGCGCCGCTACAAGCCGCCCGGCCGGACGACCGCTCGACCGCTGCCCGAAGCACCGCAACGAACCCCGGCCACCGGCGTGCGGCCACTGCGCAGACGCTCGCCGCGCCGCCGAGGCGTGGGACGCCGAGCATGCCGACCGCGCCAAGCGCGCCCGGTCCGAGAGCGCCCGCAGCGCCGCCGAGGTCCGCGCCGCCGCCATCGCGAACTGCGACATGTGCGACGAGCTCGGCTACGTCGGCACCGCACTCTGCGACCACGACCCCGACGGCGCCGACCGCGCCCGCCGCGGCATTGCGCTGGTCCGCGCCTCCCTCGCCGAGAAATCCCAGCCCGACACCGAAAACCCCTAGGAGACACCGGATGCCTGAAAACACCACCACTGCCGAGCTGCTCGCCGCGATCGATCTCGTGGACGAACTCGCCGCGTCTGTCGAGAACCTGCACCCCGGCTACACAACCCAGCGCGCCGGCCTGAGCTGGCTGCGCGGCCACGTCCGCGAGCGAGAGTTCCAGCACCGCGTCGGTGAAGCAGTCAAACGGCGAATCCCCGACACGGCCGCCGGACCGGTCTACGTCGGCGCAGCGATCGCCGCGGCCATAGCCGATATCGGATACACGCTCGTGGTATCGCCGGAGCAGATCCGGACCGTTCTCGGGGCCGCCTGGGACGCAGGCAACGGCGCCGGCCTCGACGGGTGGGTTGGACCCGCCCACCCCGCCGGCGACGCCAGCGACGAGGCGGTGTACCGGCGCAACCGGGCGGTCGAGGCCGCGCTCGTCCAGCTGCGCTACGAGGTGCCCAATGTCTGAGCCCCACAGCGCGCACGTCGGCCGTTCCTGGTCCGGAACCGCAATCGAGGACTCCTGCCCGTGCCCGCAGGAACCGTGCGGCCTGGTCGACCAGAAGCGCGCACACCCCGACTGCGAGCACCACCCGATGGTGCGGACGAAAACGATCCGGCAGTCGCACACGGCCGACCGGTGCCCGGGGCCGATCGCCGAGCGCGTCGAGGCCGGCCTCGACCGAGCGGCCCGCGCTGCGGCGCTGTCGCCGCTCGAGACCGCCCTCACCGAGGCGATCGCGTTCGCCCAGGCGCACGGTTTCGACGAGGACCCGGCGCCAACCGATTTCGGTATCCAGCGCAGCCCCGTCGGCGTGACCCTGGCGACCTACGTCGGCGCCGGTCACGTCATCCGGGCCATCGTCACGCGCGGCGGCGCGAAGTTCGCTGTCGGCGAGATCGAGTGGGTGCACGACGCCGCCGACGAGGCTCGCGAACTGTGCGACTACTGCGAGCTGGAAGAACCGGGCGCGTTCGTCTCGCCGCCAATGACCGACGTCTACCTGCCCGGTGATGCGCCAGCCGCCGCGGACGTCCTCGCCCGGGGGTCGCGCTGATGTACGGCTACCGATACCGGCCCGACGGGCGCGTGTTCACGCTCCGCGCCTGCGCCCGAGACGAGGCCGAGCTCGAGGTCATCGTCCGCCGGCAGGCGCAGCGTCGGAACCACAGCCCGGTCACGGTCGAACTCGTCGAGCGGGTCGGCGACAAGTGGCGACCCGTCCCGCTGTCCAGCGAGGACGGGGGCGACGATGCCTGACCGCTACAGCGACCCCGAACGCCTCGACGAGGTAGCGCTCGCCCAGCACCGCGAGACCTGCTCAGGCTGGGTCAATCCCGACGCCGACCACCCGCAGCCATGCCTGCTCTGCAAGCCACATCTGCGCAGCGGCACCCGCCGCGAGGTCACCGACTACGCCGAAACCATCCCGTCCGCGCGAGCTCGCGCCGCAATCGAAAGAGCAGACAGATCGGAATCCGGTTACTGATGAGAGGGCTGATCATGGCTGAAATCCGTTACCAGGACGAGCGCGTAACCATCTACCAGGGCGACGCCCTGGCCGTGCTCGCCGAGTTGCCCAGCGGCTCGGTCGATGCCGTGATCACGGATCCGCCGTACAACTCCGGCGGGATGACGCGGGACGACCGGACGATGAGCGTGCACACGAAATACGTGCAGAGCGACCAGGTCGCCCGCGGCACCGGCGGCGCGGCGCTGCCGGAGTTCTCCGGCGATTCCCGCGACCAGCGCGGGTTCGGCTACTGGTGCGCACTGTGGCTCGGTGAGTGCCTACGCATCGCCCGCCGCGGCGCGGTGATCGCGCTGTTCACCGATTGGCGCCAGCTACCGCTCACGACCGACGTGCTGCAGGCCGGGGGAATCGTCTGGCGCGGAATCGTCCCGTGGCACAAACCGAACGGGCGCCGGCAGCAGGGGCGGTTCGCCGGAAACTGCGAATACGTAACCTGGGGCACCGCGGGGCCCCGGGCGCAGGACCTGTTGGGCTCGGTCGCGCTGCCGGGCTTTTTCGAGGTCAACACCCCGCGCGTCCGGGAGCACATCACACAGAAACCGGTCGAGATCATGCGCGACCTCGCCAAGATCGCGCCCGAGGACGGCGTGATCCTCGACCCGTTCGCCGGCGCCGGCACAACCGGCGTCGGGGCGGTGCTCGAGGGGCGCCGGTTCATCGGCGTCGAACAGGTCGCGCACTACGCCGAGGTGGCCGCACGCCGGTGCCGCCTCGCGCAGCTGCGGGGCGGCGACGACAAGGGCGAGCAGGCCGGTTTCGATTTCGGCGAGGTCGCACCATGACCAGATCCCGCGCCAGCGCGAAGGCCGCAGGCACCCGACACGAAACCTCGGTCGCCGGCTACCTCGCCGCCAACATCGACGACCGGATCGAACGACGTACCCGCAATGGGGCGAAAGACCGCGGCGATATCGCCGGCCTGCGCGCTTACGCCGAGCGCGTTGTCGTCGAATGCAAGGACTACGGCGGCCAGATCAAGGCAGGCACCTGGCTTGCCGAGGCCGAGATCGAACGCGGCAACGACGATGCTGTCGCTGCCCTCGTCGTTGCGAAACGCCGCGGCACCACCAACCCCGGCGACCAGATCGTGCTGATGACCCTGCGCGACCTCGTCGCACTGATGACCGGCACGCGCCCCGAGGAGGTTTGACCATGTCCGAGCCATCCGGCAAGTTCCTTCGCTCGTTGGAGGACGCGCACGAACGGCGCGAGCAGCGGCGGCGTGGCGAATTCCGCACCGAGGCCGCCGAGCAGCCACGCGCCGAGCCGCCCTATCTCGCATCCCGGGCCGAGAACTGGACCCGGGTCGGATACGAGATCGACGGCGAGGTGTTCATCGCGCCGGCCGGTACGCCGCCGCCGGACACCGAGCGCTCATGGTCGTTGCTGAGTGACCTCATCGCCGCGGCTGCCTCGCTCGCCCGGTCGGTGATCCGTTGACCGGCCCGCTATGCGGCGAGTGCGGCCGGCCGCTCGGCGATGGCGTCACGCTGTGCAAGGAGTGCGTCGGAAACCTCATCGAGCAGCTCGCCGACGTACCCGCGCTGCTCGCCGAGCTCGCTATCGTCCGTGCCGGGCTCGCTCGCTCGGGGCCACGCAGCTCGGGCGCCGGCCGACCGGCCGAGCCACCGCTACCGGTTCGCCTGGACGGCCGCGATCGCCGCGCCGGCGAGCGCGTGGTGCTCCGGCTCGAGACCGCGGTGATCGGCTGGGCCCGCGCGCTGGCCGAGGACCTCCACGTCTGCCCGGCCGTCGGCACCGCGTACCTCGTGGACCTCACACAAGAACGCCGCCTCGCGTTCCGCGCGGACCGACGACCCGATGCCGCGGCCCTGGCCGAGCCCGCGACACCGGTCGAACAGTGCGCGATATGGCTCACGCGGCACCGGCGCGAGATCGCCCGGCACGAGGCCGCGCCCGAGCTCGCCCGCGAAGTGGCCGCGGCGGTCCGGGGCCTGCGGCGGGCGGTCGCACCGCCCCCGCGCGAATACCTCGGTCTGTGCCCACGCAAGGACGACGCCGGCCAGCCGTGCGGGCATGAGCTATGGGCCGAGGACCGGGCTGTGCAGACGGTGTGCCGGCGCTGCGGCGCACCGTACGTGGTCGCCGAACTCAAGTCGGCAGCGCTGACTGGCGCTGAGGACCGGCACTACTCTGTAGCTGACCTGCTGCGCCTGCTCACCGAACTCGGGCACCCGGTACCGCGCTCGACGCTGTATCGGTGGGCGCAGCAGCGCCGGATCGCGCCGCGGGGCTGGCAGCACACCGACGAGCGCGGAACACGCATCACAGATCATCAGATATCGCCGGAGGACCGGCAGGTCTACCGGCTCGGCGACGCGCTCGCCGTCGCCCGCAAAGAAGGAGCCGAGGCCGTATGACCGCTGCGAACGAACCGCGAAACCCGGACTACACATACACCACCAGCGATGGGCAGGACGTGGGCATCCGCGTCGAGGGCCCGTCGACCCACGAGTTCACCTATGCGGACGGGTCTACCCTCACTGTCGAGCAGGACGCCGGCGGAAATCGGAGCTACGTAGTGAGTCCGTGGCCGCCGGAAGCGGGCGGTCAGTGAACATCGAGGAATTCATCAAGGCTCGGCTCGACGAGGACGAGGAGATCGCGCGGGCGGCATCCGCCGTCGACGTCGAGGGACCCTCATGGCGAGTTCGAAAGCTGGACCACCACGGCATGGCTGTGTTCGGCGACCATCAGTCCGCGCCGCCGGATGGTCGGCTCGGATTCCACGAGGACGCGCAGACCGACCACATTGCCAGACACGACCCGGCGCGCGTGCTGCGCGACGTTGCGGGAAAGCGCAGGATGCTTGCCCTTGCTACCGAGGTTGCGCGGTCGGGTGCCGAATTTGCGGATCAGGATTTCGCCACGTTGACAGGTGCATTGGCGGAACCGTACGCGGATCATCCCGACTATCAACAGGAATGGAACCGATGAGCGACGAATACGGGTTCGATTGGGATGCACCCCCGGTCGGCGAGGACTACGCCGTATTGCCGGACGGCCGCGTGCCGGTCTATGTGTTCGTAACCGTTGAGGACCGGGCGTACTGCGTGACGCCGTGGCACACCCGGTCTGTGCCGTTGATCCTGTCGGCTGAGCAGATGGGCCGGGATTGCGATATTCCGGCGGGCGAGGTGATCGGCCGAGAATTCACGGCGGTCGGCTCGGAGGCTGAGCCGCTGCACGACTTCCGGCTGGTGCACGATCCGCGGCTGTAGCGCGCCGGTAGGATGCACAACGGGAAAGGCCCCGGCGGTCACGACCCGCCGGGGCCTTCCTGTTACTCGTCCTCGTATCGGAGGACTTCCAGCGTCGCCCAGAATCGAGTCAGGGCGTCGTCTGCCGCCTCTCCGCACCAGACCTCGACGTGACTCATTCGAGTCAGCACCACCGCGGTAAGCCAGTCGAGCGCAAGTTGCTCGATCAGGTAGACGCGGTGCGGGTCGGCGGGCAGGTCCCGGAGGATTGTCCGGGCGCCTATCACGTCGGCGCGGGCTGCGTGGGGCCGCCAGGTTTCGAGTTCCAGGTCGGGAAGCTCGATCCGCAGCGGCAGCGCGGTTGCAAACACTTTCCGCATTGCCTGGTAGGCGTCGTGGAGGCGTTTCGCGCGAGATTCGGTCATCCGAATCACCTGCTCTCTGTTGAGTTCTCAAATTGCTTGCCAGCGTTGCTGACTCCTCAAGTATAAACCCTAGGGTTGCGATTACGCAACCCTAGGGTTTAAACTGGTGTCACGAACAACGAAGGAGCCTCACCATGACCGACCCCTGGGCAGACCTCGCAGCCCGCGCCCGCGCGCTGGCCGACCTCGCCGACCGGTACGCCGCCATCGCCCCCGCTGACCTCGCGCCCACCGCAGACACCGACCCCCTCGGCGAACTCGACACCGCCGCCCTCGAAGTCCGGGGCGCGGTTGCCGCCTGCCGGCGCGCTACCTATCAGGCGCTGCATGACCTCGGCATCCCCAAGGCCGAGATCGGCCGGCGATGGGGGACCACTGGGGCGGCCGTCGGCAAGGTGCTCAACCGCGCCCAGACCGCCCCGGCGGCCGAATCCTGACCGGTCGAACTACCCGGCCTATCGGGACCATGTTGTACAGTGAGACACGAAACCGCTGCTGACGACGCATCCCCAAGTGCAGATCGCAGCGGTTTTTTCATGCCCGAATCAGGGCCCGAACCAAGGAGAAACCGCGATGGCCTCGCTGTCCGCTGCCCTGTCCGTCGTCCCGTGGGAACTCGTCGCCCGCGTCGCCCTGGTCGTGCTCGACTACCTCGTCTGAGCCGAACCACCCCGAACTTCGCAGCGCGTTAAACCGGGCCGGATCCCCGGCAAGCACCCCAACGGGCACACGCCACATCGCCCCGCAACTACCCGGTGAGCATCCGATACCGGGCGGGCACGCTGCGCGCTGCGAGCCCTCGTCCCTCGTAGTCCAGCGGCCGAAGACGCCGCGGTGGTTCGGTTCGAGTCCGGTCGCCCACGGGTTGGGGCGGCGAATGGCCCCCATCGCGGTAACGCGGGTTCAAATCCCGCCGAGGGCAACCCCTACCTCAACCCAGCGATCGGGAGGTGCGACCGTGCGTAAGTGGCTCGCCGGCTGGTTCGGCTGGATCGCCGACCGGCTGTATCCGCACTACTCCGAGCGGATGCGCCGCGAGCTCCGCACCGCCCGCCGGGCCCGATGGGTGATCTACCGATGAACGCTCCGGACCTCACCGCCCTCGCCCTCGCCGACATGCGCGCCGGCCGCCGTGTTCTCGTGATCGCGCCCAGCAGCAGCACGGCCAAGGCCTTACGCGACCGCATGACCGCCCAGCTCGCCGACGGTGAGACCGCCCGCAACGCGAACGGAAACCATCGCATCACGTCCGCCGGCCCCGGCTGGATCGAGATCCGCGGCTACACCAGCGTTCGCCTCGGTGCCTGCCGCGGCGTCGTCCTTGACCGCGTCTACGTCGACCACAGCGAACTCACCACCGAGCTTGCGATGCGCCTCGGCTCGTCGCGGTCGGCCGACATAGTCCACATCTGACCATGGCGCAGCGACGCACCACCACACAGCGCGGCCTCGGCTGGACACACCGCCAACACGTCGCCGGCCTACGCGCCCGCCACGTCGACGGTTCGCCCTGCTGGTGGTGCGGGCAGCCCATGTACCGCGACGCCCGCCGCAACTGGGACCGCCGCACACTCGAGGGCGACCACAGCAAGGCGCGCAGCCACGGCGGCACCCGGGCCGACCGGCTGCTGCACTCCATCTGCAACCGCGAGCGCGGCGACGGCCGACACGACCACGAACGCCCCGTGCTCACCGGCCGCCGGCCGAAGCTGCCCAGCAACGGCGCCGATCTCGGCGTGCTCGCGATGCCCTGGCCCTGACCTCGGCATAACCGCAGGTCAGAGGCCCGCCGCCGATGGTGAACCTAAAACCGCAGGTCAGGGGCCTAAAATATTCGGCCCCCCGGGGGCCATGACTCCCCCGCGGTAGTCGCGAATTTTTTTTGTACGGCCGAACGATATGGGCGGGGCCGGGCGGATCCGGGAGGTGTAATGCCGGAGTTCGGCGCGCGTGGGCGCGAACTGTTCGATTCACTGCACGATCCCAACGATCCGCCGTCATTGACTGCACTCGGGGTGGAAGCGGCCCGCATCGTTGACCGGCTCGACCGCCTCGACGCCATCGTTTCGGGCGACGCCGACTGCTGGGCACGGCTGGTTGAGGCCCGCGACGGTGTGATCGAGGTCCGCATCGACAACGCGCTACAGGAGGCGCGGCAGCAAGCCTCGGTGCTGCGCCAGCTGCTCGCCGAGATCAACCGGCGCAAGGAGCCAGCACCCGACGGTGACGGGGATGACCTCGACGGCATTGGCTGAGCGCCCGGCCTATCCGGACTGGCCGACGCTCACCGGGCGCCAGGAGCCCGAGCACCTCTCGGAATTCGAGGGCGACGACAAGCACGGCCTCGACGCGGTCGAGCTCGGCCGCCGATGCCGCAAACCACAGATGCCGTGGCAGGTTTCGGCGCTGCTGGCGATCCTCCGGATGACCGCCGGCGCGTGGACGCACCCCGATGTGTGCTTGATCGTGCCGCGCCAGAATGGCAAGACCCTGATTCTTGTCATCAGGTGCTTGTTCGGGCTGTTCGTCCTGGGTGAGCGCATCATCTACAGCTCGCAGCGGTGGCCGACCGCCGAGGATGCCTACAAACGACTATGGGCGATCATCGTTGCGCGGCCGAGCCTTCGCCGCCGGGTCGTCAAGAACACCTGCTCGCAGGGCATGGGCTATATCGAGCTCAAGTCCGGGGCAAAGATCGCGTTCATCACCCGGTCGAATGACGCCGGCCGTGGCCTCGACGAGGTCGACCTGGTCGTCTACGACGAGGCATACAACCTCACCGGCGGCCAGATCGACGCGCTGAGCTGGACGCAGATGGCCTCACGCAACCCGCAGACTATCTACGCCTCAAGCGCGGTCAACGCTGACAAGCACCCGAACGGTCTGATCCTCGCCGGGGTCCGGCGCCGCGGCCTCGCCGGTGACGAGGGCCTCTACTTCGCCGAATTCGCTGCACCGGAGGACATGCCGCGCGATTCGCTCGAGACCGCGCGCATGGCGAACCCCAGCTACGGGGTGATCCAGACCGACGCCAAGATCCGCAAGGCGCTGCGCGGCTGCACGAACGAGGAACGCTGGACCTCCTACGGCGTCGAGGCGCTCGGCTGGGGCCAGTGGCCCGCCGAGGAGGAGGACCACGAGGCGGTCATCGACCCGGAGGTGTGGTCGGACATGACGGAAACGGCGCCGAGCCTGCGCGGGCAGATCGCGCTCGCGCTCGACCGCACACCGGACGGGCGATACTGGGCCCTCGCCGCGGCGCAGGCCACCACCGACGGCCGAACTCACCTCGAGATCGGGTACTTCCAGTCGGCCACGCACGACGAGGCCATCGCCTACCTGCTCGCGGTCGTCGAGGCATGGGATCCGTGCGTGCTGGTGATCGACCGCAAGTCGCCGGCGGCGGCGCTCGAGGCGAAACTGCTCGCCGTCGGTATCGAACCGGAGATGACCGCGGCCCCGCAGATGGCCGTCGCCTGCCAGGGCTTCTACGACGACGCGGTTGCCAGCCTGCTCTCGCACACCGGGCAGAAGATCTTGACCGACGCGGTCGCCACGGCCGCGAAACGCATCATGCCGGGCGGCGACTGGGCGTGGGATCGCACCGCCGGTGGGGTGATCGCGCCGCTCGTGGCCGCCACGCTCGCTCGCTGGGGTCTGTTGACGTTCGGCCTGACCGTTTCGCCGCCCGCCTCGCCGTCGACCGGCAGCACAACTACCGCGGATAGGCCGCGTTCGTCCGGCGAGCTCGACGTTTTCGCCGCCGCGTTCTGAGGAGGTGACCGATGCCGACCGAGATCAAGCCCGCGAAACCTGCGTTCCGCGAGAAGGGGTACGTCAACGGGCAGATCGCCGGCCATGATGTCGGCCATTTCTCCCAGTGGGAGCAGTACGAGCAGGTTCCGGACCTGCAATGGCCGGCCAGCGTGGGTGTTTTCACGCGGATGAAGCGCGAGGACTCCCGGGTGTCGTCGCTGCTGGCCGCGATTGGGCTGCCGATCCGCCGTACCAGCTGGCGAGTGGCCCCGAACGGCGCCCGCGACGAGGTAACCGAGTTCGTGGCGCGCAACCTCGCCCTGCCGATCGACGGCGGCGCCGATCTCGCGCCGCCCGGCCGGCGCAAGGGCCGGTTCTCGTGGGCCCAACACCTCGTGTGGGCGCTCACCGTGAACCAGTACGGGCACTCGGTGTTCGAGCAGGTGTATCGCGACTACGGCGACGGCCGCGTGTGGCTGCACAAGCTCGCCCCGCGCCCGCAGCGCACCATCTCGGCCTGGAATGTCGCCGCCGACGGCGGCCTTGAGTCCATCGAGCAGATGGCGCCGGCCGCATCGAGCTCGGTGATGTACGGAATTACGCCGCTGACCATCCCGATCAGCCGCCTGGTGGTCTACACCCGCGAGATGGAGCCCGGCCGCTGGGTCGGCGAGTCCCTGCTACGCCCGTCCTACAAGCATTGGATCCTCAAGGACGAGCTGATGCGCATCGAAGCGGTCGCCGCCCGCCGCAACGGCGTCGGTGTGCCGGTCGCGACCGGCGCCGAGGGCGCTTCACAATCCGATATCGACAAGCTCGCCGACATGGCGTCGAAATACCGGGTCGGCGAGCACTCCGGCGCCGGTCTGCCGTTCGGTGCGAAGCTCGAGCTGCTGGGCGTGCAGGGCAACCTGCCCGATATCCGGGCCGGTATCGCCTACCACGACAACATGATCGCGATCGCCGGGCTCGCGCACTTCCTGAACCTGTCCGGCGGCGGCTCGTACGCGCTCGCGTCGGTGCAGGCGAACACGTTCGTCGAGTCCGTGCAGACGTTCGCCGAGTCGATCCGCGATACCGCGAACCAGCACGTCGTCGAGGACCTCGTCGATGTGAATTTCGGCGTGGACGAACCAGCGCCGCAGATCGTTTTCGACGAAATCGGCAGCCGGCAGGACGCCACCGCCGCGGCATTGAAGATGCTCGTCGAGGCCGGCCTGCTGAGCCCCGATGTACTGGTCGAGCAGACCGTCCGGCAGCGCCTCGGGCTGCCCGCGCGACCGGAGAACGCGCCGGCCGCGCCGGAACCGGCCGCTACTCCGGCGCCGGCTGCCACCCCGGTGGCCGCCCGCCGGCGCAATGTTCCCGCCGAGCAGGGAGCGCTCTGGTGACCGCCCCGGTTCCGGTGCCGACCGCGCCGGCGCTGTCGCATCTGCCGCGGGTCGAGCTGATGCACGCCGGCACCTGGGAGTGTTCGACCGGGCGGCACACGTTCACTGCCGACGATCTCGCGTTCGCCGTGGCCGCGCTGGACTGCCCGGCCGTGCGCCGGCCGGTGCTCAAGTTGGGACACACCGACCCGCGGTTCGACGGCGAACCCGCGGTCGGGTGGATCGACAACCTCGCCACCGCCAACGGCGGCCGGTCCCTGATCGGCGATTTCGTCGGCATGCCGGGCTGGCTCGCGACCCCGGACGAGCACGGGCACACCGTGATCGCCTCGGCCTACCCGTCCCGGTCGATCGAGGCCGTCTGGGATCACCGCTGCGCGCTCGGCCACCACCACCCGTTCGTCCTCACCGGGCTCGCACTGCTCGGCGTGACCGAACCCGCGATCGGCACCCTCGCCTCGCTACAGGACATCGGCGCGCTGTACGGCGTAGCCGCATCCACGCCGCACACCGGCGGCTCACCCGTCACCGTCCACATGAAGGGACCAGCCATGCCCAGCCCGACACCCCGTCAGGTCGCCGCCGGTGTGACCACCGAGGACGTGCGCCGCAAGTTCTACGACTCCGCGCCCTGGGCGCAGTGGATCGAGGAATTCCACCTCGAACCACTACAGCTCATCGTCATCGACGACGACACCGGCAACCGGCAGCGCGTACCGGTCATCGTCGATCCCGCCGGCGACGGCACCGACGGCGTCACGTTCGGCGCCCCGGTCCCGGTGGTCGTCCGCTACGACGACGCCACCACCGCCGGCGCCGATCCCGCCGACCCCGCCGCGGTCGAGGGCGAGGACACCGCGGCGCCGGTCGCCGCATCCACAGTGCTCCGGTACGCCAGCCGTGCCGAATCCCGCCCCGGCCGCCCGGCCGCGGCGGCTACTCCCGCCGCGGCAGCGGACGGGGCAACCACCGAAGGAGGTTCGGGCGTGGAACTCACGAACGAGCAACTGGCGGCCCTCCGCACCGCTCTCGGGCTCGCGGACGACGCCGATATCGACGCCATCGTCACGGCCATTCAGGAGCTCGCGACAAAGGTCGCCGAGCAGGCCGAGCAGACCGCGACCGAGGCGACCGAGGCCGCCGAGCAGATCGCCGCCGCCAGCCGCCTGCCCGAGGGCGTGGTGACCGTCGACAGTGGCCGCCTGGCGGCGCTCGAGGCGGACTCGGCGCAGTTCAAGAGCTACCTCGCCGAGCGGCGCCGCGACGAGATCGACGGCGTGCTCGCGAGCGCGATCAAGGAGGGCCGGATTACCCCGGCCAACAAGGAGACCTGGCGCAAGACGCTCGACTCCGACCTCGACCACGGCAAGACCCTGCTCGCGTCGATGGCGCCGAACACCGCGGTGCCGGTCGCCGAGCTCGGGCACGCGACCGAGGCCGCCGACATCACCGACGTCCGCGAGAACGCGGCCTACAAGAACTGGAGCATCTGACATGGCAGGCATCGCCCAGGTCACCCAGGGTGGCCCGAAGACCTTCACCCCGGCCGACAACGAGGTCATCAAGGGTGGCCAGCTCGTCGAGGCCCGCAGCGGCGGCCGGATCGGCGTGGCCGCCGCAGCCAGCACCAAGGTGCTCGGCGTCGCACTGACCGATGCGGTAGCGCCGGAGGACTTCCCGGCCGCCGACGGCACCGATGCCCTCGGCCGCACGGTGGTGTCGATGGTGCCGGTTCCGACCACGGTGGCGGTCGCCTACGGCGGCACCGAGGTCAAGGTCACCTACTCGGCGAACGCATCGTTCGGCGACAAGCTCGTCGCGACCACGGCCGGCACCGTCGCCCCCGCTGGCGCGACCCCGGACGCCCGCACGATCGTCGGTGTTTGCACCGAACCCGCCGGCGTCGTCGTCGCCACCAAGGCCGTCGGCCTCATGCGGATCGCCTGATCCGACTACTACGAACAGGAGCAGGAGAATCCCATGCCCACCTCGATTGTGAGTGTCAGCGACGGCTCGCGGGTCACCGTGTCCGACCTGGTCAAGAACCCGCTGTTCGTCCCGACCAAGCTGAAAGAGCTGATGGAAAATCAGTTCATCAGCGAGGCCCTGCTGCGCAACGGCGGCAAGAACGACGCCGGCGTCGTCGCGTTCCGTGAGGGCGACCCGACGTTCCTCGACGACGACGTCCAGGACGTCGCCGAATTCGGCGAGATCCCGGTGAGCTCGGGCCAGCTCGGCAAGCCGCGGACCGTGTTCGCCGTCAAGAAAGCTCTCGGCGTGCGCATCTCGAAAGAGATGATCGACGAGAACAACATCGACGCCGTGAACAAGCAGATGAACGGTCTGCGTAACACGTTCATCCGCGCGAACGACCGCGGCGCGAAGGCCCTGCTGCAGTCCGCGGCAGTTCCGACCATGGCCGTGTCCGCAGCATGGGATGACCCGTCCGGCAAGCCGCGTACCGATCTCGCGAAGGCGATCGAAGAGATCAGCACCGCGGCGCCGGACGAGGCCACCGAGGACGAGTACTACGGGTTCGAGCCAGACACCATCGTCCTGCACCCCGGGCTGCTCGCCACGCTGATGGACAACGAGCAGATCCTGAAGGTGTACCAGGGCAACGTCGCCAACGAGTCCATCGCCTACACCGGCGCGATCCCCGGCCAGATCATGGGGCTCAACGTCATCAAGTCCCGGACCTTCCCCGCGGACCGGGCGCTGATCCTCGAGCGCGGCACCATCGGGTTCTACTCCGACACCCGGCCGTTGCAGTTCACCGCGCTCTACGCCGAGGGCGGCGGCCCGAACGGCGGCCCGCGCGAGACCTGGCGCAGCGACGCCAGCTACAAGCGCGCCCTCGGCCTGGACCAGCCCAAGGCTGGCCTGTGGCTGACAGGACTGGTGACGCCGTGACCGACTACGTCCTGACCGCCTCGCGGTTCGACCAGGTCCTCGAACGGTACGAGAACGGTGCGCCGAAGCGGATGATCAAACACCGCCGCGGCGATATCGTGACCGACCTGCCCGATGTCGAGGTCGAGCGGCTGCTGCGCGCCGGCGCGATCCGGCCCGCAGCCGACGTCGAAGCGTCCAGCGAATCGGCAGGGGTCGTCCTCGGCGCCGGTGGCGCGGGCGGCGGCACCACCACATTGGGCGAGATGCAGAACGCCAACGGGGGCGCGGGTTCCGCGGCCCCCGAGAACGCCGGTGCGGGCGCGGGCACCACCGATGTGGAGATGCCCAAGAAAACAGCGTCAACCGACGAATGGCGCGATTACGCCGTCAACCACCGCGACATGCCGCGCGAGGTGGCAGACAGCAAGTCCCGCGCCGAGCTGATCGAGGAGCTGGCATGACCGCAGGGGGCGCACCGCCGTTCGCCGAACCCGACGACCTCGGGCGTCCCCTGACCGGTCCCGAACGTGAGATCGCCGAGCAGCTGCTCGCCGCCGCCGCGAGCTGGATCCGTAGCCGGCTACCCGATATAGCCGTCGACGACCCGAACGCGAGAACGGTCAGCATCGACGTCGTTTCGACGGCAATGGCGACCCGCGCCTACGCCGGCCACATCTCCTACACCCGAACAACCGGGCCCCGCACCAAATCGGGCACGCTCACGAACCCGGGCGGGGCGCTGGTGTTCGACGACTGGCACAAGGAACTGCTCGGGATCTCGATTCACCCGGCACCCGTCTACTACTTCGGAGACAAACGATGATCGGGAACGAGGTTGTCGCCATCGGTGCCGGCGTCACGCTCGACGCATCGAACAACCCGGTACCCGGCACCGCACCGGTGCCGGTCGCCGGATGCGTGGTCGAGCCCATGGGGTCGAGTGAGCTCACGGTCCGCGGACGGACCGGCACCTACACACAGATCCGGGTGTACCTGCCGGCCAACGCACCCGTAAGCGCCACCGCGACCAGCGTGCTCGCCGCCCGCGGGCACGACTGGATGGTCGTCGGCGAACCCGACGAATGGATCGACGAGGACGAGGACCTGTCCGGGCAGGTCGTCGTCGCTGCACGAGGTAGGGGGTAACCCATGGCCGGGAACCGGGTCGAGTTCCAGCTCGACCGCGCTGGCGTCTCGGAGATCCTGAAATCTCCCGAGATGGCGGCCGTGATCAACGAGACCGCCGCCGCGGTCGCCGACCAGGTGCGCGAGGACACCGGCGAGGAGCCCGAGGTCGAGTCGTACACCACCGACCGCGGCGCCGCGGCTGTCGGTGTGCCGGTCACCCTGCAGGCGACCGACGGAGCATTGACCCGCGCCGCAGCAGCGGTAGGCCTTGTGGTGGTCCCGCAGTGACCGAGATCTACGTGCCGGGCGACGTGCTCGCGCCGGTGCAAACGTTCCTCGCCTCCCGGATCCCGGACCGGTTCCCGGGAGTCCAGGTGCGTCAGAGCCTCTCGGCGAACTGGGCGCCTGACTCGGCCGCCGAGCTCGTGCTGTTCGACGATTCCGGACCGATGCGCTACCCAGTGGAGACCCGCCCGCAGGTCCGGGCCACCGTCTGGGCCGACGGACGCAGCCGCGCGATCGAGATCGCCGGCCACGCGCTCGGCCTGCTGCTGTGCGTCAAGGTGCCCGGCGTCGCGAAGATCCTGCCGAGCACCGCACTGATCGACGACCGCGACGACCGCACCGGCGGCTGGCTCGCCTCGTTCACCGTCCGCACCCGGCTGCGGACCACCGCTCAGACCGTCTGAGCAGACCTCACGACCACCACCCCCTCACGGGTGGAAACCGCACGCCCTCAACCGTTCCCGACCCGAGAGGGGTATTTGTCATGGGCGGACAGCCTGCCAATGTCGACATCTGGGACTCCGCAGATGTCTGGATCCACCGAGCCACCAAACCGAACGGTGACCCGTGGACGCTCGCCGAGATTCGGCCGGCCAGCGTCGAGCAAGCATTCGACGCGGTCACCGGCGCCGAATGGGAGCTCGTCGGCCTGCTCAACGGCGAGAACGGTTTCGCCGAAACTGTGGCGTTCGACGAGTCCGCGTACAACGCCTGGGGCTACGGCGAGATCCTCAAGAGCTACCGGAACCGACGCCTGCAGCGCGTGTTTACCGCGCTGGAACGCAACTCGGTTACCGAGTACCTCGAGTCGCCGGGCGACACCGAGGAATACGTGGTCGACGCGAAACCGGCTCGAGTGTTCATCGGTTTCGAGGTGCGTACCGACGTCGGCAAGGTGAAGCGCCGGATTTCCACGGTGCCGGCGACCGTCATGTCCGGCGGCCGGACCGATAACGAGCAGGACATGGCCGCGGTGGAGTACACCGCGAGCATCTTCCCGGACGCGCTCAAGCGCCGGTTCCTCAAGCAGGAGACCGGCATGAACCCGTCGATCACCGCGATCACGGTTACCCCGGACACCGCGGAACTCGACCTGTCCGACGCCGAAACCCAGCAGCTGACGGTGACCGACAGCAACAGCGTCGTGCGCACCGCGTCTGCGACCTACCACTCCAGCGCGACCGGAGTGGCGACGGTCTCCGCGTCCGGTCTGGTCACCCCGGTCTCGGTCGGCACCGCCACGATCGTCGCCACCTACGGCGGCCACATCGACCTCTGCGACGTCACGGTCATCGCGTAGCAGGGTCCCCGATCCCCGTCCGTCCGGTGTTCGTGCGGTTCGCCGGGCGGGCGGGCCCCTCTCAACCGCACACCCTCAACCGCACAGGAGATCCGCATGCCGCGCATCCCCGCACAGGACATCCCCACCGATGCCCAGATCAACGAGGGCGCACGCCGCCTCGGCCTGGCGGACGAGAACGGGCAATGCCCGCGCTCGCTGCGCTCCCGAGTGGCGAAAACCATCCAGCTCGCCGAGCGGGAAACTGCCGCCGCCGAGCATGCCGAGCGCTCGCTCGACGCGCCGCTCGCACTGATCGTCGACGCCCACCGGCGCCTGGCCGACCAGCTCGACAACACCGCCGCAACCGCGATCACCGCGGCGCTCGCGCCGGTGCTCTACCGAACCGCACACGAAAGGCAACGCGATGCCCGAACCTCGTGAGGCTCTCAGCCTCGACGGCGGCGAATACGATCCGGCGGCCTACGCCGACGACGACCGCTACGAAGACCAGCGCTACACCGAGGAACCCCCGGCCAGGGAGGAACCACGCGACCGCCCGCGGCGCCCCATCCCGATGGGCGGCAACCGCCAGCAGCGCCGGGCGCGCCAGCGGGAGCGGTCCCGGATCCCCGCGCACGCTCCGCAGCCGCAGGACCACCGTGCTCCGGCGCGCGACCGCGCCCCGGTGCAGCGTGAGGCGGAGGACGACGGTTTCGTCAGCGTCGAGTTCGACGGCCGCTACTACGAGATCCCCGCCGAACCGCTGGACTGGCCGCTGGACGCGGCCGAGGCGTTCGAGCAGGGCAAGGCGACCACCGCAATCCACGCCCTGCTCGGCGACGTCCAATGGGCCAAGTTGCGGCTGCGCGGCTACCGGCTGCGCGACTTCAACGAGCTATTCGACCGCCTCGCCCGCGCCGGCGGTTTCGATACGGCGGGAAACTGAGGGGCCTCCTGAGCTTGCTGCGCGACAAGCCGAACCTCGTGGAGGCCGACCTCGACCGGTTTTTCCACCGGGACCTGCGCGACCTGTGGCGATTCGACGAGCAAGGCCGCCGGAAGCTCACGCTGCGCCAGATCTACGCGCGCATCACCCACGGGCTGCCGCACAATTCCGCACTCGCCATCGACGCCAACGGCGGCCGGATGCCGTGGACGCTGTCCGACCACCTGCTCGCCGATATCTGGGGCCTGGAGGCGAAGCAGCTCGCCGGCAAGAAAGCCCCGAAGGACCACCCCGGTCGGCCGAGGACCAAGAAGGCCGTCAGCAGTGATCCGCGTCGCGCCGAGAAGATGCGCGCCGCACGCCGGCGGCGGGCGGCGATCCGCGCTCGCCGCCAGCAGCAGGAAGGGGGCTCATCGTGACAACGATCGGGTACGCAACTCTGCCCATCATCCCGTCGATGCAGGGGATCAGCCAGGACCTGTCTCGGATGATCATGACGCCGATGCAGCAGACCGGCCGCCAGGCCGGCCAAGCCGCCGGGCGCGGCGTCGCCGAAGGTGTGCGCAGCCAAGCGTCCTCGGTCGAGGCCGCGTCCGAAGCGCTACAGACGGCCCGCGACAAGGAGGCCGACGCCGCCGGCCGCGTCCGGGTCGCCGAGGCGGCGCTGGAGGACCTCCGGGCCCGCGGCATCACCGACGGCCCGCGGTTCATCCGCGCCGAGGAGGCACTCGAGGCGGCGCGCCGGCGGTCCCAGCAGACCGCCAACCGCACCCGCGCGGCCGAGCGCGACCTTGCCGCGGCGACCCGCGATTCCGCCGAGGCATCCGACGAGGCCGCGGGGGCAGGTGAATCGTTCGGCGGGACGCTCGACGGCATGCGTGGCCGCGCCACCGACGCCGCGAAGCAGATGGCCGGCCTCGCCGCCGCAACCGCCGGGGTCGGCGGGGCAATGGCGACCGCCGCAGCCGCCATCGAGAACGAAGCACTCGGCGACAAGCTCACCGCCCAGCTCGGCGCCGGACCGGAGATGGCCGCCGAATTCGGTGGCATCGCCGGCCGCCTGTATGCCGACGCCTACGGCGAGAACCTCGCCGGGGTCAACGAGGCACTGCGCAATGTGTGGCAGCAGGGCCTCGTTTCCGAGGACGCCACGACCGCCGAAATCGAGGGCATCACCGCCAAAGTGCTCGACCTCGCCACGGCATTCGACCAGGACGTCTTCAGTGCGGCGAACGCGGTCGGAACCATGCTGAAGACCGGCCTGGCGCCCGACGCGCAGGCCGCTATGGACGTACTCACCAGAGGGTTCCAGCAAGGCGCGGACAAAGGCCAGGACCTCCTGGATACGTTCACCGAGTACAGCGTCCAGTTCCAGGCGATGGGCCTGGATGCCGCCGATTCTGTCGGCCTCATGACCCAGGCGCTCGGTGGCGGTGCGCGTAATGCGGACCTGGTCGTGGACGCCCTCAAGGAATTCACCCTGCAAGTCCAGGGCGGCAGCGAGGCCACCCGCAACGCGATCTCCGACCTTGGGTTCAGTGACGTGGATGCGGTGCTGAACCGGTTCGCCCAGGGCGGCGACGAGGCGCAGGCGGTATTCACCGAGCTGCAATCCGGCCTCGTGGGCATGGAGGACCCGGCGAAACGCGCCGAGATCGCGCTGGGCCTGTACGGGACCAAGTTCGAGGATCTGCAGGCGGCCATCTATTCCATGGACCCGTCTACCGCCACGCAGGCACTCGGCAATATCGACGGTGCTGCGACCAAGCTCGGCGACACGCTCAACGACAACACAGCGAACAGCCTTGAGAAGCTCAAACGCGGGATACAAGGCGACCTCATCGGGGCGCTGACCGGGGCGGCCGGCTGGATCGAACGGAACCAGGGCGCCGCGCAGGCCATGGCAATCGCACTCGGCGTGCTCGTCGGCGGGCTGGTGACCGCCCGGGTCGCCGCGATGGGCTACGCCGTCGCACAGGGTGTGATGGCCGCCGCTCAGGGCGCCGGCTCTCTGGCTCTGGCCGGTAACACCCTGGCGCTCGGCGCGTATGCGGTGGCGACCGGGGTGGTCCGCGGCGCGACGATGGCCTGGTCCGCGGTCCAGTGGGTGCTCAACGCTGCCCTATCCGCCAACCCGATCGGGTTGGTCGTGCTAGCGATCGGCGCCCTGATCGCCGGCATCGTGCTCGCCTGGCAGAACTCCGAGACCTTCCGAAATATCGTCCTCGGCGCCTGGGACGCCATCAAAACCGGCGCGCTGTGGCTGTGGGACAACGGGCTGAAACCGTTCTTCTCCTGGTGGGGCGACAATTTCGCGAAAGCTGGGGAAATCATCACCGGGCTCGCCACGAAAGCGGGTGAGGCCAAGGACTGGATCATCGAACGGCTCGGTGCGCTCGTGTCCTGGGTGACCGAAATGCCGGGCCGGATCCGATCGGCGGCGGCCGGGCTGTTCGACGGGATCTCGGATGCCTTCAAGTCCGCGATCAACTGGGTGATCGGCCACTGGAACAATTTCCGGTTGGGTTTCGACTTCACGATCCCGGTCATCAACAAGCACGTCAGCTTTTCGATCGATACCCCTGACCTGCCAACGCTCGCCGCCGGCGGCACGATCGCCAGCCGCAACGCCGCGGGCCTGCTGTCCGGGCCCGGCACCGGACTCAGCGACTCGATATTCGGCGTGAACGCCGCCGGCCTCCCGATCGTCCGCGTCGCCAACGGCGAGGGCGTCGTCACCGAACAGGCGATGGCCAACGGCGGCGCCGAACTCGTAGCCGCACTCAACGCCGGATGGGTGCCCTCGCCCGAGCTGCTGCACGCGATGCTGCCCGGCTACGCCGACGGCGGCGTGATCGGCGGCAAGGTCACCCGCGAGGATTTCCTCAACCAGTTGCGCGGCATCGACGGCGCCGCATACGTGTTCGGCGGCTGGGACGGCACATGGGAGACCGACTGCTCGGGCGCCCAAGCCAAGGCGGCGAACCTGATCGCCTACGGCAACACCGAGACCGGCGGAAGATTCGGCACCGCCAACATGGCCGACGCCTTGAAAGCACGCGGTGCGCTGCCCGGCCTCGGCGGTCCGGACGACTACAACCTGGGATGGATGAACGGCGGCCCCGGCGGCGGCCACACCGCCGGCACCCTGCCCGGCGGCATCGGGTTCGAGATGGGCGGCCCCGGCGGCATCGGCCAATACGGCGGCACCGCACAGACCGCGACGGCGCCGACGTTCACCGACCACATGCATTTCCCGTCGAGCATGTTCATCGCGGCCACCATCGCCAGCGCACCGGACCCGAACGCCGCGGCCACGCCACCGGCGAGCACGCCGGCGCCGAGCTCGACCCCCAGCACGAGCGCCCCGAGCTCGGCCGAGCAGAAAACCCGGCTCAAGACATTCGAGGAGTTGGGCGCCGATTTCGGTGGCATCTTCGCAAAGGGCATCCTGGAGACGCTCGGCCTGGAGAACAGCATCCTCGCCGACCCGAACAAGTTGTTCGAGGGCGACGACGGATCCAGCGTTCGCACTACCGACGCGCGCCCTGGGCAGACCGGTGTGCCGCCGGCGTCGTCGACCGCGGGAGTCGGAACCGGTGATCCGCTGCTCGTCGGCCTGCTGACCTCGCTCGGGCTCGGTGACACCGCGCGCCGGATCGGGCTGTTCGACAACGGCGGCATGCTGATGCCCAACCAGCTGGCACTCTCGCTGCTCGACAAGCCTGAACCGCTGCTACCGGCGGACAAGTGGCAGGTGGCCGAGGCCAATATCGGTGCCACCGATCGGCTCATCCGCGAAATGGGCAGCCGGGGTCCGGCCCGCGGCGGCGACACCTATATCGCCAACGGCTACACCGCCGGTGATATCGCCACCGAATGGCAGCGCCGGCAGTGGGCCCGCACCGGCGGCTACGGCGGGCGGTCCTGGTGACGGCCCCCGCTGTAGCGCGCGAGATCCGCTATATCGGCGTCGACGGCTCGGTCTGGCACCTGCACGGCGGCGAGCATATGGGCGCCGAGGGTGTGTATCTGACCTCGCTCGCTGGGTTCTACCACCCGGTGCGGGTACCGCTGAGTCAGACGCCGGCGTACATGCGCGGCGCGATCCCGGGCCCGTCGAAAACCGATCCCAGCATCATCGACATGCGGATATTCACCTCGGCCCGCGACGACGCCGAGTGGGAAGACGTCGAATCCGCATGGTGGAACGCCTGGTCGGACGAGGAAGATGGACTACTGATCGCCGGTGACCGCCGCGGCGGCACCCGCGAGCAGCCGATCAGGTTGCAGCGGTATCCGGCCGAGCCGTTCGATTTCGAACCCGAGACCGAGATGGAATGGGTTCTTCCGACCATCGCGTACTCGCCCGGCTGGCGCGGGCAGATGCTCACCTCAGAGTGGAAAAACACCGACGGCACCGGCATCGGCACGCTGAACCTCGCGAACCCGGGCGATATCGAGATCTGGGCGCAGTTCTCCGGTTGGGGCCAGACCGGCGTCCGGGTCACCCTGCCCGACGGCATCGCCGGCGACACCCGGCAGCTGCCAGAGTTCACCGACGGCGACCACTGGCTCGTCGACCCGGACATGACCACCGGCGTCAACATCGACACCGTCACCGAAACACAGGCAGCGGCGTTGATGGCCGGCATGCTGTTCCGGCACCCGATCCCGCCGCGCACCACCGAGCCTGTCTCGGTACCGGTGTCGGCGACCGGCGGCAACACCGCGACCGAGGTCAAGGTGTTCATGACGCCACTGTTCAAGAGGCCGTGGGGATGACCGCGCCCCCCGAATTCTTGACGCTCGACGACGTCCGGAACTACCTCGTCGCTCGGCGCCGGCAGGAATCTCGCGACGCCAACGCGCGGCCCGAGTTCCTGATCTGCGACAAGGCATGGGATCCGGTCTCGTACGTGCGCGGCGAGCTCGCGTGGGATTTCCAGGAGATCGCCAACAACACCGGCGAGGGCGAAATCACCCTGCCCGGCGATCACCTGCTCGTGCACTGGCTGCTCCACCCGAGCCGCCGCAACGAGGACGTGCACATCGTCGTGAACACCCGGTACTGGCGATGGGCCGGTAAATGCGACTACATCCAGCGGATCTACAAGGCCGGCGAAATGGTGGCCGTCCGCATCCACTTTCTGCACGACTACCACCAGGCGAAACGTCTGATCTGCTTCGCGAACCCGGCGTTCGGCGCAGAAATCCAGGTGCCGAAAGCGATGCCGTGGGCAGGGCCGTCGGCGACCGGCGTCGCGCTATACGGGCTGTCGAACATGTGGCGCGTCCAATCGTTGTCCGCCATCCCGGACAACATTTTCGATCCCGGGGCGTGGTCCGGGCTGTTCGACCCGTCGCAGTGGTGGACCACGATGGTGCCGATCAACCCGGTCACGGACACGAGCGAGTGGGCCGTGATGAGCGCACGGTTCCCGTACTGGCACGACCTCGTGCTGCCGACGCTCACCTCGGCGAAACTGCTGCTCCGGCCGCAGCGCTGGATGCCTGGTGAACCGCAGCCGGCCCCGAGTTTTTTCAACCTCGAACACAGCACGCGCGTGTTCCACGTCGAGAACAAGTCGGCCTACGCCGGTCCGACCGGGACCCTCGTCGATGGCCTGCTCAACCTCGTCGGCACGGTCGCCGAGGACTACATCAACCAGATCATTACCGAGCTGTCCCGCGAGCAGCCCGACGAGTACAAACTGCCCGGCTGGTTCGGCACCGTCCAGAGCGCGCCGTGGGTGGTATTCCCCGAGGGCAAATACAGCACCGTCCGCTCGACCACGATGACCATCCACAAGGCGCTCGCGTACGCCATGGTCACCGGCGGCAAGAGCCCCCAGTGGGTCAACAGCGCTGCGAAGCTCGCCGCCAACGCGGCGCTCGGCTACCTCGGCGCACTGATCGGCAATCCCGGCCTGGCCTTGGGTGTGTTCGATTTCTTACTCGAGGACACCATCCTCGCCTTCCATCGGATTCCGAACGCGATCCGCAAGAGCGAGATGGGCCCCGACGCCTGGATGGAGCACTGGGTCCAGGGCCCCGGCGTGGGTTTCACGCTGTCGACGCTGCAGGCGATGATCACCGGTTTCGGTGAGACCGCTGGCTACACGTCCTTTACCGCCGAGATCGACGCGAACGCACCCTATATCCCCGGCAAGCACTTCGGGCTGATGGACCGCATTGCCTTCGAAGTGATGGGCACCTGGCAGGTCGACCACGTCCACGCGATTCGCAATAAGGGCGATCGGGCAACGCTGCCCACCTGGGAAATCAGCATCGGCAATGACCAGGCCGAAGAGGACCCCGCCGCGAAATTGATGCGATACAAGGAGAACATCATGTCGCTGCTACAGCAGCAGGGCGTGGGGGTCTGAGATGGCCGACTACCCCGACGGCTCCAATTTCGAGGACACCCCGCAGCACCCGCACACCGACCTATTCCGTGATATTCCGATCAGCGGCCGGTGGATCACCATCCGCGACGCCAAAACCGGCCAGCGGACCAAGGTCTGGCGCGTCGGCGCCCGCGGTGTGATCACCCTGCCCTCGACCGCAAGCCGCATCGCCGAGCACGCCGAACTGTGCGGGTTCCGGCTGCACCCCGAGCTCGCACTCATCAAACGGGTCGACCCGATACGCGGCGGTAAGAGCATCACGAACCCGGGCGACTGGATGGACATCAACGCGCCCGACCCGGATCCCGACCCGGTCCACGTCGTAGCCGCGCAGGCCGAGCAACTCATGCCCTCGGAACTGCTCGAGCTACGCCGGCGCATCGACGAACAGCTCGGAGGTTACGCATGACGGAGAAGGTGCTGCCCTACAACCGGGCGATCGTCCCGCAGGAAACCGGCTATTGGTGCGGGCCCGCGAGCGCCCAGGTGGTGCTCGACTCCCGCGGCATCGTCGTACCGGAACCGGTGCTGGCTCGCGAGATCGGCACCACCTGGAACGGAACCGATTTCGTCGGCCTCATCGAGCGCGTGCTCGACGTCCGGGTGCCCGATGCTCAATACACCTCGGTCGATATGCCCAACGACCCGCCTACCCACGCGCAGCGTGACCGGCTGTGGCAGCACATCACGGCGTCCATCGACGCCGGGTGGGGCGTGATCGCGAACATCGTCGCCCCGGTCGACAACTACCCGCGCGGTGTGAAGGGCAGCACGTCGCCGGCATACGGCGGCGGCAAGGTGTTCCACTACTTCGCCGTCATGGGCTACGACGACGTGGCCCGCGCAGTCTGGGTCGCTGACAGCGGGTTCCGGCCGTTCGGCTACTGGCTCGCGTTCGACCAGCTCTGCACGCTCATCCCGCCCAAGGGCTACGCCTACGCCGCGGCACCGGCCGCCGACGCGGCGCTGTGGGGCGAGATCGCGACACAGTTCATGGGGGCGCGGTAATGACGCTGTTCGGTCTGGATATCTCGAATCACCAGTCCCGCGACGGGTTCGACGGCGAACGCGCGCGCCGCGAGGGGTTCGCGTTCATCACGCACAAAATCACCGAGGGCACCTGGCGCGACCCGTACTGGCCGCGCGAACGTGACGAAACCTGGCCGCTGTTCCCCGGCCGGTTCGGTGGGTACGTGTTCTGCCGCACCAACACCCCGCCGGCCGATGAACTCGGCGCCACCCTCGAGCACGCCCGCGACGCAGCCGGCCGGATACCGCCCCTGCAGATCGACTACGAGGACACCGTCAACGGTGGCTCGATAGACGACCTGTGGGCCCGGATCACCGAGGCGCAGCGGCTCGGGTTCCACCTGCTGCCGATCTACCTGCCGCGCTGGTACTGGCGCGACCGCATGGGCTCGCCCCGGCTCGCGGACCTGCCGGTGGGCATCTGGAACTCCGACTACGTCCGCGGCATCGACTACGCCTCGCGGCTGTACCCGGGCGACGGCTACGCCGGCTGGGCCGACATGGGCGGCAAGCGGGTCGAAATCCTGCAATTCACCGACACCGCGATCGCCGCGGGCGAGAGCCCGTGCGACGCGAACGCATTCCGAGGCAGTGAAACCGAACTCGACGCGCTGTTCGGCGCGAGCAAGGAGGACATCATGAGCGACGCCAGCGATGTGGCAACCCAGCTACTCGGCGCCGACCGGAAGGGCTTCGGCATCCTCGGCAAAGCCGTGGAGACCGACGCCAAACGAAACCGGTATCTCACCGAGGCGGTCGCGGTGCTGCTCACCCAGCTCGCCGGCGGCCCGAACTTCGAGGGCTGGTCTCAGCTCGGCGAAGGCGAGGAGGCCGAGGCCGCCCGCGCGAAAACCGCCGAGGCACCGAAACGCACCGTCGTCGATGCCGCGGCGCGGCTGCTCGAGCTCGCCGACGAACTCGTCGACCAGGGCGCCGCGCACGCCGAGCTGCTGCGCGGCATCGACGCAAAGCTCGACCAGCTGCTCGGCGGCCAGTGATGGGCGCGGCGCTCGCGCGGCTACGCGCGAACGAACCGATCCGGCTCGTCGCCTATCCGGCGCTGCTCGCCGTGGTCGTCTACCTCGTCGGCCGCGGCTGGGTGGCTGGCGATGTCGCCGACATCATCACCGGCGTCGCCGCGCTGCTGCTCGGTGTGCCGGCCGCCGAGGCGGTACGCAGCCACGCAACTCCGGACGGGCACCTGCGCGACGCGATCGCCATCGGCACCGAGGCCGCGCTCGACCAGGTCGAGAACGAGGCCGTGCAGTTGTTCGGCCCGGACGCGACAGCGCTGCTGGCGCAAATCAGGGCGCGCGTCGCCGAGCTGCACGACGCCGGCGTACCCGGCGGTCGGCATCGCGCCGGTCAGTGAGAGGGAGACGCCGGCATGGGCAGGTGTGGAGAGGTGGTGAGGCGTGGACGAAATCCTGGTGAAGGTCCTCGCGGGCATCGCGAGCGTCATCACGATCGGATGGTTCATTTCGTTCATCGTCTTGCCCATATTCCGGCAGGACTACCAGCCGCCGAACGAGGTGACGGTCGCGATGACCGCGGTCATCACCGCGATCGCCGGCCTACTCGGCGGCGCGTACTTCAAGGCTCGCCGCGCCCTCGACGAGGAGGACGACCAGGAAGGCGGTCCCCCCGGTGGTGATGGAAATGATCGGTAACTACTGGCTGGCCGTGCTGGTCGGGCTGCTCATCGGCAGCGCAATCACCGCAGCCGGCATGTATCTGCTCGGCTTCCGTCGCGTCCACCGCGGCGGCAAGACCCTCGCGGTGCCAGCGCTCGACCGGCGCCCGCTGGCGGTGCGCTGGCGGGAATTCCGCCGGCGGATAGCGACCTCGGAACTTCGGCCGCTCACCTTCCGGGCAATCCTCGCCCTGATGGCGGTCGCCGTGATCGCCGGTCTATGGCAGAACACGGCGTTTGTGGCCGAGCAGCGGCGCTGCAACGACGAATTCCAGCGGACCATCGCCGAACGCGCCGCGGCAACCGCCGACGACGCTGTTGCCCGCAAGGAAAACGACGCCGCAGTCGCAGATTTGGTGCGCGGGTTCCTCGCGATCCCTATCGAGGCGCCCGACCGCCGCGAGCAGGCCCGGATCCTGCTCACCCGGTTCGACGACACGGTCACCGACAACCAGCGCCGGCAGGCCGAGAACGAGCGCACCCGCGCCGAGAACCCATACCCGAGGTGCTGACGTGACCTCGCCCGACCATCACGAGATCCCACCCGAGAGTCAAGGCCAGCCCGTCGGCGACTGGGGTTTCGATGACCTCATCGAGGGCCTGACCGACGGGTTCGGTGTGTTCATTCGGTTTTTCGTGGCCTCGGGCCTGCGGATGCTGGCTGACCTGCTCGGCGATGTCCCGATCGTCGGCGACACCCTCGAGGAAATCGTCGACGGGATAGCCGATTTCATCAACGGCACGGCCGAGCAAGCGCAGGAGGCGCAGCAAACCGCGGTCGCCGCGGCGAGCCGGATCAATTTCACGGAGATCTACAACTTCGAGACGCAGGCGGTCAGGGAGAAATACCCGGAGAATTCCGCCGGCGGATTCAGCTACGTCGAGGACCCGGCGATCGCCGCCTCGGGCACCTGGGTGCTGCGGCTCGACCCCGATGTGGGCTACCCAGCCTATGCGGACCAACTGCTCAGCCAGCGGGTCGACGTGGCCGCCGGCGAGCCGTTGTATGTCGAGTGGAAGCAGCGCCGTTTCGGTTCCCCGAACTTCCGCGCCGCGGTGTTCATGTACTTCTACAACGCCAGCGACACCTACCTCACCCGGGCGAACACCTCGGCCGTTCCGCCGCTCGATATCCCGGTCGACGAGTGGGTCACCTACGCCGCGCAGATCACCCCGCCAGCCGGTGCGGTCCGTGCTGACGTCCGGGCCGTTCTGTACGAGGACGCCGGACTCACCCCGGACGCCGGCGGCTGGTACATCGACGACGTTGTTGCCGGCCGGATGGTCGCGCAGGCCGGCGTCAAGGGACTCGAGCAGGACCTCGCCACCACCCGCGGCATCGCCGAGGCCGCCGACGCCGCGGTCGCCGGACAAGAGGCCGTGGTCTCAGACCACGAGAACCGGATCACGTACCTCGAAAGCGGCAACGAAATCGCCGAGTTCGCAGTCAACGGGACCTGGACCAAACCCGTCGACAAGAGCTACCACAAGGCGATCCTCATCGGCGGCGCCGGGGGCGGCTGCGGTGGCTGCACCGGTGGCGCGGCCCCCGCCGGTTACGGCGGCGGGCCTGGCGGCTGGGCCGAGCACGTTTTCACCAGCGCCGAACTCCCGGCCACAGTTCCCATCACGATCGGCACCGGCGGCGTGGGCGGTGCGCGGCGCTCGGGCAATACGCCCGACTACGGAACCAGCGGCACCCCGACCCTCTTCGGCTCGTATCTGACTGCGGGCGCCGGCGGCGGCGCCAGCAACAACGGGCCCGCTACCGCAGGCAGCGGCACCCGAACCGATTTCCTACCGTTCGGCGGCAGGGGTGCACCCGCGACCGCCGGCAACGGTTCTCCGGGTGGGAATGGATTCCTGGCGGCTGGCGGTGCGGGCGGCACCGGCAACGGTGGCCGCGGCGCTGCCGGCGTATCGCCGCCCCCCGGACAGCGCGGTATTGGTTCCGGTGGCGGGGGTGGTGCCTGCAACAGCGGCGCCGGTGGTGACTGCCGCGGCGGCGACGGCGGATACCCCGGCGGTGGTGGTGGCGCAGGTGGCGGCGCATTTCCGTGGTTTGGGCCGGAGCAGGGCGGCGAAGGCGGCAAGGGCGGAAACGGCCGGGCGTGGGTCCTGTCCTCGCCCGGATTCATCTCGTGAGGGGAGCAGCAGAAAATGGCAACTGCCACATTGGTATTGGACGAGGTTCCGGGATATCCCGGGCTCGCCCGTGTCTATCAGCTCGACCCGCCGCTGCTCTACGACGGCGTCGAGCGCGAGTACGTTCTCGTCTGGGTGCGCGAGCCGGCGGCGCATATGGACGGGGCCGTTTCGGTGATCATGTCGACCCGGACCGGCGCCCCGGTCGAGGGCAGCATGCGCGAGCGGCCCGGGTCGTTTACACCGCACGGCAATCCGTTCTCGAGGCCTGATCACCTCAAGGGCTGCTTTGCGTGGGCGTTGCGTGGCGCTGGGCAGGCCGAAGGCCTTGGCGCCGGGTCGGCGGAAGGGTACGAGATCGTTGAGGCGGTCGAAGGATGACCGCGCCCGAGACGCTCATCACGCCGCCACCGGTCCGGGTCCTGCCGGTCTCGCTGGACGGCGACCTGGTCGTCGTCTTCCGCAACCGTGACCCGGCCAACGCCGGGCAGTACCTCGACTATCCGTCCGGGGTAACGGGGGTCCTGACCATCTATCAAGACCTCAAGACCCCTACGGCCGACCGCATCACGGCCACCGGCACCCCGAGTGGTCACAGCCTGCCGATCAGGGTGCCGGCCGTCCAGCTCAACGCGCTCCGAGACAACACCCTGTGGGGCTTCCGTCTGCTGTACCCGGACTCCGGTTTCGACGATGGGTTCTACGACAAGACGGTCGTCGTGGGCACGATCATGCGGGTCGACGGGCGTTCGTGATGAGCGAGGTCGTGATCGAGGTATCGGTCCCGCACTCCGCCGATATCACTGCGGTCGCCGACGAGGTCGACATCACCCCGGACCCGTCCGGCGCTCAAGTAATTCTCGTGCCCGGCGCCGGCGGCGGTATCGAACTGGACCCCGAAGACATCGGCCTGGTCGTCGACGAGGTGCTCGACGAGCTCACCCCGCCCGTCTCCCTGATTCTGCTGCTCGAAAACGGTATGGCATAAGGAGCCCCCGATGTCCCTTGTAACCCAGCTCAGCGACCTCGCGACCCGGGTCGGCACGGAATTCAAAGCCGTGCGCACGACGATCGGCTCGCTCGCGTCACTGTCCACCACCGACAAGACCAACATCGTCGCCGCGATCAACGAAGTCGCCGCCGGCGGCGGGGCCGGCGGACCGGTCACCTCCGAGGACATCACCGACTCGACCACGGTCGGCCGAGCAGTACTCACCGCGGTCGACGCCGCTGCGGCCCGTACCGCGGTCGGCGCGAAGGCCTCGACGTGGCTACCGACTGCCGCCGATATCAGCGACTCGACCGCGACCGGCCGAGCGCTGATCACCGCGGCCTCGGCGACCGCGGCGCGCAGTGCGCTCAGCGTCTACTCGACGGGCGAAACCGATTCGGCGATCGCGACACAGGTCGCCGCGCTGGTCGAGGATGCGCCCGAAACGCTGAATACGATCGCCGAAATCGCCGCGGCGCTGGGCAACAATCCGGACGCGATCGCCAACATTCAGACCGCACTCGGCAACCGGGTGCGCGTCGATACCGCCTCGCAAGGGCTCACCACTACCCAGCAGGGCAACGCGCGAACCAACATCGGCGCCGCGGCGGCGGCCGACGTCGGCGATACCTCGACCGATTTCGTTGCGGTGTTCGAGGCGGCGCTCGTCTGATGGCTGTGTTGGTCGACGCGCTCGCCGCGCTCGCTACCCGGATCGGCGAAGAGTTCGCGAAGTTCCGCGAAGACGGGGCGATGATCTGGCAGACCTACGGCCTGCACGCGCAGGGAATCGGACAGCAAGATATCGGCTGGGTCGTCCCCTACGACATGGTGATCATCTCGGCGCGGTATTGGAGTAAAGCGGCCGGGACGGGCGGCACCTGCACGGCCGAGCTACGCCGTAACGGCACCGCGACCGGCGACGCGATCGCGGGCTCGTCCGGCACGCCGGCGCCGAGCTCGCCGACGGCCGCGACCCCGAACGCCGCTGTTTCCGCCGGCGATCGAATCTGGATCTACCAGACCGCGGCCAACACCGCGCCGGGCGCCCAGCTCGCCGCCGAGATCCGCTGGCGGCGCGCGTGAGCCCGGCGGTATGGCAACCGCCCATGTCGTTCACCGGTGATGATTTCAACCGGACGAACGGCGCGATCGGCCCGAACTACACGACCGACACCACGAACCCGCTCGTGATCGTCAGCGGCCGGGTGCAGATCACCCCGCAGGGCAGCGGCGCGGCGGCGGCGCACTGCATCAACACCTGGCGCGGCGGTGGTAACGACGGCAAGTTCTACACCGACGCTCACGAGATTCGCGCGCAAATGACCCCGTCTGGCTACGGGCTCGCGACCAACAACAGCTTTACGCTGATCATCGCCGGTAGTGACGGCACCTATCAGCAGGGCGTCAATGTCGCGTTCGGCGGGTACTCACACGACGGCGGCGGCAACCCGTTCACGCCCTGCATCATCCAAACCGGAAACGGCGCCACCTACACCACGCGGGCATCCACGACCGCCCAGGTGCCGATGAACGCTATCGTCCGGTTCCGCCGCGTAGGCTCGCTGTTCTCGGTGTTCGTCAACGAGGTCCCTTTTCTGTCCTGGAACGACACCGCGGGCATAATCCCGTCCGGACCGGGGCAGCGGCGGTGTCGCATCGGACTCAGCGGCAACCGGCCGATATTCCAGCAGCAGTACCAGTCCGCCTCAATCGACGAGTTCTGGGCGTACGACATCGCCGCCTGATCACCGCCCTCCGCAACGAATGAGCGCCCCGACCGAACCCGGTCGGGGCGCTCATTCGTCGTTTCTACCTGGTCAAATCGATCACGCACGTATCGACGGCCGCGACGACCGGATCGCCGGGCGAGACACCGAGCGCGTCCGAGGCTTTCGGGAAACTCGTCTCGTTCCGGGCTCCGCCGGTCGAGGCATACACCGCGCCATCGCGCACCACCCAGACGTCGGACCGGTTCTCCATCCGGCCGGATGCGTCGAGCGTCGTCGCACCGAAGTAGGTTGTGCCGGCCTCGCTGATGACCGTTCCGTTCGTGAGGGTGTATCCGTCCCGGGTCAGGCCGGTCGCCACCTGGGCGACGAGATCGGCGCTCGCCGGCGCGCAACGCGGGTCGGAGTAGGCCGCCGGACCGGTGCCGGTGGTGGGCACCGGCGCCGAGCTGCTCGCTGGCGCCGGCGGCGTAGCGAGCGCCGGGGGAGGGGCGACAACCTCGGTGGTTGTTGGCGTCGGCGCTGGCTCCTCGGCGGCCTGGTCGTCGCCGACGATCGCGCCCACAACCCCGCAGACGACGAGTAGGCCGACGATCACGCCGACGATGATGAGTATGTTGCGGTTGGTTCGGCGGCGTCTGGCGACGTTGTCGTCCTGTGCGGTCACGAAATCCCCTGATATTGGAAGTAATAACTCAGCGGGCGCCCCGCTGGTCCTGGTAAGTGGATCGGTGGGCGCGCCCGCTGCGTTTCAGCTGGACTGGCTACCGGCTGCTATGGGTCATGTCGCCGCCGGGTTCGTCTTTGTTGGCGGGTTCATCCCAGTTTTCGCCGGAGTTACCGTCGGGTCCTGGCCGAAATTTCATCGGTGCTGCTCTCCTTCGGTGTGGTGTTCTACGACACCCGGCCGGACGGCCGGGGGTTCTCGGCGGGCGACCATCCCGCGTCAGCGGTGCCGCGGGTGGTAAGCCAGATCGCCGGCGGCGGAATCGACTCGCGCACGAGGATCGCCTCCCACAGCAGCGCGCGCGGCAGGTGCCATATGGCGACCATCTCGGTAATGCTCAGATACCGCACCGGCTCGGGCCGGTCCACACCGGTTAGACCGCGCCGCCACGCTTTCGCAACCTCGGGTTCCCATCCGGCGCGCTCGGTCTCGCCGAGCAGGATCGCCGGCGTCGGCACCCATACCCGCCCGGTGCGGCGCCACCGGGTGAGCTGTTGAGTCCGCTCCCCGGTGATGTCCGCAAAATCGGTCACGCCGACGAACCTTGGCGCGTCGGAGCGCTTCTCGGCGAACGCACGCAACTCGCTCGCGCTGTACCGCGTTTCCGGCACCGACGTGCGGCCGATCAGCGCGGTCGCCGGGTCAGCCGCGGCGCGCACGCAGCGGCACCGGTTCGTGGGCGGGATCCGGCTTGTAGGCGACGCCGCCCAGCATGAGCCGCTGCTCCCAGCACCTCGTCAGCGGCCACGGGCCCATCGGCCACCAGTCGTCGAGTTCGACGAGTCCGGGCGGTTCCAGCGGCGCCGGCGGGATGAGCGCCAGCCCGCCGAAGAACTCGCGAATCTGCTCGCGGGTGCGGAACCATCCCGAGCCGAGGCCCATCTCGACGAACGCGCGCTCAGCCT
Organism: Nocardia sp. CA-290969; assembly: GCF_050936135.1. Lineage (NCBI taxonomy): Bacteria > Bacillati > Actinomycetota > Actinomycetes > Mycobacteriales > Nocardiaceae > Nocardia > Nocardia sp. CA-290969. The sequence continues at coordinate 6,652,765 of NZ_JBNJNJ010000001.1, read as the reverse complement.
GCCGGGCGCGCGTATGCAGCTCGGGATCCTCGTCGGCCGGATCCCAGAAATGCGAGATCGCCAGATAGGAGCCCGGCGGCATCTGGTCGACGTATTCGCGCATCACCGCGGCTGGGTTCAGCTCGTCCTCGATATGGTGCAGCAATCCGCAGACGATCACGGCGATCGGCCGGTCATGGTCGAAGTACTGCATGACCGAGCGGTTCGACAGCAGCGTGCCGTCCTCGAGTAGATCGCCGGCCACAAAGAACGTGTGGTCGTTCTGTTCGAGCAGTACCCGGCCGTGCGCGTTGCATACGGGGTCGTTGTCGACGTAGACGACCCGCGCCTCGGGCCGGTCCTGCTGCGCAACTTCATGTGTGTTCGCCACCGTGGGCAGGCCTGCGCCGATATCGAGGAACTGATCGACCGCAGCCGGGCCGGCGAGATAGCGCACCACCCGGTGCAGCCAGCGCCGATTCATCCGGGAGACATCGCCTTGCCGCGGCGCGACCTGAAGGATCTGCTCGTACGCGGCGCGGTCCGCGTCGTAGTTGTCCTTGCCGCCGAGGCTGTAGTCGTAGACGCGGGCGATGCTGGGCCGGGTGGTATCCACTCCGACCGGTACACGGGCCCTGGTTCGGGGTGCAGGGGTAGTCATGTTGTTGTTCCCTCTTCCGGAGCGTCTTTCGACGCCAATCGCGCACGGATCGCGGCCACACCATCGATAGGGGGCAGCTCGGCCAAGGCGTCTCGGTCCTCGGCGGTGATCGCCGATCCGGCGACCGCAGCGTCCAGGAACTGCTGATACTCCCGAGCGCTCGGTGGGTGGTACTCGTACCAGAGGACCTTGCCGGTGAGCCCGTCCTCGGGCTCAGGAGGTGGCGGCCCCTCGGCCTCGAGCGATTCCGCGACCTCGGGTGCGCGCTGGCGCCACATAATGAGATCGGCGTAGTACCGCATTTGTGCCGTGACGCCGTCCTCAGTAGGCACGGCGCACCTCTTCAATCGGCGCGCGCCACAACGCCTCGATGATGGCCTCGAACTCGCGGTGCAGCCGGGTTTCCCGGACCGTGTCCCCGCGGATTTTCCCTGCGATCCGGTGCAAGGTCGCGAGGTCAGCTGGCACGCCGCACCTCCGGGTGTTCGGCACGCCACCGGGCGATCACGCCGTCGACCTCATGCTGGACGGTGGGCTGCTCGGCGGCCGGCGCATCGAGGGAGCGCAGGCCCTCGAGGCAGCGTTCTACGGTGGCCCGGTCGTAGCATTCGCTCTCGCGCCACAGCCGCAGCGCGGCGGCCATCGCCCGATTGACCGGCGCCCGGGTAGGCAGCGGTGGCGGCGCTGCCGGTCTACGGGTCTCGTAGGTGTGCATGGTTCCTCTCCCCAAGTGAGGCTGCATGGTGAGCACCCGGCGACGGGGATGACGGCAAACAGGGCCGATCGTTGCGACAAGTGGCTATTCCGAAGGCGACATACGTCCCGGCGCCGGGGCTGGTGAGAGCATCCAGGAAAGGCCACCGGACATTTCCGGACATAACCGGACAAAAACCGGCTAATGTTGAATTCACCACTACGTCAAGGGGGTTCGTGATGGCTACCGTCGGCGTCTGGACCGGCACGGAGGTTCAAGCGCTGCGCTTGGCCCTCCGGATGAACCAGGCGGAATTCGCCGCCCTGGTAGGTGTACGTGAGCGCTCGGTCCGACGCTGGGAGAAACATGAGTCACCGGTCGGGCGGTTCAATGCGAACGTCCTCGACGGCCTGCTCGCCGAGGCGTCGGAACAAGTACTCGGCGCCTATCGCCGGATCCGTGATCGGATTGCAGGCGAGGAGGATACCGACGTGAATCGACGCACCCTGTTCAAGTCCAGTGCCGCAGGGGCCGCGGCGCTGGCCGCGCTGGGGCTGAGCGGCGACGCCGCCGAGCGCATTTCGTGGCTCATGTCCGGAACGGGCCGGCCCGATATGCACGGCGTCGACCTGGTCCGCGGGACGCTTCATCAGGCGATGCTGCTCGACGACGCCATGGGCAGCCCGGCCGCGCAGGGCATGGTGATCGCCCAGCAGGCACTCACCGAGGCCATGGTGAAAGAGGCAGCGCCGGCACTGCGTCCGCACCTGGTCGCGCTCGACGCCGAGATGATCGGGTTCGCCGGGTGCCTCGCATGGGACGTCGGCGACCGCGTGACGGCGAACCGGTTGTACGGACTCGCGCGAGACAAGGCGCACGACGCCGACGACTCGGATATCCGCGCGTACATGCATTGCCACCTGTCACAGCTGGCGCTCGCAGACCGGCGCACGCGCGACGCTGTCAACGATGCGATCGCAGCACGGGCCGCGGTATCGCAGTCCAGCGACCACCGCCTACGCGCGTACGTAGAAATGCGGGTCGCCGAGGCCGCGGCCACTGACGGGCAGGGGCGATTCTGCGCCGCGGCCCTCAACGCCGCCGAGAAAGCTCTCGAACTCGCGCACGCCGAGAAGGAAGTCGGGCCCGAGCGCTCGCGCGCCTACTTCGCGACGTCGGCGCTGCTCGAGTCCTATCGCGGGTGGTGCTGGTCGCTGCTCGGCGAACCGGACCGCGCGGTGGAAGCGACCCGCGCGGCGGTCGCGATGATCGACCCGCGGCGGACCCGCGATCGGGCGATGATGCTGCTCGAGCTGGAACGGGCGTATCTGCAACTCGGCGATATCGCCGGCGCCGCCGCCGCCGTCAGTGACGCCCTGGACTTGACCGACCGGAACCGGTCACCACGGCTGGCCACGGCGATCATGCAGGGGCGCCAGCTGCTCACCCCGTGGGGTAACAGTTCGCCGGTGCGGGAGCTCGACGCCGCGCTGACTGCCCGCGATATGGTTCTTGTGTGAGCGAGGACAGCCGGATAGACGCAGCCGTACAGCGGCTCGCAGCCGCGCGCGAAGAGGTCAGGGCGGCGACGGCCGCCCGTGACGAGCTGCTCGTCGAACTGGTCGGCGATTCGGATATCGTGCCGAGCGACCTGGTTGCACAGTTCCAGATGACAGGCCGCGAGGCTGCGTCGATCGTGCATATGGCGCGCCGCGGACGCTGATCCTGAAGTGCCACGAGGCGCTCGGAGCGAGAGCTCGGGGCGCCTCGTTTGCTGTTTGATCGCAGGTCGCTGCGATCCGAAGCCGCGGGAACGCCGGGCACGCGGTGCCCGAAGTGCATTATTGTGAGTCCCGACCGATCCCGTCGAAACCCGACGAGTCCCGAGAAACCGCAGGATGCGAGCCGAGTAACCGGTGTTTTCGCTGGTTAGAGGCCCAGCCCAAGGGGTTCGATTCCCCTAGGCTCCACTCCGGAACGCTCTCGGCCCGCATCGACGGGTCGGGAGCGTTCGGCGTTTAGGTGTGCTCACCCTGCCTGCGGGCAGCTCATCAGGTGATCGCGGTGGCGGTCGCCCCATTCCTCCAGGGGGCGCAGGGCGCGGGCGAGGTCTTCGCCGAGTGGGGTGAGTGAGTATTCGACCCGGGGCGGCACCTCGGGGTAGACCTCGCGGCGGATGATGCCGGCCGATTCGAGTTGACGCAGGTTCTCGGTGAGAACTTTCTCGCTCACCCCGGTGAGTGCCCGGCGGATCTGCCCGAACCGCTGCGGACTCGCACCGAGCACCCACATCAGATGCAGTTTCCATTTGCCGCCGACGACGTCGATCGCCAGGGACATACCGCATACATCGTGATACGTGTCACTCGGTTGGGTCACCGCGTCCTCCTGAACTCGTTACGTACCTCGGGGTGAGCAGCCCCACTCGAACGTACGTTCTTGCCCACTCTACCTGCGGGAACCAGTATCGGTTCCGGAGCCGGCAAGCATCTGAACCACTATCGGAAGAGGGCATTCGATGTCTCAGCAGAATATTCGGTCGGTCAGCGTGATCGGGCTCGGCCCGATGGGGCAGGCGATGGTACGGGCTTTCCTGGCCGCCGGTACGGAGGTCACCGTCTGGAACCGCAGCCCGGAAAAGGCCGACGCCATGGTCGCATTGGGCGCGAAGCGGGCCGCGACGGTCGCCGAGGCGCTGGCGGCGAACGAGGTGACCGTGCTGAGCCTGACGCACTACGCCGCGATGTACGAGGTACTCGGCCAGGCGACCGGTGAGCTGCGGGGGAAGGTGATCGCCAATCTCTCCTCGGACTCGCCGGAAAACGCTCGCCGGGGTGGGGCGTGGGTGCGCTCGCACGGTGCGGAGTTCCTCTCCGGAGGCTTCATGTCGGCCGGCGACAATATCGCCCACCCCGCCTCATACCTCTTCTACAGCGGACCGCAGGAAGTATTCGACGCGCACGCCGAATTGCTGCGGCCGCTGAGCCCGCAGGAGTATCTGGGTTCCGATGACGGTCTGGCCCAGGTGTTCTACCAGGCGTTGCTGATCGTTTTCCATCCGTGGATGCTCGCCTACGACCAGGCGCTGGCCCTGATCGCGCGCTCCGGCAACGATATCGACCGCTTCCTGCCCTACGCCGTGCGTTCGGCCGAGGCGTATCCCTTCTTCATGGCGGAGTACGCGGAGGCCGCGAAGAAAGGTGGCTGGGGCGATCTCGCATCGTTCGCGATGATGGATGCCGGTGCGCAGCACATCATCGATGCGAGCGAGGAAGCCGGGGTGGACGCCACCCTGTCCCGAGTCGCGCAGGAATTCTGGCGGCGGGCGCGTGCAGCCAGTGCGGAAGCGGGGCGGCCGGTTTCGATATTCGAGCTCATGGCGGCCCCGGCGTCCTCCTGAAGCCGCGATGCCCCGGCGGTCACAGCACCGCCCGGCTGTGCGCCGGCCGGGTGCACTGCTTTCGGGTGCCGGCAGCGACCCGGCCGCGGCGAAGGTCAGCGGCCGGTTTCGGGCTCCGTCCGCCGCGACTTCTGGGCGATCTCGGCGGCGTACTCCTGATGTCCGACACCGGGAAGCTTGTCGAGGGTGAGACTTTCGATATCCCAGCGGGGGCGGGCATCGGCGATGAACCGGATGGCGTCGCGGACGAATCGCTGCCCGGCCGGTTTGCCGATATGGGCCGAGGGGGTGTGCAGCCGGAACCAGCCGAGGAGATCCGCCGCGGTGCCGTCGATTCCGGTGGCGCCGACTGCGGTGTCCGAATCGGGAGTGTCCGGCAGCAGGAGACTGGTGGGCGAGACCCCGAGCGCGACCGCGAGCGCCAGCAGATCGTCCACGTCGACCCGGCGCTCGCCCCGCTCGATCCGCGACAGTCCCAAGACCGGGATGGGACGTCCGAGGGCCTCGAGCCTTCGGGCGAGATCGGCATAGCCCAGGTTCAGCCGGGTGCGATAGCGCAGGATGTTTTCCCGGACAGTGTTACCCGTCGGGCCGAGCGGGTTCTTCTTGATCACCACCGGACCAGGGTTGTCTATCGAAATGATCGCGTCAAGAATCGTGATGATAGGGCCCATTCGAGGGGCGTGGCGGCAGACCCCGCTCATCTTGATCGCATCGAAATGATAGGGATTGCGATCTTTTCGATATCCGCACTGTCGCCCTATCAACTCGAGCGCAGCAACAGCAGGGCCGCCTGCGGGGTCGTTTCCGTTCCGGCGGGTGCCCGCACGAAACGCATCTCGACGGCGAAGCCGGCGGCTTCCGCCACTGCGGCCGCCTCCTCGGGGACGATCCGATGGAAGTCGAGCGAGACCGGAAACCCGAACCCCTCGTCGTAATGCTTTGTCTCGGTACCGGCTTGGAACCCGAGCAGCAACCGGCCGCCCGGTCGCAGGACGCGATGGAATTCGGCCAGTACCGCGGGGCGTTCGGCGGGCGGAATATGGATCAGGGAGTACCACGCGGCCACCGCCGCCAGCGAGCCGTCGGAGATCTCCAGCGCGGTCATGGAACCCACATCGAACCGGATATCCGGGTGACGCTGCCGGGCCAGTTCGACCATGACCGGGGACAGGTCGAGTCCGCGTATCGCCAGACCTCGTTCGGCAAGAAAACCGGTCACCCGGCCCGGGCCGCAGCCGATATCGGCAACCGGCTCCCCAGGGCCGACCACTTCGGCGAAGGCGGAGAGTATCGCGCGCTCCCAAGGGCTGGCGTCGAGTTCGCCGGCGAAGGTTTCGGTGTATGCCGCCGCGATGGTGTCGTAGCCGGACCGGGTATCGGTGAGGAAGGATGCTTCTGCCACAGGTGCACCGTACTGATGTGCCGATGGAGCCGATCGTGACGTCCATGGGCATCGGGCGTACTTTTGAGGTTGTCGACCCTGATATCACGAGTGGAGAAGACCTGGTAATGACCCCTTCGGAGTCTGCCGTACCCGGGATCGACCGATCGGATTGGAGACGGGGGAGAGTCTTCTGGTTCGACTCCGAGAAAGGGTTCGGCTACATCAAACCCGACGACGGGACCGAGCAGGTCTTCGTGGAGTACCGGTGCATCGAAACCGACGGTTACCGGACACTGCACGCTGGGCAGCCGGTGCTGTTCGTCAGTACCGCACGCCCGCGCGGCCATGAGGCGGTCACGGTTCGCCCCGTACCGGCCGGCCAACCGGAACAGGGGCCTGTAGCCGACCTGCCGTAACTCGGGCGTTAGCGGCGTATTCCCATTGCGCCGCAGACCGGTACGGGCCAGTCCGCCTCGGTGGATTCGAATTCCTGATCCATGGCGGCGGCGATATCGGCCGCGAACGGCGTCGCCGAACGGGTGCGCAGATCCACATGGATCGCGGTGATCTCGAGTGTGGCGCTGAGGCGGCGGGTGGTGTCGTTCATCAACATTGCCACCACGTGCGCCACTTTGTCGGAGCGTGCCACGCCGCGTACATAGACCGAAACCTCTTCGCCGACCCGGGTTTCGGCGTGATAACGGATGTGGTGTTCGGCAGTGAAGACCCCGTGGCCGCGGCCGGAGCGGTATTCGTCGGTGAATCCGATCCGTTCGAAAACCCCTCCCGCGGCTTCGACGCACAGGTCGAAGTAGTGCCGGATGTTCATATGGTCGTTCTCGTCCCGGAAGCTCTCGGGAACGACGATCGGGCCGAGTTCGCGCGGCAGCCGGACCACCTGCTCATAGTCGGGAAGTGTGGTCGTGCTGCTGGTCACGGGGTGGTTCTCCTATCGATCTCGGCTCTTCCCGCAGTGTATCGACGCAGAAAAAGGCCCTCGGAACGCGAGCCGTTCCAAGGGCCGTTCCGGGCCGGATCAGAGCGGCCGGGTGTCGATCACCTTGCGCAGCCGGGCCTTGTCGCGTTCGAGTTTGCGGGCCTCGTAGGCGATAGGGAAATAGCGCAACCGTTCCGGCAGCAGCGGAACCAGCCGGGCGATGAACCAGCCCAGGATCCGCAGTTTGCGTTCATCGGATTCGGTCCAGGTGAGTCCCAGTTTGCGCCGCGCCACCTCCGGGGTGGTGCCGACGGTCACGAAGTGCTGCATCCGGCCGAGCGGGCCGGTCAGTGCGCGCCACACCGGGTGCAGGGCCCGTGGGAGCTGGGTGGGCGGCGCGATCGTCCGGATGACCTTCAGGTAATCCTTCGCGGTCTGGGTGGCTTCGAGATGGTTCTCCACCTGCTCCGCGAAGAACTTCTCGAAATCGGTGTAGGTCGCCGGCAGTTCCTTGGGCGGTACGTAGAAGTTCCGCATCAGCTGCAGCGTTTCGCGGTAGTAGTCTTCCTTCTCCGCCGTGGTCAGCGGCCGCTTCGCGAAGTACTTCGCGTTCTCGGCGAAGGCGAAGGTACCCGTGTGCAGCACCCAGGCCCAGGGGCCGCTGGACAGGGCGGTGTGCCGTTTCCCGGTGGCGTCGGTGGTGTTGAGGGTGGCGTGCATCTTACGCAGCCGGTCGGTTTCGCCGAGCGATTCCTCGCCGCCGTAGGTCCACATCATCACCGCGGACAGGCTCCGCAGGGCCCGGCCGATGGGGTCGGTGCGGAAGGTGGAGTGGGCATCGACCACCGCCGAGATCGACGGCTCCATGGTCTGCAAGAGGAAGGCCGAGCCCGCGGTCAGCGAAAAGGTGATCAGCCCGACTTCTTCCCAGGTGCGGGTGCCGGGACCGAACGGCCGGCGCTCGGCCGGCGCGTGGGTGTCGATGGCTGCGACGTCGACGGACGCGGTCATGCGGATCTCCCTTGATCTACTGCATCGATCTGATGAGACGATGATACTCCATCTCTCTCACCATTGCGGGGTGGTGGACCGCGAGGGGTGATCCTGCGATGGGGGAGGTGCAGGGCACGGCATACGGCAGACGGACTGGAAAGGAACGCGCGTCATTCGCGACCGACCCCGGACATGAGAGCGGGCCTCGGCGAAGGGGGGGAGTTAGCCGAGGCCCGCGTAAGGTCGGCCCGGGGGGGAGGGGCCGACGCGTTCGATCCTACGCGATGATCCGCGTTTGCGCGCATAAGAGGCCCAGTAGTTTCCGACTTTTTTCGGGCCGGATCACAACGTGCCCGCACCGCGTCGCAAGCTGGGACGACGGTGCAGAACAGCCGGCCCGAACCTGTCGGAGGTCGATGGCACTATGCGGCTGTGTACATCGGTTGTGAACTCCGGCGCGGCCTCGATTGTGGTGATGTGGCCCGCATTCGAGTACGGCGGGCCGCCGATTCGAGTAGTCCGCTACGCACGACCGCGGCGCCCGCGCCCGCGAGGATCGGAACCGGTCGCACCTCGTACCGGCTACCCCGAGCACAGCCGGGCCGGGGTGCGGCCCTTTTTCGCGTGTGGGCTGCGCCGGGGGCAGGCAACCGGATAAATCGGATGAAAACACCAGCGGTCGCGACAATACTGGCGCACAGTACGGCCGATTGCCGGATGCGCTGCCGGTCGGTGGCCCTGTTGCCACCGGCGATACACCTGCCCTGCACCTCACCGAATTCAGGAGAAACATGCCCGACGCAATAGTCGCCGAGGGTCTCGTCAAACATTACGGTCCGCGGGTTCGCGCGCTGGACGGGCTCGATCTCACCGTGCCCGAGGGCACCGTGACGGCGCTGCTGGGACCCAACGGCGCCGGTAAGACCACCACCGTCCGGGTGCTCACCACCCTGCTGGTTCCCGATGCCGGCCGTGCGACGGTCGCCGGGATCGACGTGCTCGCACAGCCGAGGGCGTTGCGTTCACGGATCGGTGCGTCGGGACAGTACGCGGCGGTCGACGAATACCTCACCGGTTTCGAGAACCTCGAAATGGTCGGGCGGCTTTATCACATGGGTACGCGGCGCAGTAAAGAACGTGCCCGCGAACTGCTGGAGCGGTTCCGGCTCAGCGATGCGGCCGACCGGCCGGTGCGCGGTTACTCCGGTGGTATGCGCCGCCGGTTGGACCTGGCCGGCGCCTTGGTGGCCAATCCGCCGGTGCTCTTCCTCGACGAGCCCACCACCGGCCTCGATCCACGAGCCCGGCTGGATCTGTGGGATGTCATCGAGGAACTGGTCGCGGCCGGAACCACCCTGCTGCTCACGACCCAGTACATGGAGGAGGCCGACCGCCTGGCCGACGCCATCGCCGTGATCGACCGGGGCCGGGTCATCGCCCGCGGGACCGCCGACGAACTCAAGAGCATGGTCGGCGGTGACCGCATCGAACTGACCGTGGACCACGCCGACAACCTGGTCGTCGCACAGCAGGCGCTGAGTCCGCTGGCCGACGGCGATATCCATCTCGAGCCGGGCCTGCGCCGGGTCGTGGTGCCGGTGAGCAACGGCTCGGAGGCGCTGGTGGATGCCATCGGGCGACTGACCGAACAGGGCGTGCGGATCCACGACGTGGGATTACGGCGCCCCTCGCTCGACGATGTCTTTCTCTCGCTCACCGGGCACGAGGCGCAGGAACAAGCGGACGAGGGTGCCGAATACCGCGATCTGGGTACCGGATCCGGTACTGCCGACCGTGCACCGGACACCTCGCCGGACGCCGGTGAACTCGAAGTCATGGAAGGAAAGAGCAGATGACCGCGGTGGCACCGGCCGGCGTTCCCCAGGAATCGCTCGGCTTGCGCGAACGGCTGTCCATGGTGGTCAGCGACAGCCTGACCGTCACCAAGCGCAATGTGATCAAGATCAAGCGAGTGCCCGATGTGCTGATCTTCAGCACGCTCTCGCCGATCATGTTCGTGCTGTTGTTCGCCTATATTTTCGGTACCGCGATCAAGGTTCCGGGTCTCGAGGGTGGCTACCGGGAATTCCTCATCGCCGGCATTTTCGTGCAGACCGTGGTGTTCGGATCCACCTTCACCGGGCTCAGTCTCGCCGAAGATATGCAGAAGGGCATCATCGACCGGTTCCGGTCGCTGCCGATGGCACCGTCCTCGGTGCTGATCGGCCGCACCGTGAGCGATGTGGTGATCAACGTGGTCAGCCTGGTGGTCATGTCGCTCACCGGTTTGGTGGTGGGCTGGCGGATCCGCGGATCGCTACTGGACGCGGTCCTGGCCTACGCGTTGTTGTTGCTGTTCGCCTACGCCATCTCGTGGATCATGGCGGTGGTAGGGCTGCTGGTGCACACCCCGGAGGTGTTCAACAACGCGAGTTTCATGGTGATCTTCCCGCTCACCTTCCTGGCCAACACCTTCGTCCCGCTGCAGGATCTGCCGACCCCGCTGCAAATCTTCGCCGAATGGAATCCGGTATCGGCGCTCACCCAGGCGACTCGTAACCTCTTCGGGAACTCCGCACCGGGGGTCGACGTATCGGACGCGTGGTCGCTGCAGCATCCGGTCGCGACAACCCTCATCTGGGTCGTCATCATCCTGGCGGTGTTCGTTCCGCTGGCGCTGCGGCAGTACCGCAAGACGGTCAGCCGCTGACGGATCAGCTCTCGGTGGGTGCGGCGGCGCCGTTCGTGGCGGGCGCCGCACCCTGACGCGATTGACCGATACGCGGCGGCGCGGGCGCGGGCTCGGGAGGTTGCGGGCGTTTACTGCGCACCAGCCATGCGGTGCCACCGGCCGCCGCCACCGCGGCGGCGGCGAGCAGCCGATAGCGCGAACGGCCGGAGGGACGCAGTGGGTTCGAGCTCATGGCTCAACTCTGACACAGCCGGACCGATAGCGCAGACTGCCTGGTCAGCGGGCATGCTGCCGGCTGCGGTAGGCCGTCGGCCGGGCCACGCGGGCGGTGCGCGCGTGGCACGATGGGCAGGTGAGTACGACACGCGGTAACGGGCCGGTGCCGCCCGGCCGGAGCCCTCAGCCCTCCTCGAGCCGGGTCCGCCGGTGAACCCGCAGCAGCCCTCGCCGCCCATGCCGGTGTGTGTCCGGCACACCGACCGTCCCACCGGCCTGGCCTGTACCCGCTGTGGCCGCCCAGCCTGCCCGGAGTGCCTGCGGCCGGCTTCGGTCGGCCAGCACTGTGTCGACTGCGTCCGCGCCGATCAGCGCAGTATGCCGAAGGTACGGGAGGTCTCGGGTGCGGTTGCTGCGCGCAAGGCCACCCCGTTCGTCACGTATGCGCTGATCGCGCTCAATGTCGTGGTCTACGCGGTGACTTCCGTGCAGGCCCGCAGCCTGATGGGCAATGAGGTCGAGTCGGCGTTGTTCGTGGACTGGGTCATGTTCCCGCCCGCGGTCGCCGGTGGCGAATGGTTCCGGGTGATCGGCTCCGGATTCCTGCACTACGGCCTGATCCACCTGCTGCTGAACATGCTGGCGCTCTATATCGTCGGCCGGGATATCGAGATCGTGCTCGGCCGCGCACGCTACCTGGCGGTATACCTCATCTCGTTGCTCGGCGGCTCGGCCGCGGTGATGCTGCTGGCCCAGGAGAACCTGACCGCCGGGGCGTCGGGTGCGGTGTACGGGTTGTTCGGTGCGATTACGGTGATCTTGGTCCGGCTGCGGCAGAACCCGAACAGCATGCTGATCCTGATCGGCATCAATGTTTTCATCAGCTTCTCGCTGCCCGGTATCTCGCTGTGGGGACATCTCGGCGGGCTGGCCGCCGGCACACTGGCGACGCTCGGTGTGTTGTTCCTGCCGGAATGGGTGCGGGCGCGGTCGCCGCAGCAGGCGCGTCTGGTGGGCGTGATCGCACTCGGGGTCGTGGCGGTGGCGGCGCTGGTGGTGATCGGGGTGGCGGCCGCGTCCTTGCGCTGAACCGCCGGCCGGAGGGGTGGAATGCGGGCCGCGCGAAACCGCGGCGGGCTGTTCGCCCCACAGCACCGATGTTTAACGTGAAACATGGCTTCCCGGGCTTCGGGAAGCCCGACGATCAGACTCAGCGGGCCGATTCGCCGTGCAGCCGCAGCTCGGAACGCAGGGTCTCGTAGACCTCTTCCGGGCTGGTACCCAGATCCCACCGGCCGAAGATCAGCAGCCGCTCGGTACCCAGATGGTCCACATCGATTTCCAGCATGGGTGATTTACGGCCGAGCCGGCGATAGCCCACCACCCGCGCCCGCAGGATCTGATCGCGGGTGTACTCGGTGACGCCGGTGAGGCCACGCAGGACCAGCAATGGTTGGGCGCCGGGTACCACCGACAGGCGTGGTCGCTGGCGGACCCCCAGCGCGGCCAGGGTCAGCATGGCCAGCGCCGCGACCCCGAGTAGCAGTTTCCCGGCCGTCTCGGCGGTCACCACGGCGGCCACGGCGAGGATCACGCCGCCGATCGCGACCGCGATCAGCGCGGGAAGCGGGGTGGTCCAGGCGAGGCGTGGCGATGTGCTCTCGGGCTGCACGCGGGGTTCCCCAATCCGTTTCGAGAGTTATCCACAGGCTTATCCACAGGTGTGCATTAATTACACCCGTGTAATCCCTGGTCAGCGCCAGCGCATGGTCATGATCAGGCCGACCACCATCAACCCGAATCCGATGAGGAAGTTCCAGGCGTTGAGATCGCTCATCCAGCTGATCTGATCGGCCGCGAGGTAATAGACCAGCAGCCACACCAGCCCGGCCAGCATGAAGCCGAGCATGATGGCGACGTACCAGACGGGCGACGGGCCCGCTGCCTTCACCTTCACCGGCGTCCGGCTGGCGGGGTTGATCGTGTAATCGGTCTTCTTGCGGACCTTCGACTTGGGCATGATGTCCTCGTGTTCAGCGTGCAGGTCGTGTTCCAAGGCTATCCCACCAGGTGATCAGGGGGGATGCCCCAGTACCCGGCCCGGCGCCCGATGGGTGCGACTGTGTCCGGCGGTTGCGCCACGTACTCTTTGTGCATGCGAGTTCTGGTCGTCGACAATTACGACAGCTTCGTGTTCAACCTGGTCCAGTACCTGGGCCAGCTCGGCGTCGAGGCGGTCGTCTGGCGCAACGACGATCCCGAACTCACCGACACCGATGCCGTCGCCCGGGATTTCGACGGGATTCTCATCAGCCCCGGGCCCGGTACTCCGGAGCGTGCGGGCAAGAGTATCGACCTCGTGCGTTCCTGCGCGGAGCAGTCCACGCCGCTCCTCGGCGTCTGCCTCGGCCATCAGGCGATCGGGGCGGCCTTCGGCGCGACGGTGACCCGGGCCCCCGAACTGCTGCACGGTAAGACGAGTTCGGTCTTCCATATCGGGGTGGGCGTCCTGGCCGGGCTGCCCGACCCGTTCACCGCGACCCGATACCACTCGCTCACCGTGGTGGAGAACACGCTGCCGGCCGGGTTCGACGTCATCGGCCGCACCGAGAGCGGCATCGTCATGGCGCTGCGGCACCACGAACTGCCGATTCACGGTGTGCAGTTCCATCCGGAATCCGTGTTGACCCAGGGTGGTCACCGGATGCTGGCGAACTGGCTGGAAATCTGCGGTGAGCGGCCGGCCGAGGGGCTGGTCGAAATGCTCGAGGCCGAGGTCGCCGGGCTCACCGTCCAGTAACGGGCTCCGCGCCCGCCGTCGCCCGATACGCAGCAACCCGGCTCGGCCTTCGTCGGCGGATTCTGCGCACCCATGAGCCGAATGCCGCGAGCCCGAAGTAGCGGCAGCGGGAAAGTCCGCCTCGAACCAGTTGTCATTCGGATACCGGCCGGCCCTGGATCCGGTCGGTATCCGAACGACAGCATTCGTCAGGGCGGTCCGAGTGGAAGGACACCGGTGTTCACGGTGACCGTGGTCGAGGACGGCACCGTGGTTCCGGCCGACGGCTGCTGGCTCAGCACCTTGCCCGCCTGATCGGAGTTCAGCGTGATCTGAGTGATCTGACGGACTTGGTTCACGCTGCCCTGCCAGCCGCTTTCCCGCAGCGTATCGACCACTTCCGCGGCACTGAGGCCGACGAGATTCGGCATCGAGATCCGGTCGCTCTGCGCGACCTGCACCGTGATGGTGGATCCCTTGTCGGCGTTCGAACCGCCGGCCGGGCTGGTGGAGAGCACCTCGCCGCGCGGTCGCGCGGACTGGACCTCGCGGATTTCGATTTTGAATCCGGCGCCCTCGAGATTCGGCTGGGCCCGGTCGATCAACTGACCGACCACATCGGGTACGAAAATCTGCTCGGGCCCGGAGCCGATGGTCAGCGTCACCTGGCTGCCCGCGTCGATCTCGATACCAGGTGAGGGCTCCTGGGCGATGACCTTGTCCTTCTCCTCGGGCTTGGACGGCCCGCGTTTGGCCTCCGGCTGAACCTGCAGCCCGACCCGGTTGAGTTCCTGCGCGGCTTCCTGCTGGCTCAGACCGGTGAGCTGGGGTACCGGGACCTGCTGGGGTCCGGTGGAAACCTGCATCGTGATCGTGCTGCCCTCGTCGGCCCGCGATCCACCCAGCGGCTGGGTCGAGATGACCCGGCCGGCGGTGATCCGTCCGTCGGGCTTCTCCTGGATGGCGACATCGAAGCCGAGTGCATCCAATTTCTGCTCGCCTTCACTGGCCGTGAGGTTCGACAGATCCGGAACCGCCACCTGATCGGGCCGGGCGCCCGGGCCGATCAGCATCCAGAACAACCCGAAGGCCACCACCACCGCGGCGACCACCCCGGCGGCGATATAGGCCATCCGCCGATTGCCGCCGGGACGGTCGTCGTAATCGTCGATCTCGTCGTCGTCCAGCCGGTGCTGGCCGCGCGACGGCGGCGCGGCCGGACCGAGCATGGTGGTGCGGTCCTCGTCGGTCATCACCATGGGTGCGCCGGGTTTCTGGCCGCCCAGCACCCGGATCAGGTCCGCGCGCATCTCCGCCGCGCTCTGATAGCGGTTCGCGGGGTTCTTGGCCATCGCCTCGAGCACCACCGAATCGAGTTCGCGCGGCACCCCTTCGTAGACGAGCGAGGGCAACCGCGGGTCCTCGCGAACATGCTGGTAGGCCACGGCGACCGGCGAATCGCCGGTGAACGGCGGCTCGCCGGTGAGGATCTCGAACAGGACGCAGCCCACCGAGTACACGTCCGAACGGGCGTCCACGGTTTCCCCGCGCGCCTGCTCGGGGGAGAGGTACTGGGCGGTGCCGATCACCGCGGCGGTCGCCGTCATCGGATTGGCGGCGTCGGCGATCGCGCGCGCGATACCGAAATCCATCACCTTCACCGCGCCGGCCCGGTTGATCATGATGTTGGCGGGCTTCATATCGCGGTGCACGATGCCGGCGTTATGGCTGAAATCCAGCGCCGCGCAGACGTCGGCGATCACTTCCATCGCCCGCCGCGGCGGCAGCGGGCCCTCGTTGCGCACGATATCGCGCAGAGTGTCGCCGTCGACGTACTCCATCACGATGAACGGCAGCGGACCGCCGTCGACCTCGGCCTCACCCGTGTCGTACACCGCCACGATCGCGGGATGGTTCAGGGCCGCGGCATTCTGTGCCTCGCGCTTGAACCGCAGGTAGAACGTGGGGTCGCGGGCCAGATCGGCGCGCAGCACCTTGATCGCGACATCACGGTTGAGCCGGAGATCGCGGGCCCGGTGCACCTCGGACATACCGCCGAATCCGATGATCTCGCCCAGCTCGTAGCGAGAGGAGAGATTCTTCGGCGTCGTCATGGCTGTCCTTGATGGTGGCTCGGCCGGTCGAAGGGGGAGCTGCTGTCTTCGCGAGTGATCTCGGGGAACTCGGGGAGTTCGATCTCCGGTACGGGGAGGCGCCGGGTGGTGGTCGTCTCCTCGCTGGCCGTCGATTCGGTGGTGCTCGGCGCCGTGGTGGTCTCCGACGTCGTGGTCGGCGGCTGCGTCGTGGTCGTGGACGCGGGCGGTTGCGTGGTGGTAGTGGTCGCCGGCGGCTGCGACGGGGTGTTCTCCTCGGTCGGTGTCCACACGGGAGGTTCGGTCACCTCGTAGGTCGTGGTCACCGGGGGCGGTAGCTGCCGGGTGGTCGGGGCGGTCGAGGTGACTCCCGGCGTGGTGCCCTCCGGGTTGGTATCGCCGCCGAAGAGCAGCCAGAGCACGGCACCACCGAGCAGCAGCGCGCCGATACCCAGCGCGATCATCCACTTCTGGTTCTTGCCGAGCCCGCCACCGCCGCCGCCGCGGTAATCGGCGGGATCGGCCTCGTGCGCGCCGTGATGGTCCATCACTGTCGTCGCGCCCGTCATCCCGGCCGCCGGGGCGGTGTAGCGGACGGTTGCGGGGTCGTCGTAGCCGGGCTGCGGTGCCGCGATCACGCTGGTGGGTCCGGCGGCGGCCAGATTACGGGGCGGGGGCGGCCGCCGGCCGGAGCGTACGGCCGCCACCGCCTCGGCGAATTCGCCGCCGTCGGCGTAGCGGTGGGTCGGATCTTTGGCCAGCGTCACTTCGACGAGTTCGCGCACATTCGGGGGCAGATCCGCCGGCATGGGCGGCGGCACCTCACGCACATGCTTCATCGCGACGGTCAGGGCACCGTCCCCGGTGAACGGCCGTTGCCCGGCGAGCGCCTCGTAGCCGACCACACCGAGCGAATAGACGTCGCTGGCCGCCGTGGCGTCCTCACCGACCGCCTGTTCGGGCGCGATGTACTGGGCCGTGCCCATCACCATCCCGGTCTTGGTGACCGGTGAGGCATCGACCGCCTTCGCGATACCGAAATCGGTGATCTTCACCTGTCCGGTGGGTGTGACCAGGATATTTCCGGGTTTCACATCGCGGTGCACCACACCCGCCAGATGCGCGACCTGCAGCGCGCGGCCGGTCTGTTCCAGCAGATCCAGGCCCTGTACGACCGATAACCGGCCGAGCCGGTTCAGCACGGTGTTGAGCGGTTCGCCCTGCACCAGTTCCATCACCAGGTAGGCGGTCTCACCGCCCTGCGGGTCGTAGGTTTCGCCGTAGTCGTAGATACCGGCGATACCGGGGTGGTTGAGCTGTGCGGTGGTCTTGGCCTCGGTACGGAACCGGTGGCGGAAGGTCGGATCGGCCGAGAACTCCGATTTGAGTACCTTCACCGCCACCCGGCGGTCGAGCCGGGTGTCCAGGGCTTCCCAGACCTGACCCATCCCACCGGTGGCGATCAGGCGCTGCAGCCGGTAGCGGTCCGCGATCATCGCGCCGTTTGTCAGCATCGGGTTCCCCGCAGATTCACTCGCATATCCATCTCGTTCAGCGACCTCGCAGACCTGCGTCCAGTACCGCCCGGGCAACCGGTGCGGCGACCGACCCACCGGTTGCCGCCAGCGCGCGGTCGCCGCCGTTCTCCACGATGACCGCGATGGCGATCTTCGGGTTCTCGGCGGGGGCGAACGCTATGTACCAGGCGTGCGGTGGGGTATTGCGTGGATCGGAGCCGTGTTCGGCGGTACCGGTTTTGGACGCGATCCGATAGGCCGATCCGCCGCTACCCGCGGTGTTCTCTTCCGAGGCGACCATCAGGTCGGTCAGCGTAGACGCTACATCGGCGCTCACGGCCTGCCCGACCGACACCGGTTCGGTGGTGGCCAGCTCGCTGAGGTCCGGATTCTGCAACTGGTCGACCAGATACGGTTCCATCCGCACACCGCCGTTGGCCACGGTAGCCGCGATCACCGCATTGTCGAGCGGGGTGAGCGCCACATCACGCTGGCCGATACTGCTCTGCGCGAGCGCCGCGTCGTCGGGGATGTTGCCGATGGTGCTCTCCGCCACCGGCATCGGGATACCGCGGTGCGGGCCGATACCGAACGCGGCGGCCTCGTCCTCCAGCGCCGCCGCACCCACATCGACACCGAGTTCGACGAACGCGGTGTTGCAGGACCGCCGGAACGCCTCGTGGAGAGTGGCCGTGGCGCCGGAGCCGCAGTTGGTGCCGTTGTAGTTCTCCAGCGTGGTGCTCGTACCGGGCAGGGTGATGTTGGGCGCCGCGGTGAACTGGGACTGCGGGTTGGCGACCCCGTTGGACAGCGCGGCCGCGGTGACCACCACTTTGAAGGTGGACCCCGGCGGGTAGGTCTGCGAGATCGCCCGGTTGAGCATCGGCTGGTTCTCGTCGGCGCTGAGGGTTTCCCACGCCTCGGTGCCCTGCGCGCCGTCGTGACCCGACAGCTGGTTCGGGTCGTAGCTGGGGGTGGACACCATGGTGAGGATCTTGCCCGTACTGGGTTCGATCGCGACGACCGATCCGGTGTAGCCCTTGCTGGTGAGTTCGTTGTAGGCGACCTGCTGCATCATCGGGTCGATCGTGGTGACCACATTGCCGCCGCGGGGGTCGCGCCCGGAGACCAGGTCCACCAGCCGGCTGCCGAACAGCTGGGCATCCGACCCGTTGAGTACGGGGTCTTCGGCGCGTTCGAGTCCGGTGCTGCCGTACTGCATGGAATAGAAACCGGTGACCGGGGCGAATGCCGCCGGGTCGGTGGGGTAGACGCGCAGGTACTTGTACCGATCGTCGGTGGCGACGGAGCTGGCGAGCACCGTGCCGCCCGCGGAGATCTGGCCGCGCTGGCGGGAGTACTCGTCGAGCAGCACCCGGGAGTTGCGTGGATCGGCACGATAGTCGTCGGCCTTGATCACCTGGATATAGGTGGCATTGAGCAGCAGCGCCACGATCATCGCCATAACCGCCATGGCGACCCGGCGTAGCGGTGTGTTCATCGCTGCTGACCCCCTTGCCGTCGTGACACCATCACCGTTTGCGCTTCTGCCAGCGGCGCCGGGGCCGGTTCCCGGCGCCGGGCCGGGGCCGGTTCACGGGCCGCGTCGGAGATCTTGATCAGCAGGGCCAGCAGGATGTAGTTCGCCAGCAGGGAGGAACCGCCGTAGGAGACGAACGGCGTGGTGAGACCGGTGAGCGGGATCAGTTTCGTCACCCCGCCCACGACCACGAAGATCTGGATGGCGAGGGTGAACGCCAGCCCGGCCGCGAGCAGTTTGCCGAAACTGTCACGAATCGCCAGCGCGGTGCGCATACCGCGCAGGATCAGAATGAGGAAAAGGATCAGGACGGCGGTCAGGCCGATGAGGCCGAGCTCTTCGCCGATGGTGGTGACGACGAAGTCGGTTTTGGCGAACGGCACCTGCTGCGGACGTCCGCTGCCCAGGCCGGTACCCGCCAGCCCGCCCGTGGCGAGCCCGAACAGCGACTGCACGATCTGGTAGCCGGTGTTGTTGTAGTCGTCGAAGGGATGCAGCCAGGTCTCCACCCGCACCCGCACATGCCCGAAGAGCTGGTAGGCGAAGACGAAGCCGAGGGCCAGCAGGCCGCCGCCGATCAGCAGCCAGCCCACCCGTTCGGTGGCGATATAGAGCATCACCAGGACCGTGCCGAAGATCAGCAGCGAGGTCCCGAGGTCCTTTTCGAAGACCAGCACCCCGATGCAGACGATCCAGACGGCCAGGATCGGGCCCATATCCCGGGCGCGGGGGAATTCCATCCCGAGGAAATGCCGGCCGGCCGCGGTGAACAGTTCGCGTTTGGACACGAGCACCGAGGCGAAGAAGATGATCAGCAGGATTTTGGCGAACTCACCGGGCTGCAGGCTCACCCCGGGCAGCCGGATCCAGATCTTGGCGCCGTTGACCTCCGAGAGCGAACTGGGCAGCAGCGCCGGTATCGCCAGCGCGATCAACCCCACCAGCCCGAGTGTGTAGGCGTACTTGGCCAGCGTCCGGTAATCGCGCAACACGATCAGCAAGGCCACGAACAGCACGATGCCCAGCGCGGTCCACAGGATCTGCTGGTTGGCGTCGGGGGAGGGGATATCCCACGAGTTGTAGGCAGCGGTCTGCTGGTCGGCGAGATCCAGCCGGTGGATGAGTACCAGCCCGATCCCGTTCAGCAGCGCCACGATCGGCAGCAACAGCGGATCGGTATAAGGCGCGAACCGCCGGACCGCCAGGTGCGCGACCGCGAACAGGCCGAGGTAGGCCAGCCCATACTTTGCGATATCCCAGGTCAGCGACTGTTCCTGATTGGCTTCCACCAGGAACAGCGCGGCGGTGGTGATGAAGGCCGCGAAGCCGAGCAGCAGAAGTTCGGTATTGCGCCGCGACGTCGGTGGCTGCGCTGCAGCGAAACCGCCCGGGGGACTCGGAAAAGCCCCGGCGGACGGTGGTGCCGGTGCGGACATCAGTCCGTCACCCGGCAGTTCTCCCCCGGCGTCTGGGGCACAGCGGTGGTGGTCGGCGCCGGCGCGGTGGTGGTCGGCGGTGCCGGTGGTGCCGGGTTCTCACCGTTGGGAGCAGGTGCCTGGGTCGCGGGGGCCGGCGGAGCGGCCTCGGTGGGTGTCGGAGCGGCCGGCGGGGCGGGAGCAGGGGCGGGGGTACTGGTGACGCCCGGCTGGGCGGCGGACCCGTTCTTCTTGCACACCGGCAGCAGTTCGCGGTCGGCCAGCACGCGCATCTGCTCGCGAGCCTTGTCCAGGGTGCCCGGGGGCAGGCCGCGTTCGACCTGTTCGCGGCCGGTCTGCAAGAGGTCGCTGACCTTCAGGGTTTCGCAGCCGTCCGGCAGGGGAGCGCCGCTCTCGGCGAGGGTGAGCTCACCCTTGGCGGTAACGCAGCCGACCAGGTTCACCTCGTGGATGGAATAGCCCAGGATCGAGCCCGGCAGCCCCTGCATGACCACGACACTGTCGTTGTCCGCGCCCACGTAGTAATTCGACCGGATCATCTTGTAGCCGACGACCAGCCCGATGACCACCGCGAACACCAGCGCGACCGCGAGCAGCAGCCAGCGCAGCTTATGCGATTTCTTCGGCGGCGGTTCGGGCTCGTTCGCAGTACGCCGTGGCGCGGCGGCCGGCGGACGCATGGCGGCGGCCCGGCCCGCGGCGGTGTTCGGCGGCGGGTTGTCCTCGGCCTCACCGGAGGCGGCGCCGGCGACGATCGGGTGGCTCTGGCCGTAGTCGAGGTCGATGACATCGGCGACGACGACGGTGACGTTGTCCGGGCCGCCGCTGCGCAGTGCGAGTTCGATGAGCCGGTCGGCGCATTCGTCGGTATTGCCCTCACGCATCGTGTTGGCGATGGTCTCATCGCTCACCACATCGGAGAGGCCGTCCGAGCACAGCAGGTAGCGGTCACCGGCGCGGGCCTCGCGCATCACCAGCGTGGGCTCGATCTCGTTACCGGTCAGCGCGCGCATGATCAGCGAACGCTGCGGATGGGTATGAGCCTGTTCCGGGGTGATCCGGCCCTCGTCGACCAGCGACTGGACAAAGGTGTCGTCGCGGGTGATCTGGGCCAGTTCACCGTCGCGCAGCAGATAGGCGCGGGAATCGCCGATATGGACCATTCCGAGCTTCTTGCCCGCGAACAGGATGGCGGTGAGCGTGGTGCCCATGCCGTCCAGTTCGGGTTCTTCCTCGACCTGTTCGGCGATCGCGGAATTACCGGCATGGGTGGCCCGGTTGAGCTTGCCCAGCAGGTCCTCGCCGGGTTCGTCGTCGTCCAGATGCGCCAGCGCGGCGATCATCAGCTGGGACGCGACCTCACCGGCGGCGTGCCCGCCCATACCGTCGGCGAGTGCCAGTAGCCGGGCACCCGCGTAGACGGAATCTTCGTTGTTGGCGCGGACCAAGCCGCGGTCGCTGCGCGCTGCGTAGCGGAGAACAAGTGTCACGATCGGAGCTCGATCACTGTCTTGCCGACCCGGACAGGAGTGCCGAGCGGAACGCGGACTGCGGTGGTGACTTTGGCGCGATCGAGGTAGGTACCGTTGGTCGAGCCGAGGTCTTCGACGTACCAGTCGTCACCGCGTAGGGACAGGCGGGCATGTCGGGTGGAGGCGTAATCGTCGGTGAGCACCAGCGTCGAATCGTCCGCACGGCCGATCAATACCGGCTGGGTACCCAGTGTGATGCGGGTACCGGCAAGAGAACCTTGAGTCACCACAAGATATTTGGCGCCCTTCTGGCCTCGGCGCATGGACGGCAGCACCGTGGAACCACGCGGTCCACGAGTCTGCTGCCGGATGCCGGAGGCCGCGTAGATATCACTGCGGAGGGTGCGCAGGATTGCCCAGACGAACAGCCACAACAGCAGGAGGAACCCGGCACGGGTCAACTGCAGAACCAGTCCCTGCACGGCGCTCCACCTCCTAATCGACCGTATGCCGGTGCCGTCGGCGTGGTGACCCACCCCTTGGCCGTGCTCGTCCCGGCGGCCCGCCTCAGCGGTGCCGCACATGTGTCGGCACATCATAGGACCGTCGGACGAGACCGATCACGATTGGACCGCCCTATTATGCGAGAGCGCCCTCGTGATCCGCACGGCGAGCCTACGGCATCAGACAATACGGATAAGGATCTCGGAATGCCCGGCGCGGATCACATCGCCATCGGCGAGCTGCCAGTCCTGCACCGGTGAACCGTTGACGAGGGTTCCGTTGGTGGAACCGAGATCGGAGAGCATGGCGGTCTGGCCGTCCCAGCGCACCTCGATATGGCGGCGGGAGACACCGGTGTCCGGAAGCCGGAAATGGGCGTCCTGGCCGCGGCCGATGATATTGCTGCCCTCGCGGAGCTGGTAGGTGCGGCCACTGCCGTCGTCGAGCGCGAGGGTCGCGGAGAAACCGGGTCCGGCCGCCGGCGCGTATCCGCCCTGGGCGCCGTAGCCCGCCGGCGGGGGGGCCTGCTGGTATCCCGGTGCGCCTTGTTGCGCGTAACCCTGCTGGTCGTAACCCGGCTCGTAGCCGGGCTGCTGTGCGTAGCCCTGCTGGTCGTAACCCTGGTCGTAACCCGGCTGACCGGCGTAGCCCTGCTGGTCGTAGCCGGGCTGCTGTGCGTAGCCCTGCTGGTCGTAACCCTGGTCGTAGCCGGGCTGCTGCGCGTAGCCGCCCTGGTCGTAGCCCGGCTGGGCGTACCCCTGCTGGTCGTACCCCGGCTGCTGGGCATATCCGCCCTGGTCGTAGCCCTGATCGTAGCCGGGCTGGGCGTACCCCTGCTGGTCGTAGCCGGGCTGCTGCGCGTACCCGCCCTGGTCGTAGCCCGGCTGACCGGCGTAGCCCTGCTGGTCGTAGGCGGCGCCGCCCTGCTGGTAGTCGTAGCCGTTCTGATAGTCGGGAGCGCCGTTGTACTGCGCGCCGGGACCGTAGTCCTCGGGGTACGCGCCGTTCTGCGGCCCGCGTCCCACGGGTCCGGGAGCGTACCCGCGATTGCGTGGATCGGACTCCGCGTGCTCACGGCTCGGGTCGTAGCCAGAGTTCTGCGTCATGGGGCCAGCTCCTGGTTGCGGGTTAGCGGGTCGTTGTAGCGGTTCCGGGCGGTGAGCCGAGGCAGCTCCACGGCCGGCATCGGGGTCGACGCGGCCGCTCGTCCTGAACATTCCGGTGTGCAGCGTAGGGGATGCCTCGAAGACCACGTGCACTTCGCCGTAGGTCTGCCATCCTTGTTCCCGGATGTAATCCTGCAGATGTTTGGCGAAAGCGCGGGTAGTGAGGTCGTGATCGGCGTCGAGCTGACGGTGGTCCGACGAGTTGATGGTGATCACATAACTGTTGGGTGCGAGCAGATGCCCGCCGCCGAGTTCCTGGACGTTGTCGGCGGCCTCACGCTGCAGCGCGGCCTCGACCTCCTGCGGAACTACGTTCCCGCCGAAGACCCGGGCGAAGACGTCACCGACGGCGCCCTGGAGGCGGCGCTCGAATCTCGAGACGATCCCCATATGGGCCCTCCCTTCGGTGAGTCTCTCCTCATTCATTACGACGACACGCGTATACGGCGTGTCGTACTACGAGCACGTTCCCTGCATGATATCCGCGATCGGCTATACCTGTAACTACCACGGCCGCGACGGAGTTCCCCGGACCGCCGGATCGGCCTCCGCGCCCAGGTCACAGCACTGTCTTCCGCCTCTGTGACCTGGTGATTTCGCCTCGTGGTCACCTCCGTGATACTGTCTGATCCGTCGCTCGGGCGAGTGGCGGAATGGCAGACGCGCTGGCTTCAGGTGCCAGTGTCCTTCGGGACGTGGGGGTTCAAGTCCCCCTTCGCCCACTGAAGAGAAGCCGCGGATTCGATCGGATCCGCGGCTTCTCTTGTTTCCCGGGTTGCCCCGCGGAGTAGGGGTGCCCGGTCGTCCGGGGTGTCGCGCCGGTG
Organism: Nocardia sp. CA-290969; assembly: GCF_050936135.1. Classification (NCBI taxonomy): domain Bacteria; kingdom Bacillati; phylum Actinomycetota; class Actinomycetes; order Mycobacteriales; family Nocardiaceae; genus Nocardia; species Nocardia sp. CA-290969. The sequence continues at coordinate 6,628,475 of NZ_JBNJNJ010000001.1, read as the reverse complement.
TTGTCGACAAGCCGGTGCACGAGATCCGGTGGACCTCTCCGTGTCGGGCCGGCGCTGCGAACGGCGGCCTGTTTCCGGGCCGGAAGATCTTGGAATGCGCCGTTCGAACACGCCGTATGCCTGAATGAGACGAAGGTCACACAATTGTTTTGCGGTAGCGACGGTACTGCTGAGGGTGCCCTATCTTGTGGCCCGTAGTGACCCAGTTCACGTCCTGGAACCACCCTGGTTAACCGTGCGCGAGTACATCTCCGCGACTTATTCGGGGGCGCTGGCAGGTTTGGGGCGTGGAAACCGACTCGGGGTTTCTTTTGGCACCGCGGGCGCTCCGGCAACGGTGTTAACCCTTCGCGAATGCGCTGGTCCGTGGCAAATCCGGGGAGTTAACGACGGTTCGGGCGTCTCCGTCGGCGAACCCTCCGGGGATTGTGTGTAAGCCTGGTTACGGATATGGCCCTGACCAGTAAAAACCAAATGTACTTGCAAATGAAAGCACCACTGCAAGTCTGCGAGTGACTGCTGGAAGTTAGCTGGATAGGGTCGTCGGAGGGGGTTTCTGGTTGTTTGCTGGATTCGGGGTTATACCTGTGACCTGTTCGGCAGAGGGTTGCGTAGGCATAACGATTGTGTAGAGTCGACGGTAACGCTGGCCGCAGCTAGAGCGGCGACTCGCTGCGGCCAGCGGAATTCAATCGGGGGATTCTCACAGGTCATCGAATTCACGTTGCTGTCACCTCACTGGATGATGCCGACCGTGGTGTGCTCGCCGTTGTCTACCGTGTTCCAGGTGCGGTATCCGTAGAGACCTCTAGGGTGGCCGTGGCGTCCTCGGCCTTCGCCCGGCGTCCGGCGGCGAAGATGTAGGTGAGAAACAGTGCTTCGGCAAGCAGGCCGCAGCCGATCCGGGCCGGGGTGGGCAACGCGCTGGGCGTGACGAAACCTTCGAGCAAGCCCGCTACCAGCAGTGTCGGGACCAGTCCCAGGGCGATCGCAGCGGTGCTGCGACCCTGCTGGGCCACCGCCGCGGCGCGACTGCGCGGGCCCGGGTCGATAAGTGTCCAGCCCAGTTTGAGCCCGGCGCCGCCGGCAATGAAAATCGCTGTCAGCTCCAGCATTCCGTGGGGAAGCAGGAAGCCGAAAAGCGAATCGAGCCGGCCCGCATCGGCCATGAGGCCCGCTGTTACGCCGATATTCAGGGCATTCATGAACAACAGGTAGAGCACCGGGAGGATCAGCACGCCGAGGAACAGTGCCAGCGCCGAGACCCAGGCATTGTTGGTCCAGACCAATGCGGCGAAAGCATCGTTCGGATGCTCGGTGTAATAGGTCTCGAAGGCACCGCCCGGGGCGGTGAGTGCCCGGGTGTCCTCTTGCAGCCCAAGGGTTCTGCGCGCCGAAGGGTCCGCGGAGATCCAGGTCGTGAAACCCGCGACGACGGCGAGGAAGACCACGGCCACACCGAGCCACCACCCGAACGCGTCATAGACCGCCGCGGGGAACCGGTGGGTGAAGAACCGGCGGATCTCGGTCCAGGTGTCGGGCGAACTGCCGACGATCCGGCCCCGGGCCCGGGCCAGCAGGGCGCTCAAACCGGCCACGAGCTCCGGTTCCGGACTGTGCGTCTGCAATCGCGCCAGCTGCTGAGACGTCCGTCTGTACAGCAGCACCAGTTCATCGGCCTCGGCGCCGGTCAGCTTGCGCCGGCCGGCCAGGGAATCCAGCCGGGCCCAGGCCTGGCGATGCCGAGCGCTGTACGCGTCCACATCCATCGGCTCACCTCCCACTCCGCCCGTCCCGCCGCCGGCTCCGGCGAGGGTGCGGATTCGACCGCCGCCCTTGTCCAACTGCACCGGGGCGGTGTACCCCCGCGTCCGGCGACACCGGGTACGCACCCGGCCGCCATGGAAGAATGCTATGCGATATGGCTGAATTCACGACGGGGGAAGCGGTGGCGCTCGAGCTGCCGGTCGCCCGGATCCCGACCCGCGCCGCGGCGTTCGTGCTCGACCTGATCATTCAGGTTGTGCTCGGGATCTTCCTGCTCACCCTGGTGATGACGGTGCTCCGTGGTGACGACAGCAGTCCGTGGTTCGCCACCCTGTCCCTGGCCTCGCTGGTGGCCGTGCTGGTCGGCTATCCGGTGCTCTGGGAAACCGTCCTGCGCGGGGCGACACCGGGCAAGCTGGCGCTCGGCTTGCGAGTGGTGCGGGCCGATGGCGGCCCCATCGATTTCCGTCATGCCCTCACCCGTGGGCTGGCGGGCGCGATCGTGGATTTCTGGATCCTGGGTCTCTTCGGCCTGATCGCGGTGGCTACCTCGATGTGCTCGCCCCATGGGCGCCGGGTCGGCGACGTGCTGGCCGGAACGGTGGTCGTGCACATCCAGCAGCGGCTGTCTCTGCCGGCGCTGGCGATACCGCCGGCCTGGCTCACCGGCTGGTCCGCCGAACTCGAGCTGACCGGGCTCCCTGAGGAACTCGCCCTCGCGGTGCGTCAGTACCTGACCCGGATCAATTCGCTCACCCCGGCCGCACAGCACGAGATCGGGCAGGCGCTGGTCGCGGCGGTGTGCACCCGGCTGCGGGTCACGGCCCCGGCCGGTTATCCGCCGGTACAGATCCTCGGCAGTGTGATCGCCGAACGCCAGCGCCGTTCGCTACCCGCCCGCCCCGCTCCGCCCATGCTTTTCCCGTCGCCGGCGGTGCCGCAACCGCGCTGAGAATCCGGTCCGGCCGATACCGCACAGGCCCACCCCGCGCCGGAGGCCGGCACATGGCATGGACCAGGGCGCTGGTCGTCGCCCGGCCACTCGCGCGGTGCCGCCGCCGCGGCCGTTCACAGGGCGCCGGATTTCTTGAGCTCGAGGTACTCGTCGGCCAGAGCGCCCGGAAGGTCCGGCGCGGGAGCGGCGATCACGGCGACTCCCCGCCGGCGCAGCGACTCCTGTAGCACTGCCTGTTCGGCGATCCGGGATTCGGCGGCCGCCGCCCGGTACAGCGCGGGCAGACCGGCGCGGTCGGCGGCCGCGGCGGCGATTTCCGGGTCGGTGACCGAGACGATCAGTACCCGATGGCGTTCGGTCAGCGCCGGCAGCACCGGCAGCAGGTTCTCGGTCACCGCCGCGCTGTCGAGGCTGGTGAACCAGACGATGAGGCTGCGCCGCCGGGCCCGCCGGATCGCGGCCCGGACCAGCCCCTCGGCGTCGGTGTCCACCAGCGCCGGGGTGACTCCGGCCAAGGCATGCATCAGCTTCGGCGGCATACCGCGCCCGGCACCGGCGCGGACCTCGGCGCGTTCCGTGCGGTCATAGGCGAGCAGACCGACCAGATCGCCGCCCGCCGCCGCCAGGCTGCCCAGCAGCAGGGCCGCCTCGATGGCGATCTCGAGCCGGGTACCGGCGCCGACGCGGGCCGCGCTGATGCGGCCGGTATCCAGCAGCATCAGCAGTTGCCGGTTGCGTTCGGGGCGCCAGGTGCGGACGAGGACATCGGTGGCCCGGGCGGTGGCCCGCCAATCGATCGTGCGGACATCGTCGCCGGGCACGTACTCGCGGAACGAATCGAATTCGGTGCCCTGGCCGCGCAGATCCGCGAGGTTACGTCCTTCCAGATGATGCAGCCGCTTGACCTTGCCCGCCAGCAGTCGTTCGCTGTGGAAGGGCGGCAGTGCCCGGATCCGGGCGGGTACCGCCCGGCGGAACTGATGACCGGCCAGGCCGAGCGGGCCGAACAGGCGCACGGTCACCGGTCCGGCGGCGCGGTCGCCGCGGCGCGCGGGTGTCAGGGTGGTGCGCAACCGGACGCGGCGGCCCGGTGCGAGGTCGAGCCGGTGCTCCCGGCCGGTTGCCCCGGCGCTGTCCGGCCAGTCGTCCCAGAGCCGGCCGTGCACGGTACGGGAGCCCGTATTGACGACGGCGAGTTCGATATCGGTTGTGGCACCGAGCCGCAGGACCGTCAGCTCTGCACGTTCCAGGGCCAGATCCGCGCTGTTGGCGGCCAGTGCCCGATCGAATGCGGCCAGTGCGCAGAGCACGGCGCCGGCCAGTAGTACCCCGAGCCAGGACGGCCAGATGGTCATGACGAAAACCGCCGCCGCGACGGCGACCGCGACCAGCCGGCCGGTAATCACCACGGCCTACACCGGAACCGGGACGGACTGCAGCAGACCGGCCAGTACCTGTTCGCCGGTGATACCGTCGATCTCGGCTTCCGGGCGTAGCTGCAGCCGGTGCCGCAGCACCGCCACCGCAACGGTTTTCACATCGTCGGGCGTCACGAAGGTGCGCCCGTTCAACCAGGCCAGTGCCCGGGCGGCGGCCATCAGCGAGGTGGCGCCGCGGGTGGAGGCGCCGTGCGCGACGGCGGGTGCGGTGCGGGTGGCGCGGCAGAGGTCGACGATGTAGGCGAGTACCTCCGGCCGGATGGTGATCCCCGAAATCGCGGATCGGGCGGCGGCGATATGTGCGGGCCCGGCGACCGGGCGCAACCCGGCAGCGGCCAGGTCGCGCGGATCGAACCCCTCGGCGTGCCGCTGCAGGATGCGGAATTCGTCATCGCGTTCGGGCAGGTGGATATCGACCTTGAACAGGAATCGGTCCAGCTGGGCTTCGGGCAGCGGGTAGGTGCCCTCCTGCTCGATCGGGTTCTGGGTGGCGACCACCACGAAGGGGTCGGGCAGGGGGCGTGGCCGCCCGTCGACCGAAACCTGCCGCTCCTCCATCGACTCCAGCAGCGCGGACTGGGTTTTGGGTGGGGTGCGATTGATCTCGTCGGCCAGCAGCAGATTGGTGAAGACGGGGCCGTCCCGGAAAGTGAACTCGGCCGAATGCGGATCGTAGATCTGCGAACCGGTGACATCGCCGGGCATCAGGTCGGGGGTGAACTGCACCCGGCTGTGTTCCAGATCGAGCGCGGTGGCCAGCGCCCGGACCAGCAGCGTCTTCGCCACCCCGGGGACTCCCTCCAGCAGGACATGGCCGCGGCACAACAGAGCCAGCACGAGATACATGACCGCGTTGTCGTTGCCCACCACCGCCTTGCCGATCTCGGTGCGCAGGGCCGCGAAGGCGGCCGCGGCCTCCGCGGCCGTGGGCACCACCGCATCGCCGGAGCCGGCCTTACTGATGTCAATGCTGGTCATCCGACCTCCGCTTCGATCCATTCGAGTTGCGCGGCAACGAGTTCCAGGCTCGGTGCGTCCGGTACCGGACCGTAGAGGGCCGAGCCGACGGTGACGGGGTCGGCGCCGATTCGGGCGGCGACCGCGGCCACCAGGGCATCCGGTGAAGTGCCCGCGTCGACACCGAGTGCCCGCCGCAGGCGGCGCAGGGAGGCGGCTCGCAAGACGCCCGCGATATGCGCGTAGTCGCGGGAACGACGGTAGAGACCGGCCTGACCGGCGAGTAGTTCCCCGGCGGCCACCTCCACCGGACGGGGTTCGCCGACCACCGTGCCGCGGCGGCGCGCCCGCCACCAGACGAGCAGTATCCCGGCGATCAGGAATTGCAGACCGCCGAAGGCCAGCCAGTCGGGGGTCCGGGAGAAGAAGGAGTCCTTACCGGTCGGGCGGGGGAGGTCGGGGTCGTAATCGCCCTCCGGCTGATCGATCGGCGGCGGATCCATCGGCGGGGCGTCCGGTGGCCGTGGAGCGGTGGGACCGCTGCAACCCTGCACGATCGCGTAGAGCACCAGCAGGACGACCGCCAGCGCGGCCAGGCTCGCCCAGAACCGTGGATCGCGCAGCAACGCGGGCATACCGGGAGCAATTCCGCGGGTTCGGGACCTGCGCCGGGCGGTATCGGCATCCCTCGGTTCGGCCGCCGGTGGTGGGGCCGCGGCGGAGAACCGGTCGGCTCGGGCCAGCCGGTGGTATTCGTCGGCCGCGGCCGGGCGGCCGCCGTAGACGACCTCGTCGAAAGCGCCGGCCGCCGGGGGCAATTCACCGGAAAGCGCGGGCGGCAGTGCCGCGGCGGCCTCATGGGATGTCTCGCGGGCGGTGCGGGAACGGCGTACCTCGAGCACGCCGTGCTGTTCCAGACCGCGCAGCACCGCGCGGAACCGTTCCCGCAGCGCGGTGTCGTAATCCCCGTGCGCGGCGGCGTGTTCGGCGGCGGCGCGATGTGTGCCGGCTGTGCCCAGCCGGGGTTCACCGGGTACAGATCGTTGTGGTTCGGTCACCGGCCCACCCCGTCGGCGGCCGGGATCCGGATATCCATTCCTTCGCGGCGGCAGCGCAGGTCGAGATAACCGACTACCCGGGCACTGGACTCCATGAGTTCCGCGAACGCCACCAGCAACAGTGCGGTCGCGGTGAACAAGATCAGAAAGGGCCAGCGGTGGGTGCCGGAGATATCGCTGACGAACCACGCGAGCCCGCCCAGCGGAGCGAACAACAGGACGAACACCAGGCGCTGGCAGATCCACAGCCCGGTGCGCTGCATCCGCAGGCTGCCGGTGAGCAATCCGGCCCGGGCGAGGGCGTTGCGGGCGGTGGCCCGTTCGGCGAACAGTACGGGCACGGCCACCAGATGCCGGGCGCGCAGCCAGGCAAGGCCCAGGAGACAGAGGGGATAGGTGATCAGGAACCAGATCAGCCCGGCGACGAATCCGAGGGGGAACAACAGAACGCTGGGAGCGAGCGCCGCGAGACCGATCCCGGTGAACGACAGTTGCGTCAGCAACAGCGGTCCCAGCCGGTCGCCGGTACGCCGCAGGGCCTCCCGCAGACCGACCGGGTCTCCGGTGGCGCGGGCCAGACCGGTGGTCACCGACACCGCGCGCAGGACGACCCGGAGGACCCAGGCCGCGATCAGGGTGGCGCATACGGTAGCGCGGGCGGTCCCCTCGTCGGACCCGCCGGTCAGGTAGGAGACGAGCCCGATGGATGCCGCCACCGCGGCCTCCCCGGCCGGCAGGAGCAGCCCGGCGCATGCGGCCGTCGTCCGGATATCGGCCTGCAACAACGCGAACGGCGCATCGAGCAGTTCCCGGAAACTCAACGGGCGGACCGGCACCGTCGCTTCCCGGGCTCGGTGTTCCGGATCTGTTCCCGCCCCGACGGAGCCGGCCGTATCGGCGGCAGGCTGCACGCGGCCGAGTCTAGCCGCTGGGCCGGACGTGGGCCGGGGACGATTCGGCACCGGATTCGGTGGCCGTGCGGTAGCGGTCGGCTGCGCTCTGCACTACCCCTCGCCGGTATGGCACACCGCCCCGTCCGACGAACGCAAACCTTTCGACCGCGGCGCCGATCGCGGGTACCTGGGCCACCGGAACCCGCCGTGGATCGCGACGAACTGGTGAGCGCCGAAATATCGACTGCTCGCCGACGGAAAGGTGCCCGGCCACCGCGTCGGGCGCGAGGACCCGGGTCCAGTACTGCATATCGGCGCGACCGGCACGCCGACCGCTTCGACCCGGCCGGTTTGTCTACTTCGGGTAGCTTCCCTGCGGCGCCCCGACGAGCGGCGAGGATGAGGCCGGGCAACGGGCAGGCCGGGCCCATACCCGCCTGCCGTGTGGTCGATCGCCCTCGGCCGGTCGATCAGGCTGCATCCGGGGCGGTGCTCGACGCCGGCACCGGCCCGGGCGGATCGGTTCAGGTGCCGGGTGGCAGTTCCCGAGGGCTCGGTGGTTCCGGCAGGGTGCGTGCTGTGCGGCCGGACAGCGAGGTTTCTGCCGCGGGTTCCAGATGGGTGGTGGCCGAGACGATCGCGTCGGAGTCGAGGACCAGTTCGGCGTCCACCACCGAGTGGCCGGGCGATGCGGTATCGCCGGGCCCCGGCCGGGACTGCTCGGCCGGGCCGTCGAGGGTGACCTTGCGGGTACGCCGCAGCGTGAAGGTGATCTCCTCGGCCTCCGTGAAGACGTGCCGGGCGGTGCGCAGCGGGCGGCCCGCGGCATCGAGGGCATTGTCGACCGCCGAACTGACGAAGCCCGGAACCAGCGGGCGGATCATCCGGGCGGCGGTGCCGGTGAACGGAACGGCACCGATGAGAGGTAGCACCAGGTCGTCCGGCCGGGCTGCGGGCTGCGGGCCGGTAGGTGCCGGTAGGGCCCGGCGGTCCACTCGTTCGAGCTCGGTGCCGGTGGAAGGGGTGTGATCTGCGGAGTCCGCATTGCGTTCGGTGACCCCGATCTCCAGCCCGCCGATCGCGGCGATCACCCGGGTGCGCTGCTGTTCCCGGGCGATCGCGGTATCGGCCTCGGCCGCCAGCCGGGCCTCGGCCAGCTGTTGATCGACCCGGACCGCCGCGGTTTCGGCCCGGAGCCGCGCCTGCTGCTCGGCGACGGCCGCGTCGGCGGCGAGTTCGGCCCGGTCGCGTACGGCCTCGGCGGCGCGGCGGCGTTCCTGGGCGGTTTCACCGCGCCACCAGCGCAGGATGAGGGCCAGCAGGGCCAGCAGGATGAAGAACAGCCAGGTGAGCAGCCGGATCGTCAGGGCACCGAAATCCCCGGAAGTGTGATCGTTCGCCGCGGACCAGCGGGCGCCCAGCCCCCGGTCTGCCTCGGCCACGGCGGCGGTACGGGCGCTCTGCAGTGCTGCCCGAGCGTCGGCGACCTGCTGGTCCAACGGCGCCACCTGGTTCTGTGCCGCCGCCAAGGCATTACGCGCGTCGTCGAGCATCTCGTTGGCCGTCTGGGTTTCCGGACCGCGTCCCGGCACCCCGGTGATCTTGGTCTGCGGGCATTCCGGGGTGGGATTGAACTCGCAGCGGGCCACCACGAGTGCGGTGTCGATATCGGCCTCGGCCGCGGCGACGGTCCGATCGAGGGCTGCACGCCGGTCGATCGCGCGGTCGAGTTCTTCCTGTGCCGGACGTACCGCCGGCCCGGCGAGGGCGGCCGCGGCCGCGCGGTCGTCGAGGATCTGATCGATGGTGCCGGCGAACAGCACCGTGGTCGCGAGTTCGGCCACCAGGATCCCGGCGACCACCGCGACCCCGAGCCGCAGCGCCACGGCCGGAGTGTTCGTCTGGCCCGCCGGACGGTCGGGCCGAGCGGTGGATTCGGCCCCGGCCAGCGCCCGTCCGAGCAGGCCGGTGAAGAGTCCGGCGATCACGGCCGCCGGCGCGACCGCGAGCGGGGACCACGCACCGAGCCGCAGCGCGACCCCGGTAATTCCCGCGGTGACCACGGCGAACAGCGCCACACCCACACCGGTGAGGATGTAGCCGGTGCGTTCGTATCCGTCGGCGGTCTCGGTGGGCTGTCCGCCGCCGAGCCAGATGAACATGCCGGTGACGCTCATGGGATCCATAACCTCTGCAGCTGTCATCGATTCGTGCCCTCAGCGTGACAGGCGGCACGCCCGCGCATCGAGCCCTGGCGAGCGGGTGTGGTCATCTTCACAGCAGCCGGTGATCGGGTCGTCCGAGACCGTTCTCACGCGGCCGGGAACCGGGTCGTGGACTGGGTGAATTCAGCACTGCCGCAATCTAAACCGGCCTCCACCGGCCGTCACGAGTGTGGTGTGCACCACTGAAAAGCCCGTTTGCTGATCGTGTGCTGAAGGGCGGTGGACGGAAAACAGTCCGGACGGTCGGATCATGTTCTGCGCTTGTCACGCCGCTGTCACGAACATCTCATCGGGCCGTGCAACAGTTAGCCGCAGGTGGGTTGGTTTGCCGATGGCCGCCGCCGGGAATTCATCTTCGATGCAGGTGAGCGTGGGTTCGGCGGATGTGGAACGACATCGGGAAACGGGCCGGACCCCCTGGATCGCCGCTGTTCGGAGGGGCGATCCGGAATCGATTCCCGCCCGAATGCTGCTTTACACTAGAAAACGCGCATATGTGGAGGAACGAATGAAGAAGCCCAGCTAGGCGGGATTATTAGGGCAACCTTGGTTGGTTGGGTTCCGGACCTGGCTTATCGTTTGCTCTTACGCCGCACATACCGATGTCCGGCCGAAGGCACGTTCGGGCAACCTATCGGCGCAGGCCAGCCTAGCGGGCGAAACCCGCCTCCGGGTTCCGAGTGCGTAAGCGCTTCGTTACCAGCGGGCACCGGCGCACAGCCACCGGTGACACAACTTCAGACGTGACTGCACGCCGAACACCATCAGCGCGGCTGGTGTCGGCCAACGTACGAACGCAGTCCTAGCAGGGAGCGTTCGACAGTACCGGCGTTCGACAGGGCGTTCTCTCCAGGCCGCACCACGTCGAGGTCGACTTTCTCGAAGGCAGAGGCATGACGCAACTACCTGGCCACAGGTCCCCCGGACCCATCGGGCTCTATGACCCGGCGAACGAACACGACGCATGTGGTGTCGCGTTCGTCGGTGATATGCACGGCCGCCGCAGCCGTGACATCGTCGACAAGGCCATTACGGCCCTGTTGAATCTGGAGCACCGCGGTGCTGCGGGCGCCGAGCCGAACTCCGGCGACGGCGCGGGCATCCTGATCCAGGTTCCCGACCGCTTCTTCCGCGCGGTGGTCGATTTCGACCTGCCCCCGGAGGGTTCCTACGCCACCGGTATCGCCTTCCTCCCACAGGCCCGGCGCGAGGCCGCGCGGGCCTCCTACGGCGTCGAGAAGATCGTCAAGGAAGAGGGCCTGGCGGTACTGGGCTGGCGCGAGGTCCCGATCGACGAATCGTCGCTCGGTGCGCTCTCGCGCGATGCCATGCCGCTGTTCCGGCAACTCTTCATCGGCTCGCCCGCCGGCGCGGAGGAGCAGCTCTCCGGTATGGATCTGGAGCGGCGCGCCTACGTCATCCGCAAGCGGGTGGAACACGAACTGGGCAAGGCCGGCGCGGGCGAGGGCGCGGTCGGTAAAGAATCGGTGTACTTCCCGAGCCTGTCCGGGCAGACCTTCGTCTACAAGGGCATGTTCACCACGCCGCAGCTGCGTGCCTTCTACCTGGACCTGCAGGACGACCGGGTGGAAAGCGCCCTGGGCATCGTGCACTCCCGGTTCTCCACCAATACCTTCCCGTCGTGGCCGCTGGCCCATCCGTTCCGGCGGGTCGCGCACAACGGTGAGATCAACACCGTGGCAGGCAACGAGAACTGGATGCGGGCCCGTGAGGCGCTGCTGCGTTCCGATGTCTTCGGCAAGGATTCCGCCGGCAAGAACCGGCTGGAGAAGATCTTCCCGGTCTGTACCCCGGGCGCCAGCGATACCGCGCGCTTCGACGAGGTCCTGGAACTGCTGCACCTGGGCGGCCGCAGCCTGCCGCACGCGGTGCTGATGATGATTCCCGAGGCCTGGGAACGCAACGAGAACATGGACCCGCAGCAGCGGGCGTTCTACGAGTACCACTCGATGCTGATGGAGCCGTGGGACGGCCCCGCCTCGGTGTGCTTCACCGACGGCACCGTGATCGGCGCCGTACTGGACCGCAACGGGCTGCGCCCGAGCCGGATCTGGGTCACCGAGGACGGCCTGGTGGTCATGGCCTCCGAGGTCGGCGTGCTGGATATCGACCAGTCCAAGGTCGTGCGCAAGATCCGGTTGCAGCCGGGCCGCATGTTCCTGGTGGACACCGCGCAGGGTCGTATCGTCGGTGACGAGGAGATCAAGGCCCAGCTGGCCGCCGAGCACCCGTACCGGGAATGGCTCGACGCCGGGATCAAGCACCTCTCCGATCTGCCCGACCGCCCGCATGTGCACATGTCGCACGATCGCGTGCTCATCCGGCAGCAGATCTTCGGGTACACCACCGAGGAACTGAACCTGCTCATCTCACCGATGGCGAAAACCGGCGCCGAGGCGCTGGGGTCGATGGGTACCGATACCCCGATCGCCGTGCTCTCGGCCCGGCCGCGGCTGCTGTTCGACTACTTCTCCCAGCAGTTCGCCCAGGTCACGAACCCGCCGCTGGACGCCATCCGCGAAGAGGTCGTGACCAGCCTGCGCCGCCATATCGGCCCGGAGGCCGATCTGCTGCATCCGAGCCCGGAATCCTGCCGGCAGATCGCCATCCAGCAGCCGATCATCGACAACGACGAACTGGCGAAGCTGGTCCATATCAACGACGACGGCAGCCATTCCGGCCTGCGCTCGGTCGTCGTGCGCGGCCTGTACGAGGTCGCGGCCGGTGGCGAGGGTCTGCGCCGCGCGCTGGACGCGATCAACACTCAGGTCTCGGCCGCGATCGACGGTGGTGCCCGCATCATCGTGCTGTCGGACCGCGAGTCGAACGAGAAGCTGGCGCCGATCCCGTCGCTGCTGCTCACCTCGTCGGTGCACCACCACCTGGTCCGGGAACGCACCCGCACCATGGTCGGGCTGGTCGTGGAGGCCGGTGACGCCCGCGAGGTGCACCACATGGCCACCCTGGTCGGCTTCGGCGCCGCCGCAATCAACCCCTACATGGCCTTCGAGTCGATCGAGGACATGCTCGAACGGGGCGCACTGGCCGTGCCCGGCAGCACCGGTGACCTGGCCGCGGATTACCGCAAGGCCGTCGCCAACTACAACAAGGCCGCGAGCAAGGGCGTGCTGAAGGTGATGTCCAAGATGGGCATTTCCACCGTCGCGTCCTACAACGGCGCGCAACTGTTCCAGGTGATCGGCCTGTCGCAGGATCTGGTGGACGAATACTTCACCGGCCTGCGCTCGCATCTGGGCGGTATCGGCCTGGACGAGATCGCCACCGATGTCGCGACCCGGCACAAGGTCGCGTTCCTGGAGAACCGCAACGAGCGCGCGCACCGCGAGCTCGAGGTGGGCGGCGAGTACCAGTGGCGGCGTGAGGGTGAATACCACCTGTTCAACCCGGACACGGTCTTCAAACTTCAGCATTCCACCCGCAGCGGGCAGTACTCGATCTTCAAGGAGTACACCAAGCTGGTCGACGACCAGTCCGAGCGGCTGGCCTCGCTGCGTGGCCTGATCAAGTTCAAGAAGGGTGCGCGTTCGCCGATCTCGATCGACGAGGTGGAGCCCGCGTCCGAGATCGTCAAACGTTTCTCGACCGGTGCCATGAGCTACGGCTCGATCTCGGCCGAGGCGCACGAAACCCTGGCTATCGCGATGAACCGGCTGGGTGGTCGCTCCAACTCCGGTGAGGGCGGCGAATCGCCGGCCCGGTTCGAACCGGAGGAGAACGGTGACTGGCGGCGCAGCGCGATCAAGCAGGTCGCCTCGGGCCGGTTCGGTGTCACCGCGCACTACCTGACCAACTGCACCGATATCCAGATCAAGATGGCCCAGGGCGCCAAGCCGGGCGAGGGCGGCCAGCTGCCCGCGCACAAGGTGTACCCGTGGGTCGCCGAGGTCCGGCATTCGACGCCGGGCGTGGGTCTGATCTCGCCGCCGCCGCATCACGACATCTACTCGATCGAGGATCTGGCGCAGCTCATCCACGACCTGAAGAACGCGAACCCGCAGGCGCGGATTCACGTGAAACTCGTCGCCGAGCCCGGTGTCGGTACCGTCGCGGCCGGTGTGTCCAAGGCGCACGCCGATGTGGTGCTGATCTCCGGCCACGACGGCGGCACCGGTGCCTCGCCGCTCACCTCGCTCAAGCACGCGGGTGGGCCGTGGGAGCTCGGCTTGGCCGAAACCCAGCAGACGCTGTTGCTCAACGGTCTGCGGGACCGGATCGTGGTGCAGGTCGACGGCCAGATGAAGACCGGCCGCGACGTGATGGTCGCCGCGCTGCTCGGTGCCGAGGAGTACGGTTTCGCGACCGCGCCGCTGGTGGTCTCTGGCTGCATCATGATGCGGGTCTGCCATCTCGACACCTGCCCGGTGGGTGTGGCCACCCAGAACCCGGTGCTGCGCGAACGCTTCACCGGTAAGCCGGAATTCGTCGAGAACTTCTTCATGTTCATCGCCGAAGAGGTCCGGGAACTGCTGGCGGAACTCGGTTTCCGCACGCTGGACGAGGCCGTCGGCCGGGTCGATCTGCTCGACACCACCAAGGCCAAGCAGCACTGGAAGGCCAGCAAACTGGACCTGTCGCCGATCCTCGACGATGTCGAGACGGCCTTCATGTTCCAGGACCGCCGCCGCACCAAGGAGCAGGATCACGGCCTGGACAAGGCGCTGGACAACGAGCTGATCGCGCAGAGCCGCGACGCGCTCGAGTTCGGTAAGCCGGTCAAGATCGACACCAAGATCACGAACGTGAACCGGACGGTCGGCACCATGCTCGGCCACGAGGTCACCAAGCTCTACGGTGGCGCCGGCCTGCCCGACGACACCATCGACATCACGCTCACCGGTTCGGCCGGTAACAGCTTCGGTGCCTTCGTGCCGGCGGGTATCACCCTGCGGGTCCAGGGTGACGCGAACGACTATGTCGGCAAGGGTCTTTCCGGCGGCCACCTGGTGGTACGCCCGGCGCCCAACGCCCCGGCCGAATTCCGCGCCGAAGAGAACATCATCGCGGGCAACGTGATCCTGTTCGGCGCGACCAGCGGCCAGGCGTTCATCAACGGTGTCGTGGGCGAACGGTTCGCCGTACGCAACTCGGGCGCCACCGCGGTGGTCGAGGGCGTGGGCGATCACGCCTGCGAGTACATGACCGGTGGCCGCGTGGTGATCCTCGGCGAGACCGGGCGCAACTTCGGCGCCGGTATGTCCGGCGGTATCGCGTTCGTCTACGACCCGGACAACACGTTCAGCGGCCGGGTCAACCCGGAACAGGCGGACGCCATCGAGGCGCTGTCCGGTGACGATTTCACCTGGCTGCGCGACATCATCGGCCGGCACCGGGACCAGACCGGTTCCGCGGTGGCCGAACGGATCCTGGGCGACTGGTCGCAGCAGGTGAATCACTTTGTGAAAGTCATGCCGCGCGAGTACAAGAAGGTGCTGCTCGCCATCTCCGAGGCCGAGAAGAGCGGTAAAGATGTCGATGAGGCGATCATGGAGGCCGCTCGTGGCTGATAAGAGCATTCCACAGGTAGCGTCGACGAGGCGCTGTGACTATTCGGGGGCCGCTCGTGGGTGACACCCAAGGATTTCTGAAGCACACGTCCCGGGAGTTACCCGAACGCCGTCCGGTGCCGCTGCGGCTGATGGACTGGAAAGAGGTCTACCAGGAGGGTTTTCCGCACGAAACCCTGCAACGGCAGGCCAGCCGCTGTATGGATTGCGGTATCCCGTTCTGCCACAACGGCTGTCCGCTGGGAAACCTGATTCCCGAGTGGAACGATCTGGTCTACCAGGACCGCTGGCGCGAGGGTATCGACCGGCTGCACGCCACCAACAACTTCCCGGAATTCACCGGGCGGCTGTGCCCGGCGCCGTGCGAGGCGTCCTGTGTCCTGGGGATCAACCAGGATCCGGTGACCATCAAGCAGGTCGAGGTCGAACTCATCGAGAACGCCTTCGACGAGGGCTGGGTCGCGCCGGTGTATCCGACCCGCCTCACCGGTAAGAAGATCGCCGTGGTCGGTTCCGGGCCCGCGGGCCTGGCCGCCGCCCAGCAGCTCACCCGTGCCGGGCACACCGTGACCGTGTTCGAGCGCGCCGACCGGATCGGCGGCCTGCTGCGGTACGGCATCCCGGAATTCAAGATGGAGAAGCGTTTCATCGACCGCCGGCTGGCGCAGATGGAAGCCGAAGGCACCATCTTCAAAACCGGCGTGAACGTCGGTGTCGATATCACCGCCGACGAACTGCGCGAGCGGTTCGACGCGGTGGTCCTCGCCGGCGGTGCCACCCAGGCCCGCGACCTGCCCATCCCGGGCCGGGAGCTGGACGGTATCCACCAGGCGATGGAGTTCCTGCCCTGGGCCAACCGGGTCCAGCACGGTGATCCGGTGACCGACGAGAACGGTCTGCCGCCGATCCACGCGCACGGTAAGAAGGTCGTCATCATCGGTGGCGGTGACACCGGCGCCGACTGCCTGGGCACCTCGCACCGGCAGGGCGCGGCCAGCGTGCACCAGTTCGAAATCATGCCGCGGCCGCCGGCCGAACGCGCCGGTTCCACCCCGTGGCCTACCTACCCGCTCATGTACCGGGTCTCCTCGGCGCACGAAGAGGGTGGCGAGCGGGTGTTCTCGGTGAACACCGAGCGTTTCGTCGGTAAGGACGGCAAGGTCACCGGGCTCGAGGCGCACGAGGTCAAAATGGCCAACGGCCGGTTCGAGAAGGTCGACGGCACCGATTTCACGCTCGAGGCCGATCTGGTCCTGCTGGCCATGGGTTTCGTCGGCCCCGACAAGCCCGGTCTGCTCACCGATCTCGGTGTGGGCTACGACCAGCGCGGAAACGTCCAGCGGGACAAGAACTGGGCCACCAATATCCCCGGCGTTTTCGTCGCCGGCGATATGGGCCGCGGTCAGTCGCTGATCGTATGGGCCATCGCCGAGGGTCGCGCGGCGGCTTCCGCGGTGGACAAGTATCTGGAAGGCGAAACCGCCCTCCCGGCGCCCATTCCGCCGACGGCGGTCGCCCAGCGTTGAGCCGGTAGGCGCTGAACCACCGACAGCGCGGTACCTCCGATGGGAGGTACCGCGCTGTCGCGTTTTCCGCCGATCTCCGGCCACGGTCCCGCATTTTGTGATCTCGGGGGTATCCGGCTGGCGGCTGTTGTGGCGTGGCTCTATTGTTATCCACGGTGTGTCCCGGAGCCTGATCGTGATCCGATCGTGTACTAGTGATGCGTAGCTGTTGTTCACCTGTTACACATCGGGCGAATGGGCCCGGTTCGGCATCGCGCGACGGCGGAAACGGGAGTGTCCCGATCAGGGGCCAGGGTGACTGGAGCAGTATGCAGTTCAAGAGGGTTGCCGCAGCGCTGGGCGCATGTGCGGCGGTCGCGTCGGGGTTGGTTTTCGGTGGGTCGGTCGCCTCGGCGGCGCCCGGATGCCCGAGCCTGTATGTAGTGGCGATCCCCGGCACGTGGGAAACCGGGCACGACAAAACTCCCACGGCCGGCATGCTGGCCGAGGTGACCGACGGGCTACCGCGCTCGGCGAAGGTCGACTACGTCACCTACGCGGCCACCGCGTTCCCCTGGGAAGGTGATGTCTACGGTCGGTCGATGAACGAGGCCGTGTCCAACGCGCGCGGTTTGATCACCGACATGACAGCCCGGTGCGCGAACACCAAGGTCGCGTTGGTCGGCTACAGCCAGGGTGCGCACGCCGCGGGCGATCTCGCGGCCGAAATCGGCACCGGCCTCGGCCCGATTCGGCCGGAACGGATCTCGGGCGTCGGGCTGATCTCCGACCCGCGCCGCGCCGCCGCCGATATCCAGGTCGGCCCGCACGCACCGGGCGCCGGTGCCGCCGGCCCGCGCGTGGGCGGATTCGGCTGGCTCAGCGATCGCACCCGCACCGTCTGCATTCCCACCGATCTGTATTGCGCCACCGCGCAGGACGATTTCGTCACCCGCTTCGCCGGTTTCCTCGCGCAGAGCTCCGACGCCAACCCGGCCAACCTCTGGCGCTACCAGCTCGAGGCGGCGGCGATCGTCAACGATCTGATGAAGTACGGCGGCGTTCCCACGCTGCAGGCGCAGCTCACCGAGGGCGCCAACCAGCAGCGGTTCAAGCAACTCGAGTCGTTCTATCGTTCCGAATCCCACCACGCCTACGGCAGTTACCGCGTGGGTGGCGGCCAGACCGCGCTGACCTGGATGCACAACTGGATCGCGGATATGGCCTGATCAGCTGCTCGCGATATTGCGCGGGAGCAGTTCCCAGACGTGGCCGTTCTCGTTCACCGTCGCCGCGCTGCGGCGGCCGGTGCGCGAGAACAGGATCCGCGTGATCGAGCAGTAATCGATCGGGAAGGTCAGCGGCCGGGCCAGGCCCAGAATGTCCTGCAGGGTGATGTTGATGACCCCACCGTGCGCGAAGATCACGACGGTATCGGCGGCGGCGGTGGTGGAGGCGATATCGGTGATCGCGTCACGCACCCGATGCCGGAATGCCTCGGCATCGATCTGCAGCGGCAGATGACCTTCCTTGATCCGGTCGTAGGTGTCGCGGAATTCCAGCTTGGCGTCCTCGATCGGGATATAGGACGGTAGTTCCCGGTCGTACTCGGCCAGTCCGTCCACGATCTCGATATCCAGGCCGAGTTTCGCGGCAGTCGGCGCCGCGGTCTCCCGGGCCCGGCGCTGCGGACTGCTGATCACCCGGGCGATCCGGTGGGGGTCCAGCGCGGCGGGCACCCGTTCGGCCTGTTCCACGCCGATCGGCGCCAGGCCGGGATCGGCGCCTTCGCTCGCGTTGTCGACGCGTTGCGGCTGGCCATGTCGAACAAGTATCAACTGCACGGGGTCCACTCTGCCGTATCGCCGCTCTCGGCGGCCAACCGAGAGGGCCGAACGCAAAGGCCCGGTCCGCCGTGTGGCGGACCGGGCCTTTCCGGAACAGTCGGTGCGGGTCAGTGACCGGCCGGTGGGTACGGCGGCTGACCACCCTGCGGCGGATTGTTCGGGTCGGACGGGTAGCCGCCCTGCTGGGGGTAGCCGCCTTGCTGCGGGTACCCGCCCTGCTGGGGATAACCTCCCTGTTGCGGGTAGCCACCTTGCTGGGGGTAGCCACCTTGCTCCGGGAATCCGCCCTGCTGGGGATAACCACCCTGCGGCGGGTAGCCGCCCTGCGGAGGCTGGCCCTGGAACTGGCCCTGCGCGCTGTTGTCGTTCTTCTTCCGTGCCATCAGCACGACCGCGACGATAATCGCCACGACGACCACGAGGCAGATCAGACCCACGATCCAGCCGCCGCCACCGCCCTTGCCCTTGCTCTTACGCTTCGCTTCCAGATCGACCACGGAAGCCAGCACATCGGTATCGGCCCAGGCCGAGTAGTCCATATGGCTCGCGTGGGTGAGCAGGTCCAGATAACTCAAAGTAACCCCGTTCGAAAGATTCGGCCCTCCTCCTCGGGCCGGAGTGCCTACACGGTACTTCCCCGTGTCGCGGGCACGAAACCTCGCGTATTCCCAGCGTTCTCGACAGTCCGGGACGCCGTCAGCGCCGGCGAACCAGCGGGAGGGTCTGGGTTTCCCGGATCGCGCGGCCGGTGAGCAGCATCAATACGCGTTCTACGCCGAGACTCAATCCGCCGGTGGGCGGCATACCGTATTCCAGTGCGCGCAGGAGATCCTCGTCGATACCCACGGTGGCCGGTCCGTCATCACCGCCCGGGCGGGCCTGGGCGGTGAGGCGGCGGCGCAGTTCCACCGGGTCGGTCAGTTCGCTGCGCCCGGTGGCCACTTCGATCCCGCCGGCCACCAGTTCCCAGCGTTCGGCCAGATCGCCGCGGCGGCGCTGGGTGCGCGCGGACGGCGACACGGAACCGGGGAAATCGATGTAGAAGGTCGGCCGGTCGGTGGTGGGGGCGACCAGGCGCTGGTAGAGCGCGTAAACGATGCGGCCGTGCGCCCAGCCCGGCGGACAGCCGATATCGGCTTTCTCGCACAGCTCCCGCAACTGCGGCAGTTCGGTATCGGGGGATATCTCGATACCGGTTTCCCGGGTGAGGGCGTCGTAGACAGAACGCACCCGCCACTCACCGGACAGATCCACCGCCTCGAGCGAACCGTCGGGTCGCGGCCGCATGGCGATCGCCGAATCGTTCACGGCCAGCGCGGCCTGCTGGACGAGGTGCCGGCACAACGCCATCATCCGCCGGTGATCACCGTGCGCCTCATACGCTTCCAGCAGCGTGAATTCCGGTAGGTGCCGGGCATCCGCGCGCGTATTGCGGAATCCGGGGCCCAGTTCGAACACCTTCTCCACACCGCCGACGCACAGCCGCTTCAACGCCGGCTCGGGGTCGAGGCGTAGATGCAGATCGGTGTTGTCGGCGTCGATATGCGTGCGCATACTGCGCGGCGTTCCCGGCCCGGGGCCGGGCTGCAGCACCGGCGAGCTGACTTCCAGGAAACCGCCGTCGTGCAGGGTGTCGCGCAGGATGCGCAGTACCGCGCTGCGGCGGGCCAGCAGTTCGCGGGCCTGCCGGTCGATCATCAGGTCGAGATAGCCGCGGCGCAGCCGGGCATCGGGATCGGTGAGACCGTGCCATTTTCCGGGCAGTGGATGCAGGCATTTCGCCAGCATCCGCCAATCGGCCACCAGCAGGGAGAG
Organism: Nocardia sp. CA-290969; assembly: GCF_050936135.1. Classification (NCBI taxonomy): domain Bacteria; kingdom Bacillati; phylum Actinomycetota; class Actinomycetes; order Mycobacteriales; family Nocardiaceae; genus Nocardia; species Nocardia sp. CA-290969. The sequence continues at coordinate 6,608,468 of NZ_JBNJNJ010000001.1, read as the reverse complement.
TTCGCCGCGCCGGCTGTACCCGAGCTGGCCGCTCACCGAGATCAGATCGCCCAGGTCGGTGAACTCGCCGAATTCCGCGCAGCGGCCGGCGCCGAGCCGTTCGCGGTCGAGCAGCAGCTGGATATCGCCGGTCCAGTCGCGGACCACCGCGAACAGCACACCGCCGCAATCGCGCAGCCGCAGCAGCCGGCCGGATACTCGCACCGTGGTCCCGCGCGGCACCCGGCGGGCCGCGGCGATGGTATGGGTCGGCGGGAAGGGCAGGGGATAGGGGTCGATATTCGCGGCGGCCAGCCGGTTCAGTTTCGCTGTCCGTACCCGGACCTGCTCCGGCCGGGGGTCGCGGGCCGGCATCGCGTCGGTCACCGGTGTATCGGCGGTGACCACGGGATGCGCGACTGCCGTGACCTCCGGTGCGGCACGGTGGCAACCCGTATGGGTGAAAGCCCCGGCGCCGCCCAGGCGCGGAAGCAGGCCCTCGGCGCGGGCGGCGGCCAGCGCGATCCGCGGCAGATGCCGTGAGTCGGTGGACAGGACGTAGCGGGGTGCCCAGCGCGGCTGGTACCGCATGCCCGAGCGGTACAGCTGGTCCAGCTGCCACCATCGCGAGAACGACAGCGGCAGGGTCCGCGCACCACCGCGCAGCGAATTCACCGCCGCCCAGCGGGATCCGCGCGAGCGCGGTTGTGCGGCTGCCTCGAACACCGACCTGAACAGGGTGAAGTTCAACGAGATCTGTTCGATCCCGAACTGTTCGGCCCGCAACGCGAATTCCGCGACGAGCAGGTCGGTGATGTCTTCGGACGAACCGGGTTCGCGGCGTAGCAGTTCCAGGGTGGCCCCGGTGCGGCCCCACGGCACCAGCGAGAACAGGCCGAGCACCCGGTCACCTGCGTCGACCGCCTCCACGAGCAGGCAATCGCCGTCGTGCCGATCGCCGAGCCGCCCCAGCGGCAGCGGATACCCGCGTTCGGTTTCGGTGCGCCGCCACTGGTCGGCCGCCACCGCGAGCCGGGCGAACTCCGCGGTCCCGATATCGCGGTGCCGCCGGACCCGCACCGTGACACCCGCTTTGCGCAGCCGGGTGACGGCATCGCGGGCGGGTCGCAGTTCGGGAAGGGTGAGCGCGAACGTGCGAGTGTCGAGGAGGGCCTCCGCCCCGGCGGGTACGGCGTCGAGACCGGCTCGGCGGTACACCGCGACACCGTTTTCGCCGGCGCCGATCACCGCCACCGGCCATCCGAACCGCCGCGCGTAGCGCTGCCATGCCTCGACCGCCTGCGGCCAGCAGTCGCGTGCGCCGACCGGATCGCCCAGCGCCAGGCAGATCCCGAATTCCACCCGGTAGCCTATGGCCGCGCGGCCGTTCGGGGCGAAAACGACGCCGCGGTCGCGGCGGGTCGCGAAATAGTCGGTCGAACCGGCCGGATCCGGGCCGTGCACCAGTTCCCGCAGCGCCGCCTCGTCTTCCGCGGTGAGCGCATACTCGCGGCGTTGGGTCCGCAACAGCACCGTGATGGTGGCCGCCCCGGCCAGTGCCCCGAACAGGCCGATCAGGAAGGCGGTGAAAAACGGTGCGGTCCCGGCTGGTTGCGTGGGGTGCACCAGCAGATTCGCGGTGAGCTGGGAGCCGACGAACAGCGCACGGTTCGCGCCCGGCGCCAGTGTGCCGGGAAAAAGTTGCACCACGCAGCCGCCGGCCACGGCCGCGGCCGCCAGCCCGGCGGCACAGACGGTAACCGCCGGCCGCGCCGAGCAGCGCCGGATCCGCGCGGCGAACTGGGTCCGCCCGGCAACCAGCAGGCCCAGCACTCCGGCGTGCAGCAGCAGCGCCGGAACGGCATTCGGGTCGTGGTCTACCGCGATATCGAGCAGGTTCACCGGCAGCCAGCTCGCCAGGTAGAGCAGTGCCGCCCACCATGCGAGGCGTTTACGCCGCGAAAGTCCCAGGGCCAGCAGCCCGGCTGCGGCCGCCCACAGCAGATTGGTCGCCGGCGCGTGCACGTAGTACTGATCCAGGTAGTCGCGGGGTCCTTCCAGCGCGCCGGACAACGCCGGCACCGAACTCCACAGCAGGCAGGCCGCGGCGAGAACGCCGAATACCGGGGCGAGGGCGTGCGGTATCGCCGCGAGCCGGCCGGTGGTCCGGGATCGGCCGGGTATTTCCAGATCTGGCGGTTCCTGCGTGGATATCACCGTTCCAGTCTGCCGCCGATGCGCACCGAATCCGGGCTGTGTACCGGCGTGTTCGGGCTATATCGGCCGATAACGGCACGTATTTCCCTGTGCGCGGGCCCGGTTGGCCGAAATGTGTAACCGCGCTCCGGGCGTGGCGCGTGAAGGCCGGTGAAATGCCGGGAATGTCGTGTTGTGCGGCGGCGTGTGGACGGATTCGGCCGGGGTGGTGGGACCGCGCCTCGACCGAGGGAGTAAGCATGTGGCTATGCCGGATCCAATCGATGTGCCTATCGACGATGACGCCATACGGCTCGGGCAGTTCCTGAAACTGGCGAATCTGATCGAATCGGGATCGGAAGCCAAAACCGTGATCGCCGCCGGGCTGGTGCGGGTCAACGACGAGGTCGAATTGCGGCGCGGCCGCCAGCTCCAGGTCGGCGATGTGGTGGCGATCGCCGGGCATCAGGCCCGGGTGAGCGCCGGATAGCCCGGCGACCGGAACTTGCAGTAGCGCACCGGCGCGATCGATCAGTCCTCGGCGCGGACCACGACGCCGTCGTGGTCGCTGTAGAGCATTTCACCGGGCCGGAAGGTGATACCGCCGAACTCCACGGGGACATCTTTTTCGCCGGAGCCGGTCTGGGTGCTCTTGCGCGGATTGGTGCCCAGCGCCTTGAGCCCGATATCGAGGGTGCGCAGAATCGCGGAATCGCGGACCGCCCCGTTCACCACGACTCCGGCCCAGCCGTTGTCGACCCCGCGGCCGGCGATGATATCGCCGACCAGCGCCGTATGAACGCTCGCGCCGCCGTCGACGACGAGTACCTTGCCGTCGCCGGGTTCGCCGAGGGTCTGCTTGACCAGCAGGTTGTCCTGGAAGCAGCGGATAGTGGTGATCCGGCCGGCGAAGACCGGCCGGCCGCCGAACTGGATGAACTGGGTATCACAACTACGGATATCGGGGCCGATCTCGTCGGCGAGATCCGCGGTGGCCACCTGCTGCTCTGATTCGGTCACGTTTCCGATTGTGCCGGGCCGCGCGCCGCAGCCGGCACCTACCCCCCGGTCCTGTCGCCCCGCCCGCTACCGCAGTCGCCTGCCGGGCGTCAATGGTGGTAGCGAAGGTTGTAGCGTTCACGATCGCGCGGCGAGCACTTCTGCTTATCGGCCAGATCCGGGTCCAGTCCGTGCTGTACCAGGCGGTAACGCCGCCACACCCAGCTCAATGCGATCGTGAAGATGATCAGCGGAACGATCATCATGACGATCAGGCCGAGCTTGAGTGTCATCGGTCCCGGGAAGAGCAGGATGAGGATGAAGAACGGGATGACCGGCCCGACGAAGCGGATCAGGTAGCGCTCCATGGCGCCGTGGCCGCAGAGATCCTCGACAACCCATTCGTGGAACTCCGCGGGCAGTTCCCGACCCAGATCGTAGGCGATCCGCTGTTTCAAGGTCGGCGTGTTCATAGCTACAGGCTATGCCTGTGTGACGGCCATCACCAGGGCGGAGCCCGACGAGGTCAGCTGCGGCCGTGCCGCTGTTCATAGGACAGGCGCTCGGCCTCCGCGCGCCGCCGGACATCGGCATCGGCCAGTGCCGGATCGAGACCGTGCTTCACCAGCCGGTTGCGCCGGAACACATAGGTCAGCGCCACCGTGAAATAGATCAGCGGTAGCAACAGCAGCGCCATCATCGAGGCACCGATCCACAGCGGTCCGGGTGTCAGCAGGAACAGCAGCAGGACCAGCACGATCGGTACCAGCATGCGCACCAGATACCGCCGCGTCGCCCCGGGGCCGGTGAGATCGTTCAGCACCCACTCCGAGTACTCCGCGGGCAGGGTCCGGCCACAGATATAGCCGATCCGCTGGAAGAAGCCGGGTGTTCCGGACCGGTCACGCATGAACCCAGGCTATCCCGTGATGGCCAGCGAGGCCGCCAGCCCGAACACCACTGCGATCACCGCCACCTCCAGCACCGCCCGCCGCAGCGACGCATCGGCCGTCATCCGGTGCGCGGCCGCCGCCGCGACCCAGGTGCGCCGCCACCACCAGCCGAGTGCCAGCAGCACCACCAGCAGCAGCGCCTTCACCAGCATGATGCGGCCGTACCCGGTGCTGAAGAAAGGTTCCACCCCACCCAGCCGGACCACACCGTTGATCGCGCCGGTCACCGCGATCGCAGCGACCATCGGCACCGCGATCCCGGAATACCGGGGCAGGGTCTCGGCCCAATCGCGGCGACCGCGCACCACCAGCGCCAGCGCCAGTAGCAGACCCAGCCAGATAGACGCGGCCAGCGCGTGCACCCCGGCCAGCACCGAACCGAACACCTGCTGCGACATATGCCCGGTGATCGGCCGCAACGTCACGGCCACCGCGGCGAACACCAGCACCAGATCGGGGGTTCGCTGCACGCGGCCGCGGAAGGCGAGGGCCGCGTAACCCGCGACCGCCGCCGTGGCGAGCAAGATGGCCAGGCCGATCTGGCCGGCGCTGATGCGGACCAGGTAGGTCCCGAAATCCGCCGGGCTCAGTGCGGCCACGCCCGAACCAACCACCTCGCCCGCGGCGAAAACCAGCACCACGAATTCGAGACAGCACCACAGCGCCGCCAGCACCGCCGTCATCCGCCAGGGCACCGGGAGCCGATCGTTCAACCGGGGCAGTGTCGCCAGGCCGAGTACGGCCGCACCGGCGAGGTCGGCGCATACCCGCACGCCGGCGGCCGCCGGAATATCGCTGAGTGCCCAGGCCAGTAGCACCCCGAGCAGGCCCGCCGGAATCGCGAGTGCGAGCGCGACCCGGTTGTCGAGCCCGCTCGGGAGACCACTTCTCACTGCTGCTTCTTGCCCTTACCCAGACCGGTTCCGAACAACGCGAACGCCAGCCCTGCCCCGAACAGGACGATCGCGCCGGCGATGAACACCCACACCGGTACTCCGCCGTCGCCGTTCCCCGACCCCTGCGCGTTCGCCGCCGGACCGGGCGTGCCGTTACCGGCGGTGCTCAGCGTGAAGGTGCGTTCGCCGTCGACCACATGGCCGTCCGCCGACGTGACCCGGAAGGCCACCCGGTACACCCCGGCCGGGCCGAGTTCGCCGACCTCGACACTGAGGTCGCGGCCCGCGACTACCGGGTCGCCCTTCGACCACAGGTTCCCGTCCGGACCCACCACGGTCATGGCGGGAAAGTTCGGTTGCAGCGGTTCGTTGAAGGTGATGGTCGCGCGGGCCGGGCCGGTGTCGAGGACAGCGCCGTCGGCGGGATCGCTGCCCACCACGGTGGAATGGGCGCCGGCCGGACCGGCGACCGGCCCGAGCAGCACCCACAGCAGGGCGGCGATCACGGCGAACAGCGGGGTCCGGCGGTTCATCGCCGACTCCGGACCACGGCGCCGATACCGGCACCCAGGGCCAGCGCGCCCAGCGCCAGGCCCAGGCCGCCGAGCCAGCGGGCGGTGGTATCACTGCTCTCGGCCGGCGCGTCCGCGGCCTGGTCGCCGTGATCGTGACCGCCCTGGTCGCCGGTTTCGGCGCCCAAGGTGAGGGCCGGCGCGGGACGTTCGGCCGAATCGTGGTCGCCGGTTTCGTTCCAGTTGACCACCGTGCCGTCGCTGTAGGTCTGTTCGGCCGGGAAGGTGATCGAATCCGCTTCCGGCAGCGGGCCGAGCGACACCACGAAACGCTGGAACTCACCGGGCCGGATACCGGGGCTACCCGGGTTCGCGGTCCAGGTGACGGCCACGACCCGGTCCTGGCCGTCGCGTTCGATCTTCGCGGTCCAGCCCGGGACAGGTTCGGTGCGGGCGGTCGCGATCTCCGGCACGGTGATCCGCACCGCGGTGGTACCGGCGGTCTCGGATTCGGTGGGCACGCTGAAGGTCGCGACGGTGGAACGGCCGGGGGTGGCGTTCGGGGCGGAAACGCTGACATGCGCGGCGGCCGTACCGGCGCCGGCCAGGACGAAACCCGCGGCGACGGCCGCGGTCAGACCACGGCGCAGGGCCGGTGGAAACCCGTGGGACATGGGTCGAATACTTTCTCTCCGAAGGTATGGGAAGCGTCGAGGTGCGCAGGCGCCGGAGGCGCTCGCGGGCCGGACGCCCCGTTCGGAGCGCGGTATCGCGGGGCCGCGGCCGGCGCGGCAGCCACGGCCAGGAGGGCGCGCGGGATATCGCGCATCGGTGTGAGCAGCGCCCGCACCACCGCCGAAGCCGCCCGGTACAGCCGTTCGGCGGCGGCGATCATCAGGGTGCACAGCAGCACCGCCAGCAGATGAGCCGCGAACATCGCCGTGCTGAGCGGACCACCGGACAGCGATTCACCGATCGCGGTATCCGCGCCGGTGTGGTGGCCGGTGAGCCCGGTGAGGGCCCAGTGGCCGGCGAACTGTCCTGCCGCCAGCGGCCCGAAGATGCCGGCGCCGGTGGCCGCGGCACGGTGTGTGAGGGCGCTCCGCATCCCGGGGACCACGGATCCGGACGCCCAACCGGTGACCAGCGCGGTCAGCAGGAGAAGTGCGGCACCCGTCGAGGTGGGATACCCGCCGCCCGCTGCGCCGTGGGCGGCCACGGCCAGCGCCCCGGTCGCCCCGCCCACCACGCAGCCACGCAGCTGCGCGGGGCCGGGGTAGGAGTTCGGGGACATCGTGAGCTTTCGGGATATGCGGGCAGACGCCGGTCGGTCGGGTCCGGTCGGCGTCCATCCTCGCGGACCCGCTCGCCGCGCGTACACCCGGCCCGGGTCGGGAGGGTGCCGCCGAGCGGACGGTCCGGCCACTGCGACCGCGTGATGCGTGGTGTCCTTCGTCGGCGAACGCGGCGCTGTGGCCGGTAGGTCGCGCAAGGGCGTCCCGGCCTATCGGCGCCCGGCTTGCGGGGGAGGTAGCGGCGGTGCGGCGAACCGCGAGTTGCCCGGCGGTGGTGGCCGTACCTGTTCCAGCGTCGTACTGCGCCGGTCGTCGACGAGGCCTGCGAGCTGCTACCGGCTCCGTACTACGGACCGGACCTGGTGGGTGAACAGAGTCGGGTCAGGCTACGCCGAGGCGGGCCAGCACGTCCGCTTCGATCTTGGACAGTTCCGTGGCGATCGAGGCGTGTACCGAACGCCGCCGCGCCGTGGGCATCTGATCCGCGGTGCGCACCGCCGAATCGAGGGCTTCGAGCCGGCTGCGGGCGCCGGTCACGAACTGCTGGGTGTCCTTGCCCCCGTTGCCGTTCGCGATCTTGTCCAGGGCGGCTTCGGTATTGGCGATCCGCGCCTGTAACCGGCCGCCGTGCCCGGCGTAGTCGCCGAGCTGGTTCACGCCCACACCGAGCTGTTTGGCGCGGCGTGCGTCCAGTTGCCCCCGGACATAGGTCGCACCGCGGTAGGCCAGCGGGGCGAGCACCGGAACCAGCACCCGTGCCACGCCGAGATACTTCTTGACCTGCCCCGGGCTGAAGGGGTCGCGTTCGGCGCGGGCCGCGGCTTTGAGGGCGGCCTTCTCCTCGGCCTGCAGAGCGGAGATCTGCGCCTTGGCGACCTTGTTCTGCGCCCGGGCTTCCGAACGCAGCCGCTTGCGCTCGTTCTTGGCGCCGAGTTTGGCCTCCATCGCAGCCTTGTGCTTGAGAGCCTTTGCCTCGGCCCGCCGACTCGGCCGCCGCTTGCGCTTGGTGAACAACCCCATCGAAGGCCCTCCGTAATGCTGGTTCGCTGCGGCGATACGACACGGAAAACCGCATCGTCCACCCGTGTCACACGGTTCGCGGACACCTTATCGGGTTCCCGCCCCAACCGGCGAGAGACGGCACCCAGGTCCCGGCAAGCGATGTCGCGGAGAGGTATCGACGAGCCCGGAGCCGGGGCACGCCGGCTCCCGGGGAGCATATGGCCGGAGCTGCCGCGGAACGGTCGCCACCGACCGTCGAGCGCAAGTGGCGAAAGCTGTCGCGAAAAAGAGCCGTGAGCGGGGCATCGGCAGGTCGACGCGTTCGGCTCGGGCGGGGGCGCGGACAGGTCCGATGCGGTGCCCGCACGGCCGGTCCGGGTGCTCGAGTCGCGGCACTGTCGGGGGCAGGGACCATACTGCTTGCGTGCAACCGGGCAGTATCGACCGCGAAGACCCCGCCGGCGTGGGTGCCGGAAGCGACGCCGCCGTGGGCGCCGACGAAGCCCCTACGAGTAACGGAATCGATCCCGGCGCAGCCGTGGCCGACTCCGCTGCGCTCGCCGGAGGCGGCTACGGCCGGGATGCCGGAGACGCAGGTGCAGGTGCCGAGGGACCGGATCCCGAGGCCGGCAGCGCAGATGCCGAGGTCGACGCAACGGATGTCGGTGCCGACGGACCGGATACCGAGGTCGACGGACTGGACGCCGAGGCCGACGGACTGGACGCCGAGGCCGACGGAACATATGCCGGGGACGACCCCCTCGGCGAGGCCGACGAACTGCAAGGCGCTGCTGCCCACACCGTCGACCCCTCGGCTCCCGGGCACCATCGCCCGGTTTTCCTCGATGCCCGCGGTTTGATCGGCTGCCGGCATCGGCTCGGGCTCGATGCCACCTATCCGGAACAACTGGCCGAGGTGCGGGAGGACCCCGGTGTCCAGCAGCGCCGAGCGGCCGCACAGGCCCATCGCGACCGGGTCCGCGACACCTTGGTCGCGGAGGATCCCGGCAGCTGGGTGATCATCGACCCGGCGCAGCCCGCAGCCGCCCGCGCCGAGGCCACCCTGCGGGCCTGCGCGGCCGGGGCGGCCCGGATCTGGGGAGCGCTACTACCCCAGGAGCCCGATACCGGCCGCCGCGGCGGCTCCGAGATCCTGCTGCGCGACAAAGCGGGCGGCTATATCCCGGTGATCGTGGTCAACCACAAGGTCACCGATCCGCGCAGACCCGAACCGGCCGATTTCCACCCGCTCACCTCGGACCTGCTGCACTGGCGCCCCGAACCGGACCGGTCCCGCAAACTCCGCCAGCAGCCCCGCGACCAGCAGCGCCTGGCCCACGTGTACCGCATGCTCGAGCGCCGCGGCCTGGCCCCGGCCACCCCGGTCGGCGGCGTCATCGGCTTCCATTTCGACCGGATCCTGGTGCACGATCTCACCGCGGTACTCACCGAATACGACAGCCGGTACGCGGACCGGATCGCGGTCCTGCGCGGCGAGGTCGCGACCGTGCCCTCGAAGGTCCCCGAATGCCGCCAGTGCCCGTGGTGGACGCGTGGCGCTGCCGGTGGCTGCCAGGCGTGGCTCACCGAGCATCGCGATGTGAGCGTGGTGGCGCCCGGTTCCCGGGCGGATCTGCTGCGCGGGCTCGGGGTACGCACCATCGACGAACTGGCCGCCTGGTCCGGGCCGGAACCGGAGGACTGGCAGCACGGGCCGTTCGAAGAGGCGGTGGTCACCGCGCGGGCCTGGCTGGTGCAGGCGCCACTGGTGCGCCGGTTCGACCGGGTGTGGGTGCGGCGCGCCGATGTCGAGGTGGATGTCGATCTGGAGAGCTACCAGGAGGACGGCGCCTACCTGTGGGGCACCCTGCTCGACGGGCAGTACCGGCCGTTCGTCACCTGGGATCCACTGCCCACCGAGGACGAGGGCCGCTCCTTCGCCGAGTTCTGGACCTGGCTGATGGGCGTGCGCGCCGAGGCCCTCGCCGCCGGGAAGACCTTTGCCGCCTACTGCTATTCGCGTTCGGCCGAGGACAAATGGCTCTACGAGTCCGCGCGCCGGTTCGCCGGCCGCCCCGGGATCCCCACCGCGGCGGAGGTGACGAGGTTCGTCGATTCGGTGCACTGGGTGGATATGTTCCAGGCCGTCACCGATCAGTTCATCTGCCCGAGCGGAAAGGGCCTGAAGAAGATCGCGCCCGTGGCCGGATTCGCCTGGCGCGATCCGGAGGCCGGGGGAGAGGCGTCGATGAGCTGGTACCGGCGCGCGGTCGGCTACGACGCCGCCCCGGATCTCACCCAGCGCACCCGTCTGCTCGAGTACAACGAAGACGATGTCCGCGCGACGGCTGTCCTGCGTGAATGGATGAATCCACGGACGCCGGCCGCGCACTGCGCCGACCGTGAAGTCCCCGCGCTCGCGGATTTCGCGCAACCCCCAGCTACCCCGCCCGACCTGCGGCCGAGCCCGGCGCAGGCTTGATTAACATAGGACACCGTGACAGAGCACGTCGAACAACTCGAGTTCCAGGCCGAGACCCATCAGCTGCTCGAGCTGATGATCCACTCGGTCTACTCCAACAAAGACACGTTCCTGCGGGAGCTGATCTCGAACGCTTCCGACGCGCTGGACAAGCTGCGGCTGGAGTCCTACCGGGACAAGGATCTGCACGTCGATACCGACGACCTGCACATCGAGCTGGAGGTCGACAAGGATCAGCGGATCCTCACGGTCCGGGACAACGGCATCGGCATGTCGCGTGCCGAAGTGGTGGATCTGATCGGGACGCTGGCGAAGTCCGGTACCGCCGAACTGCGTCGCAAACTCAACGAGGCGAAATCCGACGCCGCCGCCGAGGAGCTGATCGGCCAGTTCGGGATCGGTTTCTATTCGACATTCATGGTGGCCGACAAGGTCGAGCTGACCACCCGCCGGGCGGGCGAGACCACCGCGACCCGCTGGCAGTCCGAGGCCGGGTCCGGCTCGTACACCATCGAAACCCTCGACGAGGCGCCGCAGGGCACCGCGGTCACGCTGCATCTGAAACCGGCCGACGCCGAGGACCATCTCTTCGATTACACGCAGGAGTACAAGCTCCGCGAAATCGTCAAGAAGTACTCCGATTTCATCGCCTGGCCGATCCGCATGCAGGTCGAGCGGACCGTCACCGAGGGTGAAGGCGAGGACAAACAGGAAAAGACCGTCGTCGAGGAGCAGACGCTCAATTCGATGAAGGCCCTCTGGACCCGCCCCAAAGGTGAAGTGTCCGAGGAGGAGTACCACGAGTTCTACAAGCACGTCAGCCACGCTTGGGACGAGCCGCTGGAGATCATCCCGCTCAAGGCCGAGGGCACCTTCGAGTATCAGGCGCTGCTGTTCCTGCCCTCGCAGGCGCCGTTCGACCTGTTCACCCGCGAACACAAACGCGGCGTGCAGCTCTATGTGAAGCGCGTCTTCATCATGGACAATTGCGAAGAGCTGATGCCGGAGTACCTGCGGTTCGTCAAGGGTGTGGTGGACGCGCAGGATCTGTCGCTGAACGTTTCCCGCGAAATCCTGCAGCAGGACCGGCAGATCCAGATGATCCGCAAGCGCCTGGTCAAGAAGGTGCTCAGCACCGTCAAGGAGTTGCAGGGCGCCGAGGACCAGGCCAAGTACCGCACTTTCTGGCAGGAGTTCGGCCGGGTCCTCAAGGAGGGCCTGCTCTCCGATTTCGACAACCAGGCCACCATCCTCGAGGTGTCGTCGTTCGCCTCCACCCACTCCGATACCGAGGCCACCACGCTGGCGCAGTATGTGGAGCGGATGCCCGAGGGTCAGGACGCGATCTACTACATGACGGGCGAATCCCGGGAGCAGGTGGAGAAATCACCGCACCTGGAAGCGTTCCGCGCCAAGGGTCGCGAGGTGCTGATCCTCACCGATCCCGTCGACGAGATGTGGGTCGGGTCGGTCACGGAGTTCGACGGCAAACCGCTGCAGTCGATCGCCAAGGGCGAGGTCGACCTGGAGACCGAGGAGGAGAAGAAGGAATCCGAGGCCCTGCGCGAACAGCAGGACAAGGATTTCGCCGAGGTGCTGACCTGGCTGGGTAAAACCCTCGAGGACAGTGTCAAAGAGGTCCGGCTCAGCTCGCGGCTGACCTCCTCGCCGGTCTGCCTGGTCGGCGATGTCTTCGATATGACCCCGATGCTGGAACGCATGTACCGGGCCTCGGGCCAGGAACTGCCCCAGTTCAAGCGGATCTTGGAACTCAACCCGACCCACCCGCTGGTGACCGGCCTGCGCGACGCCTACGACAGCCGTAAACAGGACGCCGACGAGGGCAAGGTCCCCGAACTCACCGAAACCGCCGAACTCCTCTACGGCACCGCGGTATTGGCCGAGGGCGGGGAGCTGAAGGATCCGGCGAAGTTCGCCCAGATCCTCGCCGACCGACTGACGCGTACGCTCTGACCGGACCCGGAGGTCGCGGCACTCCCCGCGGCCTCCGCTCGTCTGTCAGTGGCAGTCGAGGAGGGCGGATATCCGCGTGCCGCGGTGGCTCCCAGAGGGCCCGGTGGCCGAGAAATGTAGGCGCGCAGTCGACTTGGCCAGAACACTCACCTGCGGTTTGTAACACGCCGAGGGATATCGACGGTGGATCATCTGGAATACACGATTCGTATTCCAGAATGGAGTTCGATCATGTCGACCACCGCTGCCCGGCGGCGCGGATTGCGCGATACCTCGCTTCGGATCGCGTTGCTCGGCGCGTTGCTCGCTGCCCCTGTCCTGGTAGCGACACCGGCGTCGGCGGGACCGGGGCATGGACCGACCACGGTGCACCTCGTCCCTGCCTCCGATAAATACGATCCCTCCGGCTATGACTCATCCGGTTACGACCGCGACGGTTACGACAAGGATGGGCGCGACCGGCTCGGCTACGACCGCGACGGCTACGACGAGGACGGACGCGACAGCTTCGGGCGCGACCGCGACGGTTACGACAAGGATGGGCGCGACCGGCTCGGGTACGACCGCGACGGCTACGACGAAGAGGGACGCGACAGCTTCGGGCGCGACCGCGCCGGCTACGACCGGTGGGGATATGACCGGTGGGGATACGATCGCGAAGGGTATACGCGCGCGGGATGCCGTGCCGACGGCGCCGATCGGGAGGGATCCGATCGCGCGGTCTGCGACGCGTGGCGGGCCGAGCTTGCGAAAGGGCCGAGGCTCCCGACGGGAAGCGCTGGTTAGTTCCGCGCTGCCGCGGCAACACGAACGCCCGCCGTCCGGTTTCGGAGGGCGGGCGTTGTGTCGGCAGCCGGGACGTTACCGCGGCGCCATGCGCAGCGCGCCGTCCATGCGGATGGTCTCGCCGTTGAGGTAGTCGTGCTCGACGATGTACTGCGAGAGCTGCGCGTACTCGTCCGGGCGGCCCAGCCGCGACGGGAACGGCACACCGGCCTCCAGGCCCTGGCGGTATTCCTCGGTGACGCCGGCCAGCATCGGGGTGTCGATGATGCCGGGGGCGATGGTGTTGACGCGGATACCGAACTGCGCGAGGTCACGCGCGGCCGGAACGGTCATACCGTGCACGCCACCCTTGGACGCCGAGTAGGCGATCTGGCCGATCTGGCCTTCGAACGCGGCCACGGAGGCGGTGTTGATCACGACGCCGCGCTGTCCGGATTCGTCCACCGCGTCGGTCTTGGCGATGGCATCGGCGGCCAGCCGCATGACGTTGAAGGTGCCCAGCAGGTTGACGGTGATCACCGTGCGGAACAGTTCGAGATCGTGCGGGCCGTTCTTGGACAGGATGCGCCCGGCCCAGCCGACACCGGCGCAGTTGACCACGATACGCAGCGGGGTACCCGATTCGACCACCTTGGCGACGGCGGCGGCGACCTCGTCGTGGCTGGTGACATCGGCGGCGAGCAGGGTGACCCCGTCGGGGACATTGTCGCCGGCGCGCTCGATCGACTGCGGTACGTCGAGCCCGAAGACGGTGGCGCCCAGATCGGCGAAACGCTTGGCGGTGGCGGCGCCCAGACCGGACGCGCCCCCGGTGACGATGGCGGCGGAACCCGAAATCTCCACGATGGTCCTCTCGTTCGTGACAAGCCAGTTGGCCTAACGTCAATTGCACCCTAACCCGTGGATGCACCGGGGTCGTGGACGGTCCCCTTGCGCTGATCGGCGCCTGATGCTAGGGCTGTCCGCCGACTCGCCGACCCTCGATATCGGAGGTGTCTGTCGAGGTCACCGGGGTTTCGCGGATCTCCCGGCGGCTATGCAGCCACCACAGTGCCGCCCCCGCCGCGGCGGGGGCCGCCGCTGCGATACCGATCGCCGCGCCGAGGCCCAGCGCCGGCACCGCGGTGTTCACGGCGGTCAGCGCGCCGATGAACAGGAACAGCAGCCCCGACCCGAAACCGATGGCGCGTTCGGGCAGATGTTTGCCCAGCAGGATTCCCGCGCCGATGGCCAGCGCGTCCGCCGCCACCATGCCGATGGTGGATCCCAGCCAGACCGCCGCCCAGTTGTTGTCGGTGGCCAATGCGGCGGTGGCGAACATGGTGCGGTCGCCGAGTTCGGCCAGCAGGAACGCCGAGAGCACCACGAAGAACGGCGCGGCGGTGGCGAACCGCGGCGGTGCCGGTTCCGCGCCGTCGTCGCCGGCGAGTTCCCGCAGTGTCCACACCCCGACGGCGAGGAAGGTGACTGCCGCCACCCAGGCGATGGCCGTGGTGGGCAGCGCGGCGCCGAGGAAGTGACCGATGGCCACCGAGAGGACGTGCACGGAAGCGGTCGCCGCGGTGATACCGCCGAGGACCACCCACCAGCGATAGCGCAGCGCGAACGTCAACGCCATGAGCTGTGACTTATCGCCCAATTCGGCAAGGAAGACGATACCGATGGCGAGTCCGATGGTGGCGATCATCCGAGGGGCTCCCGATCCTCCGGCCGGAAACGGGTTCGCCTCCGGCCGGAAACGAAATTGCTGTCCGGCCGAAGGTCTCGCCCACCGGGATCACCGGTTCACGCGACCGGACCCGCCGCCGGGGCGGTGGGGTCAGTATGTCGACCGCGTGATTGGGGGCTACTCCCCTTCGCTGTCGGCAACTCTAGCGCACCGATGCCGGTGTCGCAATTACGCAACGACGAAAAATGGCCTCTGACAATAAGTTTGGGTAAGGTATCGGCATAGTTAGGGGACCCTGATAACCGTTGTCCGGCCGTCCGGAACGGTTTTGTGGCATCACTTCAGCAATCGAATCGCGAGTCCTCAACCGAAGCGGGCGGGGGTTCTCGACGATCGCGCCGAGATGTGTGCAGCAGGGTCCATCGAGGATGCGGGAAACGCTTCCGGCCACTGAACGGCCGGGTTACCGAAAGGGGGTGCCGTGGGACCGGACATAAGCCTGACCGGCCAGGTCGATCGGTACACTACCGACCAACGAGAGGATCACGCCAGATGTCGATCGAGAACCGCCTCACTGTCCTGGAGGCCCAGGTCGTGCAGTTGATCAACGAGCGTGCACAGGAACCGGAATCGGTCCGGATCCTGCGGGCGCGGACCAACAGCAACCACGGCGCGGTCATGGGGGAACTCGGCGGTCTGCATGCTGATATCCAGGATCTTCGGGCCGGGCAGGCTCGACTCGAAACCGGGCAGGAGAAGCTGCGTGCCGATGTGCAGGATCTGCGGGCCGGTCAAGCTCGCCTGGAGGCCGGGCATGCTCGCCTGGAGGCCGGACATGCTCGCCTGGAGACCGGACAGGCCGAACTGCGTACCGACGTCACGGCGCTGCAACAAGGTCAGGTAGCCATCATGGAAAAGCTCGCGGAGATCTTGTCGAAGCTGCCGTAGCCCGTGAATCGGGCGCGCCTCCGGGGAGTGCGCAGTCGTGGCCGAGCCCGGTACT
Organism: Nocardia sp. CA-290969; assembly: GCF_050936135.1. Lineage (NCBI taxonomy): Bacteria > Bacillati > Actinomycetota > Actinomycetes > Mycobacteriales > Nocardiaceae > Nocardia > Nocardia sp. CA-290969. The sequence continues at coordinate 6,592,722 of NZ_JBNJNJ010000001.1, read as the reverse complement.
CGCCGGGCTCGGCACCCCGTTCAGGCGGCCAGCAGCATGGCCAGTACGGCGGTATCGGGGTCGCTGATCGGATCCAGCCCGACCCTGCTGACCAGGGAAGTGACCGTCCCGTCCGCCTCGGCCTCGGCCCAGGCCGCCCGGTGATCCAATCCGAGGTGCGGCAGGCCGGGTAGCAGGATGCACCCGGACGCGGCGCCCGTGCACTCCGGCAGCGAGGGGTTGGTTTCCGCCGGTGGGTGCAGCATGAACAACGCGGGTGGTGTGTGTTCGGCGTACAGCCCGGGCTGTACCCTCTCCTCGCCGAGTACCGGACCGTCCGCGATCACCAGCCCGACCGTATCCGGCGCCGGATCATCGGGTAGTTCCTCCCGGACTCCGAAGACGGTCGAGGTGTCGAGCAGACCCGGCATGGATGCCACTCGGACCGCCAGGACCAGCAGTTGCGACCACTCCTTGGTGGTATCCGGCCAGCGCCCGGAGATCACGAAACCGCGCAGTGTCCCGCCGGCGTGGAACGGCGTCACGCCGATTTGACCGTTGCCGCGCATGGTGCCTCCCGTACGGATCCCGGGGGCGGCTCTGCCCACCTTGTTCGCGCGGTGTGAGCGCGGGCCCGCGTGATTACGCTTCCGGGTCCGCCTCGCCGCGAATTGTGTGAAAGATGAGCATCGCGCAGAAGTTGTCTGGCACACAAGTACCAGAGAGTGCCAGCGCTCCCGCAAACGCCGAAATGCCCGCGGACCCCATGGTCCGCGGGCTCGGTGTGATACGCCGTTCACCGGCCGCGACCCGGACCGGTGGGACGACGCGGGCGATCAGCCGAAGATGAGGCCCTTCGCCTGGCTGGTGGCCTTGGCGAAACGCTCCTGGACGTCGGCCCAGTTGACCACGTTCCAGAAGGCCTTCACATAGTCGGCCTTGACGTTCTTGTACTGCAGGTAGAAGGCGTGCTCCCACATATCGACCTGCAGCAGCGGGATGATGCCCAGCGGGACGTTGGCCTGCTGGTCGTAGAGCTGGAAGGTCAGCAGCTTCTGGCCCAGGGTGTCGTAGCCGAGCACCGCCCAGCCGGAGCCCTGCAGGCCGTTGGCCGCGGCGGTGAACTGCGCGCGGAATTTGTCGAACGAGCCGAACTGGTCGTCGATGGCGGCGGCCAGTTCACCGGTCGGCTTGTCGCCGCCGTTGGGGGAGAGGTTCTTCCACCAGATGGAGTGGTTGACGTGACCGCCCAGGTGGAATGCGAGGTTCTTCTCGTGCAAGAAGATGGCGCCGTGATCACCGGCTTCGCGTGCCGCTTCGAGCTTCTCCAGCGCCGTGTTCACACCGGCCACGTAGGTCGCGTGGTGCTTCGAGTGGTGAATCTCGTTGATCTGCCCGGAGATATGCGGCTCCAGGGCGCCGTAGTCGTAATCCAGATCTGGCAGCGTGTACTCAGCCACGATGTCCCTTCCTTGTCGGGTCGAGTGCGTCCTGTACGGGATGCTCCCGACCATTCGTACACCCGATCGGTCCAACTCGCCCCGACACCCCACCATTCCACATCGGGCCGGACTCGACCATTTTTGTTCCGGTGCCGTGATCCTCCCGCGCCGGAGTCGCGCATGCCGACCAGCACGCTCGGAAACGGCGATCCGCCCAGGACACAGGTAAATCGGTGTGCTCGTGCCCGTACGAATCAGCCTGAGCGAGATCACCGGACAGCTCGCCCGGTACGGCCGATGGATGGCGCGTCACGAAACCCCGATCGGCCCGCGCCTCGTATACCCGGGCCCCGGGTGGTGAATCAGAGGGGCGGGGCGATATACGGGTGAGAAGCGCGTGGATCACCCTTGTCGTGCGCCGTCCACCAGCGGTGTGAACCGGCGACCAGATCGGGCAGCGGTAGCGGTTGCCCGTTCGTGCGCTGGGCCGACACCGTATCGAACCAGACCCGGATATCGAGTTCGCGTGGGTCGATACCTTCTTCCTGGGAGAATTCCAGGACGTGGCGGGCGATGCGGGTGTCGATCGTGGTGTCGAAACTGAGCAGTTCGCTCCAGAGTGTCCAGCTGCTGTCGTCGAGGTCGACGAACTCCCAGCCGTGTAGCCGGCTACCGCCGAAACTGTGCACCGCGGCGCTCAGTCCGGAGAGATCCAGCGGCAGGATGCGCGGCTCCAGATCATCCCATCGCTGCATCCGCAATGATGCGGCAATTCTGGTGACCCCGTGGAAGATGAGCCGCACCCGCTGTGCGTGGACGTCATCCCACCGTTCGTCGGTGGATGTGCCGGCCGTTTGCTCCGGCAGGCTCAGCACCTCGAGGTCCAGTTCCAGTCGTTTCCCGTCGGAATCGACTGTCAATCCGAGGCAACCGGCCTCCGACAGCGCCTTGTCGAGACCGGCCTTGTCCAATCCGTCGAGTAACCCCCTGGTCGATGTCATGGCGCCAGATTACCGAGGTCACTGCCGGGATCTGGGGATTTTCCCATTTTTCGGTTCCGGTGGAACCGATTCGGCGCCGGTGGCGTCCAAGTGGTTATCGGGTCGTGACGGGGCGCGGCCCGGTGCGGTGGCCGGACGGCTGCTCCGGGATTTTTGGAGGGGAGTACCGGATCGGCCGTTCGGATCCACCGTTTCCGCAGGTCGAAACGACTATTCGGAGCGCCTGGGATAATGGTGCGCTGAATGATAACTGACAATGCCGGAAGATGTTGTAAATTATGCACATAACTCATCAAAGCGGGCTGGTGTCCGTTCGTGCTCGTTGCGTGAACCGGCCCGGCGTCCGGGCTCGCAAATTACCGGCATCGCCCGGCGTGTCGCCACCGATCGGATCGCTGTCCGTCCCGACCGGCCCGCCGGGTGCCCGCTCGCCCCGGACCCGGCGGCCACACCGGCGGTTGTGGCAGGATCAGTAACGTGACGAGCTTCGGAATCCCGTCGGTAACGGTCGAGGCCGTACCGGCCGAATTCGACCAGCCGCCCGGGCAGGCGCCTGCCGCCGTCCTGCTCGATGTGCGTGAGGACGACGAGTGGCAGCTCGGCCACGCGCCCGGCGCCGTGCACATCCCGCTTTCCGATCTCCCGGCGCGCTACGGCGAGCTGGACCCCGATGCCGACCTCTACGTCGTATGCCGGCAGGGCGGCCGCTCGGCGGAGGCCGTCAAGTATCTGGTGAACATGGGTTACGAAGCGGTCAACGTGGTAGGCGGGATGGTGGCCTGGCAGCAGCACGGCCGCGCGCTGGCCGGCGAGGGCCCCGAGCCCGCGAAGATCTACTGACGAAGAGCGAGGTGCGCGGTGAGTACGGTGGTGCAGCCTTGTGCCCGCTGCGGTACGCGCTGGGCGGTGCAGGGCACGCCGATGCACTGGTGCCCGCGTTGTCGCGGGGTCCTGCTGTCCCCGGGACCGATCGATGCGCCACCGCAGCGCCGTAACTACCGCTGGGTCGCCCGCCGGCCCGGCCGTCTCGATCGTCCGGCCGGCTCGGCCGGCAGTGAACGCCGGTCCGCCGCGACTCCGCGCTACACCGAGATCCCGCGCTGGGGGTTGCGGGATCGCCCGGTAACCGCCGCGGACGGCGAACCGCAACAGCCGCTCAGTGCGCTGGCACGCTGGGTCTACACCGCCCTGCTCGCCACCGCGGTGCTCTTCGGCCTGGCCGCGGTGGCCGAACTGATCCGCTACCTGGTTCTGCTGCGTAATCGCACCCGCCTCATCGAACCGCCACTGCTGTGGTTCTCCGACGCGCTCGTGAACACCGCCGCGCTGTTCGCCCTGATCATGGCCTTGGTCTCCGCCGCGGCAGCGCTGGGCTGGCTGATCGAGGTGCGCCGCACCGTCTTCGCCGCGGCCGGCCGGCGCGACCCGCGCTCGCCGCGCCTGCTCGCGCTCGGCAGCCTGATTCCCGGGGTGAACCTCATCTGGCCCGGGGTCTTTCTCTCCGAGGCGGTGGCCGGCCGCGACGACCCGCGGCCGCTGCGGGCCGTCCGGATCTGGTGGGTGTGCTGGGTGCTCGGTGGTCTGCTGGCGGTGGCCGCCCTGTACTGGCGGACCGCGGATTCGTTGCAGGCCAAGGCCGACGGCGTGCTCTTCACCGCGCTCACCGATCTCGCGGCGGCCGGGGTCGCGGTGCTCACACTATGGGTCGTACGCACTGTCGAGGGCCGCGATCTGCGCGGCCGGCACCGGCTGGCCCACCGCTGGGTGATGGCGGTCGATCCGGCGAAGCCGCTGATCGAACCGGTGCATCCGGGCGGGGCCGCTACGGTGGGCACGGCGCCGGACGCCGCGACAGCAGATTCCCGGGACGGCGCCGGCCGAGCAGCACAGGAGGTTGTGGCTCAGTGAGCGAGCACAGTGACCAGTCGGTCCAGGGCCCGCGCGCGCCGTTCGTGGTCGCGCATCGCGGCGCCTCGGCGGAGCGCCCGGAACATACGCTGGCGGCCTACGAGCTGGCGCTGGAAGAGGGCGCCGACGGCGTGGAATGCGATGTCCGGCTCACTCGCGACGGCCATCTGGTCTGTGTGCACGACCGCACGGTCGACCGCACGTCGAGCGGGACCGGGCTGGTCAGCGAATTGACCCTCGCCGAGCTGAAGGAACTGGACTTCGGTGACGGGGTACCGGCCGGGGTGCTCACGCTGAGCGAACTCATCGGCCTGGTCCTGGATTGGCGCAGCCGCCCGACGAAACTGTTCATCGAAACCAAGCATCCGGTGCGGTACGGGTCGCTGGTGGAGAACAAGGTGCTGGCCGAACTGCAGCGTTTCGGAATCGCCACACCGGCCTCGGCGGCACATTCCCGGGCGGTGGTGATGTCGTTCGCGGCCACCGCGGTATGGCGGATCCGCCGGGCGGCGCCGCTACTGCCCACCGTGCTGCTCGGGGAATCCTCCCGTTATCTGGGGGGTAGCGCGGCGACCACCGTGGGCGCTACCGCGGTGGGCCCTTCGGTGAAGACCTTGCGCGAGCACCCGGATCTGGTCGACAAGGCGGCTGCGGCCGGCCGGGCGACCTACTGCTGGACGGTCGACGAACCCGACGATATCCAGTTGTGCGCGGATCTCGGCGTGAGCTGGGTTGCGACCAATCATCCGGGCCGCGCCAAAGCGGTCCTCGCCAACAGCTGAACGCCGCACCGGTGAGTGCTGAACCGAGTGGCCTGCCGCCGACGGGCCGCTGTGCCGTGTAATTTGACCAGCCGTGGGTAAGAGCAAACGCAATAGTCCGAAACCCGGCGGCAACCGGGCCCAGCGTCTGGCCGAGCGGCGGGCGGCGTTGCAGGAGGCCGAGCAGGCTGTCGCCCGGCCTTTCGAAGGCCTGGCCGCGGAATGCGATCTGGTCGCGCTGCGGGAGTTCGTTCCCTCGGCGACAGCCGAATTGGCGCTGAAGCCCGAAATCGCCGCCGAGCGTGCGGTGGTGCTGGCCACGGTACTTCCGGGCGCGGTGGCCGCACTGGTACGCGCCGGTGATACCCCCACGGGTTACGTCGGTGTACAGGTACAGGCGCCGACGAGGGATCCGGCCGCCGATATCGCGGCCTCGATTCTGTGGGCGCAATCCGCCGAACCCGGTGAATCGCTGGCCGTGGCGCATGCCGCCCCGGGCGGTCCCGCCCTCTCCGATGTGATCGTGTCCGCCGCGCCGCTGGATCTGGTGGTGCACCGCGATTTCGATTGGTGGGTGCCCGAGGGCGTTCAGCCCGATCCGCAGGTCGCCGCCACCATCGAGCAGGCGAAGGAAGCCATCATGCCGTCGGACCGGCTGGACCTGGGGCCCGACGCGATCGGGGCGCCCTGGTGGGTGGATGCGGGCGAGAAAGCGCATCTGCGCTGGGTGCGGCCCGAACCGGAGGACGATCTGATGCTCGCGCTGGCCCGGCTGCACGCGGCGGGTGGTCTGCATCTCGGTGAGGGTTCGCGGTTCGCGGGCTCGTTCCGGACGCACGGCTTGCTGGTGCCCGTGTTCGATCTGGATCCGGAGCGGCATGTGAGCGAATGGCGGGACCCGGCTACGGAATTCGGGGCCCGGCTGGACGAGGCACTGGCGGTGGACAGCCCCCTGACCTCGGAGCAGCGACGCTCACGGGACGGGCTGCGGTCACGGCAGGTGACCCTCCGCTGAATAAAAAGGAGAAATTTCCGAAAAACTCTTTTTTCCGAAGCTGATCTCGGCTAGGTTTCAGAGGTCGCCGTTTCTGGAACCCCCCGGCGACGAACGTCAGCCGACACAACGACCCGGCGCCGGCTGACGCGCAGGAGCATCGGCCGCCCGACCTCGGCGCAGTAGGCCGGGACGGCCGATGCTCCCCTTCGCATCACCCGGGAAACAATCCACGAACCCCGGCCGAGCCTCGCCGTGTCATACGGCGGTCGCTCGGCGCGGAGGCCGGATTGTCACCTGTCAGATATGACCGCCCGCGACCGACGGCGCACCCGGCGCGTAGGTCGCGTCGTCGCTCATCTCCCGGGCGATGAACTCCTCGAGATCGAACAGGTTCGAACCGGCGCGGTCGGCGACGGTCAGCAGGGTGGTCATCTTCGCGACCTCCTCCACCTGCTCCTTGAGGAACCACTGCATGAACTGCTCGCCCAGATAATCGCCTTCCTCGCGGGCCGTGCTCGCGAGCTGGACGATCTGGTCGGTGACCGTCTTCTCCTGGTCGAGCGCCAGCGCGATCGGCTCGCGGGCATTCTCGAAATGCGACTTCGCCGCGTCGACTCCGGCGATATCGACACTGATATCCCGATCCAGGAAATACTGGACGATCATCATCGCGTGATTGCGTTCCTCGACCGCCTGCGCATAGAACCGCTTGGCCAGCTGCGGCAGGTCGGCGTTGTCGTACCACACGGCGATGGCGATGTACTGATGCTCGGCATTGAACTCGTGCCGAATCTGATCGTGCAGCAATCCGTGGAATTTGCTGCGGGGGCTCTCCGGATGATTGGACATGCCTTGACATTAACGCCGGAAAAGGGCTATGTCATCCAAGTGCAGCCTTAATGAGGATAGTGTTCCCTTATCCGATTGAGGATAGTATTGCCTTATTTAATACGGCCCTCACCGGCCATTTTGGGCGCCGAGCTGTTCGTTTGCGGGACAGTGGAACGCAATTCGCGCGCCACGAACTCCTCGACATCGAACATATTCCCGGCTGAGCGATCCGTCACAGCGAGTAATGTCGACATACCGGCAACATCGTGTTGCTGGCATTCCAGGAGCCAGCTCATGAATTGCTCGCCCAGGAAGTCGGCCCATTCCCGTGCGACCTTGGCGAGTTCGGTGACCTGATCGGTCAGGGTCTGCTCCCGGGCGAGCAGGAACGCGACGGCGGCGCGCGGCGATTCGAAAGTCTGGCGCACCTCGTCGAGCCCGCCGATGGTGATCTCGAGGTCGCGATCGATCAGGTACTGCACGATCCGCAGTGCATGCCCGCGATGCTGTTCCGACCGTCCGTAACAATGCCCGGCGAGCTGAGGCAACCGCTCGATATCGAAGTACACCGCGGCCGCCAGATACTGCTGCGAGGCTGTCAGGCCGTGCCGCACCTGAGCCCGCAGCCCGGCGATGAACGGCTGGGCCAGGTCGCTGTCGTGCATGCCATCGATTATCGCGCGGCAGTGGTCATGCGCGGGGGCCGGGCCCCGGCCGGGTGGCTCCCGGCCGGTCAGCTGGATTACTGGCCGGTGAGATCCGCCGGAATGGGGTCACCGTTGGCCAGCGCCTCGAAGAACCGGTCGGCCCCCGGATCGGCCCAGCGCACCACATTGCCGCTGTCCGTATCCTCGAAGCCGCCCACCGGAACCGTCGTCGCCAGGGTATCGCCGCGCAGTGCCCAGGCCAGGCGCCCGAGATCCCAGATATGGTCGCCGGAATCCACGGTCAGCGAGCCCGCGGTTTTACCGGCCATGGGCCACAACGCGAACGGGTTGAGCAGCGTGGCCGGGCTGGTCGCCTTTTCCAGCAGCGCGGACAGGAACAGCCGCTGGTTGTTCATCCGGTCGATATCGGCGAGCGCGGTGGCCCGGCTGCGGACGAACCCGAGCGCCTGCGGCCCGTTCAGCTCCTGGCACCCCGCGGCGATGTCTATCCCGGCCAGCGGATCGTTGATGGCCTGCGGGACACACACATCGATACCGCCCAGCGCGTCCACCACGCCCGCGAACCCCGCGAAACCGATCTCGGCGTAGTGATCGATACGCAGTCCGGTCGCCGTCTCCACCGTTTGCGTCAGCAGCGGTGCACCGCCGAAAGCGAAGGCGGCGTTGAGTTTGTCCTGGCCGTAACCCGGGATGCTCACATAGGAATCGCGCGGCAGGCTCACCAGTGTGGTGCGACCAGACGGCGGGATGTGCACGAGAATGATGGTGTCGGTGCGGGCGTCACCGACCTCCCCGCCCGTGGCCAGCCCCGCGGCCTCGTCCTCGGAGAGCCCGGCGCGGCTGTCCGAACCGACCAGCAGCCAGTTGGTTCCCGCGGTGTTACCGACCCGATCCTCGTAGTCGCCGAGCGCGTCGATTCGTTTGAGTGACCCGTCGAGCGACACCACCCCGTACACCAGCGCGGCGAGCAGGACCAGCAGGAAAGCCAGGAACCACCGGCCGAGCCGGCGTTTCCGCCGCCGGGGCCGGGGGGCGGCACCGCCGTAGGGCAGATCGCCGTCCCGGGGTGGCGGCGGCCGCCGGCGGTCGTCGCGATACGGAACGGGACGCTGCCGGGGGGCGTGCCCGGATTCCCGGTAGGGGACCGGACGTTGTGTGGGGGCGTGGGTGGGGGGAGCGGGTTTGCCACCGCGGCCCTGCTGCCGGGGCGGAGGGGCGGGACGCCCGTCCGGTGTCTGCGACCAGGCCCGGGGAGGTTCGTACCGCTCGGTGGGCCGGCCGGGGGCCGGGCCGCGGCGCATCACCTGCGGCGGTTCGACCGGTGGCCGCCCGCCCTGCGGCGGGGGCGGGACGGGCCTGCGCGCGGGTCCTCGTCCGGGTGCTCCACTGTGCGGCGGCACCCGGCGGATCCTGGGGTCGTCGCCGTTCATCATCATCAGACTGTACTTATGGTTCGCGGCGGCGTTCGTTAGCGTGGTTCTGCGCACCGCTGCGCCGCAGGTCGCGGCGCCGATCGTGTCCAGCCGGGTTACGTGCCGCGGGTCACGGCAGCCACGACACCCGTCCGTGCAGTACTCCGTACCCGATATAGGCGACGACGTCGATCAGCGCGTGCGCGATCACCAGCGGCCACAACCGGCCGGTGCGCTGCCAGTACCGCCCGAAAACAATGCCCATCACCACATTGCCCATCCCACTGCCGAGGCCCTGGTACAGGTGATAACTGCCGCGCAGCAGTGCCGAAGCGGCCAATGCCGAGTTGTCCGACCAGCCCAGCGCCCGCAACCGGGTCAGCAGGTAGGCCACCACCACGATTTCCTCGGCACCCGAATTGGCGCACGCGGAGAGCACCAGTGCGGGCAGCCGCCACCAATGATCCGCCAACGCGTCCGGGACGATGGTCACATTGATTCCCAAGCTCTGCGCGATGAGGTAGAGCCCCAAACCGGGTAGCCCGATCAGCGCGGCCAGGAGCGAGCCGTGCACGATATCGGGCCGGAACCTGATCCGGGCCAAGCCGATCGCACGAGGTGCGAGCCCGCTGCGCCACAGCAGATACAAGGCGAGTCCGGCCCATGCGGCCAACCGCACCACACCGAGCAGCTGGAACATCAGGTCGAGCAAGGACTGGCTGGTGCGCGACGAATTCAACGCCACCGTCTGCTCGCCGACCCCACCCGGCGCCAAGGCGCTCTCCAGCAGCGACAGCGCGGCACTGACCCCGCTCAGACCGAAGGTGACAGCCAGCACCACCAAGATCTCGAGCCGGATCGCCCGCTGCTCCCGCGCCCGCTCGCCCACCAGCCAACCGCTTTCGCTCATGCTGTGTAATTTTGCGGCGCCTTCGGCGCCGCGGGTTTTGGCCCCCTAAGTCCCTGCTGTCAGCGCTCGACACTCGCGGCTGCGCCGCATCGCATCGAGCGCTGACAGCAGGGACGGGCCAAAACCTCTCAGGGCCTCGTAAGACTCGGCACCGCCGCAGTTACGTTCGGTTCCGGGGTTATGTGAACCGGTGAGGGCGTCGTATGACTCGGCACCGCCGTGGTTGCGTTTGGTTCCGGGGTTATGTGAACCCGTGAGGGTCTTGTAAGACTCGCATTTCGCTGGGCGCGTTGGTTCGGGGTTACGTGAGCTCGGGGGCTCGTAGGTATCTCGGTACCCCCGCCGGGTGCGTTTGGTTTCGGGTTATGTGAACCGTCAACGGCTTCGTACGGATCGTCGCTGCCGCTGGTTGCGTTCGGTTTCGCGGTGCTGTGGACCTCCGAGGTTTCTCGTAGGCATCTCGGCACCGCTGGGCGCATTCGGGCGGCGGGGTCTGGGACCGGACCTTCGAGCTATCTCATCGCGGTCGTAGCTGCTGTCGGGCATGCGGCTGGCGTGTTTCGAGGGGGTGGGGCGGCTGGTGCGAGGTACTGCCGCTCGGCTCGTCCGGTCAGTTTCGGTTCGGTGGGGCGGGTTCGTTCGAACGGGCGAAGGTTCAGATGCTGCGCAGGCCGTTGAGGAAGGGGCAGCCGGCCAGGGTGCGGACCGCGCGGCCCAGGGCCTCGACGTCGTCGGCCGGGGTGGCGAACGGCAGGCGGAAATCGTGGTCGCCGTCGATACCTTCGATGCGCAGGGTGAGGCCGTAGCGGTCGAGGGCCAGCGGATGGATCCGGCCGTGCCGCAGCTTGGCGGGCAGATGCCGGGCCAGCTGTGCTACGACGTCGGCGTGGTCGGCGTCCAGGTGCTGCAGCCAGGCCGATTCCATCTCGCAGAACGGGTCGGGGGTGGCCAGGCGCAGATCGTCGACGCAGACCGATTCCGCGCCGGCGGAATCCGCCACCACCGCGGAATTCAGCACCAGCCGCAGCAGGGTGGCGGTGTGGCCGATATCGAGCAGGGCCGGGTGCGGATGGTCCTCGGCGACCGCGGTGACCAGGGTGCGCTGGGCGCGGGCCGGTACCGCGCGGACCCAGCCGCGTAACCACACCAGCGCGCGCACCGGTTCGCGCAACGGCAGCGGGGCGTGGTCGGTGAGTTCGAGAACGGCGGGCGCTCCCGCGATCTGCTCCTGCGCCGCGTACACCGCGGCGCTCTCGTTGGGTACCGCGATCACCACATCGCCGCATTGGCGCAGATAGTGCACCGAGACGGGGGTCGGGTCGGCGCCCGGCAGTGCGAGCACAGCCTGTTCGGCGTGGGCGCAGGCGCTGCGGACGCGTTCGGCGGTGGACGGGGCGGGGGCGGTCGGCGCCATCGGTACCTCCAGTGCGGGCGGACCCGACTTCAACGATCAGTTATTAGGTTAACCTAAGCTAAGTTAAACTCGATTGCGGCGCAAGGGATCGCCGCAGCCCGATTCCAGAAACCCCCGTGCCGGTACGCCGCGCTGCCGGGCCGCTCAGCTGCGCCCACCGGCGGGCTGCCTACTATCGAAATGTGGTCGCAGGTGAATCCGAGCCGGTAATGCTGCAGTTGAGCGTCCCCTTGCGCGTGGTGGAACGCGGCCTGATCGACGGTTTGGTGGTGCCGACAGGGCGGCTCGCCGGCGAACAATTGCTCGACCTGACGCTCCCCGACGAGCGCATTGCCGATTTCCTGGCCGCGGCAGTCCACCGGCCGGGCGGGTTCGCGGCCCGGACCGGCGAGGCGCCCCGCGCGCTGGCGCTCATCGCGGCTACTGCCGCCGCGTTGTGTGGCGAGGATATTCGCAGCGCATTGACCAGTCCGGACATCGATTTCCTGACCGGACTCTCGAGCGGGGCTGTCGACGCTGTGCGGGAAGTCCTGCTGGGCATCGAGAGCGAGGCACCGGCGGAACTGGAGCATGCGCTCGGGGCGCTGGTCCGCAGCGCAACCACCAGATGACCGTGCAGCGGCCACTTCGGCGGCAGGCTGCTCCCTGGTGTCTCGCCGCTCGTGCCGGGACCGCCGTGTCCCAGAGCTGATATGCCGCGCAAGGGCCCTGATCCCAGCCGTCCATCCGCTCGGGCCACAGGGGAGCGGAACAGCCGGCGCAGGCGAGACCGCGGCCCGGGCGGGCCACCGCAAGGGCTCGCACCCGGGGCGTTCGCTGATCAACGACCTCGTTTACGGGGAGCCGCCGGTGGCGCAGCTGGTCAACGAAATCCTGTTCGACGAATAAAAGCCACCGCCGAGCGCATCGCCCACGGTGCGCTGGAGCAGGCGCGGGAGAAAACCGGGGACCGATCGGGTCGTCACCCTCGAGCGCGCGCTGGACACGGCCGGTCGCATCGAACGCTCCGCTCCAGTGCCGGGCGGCGAGCAAATCGTCCTCCCGCAGGCATCCGCCCGCCACGATCTACTGGATTTGCCCGGCGCCCACGGTTCCCGCCGGGCTGGTTTCTAGGCGTGCTGAGCCTGCTGCGGGCGATCCTGGATCGCGACGGCTGTCCTGCCAGCGGATCGAGCCCGGGGGCCGCGGGTGACAGCGTCCCGGAGCGGCGTGTGGACGGGGCATTGTCCCGGAGCGGCGTGTGGACGGGGCATTGCCTGACGGGGCCGTTGCCGGCAGTCAGCTCGTGACGTTCTTCTTCTCGGCTGCGGGGATATCCGCTTACGGGAGCCGGCGGTTCCCGGAGCCTGACCGGCGCGTATTCCCGCCCGTGCACGGTTCGGCCGGCAATACCGGCGGCGCGCTCGGGGTTCGCCCAAGTAGGCTCGTAGACGTGCCGCGTATCGCGTATTTCGGACCATCCGGAACCTTCACCGAGATGGCCCTCGCCGAATTCGAGCGCTCGGGGGCTTTCGACGGGCCCGTCGAGCGGATCGCTGCCGCCAGCCAGGCCGCCGCCCTGGAAATGGTGCGCGACGGTGCCGTGGCCGCGGCGGTCGTACCGATCGAGAGTTCGGTGGAGGGTTCGATCTCGTCGACTCTGGATTCGCTGGCCATCGGGCCGCGGCTGCAGATCGTCGCCGAAACCGAACTGGAAGTGAGCTTCACCATCCTCGCGCGGCCAGGAACCGATACGGGGGCCGTGCGCACCCTGGCCGCCTACCCCGTGGCGCTCGCACAGGTCCGGAACTGGGTCGCCGAAACCTGGGGCGAGATCGCGATCCACACCTCGGACTCCAACGCCGCGGCCGCGGAGGACGTACGTGACGGTCTCGCGGATGCCGCGGTTTCCACCACGCTGGCGGGGGAGCGGCTGGGGCTGGCGGTCCTCGCTTCCGGGGTGGCCGATCACGACCAGGCCGTCACCAGGTTCGTGCTGGTCACGCCGCCGCGCGTGGCGCCCGCGCCCACCGGCGCCGATCGCACTTCGATCGTTATCGAAGAATTGCCGAATATGCCCGGCTCCCTCATGCGCGCGTTCGCCGAATTCGCGACTCGCGGTATCGATCTGACCCGCATCGAATCCCGGCCGACGCGGACCGGTATGGGCACCTACCGCTTCTACCTCGACTGCGTCGGCCATATCGAGGACACCGCGGTGGCCGAGGCATTGAAGGCGCTGCACCGAACGGCGAGTATCCGATTCCTCGGTTCCTGGCCCGCCACCTCGGCGACCGGGACCCCGCCCCCGTCGGACGAGGACGCGGCGCTGTGGTTGACCCAGCTACGAAAAGGGGTGGCCGACCTGTGACCGCCAAGCTCATTCTGGTTCGGCACGGTGAGACCGAAGGCAATGTCGCCAAAATCCTCGATACCAAACTGCCGGGCCTACCACTGACCGAACGAGGCGCCGCTCAGGCGAAGTCCTTCGGTGAGGGGCTGGCCGCCGCACCGCGCGCCCTGTTCCATTCGCATGCGCTGCGCGCCCGGCAGACCGCCGGCTATATCGAGGCGGCGACCGGTGTGCGTGCGATACCGCGCGACGGTGTGCACGAGGTGCAACTCGGTGAACTCGACGGTTTGAGCAGTACGCAAGCCCACGAACAGTTCCAGACTGTGTACCGGCACTGGCACGAGGGCCGGCTGGACGAACGTGTGCCGGGTGGCGAATCGGGCCGCGACGTCCTGGAACGATTCCTGCCCGCTGTCGCCGCCCTGCGCACGGAGTACCTCGAAGACGGCGGCAATGGCGATGTGCTGGTGGTAACCCATGGCGCCGCCATGCGTTTGGTGGGTCGCGAGCTGGGCGGGGTAGCCCCGCCGTTCACCACCAACAATCACCTGGACAACACCGAGACCATCGAGCTGCTTCCGCTGCCCGGCGGCGGCTGGGAATGTGTGCGGTGGGGCCGCTTCACCCCACCGTTCGGCGGCAAGGCCGAATTCGGCGCCGACGATCCGATGGGCTGATCGCCGGCTTTCCGAACACGGTGGATCTCAGGATTCGCTGCGGCCGTGTGTGTTTCGCGGCCGCCCGCCCGGCTCCGCCCTCAGGCGAGGGCAGGGTTGCGCGGGAACTCCGACCGTTCGGGTAGCGAATTGATGAGATCCTGCAGGGCGATTCGCAGCCGGGCGTCGGTACCGCTACTGAACGACGTCCATTTCGTCCCGTCGTCGGCGACGCTTGCGGTGGCGATGAATCGGCCTGCCCCGGTGTTGTATACGGCGATATGGCCGTCCGCGATATCGCGACTGGCGTCCCCGTACACGACCCCGACGATCTCGGCGTGCGATTCACAATGCGCCATGGCCGAAGCGATGGCCTGCGCGTCCCGAGCCGGATTGCCGACCTTCGCCAAGCGGGCCGCGGTGGCGGCCGGATCGCCCACATCATCGAAAATCGGTACGAGGTGCTCGGTGGGTGCGCGCATACCGGTCAGCTCCAGCGGCTGCGCCGCGCCGAGCGCCGCGATCACCGGGCCGGGCAGATCCTCGGTGGCTTCGTGGATCACATAGGACTCCGGACCGCGAAGGGCGACGGTGACGATATCGTCGCCCTTCGCGAGGCACATCCGGCTCGCCTGGCCGCCCACGAACAGCCGTAGCGCCACCACCCAGTGCGGGCGGTACAACCCGCGCAGCCGGTCGGCGAGATCCGGATGGATATGACCGCCGTCGAGCAGGTCACGTTCGACGAGCAACTTCTCGGCGGCGTTCATCGCCGCGTCGTGGTCGACCTGGTTGTCGTAACGACCGCGCGCGTCGAGGACCACGGGCACCTCGTCGATCTCCAGTTTCTCCAGGAGATACTGCATTTCGTCGAGCGACAGCGTTACCTCGGCGAGCATCGACGGCCCGCGCCCCGCACCCAGCACCGTCACTTGTCCGACCGTGGGGGTTCGGCGCCGATCACGCCGTCGGCGATGTAGCGACCGTCGGTGAAGTGATCACCGCGCAGGTAGTCGGCTCCGTCGTGTTCCTGATCGTCCTCGCCGTTGGCACGGGCGTTACCCAGCAGCGGGCTGCCGGATGCGGGGGCGGCCGGGCGCACGGGTGCGGCCTCGCCGCGGGGCACCGCGACGGTTTCGGTGGCGGGCGCCGCCGCCCCGGCCGCGGGTGCACCCCAGCCCTCGGGCACTTTGAGCCCACCGTTGTTCAGTCCGAGTGTCGAACCGCTGGGCATACCACCGGCACGGGTCGTCGCGGCGGCGGTGGACGCGGCGACCGCACCGGTCACCACACCGGGGGCCAGTGGTGCGACGGAGGCCGGCGCCGACGTGGTGGTGGCCGCGGCGATCGCGTTGGCGCCCAGGTTGCCGACGGTGGTGACACCCGTACCGGCCACCGATCCCGCGACATTCGCCGCCTGGGTGACGGCACTGGCGACACCCGGGTTCTGCGCGAGCGCGCTACCCGCGGCGGCCAGCATCTTCACCGGATCGCCGTTGGCTTCCTTCATGGCATCTTCGGCCGGCCCCGGATCGGCCTGACCGGCGCCGTTGGCGATCGGTGGCGGGTTGAGGAATTCACCCGGTGTCAGCACGAGGGCCGTGATCGCGGCCTCGTAGGTCTCCATGGTGAGGGCGGCCCGCAGATCCAGTGCGGCCTTGGCCGCTTCCGCGATTTCGGAGCTGCCGTTGAGCACGCCGCCGGTGCTGTGGGCCGCGACGCGCGCCGCGTTCACGGCCGCGATCTCGGGCAGGCTCGGCATGGCGATCGAGGCCACGGTGTAGGCCGTCGCCTGCGACGCGGCCTTGGTGCCCAGGGCCGCGGCCATGGTGCCCTGCTGTTCCGCCCATCCGGTGAATCCGACGAGCCGGGCGAGCGCGCCGATACCGTTCACGCTCTGCATACCGACACCGAGTTCGGCCATCACCCGGACCACCGTGGCGGTGGCGTCCACCCAGGCCCCGGTCAGGGTGCCCCAGGCGGTGGCGGCCGCGGACATGGGAATGGCGTGGGAACCCGCGTTGAGTGCGATCGAATTCCCCTCGGCGAGTCTGGGCAGCCAGAACACCCCGGTGATACCTGCGGTCATGCTTGTTTCTCCCCTTGTGAGCTATCGATACGCTGCGGCGGGCGTGCCGTGCGCTCGTGGTGTGCGCCGCGTCGCGGCGCGCCGGCGGTCACTGTGTGTCAGACGCTGATCGCGCCGAACGGTGCGCCGGTGAGCGCCAGCACACCGGCGGAAGCGGCGTCCTGGGCGAGGTATCCGGCGAGCTGGGTGCGCAGGATGGCGGCGGTGTGATGCAGTTCGAGCACCGCCTGCGCGAGCGAGGTCTGGTGGGTCGCGGCGCCCTTGTTCATATGCATCGCGCCGTGGATCGATGCTTCGTCGGCGCCGGACGGTGCGACATAGGTGGCCGGTACGGTGATCGCCGCGACCCCGGCCAAACGGTCGGCGAGCAGGTCCAATTCGACCGCGGCGGCAAGGATGAGCTCAGGTGTGACGTCGACATTACCGATCATGTCCTCGACTCCTTCTTGTGGCGGCTCTTGGGCGGAACCACGAGAATTCCCCCTACGAGTACATTGGACGCGATACCCCCGCGAGCGGTTCCATCGAATCCGAACTTCTTCCGGTGCGGTCCGGCGCCGCGCCCGTGCAATCCCCTGCCGGCGCGTCGCGTGGACCTGGCTTAGCTTAACCCCATCCCAACTGATGAAGCCGGTCTTCGTCAATCCCGAAATAGTGTGCGATTTCGTGGATCACGGTGATCCGGACCTCCTCGACCACTTCTTCCTCGTCGGCGCAGACCGCCAGCAGCGCCTCCCGGTAGATGGTGACGGTGTCGGGAAGGGAACCGCCGTAATGGCTGTCGCGTTCGGTGAGCGCGATCCCGTGGTACAGGCCGAGCAGGTGCGGATCGTCGGGATTACGCGGTTCGATCAGCACCACCACATTGTCGATGGCGCGCGACAGCTCGGGCGGGATCAGATCCAGCGCATCCCCGACGAGCTCCTCGAAACGGGCCTCCGACATGACGACCGGCATGGAACTTTCCGTTTCAGCGTGGCGCGGGCCGCGGTTCCGGCTGCGGGGGCAGCGGCGCCGCACCCGGCAGCGGGGTAGGGGTGGAGCGACCGGAGTTCGGCGGCGGCACCGGTTCCTGGCCGTTGATCAGCACCCGGCCGCGGGCCGGTCCGACGATGGGGGCGAAACCTTCCTGATCGGCGCCTTTTCCGATCATGCAGTTCAGTTTGCGGCTACCGGCCAGCCAGCTGCGCGCATCGATGAAATCGAAGAACACCGTCAGCGTTTTGTCCCGGAGCACATGCGGGCCGCCGAGGTAGTCGTTGGTCATCCGGCCGCATTCCGCTTCCAGGAACTGATCCTGCTCGTCCTTCCCCGGCGGGCCGCCGGGGAACTTGGCCGACAGGTCCACCGTCGCGGCGATCTCCACCGCGTGCTCCTGGGTGCAGTCGACCGGGTCGGTCGGCAGATTCTGGCTGATCCCGAGGCAGACACCCGATTCGTACACCTTGGACTGGTCGCTTTCGGCCACCCGGCCGGTGTTGGGCAGCGGGTTTCCGCTGAGCCCCGGCACCTGCAGGCCGCAGCGCAGCATGCGATCACCGGAATTGGTCCAGCCGTCGTTGCTGGGATACATCAACCCCACCGCGTACCGGCCGCGCGGATCGAGTTTCCCGTTCAGATAGCGCTGGGCCGCCGGAACGCAGTGCTCCTCACGAAGTTCGGTGAGCCGCAGCGAATCCGGCCACACCGCGTCGGGGCCGAACTCCGCACCGGGGTACTGGCTCAGATCGATGGTGTCGGTGACCTCGAACAGATGCTCCTCGGCGCAATCGAGTTCCACCAGATCGGAATGATCCGGTTTGGTCCAGGTCAGGCAGTCGCCGGTGGCCACCGAGGCGAATACCTTGTCCGCCTTGGCCACCGCACCGCCCGGGGTGCGCGCCTGCAGATTGGAATCGTTGTCGAAACCGCTGACCATGAGGGTGAGCAGTGCCGCGACAATCGCGCCGACGGCTACCGCGAGCAGACTCCAGCGCAACCGCGGTGCCGGGATCCGCTTGGGTTTGCCCTTACCCGGTGGCCGCGCACTGCCCGCGCCCGCCCGGTTCCCGCGACGCGGAGAACGAACGGCCGCGGGGCCGAGCTCCGGCGGGTCGAACGGGTCCGGCGTTTCCGGGGATGCCGGACCGGCGGACCTCGCCCGCGCGAAATCGGTCTTGCGACCACGGCCCGCGCGGGCGGTACGCGAGCGCAACGATTGGCCGCCGCGGAGGCCGGGGCGGTGTGCAGGCTCTTTTTCGGAGGACATCGCGGTCCATCATGGCAGCGCCCGGCCCGAACATGCCACGAACCCGGCCGATCGGTATGGCCGAATTGTGCTACGAACTCGGGCGCGAGGCGTGAGACCTCGCTGTGCGGCCGGTCGTGGCGATACTCGGTTGAGCGCGGAAATCCACGCCCATTACGCTGGTCAGCCATGATCGACCTCCGACTCCTGCGCGATGATCCCGAGCTGGTCCGCGCCTCGCAGCGAGCCCGGGGCGAGGACCCGGCACTCGTCGACGCGCTGCTCGCCGCCGATAGCGCGCGCCGGTCCGCGATCGCGACCGCCGACAAATTGCGGGCCGAGCACAAGGCCATGGGCAAGCAGGTCGGCAAGGCGAGCAAAGAGGACCGCCCGGCGCTGCTGGCGCAGGCCCAGGAGATGTCGGTCAAGGTCAAAGAGGCCGAGACCGGGCAGCATGCCGCCGAGGCCGCTCTGCAGGAGGCGCACCGGGCGATTTCCAATATCGTCCAGGACGGCGCGCCGGCGGGCGGTGAGGCCGATTTCGTCCTGCTGGAGACCGTCGGCACGGTGCCCGAATTCGATTTCACCCCCCGCGATCACCTGGACCTCGGCGAATCACTGGGCTTGATCGATATGGAGCGCGGAGCCAAGGTGTCCGGCTCGCGGTTCTACTTCCTCACCGGCTACGGCGCGCTACTGCAGCTGGGGCTGTTGCAGCTGGCCGCGCAGCGGGCGGTGGCCAACGGTTTCACCATGATGATCCCGCCGGTGCTGGTGCGGCCGGAGATCATGGCCGGCACCGGTTTCCTGGGTCAGCATTCGGCCGAGGTGTACCACCTCGAGGAGGACGACCTGTACCTGGTCGGCACCTCCGAAGTCCCGCTGGCCGGTTATCACGCCGACGAAATCCTGGATCTCGGCGCGGGACCGAAACGGTACGCGGGCTGGTCGTCGTGTTTCCGGCGGGAGGCGGGCAGCTACGGCAAGGACACCCGCGGCATCATCCGGGTGCACCAGTTCGACAAGGTCGAGATGTTCGTCTATTGCCGGCCGGAGGACGCCGACGCCGAACACCAGCGGCTACTGGCCTGGGAGCGCGATATGCTCGCCGCCCTCGACGTGCCGTATCGAATCATCGATGTCGCGGCCGGCGATCTGGGCAGCTCGGCCGCGCGCAAGTTCGACTGCGAGGCGTGGGTGCCGAGCCAGCGGACCTACCGCGAGCTCACCTCCACCTCCAACTGCACAACCTTCCAGGCGCGCCGGTTATCGGTCCGCTACCGCGACGAGAACGGGAAACCGCAGATCGCGGCGACGCTGAACGGGACGCTGGCCACCACCCGGTGGCTGGTCGCGCTGCTGGAGAACCATCAGCAGGCCGACGGTTCGGTCCGGGTGCCCGCCGCTCTGGTGCCGTTCGTGGGTACCGAGCTGCTGACTCCCCCGGCCTGACAGGTTCGTCGCGCATCCGATCGGGGTAACCGGAATACCCGGTTGGGTCAGCGCGCCGGGATTCGGTTGTTTAGGCTGTTCATCGTGCGAGGAAGCGGGTCTCGCGGCGATACCCGGACGCGGGTACGGGCCGCGTCGGGTGTGGCGACGGCCATGGTCATGTCCCGGACCACCGGGGCGTTCTACGTCATGGGCGGAGTGCTGGGTCTACTCGTGACCGCCATCGCGCCCACGCGAGTGCTGTACCCGGGCGACGAGGGCAACCGTGTACTGGTCGGCTCGGCCGCCGCGGTGGCGCTGTTGCTGGGGATAAGCCTGCTCGGCTGGGGTCCGCGGATGCCGCACTGGCTGCACCACGGCTACGTGGTGATGGCCACGATCCTGGTCACCATCGCCGTGCATTCGTTCCCGAATACGGTCGCGGCGATCACCCTGGCGTCGTTCTATGTCTTCGTCGCCTGCGATGCCGCGCTGTTCTTCGCCTGGTCGCGGGCCGCGGCGCATATCGCCCTGTGTATGGCGTTGTGCCTGTGGGTGCTGCCGACCCGTGCGGGGCTGCCGTGGTGGTCGGGGGTGATTCCCGCGGGTATCACCTTCGGTGTCGGCGTGGTGGTGGGCATTCTGACCCGGATGGCGTCGGAGGCCGATATCGACACCCTCACCGGCCTGCTGAACCGGCGCGGTTTCGACCGGGCCTTGAACTCCGCGATCGAACAGGCCGACCGTTCCGGTCAGGCGCTGGCGCTGGTCCTGGTCGACCTGGACCGTTTCCAGAAGGTCAACGATCACCTCGGCCACCGCGCCGGTGATGCGGTGCTGCAGAAGGTCGCCGATACCTGGGCCGGGTTGCTCGGCCCGGGCCAGCGGCTGGCTCGCTACGGTGGCGATGTCTTCGCCGCACTGCTGCCCGGAACCACCGAACAGGCGGCCATCCTGCTCACCGAGCAGCTGCGCGCCGCGGTGAGCACCGGCTGCTCCGCCGGGGTGACCTCGTGGCAGCCCGGGGAGTCGGCTTCGCTACTGGTGAGCCGTGCCGATGTGGGTCTGTACCGGGCCAAGCAGGCGGGCCGGAACCGGACGGTTCTGGAATCCGGGCATCGCACACCGCTGGCGGTGGAACTGCGCGAAGCGATCGACAACGGCACCCTGGACGTGCACTATCAGCCGATTGTCAGCCTCAGCGACGGCGGGGAGAAGGCAGTCGGGGTGGAGGCGCTGCTGCGCTGGTCGTCGAGCGCGCAACCGGATGTCACCACCGAGGGCCTGATCCGGGTGGCCGAGGAGTACGACCTCATCGCCGATCTCGACGAACTGGTGCTACGCCGCGCTTGCGCGGATGCGGCCCAGTTGCAGGAGACGTTCGCCGCGCTGGAGCTCACCCTGAACGTGAACGTCAGCGGGCTGGAACTGGCCGAATCCGGGTACGCGGACAAGGTCGCCGGAATTCTCGAAAGCACCGGCTGGCCCGCCGACCAGCTGGTGCTCGAGGTCACCGAAACCGAACTGGCCGCCGAATCGGATACCGCGATCGCCAATCTGCACATCTTGCGCGACCGCGGCGTACGGATCGCCATCGACGATTTCGGTACCGGCTACTCCTCGCTCAGCCGGCTGGCCACGCTGCCCAGCGACATCATCAAGGTCGACCAATCGTTCGTGGCCGCCATCCGGTCCGATTCCCCGGCGCCGCCGCTGCTCGGGGTGATCGCGGCGCTGAGCAAATCGCTGGACCTGCAGGTGATCGCCGAAGGCGTGGAAACCGAACACCAGGCGGCCGTACTCACCGAACTGGGTTTCGCACTCGCCCAGGGCTATCACTACAGCGATTCGCATCCGGTGGCCGATCTGATCAGCGATATGAACCGTGGTCTGGGTGCCGCGAACACCCGCGCGCTCGGCGCCGGCTCGGAAGCCGAGAACGGCTGGGTTCCGCTCTGAACCGGGCCCGCAGCGGAGCCGGCCGGGAGTAGGCAACGCGCGGCCCCACCTGCTCCGAGCTGCCTGCTCGTCTGCACACGGGCCGCACCTCGCCCAGTGGCCGCAGGCTCCGCCCGTCGACTCGGACCGGCGTGTGACGGCCGGCGTCCGGATGTGGCGTGCGGCGAACCGACCCCGAGCGAGGCGTAAAAGGTCTTGACCCGTGGGCGCGCGACGCGGATGCTGATCGCATGCATCTGCTCATCTACCACTATTGACGCCGACGGGTGAGCTCCGGGCGGAGTGCCGGACTGCGCGCGCTGACCTTGCGCGCGACGCTGTTCGCCGCGACCGGGGACCTCATTCCGTACTACGCGTTGTACGCGCTGCTCTTCGCCGATCACGGCTTCGGCCCCGGGCAGATCTCGCTGCTGCTCGCGCTCTGGTCGGTCACGGCCTTCGTCTGCGAAATCCCGTCCGGTGCGTGGGCCGATACGGTGTCGCGGCGTGGGTTGCTGATCCTCAACGGCCTGCTGATGGCCGTGGGCTTCCTGCTGTGGACCCTCGCGCCCTCATTCCTCGGGTTCGCCGCGGGCTTCGTGCTGTGGGGAGTGGCCAGTGCGTTGCGTTCGGGCACGTTCGAGGCGCTGCTGTACGACGAGCTCACCGTACGGGGCGAATCCCGTGCCTACGCTCGCGTGATCGGCTATACGCGGTCGGCGAGCGAGTTGAGCGCGGTACTCGCGATCCTCGCCGCGACCCCGCTGTATCTGTGGGGCGGTTACGAACTCGTCGGCTGGGCCAGTGTCGGATGCGCGATCGTGCACACCGCGCTGGCCCGTAGCCTGCCCGCGGCACCGCGGTCGGTCTCGGCGGCCGAGGTCGGCGAACTGGAGGAAGCCGGGGAATCCGAGGCCGCCGGAATCGGAGTGAACGAATCCGGCGCAGCTACATCGCCCGAACCCGGTGCAACCGCGCCGCGAGAACCCGGTGCCACTGCGCAGCCCGAAGCCGGCGCGACCGCGCCCCGAGAACCCGGTGCCACTGCGCAGCCCGAAGCCGGCGCGACCGCGATACGCGAACCCCGCGAAGCCGCGGTGGCCGAAGCCGCTGAGACAACAGTCGCCGCGGCCGGCGAAACTGCGCCGGCCCGGGCCGGCGTATCGCATCGGGGTGTGACCGATCCGGCGGTGCTCACTCCGAGTCCGCGACCGGCGACGGCGGACCCCGCCACCAGTGGTTCCGGTTCGATCCGGCGGTACCTGTACATGCTGCGGACAGGTGTCACCGAAGCGGTCCGGATCCGGGTGGTCCGGCGCGGGGTGGTGCTGCTCGCGCTGCTCTACGGGATCACCGCCTTCGACGAGTATTTCGGGTTGCTGGCCGGTGCGGCCGGGGCCACCACCGCGGTGGTGCCGGTTCTGGTGGGCGTGACCGTGGTCGGTTCGCTGCTCGGTTCGCTGCTCGCCGGGCGCACCGAAGCGATGTCGGCGCGCACCATGGCCCGCGCACTGTACGCGGCGGCTGTCCTCTTCGGAGCGGGTGCATTGATCGCCGGCGCGGCGGTGCACCGGCCGGGGGCGACCTATATTCTCGCTGCCGCCGGTTTTGTGGCGCTGGCCGCTTCCTACGGCATCGTCTACAACAGCGCCATCGTCGCCGAAGCGCGGTTGCAGGATGCGATCACCGGACCCGCACGGGCCACCGTGATGTCGGTGGCCGGGCTTTCGGAGGAATTGATCTCGCTGGCCGTATTCGGGTTCGTGGGCCTGATGACCCTGTGGTTGCCGATGTCCTCGACCCTCGCGCTGCTGGGTATCGGCCTCGCCGCGATCGCGGTCCTCTCCGGGAGGTGGTTACCGCCACAGCCGCGAGTGCACGACAACGAGCCGCAGGAGAACAAGCGATCCTCCGAAACCGGGCGCACGTGACCGTCGGCCGGGCACCTGTACCGCCCGCCGTGCGCCGGCGGATGTCGGCCCCGGCCACCGGTGATCGCAATCGAGGCCAGGAGGCACCTCCAGCACTCGGTCTCGCGACGGTGACCAGCGGTTACCCGCCGTGGCGGCAGGAGGTGAGTTCGGTGGTGGATGTTCGTGACCGGCCGCCGCGGCCGGCGAAGACGGATCGGTGGGCCGGGACAGCGTCGGTAGGGTTCCGGTCATGGTGGTACGGCGGTGGGGTCTCGGGCTGGGGTTGCTGATCGGGGCCGGAGTCGCCGTACAGGGGCGGATCAACGGTGAACTCGGGGCACGGCTGGCCGACGGCGTCGCCGCGGCGGTGGTGAGTTTCGGTAGCGGCTTCGTCCTGTTGCTGATCGCGGTGGCACTGAGCGCGCGGCTACGGGCGGGACTGCGCGGGGTGCGCGGCGCGCTGGCCGCGGGCGAACTACGGCCCTGGCAGCTACTCGGCGGGCTGTGCGGGGCCCTGTTCGTGGCGAGCCAGTCGTTGACCGTGGCCGCCGTGGGCGTCACCGCGTTCACCGTGGGCGCGGTATCCGGGCAGTTGGTGAGCAGTCTGGTCGTGGATCGGCTGGGTATCGGTCCACAGGGCCGCACTCCGGTTACCGCCGCCCGGCTCGGCGGGGCGGCCCTTGCGGTGGGCGCTGTGCTCCTGGCCGCGTCCGGCGGGACGGGCACCGAAGGCGCCGCGACGGCGTCCTGGCTCGGCGCCGGCGCCGGGCCGATTCTGCTCGTCCTCCCGGTGCTGGCGGGTATCGGGCTGGCTTGGCAGCAGGCGTGGAACGGCCGGGTCGGTACGTCGGGAAGTCCTTTCGCCGCCACCGTGATCAACTTCGGAATCGGCCTGCTGGGCCTGCTGGTTATCGAGGTACTTGTCCTGGTGCGGGCCGGGGCGCCCGCCGCGTTCCCCCGTGAGCCCTGGCTCTACCTGGGTGGCGCGATCGGGGTGCTGTTCATCGCGGCCGGAGTGCTGGTCGTGCGGTGGGTGGGGGTCCTGCTGATGGGTCTCAGTACCGTGGCGGGCCAGCTCACGACCTCGGTACTGCTCGACTGGCTCCTGCCGGCCGGCGCAGCGCTCTCGCCGGCGAAACTACTGGGATGCGGGCTCACCCTGGTGGCCGTGGTAGTTGCGACCTTGCAGTCCGGTCGCCCCGCGGAGAACGTTCGAGCGGCACAGTCCTACGGTCGGGAAACGAGCCCGGAGAGCGAACAGTTGCCGGAGTAACCCGGGGCAGTTCCGCGCCGTGGGGTCGTCGCCTGTGAGGCGCAGTACCCGCCGGTGCCGCGGAAGGCGCGGTCGAGATCCGGCGATCGATCCGCCGCCGAGGCGCACAGGGTGGAGGTACCCGGGTACCTCCACCCTGTGCCGATCAGTGTGTGGGGCGGAACTTGCGCAGGCGCAGGCTGTTGCTCACCACGAACACCGAGGAGAAGGCCATCGCGGCGCCGGCCAGCATCGGGTTGAGCAGGCCGGCCATGGCCAGCGGGATCATCGCCACGTTGTAGCCGAACGCCCAGAACAGGTTGCCCTTGATGGTGCCGAGGGTGCGGCGGGCCAGCCGGATGGCGTCGGGGGCGGCGGTCAGATCGCCGCGGACCAGGGTGAGATCCGCGGCCTCGATGGCGATATCGGTACCGGTGCCGATGGCCAGGCCGAGGTCGGCGCGGGCCAGGGCGGCGGCGTCGTTCACGCCGTCACCCACCATGGCGACCGTTTTGCCCTCCCGCTGCAGTCGCTCGATCACCGCGACCTTGTCCTGCGGCAGCACCTCGGCGATCACCTCGTCGATCCCGACCTGCCGGGCGATGGCCTGCGCGGCCGTCGCATTGTCGCCGGTGAGCATGACCGGGGTGAGGCCGAGCGCGCGCAGGCGGGAAACCGCTTCGGCGGAGGTCGGTTTCACGGTGTCGGCGACCACGAGCACGCCGCGGGCCTTACCGTCCCAGCCGATCGCCACCGCTGTCCTGCCCTCGGATTCGGCCGCGCGCATGGCCGCGAGCAGGTCGGCGTCCGGGTGCAGTGCGTAGTCGGCGAGCAGCCCCGCGCGACCCACGATCACCGCGTGCCCGTCGACGACACCCTCGACGCCCAGCCCGGCGTTGTTGCGGAAACTCTCGACCGGCAGCAGGGAGCCGATCCGCTGCCGCGCACCGTCGGCGACGGCCTTGGCGATGGGGTGTTCGGAGGAGTCCTCCAGCGAACCCGCCAGCCGCAGCACCTCGTCGGCGTCCTCGCCGGCCGCGGCCACCACCTCGAGCAGCGCCATCTTGCCGGTGGTCACGGTGCCGGTCTTGTCCAGCACCACGGTGTCCACCTGGCGGGTGGATTCCAGCACCTCGGGACCCTTGATGAGGATGCCGAGCTGGGCGCCGCGCCCGGTGCCGACCATGAGGGCGGTCGGCGTCGCCAGGCCCAGCGCGCAGGGGCAGGCGATGATCAGCACAGCCACCGCCGCGGTGAACGCCGCCGCCACCGAACCGCCGGTGCCGAGCCAGAAACCGAGCGTGGCCACGGCCAGCGCGATCACGATCGGGACGAACACACCGGAGATCCGGTCGGCCAGGCGCTGTGCCTGGGCCTTACCCGACTGTGCGTCCTCGACCATCCGGGCCATCTGGGCGAGCTGGGTATCCGAGCCGACCTTGGTGGCCCGCACGGTGATCCGGCCGCCGACGTTCACGGTCGCACCGGCGACCGTATCGTCCGGCCCGACCTCCACCGGCACGGATTCCCCGGTCAGCATGGAGACATCCACCGCGGACGAGCCGTCCACGATCACGCCGTCGGTGGCGATCTTCTCGCCCGGCCGCACCACGAAACGGTCGCCGGCCGCGAGCTGGTCGACCGGGATCCGCTGTTCGGTCCAGTTGTCCGGGCCGCCACGCAATACCGATACCTCTTTGGCGCCGAGCTCCAGGAGGGCCCGTAACGCGGCCCCCGCCCGGCGCTTGGACCTCGCCTCGAAATACCGGCCGGCCAGGATGAACGTGGTGACACCGGCAGCTGCTTCCAGATAGATGCTGCCGGTACCGTCCATCCGGGCGATCGTGAATTCGAACGGGTGGGTCATCCCGGGTGTGCCCGCGGTACCCCAGAAAAGCGCGTACAGCGACCAGCCGAAGGCGGCCAGGGTGCCCAGCGACACCAGGGTGTCCATGGTCGCGGTGGCGTGCCGCAGATTCGTCCACGCCGCCCGGTGGAACGGCCAGGCGCCCCAGACGACCACCGGCGCGGCGAGGGTCAGCGACAGCCACTGCCAGTTGGTGAACTGCAGTGCCGGAATCATCGCCATGGCGATCACCGGGACGGTCAGCACCAGTGAGATCAGCAGGCGGGTGCGCAGGGCATCCGCCGGATCGGTGGGCTCGGGTTCCGCCTGCTGTTCGGCGGCCGGCTGCGGGACCGTCGCGGTGTACCCGGTCTGTTCGACGACGGCGACCAGGTCTTCGGGGGTGAGGTTTTCCGGATAGTGCACCCGGGCCTTCTCGGTCGCGTAGTTGACCGAGGCGCTCACCCCGTCGAGCCGGTTGAGTTTCTTCTCGATCCGGTTCGCGCAGGACGCGCAGGTCATCCCGCCGATCACCAGTTCGATCTGTTCGGTCGGGCCGGTGGCGGCCGCCGTTTCGTGTGGTGTCTGGGTAGTCATCATTCGCTCCGTGACCCGGTTCAGTGGCCGTGGCCGTTATCGGTGTGTTCGGGTGCCGGTCGAGGGCTGGTCGGTCCCGGCCCGCCGGGCGCGGCGGTGCCGACCGCGGCGGTGAACTCGGCCCGGTGCACCTGCCCGGCATGCCGGAATTCGAAGAACAGGCGGTAGTCACCGGCGCCGGGGGCCGCTACGGCGAAGGTAACGCCCGGCCCGGCGGGTGTTGTTCCGTCGCCGGGATGGCCGGCCGGGTGAACGTGGAGATAGCCGAGGTCGGCGGCACGCAGGGCCACGAGATGACCGTACGCCCCGAGATAGGGTTCCAGATCCG
This sequence comes from Nocardia sp. CA-290969, assembly GCF_050936135.1. Lineage (NCBI taxonomy): Bacteria > Bacillati > Actinomycetota > Actinomycetes > Mycobacteriales > Nocardiaceae > Nocardia > Nocardia sp. CA-290969. The sequence continues at coordinate 6,564,790 of NZ_JBNJNJ010000001.1, read as the reverse complement.
TGACCGGCTTCCCGCCGCGGGAAACGCTGAAGGCGACGTCGGTGTAACTGCCCGCGGTGAGGGTTCCACCCAGTTCGACACGGTAGTCGCCTACGGTCGCGGTAGTGGCCGGAACCGGCAGCGGCCGGGGTGTGTAGGCGCCCGCGACCCGCAGGTCGGTGCCGAGTGTGAAGGGCTCCCCGTCGGCCGTGACGAAATCCGCGAAGACGCGGTAGTCGCCGCCCCGCTCGAGGTTCACCGGCGCACTCCACGTGCCGTCCCCGCCGAGGTTCGGGTGCAGATGCTGATACCCGCTCAGGTCGCGACGGACCACGATCAGGTGCAGGTCTTTCTCATGGTTGGGCGTGTATCGCATCACCGGCCGGCCCGCGCTGTCCTCGATCCGGAACCGCAGGGTGGCGCCGGGGCCCGATTCGGTGATCGGCTCGTCCAAGGCCAGGGTGTATCCGCCCGCGCTGTCGGTCAGGCCGGCCGGTCCGGCCGGTGCGGCGCGGCCGGGGACGGCGGTGTCGTGGCCGTCCTGCTCGCTCTCGGGCGAGCCGACCAGCGCACCGGCCCCGAGCGCGACTCCGAACAGCGCGACCAGCCCGAGCGTGAACCCGGCGAATTTCGTCGACGTACTCATCGGATGCTCCATCCATCGTTCTCCAGGCGGTTCGTGCCGCCTCTGCCGGTTACGGTACCCCCCTAGGGTATTTTGTCAAACGGCCCGGTACGGGCGATCTAGCGCGCCTGGGGATGGATGTGGACGAATAGGAAACGCCGAGCGATTGTGGAGACCGGGCCCCGTCCCCTGGTGCAGGGCACGATGCTCTACCGATCAGTCCCTTGACTGCGGATATAGGCAAAGTTGTGGCCCTGGGCGCGGCGGCTCACCGCGAGCGCTGTACGGGCCCTAGGTTGCAGGTCCCCTGGGCGCAGGATTTGTCGGACCCGATGAATCCGGTGGGATCGTGCTTGAACTACCCGGTGACGTAGGCACCCGGCGGACCGCGCCGCCCGGGGCGTCCGGCACGCGATGGACAAGCCGGCCTCGCATCCGGCGCGACTTGTGACGTGCGGCCGGTAGGTGTGTGGCAGCGGCAGCAGACGGCCCGCAGATCCGCCGGGTAATTGCCATGCCCTAGCGGGGGCGCGGAACCGAGGGCAGGCCGAGTGCAATCCCTACGGCTCCGGGCGGAGCGCCACCCTACGACCGCAGGAACTATGCTCCCCGAGACGCGGCGGTGGTGCGTTGCGTGCGTGGCGCCGGCAGTCGCGGTCCGCGGTCAAGGGCGAGGTGACCTGCGGCGGGCGTACTCCTCGGCCTCCAGGACGGCGGCTTGTTCGAGCGTCGGCGCGCTTCCGCCCAATCGTGCCGGGACCCACGGCTCACCGGCGGGCATCGGATACCCCTCCTGGGCATCGGCGAGCAGTTCGCTCATCCGGGCACGGAGGGTCGTCGTGATCTCATCGGGTGTGCCGGTGGCGACCAGCGGCTCCCCGATCCGGATATGGATCGGGAAATTGTGCCGGCCGAGTTTCCGGGGGAACCCTTTGGTCCAGACGCGCTGCGCACCCCAGATGACCAGCGGAACGATCGGCGTGCCCGATTCGAGCGCCATCCGCGCCGCGCCCGATTTGAATTCTTTCAGCTCGAAGCTGCGGCTGATGGTGGCCTCCGGATAGACCACAACGAGTTCGCCCGCGCGCAGCGCCGCCACCGCGCGACCGAACGATTCCGCGCCGGCGGTACGGTCCACACCGATCGCCTTGCAATGTTTCATCAGGAAGCCGACGATGCCGTGTTCGAGTTCGGCCTTCATCATGTACCGCACATTGCGACTCGACCGGCGCCCTACCAGGCCGACCTCCATGAAATCCAGGTACGACGTGTGATTCACCGCGAGCACAGCGCCGCCGGCGCGCGGAATATGTTCCTGACCGCGGATATCCACTCGCAGACCCTGGGCGAAGAACACCGTGTGCACCAGCCCGGCGAGAATATCGAAAACCGGCTCCCGCGCCATCTCGACTCCTGCTCACTACCGCGGACGGATCCGCACCCCGTACCGTGCGACGGGCCGCTACTCGCCGGCCTGTTTGCGGGCGGCTCGCTCCGCGGCCTCGGCGGCATCCATCGCATCGGCCTCTTCCAGGGTAGGGGCACTACCGCCGAGGCGTGCGGGAACCCAGTACGCGCCCGGTTCGTGGTGGTAGTTCTCCTGCAATCCGTGCAGGAGCCGCTGCATCGTGGAACGCAGTTCGGCGGTGAGTTCGGCGGCGGGCTCGTAGGGCTGGATCGGTTCGCCGACGGCGATCGAGATCGGGGTGTTGGTGCGGCCGAGCCGTTTCGGATGGCCCTTGGTCCATACGCGCTGCGCACCCCAGATGACGATCGGGATGATCGGCACCTCGGCCTCGATCGCCATTCGGGCCGCCCCCGACTTCAGCTCTTTGATCTCGAAGCTGCGGCTGATGGTGGCCTCGGGGTAGACGCCGACGAGTTCGCCGCGTCGCAGGTATTCCACGGCCGCTTGGTAGGAATCGGCGCCGGCGGTGCGGTCGACCGGAATATGTTTGAGCGCCCGCATGATCGGGCCGGAGATCTTGTTCTCGAAGACCTCGTGTTTGGCCATGAACCGGATGTAGCGCTTGGGTGTGCGCACCGGCAGCCCCGCATACGTGAAATCCATGTACCCGGTGTGATTGACCGCGATCACGGCACCGCCTTCGGCGGGGATGTTCTCGTCGCCGGTGACGGTGAATTTCAGGCCCTCGAGGAAGAAGACGGTCCGGGCCAGCCCGATGACAGTCCGGTAGACGGGATCCACAAGTCCGCTAGCGTAGTCGCTGCCATCATGATCGGCAGCGTCCGGCCCGCGAATCCCCGTCTGTGGGCCTGGTTCGAACCGGTATGTACCGCAGGAAAGGTGATCGTCGAAGTGGAACGCGCCCGCCCCGAACCGTCGCGCCGTACCGGCCGCGCAGCAGCACCGCGTCGTGGAGCCGATATCCACGCCGCTGCCGTGGCCGCGCCGCGCCGCAGCCGGGGCCGGGCGGTGGTGATCGGGCTGGCCGCGGCCGGACTGCTGCTGGCCACCGGATGCGATTCGGTATCCGGCATTCCGGTCGACGATCCCGGTCCCGGCGCGGCCGATCCCGAGGGGAGCGCCGCGCCGGCGACTACGACCACAACCGTGGCGGCGGAGCCCCCGCGGCCGCCGGTCCCCGCGGACGCGCCGCAGGTCGGAGAGGTACCCGGAGTCCCCGAGGCGGCGCCCGCGCTGCAACGGTTCGCCGTAGACCTGCGCGCCGGCGATCTCGCGACCCTGCAGCAGTCCTGTTGGACCATCCCGCCGCTCACCGCGCAAACCATGTACGCCGACCCGGAAGCGGTGCTCAGCGCCCTGGCGCAGCCGGGCACGGCCACCGACGGAACACTCACCTGGACAGACGGAGTGACCACCGTCACCGCCGACCAGGACAGGGTGGCGTCCGGATACGCCTGCGGCCGCGTGTTCCCCGCGACCGTCGAACCCACCCACGACGCCGCCGACGCCCGGCACACCGTGCGCCGCTACCTCGCCAGGTTCGTCGGCCAGCCGCTCCATCCCGACGATCGAGAAGCCGAATACCCGCTGGTCTGCGCGGCGTCGCCGGCCACCTGGGATCCGCAGGGAAGCGGCGCGCCGGTACCGGCACCGCTGGCGGACGATCCCGGCACGCTCACCGGGATCACCGGCTACACCGATCAGCAGATCAGTTCCCAGCAGCTGACCCCGGGATATATGTCGGTGGCGGTACCGGTGACAAATGCGTCCGGCGTTACCCAGAATCGGACATTTGTGCTCGCGGAGGGTGACAACGGCTACTGCATCGGGGAAATCTCGTCCTGAGCCACTACCCTGGAAGCCTGCAATCGGTCAAGAGGAGCGAGCACGTGCAGATCACCAGCGTCGGACATGCGGGATTTCATATCCGGACCGCGGCCGGGACGATCCTATGCGATCCCTGGGTGAACCCCGCGTACTTCGGTTCCTGGTTCCCCTTCCCGGACAACACCCAACTCGATTGGGACGAACTCGGGAACTGTGATTTCCTCTACGTTTCCCATTTGCACCGCGACCATTTCGATGCCGCCCATCTGCTCGAGTACGTCAACAAGGACGCCACCGTCCTGCTGCCCGACTACCCGGTGCCGGATCTGCGTCGTGAGCTGGAGAAACTCGGCTTCCACAAATTCTTCGAAACCGAGGATTCGGTCAAGCACACGGTGACCGGTGCCATGGGCGCCGGCGGTGGCGACCCCACCGCCGAACTGGACATCATGATCGTCGCGCTACGCGCTCCCGCGGACGGCCCGATCGGAGATTCCGGGCTCATCGTCTCCGACCGTGAAACCACCTGTTTCAATATGAACGACGCGCGCCCGGTCGATATGGATGTGCTGCACGAGGCGTTCGGCACGATCGATATTCATCTGCTGCAGTACTCCGGCGCCATCTGGTATCCGATGGTCTACGACATCCCCGCCCGCACGAAATCGAATTTCGGCAAGCAGAAGCGGCAGCGCGGAATGGACCGGGCCCGCAGCTATATCGAGCAGGTGGGTGCCACCTGGGTTGTTCCCTCGGCCGGGCCGCCCGTTTTCCTGGACGACGAACTGCGCTATCTCAACGACGATCACGGCGACGAGGGAAATATTTTCCCCGACCAGATGGTCTTCCTGGAGCAGATGCGTGAGCACGGCCACGATCGGGGCCTGCTGATGGTGCCCGGGTCGACGGCCGACCTGCACGGCACCGAACTGGAACTCAGCCATCCCTACGATCCGGAAACCATCTGGAGCGATAAGGCCGCCTACATCGAGAAGATGGCCCAGCGCATGGCGCCGGTGCTGGTCGCGGAGAAGAAGAGCTGGGCGCCCGCCGAGGGCGAACCGCTGCTCGGACCGCTGCGCGAACTCTTCGAGCCGATCATGGCGCAGAGCGATCTGATCTGCGACGGTATCGGCTACCCGGTCGGCCTGGTGATGGGCGACGAAACCGTCGTCCTGGACTTCCCGAACCGGCAGGTCCGCGCCCCGCGTGAGGGAGAGGGCAAATACCGCTACGGATTCCGGATCGCCCCCGAACTCGTCCGCACCGTGCTGCGCGACCAGGAACCTGACTGGGTGAACACGATCTTCCTGTCCACCCGTTTCCAGGCGTGGCGGATCGGCGGCTACAACGAGTACCTGTACACGTTCTTCAAATGCCTCACCGATGAACGCATCGCCTACGCCGACGGCTGGTTCTCCGAAGCGCACGACGATTCGGCCTCGGTCGAGGTGGCCGGCTGGGAGATCCAGCGCCGCTGCCCCCACCTCAAGGCCGACCTGTCGAAATTCGGTGTGGTGGACGGCAACACGCTCACCTGCAACCTGCACGGCTGGCAATGGGACCTGGAATCCGGCCGCTGCAAAACCTCGAAGGGCCACGAACTCCGCTCCCGCAAGCTCACCGAACCCGCCGGAAGCTGACCGGCGACCGAAGATATCGGGCAGCCGCGCACTACGGGCGGATGCGTGACCTCGGCGCGAGGTGCGTGCGTACCTCGCGGCGCTGCTGTCGGCGGCCTTGCCTCCTAGAGGGCAGCTGAAACGGCTGATCGGAAACCGTTTGGCCGACTTCGCTGTTCCAGGTATCGTCCGCCGTTCAGCCGTGCGATTCGAGGAGCGGACATGCCCATGGTCAGTGGCACCATGACGACAACCCTGTGGCGCCCGACCGGTCCGAAGGAATTGCAGCTCGTTCGCGCACTGGACTGGCGTGCTTGGCCACCGCGGTTGCCGGAACAGCCGATCTTCTACCCGGTGCTCAACGAGGATTACGCGATCAAGATCGCCAGGGATTGGAACGTCGAGCACGACGGCGCGGGCTTCGTGACGCGATTCGAAGTCGAGACGGATTTCCTGTCGCGTTATCCCGTGCAGCAGGCCGGCGGCCGGACGATCTTGGAGCTATGGGTTCCCGCGGAGGAATTGGCGGAGTTCAACGCCCATATTGTCGGACCGATCGAGGTCGTGCACGAGTTCCACTGACGAGGATATGACCGGGTGCACCGGCCTCGGACGAACTTCCGGTTCCGGAAACCACGGTGTGGGGACGGATGAGAACGTAGACGGGCCGGTGCCGTGATTCCGGGCGGCGGTAGAGTCTCGGCATGGCCGCGCGCATTATCCGGGTCGCGACCCGGGCCAGTCCGATGGCAGTTGCCCAAGCCGAGCAGGTCGCCGCTGGTTTGGCCGGGTTCGGGGTGGAGACCGAACTGGTGAAGGTTACCTCCGCCGGTGACCGGTGGATGGGTGATCTGGCCCAGCTCGGCGGTAAGGGGGCTTTCGTCAAGGAAATCGACGACGCCCTGCTGCACGACGAGGCCGATCTGGCAGTGCACTGCCTGAAGGATATTCCGGGCGATATCCCGATTCCGGAAGGTATCGCGTTCGCCGGTTTCCCGAAACGCGACGATGTGCGCGACGCGATCATCACCAAAGACGGCCGGCCCCTGGCGGAGCAGCCGCCCGGGACGGTGGTCGGTACCAGTTCGGTGCGCCGGGCCGCGCAATTGCGGTTGCACTACCCGCATCTGGAGACCAAACCGCTGCGCGGGAATATGAACACCCGCCTGCAGCGACTGGAGGACGGGTACTGCGATGTGCTGATCGCCGCGGTCTCCGGTATGTACCGGATCGGCCACGAGGACCGGATCACCGAAATCCTGCCGGTCGACATCATGTGCCCGCCGATCGGCGCCGGTGTGCTCACCCTGGCCTGCCGCGCCGGCGACGACGAGGTCCGGGAACTCGCGGGCCGGCTCGATCATGCCGAAACCCACCGCGTCGCCGACGCCGAACGGGCGATGCTGCACGCCCTGCAGGGGCACTGCAATTCGCCCATCGCCGGGGTCTGCGTGATCGAACCGACCGGACGGCTCTCGTTGCACGGCAAGGTGTTCAATCTCGACGGAACCCAGTGGCTGGATGCCCATCACTGGGGCGTCCCGGAAGATCCCCAGGCACTGGGCTTCTTCGTCGGCTCGGATCTGTTGCGCCAGGGCGCCCGCGCGATCATCGACTCCATTCCGCACTGAGCCGGAAGCCTTGTCGCCTGTTGCTCCCCGGCATCCGGTCAGGTGGCCGAACGGGCTCGATCGCCATCGGCGCTGACGGCGTCGGCACGAGGTGTGACGGCGAGCCGGCGGAGTGCCGGTGTGACCCACAACCCGATGGCGAGAGCGATTTCGGCCGCGGCCGTGAGCAGAAGGACGATTTCGGCGCCGGTGCCGAGGCCTGCTCCGGTGGTGAAGACGTGATCGGTGAGCAGGCCGCCGAGCAGGACGGCAATCGGATAGGGCCCCTGGCCGAGTAGGCGGCGTGCGCCGAAGACCGACGCCTGTGCTTGCTGAGGGATGCGCTCCTGCCAGATCGCGGTGAGCGGTGCGTTCATCAACTGCACTGCCGTGTTGCGCAGCAGCGCGCACAGCAGCCACAGCAGCGGGATGGTTGCCGAGGCCAAGCCGAGCCGGCCCGATAGTGCGGCAGCGAGTATCGCCGCGCAGATCAGTCGGCGGCGATCGCAGCGGGATCCGATGGTCACAACCGCCAAGGCGCCCAACACGAGTCCGATGGCGCCGCCGGTGTTGTAGAGGGCAAGGTTCCAGGAGGCTTGCGCGGGTGTGGAGGCGGACAGTACGAAGGCGGCCGCGACGGCGACACCAAGGCCGTTGCAAAAGTTGATACCGGCGAACGAAAGCTGCAGGTATCTGAGGGCCGGGTCACGCAGGATCAGTGCCAAACCTGCTTCGGCACCGGCGAAGGGGCGGAGGGTGCGTCTGCCGACCGTGGGTTCGTCGCGCCAGCGGACCGCCGAGAGGATTGCCGCCTGGACCAGGAATGTCGCCCCGTCGGCGAGGAACACCGTTGCCGGTGAGCTCAGCGTGTACACGGCCGCACCCAGGAGCGGTCCCGTGAGCGTCGGAAGGCTTTCGACCAGCGCAGTTACGCCGTTGACGCGGGTGAGGTCCGCTTCCGGACGCAATAGGCGGACGGTCGCCGCCATGGTCACCCACAGCAGCGCGTTGAGGATGCCCGAGACGAATACCAGCCCGACTATCACCGCCATCCGGGCCGGTGAGCTCGATCCCCAGCCGGCTACCACCGCTAGGAGCCCCGCGACGCCCGCAGCGGCCAGGTTGGCAAGAAGGAGCACCTGCCGCCGGGGATACCGGTCGGAAACCGCGCCCGCCACCGGCGCCAGGTAGATGGTGCCCAAGGCCGCGGTCACGGTGATCGATGCCAAGGCGAGCGCGCTGTTCGTTGCCGAATACACGGCCAGCGCCAAGGCGAAGGATGCGGCACTGGATCCGGCCAGCGACAGCAGCTGGCCACCCCAGATCGCCGCGAAGATCCGGCCGCCGTGCTTGCCGTAGTTGGTTGTCGTTGCCGATTCGGTCGTCACGTTTCCCCCCGAACCCATGGATGGACCGGTAATCACACTGTTGGTTTCGACGCACCCGATGCGTATTCGGTTCCCACAGTCCGTGTTCATACCGTTCGGTGGCACGTGGCTACGAACCCGTTCTCATTCCGCCCGCCGGCTGCGGTCTTTCAACTCGGATCGGATCCGCGGATCGCCGCCAGCCAGATCGCGGCGGCCGCCGCGACACAGGTCGCGCCCACGAACGCGGGCAGTCCGCCGCCGACCACATATACCCACATCAGCCCGATCAGCGGCGCGGCCACTACGGATTGCGCGTCCAGCAACAGCCTGCGCGGGAACCTCGCCGCCGTCCACGCCCGCTCCTCGGCGGCCGAGTCGGGGCGGGAGGGATTGTCCAGCAATCGCCCGCGGGGCTCGCGCAGCCGGATCCGGCCTGCAGGCAAAATCTTTATCGGCGGCGACGCGCTCAGCGAGCTCGAGGAATTATCGGCGGCGGTCGTCTGCCCATCCGATTCGGTGGTCCGGAGAGTGATACGCCGTCCGTCGAATTCGGCACTGCCCCCTGTGAAGCCGACCAGTGCGGGCACGAAATAGACCGGTATCCAGCGCGTCCGGTCACCGGCGCGGAGTTCCAGCCAGGATCGGCTCTGCAACTGGTGCTCCTGCCGGACCCGCCGGGCCGCCAGGTGTTCTGTATCGGCGGCGCCGTGCGGAACGACGCCGAGCGCCACCGCCAACCGGTACGCGGTGTATCCGACCATCCCGAGTCCGACGACCACAAGCGCGCTGAGCTGGTCCGGATCGGCGAACGGCGCCCACGCGGTGAGTACCGCGAGGGCGCCGATCGTTACGCACAGCGGATAGGCCAGGGGACGGCCCGATCCACGATTCACTTCAGGAAGCCGACCTTGGTGTAATCGGGGGACGCCAGACCGAACGCACCCCAGTTGGCGACCTCGTTGCGCTGGGCGACGGTACCGGGCGACTGGGTGATCGGCAGCGAATGCATTTCCTCGAAGATCATCCGGTCGGCCTGGTTGGCCAGTTCGATCGCCTTCTTCGGGTCGAGCTCGGAGATGGTGTCCTCGATCAGGGCATTGAGTTCGGGCGAGCCGATCTTGCCCTTGTTCGACAGCGGAACTTCGGGGTTGTAGGCGTAAATCTGCGGTAACGCACCGAGTGGCAGGACGCTGCCGATCCAGGTGAACTGTGCGATATCGAAGTTGCCGGGGTCGATGATATCGGTGAAAAGACCTTGTCCCGGATATGTTTCGATCTTCAGCTCGACCCCGATCGCCGCCAGATTCTGCTGGGCGATCTTGGCGGTCTGCACCCACAGATCCTGCTGGTACATGACATCGCGGATGACCAGCTTGCGGCCGTCCTTTTCCCGCACCGTGCCGTTGAGCTTCCAGCCGAGGTCATCGAGCTCTTTGGCGGCCTGTTCGGGGTTGTACGCGACAACCCCGGCGTTGTCCTGGTAGCCCTCTTGACCCTGCATGTAGATGTGGTTGTTCAGCGGTTTGGGGTCGCTCACGACCCCGAGCTGGGTGGCCGAGGCGATGGCCTGGCGGTCGATACCCTTCGCGATCGCGCGCCGCAGGGCAGGATCTTCGAGGATCGACCCCGGTGCGCCGTTGAACGTGAAGTGCGAGAACCGGGGCAGGGGCGTACGCAGAACCTGGATGCCGGGGGTGTTGCGGGCGGTGGTCACCTCCGCGATACCGGAGATATCCGTGGAATCGAGTTCGTTGTTCTGAACAGCGGCGATCCGTGCCGGGATATCCAGGACGCTGTAGGTGACGGTATCGAGTTTCGGTGTGTCACCCCACCATTTCGGGTTACGGCCGAGAGTGATGCGGTTCTGGGCGCGATCGATATTGGTAACGGTGAACGGGCCCGCGCTGAGCGGCATCCCGTTGCGGTAGAAGTCGTTGAATGCCTGCGGGGACGCCGTCGCGGCTTTCGGCAGCAGGTAACCGAACAGACCCTGCCATTCCGCGTAGTGCTTGTTGAAGGTGACAACGGCCTGACGGTCGTCGGCACCGCGTTCCACCTTTTCCACCCGGTCGAAGCCCGAGGTCGCGGCGACCAGGTATTCGGGGTCCTTCCCGCTCTGCGCGTGCGCCTGCGAGGCAAGGTCTTCCCAGGTGATCGGTGTGCCGTCGGACCAGACCGCCTCGGGGTTGATCGTGTATGTGATGACCTGTGGGTTGGTGTTGGTCATTTCGACACTGGTGAAGAAATTGGTGTCGACGGAAAGCTCACCGCGAGCGTTGGAGGTGAACGGGCTCGGCATGGTCCAGGACACCACTTCGGAGGCGTCAGCGTCGGAGTCAACATGCAGCGGGTTGAATGTTTGCGGTAGTGCCGAGATCGTCAGCCGCAGATTTCCGCCGTCGCGTAGTTCGCTCGGGTCGTGCGGGTTGATCTGGTTGGTGCCCGTGATGGTCACATCACCGGCCTCGGTACTGTTCGCGCTGCAGCCGCTCAGCAGTAAGCCGATCGCGGTGATCGGCACCGCGAGGCGGATACCGACGGATCGAATCCTCATGAGACTTCCTTCCTGCTGGAGGAGTTCGCCACCGAACCCCTGCCACGGTCGACGACCGGTACCGGCACCGCCGCGATCAGCGACTTCGTATAAGCATGCCGGGGTTCGTCGAAGATCTGCTCGGCCCTGCCGTATTCGACGATCTTTCCCTGGTACATGACAGCGATATCGTGCGCGAGATTGCGGACCACCGACAGGTCGTGGGAGACGAACAGGTACGACAGGCCATGCTCGTTCTGCAGATCCCGCAGCAGGTTCAGCACACCGGCCTGGATGGAGACATCGAGTGAGGACACCGGTTCGTCCAAGACCAGCAGTTCCGGATCCAGGGCGAGGGCGCGGGCGATACTGATGCGCTGCTTCTGGCCGCCGGAGAAATCCGCCGGATACCGATCGGAGTGCTCGGGGCGCAAACCGACCTGGGCGAGCAATTCCGGCACTCGGCGCGCGATCTCCGCCTTCGGACGCCGATCGATCTTCAGGGGTTCGGCGATGGCATCGAATACCGGCAGGCGCGGGTCCAGGGAAGCCGTCGGATCCTGGAAAACGATCTGCATCCGGCGGCGCAGTTCGCGTTTCTGGGTTTTGGTGAGTGCGCCGGTTTCGTGGCCGAGGATTTCGATCCGGCCCGATTGCGGCCGGACCAGGTTCAGGATCTGTTCGAGCGTGGTGGATTTCCCGGAACCGGACTCACCGACCAGGGCCAGGGTGCGGCCGGCGCGGACTTCGAAACTGATGCCGTCGACCGCGCGTACCTCGCCTTTGCGCCGCCGGAAAACCACGCCCGAGGTGATCGGGAAAGTCTTCACCAGGTCCGATACCCGCAGCACCACTTCGGTTTCGGCCTGCGGTTCGGTATCGGCGGCCGATTCGTCGATTTCGTGACGATAGGCATCGAACAGTTCCTCGGTGCCCACTTCGCCCGTGCGGAAGCAGGCGGCGCGATGCCCGCTCGGAGTCTCGGCCAGTGGCGGTTCGCCGTCCCGGCACACTGCGACAGCCACCGGGCAGCGCGGGGCGAACGAACATCCCGGCGGGAGATCGTGCATGGCCGGCGGTGCGCCGACGATCGGGATGAGCGGGGTCCGGGCAGGCCCGTCCATCCGTGGTATGGATCCGAGCAGGCCGACCGTATACGGCATCCGGGGCGCGGCGAAAAGTTCCGAGGTCGTCGCGGTTTCCACGATCCGGCCCGCGTACATCACCGCCACCCGGTCGGCCAGGGTCGCGGCGATACCCATGTCATGGGTGATCATGATGACGCCCGCGCCGGTGATATCGCGCGCCTTGCGCAGCAGATTCAGGATCTGCTTCTGCACGGTCACGTCGAGTGCGGTCGTCGGCTCGTCGCAGATGATCAAGGCCGGATCGTTGGCGATCGCCATGGCGATCACCACCCGTTGCCGCATCCCTCCGGAGAACTCGTGTGGAAAGGCCTTGGCCCGCAGTTCGGGGTCCGGGATACCGACGAGATCGAGTAGTTCGACCGCGCGTTTCGCCGCCGCGGCCTTGCTCATATCGCCGTGGGCAAGGAGAGCTTCGGCGATCTGGTCGCCGACCCGGTACACCGGCGTGAGTGCGGAGAGCGGATCCTGGAACACCATGCTTACCGAGCTGCCACGTAGTTCGGAAAGCTGCCGGTCGTCCAGTCCCAGTAGTTCACGACCCCGCAACCGGATCGAACCGGTCACGCGGGCCTGATCGGGGAGAAGTCCCATAACAGCCAGCGAGGAAACCGACTTACCGGAACCGGATTCACCGACTATCGCCAGTACTTCACCATCGGACACGGTGTAGCCGACCCCGCGTACCGCCTCGATCCGGCCCTCCTCGCTGGGGAAGGAAACCCGCAGGTCCGTGACCTCGAGCAGCGGGGCGCCGCCGGACGCGGCGGCCCCGGGGGAATTCGCGGCGGGTTGTGCCATCGTCGTATCTCCGCTCATCGCCGCTTGCTCTCGGCCGATTCGGCGTTTCCGGAACGCTGTGCCTTACGGACTTTGCGGGACGGTCGTGAACGAGCGCCTTTCGCACCGGGGTCGAACGCATCGCGCAATCCGTCGCCGACCAGGTTCGCGCACAGCACCGTGACGATCAGCAGTCCGCCGGAGAACAGGAACAACCACGGGTAGGTGAGCGCGGTATCGGTGCCGACGGCGATCAGCGAGCCGAGCGACACATCCGGCGGCTGCACACCGAAACCGAGGAAGCTGAGCCCGGTTTCGGCCATGATCGACGCACCGACCGTGAGGGTGGTGTCGATGATCAGGATCGAGGCGATATTCGGGACGATATGGCTGAGGATCACCGTCCGGGTCGGGGCGCCCATATACCGGGCCGCGCGGACGAATTCGCGGTCGCGCAGACTCAACGTCAGACCGCGCACGATTCGGGCGCTGATCATCCACCCGAACACGGCGAGCAGGACGATCAGCAGGACGATCGAGCCGCTGCCTTTGGTGCGGGGAGCGAACAGCGCGACGATGATGAAGCTCGGGACGACCAGCAGCAGGTCGACCACCCACATGAGAGCCCGGTCGGTCCAGCCGCCGAGCAGCCCGGCGACAGCGCCGACCAACGCGGCGATGGTCGTCGAAATGATCGCCACGCAGAACCCGATGAGCAGGGATTTCTGTAATCCGCGCAGAGTTTGCGCGAGGACGTCCTGTCCGATCTGGGTGGTACCGAACGGGTGTTGCGGGCTCGGGGGCTGCAACAGGGCCGTGGGGTCGAGGTCCTGATAGTCATAGGGCAGCAGCGGTGGCAACGCGAATCCGGCCAGCACCAGCAGAAGCAGCACCACCGCACCGAACACCGCGGGCCGGTTGCGCAGGAACCTTTTCCATACCAATTTGCGCCGGCCCGACGCCGCGACCTCCGGTGCGCCCTGGACGATGATCTCTGCTTCGGTCATTGCGCCCCCGTATCGGGATCTGTGCGCCCGGCGCGCGGCGGGCAACTTGCTGCGTGGTGACGCGGTGCCCCGAACGCGCTCATGCCACACGCACCCGGGGGTCGAGGATCGCGTACACGATGTCGGACAGCAGTCCCGATATCAGCACGACCAGTCCGGCGAATACCGTCACAGTGACCACTACGTACACGTCCTGCGCGTTGATCGAATCGACCAGCCATTCGCCGACTCCGTGCCAGCCGAATATCTTCTCGGTGAAGGTCGCGCCGGTGATCAGTCCGCCCAGGCTGTAGGCGAACAGCGTCGCCATCGGAATCAGCGCGGTGCGCAGGCCGTGCTTGTACAGTGCCCTGGTGCGGGTGAGACCCTTGGCGCGGGCGGTACGGATGAAATCGCTCTGTAGGACATCGAGCATGGCATTGCGCTGGTAGCGGCTGTATCCGGCCATACCGCCGAGGGCGATCGCCAGCGTCGGCAGGACGAGATGCTGAAGCCGGTCGACCAGTTGGGCACCGAAACCTTCGATATGCCCGGCCGAGGTTTCGCCGGTGTAGAGCAGGACCTGTTGCCCGGCCATCGAGTTGATTTCGAGGGCGCCGTATTTCAGCAAGGTCGCGAGCAGGAACACCGGTGTCGACAGGATCAGCAGTGAGATCACGGTGGTGAAGTAATCGCTGAACTTGTACTGCCTGATCGCGCCGGCCGCACCGATCAGCACACCCAGTACCGTGCCCACCACTGAACCGAGGATGAGCAGTCGCAGGCTCACCGCCACCCGTCGCGGAAGTTCCTCGCTCACCGGCTGACCCGACAGCGTGGTTCCGAAATCACCGCGGACGGCGCCGGAAACCCAGATCAGATAGCGCTGCGGAATCGGGTCGTTCAGATGTAACTCTTCGGCCTTCGCATCGATCACCGACTGCGGCGGCCGCGGATTGCGCTGTTCCAGGCTTTCCAGCGGATTGAAGTTCAGCGATGCGACGGTGAAGGTCAAGAATGACGCCAGCAGCAGCAGCACGACGTAGTTGAGTGCGCGTCGCAACAGAAAGCCGGCCATCGTTCCCCTCGATATCAGGTGTAGCCCCTGATCATAGGGAGCGTTGCCGCGCACTGCGCGCCGGATGGCTCGCTGCGTGTTCACTTCCGGGCCGCCCGGCCGTCCGGCCGTGCGGAGAGGTCGTGACCAGGCGGTGCGGGACACCGCAGCCTGGCCGTGTGCGGGGCTTGCCGCCCGGCCGGCCGGGGGCCATGGCGACCCGGCCGCGTGGGAGGCAGCGGTGCCGCCGCGGGGGGACACAGCAGAATGGAGCGGGTGACCGCAACGCAGCTGCCCAAACCGAAACTTGTGGCCTCCGACGTGGACGGCACCCTGATCGACCCGTACGAGCGGGTGACCGCGCGGACCAGGGACGTCGTCGGGGCGCTGGTAGCCGACGGCGTGCAGTTCGTGCTGGCCACGGGGCGGCCGCCGCGCTGGATCGCGCCGGTGGTCGCGGGGCTCGGGTTCGCGCCGCTGTGTGTGTGCGGGAACGGGGCGGTGCTCTACGACGCCGAGACCGATCGGGTGCTGAGCACCACCGTCCTGGATGTTCCGACGCTGGGCTGGCTCGCCGATCTCGCGGAGAAGGTGCTGCCCGGGTGCGGGCTCGCGGCCGAACGGGTCGGGATCAGCGCACACGATGCGGCGACCCCGCAGTTCGTGAGCTCGCCGCAGTACGAGCACGCGTGGCTGAACCCGGACGACACCGCGGTGGCGCGCGACGAGGTGATCGACTCGCCGGCGATCAAGATGCTGATCCGGCTGCCCGGGATGAGCAGCGGCGAGATGGTGGGCAAACTGGCCGGTCATATCGGTGCACGGGCGGATATCACCTATTCGACCGACCACGGGCTGCTCGAGATCTCCGCCCCGGGGGTCACGAAGGCGCACGGGTTGCGCATCATCGGGGAGCGGTTCGGGATCGAGCCCGCCGATATGATCGCGTTCGGCGATATGCCCAACGACATCCCGATGCTGCGGATGGTCGGGCTGGGGGTGGCGATGGGTCATGCGCATCCGGACGCGCTCGCGGCCGCGGACGAAATCACGGGAACCAACAGCGAGGACGGGGTCGCGCGGGTACTGGAACGCTGGTGGCCCCGGGAACCCGGGAGTTCCTGAGCAGGCCGGTCCGGACAGTTCCGCGGATGTGCAGGTAGCGCGCGGTTTCGATGGCATTGTGGTGGTGCAGGACCCGGGGCGGTGACCGTCGCCCGGGAGCTGCACCACCGGCACTCGACAGTCCACCCGTATCGCTGCGGGATCCGAAGGCAGAACGAACGACAGCGCCGACCGAGTGTCCAGTCGGCGCTGTCGTTCGTTGGGCGGTCAGGCGGCCGGCACGGGCAGCGCCGGTTCGTCGCCGGGTACGAGTCCCGCCGGTGCCGGTGGGGCTGGTTGCGCCTGCGGTGCAGCGGTGGTCGCCGGTGTCCGCGGTTGCTCCGCCGGGGCGCCGAGAGCCGGGGCGGCGGGTCCGGTGCCGTTGCTCGCCGGGTGAGCCGGTGGTGGTTCGTGGATCGGCGCGGCAGGCGGTGACTGTGCTTCCGCGATACCCCCTGTGTGGTCGTTCGGCGCCGGTCCATTCGTCGCGTGTGTTTCAGTTGGATGCGGCGCCGATGCCGGCTGACTACCCGGTGCCTGCTCCTGTGCCGGTGCCCGCTGAACCTCGGGTCCCGGTGCTGCGTCGACGGGTACCTGCTGAGACCCCGGCGTCGCGACCGTCGGTGCCGGCTGTGGTCCCCGGACCGCTACGGGGTCGGCGGGTGTCTGCTGGAGTTCCGGCGCCGCAGCGACGGGTGCCTGGTGGTGGCCGGGCACCGGTGCCGCGATGGCCGGCGCTTGCTGGGGGCCGGGGACGGGCGCGGCGAGGGCCGGTGCGGGCGCGACAGTCCCAGGCCCGGCGGGGGTGCCGGGGGCGTGCTGGTTCGGTGTACCGGGGGCTCCCTGGACCTGCTGCTGGTTGAGTTCGTTGTAGGTCTTCCAGAGCGTGGTGACGATATCGGTGGCCGTGTTCAGGATGAGCGAGCCGTTCTGGAAATCGGCGCGCAGGCCCTCGGGCACCGGGTACGGGCTGGTCAGCGGCAGGCCGAGGGCGCCCGTATCGGCACCGAGTTCGAGGAAGCGGTCCAGGATCTTGCCCACCACCTCGTGGGCCTGCCCGTCGGGAGCCGTGTAGACGTAGCCGTTGACGAACTTCGCGTACTGCTGGCCCTGCGCCGCGGGCAACGGTTCGGAGGCCGCCTGCCCGAGCGGGCCGTCGGGGCCGCCCTTGGACGCCCAGTACCGGGCGATCAGGTTGTCGTTCACCATGGTCAGCAGCTTCGCGGTGAGGTCGGCGAGGGCGGCCAGATCGGACCGGGAGGCCTGGCTGCGTGGCGCCTGCGCCTGCGATTGGGTTTGCCCGGCCTCACCCGCGGCGATCGTGCGGATGCGGTCCATCTGGGCGTAGGCCGCGTCGCCGGGGCAGCTGGTGTTGCCGACGTCGCGGTGCGCGAACACCACCGGCAGCCGCACCTCCTCGCCTTGGGCGTACGGGGTGAACTCGGTGCCCTCGGAGTACATGGTGGTCTGGCCCCGCGGGTCGAGTCCGGCGATGCGCGCGCGCCAGCCGACGAATTTCCCGGTGGCCTCCACGGCCTCGTCGGTGGGTTGTTCGGCCTGGTAGTCACCCATGATCGCGACCCCGGAGGTGTTCTCGTTGAAGCCACCGGCGTGCGCGCCCTGCACCGGTTCGTTGAGGCCGCCGTAGCGGCCCTCGAAGATCTGCCCGTACTTGTCGACCAGGGCGTTGTAGCCGATATCGCACCATCCCAGGGTCTGTGAATGGTAGGCGTAGATGGCGCGCACGATGCCGGCCGATTCGCCCTTGCTGTAGTCGTTGCGGCCGGCGGTGTGGTGCACGGTGATCCCGCCGAGGCCGTCGTCGTAGGTGGGTTCCTGGCAGCGGATCGATTCGTCGGCACCCCATTGGTCGCGGGTGATCACGCGGGGGCCGCCGCCGGGCAGGGCGGCGGCGATGTCCTGGAGATGGTCGTCGACGGCGCCGCGGCCGGGGTCGATCAGGACGGCGGTGAGGTCGGGGGGTGCCTGTTCCCCCGCCGCGGCGGGGGTGGGTTCGAGTCCGCCACCCGGGCTCTGCCGGGGTTTGCGGGTGACCAGTACCTGTACGGCGGTGGTGTTGCCGACGTAGATCGGGTCGGTGCCGGCGGGTGCGCCGTCGGCGACGCCGTCGGCGCCGTCGATCGGGCTGGCCTCGTACCACTGGCCCCAGGCGCCGTCGGGTTGTTTGGCGCGGACCATCACGGTGGTGTTCGCCAGATCGGGCGCGGTGAGCGCGACCATGCTGAACGGCTGCTCGCGGGTCAGTTCTTTGACCTGGGCGCCGACGGCATTCATGAATTCAGGGGGGATGACGCCGGGGGTGAGCGCGGGGGTGTCGGCGGCCGGTGTGCCGCCGGGGGCTGCGGTGACGAAGCCGAGCCCGGGCTGCCGGCCGGGCATCCCGGCGCCCGGCCCGGGGCTGGTGGGGGACGGGGTGATCCCCGGCAGACCCAGCGCCTGCAGATCGGAGAGGTGAAGATCGGGCAGGTCGAGGCCGGTGAGTTCGCCCAGCGGCAGGACGATATCGGGTGCGTTCTTCAGGGCCAGTTGGGTGAGCAGCGGCGGTACGGCGGTGAGTTCCACCTGGTCGGCCGGTTTCCCGGATTCGGTGACCGTGGGGACCAGGATCGGGCCCGCGACCGCAACTAGCGCGACAACCGGCAGGACATAGGAACGCTTCGGTTTGCGGTAGGGCACGAGCGTCTCCAATCAGGGTTGCAACCAGTGATCGGTGAGCAAGTCATGCTTGCGTACTCGAGTCTCACGGACCACACTAGCCACATTCGTCACAAATCTAAACCTGAGGTTGAGGCTTACCTGGTCGCTCGAATGTAGCTCCCGGATCGTGGCCGGTCGAAACGACATGCCGACGTCGCGTCGAGGCAAACGTCCGGGCAAAACGATGGGAGTGCACGGATGCCATACCGAAAGAGCATAACTCGCCCGAAAGCTCCACTGCGACTTACGAATCCGCTGGTAGTGCGCAGAATGCCGCAATCTATGCGGAATCGGCGGATTCGACCGGGCCCGATGTTCGCCTGCGGGGCCACAGCGCTGCTGATCGGTGGAGCCCTCTTGACGCCCCCGGCCGCGGAGGTATACCGGATGATTGCCGAGGCCGGTCCCGGGCACGGCCGGGGGCTGAGCCAGCACGGCGCGCTGCAGAATGCCCGCAGTGGTCAGAGCCCGGAGCAGATCCTCTCCTTCTATTACCCGGGGGCGGAGATCGGGACCATCGGCCCGGCCTCGGTCTCGGTCCGGCTGCAGGGCTACGACGGTGCCGAACCGGTGGTCTACTCGGATGCGGGTGCGCGGGTGGCGGGTCGCACGATCAACGCGGGCGAGGCGGCCCGGCTGATACCGCTGCCCGACGGCGGCGCGCGCGTGGTGGTGACCGACGGATGCGACGGCGCGGTGCTCTGGGAGACCGCCGTGGGCGACCCGTGGGTCTACCCGATCGACCCGAACCCCGGCCGCCCGGCGAACGAACATCTCACCTTGTGCGACGGCGGCGCCTACCGGGGCTCGCTCGGTGTGGCCACCGAGAACGGCGAACCACGCACGGTCAACCGGGTGGACGTACAGGACTACCTGCTCGGCGTCATCCCGGCGGAGATGCCGGCCGATTGGGCCCCCGCGGCCCTCGAGGCGCAGGCGATCGCCGCCCGCTCCTACGCCCTGGCCGAAACCCGCTGGCCGTACGCACAGACCTGCGACACCACCGACTGCCAGGTCTACAGCGGTACCGCGCAGGAGGATTCGCGCACCACCGCCGCCGTGGCGGCCACCGCGGGCCGGGTCCTGTTGCGCGACGGGCGGATTCTGCGGGCGGAGTATTCGGCCGCACCCGACGGCGGTTCTCCCGCCGATATCCAGACTTTCGAGGTGGGCCCGACGCCCGCGGAACTCACGGTCGCGACGCCGATGCCCGCGCCGCCCGCACACCCGGAGACCCAGGCCGCGCTGCCCGAGGGGGCCTCGCCCGGGGTGTCCCCGGTCTCACCGGAAGGCAACAAATCCGGCTCGGCCCCCGGGGCGGGTGCCCCGGTGCCGCGGACTCCGGAGGGCAGCCTGCCGCTGTCACCGGACGGTAGGAGTCCGGCGCTGCCCGGTGTGCGGCCGGGGGAGACCCCGTCACCGATCGATACCGCATACGCGGAAATGGGTGGCGCGCGCAGTGCGGTCGGCCTGCCCGTCACGCCGGAAATGCCGCTGCCCGACGATGCTGGCAGCTACCGGTTGTTCGAGAACGGCGTCATCATCTACACGCCCACCCTCGGCGCGCAGGTGGTGGATTTCACGACGCTGATGCAGCTGGTACCGGACCTCGAGGATCCGGCGGTGGGCAGCGCCGACGAGGGCGCGACCGAACCGGGCACGTCCGATCCGGGCAACTCGGGCGAGAACCGGAGCGAGCCCGGGACCACCGGACCGGACGGCCCGGGTGCGGGCCGGAGCGCACCCGGCACCAGCGGTCCGGACGGCGCGGGCGATTCCGGCGCGACCGGTACCGCCCCGGGCCGGGTCCCGGCCGGCCGTGCGGGGGCCGCAGACGCACCGGATACCTCGCCGGGTGCTTGGCTGCCGGGCGATCGTCCCGCGGCCGTACCCGGCGCGCCGACGATCCCGATGGATCTGGAGGTGACCGACCTCTCCGACGGCTGAGACCACGCCCACGACCGCTTGACCTCGACGCTGCGTCAACGTGCACGCTCGGTGGTACCGACGCGATACGGAAACGAGGTGAGTGGTCGTGGGCTCCTACACCGGTGAGTGGTCCATCCAGGAACTGGCGAAGGCGGCCGGCACCACCAGCCGCACGCTGCGCCACTACGGGCAGCTGGGGCTGTTACCGCCGAGCCGGATCGGTGCCAACGGCTACCGCTACTACGACGAGTGCTCCCTGGTCCGGTTGCAGCGGATCCTGCTGCTGCGCGAACTCGGTGTGGGGCTGCCCGTAATCGGCGAGATCCTGGCCGGGGAGCGGGACATCGCCACCGCCTTGCGGGCCCAACTGGACCTGCTGCACGGCGAACAACGGCGGACCCGCCGCCGGATCGAGTCGGTACGCACCACGCTGGAGAAATTGGAAAGGGGTGAACGACTCGTGGCGGCAGAAGTTTTCGAAGAATTCGACCATTCGCAATACAAGGACGAGGTCGCCGAACGCTGGGGCGCCGAAACGTACGAACGCGGCGACCGCTGGTGGGGTTCGCTGAGCGCGGCAGAGAAACAACGGTTCCAGCAGGATCAGCTCGATATCGCCGCGGACTACGGCCGTGCGTGGCGGGCCGGGCTGGCACCGGACAGCGCCGAGGTCCAGGCGATCACCGCGCGACACTACGAGTGGGTTACCACCGGCTGGCAAGGCCGGCGGCCCGATGCGCAGCAATTCGCCGGGCTCGGTGAAATGTATGTCGCCGACGAACGTTTCGGTAGCAACTACGACCGGCACGGAAAAGGCACGGCGGAGCTGGTCCGGGACGCGATGAAGGTGTACGCCGACGCCGATCTCGAATAGGCGAAACGGAAATGCGGCCGTCCGCACCCGAACCGGGTTGCGGACGGTCATGTTTCACAATTCGGGGGTTATCCCGGCGGCGAACTGTGCTGCGGCACGGTAGAGTTCCGGGAAATTTCGACGAGGGGGAGGTCCCATGAGTTATCCGTATGGTCAGCCGCCGCACCAGCCGGGATACCCGGCCCCGGGCCCCGGCTACCCGGCACCCGCCTACGCCGCCGCACCCGGCCCGTACGGGTACCAGCAGCCGGCGCCGAGCGGGGGAACGGGAATCACCGCGGGGGTCCTCGCGCTGCTGGGTGCGCTCTCCAGCATCGGTATGGCGATCTCCATGTTCATCCTGGCCGCCGCCACCTCCGAGAGCTCGCTCACGAACGGGGCCGTGCTCGCCACCGGCGCCCGCCGGCGCAGCAGCAGCTCCTCGAGCAGCAGTAGCAGCAGCGGTCCGGACGTGGATCTGGACTTCGAGGGCGTGGGTGTCGTCTGGGGTATCGCCTACATCGTTATCGCGCTGGCCCTGCTGATCGGCGGGATCGCGCTGCTGCGGCGCAGCAGTGCCGGGCGGGTCACCGTGATCGTCGCCTGCGTCGGCTTCGTGATCGTCTCGATCTTCGGCTTCGGGCTCACCGCGATCGTCGGTGGCGCCTTCGCCGTCCTGACCCTGGTCCTGGCGGCGCTCGGCTCCACCAAGCAGTGGATCGATGCAGGTCGCAGGCCTGCGATGGCCGCCGGTTACGGCCCTGCCCCGTACGCCTACTGAGACCCGGCACTTCGCTGGGAACACCCCGTTCGCCGGGGCCGGTCACCCACCGGCCCCGGCGAACGTATTTTCGATGCCGCCGCCCCGACCAGCCGTTACGAACCCGGCCCCGATCCCGACTGGCGCCGGGAAACGCTTCCGATACGCTGGGCACCCGTGACCGCCGCATCGTCTCCGGGTAACTCAGATAACAACGCACAGTTCGACCTGATCGTCGTCGGCTCCGGATTCTTCGGGCTGACCGTCGCCGAGCGCAGCGCGAATTTACTCGGCAAGAGAGTCCTCGTGCTGGACCGCCGTCCGCATATCGGCGGTAACGCCTATTCGGAGCCCGAACCGGAAACCGGGATCGAAATCCACAAATATGGTGCGCACCTGTTCCATACCTCGAACAAGCGGGTCTGGGACTATGTCACCCAGTTCACCGAGTTCACCGGCTACCAGCACCGTGTTTTCGCCATGCACAAAGGCCAGGCCTATCAGTTCCCGATGGGGCTGGGACTGGTCTCGCAGTTCTTCGGCCGGTATTTCACCCCCGAAGAGGCGCGTGCGCTGATCGCCGAGCAGGCCGCCGAGATCGAGACCTCCGACGCGCAGAACCTCGAGGAAAAGGCCATCTCGCTGATCGGCCGCCCGCTCTACGAGGCCTTCGTCCGTGATTACACCGCCAAACAGTGGCAGACCGATCCCAAGGAACTGCCCGCCGGCAATATCACCCGGCTGCCGGTGCGCTACACCTTCGACAACCGCTACTTCAACGACACCTACGAGGGCTTGCCCAAGGAGGGTTACACGAAGTGGCTGGAGAACATGGCGGCCAGTGACCTGATCGAGGTCCGGGTGGACACCGACTGGTTCGACGTGCGCGACGAACTGCGCGCGCAGAACCCGGACGCCCCGGTCGTCTACACCGGCCCGCTGGACCGCTACTTCGACTACGCCGAGGGTGAGCTGGGCTGGCGCACGATCGACTTCGAAACCGAGGTCCTGCCGACCGGAGATTTCCAGGGCACGTCGGTGATGAACTACAACGACGCGGATCCGCCCTACACCCGCATCATCGAGCCCCGGCATTTCCATCCGGAGCGCGACTACCCGACGGACAAAACGGTCATCATGCGCGAGTACTCGCGTTTCGCCAAGACCGGCGACGAACCGTACTATCCGATCAACACCCCTGAGGACCGAGCCAAACTGACCGCGTATCGCGCGCTGGCCAAACAGGAGACCGCCACGGCGAAGGTCCTGTTCGGCGGCCGCCTCGGTACCTACCAGTACCTGGATATGCATATGGCCATCGCGAGTGCACTGAACATGTTCGACAATGTGCTGCGGCCGCATCTGGAGACGGGTGCACCGCTGGCCGAGGAGAACAACGACGTATGACCTCCGCATCACTGGCGCACAGCCCGTCCACGACCCGTGCGAAATCGCTCCTGCAACGAGTGATCCTGCCCCGCCCGGGTGAGCCGCTGGATGTGCGCACGCTCTACCTGGAAGAGTCGGCCACCAATGCGCGCCGCGCGCATGCCACCACCCGGACCTCGCTGTCGGTGGGCGCCGAATCCGAGGTGTCGTTCTGCACCTATTTCAACGCGCTGCCGGCCAGTTACTGGCGGCGCTGGAGCATGCTCGATTCGGTGGTGCTGCGGCTGGAGCTGGCCGGGCACGGGCGGGTCGATCTCTACCGCTCCAAGGCCGACGGGTCGCGGATCCACGTGCAGGGTGGTGAGTTCGCGGTCGCGGCGGGTGCCGAAACCGTCACCCTCGAACTGGAGACCGATTTCGGGCCGTTCGAGGACGGTGGCTGGCTCTGGTTCGATATCACCACCGATACCGCGGTGACGCTGGTGTCCGGCGGCTGGTACGCGCCGATCGAAGCGCCGGGTGAGGGCCGGATCGCGGTCGGTATGCCGACGTTCAACCGCCCCACCGATGCGGTGAAGACGCTGACCGCGCTCGGCGCCGACCCGCTGGTCCTGGCGCAGATCGACGCGGTGATCATCCCCGATCAGGGCACCCGCAAAGTGGTCGACGAACCCGGTTTCGAGGAGGCGGCCGCCGTACTGGGCGACCGGCTCGCCATTCACGACCAGCCGAATCTCGGCGGGTCCGGTGGCTACAGCCGGGTCATGTACGAGGCGCTGAAAACCACCAGCGCCGAATACATCGTCTACATGGACGACGATATCGAGATCGAACCCGATTCGATTCTGCGCGCCCTGGCCTTCGCCCGTTTCGCGAAATCCCCGGTGCTGGTCGGCGGCCAGATGCTCAACCTGCAGGAACGTTCGCATCTGCATGTGATGGGCGAGGTGGTGGACCGCAATATCTTCATGTGGTCGGCCGCGCCGAATGTCGAATACGACCACGATTTCGCGAAGTACCCGCTGCGCGACCGGGACAATTCGAAACTGCTGCACCGGCGTATCGACGGCGATTTCAACGGCTGGTGGACCTGTGTGATCCCGCGGCAGGTGGCCGAACAATTGGGGCAGCCGCTGCCGTTGTTCCTGAAATGGGACGACGTCGAATACGGTTTGCGGGCCCGCGAGGCCGGTTATCCGACGGTCACCCTGCCGGGGGCCGCGGTCTGGCATATGGCGTGGAGCGATAAGGACGACGCCATCGACTGGCAGGCGTATTTCCATCTGCGCAACCGCCTGGTGGTGGCCTCGCTGTACCAGCCGGGTAACGGGCGCGCGATGATCGCGCACACCGTCAAGGCGACCCTGAAACATCTGCTCTGCCTCGAATATTCGACGGTCGCCATCCAGAATCTCGCGATCCGCGATTTCCTGGCCGGCCCGCAGCGTCTGTTCGAACTGCTGCCGAGCGCGCTCGGCGCGGTGCACGAACTGCGCAAACAGTATCCGGACGCGGTGATCCTGCCGTCCTCGACCGAACTCCCGCTGGCCAGCGGGATCGGGGTGGGCGCGGTGGCCGAACCGGCCAACCCGATCGCCAAGATCGTGCGGCTCGGCAAAGGTGTGCTGAACAATCTGCGGCCGGCGCATCCGGAACATCACGAGCGCCCGCAGCTCAATGTGCCGACCCTGGACGCGCGCTGGTTCCTGCTCTCGCAGGTCGACGGGGTCACCGTCACCACCGCCGACGGGCGCGGGGTGGTGTACCGGAAGCGGGATCCGCGGCAGGCCTACGGGCTGCTGCGGGAGGCGCTGCGGTTGCGTAAGGAACTCGCCGACCGGATGCCGGAGATGCGGCAGCGGTACCGGGCCGCGCATGCCGAACTCACCGGGACGGCCGCCTGGGAGAAGGTTTTCGGTATCGACAGCAAGGCGGAGTCCGAACGGTGAATGCGATGAACCCGAGCCTGCAGGACACGACCGCGGGCAGCGTCCCGCCGGAAGTGAAGATCATCGAGGCCGTCCAGGGGGCTATCGCGACGCCCGCGGTGGTGTCCGCGGCCCGCGGAATGTCGCATTTCGGGGAGCACGCGCTGGGCTGGGTCGCGATCGCCGCGGCCGGTGCGCTGGCCGACAAGCCCCGCCGGCGGCAATGGGCCGGGGTCGCGGTCGGCGCCGTGGGTGCGCACGCCGCTTCCATCGTGATCAAGCGCGTCGTTCGCAGGCCCCGCCCGCATGCGCCATCGGTGCAGGTCAACGTGGGTACGCCGAGCAAACTCAGCTTCCCCTCCTCGCATGCGACCTCGACAACGGCGGCGGCGGTGCTGCTCGGAAAATTGACCGGGCTACCCTTGCCTGCGGTGCTCGTACCGCCGATGTTGCTGTCCAGGGTCGTTCTCGGGGTGCACTACCCCTCCGATGTGATCGCCGGTTCCGCGCTCGGCGCCGCGTCCGCCGCCGTCCTGCTCGCCGCCGAAAAGAGACTCGACAGTGACCGTACAAGACGAAAAGGCGCTGCCTGATATGAGTGAAGAGCCCACCGGCGCCGATCTGGCCGAAGCCGAGGTCAAGGGCCCGCCCAAAACGCTGGTCGGCGGTCTGATCAAGGCCGCCCGCCCGCGGCAGTGGGTGAAGAACGTCCTGGTACTGGCCGCGCCCATGGCGGCGGGGTCGGTCACCGATCTGGACGTGCTCGGCAGTGTCGCGATCGCCTTCGTGGTCTTCTGCATGGCGGCCTCGGGCATCTACCTGGTCAACGACGCGATGGACGTCGAGGCCGACCGGGCGCATCCCACCAAGCGGTTCCGTCCGATCGCGGCCGGTGTGGTTCCGGTGAACCTGGCCTTCGCGCTGGCGGCGGTGCTGCTGGTGGGTTCGGTGGGCCTCTCCTTCCTGGCGAACTGGCAGCTGGCCGTCACCATCGGGGTGTACGTCGGTATTCAGCTGGCCTACTGCTTCGGGCTCAAACATCAGGCCGTTCTGGACATCTGCATCGTGTCCTCGGGCTTCCTGCTCCGCGCGATCGCCGGCGGCGTGGCCTCCGGAATCCCGCTGTCGCAGTGGTTCCTGCTGATCATGGCTTTCGGTTCGCTGTTCATGGCGGCCGGTAAGCGGTACGCCGAACTGCAGCTGGCCCTTTCGACCGGGGCAAAGATTCGCAAATCGCTGGAGTACTACACCCCCACCTACCTACGATTCACGTGGAGCCTGGCTGCCACCGCGGTCGTGGTCTTCTACGGACTGTGGGCATTCGAACAGGGTGAGGTCAAAGACAACGAGTGGTTCGCCTTCTCGATGGTCCCGTTCACCATCGCCATCCTGCGGTACGCCGTGGATGTCGACGGTGGCGAGGCCGGCGAGCCGGAAGAGATCGCCTTCGGAGACCGCGTCCTGCAGTTGCTCGCCATTGCCTGGATCGGAGCGGTAGGTGTCGCTGTCTATCTCTTCTGACGAGATTGCGGTAGCGGAAACTGAAAAGACCGGCGAGCGGGCTGCCTCGGAGCAGCCTCGCTCGTCGGCGCGTTCGTCCCGGCTACCGCGTGCGGTATTCGCCGGGGGAATCGTGGTGACCCTCGCGCTGCTGGCCTACGGCGGCTGGCAGCGCCGCTGGATCGCCGACGACGGTCTCATCGTGCTGCGTACCGTGCGCAACCTGCTGGCCGGCAACGGCCCGGTGTTCAACGCGGGCGAGCGCGTGGAGACCAACACCAGCACGGCCTGGACCTACATCGTCTGGTTTTTCAGCTGGCTCACCCAGGCCCGGCTGGAGTACGTCGTCCTGGGTGTGGCCCTGACGCTTTCGGTGCTGGCGCTGCTTTTCGCCATGCTCGGCACCGGGAAACTGTGGGGGCCGGCGACATCGACCCTGCTGATCCCGGCCGGTGCCCTCGCCTATATCGCCGTGCCCCCTGCCCGTGACTATGCGACCTCCGGCCTGGAGAATTGCCTGGTCATCTGCTGGCTGGGATTGCTGTGGCTGCTGTTGGTCCGCTGGAGCAAGGCCGAACGTCCCGGTGTGCCGGGGCTGCTGGGCCTGGCGTTCCTGGCCGGGCTGGCACCGCTGATCCGGCCGGAGATGGCGGTGGTCGGCGGCCTGGCGCTGCTGATGATCTTCATCGCCCCGATGCCCGCCTCCCGGTTGCGGCCGTGGCTGCTGCGCGGACTGATCGTCGCGGTGGCCGGTTTCGTACCGCTGTGCTACCAGGTCTGGCGGATGGGCTACTACGGGCTGCCGTACCCGAACACCGCGGTCGCGAAGGATGCGGGCGGCGCCAAATGGGGGCAGGGTTTCACCTATCTCTGGGATCTCGCGGGTCCGTACTACCTCTACGTGCCGCTGGCGATTCTGCTGATCGCGGGGCTGGTCGCGGCCCGGGTGTATCACACCGAGCCGGTCGTGGTGGACCCCGCCGCGGAGCAGGACTCCACGCGGGAGCGGTCCGGCCGGGCCCGGCGGCTGCGCGAATGGCTGCGGACACCGGCCGCGGTGGTCACGCTGGTGCTGGGCGCCGCGGTGATCCTCACCGTCTACGCGTTGCGCGTCGGTGGCGATTTCATGCACGGCCGGATGCTGCTGCCGCAGCTGTTCCTGTTCCTGCTGCCGGTGGCGGTGCTGCCGCTGCGGTTGCCCGACGGCGGTGTACGGGCCTTGACGCGCCGGGACGCACCGGCTTTCGCGCTGCTGGTGGTCGCGCTGGTGGGCACCGTGGCGTGGGCGCTGCTGGCCTCCGGTACCACCGCGATCAAAACCGGTACCAAGATCAACAAGTCGGGGATCGTGGACGAGCGCATCTACTACGTGCTCAACACCGGCCACGATCACCCGATCCGCGCCGAGGACTACCTCGACTACGCGCGGATGCGGCCCATGGTGGAGGCCATCGAGCAAACCCCCGACGGCGGGCTCCTGCTGAATTCGCCGTCGTTCATGTTCTGGTACGTGGCACCGCCGCCGGTTCCGATCCCGCCGGGTGGCGCCGGGCATACGGTCTACTTCCTCAACCTGGGTATGACCAGCATGAACGTCCCGCTCGACGTCCGGGTGATCGATCCGATGGGTCTGGCCTTCCCACTGGCCGCGCACACCGAACGGCTCACCGACGGGCGTATCGGCCACGACAAGAGCCTCTACCCCGACTGGGTGATCGTGGAAACCGGCATGGTGGACCGCAAACCGTGGCTGCCCTGGTATATGGACGAGGACTGGGTGCAACAGGCCCACGTCGCCATGTCCTGCCCGCAGACCCACGCGCTGATGCTTTCCTACAAGGGCCCGTTGACGTTCGAGCGCTTCAAGCACAACCTGTTGCACGCGTTCGATTTCGCGTCCTACCGCATCGATCGGGTACCGGAGTATGAGATTCAACGCTGTGGCCTGGTCGATCCGGTGCCACCGGTGCGCTGATCTGCCCGTTCTCTGATAGCTTTTCGGCACTGCGGTTTTCCCCGCGTGTTCTCGGCGGGCAACGGGTACCGCGTCGGGCTATGGTGCTCGCGTCAGTCCCCGATGAAATGCGGAGACCGGTGGTGGACCATGCGATCGACTGGTCGCACGACGGAGGGTGGGAGCAATGCGAGGCGTTATCGGCCGCGGTCGACGGACCGGCCACCCGGCACGGAAGCTGGGTGACCGGCTCAAACGTGCCGCCCTACTGTCCCTGGCGCTGCTGCTGCCGGCCGCCGGAGTCTCGGTCGCCGGACCGGACGCACCCGCTGCCGCCCGGTTCGATCCCGGTTTCGGGTTCGACTTCTGGGTCGATTCGCAGATGGGCCCGATCAAATCGCGGATCTTCCGCGCCGCCGACGGGAACACCGGGCGGGTCGTCTACGCGCTGGACGGGATGCGCGCCCGCGACGATCTCAGCGGCTGGGAGATCGATACCGACGTCGCCCGGGAACTGACCAAATGGAATATCAACGTGGTCATGCCGGTCGGCGGCCGCTCCAGCTTCTACGCCGATTGGAACGCGCCGAGCAACTTCTTCGGACTGGGCAGCTCCGGTAGCGCCGGTGGTGCCACCGGGTCGGCCGCGGATTCGGGATCCGGGCTGGCGTCGGGTTCGGCGGCCGGTCTGGGCCGGTCCAGCACGTACAAATGGGAAACCTTCCTGACCCGTGACCTGCGCTGGGCATTGCGCGACCGGCTCGGTTTCAACCCCAACGGCAACGGCGTGTTCGGGCTGTCCATGGGCGGTAGCGCGGCCCTCGCCCTGGCCGCCTACCACCCGGATCAGTTCCGCTACGCGGCTTCGTATTCCGGCTATCTGAACGTGTCCGCACCCGGTATGCGCGAGGCGCTGCGGGTCGCGATGCTGGATGCCGGCGGGTTCAACATCGATGCGATGGCGCCGCCGTGGAGCCCGCAGTGGCTGCGGATGGACCCGTTCGTGTTCGCGCCGATGCTGCGTGCCCACAACACCCGGCTGTGGATCTCGGCGGGCAGCGGGTTGCCCGCGGCAGCCGACGGGCTGGATGTGAACACCGTCAACGCCATGGCGCTGGAATCGCTGGCGCTGGTCAACACCAGGGCCTTCCAGGCCCGGATGTTGTCGCTGGGCGCGCATAACGTCACCTACGACTTCCCGGCCGTCGGGGTCCACAACTGGCGGTACTGGACCGACGAGGTGTACCGGATGATCCCGGATCTGTCGGCGAATATCGGCTGATCTGCCGGGTGCGCGGCGCGCATTGCGGAAACATTGCGGTCGCGCGGGATGCGGGCATCCGGCAACGAAAATGCATCCGCGCCACGCGAGTTGCCTATGACCTGCGCCACTATCTGGCAACATGGACCCCTATCTGGTCGATTGATACACCAGGAGCAGGTATCCAGATAACGGCTTCCGTGTCCGTTGGTAGCCGTCGTCTATGTATCCGATATGGGGCCGGTAACGTAGCTCGTGATTTGCTGTCCGGCTGTCCAGGCGAAAGGTCCAGTCGAATGCGAAGTGCGCGAAGGCTCAGATCGGTACGACCCCGGCGCCGGGGCGGTCGATGGGTACTGGCGATCACCGTGGCACTGCTCGCGCCCCTCGCGGTGGCGCTCTCCGATACGGGCGCCCCGGCCCAGGCGGCACCCAACCCGCGGGGATTCGATTTCGTGGTGAACTCCCCGGAGATGGGCCCGATCCGGTCCAGGATCTTCCGGGCCAAGGACGGCAACACCAACCGCG
The DNA here is from genome assembly GCF_050936135.1 of Nocardia sp. CA-290969. Taxonomy (NCBI): domain Bacteria; kingdom Bacillati; phylum Actinomycetota; class Actinomycetes; order Mycobacteriales; family Nocardiaceae; genus Nocardia; species Nocardia sp. CA-290969. The sequence goes on along the minus strand of NZ_JBNJNJ010000001.1, from coordinate 6,533,903 downwards.
TCGTCTACGCGCTGGACGGTATGCGCGCCCCCGAAACCCATAGCGGCTGGGAGTTCGACACCAATGTCGCCGACGCGCTCACCGACTGGAATATCAACGTCGTCATGCCGGTCGGCGGTATGTCGAGCTTCTACGCCGACTGGAATGCGCCGAGTTCCTTCTTCGGGGCGCCGCCCACCGGCTCGTCCTCGGGTTCGGGCGCGCTGAACGTGATATCCGAGGGTCCCGGCAAAAGCTATCGCTACGCCTGGGAAACGTTCATCAACCAGCATTTGCGCTGGGCATTGCGCGATCGGCTCGGTTTCAACCCCTACCGCAACGGTGTATTCGGATTGTCGATGGGCGGCAGCGGTGCCCTCACCCTGGCCGCTTATCACCCGGATCAGTTCAGTTTCGCGGGTTCCTACTCCGGCTATCTGAACATCTCCGCGCCCGGTATGCGCGAAGCCCTCCGGCTGGCCATGATCGACGCCGGCGGATACAACGTGGACTCGATGGCACCGCCCTGGGGGCCGCAATGGCTGCGGATGGATCCGTTCGTCTTCGCGCCGCTGCTGCGCGACCACAACACCAGGCTCTGGATATCCGCCGGTAGCGCGCTTCCCGCGCCGGCCGACGGCTTCAACGGCAATACCGTCAACGGGATGGCGCTCGAGGCGCTGGCCCTGGCGAATACCCGGTCGTTCCAGCTGCGGATGATGTCGCTGGGTGCGAACAATGTCACCTATTCGTTCCCCGCCACCGGTATCCACGCGTGGACGTACTGGGAAGCCGAAGTGCATCGGATGATTCCGGATTTGTCGGCGAATATCGGATAACCCGCGGTGGCAGGGCCCCGGCAACGGGGTCCCGCGACCACAGCAGTGTGCCCGCCACCCGGAGTTCTCCGGTGGCGGGCACACTGCTGTCGATACGAATTCGCCTCTGGTTGGTATTCCGTTACACATGCCCGGTCAGCGGGCGATTTCGATAACGGGAGAATATCGCGGCCCACCGAGACATCAACGCCGCGGCAAGGTATCGTCACGGGGCGATCACAGACGTTCTCGCGGCGCATTTCGGTCATCCGATCAGCACGGCCTTGCTCGAGCCCGATCGGGTCGAATAAGGTCCAGCGAGCACATCTGTGACCAGATCGTTGTAGCGCTGTCGGCCAAAGGGTTGGTCGGGACCGGCCGCCGGCGCCGCCGAGGAGAAACGGGGTGTGGTCCGCGCAGCGGTGGCGGAGCACACCACAACAGCAGAAAGAGAGCAGAATTCATGCGTTTCGGCAGGGCAGCCGGCCCGAAGAGAGAGACGGGGCGGTCACGGGCACCTCGCGGTTGGCGTAACCGGATTCTGGCTATCGGTGCGGCTGCGCTCGCACTACCGGTCGCCGCGGGTATCGCGGCGCCGACCGCCGTGGCCTCGCCGGCGGCGTCCCCGGTGCATCGCGCCGGCCTGGAGGAGCTGATGGTTCCCTCCAGCATGGGCCCGATCAAGGTTCAGGTGCAGTGGGCGGCGCGCGGCGGCAACGCCGGCCTCTACCTGCTCGACGGTCTGCGCGCCCGCGAAGACCGTAACGCCTGGTCGTTCGAGACCAATGCGCTCGAGCAGTTCGCGAACGACAACATCTCGCTGATCATGCCGGTCGGCGGGCAGTCGAGCTTCTACGCCGACTGGTACGCCCCCAGCAACACCAACGGCCAGAAGTTCACCTACAAGTGGGAAACGTTCCTGACCAAGGAGCTTCCCGCGTTCCTCGAGGGTCACGGCGTCTCGCGTACCAACAACGCGATCGCGGGCCTGTCGATGGGTGGCAGCGCCGCGCTGGCCCTGGCCGCCTACCACCGCGACCAGTTCCGGTCGGCGGCCGCCTACTCCGGCTACCTGAACATCTCGGCGCCGGGTATGCGGGAAGCCATCCGCATCGCGATGCTCGACGCGGGCCGCTTCAACGTGGACTCGATGGCCGCCCCGTGGAGCCCGCAGTGGCTGCGGATGGACCCGTTCGTCTTCGCGCCGCAGCTGCGCGGCCTGCCGATGTACATCTCGGCGGCCAGCGGCCTGCCCGGCCCGTACGACAAGCCGGCCTCCGCGATCGGCGCGTTCAACACCGGTAACGCCATGGCTCTGGAAGCACTCTCCCTGGTGAACACCCGGGCGTTCCAGGCGCGGCTGAAGACGCTGGGTATCAACGCCCACTTCGACTTCCCGAACGTGGGCACCCACTCCTGGAAGTACTGGGAAGGCCAGCTCTTCGCCTCCCGCAAGATGTTCCTGGATTCCACCAACGGCTGGTGATCGAACCCTATGCTGATCGGTTGCCGCTGAACCGATAGCACCGCGCAACGGCGCCACTTGCTTCCTATCGAAGCAGGTGGCGCCGTTCGTCTTTCCATGCCATGCCGGGGATCAACCGGTTTGCTCCTCAGCGCGTCTACCGGGTATCCGGGCCCGGCGGCGGTACAAACAGTGTGTGGCAGCGAAGAAACGCGCAGCAGGGGGGACAACCGGCCGGCCCGGTAGCCGCGCCCGGCGCGGACTCGCCGTCCTGGCGGCCGCCCTGGTGCTGCCGTTCGCCGCCGCACAGGCCCCGGCACCGGCGCAGCCCACCGCGGCAGCAGCGCCGGCGACGATCCGCAATATCGTCTGGCATTCCGACCGGCACGTCGCGGTATGGGTGAACTCGCCCGCCATGGGCGCCCCGATCCAGGTGCGGCTGCTGCTGGCGCGCGACTGGAACACTCAGCCGGACGCGAAGTTCCCGGTGCTGTACATGCTCGACGGGCTGCGCGCCACCGACGACGACAGCGGCTGGATCAAAGAGACCGGCGCCGTCGATTTCTTCGCGGACAAGAACGTGACCGTGGTGCTGCCGGTCGGTGGCCAGGCGAGTTTCTACTCGGACTGGCTGGAACCCAACAACGGCAAGAACTACAAATGGGAAACCTTCCTCACCAAGGAACTTCCCCCGTTGCTGGAAAGCCAATGGCGGGCCACCGGCACCCGCGGGATCGCCGGACTGTCGATGGGCGGTACCGCCGCCATGTTCCTGTCCGCCCGCAACACCGATTTCGCGAAATACGCGGCCTCCTACTCCGGATTCCTGACCACCACGAGTACGGGTATGCCGCAGGCGATCCGGCTCGCGATGGCCGATGCGGGCGGTTTCGACGCCGCGGCGATGTGGGGGCCGCCCGGCAGCCCGCAGTGGGAAGAACACGATCCGCTGTATCTGGCCGACCGCCTGAAAGGTAAATCCCTCTATATATCGAGCGGCACCGGCGCCTCCGGTAAGCACGACGAAGGCTCGGAGATACCGGGCGTGAGCACCAATATGTTCGGAATGGGTCTGGAGACGCTGGCCCTGATCACCTCCCAGAATTTCATTCGCAAACTCGACGAACTGCAGATACCCGCCACCGTCAAGTACCGTTCCGCCGGTACCCACACCTGGCCGTACTGGGATTTCGAAATGCGCCAGTCCTGGCCGCAGGCCGCCACCGCGCTCGGCGTCTCCGCCACGAAACCGCCCTGCGCGGCCGGTGGTGACATCGGGGCCGTGGCCGCCGGCAACGGCTGGCTCGGCGACTGCCTCACGGGCGAATACCGGGTGCCCGGCGGAATCGCCCAGGATTTCCGGCGCGGCCGCGTTTTCTACACACCGGAAGGCGGTGCCCATCCGGTGGCCGGCCGGATCGGTGGCGGGTACCAGGCCGCGGCCGGACCGCACGGCGCGCTCGGGATGCCGGTCGGCGCCGAGATCCCGCTGCCGGACGGGCGGGGTCGATATCAGGCATTCCAGCACGGATCGCTGTACTGGACGCCGGAGACCGGCGCGCAGGTGGTGCGCGGGGCGATTCTGGCGGAGTGGGGACGCCAGGGTTACGAGGGCGGCCCGGCCAGATATCCGGTGGGCCCGGAGGTGAAGACGCCGAACCGTGACGGTGCGGTGCAATCCTTCGAAGGCGGCCCGTTCTATTTCAGCCCGGCCACCGGAGCGCACCGTGTGGAAGGTCTCATCCTCGGCAAATACGCCGAACTGGGCTTCGAGAACAGCTGGCTGGGCTTCCCGGTGGGTCCGGAGCTCCCGCTGAAGGATTTCGGCCGGTTCAGCGGATTCGAAGGGGGCAATATCTACTGGAGCCCGCTCTCGGGAGCCTGGGCCGTCCGCAACGGCCCGATCATGGACGCCTGGCGCGACGCCGGATTCGAGAACGGCCGGTTGGGTTTCCCGATCAGCGACGAGTTCGCCATTCCTGGTGGAATACAACAAAACTTCCAACACGGGTCGGTTACTGTCCGAGACAACCGCGTCGAGGTGCGCTGACACCTCGAGCTGTACGGGACCGCGGCGGCGCCCAGTCCTACGAGGCCCGCGGAGGTTCGCATAACCCCGGAACCGAACGTGACCACGGCGGTGCCGAGTCTTACGAGGCCCTGAGAGGTTTTGGCCCGTCCCTGCTGTCAGTGCTCGATGCGATGCGGCGCAGCCGCGAGTGTCGAGTGCTGACAGCAGGGACTCAGGGGGCCAAAACCAGCGCGCCGGAGGCGCGCAAAAAGACACAGTATTACCCTCGGGGGTCGCGGCCCGCGTTACGCGCTGGGCCCGGGACGTAACGTTACGGTCAACCCATGGGTCTGCGGCGCCTGATCTCGGGCCGCCGTGGACATGCGCGCAACTGCGCGCCGGAACACAGGATGGAATGTATGTATCGGACCCGAGGCACGTTGCTCGGTGTGGTGGCGGCCGTGGCGGCCGCCGGACTGCTCGCCGGCTGCGGTGACGAGGAATCGACCGCGACCAGCACCCCGACCTTGTCGACCCCGGCCGCCGCACCGTCCGCGAGCTCGGCACCGGCGCCGGCGCCCGAGGCCGAGAGCCCCGCCCCGGAGGCGGCCCCGGCGCCCGAGGAGACCGCACCGGAGGAGCCGCCGGCCGAACCCGAGCGCCCCGCGCCGGTACCGCCGCAGGAAACCGAGACCGGCCAGCTCGGGCCCAAGGAACAGACCTATATCGACGAGCTCGCGAAACAGGGCGTTACGCCGTCCAGCCCGGATATCGCGCTGAGTATCGGTGCGTATGTGTGCAACGGGGTGGCACAGGGCGAACCGGATGCGAGCCTGCTCACCTGGGTGACCGCGATGGCCGGGTCGGACGCGACGTTCGATCCGGCGAAGATGCCGGTCGAACAGGCGGGGCAGATCTACATCAATACCGCGAAAGCGCACTACTGCTAGTGGCTGCCGGTGAGTAGGGGACGTAGCGGAGCTCGGCGGTCGCGGTCGGCAGGGTGTCTGACACTGCTGGCACTCGGGGTGGCCGGGCTCGTCATCGTGGTGTTGCTCTGGTACCTGCTGGCGGGCTGCCTGCGGGAGCCGGAACCGCCCGGGCCGGGGCCCGGGCCGGAGGAGCCGACCAGTCAGCCGGCGAGCTGCCCGGATGTGCAGATGATCTCGGTGCCCGGGACGTGGGAGTCCAACAGCAACGACGACCCGTACAACCCGACGGCGAACCCGGCCTCGCTCATGCTGAACGTCAGCAATCCGGTGCGGGAACAGTTCCCGGACCAGCGGGTGGATGTGTACACCGTCCCCTACGTCGCGCAGTTCTCCAACCCCGTGGCGTTCCCGCCGGACGGGCAGGCCTCCTACAACGTTTCGCGTACCGAGGGTATGCGGCGGACCTTCGATTTCCTCACCCAGCGGCACGAGGAATGCCCGCTCACCACCTATGTGATCGCCGGGTTCTCGCAGGGCGCGGTGATCGCCGGGGATATCGCCGAGCAGATCGGCAAGGGCAACGGCCCGGTTCCGGCCGAACGGGTGCTCGGGGTGACGTTGATCGCGGACGGCCGCCGGTCCGGTGAGCCCGGCCCGGGTCAGCCGATCCAGGTGGGGACCCCGCCGCCCGGGATCGGCGCGGAGGTCGCGCTGGGCGGTTTGACCGTGCCGGGAATCACGATGACGGGTCCACGCACAGAAGGCTTCGGTGATCTGGCCGACCGGGTGTACACGATCTGCGCGCCGGGCGATCTGATCTGCGACGCACCGCGCAATGCGCTCAGTCCGGGCAATATCCTCGGCAGCCTGGGCACGCTGGCGCAGGCCGTCGGGAATCCGGTGCACAGCCTCTACCACGGGTTCGTGGTCGACGAGAACGGCACCACGGCGACCCAGTGGGCCGCTCAGTGGGCGATCGGCCTGGTGGAGAACGCACCGGCACCGCCGCATTCCTGATACCTGCCCGCGAATGCGACCGATGCGGCCGAGCGGTACCGGCTCAGACACTCGCGGCCGGTGTCGCGTATGCGACGGAAGCGTGTCGTGCCTGGTAGTGCGCAATTTCGCTGGTGCCGCTCGGTATCGGCGGCGCGTTGTGACAATTCACCGCACGCAGCGTGTTCCCTCACCCGCAGCACGCTGTAAAGTGCGCTGGTGATCGCGCGTCCCGGCCCTGCGCCGGCCGGGATACGCAGTGACTTCCGATAGCCAGGAGCATGAGTTCATGACAGAAGCCGCCGCACCGGTGGATGAGTTGAGCGCGCTGGGCACTCCGTTGCGAAAGTTCCGCTTCGCGGCCGCGGGCGAAGGGAACAAGCAGGAAGGCGGCGCCCGCAAGTTCATCCAGACGGCGCAGCAGGCCGAGGAGTACGGCTACGACACCTTCGTGGTACCGGACCATCTCGGTGACCAGATCGGTCCGATCGCCGCTCTCGGTGCGCTGTCGCAGGCCACCGAGAAGATCCGCCTCGGCACCTCCGTGCTGGCCAACGGGTTCCGCCATCCGGTGGTGCTGGCCAAGGATCTGGCCACCATCGATGTGCTGTCGAAGGGCCGGCTCGAGGTGGGTATCGGCGCCGGCTGGAAGGCCGACGAATTCGCCGCCGCCGGGCTGGACTACGACCGGCCGGGGATCCGGCTCGCGAAACTCGACGAGACGCTCACCATTCTCGACGTGCTGCTACGCGGGCAGGAATGCACGTTCGAGGGCAAGTACTACCAGGTGCGCGGTATCAAGGGCACGCCGCGGCCGCGCCAGGGCCCGCGCCCGCCGCTGTGTACCGGCGGTGGTGGCCCGCGGATGCTGAAGCTGGCCGCCAAGCACGCCGACATCATCTCGGTGGTGCCGGTCACCACGCCGCAGGGCAAAGGCCTGCTCTCCGGGATCACCCTCGAGAAGACCGTCGAGAAGGTGAATCTGATCAAGGAGGCCGCGGGCGACCGGTTCTCCCAGATCGAGCTGAACTGGGCGATCACCGCGATCGTGATCACCGACGATCGGGAGAAGACGGCGGAGATGGCGCTGTCGGCGCTGGACCGCGGCCTGCATCCGGATCTCGAGGTGGATATCCAGCTGACCGTCGAGCAGCTGCTGAATTCGCCGTATGTGGCGATCGGCACGTTCGAGGAGATCGCCGATCAGGTGCGCCGGGTGCGTCAGCTCACCGGTATGTCCTACGTCGGGATCTATCCGACCCAGATGGACGCGTTCGCCCCGGTGATTCCCCTGCTCCGGGAGGAGTGAGAAGCTCATCTCTGTAACATGTCTCTGGTTTGAGACCATCTAGCCGATAGCGGTCACCGCGCAGACCGCACCCCAGAACCCGCGGGTGAACAGTTCTCGTTGCGAGAGCACCGCGGCGAATGCGAGTCGGGGCCCACACACTGAATAACGGTTATCGTGCCGTTGCCGCGTGCGCCTCGGAGGAGAAGAAGGAATGGACGAGACTTTCGACGACTACCTGGACGAGAACGGGAATATCACGATTCCCGATGATCGCACCCTGGTCGACCACGTCGAGATGCACACCCGCAACGACGCGAACACCTTGGCGTACCGCTACATCGACTATTCGCGCGAACGCGATGGTGAGGTACACGAGCTCACGTGGCAACAGTTCGGGGTCCGGCTGCGCGCGGTGGCCGGCCGACTGCAGCAGGTCACCAAACCCGGTGACCGGGTGGCGGTACTCGCGCCGCAGGGGCTGGACTATGTGATCTCCTTCTTCGCCGCCATCTACGCGGGCACGATCGCGGTGCCGCTGTTCGATCCCGACGAGCCCGGTCATACCGACCGGTTGCACGCGGTGCTAGGCGACTGCGAACCGTCGGCCATCCTCACCGCCAGCTCGTCCGCGGCGGGGGTGCGCCAGTTCTTCCGTTCGCTCCCCGCCGCCCAGCGCCCGCGCATCATCGCGGTGGACGCTATTCCCGACAGTGTCGGGGAGAGCTGGGTGCGCCCGGATATCGCCGTGGACGATATCGCCTACCTGCAGTACACCTCGGGTTCCACCCGGACCCCGGCCGGTGTGGAGATCACCCACCGCGGCGTCGGCACCAACCTGCTGCAGATGGTCGACGCCATCAATCTGGACTGGAATTCGCGCGGTGTCACCTGGCTGCCGCTGTTCCACGATATGGGTCTGCTGACCGTGATCCTGCCCGCCGTGGGCGGCAAGTTCATCACCATCATGTCGCCGGCCTCGTTCGTCCGCCGCCCGTACCGCTGGATCAAGGAACTCGCCGCCGCCTCCGACGGCGCGGGCACCTTCGCGGCGGCCCCGAACTTCGCTTTCGAGCACGCCGCGGTGCGCGGGCTGCCGAAGAACGGTGAATCGCTGGACCTGTCCAATGTGATCGGCCTGATCAACGGCAGCGAACCGGTGACCACCTCGTCGATGAAGAAGTTCAACGACGCGTTCGCCCCGTACGGCCTGCCGAAGACCGCCATCAAACCGTGCTACGGCATGGCCGAGGCCACGCTGTTCGTTTCGGCGACCAAATCCGAGGACGAGGCCAAGGTCACCTACGTCGACCGGCACGAACTCAACGCCGGGCGCATGGTGAAGGTCGACCCGGGTGCCGAGAATGCGATCGCCCAGGTGAGCTGTGGTTATGTCGCCCGCTCGCAGTGGGCCGTGATCGTGGATCCCGAGTCGATCGATGCCGCGCCGCGCGAACAGCCCGACGGGCACGTCGGCGAGATCTGGCTGCACGGCAACAACATGGGTATCGGGTACTGGGGCCGCGAGGACGAGACCAACGCGACATTCCGGAACAAGGTCGCCGAGCGGCTGCCCGAAGGCAGCCATGCCGAAGGTGCGGCGCAGGACGCGAACTGGATGCGCACCGGCGACTACGGCGTGTACTTCGACGGCGAGCTCTACATCACCGGCCGGGTGAAGGATCTGGTGATCGTCGACGGCCGCAACCACTACCCGCAGGATCTCGAATTCTCCGCGCAGGAGGCCAGCAGTGCGCTGCGGCCCGGATTCATCGCGGCGTTCTCGGTGCCGGCCAACCAGTTGCCCGCCGAGGTGTTCGCGCAGGGCAGCCATTCCGGCCTGAAATTCGATGCCGACGATGCGTCCGAACAGCTCGTCGTCGTCGCCGAGCGGGGACCGGGCGCGGGTAAGGCCGATCCGCTGCCCATCGCGGACGCGGTCCGGGCGGCGATCTCGCAGCGCCACGGCGTGACGGTCCGGGATCTGCTGCTGGTGCCCGCGGGCTCGATTCCGCGTACGTCGAGCGGGAAGATCGCGCGGCGCGCCTGCAAGGCGGCTTATATCGAGGGCACGCTGCGCGGTGGTTACACGCAGCAGGCCTTCCCCGATGCACCGGAGGAATGAGTCCGCTCACGGCGGTGTCGGCGTGGACACCGCGGCGCCGGCGGTCGCCGTCCACCCATCCCTGCGATGCAGGCTGTTGCCAGGCACCGCATACAGACAGGTAGCTTGAGGACTGATGGCTGATAACGAGGGTACGTCGCCGGAACCGACCGAGAATCTTCCCGCCGGGCAGGAGGGCGGCGCCGGGACGGGCGCCGAGCCCACGGCCGCGGCAGGCGCCGAGCGCACCGAGATATCGGTGGCGGAACTGCGGGAGTGGTTGCGCAACTGGGTCGCCGAGGCCACCGGGCAGTCGGTGGACAAGATCACTGTCGATCGGCCGATGGAGGAGTTCGGTCTCGCCTCGCGCGATGCGCTGGCCCTCGGCGGCGATATCGAGGACCGCACCGGTGTGATCCTCGACCCCACCATCATCTATCAGCATCCGACCATCGCCTCGCTGGCCGAGGTGATCGTGAACGGCCCGCCGGAGAGCACGCTCGAGGCGCTCGACGACCAGTTCTACACCGCCGGATTCGCGCCGGGCGACGCGCACGATATCGCGATCGTGGGCTTGTCGACCCGGCTGCCCGGTGCGGGCGATACCCCGGAATCGACCTGGGAATTCCTGATCAACGGCGGCGACGCCATCCGCGAGCTTCCCGAAGGCCGCTGGGCGGAATTCCTGAGTGAACCGCAGGTGGCGCAGGCCGTGGCGGAGGGCAACACCCGCGGCGGATATCTGGACCAGAACGTCGTCACCGATTTCGACGCCGAATTCTTCGCCATGTCGCCGATCGAGGTCGAGCGGATCGACCCGCAGCAGCGGCTGATGATGGAGCTCACCTGGGAAGCGCTCGAGCATGCGCATATCCCGGCCAGTGACCTGCGCGGGGAATCGGTGGGTGTTTTCATCGGTACATCGACCAGCGATTTCCAGCTGGTCGCGGCGATGAGCCTCGGTGATACCGATCCGAATGTCCCGGCTTCGGCGGAGGGCTACAAGATCACGGGCAGTGCTTCCAGCATCATCGCCAACCGCCTGTCGTATTTCTACGACTTCCGCGGTCCCTCGGTGGCGGTGGATACCGCCTGCTCCTCGACCCTGGTCGCGGTGCACCAGGCAGTACAGGCGCTGCGCGCCGGTGACGCCGACGTCGCGCTGGCCGGTGGGGTGAACATGCTGCTCATGCCGATGATCACGCTCGGCTTCGACAAGATCGGCGCGGTCGCGAAGGACGGCCGGATCAAGGCGTTCTCGTCCGATGCCGACGGAATGGTCCGGTCCGAGGGCGCCGGCCTGGTGGTGCTCAAACGGCTCGCCGACGCCGAACGCGACGGTGACAACATTCTCGCGGTGGTCAAGGGTTCGGCGGTCAACAGCGACGGCCGGTCCAACGGGCTCATCGCCCCCAACCCCGAGGCCCAGGCCGATGTCCTGCGCCGCGCCTACCGCGATGCGGGAATCGTGCCCTCCACCGTCGATTACATCGAGGCGCACGGCACCGGCACCCTGGTCGGTGATCCGATCGAGGCGCAGGCGCTCGGCCGGGTGGTCGGCGCCGGTCGCGCGGCGGAGACGCCCGCGCTGCTTGGCTCGGCGAAGACCAACTTCGGGCATCTGGAATCCGGCGCGGGCGCCGCGAGCCTGGCCAAGGTGATCATGGCGTTCCAGAACGACGTGATCCCGCCCAATATCAACTACGCCGGACCGAATCCGTACATCCCGTTCGAGCAGGCCCGGCTGAAGGTCGTCGAGGAACCCACGCCGTTCCCGCGCTACAGCGGCACCGCGACCGTCGGTATCTCCGGTTTCGGGTTCGGCGGAACCAACGCGCATGTGGTGGTCCAGGAGTACGTGCCTCCCGTCGCCGCGGCCGAAACGCCTGTCGACAGTTCGGCGGAGACCGGTGAACTAGATCTGGAGACCACCGATGTGGTGGCGGAAGCCGAAGCAGTCACCGCGGAGGCCGCGCCCGAACCCGAATGGTCGGCCGAACGCGCCGAACCGCTGCCGGTGATCCTGGCCGTCTCCGCCTATCTGCCCTCACGTCGCCGCCGCGCCGCCGCCGATCTGGCCGACTGGCTGGAAAGCGAAGCGGGGCAGCGGACTCCGCTCACCGATGTTGCCCGGGCGCTGGCCAAACGCAGCCACTGGCGGTCCCGCGGGGTCGTACTCGCGAAGGATCACGCCGAAGCAGTGGCCGGGCTGCGGGCGATCGCCGCGGGCAAACCCGGGGCCGGGGTGTTCACCGCCGACGCACCTGCGGCCGAGGGGCCGATGTGGGTGATGGCCGGTTTCGGGGCCCAGCACCGGAAGATGGGCAAACAGCTCTATCTGGAGAACTCGATCTTCCGGCGCACCGTCGACGAGGTCGACGAACTCGTCCAGGACGAGGCCGGCTACTCGGTGCGCGAGATGATGCTCGACGACGCCCAGGACTGGGATATCGGCACGTCACAGGTCGGCACCTTCACCATTCAGCTGGGACTCGCCGCGCTGCTGCGCGCCCACGGGGCCGAACCCACCGCGGTGGTCGGTCATTCCCAGGGTGAAGTGGCCGGGGCGTACATCAGCGGCGGGTTGCCGCTGGAGGACGCCGTCCGGGTGATCTGCGCGCGCTCCCGCCTGATGCGCGAGGGCGAGGAGATGCTCACCGACGACGATGTCCGCAATATGGCGCTGGTGGAATTGAGCGCCGAGGATGTCGCCGCGATGCTGCCGGATTATCCCGATATCGAGGTCGCCGTGTACGCGGCGCCGACCAACACCGTGATCGGTGGTCCGGTGGATCAGGTCGCGGCGATCGTCGCGAAGGTCGAGGAAGCCGGGAAATTCGCCCGTGTCCTGCAGACCAAGGGCGCCGGGCACACCTCGCAGATGGATCCGCTGCTGGGCGAACTCGCCGCCGAACTGGCCGGGATCGAGCCGACGAAACCGACGGTCGGGCTGTACTCCACGGTCGACAAGGAGCAGTACTACGCACCCGGGCACGACCCGGTGCACACCGAGGCCTACTGGGTGAAGAACATGCGGCACAGCGTGTACTTCACGAACGCGATCAGGCGCGCGGTCGACGCCGGGATCACCACCTTCCTCGAGCTGGCCCCGAATTCGGTGGCGCTCATGCAGGTACTCGGCACCACGTTCGCCGCCGGTCTGCACGACGCCCAGCTGATTCCGACGCTCAAACGCAAAGAAGACGAATCCGCCGCGGTGATCACCTCGCTGGCGCAGCTGTACGTGCACGGGCACGCGGTGGACCTGGCTTCGCTGCTGCCGGCCGGACCGTACGCCGATATCCCGCGCACGGCGTTCGTCCGTAAGCACTACTGGCCCAAGGTGACACCGCTGTCCACCGGCGGCAGCGCCCGGGTTCCGGGCGCCTCCGTCGCGCTGCCCGACGGCCGGCACGTCTGGGAGGTCCAGGCGGCGGCGGTCGACGAACTGCCGGCGCTGGTGCGCTCGGCGGCCGCGCAGGTACTGACCGATGTGAATCTGGGTGCGAGTGTCGCCCACGCCCCGCTACCCGCGACCGGGACGTTGACCACCACGCTCACCCCGCATCCGGGTGGCGCGTCGGTGCAGGTGCATGCCCGGGAAGGCGCGCAGTTCCGGTTGCTGTTCGACGCGGTGATCACCTCCGGCGCCGCCCAACCCGCTCCGGTCGAAACTGCCGCCGTCGCACCGGTGGTCACGGCGGAACCCGAGGTACTCGACGCGGTGGACACCGCCGGTTTCGGCGAGCGCTGGAACCCGGACAGCGGCCAGACCGTCGAGGAGCGACTGGCACTGATCGTCGCCGAATCGATGGGCTACGCGGTCGAGGATCTGCCGATGGAGATCCCGCTCATGGAGCTCGGGCTGGATTCGCTGATGGCGATGCGGATCAAGAACCGGGTCGAATACGAATTCGATATTCCGCAACTGCAGGTCTCCGCGGTACGCGATGCCAGCCTGCACGAGGTCGGCAAGGTGCTGCGCTACGCGATCGAGCACCGCGACGAGGTGCGGGAGATGGCGGAGAAGCAGGCCGCCGGCGAATCCGGTGCCCTCAATGTGGACGATAGTTTCGTCGAGGCGGCGAAAGCGGCCATGGAGTCGGGTCAGGACCCGGTCGCGGCGCTGAACCAGGCGACGGCCGGCAACGCGGCCGCCGCCACCGAGCCGGCAACGGGCAACCCGGCGGCACGGTTGGAAACTGCTCCGGCCGCTACGGATTCGGGTACCGGCAGTCCTGCTGGTACGGCGGACTCCACTGCGGTCACGAACGGGCCGAAAGCCGGCGGGGCCACTACGGAAACGGACTCCGCGCGCAGCGCCGACCAGCCGGCCGCGGCGAAACCCGCCCCGGCCGCGGGCGCGGCGGTCTTCGGTGGCGGCGCCGCCGGTTCCACGGACGAGGAGAACGTTCCGCCACGTGACGCCGCGGAACGGCTCACCTACGCGTCCTGGGCGATGGTCACCGGTGAATCCGCCGGCGGCATCTTCAACACCCTGCCGATCCTCGACGAGGACACCGCCGAGAAGCTGGCCGAGCGGCTCACCGAGCGGGTGGGCGCGGAGATCACCGTCGACGATGTGCTCGATTGCGAAACCATCGAACAGCTTGCCGATATCGTGCGCACACTGCAGGACAGCGGTGCCGATGTGGACGGGTTCGTTCGAGCGCTGCGGGTGCGACCCGAGGGTGCGCAGGCTGTCCCGGTGTTCGTCTTCCACCCCTCCGGTGGCAACACCCTCGTGTACGAGCCGCTGTTGAAGCGGCTGCCGGCCGATACCCCCATGTACGGCTTCGAACGCGTCGAAGGCTCGATCGAAGAGCGGGCCCGGCAGTACGTGCCCGAGCTGCGCAAACTGCAGGGTGATGGGCCGTATGTGCTGTACGGCTGGTCGTTGGGCGCGGTCCTCGCCATGGCGGTCGCGCAGGTGTTGCGTGGCGAGGGCGCCGATGTGCGGGTCGTGGGACTGATCGACCTCGCCATCCCGAGCGAGCCCCAGGACAACAGTCCCGAGGAGAGCTTGCGACGGATGGAGCGCTACCAGGCCTTCGCGCAGAAGACCTACGGCGTCCAGGGCGAATTGGATCCCGACCAGTTGCGTGAGCTGGCCGACGCCACCCCGGAAGAACAATTCGAGATGGTGTCCAGCCTCATCAAGATGACGGGGGCCAAGATTCCCGGCGGTGTCATCGAACACCAGCGCACCTCCTGGATCGAGAACCAGGCGCTACAGCAGGTACGACCCAGCCACTACGACGGTGATGTCGTGCTCTACCTCGCCGATCGCTACCACGACGGCATGATCGAGCTGGAGCCCCGGTTCGCCGAGCGGCTGCCCAACGGCGGCTGGGACGATTACCTGCCCAACCTGGAGGTCGTGCATATCCCCGGCGATCACCTGCAGATCATCGACGAGCCCAGGATCGGGAAAATCGGCGCGGACCTCACCGCTAAACTCGCTCGGATCGACTCATCGGGCGTGAAAGGGAGCAAGTGAGCACTACCGCCGAAAAACTCGCCGACCTGCGCAAGAGACTCGAGCTCGCCCAGGAACCGGCGGGCGAAGCCGGCGTGGCGAAGCGGGCGCGTAAGGGGATACCCAGCGCTCGCGACCGGATCAATATGCTGCTCGACCCGGGCAGTTTCGTGGAGATCGGCGCGCTGGTGCGCCGGCCCGGTGATCCGGCCGCGCTGTACGGGGACGGTGTGGTGACCGGGCACGGCACGGTCGACGGGCGGCCGGTGGCGGTGTTCTCCCACGATCAGACCGTGTACGGCGGGTCGGTGGGTGAGATGTTCGGCCGGAAGGTCGCCGCCATCATGGAGTACGCCGCGAAGGTCGGCTGCCCGATGATCGGGATCAACGATTCCGGTGGCGCGCGGGTGCAGGAGGCGGTTTCGTCGCTGGCCTGGTACGCCGAGCTGAGTACCCGGCAGGAACCGCTGTCGGGGATGGTGCCGACGATTTCGATGATCCTCGGCAACTGCGCCGGTGGTGCGGTGTATTCGCCGATCAACACCGATGTCGTGGTGGCCGTGGAATCGGCGCATATGTTCGTCACCGGGCCGAAGGTGATCCGTGAGGTCACCGGCGAGGATGTGAGCCTCGAGGAACTCGGCGGCGCGCACGCGCAGGCCCAATACGGCAATATCCACCACATCGCCAAGGACGAGGCCGCGGCGTTCGCCTGGGTGCGCGAGTACCTGTCGTATATGCCGACCAGCTGCCAGGAGCAGCCGCCGGTCATCAATCCCGGGCTGGAACCGGAGATCACCGACAGTGACCGCGAGCTGAATTCGATCGTCCCGGATTCGGACAACGCCGCTTACGATATGCACGACATTCTGCTGCGCATCTTCGACGACGGCCATTTCCACGAATACGGCGCCGAAGCCGGGAAGAACATCATCACCGGTTTCGCCCGGGTCGACGGCCGCAGCGTGGGCGTGGTGGCCAACCAGCCGCAGGTGTACGCCGGGGCCCTGGACGCGCGTGCCTCGGACAAGGCCTCGCATTTCATCCGGCTCTGCGATGCCTACGAGATCCCGCTGGTGCTGGTGGTCGATACTCCCGGGTTCATGCCCGGCGTGGAACAGGAGAAGATCGGCGTCATCAAACGCGGCGGCCGTTTCCTGTTCGCCTTCGTGGAGGCGACCGTGCCGAAGGTGACCGTTGTGGTGCGTAAGGCCTACGGCGGCGGTTACGCCGTGATGGGGTCCAAACAGTGCGGTGCCGATGTGAACCTGGCCTGGCCGACGGCCCGGATCGCCGTGATGGGCGCGGAGAGCGCGGTGAGCCTGATCGGCGCGGCGCAGATCGCCGCCGCGCCGGAGGACCAGAAGGCCGCCGTCCGGCAGCAGCTGGTCGATTTCTACAACGCCACCGTGGCCACGCCGTGGGTTGCTGCCGAACGCGGTTTCATCGATGCGGTGATCGAGCCGGCGCAGACCCGGCTGGAGCTGCGCCGCGCGCTACACCTGCTGCGCGACAAGACGGTGATCCGCAACCCGCGCAAACATCACCTGCTGCCGCTGTGAGTCTTCGGTTCGGGTTGCCCGGCAACTGGCCCCGGCGCAACCCGAACCGACCGACGAGCGAATTCAGCCGGTGATGGTGGCGGATTTGATCACCACATCGGACTCCGGCACGTCCTGGTGCATACCCTTCGACGAGGTGGACACCGCGGCGATCTTGTCGACCACGTCGGTGCCCTCGGTGACCGCGCCGAAGACGGCGTAGCCCCAGCCCTGACCCGCCGGCTGGGTGTGGTTGAGGAATTCGTTGTCGGCGACATTGATGAAGAACTGCGCCGTCGCCGAATGCGGGTCGTTGGTACGCGCCATGGCGACCGTGTACTTGTCGTTCTTCAGGCCGTTGGCGGCCTCGTTCTGGATGGGTGCCTCCGTCGGCTTCTGCTGCATCTGCGCGTCGAAGCCGCCGCCCTGGATCATGAAACCCGGGATCACGCGATGGAAGATCGTGCCGTCGTAATGTCCCGACTTGACGTATTCGACGAAATTGCGGACGGTGTCCGGCGCCTTCGCCTCGTCCAGCTGGAGGCCGATGGTTCCGTAGTTCGTCTCGAGATTCACCTTGGTCATGCCCCTACCTTTCCATTACCGCCGCTTTGCCCCGCGCATAAGGGGGTGATTTCGGGCCGATTGTGCCAGCCGCCCCTCTTTACCCCGTTCTGGTGGTTTCTAACCCGTTCGCGGGGAGTTTCTGTGACCGGAGACGTTACGCGCCGGGGCACCAACCGGCCGGGCACGCCGCGCCCAAGTAGCATGCCAGCGTGCCAGAAGTCGCCACAGCAGTACTGACGAAGACGCCACCGGAGCCGGAGCCGAGGGTTGCGCCGAGGGATTTCCGGGTCGCGCGGCTCGTCGCGATAGTCACCGGCGTCCTCGGCGCGCTCTTCGCGCTCGCCACACCGTTCCTACCGGTCACCCAGACCACGGCGACGCTGACCTGGCCGCAGAACGACAGCCTGGCCAATGTGCAGGCGCCGCTGATGTCGCAGGTGCCGATCGATCTCACCGCGACCATCCCCTGTTCGGCGGTGAACCAGCTGCCGCCGGAGGGCGGCATGCTGCTGGCCACCGCACCCCCGCAGGGCGACCGGGCGGCGCTCGAGGCGTTGTTCGTGCGGGTATCGGATACGTCGGTGGACGTGGTGGACCGCAACGCCGTGGTGGCGACGGCGGACCGGGCCGAGATGGCGAACTGTTCGGCCATCACCATCACCTCCGACAACGAACGCACCACGGCGGCGTTCGAGGGTCTGATCGGCGCGAACGGCGTCCCCAACGCCGGGCAGCTGGTCGGTGACCTGCGCCCGCAGATGGTGGGCATCTTCACGGATATGACCGGCGGTATCCCGGCCGGGCTGAGCCTGGAATCCACCATCGACACCCGGTTCAGTTCCAGCCCCACCTGGATCAAACTCGCCGCGATGATCGCCGCGGTGCTGTGCACCCTGCTCTCGCTGGTGGCACTGGCCCGGCTCGACACCAGCGACGGCCGCGGTCACCGGCGTTTCCTGCCGGCGCACTGGTTGAAGCCCACGCTGGCCGACGGCGGGGTGATCGGCACGCTGCTGGTGTGGCATTTCCTCGGCGCCAACACCTCCGACGACGGCTACATCCTCAATATGGTCCGGGTGGCGCCGGACGCCGGCTATATGGCCAACTATTTCCGCTGGTACGGCGTCCCGGAGGCGCCGTTCGGCTGGTACTACTACGTGATCCAGCTGTTCGCCGAAGTATCCACGGCCAGCCCGTGGGTCCGCCTGCCGGCGCTGGCCTGCGGAATCCTGTGCTGGATGGTGATCAGCCGCGAGGTGGTGCCGCGGCTGGGTAACGGCCTGCGCGGCCTGCGCGGGCGGGCCTGGTTCGGCAGTGTGCCGCTGTGGACCGGTGGCCTGGTGTTCCTGGCGTTCTGGCTGCCCTACGACAACGGCCTGCGCTCGGAGCCGATCGTCGCGCTCGGCGCGCTGCTCACCTGGGTGTCCATCGAACGGGCCATTGCGACCGCGCGCCTGCTGCCCGCCGCCGTCGCGATCCTGGTCGCGGCGTTCACGCTGGCCGCGGCCCCGACCGGCCTGATGTGTGTGGCCGCGCTGCTGGCCGGTATCCGGCCGATCACCCGCATCATCGTCAAACGGCACCGCGAGCACGGGACCGTCGCCTTGCTGGCGCCCTTGGCCGCGGCCGGGTTCCTGGTGCTCACGGTCGTCTACAGTGACCAGACCTTCGCCGGTATCCAGGAAGCCAACCGCGTCCGGCAGCTGGCCGGCCCGAACCTGGCCTGGTACGAGGACTATCTGCGCTACTACTACCTGTTCGTCGAAACCGTCGACGGATCGCTGTCGCGCCGTTTCGCGTTCCTGGCGATGCTGCTGTGCCTGTTCACCACGATGCTGGTGCTGTTGCGCCGCCGCCGGGTGCCCGGTATCGCCGCGGGCCCGACCTGGCGGTTGATGGGTGTGGTGTTCGGGACGATCTTCTTCATGATGTTCAACCCCACCAAGTGGACCCACCACTTCGGCGCCTACGCCGGTATCGCGGGTTCGCTGGCCGCGGTCACGGCGGTGGCGGTATCGGCGTCGGCGTTGCGGGCGCGCAAGAACCGGGCGATCTTCCTGGCCGGGTTGATGTTCACCCTCGCGCTGGCGTTCTCCGGCATCAACGGCTACTGGTACGTGTCCAGTTACGGGGTGCCGTGGTTCGACAAGCGGGTCACGCTGTTCGGGATCTCGTCCAATACCGCGATGCTGCTGCTGTTCGGGCTGTCGCTGCTGCTGGTGGCCTGGCACGTGCTGCGCGAGGGTTACGCGAAACCGCCGAACTCCACCCGTACCGTGCGCGGCCGGCGGGTGCGGAAGTTCGCCGCCATCCCGCTCACCCTGGTCGCCGCGGCCATGGTCCTGTTCGAGGTGCTCTCGCTGGCCAAGGGCGCGTACTCGCAGTACCCGGGCTATTCGCTGGCCCGGGGCAATATCGACGCCGTGTCCGGCGAGACCTGCGGGCTGGCCAACGATGTGCTGGTCGAGGTGAATGCCAACGCGGGACGGTTGAATCCGATCATCGATCCGGCGAATCCGCCCACCAACTCCGCCGACCCGCTGGCGGGCGTCGATCCGGTCGGCTTCGACCCCAACGGCGTTCCCGACGATCTGTCCGCCGACGCGGTGGAGGTGAAACCGGGCACCGGCAATACGTCCAGCCAGTCGGTGGGTGCCTCCTTCGCCGAAGGCCAGAACGCCGGTACCGGCGGCGGTCAGGGCGCACTCGGGGTGAACGGCTCCACGGTGGCGCTGCCCTTCGGGCTCGATCCCGCCACCACGCCGATCCTCGGCAGCTACCAGGAAGGTGTGCAGCGGCCCGCACTGGTCACCTCGAGCTGGTACGAGCTGCCGCAACGGTCCCCGGACCAGCCGCTACTGGTGATCACCGCGGCCGGCCGGATCCTGTCCTACGACGACACGGGCGCCATGCAGTACGGCCAGTCGCTCACCGTCGACTACGGCAAACGGCAGCCGGACGGTTCGGTCACCCACCTGGGCACCTACCTGCCGCGCGATATCGGCCCGTTCCCGTCCTGGCGCAACCTGCGGGTCCCGCTGGACGAGATCGCCCCCGAAGCCGACGCGGTGCGGATCGTGGCCAACGACCCGATCCTCATCGGCGACCAGTGGCTGGCCTTCACCCCGCCGCGGCTGCCGAAACTGGAAACCGCCAACGACTACCTGGGTTCGGAACAGCCGATCCTGCTCGACTGGGCGGTCGGCCTGCAGTTCCCGTGCCAGCGCCCGTTCCGCCACGAGAACGGCGTGGCCGAGGTGCCGAAGTTCCGCATCCTGCCGGACCGCCCGCTGGCGGTGAGCTCCACCAACACCTGGCAGGCCCAGGAATTCGGCGGCCCCCTCGGCTTCTCCCAGATGCTGGCGAAATCCACCACTATCCCGACCTACCTGAAGAACGACTGGGGTCGCGACTGGGGCACCTTGGAACGCTACGACCAGTACTACGACGCGGTCCCCGCGCAACTGCAGACCGGCACCGCAACCCGGACCGGCCTGTGGGACCCGGGGATGCTGCGGGTGTACTGATGATCGATTCGGTGTGGTCGGGGACCGTGCATGACGATTCGGATTTTGTGGCCGCTTCCCGGTTGTCGGTCGAGATTCAGCAGATCAATGTGCACGAGGGGCCGCGCGAGCCGGACTTCTGAATCTCAGATGGTTGGCCTGGTGAGTCCTGCCTCCTGAGCGTGGGTGCGTCGGGACCGACGAATCGAACGTATGGTTCCGTGCCCCGTGGTGCGTTGACGCTCTCCACTAGGCTGACCGGCGGCCAGTTCGTGTACAGGAGCCGGAGGTAAGTACGCCGATGACGACGAGTCGTGGCGCGCGGTGGATGCGTCAGGTCGGGGCCGGAATCGGCGAGGCGGTACTCGCCACGGTCGTTGCCGTGCTGGTGGTCGCGGTGGGGCTCGTTGCGTTCTCGCTGGTGAACTGGCCGGCGTTCAACTCCTCGAATGTGCTGCGGGCGCTGACCACGGTGGGCCAGGTCGCTGCGGCCGTGCTGCTGGCGGTTTCGATCGCGTTGTTGCGGCTGCGCCGGGCCCGGTGGTGGGCGAAAGTGCTCTCTTGGGCCGGTATCTCGGGGTTCGTGACGGTAACCCTCGGCCTACCGCTGGCGGCGACCAAGCTGTACCTGTTCGGGGTCTCGGTGGACCAGGAGTTCCGCACCGAATACCTGACCCGGCTCACCGACAGCGCCGCGCTGCGGGATATGACCTACGCGGATCTGCCGCCGTTCTACCCGGCCGGCTGGTTCTGGGTCGGCGGGCGGGTCGCGAATGTGCTCGGAATGGACGGCTGGGAGGTCTTCAAGCCGTACGCGATCGCGTCGATCGCGGTGGCGGCGGTGGTCTCGCTGGTGCTGTGGTCGCGGTTGATCCGCGCGGACTGGGCAGTGGGCGTGACCGCCGCGGTCACGGCGGTGGGCGTCACCTATGCGGCCCCCGAGGCATATGGCGCGGTGATCGCCATCCTCATCCCGCCGGTTCTCGTGATGGCCTGGGGCGCGCTGTACCGTCCGGCCGAGCTCGCGGTGCGCGCCGGGGCCGCCGCGGGGGAGACCCGGCGCGGCACTACGGCGGGCGGCTGGGCCGCGGTACTGGGGACCGGCCTCTTTCTCGGACTGGCGGCGGCGTTCTACACGCTCTACTTCGCGTTCGCGGTGTTCACGGTGGTGCTCATGGCGGTCGTCGCGGCCGGGCTGGGGGTCCGGTCGCGGTACGCCGCCCGGACTCCGCGCCGGATCGCGGCGCAGTCCGGTGAGTCTCGCGAACCGGTACACGGCATCGGCCGGGCGATCGGCGCCCCGCTGGTGCGGCTGATCGTGATGGGTGTGGTCGCCGCGCTGGTGGCGCTGCCGGTATTCGTTCCCTTCCTGCTACGGATGCTGGACAACCCGAAATTCGAGTCGGGTGGGGCGTTCCACTATCTGCCCGAGGCCGGGTCGGAACTGCCGCTGCCGATGGCGGAGTTCTCGCTACTCGGTGGTCTGTGCTTGGTCGGTGTGATCTGGCTGGTGCTGCGGGCGAACTCCTCGCGGCGGGCGCAATCGCTGGGGCTCGGGGTTGTCGCGGTGTATCTGTGGTCGCTGCTGTCGATGCTGGCGACCGTGGCCGGTACGACCCTGCTGTCGTTCCGGCTGGAACCGGTGCTGCTGGTGCTGCTGGCCGCCGCGGGCGGCTTCGGGTTCGTGGAGGGCGCCCGGGCGGTGTATCAGGCGCTGAACGAACCGGCGCGGTTCCGCTGGGTAGCGATCGCGCTCGCGACCGTCGGCGCCCTGGCCTACTGCCAGAACATCGCGCACGTGCTGGAGCCCGAGATCACCACCGCCTACACCGATACCGACGGCGACGGCCATCGTGCCGATCAGCGCGACCCCGCCGCGGTCCGGCACTACCACCACATCGACGACGCCCTGCGCGCCCAGACGGGCCGCGAACCGTCGGACAACGTGCTGCTCACCGGCGACACCACCTTCCTCGCCTATTACCCGTACTTCGGTTTCCAGGGCCTGACCTCGCACTACGCCAACCCGCTGGCCGATTACTCGGACCGCTCCGCGGCCATCGAAGCCTGGAGCAAGCTGGAAAGTCCCCAGGAACTCCTGGACGCGATGGCGGCGGCCCCGTGGCGCACCCCGGACGCGTTCCTGTTCCGCCGCAGCGGCGACGAATACACCCTGCGACTCGCCGCCGATGTGTACCCGAACGACCCGAACGTCCGCCGCTACACCGTCTCCTTCCCGGCGTCGCTGTTCGACGACCCCCGGTTCGCCGCGACCGATATCGGGCCGTTCACCTTGATCGTGGTGAAACCCTGAGCTGGGACATCGCCCTGCGCGCACGCGCGATCCGAATGTCGGCACACCGCTATCTGCCTGCGGCGGATACGCTGCTCCCGGCATCGGGCTATTAGAGTCGAGCCCCGTGCGACCGCAGCGATCTCCCCGAGCGTCGAACCGTATCCGCCTGCTGGCTCTCGTATCCGGGCTACTCGGGTTCGTACTGGCGATTCTGGCGCCCGTTCTGCCGGTCCGGCAGGACCGTACGGCCCTGGAATGGCCGCAGGCCGGCGTCACCGATATCGAGGCGCCGCTGGTGAGCTATCAGCCGTTGCGGCTGGATCTCACGGTGCCGTGCCCGGTGCTCGGTGGTGCCGAGGGCACCGTGGTGGCGACGGTTCCGGACGAATCGGGCCAATCCTCGGCCAAGGGGCTGCGCGTCACCGTGAGCGGCGACGCGCTCTCGGTGGTGTTGCGCGATGTCCCGCTACTGGCCGCCGAACGTGCGGAACTGGCCGGGTGTGAATCGCTGTCGGTGGTCTCGACCGCGGCCTCGACCACCGCCGAGCTCACCGGCACTACCCGCGCCGACGGCACTCCGTTCCGCGCGCAGGTGGATCGGGATATCCGGCCGCAGATCGTCGGTGTGTTCACCGATCTGCCCGCGGAGCAGCTCGCCGGGATCCGGTTGCACGCCGAGATCGATTCGCGTTTCACCTCTTCGCCGGGCCCGTTGAAAATCGCCGCGATCGCCGGTGCGGTCGTGTTCACCCTGCTCGCCTTGCTGGCCCTGCATTTCCTGGACACCACCGACGGCCGTCGTGCCCGCCGGTTCCTGCCCGCCCACTGGTGGCGGTTCGGTCTGGCGGATGCCGCGGTGCTGGGTGTACTGGTGGGCTGGCATGTGATCGGCGCCAACACCTCCGACGACGGTTACATCCTCAATATGGCGCGAGTCTCGGAGAAGTCCGGTTACCTCGCGAACTACTACCGGTGGTTCGGTGTCCCGGAGGCGCCGTTCGGCTGGTCCTACGAGGTGCTGGCCTGGATGTCGCGGATCTCGGATTCGAGTCCGTGGATGCGGTTGCCGACCCTGCTCGCCGGTATCGTCTGCTGGCTGGTGATCAGCCGGGAAGTGCTGCCCCGCCTCGGTGCCCGGGTGCGTGGTAACCGGGTCGCGCTGTGGACCGCGGGCCTGGTGTTCCTGGCGTTCTGGCTGCCCTACGACAACGGCCTGCGCCCGGAACCGCTGATCGCCGCCGGTGCGCTGCTCACCTGGTGTTCGATCGAACGCGCCATCGCCACCGGGCGTTTGCTGCCGGCTGCGGTCGCGATCCTGATCGCCGCGTTCTCGCTGGCCGCCGGGCCGACCGGCCTCATCTGTATCGCCGCGCTGATCGCCGGTTCGCGCCCGGTCCTGCAGATCATCGTCAAACGGGCGCGTCCCGGCGTGGGGACCACCGATACGCCTCGCCGGAGCAGTGCGGGCGCGGTGCTCCGGTACGCGAGCCTGCTCGCCCCCGGTCTCGCTGCGGGAACACTGGTGCTGGTGGTGATCTTCGCCGATCAGACCCTGTCGACGGTGCTGGAAGCCACCCGGGTGCGTACCGCGGTCGGCCCGAACGTGGCGTGGTTCGACGAACGCACCCGCTGGGATTCGCTGCTCATGCTCTCGCCGGACGGTTCGCTGGCCCGGCGTTTCGGGGTACTGCTGATGCTGCTGTGCCTGCTGGTCTGCGTGCTGCAGGTCTTGCGTAAAGGCCGGATCCCCGGGACCTCCCGCGGGCCGTCGGTACGCATTCTCGGCGTCGTGTTCGCCTCGCTGCTGCTGATGATGTTCACGCCCACCAAATGGACCCATCATTTCGGTGTCTACGCGGGGCTGGCCGGTTCGCTGGCCGCCCTGGCGGCGGTCGCGGTGGGTACCAACGGTATTCGCGCGCCACGGAACCGGGCGTTGTTCGCGGCGGCCGTGCTGTTCCTGCTGGCGGTCACGTTCACCGGCTCGAACGGCTGGTGGTACGTATCCAGCTACGGTGTCCCGTGGTGGGACAAGGCGCCGCTGCTCGCGGGTAAGGGTTTCTCGACACTGTTCCTCGGGCTCAGTGTGCTGGCTCTGCTGGTCGCGCTGTGGCTGCACTACCGGGCGCCGTACCGCAGCGGCCCGCCGTCCCGCTCGGCGCGTTACGCCTCTGCGCCGCTGACCGTGGCGGCGGCGGTGGTCGTGCTGTTCGAGATCGCCTCCCTGACCAAGGCCGCGGTGGCCCAGTATCCGGCGTATTCGATTGCCAAATCGAACTTCCGGGCTCTCGCCGGTGACCCGTGCGGCCTGGCCGACGAAGTATTGGTGGAGACCGATACCGCCGATTCCCTGCTGCGGCCGTACGAGGGTGACCCGGCGAACGGCCTGATCTCCACCGACCCCGAAACCGAGACGACCGGTTTCACACCGGACGGTGTCGCCGACGATCTCACCGCCGACGCCGAGGAAACGGTGTCCGGCAGTGCGAACTCCCTCGAATCCGATAGCGAGAACAAGACCACCGATACCACCGGTGCCGGAACCGGCGGCGGTACCGAGGCACAACCCGGTATCAACGGCTCCACCGTCACCCTGCCTTTCGGTCTCGACCCGGCCCGTACCCCGGTGCTCGGCAGCTACCAGGCCGATGAGCAGCAGCAGGCGAAACTGACCTCGCAGTGGTACCGCCTGGACCTCACCGACGAGATGCGCGCCGACCCCGCCTACCGTGTACTGGCGATCACCGCCGCCGGCCGGATCAAATCGGTGGACGCCGATGGAGTCATGACCTACGGGCAGGACCTCACCATTGAATACGGCACCCGCGCCGCCGACGGCACCATGAACGTCCTCGGCTCGGTGGCACCGCTGGATATCGGACCAAATCCGTCCTGGCGCAATCTGCGCGTGCCACTGGACCAATTGCCGCCCGAGGTGAACGCCGTCCGGCTGGTCGCGGTGGACAACGACATCACCGAGCGGCAGTGGCTGGCCGTCACCCCGCCCCGGCTGCCCCGCCTGGCGACGTTGGATTCGGTTGTCGGACACACCGATCCGGTGCTGCTCGACTGGCATGTCGGGCTGGCCTTCGGTTGTCAGCGGCCGTTCGATCACAGCCACGGGGTCGCGGAGGTTCCGCGCTGGCGCATCCTGCCCGACCGGGTCGGCTCCGATGCCTCCAACGCCTGGCAGGACCATATCGGCGGCGGCCCGCTGGGCTGGACCGAACTACTGCTGCAGGCGGATTCGGTGGCGACCTACCTGTCCGACGACTGGGCGCGGGACTGGGGTTCGCTCGAGCGCTACACCCCCTACCGGCCGGACGCGCGCCCCGCCGAACTCACCGTCACCGAGGAGACCCGCAGTGGTCTCTCGGTCGACGATCCCATCAAAGTGAGTTGAACTGCGCTGTGCTACATCGAAACTCGTCTATCATGTGCGATCCCTCACACCATGGTTTATTTCCAGGTGAGGGAATTCCGGAACGGATGACGAACGCGGACTCACGCCGTACCCTGGGTCGCATGACCTCGGCCTTCGACGATATGGAACTGCGCGATCTCGTCGGCTTGCTCACCGATGAGGAGCAGCGAGAACTACGACCCACGGTATTGCGCGTCCTCGGGCGCCTGCCGTCTCAGGAGGTGCTGCGCCGGGAACTCGGACAGCGCATGACACGCGTGTGAAAGCGAACCCGGCCACGGGCAACCGTGCCGGGCGGACCGAAATACGACGAAGGCCGTCGCAACCGGAATAGATCCGGCCGTGACGGCCTTCGAGCTTTTTTGCGGCGGGTGCAGGCCAGGCCCCGGTGCGCCGGAACAAGGCGTGCCTCGGCCTCCGCTCCGGCTTGCCGGGCTATGACCTGCGCCCGATCGCTCGGGTCAGACGGGCAGGCGGCGGAAGATGGGGCGCGGGATATGGCGCAGGATCATCATCACGTACCGGAACGCCCCCGGTGCCCAGATGAGTTCCTTACCCTTCTCCGAAGCCGCCACCGCGAGCGCGGCCACCTCTTCCTTGTCCACCGTCAACGGGGCTTCCTTGGCTCCGGTGGCCTTCCAGTGCTCGATCGTGGTGGTGGTGCGCACCTGACCGGGCCGGATCACCAGCACCCGCGGCCCGAACGGCCGCAGCGCTTCGCCGAGCCCCAGGTAGAACCCGTCCAACCCGGCCTTGGTGGAGCCGTACACGAAGTTGGAGCGCCGCACCCGCTCCCCGGCGGCCGACGACATGGCGATGATCCGGCCGAAGCCCTGCGCCTTCATCTTCTCGCCGATCAGCACACCCACCGATACCGCGGCGGTGTAGTTGATCTGCGCGATCTGCACCGCCTTGGCCTGGTTCTGCCACAGCTCCTCGGCATTGCCGAGCAGACCGAACGCGACAATCGCGACATCGATATCGCCACCGGCCCAGGCCTTCTCCACCACTTCCTGGTGGGAGGCGGTATCGAGTGCGTCGAAATCGATCACATCGACTTGACTCGCACCATCGGCCTTCATCTGGGCCACGGCGGTATCGCGCAACGGGTCGCCCGGCAGAGTGGCCAGGATCACCCGCGCCGGGCCCTTCTTCAGGTACTCCGCGCAGATCGCGAGGCCGATTTCCGAGGTCCCGCCGAACAGCAGAATGGTCTGCGGATTGCCCACCGCGTTGATCACTGAAGCTCCAGCCTTCTCGCCATATCGGACATGAATACGCCTGTCGGGTCGACGCTGCGGCGCACCTTGATCCACTCGTCGATCCGGGGATACATCTGGTGGAAGGTTTCGGCGGTCGTCCGCGAATCCTTACCGGTGTAGAGGCGGCCACCGAATTCCAGCACCCGCCGGTCCAGTTCGGTGACGAACTCGTTGAGCCCGGGCACGATCGGGAAGTCCAGGCAGACGTTCCAGCCCGGCATCGGGAAACTCAACGGCGCCTGATTGCCCTCACCGAAGTACTTGAAGACATTCAGGAACGAATAGTGCCCGCTGGCCTGGATATCGATCAGGATCTGCTTGAACTCCGCGACCGCCTCCGGCGGCACCACGAATTGATACTGCAGAAAACCGCGCGAACCGTAGGCGCGGTTCCATTCGCCGAGCATATCGAGCGGATGGTAGAAGGCCGTCAAATCCTGCGGCTTCTGCCGGTAGGTGGCGCCCTTGCGGTACCAGATCTCGGTGGCCAGCGTGAACGTCTTGTTGTTGAGCAGGCCGTTCGGGAACACATCCGGGAACGTGAGGAACGTCTTACCGGTGAATCCGAGCGGGTTCTTCCGCAACTTCTTGGGCAGCTGATCCAGCTTCGCCAGCGAACCGCGCGAAATCACCGCCCGGCCCAGCTTCGGCATCGGGCTCAGCGCGTCGAACCAGGCGGAGCTGTACTCGTACTTGTCCTCGGACCCGTCGCTGTGGAAAGCGATGGTTTCGTCCAGACCCGAGGTCACATCACCGTCGGCGATGAAGTACGCGGTCTCGGTCGGGGTCATCTCGATGGTGGCCCGCAGGATGATGCCGGTCAGCCCGCACCCGCCGACCGTGGCCCAGAACAGTTTGGCGTTCTTCTTCGGGCTGATGGTCTGCACGGTGCCGTCGGCGGTGAGCAGCTGCATCGACCGCACATGGTTACCGAAGCTGCCCGCACTGTGATGGTTCTTACCGTGGATATCGGATCCGATCGCCCCGCCCACGGTGACCTGCCGGGTACCCGGCAGCACCGGAACCCACAGCCCGAACGGCAGCGCGGCCTTCATCAGCTGGTCCAGATTCACGCCGGCGTCGACATCCACCATCCGGGTGTCCCGGTCGATCCGGTGGATCTTGTTCAACGCGGTCATATCGACGACGAGGCCGCCCGCGTTCTGCGCGTTGTCGCCATAGGAGCGGCCGAGACCGCGGGCGATCACCCCGCGCCGCAAATGAGCGGGTTTACCGTCGTTGTCCTCGGCGACCATGGCCACCGCTCGCGCGATGACTTCGGGGTCGCTGGTCGAGAGCACCTCGGCGGTGGTCGCCGCGGTACGAGCCCACCCGGAGAGGGTGCGGGTCTGGGTGGGTAGCGCGAACCCTGCACCGGCAGTATCTGGTTCGCCGGCCGCCGGGATCTCGGTACCGGACGACGGGGTCGAGGTCGGAGCTTTCGTGGACATCGGCATAGAGGCTACTGCAACATGGCGCCGCCTGCGGCGGCGCGGGTTCGGGGCCCCCTTGGTCTCGTTCTTCACTCCGACGCTCCTCCGCTTCGCTCCCCCGCTCTGTCGCTCCAGAACGAGACGGGCCCCGAACCACGAATGTGGGCCTGGAGCTGGGGAGCGGATTCGGAGGCGGGGAATCCGGGGTCGTTGTGAGTGGGGGTTCGAGAAACTTGCGGTCCGCCGGGAGCTGGGGACGTTCGAGCTGAGCTCTGCTCTTCGCCGACACCGAGAGATTGCAGGCTCACGCCCGGGTCGTTCTCCGCTGCGATCGGCTTCGGTCGATGCCCCGGGGGCTCGCGGGTGGGGGTCGGCAAGTAGATTTCGGCCGTGCCCCCTGAAAGCAATGCAGTAAGCCGGGGACCCCGGGTGGTGCCGGGGGAGACCGGGGATCTTTCCGTGTCGTCCGGGGAACAGGTGAACGCCGGGCTCGCGCCGAATGCCGCGGGGCAGGAGAGCGCGCAGATCGGGCTGATGACGCAGCTGGTGCGGTTCGCGGCCACCGGTGCGCTTTCGGCGGTGGTCGACTTCGGGCTGTACTGGCTGCTGCTCGAGGTGGCCGGGCTGCCGGTGAACCTCGCCAAGGCGATCGGGTTCATCGCGGGGACGACGACCGCCTATCTGATCAACCGGCGGTGGACGTTCAACGCGCCGCCGAGCCGGGCCCGGTTCCTCGCGGTGGTCGTGCTCTACGGCCTGACCTTCTGTGTACAGGTCGGGATCAACTGGGTGTTCTACGAGATCTTCGACGACGGCGTGTGGTGGCGGGTCCCGGCGGCGTATGTGATCGCCCAGGGTACGGCCACCGTGATCAACTTCGTGGTGCAGCGGCTGGTCATCTTCCGCATCCGCTGAGTGACGGTACGAACAGCGAGCCGGCTCGGCGAGAATCCGGCACAACAAGAACCCCGGTTGCCTGCGCGACCGGGGTTCTTGCTGTCAGGTCTGGGTGTTGTGCCTGGTCAGGCGACGCTGGTGAGCCGCCGGGGCCGGCGGGCCCGGGCCACCGACGTCCGCACCGCGGCACCGAGCGCGACCACCGGCGGGACCCAGCGGGCCTCGTCGGGGGATACGCCCCAGTTCGCCGAACCGGCCGACAGGTGGGTGGGCGGCAGCGGGATGCCGTCGCCGTCGGTGTGCACGACCGCGCCCGCGGCGCGCAGCGCCTCGACGGCCCGCTCGGCCTTCGCCATCCCGGTGACCAGGTGGATCTCCCGGCGCTCAGCGCCCGGGATCTCGATCACCGGACCCGTCAGGTTGTTCGCCCGCAGGTACCGGCGTACCGACGCGGCCAACTCCCCGGTGACCTCGACGGCGGACAGGTCGGCATCGGTGATCAGGCACAGGCCGTTGGTCGTTTCGGCGATCGTCCAGCCACGCTGGACGTAATCCCGCGCGGCCGCGGACTTGGCGCCCGCCGAGACGGAACCCGAAAACGTCGTACGCACTGTCATCTCCATTCCCCGGTATCGATCAGCTCCGGCTTTCATGGGTCGTATCGGTGCCGGGTCCCCGTGGTGTTACGCCGTTCCAGCGAATTTTTTCGACTGTCGGGTACGTCTCACTTGTTTCCTCGGGCGTATAGCCGCGGCGGGCGCCGCGGAGCGTGGTCACGGTTGGCTTCCCTGCCGGAATCCAGGGAGGATCCCGGTATGGCCAGTGAGTCAGCGGACGAGTCCCCGAGAACCGGCCCGGCGGCAGCCGGGGGGCCAGGGCCGGCGGCTGAGCCGGCACCGGACGGCGGTCCTACGACGGAACCGCCGGGCGAGGACATTACCGCCGAACCGGCGGCTCGGCGAATCCGGCGGAAACTGCCCTGGCGGGCCGGGACACGAAGGCCCTGGAGTGCGGAGGCGGCGCAACGATTCGTGGCCGCCGAAGATGAAGACGATCTGGATCGCCGGGACCCGGGCGGTTTCCGGCAGTGGGCCGGTGAGGCCGTCGGCGGCTTGCTGGACCTCCAGTTCCGCCGCCCCGCGACGCGGACGCTGCTGCCGCTGGTCTATCTCCTCGGCCTGGCGTTCGCGGTGGCCGCACCGATCGTGGCCGTGGTGCTGGCATGGCGGGTCTCCGCGCTACTGGGTGTGCTGGCCGCGGTCTTCGCGCTCCCGCTGGCGGTGACCATCGCGGCGGCGGTGCGCTTGTTGCTGGAGTTCTTGGTGAACGCGTCGCGGCTGGCCACCCGGGTCGAGCACATCAGCGATATGGCCGACGACCTGTTCCAGGTGCTGTCGGAGGTCGCGGAACCGATGAGCCAGCTGTCCGAGGATGTGCGGGCGGTCCAGTTCTGGCGTTTCCGCCGGGGTCCGCGCAAATAGCGCACACCGGGATCGCGGACGGGGCGAGGAGCGTGTACGAGCGCCACCCGGCTTGGTGCCCCAGCGCGACCCACTACCGGACGCCGGGTTTACGGGATGAGGTCGCGCAGACCCGGCGCCGCCGCGTCCTTGGCCGACCGGAGATAGGTGAGTCGCTGCCCGTCGCGACCCGTCTCGGGCCAGTCGATGGCCAGATCCGGATCGAAGGCATCCAGGTCGTGGTCGAATTCGGGACTGTATTCGAGCGAGCACAGGTAGGTGAGGGTGGAGTCGTCGGCCAGTGAGAGGACGGCGTGGCCCAGGCCCTCGGAGAGGAAGACCGACCGCCGGTCGTGATCGTCGAGCAGCACACTGTCCCACCGGCCGAAGGTGGGGGAGGCCGGGCGCAGATCCACCACCACGTCGAGGAACGCGCCGCGCACGCAGGTCACGTACTTCGCCTGGCCGGGTGGGTCGTCGGTGTAGTGGATACCGCGCAGCACGCCGGCCGCGGAGACCGAGGTATTGGCCTGCAACAGCTCGAACGTGCGGCCGGTGGCCTTCTCGAACTCCGCGGCCCGGAAGGTTTCGGCGAAACTGCCGCGCTCGTCGCCGTGGACCTTCGGCGTGAAGACCCAGGCGCCGGGGATCGCCATCTCACTGATCCGCATCTACCCACTCACCAAGTTCGTCCGTGCTCGAGCAACTCGAGCAGATACTTACCGTAGCCGGAGCGGGTGAGGGGGTCGGCGAGCAGGCACAGCTGTTCGTCGTCGATATAGCCCATCCGCCAGGCGACCTCCTCCGGTACGCCGATCTTCAGGCCCTGGCGTTCCTCGATGGTGCGCACATAGTTGGCGGCGTCGAGCAGGGAGTCGAAGGTGCCGGTATCGAGCCAGGCGGTACCGCGGGCCAGGACGTCGACGCCGAGCCGGCCCGCTTCCAGATAGGCCCGGTTGATATCGCTGATCTCGTATTCGCCGCGCGCCGACGGGGTGAGACCGCGGGCGATCTCCACCACGTCGTTGTCGTAGAAGTACAGGCCCGGCACCACGTAGTTCGAGCGCGGCACCTTCGGTTTCTCCTCGATGGAGATGGCCTTGCCGTCGGCGAATTCGACGACACCGTAGGCGGTGGGGTCGGAGACGCGGTAGGCGAAGATGGCGCCGCCGTCGATATCGGCGAACCGGCTCAGGCTGGTGCCCAGGCCGGGGCCGTGAAAGATGTTGTCGCCCAGTACCAGGGCGGCGCCCTCGGTACCGATATGGTCGGCGCCGAGGACGAAGGCCCGGGCGATACCGTCGGGAACCGGTTGCACCACATAGGTGATGGAGATCCCGAACTGGGAGCCGTCGCCGAGCAGCCGGGCGAACGATTCGGCGTCTTCGGGGGTGGTGATCACCAGGATGTCCCGGATACCGGCCAGCATGAGTGTGGACAGTGGGTAGTAGACCATCGGTTTGTCGTAGACCGGGACCAGCTGTTTGCTCACCCCGCGCGTGATCGGATGCAAACGCGACCCGGTGCCGCCCGCCAGAATGATTCCGCGCATGTTCGGTCAGTGTGCCAGGCGGCGTTTGGTTTCGATGCCACCGGGGTACCCGAGGGTAATGAGGGCGTTACATGGTCCGGTCCACAGCAATTTCGGTATCGCGAGACGGATTCGGTAGCGGCCCGATATCTGTGCCGGTGTTGCGGTCGGGACTTTGTCTGTGGCCGATGCCCTCGCGATCAACGAGTTCGGAATGTAGTTGAGAGGGGATTTGTTTTGTCGATTTCGGCATCAGAATCTAGAGTCAAAGATCCGGACAAGGGGTATATCGCCCTGCTGGGCTGGAGCTTGAATGCCGTGGAAGCGGTGGACCGTTTCGACCGGCGCTATGTTGTCGTGGCGCCCGAGTGGGTGGCGGATTATTGCGCCGAGAACGGAATACCCTATATCCCCTGGAATTTCGAACGACTCAACGATCGTTCCATGGAGATTGCCGAGACGCTACAGGACATGGGTGTGGACGTCGCCATTCCCATTTTCGAGGAAACAGTGGAGTGGGCGGGCGCCATCAACTCCGTTCTGCTGGACAACCCGCGCCTTTTCGGGCAAGCCATGCTGCTGCGTGACAAGGCGCTCATGAAGCGTCGCGCACAGCTCGGCGGAATTCGCGTCGGAATTTTCGAGGAAGCCCACGAACGCGACGATGTGATCCGCTTCCTGAAGCGCGTGAACCAGACGCTGCTGAAACTCGACGGCGACCCGAACGACCCCATTCACGTGAAGGCCTTCGACAAAGCGGGCTGCCTCGGACATCGGGTGATCCGCACACCCGATGAGATCGATACGATTCCCGACGACGAGTTCCCGGTGCTCATGGAATCTCATCTGGACGGCTGGGAATTCGCGGTGGAAGCTTGGATACACAACGGTAAGATCTGCTTCCTGAATATTTCCGAATACGTCACGCTCGGATACTCGGTATTCGTTCCCGCGACGCCCGAGCTGGAGCGGTACCGGCCGGAGATAACACGGCAGGTCGAACGCCTGGTGAAAACATTCGATATCGAGTTCGGATTCGTGCATCCGGAATACTTCGTCACCAGCGACGGGGAGATGTACTTCGGCGAGGTCGCCTACCGTCCGCCGGGGTTCAAGGTTTTCGAACTGCTGGAGCGCTCGTACGGGTTCAATGCCTACCATGCGCTCGTCCTGGCCTTCGACCCGAAGACCACCGAACAGGAGATCAAGGATTTCTTCCCGCGGGAGGTGGTGGATGCGAAGGGGCACGCCGGCTGTTTCGGGGTTTATCCGCGGCGGCGAGTGGTAAGCCAGTTGTCGGTACCCGAGGAGACGGAGGATCACGACTATTTCGAATCGCACGAGCTCACCGAGCCGCTGACGGAAAAAGTGACCAAACGGACCGCGTTCGGCAACCATTGGGGGCTGTTGTACTTCTTCGGTGACGACCCGTACACTCTCCGGGATCTGCTGAAGCGACAGGAAGAGCTCGATTTCTATGTCTGATTTCGTTCGGCAGTAACTTCACGGGGAGGATCCTCATTGACCCCACTCAGCGGTGACGGGGCAACCCTCGACAGACGTCTGGCCTCGTTGGACGACGCGACCCAGCAGCTCGCGGACGCCAGCGATTTCGGTAAGCAGCTCAAACTGTCGAGGGTGCTCGCCGCGTTGCGCCGGGTGCTGCTGCTGGGCGGCTGCGCCGCCGTGCGTGCGCGCGCGGCGCGGCTGGAAGCGGCCGGGCTGTTCCGCGGTACGGATTGGGCGCAACCGCAGATCCTGATTCCGTCGCTGAGCACCGGGTCGCTGCGCAGCCCCAACGCCGACACGGTGGTGCTGGAAACGGTGAGCGATCTCCGGCTGCTGGCGGTGGCCAAAGGTGAATACGTGCATCCGCTGATCTCGGCGGAACAAGCCAACCATCATCTGTCCCAGGTGCTGGCGATGAATCTGACCCTGCTGTTCAGCCCGCCCAGCGAGGCCGAGCGCACCCAGCAGGGCCGGATGGCGCAGGTCTCGCGGGAACTGCTGCGCCATCTCGTCGAGGAAATCGGTTACGAGAAGGTGCTGGAGAACCTGGTCGACGAGATCTGGCGGATCCTGCGGCAGCGGCCGATCCAGGTGGAGCCGGTGAAACGGATGATCACCCAGATCGCGGTCGCGCGGACCAATCCCGATATCGATCTGGGCGCCGCGGGCCTCGGTGCCGACCGGCTGATCAGCAGCCTCTACGGCACCACCGAGGCGTGCCGCGAGGATCCGGGTGTCGAGGTCTATCGCGCGCGCCTGGAGACGATGGACGACAGCGCGTTGCAGTACGAGACCGCGGGTTTCGCCCGGTCCATGCACGACACCGGCCTGGTCTCCCCGTATCACGCGGTGCTGGTGCGATTCCTGCTGGGCAAGGGCGAATACCTGCTGGGGGAGGCACTCGGTCTGTCCAGCACCGGCCGCGAATGCCTGCTCTGCTACCACGAACTGGTGCGCCGCCTCATCTCCGACGCCGTGCACGTGGAAACCGCGCAGTGCATCTACGGGATCGCGTTGCTGCTGGAACGCGGAATCCTCTACCAGCCCCCGGTCGCCCCGGCGCTGTGGCGACAGTTGTCCTTGCAGTTGTCGGCGTATTCCCGCGAGCGGCTGACCCAGGCGTTCGGACCCGAGCCGGATCCGCGTGCCCGGCTGCTCGCGGGCACCCTGTCGATGCTCGGCCTGCCGCTGGGGGTCGGTCAGGGCGACAACCCGACCTGTCAGTCCGCTCGC
The DNA here is from genome assembly GCF_050936135.1 of Nocardia sp. CA-290969. Lineage (NCBI taxonomy): Bacteria > Bacillati > Actinomycetota > Actinomycetes > Mycobacteriales > Nocardiaceae > Nocardia > Nocardia sp. CA-290969. The sequence goes on along the minus strand of NZ_JBNJNJ010000001.1, from coordinate 6,498,172 downwards.
GCACTGTCGATGTGGGCCTACAACGATCCCGACTACCTGTTGCAGACACTGGCGTGGGCGGCGCGCGACGACGAGATCGTCATGCATTTCGAGGGCCGCCCGCTTTCCTCGCGCGACAGCGCGGCCGGGGTCGCCACCAAACTGCCGGTTGATCTGGACCCGGTATCGCTGCTGGTGGTACCGCATCTGGACCGGATCTACGCGGAAATGGGCCGGCAGGTGGCCGATCGCGAGGGCGACCCGCATCGCTGGGTGAACCCGGAATTCCACGGCTGGTGGTCGGGCCGGGGTTTCCGGATCAATGTCGATGTGGCCACCGGGCAGCTCACCGAGCTGGACGAATTCCTGCGCCACTTCTACGCCAGCTACCACCCCTTCCACAACGGCAACCAGCCCTTGATCCACCCGCAGCCGGCCGGGGTCGCGGTCACCGACAGCGCGGCCCGGTTCGTGGGCTGGCATGCGATCACGATCCTGCGGGTCGCGCTGGACCCGCAGGAACGGATGCGGGTCTACTTCTACAACCCGAACAACGACAGCGGCCAGGACTGGGGTGACGGAGTCGTGGTGGGGACGGCCGGCCACGGCGAACGCTTCGGCGAGGCCTCGCTACCGTTCGAGCAGTTCGCCTCCCGGCTCTACATCTTCCACTTCGACCCGCTGGAGGCGGGCGAACCGGCCTCGGTCGACCGCGCGGAACTGGACCGCGTGGTGGGCTATGTGCACCGCAGCTGGGGTGCGGACCGAATACCCGCTCGAGCTGCGGAGCATGCCCCCGGCCTCATCGAGTGATTCCCGCTGCTACCGGCACCACCGGCCTGGCCACGGGATGCGGCGGCGGGGCGATCCATCGCGTCCGTCCGGCATCCCGTGACCGGTCATCGCCGAATGTGCACTGCTGGAGAAGGGCTCATTTGCTGGGGAAGGGTTCGTTGATCGTGGTGAAGTACTGGATTGCCGCGCCGATGGCGACCGGTGCGGTGACCAGGAGCTGGCCGGCCACCGTGCCGAGGGCGCCCACGGCGATGATTCCGCCGAAGCATCCGATCACCGCGGCGGGGAGGAAAGGTCCGAACAATCCGACAATGGTGGCCGCGGCAACAGTTGCGCCGGCGATACCGCCGAGGATGCATCCCAGACCGGCCCCGCCCAGACCGCCTACCAAGGTGCCGATCGAGGCGCCGGTCGCGATGGTGTCCTTGAGCCGGGTGAAAGCGGCGACTTCACGGTCGTAGGGGGTTTTCCACGGTGCGGACTCCTGGTGCGGAAGGGCGACCGGCCGGTAGACGGCCTTCGCGGGGTCCAATTGTGGGGTGAGGGTTGCGGTGTTACCGGAAATTTCGGCGAGGATGGGTAATTCGAAATCGTCGAGCCGGAACTTCAGCGGCGTGCCGGCCAGTACGGTGCCGTCGGCGGATTTGATTTTGAAGGTATCCTCCTCGACCACCATGGAACCGGCGTCAGTGGTGATCACCGACCGATCGCCGACGGCCTGCGCCGTGAAGCCGACCGGAGCCGGTGCCGACGCGGGATCGGCGTGGGCGCTGCCGGTGGCGACACCGAGTGCGGCTATCAGAAGGGCCGAGGTCGCGGCGAATTTTCTTACGAACATATGGTCACCTCGAGGGATGGGGAATCGAATGGCACTATTCGACCCGTATTCCGCTAATCGACCGTGAACCGGCCGTATCCATCTATTCACCATTTCTTCACACTCCGTGCCGCCGCATGGTGGGGTGCCGGAAACTTTGCGCCTGGGTAGGAATTCGATTCCGCACGGTCCGCTTTCTGATTGTCCATTTCGACCCGGCTTCGCCGATGCGGAACGCGACCGGCAAGCGCCGGTGGTGGCGCCTCTGTGACGAAGACTCCCGACCCGGCCGGGTTCCGGGGAGACGTAGAGTAGGACGGTGCGTCTTCTCGTGACCGGCGGGGCCGGGTTCATCGGAGCCAACTTCGTCCACCAGACTGTCACCGAGCGCCCGGAGGTGACGGTCACCGTGCTGGACGCCCTCACCTATGCCGGTAACCGCGCCTCACTGGACCCGGTGGCCGATCGGATCGATTTCGTACACGGCGATATCGCCGATCTGGATTTGGTGGACGAGCTGGTCAGCGGTGTGGACGCGGTGGTCCATTTCGCCGCCGAATCGCACAACGACAATTCGCTGACCGAACCGTGGCCGTTCGTGCAGACCAACGTGGTCGGCACATACGCCCTGTTGCAGGCGGTCCGGCGGCACAATGTGCGCTATCACCATGTTTCCACCGACGAGGTGTACGGCGATCTCGACTCCGACGGTCCAGCGTTCACCGAACGCACCCCGTACAACCCGTCGAGTCCGTATTCGGCCACCAAGGCCGCCGGCGATATGCTCGTCCGCGCCTGGGTGCGGTCGTTCGGTATCAAGGCCACACTGTCGAACTGCTCGAACAATTACGGCCCGTACCAACATGTCGAGAAGTTCATCCCGCGCCAGATCACCAACCTGATCGACGGGGTACGGCCGCGCCTCTACGGCGGTGGGCACCAGATCCGCGACTGGATCCATGTGGACGACCACAACCGCGCGGTATGGGCGGTACTGCAGCACGGCCGGATCGGGCAGACGTATCTGATCGGGGCCGACGGCGAGCTCGACAATCGCACGGTCGTCGAACTACTGCTCGCCGAATTCGGCCGTGACCCCGGTGACTTCGATTTCGTCACCGACCGCGCCGGACACGATCAGCGCTATGCGATCGACGCGACCCTGCTGCGCGAGGAACTCGGCTGGGCCCCCCGCTACGCGGATTTCCGCGCCGGCCTGGCCGCCACCGTAGCCTGGTACCGGGACAACGAATCCTGGTGGCGCCCGGTCAAAGCCGCCACCGAACGCGCCTACACCGAGGCCGGCGAACGAACCATCGCCACTCCATAATTCGCGCACCGCAGCCATCCCCCCGGGGATACCTCCTGCACCCGAGGCACCTCAGTGGTTCGGGGCCCGTCTCGTTCTGGAGCGACGGAGCGGGGGAGCGAAGCGGAGGAGCGGAGGAGTGAAGAACGAGACCAAGGGGGCCCCGAACCCCGCGCCGCCGGAGGCGGCGCCATGACACAGCACCCGCGCCGCCGGAGGCGGCGCCATAGATACAGCTCAGCCCCAGACGTAGATGTGGTACTTCGCGACCGTGGTGATCAGGGCGATGGTCGTCGCGACCACGATCGTCACGGCGGCGCCGCGGCCGGGTTCGCGATCGCCGGGGCCGCGGAGCCGGAAGGGGATCCAGCGCAGTAGTACCGCGAACGCCACGATGGCCAGCGGAATGAAGTACCGGCCCTGCACGCCGTCGATGATGTAGTAGCCGACCGGCGTGAACGACATGTAGAGCGTCACGTAGATCATCGCGACACTGGCCGCCACGGTCAGCGCCACCACCAGGGTGCGCCGGAAATCGGGGCGGGCGAACCGTTCGGCCGTTCCCACGCTCACGGCGAAGGCGAGCAGGCAGGCCACGATCGCGGTGGCCGGTACGTTCACGTACGCGAAGCCCAGTTCGCCGAAGAATTCGGTGAACCATTCGTGGTCGCGGCGCAGGATGCTTTCCCAGAAGGTCCGCAGGAAGCCGAACGGGTCGGTGAGGATGCCGGTCAGCTGTTCGCCGGTGTCGACCGTGTACCACTGGTGCCGCGGGCGCATCAGGCTGGTGCCCTCGCCGGTCGGGGCGGCGATCTTCATCCACACCGCGAACCCGAGGGCGCCGAGCGCCGCGCAGGCCCAGGTGATCCAGCGGCGCCACCCGGTGAGTCCCATCCGCTCGGCCGGGATCAGCACCACCAGCATGGCGAGCAGGACATACGTCGGCTTGCACAGGGGCAGCAGGATCGCGCAGGCCATCACCGCGACCGTTTCGGTGCGACCCAGCCGGTCACCGAGGAACAGGCCCTTCACCAGTAGCGCGGAAACCAGTAGCGCGAGCGCGTTGGTGAGGGTGTCGGCGGTGATGGTGCCGGCCTGGAACACCGCGATCGGGACGACGGCCACGGTGAATGCCAGCCACTGGATGCGGTGCGCCCGCAGCGACCACAGCGCGAAACCCACCACCAGCAGGTAGGCGGCCAGCCCGGCGAGCCGGGTGAGGCGTACCAGCGTGCCGGCGTCGGCGTCGATCAGTTCGGCGAACCGGATCCCGATCGCGTTCGGGATGTAGGGAACCGCGGAGTAGGCGGCGGTATTGGTGAACCAGACCGTTTTCCGGTCGTCGGTGATCGGCGCATCGCTCAGGCGCTGGTACGTGCCGGGCTCGGCGACCAGGGGAAACGGTTCACCAGGGTTGTGGGTGTAATCGTCGAGCGCGAAACCCATCAGCGCTTCGACCGCCGCCGGTACTTCGCCGCCGTATGCGACGCCGCGGCCGTCCTCGATCTCGGTGGGGGTCAGGCCGCCTTGGGATACCTGGTAGGCGCGGCCGAACTGGGTGAGCTCGTCGTGACCCCAGAACGGCGGGCTCATCACCGCGAAGACGAGGCCGAAGATCCCGGCCAGCAGCACGAAAGCGACCGTGGCGGGACCGGCCCGGTGTACCACGGCCCGGCCGGCCCGCGCAGTTCCGGACAGGGCGGTGCGGCCCGCGGCCCGCTCGGTGCCGGCGGGGCGGGTCTCGGTATCGGCGGTCAACGGATGTCCCCGGCCACGGGATCCGGCTGGGTTTCACCGGACGCGAGGGCCGGGCGGGAGGCGGCCGGCGCTTCGTAGCGCAGGTAGATCAGCCGCGCGGCCTCGTGCCGGGAACGGCGGATACCGTCGAGGATCAGGCCCGCGGTCCAGGCCAGGAAGCCGACCAGCAGCAGGGTGCAGGCGAGGAAAAGCGTGGGGAAGCGCGGCACGGTATGCGATTCGTAGTATTCCGCGATGATCGGAATGGTCAGCACCACCGAGATCAACCAGCTGAGGGTGCCGAACAGGCCGTAGAACGCGACCGGCCGTTCGTGCCGGGCCAGGCCGAAGATGAGCGCCAGGATTTTGAATCCGTCGTGGTAGGTGCGCAATTTGCTCTCGCTGCCCGCGGGGCGATCGCGGAAGCCGACCGGGACCGCGGTCTGCGGGACGCGCAAATGCAGCGAATGCACCGTGAGTTCGGTTTCGATCTCGAATTCCCGGGATACGGCGGGAAAACTTTTGACGAAGCGGCGGGAGAACACCCGGAAGCCGCTCAGCATATCCTCGACGTTCTCGCCGAAAACCTTGCCGACCACGCCGTTGAGTACCTTGTTCCCGGTTTCGTGACCGGACCGGTAGGCCGAGCCACCCACATCCTGTTTCCGGACGCCGAGCACGTGATCGAACGGGCCGGAGAGCAGGGTTTCGATCATTTCCGGGGCCGCGGACGCCTCGTAGGTGTCGTCGCCGTCGATCATGAGGTACACGTCGGCCTCGATATCGGCGAAGGCGCGGCGTACGACATTGCCCTTGCCCTTGGCCAGTTCCGTGCGCACGATGGCGCCGGCGGCGCGCGCCTTCTCGGCGGTGGCATCGGTACTGAGGTTGTCGTACACGTACACGACAATTCCGGGTACCGCGGCCTTGAGGTCGGTGACGACCTTGGCGACCGACGCTTCTTCGTTGTGGCACGGGACCACGGCGGCAATAAGGAGATCGGTGGATTCCACCTGGTCAAATCCTCGAAATCGACGGATATGGGAACACGGGGAGACTACCGGCTGTATCAATAGGGCACGAGCGAGGGCCCTGCGTGGTTTCGCTTCGCTGTCGGTGCGCTGTGCCACACTCCCGAGTGATGAGCCGCCATACCGCGTTCAGGTACTGCCTCGACCCGACGGTCGAGCAGCAAGTTACGCTCGCCCGACATGCCGGTGCGGCCCGGTTCGCGTTCAATCAATGCCTGCACCTGGTCAGAATCGCTCTCACCAGGCGGCGGACAGATCCCGGGTATTCGGTGCCGTGGACTCGTTTTGATCTGATCAACACCTTCAACACGTGGAAGAGAACCGACGCCGCAGGCCGGATCTTCGCCGTCGACTCCAGCGGTGTCGCCGAGGTACAGGTGACCGGGTTGGTGTGGCGCAACCAAGTGTGTCAGCAGGTGTTCGAAGAAGCCGCAGTCGACTGCAGCCGCGCACTGGCTGCATGGTCCGACTCGCGCAGCGGGAAACGCACGGGCGGCCGGGTCGGGTTTCCGAGATTCAAGAAGAAGAACTCGACTATTCCGGCGTTCCGGCTGCGCAACAAGCACAGTAAAGCCGGGAAAAGCCTCATCCGGGTCGGTGAGCGGGGGGTTCCGCGCTCGGTGACCTTGCCTGGTCTCGGCCTGATCCGGGTCCGCGACGACACCCGTCGGCTGCGGCGCATGCTCGCCGGTGGCCGGGCGAAGGTCCTGTACGCGACAGTCTCGCTGCGGGCGGGCCGCTGGTGGATCAGCCTCGCTGCCGAGGCCGCAGACCTGCACCCTGCCCATCACCACCGCCCTCCTCGCGGTGTTGGGGGTGGGTGGGTCGGTGTCGATCGAGGGCTTTCGGCGTACCTGGTTGCCGCGACCGCAGACGGCACCGAGCACACCCGGGTAGACAACCAACCCACCCCGCTGGCAGCCGGGTTGCGGCGGCAGCAGCGACTGGCCAAATCGCTGGCACGGAAACAGAAAGGATCACGTAACCGCGCAGACGCTGCGGCGCGGCTGGCGCGCCACCACCATCGGGTTGCTGGTATTCGCCGGCATTTCCTGCATCAGGTCACGAACAAGCTGGTCAAAACACACGACCGGTTCGTTGTCGAGGACCTGCATGTGGCCGGAATGCTTCGTAATCGGCCTTTGGCGCGGGCGATCAGCGATGCCGGGTGGGCGGATTTCGCGCGGCTCCTGCGCTACAAGCAGCAATGGCGAGGTGGCACCGTCGTCACAGCGGACCGCTGGTACCCATCGAGTAAACGCTGCTCGGCCTGCGGTTCGGTCAACAGTGGGCTCAGGTTGGCGGATCGGGTGTTCACCTGCGGGTGCGGATACCACGCGGACCGGGACCTCAATGCTGCAGCCAACCTCGCCGCCTGGGCCGAAGCACGCCATCAGGACGTTTCACGACCCCCGGACCCCCGAGCAGGAGGCCGGGTCACCAATGCCCGCCGACAGGAAGGCGCTGGCCGACACCTCATGGGTGCCGGTGCAACCGGCCCGGTAGACGCGGGAACTGAGGTTTACACCCCGATCGGGGTGTGAACCGACGACGCCCGAGAAGGGCGGTGTCCGATAACCCTCGAGGTATCGGACACGCTGTCAGGTCACTGCGGTACCGTCGGCGCGTGTCATCTGGTGAGTCGTCGGCCGTGGTCGACACCGGCGCGCCGGCCCCTCGTTCGCTCGCCGAGCGGGTGCGGGCGGGGCTGCGGCAGAGTGCGGCGTTCCTGGTCGTCGGCGTGATCGGGTTCCTGGTCGATGCGGGGACCTACAACTTGCTGGTGTTCAACTTCGGCGCCTGGGGCGGCGAAGGGCTGATGCACGACCTGCCGCTGCCGGCCAAGATCATCGCGATCGCGGTGGCCACGGTGGTGACCTACTTCGGCAACAAGTGGTGGACCTTCTCGCACAAGCAATCCGGTAGTCCGGCGCGGGAATACGTGCTGTACGCGGTGATCAATGTGATCGCGATCGGCTTGCAGTTGGGCTGCCTGGGCTTTTCCCGGTATGTACTCGATCTGTCCAGCCCGCTTGCCGACAATATTTCCGGAACATTGATAGGTCAGATTGTGGCGGTCGTCTTCCGTTATTGGGCTTACGACAAGTTTGTGTTTACCGGGGGGCCCGATCGGGGAACGACCGAACGGGCGACCGGCGTGGCTGATTGATATCCTCGGGCGCGCCGCGAACCGTATTCAGGGACATGTCGGTCCCGTCGGCACGATCAAGGATTTCGAGGACTTCATGGACCAGTCGGCTATGCAGGCCGTTACCGAGACGAACGAACACTCTGCGGTCGCACCCGAATCGCTGCGCGCCGAACACCACCGGGCGCCGGACCGCCTGGTACTCGCACGGGGCATCTTCACCGGACCGTCGCCGCGGATCAGTGACGAGTTGTATGTGGTGGTCCGGGGTCGCGCCACCCGCGACCGGCTGAGCCTGCACCTGGAAAAGGGCGCCACCGCGCATACCAACACCTACTTCGGCCGTTTCGCCGCCAGCTACTGGCAGCGCTGGACCGTGGTGACCGAGGTCCGGGCGACCATGACGCTGCACGTCGGCAAGCTGGCCAGAGTGCGGATCGTGGCCTCCGATATCGCCGGGCACCGCCGCATCGTCGGCAGCGCCGACGTCACCGCCAGCGGCCCGGTGACCCTGACGGCGCCGCTGGACCAGTACGTCGACGGTGGCGCGCTGTGGCTGGAATTCGACGCGGTCGGCGGTGAGCTGGCCGTATCCGACCTCGCGTGGACCGCCACCGCGCCCGAAACGGTGCGCCCGGTCGCCATCGCCATCTGCACCTTCAACCGGGCCCAGGACTGTGCGGAAACCGTCGCGGCGCTGGCCTCCGACCAGACCGTGCTGGGTGCCCTGGACGCGGTGTACGTGGTCGACCAGGGCACCGACCTGGTCGAGAACCAGCCGCGGTACCAGGAAACCCGGCCCGCGCTGGGCGAGAAACTGCGCTATATCCGCCAGCCCAACCTGGGCGGCGCCGGCGGTTTCACCCGCGGCCTGTACGAGGTGTCGGCGGCCAACGAACACGCCGATGTGATCCTCATGGACGACGATATCCTCTGCGAACCCGAGACCGTGCTGCGGTTGCAGGCCTTCGCGAATCTCACCGTCGAGCCGACTCTGGTCGGCGCGCAGATGCTGTTCCTGCTCAACCCCGACTATCTGAACGTCGGCGCCGAGGACGTGCACCTGCACAAACTCATGCACGGCCAGAAGGTGCCCAAGGCGCTGCGCAACACCAGCATGCTGAAGAAGAACCAGGAACGCCGCGTCGACGCCGGCTACAACGCCTGGTGGACCTGCCTCATCCCGGCCGAGGTGGTGAAGAAGATCGGTCTGCCGTTGCCGATCTTCTTCCAGTGGGACGACGTGGAGTACGGGGTGCGGGCCCGTGAGCACGGGTTCGTCACGGTCACGCTGCCGAACGCGGCGGTCTGGCACGCGGACTTCTACTGGAAGGATTTCGACGACTGGGCCCGCTACTTCAGCACCCGTAACTCGCTGATCGTCAGCTCCATGCACGCCGACCTGGACGCCGACGCCATCTCCAAACAGCTGTTCCGCAATATCGCGGAGTACCTGGTGGGGATGCAGTACGGTCTCGCGCACACCACCCTCCAGGGGATCGAGGATTTCCTGGAAGGGCCGAAGATCCTGCGCGACGGCGGCACCGAGGTGCTGCGCCGGGCCCGCACCAGCCGTGCCGACTACCCGGAAACCGTGAAACACTCGGCCGCCAACCCACCGGTGAACTCCGCCGATATCCGGGTGCGCCGGGCCGGTGGGGAACCCAGCCGGCTGCTGGCGGTGCTGATCAAGCGGGCGATCCAGCAGTGGACCGGCCGGGTGCAGTACGGGCTGGTCGGGGTGACCCGCGAGGATGCGCACTGGTGGCATGTCTCGCTGTTCGACCATGTGGTCGTCACCGACGCCTCGCAATCGGGGGTGCGGGTGCGTAAGCGGGACAAGGCGCGGGCACGCGCCCTGCTGCTGCGCACGCTGCGGGTGCTGCGCCGGTTGCGTAAGGAACTGCCGACCCTGCAGGAGCGCTATCGCAGCGCCCACGCCGAACTCACCAGCCGCGAGAACTGGGAGCGGCTGTACGGGATCGACGGCACCAAGAGCTGACGGCCGCGAACCGGTCGCTCGCCGTTCCGCGGCCACATCACTCGCACGCCGGCCGTGCCCCCGGGGCGGGGGCCGGCCGGTGATGGCGGGATTCGTACCGCCCCGGCTCGGAAGGCGAGCCGGGAGTCGTTTCGCCGATGTCCGCGGTGGTGGTGATTCCGGACAGGCCGGTGCACAACAGCCGGCCGCGCCTGCCCGGGCCGCTACGTACCGGACAGGGCACAGTGGCGATATCACCGGCGGTGAGGTCGTACCGGCTCGCCGGATCTGCGGTCCTCTGTTGCCGATGCCCTGCACGCGGACGCCGAAGCAACGGCGTCCGCGTGCCTGCGACCTCGGCACCGCCGCCGATCTCAGAGGAACAGGTCGGTCGTGAGCGGGCCGTCGCCCGGGGTGACCCGGTACTTGTCCAGGTCGGTGATGCCGTGGGCGGCGAGCACATCGTCGTCGATGAAGAAATTGCCGGTGGTTTCGGCTGCCGGTGAGGTGAGTACCAAGTAGGCGGCGTCCGCGTAGATATCCGGGGTGCGCGAGGTGCTCACCATCTCGTCGCCGCCGAGCAGGTTGCGCACCGCGGCGGTGGCGATGGTGGTACGCGGCCACAGCGAATTCACGCCGATACCGTCGGCTTTCAGTTCCTCCGCCAAACCCAGTGTGGTCAGCGACATTCCGTACTTGGCGATGGTGTAGCCCAGCGAGGACCCCGCCCATTTGGGGTCGAGGTTCAGCGGCGGCGAAAGGGTGAGGATATGCGGATTGCGCCCGGCCGCGGCGGATTTACGCAGCTCCGGTATGCAGAGCTTGGAGAGCAGGAAACTACCGCGGCAGTTGATGTCCTGCATCAGATCGTATTTCTTCATCGCCAGGGCGTCGGTGGGCGACAGGTCGATGGCGGAGGCGTTGTTCACCACGATATCGATCCCGCCGAAACGTTCGGTGGTCTGCCGGACGGCCTCGGCCACCGATTCGTCGAGCCGGATATCGCCCACGAACGGCAGCACCGTCCCGCCCGCGGCCTCGATCTCGGCGGCCGCGGTGTGGATGGTGCCGGGCAGTTTGGGATGCGGCTGATCGGTTTTGGCGATCAGTGTGACGTTCGCGCCGTCGGCGCCGGCCCGCTTGGCGATCTCCAGGCCGATACCCCGGCTGCCGCCGGACATGATCATCGTCCGCCCGCTCAGCGGTTTGTCTCCGGTTGCCGTCATAGCGTGCCCTTCTGTCGTCACGGCCGCCGCCGCGCGGTGACCACGCAGACGACGCATGCGTTCCGAGCGTAGGCAAGCGGCTGTGCGTTGCCCAGAGGGCGCGCGATCATCGCAGGTTGAACGGCCGGGCGGGGCTGCCGGCCCGCGGGTGAGGGCCCGGGCGAACGAGCCGGGCCGTCACCCGCGTACCCGTGCCGGGGCCCGTCGGACGGCTGCGCCGATCCGCCGGGCCCGGCTGCGACTCACATCGAGGCGATCATCACCAGATTCAGAAGGATGATCAACGCCGCCAGGCCCCACGAAATGTAGACGAACAGGATGCCGGGAGTCTTCTGCGGAACCGGCCCGATCGCGCCGTTCATGAAGATGATCGCCGGCGTCCGGTAGTAGTAGCGGACTCCCTGCCCCTGCTGTACCGAAACGCTGGTTTCGGCGGGCATATCGAAGAGGATCCACGGCGTCGTCACCCGGACGTGGTACATACCCGGCCCCACGGGGATATGGTTCGGGCCCCACTGGGTGTTCGGTACCTGTTGCCCGTTCACCTGGATCTTCGGCTTGGTGAGCGCGAAGAGGAAGGCCAGCGGAAAGTACGAGCAGTCCACCGTGAGTCCCGGCGGATCGTTCGGTGCCGGTTGTCCGGGGTGCTGACCGTACGGTCCCGGCTGTCCGCCCGGCCCGAACTGCGCGGGCGGCTGCCCGGCCGGCTGCGGATACGGTCCGCTCTGGAACTGCGGTTGCCCCATCGGCTGGGCGGCCGGTCCGCCCGGGAACTGTGGTTGTGCGGGGGGCTGCCCGAAACCGCCCTGCGGCGGTGCGCCCCACTGCTGCTGTGGTCCCCCTGGGTGCGGTGGCTGCCCACCCGGTGGCGGTGCCGGCGGCGCGAACTGTGGTTGCGGCGCCGGGTACTGGCCGGGTGCGGGCATGCCCTGTGGCGGCTGGCCGCCGGGGTAACTCATCGATCTCCTCCCGAATCATGCTGATTGCCAGCCGAACCTACCCGGTCGGGAGGAAACTCTCGCATCCGCCGTCAAGCACCATTGCGAAAAAGGTGATCGGTATGCCACACCGGGGCGCTACGGCACTACTCCGGTTTCTGGAATTGCTCGTTGCGGCCGAGGCTGCGCAGATGGAACCACTCGCGCAATCCGGCCGGATCGCGGCGGGTCACCAGGAAGAACCAGGAGAAACGAATCCATTCCTGCGGGAGCAGCTTTCGCATACCGGGCTGCGACATGAGGTAGCCGCGGTTGCGGTAGGTGAAATACCGTTTCACCGGATCGTCCGGGTACTGGGTGTGCATCCGCCCGCCGAGGATCGGCTTGAACTCGGCGGCGCCGTTGGGGTGCAGATACGCGGTTTGCAGACAGGTGCCGAAGGGTAATCCGGAGCGCACCAGCCGCCGGTGGACCTCCACTTCGTCACCGCGTACGAACAGCCGGAGGTCCGGCACACCGATCACGTCCACGGCCCGCGCCGAGATCAGGGCACCGTTGAACAGCGAGGCGATACCGGGCAGGAAATCGTCGGCGCCGAGTTCGGAGCGCCGCCGCCGCCACACCAGGCCGCGGCGCAGCGGGAAGGCCAGCCGATCGGGTTCGTCGATATCGCACACCACCGGCGAAACCTCCACGAGTTCGTGGCGGCGGGCGCAATCGAACAGCGTGGCAAGTACTTCCGGGCCGTCGGGGCGGCCGTCGTCGTCGGCCAGCCACACCCAGTCCGCCCCCAGGCTCAGCGCGTGCAGCATGCCCAGCGCGAACCCGCCGGCACCGCCGAGATTGTGTGCCGAACCGAGGTAGGTGGTCGGCACCGGCTGGTCGGCGACGAGTTCGGCCACCTCGCCCTCGTTGCCGTTGTCGACCACGATCAGGTGGTCGACCGGACGGGACTGGGTAGCCACGGCTTTCAGCGATTCGGCGAGCAGGTCACGCCGCTTATGCGTCACCACCACGGCAACGACGGTGGCGTCCGCGCTGTAATCGACCGCCGGCAGTACCGCCGCGGCGGGATCGGCCGGCACTGCCGTGGGCGGCTCGTCCGATACTGCCGCGGGTGGCTCGGGTTCTGTCGCGGCGGGCGATTCGGACTTCACGTCCGTGGCCGGCTCCGGGCGGTCGGTACCGGCCGGAGTATCGCCGGGTTCGGATTTCGCCTTGCCGTGCTTCGCTTCCGCTTCCCGGCCGTCCGATTCGATCGTGCTCGGTTCATCGGGCGTGAGCGAGGGCTCCGCGTCGCCACGCTCGGCCGCCCCCTCCGGGCCTGACTCGCTCATACCTGATTTTTCTCCAGTTCTCGTTCGCCGTCCGCAGGCTGCGGTTCGGCGGAAACACCGGTCTTCTCGGCCGCCAGTTCCCGCAATACCGTCGCCACATGGTTACCCGCCTCGGGGCCCTCGTAGGCGCGGACCACCTCCTCGATCCCGCCGTGCAACCGGATCTGGCCGTGATCGATCCACATCGCGGTATCGCAGAGCTGGGCGAGGAATTCGTTGGAATGGCTGGCGAAGACCAGGATGCCCGAGCGGGCCACCAGTTCCTGCAGGCGGATGCGGGCCTTCTTCATGAACTCCGCGTCGACCGCGCCGATGCCTTCGTCGAGCAGCAGGATTTCGGGGTCGATGGAGGTGACCACGCCCATCGCCAGCCGCACCCGCATACCGGTCGAATAGGTGCGCAACGGCATGGACAGGTATTCGCCGAGTTCGGTGAAATCGGCGATCTCGTCGATTTTGGCCAGCATCTGTTTCCGCGTCTGCCCGAGGAACAGGCCGCGGATGATGATGTTCTCGTAGCCGGAGATCTCCGGGTCCATCCCGACGCCCAGGTCGAATACCGGCGCCACCCGGCCGCGGATCCGGGCGCTACCGCGGGACGGCTCGTAGATACCCGACAGCAGCCGCAGCAGGGTGGATTTACCGGCACCGTTGTGGCCCACCAGACCCACCCGGTCGCCTTCTTTCAGCGACAGCGTGATGTCGCGCAGCGCCTCCACGACCACCACATCGGACTGGTTGCGGCCGATCGAACCGCCCGCCTTGCCCAGAAACGCCTTCTTCAGCGACCGCGATTTCGCGTCGAAGATCGGGAACTCCACCCACGCGTCGCGGGTTTCGATACTCACCTGATCGGTCATGACCGGCTGACTCCTAAACCCAGTAGGGCACGCGCGAACGGTACTTCTTCAGGGCGATGGCGGCACCGATCCAGCCCACCACGGTGATCCCGCCGACGATGGCCCAGTGGTACAGCTTCTGGTCGTCGCCGAGCAGCGGGGCGCGCACGATCTCCAGGTAATGGTAGGTGGGCACCAGCTCGGCCACCCGGGCCCGTTCGGCGACCTCGCCGCCCTGCGCTTCCAGGCTCTTGGTGCTCCACATCACGGGGGTGAGCACGAAGAGCATCAGCGTCATACTGCCCAGAATCGGGGCGATATCGCGGTAGCGGGTGCTGAAGATGCCGAACAGCACCGAGACCCACATGGCGTTCAGGAACAGCAGCACCAGTGCCGGTAGCGCGAAGATCGCCGTCCAGTGCAGATCGCGCCACACCCCGAACAGGGCCAGCACCGCCACGTAGATCAGCAGGTTGTGGGCGAAGAACAGCATCTGCCGCCAGACCAGCCGGTACACGTGCACGCTCAGCGCCGAGGGCAACTGTTTGATCAGCCCCTCGTTGGCGATGAACACATCCGCGCCCTCCAGGATGGAGGCGTTGATGACGTTCCACACGATCAGGCCGACCGCGACGTAGGGCAGGTACTCCTGCAGCGGCTGACCGAGCAGCGCCGCGTACAGGATGCCGATGGCGGTGGCCTGCACAGCGGTCGCGATGGTGATCCAGAACGGGCCGATCACCGAACGCCGGTAGCGCTGTTTGATGTCCTGCCAGCCGAGCGAGAGCCATAGCTCGCGCTGCCCGAAGCCGTCGCGGATATCGCGCCAGGCGCGGGCCCAGGACTGGGAATCGGGCTCGATCGCCGCCGGGGCGGTCGCCGCGGCGGTTTCGGTATCGGCTACCGGGGTCTGCTCGGAACTCACGGGCTTCTCATCTGCGGCGGAAGGGTGGCCGGCGGGCACCGAGCTCTCGTCGGTGCTCGCCGGATCTTCAGTGGTTACCAGGTCGGAGCGAGCGGAAGCTGCAGGCACGGTGCACGACACTACCCCGAGAACACGACCCGGTAACGCCTGGCATATACACCACCGCGTTCAGAGGTATTGCCCGGTGCCTCCGATGGAGTGTCCCTGCTGACCACCACGGCCCTCACCGGCGTGGATACCGGGCGGCAGCGCCCCCTGGCGCATCTGCTCGAGCTGCGCCCGCGCGGCCATCTGCTGGGCGAACAGCGCCGTCTGGATGCCGTGGAACAAGCCCTCCAGCCAGCCCACCAGCTGTGCCTGCGCGATCCGCAGTTCCGCGTCGGAGGGGACGGCCTGTTCGCTGAACGGCAGCGCCAGCCGTTCCAGCTCCTCGCGCAGCTCCGGTGCGAGGCCCTGCTCGAGTTCGCGGATGGAGGATTTGTGGATTTCGGCCAGCCGGGTGCGGCTGGCGTCGTCGAGCGGGGCCGCCCGCACCTCCTCCAGCAGCTGCTTGATCATGGTGCCGATCCGCATCACCTTGGCGGGCTGCTCGACCATATCGGCCAGGGTTTCGGAACGGTCGCCTTCCGGCTGGTCG
The DNA here is from genome assembly GCF_050936135.1 of Nocardia sp. CA-290969. NCBI lineage: Bacteria > Bacillati > Actinomycetota > Actinomycetes > Mycobacteriales > Nocardiaceae > Nocardia > Nocardia sp. CA-290969. The sequence goes on along the minus strand of NZ_JBNJNJ010000001.1, from coordinate 6,482,472 downwards.
TCCGCTGGGTCCTCCCGGCCGGGATACGACGCGCTCGAGGCAGCGCCCGGCGGCAACACCAAGGGGCGGCCTTCGGGGCCGATCACGACAACGGGATCCGATGCGTCATCCGATTGCGTCATGGTCCCTATCATGTCGTGTTCGCCGCGAACGCGCTAAAGCCGGTGGTGGTGGCGTGGGTCATGGTCCCCACAGTCGGCCGGACCAGGGTTACCCGGCAGCGGCCGCTGGCCTTAAAGTGGCGTGCATGACATACGACGTCGCGCGGGTCCGGGGACTGATCCCCGCTCTGGCCGACGGCTGGATCAACTTGGCTCCGCAGGCGGGCATGCTTGTTCCGGATTCTGTCTCGCGCGCGGTGTCGATCGGATTCCGTTCGTCGTCTTTCACCCATATCGGCCGCCACGGTGCCGCCAAACGCAGTGCGGATATCCTGCACGACGCCCGGGTGGCCGTCGCGGATCTCGTCGGGGCGGACCCGAGCGGGGTGGTGCTGGGGCCCGATCGTGCGGTCCTGTTGTCTTGGCTGGCCGAATCGCTGAGCTCGCGGCTGGGGCTGGGTACCGGGATCGTGCTGTCGCGGCTGGACGACGAGGCGAACGTCGCCCCGTGGCTGCGGATCGCCAACCGGTACGGCGCGCATGTGCGCTGGGCCGAGGTGGAGATCGAAACCTGTGAGATGCCCGCCTGGCAGTTCGAGGAACTGATCGGGCCGACGGCGCGGCTGGTCGCGCTGACGGCGGCCTCCCCGATCGTGGGGTCGGCACCCTCGGTGCGGGTCGCCGCGGAACGGGTGCACGAGGTCGGTGGGCTGCTGGTCGCCGACGCGGTGGGCGCCGCGCCGTACGCGCTGATCGATATCGAGGATCTCAACGCCGATGTGGTGGCGCTGAGCGCCCCGAGCTGGGGCGGGCCGCAGGTCGGCGCACTGGTCTTCCGTGACCCCGCCTTCCTGGACCGTATCCCGTCCATGGCGTTGAACCCGTACGCGAAGGGTCCGGAACGGCTGGAGGTGGGCGGTCACCAGTACGCGCTGCTGGCCGGGCTGACCACCTCGATCGACTATCTGGCCGGGCTCGACGAACGCGCCGAGGGCACCCGGCGCGAACGGCTGGAGATCTCGGTGACCTCCCTGCAGGACTACCACGACCAGCTGTTCGACCATCTGATGAGCACACTGGACAAGATCAGCGGCCTCACCGTGATCGGCCGGGCCTCCACCCGGATCCCGACGGTGAGTTTCACGATCGACGGGATGCAGGCGGAGAAGATCGCGGCCGAACTGGCCGATAAGCGGATCACCGTGCTCGCCGGATCGCACGGCGGCAGCCGGCTGCTGGACGCGCTGGGCGTCAACGACGAGGGCGGCGCGGTGACCATCGGTCTCGCGCCGTACACCACCCGGCGCGAGATCGACCTGTTCGGCCGCGCGCTGTCGGCCCTGGGCTGATCAGTAGTTCCCGACCCGCAGGATCACCTTGCCGAACGTTTCGTGTTCGTCCAGCATTTCGTGCGCGCGACCCGCTTCGGCCACCGGGACCTCGGCGTGGATCACCGGCACGATCTCGCCTTTTTCCAGGAGCGGCCAGACATGGGTGCGGACCTCGGTGATGATGTCGGCCTTGCTGCCGCGCCCGGTGGCGGGGCGGTCGCGCAGTTTGATCGCGCGGACGGTCCCGCGTTTGGCCATCAGGGCGGCCAGATTCAGCTCTGCGTTCACCCCGCCCTGCATACCGATGATCACCACCTGGCCGTCCATCGCCAGCGCGTCGACATTGCGACTCAGATAGGCGGCGCCCATGTTGTCGAGGATGATATCGGCGCCCGGACCGCCCACCCCGTGCTCGGCGCGGATCAGGTCCACGAAATCGTGTTCGTGGTAGTTGATCAACACGCTCGCCCCGAGCTCGGCGCAGCGGTCGAGTTTCCCCGCCGACCCCGCCGTCACCGCGACCTCGGCGCCCAGCTGCTTGCCCACCTGGATCGCGTGGGTGCCGATCCCGCTGCCGCCGCCGTGGATGAGCAGCAGCTGCCCGGAGTGCAGGCCGGCGGTCATCACCAGGTTCGACCACACCGTCGCGGCCACCTCGGGTAGTCCGGCCGCGGCTGCCAGGTCCAGGCCGTCCGGTACCGGCAGCACCTGGCCGGCGGGAACCACCACCTTCTCGGCGTATCCGCCGCCGGAGAGCAGCGCGCACACCCGGTCGCCCACCGACCAGTCCCGCACACCCTCGCCGACCTGCGCGATCACCCCGGAACATTCCAGCCCCGGCACCGGGGTCGTTCCCGCGGGCGGGGCGTAGAAGCCGCGCCGTTGCAGCAGGTCGGCCCGGTTCACCCCGGCCGCCGCCACCTCGATCAGCACCTCACCGTGCCCCGGCACCGGGTCGGGTGCTTCCGACCACTCCATCACCTCGGGCCCACCGAAACCGTTCAAGTTGATCGCGCGCATCGCCCCATACTGCAACAGAAGCCGGCGCGGAGCCGCTCGCGCCCGACTCCGGCGCGTCCCCTCCGGAACCGGTAGCGCCGCCGGACCCGCGCCCGTATTCCCCACGAACCCGGCCCGGCACGGCTAGCCTCAGCGTTCGTGAGCAGCTTCATCGACTTCCAGAACGAGATCTACCTCCAGGGAATGGGCGGCGCGGTACCGGAACTGCCGATGACCGCGGACGGGTTCGCGGACCGGGCCCGGGAGCTGCTCGACGCTCGCGCGTTCGCCTATGTGGCGGGTAGTGCGTCCAGCGAACGGACGGCCGCGGCGAATCTCGCCGCGTTCGAGCGGTACCGGTTGGTGCCCCGCATGCTCCGTGGCACCAGCGGTCCCGGTGCCCGGGACACCGCCGTCGAAGTCCTGGGCACGAAGCTGGCCGCCCCCGTACTCACCGCGCCGGTCGGGGTGCTGGAGCTGCTGCACGAGAAAGGCGAGGTCGTGGTGGCCGGGGTCGCGAAGGAACTCGGCGTGGGCAACATCCTGTCCACGGCGTCCTCCTCGACCATCGAGGAAGTCGGCGAAGTGGCCGGTGACTGGTGGTACCAGCTGTATTGGCCGGCCGACGACGAACTGGCCCGATCGTTCGTCGAACGCGCGGACCGGGCCGGGGCGAAGGCGATCGTGGTCACCGTCGATACGCCGTCTCTCGGCTGGCGCCCCCGCGATCTCGAACTCGCCCACCTGCCGTTCCTGCTGGGTAAAGGTATCGCGAACTACCTGTCCGACCCCGTCTTCCGCGCCAAGCTGCCCGCCCCGCCGGAGGAGAGCGAGGACGCCATGCGGATGGCGATCCTCACCTGGGTGGGTCTGTTCGGCAACCACGCCCTGCGCCCCGCCGACCTGGCCAAACTGCGCGAATGGACCGATCTGCCGATCGCGGTGAAGGGCATTCTGCACCCCGACGACGCCCGCCTCGTGGTCGACGCGGGCGCCGACGGGGTGCTGGTGAGCAACCACGGCGGCCGCCAGATCGATAATTCGATCGCCGCCCTCGACGCGCTCGGCCCGATCGTCTCGGCCGTCGGCGACCGCGCCGACGTGCTGTTCGACTCCGGAATCCGCACCGGCTCCGATATCCTCACCGCCCTCGCCCTCGGCGCGAAGGCTGTCTGCTACGGCCGCCCCTGGGCCTACGCCCTCGGCATCGCCGGAGCGCCCGGCGTGCGGCACGCCCTGCGCCTGCTGCTCGCCGATTTCGACTCCGCCATGGGCCTTTCCGGCTGCGCCGGCCTCACCGGAATCACCCGCGACCTGCTGGCAGTCCCGCGCTGAAGGTCGCGCGGGACCGCCGGGCGGATTTCGGCCGCGGCCGGGGGCATCGGTTAACATCGAGGCCCTGGAGACGTGGCAGAGCGGCCGAATGCACTCGCCTTGAAAGCGAGAGTCGTGAGAGCGACCGGGGGTTCAAATCCCTCCGTCTCCGCTTACGCCGGCCGATCGCGGCCGGTCCGCGTGCCGGCCGCCGAACTCGCCCGCCGGCCGGATCGACTACGGCAATGGCGCTACGGCGTGCAGCCGCACCGGTTGCGTACGGTGGACACGTGACGGAAACGAGCGATGAAACCCCTGGTCCGGGCGCCGCGCCGGAGCCGGTGCGGTGGCCCGCTGTGCTCACCTGGCGCTCGCACGACCATTCGCGCATGGAATCGGTCCGGGTAACGCTGAACGGTAACCGGATCCGGGCCAGTGGCCGCATCATCGGTGGTGGCTGCGGGGAGCATCCCGCGTTCAGCGCCTCCTACGACCTGGTCACCGACGAGAACGGGGCGACCAGGCGGCTGTCGCTGCGCAGTACCACCGCGGCCGGAGAACGGCACGCGTCGATCGCGCGCGACGAGGAGAACTACTGGCTCATCGACGCCACCGACGTCCATATCCGGTCGGCCTTCGGCGGAGCGCTGGACGCCGATGTGGTGCTCAGCCCGTTCTTCAACACCCTGCCGATCCGCCGTTTCGGCTTACAGCACGCGATGGAGGATGTGCAGGTGCCGGTGGTCTACGTCGGCCTGCCGGACCTGTCGGTGCAGGAAGCCGATCTCACCTACAGCAGCGCGGGGGACGGGATCAGCGTGCTCTCGCCGGTGTCCAGCGCGACCCTCACCGTCGACCCCGACGGTTTCGTCCTCGACTATCCGGGCCTGGCCGCCCGGATCTGATCGCTCGACTCCGGATCGGCACAAGCATCGGTTCCGGCCACGCCCCGTACGCATCTGCCCCGTTCCCGCAAGGGCGAGAAATCGCCGGTCCGCCCGGCGGCCGGTGCTGCGCCGCCGGGCCTTCGCCTGTGAACGGCCGCCCGTGGGAGCCGGGCGGCTACCGGCCGGGCCCGGTTTCGGGACTGGGCGGTCCGCGGCGGGTGCCGGGCGCGGTTACCGGCCGAGGACTGGTTCGGGCGCGGGCGGTCCGAGGCGGGTGATCACTCCGCCCGACCGCCCGGCTTCCTGCAATTTCTCCAGCCAGCCGGGCGCTCCCGGTTCGATATCGGTGATCTCCCAGCGCTGCGCGGATTCGTACCGCTGCCGCGCGGCGTGCCCGGCGGCGGTGAGTTCGTCGAGGGAGGTGTACGCGCTCAGTGCTTCCCGCGCCTCGGTCAGGGCGGTGAGTGTTTCGTCCAGCACCGCCAGCAGGGCGTCGGAGTTCGGTTCGCAGATCGCGCGCACCAGATCGGGTGCGGTGGCGGCGACCCGGGTGCCGTCGCGGAACGACCCCGCCGCCAGGCCCAGCGCGAGGTCACCGCCCCGTGCCCCGGCCACCGCCAATGCCTCGGCCAGCACATGGGGCAGATGCGAGATCCGGGCGACAGCGCGATCGTGTTCGGAGGCGATCACCGGAACCACCACCGACCCGCAGTCCAATGCCAGCCGCGTCACGCGTGTCCAGGCCTCTGGATCGGTGCCCGGGTCCACGCCCACCGCCCAGGCGGCGCCGCGGAACAGATCGGGATCGGTTGCCTGCCAGCCCGATTCGGCGGTGCCCGCCATCGGGTGCCCGCCCACATACCGTTCCTCCAGGCCGTAGCGGCGCACGGCGGCCGCGACCGGGGATTTCACACTCACCACATCGGTCAGCGGGCACTGCGGCGCGTACTGCGCGATGGCGTCCAGCATCGGGTTCACCGCCGGCATCGGCACCGCCACCACGATCAGCGCGCTGGTCTCGGCGGCGCGGCGCAGTACCGATTCCAGGTCGTCGGTTACCTCGAATCCGGCGCTCTGGGCGGCCGCCACGCCCGGGGCCGAGCGGTTGTATCCCCAGGCGGTGTATCCGGCCGCGGATACCGCACGCAGCAGCGATCCGCCGATCAAACCCGTCCCGAGAACACAGAGCGCCGTATGGTCGTCAGCAGTCACCGGAACAGATTCGCATACGAGTTCATCTAACGGGCTCCAGCCGACTACCGTTGCGCCCATGGCAGCACAGCGCTCGGGCACGAACAGGGCGACGTCGGACGATTACGACGACGTCGAGGGGTTCGCGGTGGCCGTTGTCCGGGAAGACGGTACATGGAAATGCAGTCCGCTGACACCGGCCGCGCTCACCACACTGTCCGCCGCGGAGAACGAGCTGAAGGCACTCCGTTCCTCCGGGGCGGTTTTCGGACTCCTGGACGTCGACGACGAATTCTTCATCGTGGTCCGTCCCGCCCCCAGCGGCACTCGCCTGCTGGTGTCGGATGCGACCGCCGCGATCGACTACGACATCGCGGCCGACGTCCTGGAGGAACTGCATATCGAGATCCCCGATATCGACCCCGACGATCTGGACGACACCGAGCCGTGGGAGGAAGGTGACCTCGGCATCCTCGCCGACCTGGGTCTCCCGGAGCCGGTGTTCAGTGTGATCCTCGCCGAAACCGACCTCTATCCCGACGAGCAGCTTGCGATGATCGCCGAACGGCTCGGCTTCGCCTCGGAGTTCTCCGCGGTGCTGGACAAAATGCAGAGGTGAGCGGCCCGCTCTCCGATACCGAGATGGTGCGGGCGGCACTTGCCGCCGCCCGCACCGCCGATCCGCGCGACGTTCCCGTCGGCGCGGTGGTGTTCGACAGCGAAGGTCGTGAACTCGCCCGCGCCGCCAACGCGCGCGAAGCCACCGGCGACCCCACCGCCCACGCCGAGGTACTGGCCCTGCGCCGCGCCGCCGCGGTCCACGGCGACGGCTGGCGGCTCACCGGCACCACCCTGGCGGTAACCCTCGAACCGTGCACGATGTGCGCCGGCGCCCTGGTCGCGGCGCGGGTGGACCGGTTGCTGTTCGGTGCGTGGGAACCGAAAACGGGGGCGGTGGGCTCGCTGTGGGATGTGGTCCGCGACCGCCGCCTCAATCACCGCCCGCAGGTGCGCGGCGGAATCCTGGAAGCCGAATGCGCGGCGATCCTCGACACCTTCTTCCACTCCCAGCGCCGACCCGGCCCATAATCCCAGGTCGACGCCCGATTTAGAGGATCGCCGGCCGGTCCGGTATTGTGACGGGCGGTGGCGTGTCCGAGCGGCCTAAGGAGCACGCCTCGAAAGCGTGTGAGGGGTAACCCCCCTCCGAGGGTTCAAATCCCTCCGCCACCGCCACAGCCTCTCACCTGGAAACGTCAGGTGAGGGGCTTTTTCATGCCGCCTCTGCGGCGGCGTCGGCGCGTTGCTCTGGATGCGGGCAAGCGCCGCTAGCGGCCGTGGGAACGCGCAATCATTGCTGGTAGGCGATGATTTGCGCTGCAGATCCGTCCGGACCTCGGTCAGTCGATGCCTTCGATGATGCGGAAGTCGCGCTCGACGCCGTCGGAGAGGGCGGCCAGCGCCTCCTGGTAGGCCGCACTCTCGTGCGCCGCGACGGCCTGCTCGAAGCTGTCGAACTCGATCAGGATGGTGCGCCCGGCGATCCCGGCGTCATGCGCCACGACCCGCCCGTCACGGGCGAGGATCCGACCACCCCCGGCCTTGACGGCCGGCCCGGCCAGCTTGTTGTAAGCAGCCAGCTTCTCGGGGTCCGAAATGGTGCGGTAGGCGCTGACCCAGTAGCCCTTGGGCATGGGAACCTCCAGTTGTCGGGATGAGTGCGTCTTGACTTACGGGGTGATGTCGGACGAGCGTCGGCGGGCGAGAGCGAGGCTTGTCAGCGTCGTTACTGCCATGGCGCCGATGCCGGCCAGCGCCGCGGTGGTGTAGGCGCTGTTGTCGGGGAAGAGGTCGCCGGGGCCGGTGCCTCCGGCGAGGATCAGGCCGCCGATGGCGCTGCCCAGGGAGTGCCCGACGCTGCGGACGACGTAGTTGAAGCTCATGGCGCTCGACGTCTCGCTCTTGGGGGTGACGGCCAGGATGACGCCGGGCATCGCGGCCGAGAAGCCGCCCACACCGAAGCCGAGCACGCCCATCGCCACGAACAGTTCTGCCAGGTCCGACCGGGCCGCCGCGAACAGGGCGAGCCCGCCGCCGACCACGACGGCGCTACCGGCCAGGAGCACGGGGTCGGCGATCCACGTCCGGAGCCGCGGCGTGAGCTTGCCGGCGACGAACCCCAGCACCGAGAACGGGATGAGGACCAGCCCGGCGACGAAGGTCGTCAGCCCGAAGCCGTAGCCGGCGTCGTGCGGGGTCTGTGCGTACCGGGTGATGAGCGTGAGCAGGAGGTACATACCGATCCCGCCGACGAACATGGCGAGGTTCGCCCCGGCGACCGCCGGGTGCCGCACCGCTCGAACATCGACCAGGGGCGTCGTGCTGCGCAGCTCGACGGCGGTCCAGACGCAGAGCAGCACCGCCGCGACGACGGCGAGGCCCGCCGCCACGGCGAGGTGCCGGCTCCACAGACTCCGTTCGCCGGCGAGGAACAGCACCAGGAGCAGCGCAGCGGCCAGGACGACCGCGCCCGCCACGTCCACGTGGGCGGAGCGGCCTTCGGGGGCTTCGGGCACGCAGCGCCACGCGGCCAGGAGAGCGGCGGCGGTGACGACCAGGCCGAGGCCGTAGGCGGCCCGTACCCCGCCGAGCTCGGCGAGCAGTGCGGCCAGCGGGTAGCCGACGCCGGCTCCGATGATCGAAACCACCGAGATCTGGGCGATCACGGCCCCGCTGCGCTCCTCTGGGAGGTGGTCCCGGGCCACGCCCATCATCAGCGCCGTCAGCCCGAGCCCGATGCCCTGGGCCGCTCTGCCGGCGAGCAGCCACGCGAACGGCAGCGGCAGCACGGTGAGCGCGCTGCCGGCGACGACGACCGCCAGCGTGGCGAGGATCGTGGCCCGCCGGTACGGGCCGGCGCCGAGCCTGCCCAGGACCGGCGTCGCGACGGCGCCGCTGAGCAGTGTGACGGTCAGCGTCCACTGCGCGCTGCCGAGCGAGACGTGGAACGAGGTCGCCACGCTGGTGATGAGCGGCGCCCCGAGGCTACCGACCGCCGCCACGACCAGACCGATGAACATCAGCGTGGGGACCAGCAGCCGCGCCTCGGAATGCTCCCCGGCGAAAGCGTTCACCGGGGCCCCGCCGACCGGCTGCCCGGTCACTGCTTCGGCCCTTCGCGGTCCTGGCTTTCGAGCTCGGCCAGATGCTTCAGCGCTGGAAGGGCTGCCACCAGCGCCTCGACCTCATCGCCGGTGAGCTCGCCGATCAGCCGCTCGAACGCGTGGACGCCCGCCTGGCGCCGCGTCCGGACATAGGAAGCGCCGGCCTCGGTCAGGCACACCAGCGTGACCCGCTTGTCGGACATGTCGCTCTGCCGCTCGACCAAGCCCGACTCCTCCATCACCCGGACCAGGGCGGTCATCGCGGGCTGGGTGACGCCCGCGATCGCGGCCAGATCGGTGATGCGCCGCGGGCCGGTCCGGTCCAGGGTGGCCAGGGTCGCGGCGGACGTCAGGCTCATGTCCCGGGGCAGGCGTCTCACGGCGCTGGTGGCGAGGCCGTAGAGGACTGCCCCGATGGCGGCGGACCCGTCGGGAACGGTGTCGTGACGACTCATGCCAGAAGCATAACAGTTTTATATTTATAGTTTATGTAAGTTTCAGTGCGCGATCCAGAGGCCTGCCGGTGTTCGGATCGGCGCGGTGATCGACCTGTTCGTAATGCGACCGGCCGGGTCGTCGGGGGAGTGCCGACGCAGCCACCCGGTGATCTCCCTTGAACCCGAATAACGTGCGGTGCTAGACCGGTCCGGTCGTCCGTGTCGTGTTTTCGGGCCAAGATGGCAGCGTGCATATTCCCGCGTACGAGCCGGACCCTGGCGCCGAGTTGTACGACGCGACCGCGTTGACCGATGACCCCGCATTCTGGTCGTACCACTTGTGTGGGACGGTTCTCGGCGCGTACGAATTCTTCGGTGTGCCCTATCGGGAGTTTCTCCGGATGCGCGACGAGCGGCTCACCCATCCCACGCGCTGGCCGGTGTTGCGCATCCCGCTCGCCGGGGACCACGAGATCTACATCGTGTACGAGACATACACCCTGACGCCGGGCGAAGAGTACGAGTATTCGGTGCGGTACCTGCTCCGTCCCGCTGGTCAGGAGCGGACGATCGTGCTGGGCGCGGCGGAGATGGAGGGCACCTACGGTGGGTTGCGCTGGGCGGAGCTCGTCGATGCCGCCACGCCGGCCGGAACCGATGGGATCCAGCGGCCCGGGGCGCGACTGCTCGCGCTGCTGCCGATGCTGGCGGATGCGGACCGGCCGTTCGACGCCGCCGAGATCGTGGCGAGCGCGTTGCGTGAACAGGGCGCCACCGACCCCGAGCGACAGGCGGTCGCGCTGCTGACGGAGCGCGAGTTCTGCGGTGACGAGACCTGGACCGTGGATGATGCGGGTGTGTGGACGTGCGATGTCGGCCCGAACACCCGGTTCCGCGACGACGCCGGGACGGAATATGCGGAATTGGCCGAGATCAGCCGGGCGCTCATGCGTTAGCCCGGGTGGTCGTATGGACGACTGTGGACGCAGCCGACGTACGCTGTGCCGCCGAATCAGGAGGTCGGGTCGACTGCCGGAGTGTGCGGCGCGGCCGTGCGGGCCCCAGGACTGCGTTCCAGGTGCAGCGAACATGTCGGGTTCACGCGTGGGAGGGCGCGGATCGCCGCGTCCAGCATGGGCGGGGGTCCGCAGACATAGACGGCCGCGCCTGGATTCGCATATGCGAGAAGATCTGCCATTTCAGGTGCGCCGAATTCGTCGTCGGGCCGGATCACGGCGTCGGGGAGCCGGTCGTGGAATGGCATCGACTCCCGGGTGCGGCCGGTATAGATCAGCGTGCCGCGGCGGCCCGCCGCCCGGGCCATGGGCAGGAGGGCGGTGATACCCATACCGCCCGCGACGAAGAGGTAGTCGTCGGCGTCGACGAACGGGTAGGTGTGGTTGGGGCCGTGGACTCTGAGAACGTCACCGCTGCGCAGGTTTTCGTGGATTTCGATCGATCCGCCGTTGCCGTGTGGCATGAGCCGGACGGCGATCCGGTAGGCGGATCGGTCGCGTGGATCCCCGCACAGCGAGTACTGCCGCTGCCGGCCGGAGGGCAGGAAGACATCGAGGTGGGCGCCGGGTAGCCAGGCCGGTAACGGCTCACCCTCGGGATCGACCAGCACCACGGCGACCACATCGACAGCTTCCCGCTGGATTGCAGCGATAACGAGCTTGCGGTTGAAACCGCTGTGCCACAGCAGCTTCGATCGCGGCAGTACCGACGACGGCCGATGCGTGACGAATATCGAGCGGCACGCGTCCATCGCCGCACCGATCATCTGGAGGCCGCGCGGCGGCACCTGGGTGCCCATCAGCTGTGCCCGGGTAGTCGGGCGGGGGGATGTACCACGGAGAAACAAGCGGATGCTTGGGTGGTCTGCACCATTCGCCGAATCTACATGGCAACACAAACTATGGCAATGTTGCAATATTGCGAGTGCAGGGTGGGCGTTTGCGACCGGGCCGATAGGTGTTTGCGCCGACGGTGTCCTTGCTAGCGTTATCTCATGTCCGCCGCGTACACATCGTCCCCTGGGCTGCAGGATGGTATCGAGGCCCGCATTCTGGACGCGGCGTTGATCAGATTCGGCGAGTTCGGTGTCAAGAAAACCACCATCGAAGACATTGCCCGCCAGGCCGGTGTCGACCGGGTGACCATATACCGCCGCATCGGTTCGCGCGACGATGTGGTGCAGGCGGTGGTGAGCCGTGAGGTCGCCGCTGTTCTCACCGAGGTGGACGCGATCTCCACCCGCCACGAACGCCTCGACGACCTGATCGCCGATATCTTCGTCACCGTGATCCGCCGCTGGCGCGAACATGTCCTGGTGAAACGGATGCTCGACGTGGAGCCGGATCGGCTCCTGGAAAAGCTCACCACCGAGGGCGGCCCGGTTTTCGCCATGTCGGTCGCCGCCGCCCACACCGCCCTGTGCCGTGCCGCCGATTCCGGCCTCCTGGACGAACCCGCCGACCTGCTGACCAGGGCGGAACTGGTGTGCCGCCTGGTCCACTCGTTCATCCTCTGCCCCTCGGGGCTGGTTCCCCTGGACTCCGACGAACAACTCGACGAATTCGCCCGTACCTATGTAGTCCCCATGGTCACCGGCTGATAGGAGACGACCGCGGTGGCGTAGGGCTCGAGCAGGGCGATGCCTGCCTCGGGGGTCGTCGTGTACGCGTCACCGTCGCCGACCTGCTCGAGTTCGAGCCGGCCGTGGTCGTCGGGGAGGGTGACGGCGACCGGGTAAGCGGTTTTGTTGACCAGGAGGAGTTTCCGGTCGCCGGCGGCCGTCAGGAATGCCTGGGCGTGGAACCGGGGGTCGGGGTATCCGGGGAAGCCGGCGGAGGTGGCCACCAACGCGTCGCCCTTGCCGAAATGCCGTAGCAGCAGGGCGAGTGCCTGGTAGCGAGCGTTGGGTGCGCCCGTCTCCCAGTCGATGAGGCTGACTCCGGGGATCATGCCGGGATAGTCCATGAACTCGGCGATGCCGACCAGGTCGATGCCCAGTGCGACGAGTTTCGACCAGAGATAGGACTGCACCGCGGCACTCAGCGCCCAATAGCTGTCCGGGATATCGGGTTCGGGGTTCATGATGTCGGCCGGATAGGAACCCAGCTCGTTGATGAAAGTGGCCGTGCCGGGCGCCAGGCGCTTGCGGATGGAGTCGATGAAACGGACCTGGTCGAGGAACATATCGGCCTGGGAGAAGAAGAGATTGCGCCACTGGTCGCTCGGTGCGTTGCCGAGTGCGGCGAAGGGGTTGACGATCTCGGGCTGGGCGTAGAAGTGGTAGGAGATCGCGTCGACCGGGATGCCCGCGGCGTGGTTGGCCGGGTCGAGGAAGTGCCAGAAGTACTCCGGCTCATGGTGGATATGACTGAGGGAGAGCCCGATGAACTTCATCTCGGGATCCAGCGGGGCCAGGCGCGCGACCACGGCGTCGTAGAGCGCGGTGTAGGTCGCGGGCGGCAGCCGGTGGCCGAGATCGGGCTCGCAGAGCACCTCCCAGTAGGCGAAACGATACCGGTGGCCCGACTCGTGCCACCGGCCCAGTTCGTCGGTGAAACCGCCGGCGATGTACCAGCTCGCGAGCCGGTAGAAGTAGTCGGCGACCTCCTGGAAGGTCGGGTCGCGCAGTTCCGTGCCCTGTTCGTATTCCCAGTGGATCTCGTCGGGGTCATCGGAGACCGCCACCGGTTCGGGCGTGACGAACATCCAGGCCGGGATCGTCGCGAAGTTCGCCACGACGGGCCGGCCCTCGGCCGCCGCGACGAAATCCTCGACGAAGGGGTCGAGCAGTTCGAAGTTCCACGAGGTGGAATCGGCGGTCGGCGGAGTGAGTTCGGGCACCGCGACCCTTGGCTGGCTGTACCAGGGCAGGAAACGGGCGAGATCGGCGCGGAGTTCGCGCAGCGCGGTGAACGCTTTGTCGTGGATCGGGGATCCACGGCGCAGCGGCGGCGCGGTCCACAGATGCGTCGTGAGTGTGGTCCGGGAGGCGCCGATGGCTTCGTCCCAGTTCACCTGCGCGGTGGCGGGTGGGGGTTCGATGGTCGTCATGTACTGGTTCCTTCCTGGGGGAGATGCGGCAGGCCGAGCGCGGGCAGGATGGCCTGATCCACGATCGCGGCGCGTGTTCCGGCGTCGGGCAGTTGCCCGGTGTCGAGTTGATGTTTGATCACCAGCGCTTCGCCGATATCGACGACAACCGGTGTGACCAGGCGGGGATCGATATCGCCGCGCGCGGCGTAGTGCTCGATGACAGTGCGGGTGAAGCGGCCGCCGTGGCTGTCGAAAACCCGGGTGTAGAGCGCTTCGACGAGTTCCGGCCGGCGTTGCCGCTCGGCGAGTATCGCCGCGACGGCCGGTGCGGTAGGAGCGCCGAGCCACCCGACCAGCTGTTCGAGGGAAACCAGCAGATCCGATCGCAATCCACCACCCTCTACAGCGACCCGCTCCACCGGATGCGCGTGGGCGAGGGCGTCGAGCAGTAGATCCTCGACTGTCTGCCAATGCCGGTAGATCGAGGTCTTCGCCACCCCCGCCCGCCGCGCGACCCCTTCGATCGCGAGCCGGCCCAGCCCTTTCTCGGTGACTTCGGCGATCACTGCCGACCGGCAGGCTTCGAGTACATCCTCTAGCGAGCGGCGGCGTCCCGGTTGCTCAGCGTCGGTGACCATGCCGCCACTTTAGCTACGTCTGCGTAGCTACGCAACCGTATCTATATCGCCTCGCGGGCTAAGCTCTCCCAACATGACTGTTGCGCGCTCTGTGCTGCTCTTCGTGCTGGCCGCCGTTGCCGAAATCGGTGGCGCCTGGCTGGTGTGGCAAGGCGTGCGCGAACACCGCGGGTGGGCCTGGATCGGCGCCGGTGTCATCGCCCTCGGGATCTACGGGTTCGTCGCCACCCTGCAGCCCGATGCGAACTTCGGCCGGATCCTGGCCGCCTACGGCGGCGTCTTCGTCGCCGGTTCCCTGCTGTGGGGAATGGCCGTGGACGGCTTCCGGCCCGACCGCTGGGACGTCATCGGTGCCGCCGTCTGCCTGGCCGGGGTCGCGGTCATCATGTACGCGCCTCGCGGCGCCTGAAAATCAGCCCTGCGGGCTGCCCGGAGTGTCTGGGCGTCGCGACGGCGGGCGGTAGCGCACGACGACGGCCACCTGGCGCGGTGCCCGGGACCCGGGCACCGCGGACCAGATGGCCGCTCCGAACCGATCGCCGCCAACCCGACGGGCGACCGATTCGCCGAACGCACGATCGGCGATCGGTGGGTGAACCACCGATCGCCGGTCGTGCTTATGGGTTTGTCATCGCGAGAGCGAGTCGCGCAGGTCGGCGACGGTGGCGCGGCGCTCGTAGGCGATCCAGGCGAAGATCGCGGCGAGGACCAGCGGGAAGATCGCCATAGCGGGTTCGCCGGCGAGGAACGCCTGCGTTCCGGCGGCGAGCACAGTGAGAACCGACAGGCCCGCGGCGGCCAGTGCGCTGAGCCGCGGCACCATCAGGCCGATACCGCCCGCGACCTCGACGACTCCGATGAAAATGAGCAGTGCGAAGGGGATGGTCAGGTTCGCGGGTGCGTTCTCCACCAGGGAGTTCGGCATCACGAGTTTCGGTCCGCCGGAGGCGATGATGAAGAACAGGCCGAGGACGATCTGCAAGGTCCACAGGACCCGGTTGCGGATCTTGCCGGGACGGTAGGTGACGTCGTCGGAGAAGTTGGCGGTGGCGTCGGCGATGGTCATTGTCGGTCCTTCTGGTCGGTCGCGCCGGGTTGGTAGCGCGTTCAACCGATAAGACGGAGCACCACCCGAAGAGTCATCGCTGTGCGAAAAAGTTTTTCGGAAGCCCGTTGCCGGGTTCCGCTGTGGGTACCGCATCCTCGGTGCCGAGTCCGCACTACAGCGGAGGATGATCCACCGCGGTCGAGCGTCTGCCCGAACCGGATCGAGCCGAGTGCCGGACCGCCACCGCGGTGGCCGTGCAGATACAAGCGATACCCAGCCACCGGTGGGCCGATAGCGTCTCGTCGAGGACGAGCAATCCGGCGATCGCGGCCACCACCGGTTCGAGGCTCAGCAGCACTCCGGCGGTTGCGGCGGAAATACGTTGGAGCGCAGCCATTTCCAGCGAGTACGGAAGCACCGCGGACAGGATCGCGACCGCGGCGCCCCAGGCGAGGATCTGCGGTTGGAACAGGGTGGCGCCGTTGCTCGCGACCCCGGCGGGCAATACCAGGCAGGCGGCGACGGGCAGGGCGAGCGCCAGCGCCGTGTGGCCGAGGTCGGCGGCGAGTTCGCGGGAGAGCAGCAGGTAGCAGCCCATCGCGACGGCGGACGCTCCGGCCAGGAGTAATCCCTGCCAGTGCAGTGGCCCGGCGCCGGGGTCGCGGATCAGCCACACGCCCGCCGCGGCAAGGCCCACCACGATGAGGTCTCGTGCCCGGCGCGAACCCGCCACCGCGACCGTCAGTGGGCCCATGAGCTGGATGGTGCTCGCGACACCGAGTGGCAGGTAGTGCAGTGCGGGGTAGATGAGGTTCATACCGGCGATGGACACTCCGAGCCCGGCGATCACGGCGCCTTGCCGCCGGGCGCGGGGTCTGCTCAGCGGGCGGTAGAGCGCGGCCGCGACCAGTGCGGCGATGCCCAGTCGCAGGCCGGCGACACCGAGGGGGTCGAGCCGGTCGAACAAGCTTTTGCCGAGTGCCTGCCCGGATTGGGTGCAGACGGCGGCGGTGAGGACCAGAAGGGGAGCCGGTATCACCTTTTCCAGCCTGAACGCCCTACGGATTCAGGTCCATCGAAAGATTCGAGGCGTATTCGTTTAGCGTGAGCTACATGATCGACCTCCGCCGCCTGCTGGTGCTGCGTGTTCTCGCCGAGCGGAGGACGGTCACGGCCGCGGCCGCCGACCTGCATGTGACCCCTTCGGCGGTGTCGCAGCAGTTGCGGTCGCTGGCTTCCGAACTCGGTGTGGAGCTGGTGGTCCGGGCCGGGCGCAATGTCGAACTCACGCCCGCGGCCCGGTCCCTGCTCGCCCATGCCGACGACCTGGGCGCCCGCTGGGAACGCGCCCGCGCCGATATCGCCTCCGGCAACGAGACGCTCACCGGCAGCCTCCGGTTGTGCGGGGTGTCCTCCGCCGCGGCTGCCGTTCTCATACCCGCCGCCGCGCGACTGCGCCGCGACCATATCGGTCTCGACGTCCACATTCGTGAACTCGAAAGCGCCGAATGCTTCCAGCAGCTCCTGGCGCAGCGCGCCGATATCGCCCTGGTCCTACCGGCCCACAGTCCGCCCGCCGACGATCCGCGCTTCGAGCAGCAGCCGGTATTCGACGACGCCCAAGACCTCCTCGTACCCGAAAACCATCCCCTCACCCGGCGCCGCGAAGTGCGGTTGCCGGACGCCGCCACCGAAAACTGGATCGTCAAGCCGGAGAACAACGACTCCTACGACCTGCTCCTGGCCGCCTGCGCCGCCGCCGGATTCACGCCCCGCATCACCCACCACCTGAAGGAGTGGTTCGCCGTATCCGCGGCCGTCGCCCACGGTTTCGGTGTCTGCCTACTCCCACGGCTGGTACCCGTGCCTGAGCACCATCGCACCGTGCGCATCCCGCTGCACGGCTCTATCCGGCCGACGCGCGTGATCACCTGCGCGATCCGCCGTGGCAGCCGGGAGCACCCGGTGATCGCCGCCGGATTGCACACCATCGCCGCGATCGCCGGTGAACTGGCAGCCGAGGGGCCCGGGTAACCTGCGTGACCGGGTGCGGGGGTCAGTCCCGATAGACCTTCACGTAGGCGTTCGTAGTGGTCCCGACGCTGAGGGGACCCAAGCACGAGGCGGTGCCGTGGCCGGAGGGGCCGAAGGAACCGCTCCACGAACCCTGGTAGGGACCGATGGTTACGAGTGGGAAGGCGTTGGGCACGGGGTGCAGGCCGAAGCACTCGACGATCAGCGCGTACTCCCGTCCGGGAGGTCCGTCGTCGTGGCAGGTCGCGGAGGCGCTGACCAGGTCGCGCGTGACCGTGCAGTCCTGCGGCGCGGCGTGGGCCGTGCCGGCTCCGAGTACCGCGGCGAAGCCCGAAGTCAAGGCGGCGGCGACGGCGATCCGTGCGGCGACCAGTGTGGTCCTACTCATCCGAAAACCCATCTCTCACCGTGTTTCTCTGTCACCTGACCATCGATTACGCAACGTGCCACGTTACGAAAGAGGCCGGGGCCGGCGGTGCCGTGTTATTCGGTGTCGGTGCGCTTGTCGATGGTTTGCTGGAGGTCGGTGTTGCGACGCTCGGCGTCGGCCAGCTGGTCTTCCAGGACGACGATGCGGCCTGCCGCCTCGAGCGGGTTGCCGGCGTCGACGAGTTCGCGGATGCGGGCGGCGATACGGAGCTGGCTGCGGGAGTAGCGGCGGTGGCCGCCCGGGGAGCGTTGCGGGGTGAGCAGTTGCGCGGCGTCGAGGCCACGGAGGAACGCCTGGGTGACGCCGAGGATTTCTGCGGCGCGGCCCATGCTGTAGGCGGGGTAGTCGTCGTCGTCGAGTTTGTCGGCGGCGCTGTTGCCGTCGGCAGGATTGGTGTTCGGTTGCTGCACAGCACCTCTCGGGATTCAACGCTGGCAGGCCCCGGCGCGGTGCGCCGGGGCCTGGGGTTTACGGAATAAGGGGTTGACGTCAATTCTTTCCACCGGCCGCATGGGCCGGTGTCCTGCACCGCATCCGGGACCTGCCGGGATGCGGAACCGGTAGGTGACTACTCAGTGACCACCTCCTCGATCGACGGGCTTACCTGCGGTTCTCGAAAATTTCGTTTGCTCGCCCCCCTCCGGGGTCCGGCCGCTTGCACCGGGATTCTCTTCTCCGCCGGAGGGGACGAGGGGTACTGCATCTTCCGGAGCAGTTCACCTGCCCGGCCTCTGGACTCCATCTCTTCGAACGTCAGCGACTCTATCTGTGCGCTGACAGAATGTCTACAACCACGAGTGTAAATTTTCGGCATCCGCGGTGAGTGTTTATCTCGAAACGGTGGACGGTGGGCGTTCCGGCCGGTGATCCCGGCCGGAACGCCGCCGGTCAGGCGGCGTCGAGGGCCGCGGTGATCTTGCGGGACATATCCGACACGGCGGGGCTGGGGGCGCCCTTCTGGGTCCGGGTCGCGGTTTCCACGGCGACGAGCACGGTGCTGCGGAAATTGTCCGCCTCCGCCGCATCCTGCTGCTTCAGCAGGCTCATGGCGGTCGTCAGCGCGGGGAAGACCTGGTCGGCCAGTTCGGCGACGTTCTTGCCGGTCAGGTCGATGTCCTTCGCCTTGACGCCGGCGAGTACGTGCCCGACGAACCCGGTCGCCGTGGTGAGGGCGAGGGATCCGCCGGTGGCGGCCTTGTGGGCCGAGCCGCTGTACATGCCGGAGGCGGTGATCAGCGAGACGGCGCCGTACGCGGCGGTGCGCAGGGTGGCCTGGTCCTGGGCGGTGAGGGTGACAGACATTGTGTTCTCCTTCGGTGGTGTTCCGGGGCGGCGTTCTCGCCGTTGGAAAACACTGTCGCGGGTGCGCCTGACACCGGCCTGATACCCGCCTGATATGCCCACTGACACGGAGTTTTCCCTGTTCACCGATGGTTGTGGCCTGCTTCCGCGACCGCCGGGCCGGTCACCGGGAGTGGCCTGCCGGGCGCGGAGCACCGCGATCTCCGCCGGATCGCCACGGACTCAGCGCTTCCGGGATACGTTCGGAGCGATTCGCAATCGGCTCGGAGGAATGCGGTATGAGCACAGAGGTCAGCGTCGTCGTCGGTGTCGGGGGGATGGGCCGCGCGATCGCCGCGCGGATCGGCAGCGGCCGGCATCTGCTGCTGGCCGATTTCGACGACGGTCTGCTGGACGGTGCGGCCGGGCAATTCACCGAGCAGGGATTCGAGGTGAGCACCCACCGGGTGGACGCCGGCGACCCGGCCTCGGTGGCGGAACTCGCCGCGGCGGCCGCCGAAACGGGGCCGATCCGGCATCTGGTGCACACCGCGGGAGTGTCACCGGCGAACGCGCCTACCGACGCGATCGTGCGTGTGGATCTGTGCGGGGTGGCGTATGTACTCGACGAATTCGGGCCACTGATGGCCCGCGGTGGGGCGGGCGTCGTGATCGCCAGCATGGCCGGGCATCTGGCTCGGCTCACCGCCGAACAGGAAGCGGCGCTGGCCGCCACACCCGCGGCGGACCTGGCCGGCCTCCCGTTCCTGAACCCGGAGCCCGCCCTGCATCCGATGCTCGCCTACCCGATCGCCAAACGCGGCGCGACCCTTCGCGTTCAGGCCGCGGCCGGTGCCTGGGGCCGCGTCGGTGCCCGGGTGAATTCGATCAGCCCGGGCGTGATCTCCACCGCGCAGGGCCGCGACGAACTGGCCGGGGAGTCCGGTGCCCGGATGCGGCAGATGATCGAAAACTCCGCGACCGGGCGGATCGGCACCGCCGAGGACATCGCGGCGGCGGCGACCTACCTGCTCGACCCCGCCAGTAGCTTCGTCACCGGCACCGACCTGCTCGTCGACGGCGGTGTCGTCGCCACGACGCGAGCGGCGGTGCGCGCCTGATCCTCGGCTATTCCTCGCGTGCGGGCCAGGAAGGTCGCGGTTCGGGGGGAGTGGTGCGGAATACCGCTACCGACGCGACAATCAAAGCGACGAGCAGGATGATCGCGAGAAATACCTGCCCGTGTAGCCCGAGGACGAACAGGGTGCGGTCGTGGAACTCGGGATCGTAGGTGGCGGTGCCGGGGAATACGAGCGCGACGACCATGCCGATCCAGGGTGTGGACAGGACGGCGGCCGCGCACAGCAAGCGGCCGCGCGGATTCGTCCCGCGGCGTAGGAGGGCGAGTCCGATGGCGCCCAGTAGCACGGTCATCACCATGTACTGGGCGTCGTGGAATTTGGCGTGCGGGGGCCAGTTGTCGTTGAACGCGTGTTGTGCGGCCAGATCGGGAACCACCAGATCGGCCAGTACGGCGCCGGCCATGGTGATCACCGCGACCACGGCGAGCGTTATGCGGGAATACTTCATCCGGGTGTCCTCGAAACGGATCAGTTCGGCCATGTGTACGCGGGGGTGATGGAGCGCCCGAAGACGGCGCCCGGAATGCGCGGGAGCGCGGCGTCGCGCAGGCCGGCCAGGATCGGGTTGGTCCAGTGGGCGGGGGCGCCGGCCTGCCGGGAACGGCGAACCACCATCCGGGTGCGTGCTCGGCGGGCCCGGTCGTAGGCCGCGAGGCCCGCGCCGATCCCGAGCGCCGTAACTTTCTCGACGAGGGTGGCCGCGTCCTCGAGCGCCTGACAGGCGCCTTGCCCCAGGTTGGGGGTCATTGCGTGGGCGGCGTCGCCGAGCAGCGCGACCCGGCCGGCCACGAAGCGGGGCAGGTCCGGCAGCTCGTAGGTGTCGTGCTGTAGCACCGTCTCGTCCACGATGGTTTCCAGGAGGGCCGGAATCGGGTCGTGCCACCGCCGGAATCGTTCGCGTAGGTCCGCGGCGCCCGCCCGCGACCCGGCGGGCGCGTTCGCCATCGCGTAACAGTAGACGCGGCCACCCGGCATCGGGACCTGGCCGAATCGTGCACCCCTGCCCCAGGTTTCCACGCTCGCCGTGACAGCGCGGTCCGCGGCGAGGAAGCGCCAGGTGGTGTAGCCCGCGTACCGGGGCTGCGGGGCGGTGGGCCACAGCGTGCGCCGGGTGCTGCTGTGCAGTCCGTCCGCACCGATGACGAGATCACCGGAGGTCGTTCCCGCTGTGTGCACGACCGTGCCGTCCGGGTGTACCTGCCGGGCCTCGGCGCCGGGACGCAGGGTTTCGGCCGGAATCGCCGTAAGCAATAGGTCGATCAGGTCGGCGCGATGCACTGTGACCCATTGCCCGAAACGGTGTTTCAGCGCCTCGACATCGTTGCGGATCAGCCAGTTCCCGTTCTCGGCGCGTATTCCCGAGGGCGGGTCGGCGATCCGGCCGATCCGGCGCACATCGCCGATGCCGAGCAGGTCCAGTGCCCGCAACCCGTTGGGCTGGATGGTCAGGCCGGCTCCGGCCTCCGTGAATTCGGCAGCCCGTTCGAGTACTTCGATATCCCAGCCCTGCCGGTGGAATGCCGCGGCGGTGGCGAGCCCGCCGATACCGCCGCCCACGATCACTACTTTCACGGCCGCCGCCCCCGGACCGAGTGTTTCCGGGGCGAGGGAGCGAACGGGGTCGGGAGCCCACGCAGGTGCGCCCTTCTCGACTGCCGCCACCACACCGCTGTCACCAGCAGCACCGCCACCGGAATCCAATACAGCACAACCACAACTTCCCCTAGGGCTCGTTGGTTTAATTAATAGCATTAAGCATCCATAGACTATGTAAGATGTCAAGGACGAAAGGAGACCGGGAGGATGACTGCGCCCGCCGGTGGCCGGAAGGCCAGGTTGCGTGCTGCGACCCTGCGCGAGATCCACCAGACCGCACGAGATCTACTGGTCGAACAGGGTTCCGGCGCGGTCACCATCAACGGGGTCGCCAGGCGGATGGGGATGAGCGGCCCCGCGCTGTATCACTACTACAGCGGACACGAGGAGCTGGTCGGCGCCGTGACAGCCACCTTCTTCGACGAGTTGGCAGCCGAAATGGAAGCCGCCCGCGACGCGGCGGATGATCGCCCGGTGGGTGATCGCATTCTGGCGGTATGCCGGGCCATGCGATTCTGGGCGGTCGCACATCCGGCGGAATTCGGCTGGATCTTCGCCGGTCCGGTGGGCGCGCCCCAGCGGCGGCCGGAGTCGGTCCGGCATCGGGCCGCGCTGCGGTTCGAACGGATCCTGCTGGATCTGACGGTCGAGTTATGGGAAGAACGGCCGTTTCCGGTTCCCGCCCAGCTGCCCGAATCGCTGCACACGCAACTTCGGGCGTACTGCGCCGGCATCGGCAACCGCCTGCCGCCCGAAGCCGCCCACGTCTTTCTGTCCTGCTGGATCCGTCTCTACGGCCTGCTGTGTATGGAAGTGCTGCACCAGTTGGATTTCGCCTACAGCGACCTCGAACCTGTCTACGAGGAATGCCTGCGCGACCTGTCCGGTCTGCTCGGCATCGCGTACTCCGGTCCGCCGCCGGGCGCACGGTAGCGGAGTCGCCGTCACGATGCGAGCGGCGATGCGCGGCCGAACCCTGGGACCCCAGCCGCAGGAAGTCCCGGCGGGGGCGGGCGACCGGCCCGGTTCGCGTGTTCGGCGCTGTCCCGAAATGCGGGAATGGGCTCCGAGGTGCCTGGTCCTGCCTGCACACTGGGCGGGTGCGTCGCGCGCATCGTGTCGCCGGCGCACTGGTGAACGGGAAGGAATCACGAATGTCCGAAACCACGACCAAGGGCCCGGCGTCCCCTGGCGAACCGACGCCTGCCTCCTCACGGGCGGCGACGCGGCGCGCCGTGTGGAATACGCTGCGCGGCTCGTCGGGCAATCTCGTCGAGTGGTACGACGTCTACGTCTACACGGTGTTCGCCTCGTACTTCGAAAGCCATTTCTTCGATTCGGCGGACAAGAACTCCACCGTCTACGTGTACGCGATCTTCGCCGTCACCTTCCTCATGCGTCCGGTGGGGTCGTGGTTCTTCGGGCGCTACGCCGACCGGTACGGCCGGCGCGCGGCGCTCACCTTCAGTGTTTCGCTCATGGCGGCGTGTTCGCTGGTGATCGCGCTCGTGCCGGGGCGGGAGGTGATCGGCGTCGGTGCCGCCGTGATCCTGATCCTGTGCCGGCTCGTGCAAGGATTCGCGACCGGCGGTGAGTACGGCGCCTCGGCGACCTATATGTCCGAGGCCGCCACGCGGGAACGCCGCGGTTTCTTCTCGTCGTTCCAGTACGTCACCCTCGTCGGTGGTCATGTGCTGGCCCAGCTCACCCTGCTGGTGCTGCAGATGTTCATGGACAAACAGGAGATCTCCGACTTCGGCTGGCGGATCGCCTTCTTCATCGGCGGTATCGCCGCGGTCGTCGTGTTCTGGTTGCGGCGCAGTATGGACGAATCGCTTACCGAGGAGCAGCTCGCGGCGGTGAAGCGCGGTGAGGACACCGAATCGGGTTCGCTGCGGGTGCTGGTGCTCGAGTACTGGCGTCCGCTGCTGCTGTGCTTCCTGATCACCATGGGCGGCACCCTCGCCTTCTACGTCTACAGCGTGAACGCACCCGCGATGATCAAGACCGCGTTCGAGGACCGGGGGATGACGGCCACCTGGATCAACCTCGCCGGCTTGATCTTCCTGATGCTGTTGCAGCCGGTCGGCGGAATGATCAGCGACAAGGTGGGCCGCCAGCCCGTGCTGGTGTTCTTCGGTATCGGCGGGGTCGTCTACACCTGGTTCCTCATCACCTACCTGCAGGACGCGACCTCGGTGCTGGGCACCCTGCTGGTCACCTGCGCCGGCTATATCGTGCTCACCGGTTACACGTCCATCAACGCCATCGTCAAAGCCGAACTGTTCCCCTCGCATATCCGTGCGCTGGGGGTGGGTGTCGGGTACGCCCTGGCCAATTCGGCGTTCGGCGGTACCGCGCCGATGATCTACCAGGCCGCGAAGAACGGCGGGCACGTAACCCTGTTCATCGTCTACGTGACCGTCGTCGTGTTCGTCTCGCTGCTGGTGTACCTGTTCGCCCTGAAGAACAAGAGCGAGACAGAGCTCGACCGGGAACAGGGGAGCGCCTTCCGGTAGCGCACGGCAGACGCTGTGACCACGGAACCGCCACCCGCGCTTCGGGAATCCGGGTGGCGGTTCTGTTGTGTCAGAGAGGCATTCCGTTTTCCAGGAACTCCAGGGCCTCGTTGACGACCATGTAGATGTCCCCGCCGTTGTCGACCGCCCGCAGATAGGCCATGATCGCGACCCCCGCCACGGCGCCGGTCCAGTACAGGATCTGTGGATCGTCGGGGTTGCGCCCCACACGCGCGGCGATGGCTTCGATGAACGGCGGCATATCCGACTCGAACTTGTGCAGCACGGCCGCACGCAGTTCCGGCACGGTCGCGATAAGCCTCATCCGGGTGGTTTCGACCGTGGCGATATCGACCTCTGCGCTGTTGAGAACGGCCTGCAGGGCATTGCGGATGGCCTCGAACAGCGTCAGACCGGGGGGCTCGGCGCGAAACTTCTCCAGGAAGATCGGGTCCACGCGATCGAACAGCACCGTATCCGGTTTGGTGGGGAAGTAGCGGAACAGCGTGCTCGGCGAGACCTCGGCGGCGGCCGCTACTTCCTCCAGCGTGGTGTTCGCGTAGCCCTGCTCCCGGTAGAGGCGCAACGCGTGATCCTGGATGGCTTCACGCGTGCGCTTCTTCTTGAGTTCTCGCAGGCCACCGGTACTCATAGGATCATCTTGCCGAACCCTCTACCGGCCGGACAAACGATTCGGTGAGTTCCCCGGCGGTCTCCGGTGCGGGTTCGCCGCGCAGATCACGGCCTTCGACGTCCAGGTCCGGCAGTATCCGGTCCAGCCATTTCGGCAGCCACCAGGCCTTGTCCCCGACGAGCGCGAGAACCGCCGGGACGATGGTCATCCGGACCACGAAGGCATCGACGGCGACCGCGGCCGCCAGCGCGACCCCGATCTGCACGATATCGCTGGCATCACCGGCGGCGAACCCGGCGAACACGCTCACCATGATGATCGCGGCCGCGGCCACCACCCGCGCGCCGTGCGTGAACCCGGCCCGCACCGCCGGCGCCGCCGCCGCGCCGTGGACGTATTCCTCCCGCATGCGGGTCACCAGGAACACTTCGTAGTCCATGGCCAGCCCGAACACCACGCCGATGATGAAGATCGGCAGCATGCTCACCACCACATCGGTGGTGTGGATGCCCAGCCATTCCAGCCAGCCCCATTGGAAGGTGGCCACCAGGACGCCGAACGTCGCGCCCAGGCTGAGCAGGAATCCCACGGTCGCCTTGAGCGGGACGACGATCGAGCGGAACACGGTCATCAGCAGCACGAACGACAGGCCGACGACCACCAGGAGGTAGGTCCACAACGCATCGGCCATCCGGTCGCTGAAATCGATGATGATGGCCGCGGTTCCGGTGACGGCGACCCGGGCGCCGAACCGCTCGACGGTATCGGCGACGCTACCGCGCAGCAGTTGCACCAGCTGCTCGGTTTGCTCGCTGTCGGGCCCGCCGCGCGGGATGACGCCGATGATCGCGGTATCGCCGGCCGTATTGAACTCCGGGGGTGTGGCCATCGAGACCCCTTCCGTCCCGGCCAGTTCCGCGTGGACCCGGCGCGCGGTGTCCTCGGGTCGCGGCGCGCGGGCCAGGTCGACGGCAACGAGCAGCGGTCCGTTGAACCCGGGACCGAAACCCGCCGAGATCGCGTCGTAGGCCTGGCGCTGCGTGGTGTGCTCGGGGTAGGTGCCCTGGTCGGGGACGCCGAGTCGCAGGTCCAGCGCGGGGAGGGCCAGGACGCCGATTCCGGCCAGCGCGACGAGCAGGGTCGCCACCGGCCGCCGGGTGGTCAGTCCCGCCCAGCGCCGGGCGAGGGTGCGGGGGTGCCGATCGGTGTGCGCCGTGTCCCCGGACGGGTGCCGCCGGCCGCGCCGCAGCACCCGGCGGCCGGCGAAACCGAGGAGTGCAGGCAGCAGGGTGATCGCCACCAGTACGGCGACGGCCACGGTCACCGCCGCGGCGAGACCCATCTCGGTGAGCAGTCCGATACCGACCACGCTCAGCCCGGTGAGTGCGATCACCACGGTCAGGCCCGCGAACAGCACGGCCGATCCGGCGGTGGCCACCGCCCGGCCGATGGCCTCCTCGGGGTCCGGACTCCGGGTCAGTTCGTGGGTGTAGCGGGACACGATGAACAGCGAGTAGTCGATACCCACGGCAAGCCCGAGCATGAGCGCGAGGATCGGAGTGGTGGCGCCGAGATCCAGGAACGCGGTGGCGGTGAGGATGCCCAGCAGGCCGACCACGACGCCGGTAACCCCGGCGATCAGCGACATCCCGGCCGCGGCCAGGGAACCCAGCGTGATCACGAGTACCACGGCCGCGACGAGCAGACCGATGAGTTCCTTGCTCACATCCGGCATCAGCTCCATGACATCGCCGCCCACGGCGACGCGCAGATCGGCCGAACCGCTGCGTTCGACCAGGCTCATCAGTTCCTGTCGGCTCGAATCGCGCACTGTCTCGAAGGGCACCTCGTAGGTCACGTCGGCGACGGCGATGCGCTGGTCCGCCGAGATCAGGCCGCTGTCGAACGGGCTCTGCACCGCCGCGACCTCGGGTGCCCCGGCGGCGGCGTGCACCACCTCGGTGATCTTGCCGCGGTGCGCGGCATCGGTGACGGTGCCGTTCTCGGCGACGAACACGATCTGCGCGGACCCGCCGTCGAGGGGCATATCGGCGAACCGCGTTTCCAGGAGGTCGAACGCTTCCTGGGATTCGGTGCCGGGCAGGTTCAAGGAGGTGGCGGACGGGGCTGCCAAGGTCGCGGCGCCGACGCCCAAGGCCACCACGAGTAGTAACCAGGACAGCAGTACGAGTCGTCGAGCGCGGAAGCCGAACCGCCCGATCCGATAGAGCAGAGCTGACATGACAGTCTCTCTTCATTGGTAGTTACTGTTTTTTGAGAGTAACTTCCACTTTGGCTGCGGGCAAGACCTTCCGCCGCGCCTTCGCCCGTTCGGTTACGTACGGGGCACGCCAGATCGCTCTTGCTCGCAGTCCGCCGCACAATGCGACAAAACGAGAACCGGCCCACGTCCTGGTGGACGTGGACCGGTTTTCGAATGGGGTGCGCCGAGGGGATCTTGCCCTTCTGGCCTCTGATCCGTAGTCAGGCGCATCGGCGCCGAGTGGCTATTACCGCAACCATCGGCGAGGTGCGGGTTTCGGGCCGTTCTTTCAGGCTCCGGCGAACCGCGCGACAGTTTCCGTGGCGAGGGCGAATCGCAGGAACAGGTCGTTCTCATGCGGATCGCCCGCCGTGACCCGCACCCCCTCGCCCGCGAACGGCCGGATCAGCACACCCGCCTCCGCGCTCGCCTCGGCGAACTCGACCGTCGCCGGGCCCAGGTCGATCCAGAGGAAGTTCGCTTGGCTCGCCGGCACCCGGTAGCCCGCGGCCAGCAGATCGTCGCGCATCCGGTCCCGCTCGGCGATCACGGACTCGGTGCGGTCCAGCAGTTCGTGCCGGGCCTGCAGCGAGGCGATGGCCGCCGCCTGCGCCACCCGGCTCACGCTGAACGGG
Source organism: Nocardia sp. CA-290969 (assembly GCF_050936135.1). Classification (NCBI taxonomy): domain Bacteria; kingdom Bacillati; phylum Actinomycetota; class Actinomycetes; order Mycobacteriales; family Nocardiaceae; genus Nocardia; species Nocardia sp. CA-290969. The sequence continues at coordinate 6,454,778 of NZ_JBNJNJ010000001.1, read as the reverse complement.
ATATGCACCTTCAACAGCGCCGCGATCACGTCCGGCGCGCCGACCGCGTAGCCCACCCGCAGCCCGGCCAGCCCGTATGCCTTCGAGAAGGTCCGCAGCACAACCACATTCGGCCGCGAACGGCCGAGCTCCACCCCGTCCGGATGATCCCCCGGCAACCGCAGGTACTCGTAGTACGCCTCGTCCAGCGCCACGACCACATCGGCGGGCACCCGGTCCAGGAAACGTTCGAGCTCCGCCCGGCCCACCGCCGTGCCGGTCGGGTTGTTCGGGTTGCAGACGAACACCAGCCGGGTTCGCTCGGTGATCGCCGCCGCCAGGGCGTCCAGATCGTGCACCTGCCCGGTGAGCGGCACCGTCACCGCGGTCGCGTTACCGACCTGCGTGATGATGGGGTACGCCTCGAACGAACGCCACGCGAACAACACCTCGTCGGTGGGGGCGGCGCAGGTGATCTGCACCAGCTCCTGGCACAGCGCCACACTGCCACAGCCGATCGCGATATTCGCGGGCGTGACGCCGAGGAACTCCGCCAGCGCTGCCCGCAGTTCGCCGGACTGATTGTCCGGATAGCGGTTGGCCAGCTCCACCGCCTCGGCGATGGCCTTGCTCGCGGCGGGCAACGGACCGAGGGTGGTTTCGTTGCTCGCCAGTTTGACCGCGCCGGGATGGCTGCGGCCGGGAACGTACGCCGGAATGGAATCGAGGTCCGGCCGGATGTGCGCGGTCACGTAATGAGCTTAGTTCCGATCTCGATCGCGCCACGTTCGGGCTGTTCAGCTGCCAGTTCTTCCCGCTCCCGGGATATCGCCCTACGCTGGGAACATGTCGGGCACTTATGACGATATCGCGCCCCTGCGGCGTCAGGAACCGGCCGCGGCCGGCCAGGAACAGGAACCGACAGAGGCCGCCACCAGGCCCGAAACCGGCGAACACGTACCTATTACGGTGATCGAACCCGAGGGGTATGCCCGCGGCGGAATTGTGCTGCTGCACGAGACCCGGGAGTTCACCGGATCATTGCTGGAGTTCATGCGCGCGCTCGCCGGCGAGGGCTGGCTGGTGGTCGCCCCGAACCTTTTCCATCGCGCCACCGCCGCCACCGCCGGAGTATTCGGCGACGAACTGTTCGAGGATTTCGATGCCTGCTTCGACTGGCTCACCCATCGCGGGGTCTTCCCGGACTGCATCGGCGCCCTCGGTTTCGACACCGCCGGAACCGCCGCCTTCCTGGTTGCCACCAACCGTCCCATCGGCGCCGCGGTGAGTGTGGGGGCGCCCGGTATCACCACCCCACTCACCGAGCAGGCCGAAGCCTTGGTCACCGCCGCGCCCCGCCTACAGGCCCCGTGGCTCGGCCTGTTCGGCGCGGAATCCAGTACCCCGGTGGCGGAGGTCGACCAGTTGCGCGATGCCACCGCCCAGGCGGCCGTCGCCAGCCTCGTCGTGAACTATCCGGGCCTGCTGCACCGCGCCGACCAACCCGGTGACGACGAGGACGACGCCGACGAACTGATCGACTCCCAAACCCGCATTTTCGACTGGTTCGACAGCCACCTACGCTGATCAACCAGCCGTTTTGCAGTTTCACACCAAGCTCGGGTAGCCTTTCTGCTCGGCGGTTCGAAAGGACCGGTGCCCTCGAAGAGAAGGCTCCAGGAGGCGTGCCAGAGCGGCCGAATGGGACTCACTGCTAATGAGTTGTCCCTTCACGGGGACCGGAGGTTCAAATCCTCTCGCCTCCGCCACACCCGGTTCACCGGGTGACAACTGAATAACGCGTACGCGCCCGTAGCTCAACGGATAGAGCATCTGACTACGGATCAGAAGGTTAGGGGTTCGAATCCCTTCGGGCGCACTCCACTCGATGGAAGGTCCATGCCCACGCGGGCTGGGCCTTTTCTCGTTTCGTCGTATTGTGCGGGGGCGCAGCCCCCGCGCCCCGCCCGGAGGGCTTCGCCCCCGGGCCCCCACCCGGGCTACCGCGGTTGGTTCGCCTGAGGCTCGGGCCCGCGACCTGGTGCGTATGAGACCATGGCGCGAATCCGGTGTCTACAGAATGCTGGTTACGTCCGTTCATTCCGGAACCTGGAGCTATGCCGATGAAGTACACCGTCTCCATCGAGATCGCCCTGCCGCGCCAGCGGGTGGCCGAGCTGCTCGCAGACCCGGCGCACCTGCCGAACTGGCTGCGGGGCCTGGTGCTGCACGAGCCGGTGAGCGGGGAGCACGGGCAGGTCGGCACCGAGTCGCGGGTCGTACTGGAGATGGGCGGGCGGAAGATGGAGTGCACCGAGACCATCACCCGCCGGGAACCGGCAGACCTGCGCGAGATCCCGGAAACGAGCGTCGTTCACTTCGAGCGTGAGATCGTCGGCGAGGGCATGTGGAGCGCCGCGCGTGAACGGCTGACCGAAGCCGGTCCGGAGACGACGCTGTGGGAGAGCGAGAACGAATACCGGTTCAGCAGCGTCCTGATGAAGCTGTTAGGGCGTTTGATGCGCGGCTACTTCCGTAAGCAGTCGCTACAGCACATGCAGGACTTCAAGGCGTTCGCCGAGCACGGAAAGGACGTCCGCGAAGCGGAGGACTGAACTGCTCACTGTCCGTCGATGCCCACGCCGGCGGAGATGGTGGGCCAGGAGGCGACCAGTTCGTCGGCCCAGTACGGCCACGAATGGGTGCCCTGGGGGCGGAAGTGGGCGGTGTAGTCGATATCGAGGGTGTCCAGGCGCTGGGCCAGGCGGCGGGTGCAGAAGTCGGTGGCGGCTTCCAGAGGGCCGCCCATCAGGACGCTCTGCGGGGTTTCGGGGTTGGTCAGGACGTCGTGGACGCCGGGGTGGCCGCTGCCGGCGGAGAGGTAGAGCTTCTTGCCGCGTAATGCGGCCGCGTGCAGGGTTACGTCGTGGGCCAGCCAGGCCGGATCGTCGGGGGCGCCGAACATGTTCTCGGGGTTGCCTTTGAACGTCGAGACGACCATGCGGGCCTGGGCCTGGCCGAGGTCGGTGCCGGTGGAGAAACAGCCGCTGTGCGCCCCGATCGCCGAATAGAGTTCCGGTTTGCGGATGGCCAGCATCATGGCTGCCTCGGCGCCCATGGACGTGCCGACCACGGCGTTGCGGCCGTTGCCGGAGAACTCCGCGTCGATCAGCGGTGGTAGCTCCTCGGTGAGGAAGGTCTCCCATTTGTTGACGCCGAGTACCGGGTCGGGGCGCTGCCAGTCGGTGTAGAAACTGGCGGGACCGCCGACGGTGAACACCACGTTCACGGGTTTGTCGGCGTAGAACTGGGCCGCGCCACCGCGGTCGAGCCAGTTGTTGCTGTCGGACTGGGTGCTGCGGCCGTCGAGCATGTAGACGGTGGGGCGGGGGGCGCTGCGGTCGGCCGGGAGTAGGACGAGTACCTGCACGGTGCGGTGCATGGCGGGGGAGTCGACGAAAACGCGCAGCAGGCGGTCGTGCACCGGCTGGACGCCGATGATGGCGGCGCGTGGCGCCGGTACCGGTTCGGCTTTTTCGACGGGGCCGGGATCTTCGGCGGAACCGGTGCCGGGCTGGGCGGGGGCGGTGTGCAGGTCGTCGGGGGCCGCCTGGGCCGCGCCGGGGGCGACCGCGCCGCACAGGGCGACGGCGCCCGATACGACGGTGGCCAGGCCGACGCGATACTTCATGGCGACCATCCTGCCAGAGAAGACGCCCCGCGCAGTGTACCGGAATACCCGCCTTTATATGCTCTGACCTGCGGTTTCGATGGTATTGCCGCGGAACGGATCTCGGCCGGTGAAGATCGACTCGCGGTGGGCGGCCCGCTGTCCGGGCTGGTCACGCGGCCAGTGCGCGGCAGCTGTGGCATCGGCCACCCGGACGCGGCGGGCACCCGGAACCCGCGGAGTAATCTCGCTTCGGGAGCCGGACCGGATGGAGAGAGGACTTCGTGGCGGGCGCGCGAATGGTGGGGCTTTTCGCCGGGATCGGAGGCCTGGAGCTCGGGCTGGCGGCCCACGGCTGGGACAGCGCGCTGCTGTGCGAGATCGATCCCGGCGCGCGGGCGGTGCTGGCGGCGCGTTTCCCCGGCGCCGAACTCCATACCGATATCACCCGGTTGCGGGCTCTGCCACCGGATACCGAATTGGTGGCCGCGGGCTTCCCCTGCCAGGACCTTTCACAGGCGGGACGCACCGCCGGTATCACCGGGACCAAATCCAGCCTGGTCGACCATGTGTTCCGGCTGGTGCGCCGTAAACGCGGGCCGCGCTGGCTGCTGATCGAGAATGTGCCGTTCATGCTGCAGCTCGGTCGCGGCGCCGCCATGCGGCATATCACGGACGCCCTCGCCGAACTGGGCTACACCTGGGCCTACCGGGTGGTGGACGCCCGGGCTTTCGGCCTGCCGCAGCGGCGTAACCGGGTACTCATGCTGGCCTCGCGAACCGAAGACCCACGCACCGTCCTGTTCGCCGACGACGCCGGCCCGCGGCTGCTCGGAAGCATCGACAGCGACCCCTGCGGTTTCTACTGGACCGAGGGAGTGCGCGGGCTGGGCTGGGTGGTGAACGCGGTCCCCACGCTCAAGGGTGGTTCCGGCCTGGGGATTCCGAGCGCGCCGGCGGTGCGGCTGCCGTCCGGTGAGATCGTCACCCCGGGGATCACCGACGGTGAGCGGTTACAGGGTTTCGACCCCGGCTGGACTGAACCGGCGCTGGCGGTACCGGGATTCCGGCCGGGTCAGCGGTGGCGGCTGGTAGGTAATGCGGTGAGTGTGCGAATGGCGTCGTGGGTGGGGTCGCGGCTGCGGGTGCCGGGTGAACCGATCCCCGGGCATATTCCGCTGCCGCCGGGCAGCCCGTGGCCGGGTGCGGCGTGGGGGCATTCCGGGCAGGTGTTCGAAGTACCGCTCTCGCCGTGGCCGGTGCACGAGCCGTACGAGGATCTGCGGCATTTCCTCACCGACACCCAACTGCTCTCGGCGCGGGCGACGGCCGGATTCCTGCGGCGGACGGGTATGGGAACGCTGCGGTTCCCGGCCGGTTTCCTCGACGACGTGCAGGCGCATCTGGAACGGATGGGTGGTTGGGCGGCATGACCGGCGAACCCGCCCGCAGCAGCCACCGCCCGGCCACCGATCCGGTGACCAGCGCGCGGATGTCGCGGCAGCGGCGGGCGCACACCGAGCCCGAGATGGCGTTGCGGCGCGAACTGCACCGGCGCGGGATCCGCTACTTCGTCGACCGTGCCCCCATTCGCGGCCAGCGGCGGCGGGCGGATCTGGTGTTCCCGCGGCGGCGGGTCGCGGTGTATGTGGACGGATGTTTCTGGCATCGCTGCCCGGTACACGCGACCGACCCGAAGAACAACGCCGAGTGGTGGGCGGAGAAACTGGCCGGGAATGTCGAGCGGGATCGCGCCACGGATGCGGCGTTGGTCGCCGCGGGCTGGGCGGTCGTCCGCATCTGGGAACACGAGGATCCGGTTTCCGCGGCGGACCGGGTGCAGGAAGCACTGGAACACTGAACCGCGTGGGTGCCTGGGTACCGCGTGGGCGCCTGGGTGCCGCCCGCAGGCGACCGTGTATCGCCCGAGTTCGCTGGGAGTCCGTCGGTGGGCGGCATTAGGGTCGGTGGGGTGCCCAGGGATTTGATCGAAACGCTCACCGAGCGGATGGGGGAGGTCGCCGAGGCGACCACCGAATTGCTCGCCACCGTCGACACATTGGACGATTCGGCACTTTCTGCCGCGTCCGCGCTTCCCGGCTGGACCCGCGGGCATGTGCTCGCGCATATTTCGCGCAATGCCGACAGCCTGGTCAACCTGCTGCTCTGGGCGCATACCGGGGTGGAGACGCCGCAGTACGCGAGCGCGGCGCTGCGGGATGCCGATATCGAGCTGGGTGCGCCGCGCCCACTCGCCGAACAGCGCGCCGACCTCGTGGAATCCGCCGATCGGTTTGTCGGAATGGCGCGGGTGCTCACGGAGGAGCAGTGGCAGGCCGAGGTCCGCACCCGGCAGGGGCGGCCGCTTCCGGCGCACCGGGTTCTGTGGAACCGCGTGCAAGAAGTGCGAATCCACCATGTGGATCTGAACGCGGGCTATACACCCGCGCAGTGGCCGGTCGAGTTCGTGGCGGAGTTGCTCGCCGAGGTCGCCACGGATATGGGCGGTCGCCCGGATACCCAGCCGTTCGGAATCCGTGCCACCGATAGCGGTTTCGAAGCGGTCGTCGGAACCGGCGACCCGGATCGGACTGTCGCGGCTCCCGCTGCATCCCTGCTGGCCTGGTTGCTCGGTCGCGGCGCCGACGAGAATCTGCCCCCGGAGCTGCCGGAGCTGCCCGCCTGGCGCTGAACCGGGCCACTTCCCGCGTCCGGTGTCCGCCGGATCCTCTCTTGTCGCGAAGAACGAACCGGCCGGCACCCGAGTGGGTGCCGGCCGGTTCGCGTAGTGCCTGTTGGCTGGATCAGACCCCGGCGGGTTCCGGAGCTTCGGCCCGCTTGGACCGTTCCTGCAGTTCGCGCAGTTTTGTGCCTTCGACGTCGATATCCGGCAGGATGCGGTCCAGCCAGGCCGGCATCCACCAGGCCCATTTGCCCAGCAGCGCCAGCAGTGACGGGATCAGCACCATCCGCACCAGGAAGGCGTCGAAGAACACGCCCGCCGCCAAGGCGAAGCCCATGGACTTGGAGGTGATATCGGGCGAGAGCATGAAACCGCCGAAGACCGAGATCATGATGACCGCCGCCGCGGCCACCACGCGGGCGCCGTGATGGTAGCCGTCGACCATCGCCTGCTTCGGTTCCTTGCCGTGCACGTACTCCTCACGCATCCGGGTCACCAGGAATACCTGGTAGTCCATGGCCAGGCCGAACACCAGGCCGATCAGCATGATGGGCAGGAAGCTGATGATCGGATGGGTGTCGTCCACCAGCCCGAACGCGCCCTCCTGGAAGATCAGCACCGTGACGCCGAAGGTCGCGGCCATCGACAGCAGGAAGCCGAGCGCGGCGGTCAGCGGCACCAGGATGGACCGGAACACCAGCAGCAGCAGGATGAACGCCGCCACCGCGACGATGGCCATGTACGGGATGATGCTGTCCAGCAGCACACTGTTGACGTCGGCGTAGATGGCCGTTTGCCCGGTGATGCCGTATTCCATGCCGTACTGGTCTTTCAGCGCGGCTTCGGCGTTGCGGGCCTGCTCCACCAGATCCTGTGTTTCCGCACTGTTGGGTCCGGAGTCGGGAACCACCTGGAACAGGGCGGCTTCGCCGTCCTTGCTCGGCTGCGCGACGCTCAGGTAATCCACGCCGTCGTAGCCCGCCAGCTGATCGCGCAGGGTGGTCAGCGCGGCATCGCGCTGGTCGGCGGGGGTTTCGGACAGATCGACGGCGACCACGAGCACGCCGTTCTTACCTTCACCGAAGCCTGCGGTCTGCAGTTCGTAGGCTTTGCGGATCGAGGAATCCTCCGGCATGCTGTCGCCGCCGGGCAGGCCGAGGTTCAGTTGCGTCGCCGGCGCGGCGAGCGCACCCAGGACGATGGCGCTGAGGACCAGCGTGAGTACCGGCACCCGGGCGATGAGCCGGGCGAAACGCATCCCGTTGGTGACCGAGTTGTCGTCTTCGGGATCGTGCTGGGCGATCAGCGGCAGTTTCGGTTTGAACAGCGATTTGCCGAGTGCGCCGAGCAGCGCCGGCATCAGGGTGGTGGCGGCGAGCACGGCGAACCCGGCCGCGATGGCGCCGCCGATACCCATCATGGTGAGGAAGCCGACCCCGACCACGGACAGGCCCAGCAGCGCGACCACCACGGTCAGGCCCGCGAAGACGACGGCCGAACCGGCGGTGCCCACCGCGACACCCGCGGCTTCTTCGGGCGAATCCTGGACGACGAGTTCGTGCTTGTACCGGGAAACGATGAACAGGGCGTAGTCGATGGACAGCGCGAGGCCGATCATCGACGCCAGGATCGGCGTGAACGTCGGTACTTCGGTCAGCGAGGTACCGGTGAGGATAAGTGCGCCCGCACAGGCGACGCCGACGATTCCGGTGATGATCGGGACGAAGGCGGCCACGATGGCGCCGAAGGCGATGATCATCACGACCAGCGCGACGCCGATACCGATCATTTCGGCCTGGCCGGATTCGGGCTGGGACTGCGCGATGGCGCCGCTCATCTCGACGGTGAGCCCGGAGTTACGGCCCTCCTGGGCGATGGCCTCGGCGGCCTGCCGGTGCTCCTCGGTGACGTCGGAGAAGCTCGGCATCGTGAACTTCACGTCGAGCACGGCGACCGTTTGCGGCCGGTCTTCGCTGAGCACGTTCAGCGGGGCGCCGCCGCACAGTGCTTTGAAGTCGGGAGAACTGCTGCCGTCGAGGCAGTTCGGCTCCGGGGTGGGCGGGGCCTGGCCGGGCTTCAGCGTGGCCGCCGCCTCGGCCTGCTCTTTCGCCGCTTCCTGGCTGGCCGGCATCATCGCGGTCGCGGTGACCGGGTTGACGACCGGTTCGCTGTGGTCGACGATATCGAGTTCGTTCAGCCGCTGGACCAGTGCGTCGAGCGCCGTCATATTGGGTTCGTCGGCCAGCGTGCCGTTCTTCGCGGCGATGACGTATTGACCGGTGATGGCGTCGATACTGAACATCGAGGCCATCTGCGGCATATGTTCTTCGAGGATGGCCGTGGCCCGCTCCGACGGCAGCCCCGGCATTTCGAAGCTGTCCTGGAACGGTTTGGCCAGCGTGGCCGCGGCCCCGCCGAGTAACACCAGTATCAGTGCCCATACGGGCAGCACTATCCACTTCCGGCGGAAAGCGAACTTTCCCCATCTGTACAGGAATACGGACACGAGGGATTTCTCCTAGGCGAGGCCGAAACGGTTTGGTCGTATGTGCTGTGACGAACTGACGGCCGACGTCGCTTTCGCGGACCGGATCGCGCGGAGGAGGCTTACCTCGGTCGCGTAATCGTGTGGACCCGCCTACACGGTGGACGCCAATGTATCTACCGTACGGTAGGTAGACTACCGGGAGGTTAAACGGAGGAACAAACTCGACTTCCGGGGCCGAGGTGGGCGATACACCGGGAGAACGAGAGGATCGAGCATGGCGAATCGGCGCACCGGCCACCACGTTACCGCAGGTCGGGATACCAAGCGGGCCATCCTGGACGCCGCCGTGCAGCTGTTCGTGAGCAAAGGCTTCGAGCAGACGAGCCTGCGTGAAATCGCGGATGCGGTGGGAATCACAAAGCCGTCGCTCTACTATCACTACGCTTCCAAGCTCGAACTCCTGGTCGCGATCATCAACCCGCTGCTCGACGATATGCGGGCGCTGGCCGACGAGGTCGAAACCTTGCCGCCGCCGGACGCGGAAGCCCGCCGCACGGTGCTGCGCGCGTATATCCGGGCCATGATCCGGCACCGGGTCGCCGGGGAGATGATGGTGGGCAACGCGGTCGCGATCATCAATGCGGTAGCCGACCAGTACCCGGTGATGGTCGACGCGAACAAAGTCCTGCGCAATTGGCTTGCCGGTCCCGACCCCACCCCGGTACGGCTGCTGCGGGCGAGCGCGGCCATGGAGATACTGACCGTCGCCCTCATTTCCAACGAGGTGGCGCCCGACGCGGGGGATGATGTGGTGGAGTCGACGCTGTTGGACGCGGCGATCGCCGCGCTGCAACCGGGCGTGGAATAGCGGCGGAAAGGTCGGGTTGGTCGTGCACATCACCGCGAAGGTGGATCATGCCGTGCGCACACTGCTGGAGATCACGGCTGCCGATCAGGCCGCGGCCGTGAAGGCGGAAGCGATCGCGGCCGCCCAGCAGATCGCGCCGAAAGTACTGGAAAGCGTCCTGGCCGATCTGCGCCGCGCCACGCTGGTGACCAGCCGGCGCGGACCCGACGGCGGCTACCGGCTGGCCCGGCCGGCAGCCGAGATCTCGATCGCCGATGTCATCCGCGCGATCGAGGGGCCGCTCGCCTCGGTGCGCGGGATGCGCCCGGAGGACGTCCGCTACCGGGGCGCCGCCGAACCGTTGCAGCAGGTGTGGATCGCGTTGCGGGTGAATATCCGTGCGGTTCTGGAAAATGTCACGCTGGCCGATATCGCCGCGGGGACGCTGCCGGAATTCGTGGAGAACCTCATCGCGGACCCGGGCGCCTGGGCCCGCCGCGAACGCGGCGACGGCCCACCGGCCCCACCGGAAATTATCGGGCCATCGGCGAACCCAGACGGTAGCGTTCGGTCATCATGCTGATCCGACTGCTTCGTAGTTTCCTGGTCCCGTACCGGAAACAGCTGGCCGGGATCGTGGTACTGCAGCTGATCTCGGTGATCGCCATGCTGTACCTGCCCAGCCTGAACGCCGACCTCATCGATGAGGGCATCACCAAGGGCGATATCGGCTACATCTGGACCGCCGGTCTGCGAATGCTGGCGGTCTCGGGTGTCCAGATCGTCGCCTCCGCCTCCTCGGTGCTGCTCGCCGCGCAGGCCGCGATGGGCGCCGGCCGGGATCTGCGGGCGGCACTGCTGCACCGGGTGAACACCTTCTCGGCGCGGGAGGTCGGAGTGTTCGGCGCGCCCTCGCTGATCACCCGCAACACCAACGATGTGCAGCAGGTGCAGTTGCTCGTCGTGATGGCCTCGACGGTGGCCGTGATGGCGCCGATCATGTGCGTCGGCGGCATCATCATGGCCCTGCGCGAGGACCTGGGCCTGTCCTGGCTGCTGTTGATCGCCGTTCCGGCCCTGGCGCTCAGCATGGGTCTGATCATCGCCCGGATGGTGCCCGCGTTCCGGCTCATGCAGAGCCGCCTCGACGAGGTCAACCGGGTGCTGCGCGAGCAGATCACCGGTATCCGGGTGGTGCGGGCGTTCGTGCGGGAACGGCTCGAGGTCTGGCGTTTCGAGGTCGCCAATACCGAACTCACCGATATCTCGGTGCGGGTCGGCCGGTTGATGGCGCTGATGTTCCCGGCGGTCATGCTGATCAGCAACGTGACCTCGGTAGCGGTGATCTGGTTCGGCGGGAAGGCGATCGACGCCGGGGAGATGCAGATCGGCTCGCTGACCGCGCTGCTGTCCTACATCATGCAGATCCTGATGGCGGTCATGATGGCGTCGTTCCTGGCGATGATGGCACCTCGGGCCGCGGTTTCGGCGGACCGGATCGCCGAGGTACTCGATACCGAATCGTCGGTGCGTTCACCGGCGCAGCCGCGCCCGCTGCGCGGCGACCCGGCCCAGGTGCAGTTGCGCGATGCCGGATTCAGTTTCCCGGGCGCCGAGAAACCGGTGTTGCGGCATATCGACTTCCGGGTGGAACCCGGGCAGACCACCGCGATCGTCGGTTCGACGGGCGCGGGTAAGACGACCTTGCTGAATCTGATCCCGCGGCTCATGGACGCCACCGAAGGCGCCGTCCTGATCGGCGGCACCGATGTGCGCGACCTCGATCTGGAGGAATTGCGGTCCCGGATCTCGCTGGTCCCGCAGAAGGCGTACCTGTTCTCCGGCACCGTCGCGAGCAATCTGCGCTACGGGGATCCCGAGGCGAGTGACGCGGAACTGTGGCGTTGCCTGGAGATCGCGCAGGCCGCCGATTTCGTCCGCGCCATGCCGCAGGGACTGGAAACACCGATCGCCCAGGGCGGTACCACGGTCTCCGGCGGGCAGCGGCAGCGGCTTGCCATCGCGCGGGCCCTGGTGCGCAGGCCCCGGGTGTATCTGTTCGACGACTCGTTCTCCGCGCTCGATGTCGCCACCGACGCCCGGCTGCGAGCGGCGCTGCAGCCGGAGACCGCCGACGCCGCGGTGCTCATCGTGGCGCAGCGAATCGCCACCATCCGCGACGCCGACCAGATCGTGGTACTCGAGGACGGCGATATGGTCGGCCTGGGCACCCACGAACAACTGGTCCGCGACTGCGCGGAGTACCGGGGAATCGTGGAATCCCAGCTGAGTGTGGAGGAAGCCCGTTGAGACCGGGGATGGCGGGTGCGCCCGACGCGAAACCGAGATCGTTCAAACCGTCGCTGAAGCGGCTGGTGGGGCGGCTCGCACCGGAACGGCTGCTGGTGGTGCTGATCGTCGCGCTGGGTGTCGTTTCGGTGGTGCTCAATATCGCCGGCCCGTATCTGCTCGGCAAGGCCACCAACCTGATCTTCGACGGGGTGGTCGGCCGACAGTTGCCGGCCGGGGTGAGCAAGGACCAGGCCATCGCCGGGCTACGGGCGCAGGGCCAGGACACCTTTGCCGACATGCTGACGGGGATGGACGTGGTACCCGGTGTCGGGATCGATTTCGACGCCGTCGGCCGGGTACTGACCCTGGTCCTGGTGCTGTACCTGGGCGCGGCCCTCTTCGGCTGGTTGCAGGCCTATCTGCTCAACGACCTGATCAACCGGACCATCAAACGCCTGCGCGCCGATGTGGAGGACAAGATCCACCGGCTGCCGCTGAGCTACTTCGATTCCGCACCGCGCGGCGATGTGCTCAGCCGGGTCACCAACGACGTCGACAATATCTCGCAGAGCCTGCAACAGACCATGAGCCAGCTGCTGATCTCGCTGCTCACCGTCCTGGGCATTCTCGGAATGATGTTCTGGATCTCCTGGCTGCTGGCGTTGATCGCCCTGCTCACGGTGCCCGCGGTGATTGTCGTGACAGCGCAGATCGCCAAACGCTCCAAACCGCATTTCGTGAATCAGTGGCGGTACACCGGCCTGGTGAACGCGCAGGTCGAAGAGGCCTACACGGGCCACGAGGTGGTTACCGCGTTCGGTCGCAGCAAGCAGGTGGGCGCCGAATTCGACGAGCGCAACGAGCAGCTGTACCAGTCCAGTTTCAAGGCGCAGTTCATCTCCGGCCTGATCATGCCGTCGTCGATGTTCCTCGGGAACCTGAACTACGTGCTCGTCGCGTTGATCGGCGGGCTGCGGGTGGCCTCGGGCCAGTTGTCGCTGGGTGAGGTACAGGCCTTCATCCAGTACTCGCGCCAGTTCAGCCAGCCGCTGACACAGATCGGTGCCATGGCGAACCTGCTGCAGTCGGGGGTTGCCTCGGCGGAGCGGATCTTCGACATCCTCGACGCCGACGAGCAGAGCCCGGACCCGGCGAAGGAGATCACCGTTCCGCCCGAGCGCGGCTTGGTGGAATTCACCGATGTCGCGTTCGGATACCACCCGGAGCAGCCGGTGATCGAGCAGCTCTCGCTCGTCGCCGAGCCCGGGCATGTGGTGGCGATCGTCGGGCCCACCGGCGCCGGGAAGACGACCCTGGTGAACCTGCTGCTGCGGTTCTACGAACTCGATTCCGGCATGATCAGCATCGATGGGGTGGATATCACCGCACTCAGCCGCGACCGGCTGCGCTCCCGTATCGGCATGGTGTTGCAGGACACCTGGCTGTTCAAGGGCACCATCCGGGAGAACATCGCCTACGGCGATCCGGACGCGACCGAGGAAGAAATCCTCGCCGCCGCCCGCGCCGCCTACGTGGACCGTTTCGTGCACTCCTTGCCCGACGGGTACGACACCGTGATCGACGAAGAGGGCACCGGGGTCAGCGCCGGCGAGAAACAGCTGATCACCATCGCCCGCGCCTTCCTCGCCAAACCCACGATCCTGGTGCTCGACGAGGCGACGAGTTCGGTGGACACCCGCACCGAGCTACTGGTGCAGCAGGCCACCGCGGAACTGCGCCGCGACCGCACCAGTTTCGTCATCGCACACCGCCTGTCCACCATCCGCGACGCCGATCTGATCGTGGTGATGGAGGACGGTCGCATCGTCGAACAGGGCACCCACGAGGAACTGCTGGAACGCCGGGCGGCGTACTACCGCCTCTACAGCGCCCAATTCGCGGCAGCCGCGGTCGAGGCCTGAGCGGTCAGGCCCGGAGGCGGTAGCGCAGCGTCACCACGCAGGGCCCCCGCTCGGGCCCATGGATACAGCCTGAGCGGTCAGGCCCGGAGGCGGTAGCGCAGCGTCACCACGCAGGGCCCCGCTCAGGCCCCATGGACCCCGCCTGATTTGCTGCCTGCGAGGATGGCGGGCGTGTCCGACAGCCCCGGTTTCTCGTTCAGCATCGGTACCCGCCTCGACGGCCGGCACGGCCGGACGGGGGTGATCCGGACCCCGCACGGTTCCGTCGCCACCCCCGCCTTCATCCCGGTGGGTACCAAGGCGACGGTGAAGGCGGTGCTGCCCGAGACGATGGGTGAGCTGGGCGCGCAGGCGTTGCTCGCCAACGCTTACCACCTGTACCTGCAACCCGGCCCGGATATCGTCGACGAGGCCGGCGGCCTGGCCGCGTTCATGAACTGGCCCGGGCCCACCTTCACCGACAGCGGCGGCTTCCAGGTGATGTCGCTCGGTGTCGGGTTCAAGAAGGTACTGGCGATGGAAACCGTCGGCGTCCAGAACGACGATGTGATCGCCAAGGGTAAGGAGCGCCTCGCCACCGTCGACGACGACGGGGTGACCTTCCGGTCGCATCTGAACGGGTCGACCCACCGGTTCACCCCCGAGGTCTCCATGGGTATCCAGCATCAGCTGGGCGCCGACATCATGTTCGCCTTCGACGAACTCACCACGCTGATGAACACCCGTGGCTACCAGGAGAAATCGGTGCAGCGCACGCATCGGTGGGCGCAGCGCTGTATCGACGAGCACGAACGGCTCACCGCGGCCCGCACGCACCGGCCGTACCAGGCGCTGTTCGCGGTGGTACAGGGCGCGCAGTACGAGGACCTGCGGCGCAAGGCGTCCCGGGAGCTCGCCGAGATCCGCGGCGCCGCGGGAAGCGAATTCGACGGCTACGGGATCGGCGGTGCGCTGGAGAAACACAACCTGGGCACCATCGTCGGCTGGTGCTGCGACGAACTGCCCGCGGACAAACCGCGCCATATGCTCGGGATCAGCGAACCGGAGGATATGTTCGCCGCCATCGAGGCCGGCGCGGACACCTTCGACTGCGTGAATCCGTCCCGGGTGGGACGCAACGGCGGGATCTACGTGGACGCCGGCCGGTTCAATATCGATACGCTCCGGTTCAAACGGGATTTCACCCCGATCGACGAAACCTGCGACTGCTACACCTGCGCCCATTACACCCGCGCCTATATCCACCACCTGTTCAAGGCGAAGGAGATGCTGGCCTTTACGCTGTGCACGATTCACAACGAGCGGTACACGGTCCGGCTGGTCGACCGGATCCGGGCCAGTATCGACGGCGGATATTTCGACGAGTTCCGGGCCGAGACGCTGGGCCGCTGGAAGGGGCGGATCACGGCACCCTGAGGCCTCCGTCAGTCCAGACCAGGGGCGGGCCTCGCCCGTGGTCTGGACCATCAGGGTCAGGAGCGAAGTGGGGTGGTGTCGCGGGACGCGTAGGTAGGTTCGTGCTTCTTGAGCAGGGCGATCGCCTGGTAGGTCACCGGTAGCATCACCACCTCGACCAGGGTTTTCCACAGGAATCCGACGATCACATAGTTGACGAACTGACTCCAGCTGTCGATACCGATGGCGGTTGCGGCGATGGAACAGAAGATCAGGGTATCGGCCAGTTCGCCCACCACGGTCGAACCGATCAACCGTGCCCACAGGTGCTTCTCGCGGGTCCTTTCCTTGATCAGCACCAGGGTCGCGGAATTGAGCAGCTGGCCCACCACATAGCCGGCCAGCCCGGCCGCCACCAGTTGCGGAGTGGTGCCGATAACGCTGCGGAACGCTTCCTGGTTCTCGTAGAACACCGCCGGGGGCAACTGGATCGCCACGGCGAAACAGCCGACCATCAGCAGCAGCGCGGCGAACCCGTAGAACACGGCATGCCGGGTCGCACGGAAACCGTAGACTTCGCTGAGCACGTCACCGAGGACATAGGCCAGGGGGAACAAGAAGAACGCGGCGTCGGTGGTGACGGGCAGGATCTCCAGCGGGCCCAGGGTCAGCGAGCTGCCGGAGAAGAACTGCACCCCTTTGGTCGCGCAGATATTGGAGATGAGCAGTGTTGCCGTGAACAACACGACGATCGGTGTGTAATACCCCCGCGCCACCTGGGCGAATGCCGCGTGACCGGACGCGGGGTGTCCAGACTTGCCGGGTAACGGGGGTTTGTTCGAATCTTCCACCCGGCTATCCAATCAAACTCTCGAATAGGGTGTAACCATGACGAACCCCGGCAACTCCGATGAATGGTGGAAGCAGTACGGGGGGTCGGGCGTATCGTCGGATCCCGCGAACGCGCAGCCGTCCGCGGGCGAACCGTCCAGTTACCCGTCGTACCCTTCGGCTCCGGCGCCCACTCCGGTGCCGCCGCCCGCGACTCCGTCCTATTCGGTGCCGCCCACCGCGAATCCGATGACGCCGCCGCCGAACCCCTATCCGGCGACACCGGCCTATCCCGCGAACCCGTACCCGGCCACGCCCCAGGGCGCCGGATACCCGGTGGGTTATCAGCCGTACGGCTATCCGGCCAACCGGGGTACGAACGGGCTCGCCATCGCCTCGCTGATCAGCTCGCTGGTGGGTTGCGGGTGCGGTATCGGCGCCCTCGCCGGGATCATCATGGGTGTGATCGCGCTCAACCAGATCCGGGAAACCGGTCAGGAGGGTCGCGGACTGGCGTTGGCCGGGATCTGGGTGGGCGTCGGGGTGATCGTCCTGATCGTGCTGTACATCGTGTTCATGATCGCGGTCAACGGGGTGTGAGGCCCCCGGCCCGACGCGCTCGGGCTGTGTCTGCTGTGCCTGAGCGCGAGGTCCTGCCTGGTTACGCTTCGATGACCTGGGTTCCACCGGCCAGCTTGTCGTGCCAGCCCTGTTTGTTCGGGTCTTTGTCCAGGGTGGCGGCCATATAGATCATCAGGGCGAGGCCGATCACCCAGCCCAGGCACGGGACGATCGAGACGGCAAGGTAGACATTGCGTTTCAGGGAGGCGAGCAACGGCACCGTCGGCGCCCCGTTCGGTGCCACCACCTTGAGCCCGAGGATTTTCTTGCCGAGCGTCGCCCCGGTCCGGCTCTCCATCAGCACGAAGTACACCAGGACAGCGGCGAAGACGATCGCGTAACTGACCGAGACGCCGCCGAAACCCTCCATATTCGGTACGAGGACGAAATTCAGCAGGATCGACAGCGGCAGCGCCACGATCAGGTTGTCGATCAGCCGGGCCGTGAAACGCGGCCACAGCTTGCCCGGGACCCCGAACGCGGGCTGGAACTGCCCGTACTGGTGCCCGCCGTACTGCCGCTGCGGATGCACCGTCTGCTCGTAGGTGGGTGGCTGCGGCTTCGCGGCCGGGGGCGGGGGCTGCTGCCCGTACGGTGGGGACTGCGGGGGTGGTCCCGGCGGTGGCGCGTACGGCCCGGGCGCCCCGTACTGCGGTGGCTGCCCGTACGGCCGCCCGGCCTGGGGGTGGTTGCTGGGGTCGTACCCGCCACTGGTCATTTCGCCTGCCTGAACTCGAAAATCGTAAAGACCCGGTCGCAGGCCAGATTACGGACCGCCGGCCGCGCACACCAAGCTGTCGGGGTCGAGCACCCACGGCGTGCGTGGCAGCCGGTCGGGATCGAAACCGGTGAGCAGTTCGCGCGCGGTCCCGCCCGCCGATCCGAGTGAGGCAGCCAACATCGCGACCACTCCCTGTACGGAGTCGCCGCGATCCAGCCGATCGGCGAGGGTAACCGCACCGTCGCGTTTGGCCAGGCGCTGCCCCGCGGTATTGAGCACCAGCGGGACGTGGGCGTACTCGGGCACCGGCAGGCCGAGGAGGGTGGCGAGGTAGGCCTGCCGCGGGGTGGAGGGTAATAGGTCGTCGCCGCGGACCACCTGGTCGACACCGTGTTCGGCATCGTCGATCACGACGGTCAGGTTGTAGGCCGGGATTCCGTCGCCGCGGCGCAGCACGAGATCGTCGACGGGTCCGCGGTAGGTGCCGTGCAGGCGATCGGTGATCTCGAAATCGGGCCGCCCGGCCCGCAGGCGGAGCGCGGCGGGGCGGCCGGCGGCGCGGCGCTCGGCGCGCTCGGCCGTGGTGAGGTCGCGGCAGGTGCCCGGATAGGCGCCCTGCGGTCCGTGCGGGGCGGCGGCGGCCTGCTGGATCTCCCGTCTGGTGCAGAAGCATTCGTAGGTCAGGCCCGCGGCGGTGAGCTGTTCGACGGCCGCGTCGTAGCGGGGGAGCCGGTCGGATTGGTGCAGTACCGGGCCGTCCCAGTCGAGGCCGAGGGCGGCCAGATCGCTGATCTGGCGGGCTTCGGCACCGGGGCGGACGCGGTCCAGATCGTCGATACGCAGGACGAAGCGGCGGCCCGTGCTGCGGGCGAACAGCCAGGCCAGCAACGCGGTGCGCAGATTGCCGAGGTGCAGATCCCCCGAAGGGCTGGGGGCGTACCGGCCGGCGCCGGCCGCGGGGTCGGTGGGCATCGTTGTCATGGTAGGTCGCGGACGAGGCGGGGGAAGAGCCTGGACTCGTCGATGAGGGGTGCCGGCGCGGGGTCGCCGGGCGGCCGGCCGGACGATTCCGGGGCCGAGGCGTCCAGCTCGGCGAGCAGGGCTTCGGCATGGGCGATCAGGCCCGGGCCGTCGAGACCGTAGGGGAGGGCGCCGGCGGGGTGGCCCGCGGTGGTGGGGTCGAAGGCGCGGATCCGGCCGATCGCGCGGTGCAGCAGCGTACGCGCGCCCGTGCGATTGCCGCGCTGGATATGGGTCAGGCCGACGGCGTATTGCGCGAGACCCTGCCACAGCATGCGTTCGGCCTCGGGGCCGTTCTTCCAGACGGATTCCAGTACCTCGTGCGCGTGGAAGGCCAGGCCCTGGTCCAGCAGGTGCTGGGCGTAGGCGAGTGCTTCGTCCGGCGGGAGATCCAGCTCGTCGGGTATCCGCGGGATGCCGGGCGAACCCGGTGGTAGCGGGCGTCCCAGCCGGTCCCGGGGGCGGGCATTGGCGGCGCGTCCCTGGTCGTCGCGATCGCGTTCGGGCATACGGCCATCATCGCGCTGTGTTTCCGCGGAACCGGCGCGGGGCCCTTCCGTATCGGCGCTCAGGCCCCTGCGGAGTGTGCGTTAGAGGGATTGACATAGGATGAATGGGCGATCACGTAACAATCACATTGGTCCATTCCGATCCATTCCGGATATTTTCGAGCAAAGTCTTCCTTATAAGTCCGCAATTGCGCAGCAATGCGACATCTTAGCGGGATTGCCAAGGGTATTGGCCCAGTTGGCAAGAGATCGGCAAATCCCGGCAGAACCTGCTAGTCTTCCCGATGCGGGGCCGCTCACAAGGGGTTTGAGCCATCGCGTCAGATGTGTTCGCGGACAGTGCGAGTCCGATCCTGGCAAACCGGATATTTGCTCGCTATCTGCGCGTGCATCTATGTATTCGGTGCTCTCCACCGGGTACCAGCTAGTTCAGGAACTATGCAGGAATCGAATTATCGACGCAGCGAAGGAGTGCAGTGCCGTGAAGGTGGATATGACGGGTGCTGTGTGGCGGAAGAGTTCATACAGCGGCCCGGACGGGAACTGCGTGGAGGTGGCATTTCTCGGAGACGGCAACGTAGCGGTCCGCGATACCAAGGACCGCGGTAACGGACCGGTGTTGGCCTTCGCGCCCGGCGAATGGGCCGAGTTCCTGTCCGGAGTGTCGGCAGGAGATTTCCGCGGCGCCTGAGGTTGTCCCGATATCAGGCAGTACGGCCCCGGGCCCAGCGGCCCGGGGCCTTTGCTTGCTGCCCGCCGCGCGACGTTAGGGTCGGCCGGTGACCTCGCTGGCAGCCCCGGACGCCACCATGTACTGGCTGTCCCGGCGCACCCGCAACGACCAGTTCCTCCTCTACTGCTTCGCGGAGTCCGCCCGTACGGACACCGAACTGCGTACCGGCATCCTGTCGCGCTGCGCCGCGATACCCGAGCTACGAGTGCGGTTACGCGACGATCCCACCGGCCTGGCCTATCCGAGGTGGATTCCCGCCGCGCCCGAACCCGCGCAGGTCCGGCAGCACCGGCTCACCACACCGGTCTGGCCGGAACTCCTCACCGCCCTCGGCGAGCTGGCCGGCACCGGCGTCGACGCGACGGAACACCCATGGCTGCTGCATTTTTTCCGTGGAATCCGCGACAGTCCAGCGCCCGATCCGCAGGTGACCGTGGTCGTCCTGCAGATCTCGCACGCGCTGGTCGACGGCCGCGGAGCCGCCGACCTCGCCCGCGCCCTGTTCACCGAGCCTGCGCGACCGGGGGCGGAAACCGGCGTCGCAGCTGTCGAACACCCTCAGGCCGGTCGGTCTGGGCCCGTAGAACAGGACTCCGGGTCGCGGGTGGGGCAGAGCATGCCGGGAGTTGAGCCCGAGACATCGGTGGGTGAACGTCTCTCCTTCCGGGCGCGTGTTGCTTCGCTCCGTGCCGCCGCCGTGCTGCCGCTCGGGGTGGTGCGCACGGTCCGGCGCGGTACGGCCGCCGCGCAGGCACGCAACGAACTCGCGGCGCTCACCGCGGCCGGTTTGGTGCCGCCGCCCGGAGACGGGTATCCGCCGGGACCACTCAACGGTCCCGTCGACGTGGCGGGGCATGTGGTGCGGATGGTGGTGTGTCCGGCGGACGATTTCCGGATCCCCGGGCTGAGCGTCACAGTGGTCGGGCTGACGGTCGTTTCGATCGCGCTCGAGCGGTACCTGCGGGAGCGCGGCGAAGAGGTTACGCGCTTGGGCGCGCAGGTACCCATGGCTTTACCGCCACGCCCCGGTGTCCGGAACAACTACCGCAGCCTGGGCGTGGACCTGGCCGCCGGCGAGCGTGCACCGCGCACCCGGGCGGCCCGGATCGCGGCGGAGCTGGCGGCTCGCCGGGAGCGGGCCGGGCATCCGCTGCTGGACGCACAGGACGCCGTCACCGCGGTGGTCCCGCCGTTGTTCCTGCGCCGCGACGTCCGCGGCTACCCTATCGACAGCGTGCCCGAGCAGATCACCGGGCATACCGTGGTCTCCAGCGTGAACCGGGGCCCGGCGGATCTCGCCTTCGGCGGCGCCCCGGTGCGGTTCACCGGCGGATTTCCCGCGCTCGGCTCCGTGATGCATCTCACACACGGGGTCCACGGGCTGGGGGAGACCGTCACGCTGTCGATGCACGCCGACCCCGGTGTCGTAGAAGTCGACAGCTACATCGGCCATGTGGCGGATGTTGTGCGTGAACTTCCCCGGCTGCTCGCTTGAGGACGCGCCCTGCCGACCCGGTCCGCCGGAGCGCGTGCTCGGACACGGCGTTATGGCAAATCGGCGCTGTCTGTTCACCGGCTCCGCGGTTACTCAGCTCGGGTCGATGCCGATTTCTTCGC
This sequence comes from Nocardia sp. CA-290969, assembly GCF_050936135.1. Lineage (NCBI taxonomy): Bacteria > Bacillati > Actinomycetota > Actinomycetes > Mycobacteriales > Nocardiaceae > Nocardia > Nocardia sp. CA-290969. The sequence continues at coordinate 6,433,450 of NZ_JBNJNJ010000001.1, read as the reverse complement.
GGGTGGCGACGATGAGTTCGCGTTCGGCGACGCGCACCTCGCCGAGCAGTTGCGTCTTGTGGTCGCGGGCGGCGCGGATCTCCTCCGGCGGGGCGTCCTGCAACTTCTTGCGTTGCAGGGTGAGGGCCGAGAGCAGCACGTCGGAGAGGGTATCGGCGAGCCGGCGCCACTGCTTGTAGTGCGGGTCCGAGCCCACCAGGCGCAGGACATTGGCCCGGTCGGAGCCGGCCTCCAGATCGTGGATCAGATCGCCGATGAGTTCATCGGTCCAGTCCTCGTCGCGGCGCAGCGCCTGGCAGATGCGGCTGGACATCCCCAGCGAATCGGCCACCGCCGCGACGACGGCATCCCGGCGCCAATGCTCACCGGCCTGTACCAACGCCACGGCATGGGCGGATTCCACCTGATGGTGGGCGGCATCGAGGGATAGCCGGGTGGTGTCGGCCTGTCGCTGGGCGCTGTCGTTCTGCTGCTGGGCCGCGACGGAGAGGGTGCGCTGAGCCCGCTCGTCGGCGGCGGCGATCGCATCCCGGTTCGTCCGATTGTTGACCAGTACGGCGATCACGGCCGCACCACCGAGCGCGAGCGAACCGAGCAGCGGCAGCCACGACTGCCACCAGGCCGGGGAACTCTGAACGATCTCGATCACCTGGGGATCCACGGCGCCCATCATGGCACCGTCGGCCCGGCCGGGCGCGACGGCCGTCACAATTGGGTGCTCAGCGGGCCGATCACCTGGACATCTTGCCGGATAAGGGAATTCGTGCTATGTCAACGCCGGTCGGGTGGCGGCGGTCGCGGCTGCCGAACGGGCGTTTTCACGATGTGCGGGGTGGCAGGTATGCTGCTCGGCGGAGGATTCGCCTAGTGGCCTATGGCGCTCGCCTGGAACGCGGGTTGGGTTAACAGCCCTCGCGGGTTCGAATCCCGCATCCTCCGCAGTCGGCCCCGACGGTAGTGCTCACTACCGTCGGGGCCGTTTCGTTCGGGTCGGGCGCTCGGTGGACTGCGAACCACGGCGCTCCGGGATGTCGCTCCCGTGCCGGCCGCCCCGGCACCGGACTCGTTCGCCGGGCTCTAACTCGGCCCCCTGGAGCGGGTGGTCGCCGGGAGCCGCTACACTGGCCGACGGATCCCGCGCGGCGCGCATCCTGTGAACTCCCCCAGGGCCGGAAGGCAGCAAGGGTCAACGGGCTCTGCCGGGTGCGCGGGGTCCCCTTAATCCGGACCGCGTTCAGCGTTACGTGAGCGGGCATCGGCTCCGCTTCCATTTCTCGCCCCATCGCAACTGTTCGATATCCCTGGACAGGTGAGTGAATCCCTGGACAGGTGAGTGACGGGCCCCGCGTGACTTCGCTCCGCCACCACATCGCTGCCCCGCCCGCCGCTGTGTTCCGCGCAACAGCACACCGACCGTACGGCGGTGTACACCGAGAATCCCAACACCTCCCGGCCGTCCGGGCCCTACGGGTAACGTGGCCCGGGGCGGCCGTCACACCGGCCGCTCATAAGCGCATTCACCCCACCAGGTCGTTGGAAAGGCTGTCCAGCATGCCCCGGCAAACCCAGATCGGTTTGATGAGTCCCGAGGAACTCGCCGCCGAGCACGAACTCCAGTCCGCGAACTACGCGACACTGCAGGCCGCTGCGCTCGCTCTCGATCTGACCCGGGGTAAGCCGTCGCCGGAACAACTCGCCCTGTCCTCGGCGCTGCTCTCGCTGCCCGGCGACGGTGATTTCCGGGACGGCACCGGAACCGATTGCCGGAACTACGGTGGTCTGCACGGGCTTCCGGAGCTACGTGCCATCTTCGGGGAACTCCTCGGGATCGGCGTCGACAATCTGATCGCCGCCGGTAACGCCAGTCTCGAACTGATGCACGACAGCATCGTCTACGCCACCCTGTACGGGCTGCCCGATTCGCCGCGGCGCTGGGCCGATGAGCCGGTGGTCAAATTCCTGTGTCCCAGTCCGGGTTACGACCGGCATTTCGCGATCACCGAATCCCTGGGTTTCGAGATGATCCCGGTGCCGATGCTGCAGAACGGGCCGGACACCCGGATGATCGCCGAACTGCTGGCCGCCGACCCGCAGATCAAGGGTTTGTGGGCGGTACCCAACTACTCGAATCCCACCGGTGTGGTGTTCTCCGAAGATGTTGTCCGGGAACTGGTTTCGATGCCGGCCGCAGCCCCCGACTTCCGGCTGTTCTGGGACAACGCCTACGCCGTGCATCCGCTGACCGATACCGCGGCACCGGTGCTCGACGTGCTCTCGCTCGCCGCGGCGGCCGGAAACCCGAACCGTCCCTTGGTTTTCGCCTCCACCTCGAAGATCACCTTCGCCGGTGCGGGCGTGAGCTTCTTCGGTGCCTCCACCGAGAACCTGAACTGGTACCTGGGCCATGCCGCGAAGAAGAGCATCGGGCCGGACAAGATCAACCAGCTACGCCATCTGCGTTTCTTCAGTGACGCCGCCGGGGTGCGCGCGCATATGCAGAAGCATCGCGCCATCCTGGAACCCAAGTTCGCACTGGTGCTGCGGATCCTCGAGGAACGCCTGGGGTCGTCCAAGGTCGCTTCCTGGACCGAACCCAAAGGCGGCTACTTCGTCAGCCTCGACGTGCTCGAGGGCACCGCATCGCGGGTCATCGAATTGGCGAAGGACGCCGGTATCGCCTTGACCGCCGCCGGATCGGCCTTCCCGTACAAGAAGGATCCGGAGGACAAGAACATCCGGATCGCCCCCAGTTTCCCGGCGCTGCCGGAGCTGGAGCAGGCCATGGACGGGTTGGCGACCTGCGTGCTCCTGGCGGCGACCGAGAAACTGCTGAAGTAGGACGTCCGGCCGATCAGGCCGGTTTACGGGCGTACACGGCGAACATGGTCACCGACAGGTGGATATCCCCGCTCGCGGCGCCCGCGGCCAGATCGGCCAGCAGCCGTTCCCGTTCTGTCTCGGTGATCACCCGGCGCGCCACGGCCATCGCGGAAACCCTGCTGACCAGTGCGCCGGCTCCCACCGAACGCTGCTGGACCAACGCGTGCGACCCGGTGCTCTCGACCTCCAGGCCGGCGGCGGTGAGCAGCCCCTGCAATCGGCGGCCCGAATAGGGATTCGTGGTCGCCGAGATCAGGGTGTCGACGACCTCGCGGACCACCCGGGTATCGCCGGGGTGCACGATCGCCGAACCCCAGTCGGCATCCATCACCACGGTCCGGCCACCCGGGCGCAGCACGCGGGCGATTTCCCGGGCCGCACGCGCGGGTGCGGTGAGGTGCTGGAACACCCGTTCGCACAGCACGGCGTCGAAGGTTTCGGGACCGAACGGCACACCGTAGGCATCGCCGGAGTGGAAAGTCGCGGTCGAACGGGTCTCGGCGGCCCGTCGTTCGGCGGTGGCGAGCAGGCTGGGGTCGGGTTCGACGCCGGCGGCCAGGCCGGTGGGCCCGACCGCTTCGGCGAAGGCGATGACCTCTGATCCGGTGCCGGAGCCGATATCGACGGCGTGTTCACCCGGTTGCAGTGCGAGCGCTTCGTGTGCCCATTCCCGCAGCCGGGTGAGTCCGGGGAGCGTGGCCTGTAGATCGCGGATATCGACCAGTTGATCCTGGCCGGCGGAGTCGAAACGGTCGGGGCGTAACCCGAAACTGTCCATGGGTCCGTGTCCATCCAGTGTGGTGGGTGGGTATATCGCCGTGTCTGGCATGGGGCGAGCCTAATATGCGCGCGCAGGCCGTGGGATCATCGCTGTAGTCCCGAGCACGAGCGGTCAGGACCGGAGGCCGGCAGCGCAGCGTCATCACGCGGGCCCCGCTCATGCTCAATAGGCGCGGTGAGGAGAAGGCTATGGCCGAATTGTGTCTGGCGCAGGATCCCGAGGCGGACCAGTTGTTATCGCAGAGCCCGCTGGCGCTGGTGATCGGGATGCTCCTGGACCAGCAGTACCCGCTCGAACATGCCTTCCGCGGTCCGAAGAAGATCGCCGACCGGATGGGCGGGCTCGATATCCACGCGATCGCCGCGGCCGATCAGGCCGAATTCGAGGAGATGGCCGCGACACCACCCGCCATCCACCGTTACGGCCGGTCCATGGCGCGGCGGATCCAGGACCTGGCGCGCTATGTGATCGAAACCTACGACGGCGACGTGACGGCGATCTGGACCGCCGGGGACCCGGACGGCAAAGAGGTGCTGAAGCGGTTGAAAGCGCTGCCGGGGTACGGCGACCAGAAGGCCCGGATCTTCCTCGCGCTATTGGGCAAACAACTCGATATCCGCCCGCCCGGCTGGGAGGCGGCGGCCGGCGACTATGCCGAGCCGGGGTCGCGGCGCTCGGCGGCCGATATCGTCGACAGCGAGACCCTGCTCGAAGTCCGCGCGTTCAAGAAGAAGATGAAAGCGGCGGCGAAGCAGAAATAAGCCCGGTCAGCGCAAGCGCGCGAGCCGGGTGAGTTCGGCGGCCAGACCGGAATCACCGATCGGGGTGAGCGAAAGGTCGGCGCCGGCAGCGAGCAGATAACGCCCGTCATCGGTGAAATCGAGCCAGGTGCGGTGGATCGGTGGCGGCGACATGGGGTTTTCCGGGGCGACGGCGATCGTGAAGAACCCCCGGGCGTCGATCGGCCGATGTAGTGCCGCCCGCAATCGCCCGGCCCGGATCGCGGCGTCGTCCGCCTCGCCGAGACCGGGCTCCGGGCAGAGCACGGCCGAACGTGGTTCCCGCATGGCGGGCAGCTTGCCCGCCCGCGCCGGACCGAGCGTGCTGACCACATGTTTGCCCACGGTTCGCGCGTGGCAGGCGATCACCGTGATCTCCCCGGCCCGGGCCCGCACCAGCGCACCCCAGTTACCGAATCCGACAGCGACCGCGAGCACGGGCTCGCCGCAGCGTTCCCGGCCGTCGAACTCGTCGCCGAAAACGGTGATCCGGGTGACATCGGTGCGGGCCAGGAAGTGCAGGGTGCCGGTGAGATCGGGGTCGCCGTTGGGTGGGAACCGGCGGTCCAGTTCCAGCGCGGACCGCTCCCGCTCGGTGGCGGCGGTCGCCCGCGGGGCGAGATCGATGGGGTGGGGGCGCCGGTCGAGTCCTGTTTCGGTCTGCCAGAGGTGACTGAACTCGTCCGGCGTGAACACCCACTCCATCAGTGGCTCCCGCCACCCGGATCGGCGCGTTCGGCCCGTTCGGCTTCGGTGTACTCGCCGAGTACCGGGGGGACCGCCGGCTCGGTCGCGGTCAGATCCTCGTTCGGGGCTTGTAGGTAATCGGGACTCGATCGTTCGGGGCCGGCCGTGCGTGGCGGTGCTGTGGTGCCCGTGGGCAGCGGTACCCCGGCGGGCACCAGCCGGCCCGGTCGCCCGCCCGGGTGCTCGTGTTCGCCCGCCCGGGTACCCGGACTTTCTGCGGCGGTTCCCGCCGGGCCGAGCGGTTCGCGATCCACAGTCGGGCTGCCGGGGCGGGTGGTGCCCGGACCCGAACCGTTGCTTTCCGGGCCGGCGGGGCCTGCACCGGTGAGAGCAGAGGGACCTGGAACAGCGGGCGGGGAGATGTCCGGACCGGTTGTGGGCACGGACGCTCCCGGGCGGTACCCGGCCGTGGCGGGGCCGGGAGTATGACCGGAGCCCGCGGGCGTGCCGGGCGGGTTGCCGTAACCCGCGGGCGCGGGCCCGGCCGGCGCGCTGGGCGACGCGGCGGGCGCAGGCTGACCCGCGAGTGGGTTTGCTGGGTTTGTGCCGGTCTGGATCGGCGTACTGGGTGGCGCGGTGGAAAGTGGTTGGGCTGGGACCGGGGTGGCCGGGCTTGTGCCGGTCGGAATCGGCGTGCTGGGCGGTGTGGTCGAAATCGGCTGGGCTGGGCTCGGGTTGGCCGGGTATGCGCTGTTCAGGAGCGGCGTGCTGGGTGTTGTGGTGGAAATCGGTTGAGCCGGGGCGGGGTTCGCCGGACCTGCGCCGGCCGGGGTCGGCGCGGTGGTGAGTGGCTGGGCTGGGGCCGGGTTGGCGGGGCTTGTGCCCGCTGGGATCGGCGCGGGCGGGGTGGTCGAAGGACCCGGTATCGGGCGTGGTGCTTGGTCGGTGCTGCCCGGGTTCGCGCCGGGTGACGTAGTCGGTGTGGACGGGGCGGATCGGCCCGTGGGGTCCGTCCCGGCGGGAGCGGCATCCGGTGCGGGAGCCGCGCCGGCGGGTGTTGTGCCTGCCGGTGGTTGCGCGGACGGCGCCGATACGGATTCCGGAGCGTCTGCGGGCGGTGGTGGTGCGGCTCCCGGAGCGTCCGTGGGCGGCGTGGAATCGGCCGTGGTTCCCTCCGGACTCGCGGGTGGCCGATCCGGCGCCACGGGGGATTCGGCTGGAACTGTGGGCGGTTGCGCCGGGGAGGACGTGCGGGTGCGGCCGGTCGATACGGATACCTGCTCCGGTATATCCGGGCGGGCGCCGACCAGCGGGTTCGTACCGGCTCGCTCCGGTGGTGAGCCGGTGGTCGTTTCGCCGGCGCCCGGCGCGACAGTGGTTCCGGCCGGGCCGGTGCCGCCCGGTTCGCGGGCGGACCCTGTTCCCGGCCCGGAATCCGTGCCCGGGGCCGCGGGCAGTGCCGGCACGCCGGCGAGCCCCGATATCTCGGTGGTCTCCGTCGCCGCGTCGACAGCGGGGAAGCGGGGGATATTGTCGCCGCTCGCCGGGATCGTCGGGTTGTAGGTGTAGGTCATGGTGTCCTGGGCGGTTGCCGTTGCTGCCGCCGCGGCGGTGTTGTACGCGGTGCGGCGAGGGCCGCCGGTCGCCGCCTCGACCGCGGGGTCCGGATCCGGCCGGTAGGGTTGCGGCGGCGGTGGTATGGCCGCCCGGACCGCTTCCGCGGCATCGGAATTCGCCGCCATGAGCTGCTGCAGCACCCGGCAGACTGCGGCGGTATCGTCACCGGCCCGGATCAGGGCGGTCGCCGCCCCGTGCGCGGCGGCCGCCGCGGAACCCGACCATTCGCCGGAGAGCCGGTTGAGTTCGCGGGCGTGTTCGTCGAATGCCGATTCGACAATGTTCGCGGCCGTACCCCAGACGTCGGCCACGCGGCGTAGTTCGGCCGGTGCCAGCGGCTCATGGACCAGGTCCCAGATCTGCTGATGGGTGTAGGAATCGAAAACCTCGCGATCTGGCACATAGGCCGGATCGGTGCCGGCGGTCGGTGCGCCGGTTTGCCCCTGTTGTGCCACGGTCGGCCCCCTTGTTCGTGCGGTCCGTGCTCACCTGGCGGGATGCCGGACCGTATGGTTTCAATACTGCTGTGCCCCTGCGTGATTCGCTATGATGCCGTAAGCGTGCCGGTATCCGCCAGCGCTGTGGCGAGTGCGGCACCGTTGGCGGCGTCGGCTTCTTCGAACAGTGCGGCGGCCGCCAGATAGGCCGCCTTGTGGCGGAGTGCCGCCTGTTCGAAGGCGAGGAGCACATCGAGAAGTTCCCGGCCCTTCGCGCCGAAACCGGCGGTCAGCGCACGGCCCGAGGGCAGGACCGGAAAACCGGATACCTGGGTGATGCCGTTGGCGCCGTTACGGGCCGCCTGTAGTCGTTCCACCAGCCGGTCACAAGAGGCGGCCAGTTCCCGCGCGACCTCCTCGGACATTCGGAACTCACCGGCGCGAGCCGCCTCGTACAGCCGGATCCCGGCTTGCTGCCCCAGATCTGGGATGGACATCGTTCTCCCCCTTCGTCACTCCCCACTCGAGACCGGAGCATAGCAGCGGAAAAGGTCCCGGACCAGGGTCGATATGCTCCGGGCCGACGCGAAGGCGGATCGTCCCCCGGGCGCGAGGTCTCGCAAAAGTCATCACCCGGCGTCGTTGCCGGGCGGCCGCGAAGATCCGCCGCGAGATCGCGGGAGTGGCACACCCGGTGGGCGCGCCGATATTTCCCTCTTCCGGGCGGGGAATATTCTCCGTGAATTCCTGGGAAATATTTTCCGCGGCGGCGTGGGGAATATATTTCCCGGACTTTTCCGGGGAATGCCCGTGCCGGGATAATTCGCGCTCGATGCACGGTACCGGAAATCGGACTACCGGGGCATATCGGCCGAACACGCTGCGGTGAGCCCGGCCGGTGCGTGGCCGGACGGACCGTACCGGACGGATTGCGGCGGACGCGCCGGTAAATGCGCTACCACCTGGGGAAACGCCCGGTTGCGGGTTACGGCGACGACGAACCCCTTGGTGTGGTGCCGTAAGGGATGTTAATTTATTTGTTATGTCTACCAGCGGCACCAAACCGAAGCCGGTCACTTATGTGACCGCCGCGCTCGGTCTCCGGTTGCCGCTCACTCGCGAGTTGTGTTGCTCCCGCCGCCGCGGTTGAGCGATCTCGATCCACTCGCCGCCTCGTTGTAGTTCATATAGGCATATCCCGGCGTGAGCCGGAATTCATCGAGGAAATCATATGGCTGTCCGTACCGCCGAACGTATCTCGTCGCAGGCTCCCGCTGTCCGCACCCGAGTTGCCCGTCCCGTCGTCCCCCCGGACCTGCGGGTCTCCGATAATCCGGCCGCGGCCGTGTTGCGTTCCGCCACCACCGGCCCGGTTTTCCGCGACAAGACCGCCCGCGCCACCGGCTTGAGTATCGCCACCGTCAACCGCCAGGTCTCCGCCCTGCTCACGGCAGGTTTGCTGCGTGAGCGCGCCGACCTCACCGCCTCGGGCGCGGTCGGCCGGCCCCGGGTGCCGTTCGAGGTGGATATCGACACCTTCGGCACCCTCGGAGTCCATATCGGTGCCGCGGCCACCAGGATCGTGCTGGCCGATCTCCGGGGCCGGATCCTGGGCGGACTCACCATCGCGACCCCGCAAACGGGCCAGGAATTCGCCGTCAAAACCGTCGCGCACAGTGCGAAAGCCTTCCTGCAACGGTGGTATCGCCGGACCCCGCTGTGGGTGGGCGTGGCCATCGGCGGCCGGGTCGATCCGACCACCGGTGTCGTCGATCATCCGAAACTGGGCTGGCAGGCGGCGCAGGTGGGCGCGGTGTTCAGCGAGGTCCTCGGATTACCGATCACAGTCGCCCCGCACGTCGAGGCGATGGCCGCCGCGGAACTGCTGCTGCCCGGTGTACAGGGGGATATGGCGGATGCCCCCGACCCGGCGGCCGCACTGCACGGGAGCAGCCTCTACTTCTACGTCCGCGAAACCGCCGGTATCTCGGTGACCCTGGACGGCCGGGTGCACACCCCGAGCAACGGCCCCGGTTCGATCGCGCATCTCCCGACCGGTTCGGACGTCGAATGCGAATGCGGCCGGCGCGGTTGCCTGGAGGCCACGGTCGGTGACCGTGGACTGCACGCACGGGCGGTCGGACGCGGAATCATCCCCGCGCACAACGGGAAAGCCAGCTCGAATATCGGTGACCTCTACCGCGCCGCCGTGAACGGCTCGGAACCGGCCCGCGAACTGCTCGCGGAACGGGCCACCGTGCTCGGCCGCACAGTCGCCCTGGTCCGAGACATGCTCAACCCCGACCGCGTAGTGCTCGGCGGCCAGGCCTTCACCACCTACCGGCCGGGCCTGGCGCATGTCGCCCGCTCGTTCAACGAGGCGACGGTCCTGCCCCCCACCGACATCCGGGTCACCGGCTACGCGTCCAAGGTGCAGGAGTTCGCCGCCGTGGTCACCTCCCTCAGCGCCCTCTACACCGACCCACTCGCCGCCCTCCGCCGCCTCCAGGCTGTGTAATTTTGCGGCGCCTTCGGCGCCGCGGGTTTTGGCCCCCCTAAGTCCCTGCTGTCAGCACTCGACACTCGCGCCTGCGGCGCGTCGCATCGAGCACTGACAGCAGGGACGGGCCAAAACCTCTCAGGGCCTCGTAAGACTCGGCACCGCCGTGGTCCCGTTCGGCTCCGGGGTTATGTGAACCTCCGAGGGCCTCATGAGACTGGGCGTCGCCGTGGTTGCGTTCGGTTTCCGGGGACTTCGGTCCTTCACGGGCCTTGGTGGACGCGGAGGCGCTGGGCGGGTAGGCGCGTGCGCCGACCACCTGCTTCGAGGGTCTCGCTGGGCTCGGCCGCGCTGCGGGGCATGGTCGGCACGGCGTGGCCGAACTCGTTGTGGTCTTGCCGGGTTCGGCCGCCGCCGGGTTCGTTGTGGATGGTTGTGGACAACTGCCGAGTGCTTCGATCGGCATGGCGATATCGTCGAGCGCTGGGTCCGCCTTCGGACCGGCCGGATCGCGGTGCCGGGGTCAGCGGGGTGGGAACAGTCCTTCGACGGCGGTGATGAAGTACGGGAAGTGGCCGGCGAAGCGGTGCAGGTCGCGGTCGCGTTCGAAACCGCCGAACCAGTACAGGCCCGGGTCGTCGTCGGCGGAGGGGTCGAGATCGCGGAAGGTGCGGACCCAGTTGTCGGCGCGGCTCCAGACGATCATGTAGGGGAGGCCGCGGGAGAACACCAGTTCCCGGTCGCCGGCCGGGATCTGCTCGGTGGTCACCTGTTCCAGGCCCTGCTGCAGTCCGCGCACCTGGCCGGTGAGGGTGCGGCCGAAGGCGGTGCGGGCGGGGAGGAACTTCTTGGCCGCGAGCAGGCCGGCTCCGGCGAGGGCGATCGCCACGCCGACCAGCGCGTGGCCGGACAGCAGCGCGGCGGCCACTGTCACCGCGGCGCCGAGGGCGACGAGGGCGCCGCCCAGCCACAGCGGGATACGGCGGCGGGCCGGATCGATGAGCGCCCCGCGGTCGACCGCGTCGGCGAGCATGGCGGCGCGCAGCGGTTCGGCCGGAAGCCGGCCTGGAGCGCGCAGTTCGGCGAGTGCGACCTCGGCGGCGCCCGCGGGCAGCAGCGCGTCGTAGACCGCACGTTCGTAGGGGCGCAGCTGTTCGTCGGCGGGGTTGACCCGGACCAGCCGCCACTCCGTTTCCCCGGTGCGACCGATCCACAGGTAGTTGCGGACCGCCAGATCGACGACGGTGGCGGCGATATCGGTCGGGTCGGCGTGCTCGTCCAGCAGTACACCCGCTTCGCCTGGGAGAATTCCGGCGGGGGAGCTGAACTGGGTACGGCCGTCGGCGCGGACCAGTGGCGGCAGCGGTTCGCCGGGCGCGGTTTGCCGGCGTGCCCAGACGATGTAGGCGGCGAGTGCGGCCAGTGCCAGGAGCAGTAGCGCGAAGGCGATGAGGACCGGCCCGGTGATCGCGAACGGTGAGTCCCCGGGGCCGGTGATATCGGCGTTGGCCGGGACCGTACCGGGCGGGATCTGCAAGGTCAGATCGACCGATTCGCCCTTGCGGAGGTTCGTCTGATCCAGGTACAGCACGCCGTCGGGTTCGATCCGCACCTGTGCGCAGGGCCGGGTCTCGCCGATAGGGCCCAGGACGCAGTCCACGATGCCCATTTCGAAACTGGGGCTGATCAGCGTGGCGTGGATTTCGGCGATATCGACATTGAGTACGCCGAACCAGCGGAACACCTGGCTGCCCTCGGCGTCGCTGACGGTGTTCTGGACCGAATAGCGGAAGGTCGATTCGCCGGGGCCGGCGTCGATGGTGAACAGGTCGTCGGCGACCTGCGCGCTACCGGGACCGGTGGTTTCGATATCGGTGACCGCGAACCGGCGTTCGGAATCCTCACTGACCTGGACCCGCAGCGGCAGGGACATGGTGAAGTGTCCCTCGGGGGGAACCGTCACCCGCTCGGTCACCTCGAGGACACCTTCGCGGCTGAGCGTCATGTCCAAGTTCAGGATCACCCCGGCGGGCTGCTGGGCCCGGGCGTCCGGTGCGCCGGGTGTGCACAGCGTGAACAATCCGGTCAAAGCGAGTAGCAGCGCCGCAGCGCCCCCCCGAAAAGTGAGCATGACTCGTAACTGTAGACAGCTTGCTATCCTTCGTCAGCGGCTGTTGGTGTTCGAGAGTTACAGGGGGTCCGGGGGCGTGACGCAACCACCTTACGGCCGTGGGCCGGTCCCTCCTGGGAGGCAACCGGTTCCGCCGCACGGCCGTCCGCCCTACGGTGCACCGCCCGCGCAACCGCATCGCCCGCCGCCGCAGGGCGGGCGCCCTGGATATCCGCCCGCCCCTGGTTATCCGCCGCCGCGGCCCGGTTATCCGCCGCGTCCGGGGCCGCCGCCGCGGGGTCCGATTCCCGGTTACCGGCCGATCGTCGCACCGCCCATGCCGCCCCCGGTTCCGCAGCGGCCGCCGCGTGGGCGTCAGCCCCGCCCCCGCCGCGGCGGCGGCCGGACGCTGTGGATACTGCTACTGATCATCGTCGTCGTGCTTTCGGCGCTGGTACGCGGCGCGTTGGATTCGGGTGGCCTGAGCCTGCTCGGACCGCAACCCGACCACAGTTACGACACCGGCGAAACCGGCCCCGCCGAAACCGCTACCAATCCGCTGCTCACCGATACCGCCGCCACACTCGTCCCCGCGAACTGCCCGTACTCCGAATGGTCGACCGACGAGGACACCGCCCGGGCGTTCTTCGGCAGCGCCGAGAAATGCCTGGAGTCGGCGTGGCTGCCCGTACTGGAGGCCGCGGGGTTGCCGTTCGAACCGCCGACCGTGCACGTTTCGGCGACCACGGACGGTATCTCCACCCCGTGCACCGGTTCCACCAGCGATTTCGCCGCCTTCTACTGTCCGGCCAACCGTACCGTCTACATGCCGATCAGCCAGTTGCAGACCGACTACTACGGCGACAACTGGGTGGTCTACCTGTCGGTGTTCGCGCACGAGTACGGGCACCACATCCAGAACCTGTCCGGAATCCTGCTGGCCGCCAACAGCGAACGCGTCGATGTGGGCGCGCAGAGCCCGGACGGTCTGGAACTGTCGCGCCGGGTCGAACTGCAGGCCAACTGTTTCGACGGGATGTATCTGGTGTCCTCGGCCGACGGTGGTTCACTGACCCAGGAGCAGATGACCGAGGCCCGCACCGACGCCGACCATCGCGGCGATCAGCGCGGCGATATGCGCGATCACGGCACGCCGGAGAACGGCGGCCGGTGGTTCGGGCTGGGTGTGGAGCACAACCGGACGGCCCAGTGCAATACCTTCACCGCGCCGGACGACGCGGTCAGCTGAATCAGCCGGCAGCCGGCCCGGATTCGCCCATCCGGGCGCGGAATTCCACCACCCACCGGGCCTTGTCCTCCGGTGTCGCCGCGGCGCCGATCAGTTCGTTGACCACATGCCCGAAACAGGCCGCGTCGAGCACCCGTTCCGCGACGGCCATCGGTTCACCCCACGGTAGATAGGGTTTGGCCAGCAACAGCGAGGCGATACCGTGCGCGGCGGCCCACAGGTCGAGTACGACCGGGGTGGGGTCGCCTGGGCGGATGAAGCCTTCCGACATGGCTTCTTCGATGGTCTCGGCGAAGTACCGGAACGCACCGCTGGACAGCACCATATCCACCGCTCCCCGGCCGGAGGTCGGGACCGTTGCCAGCCGGTACTGCTCGGGGTGGTCCAGCGCGAACCGGACGTAGGCCAGGCCGAGCCGGCGCATGCGCAACGTGGGTGGTTCCGCCGGATCCACCGCATCGTGCATCGCGGTGTTCAACGCTTCGAACACCTCCGCGACCGCGGCGTCGATCAGCGCGTCCTTATCGGCGAAATGCCGGTAGATCGAGGGCGGGCTCACCCCGACCGCCTCCGCGACCGCGCGGATGGAGACCGCGCCGACGTTGCCGGTTCTTTCGAGCAGTTCCCGGGCGGCGGTGAGGATCTCCGCGCGTAACCGGCCGCCGGAGCCGCGCGGAGATCTCGGCCGCCCGGTCATACGCGCACCGGTGGTTCGGCGGTGGCCGTACGCTCATCGGCCTCCTCGCCGAGACCGAACCGGGCGTGCAGCCGGGCCAGCGGTTTCGGCGCCCACCAGTTGAGCGGGCCCATCAACCGCATCAGCGCCGGGACCAGCAGCGCCCGGATGAGGGTGGCGTCGGCGAGGACCGTCAGCGTCAGACCCAGCCCCATCAGCTGGATGAACGACACCTTGGAGGTGGTCAGGGCACCGATCACGATGGCCATCAGCACGGCCGCCGCGGTGAAGATCCGGCCCGTACGGGCCACGCCGATGGCGACGGACTGGGTGTTGTCCTCCGCGGCGAACTCGTTCCCGGTACGGCCTGCCCGCCGGCGCAGCCATTCCTCGCGGATCCGGGAGAGCAGGAACACCTCGTAGTCCATGGACAGACCGAAGGCCAGGCAGAACATCAGGATCGGCATGGTCGGCACGAGATAGCCGACGGCGGTGAAACCGAGCAGTCCCTCGAGATGGCCGTCCTGGAAGATCCACACCATGGCGCCGAACGCGGCGGTCAGCGAAAGGGTGTTCAACAGGAGAGCTTTCAACGGCAGGAGCACGCTGCCGGTGAACAGGAACAGCACCGCGAACGTCGTCAGGATGATCAGCAGCCCGGCCAGGGGGAGCCGGTCGGCGAGCGCATCGAGCGAATCGTCGTTCATCGCCGCCGCGCCGGAGAACAGCGGGGGTGCCGGTGCGGGTACCGAGCGGAGTTCCGCCAGTTGGTCGCCGGCGGCCGGGGAGAACGGGTCGAGCGAGGAATTGACGGTCAGATACGTGCCGGTGTCGTTGGCCATCCCGGGTGGAGTGGGTGCGAGCCGGTTGCCGGATACATAGACCCCGGCACTCGACAGCACGCCGCTGACATCACCGACCTCGGACAGCCGTGCCGCGTAGGAGCCGACGGCGTTCTCGTCGTGGTAGCCGTCGAGCACGATCGTGGTGTTACCGCCCGGATCGGCGCGCGGGAATTCGGCGCGGACCTCGTCGCCCACCTGCCGGCTCGCCGCCGTGGTCGGCAGTACCCGTTCGTCCGGATAACCGAATTTCACCGAGAGGAACGGCGACCCCAGCGCCAGCAGTAGTGCCACGATCACCACGGAAACCGGGACCGCGAACCGCATCACCCGCAGCACCAGCCGGTACCAGCCGGTCTGCTCCGGCACCATGGCGCCGAGCGGAGCCGGTTCGCGGCCGAACAGCCGCAGCAGTGGGGCGCGCAGGTCCAGGGCGTTCACCCGATGGCCCAGCAGTACCAGCGCCGCGGGCAGCACGATCACCGAGGCGGCGGCCGCGGCCACCACCACCGCGACCCCGGAGTAGGCGAACGAACGCAGGAAGTACAGGTCGAAGACCAGCATCGCCGACAGCGACAGTGCCACGGTGAGCGCGGAGAACAGTACGGTCCGGCCGGCGGTCTGCAGGGTGCGTACGGCGGCGGCGCGGGGGTCGCGGCCGTTCGCGAGTTCCTCCCGGAACCGGCTCACGATGAACAGGCTGTAGTCGATGGCCAGCGCCAGGCCGAGTGCGGTCGTGAGGTTCATCGCGTAGATGGATACGTCGGTGAACAGGGTGAACAGCCGCAGGATCGCCAGGGTGGCGGCAATCGCGAACAGACCCACCAGCAGCGGCAGCGAGGCGGCGATCAGGCTGCCGAATACGAGTACCAGCACGATCAGGGTGAGCGGAATAGCCGCGGCCTCGGCGACCGCCAGATCGTGGGTGATCTGCTCGTTCACCTCGTGGAAGGTCGCGGCGGCACCGCCCGCGCGCACGGTGACCCCGTCGGCGCTACCGGTGACCTGTGCGCTGAGCTCGCCCGCGGCTTCCTGCATCTGAGTTTCGTCGCCGTCCAGGTGGACCGCGATCAGCCCGGATTTGCCGTCGGTACTGCGCAACGCCGAGGCGACCGCGGGCGAGGGTGCGGTCCAGTACGACTGGATCTCCGAGGCGTCCTGGTGCCCCCGGATCGTCTCGATGGCGGCCAGCGCCCGGGCCCGCACGGCCGGCGAGTCGACTCCTTCCGCGGAATCGACCAGCAAGATGTAGTTGGGCGCGGCACCCTCGAAGTTTTCCGCGACCAGGTCGCTGGCCCGGATGGATTCGGCGTCCGCGGAGACGAAGCCGCCGGATTTGAGCCCCGATGCCGCGGTGGCTCCGAAGACGCCGCACAACAATGCGACGACCAGCGCGCCGGCGAGTATCGCCCGCGGGAATCTCGTAACGAATTGCGCGATGCGGATCAGCATGAGCAAGGCCCCCGGCTCGTAGGTTAGTGGCGTTAGCGTAACGCTGTTAACTCTCGATGGGAAGGGTGGAATTCCGCGGCTCGGCGCCGCCGGTGCCCGGCGCGCGATTTTGTCAGGCCCCTTGCCGGGCCTCGGGCCCCGCGCGTCGGAGCGCGCCAATAGACTCGCCCCGTGGCTCTGTACCGGAAGTACCGACCGGCAACGTTCGCTGACGTGGTGGGCCAGGAGCATGTCACCGACCCGCTGTGTACCGCGCTCGATACCGGGCGGATCAGTCATGCCTATCTGTTCTCAGGTCCGCGGGGTTGCGGTAAGACCTCGTCGGCCCGGATCCTGGCCCGATCGCTGAACTGCGTCCAGGGACCCACCTCGACGCCGTGCGGGACCTGCGCGTCCTGCGTTTCCCTGGCGCCCGGCGGTGGGGGGAACCTCGACGTGATCGAGCTCGACGCCGCCAGCCACGGCGGTGTGGACGACACCCGCGAACTCCGCGATCGCGCGTTCTACGCGCCCGCCGAATCCCGCTACCGGGTGTTCATCGTCGACGAGGCCCATATGGTGACCACCGCCGGCTTCAATGCGCTGCTCAAGATCGTCGAGGAACCACCGGCCCATCTGATCTTCGTTTTCGCGACCACCGAGCCGGAGAAGGTGCTGCCGACCATCCGGTCGCGCACCCACCACTATCCGTTCCGGCTGTTGCCGCCGGCCACGATGCGCGGCCTGCTCGGCGATATCTGTGAACAGGAACAGGTGCCGGTGGAAGAGGCGGTATATCCGCTGGTGATCCGGGCCGGTGGTGGATCGCCGCGAGACAGTCTGAGCGTTCTCGACCAGTTGCTCGCGGGCGCCGGTAGTGACGGCGTGACCTACGCGCGCGCCGTCGCACTGCTGGGGGTGACCGATGTGGCGCTGATCGACGATGCGGTCGACGCGCTGGCGGCCGGTGACGGGGCGGCGCTGTTCCGCACGGTCGACCGGGTGATGGAGGCCGGGCACGATCCGCGGCGTTTCGCGGTGGACCTGCTCGAACGCCTGCGTGATCTGATCTTGATGCAGGCCGTGCCCGATGCCACCGAACGCGGCCTGGTCGCCGCCCCCGGCGATCTGCTGGACCGCATGCGCGACCAGGCCGCCCGGCTGGGGCCGGCGACGCTGACCCGCTCGGCCGAACTCCTGCACGCCGGGCTCGGCGAGATGCGCGGCGCGACCGCGCCCCGCCTGCTGCTCGAGGTGGTGTGCTCGCGGATGCTGCTGCCCGCCGCCGACACTTCCGAGGCGGCGACCCTGCAGCGGCTCGAACAGCTGGAACGGCGGGTGGCCTCCGGCGCGGTCGCGGCCCCGGCGGGACCGGCTCCTGCTTCCGCCGATCAGCCCGCGGCGCCCGCCCGCCCGGCCGCCGATCCGTCCCGCCGGCGTGGGGCCGAGGCGCTGGCCGCCTTGCGGGGGTCCAAGGGGACCGAGCGGCCGGAGTCCGCAACCGCCGCGAGGGCGTCGGCGGAAGGCGCGCATACGCCCGCGGGCGAAGGTGCCGGTCATCGCGATCGCCGTCCGTCCGCCGCCGGTCCGTCTATGGAATCCGCCGGCCCCGCAGCGCATTCCGAGACCGGGGGTACCCACACCGCCGGACGTGGTCCGGAGAACACGGGTGGAACGGCGGCCGGTTCCGGCGGCCCGGATCGTGCGGGCACCGGGAATGACGATCGCGATCACCCGGCTGCCGATCGCGGTCGTGCCGTGCCCGCTGCCGATGAGGTCGATGGTCCACGGACAACCGGTGACGGTGAGCGTATGCCTGCGCCGGTCGCAGGCGGAACCGCGGAGAACCGCGCCGGTGCTGTCCGGCCGGAATCCGAATCGTTCCCGGAGGCCGGGCGCGACACGTTGTCCGCCGGGCCGGATGGAACTTCGGTTGTACCGGGTGAACCCGCCACCGGGCCGAGTGGATCTCCCGCCGGCCCGGCCGAACCCTCGGCTGGGCCGAGTGGATCTCCTGCGGGTCCGAGCGGACCGCCGGCTGGGCCGCGCGGGTCTTCTCCTGCGTCGAGTGTGCCTTCGGAGGATCGGAGGGCGCCTTCGGCTGCTCCGGCAGGATCTCCTGCCGGATCGGGTGATTCTTTCGATGGGCCGGGTGGATCGCAGCCCGGTCCGGGTGGAGCTTCCGCTGGTCCGGACGGACCGGATGCGGAGCCGGATGGACCGGCGGGTGACCCCGAGTTGCTGGCGGCCGTGGAGGCCGCCTGGTCCGATATCAAGATGAAGGTGAAGGAGTCCGGGGCCACGCTCGGCGCGATGCTCACTTCGGGCGCGTCCGTCGCCGGTGTCGAACGGGGCGAGATCGTGCTCGCCCACCACGCCGCGCTGGTGCAGCGGCTGTCGCAGCCGCAGCCGCTGTCGGTGGTGCGGTCGGCGGTCGCCGCGGTCCTCGGACGGGAACATCCCGTGCGGTGGGTGGTCGCGGGCCAGCAGATCTCGCGGGGTCCCGGCGGCCGGGAGCGGGGCGGGCGGCGCTCCGGGGACACCGAATCGGGAGATTCCGAAGGGAGTCGCCGAGGCGGGCCGCGGCGATCCTGGACCGGACGGCCGGGGAGTGCGGCGGCCGAGTCCGGCGCCTCGGGGCCGGCGGGAAGTTCCACCACCGAGCGTGAGGCGGATACCACCGGCACCGCGGTGACGGGACGACCCGGCGGTCGCGGCGAGGGCGAGCCGAACCGGACGGCGAGTGGATCGGGCCGGAAAGCGGGGAGTGCGCCGCGGTTCTCGCGGCCGAGTCAGGCTCGTGGCGGTGGTCCGGCGGCTGCCGGGGCATCGGGCTCGCCGGGGGCCGGGAATCCGGGCCCCGGGGGAGCCGGGAACCCCTACGACGACATCCCGCCGCCGGACTATCCGGACCTACCGGACGATCCGGGCCCGGACGATTACGGTTACGGATCGGGCGCCGTTCCGCCTTCCACGCCGGAGGAGGAGCAGGAGATGTTCGAGGACGCCGCGCGGCCGGTTGCGCCCGAGCATCGGCGCGATCCGGATGAGGTCGCTCTGGAATTGCTGGCCAGTGAGCTGGGCGCCACCCCGTTGAACGGTTGACAAGCACCGGTTGGACCGCGTTAAGTTAACCGGAGTTCGCATCCGGCGGTACTATGGGCGGGTGGCTGCGGACTCCCGTGGGACGAGGTTCTATGGTGGGCCGTGACGAGCGGTCCGCCGGATACCCGTCCGCTGGTTCGTGCCGTGGTTTGTACAGCGTATGCCCGCGCGGGTTTTTCCGGCCCGTCAGCGCTGCCAACTGAATACGGACGGTCGGTCGAACGGCCGGTCGGCGAGGTAACTCGCGTCTGCTCCGCCAGGGTGCGGCGCGGGCGTATTCCTAGGAAGGAACACTCCGATATGACCACAGAGGCCTACATTTACGAGGCCATCCGCACCCCGCGCGGCCGCAACAAGAAGGGGTCGCTGCATTCGGTCAAGCCGATCGATCTCACCACTGGCCTGGTGCAGGAGCTGCGTAACCGCTTCCCGAATCTCGACGAGGACCGTATCTCGGACCTCATCCTGGGTGTCGTGT
Source organism: Nocardia sp. CA-290969 (assembly GCF_050936135.1). Taxonomy (NCBI): domain Bacteria; kingdom Bacillati; phylum Actinomycetota; class Actinomycetes; order Mycobacteriales; family Nocardiaceae; genus Nocardia; species Nocardia sp. CA-290969. The sequence goes on along the minus strand of NZ_JBNJNJ010000001.1, from coordinate 6,413,878 downwards.
CCCCGGTCGGCGACCAGGGTTCCGATATCGCCCGCACCACCGTGCTGACCGCCGGCCTGCCCGAAACCGTCGGCGGCGTGCAGATCAACCGCTTCTGCGCCTCCGGCCTGGAAGCCGTGAACATGGCCGCCCAGAAGGTGCGCTCCGGCTTCGACGATCTGGTGCTCGCCGGTGGTGTCGAGTCGATGTCGCGGGTGCCGATGGGTTCCGACGGCGGTGCCTGGATGCTCGACCCGGCCACCAACTACGACACCTACGTCGTCCCGCAGGGCATCAGCGCCGACCTCATCGCCAGCATCGAAGGCTTCACCCGTGAGGACGTCGATGCCTACGCCGTGCGTTCGCAGGACCTGGCCGCCAAGGCGACCACCGGCGGTTACTTCGCCAAGTCCATCGTCCCGGTCAAGGACATCAACGGCCTGACCGTGCTGGACCGCGACGAACACATGCGCCCGGGCACCACCGTGGAGGATCTGGCCAAGCTGAACCCGTCGTTCGCCGGGCTCGGTGAAATGGGTGGCTTCGACGCGGTGGCGCTGCAGAAATACCACTTCGTCGAGAAGATCGAGCACGTCCACCACGGCGGTAACAGCTCCGGCATCGTCGACGGTGCCGCGCTGGTGCTGGTCGGCACCGAAGAGGCCGGTAAGGCCTCGGGCCTGACCCCGCGCGCCCGGATCGTCGCCACCGCCACCAGCGGCGCCGACAGCACCATCATGCTCACCGGCCCCACCCCGGCCGCCAAGAAGGTGCTGGCCAAGGCCGGTCTGAGCATCGACGATATCGACCTGTTCGAGATCAACGAAGCCTTCGCCTCGGTGGTGCTGAAGTTCCAGAAGGATCTGCAGATCCCGGACGAGAAGCTGAACGTCAACGGCGGCGCCATCGCCATGGGCCACCCGCTGGGCGCCACCGGCGCGATGATCACCGGCACCATGGTCGACGAACTGGAGCGGCGCAACGCCCGCTACGCCCTGGTCACGCTGTGCATCGGCGGCGGCATGGGTGTGGCCACCATCATCGAGCGGGTCTGATCCCACCGGTCACTGATTCAACAAGGAGACACAGAGCTGTGAGCGAAGCCAACATGATCGGTTGGGAGAAGGATTCGGACGGCATCGTCGTGCTGACGATGGACGACCCGAACCAGGGCGCCAACACGATGAACGACCTCTACAAGAAGTCGATGACCGCGACGGTCGACCGGCTCGAGGCCGAGAAGGACGACATCACCGGTGTCGTGCTGACCTCGGCGAAGAAAACCTTCTTCGCCGGTGGCGACCTGAAGAACATGATGCAGGTCGGCCCGGACAACGGCCCCGAACTGATGGCCGAACTGACCGAGATCAAGTCGGCGCTGCGCCGCCTGGAGACCCTCGGCAAGCCGGTCGTGGCCGCCATCAACGGCGCCGCGCTCGGCGGTGGCCTGGAGATCGCGCTGGCGACCCATCACCGGATCGCGGCCGATGTCCCCGGTTCGCAGATCGGCCTGCCCGAGGCCACCCTGGGCCTGCTGCCCGCGGGCGGCGGCGTCGTCCGCACCGTGCGCATGCTCGGCCTGCAGACCGCGCTGATGGGCGTGCTGCTGCAGGGCCAGCGCAACAAGCCGGCCAAGGCCAAGGAGATCGGCCTGGTCGACGAGCTGGTCGGCTCGATCGAGGAATTGGTTCCCGCCGCCAAGGCGTGGATCAAGGCCAACCCCGAGGGCGGCGTACAGCCCTGGGACAAGAAGGGCTACAAGATCCCCGGCGGCACCCCCGCCAGCCCGGCGTTCGCCGCGAACCTGCCGGCTTTCCCGGCCAACCTGCGCAAGCAGCTCAAGGGCGCCAATATGCCCGCTCCGCGCGCCATCATGGCCGCGGCGGTCGAGGGCTCGCAGGTCGATTTCGACAATGCGTCGCTGATCGAATCCCGTTACTTCGTGCACCTGCTCACCGGGCCGGTCGCGAAGAACATGATCCAGGCGTTCTTCTTCGATCTGCAGACCATCAACAACGGTGGTTCGCGTCCGAAGGATGTGCCCAAGCGTGAGATCAAGAAGGTCGGTGTGCTCGGCGCGGGCATGATGGGCGCGGGTATCGCCTACGTTTCCGCCAAGGCCGGCTACGAGGTCGTGCTCAAAGACGTCACCATCGAGGCGGCCGAGCGCGGTAAGGGCTACTCGGAGAAGATCGAGGCCAAGGCGCTGTCCCGGGGCAAGACCACCGAGGAGAAGTCCAAGGCGCTGCTCGACCGGATCAAGCCGAGCGCCGATGTCGCCGATTTCGACGGCGTCGATTTCGTGATCGAGGCGGTCTTCGAGAGCACCGAGCTGAAGCACAAGGTGTTCCAGGAGATCGAGGACATCGTCACCCCGGACGCGCTGCTGGGCTCCAACACCTCCACCCTGCCGATCACCGGCCTGGCCAAGGGTGTCAAGCGCGAGCAGGACTTCATCGGGATCCACTTCTTCTCGCCGGTCGACAAGATGCCGCTGGTCGAGATCATCAAGGGTGAGAAGACCTCCGACGAGGCGCTGGCCCGGGTGTTCGACTACACCCTGGCGATCAAGAAGACCCCGATCGTCGTCAACGACAGCCGCGGCTTCTTCACCTCCCGCGTGATCGGTACCTTCGTCAACGAGGCGATCGCCATGCTGGGTGAGGGCATCGAGCCCGCCACCATCGAGCAGGCCGGTTCGCAGGCGGGCTACCCGGCTCCGCCGCTGCAGCTGACCGATGAGCTGAACATGAAGCTCATGCAGAAGATCGCCAGGGAGACCGAAGAGGCCGCCAAGGCCGGCGACGCCGCCATGGGCACCGAACGGCACCCGGCCATCGACGTGGTCGACTACATGGTCGAACAGGGCCGCCCGGGTCGCCTGGAGAAGGCCGGTTTCTACGAGTACGACGAGAACGGCAAGCGTCTCCACATCTGGCCGCAGCTGCGGGAGCACTTCAAGACCACTCGTGACTTCACCGTGCCGCTGCAGGATCTGATCGACCGCATGCTGTTCGCCGAGGCCATCGAAACCCAGAAGTGCTTCGACGAAGGCGTGCTCGAGTCCACCGCGGACGCCAATATCGGCTCGATCTTCGGTATCGGGTTCCCGGCCTGGACCGGTGGCGTGCACCAGTTCATCGTCGGCTACCCGGGCGGCCAGGAAGCCTTCGTGGCCCGCGCCGACGAGCTGGCGAAGAAGTACGGCAAGCGCTTCGAGGTCCCGGCCTCCCTGCGCAAGTAGGTTTCGGCCCGGCCCCAGCGGCCCGGACCGTACAGCCGGTAGAACACATAACCCGTCCCACCAGGTGTGGGGCGGGTTATGTCATTTGATGCCCCGGTCTCCTTGTCCACAGCCGTCCCCAACGCGCTCCGCGGCAGCGCCGTGTCCACCGAGGCACTCGAAGTGCACAAATCCCGAAATCGAACGTAACCACGGCGGCGCCGAGTCCACCGAGGCACTCGGAGGACGCCATAACCCGGAACCCGAACGCAACCACGGCGGCGCCGAGTCTTACGAGGCCCTGAGAGGGTTCGGCCCGTCCCTGCTGTCAGCGCTCGATGCGATGCGGCGCAGCCGCGAGTGTCGAGCGCTGACAGCAGGGACCAAGGGGGCCGAACCCCGCGCCGCCGGAGGCGGCGCAGATAAGCACAGACACGCGGCGGGAGGTTAATCCCGCCCATAGTGGGATACACCGCGCTACGTTGGAAGTGGATACCGAACGGCCCCGCGGCGTTTTCCACCGCAGCCGATTCGTTACGAGTGCGAGGTGGTGATATGACTCCACGAACGCGTTCGGGCCCGCAGGGCCGCGAATCGGAAGACTCCTACCCCGGGTCCGCCGGTGCGTCGCGACACGCCGATCCGAAGAGCGCCGGTTTCGATACGGCCGGTCCCGAATCCGCTGTGCCCGAAACCGTCGATCCCCCGTCTGCCGATCCCGAAGCCGCGGAACCCCAGTCCCCGGAGCCCGGTGCGACCGGTCGCGGGCCCGCGGTCCCGGAGCCCACGATGGCCGTCCCGGGGCCCGGCCCGGAGGTGGCCGAACCGGAGCATATCGTCGAGGACCTGGCCGCTATGGGGCTGACCGAGGCGCAGGAGATCGGGCGCGGTGGGTTCGGCGTCGTGTACCGGTGTGTGCAGCGGGCGCTGGACCGGGTGGTCGCGGTGAAGGTGCTGTCCTCGGATCTGGACCCGGAGAGCCGGGAGCGGTTCCTGCGTGAGGAGCACGCCATGGGCCGGCTGTCGGGGCATCCCAATATCGTCGACATCCTGCAGGTGGATGTGACCGCCGGCGGGCTGCCGTTCATCGTGATGCCCTTCGCCACGCACGGTTCGCTGGAACGTCTCATCCACGATCTGGGCCCGCTGAGCTGGGCCGACACCCTACGCGCCGGAGTGAAGCTGGCCGGTGCGATCGAGAGCGCGCATCGCACCCGGATTCTGCATCGCGATGTGAAACCGGCCAATGTGCTGCTCAGTTCGTACGGCGAACCCCAGCTCACCGATTTCGGGATCGCCCGGATGCCCGGCGGTTTCCGCACCTCGGACAGCCAGATCACCGGTTCCCCGGCGTTCACGGCACCCGAAGTGCTCAAGGGGCAGGAGCCGACGGTCCGCTCCGATGTATACGGTCTGGGTGCGACCCTGTTCGCCCTGCTCACCGGGCACGCCGCGTTCGAGCGGCAGGCGGGGGAACGGGTGGTGGCGCAGTTCCTGCGGATCACCACGCAGCCCGTTCCCGATCTGCGTGAGCAGGACATTCCCGCCGATGTCGCCGCGGCCATCGAACAGGCGATGGCGCAGGACCCGCGGGAGCGGCCGGCCTCCGCCTACGAGTTCGGGGAGATGCTGCGGGCGGTGCAGGCCGCGCACGGTCAGGTGCCGGACGAGATGGCGCTGCTGGACCCGGAGATCACCGCGGTGGAAGCCGGACCGCCGGTGCACGAGCGCCCGGCTCCCGCGGTGACGGCGCGGCGCAGCTGGCCGCTGCTACCACCGACGGCGTCCGGCCGGCTCGGTATCACGGGCCCACGCGCGCGCACCCCCGAGGCCGGACCACGGGCCGATACGGGGCAGGTGGGTGAGCGGCCGCGGTCGCCGGCCACGCTGCCACCGAGTCCGGCCACGAAGTTCCGGCCCCCCACCCCGCCGCGCGAGCCCGTGCGCCGGCCACGGCTGCTCGATATCCTGCGCGAAGGTGTGGAATGCCGGCTCACCGTGATCCATGCGCCCGCCGGCTTCGGGAAGAGTGTGCTGGCCGCGCAGTGGCGCGACGAACTCGAGTCCCAGGGGCTGCCGGTCGCCTGGATCGGAATCGACAGCGGCGACGACAACGAGGTCTGGTTCCTCGCGCATCTGATCGAGGCCATTCATCGAGTGCGACCCGATATCGGGGCCGGGCTGGGACAGATGCTCGAGGAACGGCCCGCGGATACGGTCGCCTTCGCGGTGTCCAGCCTGATCGACGAATTGCACACCAGCGGAGAACCGGTGGTGGTGATCATCGACGATTGGCACCGGCTCACCGATCCGGGCGCGCACCGGGTGCTGACGCGGCTGCTGGGCAGCGGCTGCCACCACCTGCGTTTCGTGGTGACCAGCCGCGACCCTTCCGAACTGCCGGTAGGCCGGATGCGGATGAACGACGAACTGGTGCAGGTCGATTCCGCGCAGCTACGGCTCACCCGCGCCGAGGTCGGCGAGATCCTGGTACGCCGCAACGGATTCGCGCTCGACGACGGGCAACTGGACCGGCTGTATGCCGCCACCGACGGCTGGCCTGCCGCGATCCAGCTGATCAGCCTGGCGCTGCGGGACGACCCCGACCCGGCGAGCCTGGTGGAGCGCCTGTCCGAGGGCGGACACGGTATTCGTGAATATCTGGCCGAGAACGTGCTGGACACGCTCGAACCCGAGATGCTCGACTTCCTGTCCGCCATCGCGGTGGCCGAACAGGTCAACGGTGCGCTGGCGATCGCGATCACCGGTAACTCCGAGGGACCGCGGCTGCTGGAGGAGGCCGAGCGGCGCGAACTGTTCGTGCGGCATATCGACGAGGAACCGGAATGGTTCCGGATGCAGCCGCTGTTCGCCGAATATCTGCGCGCACGCCTGGACCGGAACGATCCCGGCCGGGTGAAGACGCTGCACCGCCGCGCCGCCCGCTGGTATGCCGAACATCAGCTGTTACGCCGCGCGGTGGACCATTCGCTGGCCGGCACCGATTTCAAAACCGCCCTGGATCTGCTCGAGAACGGTGGTATGGACCTGATCGACGGTTCGCGGGTGGCGACCCTGCTCGGCTCGGTGTCGAAACTGCCCGTCCAGCAGGTGGCTTCGCGGTCGAAGCTGTTGATGGCGGTCGCGCGGGCGAACGTGAACCTGCAGCAGTCCACGGCGGCGCGGTCGGCGCTGAACCGGCTGTCGAACGCGCTGTCGCGAAGCCCGGAGGGCGACGGTGAGGTGCGTAAACAGCGCTGCCAGGCCGATGTGCTGGCGGCGGCGGACGAGATCTCGCACGATCGCTGCGCCGGCGTGCTCGATCAGGTGGACGAATCGCTACAGCATCCCGACGAACTGCCGGCCTGGACGGTCGCGACGGCAGCCAATATCCACGCCTACGTCCGGATATGCGAATTCGACTATCGGGCCGCGAGCGAAATGCTGGAGTGGGCGCGGCCCTATCAGGAGCGGTCCCGGGAGCCGCTGGGCGAGATCTTCGCCTGGTGCGGCCGGGGCCTCATCGCCTACGAGCAGCTGGATATCGCGACCGCTTCCGCCGCCTACCGGCAGGCGTACAAAACCGCGCAGCTGCGGGCGGGGCCGCGGTCGCACGGGGTCCGTGCCGTCGCCGGGCTGCTGGGCGAACTCGAGTACCGGCGGGGCGATCTGGCCGCGGCCGAGGAACTGTTCGACGAGAGCTATCAACTGGTGGCGCGGGTCGGCCCGATCGAATCCTTGATCGCCACCATCGTGACCGGCGCCCGGGTGAAGGCCCTGCGCGGTGATCTGCCGGCCGCGGCGGTGCGGCTCGCCGAGGGGGCGCGGATCGCCGCCGACCACCAGCTCACCCGGCTGGGTGCGCAGATCCGGGCCGAGCAGTTCCGGCTCGGCGCGCTCCCGGCCGACCGGGGTTCGGAAAGCACCGCCGGCGGCGCCCGGAACATCATCGAACCCCGGCGGGTGCTCGAAACGCCCGCACCCCCGACCGCGCTGGACACCGAGGCGGGCGAGATCGCCGTCATCCGCTCGTTGCTGACCGGCGATGCGCGCCAGGACCACGAGCGCGCCGCGCGGCACGCGCGGGCGCTGCACGGCCGTACCCGGGAACAGGGCCGGCCCCGTGCCGGTCTGGATATGTCGCTGCTGCTCGCCGAATGCCTGGCCGCCGCGGGATGGGTCGGTGAGGCGGCCGCGCTGCTGGCACCGGCCGTCGCCACCTGCGCGGAACTGGGCTGGACGCGGCCGCTGCTGGACGCCGGCCCGGCGGTCCGCGAGATCATGCAGGTACTGCGCGACGATCTGCCGGTGACCACCCCGGAAGGAAAGGACACGGTCCGCACGCTGGGTGAGAACCGTGTCCCGATCCGTTTCCTGGACGAACTACTGAGCTGAACGCTGCCGCGCCGAGCGTCGGCGCGCTACGGCGTCCACCAGGGCCGCAGCGGCACCTCGGGCCGGCCGGAGCTGCCCAGTTTCACCCCGAGCACCTGGTGCAGCTGCACCACATTGCGTTCGAAGCCCAACCGGCTGCCCGCCATGTACAGGCCCCACACCTTCGCGGTGCCCTCGCCGGCCTCGGCCACACACGCATCCCAGTTGGCCACCAGGTTCTTGCACCATTCGGCGAGGGTCAGCGCATAGTGCTCGCGCAGGTTCTCCTCGTGCAGCACCTCGAGCCCGATGTTCTGGATCTCGCTGATGATGCGGCCCGAACCGATGAGTTCCCCGTCGGGGAAGACGTAGCGGTCGATGAAATCGCCGGCCTTGGTGGTGCGGGTGTTGTCCGGGCGGGTGATGCAGTGGTTGAGGAACAGCCCGCCCTCCCGCAATTTGCTCTGGATGAACCGGAAATAATAGGGGTAGTTGTGGACCCCGATATGTTCCGTCAGCCCGATCGAGGAGACCGCGTCGAATTCACCTTCGGTGACGTCCCGGTAATCCGAATGCCGCACCTCGGCCAGATCGCTCAGGCCTTCCTCGGCGATCTTCTTCTGCGCCCAGGAGGCCTGCTCGGCGGACAGGGTCGCGCCGATCACCCGGACACCGCGTTTCGCGGCGTAGCGCACCATCCCGCCCCAGCCGCAGCCGATATCGAGCAGCCGGTCGCCTTCCTTCAGCCGCAGCTTCTCGAAGATGAGCCGGTACTTGTTCTCCTGCGCCTGCTCCAGGGTCCAATCCCGCTCGCCGTAACACGCGCAGGTGTAGGTCATGGACGGGCCCAGGACGTACTCGTAGAAGGTGTTCGAGACGTCGTAGTGGTGATGGATGGCCTCGGCGTCCCGGGTCTTGGAATGCCGTAACCCCTCCAGCGCGATCCGGCGCCAGCGCGGCAGGGTTTCCTGCGGTGGTGGCGGCACCGGTCGCAACCGTTCCCAGCCCAGCGAGCGGGCGATCGCGACCAGTGACAGCGCCGACGGACGTTTGAACTTCAGGTCCGTCATCGCCGCGAGGATTTCGTAGGGATCGCCGGGATGCACGCCCGCGGCGTCCATATCCCCGGAGATGTAGGCACGGGCCAGGCCGAGATCACCCGGTGCGTTGGCGAGGTAGTTGATGCCGCGCGGGTTGCGGATCTCGAGCGCGAAATCGGAATCCACCGGGCCGGTGGTGCTGCCGTCGTAGGCGGTCAGCTTGATGGGAACATCGCCGTCGACCAAGGTCTCGACCACTTCGGCGATACTGAGCCGGGTGCCCAGATCCGCGAAAGCATCGGATCTGTCCTTGAATGTCGTCATTTGCGTTGCACCGCCTTCGAATACAGATCCAGCAGGCGCTGGCCGGGATCGTAGCGTTCTTTCAATTCTTTGTATCTCTCACCGCCGTAGAGGGCGGCAAATTCCTCGGGTCCGTAATAAGAATCCGAGTACAGGGATTTGTGTCCGTCGAATTCGGTGACGGTTTTCTCGATGGCACGGTTTGCTGCACCATCTATCCGGCCGGGCGATTTCGGCACCGCCGACCAGAAACCCATGTTGACGTACGTGCGCCCGGTCCGCAGCGGATACAGCGGCCACGGCTGGTCGCCGGCCGCGGCACCGGTATCGCGCAACCGCAAGGGGCACAACCAGACGGGTTCGATCGGAATTTCGCGCAGGAACCATTCCATGAAATCCGCGGTGCGTTCCACCGGGACCTCGATATCCTGCACCACCCGCTCCTGCGGCGGATTACCCTTGCGTGCCTCGAGCTTGTCGCCGATGTTGTAGCGGCGGTCCAAGGCGACCAGCTTCCAGTAGAAACTGCTGCGGCGGTAGCGTTTCGGCCAGAACCGGCGGATCTTCGGATTCTGCGTACCGAACGCGCGCGAGCACCAGAACCAGTCGGTATCCCAGCGCCACAGGTAGTCGTGGATGGTGAGCCGGTCCCGTTTCGGCTCCGGGCCCTCGTGCTGGATGGACCGGTAATAGATATCCATATCGGTGTAATCGCTGACCGGCCCGGGCTCGTCGGTCTGCCGCCCGAGGGTGAGATAGCTTTCCCCCGCGCTGAAGACGACCCCGTCGAGATAGTCGACCGCTTCGCCGTCGTGACTGCGGTCGAGCACGATCCGGTCCAAGGTGGCCTCGAGTTCGCGCAGATCGCGGAACCGCAGGTGCCGCAACGCCACATAGGGCTGCACGGTTTCCAGTTCGATCTTCAGCCGGGTGGTGTAGCCGAGGGTGCCGTAGGAGTTGGGGAAACCGCGGAACAGCTCGGCATCCGGGCCGTCCGGGGTGATGGTGACGATCTCGCCCGCCCCGGTGAGCACCTCCATCTCCAGCACGGATTCGTGCGGTAGACCGTTGCGGAAGGAACTGGACTCGATACCGAGCCCGGTGACCGCGCCGCCCAGCGTGATCGTCTTGAGCTGCGGAACCACCAGCGGCGCGAGCCCGTACGGGAGGGTGGCGGCCACCAGATCCTCGTAAGTGGTCATCCCCGCCACCTCGGCCGTTTTCGCCTGGGGGTCCACCTCGATCACTCGGGTCAGCCCCGATACATCCAGCCCCGGAGCCGTGTTCTTCGCCCGGGCCCGGAACAGATTGGAAGTTTTCTTGGCCAATCGCACATCGGCATCCGCCGGGATGGCGCGATAGCTCGCGAGTAGGCGATCCACGCCTGCCCGATATGCGGCGAACCCGGATTCATTTGCGGCCGGACCGTGGCCGGCCTTCCCCAACAGACTCATTGCCACGTCTAGACGCTAGTCCTCCCTGGTCTCGATCGGCCACCGCGGGGGGAGTATCAAGAACAAAACGTCACATATCTGTGTCATTGGCGGCTGTGTTTTTGGTGCCGCCTCCGGCGGCACGGGTTTTGGCCCCCCTTAGTCCCTGCTGTCAGCACTCGACACTCGCGGCTGCGCCGCATCGCATCGAGCACTGACAGCAGGGACGGGCCAAAACCTCTCAGGGCCTCGTAAGACTCGGCGCCGCCGTGGTTGCGTTGGGTTTCGGGGTTATGTGAACCTCCGAGGGCCTTGTAAGACACGGCGCCGCCCTGGTTGCGTTCGGTTTCGGCGTTATGTGGACTTCCGAGGGCCTCGCTGGACTCGGCGCCGCCGTGGGGGGCGTTCGGGGCGTGGTCTGCCGATTCTTTGGCCGTATTGTCCTATTTCTCGTTGTTTCGAATGCGTTTGTCAATTGGTCGGTTTTGCGCCGGTTGTCCGTAATTATCGGGCTGGCGCGGCGGTCGCTACGAACACAGGGCAGGATGGGGTTGTCAGAACTCATCCTGGATAAGGAGTGTCATCGTGGGGCAGGTCAAGGCCGGTAGTTCGATCGACGTCGCGGCGGATCCGCAGCGCACGCTCGCGGCGATCACCGACTACACCGAAGTGCGGCCGAGGATCCTTTCCGAGCAGTACCGCGACTACAAGGTGGTGGAAGGCGGCCAGGGCGACGGCACCGTGGCCGAGTGGACCCTGCAGGCCACCGAGAAGCGCGTCCGCAACATCCGGGCCCAGGTGTCGGTCGCCGATCTCGTGGTCACCGAGAAGGACGCCAACTCCACGCTGGTCAACACCTGGACGGTTATCCCGTCGGGCTCCGGTTCGACCGTGCGGCTGGAAACCACCTGGCAGGGCGCCGGCGGTATCTCCGGCATCTTCGAGGGCATCTTCGCCCCGCTGGGCCTGCGCAAGATCCAGGGCGCGGTGCTGGCGAACCTGAAGCGCGAACTGGGCTGATATCGCCCGGCTCCGGCGCGGACGGCCGCACTTACTGCGTGCGGCCGTCCCGCCCGGGCGAATCGGCCGGGACGGGCTACGTAACTCTCGGCTGCCACCGGATGGGCGAACGGTTGCGCCACGTTACCCGGCCCGGTTGCGTCGTGTTCCCGCTCCCGTGCGGTCGCCCCGCTCAGGAGTGGGTGGCGATATCGAAGAGGTTGCCCTCCGGATCGGCCAGCGTGGCCCACTGGAAACCGTGCTCGTCGAAATCGCCGATATGCTTCGCGCCCAGCGCCACCGCCCGCTCGACCTCCGCGGCCAGATCGGTGGCCATCAGATCCAGGTGAACCGAATTCTTACCCGGTGTCCGGTCGGGCACCTGCAGGAACATCAGCGGCGGTGTCATCCCGGAGTCGCGTCCGACAGTGGCGACGTACTCGCTGGCATCCGGGTCCACCGAATGGTCGAGCAGGCGCGCGTAGAAATCGGCCAAGGCGGCGGCATTCGTACAGTCGAACGTGGCGGCGGCGATGGTCGGGGCCATATGTAGTCCTTGTCCTCGAACGAGTGGTTGCCCGCATCATGCACCGGCCCACCGACAACAAAGCGCATTACCGCACTAGGCTGAACCGTGACCCGTCCGTAGAGAGGAATGCCGTGCAGCCCGATGGTCAGTTCGATATGCAGCAGTTGCTCCAGCAGGCCCAGCAGATGCAGGAGCAGGTGATGGCGGCGCAGGCCGAGATCGCCGCTGCCGAAGTGGAGGGGCAGGCAGGAAACGGCCTGGTCAAGGTGACCATCAAGGCCACGGGGGAGATCGTGTCGCTGACCATCGACCCCAAGGCGGTGGATCCCGACGATGTGGAAACCCTGCAGGACCTGGTGATCGGGGCGATCAACCAGGCAATGGGCAACGCGCAGGAGCTGGCCGCCGAGCGGCTGGGTCCGCTGGCCGGTGGCGGCGCCCCGGGCCTGCCCGGCTTCTGAGACGTTCCGGGAAACGCGGTGTACGAGGGTCCGGTTCAGGATCTCATCGACGAACTGGGCAAACTTCCGGGCGTCGGCCCCAAGAGCGCCCAGCGGATCGCGTTCCACCTGTTGCAGGTGGAACCGCCGGAGATCGACCGTCTACAGGCGGTACTGCAGAAAATCCGCGACGGTGTGCGGTTCTGTGCCCAATGCGGCACCGTCGCCGACGGCGAACTGTGCCGCATCTGCGCCGACCCACGCCGGGATCGCAGCATGATCTGCGTGGTCGAGGAGCCCAAGGACGTCCCGGCCATCGAACGCACCCGCGAATTCCGCGGTCGCTACCACGTGCTGGGCGGCGCGCTGGACCCGCTCAGCGGTATCGGCCCCGAACAACTGCGGATCCGGGAGCTGCTCACCCGGATCGGCAACCAGGACGACGGGGTGGACGTCACCGAGGTGATCATCGCGACCGACCCGAACACCGAGGGCGAGGCCACCGCCACCTACCTGGTCCGCATGCTGCGCGACTTCCCCGGCCTCACCGTCACCCGCCTGGCCTCCGGCCTGCCCATGGGCGGCGACCTCGAATTCGCCGACGAACTGACCCTGGGCCGAGCTTTTTCAGGTCGCCGCGCGCTGTAATGTTTTGCGGCGCCTTCGGCGCCGCGGGTTTTGGCCCCCCTTGGTCCCTGCTGTCAGCACTCGACACTCGCGGCTGCGCCGCATCGCATCGAGCACTGACAGCAGGGACGGGCCAAAACCTTTCAGGGCCTCGTAAGACTCGGCGCCGCCGTGGTTGCGTTGGGTTTCGGGGTTATGAACGCGCGGCGTGGTCAGCGGGTGGCGTTCACAGGTCCAGCCGTTGCCAGGGGAGCTGGTCGAGACGCTCCTGGTTGCGGCGGGTCCAAGCCCAGATCAGTTCGGCCACGGTGTCGGGGCCGGTGACCTGGGTGGTGAAATGCCGGTCGGGGCCGCCGTCGCGGTATTCGAGGGTGAAATCCTGGTCCGACTCGCGGTAGGTCTGGATGTAGACCTGGTCCGCGCGTTCCACGATCAGGTACGGGTTCGGGTCGGCGAGGCCGTGGACCCAGAAGCCGGCGAGGGTTTCGGTCAGGTAGGGGAATTCGCCCGCGCCGCCGTGGGTGACGGTGACCGGGATATGCCCGGCGGGGTCGATCAACCAGGCCAGCTGGGGGTCGTAGACCGCGTAGTCGCGAGGGGTCGCCAGCTCGAACACCAGGTTCCGGACGAAACCGATCGCGTCGTAGGGGCTGGCGATATGCAATGCCGCCCCGTACGGCACGCCGCCTACCGGCGCGCTCAGGAAACTGTCCTCTTCCGGGAGTTTCGCATTGCGATCGTTCAACTCGCTCGCCAGCGCCGCGACCGCTTCGGTCTCCGCCCGTCCCTCCTGCGTCACGAAATATGCGTCCACCTCGGCAGGAGTAGCGGCGACACCGGACGGCAGCAGCATATGGTCATAGCTCACGCTCAGAGTATGGCCGCAGCCCCCCATTCGTCAGTGGTCGGATCCGGTGAGTCGATTCACGCGGGCCACTGATCATCTCCGCGTCTCTGTGTTCGGCCGGCACCTGTGGTTCGGGGCCCGTCTCGTTCTGGAGCGACAGAGCCGGGGGAGCGAAGCGGAGGAGCGGAGGAGTGAAGAACGAGACCAAGGGGGCCCCGAACCCGCGCCGCCGGAGGCAGCGCAGTTAGACGCAGCGTTCGCGGCGGAGCTGGTCCACCTCGGGGAGGTCCAGGGGCGGGAGCGAGTCGAGGCCGAGAGCCCGGCAGAGCAGGTAGTCCGCGAGTTCGGGGTTGCGGGCCAAAGCCGGGCCGTGCATGTAGGTGCCCAGTACAGACCCCTGGACCACGCCTTCCAGCCCGTCGCCGACCCCGTTACCGACGCCGCGGGTCACCCGCGCCAAACCGGTGGCATCGGGGCCGAGCGAGGTACCACCGCGGTGATTCTCGAACCCGGTGAGCGGCGCCGACAGCCCCGGCAGCAGCGGGGTGGTGGTGACTTCGCCGATCGCACGGGTGGTCTGCGGGGAGGTGGTGGCGTCCAGCAGCCCGACGCCTTCCACCCGCTCCCCGCTGGAGGTTTCGTACCACCGGCCGAGCACCTGGATCGCCGCGCAGATGGCCAGCACCGGGGCGCCGCGGCCGGCGGCGGTTTGCAGGCCCGGGTAGCGCAGCAGGTGGCGGGTCGCCAGGCGCTGGGCGGAATCCTCGGCACCGCCGAGGGTGTAGATGTCCAGCGAGTCGGGGACCGGGTCGGGCAGGGTGATCTCCACGATCTCGGCGTCGATATCGCGCCACCGCAGCCGCTGGCGCAGGATCACGGCATTGCCGCCGTCGCCGTAGGTGCCCATCACATCGGGCAGTACCAGCCCGATGCGGACGGTTGATTCGCTCATCGTGTGCGCTCCCGGAGGTCACGGTTCAGGTCGCGGAACGCCGTGTAGTTGGCCAGCACCTCGACCTGTCCCGCCGGGCAGGACGCGATCGCGCGGACCGGGTCGGGCACGGTGGTGTGCGCGACCCCGGCGTAGGTCAGCCGTACGGCCAGGTCGGTGGCCCGTTCGCCGGCGGCGACGACGTGCACGTCCTCGAAGTGCTCGAAGCGCACATCCCACAGCCAGGACAGGTCCTCACCGTCGGGCACCTGCCCGTTCACGGCGATCACCAGGCCGGCCGCGCTGTGGTCGATCATCGACAGCGCCTCCTGCCAGCCGGCCGGATTCTTGGCGAGCAGCAGCCGGGCGGCGTGTTCGCCGACCTGCACCGTGCGGTAGCGGCCGGCGATCTCCTGCACCGTGCCGGTGGCCGCGCAGGCCTGTTCCGCCTCGGCGCCCATGGCGACTGCAGCGGCAACCGCCTGCGCGGCGTTACCGCGGTTCGCGCGACCGGGCAGCGCCAGCCGCAATGGCAGCCGGACCCCGTCCGGGCCGCAGAGTTTGTCCCCGTCCAGCCACCAATCCGGTTGCGGGCGGGCGAAATCGGTGCCGGTGCTGTGCCAGTGCGCGCCCTCCCAGAGGATCGGCTCACCGCTGCGCGGGCAGCTGGTGGCATCCATCGCCCAGCCGCTGCCGGCCGCGACCCAGACGACGTTGGGATGGTCGTAGGCGATCGAGGTGACCAGCACATCGTCACAGTTGGCGATGACGACGGTGTCCGGATGCCGGGCCAGCCCGGAGCGCAGCCGGCGTTCGATCATATTGATCTCGCCGACCCGGTCCAGCTGGTCGCGGCTCAGGTTCAGCAGCACGACCGCTTCGGGCTTCAGGGCATCGGTGACATGCGGCAGATGCAGTTCGTCCACCTCGATGGCGGCCAGCGGGGCGTCGCGGTGAACATTGAGCGCGGAGACGATCCCGGCGTCCATATTCGCGCCGTCGGCCTGGGTGGCCACCTCGCCGAGGGTGCTGAGGGCGGCGGTGGTCATGCGGGTGGTGGTGGATTTGCCGTTGGTCCCGGTGATCAGCACGGTGCGCCGCCCGCGGCCGAGCTGTTTCATGATGCCCGGGTCGATACGCAGCGCGAGGAGCCCGCCGATCATCGAACCGTTGCCACGGCCTGCTTTGCGGGACGCCCACGCTGCCGCGTTCGCCACCCGGAGGGCGGTTCGCCCCCGCACAGAGATATCTGCCACGCCGCGCAGTCTAATGATTCACCACGCCGGTCTTCACGCGGCGCGGGGAGTTCACATTGTGGTGACACTGTGCGTTCCCCCGGGCTCGAGATCGGGCCCGGCCGGTATGCCACCACCGGTTGTGGTCCCTGCCCGGCGCGGTGCCTTCGCGGCTGGGCGCCGCGCGAACCGTCCGCCACTGGACCAGGGGCGGCGCGGTGCGACCTCATGTTCACGGCCGGAACCGAGGCCCGGCCTCGCCACGTGTCCGAACGAGGCCCGCCGGTGCTTTGCGGGTCCGCTCGCGAGCGGGTCGAGGGTGGTCTCGCGGGGTGGTATCAGAACTGGATATCGAACCGGTTCGGGCGCCCCGCGGCGAAGTCGGCGGCGTCGGCTCGGCGGAGTGGTTCGAGTTCGACTGCCCGGTAGAGGGTGTAGGTGCGACAGCGTGGGGCGTCCGACCCGATCACATCGAGCAGTTTGTTGACCGCGGCCCGGGCGGATTCGTTGGCGCCCTCCATGGTCGCCAAATCGATATTCGTCCGCACATAGTCACCGGCCAGATAGAGGTTCTCCACCCCGCCGTGCGGTTCGGGCCGGGCATCCCAGGAACCCGCGGTATTGATCAGCAGCGGGTCGGCGTTGCTGTTCTCGCCACGATCGGCGTGCCAGGTGATTCCGGGGTCGAGGAACCACGAATGCAGATCGGCATCGCGCAATACTTCTTCGCGGTCGTTGAGGTGGGCGATCAACTGCGCCCACGTTTCCCGCGCGATTTCCTCCGGAGTGCATTCCTTGGCGGTTTTACCGAACAGAATGCCGGGGGTGTTCCAGTCGGAAATATCCACCGAAAGGCAATCCGCCACGGTACCGTCGCCGTACTCCGGAAGTTTGCGCGCCCACAGGGCGTTCTGGGCGATCGAGGTGAGCGACCAGGGCGAATCGATATAGGCGCTGTGGCCGGCGCCGAGAGTGGTGCCGCGACGCAGATAGAACTGGATGCCGTTCATCCAATCCGTGTACAGCCGGCTCATCTTCGCCAATTCCGGCCAGGCGGAGAGAATATCGGCGTTCCAGAGATCACGGGCGCGTTCGGCGGGCAGGGCCACCACGAAATGATCGGCTGTCACCGTTTCCGCCGTACCGTCCGCGGTGACGATCCGGGCACCGGTGATCCGCCGCCCGGCGGTTTCCAGCCCGCGTACCTCGGCGCCGACCTCGAACCGCACCCCGAGTTGGCGCAGCATCGTGACCCACGGGTCGATCCAGGCGGTATTGGTCGGGCCGTTGAGCACCCGGTCCAGGGCACCGTCGAAACCGATCCGCAGCGGGTTGCCGAGGAATTGTTCGCCCATCGTGCCGATGGTCCGCACGCTGGCCATATCGTCCTTCGCCGCGACCAGCAGGCTGGTCAGCGTGCGCGACACCAACGCCCGGAATTCGTGCGAACGCTCATGTCCCTGGACGAAATCCAGCCACGAGGTGCGCTCCCACTGTTCCAGGCGCCGCGCATCGCTGCTGGTGTAGAACACCAGCAGCCGGTTGGCGAAGAACAACCCTTCTTCGGGCGGCATCTTCAGCAACGTGGAAATCATCGAGCCGAGGCTCTCCCGCATACCTTCCGGGGTCGCGGTGGTCAGCGCTCCGGAACCGAGTACGGCGTGGATATCGTCGCCACCGGCCCGGGAGAAGCGGGCATCGGGGACGGACACGAGGTTGTCCCATACGCCGTTGCCGTTGGCGGCGAACGGGATCCGCCGCATGGTGTCGGGGACGTGCTGGTAGAAACCGGGGAAGAACCGGAAGCCGTGCTCGCCGGGCAGATCGGGCCGGCCGCCGGTGCCGCTGCCCGGCACCCCCATGCTGCGGGCTTTGCCGCCCAGCGCCCGTCGTTCGTAGACGGTGACCTCGAAACCGCGTTCGGCCAGCTCGTGCGCCGCGGTGAGGCCGGCGACCCCACCACCCAGCACCGCGACTCGGCTCTTCGCCGCGGCCCGCGCCGTCCGGGCCGGTAGGGTCATCGCGGCGGCCACGCCGATCCCCGCGGTCGCGGTGGCGCGCAATACGGTGCGCCGGGAGAATGCCCCCGCACCGGCGGTCCGCTGATCGGAAATCGTTGCGGAGTCCGCGGTGGGCCACCGATGCTGCGCCATATTGTCTACTACTGCCTAACCCGGGATAGCTGTCTCTATCGCGCCATACTTTAAACGCGATATGCCGTTCGTGCCCCATCGACCGCTCACCGACCGGTCCGCTCACCGACCGGTCCGCTCACCGACCGGTCCGCTCACCGACCGGTCCGCTCACCTGTCGGCCGCGTTCCATCCGGTTACCCGCGCCCGGCATTCGCTGCCCGGCTTCCGCCGCACGGTTACCGCCGCCTGGCTTCCACTGCGGGACTACCGGGTCACGGGGGCAAGCGGGCGCACGGCGTCCGGCACGCCATTCTTACCGGCCGCCTGCGCCGCCGGACCGTTCGGCAGCAATACGATGCCCTCCTCGCGCGGTTCGGTGCTGCTTCCGGTCGGCCCGGTGCTGTCGTCGTGGGAAGCTCTGCGGTCTTCCGGAAACGCGGTGCCGTTCTTGCGCGGCCCGGTGCTGTCTTCCTGCCCGGCAGAGCTGTCCGCGGGAGATGTGGTGCTGTCCTCGCACGACCCGGTGCCGCTGGGTGCGGATGCCGGGTCCTGGTCGCGTGGCGGGGCCGTCTTCCGAGCGCCGGCGGTGGCCGCGAACGCGCCGGCGATGACCACCCCACCGCCGAGCAAACTAGCCGGTGCCGGTGTTTCACCGAGGAAGATCCACGCACCGGTGAAGCCGACCACCGGAACCAGCAGCGACAGCGGGGCGACGCTACCCGCCGGATACCGGCTCATCAGATACGTCCACAAGCCCGACCCGATCACTGTCGCCAGCAGGGAGATATACGCCAGCGCCGCCAGTGCCGGCCACCCGTCCGCCGAGAAACTGCCCGCCAGCGCCCGCGCCCCCGTAGCGGGGCCCTCCCAGACCAGCGAGATGGCGAGCAGCGGAAGCACCGGGACCGCCGTCGTCCACAGGGTGAGATGCAGGGGGTTGGCGGCGGGTGACTCCACACTCGCCTGCCGTGCGCCGATATTGCCCAGCGCCCAGCCGAATCCGGCGGCCAGCGTCAGCAGCACCGGCAGCAGCGCGGCGTGCGCGAACTGGTTCCAGCCGATCACGGCCATACCGGCAACCGCCACCAGCAGCCCGGCCACCTGTACCGGCCGTAGCCGTTCCCGCAGCAGTACCGCGCCCAGCGCCACCGTGAACGGCGCCGAGGACTGCAGTACCAGCGACGCCAGCCCCGTCGGCATCCCGACCCGCATCGCGGTGAACAGGAACGCGAATTGCAGCATCCCGAACCCGGCGCCGTAGAGCAGGATCCAGCGCAGCCGCACCGGGGGTCGCGGGATGAAAAGCAGGGCCGGCACCGCTATCACCGCGAACCGCAGCGCGGCGAAGAAGAACGGCGGCAGATGGTCGAGACCCACGCGGATGGCCAGGAAGTTCAGTCCCCACAGCAGGATGACGGTCAGGGCGAGGAGGCGGTCACGGGAGGTCACGGATCAATCGTGGGATGTATCGAACCGTGAGCACAATCGAATTGTTATGGACGAATGATTTAGTATTGCTTAATGGTTTCCGGCAGTTCGTCGCTCTCCGTGGAAAGGCTGCGTATCCTGCGCGAATTCGCCGATCGCGGCACGATCGGCGCCGTCGCCGACGCAATGTCCATGACACCGTCGGCGGTATCACAGCAATTGAAGGTGCTCACCCGGGAGGCGGGCGTCACCCTCCTCGAACCCAGCGGGCGCCGGGTGCGGCTCACCGACGCCGGGCACGCACTCGTCGTCCGGGCCGACGAGGTGCTCGCCGCGCTCGATCGCGCGGTCGCCGAGATGGCGCACTACCGCGGTTCGCCCCGCGGGCAAGTGCGGGTCGCGGTGTTCCCCTCGGGCGGGGCGCTGCTGCTACCGCACGTCCTGCCGGCGATGGCGGGTAGTGGTGTGGAGATCGTGGCCGGTGACGAGGACGTCCCGCCGCACGAGACCCCGCGCCTGCTCGCCGACTACGACATCGTGCTCACCCATCGCGACGAACGCGCCGCGCCTGTATCCGGGCCGCGTATCGCCTCACGTGTACTCATGCGCGAACCCATCGACGTGCTCGTACCGCCCGATCATCCGCTCGCGGGCAAGCCCGCCGTCACACCCGCGGAGCTGGCCGCGGAGGCCTGGCTGAGTGTGCGCGGCGGTTTCCCGGTGGACGACGTATTGCGCTCGATCGCCACCGTGACCGGCGTCGAACCGCGTATCGTGCAGCGGCTCAACGATTTCCGCATGATCGAAACCTTGGTCGCCGCCGGATACGGAGTCGCGCTCATGCCGCGCTACGTCGTCACCCATCCGGGGCTGTCGCAGCTGCGGCTGATCGGGGTACGCGCCGCCCGGCTCTACGACTTGGTCACCCGGCCGCGCGCCGAGACCCGTCCGGCCATCGCCGCGGTCCTGGACTCCTTCGCGGCGGCGGCCCGGCGGGTCACCGCGGAACCGCCGCCCGCGGTCACCGCTCAGTAGCGATTACCGCCGTACGGGTATCCGTCCACATTCGAGAAATCGTCGGCGACCATCGCGGCCAGTTCCAGCAGCGCCTGCCGGGTCGGCTTGCTCACCAATTCCAGATCGATCTCCGCGCCCTCGGCGAGGTGGTCGTCGAACGGCACCACCTGCACCGCGCGGGTGCGGTCGAGGAACAGCCGGCGCAGATGGTCCAGGTTCACCGAGGTGGAACCGCGCCGCGACGCGTTCACCACCACCACCGTCTGCCGTACGAGATGCGAATACCCGTGGTAATCCAGCCAATCCAGGGTCGCCGAGGCGCTGCGGGCACCGTCGATGGCGGGCGAGGTCACCAGGACCAGTGAACTGGCCATATCGAGCACACCCGACATGGCCGAATGCATCAGTCCGGTACCGCAGTCGGTGAGGATGATGTTGTAGAACGACTGCAGGATCCCGATCGCGCGACGGTAATCGGCCTCGCTGAAGGCCTCCGACACCGCCGGATCCTGTTCGCTGGCCAGTACTTCCAGCCGGCTCGGCGATTGCGAGGTATGCGCCCGCACATCCGAGTACCGGGTGATGTTCTGGTCTTCCAGCAGATTGCGCACGGTCGAACGGGTCTGCCGCGGCACCCGGTGGGCCAGGGTGCCCAGGTCGGGGTTGGCGTCGATCGCGATCACCCGGTCACCGCGCAAGGAGGCGAAGGTGGCGCCCAGGCCGACCGTGGTGGTGGTCTTGCCGACCCCGCCCTTCAGCGAGAGGATCGCGATCCGGAAATCTCCGTGTACGGGCGCGTTCACGCGACTCACCAGGTCGCGGTGGACGACGTCCGCGGCCGATTCACCGGGATTGATCACGCCGCGCGAAACCTTGTGCACCGCACGCCGCCAGCCGCCGCGCGGGGCTTTGCGAGCACGTTTGAGCAGATTCAGATCGTTGACCGAATGTCCCGGCTGCCCGGGTTCGGGCATATGCCGCGGCTGGAACTGCCCCTGCGGCGGCTGCCCCGGCTGCTGGAACTGCTGCTGCGGTTGCGGGGCTCCGGGCGCGGGCTGTCCCGGGCCGGCGCCCCATCCGGGCTGCTCGAACTGGCCGGTGGGCGGGTTGTGAGCCGCGGGTGGTACCTGCTGGTACGGCTGCTGGAGCGGCGGCGCGGCCGGTATCGGCGGCGGAGCCCAGCTGTAGATCGGTCCGCCCGCCGGGTCGCCCTGTGGGCCGGCGCCGGGGTCCGGCGCCCCGGCCGGTGCGTATCCGCCGGGAGTTTGGTCGAATCGACCGCCGTCCGGACCCAGTGCTCCGGTATTGGGCGCCTGCTCCGGATTGAGCTGATCCAGTGACGGATTCGGGCCCGCCGCCGGGAACTGGCCGCTACCGTACTGGCCGCCTCCGGGGCCGGGAGCTTGGAAACCACCCGGCTGCTGCTCGAATTGCCCACTGCCGTACTGGCCGCCGGCTTCGGGTGCACGGAATCCACCGGGCTGCTGCTCGAATTGCCCGCTGCCGGGCGGGCCGGCGGCGTCGGGAGCCTGGAAACCGCCGGACTGCGGATCGAACTGGCCCGCCGGGCCGGGCGCCTGGTACTGGCCCGGGTACGGCTGGTCGAACTGTGCACCGTTCGCGGCGAAATTCGCGGCCTGGAACTGGTTCGGGTCCGGTGGCGGGAAACCCCCACCGCCGGGCTGGAACTGATTCGGATCCGGCTGCTGGAATTGTCCGCTGCCGTGCGCGGAATTCGGAGGCTGGAACTGGTCGGCCCCCGGTGCGACGAACTGTCCGCTGGCATATCCGGTATTCGCCGGCTGGAACTGGTTCGGGTCCGGCTGCGCGAACTGGCCACTGCCGTGTCCGAGGGGCTGCGGCTGGCCGGCGTCGGGCGCGACGAACTGTCCGCTCGGGTAGCCGGCGCCCGCGGGGAACTGGTCCGGTTGCGGGAACTGATCGCTGCCGGGGCCGGCGGGGGTGCTGAACCCGCCGGGCACAGGCGGGGCGAGCTGGTCGAACGGCACGGCACTGTATTGGCCGCCGTTACCGTCCGGCCCGGGTGGGGCGAATCCGTCGGCTCCACCCCATGATCCCGCAGCGGGGTCGGCGGGCCAGGGCGCACCGGCCGCATCGGATTCCGGATTCACCGCACCGTCGGTGGCTGCCGGCTCCGGGAGGCTCGCGTCGGCGGGCTCGTTCACCGGTTCGGCCGGGCCTGCCGGGGTCGCCGTTTCGGCTTCGGTGGCCGATTCCGCGTCGGCGACCGGATCGGCGGATGGCGTGGTATCCGACTCACCGCCGGCGGTATCCGCCGGTTGACTCGGGGGCCAGGGCTGGGAAGTCGGGTTGTGTTCGTCAGTGGTCACAGTTCCCCCATCTGCTCGGGGTTTTCGAGCAGAGAGCTCGGCGGCGTTGAGTCGTGACCAACGCTAGCAGGTGCGGGGCGTATCGCATGCCGGGTGGTTTGACGACCTCGGCCGCCGTACCCGGTGGGTACGGCGGCCGAGTAGCCGGAGCGCGGTTCTACTGCCGGGCGGCCCGGTTCACCGCCGAGACCACCGCGCGCAGCGAGGCGGTCGTGATCGAGGTGGCGATACCGACGCCCCAGACGATCCGGTCGCCGATCGCGCATTCCACATACGCCGCGGCCTGGGCGTCGTCACCGGCCGACAGGGCGTGCTCGGAGTAGTCGAGCACCTCGACCTCGTAACCCACCGTCGAGATGGCGTCGACGAAGGCCGCGAGCGGGCCGTTACCGCTACCGGAGATCTCCTGCTCGACCCCGTCCACCTTGACGACCGCGGTGATGGTGTCGGTGCCGCCGTCGGTTTCCGACGCGGTCACCTTCTGCCGCATCCGTTCCAGCGGCCGGATCGGGGTCAGGTACTCGTCGGCGAAGGCGTCCCACATCTCCTTGGGCGTGATCTCGCCGCCCTCGCCGTCGGTGATCTGCTGGATGGCCTGGGAGAATTCGATCTGCAGCCGACGCGGCAGTGCCAGTCCGTGATCGGTTTTCATGATGTAGGCCACGCCGCCCTTACCGGACTGCGAGTTGACCCGGATCACGGCCTCGTAGGTGCGGCCGACATCCTTGGGGTCGATCGGCAGGTACGGCACCTCCCAGGTGAGATCGTCGACATCGGTTTCGGCGGCGTCGGCGGCGGCCTTCATGGCGTCCAGGCCCTTGTTGATGGCGTCCTGATGACTGCCGGAGAACGCGGTGTACACCAGGTCGCCGCCGTAGGGGTGGCGTTCGTGCACGGGCAGCTGGTTGCAGTACTCCACCGTGCGGCGGATCTCGTCGATATCGGAGAAGTTGATCTGCGGGTCCACGCCCTGGGAGAACATGTTCATACCCAGCGTCACCAGGCAGACGTTGCCGGTGCGCTCACCGTTGCCGAACAGGCAGCCCTCGATCCGGTCGGCGCCGGCCTGGTAGCCGAGTTCGGCGGCGGCCACCGCGGTGCCCCGGTCGTTGTGCGGATGCAGCGACAGCACGATCGAATCGCGCCGCGCCAGATTGCGGTGCATCCATTCGATGGAATCGGCGTAGACGTTCGGGGTCGCCATCTCCACGGTCGCGGGCAGGTTGATGATCAACGGCTTTTCCGGAGTCGGGGCGATGATCTCGGAGACCGCGTCGCAGACCTCCTTGGCGTATTCCAGCTCGGTGCCGGTATAGGACTCCGGGCTGTACTCGTAGCGCCAGTTCGTATCCGGGTAGCGCTGCTCGATCTCCAGGCACAGCCGCGCGGCATCGGTGGCGATCTTGCGGACCGCGTCGCGATCGGCCCGGAACACCACCCGCCGCTGCAGGATGGAGGTCGAGTTGTAGAAGTGCACGATCACGTTCGTGGCGCCGGCACACGCCTCGAAGGTGCGCTCGATCAGTTCGGGACGGCACTGGGTGAGCACCTGGATGGTGACATCGTCGGGGATCGCGCCGTCTTCGATGATCTCGCGGACGAAATCGAAATCGGTCTGGCTGGCCGACGGGAAACCGACCTCGATCTCCTTGTAACCCATCCGCACCAGCAGATCGAACATGCGGCGTTTGCGGGCGGGGCTCATCGGGTCGATCAGCGCCTGGTTACCGTCACGCAGATCGACGGCGCACCAGGCGGGGGCGCGGTCGATCACTTTGTCCGGCCAGGTGCGGTCCGGGAGAACGACGGGTTCGACCTCTTCGGCGAACGGCCGGTACCGGAACACCGGCATCGACGAGTTCTTCTGCCGGTTCCACGCGGGCTGGTCGGCGGGCGCGGGCTTGGCGGGCGCGGTGATGGTGCGCGAGCTCGATACGAAGGCGTCAGCGGGTGACATGCGATTTCTCCGTGGGTGAGATTGTTTCCCGAATTGGGTCGACCGGCGCGGCGGAACCCCGCGACGGGAAGCCGGTCCGATCAGACCCCGTCGCGGCGGCTGAGAAGAAGTGCCCGCTGCATAACTCGTGCGAGTCTACCCCCAGCGCCACCACCCCTGACAAGGCGGTACGGGCGGTCGGCCCGTCGGCGCGCCGGCGGTTGCGGCCGCGCGCAGCCGTTCGAGACGTGTGCTGCCGCCCCGGCCCGGACGGTGCGCAGGCGTGCCGAGGCCGGTGGCCGGGGTCGCCGGGCCGACGGCAGCCGTGTGGCGGGATAGACAACCGCGCCGGGCCCGGCGCGGCGGTGCGCGCCCATACCGTTAGCGTGCCCTGGGCACGCTCGGGCGTGACCGCACTGTCCGGAAAGGTCGAGAGGTCGAGGATGAGTTGGCTGGAGATGCTGGCCGTTTTCGCCGCGGGTATCGCCGCGGGCGGGATCAACACGGTCGTCGGCTCCGGCACGTTGATCACCTTCCCGGTGCTGCTCGGAATCGGTCTACCCCCGGTGACAGCGAATGTCTCCAATACCGTCGGCCTCGTTCCGGGCTCGCTCAGCGGGGTCATCGGCTACCGCCGCGAGCTGTCCGGCCAGCGGGCCCGATTGCTGCGCTACAGTTCGGCCTCGCTGCTGGGTGCGGCTGTCGGTGCGGTGCTGCTGCTCAACCTGCCCGAAGAGGCGTTCGCGGCGATCGTGCCCGTGCTGATCATCGCCGCGCTGGTGCTGGTGGTACTGCAACCACGGTTGTCGGCCTGGGTGCGTGAACGGCAGCGCGACAAGGCCGCGGCACCGGCGCACGGCGGCCCTGTTCTGCTGGCCGCGATTTTCGCGACCGGTATCTACGGTGGTTACTTCGGTGCGGCCCAGGGCGTGCTGCTGGTGGGCCTGCTCGGCGTCTTCGTGCAGGACGAGCTGCAGCGGCTCAATGCGGTGAAGAATGTGCTCGCGCTGCTGGTGAACGCGCTGTCCGCGGCGATTTTCATCGTCGTCGCGGAGATCGACTGGCGGGTGGTCGCGCTGATCGCGGCCGGTTCGATCATCGGCGGCCAGTTCGGCGCGCGGGTGGGGCGGCGGCTGTCGCCGAATGTGCTGCGCGCGGTGATCGTTGTGGTGGGCACCATAGCGGTGGTCCGTTTGTTGTTCAGTTGACCAGCTCGAATCCGCCCGGGGCGCAGGGCTGTTCGCCGCTCCCACTGTTCAACACCCGTGAATATCGGTACCATCCCAGCGCTTGTTGCGTGACGAAAGAGGTACCGGGGTGGATAGGCGAGCCCTTTTCAAGGCCGCGGGGGCGGCTGCTCTGATCGGGGCGGTGGGGGCGGGGATTCCGAAACCGGAATCGGCGCTGCCGCGTGCCGCGGCCCAGCCCATCTGGCACGAACTGTTCGCCCAGTGGGTTCCGGAGATCTTCGCGCCGCTACCGGAGGCGCCGCAGCATACCGAGGCCGTTGTCATCGGCTCCGGTTTCGGTGCGGCGGTCACGGCGCTGCGATTGGCACAGGCCGGGGTCGCGACCACGGTGCTGGAGCGCGGTTCGCGCTGGCCCAACGATCCGTGGCGGGAGATCTTCACCGGCGACGATCTGCCCGACGGCCGCGGTTTCTGGCACACCACCAGCTTCACCGGTGTCACCAAGGTGCCGATGCAGTTCGCCGATTTCGGTGGTGTCCTGGATTGCACCCGCTATCCCGGTATCGACGTCTGGCGCGGTGCCGCGGTCGGCGGCGGCTCGGTGGTGTTCACCGGCGCGATGATCGCCCCCGAGAAGCCGCTGTTCGACCATGTCTTCGGCGGTGTGGTCGACTACGCGGAACTCGACCGCGTCTACTATCCGCGGGTTCGCTCGATGCTGCGGCTGGACCCGATGCCCGCCGATATCTATCACTCCGCGCCGTTCACGCATTCACGCGCCTGGGACGACCAGGTCCGGAAAGCGGGCTACCGGCCCCTGCCGAACGATTCGATCTTCACCTGGGATGTGGTGCGCGGTGAACTGAACGGGGCCACCCGCCCCTCGGCGACCGTGGGCCGCAGCAACCTCGGCAACTCCAACGGCGCGAAATTCGATCTCAACCAGAACTATCTGAAAGAAGCGCAGGCCACCGGTAAGGCACGGATCTTCCCGGGCCACCGCGTGGACGCCATCGCCCAGGAGCCCGGCGGTCGCTTCGCGGTCACGGTCACCTTGCTCGCGCCCACCGGCGCGGTGCTCGGTACCCGCACGCTCACCTGCGACAAGCTGTTCCTCGGCGCCGGTTCCATCGGCACTTCGGAACTGCTGGTCCGGGCCCGCGAGACCGGTGCGCTGCCGCGGCTGAACGAGCATATCGGCGAAGGCTGGGGCACCAACGGTGATGTGGTGCTGGCCCGCGGGGCCAGTTCGGTCGCCGGGAACGGCCAGGGTGTACCCAGTGCCAGCCGGATCTTCGACGACAGCGGTATGGCCCTCACCCTGGAGAACTGGTACATCCCGGGTATTCCGTTCGAAACCGGGGCGCTGGCCTCGCTCGCCGTGGTCCTGGACCCGACCCGGACCCGCTTCGGCTTCGATCGCGCCACCGGCGCGGTGGGGCTGTCCTGGCCGGCGCGGGCCCAGGACGAGGTGACCGCGGCGGCACGGGCGGTGGATCGGCGGATCGCGGAGCGGGCCGGCGCGCTGGCCGAGTACAGCGCGCTGGGTTACGAGGCGAACGCGTTCTTCACCGCACACCCGCTGGGCGGTGCGGTGCTGGGTAAGGCGACCGATCCCTACGGCCGGGTGCACGGCCACCGCGGCCTCTACGTCATGGACGGGGCGGCGATTCCGGGCAGTACCGCCGCCGCCAACCCGTCGCTCACCATCACCGCACTGGCCGAACGCAATATCGAGGCCATCATCCGCGCGGGCCAGTAGTCGACAGCCGGGCAGTTCACCGGCCGTCCGGCGCGGGCGGCCGGACCCTCGACGGTCGGCTGTCTACCCGCGTCGTGGCAGCGGTCCGGTTCGGAGGACCGGCGTATTGCGCGGGCAGGCCGCGGGGCGAGCGGGTAATACTTGACTACGATCTTTCGGCGTCGAAGGGAATGCAGGTGTCAACACCGCCGTCCACGGAGCCCGGCACGATACCCGTGGCCGATACGGCCGAACCGGATGAATTCCCCCGGAAGCCGCCCGCTCTGTGGACCGATTTCGTGATGCTGGCGCTGGCGATCGTTTCCGTGGTGCTGGTGTGCTGGGTCTCCTTCTTCGAGGTGGACCCGGACGTCTACCACTACATCGTCATCGCCGACTACACGATCTGCGCTGTTTTCGCCGTCGAATTCCTGTGGCGCTGGCGCCGGGCCGGCTGGCCGTGGACCTATCCGTTGGTCTACTGGTACGAGATCCTCGGCATGATCCCGGTGACGAGCCCGATCTTCCGTGCTTTCCGGTTGCTGCGGATCATCGTGATCCTCGTGCGGCTGGCCCGGGTGGCCGACCGGGTCTTCGGCGATCGGGTCACCGCCGCGGTGATCAACCATTCCGTGGGGACGATCGTGGAGGTCATCAAACGGCCCATGACGATCGCGATCATGGAGGAGGTCACCGCGGTCCTGCGCACCGGCCACTACACCCGCAATATCGCCACGGCACTGGAGGAGAACCGCAGCGAGCTCGACGAGATGATCGTCGAGATGATCAAGAACGATCCGCAGACCGGCCGGGTCCGCTACATCCCGTTCCACGACGACATCATCCGGCTGGTCGCCGATACGGTGTTCCGCATCCTGTTCCAGGTGCTCGCGGATCCGCGCACCGATGAACTGGTCTCCGACATGATCCGGGAGAACGTGGACCAGATCCGCGAATCGGTGCGCTCCGGGGTGAAGGTGGCGCCGTCGGCCTACGGCCCGACACCGCACCATCTCACCGCCCGGCATCTCAACGGGCAGCGGGATCAGACCAGATCGTAGGTCTCGGTTTCGGGGAATTGTTCGGCGTAGGCGGCGAAATTCTCCACCAGCGTCTCGTAGGTCTTGCGCACCGAGCGTTTGAGCAGGAAACCCGGTAGCGGAACGGGCGTGTACTGCTCGACGTGCAACAACACCTCGCTACCGGTGGCACCGGCGGTGACCTCGAAGAACCCGCCGCCGCGGATACCGCGGCTGCTGTCGGCGACTTCCCACGACATCCGGTTGTCCGACCAGGTGAACTCCCACACCTGCATATCGGGGGAGTTCGAGATGTCGACCTGGATGAAAACGCGCCGCGGGCGACCCTCGTCGTCCCGGTTGGCCACTCGGGCGTCGATGAAATCGGGGGACCATTCGGCGAACATTTCGACCGCCATCATTGCGTCCATGACCTGCGACGGATCGGCTTGGACAGCGAAACTGATATCGGTCTTCGTACGCATCTGATCCCTCGCACCCCCGGTTATTACGAATCGGCCACGATTGTCGCCTGTGCGTCGCGTGATCGTCAACACGCTGTTCAACGCGCTCGAGGTGTCCGACACGTAGGTATGCGGCCCGCGAATAACTGCGGGCGTTTGCTGGGGTGCGGGCTACCGGGTGCGCCAGGTTCAGTGGGGATGTTCGACTGTCGCGTCCGGGCCGGGGAATACCAGGGATTCGTGGCCGTCGTCGAAACGCACGATGTACGGCGGCGATCCCTCCGGACCGCGTACTTCGACGATCTCCCCTTCATGATCACTTTCCCCGACGGTGTGCCCGTGCACATGCAAGCGGTCTCCGACGTTCGCCATCATGATTCCCATTATTCGGCCCGGGTGGTGTTAATCACAACCCTCATCCGTCGGCTATGTATCGATTCCCGGGGTGCCCGCCGAGCGCGTGCTACGTCACTGCCCATGGCTTGACACCACTCCAACCGTAGTACTACGGTGAAACCACTTCAACTAAAGTGCTACGAATAAGGTGGTACCGCATGCGAAAGCTGGTCTACTACGTGGGCGTATCCATCGACGGCTATATCGCCGGTCCGGGCGGGGAGTACGACTTCTACCCGGTGCCCGACGATATGGCCACGTGGAACCCCTACCCGGAATCCATCCCCGCGCACATCCGGGAGCGGGTCGGCATCCCCGTCGACCTGCCGAACAAGTCATGGGACACCGTGCTCATGGGTCGGCGGACCTACGAACCGGGTCTGGCCGAGGGCGCGCGCAATCCCTTCGGTCATATGAAGCAGTACGTCTTTTCGCGCACCCTCGAGCCGAGCGAGTATCCGGAAGTCGAGATCGTCGCCACCGATCCGGTGGAACTGGTGCGCGGACTCAAACAGCAGGACGGCCTCGATATCTGGCTCTGCGGTGGCGCCGAGCTCGCGGGAGCGCTGATCGACGAGATCGACGAGCTGGTCGTCAAGAGCTATCCGGTATTGGCGGGGAGCGGCATCCCGCTGGTCTCCGGGAAGTTCCGGCCGACCCTCTTCACGCCCCGGCGGCGGCAGGAGTTCAGCAACGGGACCCTGGTCACCTGGTTCGACCGGACCTGACGCGGGCGACGTCACCAGGGCGGGCGCCCGCGCGTGCGGCGGGTGTCCGGGCCGGTAAACGTGACGTCACACGGCTGTGTGTTATTCCACAGCCGGGGCGGATACTCCCGGGACAACCAGTACGGGCTCGGTACGCTTATGCACTGATCGCCTGTTCGCCGACATTGGAGGACCCCTCGTGGCACTCGTTGTCCAGAAGTACGGAGGATCCTCGGTCGCCTCGGCCGACCGGATCCGGCGCGTCGCCGAACGGATCGTCGAGACGAAGAAGCAGGGCCACGATGTGGTCGTGGTCTGCTCGGCCATGGGCGACACCACCGACGAACTGCTCGACCTGGCCGAACAGGTCGCTCCCGCGCCGCCCGCCCGGGAGATGGATATGTTGCTCACCTCCGGTGAACGCATCTCCAACGCACTGGTGGCCATGGCCATTCACACTCTCGGCGCCGAGGCGCGGTCGTTCACCGGCTCCCAGGCCGGCGTGATCACCACATCGGTGCACGGTAAGGCCAAGATCATCGACGTGACTCCCAGCCGCGTCCGGGAAGCTCTCGACGAAGGCACCATCGTGCTGGTCGCGGGTTTCCAGGGCGTGAGCCAGGACAGCAAGGACGTCACGACGCTGGGACGCGGTGGATCCGATACCACCGCCGTCGCGCTGGCGGCCGCGCTCGAGGCGGACGTCTGCGAGATCTACACCGACGTGGACGGAGTGTTCACCGCCGATCCGCGCATCGTCAGCGATGCGCAGAAGCTCGAGCAGGTCTCCTACGAGGAGATGCTGGAGATGGCGGCCTGCGGGTCCAAAGTGCTGATGCTGCGCTGTGTCGAATACGCGCGCCGCTACAACGTGCCCGTGCATGTGCGCTCGTCCTATACCGACAAGCAGGGCACCTACGTTTACGGATCGATGGAGGACATTCCCTTGGAGCAAGCAATCCTCACGGGCGTCGCGCACGACCGCAGCGAGGCCAAGGTGACCGTGGTCGGCCTGCCGGATGTGCCCGGATACGCCGCCAAGGTGTTCCGTGCCGTCGCCGAGGCCGAGATCAACATCGATATGGTTCTGCAGAACATCTCCAAGGTGGAGACCGGGAAAACCGATATCACCTTCACCCTGCCCCGATCCGACGGCCAGCGGGCGGTCGAGATGCTGTCCGGGCACCAGGAGGAGATCGGTTTCTCGCAGGTCCTCTACGACGACCACATCGGCAAGGTGTCGCTGGTCGGCGCCGGTATGAAGAGTCATCCCGGGGTCACCGCCACCTTCTGTGAGGCGCTGGCCGAGGCCGGTATCAATATCGACCTCATCTCGACCTCCGAGATCCGCATCTCGGTACTGGTCAAGGACACCGAACTCGACGACGCGGTGAAAGTACTGCACCGCGCGTTCGATCTCGGCGGCGACGAGGTCGCCGTCGTGCACGCCGGAACGGGGCGATAACTCATGGGTGTACGTGTAGGTGTGGTCGGCGCGACCGGGCAGGTCGGCGCCGTCATGCGCAAACTGCTCGCGGAACGTGATTTCCCGGCCGACGAGGTGCGCTTCTTCGCTTCGGCCCGGTCCGCGGGCAAGAAACTGCCGTGGCGCGGCGGCGAGATCGTCGTGGAGGACACCGAAACCGCCGATCCCGCCGGCCTGGATATCGCGCTGTTCTCCGCCGGCGCGACCATGTCGAGGGTGCAGGCGCCGCGGTTCGCCGCGGCCGGTGTCACGGTGATCGACAACTCGTCGGCGTGGCGTAAGGATCCGGATGTTCCGCTGGTGGTCAGCGAGGTCAACCCGGAGCAGACCCGCAACCTCACCAAGGGCATCATCGCCAACCCGAACTGCACCACGATGGCCGCCATGCCGGTTCTCAAACCGTTGCACGATGCGGCCGGCCTGCAGCGGCTGATCGTGTCCAGCTATCAGGCGGTCTCGGGCAGCGGTCTGGCCGGTGTCGAAGAACTGGCCTCGCAGACCCGCGCGGTGATCGACGACGCCGAGAAACTCACCCACGACGGCGGCGCTGTGGATTTCCCGGCGCCGAACAAGTACGTGGCCCCCATCGCCTTCAACGTGCTCGCGCTCGCGGGTTCGCTGGTGGACGACGGTTCCGGGGAGACGGACGAGGATCAGAAACTGCGCAACGAGAGCCGCAAAATCCTGGGGCTGCCGGAGCTGCTGGTGAGCGGTACCTGCGTGCGCGTGCCGGTGTTCACCGGTCACTCGCTGTCGGTGAACGCCGAATTCGCCGACCCGATGTCGGTGCAGCGGGCGCAGGAGATCCTGGCCAAGGCGCCCGGCGTGCAGCTCGTCGATGTGCCGACGCCGCTGGCCGCCGCGGGTAAGGACGAATCCCTGGTCGGCCGGATCCGCCAGGATCCCGGTGTACCGGACGGCCGCGGTCTGGCGCTGTTCATCTCCGGCGACAACCTGCGTAAGGGTGCCGCGCTCAACACCATCCAGATCGCCGAAGTCCTGCTCGCCGATCGCTGACGAGGAGCCCGTCTCCCCGGCCGCCGTGCCGGGGAGACAGGGGGCTCAGTGGATTCCCGGTGTCCGAGGATCGGTGCCGAGGCAGGCCAGCAGTACGCAACCCGGCGGTGCGTCGCTGAACGGCGCCGCGAGCGGCTCGTTCAGGCAGGCGAAAACATCGCAGCCCGGATAGGCCGAATTCCCGATCCCGAAGACCGCCAGCAGGATATCGGTGTCGATATAGGCATCCGGGTCCGCTTGCACCGGCGGTTCCACGTAGGGTCCAGGATCGGCGACCGGTGGTTCGTCGAACGCGGCCATCAGCCGCCGGAAGAACTCGTGTGGCAATTCCTCGAAGTTCTGCAGGATCCCGGCCGGGCCGTACTTGCTGACGTTGCCGAATACGCCGGTCCACACCACGACCAGGTCGAGGCTCGGCACAATGAACACATTCTGCAGCCCCATCCCGGACATCGCGTAGGTGTCCGGCGGCAGGAACCCCGGGTTCTCCGCACAACTCGACCCGAGCCAGAACAGGTACCCGTAGCAGGGGTTGGCCGGTGAGGGCGCGGTCGCGCGGGCCAGATACTGCTCGGAGACGATCCGGAGCCCGTTCCAGTCACCCTGATTGGCGACGAGCAGGCCGAGTTTGGCCAGATCGTCCGGCGGGATCAGCAGATGCGCGTAGCCGTAGGTGTGTCCGGTCCGGTCGCGCGCCCAATACCAGTCACCGCGTTCTATCCCCAGCGGCGCGAACAATTCTCGCTGCGCGAATTCCTGCAGTGGTTCGCCGACGGCGAGTTCCACCACGTAGGAGAGCAGGTCCACGGTGCGCTGGCTGTAGGTGAACACGGTGCCGGGCTCATGATCCAGCGGTACACCCAGCGCTTGGACCGCGCTGTTGGGATCGATGGGGACAGCGCCGGTGATGCCCTCGGTGACGACGCCGGTGCGCATCCCGGAAGTTTCGGTGAGCAGGTTCTCCACCGTGATCGCGCGCCGCTGCGCGTCGCCCAGGCCCGGCGGCAGGTATCGATCGATCGGTGCCCGGATATCCAGCAGGCCACGGTCGGCGGCGATCCCGGCGACCAGTGAGACCACACTCTTGGTCACGCTCCACACGTTCCACGGGATACGCCCGGTCCGGTCATTTTCCGGCCCCTCGCCGACCAGGCAGTTGTGCCGGAAAACCTGCACATTGAGCCGATTTCGGCCACCGGCGAAGGCCAGCGCATCGGCCAGCCGCTGCGAGTCCAGGCCCACCTCTTCCGGTTGGGCCCGCTGCGGGTCCCGGCCGGAGCTCACCGCGCATTCGGTTTCGGCCGGCGCGGCGTGCGCGTGGGCCGCGAAAACCTGTCCCGCCACCAGAGTTACCGCCGCGACTCCCGCCAGGAGCCCACCGAAACGCGCCATGCGGGACACATTAATGCCGGCCGGTCCACCGGGCCGGTATCACCGGGCGTGGCACGCGCCGCGGATAGCCGACGCCCCTGACCGATCCGGATCGATCAGGGGCGTCATGCCGATCGGCACTCGTACCGTGCCGTCACGAGGTCGGTATGGGCGCGGCTACAGCAGGCCGAACCAATAGACCACACAGGCCAGTGCCCACAGGGCCAACGTATCCATCGACACTCCCACTCTTGTCGTAGCGGATGTTCTCCATGATGCCCGAGATATCCGGATGGCGGCACACCCGCCCGGACCGTTCTCCGACCTTGATTGCACTGTGACGCATCGTGTTCGCAGCGTTATAAGTTCACGTTAAGGGCGCGCCAAGTGCCGGGTCGCATTGTTGAGTCATGCCGGAGAGCACACCGGCACTCACACCGCGAACAGGAACCCGTAGATGAGCACCGAGCCGGCCACCGCCCTGCACAACGATCCCGAACGCCTACCCGGCGGTCCAAGGGGCGCAATGGCCTGCGCCGGACGGGGAGAACCCGGTCGCGGGCATCGAACTGTATGCGACCGGCTACCCGATCGAGGACGGTCGCATCGAGCTCGGCGTTTCGACTCCTGCCAGTAGTCGGGGACGCCGTCCAAAGGAGGGGGCGGGATGCGGACCGGTGCCTGGGGAGGACCCGGGACGCATCCCGGAAAGTACGGATCCGGGGGAATGGTGGGGGATCCGTGGGGGTGTGGTGGTTTCCGTGACCGGGGAGGGGATCGGCGAACCACCGTGGGGGAATGGGGCCGGTCGGCGCAGTGGGGAGCTGCGCGACCGGGTGGGTCGGTCTGTCTCGCGGGGTGACAGACCGGCCCATGGGCAGGGCGTCGTCGATCGGACCGGTCTCGCGGGGTGACCGGTCCGGCCGGCAGCCGTCGCACCGTTCGGCTCTTCCGGATGCTCAGTGGCGGACCGATCGAACAATGTCCGCGGTCCGCCACCGCGAAAGGTAACCGTTCGAGAATCGGGTACGGCAGCGTCCACGAAACTGCGGCCGGCCGGACGAAAACTGTCGAATCGTCCGGCCGGTCGTTTGCGCTCGGTGATGAAGAAATCCTCATCCGGCCCTCACCGTGGGATCATCGGGGTCCGGCATAGTGACTGTTATGTCCGGTTCTCGTTCTTTTGCCGCAGCCCTAGTCCTCGCGGGTGCCGCCGCCGTGGTGCTGGTGAGCTTTGTCCTGACTCGATCACCGGAGCCGGAGCTCGATCCGTCGTCGGTTTCGGTGAGTGTGGAGCCGGACGTGCCGGAGTCACCGGGCGCGGTTGCTGAGCCGGGACGGCAGGCGCCGGGGGATTCCGTACCGCAACAGGGACCGGGCTCGGCCGGTGCGCCGCCGGCTGCGGGCGGCCCGGTCCCCGCACCGGCACCCGCATCTCCAGCACCGGGTCCGGTGACGCCCGCGCACCCGGTGCCTGCCCCGGGTCCTGCGGCTCCGGCGCCTGCACCGCACCAGAGCGATGACGATGCCGACGACGGATTCGA
Organism: Nocardia sp. CA-290969; assembly: GCF_050936135.1. Taxonomy (NCBI): domain Bacteria; kingdom Bacillati; phylum Actinomycetota; class Actinomycetes; order Mycobacteriales; family Nocardiaceae; genus Nocardia; species Nocardia sp. CA-290969. The sequence continues at coordinate 6,378,116 of NZ_JBNJNJ010000001.1, read as the reverse complement.
CGACGACGCGGATGATCAGCCGGGTATGGACGGGCCGTCCGACAACGATGATTGATCTCGGCCCCTCGCGTCCTGCCGGCACGACGGAGCCGACCCTGCACCACCCCGCGGACACTGCCGGCCACCCGGCTGCGGGTGGTCGGCGGATACTTCGGCGGCGGGGTTCCCGGTTGCCGGCACGCTGGAAGATCACCGCCTGGATCATGCTCACGACGTTCCTGCTGCTGGTCGTGGTGCTGGTGACCGCCCGCAATCTGCTGCTGCGCGATGTGAGTACCCGGGCGAACGCCGATATCGCCCAGGAGGCCGACGAATTCCGCACCTTCGCCGACGAAGGGGTCGATCCGGCCACCACCGAACCGTTCACCTCGGTGCAGCGCCTGCTCGAGACCTATCTGTTGCGCCAGTCGCCGATCGACGGCGAGGTGATGGTGGGAGTCGTGGACCATCGGCAGCTCGGCGGTATCCGGGGTAACCTGCCCGCGGTCGTGGCCGGCGACCCGAGTCTGTTCACCGCCACCACAACGGCGGACCGGACATCCGGGGTGGTCGATTCACCGGCCGGTGAGATGCGGTGGGGCCGGGTGGACGTCGAGTCCGCCGCCGACCGGGGATCATTCGTGGTAGCGGCGTTCACGGAGGTCGGACGCGCGGGGGTCGATCGGATGATGCGTACGATCGCCGCGGTCTCGCTGGCCGGGCTGGCCCTGACCGCCGGAGTCGCGTACCTGGTGGCGGGGCGCATCCTGCTGCCGGTGCGCACCGTACGGGCCGTGGCCGCCGAGATCGGGGAAACGGATCTCACCGCACGCGTTCCGGTAGAGGGGCGCGACGATATCGCGGCGCTGGCGGAAACCTTCAACGATATGCTCGACCGTCTCGAACACGCCTATACGACCCAGCGGCAGTTCGTCGACGACGCGGGCCATGAGCTGCGCACGCCGATCACGGTGGTACGGGGGCATCTCGAACTGCTCTCCCAGGACCCGGAGGAGCAGCGTCGCACGCTGGCGCTGGTCGATTCGGAACTGAACCGGATGGGGCGGCTCGTTTCCGATCTGCTGATGCTGGCGAAGGCCGAACAACCCGACTTCGTGGTCCGGCGTCCGGTCGATATCGCACAGACCATGCTGGATATCGAATCCAAGGTGCAACCGCTCGGTGAGCGGCGCTGGCATCTGATGGAGGTGGCCGAGGGGACCGCGTGGATCGACGCGCAGCGGGTCACCCAGGCGATGCTGCAGCTCGCGGCCAACGCTGTCGCGCATTCGGCGGACGGGACCACCGTGCAACTCGGCTGCCGGCTCAGCGGTACCGAACCGGACCGGACGCTGTCGCTGTGGATCTCCGACCAGGGGCCGGGAGTGTCGCCGCACGACGCGCCGGTGATCTTCGAACGGTTCCGGCGGGGTGAGCCGGCCGACAGTTCCGGGACGGATCCGCGGTCCGGCGCGGGCCTCGGGCTGGCAATCGTCCGAGCGATTGCCGACGCGCACCACGGGTCGGCCTGGGTGCGCAGCGTGCCCGGTGACGGCGCCACCTTCGGTCTCGATCTGCCGGCCGATCCGGCGTATCCCGCACGCCGCGACCACGCCGATCCGAACGAACGCAAAGGGTAGGAGATGAGCCGGATACTGATCGCCGAGGACGATGTGCACATCGTGTCGTTCGTCGGCAAGGGCCTGCGGGCCGCCGGGTACACCACCGAACACGCCGCCGATGGCGAAACCGCGTTGTTGATGGCCCGATCCGGCGCCTTCGACATGGTGATCCTCGATATCGGACTGCCCTCGATGGACGGTTTCACCGTGCTGCGCCGGCTGCGCGGAGAAGGCGTGCGGACACCGGTGGTGGTGCTCACTGCCCGCGACAGCGTCGACGATACGGTCGCCGGGCTGGAGGGCGGCGCCAACGACTACATGACCAAGCCGTTCCAATTCGCCGAACTCCTGGCACGCGTGCGGCTGCGCCTCCAGGACGAAACGACCGCGGGTGCGCCGTCGGCTGCGCTGTCGCACAACGGCCTCAGCCTCGACCTGCGCGCGCGTCGAGTGCATGTCGACGGACGGACCGCGGATCTCACCGCCCGGGAATTCGGCCTGCTCGAGGTGTTTCTGCGGCATCCCGACCAGGTCCTGAGCCGGGAGCAGATCCTCGGACAGGTGTGGGGCTACGATTTCGATCCCGCCTCCAACGTGGTCGATGTCTATGTGCGGGCGCTACGGGGCAAGATCGGCGCCCAGCGTTTGCAGACCGTGCGCGGGATGGGATACCGGCTCTCGTGACGGCTACCGAGTTCCGGACCGTACCGCGCCGGCGGCCGGCGGCCGCGGTGCCGCCCGCACGCGAACTCGCCTGGGCGCCCCTGCTGGCCGCAATCGCGGGAGTTCTTGTCTGCCTGGGTTTTCTCGCCGCCGCAGCAGCCGGTGACCTCGGCCGCGAAGCTCTGATAACGCTGGTAGTTTTCGTGGTCGCGATCTGGATGTGGATTTTCGCACCGGTGCCCGATACCTATGTCGCGCTCGGCGCGGCGGTGGCACTGGTCGTCACCGGGCCGATCGATACCGAGACATTCACCGGGACCCTCGGTGATTCGGTGATCTGGCTGTTGGTGGGATCCTTCGTGATTGCCGCGGCGGTCACCGCGACCGGATTGTCCGCGCGTATCGCCGCCCGGGTACTGGCTCTGGCCCGGACCCCGCGGCAGCTGATGCATTTGCTCACCGTTGTCCTGCTGGCCACCACCTTCGCGATACCGGCGACGTCGGGTCGTGCCGCCCTGGCGCTACCGGTATTCCTGGCCCTCGCCGCGGTGCTGCGGCACCGGCCTCAGCTCGTGTTGGCTCTCGCGGTCGGCATCCCTTCGGTGATCCTGTTCTCCGCGGTGGGCTCGCTGGTCGGCGCGGGCGCGCACCTCATCACCAGCGAGATCGTCGCGACGGCCACCGGCGAGGGTTACCACTTCGCGCAATGGCTGATCCTCGGTCTCCCGCTCGCGGTGGTGTGGTCGCATCTGGCCGCGGAGATCGCGCTGGTGCTGTTCGCCGACCGCACCGAGCGCCGTACGCCGCTCACCGTGCCCGTGGCGGCCTTTGCCGACGCGGCCGGGTCGGATGTGCGGGGGCCGCTGTCCGCATCTCAGCGCCGGGTACTCGGCGTGCTCGCGGCCGTGGTGGTGCTGTGGTGCACCGAAGCGTGGCACGGTATCGACCCGGCCGTTGTCGCCGTGCTCGGCGCCCTGCTCGCGACTGCGCCGAAGCTGGGCGCGACCACACTGCCCGCCGCCGCGAAAACCATCCCCTGGACTCTGCTGCTTTTCATGGCCGCCACGCTCTGCCTGGGCATCGCACTCACGACCAGTGGCGCGTCCGCGTGGCTCGCCGGCCTCGTCTTCGACCCGGTGCGTTCGCTGGGGGACACGGCCGGTGCGGCGTTCCTGGTGCTGACCGTGGTCGTCTCCCTGGCGGCGCACCTGATGATCCAGTCGCGGTCGGCGCGTTCGGCTGTGCTCGTGCCGATCATCGTCGCGACCGCCCCGGCGGTCGGCATGGACGCTGCCGCGGCGGCCTTCCTGTCGACGGCGGCGGCCGGTTTCTGTCACACCATGACCAGTTCGGCGAAACCGATGGCCGTTTTCGCCGCGTCCGACACCGTGCCGGGATTCCGGCCCGAACATCTGCTGCGCTATTCCGCCGTCCTCGCCCCGCTCTCGGTGGCACTACTGCTCGCGTTCGCGGTCTGGGTGTGGCCGCAACTGGGACTGAGTCCCATCCGCTGACCCGAGTGGTCGGCTCTCTCGAAAGGCACCACCATGGCACTACCCGTCCCGCAGCGCATTCTCGTCGCACCCAGCGGGTTCAAGGAAAGTCTCGGAGCTGAACCCGTTGCGCACGCCATCGCCGCCGGCGTGCGCCGAGTGCTGCCCGGCGTCCACGTCGACCTCGCCCCGATCGCCGACGGTGGTGAGGGCACCGCCGCTATGCTCGCCGCCGCGACCGGCGGCACATTGCACGATTGCGAGGTAACCGGACCGGTGCATATTCCGCTGCGAGCGCAATGGGCCCGGCTCGGGTTCCCGGCCGGGCGAACGGCCGTGGTCGAGGTCGCCGCCGCGGCCGGTCTGCGGCAGGTGCCGCGCGACCGCCGGGATCCCGGCGCCACCACCACGTTCGGGGTCGGGCAGCTCATCGCCGCGGCGCTGGACTCGGGTGCGGAGCGAATCGTGGTGGGTTGCGGCGATTCCGGGACCTGTGACGGTGGCGCCGGTGCGCTACAAGCCCTGGGCGCCCGCATCCTCGACGGGACGGGACGCGAAATCGGCTACGGGGGTACCGAACTCGCGCGTGCGGTGCGCCTCGATCTGTCCGGTCTACATCCCCGGCTGGCCCGATCCGAAATCGTGGTGGCGGGCAATCCACACAACCTGCTCTGCGGACCGCGCGGGGTCGCGCGGGTGTTCGGGCCACAGAAAGGAGCCACACCCGCACAGGTAGCAGCACTATCGCTCGCCCTGGACAACTGGGCGGCGATACTCGAACGCGACGGCCGGGCAGCCGGTGACCTGCGCACCGGAGCGGTCACCGGCGCATCCGGTGGGCTCGGCGCCGGATTGGCGGGCGGGGTGGGCGCGACTCTGCGTTCCCGGTTCGACGCACTGCTGGATTCCGGTCTCACCGGGGCCGACCTGGACCGCCGGATCGCCCGGGCGGATCTGGTGATCACCGCGGAAGGCGCGATCGACCTGCAGACACCGCACGGCAAGGTGCCCGCTGAAATCGCCCGCCGAGCCCGCGTCCGAGGAGTGCCGGTGATCGCGCTGGCCGGTTCCCTGGGGGAGGGGGCACCGCGGGTGCACGATGTCGGTATCGGCGCCATCGCCTCGATCATCCCCGTGCCGATGGCCCTGGCCGATGCGGTGGCCGATGCCGAACGGCTGCTCACCGACGCCGCCGAACGCACGATGCGGATGCTGCTGGTCGGCGGAGCCGTCTCCGTGCGGATGGGTCGCGGGACAGGGCGTGTGCTCCGTCCCGCCACCTTCGGTGTTCGGCGCGCCATCGGACCGCGTCTCCCGGCCGCCCGCGGACGGGCCCGTGGACAACAGCGGTGAAGCCCACGCCCGGCGCGGTCGGATGCGCGCGCCGTTACGGGTCGATACAGCGTTGTCTGCGAGGGCACCAGCCGAACGGCTGCACACAAGAATGCGGCGGCCGGGATCACTGTGGTGCGGGTTGCGCCGCCGGGTACTCGGGAAGGCTGTAGTTGTCGGTCTCCGACAGCATGCGGGTCATCAGTGGCTGCATTACCCGCGATGTCATGAGGCGGACGGAGGCGTGGGCGGCTCGGATCCCGATCCTTGTGCGCGGGGCCATGCCCTTCACGCCGCCCGGCGGCAGCTGCTGCGCGGTGTCGACGAACGGCCGCAGCGTTTCGGTGTAGCGGACGAGGGCGGCGGACGGGTCGTGCGGAGTGCGGGCGATCTCGCCGGCCAGCACATAGGCACCCACGAGTGCCATGGCAGTACCCTGGCCGCTCAGGGGTGACCCGCAGTAGCCGGCATCGCCGACGAGCGCGACCCGTCCGGTGGTCCAGCCCGGCATGGTGATCCGCGCGAGTTCGTCGAAATAGAAGTCCTCGGCGCGGCCCATCGCGTCGAGAATGGTGCCGGTCATCCAGCCGCCGCCGGTCAGGCTTTTCCGGATGAGCTCCTGCTGGGCGGCTCTATCGCGCCGGAGTGCGGGATCGAGAGCGGTCCGGACGGTGATCAGCGCCTTCGAGGTGGCCGGATCGGCATCGGGGCGCAGCCCGGCGACGATTCCGCCGGGCATCGAATACATGGTCATCCAGTGCGGTTCGATGCCGGCGGGGGTCGGCATGGTGAAGTACGACATGTAGGCGCCGAGATAGGTGCTGAACTGCTCTTCGGGTCCGAACGCCAGCCGGCGGGTCACCGAGTGCAGGCCGTCGGCGCCGATCACCAGGTCGAATTCGCCGGTAGCGCCCGAAGCGAAGTCCACCTGTACGCAATGGTCGAGTTCGCGCAGGTCGCGAATCCATTCTCCGTAGCGGTAGTCGACACCCGGGTTGTCCCGGTCGTCGGCCGCGGCGGCAACCGCGTCCAGGAGAACTTGATTCAGATCGCCCCGGGTGATCTCGATTTCGGCGACCGCGCCGTTGCCGCCGAAGAGGTCCGCCGGCATCCGGACCACTTCGCGTCCGGCGGTGTCGACGTGCACCATGCCGCGCTCGTCGAGCTGGTGCCGGCGGATTCCGGGCATGAGGCCCATTCGCTCGGCGACAGTCCGGCTGGGTCCACGGAGGTCGACGGCTTGTCCGCCGGGCCGGGGAGCGGGGGCACGCTCGATCACGGTCGGCCGGATCCCGGCGCGGGACAGTTGGAGGGCCACGGCGTTGCCGGCGATACCGCCGCCGGAGATCAGCACTCGGGGGGTGGCGGTGGTGGGGTGTGTGGTCATCGGTTCCTCGCTCAGGCCTTGTTCGAATGTCTTAGACAAATGTCTAACACATGCGTTGAACGTATGTCTAGAACAAATGTCTAAGACGTCGGGTTAAGGTGGTGGCATGGGAAACAAGGAGGACCTGCTCGCCGCCGCGCGGACCTGCATCTACGAGCGCGGATTCGCCGCGACCACGGCCAGGGATATCGCCACGAAGGCCGGCGTGAGCCTTGCCGCCATCGGCTACCACTTCGGGTCCAAAGACCGCCTGCTCACCGAAGCCTTCACCGACGAGACCGGCCGGGAGATCGGCGACGACCTGGAAAACCGGATCCGCGCCACCGCGGGACTGTCGCCGGGGGCGGCCTTTCCGGAGGTGTGGGACGGCATCGCCGAACTGTTCACGCGCAACCGGGAGGCCCTGGTAGCGAGTGTGGAGAACTTGGTGCGGGTGCACCGGACGCCCAGTGAGCAGGCGCGCATGGGTGAGCTGAGCGAATTCGGGGTCGCCGAAATCGCCACCACGCTGGCCGAAACGCACCCGGAACTGGACCCGCCGCAGGCCCGGGCGCTGGCCGGGCTCTACATGATCCTGCTCAACGGGCTGGTGATGCAGTGGATGAGCCACCCGGACGGCGCCCTGCCCACCGCCGCGGAGTTCGGTGCCGCGATTTCCGCGCTGAGCGGTAGGAGCGCCGGGGGAAACGAGAAAACCCCTGACCAGGCGAACTGATCAGGGGTCTATCGTGTCTCGACCACACGAGTCGGGGTGGCGGGATTTGAACCCACGACCTCTTCGTCCCGAACGAAGCGCGCTACCAAGCTGCGCCACACCCCGTGAAGCGGACCTGACGTAGCTTACATCAGGTCCGGTCCGGAAAAGAAACCGGCAGCTCGAGCCCGGTTTTTCGGGTCCTACCGGGCAACGGCCCGCGAAGTCGAAACACCGTGGCCGGAATCGGCGGCAGGTTTCTTCGGCGGCACCGCCACCAGGGTGAGCAGAGTCGCCTCGGGACGGCAGCAGAAGCGGTAGGGCGCCCACGGTGAGGTGCCGATACCGGCGGAGACGTGCAGCCGGGTGTGGGCGCCCCATTTGGACGGGCCCTTCACGCGGGAGCGGTCGATCTCGCAGTTGGTGACCAGGGCGCCGTATCCGGGCAGGCACAGCTGGCCGCCGTGCGTATGACCGGCGAGGACGAGGTCGTAGCCGTCCTCGGCGAAGCGGTCCAAGACCCGCGGCTCGGGCGAATGGGTGAGACCCAGGCGCAGATCGGCCAGCGGGTTGGGGGCTCCGGCGATGGTGTCGTAGCGGTCGCGCTGCAGATGCGGGTCGTCGACGCCGGCGCTGGCGATCCGGATACCGCCCACCTCGATATCGCGGCGGGTGTGCGTGAGATCCAGCCAGCCGCGTTCGGTGAACGCCGCGCGCAGATCCTTCCACGGCAGCGGGGCGCCGTGCACTCGCTTGTGGTTCTTGTCGAAGTACTTCAGTGGGTTCTTCGGCACCGGAGCGAAGTAGTCGTTGCTGCCGAACACGAAGAGACCCGGCCGCGACAACAGCGGACCCAGCGACTGCACCACCGCGGGCACGGCCTTCTGATGCGACAGGTTGTCACCGGTGTTGATCACCAGGTCCGGTTCGAGCCGGTCGAGTTCCCGCAGCCACTGCTGTTTGAGCTTCTGCCCGGGGGTCATATGCAGATCGCTGATGTGCAGTACCCGCAGCGGAGCGGAACCCGGCCGCAGGACCGGCATGGTCGTTTCGCGCAGGACGAAGGCATTGCGTTCGATCAGTGAGGCGTAGCCGACTCCGGCAGCCGCGGCTCCGGCTGCGCCGAACGCGGTCCGGCGCAGGGCCGACGTCGAGATCACGGGCATTTGCCCAGCATAGGTGACCAGCACGGCCCGCGCGCAGCGTGTTCGGCCACAGTTACGGTGCTGTGGCGGACTGATTAACTGCTCACCGGCGCTGTCACCGGGCTCGTGGCCTTGGAAAACGATGCGATGCCCCCGGGGGACACGCCCGGTGTGGAGCGATAATCCGATGGGCGTGGCGCGGTGCAGCGGCTACCGTTGCGCCCATGCCGGAACTGAAATCGAAGCTGCGCGCCGATATGACCGCCGCGATGAAGGCGAAGGATTCGCTGCGGTTGAACACGCTGCGGATGCTGCTGGCCGCCGTCCAGACGGCCGAGGTGGCCGGTAAGGAAGCGCGGGAGCTCTCCGATGCCGAGGTCGTCGCCGTGCTCACCAAGGAGTCGAAGAAGCGCAACGAAGCCGCGGAGGTCTACACCCAGGCCGGTCGCGGCGAGCTGGCGGCCAACGAGCATGCCGAGGCGCGGATCATCGACGAATACCTGCCCACTCAGTTGACCGACGCGGAAGTCGCCGATCTCGCCGATACCGCGATCGCCCAGGTCGCCGAGGAATTGGGCGAGCGGCCCGGTAAACGGCAGATGGGGCAGGTCATGAAGGTCGCGACCGGGCTGGCCGCCGGGAAGGCGGACGGGTCGAGGATCTCGGCGGCGGTGAAGGCGCGCCTCTGAGCGCGGAGCCCACCGCTCACAGGACTGTGCCCCGGGGCGCGCTGGTCGCGCGAGCCCGGGGCACAGTCATAGCCGGGTGATCACCGGGGTATCGGGATGGGGATCGGTGGCAGGAACGGCGGCAGCGGTATACCGGGCGGGGCCTGGGTCGGTGCGGGCGGACGTCCCGGCTCCGGTGCCTGCCGGATGGTGCCGTCGCTGAGATAGATCGTCACCTGCGACCCCGGGATCGCCGATCCGTTCGGGGTCGAACCGGTGACCGTGCCCTTCGGAGCCGAGCCCGGCGCGGTCACCGAGGTGACCTTGAAGCCGGCGCCGGTGAGCGCGGCGGTCGCCTCACCCGCCGTCATTCCGACCACATCGGGCACCTGCGCGTTCGCCGAGCCGCGCACGTATTTCTCGTCGACCGGTGGCAGCGCGGGCGGCGGGAAGTTCCCCGAAACGTCCTTCGCGGCCTTGAACCAGGTTCGGGCGGGTTCGTTACCGCCGAAGAGGCCGTTGGCGTCGCTGGCCGGGCAGTTGCGCAGCGGGAACGAGCAGATCTCACCGGGAGTCGGGCTGTCGCCGTAGACGTAGACGGCACCGGCCAGTGAATTCGTGAAGCCCACGAAGGCCGAGGAGCGGTGGCTTTCGGTGGTCCCCGTCTTGGCCGCGACCGGCATGTTCCAGCCCGTCGCCGAGGCTGCCGCGCCGGCCGTGCCGCCCGGATCGTGGTCCTTGCCCATGGCGTTGGCCAGCGTATCGGCCAGACCCGGCTCGACGACCTGCTCGCACGCCTGTTCGGTGAGCGGCACCGGTTTGCCGTACCGGTCGATGACCTGCGCGATGGGCGAGGGCGGGCACCAGGTCCCGCCGGAGGCCAGGGTGGCTGCCACATTCGACAGCTCCAGCGGGTTCACCGCGACCGGGCCCAGCGTGAACGAACCGAGGTTCTGGCCCTTGATCATGTCGGCCAGGCTCTGGTTGTCGAAGCCGGAACTGCCCGGTTCGGTGTAGGAACGCAGCCCGAGCCGGACCGCCATATCCACGGTGGGCGTCACGCCGACCGCCTGGATGAGCTTCACGAAGGCCGTGTTCGGTGAGGTCGCCAGCGCCTCGGTCACCGACATCGGCGACCGGTAGTTACCGGCGTTCTCGACGCAGTAGGTGGCGGGCGGGCAGCCGGGGGCGCCGCCGTTACCCATACCGCGGGCGTCGAACCGGCCGGGTACGTCGAGCTGGGCGTTGATACCCATGCCCTTCTCCATCGCGGCCGCCGTGGTGAACAGTTTGAACACCGAGCCGGCGCCGTCGCCGACCATCGAGTACGGCTGGGCGAGCAGGGTCTCGTGCGCTTCCCGGTTCAGCCCGTAGGTGCGGCTGCTGGCCATCGCCAGCAGCGGATGTTTCTCCTTGCCCGGGCCGATCAGCGACATCACCGAGGCGATATTCGGCAGATGCGGGTCGGCATGTTCGGTGACCGAACGTTTCACCGAATCCTGGACCGCGGGGTCCAGGGTGGTGCGGATCAGGTAGCCGCCCTTCTGGATCTGTTCCTGGCTCAGTCCGGCCTCGGCCAGATACTGCAGCGCGTAGTCGCAGAAGAAACCGCGGTCACCGGCGGCGATGCAACCCTGCGGCAATCCCTTGGGCTCGGGCAGCACGCCCAGCGGCTGGGATTTCGCGGCCCGGAACTCCTCGGCCCGGCTGGGGATGTTCTGGATCATGGTGTCCAGGACCGTGTTGCGCCGGGCGGTCACGCCCTCCGGATTGGTGTAGGGGTTCAGTTTCGAACTGCTCTGCACCATGCCCGCGAGCATCGCCGATTGCGCGACGTTCAGGTCTTTCGCGTCGATGCCGAAGTAGGTCTGCGCGGCGTCCTGGATGCCGTAGGACGAGTTGCCGAACGGGACCAGGTTCAGATACCGGGTGAGGATCTCGTCCTTGCTGAGTTCCTTGTCCAGGGTGAGCGCCATCCGGATCTCGCGGATCTTGCGCGCGGGAGTGGTCTCGATGGCGGCCCGGCGTTCGGCATCGGTTTTCGCGACCACCAGCAGGTTGAAGTTCTTCACGTACTGCTGATCGATGGTCGAGGCGCCCTGCTGGACCTCACCGCTGCTGGTGTTGGTGAGGAAGGCGCGGATGGTGCCCTGCCAGTCGACACCGTGGTGGTCGGCGAATCGTTTGTCCTCGATGGAGACGATGGCCAGCTTCATATCGTTGGAGATCCGGTCGCTGGGCACTTCGAAGCGGCGCTGCTCGTACAGATAGGCGATGGGGTTACCGGCCGCGTCCACCATCGTGGATACGGCCGGCACGGTTCCCTCGACCAGTTCCGCCGACACGTTGTCGACGGCATCGGCGGCGCGGTTCGAGACGAATCCGAAACCTCCGGCGACCGGGAACAACATTCCGGCAACGAGTACGGAGGCGAGTACACAGCTGCCCGCCAGCTTGAGGAGCGCACGTGTGATCGGCACAGCACCAGGGTAGAGGGTGGCCGTCCGGCGTCCGTGACGTGTGGACACTCGGTGTTGTGTATCCGGATTCGCCGATTGCGCGGCTAATCCGGGTGAGGGCACCTGACGTGCGTATTCGACCGTGGGGGCGGTCGACGGGGAGTGGTCCGCAGGCACGGACGTACCAAAAAGTCATCATCCGGTCTTGCGCTCGCGGCATACCTTTACCTAGATTGAGAGCTCAGTGTGATAGAGCTAACACTCAATGTGGAATGTGGTGCACTTCGCAGCGGGGTTCGGGTTGCTGCGGAGTACACGCGATTCCGGAGCGCCGTGACCCGGTGTTCGGACTGGCAAAGGGGCACACCAAATGCACATGACAACCCCCGTCGCTCGCTTGGATGTAGAGCAGGCCGAAGCAAGGATTGCCTGGGTTTCCCAGGCCCGATGCAAGGAAGTAGATCCCGATCAGTTGTTCGTACGCGGCGCCGCCCAGCGCAAGGCGGCGACGATCTGCCGGCACTGCCCGGTCCTGATGGAATGCGGGGCGGACGCCCTGGACAACAGGGTCGAATTCGGCGTGTGGGGCGGTATGACGGAGCGGCAGCGGCGGGCGTTGCTCAAACAGCATCCCGAGGTGACCTCCTGGTCGGACTTCTTCCACGCCCAGCGTCAGCATCAGATGGCTATGTAGGGGAATTACCGATTGGACAACCGGCCGCCGGGCACTCGATTCGCGAGTGCCCGGCGGCCGATCGATCGGGGTATGACGGTTCCGGTCAGCCGGCGGCCGCGGTCTCCTCGCCCACCAGCTGGGCGCCGACGGCGCGCAGTGCGGACAGGTCGGTGACGTCGAACGGCAGGGCGGTGACCGAAACCATCGGCACCCGCGGGTGGGCGCCGGTGAACCGGTGCAGCAGGTGCTGTTCCCGCCGCGAGATCGCGACCCGGTGGGCGTGCACCCGCAACACCCCGGCCGTCAGCGGGTCGGATTCGGCGACCCGGTCGGCGGCGGTGAGGGCGTGATCGGCCGGTATCGAGCACAGCACCGGATGGGTCCGGTTGAGGACGAGCCCGGCCAGCGGCATCTTCTCGGTGGACAGCCGATCCACGAAGAACGACGCCTCTCGCAGCGCATCGGGCTCCGGGGCGGCGATCACGAGGAAATGGGTGCCGGGCCGGGCGAGCATCGCGAAGGTGCGATTGGCGCGCTCCTGAAATCCGCCGAACAACGATTCCAGCGACTGCAGGAAGTTCGACGCGTCCTTGAGCATCTGGCCGCCGACGATGGTCGACACACCGCGCACGGCCAGGCTCATCGCACCGGTGACGAACCGCCCGACGCCCCGGCCGGGCGCCATGATCACGCGGATCATCCGGCCCTCGAGGAAGGTGCCGAGCCGTTTCGGGGCATCCAGGAAATCCAGCGCGTTACGCGACGGCGGCGTATCCACGACGATCAGATCCCATTCGCGGCGGCCCGCGAGCTGGCCCAGTTTCTCCATCGCCATGTATTCCTGGGTGCCGCCGAACGAGGAGGCCACCGCCTGATAGAAGGGGTTGGCGAAAATCTGCTCGGCTTTCTCCGGGGTGGTGTGTTCGAGCACCATCTCGTCGAATGTGCGCCGCATATTCAGCATCATCGCGTGCAGTTCGCCCTTGGCTTCGGGACCCAGCGCGACCCGCTGCGGGCTGTTGTCCAGATCCGCGACCCCCAGCGACTGGGCCAGTCGCCGCGCCGGGTCGATCGTGAGTACCACGACCTTGCGGCCCTGTTCGGCCGCGCGCAACGCGATCGCGGCGGCGGTGGTGGTCTTGCCCACGCCGCCGGAACCGCAGCACACCACGACCCGGGCGGTGGGGTCGGCGAGGATGCCGGAGAGATCCAGGGGCGCCGGGCCGGCGGGTCGGGTGCTCATCGGACTCCCTGTTCGGTCAGATAGGCGGCCAGTTCGTACAGGCCCCCGAGATCCATACCCTCGGCGAGGGTGGGGAGCTGCAGGCGGGCGATATCCAGGTCCAGCAGGTCCGCGGCGCTGCGATCCTGGGCGGTCAGCGTGGCCGAATGCTCGACCGTCTCAGTGAGCAGGCCGGCGAAATCGGCGGCTGTCGGACTGATTCCGGCCGTTTCCAGCCCGGCGCGCAATGCCTCGGTGTCGAGTTCGCCGGCGGCCGCGCTCGCCCGGGTCTCGACGCTCAGCGGGCTCTGCGCGGCCCGGTTGACGATCACGCTGCCGATCCGCAGATCGTTGGCGCTCAACTCGGCGACAGCGTCGAGGGTTTCCTGTACGGGCAGCGCCTCGAGCAGGGTGACCAGGTGGATCATCGTCTGGTCCGAGTGCAGCAACCGCGAGACACTTTCGGCCTGTCCGGCGATCGGCCCGCCCTTGGCGAGTTCGGCCATCGCCTTGGTGACATCCAGGAAACTGGCGATCCGTCCGGTCGGCGGGGCATCGACCACCACCTCGTCGTAGACCGGTGAACCTTGTTTGTCGGCCCGGACCACGCATTCCTTGATCTTGCCGGTCAGGATGACATCCCGCAGGCCCGGCGCGATCGTGGTGACGAAATCGATCGCGCCCATCCGGCGCATGGCCCGGCCGGCGAACCCGAGGTTGTAGAACATTTCGAGGTATTCGAGAAAGGCGTGCTCGATATCGAGGGCGAGCGCGACCACCTCACCACCACCGTCGGCGGTGGCGATCTTCGTTTCGGTGGGCGGCAGCGGCGGCAGGTCGAACAACTGCGCGATCGATTGCCGGTTCTCCACCTCGACCAGCAGGACGCGGCGGCCCCCCGCGGCCAGCGCCAATGCCAGGGCCCCCGCGACCGTGGACTTACCGGTGCCGCCCTTACCGGAGACGTAGTGCAGCCGGGCGTTCGCCGCACGCTCGGGCCACCCGGTTTTCAGGTCGGGCTCGGCCGATTCCGGCATCGTCGTTGGTTCTGCCACGGTCGCGAGCCTATAACCCGGACCGGACGGATGCCCGCATACTACGGTTTGTCCTCCTGTGGTGTACCAGACACCGGGATCCGACGCCTGTACAGCCACACCGGTCCTGCGCCGGGCGCCGGGTCCGGGACCCAGTACGCTCGGTGCGCATGAGCGATATCACCCAGTGGGAGTACGCGACCGTACCGCTGCTGACGCATGCGACCAAACAGATCCTGGACCAGTGGGGCGCCGACGGCTGGGAACTGGTGACCGTGCTGCCCGGGCCCACCGGCGAGCAGCACGTCGCATACCTGAAGCGGCCGAAGCAGTAAGCGGCGTGGGGGAATCCGATATGAGCGCACCCGCGACCGAATGGCGCGCGAACCTCGGCCGGCTGGGGCTGACAGTGCCCGAGGTGGTGGCCCCGGTCGCCGCGTACCTGCCCGCGGTGCGGACGGGTTCGCATGTCTACACCTCCGGGCAGTTGCCGTTCGTCGCCGGTGAGCTGACGGCGGTCGGCAAGGTCGGCGCCGAGGTATCGCTCGAGGAGGCGGTGCTCGCGGCCCGGTGGTGCGCACTCAACGCCCTGGCCGCGGTGCACGATCTGGTGGGCCTCGACGAGGTGGTGCGGATCGTGAAGGTGGTCGGTTTCGTGGCGTCCGCGCCGGGGTTCACCGATCAGCCGCTGGTGATCAACGGCGCCTCGGAATTCCTGGGCGAGGTGTTCGGACCGGCCGGTGCGCACGCCCGTTCGGCGGTCGGAGTTTTCGAACTGCCCAAGAACACTCCGGTGGAGGTCGAACTGATCGCCGAGGTCCGATAACCGGACCTCTGGGTGCTCCCGCCCCGTGGCCTGCGTACCGCTGAACGGGCTCCGGCCGCGCGCTGCTCACGCTGCGTACCTCCGCACCGGCTCCCGCAGTGCGCTCACTGCGTCACTTCGCCCGAGGGGTGGGAGCCATCGGTCGGCACGTCGGTCGCCGAGCCCGCGGGCTGCAAACCTAGCTCGTGGTCCGCGAGGCCGGATGCCGGCACCCGGATGACCGATGGACCTGGGCCGGTTCCCGGAGGAGGCGGTGTCGATGATCGCGTTGTCCGGCAGCAGCAGCCGCATCAGATGGAGGCTTGCTCCGGCCGTGTGCTGTTGTGCACCTCCACCCGTCGCGGTGGGCGCCGTGCCGGACTCCTGTCCCGCTGCCGGGGCGGCCGGCGCGCGGGCCGTCCCGGGGTGCGGATCGGCGCAGCCGCGAGTGGGCCCGTAGATTCGATTGTGCTGCTTTCTGATCGGAGGTGTCGTCGATGACACTCACTCATCCGGCCTACGGGCAATTGCGTGCGGTCACGCCGTCCGCGGCGGTGTTGCTCGCGGACAATCCGGGACCGATGACGCTGGACGGGACCAATACCTGGATCCTGCGGGCCCCCGGGCAAACCCACTGTGTGGTGGTCGACCCGGGCCCGGACGATCCGGACCATATCGCCGCGATCGCCGAAGCGACCGGTGGCGCGGTCGCACTCACGCTGATCACCCACCGCCATCCGGACCACACCGGCGGAATCGACGAACTGGTCCGGTTGACCGGGTCACCGGTGCGGGCCGTGGACCCGGAATTCCTGCGTGGCGAGGTGGAACCGCTGACCGATGGTGAGGTGATCGAGGCCGCCGGCCTGCGGATCACCGTGCTGCACACCCCCGGGCACACCGCGGATTCGGTGAGTTTCCTGCTCGCCGACGCGGTCCTCAGCGGCGACACCATCCTGGGTCGTGGGACCACTGTGCTCGACCGCGACGGCACCCTGCGCGACTACCTGCGCTCGATGGACCGGCTACTGGAAGAAGGCTCCGGCCGGGCCCTGCTACCCGCACACGGCCCCGACCATCCCGACCTGGAACCGGTGGCGCGGTACTACATCGCGCACCGGCACGAACGGCTCGCACAGGTGCGCTCCGCGCTGGACGAACTCGGTGCGGACGCCGACGCCATGGACGTGGTCCGCAAGGTGTACGCCGACGTGGACGAAAGCCTGTGGCCGGCGGCGCGCAGTTCGGTCGAATCCCAGCTCACCTACCTGCGCTCCGAATCCGGCGCCTGAGGCCATAGCTGCACGGTAGGTAGTCGGTACGCCGGCCGCCACGGATAGCCGTGAACGGCCGGCCGCTGAAAATCACTCACTGAGCAGAGCGGTTACCGGCGTGCGTGGGCCCCGGATGGGGTGGTGCCGTGCGGACTCAGCGAGCCCGGCGGGCCAGCCGCTCGGAATCGGAGATCAGCACGCTCTTGCCCTCCAGGCGCAACCAGCCGCGATGCGCGAAATCGGCGAGCGCCTTGTTGACCGTTTCCCGGGAAGCGCCCACCAGCTGGGCGATCTCCTCCTGGGTCAGGTCGTGGGTGACCCGCAGCGCGCCGGCTTCCTGGGTGCCGAAACGCTGCGCGAGCTGCAGCAGCGCCTTGGCGACCCGGCCGGGGACATCGGTGAAGATCAGGTCCGCGAGGTTGTTGTTGGTGCGGCGCAGACGGCGGGCCAGCACTCGCAACAGCTGTTCGGCGATCTCCGGGCGCTGATCGATCCAGGACTTGAGCGCGTCCCGGTCCATGGTGACGGCGCGAACCTCGGTGACCGTGGTGGCGGTGGAGGTGCGCGGGCCCGGATCGAAGATGGACAGTTCGCCGAACATATCCGACGGGCCCATGATGGTCAGCAGATTCTCCCGGCCGTCCGGGGAACGCCGGCCCAGCTTCACTTTGCCGGCCGTGATGATGTACAGCCGATCGCCGGGTTCACCTTCGTTGAAGATGACGTGGCCGCGGGGGAAATCCACGGGCTGCAGCTGTTTGGCGAGCGCAGCCACCGCGGTGGGCTCAACGCCTTGGAAGATGCCTGCTCTGGCGAGGGCCTCGTCCACGAATGTGCTCCTTATCGGGAATGGCTGTAGTCGTCGGACCGATGCGAGTCGGCCGACAGTGCAGTCTACGCGGCCCTATCGGCGCGCAGTGACAGACACCACGTAAGGAAGGTTAACCGGGACGCGCCCCGCACGCGCCAGTGGGCGCACGGATCAGCTCGCGCGGGCGATATCGAGGGAGTCCTCGGCCTCCTCGGTGCGGTTACGGCGTCGGCGCATACGCGCCACCGCCGCCGGTAGGCCGAGCTTGGTGAGCTCGTTGACCTCGGCGTTGCTGGCTTTGTCCAGGTAGGCCTGGACTTCCTCGTCGGGCTCGACAAGTTTGCGCAGACGGTTCTCCACTCGTTCCATACCGAGGGCGAACAGCATCAACACCACTGGGAAGAGCGCCACAGCGAGTCCTTGCATGCCGGGTAGTAAACACGGTCGAGGTCTCAGATGGAATACGGGACCAGAACTGGCGGGACAACGTTGTCGGCGGGTTCCGTATGGTGGACGGGTGCGAATCACCCCCTCCGATACCGCCGGAAGCCCCCTTTCCGGAACCGCCGCGGCAGCCGCGGGGCGCCCGGTGTCCGACGGGGTCGGAAATCGGAAAACCCGCTCGCGACCGGCGGAGACACAATTGGGTCTGGTGCGCCGGGCACGCCGGATGAACCGGATGCTGGCACGGGCATTTCCGGACGCGCACTGCGAATTGGATTTCGGTACTCCGCTGGAATTGGCGGTCGCCACGATCCTGTCGGCGCAGTGCACGGATGTGCGAGTGAATATGACCACTCCCGCACTTTTCGCGGCCTATCCGGACGCCCGGGCCTACGCCGAGGCGAACCGCACGGAGCTGGAAGAACTCATCCGGCCCACGGGTTTCTATCGCAACAAAGCCAATTCGCTGATCGGGCTCGGGCAGGCGTTGCTCGAACGTCACGACGGTGAGTTACCTCACACCATGGCGGAGCTGGTCCGGTTGCCCGGGATCGGCCGTAAAACTGCCAATGTCATTCTCGGTAACGCGTTCGGAATTCCGGGTATCACGGTCGATACCCATTTCGGCCGGTTGGTGCGGCGCTGGGGCTGGACCACCGAGGAGGATCCGGTCAAGGTCGAGCACGCCGTGGGTGCGCTCATCGAACGCAAGGAGTGGACGCTGCTGTCCCATCGGGTGATCTTCCATGGGCGCCGTGTCTGCCATGCCCGTAAACCCGCATGCGGCGTCTGCGTGCTGGCAAAGGATTGCCCGTCGTTCGGTGCCGGCCCGACCGATCCGGAAAGTGCCGCCGCATTGGTGAAGGGTCCGGAGAAAGCGCATCTGCTCGAACTGGTGGGCCGGTGAGCCGAATACCGGTTTTCTGGAAATGGGCGTTGACGGCGGTAATCGTGGCGGTGGCGGCGGCGGCGGCATTGTGGCCGCGCGGCGATTCGGATTCCGGCCGAACGCAGGCGACGCCCGAACCCGCCCGGATCGAGCCCACACTGCGGCAGGAATCGGGGGCGGCGGATTGCCCGCCGGAATCCGCGTCCGCGGCGGGCCCGCTGGCCGATATCGTCACGAGCTGCCTGGCCGACGGTGCGCCCGTGGCGCCCGGCCGGATGACCGGTGCACCGATGGTGCTGAACCTGTGGGCCTACTGGTGTGAACCGTGCCGTACCGAACTGCCGCTGTTCCAGGAGTACGCGGACCGGGCCGGGCCCGCGGTACGGGTGCTCACCGTGCACAGCGACCCGGACGAGGCGAAGGCACTGTCCCTGCTGGCCGCGCTCAACGCCGACCTGCGGGCGCAACAGCGCCCGGAACTGCGGCTACCCGGCCTGCAGGATCCCGAGGCCCGGATCCGCGCGGCGGCGAACGCGCCGAACGCGCTGCCGATCACGGTGCTGGTCCGGCCGGACGGGTCGATCGCCGACTACGTCGCCCGCCCGTTCCGCGATGTCACCGATATCGCCGATACCGTGGCCGGTGCCCTGGGAGTTGCGGCGTGATGCGTTGTTCCTGCCTTCCCCACGGTCTGCGCCGCCCACAGGTAATTGCTTCGAGGGAGGCTTCTTGACCGACGAGCAGGTGCCGTCCTGGCTCAGCAGGGCGGCCGGGCCCGGGCTGCCCGATTTCGCCGATACCCTCGGCCGGACCCGGGTTCTGCGGCGCACGATGGCGGGCAAGGTCCGCCAGGCCGCGGTGCTGGTGTTGTTCGCCGGTGATCCCGCCGGCGACCCGGAGGCGCCGGGCGGTCTCCCCGCGGACGCGGAGGTCCTGCTGACCCAGCGCGCCTCCACCATGCGCAACCACCGCGGACAGGTCGCTTTCCCCGGCGGTGCCGTGGACCCCGGTGACGACGGGCCGATCGATACCGCGTTGCGGGAAGCCTGGGAGGAGACGGGGCTCGAGCGCGCGGGGGTCGAGCCGATCGCGACCCTGCCGAAACTCTTCGTTCCGCCCTCGCGATTCGATGTGACGCCGGTGGTCGCCTATTGGCGTACGCCGAGCGAGGTGCGGGTGATGGACCGCGGGGAAACCGATCGGGTGGTCCGCGTACCGATGTCCGAGCTGCTGGATCCGGCGAACCGTTTCCTGGTACGCAGCTCCCTCGGGTACCGGAGTCCGGCGTTCCAGGTGGACGGAATGTTGGTCTGGGGGCTCACCGGCGGCATACTGGCCGGACTTGTGACTTCGCTGGGCTGGGAAGCGGAATGGGACCGAACCGACGTGCGTGATCTGGAACAGGCGCTGGCCGCGGTGGGGATGGTGTTGTGAGCTCGTCTGCGTGGCTCGATATCGCAGTGGTGATCTTGGCGTTGCTGGCCGCCTCCTCCGGGTGGCGGCAGGGAGCGGTGGGTTCGGCGCTGGCATTTCTCGGGGTGGTGCTCGGCGCCGTCGCCGGCATCCTGATCGCGCCGCATATCCTCGTGCACATCGACGAGGGCCGCAGCCGGGTGCTGGCGGGGGTGCTGCTCATCGTGCTGCTGGTGATCGTCGGCGAGATCGCCGGGATGGTGCTCGGCCGGGCAGCGCGCAGCGGGATGCGCCACCCCTTCGCACGCAGCGCCGACAGTACGGTCGGCGCGGTGCTCATGGCCGGTGCGGTACTGGTGACGGCCTGGTTGCTGGCGTTGCCACTGGCCACCTCTTCACAGCCGGCCATCGCCGCGGCGATCAACAGTTCCCGGGTGCTCGCCGATGTGAACCGGGTGGCGCCGGAATGGCTGCGCACCCTGCCCAACGAGTTCTCGAAACTGCTGAATACTTCGGGTCTTCCGGATGTGATCGGTCCGTTCGGGCGGGCGCCCATCGCCGCGGTGGAACCGCCGGATCCCAGTGTGCTGGCCAGTCCGGTGGCCGGTTCGCTACAGCAGAGTGTGTTGCGGATCCGCGGGGTCGCGCCGAGTTGCCAGCGCGCGCTGGAAGGGTCCGGGTTCGTGGTCGCACCGGAACGGGTGATGACCAACGCGCACGTGGTGGCCGGAACCACCAGTGTGACGGTGGATTCCGCCGCGGGGCCGCTGGAAGCGTCGGTGGTGGAGTTCGATCCGTCCATGGATATCGCGGTGCTGTCGGTGCCCGGTCTCACGGCGCCGGTGATTCCACAGGCGCCGGAGGCGGCCACTTCGGGAGAGAGCGCGATCGTGCTCGGTTATCCCGGCGGCGGCCGGTACACGGCCAGCGCCGCCCGGGTCCGGGAGACCCTGGATCTCACCGGGCCCACCATCTACCGCGACGGCACCGTCGAGCGTGAGGTGTACACGGTGCGCGGGCAGGTGCGGGCCGGTAATTCCGGTGGCCCACTGGTCGATACCGAGGGCAAGGTGCTCGGCGTGGTGTTCGGCGCCGCCGTCACCGACGACGACACCGGTTATGTGCTGACGCTGGACGAGGTCCGGGAACGGATCACCGCGGCGCCCGCGTCGACACTGCCGGTCGCTACGGGCCCGTGTGTGCTGAGCTGAGCGCGACCCGGTAGTACAGCGCGGAACAGACAGCGGTGTAGGTGTTCAGGCGTAGCGGTCCGGTCTTCGGTCGTCGTGCCCGCCGAGGAGTTTGGCGATTTCGGCGGTGACCGCGTCCGGGTTCTCCTGATGCGCGAAATGCCCGGCGTCGCGCACGGTCACCACCTGGCGGCGGGGTGACAGGTGCGAGCCCCGGTGCACGGTATTCGGCAGGATGTACCGATCGAGCTCGCCCCGCAGGGAGAGCACCGGGATATCGACGGGTTTGCGCATCACGGCGATGAACCGGCGGCCGTCCGCACGCCACTGGCTGCGGAACGCCCACCGCTGGTACTCCAGCGCGCAATGGGCCGCGCCGGGAATCCGGATGGCCGAGCTCATCCGCCGTGCCGTCTCGGCGCATTCCGCGGTATCGGCCCAGGCCGGCGAACTGCGGCCGGTGAGCAGATCGGCGGCGCCGCGACCGTTGTCGCGGGTGAGCCGGTATTCGGGATACCGGGGGAGCTGCGCGTTCAGGAACCCTGGAAGGAAGGCGCGACGTTGCGCGTGGTCACGCCATACCGCGCTCTTCAAAGCCGCCGGGTGCGGTGAGGACACCACCGCGATCGCCCGCACCAGCCGGGGATGCAGGACCGCGGTCGCCCAGCAGACCAGCCCGCCGTCGGCATGCCCGACGAGTGTCGCGCTGCTGTAGCCGAGCGCGCGGATCAGGCCGGCGATATCGCCGGCCAGGGTCCAGCCGTCGTAGCCGCGCGGAGGTTTGTCGCTGTCGCCGTAGCCGCGCAGATCCACCGCGACCGCGTGATAGCCGAGCGCGGCCAGCGCGGTGAGCTGATGCCGCCAGGTCCACCAGAAATCGGCGAACCCGTGCAGCAGCACCACCAGCGGGGCCTCGGGGTCGCCGGGGCCGGCGGAGGCCACGTGCAACCGTATCCCGTTGGCGTGCACATCACGGTGCGTCCAGGCGCCGTCGTAGCGCACGCTCGACGGGTCCGGTGGAAAGTTCGACGCCACGGCGTCCGAGCGTAGTGAACGTCCGGTCGCGCCCGGTGTCTGACCCGCTCAGCGGGTGGTCTTCTCCAGCGCGGTCGGCTCGTCGTGGCTGCCGAATCCCGAGGGCAGCACCGTACGGGTCTGCTTGAGCGAGTCGATCGTCTTCTCCGGTGCCCGCAGCTTCTTGACCTTCCGGTAGCCGAGGAACGCCAGCAGCACCGTCACCACGATCATGAACGCGAAGACGATCCAGAACGCGGCCCAGCGGGTGAGCCAGATATCCAGCGTTTCGGCGACCGCGAAGAAGAAGAAGAAACTGCTGAACAGCAGGACGGTCAGCGCGCCGATGAAGAAGACGCTGCCCTGCAGGCCCTTCTTGATCTCCCCGGTGACCTCCGCCTTGGCGAGAGCCACTTCGGCGCGGACCAGGGTCGAGACCTGTTCGGAGGCGTCGCGGACCAGACTGCCGAAACTGGCCGAAGCGTGCGGGTCGATCTCGGACAGCGGAATCGAGGTGACCGTGCCGCCTCGTGCGCCGTCGCCGTTACCGCCCTGTGTGACACTCACGTGGTCGACCCTCTCCCTGTCCCGATCCTGCTCGGTCTTACTGTTCTGGTTCTAGCGCATCCGCGTCGCGCCGTGCGTCGTGGACACGCCCACGCCGCAACAGTAGCGCCGAACCGATCAACGATGCGGCCATGGAGGTCACCAGGACCGCGGCTTTGGCCAATTCGGCGGATTCGGGGTAGTCCTCGAGCGCAAGTTCCGCCACGAGCAGGCTAACGGTGAACCCGATCGCGCCCAGCACCGACAGGGCGAACATATCGCGGTAACCCAGCTGCGCGGGACGTTTGGCGAGACCGAAGCGGATCGCGACCCAGCTGATGCCGAAGATGCCGATGATTTTCCCGAACAGCAGGCCGAGGATGATCGCCAGGGAAAGCCGTTCGGTGAACATATCGCCGAGGACCTCGATATTGAACGGCACGCCGGAGGCGAACAGGGCGAACAGGGGCACACACAGTCCGGCCGAGATCGGCTGGACCCGGTGTTCCCACCGGGTGGCGGGCGCTTCGTCTTCGCCGTCGTCGCGCCGCACTCGGGTGAGCAGACCGCACGCCACCCCGGCCAGCGTGGGATGGATATGGGCCTCGTGCAGGGCGTACCAGCACACAAGTCCGATCACGAGGTAGATCAGCGGCGATTTCCAGCGCCGGTGCTGGGCGAACCACCAGGCCGCGCAGCAGGCCAGCGCCGCCAGCAGCCAGGTGAAGGCCAGCCCGGCCGTGAACAGCACCGCGATGAGCGCGATGGCCATCAGATCGTCGACGACCGCGAGGCTGAGCAGGAAAACCCGCGCGCTGGCCGGGATCCGCGACCCTGTCATCGCCAGCACAGCGAGCGCGAAGGCGATATCAGTGGCTACCGGGATGGCCCAGGCCTGGTCCATCCCCGGCACGCCGAATCCTACGGAGAACGCGATGAGCGCCGGGGTGACCACGCCACCGGCGGCGGCGATGATCGGCAGCGCCGCACGTTTCGGGTCGGCGAGTTCACCGACGACGAGCTCACGTTTCAGTTCCAGGCCGGCGACAAAAAAGAAGATGGCGAGCAGGCCGTCCTTGGCCCATTCGGCGACGGTCAGGTCCAGGTGCAGCGGCGGAATGGGAAGGTGTGCCTCCGAAAGCGCCAGGTAGCTCTCGCTCCACGGTGAGTTGGCCCAGAGCAGAGCTACCGCCGCGGCAATCAGCAGCAATGATCCGCCGACAGTCTCGGTCCGTAGATATCTGGCGAGTTCCGACCGGGGGCTGCTCAGCACGGGGAACCTTTCGGTCGTACGGACATGTTCCGCGTCCGCTCGACCGGTTGATCACCGGCGAGCGCACGTCCATCTCGCCGACCAGACTTCCCGGCACACCGTAAGCAATCTTAACGGTCGGTGATCTCCCGCCGATCATTCGCACCCTGCCTCAGAGGAGTGCGGCCGTGGCGGGACCGCCGGGCCCATGGGCGTCTCCGCCGCCCCGGGCCCGGCGGGTGACCTATTCGGACCGACCCGCGCGGATGTTCTCGAACACCTGGGGGTCCACCAGGGTGGAGGTGTCGCCCAGTTCGCGGCCCTCGGCCACATCGCGCAGCAACCGGCGCATGATCTTGCCGCTGCGGGTCTTGGGCAGTTCCGGCACCACGTGGATCTCCCGCGGCCGGGCGATCGGGCTGATCTCGCGCGCCACCTCGGCCTTGAGTTCGTCGACCATCGCCGCGCCGTTGTCGGTGGCCCCGGCCGCCAGGATCACGAATGCCACGATCCCCTGACCGGTGGTTTCGTCGGTGGCGCCGACCACCGCCGCCTCCGCGACCCCGGCATGGCCGACCAGCGCGGATTCGACCTCGGCGGTGGAGATGCGATGCCCGGACACATTCATCACGTCGTCGACCCGGCCGAGCACCCACAGATCGCCGTTGACGTCGAGCTTCGCCCCGTCGCCGGCGAAGTACCAGCCTTGTTCGGCGAAACGCTCCCAGTAGGTGGCGCGGTAGCGTTCCATATCGCCCCAGATACCGCGCAGCATCGACGGCCACGGCTGGTCGAGGACCAGATATCCGTTGGCCTCGGTTTCACCGCGGCGTACGGTATTGCCTTCCTCGTCCACCACCGTCGCGGATATACCGGGCAGCGGGGTCATCGCGGCACCCGGTTTGGTGGCGGTGATACCGGGCAGCGGGGAGATCATGATGGCGCCGGTTTCGGTCTGCCACCAGGTATCGACGATCGGCGCCTTACCGCCACCGATCACATCGCGGTACCAGCGCCAGGCCTCCGGGTTGATCGGTTCGCCGACCGAGCCGAGCACCCGAATCGAGGACAGATCGTGCGCGTCCGGAATCTGGCGCCCCCACTTCATGAAGGTGCGCACCAGCGTGGGGGCCGTGTAGTAGATCGTGACCCCGTACTTCTCGATGATCTGCCAATGCCGGTGCTCGTCGGGGAAATTCGGGGTGCCCTCGTAGAGCACCTGGGTGGCGCCGTTGGCCAGCGGACCGTAGACGATATAGCTGTGCCCGGTGACCCAGCCGACGTCGGCGGTGCACCAGTAGATATCGGTTTCCGGTTTGTGGTCGAACACCACGCGGTGGGTGTAGCTGGTCTGGGTCAGGTATCCGCCGCTGGTGTGCAGGATGCCCTTGGGCTTACCGGTGGTGCCCGAGGTGTAGAGGATGAACAGCGGATGTTCGGAATCGAACGCCTCCGCCTCGTGGGCGGGCTCGGCCTGGGCGACGGTTTCGTGCCACCACAGATCGCGTCCCTCGGTCCACGCCACCTCGATCCCGACCCGGCGCACCACCAGCACATGCTCCACGCTGGACGGAACGTCACCGTGCGCGAACAGCGCCTCGTCGACCGCCTCCTTCAGCGGTGCCGGATTGCCGCGACGCCATTGGCCGTCGGTGGTGATTACCAGGCGCGCCTCGGCATCGTCGATGCGCTGCCGCAGGGCGGTCGGGGAGAACCCGGCGAAAACCAGCGAATGCGTGAGGCCCAGGCGCGCGCAGGCCAGCATCGCCACGATGGTTTCCGGGATCATCGGCATGTAGATGGCGACCCGGTCGCCCGCCGTCAAACCGAGCGAGGTCAGGTAGTTCGCCGCGCGGCCGACCTCGGCGAGCAGGTCGGCGTAGGTGATCGTGCGGGAATCGCCGGGCTCGCCCTCCCAGTGCAGCGCCACCTTGTCGCCGCGGCCCTCGAGCACATGCCGGTCCACGCAGTTGTAGGCAACGTTCAGGCGTCCGCCGACGAACCATTTCGCCACCGGCGCGTCGCTCCAGTCGAGCACCTGGTTCCAGCGCTGATGCCAGTGCAGGTGATCGGCCTGCTCCGCCCAGAACCCTTCGCGATCCTGCGCGGCACGCTCGTAGATACCCGCATCCACATTCGCCGCGGCAGCGAACTCCGCGCTCGGCGGGTAGGCGTCCGGGTGATCGGCGGTTTCGGTCATCTGAGTCACTTCCTTCGCGTTACCTGCACCATGAGGGGCCACCTGTGACCCTAAACTCTCCACGGGCCGGTCGAGGAGATCCCCGGCGAATGGCCGCCCCTGCCGGGTGAACGGCAGCCGGAGGGGGACGAACGGTAGGTCCCGGATCCAGCGCGAAGTCGACGAAGCCGTGCGGGATGCGGCGGGGGCCGATATCATCGGGCAACTCTTCGGGGTGTGGGTCGCGACCCGGTCTTGCCCGCCCGGCCGCGGACGGGAAGTGCGGGTCCGGGAAGCAGTGCGGCTGTCTCGGCCCGCGACGCCGAACGGGCGATCGTGGGGAACGACGAGTCGGGGAGTGTGTGTGCGGGGAGCATCGTGGACTCGGTGGGCCGCGGGCCTGCTGGTGGTACTGGCCGCCGTCGTCGTGCTGCCTGCCTGCACGGTGACCCCCGCGCTCGGTGATTCCATCGCCGTCAACGGTTCGGAACCACAGAATCCGCTGGTGCCGTCGAATACGAACGAGAACGGTGGCGGCCGGATCGTCGATCGTTTGTTCGCGGGCCTGCGCCGGATCGCCGCCGACGGCAGCCTGCACGACGAGGTCGCCGAGTCCATCGAGACCACCGATCAGCAGCACTACCGGATTCGGCTGGAACCCGGCTGGACGTTCAGCGACGGATCACCGGTCACCGCCCGTTCTTTCGTGGACGCGTGGAATTACGGCGCCCTGGTCACCAACGCGCAGCTGCAGAGTTACACCTATGAGCCGATCGTCGGATTCGAGGATGTGCAGGCCGATCCGCCCCGCGCGACGACCATGTCGGGACTGCGCGTGGTCGACGATCTCACCTTCACGGTCGACTTGAAGGCGCCCACCATCGATTTCCGGACCCGGCTGGCATACGCGCCTTATTACCCGCTGCCCGCGGCAGCCTTCGCGGATATGGAAGCGTTCGGGCAGCATCCGATCGGTAACGGCCCGTACCGGTTCGCGGGCCCGGACGCCTGGCAGCACGATGTGAAACTGGATCTGGTGCCGAACGAGACGTACCGGGGCGGGCGGCCCGCCCGGAACCGGGGCCTGACCTTCGTCTTCTATTCCGATATGGATGCCGCCTACGCCGATCTGCTGGCCGGTAACCTGGATGTCCTCGATACCGTCCCCACCAGTGCGCTGACCGTGGTGGATGCCGACCTGGGCGAGCGCGCCGTCGCGGCGGCCACCGCGAAGAATCAGTGGATCGGCACCCAACCCGGCCTACCGCATTTCGGCGGTGCGGAAGGCCGGCTGCGGCGGCACGCCATCTCGCGCGCCATCGACCGGAAGGCCATCGGCGACAAGATCTTCCGCGGCACCCGCGCGCCGGCCCGCGACTACACCTCGAGCGTGCTGCCGGGTTTCGACGGTGATCTCCCCGGTGCCGAGGTCCTCGAATTCGATCCCGGCGAGGCCCGCCGGTTGTGGGCCGAAGCGAACGAGATCGCACCGTGGAGCGGTCGTTTCGAGATTGCCTACAACGCCGACGGAGATCATCAGCCCTGGGTCGACGCGGTCGCGAACAGTATCAAGAACACCCTCGGGATCGAAGCGGTGGGCGCCGCCTATCCGACGTTCAAACAACTCCGCGACCAGATCACCTCGCGCACCGTCGGCAAGGCCTTCCGCTCCGGCTGGCAGGGCGACTACCCGACGATGCTCCAGTTCCTGGAGCCATCGTTCCTGGGCAACTCCGAAACCAACGATTTCGACTATCACAACCCCGAATTCGACGCCCTGATCGCGGCCGCCGAAGCCGCACTGACCGAACCGGAATCCTGGGCGCTGGTGGCGCGCGCCCAGACGGTGCTGTTGCGCGATCTGCCCACCATTCCCATCTTCGACTACGTGAACTCCTCCGGCTACTCCGAACGGGTCCGCGGGGTCACCTTCGGCTGGAACGGTATGGCCGATTTCGAGAACCTCGAGCTGATATGACCCCGGATACCCGCCGGCGGGAGGAGAGCGCATGGCCTGGTATGTAGTGCGGCGCCTGCTGCAGATGGTTCCGGTGTTCTTCGGCGCCACCCTGCTCATCTACTTCCTGATCTACAAGGTCTCCGGTGGTTCGGTGGCGGCGCTGGCCGGTGACCGCACCCTCACCCCCGCTCTCGAAGAGCAACTACGCGCGCGTTACCACCTGGACCGCTCCTTCTTCGTGCAGTACTTCTACTACCTGAAGGGGATCTTCACCTTCGATCTCGGCACCTCGTTCTCCGGCCGGTCGGTGAAAGACGAACTCGCCCGTGCTTTTCCGATCACCATCCGCCTGGCGCTACTGGCCCTGCTGTTCGAAGCGGTGTTCGGCATCCTGTTCGGCGCGCTGGCCGGGCTGCGCAAAGGTAAATGGTTCGATTCGGCCATGCTGGTGCTGAGTCTCGTGGTGATCGCGATACCGGTTTTCGTGCTCGGTTTCCTCGCCCAGTTCCTGCTCGGCGTGAAATGGGGCATCGCGCCCGTCACGGTCGGCGCGGACGCGAGCTGGGGGCGACTGGTGGTGCCCGCACTCGTGCTGGGTGCGCTGTCGTTCGCCTACGTACTCCGGCTGACCCGCAACGCGGTCGCGGAGAACCGCGACGCCGACTACGTGCGCACGGCCACGGCCAAGGGGTTGCCCCGGCGGCGGGTCGTCACCGTGCACATCCTGCGGAACTCGCTGATCCCGGTGGTCACCTTCCTCGGCGCCGATCTGGGCGCGCTGATGGGCGGGGCGATCGTCACGGAGGGCATCTTCAACATCCCCGGCGTCGGCGGCACCCTCTACCAGGCGGTGGTCCGCGGCGAAGCGCCGACGGTCGTCTCCTTCGTCACGGTGCTGATCGTGGTGTTCCTGCTGGCCAACCTCGTGGTGGACCTGTTGTACGCGGTACTCGACCCCCGGATCCGTTATGCCTGAACAGGAGTGCGGTCATGTCCGATGAGTTGCCCCGGCGGCGCGACCGGCAGCGCTGGGTCGCCGAACCGGACGCGGTGCCGGTGGAGGCCACCGACCGGGTGCGGATCGCGGGCGCGCCGCGCGGTTTCTGGGGCCAGGCCTGGCGGCACCTGCGGCGCAATCCGCTGTTCTGGATCTCCGCGGCACTCATCTTGCTGGTGCTGGTGGTAGCGGCGTTCCCCGGTCTGTTCACCGACCAGGATCCGCGCTACTGCACGGTCGACAACAGTTTGCTGCCGCCCAGCTCGGCGCACTGGTTCGGGTTCGATCTGCAGGGCTGCGATATCTACGCCCGCACGGTCTACGGGGCCCGGGCGTCGATCCTGACCGGGGTCGGTGCGGCTGCCCTGTTCGTTCTGATCGGGGCCACGCTGGGCGCACTGGCCGGGTACTACGGCGGGCTGCTCGATTCGGTGATCTCCCGCATCTCGGAGATCGTCTACGCCATCCCGCTGATGCTCGCCGCCATCGTGCTCATGCAGCTGTCCACCGAGCGCACCATCGGGCTGGTGATCGTCACGCTGGCGGCCTTCACCTGGCCGCAGGCGGCGCGGATCGCCCGCGGATCCGTGCTCGCGGCGAAGAACAGCGAATACGTGCTGGCCGCCCGGGCGCTGGGAGTTTCCCGCCTCGGTATCCTCGTCCGCCACGTCCTGCCGAACTCGGTAGGGCCCGTCATCGTGGTGACGGCCATCTGGCTGGGTGTGTTCATCGTGACCGAGGCGACGCTGTCGTTCCTGGGGGTCGGACTGCCACCCACCGTGGTCTCCTGGGGCGCCGATATCGCGACCGGCCAGCAGCAGTTGCGGGGCGGATCGCTGATCTTGTTCTATCCGGCCACCGCGTTGGCGCTGACGGTGCTCAGTTTCATCATGCTCGGCGATGCCCTCGGCGACGCCATCGATCCGAAAGCACGGGGTGCGCGATGAGCGCCGGGGGAGGGCCGGCGCACGGTCTCCGCACACCGAGCGAGCGGCGCTCGCGGCTACTGGACAGGACGCGCTCATGACCACCACCGAAGAGCGCCCCTTGCTGGAAATCCAGGATCTGCGTATAGCTTTCGGGACCGGCGCCGGCCGGGTCGAGGCGGTACGGGGTGTGGATCTCACCGTCTACCCCGGCGAGACAGTCGCGATCGTCGGCGAGAGCGGGTCCGGTAAATCGACCACCGCGCACGCGGTACTCGGGTTGTTGCCGCCCGGCGGCCGGATCACCGGGGGAAGTATCCGTTTCGCGGGTACGGAACTGACCGATGCGCCCGAATCTCGGCTGGTCGCCCTGCGTGGCAACGAGATCGGTTTCGTACCGCAGGATCCGATGTCGAATCTCGATCCGGTCTACAAGATCGGCTTCCAGATCCGGGAGGCCCTGGCCGCGAGCGGCGTGGCGCGGGGCCGGGCGGGCCGGGAGCGGACGGTCGAATTGTTGCGCGCCGCCGGGATACCCGACCCGGAGCACCGGGCCGGCCAGTATCCGCACGAACTGTCCGGAGGGTTGCGGCAGCGCGCTCTCATCGCGATGGCATTGTCCGCGCGACCGGCGCTGCTGATCGCCGACGAACCCACCTCGGCGCTGGATGTCACCGTGCAGCGCCGCATCCTCGACCACATCGACAGCCTCACCGGAGAATTCGGTACGGCGATGCTGCTCATCACCCACGATCTCGGACTCGCCGCCGAACGCGCCGAACACCTCGTGGTGCTGTATCAGGGTCGCGTCGTCGAATCGGGCCCGGCGCCGGACCTGCTACGCGATCCGCGCCACGCCTACACCCGCAAGCTGATCGAAGCGGCGCCCTCGCTGGCCGCCGGGCGGCGCGCCGGCCGTACCCGCGACCGCGGCGACGAGCAGAGCCGGGATCCGATTCTGGTGGCCGACAAGCTCACCAAGCGGTATCGCGTCCGCGGATCGGCTCCGTGGCGGTCCCGAGAGGCCGCGGCCGCCGAGAATATTTCGTTCCGCCTGCACCGGGGGACCACTACCGCCCTGGTCGGCGAATCGGGTTCCGGAAAGTCCACCGTGGCACAGCTCGTCCTCGGATTGCTCGAGCCCAGCTCCGGTTCGGTGCTTTTCGACGGCGCCGATATCGGCCGGCTGAGCCGCCGCGAGCAGACTCGGTTCCGGCGCCGGGTGCAGCCGATCTTCCAGAACCCCTACGCGTCGCTCGACCCGATGTATTCGATCCATCGCTGTATCGCCGAACCGCTGTACACCCACAAACTGGGTACTCGCGCCGAACGGGACGCCAAGGTCCGGGAGCTGCTGGATCAGGTCTCGCTGCCCGCCGATATCGCCGACCGCTACCCGAACGAACTGTCCGGCGGGCAGCGCCAGCGGGTCGCCATCGCCCGGGCACTGGCGCTCGAACCCGAACTGCTGGTCTGCGACGAGGCGGTATCGGCGCTGGATGTGCTCGTCCAGGCCAATATCCTCGACCTGCTCGATCGCCTCCAGCGTGACCTGGGTCTGACCTATCTGTTCATTACCCATGATCTGGCGGTGGTGCGCCAGATCGCGGACGAGGTCCTGGTGATGCACGAGGGGACCATTGTCGAGGCGGCACCGACGGAGCAGATCTTCGAATCCCCGCGCGAGGAGTACACGCGCTCCCTGCTCGCGGCCATACCCGGCCGCGACCTGGCTGTCGGCCGACCGTGACAACGGGGTCTCGCGGGACTCACGTCCACGTCGCCGTCCGAGCCGCGTAGCCTCCTACCCCGTGACCGATCCGCTCGCGCCCCTCACCGAACTGCCCGGCGTGCGCGCCGCGGCCGATAAGGCCCGCGACGCGCTGGCCGAGGTACACCGGCACAAGACGAACCGCCGCGGCTGGCCGACGACCGCGGCCGAAGCCGCTGTCCGGGCGGCGCGATCCTCCGCGGCGCTCGACGGCGGGAGTACCGAACTACCCGCCGACGGCGCGGTCGCCGACCCGATCCTGGCCGGCGCGCTGCGCGTGGGCCAGGCGCTGGAAGGTGACGCACTGCGCAACCTCGTCGGAATCTGGGAGCGGGCGCCGCTGCAGGCCCTGGCCCGGTTGCACCTGCTCGCCGCCGCCGACATGGTGGACGACGAAAGCGCGCTGGGCCGGCCACGCGCCGACGGCGGTGTGGCCGAGCGCTTGGACGTGCTGGCCCAGACCCTGCTGGCCACCTCGGCACCGGCTCCGGTCACCGCGGCGGTGGTGCACGGCGAACTGCTGACCCTGAAACCGTTCGGGTCGGCGGACGGGCTGGTCGCCCGGGCGGCGTCGCGTCTGGTCACCGTGTCGAGCGGGCTGGATCCACACGCGCTCGGTGTGCCGGAGGTCTTTCTGCTGCGCCGCCGGCAGGCATACCTGGACGCGGCGGCCGCGTTCGGCGCCGCAACCGCCGACGGGGTCGGGGGCTGGGTGGTGTTCTGCTGCGGTGCACTCGAAGACGGTGCCCGGGAAGCGATGTCGATCGCGGAGGCGGCGGCCGGCTGACAGCCGAATGCCGTCGTGGTGGGCTGTCGTATCAGGGCTACCGCACACATCAAAGCGGGCGGCGTGGTCGTTGGACCTCACCGCCCGCGAGCACGGACTACCCGGTTACCATGCGTGCTGAAATGGGTTGTGTTCTCCGGCCTCGGCGTTCCTCCGGGATCCGCAGCAGCTCATCCCCGCAGCTATGCGAGGCCATCGCCGGCAACGAACCGGATTTCGCAGGCCCACAACACTCCTGCCCTTGTCGCGGCGAGCTCCGCGTGGGTGCCTGGTGTCCGTGCTGGGAAGGGTGGTCGGGAGACTGAGCCTTCTCTTCCGGCTGCGCCTTGGCCTTCCGTCCTTCCGTGCCTCCATTTTTACACTGTGAGCGCACTCACATCAAGGCTTCGGGCAACATAACCGAACATTGGAAAACGGTCGCCGGAGTTCGGAGGCGTATGCTATAAGGCCAGGTAGAAGCCGTCTTCAGCGGCGTCGCAGGAGCCGATAGGTAAGTGCGCCGGCGGCCAGTGCGCTGAGTCCGACCGCGATCCCGGTGGCCGTCGTTCTCGACGGTGCGCGAAACCGTGACCACAGTGAAACCGGGTTGGAGAAGGTCAGGACCGGCCACCCCCGTGCCGTTGCCTCCCGCCGTAGATTCCGGTCCGGATTGACGGCGGTCGGGTGGCCGACCGCGGCCAGCATGGGCAGATCGGTGATCGAATCGGAATACGCGTAGCACCGCGACAGGTCGTAACCCTCTGTAGCGGCAAGCTTTTCGATGGCCGTGACCTTGCCTTCGCCGTAGCAGTAGAAATCGACCTCGCCGGTGTACTTCCCGTCGACGACCTCCATGCGGGTCGCGGCGGTGTGGGTCGCCCCGAGCGCCTCCGCGATCGGCGCCACCACCTCCTCGCCGGAGGCCGAGACGATCACCACATCGTGCCCGCGGATCGTGTGGTCGGCGATCAGATCGACTGCCTCTGCGTAGATCAGCGGATCCACCAGTTCGTGCAGCGTCTCGGCCACGATCGACTGGATCTGGGCGACATCCCAGCCGGCGACCATATTGGTCAGGTTGGCGCGCATCCGCTCCATCTGATCGTGGTCGGCGCCCGAGAGCAGGAACATGAAATGGGCGTAGCTGCTCTCGAGTACCGCCCGCCGGTTGATCAGGCCCTGGGCGAAGAACGGTTTGCTGAACACGTAGGTGCTCGAGCGAGCTATCACGGTCTTGTCCAGGTCGAAGAACGCGGCGATACGGCCGTGGGTGGGTCGGCGATCGCCGGGAAGCGGTGTCGAATCAGCGGTGTCCGTCACGGGTTCAGGATAGGCAAACGTGTCTGGCGTGTCGGCGGCACAGGGTGGTTCAGCCGGTTCTGACCTGTGGTTTTTCACCGCGGACAGTGGTCGGCGTGAGCTGGGGAACTTCTTTGTCTCGGGGCTTGCGTTCTCGTCGGGGCTTGGGTGTAGTATTGCTGTCACCTGGACATGTTCCAGGCGCGTTCAGCCCGACCCCCCGGGGCTGAACCCCGACGGCCCCAGCCTCCTCCCCCCCCGGCTGGGGCCGTCCTCTATTTCGGGGACGGCCATTCGCTGTGGACGTTGTCCACAGCCCGCGAGTTGTCCACAATCTCCTCCGCGGCCCGTACCGGACCGCGTTTCCCGGCCACGCTGGATCTCATGGACCACGAGGCGACCACCGCGGAAACCGCCGAACCCGGTGTGCTGGTGCTCATCCGGGATCACCGGTTACGCGACGAAGTGCTACGCGTTGCGGCGGCCGCGGGCCGGCGTATCGAGGAGGCCGCTCCGCCACCGGGACGCCACGCATGGTCCATCGCGCCACTCATCGTGCTGGACACCCCCGCGGCGGTGGAATGCGCTGCCGCGGCACCACCGCGGCGCAGCGGAGTGGTCACCGTCACCGACGGCGAGCCGGAACTCGCGGATTGGCAGGCGGCGGCGGTGATCGGCGCCGAGCGGGTGGTCGCGTTGCCCGCCGGGGCGGTCGGTCTCATCGAGAAATTCGCCGAATACGCCGAAAAGCGCGCAGATGGGGGAGTGGTCATCGCGCTCGCCGGCGCGGGCGGCGGGGCGGGTGCCTCCACCCTCGCCGCGGCGATCGCGCTGCGTTCGGCCACCACTGGATTCCGGCCGCAGACGGTCTTGGTCGACGGCGCACCGCATGGTGGCGGGCTGGATCTACTGCTCGGGATCGAAAGCGCTCCCGGTCTGCGCTGGCCGGACCTGGTCATCGACGACGGCCGGGTGGCCGCCGCCGAACTCCACAACGCTCTACCGGGCGCCGGAGCCGGGCTGTCGGTGTTGTCCTGCGGCCGCGGCTCCGGCCGCACCAGTCCGATCGGCGCCGCCGCGGTGCACGCGGTGGTCGAAGCCACCCGCGGAGCCGGGGATCTCGTCGTCTGCGATATCTCCGGCGAACGGGGTCCGCATATCGATGGCATGCTCGACGCCGCTGATCTGGTCGTGCTGGTCGTACCCGCCCGGCTGCGTGCGGTGGCCGCGGCCGAGGCGGTGGCGCAGTGGGTCGCGAACCGGAACCCGAACCAGGGCCTGGTGGTGCGCGGGCCCGCACCCGGCAATCTGCGGGGGCAGGAGATCGCCTCGGTGCTGCGGTTGCCGCTATTGGCTTCCGTGCGCGCCCAGCCCGGTCTCGCCGCCCGCCTCGAGCGCGGTGGCCTGCGGCTACGTCGCGGCCCACTGCGTACCGCCTGCGATGCGGTGCTCGCGGTGCTCACTCCGCCCGGTGAACGGAGAGCCGGGTGAACGCCGAGGCGGGGGTCGTCACCGCCGAACTCCTGGACCGGGTCCGCCGGCGGCTGGCCGGCGAATCCGCCGAACCGGAACCGGCGCGGGTCGCGGCGGCCATCCGGGCCGAGGCGGGCGGCATGCTGGGGGATACCGACCTCCTGCGGGCCCTGCGCCTGCTGCAGACCGAACTCACCGGTGCCGGGCTGCTCGAACCGCTGCTGCACGATCCCGCGGTCGCCGATGTGCTGGTCACCGCGCCGGATGCGGTGTGGGTCGATCGTGGCCGCGGTGTCGAGAAGACCCCGATAACGTTCCCCGACGAGGCCGCCGTGCGGCGCCTGGCCCAGCGTCTCGCGCTGTCGGCGGGCCGCCGCCTCGACGACGCCCAGCCCTGGGTGGACGGCCGGCTCGCCGGGCGGGAGATGGTGCTGGGTAACAGCTTCGGGGTTCGCCTGCATGCCGTGCTCGCGCCGATCGCGCTCGGCGGTACCTGCCTGTCGCTACGGGTGCTGCGGCCGGCCACCCAGGGTCTGGACGCTTTGTGCCGGGCCGGAACCGTACCGCCGGAAGCCGAAGCCCTACTGCGCCGGATGATTCGGGCGCGGCTGGCTTTCCTGGTGGTCGGCGGTACCGGCGCGGGGAAGACCACGTTGCTGTCCGCGCTGCTCGCCGAGGTCGATCCGGCCGAGCGCATCGTCTGCGTGGAGGACGCCGCCGAACTCGCGCCGCCGCATCCCCATGTGGTCCGGTTGGTGGCTCGTCCGGCCAATATTGAAGGCGCCGGCGAAATCACCCTGCGCGATCTGGTGCGCCAGGCCCTGCGGATGCGCCCGGATCGCCTCGTCGTGGGTGAGGTGCGGGGCGCCGAGGTCGTCGACCTGCTGGCGGCGCTCAACACCGGGCACGACGGCGGCGCGGGAACGGTGCACGCCAACTCGCCGCGCGAGGTGCCGGCCCGGCTGGAAGCCCTCGCCGGTTCGGGCGGTATGGACCGCGCGGCTCTGCACAGTCAGTTCGCCGCGGCGGTCCAGGTGGTTCTCCATGTACAGCGGCGTCCCGACGGCTCGCGCATCCTCCGCGAAATCGGGGTGGTGCGGCGGGGCAGCGACGGCTGGGTGGTGATCTGCCCGGCCTGGCGGGCCGGCGCGGCAGGCCCCGGTGCGGAGGCGCTGGCCGCCTTGTTCGAGGAACGGCTGGGCCGATGACTCTCACCGGACCGGTATCGCCGGTGGTCGCCGGGCTCGGCTGGGTGGCCGTGGCCCTGCTCCTGATTCCCGCACCGGCCGATCGGCGGCGATTCACCCGGGTGTTCGGTGCGCCAGTGTCGCGCCGCGTGCCCGGGCGGTGGCTCGTCCGCGGCGCCGCGGGGCTCGGCTGTGCGGTGGCGCTGGTTCTCGGTAGCGGCAGCCTCATCGGCGGGGTGCTCGTTGTGGCCACCGCGACGGTACGAATGCGCCGTGCGCGGCTGGCCCGGCGGCACAACACCGAATGCGGCTACCTCCTTGATGCGTTGTCGGCCGTGATCGCGGAATTGCGGGTGGGCGCGCATCCCAGTGCCGCCGCCGCGGTCGCCGCCCGCGAGACCGGCGGTATCGCGGCGCAGGCGTTCGCGGTGGGCGCGGCGCGTAGCCGGCTGGGCGGCTCCGGTGCCGACGGACTGTTACGCCCGCATACGGTGATCGCCGCCGAGCTCGCCCGGGTAGCGGACGCCTGGCGGGTCGCCGAACGACACGGCCTCGCCCTGGCCGAACTGCTCGCGGCAGCCCGGGCCGATCTGGCCGCCCGGATCAAATTCCGCAACCGTACCGAGGCGGCTCTGGCCGGAGCCCGCGCTACGGCCACGATCCTGGCGGTACTTCCGGTACTCGGCATCGGTTTGGGACAGCTGATGGGTGCCCAACCGCTGCGTGTACTCCTGTTCTCGTCGATCGGCACCTTTCTCCTTCCGCTCGGCGCGGGCCTGGCTTGTGCCGGGTTGCTGTGGGCCGACGAGATAACCCGCCGGGTGGTTCCGCGATGAGCGTCCCCGCTCGCTCCCAGCGCAGCACCGTGCGGCAGCCGCCGCATGGCCGGTGGCCGAAATGTCCGGCATACCCGGGTAGGAGCCCACGATGACGACCGGTGCGGTGTGGCCTTATCTCCTGCTGGCCGCGGCGTTCCTGCTCTTTCCGGTGCGCAGGCCGGTGCTCGCGCGCTTGGGGACGGGGCCCACCTACGAACCCGCGGCACGGCGCCCAACTCGGGGCCCGGTCGATCCGGTGGCCATCGCGACGCTCTTCGACCTGCTGGCGGCCTGTCTACGCGCAGGTCTGCCGGCGGACGCCGCGGTACGTGCCGTATTACCCACCTGCCCGGCGCCGTTGGCGGCGCTGCTGCGGCGCGCGGCCGATCTGCTCGCGATGGGTGCCGACCCGGCGACAGCCTGGGCGGCGACGCCACCCGGTTCTGCGGCCGCGCCGGAATTCGAGGCGCTGGCGCGGTTGGCACGCCGGTCGGCTCGTTCCGGATCCTCGCTGGCGGCGGCGGTCGGGGAACTGGCCGATGAGCACCGGGCGCTGGTGGAGGAGGCGGCGACAGCACGCGCCGAACGTGCCGGTGTGCTGATCGGCGGCCCGCTGGGCCTGTGCTTTCTCCCCGCATTCGTCTGCCTGGGAATCGTGCCCGTCATCGTCGGCTTGGCCGGCCGGGTGCTGGGCGGCACCCTGCTGTGACCGCCGCAGCCGGAGAACCGAGATGTACCACGTACGGACAGTCCGAACGTGGTGAAGAGGAGGAGATACCCCATGTCCGAAATGATCGAGTGGGCACCGGTGCGGCGGGTGCGCGCGTTCGGCGGCGAACTGAACGCCCGACTGCTGTATGCCGCGACGGCGGAGGACGGGATGAGCACGGTCGAGTATGCGATCGGAACCATAGCCGCGGCGGCGTTCGGCGCCGTCCTGTACACCGTGGTGACCGGGGAGAGCATCCCCGACGCCTTGACCGGAATCATCGAAAAGGCCTTGAACACAAGCGTTTAGGAACACAGGTGTCCACCGATGAGGCCGGAACGTGGGCGCGCGGCCGGTGGCCGGGCACGACAAGCGCAGAGCGAGCACGCCGCCCAGCGGTACTGCGCGGTGACAGGGGGTCGGTGACTGTCGAGGGAGCGATCGCGCTCGGTGCGCTCGCTGCCGCGGTAGCCCTGTGTGTGGGCGCGGTTTTCGCGGCGGTCACCCAGGTGCGCTGTGTCGATGCCGCCCGCGAAGCGGCTCGGCTCGCCGCCAGAGGAGACCGGGAGTCCGCGGTCCCTACCGCGCAGCGGGTGGCCCCGGACGGAGCGGATATCTCGTTGCGTTACGAGGGAGACCGCGTGGTCGCCGTGGTCACCGCCGACACCCCGTTGCTTCCCGCGCTGCAGATGCGGGCCGAGGCGGTCGCCGTCCGGGAACCGGGCGCGGGCTCGTGAACCGGGGGTGCCCGGGTCCGGCGGGCAGCCGATGGCTCTCCGCTGTGTCACTCGCGACCGCGGTCGGCGGCTTCGTCGGGACGGCCGCCGGCGTGGTGATCGGCGGGATCACCGGCTGCCTCCGCGGGCTGCCGCTGTTCCGGCTCGGCCGCTGGGACAGCTCGGAGCCGGCCGCGGCGGCCCGCCGGAGACCGGTGCGTGTGTCCAGCAGCAACAGCGAGAGCCTGACCCGGGCGAGCGGCCGGCAGTTCGGCCATCTGCGCGGGGACAACGGGTCGGCAACCGTGATCGCATGCTTTGCCGTGGCCGCTCTGATCGCACTGACCGTACTCGTAACCCAGATCGGCGGGGTGGTCGTCGCGCGGCACCGAGCGCAGGCGGCCGCCGACCTGTCTGCGCTGGCTGCCGCTGCCGGACTACGCGACGGCGCCGAGGCGGGGTGTACTGCCGCCGAATCCCTCGGCCGGCGGATGCGGGCCGCGATAACCCGATGCGAAGTCGAGGGCTGGGATGTCCTGATCGAAGTGGAGGAAAAGGTACCGGTGGGTCCGTTCGGAGCGCGGCGTATACGTGCGATTGCGCGCGCCGGCCCGGTCGAAGAAGGGCGGTGATGGGACTTCACGGTAATTAGTTAACGACGAATTGGTCGTTCACTTAGCTGCGGCAATTAACTGCTCGTTACCGGAAATAGGAGTTCGTTATTGAAATGATCCGAATGCATTGCCGCCGGCTACCGGCCGGTTAAGTGGCAACAATTCAGTTAACATGAGCCGCTTCCTCTTAAATCGGTAGCGCCGTGGGCAGGATGACGGCGGTGGGTGCGGAGCAGCGAACATCTTGACCTGCGTGCATCTCTTACGAGTCGTACGACGCGTGATCGCGCCCGTCCGGCTGGGCCAGAATCGCCGTCAACAACCTGACCGCTCCCGCCTTGTCCAGCGGGTCATTGCCGTTGCCGCACTTGGGTGATTGCACACACGATGGGCATCCTGAGCGGCAGGAACACGACTCCACGGCGGCGAGTGTGGCGCCCAGCCAGCGCCGGAGCAGGGCGTAGCCCCGCTCGGCGAAACCGGCGCCCCCGGCCTGCCCGTCGTAGACGAACACGGTGGGCAGGCCGGTATCGGGGTGCTGGGCGGTGGAAACGCCGCCGATATCCCACCGGTCGCAGGTCGCTACCAGCGGCAACAACCCGATGGCCGCGTGTTCGGCGGCGTGCAGTGCTCCCGGCACATCGGGCGCCGCGATACCGGCGCGGTCCAGCAGTTCCGGGGTGACGGTGTAGAGCACGGCTGTGGTGGACAGGCGCTGTGGCGGCAGGTCGAGTTCGACCAGGTCGAGCACCTCGCCGGTGAGCGCGGTGCGTAGGTAACCGACGACCTGGCTGTGCACGGTGACCTCGGCCAAGGCCGCCGTGACCTGCCCGAATACGCGGTTCTCCCGGACCGAATCGATGGTGATCGAGGTGATCTGCCGGGCACTCGTGGACCAGCCGGGGCTCTCCTCGTGGACGAAGGCCACGCCTGCTTCGAGGTCCAGCTCGTCGACCACATAGGTCTCGCCCTGGTGCAGGTGCACCGCGCCCTGGTGCAGGGTCGCCGGGGCGCGGCCGGGGTCCGCCGTTCCCAGGAACCGACCGGTCTCGCCGACCACGATCGCGATCTGGCCACCGATACCGCCGCGGACATCCACCGAATCGTGTGGCGGCTCGGGCGCGGTATAGAACCAGTGGTGGCCCCCGTTCGACTTCCGGCGCCGAAGCAGTCCCTGACCTGCCAGTTCTGCCAGAATCCGGCGGTTGCCGAACTGCTCTGCCTCGGCATCGCCGAGCGGCAGCTCCATGGCCGCGCACAAAAGCTGCGGGCCCAGGACGTAGGGGTTGGACGGGTCGATGATCGTGGCTTCCACCGGCCGGTCCAGCAGGGCTTCGGGATGGTGGACGAGGTAGGTGTCCAGCGGGTCGTCCCGCGCCACGAGCAGGGCGAGTGCCCCCTGGGTGCGCCGTCCGGCTCGGCCGATCTGCTGGCGGAACGAGGCGACGGTGCCCGGGAAACCCGCGAGCACCACGGCGTCCAGCCCCGCGATGTCCACACCGAGCTCCAGGGCGTTCGTGGTGGCCGCGGCAACCAGCGACCCGTCGGTGAGGCCGGCTTCGAGCGCGCGGCGGTCTTCGGGGAGGTAGCCGCCGCGGTAGGCAGCGACCCGTTCCGCCAGGTCGGGGTCGATTTCCGCGAGCCGCTGCCGGGTGTGCAGGGCGATGAGTTCGGCGGCGCGCCGGGATCGGGCGAAGGTCAGCGTGCGGGCACCCTCGAGCACCAGATCGGCGGTGATCCGGGCGGCTTCGGTGGTCGCGCCCAGGCGTACGGGTGCACCGTTCTCACCCTGTACCGAGGTCAGCAGCGGTGGCTCCCAGAACGCCACGGTGCGCGGACCGCGCGGGGAACCGTCCTCGGTCACCGCCACACAGTCCGCACCGGTCAGCCGGGATGCCGCGGCTGCCGGGTCGGCGGCGGTCGCCGAGCACAGCACGAACACCGGGTCGGCGCCGTAATACGCGGCGAGCCGGCGAAGCCGCTGCAGCACCAGCGCCACATGGGAGCCGAAGACGCCACGATAGGCGTGGCATTCGTCGACCACCACATAGCGCAACCGTCGAAACAGCCGCGACCAGCGGCGATGCGAGCGCAGGACGCCCAGATGCAACATATCGGGATTGGTGAACACCCAGCGTGCCTCCGCGCGCACCCATTGCCGTATTTCGGTGGGCGTATCGCCGTCATAGGCGGCGATCGCGATATCGCGTAACGCCCGGTGCCGGACGAGTTCGCCGGCCGTTCGCAGCTGGTCGGCCCCGAGTGCTTTGGTCGGGGCGATATACAGCGCGGTCGCTCGGGGATCGTCGTGCAGTGCCGTGAGCACGGGCAGCTGGTACCCGAGCGATTTGCCCGACGCGGTCCCGGTCGACACCACCACATTGCGCCCGTGGTGGGCGAGGTCCGCGGTTTCGGCCTGGTGGCTCCAGGGGGCTTCGATGCCCTCCGCGCGCAGTGCGTCGACCACTGCGGGCGCCGCCCACAGCGGCCATTCGGTGGTCCGGGCCGCGCGTCCGGCGATCTCGGCGATATGCGTCAGTCGCTCGTCGGTGTCCCCGGCGCCGGCCAGGACACGATTCAGCAACGATCGACCGTAGCTCGTCTCGGGCTGGACCTCGCGCGTCATTCCGCCATGCCTTCCGTGTCGCCGGAAGGTGTGAAACACCGTCTTCCGCCGCTCGCTGCCTGCGGATTCGATACCCAATAGCGATCTGGGTCACAGGTGGGTACACGGTCCGTCGGCTGGTTATCTGTAGGCAAACATACCGGAGGTTCAGATTCCGGCGGGTAATCCCTTACCCCTGCATTCGCGAGATCATTTTTTTTGCAAATTGTCGGTAACTCCGCTGTTGAATTTCCCGAAGACATGGTTCACTGGGTCTCGGTCGCAAGCTTCTGTGTTCGAGGGAACGGATGCAAAGTCCAAACCTTGGCAGGATCGATGTTGCGAACCGCTTACGAAGGCCCCCCATGGGAGTCCAGAGTACAGGGGTTCGGAACAGGCCCGGTGGACGAAACTCAGTTGTCCGCCGTTCCGAGTAAGAAAAGAGAAGGAACAGAATGGCACAGGGAACTGTGAAGTGGTTCAACGCGGAGAAGGGCTTCGGCTTCATCGCGCCCGAAGACGGCTCTGCGGACGTCTTCGTCCACTACTCCGAAATCCAGGGTTCGGGGTTCCGTACCCTCGAAGAAAATCAGAAAGTCGAGTTCGAGGTTGGTCAGGGCACCAAGGGCCCTCAGGCCACCGGAGTTCGCGCGCTCAGCTGAGCGGGCACACCTCCCAGTTCGTCCCTCGATCCCGTAACGGGAGCGAGGGACGAACTATATGTGCAGTATGCGTACTTCCGCGTTCGCTCCAGCCGTTCGCCCTCTGCGTACTTCCGGGTTCGCTCCAGCCGCACGCTTTTCGCGAGCTTCGGCATCGGCCGCGGGCACCCCGGGAGCCGTACCGGCGATGGCGTCGTTGCGCCATACCGCGGCTGCCCCGGTCGAACGCGTCTCGCCCGGCTACTCGACGCCCGGCCGGATCCCGGCACGGCTCACGCCGTCACCGAACGGTTCGGCTGTCGCGCCGGGGACCCATCCACTGCCTTCCCGCGCCGCAGGCCAGGCAGCCTTTCACGCGACGCGGATCCCGCCGGACTCCGGCCGGTCCCGCCGGCGTCGCGCCACGCGCGGGCCGTCGCTCGATGACCGTGCGCCCACCCCGCTCACATCGACAAGGCACGTCCTCGTGACCTACCGTGCGTGCTGTAGCGGCCTCGCGCCCTGCATACTGAACGGCATCGACGCGCCATCGCCCGATGGTCGCAACCGCTCGGCCACGCGCAGCGTCAAGGTATAAACGTGTCTGGTGGTGATGTTCGACTTCACCATCTGTTCATCCAGCCGCGTACTGCGCCCCCAGCAGGGCTTCGCGGGTCGAGAAGGAAAGGGATTCGCCGGTGGCAACACGAGACCGCAGCGCAGCCGAGGCGGGTCGTCCCGTGCGTCGTCTCGTGATCGTCGAGTCCCCGACCAAGGCCCGGAAAATCGCGCCCTACCTGGGCCGGGACTATACGGTCGAGGCGTCGGTGGGGCATATCCGCGATCTGCCGCGCGGTGCCGCCGATGTGCCCGCCAAGTACAAGGGGCAGGACTGGGCTCGGCTCGGGGTGGACGTCAACAACGACTTCGAACCCATTTATGTGGTGAGCCCGGATAAGAAGGGCAAGGTCACCGAACTCAAGGGTCTGCTGGCCGACGCCGACGAGCTGTATCTCGCCACCGACCCCGACCGCGAGGGCGAAGCGAT
This sequence comes from Nocardia sp. CA-290969, assembly GCF_050936135.1. Taxonomy (NCBI): domain Bacteria; kingdom Bacillati; phylum Actinomycetota; class Actinomycetes; order Mycobacteriales; family Nocardiaceae; genus Nocardia; species Nocardia sp. CA-290969. The sequence goes on along the minus strand of NZ_JBNJNJ010000001.1, from coordinate 6,334,395 downwards.
CGCCTGGCATCTGCTGGAGACGCTGAAGCCGAAGGTCCCGGTGCGCCGGATGGTGTTCCACGAGATCACCGAACCCGCGATCCGCGCCGCGGCCGCCGATACCCGCGAGCTGGACAACGACCTGGTCGACGCCCAGGAAACCCGGCGCATCCTGGACCGGCTGTACGGCTACGAGGTCAGCCCGGTGCTGTGGAAGAAGGTCATGCCGCGGTTGTCGGCGGGCCGTGTGCAGTCCGTCGCGACCCGGGTGATCGTGCAACGCGAACGTGAGCGGATGGCGTTCCGGTCGGCCGAGTACTGGGATATCGCGGCGAAGCTGGATGCGGGTGGCGACGCCGATTCCGCCAATCCGCGGGTTTTCTCCGCCCGGCTGGTCGATGTGGACGGTGCCCGAGTGGCCACGGGCCGCGATTTCGGTTCCGACGGGCAACTCAAGGCCGATTCCCGTGCCCTGGTGCTCGACGAGGCTCACGCCCGGCGCCTGGCCGAGGCCCTGCACGGCGCCGACCTCGTGGTCACTTCGGCCGAATCCAAGCCGTATACGCGCAAACCGTATGCCCCCTTCATGACCTCCACCCTGCAGCAGGAGGCCGGCCGGAAACTGCGGTTCACCTCGGAACGCACCATGCGCACCGCGCAGCGGCTGTACGAGAACGGCTACATCACCTATATGCGTACCGACTCGACGACACTGTCGGAGTCGGCGATCAATGCTGCCCGCACCCAGGCGACCCAGCTGTACGGCGCCGAGTACGTCCATCCGACCCCGCGGCAGTACACCCGCAAGGTCAAGAACGCGCAGGAAGCACACGAGGCGATCCGCCCCGCCGGTGATACGTTCGCCACACCCGGCCAGCTGCATGCCCGGCTGGACAACGACGAGTTCCGGCTCTACGAGCTGATCTGGCAGCGCACCGTGGCCTCGCAGATGGCCGATGCCCGCGGCACCACCCTCACCCTGCGGATCTCCGGTACCGCCGGAACCGGCGAGCAGTGTGTGTTCTCCGCCTCCGGTCGCACCATCACCTTCCCGGGCTTCCTGAAGGCCTATGTCGAGAGCGTCGACGAGGAGGCCGGTGGCCAATCCGACGACGCGGAGATGCGGCTGCCACAGCTCGCCGAGGGCGAGGGCGTAACGGCGGTCGAACTGAATCCCGACGGGCACAGCACGAATCCGCCCGCCCGCTACACCGAGGCCTCGCTGATCAAAACCCTCGAGGAACTGGGTATCGGCCGCCCGTCCACCTACTCCTCGATCATCAAAACCATCCTCGACCGCGGCTACATCTACAAACGCGGCAGCGCGCTGGTGCCGTCGTGGGTGGCGTTCTCGGTGACCGGACTGCTGGAATCGCATTTCGGCCGGCTGGTCGATTTCGATTTCACCGCCGCCATGGAAGACGATCTGGACGCGATCGCCACCGGCCGGGCCCGGCGCGGGCATTGGCTGTCCAGCTTCTACTTCGGCGGGGACGACGGGGCCGAGGGGTCGGTCGCGCGGTCCGGCGGGTTGAAGAAGATGGTCGGGGAGCGGCTCGACGATATCGATGCGCGCGAGATCAATTCGATCAAGCTGTTCACCGATGAAGAGGGTCGCGATGTGGTGGTGCGGGTCGGCCGGTACGGGCCGTACCTGGAGCGTATGGTCACCGACCCCGACAATCCCGACGCCGAACCCACCTCGCAGCGCGCGAACCTGCCCGACGATCTGCCGCCCGACGAGCTGACCCCCGATGTCGCGGAGAAGCTGTTCGCGACGCCGCAGGAGGGTCGCGCACTGGGTGTGGATCCGGCGAGCGGCCACGAAATCGTCGTCAAGGAAGGACGTTTCGGGCCGTACGTCACCGAGATCCTGCCGGAGCCGCCGGAAGAGGAAGCGGCGAAGAAGACCGCGAAGAAGAACAACGGTCCGAAGCCGCGCACCGGGTCGCTGTTGAAGTCGATGGATCCCGCGACGGTGACGCTCGACGACGCGCTGAAACTGCTCTCGCTGCCCCGGGTGGTCGGCACGGACCCGGCATCCGGCGAGGAGATCACCGCGCAGAACGGCCGCTACGGGCCTTATCTCAAGAAGGGCACCGACTCCCGGTCGCTGGCCACCGAGGACCAGATCTTCACGGTGACCCTGGACGAGGCACTCAAGTTATATGCCGAGCCCAAACGCCGGGGTAGACAGGCCGCGGCCGCTGCGCCGCTGCGTGAACTCGGCAACGATTCCGCCACCGGGAAACCGATGGTGATCAAGGACGGCCGGTTCGGGCCCTATGTCACCGACGGGGAGACCAACGCCAGCCTGCGCAAGGGCGACGAGGTGGAGTCGATCACCGACGAACGTGCCTCGGAGCTGCTGGCCGATCGGCGCGCGCGGGGTCCGGTGAAGAAGGCGGCCAAGAAGACCGCCGCCAAGAAGGCGCCGGCCAAGAAGGCCGCGGCGAAGAAGACCACCACCGCGGCGAAGAAAACGACCGCGAAGAAGACCGCGGCCAAGAAGACGACCGCCAAGAAGTCCACCGCGAAGAAGGCCCCGGCGAAGGCCGCGAGCCGCACCACCACCGGGGACAACGAATAACCCGGGTTGTCGGACCCACGCCGTAGCCTCCACGCGACACCGATGCGAAGGAGCGCCGATGGCCGGCCGCCAGGAACGTGACGACCTCATCCAACTGCTCGACGAACAGCGCGAGATGTTCCGGATCACCGTCCGGGGAATCAGTGACGAGCAGGCGAGGCAACGCACCACCGCCAGTGAACTCACACTGGGCGGGCTGCTGCACCACCTGGTCAGTTGTGAACGGTTGTGGACAAAAGTTCTCGTCGATCGCGACGAAACCGCGGAACAGAAACTCGAAGACTTCGAAGGCCAGTACACCCTCGGTGACGACGAAACCGTCGCCGGTCTCCTCGCGGAGTGGGAACTCGTCGCCGCGAACACCACGGAACTCCTGCGCACAGTGGACGATCTGGACGCCTCCATCCCCACACCCACCAATCCGTGGGTGCCCGGCCGGGTGTGGTGGTCGGCGCGTTTCCTGGTCCTGCACATCCTGCGTGAAATCGCCCACCACAGCGGCCACGCCGACATCATCCGCGAACAGTTGGACGGCGCGAACACCACCGCGCAACGTGCCGGATAGGGATGGGATTGCGGCCGCATACCGCCTGGCGCCGACGCGTTGTCCCGAGCATCAGCGTGCACCCCTCGGTGGGCGCGCTGTGAACGGGCGAACGAGCGTCGTCCGGTGAAGCCTTTGGATCGGTCGCGGACGACAAGTCCATTATGGTGGCGGACGTGACGGGTGTCTTCGATCGGCTGGTGGGGCAGGAGACGGTAGCGGCCGAGCTGACCGCCGCCGCGACGGCGGCGCGCTCCGGCACGGTCGAAGGAGCGATGACGCACTCGTGGCTGTTCACCGGCCCACCGGGGTCCGGGCGGTCGGTGGCCGCGCTGTGTTTCGCCGCGGCACTGCAGTGCACCGACCCCGCACAACCGGGTTGCGGCCGGTGCCACGCGTGCACCACCACCATGGCCGGAACCCACGGCGACGTCCGCCGGATCATCCCCGAAGGCCTGAGCATCGCGGTCAAGGAAATGCGCGCCATCGTGCAGATCGCTGCCCGCCGCCCCAGCACCGGCCACTGGCAGGTGGTCATCATCGAGGACGCCGACCGCCTCACCGAAGGCGCCGGCAACGCCCTGCTGAAGGCAGTGGAGGAACCGCCCAGCCGCACCGTGTTCCTGCTGTGCGCACCTTCGGTCGACCCCGAGGACATCTCGGTGACCCTGCGTTCCCGCTGCCGCCACGTTCACCTGGTGACCCCGTCGGTGCCCGCTATAGCGCAGGTCCTGCGTGACCACGACGGCCTCGACCCGGAAACCGCCGAATGGGCTGCCGCCGTGAGCGGCGGTCACGTCGGCCGCGCCCGCCGCCTCGCCACCGACGACGAGGCCCGCGACCGCCGCCGCCGCGCCCTCGATCTGGTAGCCGCAGTCTTCCGCGGCAACGCCTACCTCGCCGCCGACGACCTGGTGAAAGCCGCCGACGACGAGGCCAAACAGCTCAGCGCCGAACGCGACGAACGCGAACGCGACGAACTCGCCACCGCCCTCGGCGCCGGCGGCACCGGCAAAGGCGCGGCCGGCGCCACCCGAGGTTCCGCGGGTGCTCTGAAGGACCTCGAAAAACGCCAGAAATCCCGCACCACCCGCACCGGCCGCGACGCCCTCGACCGCGCCCTCCTCGATATAGCCGGCCTCTACCGCGACGCCCTCGCCGTGAGCTTCGGCGACCCCACCGGCCTCACCATGACCCACCCCGATATGGCCGACCGCGCCCGCGACCTCGCCACCCGCATCCGCCCCGAGGGCCTGCTCCGCTCGATAGACGCCGTCCTCGCCTGCCGCGAAGCCCTCGACCTCAACGTCAAACCCCGCTTCGCCCTCGCCGCCATGGCCGCCACCCTCCTCGCCCAAACGTCCTGACCACCCGTTTTCGCGTTCCCCGGCCGGAGACGATAGACTCGCGACGCCGAACGGCACGCCGCCTTAGCTCAGTCGGTAGAGCGCTTCACTCGTAATGAAAAGGTCGGGGGTTCGATTCCCCCAGGCGGCTCCACACTCTTCTCTCGGTTGCGTGCAGCGCACTTCTTTTCTTGCCGATCCCGACCACTCCGGTGCGGATTAACCGCTCGGCGTCGCATACCTTAGGTTGAGCTTTTTGTCAAACAACGAATGTCAGTAAATGCTCGTTTCTGTTGTTTGATAATCTCGGCGAGCGAATGTATAAGGCTAGCTCGGTGTATGACGGGCCGATGGCGGATGCCGTGTTGGAGCCCGAGGCCTCGCCCGTTATCTCGCTGGTCGCGTGTGGGGACAATGGTTGCATGAGAGGGAGTTGTGGCTGCAGACGTTCATCGCGACCTACTCAGGCTCCTGCAGCGTGCTGGGCTTCGTGTTCTCGGTGGCATTCCCGACATGGTGCTTGTCACGAAGGACAATCTGGCTCGACCGACTCGCGTCAAGATCTATGGGCAGGTTCTCACAGCTGCCATGGCTCGGGATGCCGTCCGGCGAAGCGATCGGCCGGGAAGGTTACTTCTCGCGGCGGACAGCGCGCGTGGCTCTTTGATCGAGGAAGCCAAGACCGGCGCTTTCGACTTGGTGCTCGCCGAGAGCGGTCTGGTAGTAGTGGATGGAAAGGTACTGCTCGACGCAGCAGGGGTTTCGTCGACAACCGGTACGCATGGTCGGAGAGTCTCGTGGCTACGACTCGCCGTCCAGCGGGTGCTTGCCATCAGCGACAGCCCACTCAAGCAGATCGAAATCGCAGATCGCATCGGCGCTACCCAGCAGGCAGTCTCCCGGGTGCTGCCGACGTTGGATCACATTCTCCGGGTCGATGATGGCTGGATCGGTGACTCCGGCCTCTTGGATCGCTGGCTCGTCGACTATCCCGGCCCTCGCGGTACGCAGGCGCACTGGTACGGACTGGAGCCTCCCGCAGGGCAGCTGCGCTCTGCTCGACAGCTGCTCACCGACTTGAACGTCGGATCAGTTCTAACCGGCGAGATGGCGGCCGATGAGTACGCACCTTGGATGCTGCCGAACACGGTTCGTCTATACACCGAGGAAATCATCGATTTCACCGATGCTGGATTCTCACCGGCAGACCCCGGGGATGCCACGATGACCATTGTGATCCCCGACGATCCGACGATCAGAGCGGTGGCAGCGGCCACGGCCCAGGTCGAGCCCTCCAGCTACGTTGATTCTGTGCCCCTTCACTTGCTTGCGGATCACGCCATCGTTCTGTGGGATCTCTACAACACCAGTGCGGATCCATCCGCTGCCGAAGCGGCGCATCGGCTCCGTGCTCGTATCGATGCCGATCGGACTCCATAATCATGCTGCCAGTGTCGGCGCGGGTCGATGTCGCTTCTACAACCAACGCATCAGATCTCGGGTACCTGGCATTGGCCGACGTCGCTGCTGCCGCTGCGGACCTTGCGAACGACGAATGGCGCATTATCGGCGGTCATATGGTGCAGATGTTGATCCATATCTATCCGACCGCTATCGGCCGGCTTCGTGGTACTACCGACGCTGATGCCGGTGTGAGCCCCCAGATCGCGGCGAGTAAACACTTCCACGATCGGCTTCGGGACAGGAACTACGAAGACGAGTGCGGCAACCGCTACATCCGGGAACACCCGAACGGCGAGCTGGCCGTGGATATTCTCGTGCCCGATACAGCAGAACCCGGGATACGGGAACTCGGAGGGCGCGGATTCGACCAGGTTCCCGGTCTGAGCCTTGCCCTCGCCGCTCCGGCACTGCGGATTGCTGCTTGTGTTCGTCTGACCAATGGAACATATCTCGATTTCCACATCCAAGTGCCTGATGTCGAAGCGGCGGTCGTGCTGAAGGCTTTGGCATGGCGGTCGCGTTGTGCCGACAAGGATCTCACGGACCTGGCCAGCCTTTTCGAGATCGTCGATGCCCATCGTGACGATCTCTGCGGGTGGTCGATGCACAGGACCTCGCTGATGGGTACACGCCTCGACGCCGCCCGCGCGCTGGGGCAGCTACTTGTCATCCTCGACCGTGGCAAGGTCAGTCGCGGTACCCTGCTCGGTCTTCCGCCCGCGCGATTAGCAGCCTTGATCCGGAAACATGTGTCGCGACCCTGAATGGATATCGCCGACAAGAGCGACCTATAACCTCACCAGCATCCAATTCCACGGCGGCGCGGCGCGTTCCGTAGCTCAGTCGGTAGAGCGCTTCACTCGCAATGAAAAGGTCGGGGGCTCGATTCCCAGGTGGTTCCACACCTTCCCACAGCTCCGGTGTCAGTTCGCAACGAGTGACTCTGACCGCCGGTTGCCGAAACCGGTGATCATCGCGGCCGTCCCGATTGCTGCCGCGGCGATCAATGTGGTGGCCGGCCACCCGAACCACTCGACTGCCGCGGCGCCGAAGGCTGTGCCGAGGCTGCCGCCGACGAAGTAGACCAGCATGTATGCGCTGTTGAAGCGGGCCGGTGCCGAGGGATCGATGGCCAGGACCGTGCTCTGGTTGGCCACCTGGGCGGCGAACAGTCCGGCGTCGAACACTGCCAGGCAGACCAGCGTCGCGACCGTGTTCGCGAGGCCGAAGCCCGCGCCGACCGCGGCCATCCCGGCCAGGGCAAGGCCGACGAGGATCACCCGGCGAGCACCGTCACGGTCGGTCCGGGCGCCCGCGATCCGGGTGGCCAGGAGCCCGGAGAGACCCGCGAGTGCGTACAGGCCGATCCGTTCGGCCGAGTAGGAGTACGGGGGTTCGGAGAGCGCCACGGCGAGACCTGCCCACACCGCGCAGAACGCGAAGAACCACAGGGCGCCGCGCAGCGCGGCAAGGCGCAGGGGCGCGTGGTGGACGAACAAGCCGGGCAGGGAACGCAGGGCGGCGAGGTAGCCGCGTTCGGAGTTGCCGGGTGCCGCGGGGAGCGCCATCAGGCAACACACGGCAACGAGACCGCACGCGGCGGCGAACACCAGCAGCATCCCGCGCCATCCGAGCTCGTCGGCGAGCCACCCGCCCACGATCCGGCCTGCGAGGATGCCGACCGAGATGCCGGCGGTCACCATCCCCAAGACCGTCGCTCGCCGCTGCGGAAGAGCCAAGCGGCCCGCGACCGAGCTCAGACCCGCGCCGACCGCCGAACATGCGCCGATCAGTCCGACTATCGGACCCAGAAAGCCGACGGTGCCGACAGCGGCGCCGGCCGCAAGCGCACACGCCAGAACCGCGAACTGCGCGGCGAGGACGCGCCCGGGGGCGAAGCGGTCGACCAGCGGTACGAGCAGGCCGAGGCCGATCATGTAGCCGACCGGCCCGCAGGCGAGCGCGATCCCGACGGCAGTGATCTGCGTCCCCAGCGTGTCCGCCACGTCCGCGATCGCGGGCTGCATCGGGTAGATGGTCGAGGTGCCGAGGGCAGCCGCGACGGCCATGAACAGGATGACGGGACCGCGGAGCTGGGCAGTATCAGAAGTCTCGGGTCTGGTTTCAGTTCGCACTCGACCGACCGTAAGGACGCACCAACCGCGCTACCGGCGGAAATACGACGTGACCGTCCGTGGTCGGCGAACGTGCCGTCCGATTACCGCCAGCCTGTCATGGACCCGCAGTCAGATACTGACCTCATGACTGTCTCTTCGCCGAAGCTCGTGTTGGAACGCATGTACCGAGCGGAGGCCGAATACCTCGCTGCCGGCGGCCCCGGCAAGGCTTCGTTCTCCACGCTCGCACCGTTCTTCGCCCCCGAAGTGGTGCTGTGGCAGGCGGATACGCTCCCGTACGGAGGAATCTGGCGCGGCCACGACGGTATGGAACAGTTCTTCCTCGCCATGAGCGCGACATGGGACCGCTTCGAAATGACCGAACAGATGTTTCTGTCCGACACCAGCCCGCTCGTTGTTCTGACTCACGTGAACGCGCGCTCCCGTGACAGCGGTCGAGAGTTGAACTTCCCCATACTGCAAATGATCACGGTGACCGATGGACGGATCACCGAGGTGCGGCCCTTCTATTGGGACACTGCGGCTATCGCCGACGCCTGCTCGGTGAGCAACCATTGAACCCGCCTCGAGCGGCGAGGGCATGCGCGAGCACCCCACTGTAACCGGCTCCGCGGCGGGCTCCACTCGGATGAACGACTCCAAGCATCAGATTTCCGCGCGATCCGGATCGGCAGACCGGTTCTGGCTCGTCGCTGAGCGGCGTCACGACCTTGGCGCAACAACCTGTACAGAAATCCTGTACGGTTAGCGTATGAGGCAGATCTCCTACACCGAAGCCCGCGCGACTCTCGCGAAGGTGCTCGATACTGCCACCGATGATCTGGAAGAGATCGTTGTCACTCGCGCCGGTCATGAACCTGCGGTGGTGGTCTCCCTTCGTGAATACGAGTCGCTCAAGGAGACGGCGCATCTGCTCGGCACGCCTGCCAACGCCCGGCACTTGCAGCGCGGGCTGGAGGAGTTCGCGGCCGGCGGGTTCGTGCCCGGCGAACGTCTGGACGTGCCCGACGACGGCGACTCGGCGGGTGTTGCGTGAAGCTGCATTTCTCCAGCGAGGCCTGGAGCGATTATGAGTGGACAGTCGCCAACGACAGGGCGGCGGCCCGCAAGATCAACCGGCTGTTGGACGATATCGTGGTGAGCGGTCAAGCCGACGGGATCGGTAAGCCGGAACCACTGCTGCACAGTCTGGCCGGGTGGTGGTCGCGTCGGATCACTCAGGAGCACCGGCTGGTGTATCGGGTCGAGGGCGATGTCATCCACATCCTGGCGTGTCGCCATCACTACGAGTAGATCTGTGCCTGCTTTGCCGGCTATGGTCCGCTCGACATTGCGGGAGGGGCGGTTGACGCATATCTGGGTGACGGTCTGCCTACCGCCGGAGGCTCTGGATGACGTGGCGGCTGCGCTCACTCGAGCGCTCGCTCCGTTCGAGATGTACCAAGGGTTCCCGGAACGGGAAATGTGGGACACATGGCGGGTTCGGGGCGGTGGTGAGGGAGCCGGCTTCTGTGTACGGGCGGGGTACGAGGATGATTCCCGGCTGATTCACGACACACCCAACTATGCCGGCCACGTGCTGCCCACCCATCGAGGCGAGTGCGCGGGCGGTCCGAAAGCCTTGCTGAACACCGCGGTAAACACCCTCCCATGGTCCGATGTAATCACCCTCGATGGTTGGTGGGTTGAGCCGAGCGGCGTTTGCCGACACAAGGATTGGAACGAGAACACGTCCTTCGACGACGAGCCCGACTGTCCGATACCGCCGGGTGGCTACGAAAACTACGTGAAAATGCTGCCCGAAGACACCGTGCTCGTTCGAGTCTATTGCCACGGCTGACAACGCACCCTCATCTCCGCGCCCACTTTTCCAAATGCTCAGCCTCGCTCGGCGGATCGAGCATCTCGTGAACCTGCTCCCAATCGGCGGCCGGCCAACGGCGCAGCATCGAACTCCTGGCTTCAAGCTTGCAACAACGAGGAATCCCGCGCGACCTTCGGTCGCGTTGCCGGCCTCGCGCTGGCCCTAGACTGCCTCGCGGGGTCGATTGTCCGGCCCAGCCTTTAGTAGGAAGGGTTCGGAGCGCATGGTCACGGTGGGTATCCTGCTGGTGGTTCTCTTGGCGGTAGTGGTGGGCCTGGTCGGTCTCGTTGTGGCGCTTACCAAAGCCGGTCCCAGCCGTGGCCCGGCGCATCCGCCGGTAACGGCGACGCCACCCGGCTGGTACCCCGATCAGGTGGATCCGTCGCGGTTGCGTTGGTTCGATGGGCACATGTGGACCGACCAGCTGCGGAGTCGCTGACAGTCAGGGTCGCCGGATCCAGCCTTGTGCGACATCGGCGAGGTTCCACCAGGACACGAACCGCTCGTCGACACTCTCCAGTGACCAGGCCGCCGACAGCTGATCGAAGAACGCGTCGTCACCGGTCTTGCCGCCCTTGGGTTCACCGATGAACACCAACCGCCGGCCACCGCGCGACTCGAACTGCTCCAGCGCTTCGGACGCCATCGTGTTGCCCCAGCCGGGCGGCCAGCACAGGAGCAGCACCGAGTCCGAATCCAGTTCGGTGTCGAACTCATCGAGTCCGCTGACCGGGAACCACACCGCAGGCTGCCCCGGGGTGTCCGGAAACGACGGATTCGCGGCGGTGTCCGGCGGTTCGGAATCGAACGCCTTCACCGTCACGCCATGGTTGCTCAATTGTCGTGCCCAGTACCCGCGACCGGCACCCAGTTCGACCACTGTGCGTCCCTGGCTGAACATCTTCACCCAGTCCAGGGTCTCGGGAGCGGGGATCGCATAGGCATATGCGGCCTGGAGAATGGTCTGCACGAACCCCAGTCGAACGCTGCCGTCGGCGCTTCCGCCATCGACCACCCTGCGGTCGCCGTCGTTCCCAACAGCCGGACCGACGATCTCCCAGTACGGATTACCGAACTCCGTGGCACCACCGGTCATGAAGTGCACGAACCGCAGATCGAACGCTCCATCGGCCTCCGGGTTCCCGGTACCCGACAGCATCGGCGCGCTATCCAGATATTCGGCGACCTTCGGATACTCCGCCGTCAACCGTGCCCCATCGTCGAGCAACGCGGCCAATTCGGCCCGACGTTCAGACGTCAGTACGAGACCAGTCATGCTCTTGATCCTTCCGGCGCACAGCGGGTTCTGCGAGTGGTTGCCGAATTTCGTCATATCGGATCAAGGGTGCCGGCGTTGCGCGCCGCGCGACGCGACCTTACTGCCGGTGACCTTGGGAAACTTGCACAACGTGTCGGTGCCGTGCCGTGATGGCAGGTTATCGATATGCGCGGTAGAGGGATTCGGCTACGCAGACCGGGCGGTCGAGGCCTTCGCCTTCGAAGGTGAGGACGGTACGGACCTGAATGCCGTTGGGTATCTCTTCGGTGGAGAGGATTTTCAGTCGAGCCTGAAGCGGGTGCCGGTGGGGAGGGCCGCGGGGAAGCGGATCCGGTCGACGCCGTAGGCGACGGCGAAGGAAAATCCGGTGAATTGCCAGAGGGTTTCGAGCAGGCTCGGAGCTGTGGCCATGAATTAGTAGCCGTGTGCGATTGTCGAGCCGTAGGGGGTGGTGCGGGCGAAATCGGGGTCTACGTGGAGGGGGTTGCGGTCGTCGCTGGCGTCGGCGAAATCGGTGACTTGCTGCTGGCTCAGCAGCTGCCATTCGGTCACCGCTTCCGCGCCGTTGTGCTTACCGGGGTCCTCGGCGGCGTCGATAGCGATCATGCTTCCGAGGCTAGGCGTATATCGGCGGCTGCTTCGGTGCCGAGGCGGTCGATCACCCGGACGGGGCGGGGACGGGGGCGAGGGAGTTGCCCGGGCCGATGGATTCGCAGTTGGTTGGGGGTGGGGTGCCGGTGAAGCGGTCGGTGAGAAAGTGGGCGGCTTGGGCTTGGAAGAGGGGGAAGGCGGCTATGTGGTCGGCGTGGGGGTAGCGGGTGTAGGTGACCGGGACGCCGCGGTGGCAGTGCTGGTGGGCCAGCGCTTCGATATCGCGGGCGACCATTACCGAGTCGCCGATCGGGTCGCTTTGGCCCACGGCGAGTAACAGCGGGATGGTGGGGTTGCCGGCGGTGCCCATGATGTTGTCGTTGAGGGCGGCCGCGGCCACGGGGATGTCGAGTATGGAATTGTAAGGAGCGCGGACCATTTCGGCGTCGGTGAGGCCGGGGTAGCGCCTGGCGAACTGGCCGAGGCAGAGATTTTCGACGGCGGCGGTGAGCTGGGTGCCGCGTTCGGAGAGGAAGGCGGCGGTGTCGAGGTCGTAGGCGCGGCGGTAGGCGACGATTACGGCCGGGATGACACCCGCCCAGTTGGTGCTGCCGCTGACATAGGGGAGGTTGTGGGCGAGGTGGACGGGTAGCCCGCCGGCGGCGGCGCCGACCAGGGCGAGTTCGGGGGCGTAGTGCGGGGCGAGTTCGGCACCCCATTCGGTGGGCACCGAACCGCCCGAGTATCCGAACATCGCGACCGGTGTCGAAGCGGGAAGACCCAGGATCTGTTCGGCCGCCCGGATTCCGTCGAGGGCGCCGTAGCCGGATTGCCGCCCGATGGTCCACTCCAGGTCCAGGCCCTCGTAATCGGGTACCACGACGGTGTACCCGGCGGCGAGATAGCCGGCGATAGCGGCCTGTTCCATGACGGCGCCGGGGTTGTCGGTCCGGCCGGTGAGCGTGTTCGAGGGGTTGCATTGGGAGCCGAGCGCGTCGTAGGCCATGTGGTACGACAGCAGTCGTGGGGGGCCGGGGACGAGTGGGCGCAGCACGGTGGTGACCGCCGCGGTGGGCGTGTTCTGCTGGGTGGTGGTGCGGTAGAGCACCTGGGTGCTGGTGATGGGTGTGGATAACTGCGGGAAGGCGAACGGCGCGGGCCGGGAACGCAGGACCGTGCCCGGAGCTGTGGCGGTCAGGGGTTGGTCGTAGGTGTAGAAGGGGTCTGCGGACGGGTGTGGTGGCTGGGCTTGTGTGGTGGCCGGGATCGCCGCTGGGCCGCCCGACAGCAGCACCATCATGGTGACCAGGGCAAGGACCATCCGTGACCGTGTCCCGGAACCGAATGCGACCGTCCTCATCGGCGACTCCGTTCCCCGGCGACCGCCGGGCGCTACCGCGGGCCGGTTCCGGAACGACCGGGCACCGTCGCGGTCTGACGGGTGTGCACAAGCCTGAGCAGCGAAAACGTCTTCGGACGCCGCTGCATTGAAACGCACTCGCCTGCGCGGGTCAACGAACCGGTCGCGCGGGTCGCGAACGAAGCCGCCGGAAGTACGCGGATACGAGGTGTGGTGAGACTAATTCGCGTTCCGCGCGGCGGAGTCATCTGCGGCGCTGTCGAGCCAGCTTCGGAGGATGGCCAGGCGTTCCTCGCGGTGACCCGGGCGGAGGCGGTTGTTGCGTTCCAGGGTGGCCAGGCCGTGGAGGGTGCTCCAGATGGTTTCGGTGAGGGTTTCGACGTCGGTTTTCCGGGCGAAGGGGGCGAAGGTGGTGACCAGTTCGGCGAAGGCGTTGCGGAGGGGTTCGGGGGCGCCGTCACCGAAGGTGAGATCGGTGGGCAGGACGAACATGGCGTCGTAGAGGGCCGGGTTCCCGGCGGCGAAATCGGTGTAGGCGCGGGCTACGGCGGCGAGGGCGGCGGAGGCATCCGGGGCGGTGGTGCGGGCGCGGTGGAGGGATGCGGCCAGTTCGGTGATGCCGTCGAGGGCCACCGCGGTGACGATGGCCCGTTTGCCGGCGAAATGGCTGTAGAGGACGGGCTGGCTGTATTCGATGCGGTCGGCGAGTTTGCGGACGGTGACGGCGTCCCAGCCTTCGGTCTCGGCCAGTTCGCGGGCCGTGTCGACGATCAGCCGGTGCCGGTCGGCGCGTTCCCGTTCTCGCCTGTTCTGGATTCCCATGCCTTCAAGTTAGCAGCGCTAGACAAAGTAGCGCCAGCAAGATAGTGTCGCTACTAGAGATAGCAATGCTAGATATGGAGTTGACCATGCTCACGCTCATTCAGGTTCTCGCTGTGCTCGCGCTTGTCACCAACAGCGTCGTCTACGGTGCCGATGCTGTCGCCGCACTCGTGACGCGCTCGGTCAATGCCCGGCTCGACGACGCGACGATGACCCTCAGCGCCGGATGGGGTCACTACTTCGCCGACGCACGCATGCCGCCCATCGGCATCACCGGATTGGTCAGCGCGCTCGCCGCCGCCGTGGTGGCTGGGCTCAGCGGATACCCGGTTGCGGCGGCAGCGGCGGCCGTGGCCGTGGTGGCGCTGGTCGTCTGGCTGGTTCTGTACGCCCGGGTCGCCAAGCCGGTCAACACCGCGCAGAAGGCGGCGGCGCTTTCCGGAGTTGTACCGGAGAATGCTCGTGCGCTGCAACGGCGTTGGGAAAGCATCATCGTGCTGCGGGTGGGGTTGCAGGTGGTCGCGCTGGTCGCGTTGGCGGTCGTAATCGCCGCTGTCTGACCGGCAGACCACGCGAACGAACCGGCCGGGTGTGCCGGTTCGTTCGCTGTCTGTGCCCGTCCGGCAGGCCGTCGAACTCGACGGCCTCGCTACACCTCCGGATCCGCAGGCGGGTACTCGAGTTATCTGGCGAGGTCGGGGTGCGCGCGGCCGGTGACCACCGGCATATCCACGAAGGTGAGAATGCCGGGCGGCGCGGCGCAGACCGTGGGGATCGAGTTGACGCAGTGTGCGGCGGTGACCACGATCCCGGGGTTGCGGAGCAGGCCCGCCGTGACACTGGCCGGATGCCAGCCGTGGATGACGACCGAACAGTCCGGATCGCCCTTCACCTCGACCTCGAAGCGTTCACCGCCGGGCCCGAATTGCCATGGCGGATCCAGGTTTTCCTCACCCATCAGCCAATTGACCGCCACCCGCACGACCTTCGTCTCGCCGACGAACGCTTCCCAGGCGAAACGCTGCGCGGCGACCCGGCCGGGCTCGATGACGCCGGCCGGTGAATCGATCGGCGCGGTGGCTACGGCGAGCTCGTGGCTGCTGCGGATCTCCGCCTCGGCGAAACCCAAGGTGTCCAGGCACATTCGTACCGACTGCTCGAAGCCGCGGGCCAGCAGGCCCAGCATCGGGCCGGCCTTCGCCTCCTCCGGGGTCGCGCCGAAACCCATGATGTAGCGGACGACATCGGGGGCGTTGTAGGTGCGGATATCGGAGAATTCCTCCCCGCGGACGAAGGTGATCGCCGAGGACAGGCCGCTGAAGAAGAGGGGCTGCTGTTCGGTCGCGCCACCGGGGTCGATACCCGTGCCGTGCAGGGTTGCGCCACCCTCGAGCGCCGCGGGTTCCATTTTCGACCGCTCCTTCTCGTTCGGCCAGAACCAGCCGAGGGGAGTGACGACGTTCTTGCCGGACCGCAGGATCGCCTGGACCTGACCGGCGTCCGGCAGCAGCGGTGCGTACAGAACGCAATCGGCATCGAGGGCGAGGATTTCCTCGACGCTGTGGGTCGCGATGACACCGGTCTTGCCGACCCCGACGATATCGCCGACATCCTTCCCGGACTTCTCCGGCGAATGAACCCAGCAGCCGACGAGCTCGAGGTCGGGATGCCGCAGGATATGTTCGATCGCGGCCTGTCCGACACCCCCGGTCGCCCATTGAACAACGCGCAAAGCCATCGTGCGAACCTACCCGCCGCCGGGGCGCCGACGTTCGGGAACGCGCGTACCACTCGGCCGGTCCCGCTCAGTGGCCGACGGAAGTCACTGTTTCCGGCCGGTTCGATATCAGAGCACGATGACGTTCTTGCCGCGCGTATGGCCGGTCTGGCTCGCGGCGAATGCCTCGGGTACCTCTTCGAGGGAAAAAGTGCGGGCAACCGGCACCGTCAGATCGCCCTTGGCGGCGAGGTCGGCCAGCCGCTGGGTTTGGGTGCCGTCGGGGCGGACCCAGACGACGTGCCCGCCGTGTTCGGCCACGCTGTTGTCGGCGACCGAGGCGTGCCGGCCGCCGGTCGCCAGAACCGCGAGCGTGGTGTCGAGCTGGCCGCCGACGAAATCGGCCACCGCCTGAACGCCGTCGGGGGCGAGTTCGCGGATGCGGTCGACTACGCCGTCCCCGTAGGTCACCGGTTCGGCGCCCAGTTCGCGCAGGTAGTCGTGGTTGTCCGGGGAGGCCGTGCCGAGCACGCGGGCGCCGCGGGCCTTGGCGATCTGTACACCGAGACTGCCGACGCCACCGGCCGCGGCGTGGATCAGCACGGTGTCGTCACCGGTGACCCCGAGCAGGTCGAGGGTGCGCAGCGCGGTGCCGCCGGCCAAGGGCAGCGCTCCGGCCTGTTCCCACGGCAGATCGGCCGGTTTGCGGGCGACGTGCGCCGCCTCGACAGCAACCAGTTCGGCGAATGTCCCGGCGTGCAGTACGTCTTTACGGGCATAGGCCAGCACCTCGTCACCGACCGCGAATTCGGGAGTGTCCAGCCCGGTGCCGACCACGGTGCCGGCGACATCCCAGCCGGGGATCACCGGGAACACCGCATCGATCAGGCCGTCCAGCCCGCCCGACATCACCTTCCAGTCGACCGGGTTCACCCCGGCGGCCCGCACCTCGATCAGGACCGAACCGGGGAAAAGTTTGGGATCGGGCAGGTCACGGACGCGAATATCGTTGTTGTCGGTGCTGTAGCGGTCGTAGGTCGCTGCGCGCATAACTCCATTCCTATCGGTTGGCGGTGTCGTTGCGTGCAACGACGCGCCAGGGCCGATATTCCGGTGTACGGGACAGGGTCCGCCGAGCCGGGCATCGTCGACCGGACTCGGGGACCTCCGCTCAGCCCGCGGCCTTCGACTGCGGGCTGGTGCGGCTCAGGATGGCGGTGAGTTCGGTGTTGAAACGGTCGGCGGCCTCGATATTGCCCAGGTGGCCGGTGGGCCAGACCTGGTAATCGGGGTGGTTGCCGGCCGCGCGCATGGTGTCGGCGATGATGCGCGACATCCGTTCGGGCAGGAGCCGGTCGTAGCGGCCGGCGATGATCGTGGTGGGGACGGTGAGGTTCGCGGCCGCCTCGCCGAGCTCCAGATCCGCCAGCAGGGCGGCGTGCCGGCCGCGGGCCAGCGGGCGGCAGGAACGCACGATGCCCAGGGCGAATTCCGCCTGCTCATTCGTGGCGCCGCGGGCCATGATGCGCTCTTTGAGCAGCTCTCGCGCCGCCCAGCCGCCGGGTAGCGGCAGCGGGGAGGTGAGCAGGGATTCGGCGAAGATCATCGGCAGCCGCAGCGGGGAACCCAGCAGGGTGATCGGCTGGTTGCCGAGGCTGAGCGGTTTGTTCAGCAGCGGCAGCAGATCGGTGTCGTAGCGGATATTGCCCGAGGTGGTGTTGGCCAGGACCACCGCGCGGGCGCGCCGGGCTACCTGATCGGGGTGCCGGGCCGCCCAGGCCTGCAGGGTGATACCGCCCATGCTGTGACCGACGAGCACGGCTTTGCGGCCGGGGCGCAGGGTGGCGTCGAGGACGGCGGCGAGATCGTCGGCGAGGGTGTGATCGGCGAGGGCGGCGCGACCCAGCGTGCTCTCGCCGTGACCGCGCTGATCGTAGGAGATGACGCGGTAGCGATCGGCGAAGGTGTTGATCTGCGGATGCCAGTATTCGATACAGCAGCTCCAGCCGTGGATGAGCACGATCGGCTCGGCATCGGCGGGACCGTAGGAGTGGACGCGCAGGCGGGCTCCGTCGACGGTTGTGACAGTCGAGACCTCTGGCGCATCGACCGGGGCGTTGAACGCCGCGTTCTTGAACCGGCGGGCGCGCAGTGCGGCGCGGTAGGGGGCGGTCAGCGCCCCGTGGTGCGCCTGCGACAGCGCGGATAACGATTTCACCAGCATCAGAACACTCCTTTGTGCCTGCTGACACGGTAACCTGCAAGCTGGGTGCTTACAAGAGCAAGCGCCGCACCGAAATTCACGCCCGGAATGTGGTTCTCTATCCGGATGTCGGTTTCGTAGGCGGTGTTGTTAACCCAGAATTTCCCAATCCCGGCCGGTTTTATGCATGCGCCGCCCAAACGGAGCAAGCATCTCCGGTGGTTGTGGCATCAACCCCGGCGCCCGGACTACGGTGAGAACTGTGAAGGACTCGGACGCGGCGCGGCCACCGCTGGTGTCATCCGGAGCGCCGGGCGCAGGCGAGCCGGGGGTCGTGGCCGGGGTTACGGGTCACGCGGCGAAGCGCCGCGGCGGGGTGCTCGGGCTGGCACTTCCCGCCGCGGTCGCGAGTGCGGGGGCGGGCGCCGTGCTGCTGCTGCATGTGCGCGACCCGCATATTCCGGGCTCGTACGGGCTGTGCCCTTCCTACGGGCTGTTCGGTGTGTACTGCCCCGGATGTGGGGGTATGCGGGCAGTGCACAACCTGACCGACGGGAACATCATCGATTCCCTGCACAGCAATCTGCTGGCGTTGCCGGTGCTGGTGCTGTTCGCGCTGTGGGTGGGTGATTGGGCCGTCCGGGCCTGGCGCGGCGAAGGGCCGCGGCTGCCCGGGATCGGCCTCACCACGACCTGGGTGCTGCTCGGCTCGCTCGCTGCGTACACCGTATTGCGCAACACGCCGTGGGGTACCTGGCTGACGCCGGTTTAATCGACGAGGTGGATATGCGTGATTCGCTGAAGGACCGGGTCCGGGACAAACTGCTGCGGCAGCTCGCCGAGGACGGGCCACCCGGACCTGAATCGGAGGATCCGCGTCTCATCTCCGTGGTCGCCGACCTGGACGCCCTGGACAGTGTGGGCGAGGACGATCCGCTGATCGAACAGCTGGCGGGCCGCTACCTGGTTTTCTGACCGAGCGGCGGCAGCGGCGGCAGCGGTTCGGAGTAGAGCCAGTCCTGCCAGAGCGGATGCAGTGGCGCCACGCTGTAGTGGCCGACCAGATCGGTGAACTCTTCGGTGGATACCGAGGCGTGACGGTGGCGGGCGGTCCAGTCCCGGATCAATCGGAAGAACGCGGTATCGCCGAGTTCCAGCCGTAGCGCGTGCAGGGTGAGGGCACCCCGCTTATAGACGCGGTCGTCGAACATGAGCGTGGGGCCCGGATCGCCGATCGCGATGTTCTGCGGTTCCCGGCGCAGGGTGTGCCAGGCCGCGCGGGCGAGCTGGTCGGCGCTCGCGCCCCCGGAAGCTTCGGACCAGATCCACTCCGCGTAGCAGGCGAAACCCTCGTGCAGCCAGATATCGCACCAATGCTGGATGGTGAGGCTGTTGCCGAACCATTGATGGGCCAGTTCGTGGGCGACGAGGCGTTCCGCGCCGCGGCGGCCGTCGCAGTGGTTGGCGCCGAAGATGGAGATGCCCTGCGCTTCAATAGGGATCTCCAGCTCGTCCTCGGTGACCACCACCGAATAGCTCTGGAACGGGTACGGCCCGAACAGGTCGCCGAATACCGTCATCATCTGCGGCTGGCGGGCGAAATCGTGGTCGAATTCGGCGCGTAACCGGGCCGGGATCACCGCGTACATGGGCACCGGTGCGTCGTGATCGGTGAGCCGGTGTTTGCGGTAGCGGCCGATCTGCACGGTGGCCAGGTAGCTGGCCATCGGTTCGGTTTGCTCGTACACCCAGGTGGTCTGCCCGGCCTTGGTCTGTTTGCCGACCAGGGTGCCGTTGGCGAGGGTGTGGTACGGGGTGTCGGTGGTGACCGAGATCCGGTAGCTGGCCTTGGAACTCGGGTGGTCGTCGCAGGGGAACCAGGACGCCGCGCCGTTGGGCTGACTGGCCACCAGCGAACCTTCGGTGAGTTCCTCCCAGCCCACCTCGCCCCACGGCCCGCGCACGGGTTTCGGTGCGCCGGCGTATTGGACGACGAGCTGCAGGATCCCGCCCGCCGGGATCCGCTGCCGCGGGGTGATGGTGAGTTTGCCGCGCTGATGGTTGTACTTACCGGCCTTGGTGCCGTTGACCAGTACTTTCGAGACCGCCAGGGCTTGGGAGAGGTCGAGTGCGTAGCGGGGGCGTTCGGCCGTGGCCACCGCGGTGATCACGGCGCGGCCGGCCAGCCGGTTACTGGCGACCTTGTAGTTCAATTCCAGTTCGTACCGCGATACGCGATAGCCCCGGTTTCCGTTCTGCGGTAGATAGTCGTCGATGGGGGCGTCGTAGAACCTGCTCCCCATCAGCGGTCTGTCTCCTCGTCCGCCGGATCGGTCTCCGCGGCACGCACCGGCCCGGACCAGGGGGCGATGGGGTTACCCCACCACCTGGTGGAGGGCGGAACGGTATCGCCGCGCATCACCAGGGAGGCGGGACCCACGGTCGCGCCCGCGCCGAGGGTGGCGGCGGGCAGCGCGACACAGTGCGGGCCGAGGGTGGCGCCGGGCTCCAGCGTCACGGTGTCCATGGCCATGATGCGGTCGTGGAACAGGTGGGTCTGCACCACACAACCGCGTTCCACGGTCGCACCGTCACCGAGTGTCACCAGGTCTGCCTCCGGAAGCCAGTAGGACTCGCACCATACCCCGCGGCCGATCTTCGCGCCGAGCGCGCGCAACCAGAGATTCAGTACGGGCGTACCGGTTGCTGCCCGGGCGAACCACGGCGCCGCGACCGTTTCCACGAAGGCGTCCGAAACCTCGTTGCGCCAGACGAACGAACTCCACAGCGGATGTTCCTCGGCCCGGATACGGCCCACCAGAACCCATTTCGCGGTCACCGCACTCGCGCAGGCCAGCGCGCCCGCCACCATCAGCACGACCCCGGACAGCAGTCCGGCGGCGAGGAAGCCGAGACCCCCGGCCAGCCGGGCGAGGGCGAACAGGACACCGAGGCCGATGGCGAAGGTCACCACCACCGCGGCCAGCCGGCACGTTTCGAAGGCGCCGCGGTAGATCCGCAACCGTAGCGGCGGGTCGAAGGTGCGGTCGGTATCGGCGTTGCCGGCCGCGCGGCGCAACCGCACCGGCGGGCTCCCCAGCCAGGACGAACCGGCCTTGGCCTTGCTCGGCGCCGCCGACAGCACGGCGACCAGGCCGTTCTTCGGCACCCGGCGGCCCGGTGCGGTCATCCCCGAATTGCCGAGGAACGCGCGTTTACCGACCTTCGCCTCCCCGATGTGCAACCAGCCGCCGCCGAGTTCGTAACTGGCGATCATGGTGTCGTCGGCCAGGAAGGCCCCGTCGGCGACGGTGGTGAACTTGGGCAGCAGCAGCACCGTGGACGCCTCGACCCGTTTGCCGACCTTCGCGCCCAGCAGCCGCAACCAAATGGGGGTCAGCAGGGAGGCGTACAGCGGGAACAGGAAGGTCCGGGCCGAATCGAGCAGGCGTTCGGTGGCCCATACCTGCCACCCGACCCGGCTGCGCACGGGATGGTAGCCCTCGGTCAATCCGATACCGAGCAGCCGGACGGCCACGATCGTCGCCACCGCGTACAGCACGAGGCTGAACAGGGTCGCCACCGGCAGCCAGAGGAACGCGGGTAGCAGCGCGTACGACAGGGTCGCGGTATCCCGGATACCCCACGCGATCACCGCCAGACCCGCCGCGAGCCCGGCCAGCGGCAGCGCGCCGAGGGCGAGCGAACCGATCCCGTAGGCCAGCACCCAGTGCACGGCCCGTTGCGGAGTCTCCGCCGGCCAGCGGTGCCGGGCCCGGCCGACCTTCACCGCCGGCGAACCGGCCCATTCCTGACCGGCCTTCACCTTCCCGGCGACCGCCGATCCGGCCGCGATC
Source organism: Nocardia sp. CA-290969 (assembly GCF_050936135.1). Lineage (NCBI taxonomy): Bacteria > Bacillati > Actinomycetota > Actinomycetes > Mycobacteriales > Nocardiaceae > Nocardia > Nocardia sp. CA-290969. Next base: position 6,312,641 of record NZ_JBNJNJ010000001.1, on the reverse strand, counting down.
TCCGCGTCGCGGCCGATCCGCGTTCCGGGCAGCAGCACCGAACGGGCCCCCACCACCGCGCCCTTGCCCACCACGATGGAACCGATGTGCACGGTATCGCCGTCGATCCAGTAGCCGGACAGATCGACCTCGGGTTCCACGCTGCACCCGTCGCGCAGTTCGAGCATGCCGGTGACCGGGGGCAGGGTGTGCAGGTCCACGCCTTTGCCGACCTTCGCGCCCAGCGCCCGGGCGAACGGCACCATCCAGGGGGCGCCGGACAGGTTCTCCGCGCCGCTGGCCTCGGCCAGCCGGACCGCCGCCCACAACCGCACATGCACCGAACCGCCGCGCGGATAACTGCCCGGGCGCACCCCGGCGAGCAGGGTGCGGGCGCCGGCCACGCAGATCGCCATCCGGCCGAGCGGCGTGATGAACACCAGGAACAACAGGAGCGTCCACCCCCAGGAGAGGCGGGGCAGCCACGGCAGCAGATCGAACCAGGCCGTAACGCCGGCGGCCACCGCCAGCCAGGTGACCCATTGCAGCCCGGTGAGCGTGGTGAGGGCGACCGTCGCGAGGATCTGGATCAGCTGCGCCGAACGCGGGGTCGGCGCGACCCGGCGGGTTTCGGCGACGGCACCCGGACCGCTGTCGTCGAGCAGTTCGGTCAGCGCGCCCAGTCGCGGGTGATCGTAGATATCGGCGACCGTGACCCGCGGATACCGGGCGCGCAACGCCGTCACCAGTTGCGCGGCGGACAACGATCCGCCGCCCAGTTCGAAGAAATCGGCTTCCGCGCCGGTGATCTCCGCGCCCAGCACATCGGTCCAGATCTGCGCGACCCAGGCGGCCGTACCGGTGAGCCCGTGGTCGGTTCCGGAGTCGGCGCCGGCCAGCGGCCACGGCAGCGCGTTACGGTCGACCTTGCCCGAGGTGCGGGTGGGTAGTTCCGGAACCACCACCAGGCGCGGGATCAGCGGTGCCGGAAGTTGCCCCGACAGCCGGGTCCGGGCCGCTGCCAGGTCGTAATCGTCCGCGACCCCGGTGAGGTAGCCGATCAGCACGGGCGAACCCGCGGCGGTGGTGCGGACCGCGGCGGCCGCGCCGCTCACGCCGGGAAGATGCTGCAGCGCGTTGTCGATCTCGCCGAGTTCGATCCGGCGGCCACCGATCTTCACCTGATCGTCGGCGCGGCCCAGGAACACCAGGCCGGCGCTGTCGTTGCGGACCAGGTCGCCGCTGCGGTAGGCGCGCTCCCAGCCCAGTGTCGCCAGCGGGGCGTATTTCTCGGCGTCCTTGGCGGGGTCGAGGTAGCGGGCCAGCCCCACGCCGCCGATCACCAGTTCGCCGGATTCGCCCTCGCCCACCGGGGCGCCCTCCGCGTCGACCACCGCCAGATCCCAGCCGTCCAGCGGCAGCCCGATCCGGACCGGGCCGGTACCGTCCAGCAGCGCCGCGCAGGCAACCACGGTGGCCTCGGTGGGACCGTAAGTGTTCCACACCTCGCGGTCGTCGTCGGCGAGGCGTTCGGCCAGCTCCGGCGGTACCGCTTCGCCGCCGAAGATCAGCAGGCGCACCGATTCCAGGGCTTCCGGAGGCCAGGTCGCGGCGAGGGTCGGGACGGTCGACACCACGGTGATGCCCTGCCGGACCAGCCACGGGCCGAGATCGGCGCCGGTGCGTACCAGCGCGCGCGGCGCCGGGACCAGGCAGGCGCCGTGCCGCCACGCCAGCCACATCTCCTCGCAGGAGGCGTCGAAAGCCACCGACAGCCCGGCCAGCACGCGGTCGCCCGGGCCGAGCGGGCTCTCGCGCAGGAACAGCCGGGCCTCGGCATCGACGAAGGCGGCGGCATTGCGGTGGGTCACCGCGACGCCCTTCGGTGTGCCGGTGGAACCGGAGGTGAAGATGATCCAGGCGTCGTCGTCGGGAGTGGGCAATCCGGGAGATTGCCCATCGTTTGCCGGGGCCTGTTCGCGGGCCGCGGGGCGATCCGCGGCGGGCTGGATACCGGACGCGGTCGCGATGGCCGTGACCTGCGCCTCACCGAAGACGAGCCGCGCCCGCTCCTCGGGGTCGTCGGCATCGACCGGAACATAAGCCGCGCCGGCGTGCAGTACCGCCAGGATCGTGAGATACAACTCCCACGTACCCGACGGCATTCGCACACCCACCCGGTCGCCCCGGCGGACCCCGGCCGCGATGAGCGCGCCGACCGCGGTATCGATCTCCGCCAGCAGTTCGGCGTAGGTCAGCGTGCGGTCGGCGGTCGACAACGCCGGCGCGTCGGGATGGCGGGCGGCCGTTTCGGTGAGTACCTCGACCAGGGTGCGGGCAGCCGGCGCCGCATCGGCGCGCCGGAGCCCGCTCTCCTCCTGCAGCTGCGACTGCATCTACCCGGCCCACCTTCCATCGCGCCCAGCCGACGGACTGTTATCTCATACGAGGGTTACCGCGCGGCAAACAGCGGTCGACCGGGTGAACAGCCTACCGGCGTGGAGGTGGGGTAATCAGTCCGCGTCGTCGGTGAGCGGGGTGGGGCGGTAGTAGCGGCCCTTGTAATAGAGCAAGGGAACGGTGGGGGGTTCCTCTTCGGTGTCGTCGTGCACCTTCACCACCCGGCCCACCACGAGGGTGTGATCGCCGATCGGGATGAGCTGTTCGATGGTGGTGCGCAGCCACAGCGGAGTGCCGTGCAGTACCGGCTCGCCGGTGTCCAGTGCCGACCAGAGAGCCGGATCGCTGAAACGGTGCGCGGCGGTGCGGGCGAACCGCTGGGCCAGATGGCGCTGGTGTTCGCCCAGGAAATGGATCACCACCGATTGCGCGGCGGTCAGGGCGGTGAGACTGGAGGACGTATCGCTGATATTGAACGAGATGAGCGGCGGATCCAGGGAGAGCGAGGCGAACGAGGTCGCGGTGAAACCGACCGGGCCGGTGGCCGAGTTCAGCGTCACGATGGTGACGCCGGACGGGTAGTGCCGCATCGAGGCGCGGTATTGCTCGGCGGTGATACCGCTGAGGTCGTCGGGGATCCGGATTCCGGTCTCGGGCCGTGGTGCTTCGGTCACCCCGCCGACGCTACGCGCGGAACCGGGCACCGGCGCGGCCCGGTCCGCTGGGCGGGAAGCCGGTTATTCCATCTCGAGGGAGAGTCCGGCGGTGATTCGCAGCAGCTCGGAATACGAGGTGCGGAACACGGTGCCGGGACAGCCGCCGGCCGCCAGCAGTTCACCGAACCCGGCCAGCATGCTGTCCACCCAGGTGGGCAGGTTCGCCGGATGACCCACCGGCGCGATACTGCCCGGCAGTTGCCCGGTGTACTTGACGGCGAGATGGGGTGGCGCCGGTATCAGTTCGCCGTCGAGCCGCGCACCGGTCCGGGCCGTATCCACTCGATGCGCGGCGGAGACGAGCAGCAGGATCGGTTCGTCAGCGAGCAGGAAGACCTGGGCCTGCACCAGCGCTCCCGGGGCCACCTCCATCGCCTCCGCTGTTTCCACGGGACCCACCGCGGATTCCGGCACGGTGACGATCAGGCCGTGGTGTCCGCGAGCTATCAAAGTATCCGAGACCCGGCAGGTTATCGGTGGAAGCGACCTGCGCATGGTCACAGGGTAGGGCGAACCGGGCCCAGAGGGCGCTGTTCGACCGAGGCGGGGTCGGTTCCGTCCCGGCGAGTGGACAGGGCCGCCGCCCCAGCCGTCGCCGGTTGATCCGAACTGCCGGAACGCGGCACCCGGCGCGGCTGCGGGCACTCGGCCCGCCCCGGCCCTCCGGAGCGAGCCATTAGTCTGAACCGATGACAGATTGGCAGGCTTTCACCGTCGAAACCAACGATCGCGTCGCCCGGGTGACGCTCACCGGCCCGGGTAAAGGGAACGCCATGGGCCCGGATTTCTGGCGGGAACTGCCGGAGATCTTCCGCGGTCTCGACGCCGACCCCGAGGTCCGCGCGATCGTGCTCACCGGGTCGGGTAAGCATTTCTCCTACGGCCTGGACCTGCCCGCCATGAGCGGCACCTTCGGCCCGCTGATGGCCGACCGCGCCCTGGCCGCGCCGCGCACCGATTTCCTCGGTGAGATCCGCCGCCTCCAGGCCGCGATCACCGCCGTCGCCGAATGCCGTAAACCGGTTGTCGCCGCGATTTCCGGTTGGTGCATCGGTGGCGGCCTCGACCTCATCGCCGCCGCGGATATCCGCTACGCCAGTGCCGAAGCGAAGTTCAGCCTGCGCGAGGCGAAGGTCGCGATCGTGGCCGACGTGGGCTCGCTACAGCGGCTGCCCGGCATCATCGGCGAAGGTCACCTACGTGAACTGGCCTATACGGCCAAGGACATCGACGCCGCCCGCGCCGAGAAGATCGGCCTGGTCAACGACGTCTACCCGGACCAGGAAGCGGTCCTGGCCGCCGCCGAAGCGACCGCCCGGGAAATCGCCGCCAACCCGCCCCTGGTGGTCCAGGGCGTGAAAGACGTCCTGAACCAGCGCGACTCCGCCGCCGTCACGGAGGGCCTGCGCTACGTCTCGGCCTGGAACGCCGCATTCCTCCCCTCGGAAGACCTCACCGAAGCCATCCAGGCAGTCTTCGAAAAGCGCACCCCGGACTACAAGGGCCGCTAGGGTTCGCCAACCCCCGTTCCGAACGCAACCACGGCGGCGCCGAGTTCAGCGAGGCACCTACAGAGGTCCGGCGCCACAGCCGTCCCTTACGCAACCACGGCGGCGCCGAGTTCAGCGAGGCATTTAGAGGTTTTGGCCCGTCCGGCTGTCAGTGCCCGAAGCGCATGCGGCGCAGCCGCGAGTCTCGGGCGCTGACAGCCGGACCAAGGGGGCCAAAACCCCGCGCGCGCCAGCGCGCCAAAAACACAGCAACCTTCGCGGTTCGGCCCGCTTCCCCGCCTTCGCGGTGAGCGCGCTGCGGTGTGCGGCATCCCGGCGTTCCACCCACCTGCGCTCTACTGCGAAACGACGGAGGTCGGTGGCGCGCCGCAGACTCAGTGCCCGCCCTTGTCCTTCAGCCGCTGGAACGACGCCTCGACCTCGGCCTCGGCTTCCGCGCGCCCGACCCATTCCGAGCCCTTGACGTACTTGCCGGGCTCCAGGTCCTTGTAGCGCTCGAAGAAGTGCTTGATCGCGGCCAGTTCGAATTCCGGGACGTCGGCGAGGTCCTGGATGTGATCCCAGCGCGGGTCGCCGGCCGGTACGCACAGGATCTTGTCGTCGCCGCCGGCTTCGTCGGTCATCTTGTACATGGCCACCGGGCGGGCCTCGACGATCACCCCGGGGAACACCGAGTCCGGCAGCAGGACCAGGGCGTCCAGCGGGTCGCCGTCCTCGCCCAGGGTGTTCTCGATGAAACCGTAGTCGGCCGGGTAGGCCATCGAGGTGTACAGGAACCGGTCCAGCCGGACCCGGCCCGTTTCGTGGTCGACCTCGTACTTGTTACGCGAACCCTTGGGGATCTCGATGGTGACGTCGAACTCCACGCCAACTCCTTCCGCTGCTGTCACGATGCGCCGTGGCGGCCGGCCCGGCCGGCGCACCCGGTTGTTCGCCGAGAACGGTAGCGGACCGGTCCCGGATAGGGTTGTCGGCGGGCACATGGGACGGCCGGGGTCCCGGTGCCACGGACGGTACGAGGAGACGGCGGCAACGTGGTTTGGCAGGGCGGCAACGGGATGAACGGTTCGGCGGGACGCCGGCGCCGCGGAATACGCGCATGGTTGATCACCGTGCTGGTGGGTCTGCTGGGGGCGGCGGCCGTGGTCGCGGCACTGCTGCAACCGTGGACCCCGGAGTTCCGGCACGGCGGCCTCACCATCGCCGCGCCTCCCGCGCCCGTCGAACCTGTGCCGGACGTCGTGCCCGCGCTCGAGACGGGGCCGGCGCCCAGCCCGGCCGGTGTGGCGGCGGCGCTCGGGCCGGTGGTGGCCAACCCCGACCTCGGCGGTTTCGCCGGGTCGGTTACCGATGCCGCGACCGGCACCGTGCTGTGGAATTCCCGCGCCGACGAACCGCGGGTGCCCTCCTCGACAGCCAAGATCATGACCGCCGCGGCGGCACTGCTCACCCTGCCCGACGATCAGCGGGTGCAGACGCGGGTGGTCGCGGGGGCGGCACCGAACGAGATCGTGCTGGTGGCCGGTGGTGACCCCACGCTGACCGCCCAGCCCGGCGGTGACGGCTACTACCCGGGCGCGGCCAGTCTGGCCGATCTGGCCGATCAGGTCCGTTCCGCCGATGTGCGGGCCGACACCATCGTGGTCGATATCTCGCGCTATTCCGGTGCGACGATGGCGCGCGGCTGGGAACCGGCCGATATCGGCGGTGGTTCCATCGCGCCGCTGGAACCCGTCATGCTCGACGGCGCCCGCCTCGACCCGCTGGTCGAGTATTCCCCCCGGTCCGGTACGCCGGCGCTGGATGTGGGCCGCCGATTGGCGACCGATCTCGGTCTGGATCCCGCACGGGTGCGGATCGGCACCGCGCCGCAGGGGACCAAACGCCTGGCCGAGGTGTCCTCCGCACCGCTGCGCGACCGGTTGCGCGACATGATGGTGTATTCGGACAACGTGCTGGCCGAGACGATCGGCCGGGAGGTCGCGCAGGCCACCGGCCGGCCCGCGTCGTTCGAGGGAGCCGCCGCCGCGGTCGCCGCGGTACTCACCGAGCACGGGTTCGACCTGAACGGTGTCACCATGTTCGACTGCAGCGGCCTGTCGACCGACGACCGGATCCCGGCCCGGGTGCTGGACCGGATCCTGGCCACCGCGGCCGGGCCGGGCGCGGACGAGACGGCGACGCCCACGACCCCCAAACCGCTGATTCCGCCGATCGGCGCCGGCGCGGGCTCGAAAGCCGAACCGGCCGATCCGGGTGAGACGCTGACCGGCGCCCTGGTCCCGCTGCTCGACTATCTGCCGGTCGCGGGCGGTACCGGCTCGCTGACCAGCCGCTATGTCACCCAGAATCAGGCCGGCGCCGGCTGGGTGCGCGCCAAGACCGGAACTCTCTCGGTGGCCAGTACGTTGGCTGGGTACGTGCTGGATCGTGACGGCCGGGTGCTGACCTTCACATTGATGTCGAGCGATCGTCCGCCGGAGGTCAGCCGGCCCGCGCTGGATGCTGTCGCGACGACGCTGCGTAACTGTGGATGTTCCTGACGGCTGGAGGGCGCATGACGATTCGACAAGGTCCTGCCGGACCCGGCGCCACGGAGTCGGCCGATACCGGCACCCCGGATTCCGAGCGGCGAACCTTCGCCGGTGCGGTGGACTGGCGCTGGGCCGCCCGCACCGGTGCGGCGCTCGTACCGGCCGGGCCGCGGACTTCGCGCCTGGCCGCGGAACAGGCCGTGGCCGAATTGGCGGAGGCCTCGGTGCGGGCCGAGAGCCCGGTGCGCGCGGTGACCGGCCTGCTCGACGACCAGCCGGTGCCCGCCGCGCGGATCGTCGACCGGCCCGGCTGGATCGGCGCCGCCGCCGATTCCATGTCCCTGCTCACCGGCACCGGGATCACCGGCGAAACCGGCGTCCCGGCCGGTAAACCGGGCGGCGTCCTGGCCGGTAAACCGGCAGGTGTGCAGGTGGGTGCCATGCTGGCCTTCCTGTCCACCGCCATCCTCGGCCAGTACGACCCGTTCACCGGCCCCGACGGCACACTGCTGCTGGTGGCCCCGAATATCGTCGGGGTCGAGCGGGCGCTGGGTGTGACACCCGCGGATTTCCGGCTCTGGGTGTGCCTGCACGAGGTGACCCACCGGGTCCAGTTCTCGGCGTCGCCGTGGTTGTCCGGCTATATGCGCGAAAATGTCGAGGTGCTCGGTGATATCGAGGACGAGGCGACGATGGAGATGCTGGGCCGGCTGATCGCCGAGCTCAGGCTGCGCCGCAGCGGTAAGGCCGGCGACGATCCCAACTCGCGCGGCGTGGTCGGATTGCTGCGCGCCACCCAGCCACCGGCTCAGCGCGAGGCGCTGGACCGCCTCCTGATGCTGGGCACCCTGCTGGAAGGGCACGCCGATCATGTGATGGACGCGGTCGGCCCGAGCGTGGTGCCGACAGTCGAACAGATCCGGTCGGCCTTCGACCGGCGTCGCACCCGTCCGGCCAATCCGGTGCAGCGGCTGCTGCGCGCGCTGCTGGGTATCGACGCGAAGGTCGCCCAGTACGTGCGCGGGAAGGCCTTCGTCGACGAGGTGGTGGATACGGTCGGGATGCAGCAGTTCAACGTCGTGTGGACCGATGCGAACACCCTGCCGCGCACCGAGGAGATCGATGAACCGCGGCGCTGGATCGACCGGGTACTGGGCTGATCCGAGCCGGCGGGCCGGCGACCTCGCAGCCGGGACGACGCCGGCGCAATCGCGCCCTGTCCGGCTACCGGAAACGCCCGCGGTACTCGCGATGCGGCACGCGGTCCGGGATTGGCTCGGCCGGTACCGGTCCACGGGCGCGGTGGCGGTGGGTGTTTCCGGTGGTGCCGATTCGCTCGCGCTGACGGCCGCGGCCGTCTCCGAAGGGGCGGTCGTGGACGCGCTGGTGGTGGACCATCGGCTGCAGCCGGGGTCGGATGCCGTCGCGGAGACGGCGGCGCAGACGGCGCGTGCGCTGGGTTGCCGGTCGGCCCGCGTGCTGGCCGTCGAGGTGGGGCGCGAGGGCGGGATGGAGGCCGCCGCCCGCACCGCCCGTTACCGCGCGCTGGATGTCGCGCGGGGTGAGCTACCGGTTTTGCTCGGCCATACGCTCGACGATCAGGCCGAGACCGTGCTGCTCGGGCTCGGCCGCGGATCGGGCGCCCGCTCGATCCAGGGGATGGCGCCGTTCGACGCTCCCTGGGGGCGGCCGCTGCTGGCTGTCCGGCGCGCGACCACCCGGCAGTTCTGCGCGGATCTCGGGCTCTCGCCCTATGAAGATCCACACAATCTCTCCCCCGAGTTCACCCGGGTACGGCTGCGCATCGAAGTGCTGCCGCTGCTCGAGGACGTCCTCGGCGGTACCGCGGCCGTGGCGCTCGCGCGCACCGCCGAACAGTTGCGCCAGGACAATGCCGCGCTCGACGAGTTCGCCGCGGAATTGCTGGTCCGAGCCGGTACCGAGCCCGCCGGACTGTCCTGCGAAGTGCTCGCCGGCGCGCCCGCGGCGGTACGGCGCCGGGCCGTACGGGCTTGGCTGCTGGGCCGTGGGGTGCGCGCGGTGACCGGGGCACATATCCGGGCCGTGGACGAACTGGTGACGGCGTGGCGCGGACAGGGCGGGGTCGCGGTGAGCGGCGGTGAGCGGGGGACCCGGTTGGTCGTCGTCCGCGAGCATGGCAGGCTGGCACTTGCCCGCGCCGACCGGGCGAGCCGAGACCGAAGGGAAACCAGCTGACGTGTACGGGGACGATATCGCTTCGGTCCTGATCACCGAGGAACAAATCGAGGCCAAGGTCAGCGAACTGGCCGAGGTGATCTCCAAACGGTACCCGGCCGATGCCCCGGAAGGGGATCTACTGCTGGTGGGGGTACTGAAGGGCGCGATCTTCTTCATGACCGATCTCGCCAAGGCGCTGCCCATCCCGACCCAGATGGAATTCATGGCCGTCTCGTCCTACGGTTCGTCGACCTCGTCGTCCGGGGTCGTGCGGATCATGAAGGATCTGGACAAGGACATCGCCGGCCGTAATGTGCTGATCGTCGAGGACATCATCGATTCCGGGCTCACGCTGTCCTGGTTGATGCGCAACCTCTCCACCCGTAATCCCGCCTCGCTCGAGGTGGTCACCCTGCTTCGCAAACCGGATGCGCTGCGCACGCAGGTCGAGGTGGCGAATGTGGGTTTCGATATCCCCAACGAGTTCGTCGTGGGCTACGGCCTGGACTATGCCGAGCGGTACCGGGATCTGCCCTATATCGGCACTCTGCATCCGCGGGTATACGGCGGCGAGAGCGACTGAGCGCCGCGCCTGGGCAGGTGGATGACCACCTGCCCGGGCGGGCGAATCCGGTATCAGGCCGAGATGGCGGGCGGGGCCGCGAATCCACCCGCGACGGCGCGCTGGCCGAATTCGAGGATGGTCGGCCGGGTATCGTCGGCGCGCCAGGCGACCGCGAGTTCACACGGCGGAATACCGGTGAGCGGGCGCGCGGTCAGGCCGGGCCAGCGGTACATCGGTACGTTGTTCTCCGCGAGCAGGCACAGTCCCAGCCCCAGCCCGACGGCTTCCAGCCGGTCTTCCGGGGTGGCGGCTTCCGCGCCGATCTTCGCCGGCCGGCCGCCGCGGGCGTCGTTGCCGAGCCAGAAGTCGCGGACCGCGCCGGCTTCGGCGGGGAGCGCGATGAACTGCTCGTCCAGCAGATCGGCGAAATCGATCATCTCCTGGCCTGCCCGTGGATGGTTCTCGGGCAGCAGGACCCAGCGCCGCTCGGTGCGCAGTACCTGCCAGCGATAGCGGTTGGGGTCGGGTAGCGGGAGCCAGACCAGTGCCAGATCGGCCTGCCGGCCGGACAGGCCGCTGGACGGGTCGGTCCAGGACGCCTGGTGCAGCGCGAGCCGGTGGCCGCTGGCGCTTTCCAGATCGTTGAGCAGGCCGCGGCCCAGGTTCGACTGCAGGCCGACGCGCAGTACTTCGCCCGCTTCCTGCAGTGAGCCGTTGGTGGTCTCCCAGAGTTCCAGGATCTTGCGGGCGCCGCCGAGCAACTCCTTACCGGCAACCGTGAGTGCGACGCTGCGCTGGTTGCGATCGAACAGGACCACATCGAGCTGACGTTCCAGCTGCCGGATCTGACGCGACAGGGTCGGTTGAGCGATGTGCAGCCGCTGAGCGGCGTTCGTGAAGTGCAGTTCCTCGGCGACGGCGACGAAATACCGCAGATCGCGCAAATGCGGGTCCATAGCACCTTGCTATCAGAATAGTTGCCGAATTTCCAGCCCTAATCTGTTCGGATGGTCCGCAATGCGGGCCGGAAACAGTCGGCAGGTTTGTTAGTGACAGCTTATTGGGTGTCACCGTGATGCGCACCATCGGTTTCGCGCCGCGCGGTCTGTGCGTCGGCCGCGGGCGATACGACGTAAAACGTCGGGCGTTTCCGGTGGTAGGGCTGTTCATGAAATGTGTGGTGCCACCTCGGGAGATGAAGTGAGCGGGACTGCCGGCTGTGCGGCGGGGGAGGTGAATCCCCACGCCGTCTACTCGACTATGCACGTCAAGTGACATTGATCACAATAGGGTTTCGATGTGCTCCATCCGACGCAAAAGCGAGCGCCGCGGCCCGTCGGAACGGAACCGCGGCGCGCGTCGTATCCGGGTATCAGGTGTTGCGGATCCGCTCCTCGTAGGCCTTGCGCTCGTCGGCGTCCACATCGTCGAGGAAGGTCTGCCCCGATCCCATCGACCGGCCCAGGGCGTCACCCACCGATTGCGGCAGCAGGTTCACGAAAACCGACATGGCTCCCGCTGCCCGCGTCACGCGTGCCTTCGCCTTGGGCTTGGCGATCAGCCGGACCACGGCGGCGGCGATATCCTCCGGCTCGGCGGCGGGCAGCCCTTTGGGAGCGGCGACACCCGACCCGAGCTCGGTCCGGGTCAGCGTGGGCAGTACCGACGAGAACGACACCCCGGTGCCCCGGTACTCCTCGCGCAGCGTATCGGTGAAACCCAATACGGCGTGCTTGGAGGCGTTGTAGGTGGCCAGGCCGGGGATATGGGTCTCACCCGCCAGCGAGGCGATATTGATGATGTGCCCGCGTCCGCGCCCGAGCATCCGGGCCAGGGCGATCTTGGAGCCGAGGATCACGCCGTAGACGTTGATGTCCAGGATCCGGCGGGTGACCTGATCGGGCTCCTCGACGAGCCGGCCGGTCGGCATGATCCCGGCATTGTTGATCAGCACGTCGATCGGGCCGAGTTCGCGTTCCACGTCGTCGAGGAAGGTGGTGAACGACTGCTGATCGGTCACATCGAGCCGGCCGTAATGGTCGAAATCGTGCTCGGTGCCCGATTCCTTGACCGTCTTCTCGTCGATATCGCCGATCGCGATCTTCGCACCCAGTTTCGCCAGCGCCACCGCGGTGGCCAGGCCGATACCGCGTGCGCCGCCCGTGATCACGACAACCTTGCCGCGGATGGAACCCGTCTTCACTTCTTGTCTCCCTTGAGTCGGAGCAGGGCGGGAAGATCGATCCGGCGCATACCGCGCGCACCGGCCGCACGCATGGCGCCCAGTCCGATCAGGATCTTGTTCAGGTCGTAGGGCATCCAGGTGAGCTCGCGTTCCTGGGTCGGCAGGATCGGTGTGGTGATCGCCTTGGCCTTGCAGTACTTGCGCACGCCTTGGGCGCCGCCCCAGCGGGCGCCGACACCGGAATCGCCCCAGCCACCCATCGGCAGCGCGAAGTTGAACAGGTTCGCGAAGATATCGTTGATATTCACCGCGCCGGCGTTCAGCGCCCGGGCGACCCGTTCGCCGCGTGCCTTGTCCCCGGTCCAGACCGAGGCCGACAGCCCGTAGACGGAATCGTTGGCCAGCCGGATGGCCTCGGCCTCGTCGGCCACCTTCATCACCGGCAGGGTCGGGCCGAAGGTCTCCTCGGTGATACACGACATGCTGTGGTCGACATCGACGAGCACGGTGGGCTCGAAGAAGGTGCCTTCACCGGTGCGTTTGCCGCCGGTGAGCACCTTCGCACCCGCGGCCACCGCTTCCTCGACGTGCCGGGAGACGATCGCGACCTGGCTCTCGTTGGCCATGGCGCCGACGTCGTGGCGCGGGGTGCGGTCGTCGCGACCTTGTCGCAGGGACTTGACGTTCGCGGTGAGCTTGGCGACGAACTCGTCGTAGACCGGTGCCTCGACGTACACGCGCTCGACCGAGATACAGACCTGCCCGGAGTTGAACATGCCGCCGAACGCGATACCGTGCGCGGCGCGATCGAGGTCGGCATCGGCCAGTACGATCGCCGGATCCTTACCGCCCAGTTCCAGGCTGTACGGAATCATGCGGGCCGCGCAGGCGGCGGCGATCCGGCGGCCGGTGGCGGTGGACCCGGTGAACTGGATGTAATCGGCGTTGTCCACGACCGCCGCCCCGGTGGCACCGGCGCCGGTGACGACGGTGAGCACCGGCGGCGCGCCGATCTCGGACCAGCCGCGGGCGAGTTCGAGCGCCGACAGCGGGGTGACCTCGGACGGTTTCAGGATCACGGCGGCGCCCGCCGCCAGCGCCGGGATGACGTCGAGAATCGGCATGGCCAGCGGGAAGTTCCACGGCGTGATCACGCCGACCACGGGATACGGCTCGAAAACCGTGGTGAGCCGTTTCACCCGGGAGAGCGGGCTGTGCGGTGCCGGATGCTCGTCGGCCAGGAATTTGGGCGCGCGGCGCGCGTAATAGCCGATCAGATCGCTGCCGAAGATCGGGTCGATGAGGGCATCCACCCGGGGCTTACCGGTTTCGGACTGGAGTACGTCGGCGAGTGCCTCGGTGTTGTCGATGATCCAGTCCTGCAGTTTCAGCAGCCATTCCTTGCGTCCGCTCGCGCCCATGGCCGCCCATTCGCGCTGGTGCTCGCGGAGTTCGGCGATCCGCGCGACAACCCGGTCGGCGGGGGTATCGGCCACGCTGCCGACGATTTCGCCGGTGGCGGGGTTGAGAACCCGGATTTCCGCATCCGGGGGCGGGCCCGATGCGGGCTCGGTATCGGGTCGTCCCGATTCGGTATTGGTCACTGCTGTTCTCCCACTGCGTCGTGCTGGAACCGCTGGTGGCCGATCAGCGATCGGCGCGCAGACCGATCGTGACACAATTCATCGGTAATCGCCTCAACATCTCGAGGATGGAAGGCGACTCGTTACGGACACCGCGCCCGGTCGCGGCGCCCGAGGGGGGTCGGTTACAAGTTTTCCCTGGCCAGCCGGCGCAGCGGCGGTTCGGTTGCCGGGGGAACCCGGCGGTCGGGTAACTCCGCCAGCAGGGCGGTGGTCGCCTCGGCGACCGCGGCGACGGCCTTGTCCACCGCGGGTTTGGTGGCCGAACTGAGTCCGGACAGGCCACCGACCTTGCGCACATACTGCAGTGCTGCGGCGTAGATCTCCTGCTCGGTAGCGGCGGGTTCCAGACCTCGCAAGACGGTGATATTTCTACACATGAATGCACATTAGCTCCGGAACTACCCGCGTGACATGCCAAGCCGCAAATGTGAAAACACATTGACCGGACCGGGGCTCAACCTGGGTCCTACACTTCACGGTATGGCTGCTGCCGGATTGCCCACGCCGACCCCCTTCCCCTATCCGGAGCTCGACAAGCGCGAGGAAGACCATTGGTCCGGCGCGCCGATCGACGACGACCGCCTGCGGGCGCTGTCGCTGGGTGCCTTCTACTCGGCGCGCTGGGACGCATTCCACGATGCGCTGCTGCTCGGCCCCGAACGCGACCATCCCCTCGGTGACCGGCGCGAACTCGCCATCGACACGCTCACCGGGGCCTGGGGGATCACCGACGGAACCGAGGCCCGGGCCTCGATGGAACAGCTCCTCGAAGGTATGCACGCACCGCTGTACGCCCTGGTGCATCCGCTGGTCACCGCCTCGCTCAATGCCAGCGAACGCGACCGCTTCGGTGAACGCGCCGATCGGCACCGGGCCTTCCTGCGACAGGTCGCCTCGTTCCGCGGGATCGACAACTCCGAGGCACTGGTGCGCGACTACGACATCTGGTCGCAAGCCATCAAGATCGGCTTCACCGACCATCTGTCCCGGCCGCTGCCGGCCGATATCCACGCCTGGGATCTGGCCCGGGTGGTCGCGGTGGCCCGCATGTCCTATACCGCCGGCTATATCGAAGAGGACGTCGCCTGGGATTACCTGGCCCGTGCGCTGCCGCTGGCGCAGCGCAAATACCGCAACTGGCGGCAGTTCGGCGACGCCTACATCACCGGTTGGACCTACTGGCAGGCCTGTGAAGATCTCGCCGAGCTCAAGGACGGCGGGGTCGACCGCCGGATGGAACTGCTACGCCTCTGGCTACGACCGACCAGCCCTTGGCGCCGTGTCGAGTTGCTGTAACCCCCCGCAGGACCATCCGGAGCGGGATGCTTCAGGGCCGGTCGGCGAACTACCGGAGTGGGCGCCCGCGCGCACCCGCCGCCTGCTGACGGGTGCGTCGTCGCCGTAGCGGCGCCGGCCCGCCGGGTGCGAGACGGCGCCCGGCGACTTCAGATGCCCGGTAGCGAGCGCAGGATGCCGCGGCCGTAACGCTGGAACTGGGTGTCGTCGACCATGCCCAGCGAATGCCGTTCGACCAGCAGCTCCCACTCCGAGTACAGATGGGCGACGCTCGGATCGGCCGCGCCCGCCGAACCGTCCAGCGCCACCAGCCGGACCGCGAAGTTGACCGCGTAGGTCACCCGCTCGGTATCGGCCCGGTCCAGTCCGGTGAAGCTCATCGTGGTGTTGCCGTCGTGTATCTCGATCAGCGGCCGGCGGTCGGCGGCGAGCAGGCCGGTCGCCATCGAGGGCGGTTCCTCGGTGGCGCGGGCCCGCATGATCATTTCGATCGGCAGCTCGTGCGCGTACGGTTCGTCGGCGCCCAGGGCGAGCAGCAGCAGGCGCCGGGTCGTCACCGTGAGCAGGCAGGGATCGTCGTCGCCGACCGGTGGATGCGCGATGACATACGCCGTTTCCAGAACGTATTCGTCACCGGTGACGAGTCGGTGCAGATCGGTCAGGGCGGGTTCGCCGCGCCCGGCCACCGCCATCCGGCGGATCGCCCGGTCGACGTCCGCGCGGACCGGCCCGTGGTCGGTGATCTCGACCGGGGGCGCGGTCAGGTCGGGGGCGGCGATATCGATCCGCTGGGCGGCCAGGATCTGATCGTTGATCCGGGAGACGATGCCGGCGGCCGCCGGCACATCGTGTTCGGCGATCAGCACGGGGAGGGGAGTCCGGTCCGCGGGCACCCCGACCAGTACCGGGGTCGGGTAACGCAGATAGATCTCGATCACCACCGCGTCGTCGGCGCGCCGACTGAGCCGCACCTCCAGCAGATCGGTGACCGCGACGTCCAGGACGCGCTCGCCGTCGGTTTCGGTATCGCCGTCGGCTCCGGGCCGTAGGACGATCAACCGTCCCGCGCCGTGCCGAACGATTGCTGTGGGTGTCCGTAACTCGACTATGTCCATACCCCCTGCGCTCAGTTCGTACTCGATCATCATGGGTGGGGTGTGCGTGCCATGATTGTGATCACTACGAGATATCACAGACCACGACGCCGGGAACCACTGTGGTTTTCCGGCCGTTTACCTGTTGAACTGCATCACCAGCCGAACTCCTCGCTTGCGATAAGTCAGGAAGCGCGATGTATCGAGTAGACCGTACGCGGTAACGTGGCATGTCCGCATCCGAATCCGCCCACCGGGCGGCCCCGGAAGTGGGTTGCGCCGCTCGAGACGGACGCATCGCTAGGCAAAACGCGGAGACGCCTGAAAGGACTGGCCGCCCGGCCGACGCTCTATGAACCGCAAGACAGTGTTTCGCACCCTGGCGATAATCGCGGGCATTCTGCTCGTGATCTATCTGTTCAGTTACTTCGGCAACGACACCCGCGGCTGGCAGAGCGTCGATACGTCGGTGGCCCTCAACCAGCTGAACGACAAGGAAAACGTCACCCACGTTCAGATCGATGATCGCGAACAACAGCTGCGGATCGAGCTGAAGAACGGGAACGAGGCCACCGACGGCCAGAACAAGATCATCGCCAAGTATCCCGGTGGCAGCGATACCTCGGCGCAGATCTTCCGGGCCGTCCAGGACTCCGGCGCGGAGTACAACACGGTGGTCAAACAGGAGAGCTGGCTCACCCAGATCCTGCTGTTCGTGCTGCCGATGGTGATCCTGCTCGGCCTGTTCATCTTCGTGATGTCGCGGATGCAGGGCGGCGGCCGCGGCGGCATGATGGGCTTCGGCAAATCCAAGGCCAAACAGCTGTCGAAGGATATGCCCAAGACCACCTTCGCCGATGTCGCCGGTGCCGACGAAGCGGTCGAAGAGCTGTACGAGATCAAAGACTTCCTGCAGAATCCCGTGCGCTACCAGGCGCTGGGCGCGAAGATCCCGAAGGGCGTACTGCTCTACGGCCCGCCCGGTACCGGTAAAACCCTGCTCGCGCGCGCCGTCGCCGGTGAGGCCGGGGTGCCCTTCTTCACCATCTCCGGCTCCGATTTCGTGGAGATGTTCGTCGGTGTCGGTGCCTCCCGCGTGCGTGACCTGTTCGAACAGGCCAAACAGAACAGCCCGTGCATCATCTTCGTCGACGAGATCGACGCGGTCGGCCGCCAGCGCGGCGCCGGGCTCGGCGGTGGGCACGACGAACGTGAACAGACCCTCAACCAGCTGCTGGTCGAGATGGACGGCTTCGGTGACCGCACCGGCATCATCCTGATCGCCGCCACCAACCGCCCCGATATCCTCGACCCCGCGCTGCTGCGCCCCGGCCGGTTCGACCGGCAGATCCCGGTCAGCAATCCCGACCTGGCCGGTCGCCGGGCGATCCTGCGGGTGCATTCGCAGGGCAAGCCGATCGCGCCGGAGGCCGATCTCGACGGTCTGGCCAAGCGCACCGTCGGTATGTCCGGTGCCGATCTCGCCAATGTCATCAACGAGGCCGCGCTGCTCACGGCCCGCGAGAACGGTTCCACCATCACGGGCGACGCCCTCGAGGAATCGGTGGACCGGGTGATCGGCGGCCCGCGCCGCAAGAGCCGGATCATCAGCGAACACGAGAAGAAGATCACCGCCTACCACGAGGGCGGTCACGCCCTGGCGGCTTGGGCGATGCCCGATATCGAGCCGGTCTACAAGGTGACGATCCTGGCCCGCGGCCGGACCGGCGGTCACGCCATGACCGTGCCCGAGGACGACAAGGGCCTGATGACCCGCTCGGAGATGATCGCCCGGCTGGTCATGGCCATGGGCGGGCGCGCGGCCGAGGAACTGGTGTTCCACGAGCCCACCACGGGTGCGTCCTCCGATATCGACCAGGCCACCAAGATCTCTCGCGCCATGGTCACCGAATACGGGATGAGCGCGCGCCTGGGCGCCGTCCGCTACGGCCAGGAACAGGGCGATCCGTTCCTCGGCCGGTCCATGGGCACCGCCTCGGACTATTCGCACGAGGTCGCGGGTGCGATCGACGAGGAGGTCCGCAACCTCATCGAGGCCGCGCATACCGAGGCCTGGTCGATCTTGAGCGAATACCGCGATGTGCTCGACGATCTGGCCACTGCGCTGCTGGAACGCGAAACCCTGCACCGCAAGGACCTCGAAGTGATCCTTGGTGCGGTGCAGAAGCGGCCGCGGATCACCGCGTTCAACGATTTCGGTGATCGGGTGCCCTCGGACAAACCCCCGGTGAAGACCCCGGGTGAACTGGCCGCCGAACGGGGTGAGCAGTGGCCGCCGCACGAACCCAAGGTGCCGGCCGGGGTCGCCCAGGGCGAGCCCGCCGCCGCGGGCGGCCTGCCGCAGCCCGCCGGGTATCCGGGCGGGCCGGTCGCGCAGCCCGGCTATGGGCAGCCTCCGGCCGGCTATCCGGCGCCGCAGCAGCCCGCACCCGTGTATCCGCGCGGGGCGACGCAAGGTTCACGTCCGGATTACGGCGCGCCCGCCGGCTGGTCGGCGCCCGGCTGGCCGCCGCGTGAGCCGCCGCAGGCACCACCCGCCGAACGCGGCTACGGTGGCCCGGCAGCCGAGCAGCCGCGCCACGCACATCCGGGAACCGAGTCCGGCGGGCAACGGAACGAGGGCGGGCCCTACGACCGTGGCCAGGGCGATTCCGGTTACGGTTCCGGCGAGGAGCCCGGACGTGGCGGCGCGCACTCCTGGGACGGCCCGAACGGCCGGCAGTAATTCGGCGCCGATTACGCTCGGACCTGTTCGGCGCCCGGTGAGTACTGCCGCGCCCGAGATGTGGAGGTGTCCTATGTCGGCCGATCAGCAGACCAACGGCCAAACGACCGGTATTCCCGCCGAATTGGGCGAGACCGGCGGTCCGGTGCCGGAGTTGATCGCCCGGCACACGGGTAAACCGTTCGACCAGGTACGTGCCGAGAACGCCGTACGGGAGCTGCTGCTCGCGGTCGGGGAGAACCCCGACCGGCCGGGGCTGGTCGATACGCCTGCCCGGGTCGCGCGCGCCTACCGGGAAATGTTCGCGGGCCTGTACGTCGAACCGGATGCGGTACTGAACACCACCTTCGACGAGGAGCACCAGGAATTGGTGCTGGTCCGCGATATCCCGATGTACTCGACCTGTGAACATCACCTGGTGTCGTTCCACGGGGTCGCGCACGTCGGCTACATCCCGGGCCCGCACGGCCGGGTCACCGGATTGTCGAAATTGGCCCGGCTGGTGGACCTGTACGCCAAGCGGCCGCAGGTTCAGGAGCGGCTGACCAGTCAGATCGCGGACGCGGTGATGCGCAAACTGGATCCGCGCGGCGCGATCGTCGTGGTCGAGGCCGAACATCTGTGCATGGCCATGCGCGGTATCCGCAAACCCGGGGCCAGCACCACCACCTCCGCGGTACGCGGACTGTTGCAGACCAACTCGGCCTCGCGCTCCGAGGCCCTCGACTTGATCCTGCGCAAGTGAGCGATCAGCCCCCGGCCACCAGCACCCCCACCCTGACCGGTGTCGTACCCCGGCCGGGAGTCACTCCCCGCCCGGGCCGGTCGTGCGTCGTCATGGGCATCGTGAACGTGACCAGCGATTCGTTCTCCGACGGCGGCCGCTACCTGGACCCCGACCGGGCGATCGAGCACGGGGTGCGGCTCTACGAGTCCGGCGCCGACATCATCGACGTGGGCGGCGAATCCACGCGACCCGGCGCGGTGCGGGTCGAGGCGGAAACCGAGATCGAACGGGTGGTGCCCGTTATCACCGGGCTCGTCGCGGCCGGCGTGCCCACGAGTGTCGACACCATGCGCGCCGTGGTCGCGGAGGCGGCCGTCGCGGCCGGGGTGTCGGTGATCAACGATGTCTCCGGCGGGCGTGCCGACCCGGCGATGGCCGAGGTGGTCGCGGCTGCCGATATTCCGTGGATCCTCATGCACTGGCGGGCCGCCGCCGATTACCGGCATACCGGCCCGGCCGATCACTACGACGATGTCGTGGCGGAAGTGCGGGCCGAACTCGGCGTCCAGGTGCGGCATGCGGTCGCCGCAGGGGTGGACCCGGCCCGGATCGTTCTCGATCCCGGCCTCGGGTTCGCGAAGAACGCCGAGCACAACTGGGCCCTGCTGGCGGCGCTGGACAGTTTCGTCGCCGACGGTTTCCCGGTGCTGATCGGGGCTTCCCGTAAGCGGTTCCTGGGTTCGCTGCTGGGCGACCAGAGCGGTCCGCGTCCGCCGGCCGGCCGGGAAACCGCGACCGCGACGATCTCCGCGCTCGCGGCCTGGCACGGCGCCTGGGGCGTCCGGGTGCACGATGTGCGCGGTTCACAGGACGCGATCGCGGTCACCGATGCCTGGCGCCGCGCCGCCGCGGGAGCTGTCCGGTGAGCACCCGGCCCGCCGACCGGATCGAACTGCGGGGACTGCGCGTTTTCGGTTATCACGGGGTGTTCGAGCACGAACGCCGCGACGGGCAGGAATTCGTCGTCGATCTCACCGTCTGGACCGATATCTCCGCCGCCGCGGCCACCGACGATCTCACCCACACCGTGGATTACGGCGCTCTCGCCGATCTCGCGGTGGGCATCGTGCAGGGGCCGCCGCGGAATCTGATCGAAACCGTCGCCGCCGAAATCGCCGAACGGGTGCGCGCCGTGCCCGGCGTCGCCGATGTCGAGGTGGTGCTGCACAAGCCGGGCGCGCCGATACCGCATCGTTTCACCGATGTGCGGGTCGTTACCTCCGGCGGCCGTGAGCAGGGGCCGGTATGACGCGCGCGATCCTTTCCATCGGCTCGAACATGGGGGACAGGCTCGCGTTGCTGCGTGGTGCCGTCGCCGGATTCGGACCGCGTATCCGGGCGGTCTCGCCGGTGTACACCACCGCGCCCTGGGGCGGCGTGGAGCAGGACGATTTCCTCAACGCCGTCCTGGTGGCCGAGGACCCGGCCTACGACTGCCGCGACTGGCTCGCGCACGGGCAGCGGCTCGAACAGGGCGCCGGCCGGGAGCGGACGGTGCGCTGGGGCGCGCGGACCCTCGACGTGGATATCGTCACCTGCGCCGAACCGGTCGCCGGTGGGTTCCGAGCCTGCCGTAGCACCGACCCCGAGCTGACCCTGCCGCATCCGCGGGCCCATGAGCGGGCGTTCGTGCTGGTCCCTTGGCTGGATGTGGAGCCGGACGCCGTGCTCGACGTGGCCGGCGCCGGCCGCCCGGTGCGGGATCTGCTGGCGGAACTGGACACCGCCGAGGTCGCGGGAGTACGGCCTACCGATCACACGCTGACACCCGCCGGGGGAGTAGCACCATGACGCTCGGGGGCGGTAACAAGAACACCAGCGGCGGGCCCGACGACGACGATATGAAGTTGAAACCCACCCGTGTCCGGGAGCTGTTGGCCAACGTCGCGATCGCGGCCGTGATCGCCTGGGTGGCCACGCGTCTCGCCTACGGGAGTTTTCCGCCGATCTCCACCCTGGCGGGGGCTTCGCTGTACCCGGTGGCGCTGCTGGAAGCCGCCCTCGGCGTCTATATCCGCATCCGGGTCGGCAACAGTGAGATCGGCGCCGACGGCCGGCGGCTGCATCCGATCACGGTGGCCCGGGCACTGGCCCTGGCGAAGGCATCGGCGCAAGTCGGGTCGCTGGTCGCCGGGGTCTGGCTGGGGTTCCTGTTCTGGATCTTTCCGCAGCGCGGCGATCTCCGGGCCGCCGACGCCGACTATCCGGGTGCCCTGATCGGCTGCGGTGCGGGTATCGCGCTGGTCGTCGCGGCGCTGTGGCTCGAGTACTGCTGCCGGGCCCCGGACGACCCGACCGACGATCCCGCGCCTTCGTGAACGCATTGTGACCGCCGCGTTCTTCGTGATCCATCACGCCTTTCCCGACCTGGGCGAGGCTGCCGAACGCGGCTACCCTTGCGGTCATGGTGTCACCGTCCCGCAGTAGTTCTTCCGCGCGCCGCCGGGAAGATGTGGGCAAGCTTTTCCTCGGCGCCCTGGTTCTGCTCGGCCTGGTTGCCAGCGTCTTTCTCGTCGTCAGCGACAAGGTGCAGTTCGTGCGGGTCGGGTTGGTGGCCGCGTTGTGGGCCGCGGTGCTCGGCGCCTGGGCGGTGAGCCGGTACCAGTCCACGGTGCGCGAACTGCGCCGCACCTACGAAATCGAACTCGAACGCGAGATCAGCGCGCGCCGCGAACACGATCTGGGGATCGAGGCGCGGGTACGGGCGGAAGTCGGCGCCGACGCGTCGGAGATGGCCGCGCTGCGTGCCGAACTGGCCGTGCTGCGCCGGCAGCTGGAGCGACTGTTCGACGGGGACCTTCCGCCGGAGCGTCCGGCGCTGCGGGCAGCGGCTTTCCGCATGCCGGAGTTGCCCGGCGCCGGGGAACGGCCCGGCGGTGCGGGGGCTTGGGCCAATGGTCAGGCCCGGGCCGTGGTCGCGGGCGCCTGGCCCGGCAGTGAGGACGGTGAGCGCCGGGCGGTGGACGCCTGGGCGAATGCCGCGGCGAGCTGGTCGCATGCGGCGGACGGCTGGGTCGATCCGGAGGTCGGCGAGCTCGTCGATCCGGCCATCGGCGACTCGATCGATCCGGTGGCCGATGGCGGCGGCGAGCCCGTGGCCGATGCGGCGGAACCGACCGGCGAACGTAACGGCGTGACTCCCGTCTACGACAGTGACCATCCGAGCCGGCCCCGTTTCGCGAGTCCCGACGATGCTCCGGTAACGGCCGAAACGGCGATCGTGCGGCTCGACGACGAGCCGCCGTTCGCTCAGGCAACCGCCGATATATCCGGGCCGAGCTGGTCGGACGCGTTCACCGAGGTCCACGATGCTTCGGCCCCGGCCGTCGGCGCCGGTCGTTACGATCCGCCGGGCCGCGACGAATCCGTGCAGGGCGCGCCCCCTCCGGCCGAGGAGATCCACGGCCCGCCGGTGCCGCATGATGCCGCGCAACGTCCGGCGCAGCCGAAAGCGGACCCGTCCGAGAAGGTCGCGGCCACGAAGCCCCGGGAGCGGATCTCCCGGATCCCGGCCAAATTGTCGCCGCGCAACTCCCGGCGGCGTCGCGCCCAGGCCGACCCCAGCGGTTCGCGCCGGTTGTCGGTGGCCGAGATCATGGCGAACCTGCGTCAGGAAGAGGAACAGCGCAGCTCCTGAAGTGCGGTGCAGATCACCCGGCGCGCACATGGCGCATCGGTGGACTGCGGTCCTATCCTCGATGCGTAACGTCCGGTACCCGCACAGCGGGACTGGAACGACTTCGAGAGGACACTGGTGACCTCGCCACGCGTGACTCCTGGCAATCCGGCCGCGAGTGGTGATCCGGCGCCCGCACGACTGACGGTAGGAATCGTCTCGGCGGGACGTGTGGGATCAGCACTCGGCGCCGCGCTCGAGCGCGCCGGACATGTGGTGTTCGGCGTAGCCGCCATCTCCGATGCCTCCGTGCACCGGGCGCGTACCCGGCTGCCCGAATCACAGATCCTGCCGATCGAAGAGGTCGCCGCCCGCAGCGAACTGCTCGTCCTCGCGGTCCCGGACGCCGAACTGGCCGGCCTGGTCCGCGGTCTGGCCAGTGCGCAGACGGTACGGCCCGGCACGATCGTCGCGCACACCTCCGGCGCCAACGGCATCGGCATTCTCGCGCCGCTGGCGCAGGCCGGCGCCCGGCCGCTGGCCATCCATCCCGCGATGACCTTCACCGGCCACGACGAAGACCTGGCGCGCTTGGCGAACGCGTGTTTCGGGATCACCGCGGCCGACGAGATCGGCTACGCGATCGCGCAGTCCCTGGTCATCGAGATGGGCGGGGAACCGGTCCGGGTGGCCGAAGAGAACCGGACGCTCTACCACGCCGCCCTCGCCCATGGCAGCAACCACCTGGTCACGCTGGTACTCGACGCGGTGCAGGCGTTGCGCGACGCGCTGGCGGGGCCGGGGCTGCTCGGTCAGCAGATCGTCGACGACCAGCCGAACGGCCTGCCCGAACGCCTGCTGGCACCGCTGGCCTCCGCCGCGCTGGACAACGCGCTGCGCCGCGGGCAAGCCGCCCTCACGGGGCCGGTGGCCCGCGGTGATACCGCGGCCGTCGCCGCCCATCTGGATGCGCTCACCGCTGCCGACCCGCAGATCGCCGCGGGTTACCGGGCGCTGTCGCGGCGCACCGCCGAACGGGCCCAGGCGCCCGCCGAACTCCGTGACCTGCTGGAGGGGCACCGATGATGCGATACCGCGGTACCTCCGCCGGATCCACTGGGAAGGAGTGTGGCCGATGACGGAGGGGACTCTGCGCGGGGCCTACCGTGCCGGTGAGCTCACCGTGCAACACGATCCGGCGGTGCTGGCCAAAACCGTCCGTGCGTTGCGCGGTACGGGCCGCACGATCGGCTTCGTGCCCACCATGGGCGCTTTGCACGAGGGCCATCTGGAGTTGGTCCGCCGCGCCAAGCGCACCAATCAGGTCGTGGTCGTCTCGATTTTCGTCAACCCGCTGCAGTTCGGTGCGGGCGAGGATCTGGATGCCTATCCGCGCACCCTCGACGCGGATGTCGAACTGTTGCGCTCCGAGGGCGTCGCCCTGGTGTTCGCCCCGAGCGCCGCGGCCATGTATCCCGACGGTCCGCGCACCACGGTGCAGCCGGGCCCGCTGGGTGCCGAGCTCGAGGGCGCGTCCCGGCCGACCCATTTCGCCGGAATGCTCACGGTCGTGGCGAAACTGCTGCAGATCGTGGCCCCGCACGAGGCATTCTTCGGTGAGAAGGACTACCAGCAGCTGGCCCTGATCCGGCAGATGGTCCGCGACCTGAATTTCGACGTGAAAATCGTCGCGGTTCCCACGGTCCGCGAAGCCGACGGTCTCGCCCTGTCCTCCCGCAACCGCTACCTCGACCCCGCCCAGCGCGAACTCGCGACCACTCTGTCGGCCGCACTCCTGGCCGGCACCCGCTCCGGCGCGGGCGGCCCGCGTGCTGTCCTCGACGCCGCCCGGTCGGTACTGGACGCCGCCCCGGAGATCGCCCTGGACTACCTCGAACTGCGCGCCGCGGACCTGGGCCCCACCCCGGAAACGGGCAACGCCCGCCTCCTCGTCGCGGCCCGCGTGGGCACCACCCGCCTGATCGACAACGCCCCCGTCCAGCTCGGCGTGCAACTGGACGGCCACCCCGACGCGGATATATCCGCCCCGGTGGCGGAGCAAACGACTCATGAGTCCGCGACCCCTACGGGCACCGGACGATGAGCACTTGTGTAGCCGCAGCCCGCGCTACGAGGCGGTATCGGGGCGTGTCGCTCCGCGGAAGCGAAGTGCTGAACCCTTCCGCGCCATTGCTCGGCCCGTATGTGAACCGCTCACATGCGATCGTGGCGGCCGCTGTTCCTTCCGGTCGGTCTACCTCCGTGGTCGGGGCCCGCCCCTGGTCTGGAGCGACGGAGCGGGGGAGCGAAGCGGAGGAGCGGAGGAGTGAAGACCAGGGGCTCAGAGGGCCCCGACCCCGCGTCGCCGGAGGCGACGCCATAGATACAGAAGGGCGACAGTGATGTTGCGGACCATGATGAAGTCGAAGATCCACCGGGCCACCGTGACCCACGCCGATCTGCATTACGTCGGATCGGTGACCGTGGATCAGGATCTGCTGGATGCCGCCGATCTGCTGGAGGGTGAACAGGTCTGCATTGTCGATATCGACAACGGTGCCCGGCTGGAGACCTACATCATCGCGGGTGAGCGCGGGTCCGGGGTGATCGGTATCAACGGTGCCGCGGCGCATCTGGTCAACCCTGGTGACCTGGTCATTCTGATCGCGTACGGGATGATGGACGAGGCCGAGTTGCGCGAATACGAGCCGAAGGTCGTCTTCGTCGATTCCCGTAACCGCCCGGTGGAGCTGGGTTCCGATCCGGCGCATGCGCCGGAGGGGTCGGATCTGCTCAGTCCCCGCAACCTCTCGCTGGTCTGAGCGCTGCGGTAGAAGGATGCTGCTGACCATCGACGTCCGCACCACCAGCACCGTTGTCGGATTGCTGAACGGAACCGAGTCGGGGGCCGACCTGGTGCGGCATTGGCGGATTCATACCAATCCGTTGCATACCGCCGACGAGTTCGCGATGAGCCTGCGTGGTTTGGTGGGTGCCGAACTCGACGAGGTGACGGGGGTGGCGGGCCTGTCCACGGTTCCGCCGGTGCTGCGGGAGATGCGGCTGATGCTGGACCGCTACTGGCAGCACGTACCGCATGTGCTGGTGGAGCCCGGTGTGCGCACCGGTATCCCGCTGCTGGTGGACAACCCCAAGGAGGTGGGCGCGGACCGGATCGTCAACAGTCTCGCCGCTTATCACGAATACGGCACCGCCGCGATCGTGGTGGATTTCGGCATATCGACCTGCGTCGATCTGGTGTCGGCGAAGGGGGAGTTCCTCGGCGGTGTGATCGCGCCGGGCGTGGAGATCGCGACCGAGGCGCTGATCGAGCGGGCGGCGCTGCGCCGGGTGGAATTGACCCGTCCGCGCTCGGTGGTGGGCAAGAACAGCGTGGAATGCATTCAGTCCGGTGCGGTGTTCGGCTTCGCCGGTCTGGTGGACGGCCTGGTCGACCGGATTCGCGACGATATCGACGGTTTTGCCGGCGACGATATCGCGGTGGTGGCGACGGGTCCCGCGGCACCGTTGATTCTGGACGAATCCGAGACGATCGAACATCACCGGCCGCATCTCACCCTGACCGGTTTGCGGTTGGTCTATGAACGCAACCAGCGGCGCAGCCGCGGGTGAGTGGTGAAATGTGACGTATTCCGCTGGGCCGGGTATGGCCGAGCCGTTCCTTGATTGCTAAGCTCGCCGTGTGCTGAAGCGCGTGCGTACCCAGGAGTGTTGTCGAGGCTGATTCGCCTCGGCCAGTCGAGGCATTCCGAATTCCTCGACCGAACTCATTCCTCCTGGAGATGCGCAGATGCGTTCCCCTGTTCTTTCCTCCGTCGTCCGGCCTTCGTTTCGTGATACCGCGGCCGCCGCAGCGAATCCGATTCCCGATCGCCCGATTTCCCCGGCCTTGCCGACTCGCCTTCGTCCGGCCGACCTCTTACGGCTGACCGACGAAACCGGCGAGGACGTTCTCGCCGGCCGGTACGACCATTTACTCCCCGCCGACGGCCGGTGGCCGCTGGTGGATCGCTGGGCCACCCGGCTGGTCGCCGATGACGAGGTCGATATCTGGCTGATCAGCTGGACGCCGGACAAATCCACGAAATTGCACGATCACGCGGGTTCGCTCGGCGCGTTGACCGTGCTCAGCGGTGCCCTCGCCGAATACCGGTGGAACGGTTCCGAGCTCCGGCACCGGGTGCTGACCGCAGGTGATCAGGCCGCATTCCCGATCGGCTGGGTGCACGATGTCGTCCGCGCGTCCGAGCGGATCGCCGTTTCCGGGCAGTCCGATACCGGTCCGCTGGATCCCACGCTGAGCGTGCACGCCTATTCTCCCCCGCTCACCGCCATGTCCTATTACGAGGTGACCGGGCACGGCAGCCTCCGACGTACCCATACCGTTCTCACCGACCAGCCCGAGGGTGATCTCTGATGTCGCGACTGACCATCGATCAAATGCTCGACAACGCCCGTGCGCAATTGCGGCGGATCCAGCCCGTCGAATTACCGGCGGCGCTGGCGCGGGGCGCGATCCTGGTGGATATCCGGCCCGCGGCGCAGCGCGCTCAGGAGGGTGCATTGCCCGGCGCGCTGGTTATCGAACGGAATGTGCTGGAGTGGCGCCTGGACCCGAGCAGTTCGGCCCGGCTCGCACTGGCCACCGATCACGATGTCGAATGGATCGTGGTGTGCTCCCAGGGCTACACCTCCAGCCTGGCCGCGGCATCCTTGCGTCAATTGGGGTTGCACAGGGCGACCGATCTGGTCGGCGGATATCAGGCCCTGGTCGCCGCCGGTTTGCGCACGGTCGCGACCGGAGCCGAGCACTTCACCAGGGAAGTCCGTTCGCTCGCCGTTCTCTGAATTGTTCGTATCGGGCCGCGAATAGGTCCGGAGCGCAATACATTTCCGCCTCGGCGAGCTGTGGGCGGAATTGCCGAAGCAACCAAATGGTCTATTTCTGTCGCGGGTAACCCGGTGCGCGACCGTGCCGATTCCTTATCGTGTGGTCGAGGGGCGGGCGGCTGACGAATCGGTTTGCCGTGCACGCTAGGGTGGTTCGCTGTGAGCAACCCGAACTCCTCGTCATCCGGCGGCTCCGCGGGCACTGTTCCCGCGGGGCGATCCGGCCGCGCTGTGGAAGTCGACGACATCCCCGAGCAGATGCGGATCCGGCGCGAGAAGCGGGAACGGCTGCTCGCGGCGGGTACCGAGCCCTATCCGGTGGTGGTGCCCCGCACCCATACCCTGGCCGAAATCCGCGCCGCGCATCCCGATCTCGCGGCCGATACCGCGACCGGGCAGCAGGCCGGTGTGGCCGGGCGCGTCATCTTCATGCGCAATACCGGCAAATTGTGTTTCGCG
Source organism: Nocardia sp. CA-290969 (assembly GCF_050936135.1). Lineage (NCBI taxonomy): Bacteria > Bacillati > Actinomycetota > Actinomycetes > Mycobacteriales > Nocardiaceae > Nocardia > Nocardia sp. CA-290969. Next base: position 6,283,997 of record NZ_JBNJNJ010000001.1, on the reverse strand, counting down.
CAGTTGCAGGAGGGTGACGGCACCACGTTGCAGGCCATGGTCAGCCTGAACGGGGTGGGCGCGGATGCACTGGCGGCCTGGAAAGCCGATGTGGATCTCGGTGATGTGGTTTTCGTGCACGGCGAAGTCATCTCGTCGCGTACCGGGGAATTGAGCATCATGGCCGATTCCTGGTCCATGGCCTCGAAGGCTTTGCGCCCGCTGCCCGTCGCGCACAAAGAGATGAGCGAGGAGTCGCGGGTCCGGCAGCGTTATGTGGATCTGATCGTGCGCCCGGAGGCCAGGGAGACCGCCCGGACCCGGGTCGCGGTGGTGCGCGCACTGCGCAACGCACTCGAGCGCCGGGGTTTCCTGGAGGTCGAGACGCCGATGCTGCAGACCCTGCACGGCGGCGCCGCGGCGCGTCCGTTCCGGACGCATTCCAATGCGCTCGATATGGACCTTTACCTGCGCATTGCGCCGGAACTTTTTCTCAAGCGCTGCGTCGTGGGCGGGCTCGAGCGGGTGTTCGAGATCAACCGGAACTTCCGTAACGAGGGGGCCGATTCGACCCATTCGCCCGAGTTCGCGATGCTCGAAACTTATCAGGCGTACGGCACCTACGACGACTCCGCGCGGATGATCCGCGAATTGATCCAGGAAGTCGCGCAGGAGGCTCTGGGAACACAGATCGTGACACTGGCCGACGGTACCGAATACGATCTCGGTGGCGAGTGGACAACGGTCGAGATGTATCCGTCGCTATCGGAGTCGCTGGGGGTCGAGGTGACTCCGGAAACAACCGTTTCGGAATTGCTGGCGCTCGCCGAACGGGAAGGTCTCGAAATTCCCGAAGGCAAGGGCTACGGTCACGGCAAACTGGTGGAGGAACTCTGGGAGCACTGCTACGGCGACAAGCTGTACATGCCGACTTTCGTTCGTGATTTCCCGGTCGAGACCTCCCCGTTGACCAGGCAGCACCGGTCGCGCGCGGGGGTGGCCGAGAAGTGGGATCTGTATGTCCGCGGCTTCGAGTTGGCCACGGGTTATTCGGAGTTGGTCGATCCGGTCGTCCAGCGCGAGCGGTTCGTCGATCAGGCGCGGCTGGCCGCGGCCGGGGACGACGAAGCAATGGTGCTCGACGAAGACTTCCTGGCCGCGATGGAACACGGGATGCCGCCGACAACCGGAACCGGTATGGGAATCGATCGGTTGTTGATGGCGCTCACCGGATTGGGAATCCGGGAAACGATACTGTTCCCAATAGTGCGGCCCGCCGGCCGTTGAGCGAACGGTTTGCATAGCCGATCGCTCGTCTTGGAATTTTTCGAATTCGGGGTATTCTTGCCTCGGGTAATCCGGCCTGAATTTTGCGGGCCGCACGATTTCGAGAGGACGTTCATCTCATGGCAAAGAAGGTCACCGTTAGCCTGATCGACGATGTCGACGGTGAGTCCATCGCGGACGAGACCATCGAGTTTGCAATCGATGGGGTGTCGTACGAGATCGACCTGTCGTCATCGAATGCGGCGAAGCTTCGGGACGAGTTGGAGCAGTGGGTTTCCAGTGCACGTCGCGTGAGCGGCCGGCGCCGGGTGAAGGCCGCGGTCGCCGCCGCCGGGGGTAACAGCAAGGGACGGGCCACGATGGATCGCGAACAAAGCGCGGCAATTCGTGAGTGGGCGCGCCGGAATGGTCACAAGGTTTCCGCGCGGGGCCGGATCTCCGCCGATATCACCGACGCGTACAACAAGGCCTCGAAGGGGTAGTTCTTCTTTCAACCGTCGTTCGGGAGGTATTTCCGCCGAAGCGGGCGACGGTAAGGTCTTTCTCGATAGCTAATTGGAATTACCGCTGGCCCCGGCGTTGCGCGCCGGGGTCACTGCGCTCAGCGGTGTTCAGTCTTGCTCGACCGCCCGCTCGCCCGGCACCATAGGGGTGTTGGTTGTACCGGGCCCGGTACGAACGCGGTACCGGGGGTCGGGGTGGTATTTCGGCAGTTGCTGCCGGTATGGAGAGGTCAGGTAGCGGCGCAGTGTCCGGATCCGCCGGCTCGTTCCTACGATTCACCGATGACGAAGGCCGCCGCCGTGAGGTGATGCTGAGCCCCGATCGTCAGCGGATCACGATAGGCCGTTCGGCCGGCGCCGATCTCTCGCTGCGGTGGGACGCCGAGGTATCGCGGCTGCACGCCGCCGTGGAATACCTCGCCGCGCAGTGGACCATCGTGGACGACGGCCTGTCGCGTAACGGAACGTTCGTCAACGGCGAACGACTGCACGGCCGCCGCCGGCTCATGCCCGGCGATCGGATCCGGATGGGCACCTCGCTGGTGTCGTTCCACGATTTCAACGGGGTCGCCGACGACGCGACCCGGGCCTCCAGTGCCAGCATCCCGACCGTTCGATCGCTGACGGAGGCGCAGCGTGGCGTGCTGATCGCGTTGTGCCGCCCCTACAAGGGCGACGCCGGATTCGCCGCGCCCGCATCGAACCAGCAGATCGCCGACGAGCTGTTCCTCAGCGTCGACGCCGTCAAAACACATTTGCGCGCCCTGTTCGCAAAATTCGGCGTCGAGGATCTGCCGCAGAACCAGAAGCGGGTCCGGCTGGCGGCGCTGGCCATGCGTAGCGGGCTCATCACCGACCGCGACCTGTAGACCTGCGCGTATCCCCGGTATGGGGAAGTCCGGATGTTCGCTCTGGGCAAAACCGGAGTGGGAAACGAATCCGTGGGTATGGGCGTTATCAGTGAATAGCGCTGCGACCGGCCACAGATCATTAGGGTGGACCGGCGGCAGTGAGACCACCCGCCAACTAGAGTGGGAGGCGGGGGCCGCAACCCCTGGCCTTCATGGCAGGCTGAGGCCGACGGTTGTCCACGACACACCACGGCACCAGCCGGCCATAGAGTCCGGAGCAGGAGAGTGAGGGAGCGATGTTCGAGAGGTTCACCGACCGCGCGAGGCGTGTCGTCGTCCTGGCCCAAGAAGAGGCCCGGATGCTCAACCACAACTACATCGGCACCGAGCACATCCTGCTGGGTCTGATCCACGAGGGTGAGGGTGTCGCGGCCAAGTCGCTGGAGTCGCTCGGTATCTCGCTGGAGGGCGTGCGCAGCCAGGTCGAGGAGATCATCGGCCAGGGCCAGCAGGCGCCGTCCGGTCATATTCCGTTCACCCCGCGCGCCAAGAAGGTGCTGGAGCTGAGCCTGCGCGAGGCGCTGCAGCTCGGCCACAACTACATCGGTACCGAGCACATCCTGCTGGGCCTCATCCGCGAGGGCGAGGGAGTTGCGGCCCAGGTCCTGGTCAAGCTCGGCGCCGACCTCAACCGGGTCCGCCAGCAGGTCATCCAGCTGCTGTCCGGTTACCAGGGCAAGGAACCGGTGGAATCCGGCGCTCGCGGCGAGACCGGTACTCCGTCCACGTCGCTGGTGCTCGACCAGTTCGGCCGTAACCTCACCCAGGCCGCGCTCGAAGGCAAGCTCGACCCGGTGATCGGCCGCTCGAAGGAGATCGAGCGGGTCATGCAGGTGCTGTCCCGCCGTACCAAGAACAACCCGGTGCTGATCGGCGAGCCCGGTGTCGGTAAGACCGCCGTGGTGGAGGGCCTGGCCCAGGCCATTGTCAACGGCGAGGTCCCCGAAACGCTGAAGGACAAGCAGCTCTACACCCTCGACCTGGGTTCCCTGGTCGCGGGCAGCCGCTACCGCGGTGATTTCGAGGAGCGCCTGAAGAAGGTGCTCAAGGAGATCAACACCCGCGGCGACATCATCCTGTTCATCGACGAGCTGCACACGCTGGTCGGTGCGGGTGCCGCCGAGGGCGCGATCGACGCGGCCTCGATCCTGAAGCCGAAGCTGGCCCGCGGTGAGCTGCAGACCATCGGTGCCACCACCCTCGACGAGTACCGCAAGTACATCGAGAAGGACGCCGCCCTGGAACGCCGCTTCCAGCCGGTGCAGGTGGGCGAGCCGACCGTCGAGCACACCATCAACATCCTCAAGGGTCTGCGCGACCGCTACGAGGCGCACCACCGGGTCTCCATCACCGACGGCGCCCTGGTGGCCGCCGCCACCCTGGCCGATCGCTACATCAACGACCGGTTCCTGCCGGACAAGGCGATCGACCTGATCGACGAGGCCGGCGCCCGCATGCGCATCCGCCGGATGACGGCCCCGCCGGACCTGCGCGAATTCGACGACAAGATCGCCGACGCGCGCCGGGAGAAGGAATCGGCGATCGACGCGCAGGACTTCGAGAAGGCCGCGCGGTTGCGCGACAAGGAGAAGCAGCTCGTCGCCAAGCGCGCGGAGCGGGAGAAGCAGTGGCGCTCCGGTGACCTGGACGTCGTGGCCGAGGTCGACGACGAGCAGATCGCCGAGGTGCTGGCCAACTGGACCGGTATCCCCGTGTTCAAGCTCACCGAGGAGGAGACCACTCGTCTGCTCCGTATGGAGGACGAGCTGCACAAGCGGATCATCGGCCAGGAGGATGCCGTCAAGGCCGTCTCCAAGGCCATCCGCCGTACGCGTGCCGGCCTGAAGGATCCGAAGCGTCCGTCCGGTTCGTTCATCTTCGCCGGCCCGTCCGGTGTCGGTAAGACCGAGCTGTCCAAGGCGCTGGCGAACTTCCTGTTCGGCGACGACGATGCGCTCATCCAGATCGATATGGGCGAGTTCCACGACCGCTTCACCGCCTCGCGGCTGTTCGGTGCTCCTCCCGGGTACGTCGGCTACGAAGAGGGCGGCCAGCTCACCGAGAAGGTGCGCCGCAAGCCGTTCTCGGTCGTGCTGTTCGACGAGATCGAGAAGGCCCACCAGGAGATCTACAACACCCTGTTGCAGGTCCTGGAGGACGGCCGCCTGACCGACGGCCAGGGCCGGACCGTGGACTTCAAGAACACGGTGCTGATCTTCACCTCGAACCTCGGCACTTCGGATATCTCGAAGGCCGTCGGCCTGGGCTTCACCCAGTCCAACAAGGAGGGCTCGAACTACGAGCGGATGAAGCTCAAGGTCAACGACGAGCTGAAGAAGCATTTCCGGCCGGAGTTCCTCAACCGTATCGACGATGTGATCGTCTTCCACCAGCTCACCACCGAGCAGATCGTGGAGATGGTGGATCTGATGATCAACCGCGTCGGCGTCCAGTTGAAGAACAAGGATATGTCGATGGAGCTCACCGATCAGGCCAAGAGCCTGCTGGCCAAGCGCGGCTTCGATCCCGTGCTCGGTGCCCGGCCGCTGCGCCGCACCATCCAGCGGGAGATCGAGGATCAGCTGTCGGAGAAGATCCTGTTCGGCGAGATCGGTGCCGGCCAGAACGTCGTGGTCGATGTCGAGGGCTGGGACGGCGAAGGCTCGGGCGAGGATGCCCGTTTCACCTTCACCCCGAAGGCCAAGCTCACCAAGGACGAGGGTGAGAAGAAGCCGGAGGTCGTGCTGACCGGTGCGGGCGAGGGCCCGGCCGAGGCCGCCTCGGGCGAGTAGTCCGGACGGCGAAGGGCCTGTCCAGCTGTGTTGCACAGCGGGACAGGCCCTTTCGCGTACCTATGGGCATTTCTCCGGGGGTGCGTAATTCAGCGGCGGCCGGACGTGAGGGCACGTAGTGTGGGGACACAGGTCCATTCCGAACCGGGGGTAACGATGACCGATCCCGACCAGAGCCTGATCGCCGTCCTGCTGGACCGCTCCGGCTCGATGCAGTCGATCAAATCCGATACCGAGGGCGGGCTGGCCGCCTTCTTCGAAGAACAGCGCAAGGTCGAGAAAACCGTCCGGGTGACCTTCGCGCAATTCGATACCGAGTACGAATGTCTCTACTCGAACGTCCCCCTCGCGGAAGTTCCGCCACCGGTCCTGCATCCCCGCGGCGGTACGGCGCTGTACGACGGGATCGGGAAGCTGGTCACCGATATCGGCACCGAGCTGGCGGGGCGCCCGGAGTCCGAGCGGCCGGGCACCGTGATCGTCGTCATCCTCACCGACGGCCACGAGAACTCCAGCCGTGAATGGACACATGCGGCGGTTCGGTCGCTGATCGAGCAGCAGCAGAACCAGTACAACTGGGATTTCCTGTTCCTCGGCGCCAATATGGACGCCGTGCAGATCGGCACCGAACTGGGCTTCGCTCCGCAGCAGTCGATCACCTACGGCGCCGCCCCCGCCGGGGTCCAGGGAGTCTTCCGGGCGGCCGGCGCGTACTCCGGCCGACTGCAGGCCCCGGGAGCCCCTGGGGCGGCCCGCGCTGCGGGATTCACCGACGAAGAACGCCGCGGTTCCAATCCGGGAGGGTGATCCCGGACTTCGGTAGGCCGGCCGCACCGCACCGAGGTCCGGCGGCCTGGGCGCCCGACGAGCACGCTGCGGCCCGCGCCACCCATGAGACCTCCCGCTGGGCGATGACAGACTGGATACCGCAGACCTGGGGCTCGAACGCGGCCCGGTTTCACCGACCGGCGCCAGGGGTCCGCGCACACCGAACGATCACCGGTCTCGGGGCACTCCGCGCCTGTCCGAATTCGGCGACAGGTGTCTAATACGGATTTGCCGACCGCCGGAACCTGCAGGGCCGGGGTGCGCTACTCGCCGAGCCGGGACCGTCGGCATTGCCGAGCTGTTCCGCGCCCCGCGAGGTTCCGCCTCAGCCCATACTCATGACGGCGGCGGATTCCGCGTCAGCGGCGGAGCCGAAGAATTTCACCAGGACGTCGTAGTACTCACGCAGATAGTCCAACGCCTCCTCGCCCTCCGCGGCCCAGATATTCGGATAGATTCCCGCCGCTTCCAGTGTGGTGGGTTCGTAATGGGCCGCGAGTGTGGAGAAGGGTGTACCACGCAGGGTTTGTGCGGTTTCGCGCACGAGCTGTGCGGACCAGGCGGTCAAACCCTCGGTGTTCTCGATGGGGTCGCCGCCCATGAACAGATCGATCCCCGTGCCGGAGCGCCCCAGCAGATATGACAGGCCGTGCCAAGCTTTGTCCAGGTACCCGCTGGGCTCCGCCGCGCGGTCCCGGCTGTCCACCACTTCCCAATAGCTTTCCGGCTCCGCGATCACCCGTGCCAGCTCCGCGTCGGAAACGCGATTGAACGAAACAACTATTCCCATTGTCACCCCGATGTCGGTTGAGATATCGGGGCAGAGGCTAGCCGCAGGATCCGACAGTTTCTTTCGCGACATTCGCCGCCCGGCGCTATTCCGTTCTCGTGGGCGCGGTTTCGGCTGGTCGGCGTTCGGATTCCCGAGTGCCGGATTTATCGGAAGCCGCCGGTGCGAACCGCTTGCTCTCGCCCGACTCCGCACGCGACCGCGATGTCCGGTCCGGGTCGACCGCCCGCAGCGGACGGCTCGGTAACCGAGCGGCCACCCGGTAACCGCCGCTGGGTTTCGGGCCGGCGGTCAGCGCGCCGCCGAGCGCGTGGGTGCGTTCGCGCATGGCGATAATGCCCATTCCGCGGGTCGGTCCGGTGTGTTCCGGTTTGCCGGTGGGCCGGGTGTTGTCGATGGTGAGGTCCACGGAATCGGCGGTGAAGCGCACGGTCACCGTGGCTTCGGCGCCGGGTGCGTGCAGGATGACGTTGGTCAGTGATTCCGTGACGATCTGGGTCGCGGCCTCGTCGATCGCCGCGGGCAGCGAACCGGCGGTACCCACGATCCGGGTATGCACCGTCAGGCCGGCGCGGCGGGGTTTGCGGAGGAGTTCGTCGAGTTCGGCCATGGTCGGATCGGGTTCGCGCGCCGGTGGCGCCGGGGCCGGGGCGGGTGCCGTGTTCCGGGGTGCGGAATCGCGGGGCCGGCCGGCCGCCGAAGACCTGTCGCGCCGCCCGAAACCCGCGCGCCGGGCGGGTTTCTCACGTTCGTCACCGGCGGGTGCGCCGGTATCGCGCGGCTGTTGCTCCTCGGCGGGTGGGGTGGTGCGGGCCGGTTCCACCGATTGGATCGCGTGCCGCAGAGCCTGTACATCCTCGAGGGCGTTGCGGCTCGTGGTCTTGATCTCGGCGACCGTTCCCGCGGCCTTCGCCGATTTGTTCTCGACCTGCTGTAGTGCCATCCCCGACTGCACATTGATCAGCGAAAGATTGTGTGCCACCACGTCGTGCAGTTCCCGGGCGATCAGCAGGCGTTCGGTACTCACCTCCAGCTCCCGTAGCCGCTGCGCGGCGGTATCCGCCGCGGCGTCCCGTTCCCGGCGAGCGTGTACGAGCGCACGCTGCTGCCGCGCCATCACCACCAGAGCGGCGGCCAATGCCAGCCAGCTCAGCAGCCCGACCATCTGCCAGCTCGTCATCGCGGACTCCACCTGCACCACCCTATTCGCACTTGGGCCGAACCCGGCGCTGCACACCCGGATTTGCTTTGCGGCAGAGGTATTGCCGCGGCGAATACTTCGCTCGGTGAAGAAACTCCTCGTCGTCGGCGCGACGATCGCCGCATCGGCGGCGGCACGCGTCCCGGCGCGGGTATGGTCCAGTGATGGTCGACCAGCAAGTGCGTTCACCGGACCTGTCAGCGCGGCCGTACGAGCTGACAGTGGAGCGAGTGATGAAAGCCTCGCCCGAACTGCTGTACCTCGCGTGGACCCAGGGATTCGATATCTGGTTCGCGGAGCCCGCAACCGTACGGATGCGCCCGGAGGTGAACGAGCCGTTCTACTTCGAAACCCGGCACGAGGGGAGCATGCACCCGCACTACGGGCGATTCCTGCGGCTCGAACCCGGCCGGCTCGTCGAAATGACCTGGGTGACGGGAGCGGCGGGCACCGCGGGCGCGGAAACCGTGGTCCGGGTGGAACTCGTGAAACAACCCCGCGGTATCCGGTTACGGCTGCGGCACAGCGGATTTGCCGACGAGGCCGCTCGTGACCGGTACCGCGCGACCTGGCCGAAGGCGCTGGCCCGCCTCGATGAGCGAACCTCTGCGGCCGGTTGAATGGTGCGAGTAGGTTCGACACCGGACCCGAACGAATCGTCTTCGAAAGGATTGTGATGCCCACACGTACCGCGCGCACCGCATGGACCGGTGGTCTGCAGGACGGCTCCGGCCAGGTCGAACTGGTCAGCTCGGGGGTCGGCAAGTACGAGGTGTCCTTCCCCAAACGGTCCGCCGACGAGGCCGGCGGCACCACCAGCCCGGAGGAACTGATCGCGGGCGCGCACGCGTCCTGCTATGCGATGGCGCTGTCGAACGAGATCGCCCAGGCCGGCGGCACCCCGGAGAGCCTCGATGTCTCGGCGGCTGTCACCCTCGGCCCCGACCCGGCCGGCGGGTTCCGCATCAGCCGTATCGCACTGACCGTCCGCGGCCGGGTATCGGGCCTGGACAACGCCGGTTTCACCACGGCGGCCGCCGCGGCCAAATCGGGTTGCCCGGTGAGCAAGGCACTGGCCGGAGTGGACGAGATCACCTTGGACGCGGCACTCGAGTCCTGACCGGTTCCCGGGCTCCCTCGTCTGCGGGGAGCCCGGGATCGCGGACTCCCGGATCACCCGGCTGCAGCAGCGGCTTCCGTTACCGGCGTGCTGCGGCGGGTGCTCCATTCGGTGAGTGCGCCGAAGGCGAGACCGATGCTCACCCACAGCGTGGTCGACACCGCCAGCGATGCCGTCCGGAATTCCCACAACAGGGTGGCCGGGAAATCCGCGCCGACCTCGTTCACCCCGGGCAGCAGAACATATCCGAGCGTGACGATCAGGGCGAAGGCGGCGACGGCCGCGACGAGCCGGACTGTTTCGAGCTGTGCCCGCAGCAGGTTCCAGACATAGCCGGCGGCCGCCAAGGCGATCAGTCCGAGGACGACAGCGGCCACCCACAGCAGCGTGCGTTCGTTGATCGTTTCCGGGTCACCGACGGCCGGGGGGTTGGCCGGGTATTTGAAGAACGGGACGAGCACCACCGCGAGCCATCCGCCGAGGCCGAGCCCCAGCACCAGTCGCGGTCCCGGTAGGGCGGTGTGGCGGCGGGCGTAGTGCGCCGCCGTCGCGACGAGGGCGCCGAAGGCCATCCCCGCCAAGGCGTTCGCCAGGAACTGACCGAACTTCTGCCACGGCCGGCTCACCACGGCCTCGTCCGGATCGTGACTGTGCCCGGCGTCTTCGCCGTGACTGTGCCCGCCGCCGTGCTCGTGCGTCGCCGCTGCCTCCTCGATGGCGATGGCCGCGTCCACCTTGGGTTCACCGACGAAATTCCCGACGACACCCGCCAGCAGACCGGCGATCAGGCCGGCGAGCAGACCACGGAGCAGCAGCGCACCGAAGGATCCGCTCAATGGCATGGCACGCCCAGCAGATGCCGTCCGTCGTGCATCAGCTCGTGCAGGAACATCCCGCTGCGGGATATCGCGCCCTGATCGAAACCGACCAGGTAGAGCGTGAGCAACGCCAGTAGAACGACACCGACTGTGATGAGCACGGTCGCCAGCGTTTCGCCGGCCCGGCTCGGGGTGTGCACGATGGCCATGATGGTCCTCCTCATCCGGAAGGTCGCGTCCGGTCGCGAGTTCTGCGCTTCGGTGCCGGTGTCTGGCTCTGCCCACTGCCGAGACAGTGCGCAATACAGTGGCGCGACCGCTCCGGGTTCCCACCGGATTACCGCATCACCTCCGCGTACTCCGGAACTGTGACACCGCCCGCGGTGGTCGTCAATATGCCCCGGAAAAAGCGCAGGTCACGCCACCGCACAGTAAAGGTGGCGTGACCCGCATCGAAAGGATCGTCAGGCGTTCTTGCCGGCCACGTCCAGCACGACCTCGAACTCCAGCAGCGAGGCGCCCGTGGCCACCGGCTTGTTCTGCTGCCCGGCATGCGCCTCCTTGGCCGGCCCGTCCCGCCACGCCGCGAAGGACTCCTCGGAATCCCACTGGGTGACGACGAAGTACCGGTTCTCCCCGGCAGTCGGCCGCAGCAACTGGAAGCCGAGGAACCCGGGGGAGTTCTCGACGGCATGCGCGCGGTGGGCGAACCGCTTCTCCAATTCGGGACCCGCGCCCTCGGGAATCTCGATCGCATTGATTTTCACAACAGCCATAGGACGAGCTTAGTGAAACGTGTGCCGAATACACTCGACCCGATGTTGCACGACGAAGGCGGGTCCGGGGTCCCGATACTGCTGCTGCACGGTCTGATGGGCAGCGCCCGGACCTGGGCCGATCAGATCGCGTGGTTACGCGGCTACGGCCATGTGTACACCTTCGACGCGGCCGGGCACGGCCGTCCGGCCCCGGCCGAACTCACCACCGACGCATTCGTCGCCGATCTTGCCGCCGCCACCGCGACGATCCCCGAGCCGATGGTCGTCATCGGACATTCGATGGGTGGCCTGCACGGGTGGGTTTTCGCCGCCGGGTACCCGAAGCGGGTACGGGCGCTGGTGGTCGAGGATATGGCGGCCGACTTCACCGGCCGCACCGCCGCACACTGGGCGGCCATGATCGAAGCCTGGCCGCAGCCCTTCGCCGACGAGGCCGCGATGCTGGAGTTCTTCGGTCCGGTCGCCGGTCGCTACTTCCTGCATTCGTTCGAGCGGAGCCGTGACGGCTATCGCCTGCACGGGGAGGTGGCCACGTTTCGCGATATCTCCGAGGAATGGGGTACGCGCGCGTTCTGGTCGCAATGGCAGCAGGTGCGCGTCCCCAGCCTTTTGATCGAGGGCGAACACACCATCACCCCACCCGGGCAGATGCGCCGCATGGCCGAGCTGCATCCGGCCGCCGAACATATCGTGATCCCCGAGGCGGGCCATCTGGTCCACGACGACCAGCCCGCCCGCTACCGCACCGCAGTCGAACGGTTCCTCGGCCGGGTACTCACCGCCGAAGCAACCCCGAACCGCTGATCGTCGGCATTCGCCTGCGACAGCCTGCCCCAGGTGTGCTCGTCTAGGCGGAGCAGCAGCGCCGCCACGGCCGGGAATGGATGGCACCGCCGCCGGGCCCCGAGGACGCCAGCAGCCGGGCCGAGGAAGTGCTGGACCGGGTGAACGGCCTGATCGGCCGCCCGGGCAAGGCCGCCGACGCCGAGCCCGAACCCGCCGAGGCGCCGGCCGATGTGGTCGACGCCGAGGTGGTGGAGCCGGCTCCCCAGCCCGCTCCGGTGCCGGCGAACCCGCGCCGGACCAGGCCCACCCACCGGGCTCGCGGAGAGCCCGCGCACCCCGCTCACCGAATCCGAGGTGCAGGCGCGCGGTAACTCAGCCCTCGCCGGCCAGGGCGAAGCGCCCGTCCACTGTTTGCTCGATCAGGCCGTCCACCAGGAGCGAATCCAGGGCGCGGTCGCGCTGGCCGGGGTCGCGGGTCCAGGCCAAGTCCAAGCGGATGCGATCCACCGGCTCCGTCGCCGCGCGCAGTACATCCAGCAAACGGCCGCGCGCCTGGCGGTCGGTGCCCTCGTATTTCTGGGTCCGGCGCGTGGACTCCTGTACCGGGCGGCCCGCCGTGACCCAGGCGCAGCGGGGGAGCGGGCAGCGGGTGCAGTCGGGGGTGCGGGCGGTGCACACCGTCGCCCCGAGTTCCATCAGGGCCGCGGAGAACACCGCCGCCCGGTCGACCCGTACGGGCAGCAGCGCCTCGGTTTCGCGGAGATCGCGGGCCGCCGGGTTGCCCGCCTCACCGCGACCGTGCACGGCCCGGGCCACCACGCGGCGAACATTGGTGTCCACCACCGGAACTCGCTGCCCATAGGCGAAACAGGCGACCGCCCGCGCCGTGTAGGCCCCGATCCCCGGTAAGCCGAGCAGGACCTCCACATCATCGGGGACTTCGTCGGCGTGCTCACTCGCCAGCACCTGCGCGCATTCGTGCAACCGCAGGGCGCGGCGGGGATATCCGAGCTTGCCCCACGCGCGCAGCACTTCGCCCGCGCTCGCCGCCGCCATGGCCGAGGGCACCGGCCAGCGCGCCACCCATTCCCGCCAGATCGGTTCGACCCGCGAAACCGGAGTCTGTTGCAGCATGATTTCGCTCATCAGGATCTGCCAGGCCGTGACGCCGGGCCGGCGCCAGGGCAGGTCGCGGGCGGTGCGGGAGTACCAGTCGATCAGCGCGTCGGTGTCGAGCACGGCCGATGCCGGTGAAACTCGGTGCTCGCCCGTCTCCGGACCTGCGACTGCTCTGCTGCTCACCCGAACTCGCTCCGTTCACCTCACCGTGCAATACCACCGGCGACGCGCGGACCGACGCCGCGTCGTAACGGGACCGAAGCCGGGGGCAATACGAATCGTGCAGAATGGACACCATGCCTCAGTCCAACCCGGTGAGTGCCTGGAAGTCGCTGCGTGAAGGAAACGAGCGCTTCGTCAACGGCACGTTGTTGCATCCTAGTCAGGGTGCCGCCGACCGAGCCAAGCTCGTCGGTGGCCAGAGTCCGACCGCCGTCCTCTTCGGCTGCGGCGATTCCCGGGTAGCCGCGGAGCTGATCTTCGATCAGGGCCTCGGCGATATGTTCGTGGTGCGTACGGCGGGTCATGTCATCGACGCCGCGGTGCTGGGTTCGATCGAGTACGGCGTGGGTGTGCTGAACGTCCCGCTGATCGTCGTCCTCGGCCACGACACCTGCGGCGCGGTCAAAGCGACGCTGGACGCGCTCGACGGCGGCGAGGTGCCGGGTGGATTCATCCGCAGCATCGTCGAGAAGGTCACCCCCTCGATGCTGATCGGCCGCCGCGAGGGCCTGAACACGGTGGACGAACTCGAGGCCCGCCACGTGGTCGAAACCAGCAAGCTGCTGATGGAACGGTCGAAGATCGTCTCCGAGCGGGTGGAATCCGGGCAGTGCGCGATCGCCTGCGTCACCTACAAGCTGGCCGAGGGCCGGGCGCAACTGCATCGCGTCGTCGGCGAAATCGGGGAGACCGTCTAGCGGGATACGCGCGGTACCGGCCGGCCGGATACCCGGCCGGCCGGTGGCGTCCCGGCAACCGGCCGGAGCTTCCGGTGTGCCGTTGACCGCCACCACCGCCGAATACGCTTACCGTTGACACGTGTTGGAACCGACAGGACCGTTACCGCCGGAGATCTACTGGCGGCGTCGCGTTTTTGCCATCGGCGCGCTGATCGTCGCGCTCGCGGTGGTGATCTGGCTGGCCGTGACCGTATCCCGGGGCGGCGATTCGCCCGGGACCGTCGCCGCGGCGACCTCGTCGGCGACCGGTACACAAACCCCGGCAAGTTCCACGCCGGCCCCCACTACCACCACCGGAGCGACCACCACGACCTCCGGCACCGAGCCGGCACCCGCCGTGTCCGGGCAATGCACCGACCAATCGCTGGCGATCAAGGTGTCGGTGGCCCAGCCGACCTACCGGGTGGGGGAGGAGCCGGTTTTCGGGATCGTGATCACGAATATCTCCGGCGAGCCCTGCACCCGGGACATGGGGTCGGGGCTGCAGCGGGTTTCGGTGCACACCCTCGACGGCGGTCGTCAGCTGTGGGCCAGCACCGACTGCTATCCCGACGGTGAACCCGATGTGCGCACGCTCGATCGCGGCGAGCAGGCCGCGTTCACCGTCACCTGGACGGGCACCACATCCCAGCCCGAATGCGCCGGGGAACGTGTACAGGTGCCCACCGGGGCCTACAACGTGACAGCGCAGCTCGGATCCGTACGCAGCGCCCCGGAACCCTTCAACATCGCCTGACAGCGAACGGCCGGAGTCGCGATCCCGCCGACGGCCGCGGTGATCCGGTGGGCCTCGCCGGCAAGCCCCCCTTCGCCGAAGGTCACCCGGCCCGGCGCGGACGTGCTTCCGGCGCGGTACTCATTTCTTCGTGAGGCCGGCCAGCCGCAGCGCGCCGCGCAGGCTGGATACCTCGTGCAGTGTCATCCCGATGCCTTTCCCCGTGACCCCGGGCGGCACCACCGCGGTCGTGAAACCGAGTCGTTCCGCTTCCGCGAGCCGGCGGCCCCCGGCGGTGATCCGGCGGACCTCGCCCGCCAGCCCCACCTCGCCGAGGATCACCCAGCCCGGCGGGAGCGCCGTATCCCGGGCGGCACTGGCGATCGCCACCGCGATGGCCAGATCCGCGGCGGGCTCGGTGAGCCGCATCCCGCCGACCGTCGCGGCATAGACATCCTGTTTGCCGACATAGAGTCCGCAACGGCTCTGCAGCACCGCGAGAACCATCGCGACCCTGTTGTAGTCCAGTCCGCTCACGGCCCGGCGCGGCGCCGGCACCTGGGTGTCGACCGTGAGTCCCTGCACCTCGCCGACGAGCGGCCGTTTCCCATCCATCGCTACTGTCACCGCGGTCCCCGGAACCGAATCGGTGCGGTGATGTAGAAAGAGCCCGGAAGGGTCTGTGACACAGGCGATTCCGTCGTCGTGTAATTCGAAGCAGCCCACTTCGTCGGCACTGCCGAAACGGTTCTTGATACCGCGCACCATGCGCAGCGTCGAGTTCTTGTCGCCCTCGAACTGCAACACCACATCGACCAGATGCTCCAGGGTGCGCGGCCCCGCCACCGCGCCGTCTTTGGTGACGTGACCGACCAGCAGTACCGCGATCCCGCTCGTTTTGGCCAGTGAGGTCAACGCCGCGGTCACCGCGCGGACCTGGGTGACCCCGCCGATCACGCCGTCGCTGTCGCCGGCCAGCATCGTCTGCACCGAATCCACCACCAGCAGTGTGGGTTTCACCTGATCGACATGGCCGAGCAGCACCGACAGATCCGATTCGGCCGCCAGGTACACGCGGTCGTGCACCGCTCCCGTCCGGTCGGCACGTAACCGCACCTGCCCCGCCGATTCCTCGGCGGTGACGTACAAGGCTCGCTCGTCACGCTGCCGCGCCCACCGATGGGCCACCTCGAGCAGCAGGGTCGATTTCCCCACTCCGGGCTCCCCGGACAGCAACACCACCGAGCCCGCGACGATCCCCCCACCGAGCACCCGGTCCAGCTCGGAAACCCCGGTCGGCCGCGCGGTGGTCGTGTTCGAGTCGATCCGCGAGATCGGCGCGGCCGCGGTACTCGGCAGCATCGCCTTCCGGCTCGCCGTACCACCGGCCGCCCCCGCCACCGGCAGGGCTTCGTCGACGGTGCCCCACGAGCCGCAACCGGGGCATTTACCAACCCATTTGGCGACTTCGTGCGCACACTCGGAACACCGATAGACGGCCTTGGTCTTGGTAGCTGCCACGAACCCGCACCTTACGCATACTCACCGACAGCCGAGGTATCTCCCGTCCCTACTACGAACCGATGCCGCACAACACAGCGCGACCCAACGGACCAGCTCACCCCGGCCCGATATGCCCACAGCGGCGCAGGGTGCAGCCCGAAACCGCAGGCGCCGGCGACGACGCGGCGCCGGTGTACCCACCGGGCCCTCGCCGAGGCCCGGGGAGGCCCACCTGACCCGAAACCGAACGCGACCACGGCAGCGCCGGGTCCACGAGACTTCGGAGGTTCACATACCCCGGAACCCAACGAAACCACGACCGCGCCGAATCTCACGAGGCCCTCGGAAGTTCACATAACCCGAAACCGAACGCGACTACGGCGGTGCCTAGTCTTACAAGGCCCTCAGCGGTTCACATAACCCCGAAACCCAACGCAACCACGGCGGTGCCGAGTCTTACGAGGCCCTGAGAGGTTTTGGCCCGTCCCTGCTGTCAGTGCTCGATGCGATGCGGCGCAGCCGCGAGTGTCGAGTGCTGACAGCAGGGACCAAGGGGGCCAAAACCCGCGGCGCCGAAGGCGCCGCAAAAGATTCAGTGCCCGCCGGAGCTACCGGTGGTGCTCTTGGAGAGTTCCGATTCGTGGCGGGGGGTGTCGAGGCCGGCGTCCACCGGGACCTGGACCAGGACGGTGCCGTTCTCCTTGAAGTTGAACGAGACGTCGTAGGTGAGGCCGGGAGTGATGTTCTGGGTCAGGCCGGTGATTTCGATCTGCGCGGTTTTGGTTTCGCCGCCTTCGGTGTCGACCGTTTCGCCGGTGGTGTGTGTTTCCGCGCCGGCCGACGGAGTGGAGACCACGACCGTTTCGGCCGGGGCGAGGCGGATCTTGTCGCCCTCGGCCGGGGTGATCTTCACCGTGCCGAGGTCGGTGGTGACGCTGGTGAGTTCGTCGGTGACCGTTTCGCCGGTGTTGATGATCGACAGGGCCAGCGCGGCCTGGCCGCCGGTGGTGTTGTTGTGGGTGGCACTGCCCGGGTACACGAGGTGCACATTGCGCAGCGCGATTTCACCGGCGTCGGCGGTGTTGCCGTTGATCGCGGGAACCTGGTCGGCGGTCTGCGAGATCTGGCCGGCACCGCAGCCGGACAGGATGAGGGCCGCTCCGGCGGCGAGCGCGGCGACCGGCACCAGGCGGCGGCGCCGCCGAGTCGAGGCGACCGGGTTCGCGGCAGTCACAGCAGTCAGGGCAGTCACGGGTTGTCCTCCATGTCCGAGTGGGCGCACTCCAACTAGGCACTGTAGTAGTCGCGCCGGGATGCCGGGCGCACCGGGCGCCGTCAGGGGGTATTGCGGGTCGGTGCGGTGTGATTTGCCGCACGTCGACGCGCCGGTGGTATTACCTGCGGCCCGGCCTGGATGAACCGCCTCGAACCGCTGGGTCCGGCGGGTTGCCCGGCCGCGATCGGCGTATCGGCCGCGCCCCGCTGACCGGTAACGATCCGGCTTCCGCGTATCGTTTCGGCGCGCCCGCGTGACGCGGTCGCGCGGGACTCGGACAAGGGTGGCGCCGACACCCGTTCGGCCACAACGTGATGCACACCAAATTGGCCCTGTCAAGCCCCAGTACCTGGTCGTTGTGGCCCTGACCTGCGCAGTTGATCGCGCCGTTATCGAGTCGCGTGTTAAACTGTGAACATCGAAAGGGGCACGGGACACATGATTTTTAAGGTCGGAGATACCGTCGTTTATCCCCATCATGGGGCGGCTTTGATCGAAGCTATCGAGACCCGCACCATCAAGGGTGAGCAGAAAGAGTATCTGGTCCTGAAGGTCGCACAGGGTGACCTCACTGTTCGGGTTCCCGCGGAAAACGCGGAATACGTCGGCGTTCGCGATGTCGTGGGCCAGGAAGGCTTGGATCGGGTCTTCCAGGTGCTGCGGGCGCCACATACGGAAGAACCCACCAACTGGTCCCGCCGTTACAAGGCCAACCTCGAGAAGCTCGCCTCCGGCGATGTGAACAAGGTGGCCGAGGTCGTCCGCGACCTGTGGCGCCGGGAACAGGATCGTGGTCTGTCCGCGGGCGAGAAGCGGATGCTGGCCAAGGCTCGGCAGATCCTCGTCGGTGAGCTGGCGCTCGCCGAGGGGACCGATGACGGCAAGGCCGAGACGCTTCTCGACGAGGTTCTCGCCGCGGCGTCCTGACCGTGTACGCACCGGACGGTACCGGCCGTGATGCCGGTCCCGTCGTCGCGTTGGTTCCTGCCGCCGGTCGTGGCGTGCGCTTGGGTGCAGATGCTCCCAAGGCGTTCGTCCCGGTCGGCGGCAAACCCATGCTCGGGCTCGCTGTCAGCGGCCTGATGGCTGCCGGAGTCGTCGACGAGATCATTGTGATGGTGCCCGCCGAACTCGTCGAGGCCACGGCAGCCCTGCTTCCCCCCGCCGCCCCGGCCCGGATCGTGGCCGGGGGCGCCGAACGTACCGATTCCGTGCGCGCCGGGCTCGCGGCCGCCGGTGACGCCGCGTTCTTCCTGGTTCACGATGCCGCGCGGGCGCTGACCCCACCCACGCTGATCGCCCGGGTGGTCGCGGAGCTGCGTGCCGGTGAGCCGGCCGTCGTACCCGCGTTGCCGGTGGTCGATACCGTGAAATCGGTCGACGCGGCCGGTGTCGTGACGGGTACGCCCGACCGTTCCGCGCTGCGCGCGGTGCAGACCCCGCAGGGTTTCTCTGCCGAGGTGCTGCGACGCGCCTACGACCACCCGGAAATCGCGACCGACGACGCCGGTCTGGTCGAACGGCTCGGGATCGGAGTGCGCACCATCCCCGGCGATCCGCTTGCGTTCAAGATCACGACCCCGCTCGACCTGCGCCTGGCCGAAGCCGTCCTCGACGGGAAACAGGTGGTGGGGTGATGGATATCCGAGTCGGCCTGGGCACCGATGTGCACCCGATCGAACCGGGGCGGCCCTGCTGGATGGCCGGTCTGCTGTTCGACGGGGAAGACGGGTGCGCCGGCCACTCCGACGGTGATGTTGCCGCACATGCCCTGTGCGACGCCCTGCTGTCGGCCGCCGGACTCGGCGATGTCGGGTCGGTCTTCGGTACCGGACGCCCCGAATGGGCGGGTGTATCCGGCGCCGCCATGCTGAAGGAAGTGCGGCGGCTGCTGGAACAGGACGGATACGCCGTGGTCAACGCCGCGGTGCAGGTCATCGGTAATCGCCCGCGGATCGGCCCGCGGCGCGCGGAAGCGCAGCGGGTGCTGGGTGATCTGCTGGACGCTCCGGTGTCGGTATCCGGCACCACCAGCGACGGGCTGGGTCTCACCGGCCGGGGCGAGGGGATTGCCGCGGTCGCCACGGCCCTGCTGCACTGTCCGGGGCGGCCGAGCGATCACCTCGGGGACCGGTAACCGGACGCGTCCCAGGTCAGCGAAGCCGCCACATCCAGTAGGAACCGGGAACTCCCGGCCGG
Source organism: Nocardia sp. CA-290969 (assembly GCF_050936135.1). NCBI lineage: Bacteria > Bacillati > Actinomycetota > Actinomycetes > Mycobacteriales > Nocardiaceae > Nocardia > Nocardia sp. CA-290969. Next base: position 6,264,429 of record NZ_JBNJNJ010000001.1, on the reverse strand, counting down.
TGGATGCCGGGTGAACTCGGCATCGCCGGTCGCCTCGGTGCCGGACGGCCGCCGTGGAGATCGCTGCCGCGCCGGCGCAATGATCGATACCGAGGCCCACGGCGTGACCGGCCTCGCCGTGACGGTGCGGCCGAATGCCGGAGATTCGGTCGTTGCCGCTACCCTGCCCATATCCCCGCTGCACCACATTCGAGTGCAATCCACAAACGAAACTAGGATCGACTGCCGTGACGCTGCGCCTGTTCGACACCGAGAAAAGGACCCTGCGTGATTTCACGCCGCTGGTACCCGGACGTGCCTCGGTGTACCTGTGTGGGGCGACCGTGCAGGGTCTGCCGCATATCGGTCATGTGCGCAGCGGGGTGGCGTTCGATATTCTGCGCCGCTGGCTGGCCGCGGGCGGGCTGGACGTGGCCTTCATCCGCAATGTCACCGATATCGAGGACAAGATCCTGACCAAGGCGGCCGCGGCGGGCCGGCCGTGGTGGGAATGGGCGGCGACGCACGAGCGGGCGTTCGACCAGGCTTATCGGCAGCTCGGGGTGTTGCCGCCCTCGGCGGAACCGCGGGCCACCGGGCATATCACCCAGATGGTCGATTTGATGCAGCGGCTCATCGACCGCGGGCACGCCTATGCCTCCGAGGGCAATGTGTATTTCGATGTCCGCAGCTATCCGGACTACGGCCATTTGTCCGGCCACCGTCTCGAAGACGTCCACCAAGGGGAAAGCGCCGGGCTCGGTAAACGCGACCCCCGCGATTTCACGCTGTGGAAGGCCGCGAAACCCGGCGAACCCACCTGGCCTTCGCCGTGGGGACCGGGCCGGCCCGGCTGGCATCTGGAATGCTCGGCGATGGCCGAGTTCTATCTCGGCAAGGAATTCGATATTCATTGCGGGGGAATGGATCTGGTTTTCCCGCATCATGAGAACGAGATCGCGCAGTCGAAGGCGGCCGGGGACGGTTTCGCGCAGTACTGGTTGCACAACGGCTGGGTGACCATGGGCGGCGAGAAGATGTCGAAATCGCTCGGCAATGTGCTGTCCATTCCGAACGTGCTGAAATCGGTGCGGCCCGTGGAATTGCGTTTCTACCTGGGCAGCGCGCACTACCGGTCGATGCTGGAATATTCCGATAAAGCGCTCGCCGATGCCGCGCAGTCGTACCAGCGGATCGAGGCGTTCGTGCAGCGGGTGGCCGAACGCGGTGGCGATATTCCGCTGGGTAAATGGACCGACGGCTTCGCCGCCGCCCTCGACGACGACCTCGGGGTCCCGAAGGCGCTCGCCGAAATCCATCACGCGGTGCACGAGGGCAACCGGGCGCTCGACGCCGGTGTCCTGGAAACCGCCCGCGAACATGCCGGTCAGGTTCGCGCCATGCTCGACGTGCTGGGCGTGGACCCGCTGGATCCGCACTGGCACAGCGGCGCCGATCATTCGGCCGCCGATGCCGCGCTCGATGTGCTGGTGGCGGCGGAACTGGAACGCCGCCAGCAGGCCCGGGCGGCGAAGGACTGGGCGACCGCCGATGCCGTTCGCGACCGCTTGCAGGCCGCCGGCATCGAAGTGACCGATACCCCCAACGGTGCCGAATGGTCGCTGGGCACACCTTCCCCCGGAAAGGCAGGCTGATATGGCCGGCAATTCACAACGTCGTGGTGCGATCCGCAAAGGCGGCACCAAGAAGGGGCAGGTGGTCGGTTCCGGCGGGCAGCGCCGCCGTGGCCTGGAGGGTCGCGGGCCGACGCCGCCGGCGGAGGCGCGCACTAAGCATCCGGCCGCCCGGCGGGCCGCCGCGAAAGCGCGTGCCGCCCAGAGCGGCTCACCCAATCGCGGCGCGCGCCCGGCCGGCCGGCACGGTGACGACGGGCCCGAGCTGGTACTCGGCCGCAACCCTGTCACCGAATGTCTGCGCGCCGGGGTTCCGGCGACAGCGCTGTACGTCGCGGTGGGCACCGAGAACGACGAGCGGCTCACCGAGAGCGTGCGTATCGCCGCCGATACCGGGATTTCCATCCTCGAGGTGCCGCGCACCGATCTGGACCGGATGAGCTCCAACGGTTTACATCAGGGGATGGCGCTGCAGGTGCCGCCCTACCGGTACGCCCACCCCGACGATCTCCTGGCCCGGGCCCAGCAGTCGGTGGAGCCCGCGCTGCTGGTGGCTCTGGACAATATCTCAGATCCGCGCAATCTGGGCGCGGTGGTGCGTTCGGTGGCGGCGTTCGGCGGGCACGGTGTGGTGATCCCGCAGCGGCGCAGCGCGAGCGTGACCGCGGTGGCGTGGCGGACCAGTGCCGGTGCGGCGGCCCGGCTGCCGGTCGCGCGAGCCACCAATCTCACTCGCACACTGAAAGATTGGGCTGCCAAAGGCGTGCAGATCGTCGGCCTGGACGCCGGTGGTGATACGTCGCTCGACGATTTCGACGCCACCGGGCCGACGGTGATCGTGGTGGGGTCCGAAGGCAAGGGGCTGTCCCGGCTCGTCCGGGAGACCTGCGATGCCATCCTGAGCATTCCGATGGCGGGTCCGGTGGAATCGCTGAACGCTTCCGTCGCGGCGGGCGTGGTACTGGCCGAGACTGCCCGGCAGCGCCGCGCCTGATTCGGGGCGGTAGCGCTGTCGTCGTAACGGGTCGCCGGGTAATTGCACCGCATGGTTCTCGTGATCGTGTCGGCTGATGCGGGCTTACGTGCCCGGCGCTCGCTCGGCGGCTCGCGTGAAGGCTCCGGCCGACGGTCTTTCCCCGGCCAGGTTGCCGGCCTCCCCGCGACGGGCGCCGGTGTCCGCCCCGGCTCGGGCGGCGGATGCTCGTGGCGCCGCGTCGCGCGAGACACGCGCTCAGCGGCCGGTGCGGAGGCGATTGTGTCGCGCCCGGAACGCAAAACCGGCTCGGCACCGTAGAATTCGATGCGTGGTGATACCCAACGCGCCCATCGGTAAGCCGGTCGAGCATCCCTATGCGACGGTGGTGCTGCTCCTCGGCGCCATCAGCCTGTTCTGTTTCGGGCTGTCCGGGCCGGTGGCATGGGCGATGGGGAAACGCGCGCTGGACCAGATCGACGAATCCGGCGGCGCGTACAGCGGCCGGACGCAGGTGGTGGTCGGGTTCACGCTGGGGGTTATCGGCACCATCCTGATGGTGCTGATGGCGTTGCTGTTCCTCCTGGTCTTGATCAGCGGCGGGTGAACGCGATCAGTCGAGGCTCTGCTGCCCGGACCATTTCCCGGGCTCCCAGCTCGGCCATTCCTCGCTGATCGACCCCGACCAGTTCGGCTGGCGGCGCTCCCGGAACGCCGCCATCGCCTCACCCGCATCGCGGCCCTGGGCGATGTGCTCGTTCAGGTCGGCCTCCAACTGCCCGACGATCGCCGGGTTCAGGCCGATGCCCTCCCAGAGCAAACGTTTCGACAACGCCGCGCTGAGCGGGGCCGAGCCGTTGGCGATATCGTGGGCGACCGCCATCGCGGTGGGCACCACCTCCGCCGCCGGCAGGCACGCATTCGCCAGGCCCATGGCCTTGGCTTCGTCGCCGTCGAAGGTACGGCCGGTGAGCAGGATATCGGCGGCATTGGCCAGGCCCGCCAGCCGGGAGAGCGTCCAGTGCGCGTACCCGTCGGCGAGTACGCCGCGCCGTACCTGGCTCAGCGCGTACACCGCGTCGTCGGCCAGGTACCGCAGATCGCATTGCAGGGCCAGCGCCAGCCCGGCCCCCACCGCATGCCCGTTGACAGCCGCGATCACCGGTTTGCGGATCCGGAACGGCGGCGGATCGACGGCCGCACTCACCTCGCCCACCCGGTCCGACAGGTCGGCGCCGGCGCAGAAGGCGGGCGGCGTCCCGGTGATGACCACGACGCGAATGGCGTCCTCGGCGTCACACCGTTTCAATGCCGCCCCCAACGCCTCGGTCATCGAGGGGTTGAACGCATTCTGCTTCGCCGGCCGATTCAATGTGAGGACGGCGATGCCCGCTGAGACATCGACGAGCAATTCCGAACTCATGCCGGGCAGTTTATTGGTCAGCCGCCACATCCGGGGTGCCGGGCTGTCTTTTTCCTACGGAGCCCCGGCCGTCAACGCAGCACTTTGCGGCTGATGGCGTATTTGTGGACTTCGGTGGGGCCGTCGTAGAGGCGGAAGGGGCGCATATCGCGGAAGATCATTTCGACGACGGTTTCGTCGCTCACACCGATACCGCCGAGGATCTGCACGCAGCGGTCGGCGACTTTGAACAGTTCCTCGGAGACGAACGATTTCGCCATCGAGCTCTCGTGGCGGGCTTTTTCGCCCTGGTCCATCAGCCAGCAGGCGTGCCAGATGGTCAGCCGGCACTGGTGCAGGGCGATCTCGTTGTCGGCGATCATGAACGACACGCCCTGGTGTTCGCCGAGGGTTTTGCCGAACGCCGTGCGGGTCTTGGCGTGGTCCACGGCGATGCTCTGGGCGCGTTCGGCGGCGCCGAGCCAGCGCATGCAGTGGGTGAGCCGGGCGGGGGCCAGGCGCAGCTGGGCGTAGCGCAGGGCCTGGCCCGCCTCGCCGAGGAGCGCGGATTTCGGCAGGGTGAGGCCGTCGAAGCGGACCACGCAGTGTCCGGCCACGTAGTTGCGGTCCATGGTGTTCATGGTGCGTTCGATGACGATGCCGGGCTGATCGCCGTCGGTGAGGAAAAGGGTCGGCCCGGCCGGGAGATGCGGGTTCTCGGCGAGCTTGGCCATGATGATCCAGGTTTTGGCGCCGTTCGCGCCGGTGATCAGCCATTTGCGGCCCTCGATGGTGAAGTTCTCGCCGTCGAAGGTGGCGGTGGTGGACAGCTGGCCGGGGTCGGAACCGGCGCCGTCGGGTTCGGTCATGGCGAAAACGGACCGCTGGTGGCCGTCGACGACCGGCTTCAGGTAGCGCTCGGTCTGCTCGGGATCGGCGATCTTGGAGAGCAGGAACATATTGCCCTCGTCGGGGGCCGCGCAGTTCATCGCGACCGGGCCGAGGGTGGACCAGCCCGCCGCCTCGTAGAGGACGGCCTGTTCGATATGGGTGAGCCCGCGGCCGCCCAGTTCCTTGGGCGCCTGGATGGTCAGCAGATCCTCGGCGCGGGCGAGTTCGACCAGTTCCTGCCGGAGCTCGTCGGTGGGGCCGTGCGCGGTGAGCCGGGGGTCGCGCTCGTAGGGCACGATCCGCTCGGCGACGAACCGGCGGATTCGGTCCCGTTCGGCGGCCAGGTCGGCGGGAATCGTGAAGTCGATCATGAAGTGCCCTTCGGTCCGGGAGCGTTGCGACGAGCATACGAAACCCCGGCACCCCGACTGAAGGCAGATGCCCGCAATAGACCCGCGCCGATCCGCGGAACCGGAGGTGAGCCCCGACGCGGCGTTACCGGACTCGGGCCACCTGTCGTTGCCGCGCGCCGATCACCCGGCAGACCAGGTAGATCAAGAACGAGATCGTGGTAACGAAGGTGGAGACAGGGGCGCCGGGCGCCAGCGACAGCAGGATGCCGCCGACCGCTGCGACCTCGGCGAAGATCACCGCGAGAATCGTGGCCCGCACCGGGTCGGCGGTGAGTTGCGCCGCCGCGGCCGCCGGGGTGATCAGCAGGGCGAGTACCAGCAGGGCGCCCACGATCTGGACACCGAATGCCGCGGTGATTCCGAGCATCACGGCGAACAGGATCGACAGGGCGCGTACCGGAACCCCGCGCGCCACCGCGACCTCCGGATCGGTGCTGGCGAACAGCAGCGGGCGGTAGACCACCGCGAGCACCGCCAGCACGGCCGCGGTGCAGGTGGCGAGCAGGGTCAGGCCGCTGAATCCGACACTGACCACCTGCCCCGTGAGCAGCGAGAACTTCGACCCGGCCCGTTCGGGCCCGAGCCACAGGAACAGCACCGAGAGCCCGAGTCCGAACGACAGCACCACCGCGATCACCGAATCGCGTTCCCGGGCGCGGGTACCGAGCACGCCGAAAAGGACCGCCGCGACCACCGAGCCCGCGATCGCGCCGACACCCACGCCGGCGCCGACCAATAGCGCGGCCGCGGCGCCGGTGAGTGAGAGTTCGCTGGTGCCGTGCACGGCGAACGACATCTGCCGGCTGATGATCAACGGCCCGATCGCGCCGGCGAGCAGACCCAGCAGCGCCGCGGCGAGTACCGCCTGCTGGACGAAGTCGTAGCCGAGCAGGTGAACGGTGGTTCCCAGATCGAAGACCTGGGCCAGCACGTCGGAGAGCTTGTCCATCTAGGTGCGTACCTGTCGCGCTTGCCGGCCCTCGGCGGCCGGTTCGGGGATATGCGGGGTGCCGGGGTCGCCGTGGCAATGCGCTCCGGCGGTGCCGAGCGCGTCCATCGTGTCGCCGGTGCCGACCACGACCAGCCGGCCACGGACGCGCAGCACATCGACCTCGGTCTGGTACAGCTCGGACAGTACGGCCGAGGTCATCACCTCGTCGGGAGTGCCGATCCGGAACTTTCCGTCGACCAGGTAGAGCACCCGGTCCACCAGCGGCAGGATCGGGTTGATCTCGTGGGTGACGAACAGTACCGCGGTCCCGTGTTCGCGGCGTCGCGCGTCGATCAGGCCCGAAACGAGCTGCTGACTGGCTAGGTCGAGGCTGAGCAGGGGTTCGTCGCAGAGCAGGACCGCGGGATCGCCGACCAGCGCCTGCGCGACCCGCAACCGCTGCTGTTCGCCGCCGGACATACTTTCCAGTGGCGCCTTCGCGAACCGTTCGGCCCCGACATCGGCGATCGCGGCGGCGACCTTGCGGCGGCGTTCGGCGCGATCGCGCAGCCCCAGCCCCCAGCGATGTCCGTCGACCCCGAGACCGACCAGGTCGGTTCCGCGTAACTGCACGCCGGCGTCGATGGTGCGCTGCTGCGGGATGTAGCCGATATCGGGGTGCCCGGCGCGCGGTTCGGCGCCGCCGATCCGGGCGCGGCCGGAGGTCAGCGCGAGTTGACCGAGCAGTACCCGGAGCAGGGAGGTCTTACCGGATCCGTTGGGTCCGAGAACGGCGATGAACTCACCGCGGCCGACGCTGAGGTCGAGATCGTGCCAGAGGGTGCGGTCGCCGAAGGCGAGGGTCGCCGAGTCGAGCGCGACGGCCGCCGGTTGGGTCCGGTGCGCGGTGCCCTGCTCGCCCGGCGGCACACTGTGGTTCCCCTCGCGCGGCAAGGTTTCATGCCCTCCGGGTAAGGCGCTGTGTTGCGCGCTTCCGGTGGTCGTACGGTCGCCGTTGCCGCCCAGGCCGGTACCGTGCTCCGCCACTGTCTCCGGCGCGCCGGTATCGGCTCCGGGCGGTGTGCCGCGACCGTTCGCCGAGGCGGTTTCGCTCATCGGTGGTATCCGTTCGTCGGTCTCGGGGGCGGGATCAGCCGACGGCGTCGGCCAGTGCCTGCGCATTGCGGGTCTGCCAGGCCACGAAATCGAGCCCGGGCGGCAGCGTCTCGGTGACCTCGACCACCGGGATACCGGCCGCGTCGGCCGCCGCCCGCAGATCCTCGCTGACCTGGTCCTCGGTCTGCACGTTGTAGACCAGCACCCGGATCTGCCGGCCGTTGATCAGATCTCTGGTGGCGGCTACCGCGGCGGGAGCGGGATCGGTTTCCTGTTCGATCGCTTCCTGGTAGCCGCGCGGGGTCCGGTCGACCGTACCGGCGTCCTGGAGCAGGTAGTACGCCAGCGGTTCGGTTTGCAGGACCGGCGTGTCCGGGTGTTCGGCGGCGGTCCGGTCGGTGAGCGCGGTGATCCCGGCGAGCCGGTCGGAGAACTGCGCGGCTCGATCGGCGTATCCGCTCGCGTGCGCGGGATCGAGCTCACCGAGCGCGGTGCCGATCTGCTCGGCTACCTGGGCGACGGTCTCCATGTCGTACCAGATGTGCTCGTTCGTATCGCCGGCGATTTCACCGTCGCGGGCGGCGACGGCTTCGACAGCGCGCTTATCGCGGCCCTCGATCGCCTTCGCCATGAACTCGTCGTAGTGCCCGCCGTTGTAGACCACCAGATCGGCATCGCTGATCTGGGCGGATTCCGCCGCCGAGGTCTCGTGGGAGTGCGGGTCGGCGGCGGGGTCGGAGATGATCGCGGATACGTCCGCGTCCGGTCCGGCCACTGCGCTCGCGATATCGGCCCAGACATTGGTGGACGCGACCACCTGCGGTTTGCCCGAATCGTCGCTGGAACCACCGCAGGCGGTGAGCGCCGCGGTCGTCGCCACGCCGACGGCGAGAACGAGGGCGCTGCGGGCAGACTTCAAGAACACGGCGTACCTACCAAAAAGTTAATGGAAATCGTTTCCGTTTTACTTTAGCAGGAGGTGTTGCCGGTAAGACCCGGCCCGTCCCCGCTGGACACCCTCGGCGAGCACCCCGGAACCCGCCCAGCGGCGCCGCTGGACGGGTCCGGTTTCGGTCAGTCCTCCGAAGGCCGTAGGAATCGGCGGTGCCGCTGGGTGCGTTCGGCTCGGGCCGGGGTCGGAGTGCTTCCTCAAACCCCCAGCAACTGGGCGCAACGGAGCAGGCCCAGGTGGCTGTAGGCCTGCGGGTGGTTTCCGAGAGAACGCTCGGCGACCGGGTCGTATTCCTCGCTGAGCAGGCCTGTCGGTCCCGCCACGTTCACCAGTTGCGTGAACAGCGCCTCGGCGTCGGAGCGCCGGCCGATCAGCAGGTAGGCCTCCACCAGCCAGGCCGCGCACAGATGGAAGCCGCCCTCACCGCCCGGCAGCCCGTCGTCGTGGTGATAGCGGTACACCGTGGAGCCGCTGCGCAGTTCCGCCTCGGTCGCCAGCACGGTGGCCGCGAAACGCGGATCCGTGGGGTCGATCAGGCCGCTCAGACCGATGTGCAGGGTCGCGGCGTCCAGGTCGGTGCCGTCGTAGGCCGCGGTGTAGGACTGCACCTCGTCGTTCCAGCCCTTCGATTTCACCTCTTCGGCGATGGTTTCCCGCAACGGAACCCAGTCGGTGTCGACGGGACGGTCGAACTTCTCGGCGAGCGTGAGCGCCCGGTCCACCGTGAGCCAGCCCATCACCTTCGAATACACGTGGTGGCGCGGGTTGCCGCGGATCTCCCAGATGCCGTGGTCGGGTTCGGTCCAGCGCCGCTGCACCGCCGACACCATGGCATGTACCAGCTCCCAGTCCGCATCGGGCAGAACCTTGCGCGGATCGGTGATGCCCTGCTTCTCGCGGGCGTGGGCGAGGGTGGTGATCAGATCCACGATCGGGCCGAACACGTCCAGCTGCACCTGCATATTCGCGGCGTTGCCGACGCGTACCGGCCGCGAGCCGGCGTATCCGGGCAGCTGGTCGATCACGGCCTCCGGGGGCAGTGTCTCGCCGTAGATGGTGTACAGCGGGTGCAGCCGTTCCGGACCGGGCAGCGTTTCCAGCACCCGGTGGACCCAGTCCAGGTACTGTTCGGCCTCACCCAGCGACCCCAGGGAGACCAGGGCACTCGCGGTGAGCGCGGCATCACGCAACCAGCAGTAGCGGTAGTCCCAGTTGCGGACGCCGCCGATATCCTCCGGCAGCGAGGTGGTGGCCGCCGCCAGAATCGACCCGGACGGGGCGTGCACCAGGCCGCGCAGGGTGAGCGCGGAGCGCTTCATCAGATCCGGTTTGAGGGCGGGCAGGTCCAGTGTCCGCGCCCATTCCGACCAGTACAGTTCGGCCATCCGCCGGCGTTCCGGTTCGCTGGTCGCGGCCGGGCCGAGATCCTTCGATCCGCAGCGCAGTTCCAGCACGATCGGGCCCTGCGACGGGTCGACGACAGCGGTGGCCGAATCGTGCACGCCGTCGCTGTGGATCTCCCAGGCGACGCCGGGGGAGCGCAGTACCACCGGGTCGTTGGTGCCCCAGACCCGCAGGCCGTCGCGTTCGACCTCGATGGATACCGGCACCTGGCCGAATTCGGGTCGCGGCGCGAAGGTCACCTCGGCGGCCGCCGAACCGGTGATCACGCGGGTGAGATCGGTGCGGGCGGGGTCCACATCGTGCGGGAGGTAATCGACCACCGACAGTTTCGCCCAGCGGGTCTCCACCGTCATCGTGCTGTCGATGTACCGCTGGGACAGCGGCAGGCCCGGTCGTTGCGGGGTGATCGAGAAATGACCCGCGTCGATCCCGCCGAGCAGATGTGCGAACACCGCGGCGGAATCGGGCTCGGGATGGCAGAACCAGGTCACCGTGGCGTCCGGGGTGAGCAGCGCGACCGAGCGCGGGCTGGCCAGCATGCTCAGGCGTTCGATCGGCGGCGCACTGGCCCCGGCCAGCCAGGTGCGGCGTTCCTCCAGCAGGAAGGCCAGCGCGTGCGAAACCGCCTCGGTGCTGTCCACCCGGTACTTGGCCAGCGATTCGCCCTCGCCGACCTTGATCCCGATATCGGGGCCGCAGAGCACCCGGAAGGCCTTCTCGTCGGTGACGTCGTCGCCGAAGAACACCGCGGCCGACGCGCTCTCCTGATGCCGGACGGTGCTCAGCGCGGAGCCCTTGTCGGTGGGGACCACCGCCAGTTCGATCACCGCCTTGCCCTCGGTGACCTGCACGCCGACCCACGACGCGGGCCCCTGCCGGGCCTGGTCGAGCGCGCGGCGCCCGACCTCCGGGGCCGCGTTGCGCACATGCAGCGCGACGCTGGCGGGTTTGACCTCCACGGCCACGCCGGTGTTCTCCGTCGCGATCTTGTTCATGGCCGCGACCACTTCACGCAGGAGTTGTCTGGCGTCGTTGTCGATGGCATGGACGAAACCCACGTCGAATTCCGAACCGTGGCTGCCGATCAACTGCACTTCGACCGGTAACCGGGACAGCGCGGCCAAATCGCGCAGGGCGCGGCCGGAGATGACCGCGGCCGTGGTGCCGGAGAGACCGGCCAGCGCGCGTAAGGCCCGCACGGATTCACCGTGCGGGTACGCCTTGGACGGATCGGAGACGATGGGCGCGAGGGTCCCGTCGTAATCCGATGCGACCAGCAGCCGAGGCACGCGCGCGACCGTCGCCAGCGCGCGGCGGAGTTCCAATGGCAGATCCTGTGCGCTCACGCATCCAACCTATTGATCGGAGTTTTCGTTAAGAGGGGGCGCGCATGACAATACTGTGTCATCATCCCTCATCCGATTCGGCGGGAAGTGCGGGCGGGTGCCCGCGCGAACCGCGCGGATCGTGGCGGTGGCCGAGCCTGCCTACCGGCCGCCGGGTGAGCGCCGGTATCCCCTCAGGAGCGTTTGCCGAGCAGCAGGTCGACGGTCAGTTCGAGGCGTTCGGAGACATCGGTGGCAGAGGCCCGGCGGGTGAGCCAGGCGACCAGATTCGACAACCACACATCGCTGATCACGCGGGCGATGGCGAGCTGACGGTCGGTGGGTTCGCCGTCGTTCATGGCGCGGGCGAAAACCCGGTCCATCACCTTGCCGACGCGGTCCACCTCGGCGGCGGCCGAAGCGTCGGCGAACATGAAGGCGCGGGTCATCGCTTCGGTGAGCAGCGGGTCGCGCTGCATCATCCGGGTGATCTGGGACAGCAGCGTATGCATCCGCTCTTCCGGTGACTGACCGGCCAGCGGTTTGCGTTTGCCCTCGAACTGTTCGAACTCCCGGGCCAAGGCCGAGACCAGCAGGTGCACCTTGGACGGGAAGTACCGGTACAGGGTGCCCACGGCGACATCGGCCCGCTCGGCGACGGCGCGCATCTGCACGGCGTCGTAGCCGCCCTTCGAGGCCAGGGCCAGGGTGGCGTCCAGGATCCGCTTGCGCCGCTCGCGCTGAGCCGCCGAGCTCAGCTCGTCCTCCCGCAGCGTGGTGACGGGCGCGACCGGAGTCGCGTCCGAGTCGCCGGGCTGGGAACGGGAGGGGCTTGCCATGGAGCGGAGTCCTTTCCGTGACGTGATCGGGGCGCGGTGGCGGCCGGTCGGCGCCATGTCTTGACTTCCGCCCGCCGTGGATATTAGAACATGTTCTAGGTGTGGGAGTCACGCCGGAAAGGCGGTATGGACTGTGACCATCGCCACCACTGACGAGCATAAAGCCGTTCAGCAGTCGATGAGCGGATGGGCCGCAGCGGCCCAACCGATTGCAACAATGCGGGCCGATACCACCGGTTTCTGGCGTTCGTACTGGCCAACGCTGACCGAACTCGGAATCTTCCATGTCGCGGTGGCCGAGGAGTCGGGCGGCGCGGGTGGATCGGTGACCGATCTGGCCGTTTTCCTCGAACAGGCGGCGCACGACCTGGTCGGCGGGCCGGTACTCACGACCGCGGTGGCCGGCCTGGTGACGGCCGGTGCGCTGGCCGAAGATCAGCCGTGCGGCGTCGCGCTGGATACGGTGGCCCCCGCGGACGACGCGCCCGGCGCTGGCGTCCCGGTATTCGATCCGGCCGCCGGAACGCTGTCGGGAACCTGGGAATCGGTGCTCGGCGCCGCTCCGGGTACCGCGCTGCTGCTACCGGTGGACACCGCCGACGGCCGGCGCTGGTGCCTGGTGCCGCCGGACGCGGACGGGGTGGAACTCGAATCGCTGGAACCGCTCGACCTGGCGATGCCGCTGGCGCGGGTGCGCTGCACCGGCGTATCCGTAGCGCCGGCCGCGGTCTTCGCGCCCGCGTACGCCGTGGAGGACCTGCTGGTCGCGCTGGCCGTCGCCGAACTCGCGGGCGTCACCGGCTGGTGCCTGGACACCGCGGTCGACTACGCGAAGGTCCGCGAACAGTTCGGCCGGCAGATCGGCTCGTTCCAGGCCGTGAAACATATCTGCGCCTGGATGCTGTGCCGTACCGAACTCATCCGGGCGGTGGCCGCCGACGCCGCCGCCGCGGTGGATTCCGGTGCCGCCGAACTACCCATCGCGACCGCGATCGCCGCCGCCATCAGCCTGGAGGCCGCGGTGGAAACCGCCAAGGACTGTATCCAGGTGCTCGGCGGTATCGGCTTCACCTGGGAACACGACGCGCACCTCTACCTGCGGCGGGCGGTGGCCCTGTGCCAGCTGCTCGGCGGCGGCGCGTACTGGCGGGGCCGGGTCACCGAACTGACCCGTGCCGGGCAGCGGCGCACCACCGGCGCCGACCGGGTGTTCGCCGACGCGGCCGCGGCCGGCGGCGATACCGACGCCACCGCAACCGAACTCGCCACCGAAGTCGCCCGGATCGCCGCCCTGCCGGCCGACCGGCAGCGCACCGCGCTCGCCGAAGCGGGCCTGATCATGCCGCACTGGCCGAAGCCCTACGGTCGCGCGGCCGATCCGATGACCGGCCTGGTGATCTCCGAGGAGCTGCGCCGGGAGGGTGTACCGGTACCCGATCTGACCATCGGCGGCTGGGCCGTCCCGACCCTGCTGCAGCACGGCACACCCGAGCAGATCGAACGGTTCGCCTGGCCGACGCTGCGCGGTGAGGTGGTCTGGTGCCAGCTGTTCAGCGAACCCGGCGCCGGTTCCGATCTCGCCGCGCTGCGCACCAGCGCCGAACGCACCGAGGGCGGCTGGATCCTGCGCGGGCAGAAGGTGTGGACCTCACTGGCCAAAGAGGCGAACTGGGCGATCTGCCTGGCCCGCACCGATCCGGCCGCGCCGAAACACAAGGGCATCAGCTATTTCCTGGTCGATATGCGCAGCGCCGGGATCGATATCCGGCCGCTGGTCCAGATCACCGGTGAGGCGCGGTTCAGCGAGGTTTTCCTCGACGAGGTCTTCGTGCCCGACGACTGTGTGGTCGGGGCGCTGGGCAACGGCTGGAAGATCGCGCGGTCCACACTTTCGGCGGAGCGGGTCGCCATGAGCGGCAACGGGATCGGCCCCGCACTGGAGGAGCTGATCGCCAAACTGCCCGCCACCGGCCGGGGTTCGGAGCTGATCAACGACCGGTTGGGTGGTTTTGTCGCCGACGCGATCGCGGGCCTGCTGCTGGAGCAGCGGGCGGCGGTGCGGATCCTGGCCGGCGCCGACCCGAGCGCGCAGAGCAGTGTGCGCAAACTGGTGGGTGTACGGCACCGGCAAGCGGTCGCCGAGTTCGCGGTACAGGTCGCCGGCCCGGCCGGCGCGCGAACGACCGAGGACACCTCGGAATTCCTGCTCACTCGCTGTCTGTCGATCGCGGGCGGCACCGAGCAGATCCTGTTGACCGTGGCCGCCGAGCGGATCCTGGGCTTGCCCCGCGACGCGGCCGGTTAGTTCGTGCGACGACTGGAGAGCAGAACGTGGACTTCACCCGAGACGAAGCTCAGGAGGCGGTGGCCGAGGTCGTCGTCGGACTCCTGGAGCGGGAGGCGGCGCGCGACAGCGAGCTGTGGCCGAAACTGGCCGCGACCGGCCTGCTGTCGGTCGCGCTACCGGAGCGGTTCGGCGGCGACGATATGGGCATCGACGCGGTATCGGTGCTGCTGACCGAATTGGCCACCGATGCCGTGGCCGCGCCCGCGCTGCCCACCCTGGGCTTCGGCGTCCTGCCGCTACTGGGCGCGCTACCCGACAGTGTGGCCGCGGAGGTGTTCCCGGCCGTCGCGGAGGGCGCGGTGCTCACCGCGGCCGTCAGCGAACCCGGCGCGCCGTTGACCACCGAGCCCACGACCAAGGCCGAGGTATCCGGCGATTCGGTGCGGATCACCGGCTACAAGGTGGCGGTGCCCTGCGCGGATCAGGCGCGCTGGATTCTGGTCACCACGGAATCCGGTGTCGCCGTAGTCGATTCGAACGCGTCCGGACTGTCGTTCGCGCCGTCCTCGGTATCCGGGGAACTGCCCGAATTCTCGGTGAAACTGGACGGGGTCACGATCCCGGCAGACCGGCTGCTGCCCGCGGCGGGCCCGCGACTGCACCGGTTCGTCCTCGCCGCCATCGGCGCGGTCGCCGACGGCCTGCTCGCCGGCGCGGTGAAACTCACCGCGACCCATGTGGGCACCCGGCACCAGTTCAACCGGCCGCTGGCGGAGTTCCAGGCGGTCGCCCAGCAGATCGCCGATCTGTACGTGGTGTCGCGTACGCTGCACGTCGCGGCGGTTTCCGCGAACTGGGCGCTGGGGCAGGACGCCACGAGCCCCGAACAGCAGCAGCGGATCGACGACGATCTGAACGTGCTGGCCTACACCGTGGCCGCGGAATTGCCGCGCGCCATGCAGAAATGTCATCACCTGCACGGCGGTATCGGAGTGGATGTCACGCACTCCATGCACCGCTACTACTCACAGTCCAAAGACCTCGCCCGCTGGCTGGGCGGCGCCGCGCTGCGGCTCGAACGATTGGGGGCAGGGTGTTCATCGATCTGACCAGCGAACAACGCAAACTCCGCGACGACCTGCGCGCCTACTTCGCCGATCTCGTCACCCCGGAGGAGGCCGCCGAAATGGCGGTCAACCGGCACGGCGACGCCTACCGCGCCGTGGTGCGCCGGATGGGCCGCGACGGCTGGCTGGGTGTCGGCTGGCCGAAGGAATACGGCGGCCAGGGTTTCGGCCCGGTGGAACAGCAGATCTTCTACAACGAGGCGTCCCGCGCGGACGTCCCGCTGCCGCTGGTCACCCTGCTGACCGTCGGCCCGACCCTGCAGCAGTTCGGCACGCAGGAACAGAAAGAGAAGTTCCTGCCCGGCATCCTGTCCGGCGATATCCATTTCGCCATCGGCTATTCCGAACCGGAAGCCGGAACGGATCTGGCCGCGTTGCGGACGAGCGCGGTCAAGGACGATTCCGGTGATTGGGTCGTCAACGGCCAGAAGATCTTCACCACCGGCGCGCACGAGGCCGACTACATCTGGCTGGCCTGCCGGACCGGTTCGGTGGAATCCCGGCACCGCGGTATCACCATCCTGATCGCCGACACCTCCGATCCGGGGTACTCGTGGACGCCGATCATCACCGCCGACGGCGCCCACCACACCAACGCGACCTATTTCGACAATGTCCGCGTTCCGGCGAGCATGCTGGTGGGCGAGGAGAACAAGGGCTGGCGGCTGATCACGACCCAGCTCAACCACGAGCGGGTGAGCCTGGGGCCGTCCGGCAAGATCGAGCAGCTCTACGACAAGGTCCGCGACTGGGCTCGCCCCCGGGCGATCCTCGACGAACCCGAGGCGCAGCGCGCGCTGGGTCGCATCCACGCCATGACCCGTCTCAACGAACTGCTGAACTGGCAGGTGGCGGCCACCGCCGAGGATCCGGACACCGATCAGTCACAGGTCATCGCGGACGCGTCGGCGACCAAGATCTTCTCCACCGAATCGCTGCAGGAGGCCGGTCGGCTGGCCGAAGAGATCATCGGCCGGTTCGGCGATCCCTCCGACCCCGCGACCGCGGAACTGCTGACCTGGCTCGACCGCCGGACGAAGCAGAACCTGGTGGTGACCTTCGGCGGCGGCGTCAACGAAGTAATGCGCGAACTCGTCGCCTCCGCGGGCCTGAAACTGCCCCGGGTGCCGCGCTGATGCGTTCGACCAGCAATCCTGTGATCCTCGTCGGTGTCCCGCCCGCGCCGGATCACACGTAACGAAGGAGTAGCGTGCCGGATCTCAATACTCCGGAAGCGATCATCGCCGCGGCCGAGAAAATCAAGGCAGCAGGCGCCAGCGCGCCCCGGCCCGGCCGCGACCCCGTGAACCAGCCGATGATCAACAATTGGGTGGAGGCCCTCGGCGACACCAACCCGGTGTACGTCGACGAGGCCGCCGCCAAGGCCGCCGGGTTCGACGGAATCGTCGCCCCACCGGCGATGGCCCAGGTGTGGACCATGCTGGGGCTGGGCGGCCGCCGTCCGGCCGACGATCCGATGGAAGCGACCAACGCCCTGCTCGATTCCGCCGGATACACCTCGGTGGTCGGCACCAACTGCGAGCAGATCTACCACCGCTATCTGCGGCCCGGTGAGGAAGTGAGCATCACCAGCGCGCTGGACAATATCGCCGGACCGAAGAAGACCGGCCTGGGGGAGGGGTTCTTCCTCACCTATCGCACCAGCTGGCACGTCGGCGACGAGCTCGTCACCGAAATGCTTTTCCGCATCCTGAAATTCGCGCCCGGAACCGGCGCGCCGCCGAAGCCGTCGCTCGCCGACCGGGTGCGCCCGCTGGTTTCGCACGACACCGAATTCTTCTGGGAGGGCACGAAAGCCCGGGAATTGCGGATCCAGAAGATGCCCGACGGAACACTGCGCCACCCGCCCGTTCCCGCTATCTGGCAGGACAAGGCCGAGCCGGTCGACTACGTCGTTGCCTCCGGAAAAGGCACGGTCTTCAGTTACGTCGTGCATCACGCGCCCAAGGTTCCCGGCCGCGATCTGCCGTTCGTGGTCGCCCTGGTGGAACTCGAGGAAGGGGTACGGATGCTGGGCGAACTGCGCGGTATCGAACCCGGCGACGTCGAGGTGGGACTGCCCGTCGTCGCCGATTTCGAGAAGCTGGACGACGATACGGTGCTGCCGTTCTGGAAGGTGAACCCGTGACGACCACATTCGATCCGGCCGCTGTGCAGGTGGGCACCGAACTGCCCGAGCTGTCGATCCACGCCGATCCGACCTTCGTGATCAGCACCGCCCTGGCCACCCGGGATTTCCAGGATGTACACCACGACCGCGACAAGGCGATCGAGCGCGGATCCAAGGACATCTTCGTCAACATCCTCACCGACACCGGTCTGGTGCAGCGGTTCGTCACCGACTGGGCGGGCCCCGCCACCGTGGTGAAGTCGATTTCGCTGCGCCTCGGGGTGCCGCTGTACGCCTACGACACCCTCACGCTCACCGGGAAGGTGACGGCGATCGACGGGTCCGAAGTGCGACTCGAGGTCGTCGGCAAGGACAGCCTGGGCGATCACATCGTCGCGAAGGTCGCCATCGATATCGGGCGCTGCGAGCCGGGAACGAGGAACGCGTGAGCAACTCAGCACATCCACTGTCGGGCCGGGCCGCCATCGCGGGTATCGGCGCCACCGATTTCTCCAAGGAATCCGGCCGTAGCGAACTGCGGCTGGCGGCCGAGGCCGTTACCGCCGCGCTCGCCGACGCCGGGCTCACCCCGGCCGATGTGGACGGCTTGACCACCTTCACCATGGATACGAACCTGCAGGTCGCGGTCGCGCGGGCGGTGGGCATCCCGCAGCTGAAGTTCTTCAGCCATATCGGCTACGGCGGCGGCGCGGCCTGCGCCACCGTGCAGCAGGCGGCGATGGCGGTGGCCACCGGGGTCGCCGATGTGGTGGTGGCGTACCGGGCGTTCAACGAACGGTCGGTCTCCCGGTTCGGGCAGTTCTCGTCGTCGCTGGCCGCGGCGCCGACCTCCTCGGGAATCGACGCCGGCTGGTCCTATCCACACGGGCTGGGGACACCGGCCGCGCAGGTCGCGATGGTGGCCCGCCGGTACATGCATGTCTACGGCGCGACCAGCGCGGACTTCGGGCGGGTCGCCGTCGCGGACCGCAAACACGCCGCGGTGAATCCGGATGCCTTCTTCTACAACAAGCCGATCACCCTGGAGGATCACCAGAATTCCCGCTGGATCGCCGAACCACTGCATCTGCTGGACTGCTGCCAGGAATCCGACGGCGGGGTCGCGATCGTGGTGACCAGTGTGGAGCGGGCGCGCGATCTGCCCAACCCCGCCGCGGTGATCACCGCGGCGGCGCAGGGCAGCGGCGCGGATCAGTACGTGATGACCAGCTACTACCGGGACGCGCTCACCGGTCTGCCGGAAATGGGTCTGGTGGGCGATCAGCTGTGGGAGCAGAGCGGTTTACGGCCGGACGATATGCAGGCCGCGATTCTGTACGACCACTTCACGCCTTTCGTGCTGATGCAACTCGAGGAACTCGGATTCTGCGGACGTGGCGAGGCGAAGGATTTCATTGCCGGCGGAGCCATCGAAATCGGTGGAAAGCTGCCGATCAATACCCACGGCGGACAATTGGGTGAGGCGTATATCCACGGGATGAACGGTATCGCCGAAGGAGTCCGGCAACTCCGCGGAACCTCGGTCAATCAGGTCGAAAAGGTGGACAACGTGTTGGTCACCGCCGGTACCGGGGTGCCTACTTCGGGCCTCGTGCTCAGCGCCGACCGCTCCTGACGGACCGTCCGTCACCCCCGCGCCCCGGCGTGGGCCGAGGCAGGAAATGGGCAGCGGTCGCCGCTGCGGCTACATGGAGGTGGTCGCCGTCCGCCTGCCGCGGTCACCGGCTCCTGAGGCGGGCCGGTGACCGCGGCTTTGCTGTAGCCACGCGTCCACAACGGTGGGTTGCGGCGCTCGCGGAAACCGTCAATCCGGATGGACTCGGCGCAGGTGGCAGCGCCGGGTGTGAGTTCTGCCCGTCCGCTGCGGCGGAAGTCGCCGGCGTGCGTCCCGGGCCTGTTCAGCGGGCCCGGGAGGCTTGTGAGTATTCACAGCGGGGAACAAGATATAACTGTCGATTCCTCAATAGGCAGTAGGTTTGCCGGCGAAGGGCTGGTAGAGGTGGAAAAGTCGTCATTTCATATTGCCCAATCGCTACCCGGCCGACCGTCCGGCATGTAAATATGTGGCTGTTCTTGGCAGTACACATAGTGGAGTTATCGGGTTGGCCGGGTCGCGGGCGCTGATCGCGCGGATTGTGGCGGTGTTCGCGCTGCTGGTCTGCGCTGTCCTCGCGCTGCGCGGACATATTCCGGGCCTACCGGAAAAATCCGGGGAATCCGCCGACAGCGCACCGGCCGTCCTGTCCGTCGTGCTCATGCCCGTACTGCTCACCGTCTCGATCGTGGTGTTGCTGGCCGGTGTCATCGCCAGCCAGCATCGGCTACCGCTGGCCATGCCCGATCTCGACGACGACGCATCGGAACAGCCCTGGCGGCTCGGCCGTCTCGGCTTGGTGGCGCTGTTCCTGCTGGCCGTCGCCGGAGTGCTGGCCTCGATCGTCTTCGCCCTCTACTTCATCGGGTTCCAGCGCACTGCCGAAGAGGTGCCGGCACCGGAACAGCGCACCGAACAGCCCGACCGCCCACCGGTGCCGCCCGGGATGCAGGAGGACGAGCCGGTACTCACCGGTACCGGCCTGATCCTGGCCGTCGCCGCGGCCGGGACACTGGTCGCGGTGGCGATCACCGGCCTGGCCGTGGTCACCGTGAACACCCAGCGTCGCGAACGGCCCACCGAACCCGAGGAAGCGGGCGGTATCACCGGTGAACAGTTGCGCGAGGAAAAGCTGTCGCTGGTGAAGGCCGCCGAAATGGGACTGGCCGCGATGAACGCGCCCGGACAGGATCCGCGCACCGCGATCATCGCCTGCTATGTGGCGATGGAGCGCGGGCTCATCTACGCGCGCGGCGCCGCCCCACTGGCTTCCGATACCCCCATGGAGGTGCTGGCCCGGGCGTTCGAACACGGCGCCCTGCACGACGCCTCCGCCCGCGAACTGGTCGCGCTGTTCGAGGAGGCGCGGTTCAGCCCGCACTCGATGCTGGAATGGCAGCGGATGCGGGCCGAACAGTTGCTGCGGGTGGTGCTCGCCGATCTACAGGGCATTCCGATCCCCGCTCCACCGGAAGGCCCGGACGCGGCGGACCGCCCGGCCGGCGCAACGGGGGCCCGGGTGGGCGAGCCGGGCCCGGAGGCGGTAACGACGCGTACCCACGCCGGGCCCTCGCGTATGCCGAAGGAGACCGCGTGACCCGCCCCTGGATAGTCGTGACCGCGATCCTCGCCGTCGCGGTGATCGAAGCTGCGGCCTACCTGCGGGCCCGGGAATTCATGCTGATGGCCGCCGGTATTCCGGTGGCGATCGCATTGTGTTGCTTCGTCTGGGTGCTGTTGCGCCCGGAGAAGAAAGAGAAGGAATTCGTCGACGAGATGGCCAACGGGCCCGCCGAAATGCTGCAGCACTGGCATGCCCGCGCCGAAATGCTCGCCGACCGCGCCGACGGCAGCCGGGCCGACTGGGACCGGCATCTGCGCCCGCTGTTGGCCAAGGAATTCCAACTGTCCGCCGGCCTGCGGGTCAGCAAGAACCGGCGGGCGCTGGAAAGTGCCGGGGTACACCTGTTCGGCGCCGAACTGTGGCGCTGGGTGGATCCGGCGGATTCGGCGTTGCGTGACCAGAACACGCCCGCGCCGGGTCGCGCGGCTCTGGACGAGATCCTGAGCCGCCTGCAGAGAATGTGAAACGGGTCGACCCATTGCGAGAAATGACATGACGATGCCCTTGGACGCGACTGTCCAACGCACCGAGGCCGTGCTCCGGGAGGTTTCCCGGGTCGTGGTCGGTAAACGCGAAGAGCTTCAGCTCATCATGATCGCGATATTGTCCGGCGGGCATGTGCTCATCGAGGATCTGCCCGGCCTGGGTAAGACATTGATCGCGCGCTCCTTCGCGGCTGCGCTCGGACTGGACTTCACCCGGGTGCAGTTCACTCCCGACCTGCTGCCCGCGGACCTGCTCGGCTCCACCATCTACGATATGACCACCGGCCGGTTCACCTTCCGCCGCGGCCCGGTGTTCACCCATATGCTGCTGGCCGACGAGGTGAACCGCACCCCGCCGAAAACCCAGGCCGCATTGCTCGAGGCGATGGCCGAGGGCCAGGTGAGTATCGACGGCGAAACCTTCCCGCTGCCACAGCCGTTCGTCGTGCTCGCCACCGACAACCCCATCGAATACGAGGGCACCTATCCGCTGCCGGAAGCCCAGCTGGACCGGTTCGCCATCCAGCTGCGCCTCGGTTACCTCTCGGAACTGGACGAAACCGAAATGATCCGGCGCCGGCTGGAACGCGGCGCCGTGCAACCCCGGGTGCATCAGGTGGTGGACGCGAAGGGTCTGCTGGAGATGCGGCACGCGGTCGAATTCGTTTCGGTGCACCCGGATGTGGTGGGTTATGTGGTCGCGCTGGCATCGGCGACCCGCGGGCACGCACAGGTGGAAGTCGGTGCCAGTCCGCGGTCGGAGCTGGATCTGGTGCAGATGGCCCGCGCGCGTGCGCTCCTGAACGGCCGCGACTACGTCATCCCCGAGGATGTGAAAGCCCTTGCCGTACCGGCGATGGCGCACCGGATCACCCTGCGGCCGGAAATGTGGGTGCGCCGGATCCGCGGCGAGGATGTGATCGGTGAACTCCTGCGCCGGCTCCCGGTTCCCCGCGCCGCCACCCAATGAAGCATCGCGACGACAGCGCCACAGTGGAGGCGAGGTTGCGCTGGCGCCCCGCCCCACTGACCTATTTGCTCGCCATCGCCTCCGGTGCCGCGCTGCTCGGCGCGGTGATCACGGCCAGCTGGCAGCTGGTGGTGTTCGCGGCGCCGATGCTCGGTGTGCTGGCCAGTGCGCCGTGGCAGGTGTCGCGTACCCGGATCCAGGTGGACGGTGGCGGCACGCAGCGGTGTTTCGAGGGGGAGCAGGTCTCCGTCACGATTGCCGCGTTCGTGGATCAGGGGCACGCGCTGTTGCGGTGTAAGCCGGTGGTGACCGACGGGATGACGGTCACCGTGGACGAATCCTCGGATTCCGGGACGGCGCCCGCCGGGCTGCGGTTGACGGTGTCGGCGCAGCGGTGGGGTCGCTACCCGATCTCGGTGCGGGTGAAGGCGCTGAGCCCGGCCGGGATGGCACTGGCCACGGTGACCCTGCCCGCCGGGGAGATCTTCGTCTACCCGGTCACCGATCCGCAGCGGATGCGGTTGCCGCGCACCGAACTTCCCGAACGGCTCGGTGTGCACCTCACCCGAAAACACGGCCCCGGCGTGGAATACGCCGATATCCGCGCCTACGCCCCCGGCGATCAGTTGCGCATCGTGAACTGGCCGGTGAGCGCCCGCCGCGGCCGGCTGTATGTGACCGAACGCCTGACCAACCGTTCCGCGGACGTGGTCGTCCTGATCGACACCTCGCAGCAGGCCCCCGGCCCCGCCACCGAGGCGATCGAACAGTCGGTGCGCGGCGCCGCCCAAGTGGTGCAGTCCACGCTGCAGGCCGGTGACCGCACCGCCGTGGTGTGTCTCGGCCAGTCGCCGCGCTGGCTGCGCCCCGATATCGGCCGCCGCCAGTTCTACCGCATCGTCGACACCGTGCTGGATGTCGGCGACGAGCACATCCCCACCACCGGCACCCTCGCGCCGTGGGCCGCGGTACCGCTCGGCGCGGTCGTCATCGCGTTCTCCACCCTGCTCGACACCCAGTTCGCGCTCGCCCTGATCGACCTGCGCAAACGCGGACACGTGGTGGTGGCGGTGGATGTGCTGCGCGGCAGCCCGTTCGCCGAGGATCTCGACCCCACCATGGAAAAGATGTGGCAGCTGGAGCGGATGTCGATGTACCGCGATATGAGCACGGTGGGCGTGGATATCGTCAACTGGGCCGCCGACACCCGCCTCGACCAGACGATGCGACTGCTACCGCAGCACCGCCGGATGATCCGGGTCCGCCGATGATCAAATTCCTCGCCCATCTCTCCGGCACCCTGCTGGTACTACTGGTAGCCCTCCTCCAGCCGTGGGCCGCCCCCGCCGCGATCCTGCTGGTGGTGGTCGGCTGGTGGTGGCGTCTCGCTGCCGTCGGCGCGGTACTCCTGGTAATCGGCGTCCTCGGCCTCGCGAACCCCGGTCTGATGGCAGCCGCCGCCGCGGGCCTGGTCGCCACCACCTACCTGCTCAACATCGCCACCGTAAAAGCCCCCCGCGGCGTAGTCCCCACCACCCTGCCCTCGGTCGTCGGCGCGGTCCTGTGGACAGGCGCCGCCGGCGCGGCAGCCGTCCTGCCCATCGAAATCGCCTGGTCCCCCGTCGTGGCCCCGGCCCTGGTCATCCTGCTGTCCTCGATCCTCACCTACAGCATCACCGCCACCCGCCGCCGTCCCGCGAAACCATCCTCCGACCCCACTCCTGAACAAGCGACACCAAGCTGAAACGGCCTCCGGAACCGGCCTCCGGAACCGGATTCGAGTGATTCGAGTAGAACGCCGAGCGCAGCAGTCCTAAGCCTGGCCTGTGATTGCGCGGTGAGCATCGCAGGCGAGATCGCGGTAGGTTGTGCGCTCACATTCTGCCGCCGACACCATCAGCACAGCGCTGCGCCATCCGTTCCCAGGCTCACCGACTGTTTCCAATCCCCCGAATCTCGTAGCAGCGGACCTACCACAGCGCGCGCACCGGCCACGTACATCATCCAGCGCAATTCTTCGCAGTTGTATACGGCTTCTCCCTGCGAGTCCACCCAGACACAGACGATGTTGCCGAAGACCGAGGTCGCATCCCACCAAGACCATTCCCGTTGGCTTGGATCGAAGGCGAACAGAACATCCTGAACGGTCCATTCTTCATCGCCCCGGTGCGCCGCGTAGCGCTCGGCTGCTGATTCCCAGCTTTCCCGCGTCCACGGTGGGATATCGGCTTCCGATATGGCGTCGAGACCGAAGTCGGCCACGAGTGACGCGTTAACTCCGGCCCGCACGAACTCACGTAGCCTTCGGCCGAACCCCTCGGCATCGTCGAACGACTCAACCTCCACGTAGAACGCTGACAGCGGCTGCCTGTCGTCAGGAGCAGCGGCAGGACGGTGTACGATCCGAGCGATCTCGGGCGAACTCATCTGATCACTCTCCCAGATCCGGGGATGATGGCATCGAGAAGGGCCGAGAAGTTCTCGCCGCCGAACAGATTGGATGGAATACCGTACAGGTCGGGCCCGACCTTCGGATCATCGATCTGCGGCTTGCCAGAGGAAGAAATGTTCCATTCCCTGCGGCTGACTCCACTCGGCCGACGCTGGGGGATGGCTGCATTACGAATATCATCCACGAACGAGCGCGGAACGTCGAACGCAACGATCTGGAATCCAGGCCCTCGGAATGCCTCGCTGTGCGCGATGTTGTTGCTCATGTTCACGTGAAGCATGTTGTCGCCGGTTATGGTGATGCTCCCGTCGGGGCCTACGTGTACTCGCTCGCTGTGGCCGCCCTCCCGCTGCGTCCGATACACCGTGACGCGGCATCCTTCGGCTACCAGCCCGAGGGGGTCGATCCATACGGTGGGGTTGGGAACGTACGAGGTGGGATTGGGCCCGCCGCCGAGCCCGAGGGGGTCGTTTGTGAGATACCGTCCGGTAACAGGGTCGTATACGCGATGAAAGTTGCTGTGAAGTCCGGTTTCCGGGTCATGGATCTGCCCGGGAAACCGGAGTTGCGTAGCCGCTCCTCCGACCCAATGCGCGGTGCCCCATAGGTCGGCGACCATCTGTCCGGAGGTCTCGCCGGTGGTCGCGTCGATGAGTTCGGTGGGGGTGCCGACGAGGTCGGTGATTATGGCGTGGAATTCGCGGTCGATCTCGGACTGGGTGGCTTGGGTGAGGGAGGTGTGGGTGCCGGGGTGGTGGGTCCAGCGGGTGGTTGTGGTGGCGGTGTGTTGTTCGAGGAGGGTGGTGCCGTCCCAGGTGTAGTCGGTGCGTTCGAGGACGGTGCCGTCGGTGGCCAGGTGTTGTTTGGTGGTGCGGCGGCCGAGGGCGTCGTAGGTGTAGTGCCACCACTGGTGGTCGGGGGTCCAGACGTCGGTGAGCTGGTCGAAGGCGTTGTAGCGGTAGTGCCAGACATCGGGTTTGCGGGAGAGGCGGGTGGTGGTTTTGCGGATGAGGCGGCCGGCGGGGTCGTAGTGGTAGCGCGTGCGGCCGTCGCGGATGAGGAGGTTGTTGCGGTACTCGCGGTGCGGGTTCGGCGCTGGGAGCGGCCGGGCGGCGGCGTTCGATGGTTCGGGTGGGGCGGTTTCCGGCGGGTGAGTAGTTTCGGGCGGGCCGGCGGTGATGTTGCCGAGGGCGTCGTAGGCGTACTGCTCGAGGGTTCGACCGGCGGAGGTGACGGTGGTGACGCGGCCGAGGGGGTCGAGGGTGTAGTCGCGGCGGGTGGAGGTCTCGGTGGTGCCCAGGGCGCTGTGGGTGGGACGGGTGACGGTGTGAGTGGTGAGGTAGCCGTCGGGGCGGTAGGTGTAGTCGTCGCGGCGGAGCCGCCGGGGCGCGGGGCGAGCCCCGGCGAGATCGAAGTCGAGTAATTTCTCGGGAAAGGCGATGACCTCCTGGCCGGTTACGCGCCCCACGGCCGTGCGCTCCCGGGTGATCGCGACTTCGTCGATCTGCCAGCGGGTGAGCGCTCCCGACGGGTCGTACGCGAAGGTGATGTCGTGGCTGTCGGCCTGCATCCGGTCGGGGCGGCCGAGAACGTCGTGCCCCCAGGTGGTGACCGCACCGGACGGGGAGATGCGTTCGGTGCGCCGGCCGCGAATGTCGTAGCCGAAACGAAGTGCCGCACGATCGTCGACCTGTTCGGCGACCAGTGCCCCTGCGGGCGTGTAGGCGAATTCGAGGGTGTGGGCCGGGGCGTCGCCCGATCCGGTGATGGCCTGGAGAGTGCGGCCCGCGGGGTCGTGGGTGTAGCGGACCCACTCGCCGCTGTCGGCGGCGATCTCGGTGACACGGCCCAGGATGTCGTGGCGGTGCCGGCGGGTGATGCCGGTGGCCGGGGTGACGGTGGCCAGGCGACCGGCGGTGTCATGGGTGTAGGTGGTGGTGGCGCCGGTGTAATCGGTTTCGGCGATGAGGCGGCCGGCGCGGTCGTAGGTGTAGGTCCAGGTGTCGCCGACGGGATTGTGGACGGCGGTGAGGCGGCGCTGGGTGTCCCAGGTGTAGCGGGTGGTCGAGCCGTCCGGTTCGGTCCGGGAGGCGAGCAGGTCGAAGGCCCCATAGGTGAGGCGGGTGACGTGACCGGCGCGGTCGGTGTGCGTCCGGACATTGCCTTCGCCGTCGTAGGTCCAGGATTCGGAGTGCCCGTCGGGGTCGGTGCGGCGCAGCAGTTTTCCGGTCGGCGACCAGTCGTAGCGGGTGACCGCGCCGTCGGCGCCGGTGACCCGGACGGGGCGGCCGGCCGAATCGCGGTCGAGATGGGTGACGGCGCCGAGCGGATCGGTGATCCGGATCGGCAGGCCGGCGGCATCGACATCGACAACTGTGCGGGCGCCGTGGGATTCGACGATCGTGGCGAGGGCGCCGCTCGGGTGATAGGTGTATTCGGTGCGGTCGCCGGCGGCGTCCACGGTGGCGATCAGATTTCCGCGCTCGTCCCACTCCCGGCGGGTGACGGCGCCGTCCGGTCCGGTGACGGCGCTGGGACGATTCTTCCAGAAGTATTCGAAGTCGATCGAATATCCGTCCGGTCGAACGATTTTCGCGATATCGCCGGCGGGGTTGTACCGGTAGCTGGTGCGGGCGCCGTCGGGGGCGATCACCTCGAGGGGGTTACGGTCGGCGTTGTAGTCGATATGGGTGTGCCCGCCGGCGGGGTCGAGGTGGTCGCGCAGGCGCAGGTCGCGGTCGAAACCGTAGTGGGTGGTGGCGCCCGTGGAGTCGGTGACGGCGGTGGTACGGCCGGAACCGTCGGGGAATTCGAAATAGTCGAATCGGGTGTCGAGGACACCGCCGGTGCCGTGCTGGCCGATCACCCGGCCCGCGGCGTCGTAGGTGTTGACCATGCGGTTGCCGTTGGAGTCGGTCCACGAGGTCATGCGGTTCTCGGCGTCGTAGGTGTAGCGGATGGCCGTGCCGGCGGCATCGGTGACGGCGACGAGATTGCCGCCGTCATAGGTGAATGTGCGCAGCGGCGTGGTGGTTCCATCGCCGGTGACGAGGGCGAGGCCGGTGATGCGGCCATGGGCGGTGCTTACGCGGATCCGGTAGCCGCCCGAATGGGTGACCTCGACCGGTGCGCCGTCGCGGTCGTAGTGGAAGCGGATCCGGTTGTGGTGGCGGTCGGTGATCGCGGACACCGCGTAATTGCCGAGCCGGATATCGAGGCCGCCGATCTCGGGCTCGGGGGCGAAATGCCAGATCAGTTCCCGTCGCCGATCACGGATCCGGTAGCCGCCGGTCTCGGTGCGCAGCAGCGACCACGGCCGGCCGCTGATCAGCGGATCGACCGGGACCCCCACCTCGGCGTGCGGGTAGGCGACCATCATGCCGTCCTCGGCGACGAAGGTGACCCCCTCGTCCTCGATGACCAGGCGGGCATCCAGGGTCGCCGACCAGCTGGGGCCGAACCAGCGGCCGAAACTGTAATCCGAATGGTGACCGCGCCGCAGCGTCAACGGCAGGACACCCGGGAGTTCGGCATCGGTTTCGGGTAGCAGGAAGGCGCCGGTGCAGATGTCCACCGGATCCTCGGAGCATTCCCGCTGATCAGGGTCGCGATTTCGGTCGGCACCGGCGTCGCGCGCGTGATCGTACGCGCCGTGGTCGGCCTCCGCCCGGGACTCGGGGGTCGAGGAGTCGGGGTCCGGATCGCGGGAGTGGGGAGGGGTATCCGGGTCGTGATCGGAGTCCCCGTCCCGATCGGGGTTCCGGTCCCGGCCGGAATCCCGGTCCCCGTCGGGGGTCCGCTCGCGGCCGGAATCATGGTCCCGGCCGGGATCTCGCTCCGGGTCGCGCCGGGATCCGGCATCGGGATTCCCTTGCCGATCACGGTCCCCGTGCTCGCTCCGGTTCGTCGTCGCGTCCTGGTCCCGATCATGATCACGGTCCCGATTCCGGTCTGTGTCACCGTCGCGGCCGGATCGCGACGACGGGTCGCGGCTGCGGTCGGGTGTGGCTTCGGGGGTCGAATCCTTTTGATTGTCCGGCGTTTTCGCGGATTCGGGAGAACGGTGCGACGGATGGTCCGGGGAGCTGTCGCGGGAGGGCGAGCCGGTATCGCCGGGGGAGGCGTCACTGCGCCGGGCGCCCGGTGACGAGTCGGGTCGTGCGGGCGATGAACGTGGCGTTTCACTGGATCGTGATTCGGGGCGTGCCGGGGACGACGGCGACCGGGCGGAATCGGGGGAACTGTTCGATGTGTCCGGGCGGGTGGCCGGGGAGGAAGTGCGCGAGTCCGGGTCCGCGGCTCTGGCTGCGGGCGACCGGGCGGGGTCGGGGCGGGCCTCCGGGGTAGTGGCCGACGGGGACCCGGTGTGGGTTGTGGGGAGATATCCGGGGGTCGAATCGCTCTCTCGCGGTGTGTGTTCCGGACTCGATGCTGTCGATTCCGGATCGGTGTGGTCGTCGTGGGTCGAGCCCGGATCCTGGTGCGTATCGGGGGCGGGGCTGTCGTCGCGATCCGGGCGGCCGGTCGAGTCGGGAGTTGTGTCCGCGTCGGGGGAGGCGGCGGGATCCGACGGAGTTTCGGAGTCCGGGTGTGGTCCGGTTTCCGGTGTGCGGTCCGGATCCTGGTGCGACCCCGAATCGGCGGTCCCGTCCTGGTCCGGCCGGGTTGCCTGGTTCGGAACGTCGTCGTCCCGGGCCGTCTGGTTCGGCGTCCTGTCTCCGCCGTGATCGGTGTCCCGGTCCGGTCGGGCGCCCGAGTCGGGGGTCGAATCCCGGTCGGTGCCCGAGGGGCGATCGCGGTGGGTGTCCGAGGGGCGATCCTGGGTGGTGTCCGAGGGGGAGTCTGCTCGGGTGTCGGGGCTGGTGTTCGAGGTGGTCTCCCGATCCGGAGTGACTTCTCGCTCCGGACGATCGGTGCGGTCCGGGTGATCGGTCCGGTCCGTCCCGGCGCTCGACGGCGAGGTGTCGGAGCGGGACTCCGGTGTCGATTCGCGGTCGGGTTCAGGGGTGGTGTCGCGTGGGGTCTCGCGCTGTTCGGGGGCCGCTTCCTCGGTCCGGTCGGGACCGGGGTCGTCGCCGGAATCGGTGGGGTCGCGGGTGGGTTCGGGGGAGTCCGGCCGGTGCTCGGTCTGGAGTGGTCCGGAGTCGGGGTCGTCGGGGGTCGAGTTGTCGGCGGCTCCGGCGCGAGGTTGATCGTGGCCGATATCCAACTGCGGAGTGGGTGAATCATCTTGTGATTCACGGGGATTCGATCCAGGGGTGTCGTGCGCCGGATAACTGGGGTGCCTGCCGTCCGGTAGGCTCGACGAGCGGGGCGAAGCCTTCCGCGCCATATCGACGGCCTTCTTCGCGGCGCCGGCGGCTTTCCGTACCACCGTCACCGGTGTCTTGGCGGCACCGGCGCCGCCGGTGGCTACCGACAGCAGCGCATCACCGGTGAGCGCGCCCAGCGCTTCCATCGGGTTGGCCTTGACATCCTCGATCATCTGGTCGACCACGGCCCCCGGATCGGCCGCCGTGGCCACGAGGCCCGTCGCGAGATCGGACATGCCTTTGGCGTAATCGGCCGGATGGGTGAGGTTGTACGTGTCGAGCGGATTCACCTGACGGACGAATTGCACCAACCCGGTGAGACTCGTCAGTAGCCCCGCGGCGAAATTCGTGAACATCTGGTTGCCCGCGTTCAGCAGGTCGAGGGCGTTGTTGCCCCACCGTTCGGTGAAGCCGGGCTCGTCGGGGGCTTTCGCGATGGCGGCGTTGATGGCCGCGACGGCGGCCGCCGCGCCGTTGTCGCGATCGATGCGGGCGTTGCGCAGAATCGACCGCGCGTCCTCGGCGATCGGGGTCCAGGTGTCGACCAGGGTGGTCTGCGACTGCTGTTCGGCGGTGAGCGAATTCCACCAGTCCCTTTGCCTGGTGAATTCGGCCTGGGCGGCTTTCCAGCGGTCGATCGCGGTCTGGGCAGCGGCCTGTGCGACCCGCACCACCTCACGCCAGGTATCGAGCGCGGCGGCCGCATCACCGAGTGCCTCTGCGGTGTCGGCCCACAGTCGTGGCTGCGGATCGAAGGCGGCGTCGAACGCCTCGGCGCCCTCGCCCGTCCAGCCGGACTTGTCGATCTTGGTCAGCGCCTCGCCGGTGGCGCCCAGGCCGCCGGAGATTTCGTCGAGGCTGCTCACCGCACCGGCGATATCGGGCGGTACCCCGAGGATCAGTTCCGCGGGATCCTCGGTTTGCCCGAGTTCGCGTTCCTCGACATCGCCGCCGGTGGCGGAGGCGACGCTGTCGCCCAGATCGTCCAGGGTTTCGGCGGCGTCCTCCAGGCCGAGCGCGTTCGCACCGTCGGCCAGCAGGTCGAGCCCGTCGTCGATGAGTTCACCGCCGGTCTCGATGGCCGCCTCGACGCCGTCCTCCACGGCCTCGCCGACCGCGTCGACCGCATCGGTGATGCCGTCCCAGGCCGCCTCGAAAATCCCCATGTCCCCCGCATCCCCTTATCCGCCCGAATTCCCCGCGGCTTCCTTCAGTGCGCCGGTGTGGAATCCGGGCTCATGCCCGTCCACGGTCGTACCGGTCAGGTTGGCCAGCGCCTGCGGCGCCAGCCGCTCGATCATGTCGTTGTTCTGCTGGATGTGCTGCTGGGCTTCGGCGAACGATTCCGGGCTGTAATCCGGGTTCATCACGTGATTGACCGGATTGTCGGCAAGGGTCTCCTCGGCCGAGCGCGCGTCGATCTCCTCCTCGCTGAGATGCGGGTTGCCCAACATATGGGTCCACATCTCCTTCAGGGTGTTCGACGCCTGCTGTTCCATCTCGTGGTAGCGCCCCACGGCCCAGCCCAGCCCCTGGGCGATGGAGTTGCCGGCCTGGACCAGTGCGCGCACACTCCAGGTCCAGCGTTCGGTGAACTCCTCGAAGGTCTTCTGCACCGAATGTTTGCCGATCGCCTCGGTGCCCAGCGTGAGGGTGGAGAACCCCCGGCCCACATTGCCGATCTCCCGCATACCGGCGAGCTCGGCCATCTCGTCGAGCGTCTGCTGGATCCCGTCCTGGGCCTGCTGCAGTACCGCCGGGTCGACCTGCAACCTATCCGTCATGTTTCTTCCCCTCCACGATCGCCTGCTCCGGCGGGAACGCCATGGGCGCCGTACCGGAGATGTCCACTGTGAGACCGGTGAGCTCGTCCCGGGATTCGGCGTAGTCGAGCAGCCGCCACCCGTACAGCGTGTGATATCGATACTCCACGCCGGGCCGGATCTCGGTACCGGAACGCTGCGCGCGCGCCACCATGAACCGCGCATACTCCTCGAGCGAGGTGAACCCGCACACCCAATCGATTCCGCGGAAACGGAAGGTCGCGAGGCGATCACCGCCGGTCAGCGGCACATACAGCGCTGCCGCGCGCACCGTGGCGCGCAGCGCCTCGGGCTGGCCGAAACCGTCGTAGAACGCGGTGATCTCCGCGCGCAAGGCCGACCGGCCGGAATCCGCCCGCTCCCCTCCCGGTTTCGCGGACCGCACCCGCCCGGCAGCCGGGAGTCGCAGCGCGGGGCGGGGGGCACCGTCACCGGATCGCTGCGTGTCGGTGAAATGGGGCCGCATACTAACCGACAGTACGCAACACCCGCGCGTCGGGCTAACGAATTTCTGCCCCCAATTCTACTGGCGCACTCCACGCCTCACTCCTGGCCGCCGGGCCGATCTTCAGGGTTTCTTGTTGACCAGGGTGAGGTCGCCGCCGTAGTGGGCGAGGACTCGGGGGTCCATGACCGCACGCCACAGGGGTGGGACGGCGGCGAGCAGGACCATGGTGGCGTAGCCGAAGGGGAGTTGCGGGGCCTCCTCGGAGCTGCGCAGCGTCTGGTAGCGGCGGCCGGGATTGGCGTGGTGGTCGCTGTGGCGTTGCAGGTGGAGCAGGAAGACGTTGGTGACCAGGCGGTCGCTGTTCCAGCTGTGGCGGGGTGAGCACCGTTCGTAGCGGCCGTCGGCGCGGCGGGCTCGGAGCAACCCGTAGTGCTCGAGGTAGTTCACGGTCTCGAGCAGGACGATGCCGATCACGGCCTGCAGCACCAGGTAGGGGAGGATGGCGAGGCCGAAGACGAGCAGCATCGAACCGAACAGCGTGACGCTCATCGACCAGCCCTGCAACAGCCGGTTGTCCCGGCAGAACCATCGTTTTCCATTGCGGGAGAGTCGCTCTCGTTCCAGAGCGAGTGCCGAACGGAAGCCGCCGCCCACGCTGCGCGGGATGAACGCCCACAGGGACTCACCGAAGCGAGCGCTTGCCGGATCTTCGGGTGTGGCGACCCGGACATGGTGGCCGCGGTTGTGCTCGACGAAGAAGTGCCCGTATCCGGATTGTGCGAGCGCGAGCTGCGCCAGCCGGCGTTCGAGGTGTTCGGCACGGTGGCCGAGTTCGTGGGCCGCGTTGATGCCGATACCGGAGACGAGCCCCAGCGTGACGGTCAAGCCCAGTTTGTCGACCAGTTGCAACTCCGACTGCGACCACATGTACCCCGCGATGACGAGGCCGATGAACTGGAAAGGCAGGAAAAGGAACGTGCACCAGCGGTAATAGCGATCGTTGGACAACGCCTCGTAGTCTTCGTCCCGTGGGCTGCTGCCGTCGCAGCCCACGGTGACGTCCAGTACCGGGATCACCACGAACACCAGAATCGGGCCGATCCACCAGAACAGTGCCAGCCCCGTGAGGTCGACCAACTGTGCCGGGAGCAGCGCGCAACCGGGCGCTATCGTGCTCAGTAACCACAGATAGCGTTTGGGATCGCGCGCTTTCGCCCGTCCGAGGATTGCCGTTTCTGTCATATCTCGCGCCTGTGATCGGCCGACTGTGCGGCGTGGTGACTGAACCGCCACCCGGATGGGGGCTCGGGGTGGCGGAACCGGTCTCGCCTTCACCGCGCTACGGCAGAGCCGCGCAGTTCACCGGGGCCGGGGTATCGGCCAAGCGATCGGTCACCCACGGTAGCGAAGTCGTCATCGACGGGAAGAAGGCCAGGTCGTGGGTGCTGATGAAGCCGGTCATCGAAGGTACGGAAGTATCCGCCTGCAGCTGGACCGGCGCGCCGCCGCCGCACCAGCTCGCGGCGATACCGCGCACGGCCGGGTAGAAGTCGTCGTTGCGGGCGGCGTAGATACGTACCGGCACCGAGGGGGCCGATCCGCCGAGCCGCTGCTGGTCGAATGCCTTTTTCAGCTCGGGCGAGTTCTGGATCACGGCCGTGATGGGCTGCCCGCTGGTGGTCCATTGGGTTGTGTTCTGCGGCCGGGTGAAGGTGTTGGACAGTCCGCCGCCGCATTTGCCGATCGACTCGTGCAGGATCGCCTTACCGGTGTTGTTGAGTGCCGCATCGAGCTCGGGGCGGGTTTCGGGGTAGTCGGCCGCGATGCCGTTGAGGATCCACGCGATGGCCGGCGCGACGCCGGGGAGACCGTCGCTGCGCGCGATGTACTCCGCCGGACCCACCGGGGGCCCACCCACGTAGGCGCCGCGGACATTCAGTTCCGGCGCGTAGGACGGTTGCAGTTCGGCCGCGGCCGCGGCGGCCATCCCACCCTGGGAGTAGCCGTAGAGCACAACCGGTGAGGCGGGTGTGAAGCCGGTGCCGGGCAACCGCAACCCGGCACGGGCGGCGTCCAGCAGCGCGTGACCCTGGGTTTTGCGATTGAGGAAGTTGTGGACGCCCGGGACGCCGAAGTCGTGGTAGTCGGTGAGCATCACCGCCATGCCCTGGGACAGCAGGTGCTGGATCGCGAGGACGTCGTACTGGAAAACCACATCGGCCGGCGGCTGGAACCGGATCACCTGCGACACCATCGCCGAGGGCGCGCATTCCGGGCCCTGCCCCTGGGTACCGCCCGCATAGGCCACCAGCGGGCGTTCACCCGGGCCGGTCCACCGCGCGGTCGGCTCGAGATAGGTTCCGACCACCGTGGTCGGGTTGTCGTGGGTATCGGTGCTGGCATAGGCGATGCGGGTCGCTCTGGCCGGTAACGTCCCGGGCAGTCCGGGCGGAGCAGCCGCCTGCTGCGCGGCGTCGGTACGAAGAATCTCGCCCCCGGCTCCCGGCGACTGCGCTGCACCCGGCTGCGTCCACGCAGATGGTGCGGCTACCGTCGCTACGCCCGCGACCATGAGGGTTCCCGATAAGACTGCGATCCATGCTCGCTTCCCGCTCTTCATGGCGATCCCTCCTGCGAATGGTTCATCCCGGGCAGCTATCGAACCGATGGCGCCGTGGATGCGAACACAACGCTGCAGGTCAGAGGCTCTGAGCAGTAATCACGGCGCTTCGACTCGATAGATTCAGATCGACTTGCGAGTATCGCTGGTCGAGCGCGTAACCGGGCATATATGGGCGTCGTGTCGCGGAGGAAACCGAAACTCCCCTCCGAGGTGTAACTATTCGGTCCCACTTCCGTAAATTTGCTGTCGTCGCGCCTCCCACGACTTCCGGGGTGCCGCGTTAGCATCCAAGATCGTCGGACATCTCCGCGGTTTCGGTTCCAGCAGATCGTCGGCTCCCGGAAGCAGGTCGATGAAAACCTTTCTTGCGCTGCTCGTTCGAACGGGCCTGGTGCTCGTATGCCTGGGTCTCGGTTCCGTCGCGTGCCCCACGGCGGTCGCTCAACCCGGTACCGCGGCACTGAAGCCGGTGCTCGTGATCGGTGGATTCGATGCCGACAGAGGCATTTTGGAGAAGTTGCGCGAAGCACTGGCCGAGCGTGGGTATGCGGCTTACTCCATGGTTCTGCCCAGTGTCCCGTCGCTGTCGGGCGCGCCGACCGGTTCGGTACCGATCGCCGAATCCGCGGGTGCGGTCGCGCAGGCGGTGACCGTCATCCGGGAGGAGACCGGGGCGGCGCGCGTCGATCTGGCCGGGCATTCGATGGGTGGGCTGGCCGCGCGGCACTACGTCAAATTCATGGGCGGTGCCGGATCGGTCGGCACCTACGTCGATTTCGGTACCCCCAATTCGGGCCAGTCGCTGGGCGTGCTCTGCGCCCTGTTCTGGCCCGGCTGCGGGGATATCGCGCCCGGTTCGGCCTTCCTGCGGGCCCTCAACGAACCGCCCGCGCTCCCGCCGGGACTGCCCGCCTACCACCTGTTCTCGGAAAACGAGGGACCGGAACGGGTGCCGCTGCCCGGCGCGACCAATGCGAGCGTCCAGGAGTTCTGCCCGGGTCGCCATGTGATCCACCGCAACGAACCACGCGATCGCGCCTTCCAGGAGTTGATCGTTTCCGCTCTGCGCGGCGGCCCGTTGGCCACCGGCTGCCCGTAGGCGGCGTACGAGCTCGGTAACGGGCCACCGGTCAGTGCCGGATACGGTTCCGTTCACACTGTGGGCGGCGGCCACCTTCCTCGACGACTACCGCGCCGCCGTCACCGCGTGTAGCGAGGCGGGCGGAGACGCGGACACCACGGCGGCGATCGTCGGCGGCATGGTTGCGGCGCGGACCGGTATCGGCGGGGCACATGGTGTCCCGGAGCGGTGGTTGCCGACGCGCGAGCCGTTGCCGGACCGGGCGACGGCACCCCGACCGGCGACCGGTCGCTCACGGGGGGATCGGCGTCCACATCTCGACGGTCGTGCCGTGGTCCGAGGTGGTGATCTTCACCTCCGGGATCAACGTCCGGATCATGGCGAGACCGCGGCCGCGGATCGGGTCGGGGCCGGGCGCCGGAGGCCGCCAGCGACCCCGGTCGCGGACGGTGATCCGCATGCCCGCCGCATCGAGGGCGGCCCGTAACCGGACGGTTCCGCCGTCGCCGCGATGGCCGTGTTCGATCGCGTTGGCGCACGCCTCACCGGTGGCGAGGAGCACATCGTAGGCCGTGCTGTCGTCGAGCGGAGTGTCCCGTAACCAGTCCTGCATCGCGTGCCTGACCTCGGCCAGCGCGGCGGGTTTCGCCGGGAAGTCCAGCTGGAAC
Organism: Nocardia sp. CA-290969; assembly: GCF_050936135.1. Classification (NCBI taxonomy): domain Bacteria; kingdom Bacillati; phylum Actinomycetota; class Actinomycetes; order Mycobacteriales; family Nocardiaceae; genus Nocardia; species Nocardia sp. CA-290969. The sequence goes on along the minus strand of NZ_JBNJNJ010000001.1, from coordinate 6,227,924 downwards.
CGGCGCGGCGGACTGTGCAGCCCGGTGGGGCGGGCCATCGTCAACGTCATCGCCTCCTGTAGCTCTCGCCGACGGACGGCGCAGGCGGTACCGTGCCCGGCGTTCGACCGTTGCGCAGGCGGACTGCGCTTGCCGATAGCCATACCCATTCGACTACCTGGCATGCGGCCGACCGGTGGTGATCATGCGGACACCGTGAGCGGAACCCTATGAATCGCAGTTCAGGCGCCGATAACGCCCTGATTCCGGTTCGGGAGATCGGGTAGATTGATCGCGAAGATCACTTATCGCCCCGGTCGTTTTCCGTATCGGGGCCTCGAGGTAACAGAGGTGGCGAAGTGGCGAATCGCGAACTGGGAGGTACACGGTGAGCAGCGAAGGCGCGTCCCGCATGCTCGACGTCCAGGTGCGCGTCGCGGACGGAACCACGATCGTCAGCGTGCACGGCGAGGTCGATATGGCGTCGGCACCGCAGCTGCAAACCGCCCTCGAAGAGGCGCAGCGCGGCGGGAAACCGCTGGTGGTGGACATGTCCGAGGTCGGTTTCCTCGGGTCGGCCGGGTTGAGTGTGCTGCTGGTGGTCACCGAGGCCGCCGGCGCGGAGGGCGTTCGCGTGGTGGCTTCCGAGGCTGTCCGCCGGCCCATCGAACTCACCGGCCTCGACAAGATGCTGGCGGTATACGACTCGCTGGACGCCGCCCTGGCCGTCGGTACCTCCGCTTCGTGATCCGCCGCCCGGCCTACCGGATGCGGGGCAGGCGGACGACCTGCACGAAGAAGTCGTCGATCTGCTTGATCGCGGCGACGAACTGGTCCAGATCCACCGGTTTGGTGACGTAGGCGTTGGCGTGCAGTTTGTAACTGCGCAGGATGTCCTCCTCCGCCGCGGAAGTGGTGAGCACCACCACCGGGATATGGGACAGATCCGGATCGGCCTTGATCTTTTCCAGGACCTGCCTGCCGTCGTATTTCGGCAGGTTCAGGTCGAGCAGGATGAGATCGGGGCGCGGCGCGTCGGTGTACTGCCCGTTGCGGTAGAGGAAATCGAGCGCCTCCTCACCGTCGTGGGCGACATGCAGGGTGTTGCCGATCCTGTTGTCCTCGAACGCTTCCCTGGTCATCAGTTCGTCGCCGGGATCGTCCTCGACGAGCAGGATATCGATCGGCTGTCCCGGCACGGTCATACGTTGATTCCTTCGGTCGTTTCGGTCGGGAGGTCCGGCGATTGCGCTGCACCGGCTTCGCCCGGTGTATCCGGGGTACCGGCCACCGGCTCGGCGCGCAGGGTGAAGCAGATGCGTGTGCCCTCGGTGTAATCGGTATCTATCCAGATCCGGCCGCCATGGTATTCGACGATCTTCTTGCAGACGGCGAGTCCGATTCCGGTACCGCTGTACTCGTCGCGGGCGTGCAGTCGCTGGAAGATGACGAAAACCTTCTCCGCGAATTCCGGGGCGATCCCGATTCCGTTGTCGCTCACGGCGCACAGCAGGGTATCGGCTTCCTCGCCCGAGGGCGTGACCTCGATGCGGACCATCGGAACGAGTTCGGGCCGGCGGAATTTGATCGCGTTGCTGAGCAGGTTCTGCCACAGCATCGTCAGCAGCGTGGGTTCGCCCAGGATCTCCGGGAGATCATCGGGCCGCTCGACGACAGCCTCGGTCTCCTCGATGGTGGCCGACAGGTTGGTCAGCGCTTTGTCGAGCACCCGGTCGAGCAACACCGGTTCGGTGCGGTCGCCCACCCGGCCGACGCGGGAGAACGTCAGCAGATCGTTGATCAGCACCTGCATCCGTTTGGCACCGTCGACGGCGAAATCGATGTACTGCTTGCCCCGCTCGTCGAGTTCGGCGCCGTAGCGTTTCTCCAGCAGCTGGCAGAACGACGCCACCTTGCGCAGCGGCTCCTGCAAATCGTGCGAGGCAACGTAGGCGAACTGTTCCAGCTCCGCGTTGGAGCGGCGCAATTCGCCGGCTTGCAGATCCAGCTCGGCCGTCTGCTGACGCAGTAGCGCGCCCTGAGACCGCGACGACCCCAGTTCCTCGACGACCCGGCGGCGCATCTGCTCGACCGCCGCGGCCACCTGCCGCAGATCCGCGGGACCGCGGCTTTCGATGTGATGGTCGAACTCGCCGTCGGCCACCCGCAGCGACGAGTCGGTGAGGTCGGCCAAGGGACGCACCACCAGTCTGCGCAGCAGGACGGTCAAGATCGCGCCGGTCAGCAGAAAGGTGATCACGAGGCCGGACAGGACGATATCGCGGACGGTGCGGGCGTGCGCGATCGCCTGCTGATCGGCGGCGACCGCGGTGGCCAGGTGGTCGTTCTGGACGGTGAACGACGCGCGCAATTCGTCGAACACAGTTTTCGCGCGCACCGCCGTGGTGGTGGCCAGTTCGGCGGTCTGGTCCGCATCGCTCGCCGCGGCTAAGGGATCGGCGTAATCCGTGCGCCACTGCCGCGCCCAGCGCTCGACGGTGTCGAGGTCGGCCGTCAGATCCGGCCGGTCAGCGAGCAGCTCACGCAGTTGCCCGGCCGCACGCTCCTGCTCCTGCCTGCCTTCCGCGTAGGGTTCGAGAAAGCGCGCGTCGGCGGTGAGGGCGTAGCCGCGTAAGCCGGTCTCCTGGTTGACCAGCGCGCTCTGCAACCGGTAGGCCTCCGCGGACGCGGGCAGCGTCTGCCGGACCAGCCGGTCGGTGGCCTCGCTGGTTTCGCCGATCACCTGGGCGCCCGCCACGGCGCCGAGCAGCACCACCAGGATCATCAGTCCGAAAACCAGCTGGAACCACGTCTGCGCGGTGAACCTGCCGACCGTTCGGGAACCGAGTCTCGTCATCACGTCTCACCACCGGGAGTTCCGTTCCAGCGCACATAGATGATCGCCACATCGTCGTCCAGACCGCCCGTGTCGACGGCCAGGCCCTCGACACGGCCGATCAGTTCGTCGACAAAAGCCGCAGGCCGTTGCGCGGATACCGCTCGTGCGACCTCCAGCAGCCCGGTTTCGCCCAGCCGGGCCCCGGCCCGGCCCACGCGGCCCTCGAACAGCCCGTCGGTGAACAGCATCAGGCCCGCATCGTCGGGCAGTTCGAGCTCCACGGCCGGCCATCGCGCGCGACCGGGCATGAATCCGAGCGCCGGTCCGCCGTCGACCTCGACCCAGCTCAGTTCGCCGCGGCGGTGCCGCAGCATGCCCGGATGCCCGGCGCGGCGCACCAGCACCCGGCCCGACTGCCTGTCCAGTATCAGGCTCGTGGCGGTGGCGAAGGTCTGCCGATCGGCGCGTTCGGCCAGCAGCACCTGCTCCAGCAGGCGGAGCTGGCGTTCGCCCGTCACCCCGCTGAGGACCAGTGTGCGCCAGGCCAAACGAAGCGCCACACCGGTGGCCGCCGCGTCCGGGCCGTGGCCGGAGACATCCCCGACGATGACGTGCACTACCCCGGCGGAGTCCTGGACGACATCGTAGAAATCGCCGCCGAGCAGGGCGTGTGCCCGCCCCGGCCGGTACCGCGCCACAACCTCCACCGCACGGTCGGCACCGAGTAGCGGAGTGGGCAGCAGGCCGCGTTCGAGGCGGGCGTTCTCCTGCGCCCGCATCTGGCTCGCCTGCAGGGCCGCGCTGGTGCGCTCGGCTTGTTTGCGCTGGATGGCGTAGCGGACGGCGCGGGCGAACAGTTCCGGTTCCACCCGGCCCTTGACCAGGTAGTCCTGGGCCCCCGAGGCCAGCGCTGCCAGGCCGGTGCGCTCCTCGTCGAGCCCGGTCATCACCACCACCGCGACCTGATCGTTGTGCCCGCGGATACCGGCCAGCGCTTCCAGTCCTTGCGCGTCCGGCAGGCGCAGGTCCAGCAGTACACAGTCGGGGGCTTCCAGCCGCAGCCGATCACCCGCTTCGGCGAGGCTGCGCACCCAGCCGAGGCGCATATCCATTTCGGCGTCGGCGACCAGTTCCTCCACCAGGAGGGCGTCGCCGGGGTCGTCTTCCACCAGCAGAACGAATGGTTCCCGATCGATCCGGCCCCCGTCGGCCGCCCAGTCCTTCTCCGTGCCCGGCGGGTCAGCGAGCACGACCACCGCCTGCGCACTCGTACGCGACCGGAGCACATCCTTGGCGGGACCGCCGCGCGGAGAGAAGCGGAACGAAACGGAATTTGCCAGGGGGTAACGGCACGCGGGCCTCCGATCACACAGGGCAAACGACGGCGCCGTGGCGCACATCTCGCTCAACGGCCGGTTTCTGGACCGAGAGGCAGCAGTGATCTTAACGGATCAATTCAGGAAACGCGCCACCGTGGCGAGCCAACCAGGTGCGCCGTGCTCGTGGAACCTCGTCCCTACCCGCTCGGTTTCGATCGATTCGATCCGCCAGCCCGCCGCGGGCGTGAAGGCGCCGGCCAGGTCGTCGCGGCGGACAGGATGAGGCCCGGGATCGGGCCCGGTATCGCTGAAACACAGCACGTACAGTGTTGCGCCGGGCTCGGTCACGGCCGCCAGGCTCCGGGCGTACTCGGCTCGTTCGGCGGTATCGAAGGTATGGAAAAGGCCGCTGTCGAGCACCGTATCGAACCGGCGTCCCAAACGCTCCAGATGAAGGGCATCGGCAGCGGCGAACTCGACCTCGATACCGCGCTCGGCGGCCAGTTCACGTGCGATCGCCAGGGCTGTTTCGGCAACGTCGACCCCGAGCACCGGCAGGCCGAGCGAGGCGATCAAGAGCGTGTTCTCCCCGGTCCCGCAGCCCGCGTCCAATACGGCCCCAGCGAATCCACCGGCTGCGGCGAGTCGCCGCACAGCGGGTTGCGGCCCGCCCAGATCCCACGGCGCCGGGCCGTCCCGATACGACGCATCCCAGGGCCGCCCGGCCATCCGTTCGTGGCTGGTCGGCGGCCTGCGCGCGGCGGACATACCGCCATCGTATGCGCGTAGGCGGGAGTGTGGCCGACGGCCCCTCGGGGCGCCGGCCACACGACGAGCGGTGTGCTACTCGGCGTAGGTCAGGACCACGTCGCCCAGCACGGGGGCGTCGTCGCGGTCGACGGCCGTGGCGCTGATGGTCAGCCGGCCCGGTTCCTGCCAGATACGTGACCGCAGTGTCTCGCCGGGGAACAGGACTCCGGCGAACCGTGCCTTGAATCCGGTGACGCGGGCCGCGGCCGACTCGAGCACCGTGTCCGTGGCGGTTTTGCAGATGATCCCGTAGGTGCACAGCCCGTGCAGGATCGGTGCCGGGAAACCGGCGCCTTTCGCGAATTCGGGGTCGGAGTGCAGTGGGTTGCGGTCGCCGCAGAGGCGGTAGAGCAGGGCCTGCTGCGGGAGGGTGGCGGTGGTGACGTCGAAATCCGGGTCCCGTTCGGGAAGTTCGGCTTTGCTGCTGGGACCGCGTTCGCCGCCGAAGCCGCCTTCGCCGCGTGCGAAGATGGAGGACCGTTCGGTCCAGAGGGCTTCGCCGTCGGAACCGGTGACGGTGAACTCTTGCACGATCACCGCGTTCGAACCCTTGTCCCAGAGTTCGCTGATCCGCCCGGTGCGGGTCGCTTTACCCGCGGCGGGCAGCGGCCGGTGCACCTGGATCTCCTGCGCGCCGTGCACCACCTTGGCCAGGTCGATATCGACTCCGGGGAATTTCACCTTCGGCGGGTCGGTGTCACGCAGCGTGTGCGCGACGGTGGCGAAGGTCGGCAGGACCTGCGGTTCCCGGTCGTCGAGGTAGCGCAGTTCGGCGGGATCGGTCCAGCGGTGGCCGGCGCCGATGCCGAGGTGGTAGAGCGCGACGTCGGAGGCGGTCCAGGAGAATTCCTTGCTCGGCAGTTCGGCGCCGAGCGCTACCTGTGGATCGATGGGCATAACTTCTCCTCGGCTCAGGCCTCGGCCGGCGATGCGGCGGACCCGGCCTTCTTGCGGTCGATGATGTCGTGGACGGCGAGGTAACCGAAGGCGATGGCGGGGCCGATGGTGGCGCCGGGGCCGGCGTAGGTATGACCCATCACCGGTGTCGACACATTGCCGGAGGCGTAGAGGCCCTCGATCGGGGTGCCGTCCTCGCGGAGCACGCGGGCGGCGGTATCGGCGACCAGACCACCCTTGGTGCCGAGATCGCCGGGGACCATCTTGGCCGCGTAGAACGGGCCCTGGACCAGCGCGGCCAGGCACGGGTTGGGTTTGACGGTCGGGTCGCCGTAGTAGCGGTCGTACTGGCTGTCGCCGCGGCCGTAGTCCTCGTCCTTACCGGTTTCGGCGAACTTGTTGAACCGTTCGACGGTGGCGGCGAGTTTATCGGCGGGCACCCCGATCTTCTCGGCCAGCTCCTGCAGGGTGGCGGCTTTGACGATCAGATCGTTCTCCATCCAGCGCGACGGGAACTTCAGGCCCGGCTGCAGGCTGGCGAACATGTAGCGGTTGCGGTAGCGCTGATCGAACACCAGCCAGGTGGGGATGTTCTCGCCCGGACCCTCGCCCTGCCCGTATTCACCGCCGTACATGGTGTGCACGGCCTCCACGTAGGGCGCGGACTCGTTGCCGAACCGCTCGCCCTGCGGGTTGATCATGATCGAACCGGGCAGGTTGCGCTCGGACAGCGCGAACCAGGGCTTACCGCCCTTGAAGATGGTCGGACCCCACCAGGCGTCCTCCATGAAGCCGATCGCGGCACCCGCGTCCATACCGGCGAGGATGCCATCGCCGGTGTTGGTGGCGGCGCCGGTCGTCCACTCAGTGGTAATCGGCTGGCGCTGGTACTTGGTCCGCATTTCGGCGTTGTGCTCGAACCCGCCGCTGCCCAGCACCACACCGTGCCGGGCGGTGAAGGTGACCGTTTCGCCCTTGTGGGTTGCCTCGACGCCGGTGACCTTGCCGTTCTCGACGACGAGCTTGGTCATCGGGGTATCGAGCAGCAGGGGCACGTTCGCGTCCATCAGGCCCTTGCGCATGCCGGCGATCACGGCCTGGCCCATCACCATCAGATGTTTGTTGGTGAACTTGGCCCAGTAGGTACGCGCCCCGACCCGCAACGCCCGCAGCATGCCCTTCGGATGGCGGCGGATCAGATTCAGCCGGACGAAATCGGCCTGCGTGACGGCCACGTTCAGCGGTGCTTTGGAGTAGGGCGGATGGATATTGAACCGCTCCTCGCCGAGGACTTTCGCGTTGAACGGCTTCGGCTCACAGGACCGTCCACCGGCTCGGCCGCCGGGCGCTTCGGGGTAATAGTCGGAGTAGCCCTTGACCCAGGTCATCTTCAGCGGTGAATGCGCGAGAACGAAGTCCATGGCTTCGGCGCCGCGGTCGATATAGGTATCGATCCGTTCCGCGGGCACCACATCGCCGATGATGCTGTGCAGGTACCGGCGCGCTTCCTCGCGGTCGTCGGGACCGCCGGATTCGCGCAACGCCTTGTTGCCGGGGATCCACACCCCGCCGCCCGAGCGCGCGGTGGACCCACCGTAGTACGGCGCCTTCTCCAGGATCACCACACTCAGCCCGTTGTGCGCGGCGGTGAGGGCGGCGGTCATCCCGGCGGCGCCGCTGCCGACCACCACCACATCGTATTCCCGATCGTTCATGTAGAACACGTTATAGAATGAGGGCGCTGTTGGTCTATGTTGTGTGGCAGAAGACTTGATTTGTCGAGTTAACAGCAGAGAAACTCGTTTCAATTTCGGTGGAGTTGGCTGGATGGCGCAGGAATGGGACCTGACCGCGGACGTCGTGGTCGTCGGATATGGAGCGGCGGGCGCGGCGACGGCGCTGCAGGCGACCGAGGACGGTGCTCAGGTTCTCGTCCTGGACCGGTTCACCGGCGGGGGAGCGACAGCGCTCTCCGGTGGAATCATCTACGCCGGCGGTGGGACGTGGGTGCAGCGCGCAGGCGGGGTCGAGGACACTCCGGAACTGATGCTCGCCTATCTGGAACGCGAGGTCGGTGACGCGGTTCGGCCAGCCACCCTGCGCCGCTTCGTCGAGGACAGTCCCGCGATGATCGACTGGCTGACCGGGCACGGGGTGCCGTTCGAGGCGTCGCTGTGCCCGTACAAGACCTCGTACCCGAACAACGACTACTACCTCTACTACTCCGGCAGCGAGATCTCCGGGGCGTTCGACGACATCACTCCCGCGCAGCGCGGTCACCGGGTCAAGGGGTGGGGCACCTCGGGGAAGAAGCTGTTCGCCCCGCTCGCCCGGTCCGCCGAGCGCAAGGGTGTGCGCGTGGAAGCCCTCACCACGGCCACCGCCCTGCTCACCGACGACACCGGTGCTGTGGTCGGAGTCCAGTGCCGCACCCTGCGCGACGCACCTGCTCGGGTCCGCACCCGCTACATCCGGATGGCGGCGGTCGCCGCCAAACCCGGTATCTACTATCCGCCGCTGCGGCGCGCGCTGGAAAAGCAGCTCGCCCGCCTGGACCGCCGGTACGGAACCACCATCCGGGTGCTGGCCCGGCGCGGTGTGGTCCTCACCGCGGGCGGTTTCATCGCCAACCGGGAGATGCTGCACGCCTACGCCCCCGCCTACAAGAACGGGCTCGCGCTGGGCAGTTCCGGTGACGACGGCAGCGGTATCGAACTGGGCCGCAGTGTCGGCGCCGCCACCGACCGGATGGGCAACGTATCGGCCTGGCGATTCCTGCTGCCCCCGAGTTCGTTCGCGGGTGCACTGCTGGTCGACGGGAAAGGCAAACGGGTCATCGACGAGACCCGCTACGGCGCCGCGGTCGGCGACGCCCTGATCAACCGGCACGACGGAATCGGCTTCCTACTCGCCGACGATGAACTCATGCGTAAGGCGATCTCCCAGATCGGGCCGCAGGCCGCCTGGTTCCAGCGCATGCAGTTCGAAGTCATGCGTCGTAAGGCCAAGCGCGGCAGCACCCTCGACGCGGTGGCCGCCGCCGCGGGGATCGATGCGAACGGCCTGCGGGAAACGGTCGCCGCGCACAACAGCGCCTATGCCACCGGCGCTCCCGACCCGGTCGGCAAACCGGCCGAATATGTCCGCCCGGTCGGTGCCGGTCCCTACTGGCTGCTGGATGTCTCGATCAAACCGAGCCTGACCAACCCATGCCCGATGTTCACCGTCGGCGGGCTGCTCGTCGACGAGGACACGGGCGCGGTCAAGGGCGCCGACGGCCGCGATATCCCGGGCCTGTACGCAGCCGGCCGGACGGCCGCCGGTATCTGCGTCAACTCCTATGTCAGCGGGCTTTCCCTGTCGGACTGCATCTTCTCCGGCCGCCGTGCGGGTCGCAGCGCGGCAGGCGAACAGCCGGTCGTCGAGGGTAAGGCCGGAAACCGGACCGGTCACGGCGTGCCGTCGGAAGGCGCCTGAGGGCGCAACCGAAGACCACGAGCCGGGAATCGCGCGGGGCCGCGGTTTCCGGCCACGAGTTGACCGCAACGGCGGCTACCTTGACCTCCGTGACCGATTCATGCGGTGGTACCCGATGACGGACAAGGTCGACTTCAAGCGGACGCTCGACGCCTACCAGGCGAAACGTGACAGGTTCCGGATCGTCGACATTCCGGACCTGCAATACCTCATGATCGACGGCCACGGCGACCCCAACACCTCCCCGGATTTCGCCGCGGCGGTCGAGGCCCTGTACCCCGTGGCCTACAAGCTGAAGTTCGCCAGTAAACGCGACCTCGGCCGCGACTACGTCGTGATGCCCCTGGAAGGGCTGTGGTGGGCCGACGATATGGAATTATTCACCGCGGCGCGGGACAAATCGCACTGGGACTGGACGCTGATGATCATGGTCCCGGAGTGGATCGACCGGGATATGTTCGCCGCCGCCGTCGAACAGGCCGGAGCGAAGAACCGTCCGGCACGGCCGGCCGAGGTCCGGCTGGAGTCGTTGACGGAGGGCCGCTGTGTGCAGACCTTGCACGTGGGTTCGTTCGACGACGAAGCCGAGGCGCTTGCGCGGATGCATCACGAGTTCATCGCGGACCATGGGCTCCGGATGACCGGTCGCCATCACGAGATCTACCTCAGCGACTTCCGCAGGGTCGCACCGGAGAAACAGCGGACGATCCTCCGCCAGCCGGTGGTCGGTCCGGATGAATAACCGGCATCATGCCGCCGCCTCCGGCAGGACCGGATAGTCGGTGTAGCCTTCCGGGCCGCCCACGTACATCAGGTGACCCTCGCGTATTTCGTTGAGCGGGGCACCGATTCGCAGTCGGTGGACCAGATCGGGGTTGGCCAGGAACGCGCGGCCGAGGGCGATGAGGTCGGCACCGGCGGCGAGATGGCGCTGCGCCTCAGCGGTGATCGCGGCGGGATCGCGGGTGGCGCCCGGTTGTGCCGGGTTGGCCAGGAGGACACCGGGCCAGATATCCCGGAGCCGGTGCAGCAGCGGGTCCGCCGAATCGGTACGGACGATATGCAGGTAGGCGAGGCCGTGGCGGGCGAGTGCGGCGACGAGGGCCGGGTAGAGCGCCGCGGTATCCGTTTCCACTATCCCGTTCACGGGGTTGGCCGGCGAGATACGCACTCCCACCCGTTCCGGGCCGATCGCCGCCGCGACCGCTTCGACGACCTCGACCGTGAAACGGATCCGGTTCTCGACCGGGCCGCCGTAAGCGTCCGTGCGCCGATTGGTGTTTCCGGCGAGGAACTGGTGCAGCAGATAACCGTTCGCGCTGTGCACCTCGACACCGGCGAAACCGGCGGCGATCGCGTTGCGGGCCGCGGTGACGAAATCGGCTGTGGTCGCCCGAATTTCCCCGACGGTCAACTCGCGCGGGCGCACCGCCTCCTGGCGGCCGGCCGGTGTGTGAATCGGTTCGGGTAGCGCGATCGGCGACGGCGCGACCGGCACCAGACCGCTGTTGGCGGGATGCCCGACCCGCCCGCCGTGCTGCAGTTGCAGGAACATGGCACCGCCGGCCGCCGCCACCGCCTCGGTGACTCGCCGCCAGCCGGTGATGTGTGCGTCACGGTGGATACCGGGAATATTGGCGTAGGTCTGACCCACTTGGTTCGGGGTGGCGGCTTCGGCGATGATCAGTCCGGCGGATGCGCGCTGTGCGTAGTAGGTCGCCATCAGGTCGGACGGCGTGCCGTCGGCTTCGGCGCGGTTGCGGGTGAGCGGCGCCATCACCAGCCGGTGCGGCAGGTCGAGGCCGCCGAGGCGGGCCGGGGTGAATAGAACGCGGGGTGCTGTGGTTGTCATGGCAGGACGGTAAGACCTGACATTGGTGTGAGATTCAAGTCGGGCGCGAAACTGTGAGGTGAGAATGCGAATCGGAGAGCTTGCCCAGCGTACCGGCGTCAGCGAACGATCACTGCGCTACTACGAGGAACAGCGATTGCTGACCGCGCAGCGCACACCGGGCGGTCATCGCGACTACCCGGAGCAGGCCGTGGATCGCGTCATCCATATCCAGGAGCTGTTCGCGGCAGGTCTGTGCAGTAAGAAGATCGCGCAGATCCTGCCTTGCATGCGCGATACCGACGGCGGCGCCAACGAGTTCGCGACCCCCGCGCTGGTGGCCGAGCTGGAAGTCGAACGCGATCGGATCAACCGGATGATCGCCGATCTCGTGCGCTCCCGCGAGGTGCTCGACGAGGTAATCGAGCAGGCCGGCGCGGACCTCGTCTCCGCACCAGTGTGACCGGCAGGCCGGGAAACACCTCCTCGCGATGAGTTTCGGCGCCTCGCGGTGTCCATATCCTATGAGGCCGTGCGGGTCTCGGATGGATCAGGAGGACCTATGTCGACCATGGACCGAGAACCCTCGAAACGGCCGCGTCTGGCCGACCACCCCACTGTCAAGCAGGTCACCGGACAACCACGTACGGCCCCGGATGCCGTACTGACGGCCGCCGGGTTGCGGCAGATATGCCTGGACGCGGGCGCCGACGATGTGGGGTTCGTGGCGGTCGACGATCAGCGCGTGGCCGAAGAACTGGAGCATGCCCGCGCAATCCTGCCCACCGCACGCACTTTCGTGTCCTTCTGCGTGCGCATGAATCGCGACAACTTGCGCAGCCCCATGCGCAGTCTGGCCAATACCGAGTTCAATCACGCCGACGACGACACCAACGAGGTCGCGCGCCGCATCACCAGGGCGCTGCAGGACGCCGGATACCGCGCGGTCTACCCGTCGCCCGGATATCCGATGGAGGTCGAACAGTTTCCGGGGCGGGTCTGGGTGATCGCGCACAAGGTGATCGCGGAAGCGGCCGGACTGGGCGTTATGGGCATACATCGGAATGTGATTCACCCGAAGTTCGGGAACTTCGTTCTTTTGGGCACCGTGGTCACCGATGTCGCGGTCGACGAGCACAGCGCAGCGCTGGATTTCAATCCGTGCCTCGAATGCAAACTGTGTATCTCCGCCTGCCCGGTGGGAGCGATCACCGAGAACGACGGATTCGACTTCCAGGCGTGCTACACACACAACTACCGGGAATTCATGGGCGGCTTCACCGACTGGGCCGAAACCGTCGCCGACAGCGGCAGCCGCGACGAATACCGCGAGCGCGTGACCACCGGCGAATCGTTCTCGATGTGGCAGAGCCTGTCGTTCAAACCCAACTACAAGGCCGGATACTGCATGGCCGTATGTCCGGCAGGGGAGGACGTCATCGGCGCCTTCATCGACGATCGGAAAGGCCACCTCAACGAGGTGGTGCGCCCGCTGCAGAACAAGGCCGAAACCGTCTATGTCCTGCCGGGATCGGCCGCCGAAGAACATGTCACGCGGCGGTTTCCGAACAAAACCCCGAAACCGGTGACGAACGGTTTCGGAGACGAGGTCAACACCTTGCTGGACCAGATCGGTCCCCGTCCGCGTCCCCGGACCGGTTCGGACGAGTAGTCCGACGCACCTGCTCCGATCCCGGCGCGTACGTGGGTGGCGGCCGAACCCGTTCGATCTGCAGTGCGCTCGCCCCTCCGCGCCACAGGGGCTAACGCGCGAGCACATCCGGGTCGGTGGGTGCGGTGTCCTCGGCCGGTGGGCGGACGCGCTCGGCACCGATCCGTTCGATACGGTCGCGACCCCACGCCGCGAGCGGCTCGAGTGCGGTATTGAGCGACCGGCCGAGGCCGGTGAGGCGGTATTCGACCCGTGGCGGCACCTCCGGATACACCCGCCGGTCGATCAACCCGTCTTCCTCGAGTTCACGCAACTGCTGGATGAGCATCTTCTCCGAGACTCCGGGGAGCCCGCGGCGCAGTTCACCGAACCGGCGCACGCCGTAGTTGTCCAGCTCCCAGAGAATCAGGCCTTTCCACTTGCCGCTGACGACGTCCATGGCGGCGTCTATCCCGCAGAAGTACGGCCCGAATCTCTTCGCACCCATATCGGCCTCCGGCCTGCTCACATACGTTCCGGTTAGTACCCCACCGAATAGTAGGTACTTGTACCGACATGCGGTCTCGGCAATCGTTGGTCACGGCGCGCCCAGCACAAGTTCACCGAAACAATCGCTTCAGCAAGGAGTCGGCGGATATGACCGCAAACGAACAGACGACCGTGGCCGTGCTCGGTCTCGGACCGATGGGCCGGGCCATCGCCACGACCCTCATCAAGTCCGGCAATCGGACCATCGTGTGGAACCGGACGCCCGGAAAGGACACCGAACTCGTCGCGCTGGGCGCGGAGAGCGCACCGGAGCCGGCGGCCGCGATCGCCCCGGCCGATCTGGTGATCGCCGTGCTCAGCGACCACGCGTCGGTGCACGCGGTCCTCGACCCGGTGGCCGGCCGGCTGCCGGGTAAAACCCTGGTCAACCTCACCAGCACCGCGCCGGAGGATTCCCGCGAACTCGGTCGCTGGGCGGCCGGCCACGGCATCGACTACCTCGACGGCGGCATCATGGCGGTTCCACCGATGATCGGCGGCCCGGGCGCCTCGATCCTGTACAGCGGCTCCGCGACCGGCTACGAGCGCCACCGAGCCGATTTCGAAAAGCTAGCCGCTGCAGAGTATTTCGGCGACGACCCCGGAACAGCGGCGCTTTACGATTTCGCCTTGCTGGCCGGCATGTACGCCATGTTCACCGGCTTCTTCCACGGTGCCGCCATGGTGCGATCGGCCGGTGTCAGCGCTTCGTCGTTCGCTCCCCGGGCGGCCGCCTATGTCACCGCCATGGCCGAGTTGCTACCGGCATACGCCGAGGTCATCGACAGCGGCGACTACACCGACGAGGTACAGCCGGCAAGCTTCCACAAACCCGCCTTCGACGCGATCGTCCGCGCCAGCCGCGACGCCGGCGTCGCCCTGGATATCGTCGGCCCGATCAAGAACCTCATCGACCGCATGATCGCCGACGGCCGGGCCGGGATGGGACTGGAGCGGATCGTGGAGGAGCTGGCCGGCGCCCGTCCATAGGGCGTAATTGCCGGCGGGGCGTGCCGGTCGTCGGTCTGCTGTCCCGGCGGGGACGACCCATCGGGTCGGCTGGCCCGTTACCGCGGCGATTATGTCGTAGTCCCCGTCGTAGTGCAGCACGACGGCCTGTTGGCGCTCGGCCACGGCAGCGATGACCAGGTCGGCGACCGACAGTGCTCGCCAGTTACCGTGGTCGACGAGCATCCCCTGGACCTCGGCCACGCGATCCCATACCTCGTCAGGGGTGGGCAGCCGGTCGAAGCCGCGCAGTTCGTCGCGTATGCGCCGGGCGTCGGCCTTCGACCTGGCCGAGTGCAGGATCTCGAGTTCGACCGCAGGTGCTTGATATCAAGGTCGGCAAGAATAGATATCAGTGGAAGGAGTCGTCGTCGATGCTCGGCGGGCTCGGGTGCGGTCCGGGTGCGCCGGCTGTGTAGGTTGCGCGGTTGTTCCCTGATCCGGTCCCGCTTTCCGGGGCCGGACCTACTCGAGTGGGATATCTACGTCGGCTTCGTGTTCTGTGCGTGGACCGAAGATCCTTCGGTCGGTCTCGGCTATCCCGACATCGTTGATGCTCGCTTCCCGGCGCCGCATCAGGCCGTGCTCGTCGAACTCCCACAGTTCGTTGCCGTAGCTGCGCCACCAGCGGCCCGCGGTGTCGTGCCATTCGTACTGGAAGCGGACGGCGATGCGGTCCTCGCCGAAGCTCCACAGGCTTTTGCGGAGGGCGTAGTCCAGCTCCCGCTGCCATTTGGCGGTCAGGAACTCGACGATTCCGGCTCGCCCGGTGACGAACTGATCGCGATTGCGCCACACCGAATCCGGGGTGTAGGCGAGGGCCACCCGCTGCGGATCGCGGGTGTTCCATGCGGCCTCGGCGGCGCGAACCTTCTGGAGCGCGGTCGCTGCGGTGAACGGTGGCAATGGGGGTCGGCTGTCGGTCATGAGGACCTTTCGTGTTGTGGGCAGGGGCCGGTTGCGGCTCGCTGTGCGGCGAGTTCCGCTTCGAGCCGGTCGATACGTTCGCGCAGTGGTGCGGTGGCGGCCCGCATCTCGGCCACGGTGAACCGGGGGGTGATGTACTTGGGGCAGTTCCAGTCGAAGGCCACCACTTCGACGGTCATGATGCCTTCGAGGCGGCCGGTGGTGCCGAGTCGTTCCAGTACTTCCGGTGCCGGATCCGGGTCGAACCGGGCGTGGCCGAGTACCTTGAGCCGTTTCCTGTTCGGATAGTCCACCGCGATGATCGCGACCCGGTCGTCGTGGTCGAGGTGCCCGGCGGTGATGAACTGGCGGTTGCCGGTACTTTCCGCCCACGCCAATTGCGTTGGTCCGGCGACCTTCACAAAGCCCGGCGGCCCGCCGCGGTGTTGCACATACGGCCAGCCGTTGCCGCCGGTGGAGGCGATGTAGAAACTGTCGCGGAGTTGCAGAAACCCGGCTTCCGCCGCGCCCAGGCCGGTCGGCACGGGCGCGGCGGACAGCGCGTGTTCGTAGCGGTCGAGTGAGCCCTTCCGGCGCTGGTGCGCCTGCTCCTCCGCTCCGAAGGTCAGCGCGAAGAAATGCTCCATGATCAGAACGCCAGGATGGAGTACCCGTTGTCGACGAGCGCCCGCACGCTGGCGACCCCGGACGTCCCCGGCAGCGGGTTGTCCTTGATCAGGTCGAGGCCGGCGGCGGTGGCGCCGTCCCGGCCGCCGAAAAGATCGCTGCATCCGCAGGAGATTCCGGCGATGGTGTGTCGTACCGCCTGGTAGACGTCGTAAGCGGGATGCTCGGGGGATTCCAGCAGTTCGGGCCAGCGGGTGCCCGCACCTTGGAATTGCACCCGGACCTCGTCGCCGGCCTGGTCGAAGTCGTAGGCGGCGGCGAGGGCATTGAACATGCGGCCGAGTGCTTCGTCGCCGCCGTTCGGGTCGCTCATGACGAGGACTGCGGTCTTGTTCGTGGTACCGGAACTCATTGTTGTCTCCTTCGGGGCCCAGGTTGAGAACGGTCGTTCTCAAGAGCCTCTGTAGTGTAGGAGAACGGTGGTTCTCAATGCAAGGAGGAAGCTGTGGCGGAGGAAACCGAAGCGGCACAGGTGCTCGCCGCAGCCGACCGCCTGTTCAACGATCGCGGGGTGCAGGCGGTCGGGATGGACAGCATCCGCGACGCCGCGAACGTGCCGTTGAAACGGCTCTACCGGCTCTTTCCTTCCAAATCCGCGCTGGTATGTGCGGTACTGGAACGGCGAGACCGTGACGTGCGCTCGGCGATCGCCGAATACGTGGAGGCGCGGGCCGATACACCACGTGAGCGGATTCTGGCCGTATTCGACTACTTGCTCGAATGGTTCGCCGAACCCGGTTTCCGGGGATGTCTGTTCATCAACACCGTCGGGGAACTGGGCGGTACTTCCGACGATGTCGGCCGGATCGCCCGCCGGCACAAACTCGCGGTGCGTGACTATCTGGCCGAACTCGTCGCCGAATGCTCATATCCGGCAGACTTGGCCGACCAGTTGATGATTCTCGCCAACGGCGCTATGGCGACGGCCGCCGTGCAGGGCGACGGACCGCATGTGGCGCAGCAGGCGCGCGCCGCGGCAGCAACCTTGCTGTCCGCGGCCGGCCGGTGAAGTGGATCGGTCGCCGGAACTAGAGCCAGGTGTCCAGAGTGGTGGTGGTGAGGAAATCGTCCAGGTCGGCGCGCCAGGGGGCCGGGGTGGTCTTCTCCGGTTCGATGGCGGTGTACTGGCCGCGATAGAACAGCAACGGGCGGCCGTTGGTCGTCGCGGCTGTTTCCGTCATGGCCTGCACGCGGCCGATGACGATGTAGTGGTCGCCGCCGTCCACCACGCGGTCCACCGCGCATTCGATGGTGGCCAGCGAATCGCCGAGCCGGGGGAGACCCAGTTCTGAAGTGTGCCAATCAGTTCCGGCGAACTTATCGGGTTCGCGGGAGCCGAATTTCGCGCAGACCGGCTGCTGTTCCTCGGCGAGGACGTTCACACAGAAGCGGCCGTTCTCCTCGATGGCGGCCCAGGACCGGGATCCCTTGGTCGGGCAGAAGAGGACGAGCGGCGGATCGAGGGAGAGCGCGGCGAAGGACTGGCAGGCGAAACCGATCGGGGTGTTCTCGCCGGTGAACGTGGTGATCACCGTGATACCGGTGCAGAACTGCCCGAGGATATTGCGGAACTGCCGGGGGTCGATGGCGGGCTGATCAGCCGCCGTTTCGGGGGCGCCGTCCGCCGGATCCGCTGGTGCCGTCACGTTCATACCGTCCTCGCCTCGTACCTGGAGCTGCCGGCGTGCGGAGCGCCGGATATCAGCCGTGCCCGGTGCGAGTATCGCACCGGGCACGGCCGGAGATCACTTGAAACCCACGGAGAAGTCGTGGCCCCAGAGGCTCACCGCGGTGGATTCGCGGGCGATCCAGCTGTGGTCGTCGACTTCCAGTCCCTCACAGCCGAATTCGATATCGAATCCGCCGGGGGTCTTCATATAGAACGACAGCATCTTGTCGTTGATATGCCGGCCGAGGGTGGCCGACATCTTCACCTTCTTGCGCTGGGCGCGATCCAGGCAGAGGCCGACATCGTCGGAGTTCTCCACCTCGACCATGAGGTGCACGATGCCGGTCGGGTTGGGCAGCGGCATGAACGCCAGCGCGTGATGGCGGGGATTGCAGCCGTAGAACCGCAACCAGGCCGGGTCACCGTCTTCCGGGCGACCCACCAGCTGCGGTGGCAGCCGCATGGAATCCCGCAACCGGAAGCCCAGCACGTCCTGATAGAAGGCCTGCGCCGCGGCATCATCGGTACAGGTCAGCACCACGTGTCCGAGGCCCTGTTCCGCCGTGACGAACTTGTGGCCGTACGGGCTGACGAACCGGCGGCCGAGGTACTGGGCACCGTAGAACGCCTCGAGGGTGTTGTCGGAGGGATCCTGGAACCGGATCATGCCTTCGACGCGGCGTTCGTCGAGCTCCGCTTTGGTGCCCTCGGTGTAGGGGATGCCCTCCTTCTCGAGGGTCTCCCGCAACCGCTGCAACGCCGGGCCGTCGGTGACCTCCCAGCCGGAGACCAGCAGCCGGTCCTGCTCGCCCGGCACGATCACCAGACGCGCGGCGAAATCGTCCATGCGCAGGTACAGCGCGTCGGGGTTCGCACCGCTGCCTTCCATCATGCCGAGCACTTTCAGGCCGAACTCGCGCCAAGCCGCCATATCGGTGGCTTCGATACGCATATAGCCGAGTGCCTTGATACTCATCGTCATTTCTCCTTGACGCCGAGCAGGAAATCGGTGGCGAGCCGGTTGAACTCGGCGAACTTCTCGAGCTGCGCCCAGTGCCCACAGCCGCCGAAAACATGCAGCTGGGCGCGCGGAACCGACTTCAACGCGACGAGCGCGCCGTCGAGCGGGTTCACCCGGTCCTCACGGCCCCAGATGAGCAGCACCGGCTGGCGCAGTTTGTAGGCGTCGCGCCAGAGCATGCCCTTCTCGAAATCCGCACTGGCGAACGATTTGCCCATCGCGCGCATCGCCGCGATCGATTCCGGCTTCTTCGCCGCTTCGAACCGCTCGTCGATCAGTTCGTCGGTGACCAGCGACTGGTCGAACACCATGATTCGCAGAAAGGCCTCGATGTTCTCCCGGGTCGGCTCATAGGTGAACTTCGACAGGAGGCGTACGCCCTCGGTGGGATCGGGCGCGAACAGGTTCGTGCTCAGACCACCGGGACCCATGAGGATCAGCTTCCCGGCCCGGTCCGGGTAATCGAGCGCGAACCGCACCGACGCCCCGCCGCCGAGTGAATTACCGAGCAGGTGAACCCGATCGGTGATCTCCATGGTGTCCAGCAGATCCTTCAGCGCCGATGCGCTGTGCACGAAGTACTGCGGATGCTCGGTCGGCTTGTCGGACTGCCCGTAGCCGGGCTGGTCCACGGCGATCACATGGAAATCGCGGGCCAGCACCGGGATGTTGCGGGAGAAGTTCGACCACGACGAAGCCCCCGGGCCGCCGCCGTGTAACAGCACGATGGTGGGCCCGTTACCGACCCCCGCCTCGTGATAGTGCAGTTTCAGGTCCGGCCGGACCTGCGCGAACTTCGAGGTGGACGCGTAGGTGAGTTCGGCGGTCGAGGTCATCACACCATCCCGTCCGAGACGGGCAGACCGAACTCGTGGGTGCCGTACATGACGTAGGCGCGTTCCGGATCGTTGGAGGCGTGCACCCGGCCGGCGTGCGCGTCCCGCCAGAACCGCTGCAGCGGAGTGCCGTTCACCAGCGCCGTGGCGCCGGAGCTCTCGAACAGTTTGTCGATCGAGGCGATGGCCCGGCCGGTCGCGCGGACCTGATCGCGGCGGGCGCGCACGCGCAGGTCGAACGGGATTTCCTTACCCTCGAGCAGCAGCGCGTATTCGTCGGCGACATTGCCCGACAGCTGCCGCCACGCGGCATCGATATCGCTGGACGCCTCGGCGATCCGCACCTTGGTGAACGGATCCTCCTTGGCCTTCTCCCCGGCGTAGGCGGCGCGTACCCGCTTGCCCTGGTGCTCGACATGCGCCTCGTAGGCGCCGTAGGCCATACCGACGATCGGCGCCGAGATGGTGGTGGGGTGAATGGTGCCCCACGGCATCTTGTAGACCGGATCGGTGTTGCGCTCCAGACCGGGCGACTTCAGGTCGTTCATCGTCTTGTAGCTCAGGAACCGGTGCGTGGGCACGAAGACGTCCTTCACCACGAGGGTGTTGGATCCGGTACCGCGCAGCCCGACCACGTTCCAGACGTCGTCGATCTCGTATTCCGAGCGCGGGATCAGGAAGCTGCCGAAATCCACCGGCTTACCGTTCTTGATCACCGGCCCGCCGACGAAGGTCCAGTCGGCGTGACCCGAACCCGACGACCAGGCCCACGACCCGCTCACCTGATAACCGCCGTCGACCACGGTGCCGGCACCCATCGGCGCGTAGGAGGAGGAGATCCGCACATCGGTGTCCTCACCCCACACCTCTTCCTGCGCCTCCTGGCCGAACAGGGCCAGATGCCAGTTGTGCACGCCGATGATCCCCGCGACCCAGCCCGTGGAGCCGCAGGCGCTGGCGATCTTGCGCACCGTGTCGTAGAAGACGACCGGATCGGCCGCGAGTCCACCCCACTGCTTGGGCTGCAGCAGCCGGAAGAAGCCGGCTTCCTGCAGGTCCTTGATCGATTCGTCGGGAATCTGCCGAAGATCTTCGGCTTCCTGTGCGCGGGCGCGCAGCGTGGGCAATAGCGCTTCGACCCGTTCGGTCACTTCTCGCGTCATCTCCGGCCCTGCTCCTGCCTGGTCGTTTTGCTAACCGGTAGTCATCTGCTCGGCGCAGAATTTACTTCTGAGACTAGAACAGGTTCTTGTTCATGTCGAGAACCGGTGTCTGTGTGCTGCGAATATGGGACATGTGCTGGATGTAGCGCGAATCGCTGGCGTTCGGGGCGCCAGTTTTGTAACGTGTTCTAGTACAGCAGGAGGAGGAATCGCGATGGCAGTAACCCCGGCGAGCGGTGGGGCGAAGGCGAAGGTGCGGGAGCTCGACGTCGGTTCGACCCCGACCCGATACGCGCGCGGATGGCATTGCCTGGGACTGGCCCAGAACTTCCGCGACGGCAAACCGCATTCGGTGCAGGCATTCGGGACCAAACTCGTGATCTGGGCCGACAGCAACGACGAACTGCACGTACTCGACGCGTACTGCCGCCATATGGGCGGTGACCTGAGCATGGGTGAGGTCAAGGGCGACGACATCGCCTGCCCGTTCCACGACTGGCGGTGGGGCGCGAGCGGTAAGTGCACGTCCATTCCCTATGCCCGGCGGGTTCCGCCGCTGGCCCGGACCCGGCGCTGGACCACCCTGGAACGCAACGGTCAGCTCTTCGTCTGGCACGACCACGAGGGCAACGAACCTCCGCCCGAGGTGACCATCCCTTATATCGAGGGCCCCTATACCGATGCCGACGGCAACCCGGTCGAGGAACTCGACAGCGGCTGGACCGAATGGACCTGGAACTCGTTGCTGATCGAGGGCGCGAACTGCCGCGAGATCATCGACAACGTGGTGGATATGGCCCACTTCTTCTATATCCACTACGCGTTCCCCACCTACTTCAAGAACGTTTTCGAGGGGCATGTCGCCACTCAGTTCCTGGAGACCAAGGGCCGCCCCGATATCGGGATGGGCGCCAAGTACGCCGGTGATCAGCTGTTGAAGTCGGAGGCATCGTATTTCGGGCCCTCCTACATGATCAATCCGCTGGTCAACAGCTACGGTGGTTACGAGATCACGATCAACCTGATCAACTGCCACTATCCGGTGACGCAGGATTCGTTCATGCTGCAATGGGGCCTGACCGTCGAGAAGCCGAAGGGTCTCGACGACGAGACCTCGCAGAACCTGGCGAAGACCATGGCCGATTTCTTCGGTGACGGCTTCCTGCAGGACGTCGAGATCTGGAAGCACAAGTCCAAGGTCGAGAACCCGTTGCTCTGCGAGGAGGACGGCCCGGTCTACCAGTTGCGCCGCTGGTACGACCAGTTCTACGTCGACGTCGCGGACGTCACGGAGAAGATGACCCAGCGCTTCGAATTCGAGGTCGATACGACCAAGGCGAACGAGGCCTGGGAAGCCGAGGTCGAAGAGAACCTGCGGCGTAAGCGCGAGGAAGAGGCGGCCGCGTCCGCCGACCAAGCGGAGGCAGGAGTCTGACATGGCCCGCTGGGCGAAAGCACCCGACTTCGCCGACCAGCCCGCGCGGCGGGACGCGGTGCGGGCCCAGACGGTCGTGGACCGGGAACGATACCTGGAGCAAGGCCTGACACCGCTGCGGTGTCAGGCCTGCCACACCGAGGTACTGGTCCGCAAGAGCAGTTCCCGGCAGACCTCGGTGCAGTGGACCGGGAACCCGGCCGACCAGTGCCCGGTGTTCGCCGAACTCAGCGCCAAGGGTTGCGGGCCCGGGCGGCCGGACACCTGCGACCGGTTGCAGAAAACCATCAAATGGGCCGTCGACGAAGGCGTTCTCGACGTCCCGGAGTAGTCCGCCGGTGCTGTGCCGGCGGGTCCCGGCCGTGGGTTTCGCCGGCCCCGCGCCGCATCCTGCCGACGGGAATTCCGCTCCGCACGGCACCCCGGCGTTCGCGTCCGATCCGGCCCGAACTGTAACAAGTTCCAATAATATGCCGCCATGCGAATTGCCCGTTCCGCCTACCGGCTCCTGCCGGTACTCGCCGCCGCGCTCGCGCTGACCTCGCTTCCGGCGAGTGCCCAACCCGGCTGGGGCCCACTGGGTCCGGCGAACCCCCACCTGGGCCCGCTCGGCACCGCGACCATGCACGGCGACGCCGGATCCTCCGATGTCACCCCGCTGGCCGGGCCGGGTACCGGCTGGGTGACCCCGTCCGGTGACCCGCTGGCGGCTGCCTGTCCCACCATTCTGCAGGGGTCGGACGGGATGGTCGTCGCGCTGTGCACGGCCATCGTCGATCGCGCTCCCACCGTTTATCTCTTCGATCCCGCGAAAGGCCCCATCGGCCCGCCGGCGGCGAAATTGAGCCTGACCAAGGGAAGCCTCCTCGGCGGGGTCTACGCCTACCTGGACAACGAGAACCGTTTGGTGGTCGTGGACGGTGAACGGCGGCTGCTGCGGATCGCGCACAGCCGCGGCGCCGACGGTAAGTGGAGTCTGGCGATCGGCGCGAATACCGATCTGACGGGCGGGATTCCAGCAGATGACGCGGTCACCGGGCTGGTTCCGGACTGGTCGGGCAATGTCTGGTTCGCCACCGGTGGGGGACTGGTCGGCAAGGTCGGCCGCGACGGGGCCGTGACCACCCACCGGCTCCCGGCCGGAGAACGCGTGGCCAACAGTATTTCGTCGTCGCCGGATGGTGTGGCGGTCGCGACCACCCACGCGCTGTACGAGTTCGCGGCCCGCGGATCCGGTGCCCCGAAAGTGCGGTGGCGCGCCGCCTACGACCGCGGTTCCGCACGCAAACCCGGCCAGCTCAGCTGGGGCACCGGCTCGACGCCCACCTACTTCGGGCCGGGTAACGGCACCGAGTACCTCACCATCGTCGACAACGCGGACGACCAAGTGCATCTCCTGGTCTACCGAGCCGACAGCGGGGAGCTCGTCTGCAACCAGCCGGTGCTGACCGAAGGTGGCCCCGGCAGCGAGAATTCGCCGATCGGTATCGGCCGCTCTGTCTTCGTGGCGAGCACCTACGGCTACCCCTATCCGACGGTCCCCGACGACGCGGGCCCCGCGGAGCCCGCGATCGCGCCGTTCTCCGGTGGGATGACCCGCGTGGATATCGACGACCAGGGCTGTCACACGGTGTGGGAGAACGATGTCCGCAGCGCGGCAGTACCCAAACTGTCGGCCGCCGACGGCAATATCTACACCGTCCTCCGGCTCGGCCTCGGCCTCACCACCCCACTGGACGGCTACGCCTACGGCGTCGTCGACCCCGCCACCGGCGAAGTCACCGCGAAACACCCGATGTCGGCCACCATCGTCGCCGATACCCTCCAGATGGCCGGGCTCACGACCACGAACGGCGAACTCTGGCAGGGCACCATCACCGGCATCATGCGCATCCGCTGACCCGCCCTCGCGAGCGGCGGCGGGCACGGGACGGGGTCCTGTGCAGTCGCCGCCGCCCGGGACGGTCGCGTCCGGCTACCCGGGTCAGCGGGTGCCGCGTTCGCGGTACATGCGGCGTTGCTGTTTGGCGATACCGCGCCAGACCTGCTCGCGTTCGGCCTGCAAACGCTTATCGGTGCGGGCCTGCAGCCAGGTGTTCTCGCGGGCCAGTTTGCGGTAGCTGCGCAGGCGGCGCGGGGTGAGGATGCCGGAGTCGACCGCTTCGCGGACCGCGCAACCCGGTTCGCTGTCGTGTGCGCAGTCGTCGAAACGGCAATCCCGGGCCAGGTCCTCGATATCGCTGAAGGTCCGGCCGATGCCCTCGGCGGCGTCCCATACACCTATGCCGCGGAGGCCGGGGGTGTCGATGAGTGTTCCGCCACCCGGGAGTGGACGCAGTTCCCGGTGCACCGTGGTGTGCCGGCCCTTCTTGTCCGTGGCGCGCACCTGATTCGTGGCGAACACTTCCGCACCCAGCAGCGCGTTGGCCAGCGTGGATTTCCCGGCGCCGGACGGCCCGAGCAGTGCGACGGTGCCGTTGAGGACGGCGGTGAGCATATCGAGACCGTCCCCGGTTTCCGCGCTGACGGCCAGTACCGCCGCACCCGGCGCCACCGCGCGGACCTCACCGAGCGGCAGATCTTCTGCCACATCGGCCTTGGTGAGTACGACGACCGGTTGGGCGCCGCCTTCCCAGACCACGGCGAGCATCCGTTCGATCCGGCCCAGGTCCACATCGCCGTCGGCGGCCGTGCAGATCAGCACGGTGTCGACATTCGCGGCGAGGGTCTGGCTCTCGGACCGCCCGGACGCCGACGAGCGGGCGATCACCGAACGCCGCGGCAACAGCGCCCGGACATGGGACCGGGCGTCGAGAGCCACCCAATCGCCGGTGCACAGGCCGCTGATCTCGGAATCCGAGCGGGGACAGGTGGCGCGGGCCGGGCCCGCGGGAGTCACCACATCGCATTCGCCGCGGTCCATCCGCACAATTCGGGCGGGAGCGAATCCGGGTTCGATATGCGGGAGGTATTCCTCGGCCAGTGCGTCGTTCCAGCCGTAGGGGATGAGCAGGTCGTAGTCGACCATTGTGGGGAAGTTCCTTCGTCGGGTCGCCGAACCCGACCGGGTTCAGCGAGGGAGGTTCAGGGTGGAGAACGCTGCGGCGCCGACCGGCACGGTCCGCCGCGGCACGACAATCCGCTCGACTGTCACGCTCTCCACCTCCCTCACGACTCGCTGTTGCGCTCCGACTCTGCCACCCGCTCCAGCGGCCGCGCAACCGGATTTCCCGCTCGTTTCCACGCGGCATCGAAACCCGGGCCGACCAGCTGGGCTAACGTCCTGGCCAAGGAGGTGGAGATGGTGGGCGGCGCGGCCGAACAGTTCGATATCCACGAGGCGAAGACGAATCTGTCCCGTATCGTCGAGCGGGTCGAACGCGGTGAGGAAATCATCTGCAGGGCCGGGCATCCGGTCGCCAAGGTGGTGCCATTGGTGCGGCGGGTGAATCGGACCGGCTGGGGATCGTTGCGCAACACGCTCACGCTCGGGGCGGAATGGGACTCCGACGCCACGAACGCCCAAATCGCCGACGACTTCGGTATGCCGCGGTGACTCTCCTGCTCGATACGCATGTGGTGCTGTGGTGGCTCACCGACGATCGGACCCCGATCAGCCGTGTACCGCCGGGCGCTTCGGGGTGCCGAAGAGGTGGGCGTCGCCGTGGGCGCGTTTGAAGTAGAGGTGGGCGTCGTGTTCCCAGGTGATGGCGATACCGCCGTGCAGCTGGATGGTTTCGGCGGCGATGGTCGTGAAGGCCTCGGTGCACTGATGCCGCGCGACCCAGACGTCCTCGGCGGCCGACGGGTTGTCCTCGGCGAGGGCGATGGCCGCGGTGAGGGCGGTCGATTTCGCGGATTCGGCCAGGACGTACATATCGGCCATACGGTGTTTGAGGGCCTGGAAGCTGCCGATGACCC
Organism: Nocardia sp. CA-290969; assembly: GCF_050936135.1. Lineage (NCBI taxonomy): Bacteria > Bacillati > Actinomycetota > Actinomycetes > Mycobacteriales > Nocardiaceae > Nocardia > Nocardia sp. CA-290969. The sequence goes on along the minus strand of NZ_JBNJNJ010000001.1, from coordinate 6,201,926 downwards.
GGCCGAACTGCACCCGTGATTTCGTGTATTCGACGGTGGCTTCCAGGCAGTATTCGGCAGCGCCGACCTGTTCTGCGGCCACGGCGGCCCAGGCGATCTGCCGGAGTCGTTCGATGACCGGGGCGGGATCACCGGTGCCGAGCCGGCGGGCGGCGGCACCGGTGAAAGTGATCTCGGAGAGCGACCGGGACGGGTCCATGGCGGCCACCCGCCGGCGCTCGACCCCGGAGGCTGACGGATCGACCTCGTACAGGCCGCTCTCCGCGACCACGATCAGGGTGTCGGCGATGGTGCCGTCGAGGACGTAGTGCGCGGTGCCGTCGACAGTCTCCCCCGTGACGCGCACACCGAACTCGTCCCAGCCCGATGCGGCGGCCCAGCAGACGGCGAGGGTGCGGGTGCCTTCGGCGACGCCGGGCAGCAGACGCTCACCGGCGTCGGTATCGCCGGACAGCAGTACCGCCTGCGCGCCGAGTACCGCGGAACCGAGCATCGGGACATCGGCGAGGGTGCGGCCGAGTTCGGTGACCACCAGCAGGGCCTCGGCCAGGCCGGCGCCGAAGCCGCCGTACTCCTCGGGGATCGCCAGCGCGGCCACCCCGACCTGCTCGCACAACTGCGCCCACAGTTGGGGGTCGTAGCCCAGGTCGGTGTCCATGGCCTGGCGAATCCCGGCCCGGGCGTCGCGTTTGGCCAGCAGTCCCCGGACCGCCGATACCAGCTCCTGCTGTTCCTCGCTGATCATCTCTTCTCCCGTAGGTCTGACGGACGGATGCCGCGGTAGCGCCTACGTCCGGTTGTGTGCTCAGGTGAGCGCGTCCGATTCGGTGGCCGTGGATCCGGCGCGCAGGGCTTCGGCGACCCGGCCGCGGTGCAGGCCGGGCGTACCCCAGGCGGTGCGCAGGGCGGTGACCCGGGTGAGCCACAGCGACAGGTCGTATTCGGCGGTGTAGCCGATCGCGCCGTGCACCTGCAATGCGGTGCGGGCCGCCCGGTAGGCGGCGTCGGCGCAGGCCACCGCGGCCGCGGAGGTATCGCGGGCGCGGTTCGGGGTCGCGGTGGTGAGCGCCGCCCGATACAGCAGGGGTTCGGCGAGGTCGAGTCCGATGAACACATCGGCCAGTTTCTGTTTTACCGCCTGGAATTCACCGATCGGCCGGCCGAATTGTTTGCGCTGTTTGACGTAGTCGGTGGAGGCGTCGAGCAGGGCTTTACCGGCACCGAGCAGCACAGCGGCGTTGGCCAGCGCGCCGGCATCGAAACCCGCCGCGACGGCATCGGGTACCTGCGGACCTTCGGCGATCGTTTCCCCTGCCCCCACCGTGAACAACCGGCGGGCCGGGTCCACCGACCGTACGGCGTCGCCTACGCGACCGGTCGACAGGCGATCCCCGTGGGCGATCAGTACGAGGTCGGCGCGATCCGCGTCCACCGCGACTCCCGTGCCCTCCGGCCCGCCGAATGCGATCGTCGCCGATACCGTGCCTTCGGAGATACCGGGCAGCCACCGCTGCGCGGGGGAAGGGTCGGTGGCCGCCAGCGCTTGGAGCAGCGCCGGTACGGCAGCGGCCGATTCCACCAGCGGGCCCGGCGCCGCCGCGCGACCCACCTCGACGAACGCGACCAGCTGGTCGAGCGGTTCGGCGCCCAGGCCACCGAAATCCTCGGCGATCGTCAGGCCGAGGGCGCCGGCGGCGGCGAGTTGTTCGATCAGCGCCCGGCCGGGTGCGGGATCCGCACCGCTCCAGGCCCGCACCGCGGCGGGTGTCGAACCGGAATCGAAGACCTTGCGGATACTGGCACCGAAGTCCCGGTGCTCCGGGCTGAGCGCGAATTTCATCGGTTGCCTCCCCTGGGTAGGCCGAGGAGCCGCTCGGCGATGATGTTGCGTTGGATTTCGTTGGTGCCGGCGTAGATCGGGCCGGACAGCGAGAAGAGGTAGCCGTCGGTCCAGCGGCTCGCCTGTTCGGCGCGGGCGCCGAGGAGATCGAGCGCGGTTTCGTGCATGGCGATATCGAGTTCGGACCAGAACACCTTGGTGATCGAGGATTCCGCGCCGAGTTTGCCGCCCTCGTTCAACCGGGTGACGGTGCCGAAGGTGTGCAGGCGGTAGGCCTCGGCGCCGATCCAGGCGTCGACCACGGCATCCCGTGCCGCGGTGCCGGTGTCACCGGTTTCGGTCCACAGGTCGACCAGCCGCTGCGCGGTCGCACTGAACCGGCCGGGGCTGCGCAGCGAGAGACCGCGTTCGTTGCTGGAGGTGCTCATCGCGACCCGCCAGCCCTCGTTCGGGGCGCCGATCACATCGCTGTCGGGGACGAAGACGTCGTCGAGGAAGATCTCCGCGAAACCCGGTTCACCGTCCAGTTGCGGGATCGGCCGGACCGTCACCCCTTCGGCGGTGAGCGGGAACATCAGGTAGGTGAGCCCGCGGTGCCGTTCGGCCTCGGGATCGCTGCGGAACAGGCCGAACGCCCAATCCGCGAACGCCGCCCGCGAACTCCAGGTCTTCTGTCCGCTCAGTACCCAGCCGCCGTCGGCGCGGCGCGCGGTGGAGCGGATACCGGCCAGATCGCTACCGGCTTCCGGTTCCGACCAGGCCTGCGCCCAGATATCGTCACCGCGCGCCATCCGCGGCATGATCCGTTGGAGCTGTTCGGGCGTGCCGTGTTCGAACAGGGTGGGGGCGAGCAGGAAGATCCCGTTCTGGCTCACCCGGCCCGGCGCGCCGGCCGCGTAGTACTCCTGTTCGAACAGCACCCATTCCAGCAGTGAGGCGTCGCGACCGCCGAACTCGTGCGGCCAGGAGACCACCGACAGCCGTGCCTCGGCCAGGGTGCGTTCCCATTCGCGGTGCGCTTCGAAGCCCGCCGCGGTGTCCATCGAGGGCAGCGGTTCGGCGGGGACGTGGGCGGCCAGGAATTCGCGGACCTCCCGCTGGAATTCCCGGGTGCTGTCGTCGAGATCGAGATCCATTCAGGCTTTCCCGTCGTTCGTGGCCGCGGCGGTGGTCGCCTGCGCTTTCATGGATTTGGCGTTCAACCCGCCGAGGGAATCGCTGCCGACTTCGGCATTGTGGGCGTGCGCGAAATGATGCAGCCCGAAGACCGAGTCCATACCGCTGCGCATACCCATGAGGTCCTCGGACTGGTTGACCGCTTTCTTCGTCAGCGCCAGCCCGAATTGCGGCATGGCCGAGATCTTTTCGGCCAGTGCCATGGTTTCGGCTTCGAGTTCCGCCCGCGGGACCACCCGGTTGACCATGCCCCATTCCTTGGCCTGCGCGGCGTCGAAACGGTCGCCGGTGAACAGGAATTCCTTGGCTGCGCGCGGCCCCATCACCCACGGATGGGCGAAGTATTCGACACCCGGAATCCCCATGCGCACCACCGGATCGGAGAAGAAGGCGTCATCGGCGGCGACGATCAGATCGCAGACCCAGGCCAGCATGAGCCCGCCCGCGATACACGCGCCCTGCACCATGGCGATGGTCGGTTTGGGGATCTCCCGCCAGCGGCGGCACATCCCGAGGTAGACCTCTGTTTCCCGGGCGAAGCGCTGATCGCCGCCGGGGCGGTCCACATGGTCCCACCAGAGCGCGGCCTTGTTCGGGTATTTCACGTGATGGTCGCGGCCCGGGGTGCCCAGATCGTGGCCGGCGCTGAAATGTTTCCCGTTACCGGCCAGCACGATGACCTTCACCTCGGGATCCGCCACCGCCCGTTCGAAGGCGGCGTCGATCGCGTAGGTCATCACGGAGTTCTGCGCGTTGCGATAATCCGGCCGGTTCAAGGTCACCACGGCGATGGCGCCGCGGCGTTCGTAGGTGACCACATCGGGCTCGAAGGGAACGCTCCCGTTCGTGGCCGGTGGATGGTTGTCCGGCATTACGAATTCTCCTCACGTAACCGGCGTTTGAGTACCTTGCCGCCGGCGTTGTAGGGCAGTTCGTCGCGGAATTCGACGAAACGCGGAACTTTGAAATTGGCCAGCACTTTGGTGGCGTAGGAGAACACCTGGTCCTCGGTGAGTTTCGCGCCGGGCTTACGGACGACGAACACCTTGCCCACCTCACCCATCCGGGTATCGGGGACCCCGATCACCGCGCAGGTGGCGACGCCGTCCAGCCGGGAGAGGGCCTGTTCGATCTCGGCGGGATAGACGTTGAATCCGCCGCTGACGTACATATCCTTGAGCCGGTCGGTGATCTTCAGGTATCCGCGTTCATTGATCTCACCGATATCGCCGGTATGCAGCCAGCCGTCGGCATCGATGGTTTTCGCGGTGCTCTCGGGATCGTCGAGATACCCCAGCATCACATTGGGACCGCGCAGGAGTATTTCCCCGGCGTCGCTCAATTTCAGTTCGAACCCGGCCATCGGCCGGCCGCTGGTCGCCGAGATGGTCTCGGCATCGTCGTCGACCCGGCACATGGTGCCGAAGCCGGTGGATTCGGACAGTCCGTAGGCGGTGAGTACCACCTCGAACTCGAGTTCCGCGCGCATCCGTTCGACGAGTACCACCGGGACGGGCGCCGCCCCGGTCACCGCCACCCGCAGACTGCTCAGCTCGAATTCGCCGCGCTCCGGGTAATCCAGAATGGTCTGGTAGATGGTGGGCGGGCCGGGCAGGACGGTGATCTTCTCCTGGTCGATCAGGCGCATGGTGGTCGGCACATCGAAGACGATCTGCGGCACCATGGTGGCTCCGGTCAGGACGCAGGCGACGATTCCGGCCTTGTACCCGAAGCTGTGGAAGAACGGGTTCACGATCAGGTAGTTGTCGGCGCTGTTCACTGTCGAGCATTCCGTCCAGCCGCGTACCGCCGACAAGGTCTGCCGGTGGGCGATCAGCACGCCCTTGCTGCGGCCGGTGGTGCCGGAGGTGAACAGGATGTCGGACAGCTCGTCACCGCTGATCGATTCGGCGCGTTCCCGGGCCTGTTCCCGGCCGACCGCCGCGGCGGTCTCGGCCAGATCCGACCAGTTCAGCGTGCCCTCGGCCCGTTCCTGCTCGCCCTCGACCGGGAGCACCACGACGGTCTCGATGTGCAGGTCCGGCGCGGTCGCGCGCAGTTCGGCGATGCGGTCGCGTTTGAGGAAGGTGCCGGCGATGAAAAGTGCCTTGGCATCCACCCGGCTCAGCACGTCGACCACTTCGTCGGCGACATACCGGGTGTTGAGCGGGACCAGTGTCGCGCCGGCGTAATGCGCGCCCAGCGCGGCGACCACCCAGTGCCAGGTGTTGGGCGACCAGATCGCCACCCGGTCGCCGACCTGTATCCCGCGGGCCAGCAGCGCTCGTGCCACGTCCTGGACCTGGGCGAGCAGTTCGGTCCAGTCGAGCCGGACGGGCCCGTCGGCCAGGGCGGGCGCCGTGTCGTAGGTGTCGGCGGCGGCGTGCAGTGCCGCGGGGATGGTCTGTGCCACCGGCGGTGTGTGCGCAGGGGTAGTCACGGGTGTCCTCATGGTCGTGCGGCCGGGTGCGGTGCGCGCGGTCTCGAACGGAGTCTACAAAGCAAGTGCTTGGTAGGTTATCCTACCGGCGTGGGTGCTATCCAGACCTCAGAATCCGGGACCGGTCGCGACGGCGAGCGGCAATCGGCCGAACCCGCGGCGGGGTCGCGTGTCGCGGCCGCTGCCCAGCCGCGTACGGCCGTCGAGCGAACCAGCGTGGCCGCACTGAGCGACGGCGAATTCGCCGCGCAGGTGCGCGGCTGGCTCGACGAACAGTTGAACGGCGAGTTCCGGGAGTTGCGCGGGCTCGGCGGTCCGGGTCGCGAACACGAGGCATTCGACGAACGCCTGGAATGGGACCGCGCCCTGGCCGCCGCCGGCTGGACCTGCCTCGGCTGGCCGGTCGAATACGGGGGCCGCGCGGCGAGCGTGCGCCAGCAGATCATCTTCCACGAGGAATACGCCAAGGCGAACGCGCCGGCCCGCGTCTCCCACGTGGGCGAGGAATTACTCGGCCCGACCCTGCTGGCCTTCGGCACCGACGCCCAGCGCGACCGCTTCCTCCCGGGGATCCGCACGGTCACCGAACTGTGGTGCCAGGGCTATTCCGAACCCGGCGCCGGATCCGATCTGGCCGCTGTCGCCACCTCGGCCCGCCTCGACGGCGACCAGTGGTCGATCAACGGCCAGAAGATCTGGACCTCCCTGGCCCATGTGGCCGACTGGTGTTTCGCGGTATGCCGCACCGAGCCCGGTTCGAAACGGCACAAGGGGTTGTCGTATCTGCTGGTCCCGATGGATCAGCCCGGTATCGAGGTCCGGCCGATCATCCAGCTCACCGGTACCTCGGAATTCAACGAAGTCTTTTTCGACAACGCGCGCACCGAGGCCGATCTCGTGGTCGGTGAACCCGGTGACGGCTGGCGCGTGGCCATGGGCACGCTCAATGTCGAACGCGGAATTTCCACCCTCGGGCAGCAGATCCGGTTCGCGCGCGAGCTCGCTGCCATCGAAGAACTGGCTCGCGAAACGGGTGCGCTCGACGATCCACTGCTCGCGGACAAGGTCGACCGGGCCTGGGTGGGCCTGCGGGTGTTGCGCGCCCACGCCATGCGCACCATGGCCGAGACGGCCGAGGACGGTGGGCAGGCGTCGGTGGGCAAACTGCTCTGGGCGAACTGGCACCGCGGACTCGGCGAACTGGCCATGGCGGTGCGCGGCGCCGCCGGATTGGTCGCCGCGGACGGCGATCTCGACGAATGGCAGCGGCTGTACCTGTTCACCCGCGCCGACACGATCTACGGAGGTTCGAACGAAGTGCAGCGCAACATCATTTCCGAGCGGGTGCTCGGCCTGCCCCGTGAGGCCCGGCAGTGAGCGGGCCGCTGTCCGTCCCGCCGCCGCAGACCCCCGGCCACGGGCTGCTCACCGGCCGCCGGGCCGTGGTCACCGCGGCCGCCGGTACCGGAATCGGTTCCGCCACCGCCCGCCGGCTGCTGAACGAGGGCGCCGATGTGGTCGTCTCCGATTGGCACGAGCGTCGTTTGGAAGCGACCCGCGCCGAACTCGCCGAAGAGTTCGCCGATCGAAAAGTGGATGCGATCGTCTGCGATGTGACCAGCACCGCGCAGGTCGACGAATTGGTGCGTGGTTCCGCCGCGGCGCTGGGCGGGGTCGATATCTTCGTCAACAATGCCGGGCTCGGCGGTGAGACGCCGGTGGTCGATATGACCGACGAACAGTGGGACAAGGTCCTCGATATCACCCTCAACGGCACCTTCCGCTGCACCCGCGCCGCGCTGAACTACTTCCGCGACGCGAAACACGGCGGGGTGATCGTCAACAACGCCAGCGTGCTGGGCTGGCGCGCCCAGTACGGTCAGGCCCACTATGCCGCCGCCAAGGCCGGGGTGATGGCGCTGACCAGGTGTAGCGCGGTGGAAGCCGCCGAACTCGGGGTCCGAATCAATGCGGTGTCGCCGAGTATCGCCCGGCACGCGTTTCTCGACAAGGTCAGCTCCAGCGAACTGCTGGACCGCCTCTCCGAACGGGAAGCCTTCGGCCGCGCGGCCGAACCCTGGGAAGTCGCCGCGACCATCGCCATGCTGTGCAGCGATTACACGACCTACCTCACCGGCGAAGTCGTCTCGGTCAGCAGCCAGCGCGCGTAACCCATCGGGAGATCGCCCGCGGCTTCGATGCGCCGGACCGGGGCGTGCGCCGGGCAGGTTCGGTGGCATCGGAATTCCGGCAGCCGCGGGGTCCGCGCATGCGTTCGGCCGGGGTGCCCCACGGCCGGCCGGGCACGCCGCGCCTCGACGACCGGCGACACGACGGGCTCTCCAGGCAATCCGTCTTCGGTGTGGCGGAGGCGCCGCGGGCGTGCGGGGCCGGCAGCGCCCGGCGTCGTGGTGAAACGACGGGTACTGCGCGGATAACTTCGGAACCGCACTCGGGGAACCGGTTCGGGGAATCGTGCGTCCAATCAGATCGGAAAGTAGTGCGGGATCGCGGTGCCGCACTGCGGGCCCGGCGGGTCCGGCTCCGATTTGTGAGGGGGGAGCCGGAAACGCCGGGACCGGTTCCTTCCCGGCTACCATGGACCCAAGCAAATGCTTGGTTGTATCATGGCCGGGTGACCGCACCCGACCCCTCGAAATCGGCCCGGCGTACCGAACTCCTCGATCTGGCGGCCGACCTGTTCGCCGAACGGGGTGTGCGCGCGACCACGGTGCGAGATATCGCCGACGCCGCCGGGATCCTCTCCGGCAGCCTCTATCACCACTTCTCCTCGAAAGAGGGGATGGTAGACGAGATCCTGCGCGGCTTCCTCGACGAACTCTTCGGTCGCTACCGCGAGATCGCCGCCGCCGGCCTGAGCTCCCGCGCCACCCTGGAAGCCCTGGTACTGGCCTCCTACGAGGCGTTCGATCGCTCGCATGCCGCGGTCGCCATCTACCAGTCCGAGGCGAAACGGCTGCAGGGCTCGGAACGTTTCGCCTATATCGGCGAGTACAACCGCGAATTCCGCGAACTGTGGCGGCGGGTGCTCACCAGCGGAGTCGCCGACGGCAGTTTCCGCCCCGAGCTCGATATCGACCTGGCCTACCGCTTCCTGCGGGACACGGTCTGGGTGGCGGTGCGCTGGTACCAGCCGGGTGGCGGGTCGATCACCGTCGAAACCCTTGCCAAGCAGTACCTCACCATCGTGCTCGACGGGCTCACCGTGCCGGGCCGTACCGATTAGGAGAAAACCCATGGCTACAGCTGCCCGCCGCCCCTACGCGCCGCTGCGTGAGGCGTATGTGATCGACGCGGTACGCACCCCGGTCGGCAAGCGCGGTGGCGCGCTGGCCGAGGTCCACCCCGCCGACCTCGGCGCGGCCGCGCTGCAGGGCCTGCTGTCGCGCAACCCGATCGACCCGGCGAATGTCGATGATGTGATCGTCGGCTGCGTCGACAATGTCGGGCCGCAGGCCGGCAATATCGGCCGGACGATGTGGCTGGCCGCCGGGTACCCGGAGGAGGTCCCCGGGGTCACCGTGGACCGGCAGTGCGGGTCGAGCCAGCAGGCGATCAACTTCGGTGCCCAGGCCATCATGAGCGGCACCGCGGAGGTGATCGTGGCCGGCGGTGTACAGAACATGAGCGCCATCCCGATCTCCGCGGCCATGATCGCCGGTAAGGAATACGGGTTCGATTCCCCGTTCGTCGGTGCGAAAGGCTGGGATCACCGCTACGGCACCGCCGAGGTGTCCCAGTTCCGCGGCGCGCAGATGATCGCCGAAAAGTGGGGGATCAGCCGCGCGGATATGGAGCAGTGGGCGCTGCGCAGCCACGACCGGGCACGTGCCGCGATCAAGGCGGGCCGGTTCGACAAGGAAATAGTGCCGGTCGGTGATTTCTGGATCGACCAGGGGCCCCGGGAAACCAGCCTGGAGAAGATGGCCTCGCTGCCCGCTCTCGAGGAGGGCAGCCCACTGACCGCCGCTGTCGCCTCGCAGATCTCCGACGGGGCGAGCGCCACGCTGCTCGCTTCGGAGTGGGCGGTCGAGGAATACGGTCTCACCCCGCGCGCCCGCATCATCCACGTGAGCGCCCGCGGCGCGGATCCGCTCTATATGCTCACCGCGCCCATCCCGGCCACCAAGTGGGCGCTGGAGAAGACCGGCCTGACCATCGACGATATCGACGTGATCGAGATCAACGAGGCGTTCGCGCCCGTGGTCCTGGCCTGGCTGAAGGAGACCGGCGCCGATCCGGAGAAGGTGAACGTGAACGGCGGCGCGATCGCGCTGGGCCATCCGCTCGGTGCGACCGGTGCGAAACTGTTCGCGACCCTGCTCAACGAGCTGGAACGCACGAACGGCCGCTACGGCCTGCTCACCATCTGCGAAGGCGGCGGCACCGCCAACGCAACCATCATCGAGAGGCTCGAGCGCTGACGCCGCGGTGGGGGTAGCGCCGGCCCGGCGCTGACCCCCACCGCATCGTTCAGTTCACGCGGACGGGGACATTCGCCCAGCCGGCTACGTTCGTCGTCGTCGCCCGGCGTAATCCCTCCCGGTCGAGGGTGTATTCGGGCATGACGTCGAGCAGGGCGTCCAGGGCGATCCGGCCTTCCATCCGGGCCAGGGCCGCGCCGAGGCAACTGTGGATCCCGTAGCCGAAGCCGAGGTTGTGCCCGGCATGCGGGCGATCGATATCGAACCGGTCGGCGTCGTGGAAATGGTCGTCGTCGCGGGTGGCCGAGGCCAGCAGCATCAGGACGTGGCTGCCCTGCGGGATCGTCCGGTCGTGCAGGTGGACATCGCGCAGGGTGTAGCGCAGGTCGTACTGCACCGGGCCGTCGTAGCGCAGCACTTCTTCGAACGCGCCGGGGATTTTCGACCGGTCGGCGCGCATGGCCTGCCATTGCTCGGGGTGGTCGGCGAAAAGTACGGCGGCGGTGCCGATGAGCTTCGCGACGGTTTCCGCGCCGGCGCCGCCCAGCAGCGAGATGAAGCCGGCGATTTCGATATCGGTGAGTTTGGTCGTGACCCCGTCACCGCGGTCCACCTCGGCCTCGATGAGGCGGCTGATCATATCGTCGCGGGGCCGTGCCCGGCGTTCCAGGATCAAGCCGAAGTGATAGCGCCCGGCCTCTGCGAGCGCCTGCCTGGCTTCCGGGCGCATCCCCGTTTCCCCGGGTTTGCGTTCCAGCGGTAGCGCGTGCACTTCGCGCAGCCAGGCCCGGTCTTCGGCGGGTACGCCGAGCATGGCGCTGATCACCTCGATGGGGAAGTGGGTGGAGAAATCCGTCACCACATCGAATTCACCGGCCGGGATGCGCGCGACGAAGGACGCGATGATCTCCCGGATCATGGGCTCCAGCTCCGCGATCGCGCGTGGCGTGAACACCTTGCGCACGAGGTTGCGCATCCGGGTGTGCTCGGGCGGGTCCATCATGATGATCATCGGCATTTCCGGTTTGACGTACTCCGGATCCAGGACCATGTCCAAGGTGATGCCCTGGGTCGAGGAGAAGGTTTCGAAGTCCTTCATCCCGGGGGCGACGTCGGCATAGCGCGACAGCGCCCATAGGCCATAGGTGGGATTGAAGTGGACCGGAGCCTCCGCGCGGAGGCGGCGGTAGATTTCGTGCGGTTCGCGGAAGAATTCTTCGGAGAACGGATCGAAGTCGATCTCGTCGCGCGGAACACAGGTGTCCGTCATCGGACTCACCTCGATGCAGCTAGAGCTGGATGGAACGTGCCGCGTCGAGCTGTCCGGAGGGGCTCACCGAGCGAAGAGGCTGTCGGACCGATCGGGCGGTACCGATAGAGTGTTACATAACTTACAAAAAGTGTAAAGGATGTAAATGGCACCGGATGAGAGCTCGAACGGGTCGACCCGGACGCGGATCCTGCGGGCGACCTTCGAGGTGCTGAGCCGGCACGGTCACAGCAAGCTGAACCTGTCCGATGTCGCCGCCGCGGCGAAGGTCTCGCGGCCGACGCTGTATCGATTCTTCTCCTCGAAAGAGGAACTGCTCGCCGCTTTCGGTCGATTCGAGCAACAGAACACGGAAGACGCCTTCGCGGCCGCGACCGCGGGGCTCACCGGCGCCGCCCGGCTGGATGCGGCGTTGCGCTACATGGTCGACCATCAGCAGTCGTATTCGCTGGCCAGGCTGGTCGATGTGGAACCGGATCATGTCCTGGCCGAGTTGACCCGGGTGATGCCGGTCATGCGCGACCTCATCCGGCCCATGATCGACGGCGACGATGCCGATATCGCCGCTGCGGCGATAGTCCGGCTCGCGGCCTGCCATTACGTGGTCCGGGGCGACGACCGGGCGACCTTTCTCGCGCAGTTGCGGCATGTGGCGGGTATCCCACCGGCCGGGCTGGAAATAGATAGTTAGCCTATGTAAGAATATGGGGGTGCAGCCGAACCCGGTGACCGATGTGGACGACACCGTCGTCGATCTACTGGTCACCGCGGGTCGGCTCACGCGCGCGGCCGGAACGCTCAGCGCCGACGACCTGCCGCGCGCCACGGTGCGGGCACTCGCGGTACTCGACGAACACGGAACGCTCCGCGTCAGCGAATTCGCTCGCATCGACCGCACGTCACAACCCACGGCGACCGCGCTGATCGCCCGGCTGGTGGGGGAGGGCTATGCCTCCCGCCGCCGCGACCCGGACGATTCCCGCGCCGTCGTCATCGCACTCACCCCGGCCGGGCAGGCCCGGCTCGCCGCCTCGCGGGCGGCCATGCGGGACGCGCTGCCGGACCCGCTCCCCGGATTCGACGCCGAGCGTCTGACGGCACTCGCCGCCGACCTGCGGGAACTGCTGGCGGCGATCCGGGAATCGACCGGGAGCCACACGTCACCGAGGAAGCACCGATGAGCACCACTACCAGGACGGCCACCGCGCCCTCCGGCACATCGACCGGGCAACCCAAGGCGGTCTGGGCGGTCGCCTTCGCCAGCGTTATCGCGTTCATGGGAATCGGCCTGGTCGATCCCATCCTCAAACCCATCGGCGAGCAGCTGAACGCCTCGCCGTCGCAGGTATCGCTGCTGTTCACGAGCTACATGCTCGTCACGGGCGTGGCCATGCTCGTGACGGGCGTGGTGTCCAGCCGGTTCGGCGCGAAGAAAACGCTGCTGGCCGGGCTGGCGCTGATCATCGTCTTCGCCGCCGCTGCCGGGATGTCGGATACGGTCGGGCAGATCGTCGGGTTCCGGGCCGGCTGGGGTCTGGGTAACGCACTGTTCATCGCGACCGCGCTCGCCACGATCGTCGGCGCCGCGACCGGTGGGGTCGCGCGGGCCATCATCCTGTACGAGGCCGCACTGGGCATCGGTATCGCCACCGGGCCGCTGGTCGGTGGGCTGCTCGGCGGAATCAGCTGGCGCGGGCCGTTCTTCGGTGTCTCGGTGCTGATGGCGATCGCCTTCATCGCCATCGTCGTGCTGCTGCCAGACGGGCCGCGGGCCGCGAAACCGACCTCACTGGCCGCGCCCTTCAAAGCGCTGCGCCATCGCGGACTGCTGGTCGTGAGCATCACTGCGCTGCTCTACAACTTCGGCTTCTTCACGCTGCTCGCCTACACCCCGTTCCCGCTGGATATGGGCACCTATGCGATCGGCTTCATCTTCTGCGGCTGGGGCATCCTGCTCGCCGTCTCCTCGGTGTTCCTGGCCCCGAAACTGCAGGCGCGGTTCGGCACGCTGCCGATGATCGCGCTGGCGGTCGGGTTGTTCGCCGCCGACCTGGCCGTGATGGCGCTGTTCGCCGAGCACAAGCCGGTGCTGATCGGCGGTGTGATCATCGCCGGGCTGTTCCTGGGCGTCAACAACACCCTGATCACCGAGGCCGTCATGATCTCCGCGCCGGTGGAACGCTCCACCGCGTCCGCGGCCTACAGCTTCGTCCGGTTCGCCGGCGGCGCCGCCGCGCCGTGGCTGGCCGGCAAACTCGGCGAAACCAGCATCTCGCTGCCGTTCTGGCTGGGCGCAGCGTGTACCGCCGTAGGCGTCGTGGTCCTGCTGGCCGGACGCTCCGCCCTCGCCCATATCGACGACCACGACCCCGCCCCGCACAGCGTCGAGGAAGCGCAGGCGGTGACGGTCGGAGACTGACCTTCACAAGAGGTCACCACGCAGGCCCCGCTCACCGGCGGGGCCTGCGTCTTCTCCGTTCGCCGCCGCCCGCCCGGCGTAGGGTCGGGAAGTATGACCGAGGCACAGCGAGACGAGGTCCGGGTCGAGACGAGCCAGAAGCGGGTGCGGGTCTACTTCGGCGGGCAGCTGGTCGCCGATACCGTCCGGCCCGCGCTGGTCTGGGAGATCCCCTACTACCCGGCCTACTACATCCCGGCCGCCGATCTGCGCGCGAAACTCGAACCCGACGGTACGGTCCATCCCTCGCGCCGTTTCGGCGACGGGACCGGTTACGACGTGGTGGTCGACGGTGCGACCGCGCGGGGCTCGGCCCGGATCTACCCGGACTCACCGGAGCTGAGCGATCTGGTCCGCCTCGAATGGGCGGCGATGGACGAATGGTTCGAGGAGGACGAACCGATCTACGTCCACCCACGTGACCCGTACTCGCGCGTGGATATCCTCGCGAGTTCCCGGCACATCCGGGTGGAGATCGACGGGGTCACGGTAGCGGATTCACGCAACCCGCGAATCCTGTTCGAAACCGGCCTGCCCGCCCGCTACTACCTGCCGCTCACCGATATCCGGATGGACCTGCTGCGTCCCTCGGAGACCCACACCAGCTGCCCGTACAAGGGCAACGCCGACTACTGGAACATCGAGGTCGGGGGCACGGAGTACGCCGACCTGGTGTGGATCTACCGCACCCCGACACCGGAGAGCCAGAAGATCGCCGGCCTGGCCTGCTTCTACAACGAGAAGGTCGACCTGTACATCGACGGCGAATTGCAGGACCGGCCGAAAACGCCGTTCGGGTGATGGGCGTGCGAGCCGCCGCCGCACGGACTACGTGACGGGGTTGCGTAGCCACTTGTGCTCTTCCGCGCATTGCCGGGCGGTGCTGCGGACGTTGGCAATGGCGGGTGACGGATCGTTCGCGGGCCACAGCATCGAGAGGTCCGCCAGGATCGGCGGATCGACGACAGCGCGAACGACGATGCCGGCGGCGGTCGTCGCGGCGTGCTCGGCGAACGAGGCCGGGGCCAAACCGATCTCGCGGCCGCCGGCGAGGCGGGCGAGCATGGCGTACACCGGCGGTTCGTCGAACGCGCAGATCTCGGGTGCGAAGCCCGCTTCCCGGAACGCGGCGACGATCCCGTCGTAGTAGACCGGTGCGAGCCGGCGCGGGAACAGCAGCAGCGTCTCGTCGCGGAGGGCGGCCACCGGGATCCGCGGCATATCGGCGAGGCGGTGGCGAATGCTGAGCAATGCGGAAACAGGCTCCTCGCGCAGGATTTCGCCGGCTACCCCGTCGCCGAGCTGTGGTGCCAGGGCGAGACCTACGTCCAGCTCGCCGGCCCGGAGCCGTTCGGGAATTTCGGCGCTGAAGAACTCCCGGGCGTCGACCATGAGATCGGGGTGATCCTCGCGGAGCGCATCCAGCAGTGTGGTGAGGGTGTCGAAGCCGGTCACCGGGGTGTAGCCGAGCCGAATCGTCGTGGCTATCCCGGACCCGGCCTGCCGGGTGAGCTGCACGGCTTGTTCCAGCGCGGCCAGCGCTTTCGGCGCCTCGCGAACCAGTGTGCGGCCCGCGGCGGTGAGCTGCACCCGGCGACTCGTTCGCGCGAACAGCGGGGTTCCGAGGATCTCCTCGAGTTTACGGATCTGATGACTCAGCGACGGCTGTGCGATGTAGAGCCGCGTGGCCGCGCGGCCGAAGTGGAGTTCCTCGGCGACGGCCATGAAATAGCGGAGCAGGCGGGGGCTGATATCGATAGACAAATCCTACCGATCGGCGTCCGGACAAGTCTTGGACGCCCACCGGGCGGCCACCGTACGGTCGGTTCCGGGCCGCGGGAGACATCTCGGCCTGTCCCATCGAAGCTGGTCGTGTCGGTGTGACCGCTTCCATCCACAGAAGGACACAGTGTGACGCGCACCGCCAAGCCGGTAGAGCCGGGAGTCGGCTGATGGATGTTTCGGCGATCGAGTTCGGTATCGACAGTTTCGGCGACCTGCCCCGCAACGACCGGGGTGAGATCGTCTCGCACGCGCAGGCGATCCGTGCCACGGTGGCCGAGGCGGTCCTGGCCGATCAGGCCGGTATCGATGTGATCGCGCTGGGTGAGCACCACCGGCCGGACTACGCGATCTCCAGTCCGGAGACGGTGCTGGCCGGAATCGCGACCGCCACGAAACGGATCCGGCTCGCCTCCGGGGTGACGGTGCTGTCCTCGGACGACCCGGTGCGGGTGTTCCAGCGTTTCGCCACCGTGGACGCGCTCTCCAGCGGCCGTGCCGAGGTGATCCTCGGCCGGGGTTCGTTCACCGAGTCGTTTCCGCTGTTCGGATACGACCTGAACGATTACGAGGTGCTGTTCGAGGAGAAGATCGACCTGTTCCACCGGCTCCTGGACGAAAAACCGGTCACCTGGCAGGGCACCACTCGCGCCGCCCTGCGCGAGGCGGATGTGTACCCGAAGACCGAATCGGGACGTCTGAAAACCTTGGTCGGAGTCGGCGGGACACCACAGTCGGTACTCCGCACCGCCCACTACGGGTTCGGGCTCATGCTCGCCATCATCGGCGGTGCCCCGGCCCGCTTCGCCTCCTATGTGGATCTGTACCGGCGGGCGCACGAGCAGCTCGGCACCACCGCGCAGCCGGTCGGGATGCACTCGCCCGGTTTCGTCGCAGCCACCGACGAAGAGGCCAAGGAGTTGTTCTACCCGGGTTACCGGGAAATCCACGACCGCATCGGGGCGCTGCGCGGCTGGCCACCGCTGCGCCGGCAAGCGTTCGATGCCGAGGTGGAAAGCGGGTCGCTGTACGTCGGTTCGGCCGAGACGGTCGCGGCCAAGATCGCCGAGGCGATCCGGGTGCTGGAGGTGGGCCGGTTCGACATGATCTACTCCGCCGCCGGCACCGTATCCGCCGCCGCCCGGCTGCGTTCGGTCGAGTTGTACGGCACCCAGGTGATCCCCCGGGTCCGCGAGCTGCTGACCGAACAACCGACCGCTGCCCGAGCCACGACGCGGTCTCACGAAAGGACACCCGGATGGCCGAAGGATTGATCGACAACACCGGTGCAGCTGTCACCGTCGAACTCGACAACGCCGACCCGATCAGTTCCTATACCGTGCGCCTCGCGGATGGAACACCCGTCGGCAGGGCAGATTTCGTCGACCCGCCCGGAGCAGCCACCGAACGGATCTTTTTCCACACCGAGGTGGATCAAGAGTTCGGTGGACGAGGTCTGGCCGGGCTGCTGGTACGCGAGGCGCTTGCCGACAGCATTCGCAAGAATCTCACCGTCGTGCCGGTGTGCCCGCTGTTCGCTCGCCATCTGCGGACGCACGGCGATGAATTCGTCGCGGCCGGCGGTGTGTACCGCCGAGCGACACCTACCGATATAGCTCTGGTCACGCGCGCGACCCGAAGCGGAGCATGAGATCTTTTCGCTTGTGCAATGCGCGCGACGATAGATGTACCGGAGTGCGGAAGACGGGTGTGCGCTGTCGCCGCGGAAATGGAGACACGATGCATCCGTCCCTGGACAAGGTGATGCCCGAGGCATGGAAGGCCGCGAACGCGTTCGCGGCGTCGATTCGCGCGGCGGCGACGCAGCGCGGACTTTCTGTTCAGGAGGCGGAGTTCATCAAGCTGCGGGTATCGCAGCTCAACGCCTGCGCTTTCTGCGTTGATCTGCATTCGCGGGAGGCGAGACGGGCCGGGATAACGCAGCAGAAGCTGGACCTTTTGCCGGTATGGCGGGAGACCGGATTGTTCGATGACCGGCAACGGGCGGTGCTCGCGATCGCCGAAGCCGCCACCCTGCTGCCCACCACCGACGAATCGGAGGCCGATCTCGCCGGTGCCCGATCGGTGCTCGGCGAGGAGGTCTTCGTCGCGGCCGAGTGGGTGGCAGTCGCGATCAACGCATTCAACCGGATCTCGATCCTCAGCGGGCATACGGTGCGTCCCCGCGATACCGAAGGGAAGATCGTTCGATGACCGACCTCGACCCACGCCCCGAGCTGAAAGTGCTGGATCCCGGGCAGCCGTGCACGGCGACAGAGATCCTCGAGCCGCGCCGCGTGCCCCTCGGCGGTGTGCGGGAGATGAACGTGTACCGGACCCTCCCGCAGCGGCAGAGGTCGCTGGTGGGGGCGTGGTGCTTCCTGGATCACTACGGTCCCGACGATGTCTCGCTGACCGGTGGTATGCAGATGCCGCGGCATCCACACACCGGGCTCGCGACGGTGTCCTGGCTGTTCACCGGCCGCGTCGAACATCTCGACTCCGGTGGTAACGCGGCCTCGGTCGTGCCGGGCGAGCTCAACCTGATGATCGCGGGCAGAGGCATCACCCACCAGGAGATCAGCAACCCCGAAACGAACACCCTGCACGGCGTGCAGCTCTGGTACGCGCTGCCGGACGCGACGCGGTTCGGTGACAACGCGTTCGCGCGCTACGCGCCGGAGCCGGTGTCACTCCCCGGCGGTACGGCGCGCGTATTCATCGGAGCGCTCCTCGGATCGGTCTCCCCGGTCGATACCCGGACCCCGGATCTTCTCGGTGCCGAACTCATCCTCGAACCCGGCGCCTCGGCGAAGCTCACCGTGCGGGCCGACTTCGAACACGCGGTTCTCGCCGAGAACGCTGAGGTCAGGGTGAACTCGGCCGCCGTCGGCCATCGCTCGCTGGCCTACATCCCACCCGGCTCCGACACCTTGGTCATCACCGCGGGCGATACCGGAGCCCGCATCATCCTGCTGGGCGGCGTCCCGCTGGGGGAGCGGATCGTGATGTGGTGGAACTTCGTCGGCCGCGATCACAACGAGATCGTCGAATTCCGCCGCCGCTACCAAGCGGAGCTCGGCTTCGAACCCGCCGACCCTGCGGATGCCGGCAAGCGTGCTCTGTTCGGCGAGTTCCCACCCGACCAACCGCCACCACTGCCGGCTCCGCCGCTACCGAACTCCAGGCTGGTCCCGCGCGAGTAGCCCGCGGCCGAGCCCGACGACCCGGCCGACGCCTTTCGGCCGAACCGCATTCGAGGTCCGCCGCACGAGCAGGGCGGACCTCGAGCGACTTCGGTCAGTTCGCCGATTCGGCGTTCTGGGGGAGCGCGGCGAGGGTGCCGATCCGGGCGACCGCGTCCGCGACGACGCGGTCGATGAGTTCCTGGCAGGTCGGGAGATCGTCCAGGATGCCGCTGACCTGGCCCGCGGCGAGCACACCGGCTTCGGTATTGCCCTCGACCAGCCCGGCGCGCAACAGCATCGGGGTGTTGGCCGCCATGATGACCTGCGACCAGGTGAGATCCTTGGCCTTGCGCATGGCCAGGCCGTCCCGGACGATCGTGGACCATTTCATCCCGGTCATGCTCTTGAACCGGGTCGCGTTGCCGACCGCCGCCGTGAGTCCACGGATGCGGCCCGAGTTCTCCAGCTTCTGCACGAGTTCGGTGTTGAGCACACGGTGCGGCATGCCGTCGACCTTGGTGGAGACGACCGTTTCGCCGAGTTGCCGGCGCAGGTACTCCTGTTTCACCGAATCCGGGACGCTGCTCTCCTGGGTGAGCAGGAAGCGGGTGCCCATCGCGACGCCGGCGGCGCCGTAGGCGAGAGCGGCGGCCAGGCCGCGGCCGTCGAAGAACCCGCCCGCCGCGACCACCGGGATATCGACCGCGTCCAGGACCGACGGCAGCAGCAGGGTGGTCGCGACCGGGCCGGTGTGGCCGCCGCCTTCGCCGCCCTGGACGACCACCGCGTCGGCACCCCAGGACGCGACCTTCACCGCGTGCTTGGCGGCACCGATCGACGGAATCACCACGACGCCCGCATCTTTCAGCTTGGCGATGAGGTCCTTCTTCGGCGCCAGCGCGAAGGATGCGACCTTCACGTTCTCCCGGATCAGCAGGTCGATCCGCTCGCCGGCGTCGGAGGCGTCGGCGCGGATGTTCACGCCGAACGGTTTATCGGTCTGCGCCTTGGTTTTGGCGATGGCCGTTTCCAGCTCGTCGTAGGTCATGGTGGCCGAGGCCAGAATGCCGAGACCGCCGGCGTTCGAGGTCGCCGAGACCAGGCTCGGCCCCGCCACCCACCCCATACCCGTCTGCACGACGGGATGTTCGATCCCGACGAGTTCGGTCAGCGGGGTCCGCAGCCGGGGAGTCACTGCGGGACCTCCCGGTCACGGATCTTCTTCGGGTCCAGGACCTCGCGGATGATCCGCAGTTCCTCGGTGGTCGGCAGCCGGGTTTCCCCGGCGGTGCCCAGCTCCGCGATCTCGAACGAGGTGTTCTCCGCGACTTCCTCGGCCGTCACACCGGGATGCAGGCTCAGCGCCCGCATGGTGTGGTCCGGGCCGTTGAAATCGAAAACGCCCAGGTTGCTGACCACCCGATGGATGTGGTGGAAACGGAAGGCGGGGTTCTCGGGGTCGACCTTGTCGTAACCGACACCGGCGACGATATCCACCTTGTCACCGAATACCCGTTTGCTGTGCCGCCCGACCCAGTAGCTGGTCGGATGGTTGATGGTGTTCCCGGGGGCGCCGCGGACACCGAACATCTGCCGGGTCGGCTGCTGCAGCGGGCCGAAGGCCGAGAGGTTCTGGTTGCCGAAACGGTCGATCTGATTGGCGCCCATCACCACATGACGGCGGCCGGAGGCCAGCACGTCGAAGACCTTGCGGAACGGGATCCAGCCCTCGATCGGTGCCTTACCGCCGATCGGCGGGGTTTCGGCGAGGAAGAACGCCTCCCCGTCGGAGATCAGCAGATCGGGTTCGAAGGTGAGTTTCGCCAGCCGCGCACCCAGCTGCGCCATCGGCGACATGGGGCTGGCGAAGATCTCGCCGGCGCCGCGGAAGATCTCGGCGCAGGCGATCGCGCACACCTCGGCCCGGGTGATGGTTTCGGTGCTGGTCACCGCTCCTCCTTGAATCGCGCGACGGCGGCCTGGTAGTCGTCCTCCGAGCCGCTGAGGTAGGTGTCGACGAAGGTCTGCCAGGTCTCCGGTGACCCGGCCGCTTCGACATAGTGGCGCTGGAATTTCTCGTCCCGGCCGTAGCTTTCGCCGCCGAGGGTGAAATGCGCGCCGTTCGGGGCCTCGGCCACCGCGTCGACCATCATGCGGTTGAGCAGCAACGATTGCGGCGGAACCGATTTCACCAGTTCCTCGGTTTCCACGATCCGCTCGACCGAGAGATAGCGCTTCTCGGCGGCCATGCAGAACAGGTCGTCCATATAGGGGTCCACGCCCTGGTACGCGGCATTGCCGTGCGCGTCGCCGAGGTTCAGGTGCACCAGTGCCGCGTCGAGGTTCAGCGCCGGCATGGCGATCAGGGTTTCCGGGCGGCCGTCCGGACCCGGATACGGCGAGGTGACGGTCTGCAGTTCGCCGTCCCAGAAGTTCGGCACATCCGAGCCGAGACCCGCGCGGATCGGCAGGAACGGCAGTCGCGCCGCGGCCGCCTCGAGCCCGCATTTGAGCATGCCCTCGTCCATCTCCCGGGCCACGATCTGCCCGGAGGTGCGCGCTTTCGCGAACCAGGGGTCGTAGAACGGCGCCGAATCGAGGGAGACGAAACCGTAGTAGGCCTTGCGCACCTTGCCGGCCGAAAGCAGCAGGCCGAGATCGGGCCCGCCGTAGGTGACCACGGTCAGGTCGGTGACATCCGTTCGCAACAGGGCCCGCACCAGGGCCATCGGCTTACGCCGCGAACCCCAGCCGCCGATCCCGATGGTCATTCCGCTACGCAGTTCACCGACGATCTCGTCCAGTGATTTCCGCTTGTCTCGCATGTTCTTCCGTTCCACCAATGTCGACGATCCTCCGGATCGGTGTCAGCTCTTGTCCTTCTGTGCCGCCAGGTCCGCGTCGAAGCGGTCGCGGATCTCGTCCGAGGCTCCGGACAGGTTCAGTTCGAAGGTGAAGCCCTGTTCGAAGCGGTAGCTGCGGTGCACGTCCTGCAGGTCGATACCGTTGAGGGCGCGTTTGGCGGCCCGGATCACACGGCCGTCCTTGGCCGCGATGTCCTTGGCGACCTCTAGCGCGGCGGCGTCGAGTTCGGCCCGCGGGACCACCTTCAGCACCGACCCGTGATGGTGCAGCTGCTGCGCGGTGGCCGTGCTCGCGGTGAAGAACAGCGCACGCATCAGATGCTGTGGAACGAGCCGGGCGAGATGGGTGGCGGCACCGAGTGCGCCCCGGTCGACCTCCGGTAGCCCGAAGGTCGCGTCGTCGGAGGCGATGATGATGTCGGAATTACCGACCAGGCCGATCCCGCCTCCGAGGCAGAAGCCCTGGACCGCGGTGATCACCGGGACGGGGCAGTCGTAGACGGCGGCGAACGCTTCGAAGCAGCCGTGGTTGGCGTCGATCAGCGCCTGGTGCCCCGGTGTGCGCTGCATTTCCTTGATATCCACGCCGGCGTTGAAGCCCCGGTTCTCCGCGCGCAGCACCACCACCCGGGTCTGCGGGTCGCGCCCGGCGGCGCGGATCTCGTCGGCGAGGGCGAACCAGCCGTCCGAGGGTATGGCGTTGACCGGCGGATAGTCGACCGTGACCACGGCGATACCGGCGGATTCCGTATGGCGGGTGATCCCCATCGCGTATCCCATCTCGCATCTCGAGCATCTTGGCTAAGCAAGCAATTGCTTGGTAGGTTAACACGGTGGCACTCGAAATCGACCTGTCCGATCGCGTCGTTCTGGTAACCGGAGGCGTCCGCGGCGTCGGTGCCGGTATCAGCCGGGTTCTGCTGTCCGCCGGTGCGACGGTGGTCGCCTGCGCGCGCCGGCCCGCGGAGACCCCGGTCGAGGTGGACGGGCGCGCGATCGACTTCCTGCCCTGCGATGTCCGCGACGCCGAGGCGGTGCGGGCGATGATCGCGGAGATCGTGCGCCGGTACGGCCGGCTCGACGACGCGGTCAACAACGCCGGGGGAGCGCCCTACGCGCTCGCGGCCGACGCCAGCCCGAAATTCCACACCAAGATCATCGAATTGAATCTGCTGGCCGCGCTGCACGTCGCGCAGGCGGCGCACGCGGTGATCAGCGAACAGGAAAACGGCGGGTCGATCGTCAATATCTCCAGCCTCAGCGGGCACCGGCCCTCGCCCGGTACCGCGGCCTACGGTGCGGCGAAGGCCGGTGTCGACGCGCTCACCGTCTCCCTGGCCGCGGAATGGGCTCCCCGGGTCCGGATCAACTCGCTGGTCGTCGGCGCGGTGGAAACCGAACTCAGCGAACTGCACTACGGCGATGCCGCCGGGGTGGCCGCGGTCGGGCAGACCATCCCGATGGGCCGCCTCGCCCGCCCCGAGGACGTCGGCAACGGGGTGGCCTTCCTGCTCTCCCCGCTCGCCGGATATATCAGCGGCGCCACCCTGCAGATCCACGGTGGCGGCGAACCCCCGGCATTCCTTTCGGCCGCCAACGCCGCCCATTCCGGCGACCCGGCGAAACCCGCACAGTCATGATTCGACCGGCCCCGCAGCGTTCGGTCGTGCGCCACCGATGCGACGGCCCGGCGCATGGCCGCCGCGACAACACCAGTTACGACCAACGACGATAGGAACGGATATGGCAACCGAGGGCATCTGCGCCGGACGGACCGTCATCATCACCGGGGCCGGCCGGGGAATCGGCCGGGCGCACGCACTGGCGTTCGCGGCCGCGGGGGCGAAGGTGGTGGTCAACGATATCGGCACCAGCCTCAGCGGGGAGTCGACGGCGGAGACCCCGGCCGAGCAGGTCGTGAGCGAAATCCGGGCGGCCGGCGGCGAGGCCGTCGCCAACGGTGACGATGTGGCGAGCTGGGACGGCTCCCAGCGGCTGATCCAGCAGGCCGTGGACACCTTCGGCGGGCTCGATGTGCTGGTCAACAATGCCGGTTTCGTCCGCGACCGCATGCTGGTGAACCTCGGTGAAGACGAATGGGACGCCGTGGTGCGCGTCCATCTGAAGGGGCACTTCGCCACCATGCGGCACGCCGCCGCATACTGGCGCACGGAATCGAAAGCCGGCCGCCCGGTAGACGCCCGGATCATCAACACCAGCTCGGGCGCCGGCCTACAGGGCAGCGTCGGCCAGGGCAACTACGGTGCCGCCAAAGCGGGCATCGCCGGACTCACTCTCACCGCCGCCGCGGAATTCGGACGGTACGGCGTGACGGTGAACGCGATCGCGCCCTCGGCCCGCACCCGGATGACCGAGACCGTTTTCGCCGACATGATGGCCAAACCGGAGGATGGTTTCGATGCCATGGCGCCGGAGAACATCTCACCGATCGTGGTGTGGCTGGGCAGCCCGGAATCGGCGGGGGTTACCGGCCGGATGTTCGAGGTCGAGGGCGGCCGGATAGCGCTGGCCGAGGGCTGGCGGCACGGTGTTCCGGTGGACCGCGGGAACCGCTGGGACCCGGCGGAACTCGGCCCGGTGGTCGCCGAACTCATCGCGAAGGGCGCCGACCCGGAACCGGTCTACGGCGCGTAATCATTCCTGACCGGTGCCCGGCCTCACCTCTGCGGGGCCGGGCACCGGTTCGTTTCTTCGCAAGTAGAGCGAGGACCGGACGGCAACCGCGGCGGCCGGGTTGCCGATCCCGGCTGGTTCTTTGCGGTAATCGGCCTCCGGGCCGGGTGCACCGAAGAATTCGCGTAACCGCTGCGGCGCCTCCCGCACGGTCGTGCCGGTGACCAGCAGTACCCCGAACACCATGGCCGGCAGCACCTCATCACTGCCACCGGTGAGCCCCTGGCGGACACCTCTTCCGCACCACACCGGCCGTGCGCGCCAGGACGGCGGTGTGAATGCCGTTCGCGTCCGCCACCACTGATGGGCCGGTCGCCTGCTGTGTTCGCCGAGCCGGTGCGGGACTGCATGCGGCCGGCGTCCCCCAGCTACCGGTTACCGGTTCCGATGGCTGTGACAAATCCCATTCCCGACCGGTGTTCCGCCGTGGGATCAGGCCGCTCTACCTGCGGTTCAGCTACAGGCAATCGCGGTCTCGCGGCTTTGTTATGCGCCGGTCAGAGCGCTGGTTTACCATGGGCAACCATCTGTTCGTTCTGCCCGGAAGGCGTCACCACCGGGGGATCCGCAATATCGATCGAGGGGATGGCTGGCGCATGGCCGTTGGTCGCAGCAAGCGATTACTCGCAGTAGCCGGGGCAGTGGGTTGCCTGGCGCTACTCGGGGGGCCGGGCTACGCCATCGCCGAACCGGGGCGGGGTCCCGTCGTGGAACAGGGGCCGACGGGCAGCGGGGACGGGGGTCCACAGCCGAAGCCGCCCGCGCACAACGGGCCGGATTCCGGCAATCACGGACCGCTCGCGATTCCGGGCGATCCCGGCCCTGCCGCCGGCGTCGACGGGGCGGAGGTGCCCGATGCCGGGATCGTCCCCGGCCTGGGCACCGGAAGTGCGGGCTCGCCGGCACCCGCGGAGGCTCGCCCGGGGTCAGCGGGGGAGCCCGCCGTCCCGCCGGCCGCCGCGCCCGAGCCGGCGGCCGGTGTTCCCGGGGCGCCGGGCGCCGCGACCGGGAGCAGCGGCCAGGAGACCGGTGATGTGGCGGAGTGGCAGTCTCTGAACATTCCCGGCCGTGGTACCGCGGCCGAAACCACGGAACAGGCGGAGCCGCAAGCAGTTACGGCTCCGGCACCCGACTCCGCTCCGATCGCCGAACCTTTCGGTCTGGGCACCGCGCTGGGCACGATTCTCGCCACCGGTTCGGCGGCCGTCGGGTCGGCCGCGATCGCACCGCTGGCCGTAACCGGTTCCGCGGCAGCGGGTACGGGGTCGGCCGCGCTGGGCACGGGTTCGGCAGCGGTCGGTTCCGCCGGTGTGGGAGTCGGGGTGACCGGTTCGGCTGCCCTCGGCACCGGATCCGCCGCGCTGGGTACGGGGTCGGCCGCGGTGGGATCGGCCGGGGTCGGTGTGCTGGGTACGGGTTCGGCGGCGCTCGGTTCGGCCGGGGTCGGGGTACTCGGAACCGGGTCGGCGGCGCTCGGTTCGGCTGCCGTCGGTTCCGCGGGCACCGGTTCGGCCGCCGCGGGTTCTGCCGCGACGGGTTCGGCAGCGCTGGGCTCCGCCGGCGTGGGTTCGGCTGCTCCGCTCCTGCTTCTTCTCCTGCCCGTACCGCCGGTGCCGCCGGCACCGGTCGGGCCGCCACTGGCGCTCCCGGCGCCGGGTGGCGGCGGTGCGGGCGCCGGGGGTGGCGCACCGAGCGCGGTGGATGTCGCGGTCGGTGCGGGCCTGCCCGGGGCCGCAGCGCCGCCCGCCACACCCGGTGACCCCGGCACGCCCAGCGCACCGCCGGTTGTCGCGGCGCCGCAGAATCACGCCGTGCGGCCTACCAGTGCGGAGGATCTGCTGCCCGAACCCGAGATCCTGTCGGTGATCGGCGGGCTCGTCGCCTTGGCGATCGCGGGTGGCGGTTCGGCCGTGATGAGTTATCAGAGCGCGGCCCAGGCCCAGGCGCGGATCGACGCCGCGCGCGCCGAATTCTTCGGAACGGGTGCGTGATCGCGATGACGCGTAGCGGAACAGACAACGCCCGGACCTCGACGGGCAAGACGCCGGGCACGCGCGCCTATCGCCGGGTCGCGGCCGCGGTGGACGCGGTCTGCGCGATCGCCGCCGACGCCGACGCCACCACCCTCGACCAGGTGGTGGATGCGGTGGCCGCCGAACGCGGCCGGCCCATCGAGATCGCCGATGCCGATCTCGGGCCGGGTGTCTGCGGCCAGCGCCGGTACTACCCGGCCAAGGACATCATCGTGCTGGCCAGCGCCCTGCCGAGCCGCGACCACACACTCGCGCACGAACTGGGGCATATCGTCTTCGATCACGAGGGCGCCCCGGCGACCGAGGTGACACTGGAGGTGAGCGATGAGCTCATCGCCTACATGCTGAGTCAGCGTGCACATCAGACCGCTCTCGAGGACGGCGAGGACGACCAGGCCGAATGGGAGGCCGAAACGTTCGCCGCCATGCTGATGACACGGTTGCGCGTATTCAACAGCCGGGGCGCGGGCGTCTCGGTCCTTCGATTCGATGAGGCTCTGGGATGACATTCTGGTTGACCGCGTTGATCGTCTGGGTCGCGGCCGGCGCCCGGGTGGGCCGAGTCCTGGTCAAACCGGCGACCACCGCGCGGGTGGCGATCGTGATCGCCGTAGCGGCCGTGGCACTCGCCTGTACCGCGGCAATTCCCGATGTGGGGCTGGCGATCGACAATTTGCGGCCTGCCGGGCTGCCGACCGGTTTACTGTCCGAGGGTGTCGTCGTCGGTGCCTGGCAGCTGTTCGTCACCGCGACCTCGGTCGTCGCGTCGGCGGCCTGGCCGGTGGTTTCGCGGCGTAATCTGCGCCAGATCGCCTGGGCCATATACGGTGCCGGTCTGTTCACGATCGCCGGTGCGCTGTTCTGGTCCTTCACACTCGGCTGGGCGGTGGTTGCGGCGGCGGGGGTCTTCGTCGTGGTGACCGGGCTGCGGAATCTGAGCTGGACGGCGCTCGGTCGCGGTATCGCCATCTATATCGCGGGAACCGCGCTGGTGATCGGGCTGGCCGCCGGACAGATCCAGCGGGGTCTCGCCGATGCCCCCGGCGCCGAGCCGGGTGAACCTGGCTGGGCGTGGCCGCTGTGGCAGGTGGCCGCCCTGCTGGTGGCATTCGGCGCGGTATGGATCGTGGTCGAGATGTGGCTGCGCGCACGGTTGTTGCTGCGGCGGGTGCAAACCCTGCACAAGGTCTTGGTGAAACGCTTCCCGGAGGTGGTCCAGGAGGAAACCGGGACGTCCACCCAGCTCAAGGCGTCGGACCGGGTCGCGCAGATCATGGATGCGCTGTATCTGCAGTCCGGCGGCGGTGTGGAGATCGCCGCCGCCGGTGATCCGCCGGCGGCGATCGGCCGGCGTGCCGAGCGGGTGGCGCAGTGGGCGAAGCATCCGCTGGGGACCGCGGTGGTGGATGCCCGGTGGATCGCACCGCCGGAGGGCATCAGCCCGCGTGGCTGGGTTCAGGCGATCGCGCAGGCGTTCGACGCACTGCCGGAGCAGGCCGGGCAACCGGAGCCGCAGCTGCGGTAGTTGCCCGAGGTGTGCGGTATGTCCGTTACGTCACTGTGATATCGCCGCCGCGGGCCGGAAAATCATGCCGATTGGTCGGTACTGCGATTATCGGATACTTCCGGATCCACGTGTCCGCGATACCGCCGCCCGCGAGAATTCGTCCCCCTGGTGGGGACACGCTCTCGGTGTTTACCGGGGCACAGGAGCAGACGCGGTGCGACCCGTGTCGGATCGCACCGCGTCTACTTCCGGTCTTATTCTGTCCCGTCCGGAGGAATTTCGGGCAGACCCTCACTCGCGCGCAGTTTCTCCGCCATGGAGGTCAGGAGGTTCTGCGACTCCTCGGAGAGATCGAAGGCCCGGCTCGACAGCCTGCGCAGCCCGTAACCCTGTAGCTGCGAGAGGAGTTCGAGATCGTGGTCGATCTTCGCGGCGTAGATGTCGTTGAAGAAGTAGTCGGGCTTCACCTTGAAGAACTTCGCCAGGGCGGCGACCGTCTCATCGGACGGATTCGTCCGCTGACCCGACCGTAACTGCGACAGATACGGTTTGGAGATCGGATGACCGGATGCCGTCAGTGCGGCCGCTACCTCTGCATTGGTGTGCGGCTTACGCCCCGGGGGATGCACGGTTTCGAACAGCTTGTTCAGCCGCGCCGCGAAATCAGCCATTGTGAGCCGCCCAATTCCCTTCACTGTACTAACAGTCGTTATCTCGGATACCTATCATTGATATTAGCGGCTCAGTAACTGAAAACCTACGCCTGATTCCGGATTTCCTTGAAGCTTCTAGGTGTGTATCCGGGGAAGTGGACCGGGGTATCGCGTTTGCGGGTTGCCCGCACGGATCTTGTGGACCGCTTATACCGCCAGGTAGCCGCCCGTCGCGGGGGTCTTCCCGGACGGGCGGCGAGTTGCCTTCGGATAGCTGTTACCCCTACGGAAGACCCGTGTACCACTTTGTGTGGCGTACGACACGTCCGCCGAACGCTGAGATGAACGTTCAACCTACAGTGTGGAATTTCTCGGTGCTCCGGGGCTCTTGCCTGTGAAGTGGCACTAACGCCCCGGAGTCCCGGGTGCTGCCGAGGAATTCGGCGAAGGGCCTCAGAGGCGTTCGATGATCGTTCCCGTCGCGAGTGCGCCACCGGCGCACATGAGCACCATGGCAATGCCGCGGCCGGAACGTTCGAGTTCGTGCAGCGCGGTGGTGATCAGCCGCGATCCCGTCGAACCCACCGGATGACCCAACGCGATCGCCCCGCCGTTCACATTTACCCGGTCGAAATCCGGCTGGTGCACCTGCGCCCACGACAATGCGACGGACGCGAATGCCTCGTTGATCTCGAACAGATCAATATCGTTGATGCTCATACCGGAACGTTCGAGCAGCCGGCTGCAGGCCTGGACCGGCCCGTCCAGATGGAACTCCGGCTCCGAGCCGACGAGGCACTGGGTCACGATCCGGGCCCGCGGCCGCAGGCCCTCCCGCTGTGCGGCCTGCTCGTCCATCAGCAGTACGGCTGCGGCGCCGTCGGAGATCTGCGAGGAGGTACCGGCGGTGTGGATACCGCCCTCCAGGACCGGCTTCAGCTTGGCCAGGCTCTCCGCGCTGGTCTCGCGCAGCCCCTGATCGCGGGTAACCTCTTGCTTCTCACCGGTCGGGTTGCCCTCTTTGTCGACGACCGGGGCGGTGATGGTCAGGACCTCGCGGTCGAAGCGGCCTTCGGCCCAGGCCTGCGCGGCCAGCCGCTGCGACCGGACGCCGAGCGCGTCCACATCCTCGCGAGTGATCCCGCGCCGCTTGGCGATTCGTTCGGCGGCCTCGAACTGGTTCGGCATATCGATATCCCAGGAGGCGGGCCGCCGGGGGCCGGCGTT
This sequence comes from Nocardia sp. CA-290969, assembly GCF_050936135.1. Classification (NCBI taxonomy): domain Bacteria; kingdom Bacillati; phylum Actinomycetota; class Actinomycetes; order Mycobacteriales; family Nocardiaceae; genus Nocardia; species Nocardia sp. CA-290969. The sequence goes on along the minus strand of NZ_JBNJNJ010000001.1, from coordinate 6,172,349 downwards.
CTCGCCGACATTGGCGCCCAGCGGCACCTGGCTCATCGCCTCGACACCGCAGGCGACGCCGATATCGATGGCGCCGGTGGCGATCAGGCCGGCGATCAGATGGTTGGCCTGCTGGGCCGAACCGCACTGGGCGTCGATGGTGGTGGCGCCCACCTGCCACGGCAGTCCCGCGGCCAGCCAGGCCGTGCGGGTGATGTTGTTCGACTGTGCGCCCGCCTGGGTGACGCAGCCGCCGATGATCTGTTCGACCTTGGCCGGGTCGAGGTGGGCGCGATCGAGCAGCCCGCGCTGGGCGAGACCGAGGATCTCGGCCGCGTGCAGTCCGGACAGCCAGCCGTTGCGCTTACCGATGGGGGTGCGAGCGGCCTCGACAATGACGGGTGTGCCCATGGTGAACCTTTCGTTTCGGACATAAAACTGTAACGTGTTCCGCGCACGGCACGAGGCAAGATCAGTCCGGTTTCTTTCCTCATTCTGGGGCCTGTGCTTCAATGATTGTAGAACGTGTTTCAGTTTGTCGAAGGAGACATCTGGTGGTGGATACGCGCATGGGCCGGCCGAACCTGCCGGAGGGGTTCGACGTCACGGATCCCGATATGTACATGCAGCGGGTGCCGGTCGAGGAGTTCGCCGAACTCCGGCGTACCGCGCCGATCTGGTGGCAGGAGAAGTCGCCGGAGGTCGGCGGTTTCCACGACGACGGCTTCTGGGTCGTCACCAAGCATGCCGATATCAAGGAGGTGTCGCGGCGCAGTGATGTCTTCTCGACCTACGAGAACACCGCGCTCCCGCGTTTCAACGACGATATCGAGCGCGAGCAGATCGACCTGCAGCGTTTCATCCTGCTGAACATGGATCCGCCCGAACACACCCGGATGCGCAAGATCATCTCGCGTGGGTTCACGCCGCGCGCGATCAACTCGCTGCGCGACGAGCTGTCCAAGCGCACCGAGGCCATCGTCAAGGCCGCCGCCGAGGCCGGGTCGGGCGATTTCGTCACCCAGATCGCCTGCGAACTGCCCCTGCAGGCGATCGCCGAACTGATCGGCGTACCGCAGGAAGACCGGATGAAGGTGTTCACCTGGTCCAACGAGATGACCGGCTACGACGATCCGGAAATCGATGTGGACCCGGTGCAGGCCTCCACCGAACTGCTCGGATACGCCTACGCGATGGCGGAGGCCCGCAAGGCCTGCCCGGCCGACGATATCGTCACGACCCTTGTCGAAGCCGACATCGACGGCGAATCCCTCAAGTCCGAGGAATTCGGCTTCTTCGTGATGCTGCTGGCGGTCGCGGGTAACGAGACCACTCGCAACGCCATCACCCACGGCATGATCGCCTTCCTGGAGAACCCCGATCAGTGGGAGCTCTACAAAAAGCATCGCCCCAAGACCGCGGCCGACGAGATCATCCGCTGGGCCAGCCCGATCACCACCTTCCAGCGCACCGCGCTCGAGGACACCGAACTCGGCGGCGTGCAGATCAAGAAGGGCCAGCGGGTGCTGATGGTGTACCGGTCGGCCAACTTCGACGAGGACGTCTTCGAGAACCCGATGAAGTTCGACATCATGCGCGAGGACAACCCGCATGTGGCCTTCGGCGGCACGGGAGCGCACTACTGCATCGGCGCGAATCTGGCCAAGCTGGAGATCGACCTCATCTTCAACGCCATCGCCGACCATATGCCCGACATCTCGAAGCTGGGCGACCCGCGGCGCCTGCGCTCCGGCTGGCTCAACGGGATCAAGGAATTCCAGGTCGACTACAAGACCTGCCCGGTGACCGGCAAGACCGCCGGCTGAGCACCGCGGCCCGATAGCCACCGGAACCACGACCGGCCGGCTGTCGGAATCGAGTGTGCGCCCGCGCCGTTGTGGCGGCGGCGCGGCCCACAGTTCGGCCCCGCACCGTCCGGTGCGGGGCCGAAGTTTGCTCAGGTGCCGCCGTAATCGCCCGGTAGCGGCGCCGGGCCTGCCGATCCGGCAGCGGACAGCAGGCAAAGGTTCGGCGCAGTGACTTCCGCTGTCACCGGCGAACGGGGCCCTCGGATATAGCCGTCCGGCCCGGCCCGGATCATCGCCGGCGAGTCCGTACCACGCCCGGGATATCGGTTCGGGGGAGGCGACCGACCCTGACCGGGTGGGGCGCCCGGCAGCGGGCCACGCACTCGGTGCGGCGGCGCGAAGCGGCCCCGCACTCCCGAGGGGTGCGGGGCCGCTTCGGTGGAGAAGCCGACCGGCAGGCGGACCGTGAGGGGTCGGCCAGCGAGCCGATCAGCCGATCGGGGTGGCCGTGGCCATCGCGCGATCTACTTCCCAGAACGCGCGGAGCGCCAGAATCTTCCCGGCGTCGTCCACCTTGTAGGTGAAAACACCTTCGGCGTCGATTCGGTGCCCGCCGATGATGCTGCGGATCGTGCCGGTGAAGGCGACCTCCGCGCCACAGGCGAAGGAATCACCGAACAGGAACTCGATCGAATCCGTGCCGGCTATCGCCTTGTCCCAGAAGGCCGAGATCGCCTCGGGTCCGCGGTGGCCCTTGCCCTCGGGATCGAAGCCCGACGGGCCGATGGGGTCCTCCACGATCCCATCGGCCGCGAACAGCGCGAGCCAGGCGTCCTTGTCCCGGGCGCGGACCGCGGCCTGGGAGGCCAGACCGGCGGCGCGGGCGGGATGTTCGTCGCTGCTCATGGGGTTCCTCTCGAAAACCGGGGTGCCGCGGTGGCGGCACTCCGGGTGCTCAGGTGATCGGGTTCTGGATGTTCTCTTCGGCGAACTTGCGCAGCGCGTCCTTCTTCGCCTCGATATCGCCGTCGAATCCGATCCCGGCGGCCAGCCACGGCACCACGATGGCGTCGGTGACGCCGGCGTCGTACTGCTCCTGGTAGCCGTCGCGCCCGAACTTGTCGATGCAGACCGCCTGGATCTCGAACGGCACGTCGGCGCGGCCGTATTCGGCCCGGAGTTCACCCAGCCGGGCGATGGTGGTCTGCAGATCGGCGAATTTCATCATCGCCGAGGTCCAGCCGTCGCCGACCCGGGCCGCCCGGCGCAGCGCCACCTCGGTGTGGCCACCGATGTAGAACGGCACCGGTTCGCTCGGCGCGGGGCTCATCTGCAGTTCGTCGAAATCGAAGAACTCGCCGTGGTATTCGACCATGCCACCCGCGAGGACCTTCTTGATGACCTCGATCATCTCGTCGACCCGGGCGCCGCGGCGCGCGTACGGCACCCCGCACCATTCGAATTCCTCCGGCGCCCAGCCGATCCCCACGCCGAATCCGAACCGGTTACCGGACAGGTTCGCCACCGACCCGACCTGTCGGGCCAGCAGCAGCGGATTGCGGGAACCCAGTTTGAGCACATTGGTGTAGAAGCGGAGCCGGGTGGTCACCGCGGCCATCGCGGTCGCGGCGATCAGCGGATCCACCCACGGCGTCTCCGGACCCCAGAAGCGGCTGCCGTCCGGGGTGTACGGATACTTCGCCGCCTGGGATTTCATATAGAACAACGAATCCGGCAGGGCGATCGAGGTGAACCCGACCTCCTCGGCCGTCTTGGCGAGTTCGGGCAGCTGGTCCAGCGGACTCAGCGCGATCCCGAGGCTGAACTTCAGCGTCATCGGCGTTCCGATCCCACGACCCACATCGAGAAGTACTGCGACCCGCCGCCGTAGGCGTGGCCCATCGCCTTGCGCGCGTTCTCCACCTGGTAGTCACCGGCCCGGCCCATGACCTGTTTGGCGGCTTCGGCGAACCGGATCATGCCGGAGGCGCCGATCGGGTTGGAGGAGAGCACACCGCCCGAGGGGTTCACCGGCAGCATGCCGCCGATCTCGGTTTCCCCCTTGTCGGTGAGTTTCCAGCCGTCACCGGGGGCGGCGAACCCCAGGTTCTCCAGCCACATCGGCTCGAACCAGGAGAACGGTACATAGATCTCGGCGGCGTCGATCTCGGTCAGCGGATCGGTGATCCCGGCCTGCGCCCACAGCGCCTTGGCCGCTTCTTGACCGGCCTGCGGATTCACCTGATCGCGGCCGGCATAGGCGAGCGGTTCGGTGCGCATGGCGGTCGCGTGGATCCAGCCGACCTTCTTACCGGCCGCTTCCATCGCGGTGGCCGATTCCTCGCCGCCGATCACCACGGCGCAGGCGCCGTCGGAGGAGGGGCAGGTTTCGTCGAAACGGATGGGGTCCCAGAGCATCTGCGAGGCCAGCACCTCTTCGACGGTCTTGTCGCCCTGCTGGAGATGTGCGTGCGGATTCTTGGCCCCGTTGCGGCGATCCTTCGCCGCGACCATGGCGCCCACGTGCAGCGGCGCGTTCGACCGGCGGATATAGGACCGCACATGGGGTGCGAAATACCCACCGGCACCCGCGCCGACCGGCATGGTGAACGGCACCGGAATCGACAGCGCCCACATGGCATTCGATTCCGACTGCTTCTCCCAGGCGATGGCGAGCACCTTTTCGTGCACACCGCCCTGCACCATATTGGCGGCCACACACGCGGTGGATCCGCCGACCGAACCGGCGGTGTGCACGCGCAGCAGCGGTTTACCCGGGGCGCCCAGCGCATCGGCCAGGTACAGCTCGGGCATCATCATGCCCTCGAACATGTCGGGGGCCTTGCCGATGACGATGGCGTCGATATCGGCCATGGTCAGCTCGGCATCGGCCAGGGCCCGGTCGATGGCCTCGCGGCACATCCCGGCCATCGAGACATCGCTGCGTTTCGCTACGTGGTGGGTTTGTCCGGTACCCAGCACCGCGGCGGGGAAACTCATCGGCGGGCCTCCGAATCGAGAACGGTCACAAGGTTTTGCTGCAGGGCGGGCCCGCTGGTGGCGTGTGCCAGGGTGCGTCCGGCATCGCCGGCCATGATCGCGTGCGCGGCGTAGCCGATCCGTTCCAGCCCGGTGGCGAACATCGGGTTCGCGGCCAGTGCGCCGCCGTTCGGGTTCACCTTGGTCTCCGGTTTCAGGCCGAGGGCGTCGGTCAGGATGAGCTGCTGGTGGCTGAACGGCGCGTGCAACTCGGCGATATCGATACCGCTGGTATCGCCGCCGGTCACGGCCTGGCCCGCGGCGGCCGCCGACGGGGAGACGGTGAGGTCGCGGGCGCCCAGCACACTGGAATCGATCCGGTGCGCCATACCCGTGATCCACGCGGGACGTTCGCACAGCTCCCGGGCCCGATCGCCGACGGCGAGCACGATGGCCGCGGCGCCGTCGGTGATGGGCGCGCAATCGTGCTCGCGCAGCGGGTCGGCGACGTACGGCGCGGCCAGCAGATCGTCGACCGATTTACCGTCGACGGTGTGCGCGGCCGACACCGCGGCCATATCGCGTTCGGTCCAGCGTCCGGCGTCGAGCCCGGCGCGGGCCTGCAGTCCGGCCACGGCCAGCGAATCCGGCCACAGCGGTGCGACCAGATAGGGGTCGAGCTGGGTGGTGAGCACCTGTCGCAAGGTGCTGGCCGAGGACTTGCCGAAGCCGTAGACCAGGGCGGTTTCCGCCTGCCCGGAACGCAGCTTCACCCACGCCTCGTACAGGGCCCAGGCGGCGTCCATCTCCACATGGGATTCGTTGATCGGCGGCACCGCGCCGATCGAATCGATCGCGGAGATGAACGAGAAGGACCGGCCGGCCAGGTAGTCCGACGAGCCGGAGCACCAGAAACCGATATCGGATTTGGTGATGCCCAGCTGGTCGTAGAGCTGCTGGAAACAGGGCACCAGCATCTCCACACCGTTGGTGGTGCCGTAGGTCTCCGGCACATGCGGTGCGTGCGCGAAGCCGACGACGGCGATCTCGGTGGCGTTGTCGATGGAACGCTCGGTGATGGTCACGCGGGGAGCCCTCTCACAGGTGATGCTTGTAGGTGTCGTAGTCGGCATCCGGCTCGCCGGTCGGCTCGAAGTGGTCGATATTGGCCATGGTGTGGCCCCACTCCTCGCGCGGCTTCCAGACCACCTTGACCCGCATACCCATCCGCACCTCACTGGCATCGCAGCCGAGCACCAGATGCAGGAAGGGGATATCCGCGCCGTCGAGCAGCACATACGCCGCCACATACGGCGGTTTGATCCGCTGACCCAGGAACGGCACGTTCACGATGCAGAAGGTGGTGACGGTGCCGGTCTCCGCGAGTTCCACCATGTCCGCGGTGGAGCGGCCGTCGACCGGGTCGACACCGCGCGGCGGGAAGTACACCTTGCTGTTCGCGTCGGCGCGGCCGCCGATGAGTTTGCCCTCGTTCAGGCCGCGCAGGAAGGCGGTCTCCTCGGGGGAGGCGGTGTGCTTGTAGTCCATGCCGATCGGCGTGGTGATGATCGTGACCGGGTCGGCATCCGATGCCGGCGCGGGCTCGGCCGTCGGAGTCTCACCCGGCTCGAAGCAGACGATGTCGTGGATGGTTCCGGTGAGCTCGCCGGCCCAGCGCGCGGTGACCCGCATACCGGTGCTGATCTGCTCCGGGCTCGCCACGTCCACCGCATGCAGCAGGGCGGTATCGGCACCGTCGAGCTGAATCAGCGCGTAGGCGAACGGCCGGTCGAAGGGCTGGCCCGGTAGCGGATCGCGGACCCAGCTCCACGACTTGACGGTGCCGGTGGTGGCCACTTCCACGAACTCCGAGAGCGGTTCGGCGGTCACCGGATCGAACTCGGCCGGTGGTACGAGTACCCGTCCGTCCGAACCTCGGATACCGAAGACGCGTCGTTCGCGCAGACCGGTAAGGAACTTGCCGATGATGGGTCCCACGGAGCGGGTGTAGTCGAACTCCATCCGCAGGGGCGCACTGAGCACATCGCTCGGTTTCAGTCCCGGCGGCCGATCCTGCGTAATTACCGTGGGTGCGGTATTCCCCTGATTCACGATATCGAGTAGAACAGGTTCTTATTCTGCTGGCAAGCAGTAGGCCGGAAAGGGGTCGGTTGTGAAGTTCGGATTGCAGCTCGGATACTGGGGCGCGGCGCCGCCGCCGCACGCCGCTGAAGTTGTGGTGGCTGCCGAGGAAGCCGGGTTCGACGCGGTGTTCGCCGCCGAATCCTGGGGGTCGGACGCCTTCACCCCGCTGGCCTGGTGGGGTTCGGCCACCGAGCGGGTGCGGCTGGGCACCTCGGTGGTGCAGCTGTCCGCGCGCACCCCCACGGCGACGGCCATGCACGCGCTCACCCTCGACCACCTCAGCGGCGGCCGGGCGATCCTCGGGCTCGGCGTCTCCGGCCCGCAGGTGGTGGAGGGCTGGTACGGGCAGCCGTTTGCCAAACCGTTGCAGCGCACCCGCGAATACGTCGATATCGTGCGCAAGGTGCTGGCCCGGGAAGCGCCGGTGGTCAGCGCCGGACCGAACTATTCGCTGCCCTACACCGGCCCCGGCGCCACCGGCCTGGGTAAACCGTTGAAGCCGATAACCCACCCGCTACGTGCGGATCTGCCGATCTGGCTGGGCGCCGAAGGCCCGAAGAACGTGGCGCTCACGGCGGAGATCGCCGACGGCTGGCTCGCGATCTACTACACGCCGCGCATGGCCGGCGTCTACAACGAATGGCTCGACGAAGGCTTCGCCCGCCCGGGTGCCCGCCGTTCGCGGGAAGACTTCGAAATCGCCGCCACCGCCCAGGTGATCATCACCGACGACCCCGCCGCCGAGATCGAACGCATGCGCTGGATCACCTCGCTCTACATCGGCGGCATGGGCGCACCGGAACTGAACTTCCACGCCCAGGTGTACCGCCGGATGGGCTACGAGAAGGAGGTCAACGAGATCGGCACGCTGTTCCAGGCGGGCAAGAAGGCCGAGGCCGCGGCCGCGGTACCGGACGAACTGGTACTGGAAACCGCGATCATCGGTAATGAGTCGCAGGTCCGCGAGCAGATCGGGGTCTGGGAGGCGGCGGGAGTCACCATGCTCCTGGTCTCGGTGCCGGATGTGGACCAGCTGAAGCGTCTGGCGCCCCTTCTCGACGCCGGGTGAACTTGTTTCAGAAATGCTTCCTGCGCTACCCGCCGTGAACCTCTGGCGGGTAGCGTGTTGCTAAATCAACACATTTCTACATGTCTGCACCGATGTGGCGATTTCTTGACATAGGATCGTCTCGGTCATAATGTGGCGATATGGCAACATCGGGCAGCGCTGGTGGGCCGCGCGTGCGATCGGCGTCCGCGCTGGGTCGTGTGGTTCGTGCTGCCCGCCAGTCGCAAGGGATGACGCAGTCCGAATTGGCGCAACGCGCCCGGACCAACCGCTACTCGCTCGCTCAGCTCGAAGAGGGCGACACGACGAAAGCGATCGAGCGACTGTTCGACGTACTCGCAGCCCTCGAACTCGAGCTCACCATCCGTCCCCGGCGGGAGCGAACCGAATGACCGTTCTCGACATCTGGCTCAACGATGTTCTCGTGGCAACCGTCTCTCCCAAGGCGCGGGGCAAGAAGGTCGTCGTCACCTATACCGAAGAGGGACGCTCCGGTTACCCCCCTGGCGCCCCGATTTTGTCGTGTTCGCTTCCGGCGCTGCCTGGGTCCGCTCCTCCTGCGGCGTCGAGGGCCTTCCTCGAGGGCCTGCTGCCGGAGGGGCGTGCTCTCGAGGTTGCCGCTGCCCGGCTGAACAACGTTCGGCTGGATTCGTCGAAAGCCCCTGCCGCTCCCGCTGATGCAATCGGACTGCTGTCCGAGTACGGGCGCGAATGCGCCGGTGCGGTGATCGTGATGCCCGCCGGAGAGCGCCCCTCTACGAATGCTCGCCCTTCGACTCCGTTGAGCGCGTCCGATCTCGACGGTCTGCTACGCGACCTCCCCATCAGGCCGCTCGGGGCGGACCCGGAACACAACATTCGTATGTCACTGGGCGGCGCACAGGACAAACTGTTGTTGACGAGAGTCGATGGCCAATGGTGCATCCCACTCGACGGATATCCGTCCACGCACATCCTCAAGCCGACAACCGTCTGGCCTCACAGCGCCGAAAACGAGGCCCTCGTCATGACTTTGTCCCGTGCGTGCGGTCTGTCGGACTCGGACGTATGGATCGAGACGATCGGTGGCCGGAGCGTGTTCGTAACCCAGCGATATGACCGGGTCCTCGACGGCACTGGAAAGGTAGTTCGACTCCACCAAGAGGATATGTGCCAAGCCATCGGACTTCGGCCGAAGGAGAAGTACGATATCGGCCGTCCGTCCGAACGTATGGCGCGGGTGCTGAGGGAGAACGCCGACTCCCCTCGCACAGAGGTGCAGTTCCTTTTCGAACAGGTCGCTTTTCGGGCGATCGTCGGTGACGAGGACGGACACGGCAAGAACTACTCCCTTCTGTTGCGCAACGGTTCGGCCTCCGTCGCCCCCATCTACGATTCCCTCTGCACGCTCGAATACCCCGATCTCACTGCCGAGATGGCAACCAAGATCGGACGTCAGGGATCGCTGATGAAGGTGGACAGAACCGCGTTGCTCGAGGAGTCGGCGGCCATGGGCCTCCCTCGTCGCGACGCCGAACTCACCCTGGAAAAGTTGACCTCGAACCTCCGGCAGGGAATCGATGACCTGCCGGCCGGCCTGACGACGGGATGGCCCGCAGACCGGCTGATTCAGCGAATCGCATCCCGCGCCGCACGACTCGAAGCCGGCCAACCTATGGGAGCGGAAGAACCGAGGTCTCCGAAAAGGACGAACCTTGATGCCGCCACAGTCAAGGCCCGCAGGAGCGCACCGCTCGGCCCGTGAGGTCGCCGCACGGCAGCGAGGGTTTGTTCGCCGGTATACGGCGGATTCGCGTTTCAGGTGGCGGTCAGCAAATCCAACGCGGCGATGATTCGATCGAGGTCACGTACCGAACGCCGACAGTATTCCGGCTCGTTCCGGACTATGAGATCCGCCGCCTGCGCTTCGGTAGCGAACTGATGTCGCCCCTTTTCTTCCATCACGTGTGACGGAACCAAGACCCAGTTGCGGCGAGTCGTGTCGAACAGCCAATCGATCTCACGTCGCTCGTCTTCGACGATGCGCCGGAGATCTTCTGCGAACGACACCGGTAGCGGCTCGGCGAAACGCCAGACCACAAGGGGCGGCGTGAAACGGTCATCGTCGCCGGCGCCGCCGCCGTGCCGGTACCACTCGAGCGAACCGAAACGACGAAGCTGTGCAAGGAAATCGATCGGTCTCATCATTCACCGTTTCAATCGTTGCGCCCGGGTTGTCTACTGGGACAGCCTTCCGTATCTGGACAGCCCCATTGCAGCCGACTGTAGGCGGTGTTCACTGGTAGTCCTCGGCGGTGAGCAGCGGCGGATATAGGCCCTTCTCGACCACGCGGATGCCGGCCCAAGAGCAGGGTTGTGGACCGTGCGGGCCGATTCGGCCGGCTTGGATCGGAGCGAATTCCGGGCAGTCGCCGGGGCATGCGATCGAGGCGATCGGGCCCCATGGTGTGCGGCCGTGGTGGGTGACGATCCGTAGTTGGCGCGTGGTGATGAACGGGAGGCAGCCGCATGGGGGCGCGGTAGGCCGCACGCCGACCCCGATCCATGGGCACAGACCTGCGACGTTGCGGAAATGCGGGGCGATCCGCCCGCCGGTGACCAGTGTGCGGCGCAGGCAGTACAGCGAATCGGGGCATCGGACGATGAGTTCGCTCTCGTCGTGCCGGGCGACGCTGAGCACGGACAGCGGGACCCAGGGATCGGTGTGCAGAGTGCAGGCGTCAGCGGGCATATCGCGCCTCGGGATGGGAAGCCCGGTATCGGGCGATGACGCCGTCGATTTCGTGCTGGGTTCGGGCCTGGTATCCGTTATCGAAGTCGAGGTCGCGCAGGCTGCGTGCGACGCGTTCGAGTACGCCGAGGTCGTAGCATTCGGTTGCCTGCCAGAGTCGCTGCGCCGCCTCCCGCGTCGGATGGTTCTGGGTCGTCCGGCGCGGTAGCGAGGGCGCCTGGGTTTCGGCTTTCTCGGTATGGATTGCTGGCATGGTTGCCTCCGATCGTCGATCGTGTCTCGTTGGGGCCGTGCGTTTTCGCGGCCCAGTAGAGCGGTTTCGCCGGCAGGTCCGGTCGGGTTGCGGATGATCCGGGCGGATTGATCAGAAGACCGAGAACGGGATCCGGCGGTCAAAGGGCGGTTATCCATGAATTGAATCGGCCGCATCCACAGAAAACGGATGCGAATTATGGATATCGGCTTGCGCGATCGTCCGTGGCGGCGTGGTCCGGGTGTTCCACGCCGGAAGGGGTGTTCCAAATGGAACGATCAATGTTGGGGCAGTTGTATTTCGGCTCGACAAGCGGTATTTATCGGCTGACACCGGTGCGGGGCGTGGCGATGACCGATCGGGTCGGTCGGCACAAGTTCGAGGGCGTGATCTAGGGGAAGTAGGTTTGTCATGGCAGATATCGGCTCGACCCTCCCGCGTCGCCAAGTCGGGCGATATCTACGGGACCTCCGGCAGGGCGCCGGACTCACCATCGCGGAACTGGCGCGCCGTATCGAACGCGGCGCCACCACCGTGCAACGACTGGAAACGGGTGCCGCGGAACGGATCCGGCTGTGGGATATCGAAGCAATCTGCCGCGTGTGCGGCGCTGACGAGACCACGCTCGAAGCTTTGAAAGGCCTTGCGCAACAGGGCAACGGCAAGAGCTGGTGGCATCAGTACGGCGATCTGATCCCGCTGGATTTCGACGTATATATGGGGCTGGAAGCCGGAGCGCGGAAACTGACGACCTTCCAGGAACTCGTTCATGGGATGCTGCAGACGCCGGACTATGCACGGACGCTGACCCGGATCGTGCACCCGGACGAACCGGACGCCGAAATCGCCCGGCGCGTCGAAATGCGCGGCCGTCGCCAGATCATGCTGACCAAGAAGAGTAGTCCTCTGCCGATCGACGTAATACTGGATGAATCGGTGCTGCACAGGATGATCGGAAGCCGACGAATCATGGCAGCACAGCTCCGGCACTTGGCGGATATGGGGACCAGACAGAACGTCGACATCCGTGTTCTACCGTTCGGTGCCGGCGTGCCGCTTGGCGACCTAACCGGGCCGTTCACGATCCTGGACTTTCCGGATCCTGTGGGCGCCGCAGCAACAGAGCCCTCCGTGGTTTACGCGGAGGGATACATCGGAGATATGTACCTCGAGGATCCTGATGTGGTCGAGCGATTTCGGACCGCCCACGCCAAAATGCGACGGGTAGCATTGAGCCCGCAGGACAGCAGGCAACTGCTTCGCGAGAAGGCAAGGGAGTTCGCAAGGTGAGTGTCGATCGGCCCGAAACCCGGTGGTTCAAGAGTAGTTACAGCGGCGGCAGCCGGGATTGTGTCGAGGTCGCGTTCATCAGTGCTGACGCGGTCGGTGTGCGCGACTCCAAAGATCGCGGCGGCCCGGCTCTGTCCTTCACTCCCGCGGCCTGGGCAGCCTTCACCGCGGGCGCCCGTTCCGGCCGCTTCGACCGACCGTAGGTCTCGTCCTCGGGTCCAGTGCGGTGGCCCGGGCCATGCGTTCAATCACGCATAGCGCGCCAGCGGTCGAGTGATTGCGCGGTCCCGAGTTCGGACCGCGCCGAGGGGTTCTCGGCGTAATGAGTGAGGAAGCGGTAGAGCCGATGGCCGTCCACGGCCAGCCGAGTGCACTCCAGAACGAGACTTCCATTTCGCGCCGGACGATCCAGCATCCAGATCTGGCGCGGCCGCTTGCCCACTCGTCACCGGTCAGCGCTCAGCCCCGCCTTCCGCATCGTCATCCGCGACCACGGCATCCTGCGGCCGATGGTCATTCGGTCGGCATAGTCGTGGTCATCTGGCCGTATGGTGCGTGGTCATCTGGACGCCAGGTTGGTGGTCATTTGGTCAGGGAGGCGGTGGTCATCTGGCCACGCGTTTGACGGTCACTGGGTCGAACATTGATGGTCACCCTGCCGAAAAGATTCCTGGCCGAAGGACCGGGTGTGGTCGGCCGGCCCGGGTTTCCGGGCCGACCGCCGGCGAATACATCCGCGTAGCCGCTGTGACTGCCTTCGGGCGGCCTGAAATGCCCGGTCCGGACGGTTCAGGCCGGTTCCTCGGTCCATTCCGGGGGCAGGCCGAAGAGAGGGAACAGGCGTTCGGTGTCGAGGAAGAAGTTGAGGCCCGCGATCACGCCGTCCTTCATTTCCAGCACCGTGACCGACCACGGGGTCCAGCGGCCGGGTTCGCCGCTGGGCTTGTAGTGGCCGAAGGCCGGGTGGCCGTTGGCGCCGCCGAGGGGGACCAGGCGGGAATTGCGGCAGGCGGCGCCGGTGCCGAGCATGAAGGCGGCCACGTTCTCCGGGCCGGAGATCCAGAGATCGAACGGCGGCATGGACAGCGCCACATCGGTTTTGAGGAGTGTGGTGAGCGCGTCCATATCGTAGGACTCGAACGCGGTGACGAAATCGTCGATCAGTTTGCGCTGGTCGGAATCGGTTTCGTCGTAGCTGTCGGTTTCGGCGGGCTGCACCTTGCTCATAGTGGCCCGGGCCCGCTGCAGGGCGCTGTTCACCGAGGCGGTGCTCATGGTGAGGGCTTCGGCCGTTTCGTTGGCCGAGAAACGCAGCACCTCGCGCATGATCAGGATGGCGCGCTGGGTGGCGGGCAGATGCTGGCAGGCCGCGACGAACGCCAGGCGCAGACTGTCCTTGGCGGTGGCGTATTCGGCCGGATCGGACCCGAAGGCGAGCGAGTTCGGGATGGGTTCGACCCAGACGTAATCCGGTTTGGGCGGGCCGAGCGGCTGGTCCGGGTTGCCGGGGCTGGACAGATCCATCGGCCGGGCCCGGCGCTGGGGGCCGTCGAGCATATCGAGACAGATATTGGTGGTGATCTTGTAGAGCCACGAGCGCAGACTGGCCCGGCCCTCGAACGAATCGTAGGACTTCCAGGCCCGGGTGAAGGCGTCCTGGACGGCATCCTCGGCCTCGAAGGACGAGCCCAGCATGCGGTAGGCGTAGGCGCAGAGCTCACGCCGATGCGCCTCGAAGGATCTCAGTACGTCGGCATCGATGGTGCCGGTCTGCTCGCTCATGCGTGCCATGCTGGCACAGCGCACCGACATGTGAACAGGGGATGAAACAACCTGTTCACAGCTGCGCCACTGCCGCCTCAACTGGCACAGAAGCAACACCTGGGGCGAAATTTTCCGGTGCTGCCGATGAGTTCCGGAAGCGGGTTACGTCTGCACCTGTAAGCCGGCGAGGAAACCGAACCCCACCGCTTCGAAAGGACCCGAATCGTGAGCAGCAAGATGATTTTCGTGAACCTACCCGTCACCGATCTGGCGCGTTCCAAGAATTTCTACGAATCGCTGGGCTGGAAGGTCAACGACGATTTCACCGATGACAATGCCGCGTGCATCGTGGTCGACGACAACATCTGCCTGATGCTGCTCACCCACGAGCATTTCGGAGTCTTCAGCCGGCGCCCGATCGCCGACACCAAAGCCGCCACCGGAGCCGCTTACGCCCTGTCGCTGGGCAGCGCCGAGGAGGTGGACCGGCTCACCGAGGCCGCCGTGGCGGCGGGTGGAACCGAAGAGGTCAATGCCGATAAGCAGGCGCAGGAGGCGCAGGTCGGCATGCACGGCCGCACCTTCCTGGATCCGGATGGTCATCAGTGGGAGCCGTTCTTCATGGACTACCCCGGCGCTCAGTAATAGCGAGCGCAGGCAGGCGAATGCCCCGGTCGACAACTCGACCGGGGCATTCGCGGGCTCGGGGACCTTCCGGGAGCCCGGAAACTACTTACCGGTGAAGGTGGGCTTGCGCTTCTCCTTGAAGGCCTTCGGGCCTTCCTTGGCGTCCGCGGACTGGAACACCGCCATCCCGAGCTTGGCGTCGATCTGGAACGCCTCTTCCTCGGGCATGCATTCGGTGTCGCGGATGGTCTGCAGGATCGCCTGGACCGCCAGCGGGCCGTTGGCCGCGATCAGATCCGCCAGTTCCAGTGCCTTGTCCAGCGCCTGGCCGTCCGGTACCACGTGGCCGATGAGGCCGATTTCCTTGGCCTCGGCGGCGGTGAGGTGCCGGCCGGTCAGCAGGATGTCCGCGGCGACGGTGTAGGGGACCTGACGGACCAGCCGGACCGCGGAGCCGCCGAGCGGGAACAGGCCCCAGCGCGCCTCGGAGACCCCGAACTTCGCACTCTCCCCGGCCACCCGGATATCGGTGCCCTGCAGGATCTCGGTGCCACCGGCGATGGCAGCCCCCTCGACAGCCGCGATGAGCGGTTTGGTGAGGCGGCGGCCCTTGAGCAGTGCCTCGATCTTCGACAGATCCCAGCCGCCGCCGGCAAACGAGTCACCGGGGTGCTGCTGGGTCATACCCTTGAGGTCGGCGCCCGCGCAGAAGGCCCCGCCCGCGCCGGTCAGGATGGCGACCCGGATCTCCGGATCGCTGTCCACCTGGTCCCAGGCGTCGCGCATGATCGCCATCATCTCGGTCGAGAGCGCGTTACGCGCCTCGGGGCGGTTCATGGTGACGATGAGGACGTGGCCGCGCTTCTCGACGAGGCATTGAGGCATCGTTGTTTCTCCTGTTACTCGGACCCTTGCAAGAAACAGTAACACGTTCTATTTTTGACCTTGTGACGTACAACATAGCCGACCTTGTCGAACACACCATCGACCTTGTGCCGGACCGGGTTGCGCTGGCTGACGACCACCGCTCGGTCACCTTCGCCCAACTGGAGGACCGAACGAACCGGCTGGCGCACTACCTGCTGGAACACGGTGTCCAGCCGGGTGACAAGGTCGGCATCTACTCGCGCAACACCATCGAGGCCGTGGAGGCCATGGTGGCGATCTTCAAAGCGCGGGCAGTGATGGTCAACGTCAACTTCCGCTACGTCGAGAACGAGTTGCAATACATCTTCGACAATTCGGACATGGTGGCGCTGATCCACGAGCGTCGCTACACCGGCAAAGTGGCCAATGTCCGGGCGAAGGTCGCGAAGCTGAAGACCGTGCTGGTGGTCGACGACGGCACCGGCGAATTCGCGACCCCCGCGGATTCCGTGGACTACGAAGCGGCACTGGCGGAATCGTCCGGCGAACGCGATTTCGGTGATCGCTCGCCCGACGACATCTTCATGCTTTACACCGGCGGCACCACCGGTATGCCCAAGGGCGTCATGTGGCGGCACGAGGACTGGTGGCGCGTACTCGGCGGCGGTATCAACTTCATGACCGGCGAATACGTCCAGGACGAGTGGCAGCAGGCCAAGAACGGCGCGGCCGGCGGCCAGATGGTGCGCTATCCGATCCCGCCGCTGATCCACGGCGGTTCGCAGACCGCGGTCTTCCACGGCCTGTTCGACGGCGGCAAAACCGTCATGATCCCGGAATTCGACGCGCACACCGTCTGGCAGGCCGTGGACGCGCACGGCATCAACATGATCTTCATAACCGGCGACGCCATGGCCCGCCCGATGCTGGACGCGCTCAAGGCCGGGAACCCGGAAACCGGTGCGCCCTACCAGCACACCAACCTGTGGGCGATGGCCAGCAGTGCGGCGCTCTTCTCGCCGACGCTGAAGGACGAGTACATCGATCTGCTCCCGAATACGGTGATCACCGATTCCATCGGTTCCTCGGAAACCGGTTTCGGTGGTATCTCCATCGCCGCCAAGGGCGCCACGCACACCGGCGGCCCGCGGGTGAAGATCGACGCCTCCACCGCGGTGCTCGACGACGACGGCAACCCGGTGACGCCCGGTTCCGGGCAGGTCGGGGTGCTGGCCCGCAAGGGGCATATCCCGGTCGGGTACTACAACGACCCGGTGAAGACCGCGGCGACCTTCAAGGAGTTCAACGGCGTCCGCTACTCCATCCCCGGCGACTACGCCCGGGTCGAGGAGGACGGCACCGTCACCATGCTGGGCCGCGGCTCGGTGAGCATCAACAGCGGTGGCGAGAAGATCTACCCGGAAGAGGTCGAGGGCGCGCTGAAATGCCACCCCGAGATCTTCGACGCGCTGGTGGTCGGTGTACCCGACGAACGCTGGGGCCAGCGGGTCGCGGCGGTGGTGCAGTGCCGCGGCGACAAACGCCCCACCCTCGAGGAGTTGCGCCCGGTCCTGACCCAGGAGATCTCATCCTACAAGTTGCCCCGCAGCCTGTGGTTCGTCGACGAGATCAAGCGGAGCCCGGCCGGCAAGCCCGACTACAAATGGGCGAAGGCGTACACCGAGGAACGCGACGCCGACGAACACTCCCAAGCGGGTAGCTCGTCGTAATACGGTTCGACTCGGGTCCGCCGGGATGCCGGCAGACCCGAGTCGCTTCTATGCTGTGCCCCGGGAGATCATGACCGGAGGACGGACATGGAGAACTTCACCGACGACGCCCGCATCGAGGATTCCGATGATGATTTGCGGTTGTTCGATATCGCCGCCGAGTACGTTCTGGCCGCGAGTGCCGAACTGAATCGGAGACTCGCCTGACCATTGCGCGATATTCGCTCACCGAGTGGGAACGATCAGGTCCACGGTGGGAAAGTATCCCCTGAAGCGCTGCTCGTCGCGCGTCAGCAGCCGGTACCCGGCCACTGCGGCATGCGCGCCGATATAGAAGTCGGGCATGGGGGACCGCTTCGTGCCGTCGTTCCTGCGGTAGCGGTGATAGGCCTTGCCCGCCAGGAATCCGGCCCGGAAGGGGAGGGGTTCCCGGATGAAGGCGTCGGCAGGTAGCAGACTGTCCAGCATTTCGACTGTTTCACAGCCGACCGATACTTCGGCATAAACAATCGGGTTGATCACCACGCGGCCGTAGTCGACTGCATCGGCCAGCTTGTCTGCCGACCACTGCGACCAGTTCTTGTCGTCGGTCAGTACGTCCAGCAGGACACAGGAATCGACCAGCGTCGTCGGGCCACCGATCGGGCGTAGGTTAGTCGCCACGCAGCAGTTCCATGATTTCGTCGGTGCTCATACCCTCGATCTCTTTGCTGTCGGCGGTGCCGCGCATTCGATCGACCAGACGACGGCCGCGCGTGGGGGTGTTATCGCTGCGGACGATCCGGAGTGCGCCGTCGACCTCGATCACCTCGACGTCGTCTCCCTCACGCAGGTTGAATTTCGCGCGTAGCGCCGACGGGATGGTGACCTGTCCTTTGCTGTTGAGTATCACAGTGCCGCTCCCAGCCTACGTATTACGTGTACTACGTAATACTACGCGCTGGGCGTCGGCAGTACCCTGTGGTCGCGTAGGAAGTTCGCGCCGCGTTCAGTCGGCAAGCCTGTCGAGCAGTGAGCGGTGCCGGTCGGTGAACCGATGTGACAGTTCGCGTACCCGGGCATCGGCGGTTTCGTCCCGTGTTTCCTCGGCTGATCCGGCTCGGGCGAGTCGGGCGGCGGCGATATCGCCGGCGTGCTCCACCGCCCAGCCGGCGATCGCAGTGAGGGGTTCGAGGAGGGTTTCGCCGAGGGGAGTGAGGCTGTATTCGACCGTGGGTGGGACGGTCGGGTGGACCTTGCGGTCGACGAGGCCGTCGGTTTCCAGGGAGCGCAGGGTGCGGGTGAGCATGCGGCGGCTGATGGCTTCGATCGAGCGGTGCAGTTCGTTGTAGTGGTAGGGGCGGCGGGCCAGGAGTGCGATCACCAGCAGGGTCCATTTATCGCCGAGGAGCCGGACGATATCGGTCACCGGACAGGCCTGGTAATCCGCGCTCGGCACGGGGGCGGGGAGTTCCGCCGCGGCGAAGGAGGACGCCTGCGCTGGGGTGGGGAACATAAAAGTGCCTTCTTCCGGGGGCGGTGACCGCTGTCGAGGATGGGGATCGACAGGTGGACCGATGGAGGTGTGATGACGAGAACCGTTGTTATCAGTGGTGGTACCGATGGTATGGGGCGCGCGTTCGCGCTCGACCGGCTCGCCCGGGGGGATCGGGTCGTGGCGATCGGTAGCAACCCGGCGAAGGGGGATGCGTTAATCGCCGCTGCCGGATCCGATGCGGACCGGGTGCGGTTTCTCCGGGCGGACCTGAGCTCGGTGGCGGAGACGCGGCGGATCGTCACCGAAATCGAGTCGGCCTACGAGGTGGTCGATGCGCTGCTGCTGTTCGCGAACCGGACCTCGCCGAAGCGCGTCCAGACCGCGGAGGGATTCGAGCGCACCTTCGCGCTGTACTACCTCAGCCGGTACCTGCTCTCGTACGGGTTGGCTCCGCTGCTCGAGCGCAGCGCACAGCCGGTGATCGTGAACATCGCCGGGGTCGGCACCCGGAAAGGGGCGGTGAACTGGGACGATCCGCATCTCACGCGCGGCTACAGCGTGGTCCGTGCCCAATTGCAGGCCGGACGGGCCAACGACCTGCTGGGGGTTTCGTTCGCCGCACGATTCGGCGGGAAGATCGGTTATGTCCTCTACCACCCCGGATTCACCCGCAGCGGTGACCTCTCCCCGCTGAACCCCGTCGCCAGGACGGTCATCAGAACGCTCGCCGCCCTCGCCGCCCGGCCCGTGCCCAGCGCGATCCACCCGATCCACGCTTTCGTCGACATTCCTTCCACGGTGCCGTTGCGCGCAATCGATCGCGATCGCACCCTGGATCTGTCGCTGTCCACTCTCGATCCGGTTGCCGCCGACCGCCTTGCGCGGCTGACCGAAGATCTGCTGGCGGCCCGGGCCTGAGCGAGTCGGGCCGGGCGACGGCAGCGGAGCAGGCAATCGCGGTGCCATCGGGAGCCGGAGTCCCGAGTGAATGGGTGGCTCGGCACGGGTGTCCGATTCCGGTGCCTCAGGGACTGATTCGGGGGTTCAACCGATGTCGGGAACTGACGCCGACTGAAAGACTCGGCGGGACATGATCGTTCCGATCGAAAGTGAGTCCGTGGGTTTCACTCGTTTCCTCTCCCTCGTAGCGATTCTCGTGATCGCGCTGGGTGCGGCGGCTACCGCGCCGGGGTCGGCCGCACCCACCACACCCAGCGCCGAGCTCGCTTCGGCGTTGCCGGCCCCGACCGGTCCGTTCCCGGTCGGGGTTCAGGAGTTCCACCTGGCCGGCGACCGGCCCGACCCGTGGGTTCCGGATCGCGACCGTGAACTGATGGTCTCCGCCTGGTATCCCGCCCTGGCGCCGATCGGCCGGCCGGACGCCTATGCCACACCCGCCGAATCGGCGCTCATCCTCGCTTCACTGGGTCTGCAGGAGTTCGCGCCGGACACGCTCAGCAGGATACGAACGCACGCCTATGTCGACGCGCCGAAATGGGGACTCCCGCTACCCACGGTCGTGCTCTCGCCTGGTTTCAGCATGCCGCGGGCATCGCTGGCCGGCCTGGCCGAGGAACTCGCCAGTCGCAGCTACCTCGTGATCGGCATCGATCACACCTACGAGGCCTCTGCCGTGACCTTCCCGGACGGCCGCATCACCGAATGTGCGGCCTGCCGGGGCAGCTTGGACGCCGTGGCGGTCGCGCGTGAGCGCGCGCGGGATGTGTCGTTCGTTCTCGACGAACTGGCCGGACGCCTGCCGCTCGACGCCACCCGTATCGCCATGGGCGGTCACTCGGCAGGCGGGTTCACCGCGCCGTACGCACTGGCCGAGGACAGCAGGCTCCGCGCGGGATTCAACCTGGACGGGACGTTCCCCGCCGCGCCCTACGGCCGGGCTGTCGACCTTCCGTTCCTGATGATGGGCGCACCGCACCACGCACCCGCCGGCGAGTACGGCGCGAAATGGGCCGCGGCCTACAACGCCTTCGGCGGCTGGAAGCGCTGGCTATCGGTGGACGGTACGTCACATTCGTCTTTCACCGACTACGCGCCGATCGCCACGGCGCTCGGTTTCGAGGTCCCGGACACGACCATCGATGGAAACCGCGCGATGGATCTGACACGGCGATACGTCACCGCCTTCGTCGACTTCCACCTGCGCGGTATTCCTCAGCCGGTCCTCGATGCGCCGGATCCGGCGAGCGCCGAGGTCCGCTTCCACTGATCAGCCGGGGCTAGGCGGATTCGGGGACGAACCGGGCCAGGGGGAGCAGGTGGTTGGTTGCTCCGCCGAGGGTGAATTCGTTGTGTTTGGCGGCGGTGAAGTAGTTGTGCACGATGTGGTCGCGGTCGATGCCGACGCCGCCGTGTACGTGGACGAGGGTGTGCGCCACTTGGTGGCCCGCTTCGGCGGCCCAGAACTTCGCGGTGTGGACGGCGGCGGTGGCGTCGAGGTCTTCGCTGAGCTGCCAGGCCGCCTGGGTGACCGTGAGGCGCAGGCCCTGGGTGCTGATGTAGGCGTCGGACAGGCGCTGGGCCACGGCCTGGAAACTGCCGATGGCGCGCCCGAACTGTTCGCGTTCGCGGGCGTAGTCGCCGACCAGTTCCAGGGAACGTTCGAGGATGCCCAGTTGCTGGGCGGCGAGGCCGAGCCAGGCGCGGTCGAGCAGCCAGGCCAGGATCTGTTCACCGGATTCCACCGTGCCGAGCAGTTCGGCGGGGGAGTCGGTGAATTCGACGAGTGATTCGGCGCTGCGGTCGGTGACCTGTTGCGCGGTCACAGTGACGGATTCGTGGGAGGGGTCGACCAGGAAGACCGCGGATTGTCCGGACACCGAGGCGGGCACCAGGATTCGGGCGGCGCGGTCGGCCACGGGAACAGTGGTTTTGACGCCGGTCACCTGCCAGCCGTCCCCGGATCCCACCGCCGTGGTCGTGGGCCGGGCCGGATCCCAGTTGTGTTCCTCGGCCACGGCAACCGTCAGGATGGAGGTGCCGGCGGCGGCAGCCGCGGCGAGTTCGCGCTGTCCGGCGGACCCGAAACGGGCCAGCGCGCCCGCGCCGAGCACGATCGACCACAGGTAGGGGACCGCCGCCACCGATTTGCCGAGTTCGCGCAGGATCGCGGTTTGTTCCAGCGTGCCGAAACCGCTGCCGCCGATCTCCTCGGGCAGCGCGGCGGCCAGCACACCTGTCTCGGCGAGCGATTTCCACAGCGGTTCGTCGAATTTGGCGGTACCGCCGTCCAGTTCGCGCAGCCGGTCGGCGGTGACCAGTTTCTCGCAGACCTCGCCGGTGAGCCGGGCCAGGTCCAGCTGGGCTTCGGTGGGAGTGAAATCCATGGTGAACTACCTACTTCTGGAATCGGGCGAGATCAGCGGGCGGAGGCGGGCTGTTTCAGCGCGGTCATGGCGATGATGTCGCGCTGCACCTCATTGGTGCCGCCACCGAAGGTGAGGATCAGGGCGGCGCGGTGCATCCGCTCCAGCCGGCCGCGCAGTACCGAACCGGGGGAGTCCTGGCGCAGGGTGGCCTGCGGCCCGAGTACCTCCATCAGCAGCCGGTAGGCCTCGGTGGACAGTTCGGTGCCGTACACCTTGCACGCCGACGCGTCCCAGGGGCGGGGCGCCGCATCGCCGCCGGCGTCGGCGCGGCTGGCGATCTCCCAGTTCATGAGCTTGAGGTATTCGACCTTGGCGTGCACCCGCGCCAGGTTCAGCTGGACCCACTCCCGGTCGAACACCCGCGACCCGTCCGCGGCCTTCGTCTCCTTCGCCCAGGCCACTGTCTGTGCCAGTGCGAGCTGCAGCGCCGCGGCGGAGGTCAGCGCGACCCGCTCGTGGTTGAGCTGGTTGGTGACCAGCGGCCAGCCGCCGTTCTCCGGGCCGACCAGCGAGGTCACCGGGACGCGCACGTCCTGGTAGTAGGTGGCGCTGGTGTCGGGGCCGGCCATGGTGTGCACCGGGGTCCAGGAGAAACCCTCGGCGGTGGTGGGCACGATCAGCATGCTGATGCCCTTGTGTTTCTTGGCGGTGGGGTCGGTGCGGACGGCCAGCCAGACGTAGTCGGCGTAGGCGATGAGGCTGGTCCACATCTTCTGCCCGTTGATCACGTAGTCGTCGCCGTCGCGCACCGCGGTGGTGCGCAGTGACGCCAGATCGGTGCCGGCGCCGGGTTCGGAGTAGCCGATGGCGAAGTGCAGGTCTCCGGCGGCGATCTTGGGGAGGAAGAATTTCTTCTGCTCCTCGCTGCCGTAGTGCATGATCGTCGGCGCCACCGAGTTGATGGTCAGGAACGGTACCGGGGCGCCGGCGATGGCGGCCTCGTCGGTGAAGATCAGCTGGTCCAGCATGGGCCGGTTCTGGCCGCCGTACTCCTCGGGCCAGCCCAGCGCGAGCCAGCCGTCGCGACCCATCTCGGCGACGACCTCGCGATATACGTTGCCCTGCCCGTATTCGCCGGTCTGCGCGCTGAGCGCGGCCCGCCGTTCGGGGGTGATCAGCCGCGCGAAGTATTCGCGCAATTCGGCGCGTAGCTGTTCGTGTTCCGGGGTATACGCGATGCGCATGGCGGTACCTCGAGCCTTCGTTGTACGGGGTTGGAGAAGGGGCCGGGACGTGGGATCTCGCCGCGCTCACCCTCCCGGAGCGCGGAATGGATCTCCGATACCTTGCTCCGATCATTGCATATGCACTGAAACATGTTCCAGTATTGAAGGGTAATCAGCCCATGTAGCCTGCCCGGGCGGCCCGTCGTTGTTAGGCTTGCGGTATCGGGCGGGAAAAGGAGTTTCGATGAAGGTCAGCGTTGACTTCGATCAGTGCGAAGCGAATGGAATCTGCGCGGGAATCGCTCCCGACGTCTTTGAACTCGATGACGAGGATATGCTGCACGTCGCCGAGGGCGAGGTCGCGGCGGATCAGGAGTCGCAGGTTGCCGAGGCAGTCGCGCAATGTCCGAAAGCGGCGTTGCGGTTGCTGTGAATCGGCTCTTGCCGTGAATAAGAACACGTTCTAGAGTCGGCCCGGTGAGCGATACAGATACCAGCCTCGCCGGGCGAGTTGCGATCGTGACCGGAGCGGGTGCGGGCCTCGGTAAGGCCGAAGCGCTCGCCCTGGCCGGAGCCGGGGCCTCGGTGGTGGTCAACGACCTCGCCGAGTCCGACGCCGTAACCGAGACGCTGGAACAGATCCGCGCCCTCGGTGCGAAAGCCGAGTTCGTGGCGGGCAGTGTCGCCGAGCGGTCCACGGCCGACGCGATGATCGCCGCGGCCACCGAATCGTTCGGTGGCCTGGACATCGTGGTCAACAACGCGGGTATCACCCGCGACAAGATGCTGTTCAACATGTCCGACGAGGACTGGGACGCGGTGCTCGCGGTACATCTGCGCGGGCATTTCCTGCTGACCCGCAACGCGGGCGCCTACTGGCGGGCGCGGTCCAAGGAGACCGGCGCCCCGGTATACGGCCGGATCGTCAATACCTCTTCCGAAGCGGGTCTGCTCGGGCCGGAGGGTCAGGCCAACTACGCCGCGGCCAAGGCCGGGATCACCGCGCTGACCCTCTCGGCCTCGCGCGCGCTGAACCGTTTCGGTGTCCGCGCGAACGCGATCTGCCCGCGGGCGCGGACCGCCATGACCGAACAGGTCTTCAGCGCGGCGCCGGAGGGAGAGGTCGATCCGCTCTCGCCCGACCATGTGGCGCGCCTGGTGGCCTACCTGGCCTCACCTGCCGCGGAAAAGGTCAACGGGCAGGTGTTCGTGGTCTACGGGCCCATGGTCGCGTTGATGGCCGCGCCGGTGGTCGAGCAGCGCTTCGATGCGACGGGTACGCAATGGTCTGATGACGATCTGGCCACCACGCTGACGGGTTACTTCGCCGGACGAGAAGAAGGTCGTACCTTCTCGGCAACGGCACTACACGAATTGGGTTGAGCGAGTCTCGCCGGGGCCGGGGTTGCGCGAACGGATCGCGGAACCCGCCCGGCAAGAGTTGTACAACCGTCCAGTCATTGGTAAACAATGGGTCGGACTGTGCCCGGCCTCACACAATGATGTCCACGGCGCATGAAACCTGTTTCAGTCTCGCTGTCTGAGATTGAAACAAGTCAACAGTTCACAAGCCTCAAAATGGCCCCAAATAGGAAATGAACGTGTTCTACTTAGCGGGGCGTGTCCCAGGGTGTATCCCGATCGGCCGCCAGCGGGACCAGTGTTAGGCAAGGAGGATCCACGGTGAACGACGTCCTTGCCGTGCCATTGCGGGCCGTCGGCGGATTCTTCGAACTCACCGCATCCGTGGCCCGGGCGAGTCTGCGCCGCCCGTTCCAGCTGCGCGAATTCATCGATCAATCGTGGTTCGTCGCGCGGGTCTCGATCCTGCCGACGGTGCTGGTCGCGATCCCGTTCACCGTCCTGGTGAGCTTCACGCTGAACATCCTGCTGCGCGAAATCGGCGCCGCCGACCTCAGTGGTGCCGGCGCGGCCTTCGGTGCGGTGACCCAGGTGGGGCCGATCGTCACGGTGCTCATCGTCGCCGGCGCCGGTGCCACGGCCATCTGCGCCGACCTCGGCGCCCGCACCATCCGGGAAGAAATCGACGCCATGAAGGTGCTCGGTATCGACCCAATCCACCGGCTGGTCGTCCCCAGAGTATTGGCCTCGATGTTCGTCGCCCTGATGCTGAACAGCCTGGTCTGCACCATCGGCATCGTCGGTGGCTTCCTCTTCTCGGTTTTCCTGCAGGACGTGAACCCGGGCGCGTTCGTCAACGGCATCACGCTGCTGACCAACCTTCCGGAGCTGATCATTTCCGAGGTCAAGGCCGGCCTGTTCGGCCTGATCGCCGGACTGGTCGCCTGCTACCTGGGTCTGAATGTCAAAGGTGGTCCCAAGAGTGTCGGTGATGCGGTGAACCAGACAGTGGTTTTCGCCTTCATGGCGCTGTTCGTGGTGAACGTCGTGGTCACGGCGGTCGGTCTCAAATTCTCGGTGCGGTGACGCGATGTCGGCCTCGGTGATCATCCAGTCCCGTTTCCCCCGGATCACCCGGCGGGTGCGCAGGTTCTCGACCTCGATCGACGACCTCGGTAAACAGGCCGTGTTCTACGGCAAGGCGATCGGTTGTATCCCGCGCGCCCTGATCCACTACCGCACGGAGACGATCCGGCTCATCGCGGAGATCAGCATGGGCAGCGGCGCCCTCGCCGTGATCGGCGGCACCGTCGTGATCGTCGGCTTCCTGACCCTGTTCTCCGGCGGCACCATCGCCGTGCAGGGCTACAGCTCGCTCGGCAATATCGGGGTCGAAGCCCTCACCGGGTTCTTCGCCGCCTTCCTGAACGTCCGGATCGCGGCGCCGGTGATCTCCGGGATCGGCCTGGCCGCCACCATC
This sequence comes from Nocardia sp. CA-290969, assembly GCF_050936135.1. Lineage (NCBI taxonomy): Bacteria > Bacillati > Actinomycetota > Actinomycetes > Mycobacteriales > Nocardiaceae > Nocardia > Nocardia sp. CA-290969. Next base: position 6,146,236 of record NZ_JBNJNJ010000001.1, on the reverse strand, counting down.
GGCGCGGGCTCCACCGCGCAGCTGGGCGCGATGCGGGTGGCCGAGGAGATCGACGCGCTGGAATCCATGGCCATCCGGCCGATGACCTACCTCGTCGGCACCCGGGTGCTGGCCGGGATGATCGCGATCATCCCGCTGTACGCCCTCGCGGTGATCGCCTCCTTCATCGCCAGCCGGTTCGCGACCGTGGTCATCTACGGGCAATCGGCCGGCGTCTACGACCACTATTTCTCGACCTTCCTTATCCCGAGCGACATCCTCTGGTCGTTCGCGCAGGCCATTGTCATGGCGTTGGCGGTGATGATGATCCATACGTACTACGGCTACAACGCGGCGGGCGGCCCGGTGGGCGTCGGTGTCGCGGTGGGTAACGCGGTCCGGACCTCGCTGATCGCGGTGGTCACGGTGACGCTGCTGATCTCGCTGGCCGTCTACGGCACCTCCGGCAACTTCAACCTTTCCGGATAGGCGCCATGACGGAAATGATGCGAGCGGACAGTAAACGATTACGGGCACAGCCCGGGGCGTCGAACGGTACCGCGGGTGGGTCGTCCCGCGGTCCCGCCGATCCCTGGGCCCCGCTGCCGCCGGCGAACAAGTGGGTCGCCGTGCGGGAAAAATTCGGGCTGAAACTGGCCGGCACCGCCATGGTGCTGGCCGCGGTGGCGGCGGTCTTCGTCTCGCTGACCATGTTCTTCGGCGGGTTCACCCCGAGCGTCACCGTGACCGTCGCCGCGCCGCGCAGCGGGCTGGTGCTGGACCCGGACGCCAAGGTCAAGGTGCGTGGCGTGCAGATCGGCCGGGTCGCCGGGGTGGATCGCACCGACGACGGTGCCGACCTACGGCTGGCTCTCGACCCGGACATGCTGCACCTCGTCCCGGCCAACGCCACCGTCGATATCCGCTCGACCACGGTATTCGGCGCGAAATACATCAACTTCGTGATCCCGCAGGAACCGGAAGCACAATCGCTGCAACCGGGCGCCCGGCTCTCGACCGAGAAGGTGACCGTCGAGTTCAACACCCTGTTCCAGCATCTCAGTGATGTCCTGGCACAGGTGGAGCCCGAGAAACTCAGCGCCACCCTGACCGCGCTGGGCACCGCGCTGCAGGGCCGGGGGGAAACACTCGGGCAGCTGCTGGTGAACGGAGACGCCTACCTGCGCGAGATCAACCCGACGCTGCCCACCCTGCAACGCGACCTCAGCACCACCGCGGCCGTCGGCAACCTGTACGCCGACGTCTCCGGCGATCTGCTGCGCACCGTCGACGGGGCCACCGTGAGCAGCCGGACCCTCAGCGAATCCGAATCCGATGTCGACGCGCTGCTGGCGAATATCACCGGTCTCGCCGACACCACCGGCGCGGTGCTGCGCGATAACGAAGCCCAGATCGGCACCGCCCTGGACCTGCTGCGCCCCACCGGCGAACTGCTCAACAACTACCGGGACGCGCTGTTCTGCCTGATCGGTGGTTCGGCCAAGGCGCTGCCGCTGGGCGAATCCGTCTTCGGCGGCGGACAGGAAGGTGTCGCCCTGAACACCGGGTTCATGTATGCCAGCCCTCCCTACACCTATCCGAACGACTTGCCGAAGGTGAATGCCACCGGCGGGCCGCGCTGCGGCGGGATACTCGATCGCGTACCGGACAGCCACTCCACCTACGTCGTGACCGATACCTCCGAAGGGCATCCCTACACGCCCTCGACCAACCTCAGCCTGAACGCTCCCTCGGTCTTCCAGGTACTGTTCGCCGGGCTCCCGGGGGTGGGCCAGCCATGAAAAATACCGCTACCACGATCAAACTCGCGATCTTCACCCTCGTGATGACCCTGGTCTTCGCCGGGCTGGCGATCGTGTTCTCGCAGACGCGTTTCTCCAGTGAGAACGGATACCAGGCGGTGTTCACCAGCGCCTCGGGCATGCTACCCGGGGACAAGGTGCGCATCGCCGGGGTACCGGTCGGGTCGGTGTCGTCGGTGAAGGTCGACGACGAATACCACGCCCACGTCGAATTCGATGTGGATACCAAGTACCGGTTGCTGACCAGTACCCGCGCCACCATCCGCTACGAGAATCTGGTCGGCGACCGCTACCTGGAACTGCTCGAAGGGCCGGGGGAGGCCACCACCCTGCACGAGGGCGGCACCATCGGCCTCGACAAAACCGCGCCCGCACTGGATCTGGACATGCTGCTCGGCGGGTTCAAACCACTGCTGCGCGGGCTGGACCCGGCGCAGGTCAACGATCTGACCAACGCGCTGCTGCAGATTTTCCAGGGGCAGGGCGGAACGTTGGTCGAATTGCTCAACAGCAGCGGTTCGTTCACCAAAACCCTCGCCGACCGGGACGCGCTCATCGGCAGCGTGATCGACAACCTGAACTCGGTGCTGAAAACCATCGACGACCGCGGCGACCAGTTCGCCACCACCATCGACGAACTGCGCCGGCTGGTGAGCGGTCTGGCCGCCGACCGCGATCCCATCGGCGCGGCCCTCCCGCGGATCGCCGACGCCACCGCCGCGACCACCGATCTGCTGGCCCAGGCACGCCCCGATCTGGCGGCCACCATCGCCCAGACCGGGCGGCTGGCCACCAACCTCGACGACGGCTCCGACACCGTGCAGTGGGTGCTGGACAAACTGCCCGCGACCTACCGGAAACTGATCCGCATCGGCTCCTACGGTTCGTTCCTGCAGCTGTACGTATGCCGGACGAACTTCCTGGTGGACGGTCCGGACGGGAAACCTCTGCTGATCGAATTGCCCGGTGAGCAGACGACCGGAAGGTGTGCCAGCGAATGAAGGAGCAATCGCGCGCGGTGACCATCGGCGTCGTCGGCCTGGTGCTGGCGGTCGCGGTGGCGCTGTCGGCGCTGCAGTTCGAACGGTTGCCGTTCATTCGCGGCGGGGCCGTGTACACCGCGTACTTCGCCGATGCGGGCGGGCTGGTGACCGGTGACGACGTGGAGGTCGCCGGGGTGAAATCGGGCCGGGTCGAGGATGTGAGCCTGGACGGCGCGCAGGTGCTGGTCCGGTTCAGTCTCACCGAAACGATCGGGATCGGCGACAAGACCACCGCCGCCATCAAGACCAACACTGTGCTGGGCCGTAAATCCCTGGCGGTGAACCCGGCCGGCGACGGGTCGCTGAAGGTCACCGACACCATCCCGATGGAACGCACCACCTCGCCGTACTCGCTGAACGAGGCGCTCGGCGATCTCGCCGGCACGGTGCAGGATCTGGACCTGCCGAAGGTGAACCAGACCCTCGACGAACTCTCGGCCGCCTTCGCCGACACCCCGGCGCCGCTGCGCTCGGCGCTGGACGGCGTGACCGCCCTCTCGCGCACGATCAACGCCCGCGATCAGGCGCTGTCGGATCTGCTGACCCGTGCCCAGAACGTCACCAAGATCCTGGCCGACCGCGCCGACGCCATCAACGCGCTGCTGGTCGACGGGAATCAGCTGCTCGGCGAACTGGATCGGCGGCGCACCGCGATCAGCCAGATGATCGTCTACGTCAACGCGCTCGCCCAGCAGCTGTCCGGGCTGGTGCACGACAACGAAGCCCAGCTGAAACCCGCGCTGGACAAACTCAATTCGGTACTCGACCTGCTGCAGCGCAACCGGGACAACCTCACCGGCGCGCTCGACGGCCTGGGCCCGTTCGCCGCGGCCCTCGGCGAACAGGTGGGCAGCGGCCCGTACTTCAACGCCTACGTCGTCAACGCCAGTAGTGAAACCCTGCACCCGCTGGTGGACGCGCTGGTCTGGCCGCAGCATCTGCCCGAATCGCTGCGCGCCTATCTGCTCGAACCCGGCCCCAAGATCGGCCCGTCCGTACAGGAGCCACCGCGATGATGCGAAACCTCCACCAACCCGACGGCCTCCGCGGACCGCATGGAACTGCCCCGAGGAGGATCTCGTGACCACTCTGAAGGACAAGGTCCGCGCGATACCCCGGAAACGGGTGGCGATCGTTGCCGGGGTCCTGGTCGTGGCGCTGGTCGCCTTCGGCGGGTACACGGCGTTCCAGCGGATCACCAAGCACGAGATCACCGCCTACTTCACCTCCACCAGCGGTCTGTACGCGGGCGACGATGTGCGCGTGCTGGGGGTCCCGATCGGCAAGATCGACGCCATCGAGCCCGGTAAGGATCAGGTGAAGGTGACGATGTCGGTCGACGGCGGCGTCGACCTGCCCGCCGACGCGCGGGCCGTGATCATCGCCCCCTCACTGGTCGCCGCGCGGTTCATCCAGATCGCGCCCGCCTACACCGGCGGGGACAAGCTGAGCGACGGTGCGGAGATCCCCATCGAACGCACCGCCGTTCCGGTCGAATGGGACGACATCAAGACCGAGCTGAACAAACTGTCCACCGCCCTCGGCCCGGTCGGCGACGACCCACAAGGCTCCTTCGGGCGTTTCGTGGACACCGCCGCGAACAACCTCGACGGCAACGGCGACGCCTTCCGCACCACGCTGCGGGAACTCTCGGCCACCCTGACCACCCTGTCCGACGGCCGCACCGATCTGTTCGGCACCATTCGCAACCTGCAGAAGTTCGTGGACGTGCTCTCCAAGAGCAATGACCAGATCGTGCAATTCGGCGGGCGGCTCGCCTCGGTGTCGTCGGTGCTCGCGGGGGTCTCCCAGGACCTCGGTGCCGGCTTGGACAACCTGGACCTGGCGCTGACCGATGTCCAGCGCTTCCTCGAAGGCAGCGGAACCGAACTCACCGAAGGCGTGCAACGGCTCGCCGACGTGACCCAGATCCTGGTCGACAAACGACCCGAACTGGAACAGGCGCTGCATTCCGGCCCGACCGCGCTGGTGAACTTCTACCAGATCTACAAACCCGCCCAGGGCACGCTGACCGGCGCCATCTCGCTGAACAACTTCGCCGACCCGGTGAGCTTCCTGTGCGGTTCGGTACGGGCCTTGGAGCAGAACGAATCCGATACCAGCGCCGACCTGTGCGCCCAGTATCTGGCGCCGGTGCTCAGCTCGCTGGCGATGAACTACCTGCCCATCATGACCAACCCGGCCACCGGGGTGACCGCGTTCCCGAACCAGCTGGAGTACACGACTCCGGACCTGCCGGGGAAGGTCGACCCGCGGAAGGTCGGCCCCCCGGCCGCGCCCGCGCCCGCCCCGGTCACGGTTCCGGCCGGTGTCGCGGGGCTGGCGATCCCGGGTATCCAGCTTCCCGGAATTCCCGGCCTGCCCGGAGGAGGACGATGATGCGCCGGCTGAAGCTGCGCGCCCCGGAGGTCCGGCGGCGCGGCGCGGCGCTCGTCGCCGGGCTCGCGCTGGCGTTACCGATCACGGGCTGCCAGTACGACGGGCTCAACTCACTGCCGATGCCCGGTACCGAGGGCACCGGCGAGGGTTCGTACACGGTGCAGATCCAGATGCCGAATGTCACGACGCTGACCCGCAACTCGCCGGTGCGCGTCGACGACGTCGCGGTCGGCGCGGTCACCGATATCGAGGTCGAGGGCTGGCACGCGCTGGTGACGGTCTCGCTGAACCCCGGTGTGGTGCTGCCCGCGAACGCCACCGCCAAGATCGGCCAGACCAGCTTGCTGGGCAGCAACCACGTCGAACTCGCACCGCCGGTGGATATTCCGCCGGTGGGCCGGCTCGCCGCGGGCGATGTGATCCCGCTCGAACGCGCCGGGGTCTTCCCGACCACCGAACAGGTGCTGTCGTCGCTGTCGGTAGTACTCAACGGCGGCGGAATCTCCCAGCTGGAGAACATCACCCGCGAACTCAACTCGGCCCTGGTGGGCAACGAGGAAGAGGTCCGCGACCTCATCCCGCAGATGAACGATCTGATCGGCAACCTGAACGCCCAGCGCGACGACATCATCGCCGCGATGGAAGGCCTGGACCGCGTCTCCGGGCAATTCGTCGAACAGACCGATGTGGTGGAAGCGGCGATCGAGGAGATCCATCCCGCGCTCACCGTGCTGGCCGACCGCCGGCAGAACATCACCACCACCATCACCAAACTCGGTGAACTCAGCGATGTGGTGAACCGGCTGATCACCGCCAGCGGCGACGATCTGAAAGCGAACCTGGCCAACCTCGCTCCGGTATTGCAGACCCTCGCCGATACCGGCTCCGATCTCACCGAGGCGCTGAAGATCATCGCCTCCTTCCCGTTCCCGCTGAAGAACCTGGACAACGCGATCAAGGGCGACTACCTGAACCTGTTCATGACCGTGGACCTCACCGGTAAGCGGCTGGACTCGAACTTCCTCACCGGCACCGGAATCGGCGGAATGTTCGGCGGTGTGGAGGTCGCGCTCGGGCAGATCGCCGGGCCCGCCGGCCAGCAGGGCAACCCACTGGCGACGCCCCTCGAGCCGCCCCCTGGCACTCCGCCGCCCAGTGACCAGCCGCAACCGACAGTTCCCGGGCTGCCGCCGATCCCCGGCCTGCCCGCCATCCCCGGGCTGACCGTGCCGCTGCCCGCCGCACCGCAAGGGGGCGAGGGCCGGTGACGCTCACCCGATTCGTACGAATCCAGCTGATCATCTTCTCCATCCTCACGGTGGTCGGCCTCGGCGTCATGGGCGGCACCTATGTCGGTGTGCCCGCGATGCTCGGGATCGGCCGGTACGAGGTCACGCTGCAACTCGCCGCCACCGGCGGGCTGTACCAGAACGCCAATGTCGCCTACCGCGGCACGAACGTCGGTGTGGTCGAAGAGGTCCGGCTCACCAGCGAAGGCGTCGAGGCGCGCCTGTCGGTCGACAGCGATTACAAGATCCCGGCCGACTCCACGGCGCTGATCCGCAGTGTCTCCGCGATCGGCGAGCAGTACGTCGACCTGGTGCCGCCGCAGGATCCGGGCGACGCCAACCTCTACGACGGCAGTGTGATCCCGGTGGACCACACCGAACTCCCCCAGGATGTGGGTGCCCTGCTGGATCAGGCCGACCGGCTGCTGGCCAGCGTCGCCGACACCCGCCTGCGGCAGGTCATCGACGAGGCGTTCCGGGCGTTCAACGGTGCCGGACCGGATCTGCAGCGGTTCCTCGATTCCGCGGCACTGCTGGTGCAGGAAGCCAACGACAATGTCGGGCCCACCAAGCAGCTGATCGAACAGATCGGCCCGCTGCTCGACACCCAGGTGAATTCGGATGCCGCGATCCGGTCGTGGACCCGCGACCTGGCGGTCGTCACCGATCAGTTGCGCGCCCACGACCCGGCCCTGCGCAGCATCCTGGCCAACGGGCCCGCGGCCATGCAGCGGGTGACCCAGCAGTTCGACGAACTGCGTCCCACCCTGCCGCTGCTGCTGAACAACCTGGTGAGCCTCGGGCAGGTCGGGGTCACCTACCACGCCGGTGTGGAACAGATCCTGGTCGTGTACCCGCCGCTGATCGCGGCACTGCTCACCGCGGTGCGCGGGCCCATGGAATACGGCGCGATGGTCGACTTCATGACCACGCTCAACGACCCGCCGCCGTGCACCACCGGCTTCCTGCCGCCCGATCAGCGCCGCAGCCCGAGCGAACTGGATACCGTCCCCACACCCGAAGGGCTGTACTGCAAGGTCCCGCAGGACGACAAGACCGCTGTACGCGGTATCCGCAATACGCCCTGTATGGAATACCCCGGCCGGCGGGCCCCCTCGCCGGAGCTGTGCCGCACGGGATACGTTCCGCTGGGCACGAATCCGCCGTTCGGCCCGCCGCAGCCGGTCGCGCCCACCGAACCGCCCGCGCCCGGTGTCGCCCCGGCCGCCGCGCCCGACACGGGCCCCGGGGTTGCGGGAGTACCCCCGGCACCTGCTAGTTTCTCGGGCGCAAGCACCCCCGCCGCCGCTCTCTCGTACGATCCGGCCACCGGGGTCTATACCGGTACCGACGGTCGCAGCTACCGTCAGGGCGATATCGCACCCGGCGGATCGGGCGCCGTACCCGCGGATTGGCAGGCAATGTTCGAGGAGCAGCAGAAATGAGCGAGACCAAGGACCCCCGCCGTACCCGCAGGCGGGCCAGCCGCACGGCGGGCCCACCGGTCGAGGACGCGACCGAGAAGCTCGCCACCGGTACCTCTGCCGCCGACTCGGACACGCGGGAGGACGTGACCGAAACGCTCGCGACAGGGTCGGCGCAATCCGAGACCACGAAGCTCTCGGCCGGCTCGACGGAGTCCGCGACGGCGAAACTCTCGAGCAGCCCGGCCGCCTCCGGTACAGAGAAGTCCGCCGCCGGCTCCGCGTCGGCCACGACCGCGAAGCTCTCGAGTGGTTCGGCGGGGTCCGAGACCGCGAAGCTGCCGGTCGGCGGGGCCGAATCCGTGACCGAGAAGCTTTCGAGCACCCCAACCGGAACCACGGGCGTCGACGCGACCGCGAGCAGCGCCGCCGAGGTGGACAAGGAGGCCCCCGGAGCTTCCGCGCCGACCGTCCGGCTCGGCAAAGCCGAGACGCAACCCGCGGACTCCCGTGGCGTCGCTTCAGCCGAAGCCGCCACGGTCGCGCTGGACAAGAAAGGTTCGGCCGAGGAGGAGACCGGTACCGCTGCCGCGGAAGCGGGTGACGAGCCCGGTGCCGGGTCCTGGAAACGGATCCTCGCGCTCACCGCCGCCGCGATCCTGGTGATCGGACTCGTCGGCGCCGCTGTGGTGTCGATGATCGCCGTCCAGTCCACCGAGCAGCGCGACGAACGCCGCGCCGACTACGTGGCGACCGCCCGGCAGACGATCCTCAACCTCACCACCATCCGCGCGGATACGGCCAAAGAAGATATCGACCGGATCCTCACCATGGCCTCGGGCGAATTCAAAACCGAATTCGACGGCCGGATCGATCCGTTCACCGAAATCGTCAAACAGGCCAAGGTGCAGTCCACCGGCGAGGTCGTCGAGGCCGCCGTGGAACGCGACGACGAGAAATCCGCGGTGATCCTGGTCGCCGCGAAACAAACCCTCACCAACGCGGGCGCCGAGGGCGAACAGCAGCGGTTCTACCGCTTCCGGGTCACCGTGCAACGTGCGGATGACGGCACCTTGACCGCCTCGGATGTGGAGTTCGTAGCATGATCGAGTCAGGCCCGGAGGAAAAGAACGCCAGGGCGGGAAACGAGAAGACCGGCGAGGTCGTTTCGAACCCCGGCCCGCGGGCAGGTATGAAACTCCGGAACAAGATCCTCATCGGGGTCACCGCGGTGGTGGTCGTCGCGGCGGCGGTGGTCGCCGGGATCGGCGGCTACCGCTATTGGGATTACCGCCAGTCCGAGCAATCGCGCACCGATGCCGTTGCCGCCGCCTCCCGCACCGTCTCGGCCATGTTCAGCTACGAGTTCCAGACGGTCGACAAAGAACTCCCCAAGGCCGCCGACAACCTGGCCCCCGAGTTCAAGGCCGATTACCTCGAACTCATCGACAAGGCGATCGTCCCGGGCGCCAAGGAAAAGGAACTGACGGTCAAGGCCAGCACGCAGGCCGGGGGAGTGGTCTCCGCCGACCGTGCGCACGCCGTGGTCCTGCTGTTCTTGAATCAGGTGACCACCAGTAAGGAAAGCCCCCAGGGCACCACCACGGGTAGTCGCGTCCGGGTGGCCCTCGACAAATCCGACGAGCAGTGGCTCGTCGCCTCGGTCACCCCGATCTGACCGTTGTGCGTGCGCCTTCCCGGCGTCTATCAGGGTGCGCCTGCCGCTGTCCGGGGACGCAGTTCCACCAGCGACCGGAGCATCGTGCCAGGTCCGCGCCACACAACGTCCAGACCTGCCTTATCGGCCAGGACGCACAGATCGTCCACCGTCCGGTCCGGCTCGGGCATGCTCGCGGCCAGCCGAACATCCATGGCGGTGCGCAACGGAGGATCGAGGTGCAAATGGGTGGTCATATGGACTTCGGCCAGCACGACCCGTCCCTCGGGCCCGGCGGCGTCGGCGCAACGCGACAGGATCCGAATCGCATCTTCGTCGCCCCAATCGGCCATGATCGCGGACAGCAGATAGACGTCGCCGCCCGTGGGTAGCGGGTCGAAGAAGCTACCCGCCACGATCGAAGCGCGATCCTGCACACCGTGGCGCCGCATGGTCGTCGTGCCGAGTTCGCTGAACTTGCCGAGATCCAGAAGCGTGCCGGTGAGATGGCTATGGGTTTTCAGGATGGCTGCCAGCATGGCGCCGTTGTGTCCCCCCACATCGACCACGTGCCGCCGGCCCGACCAGTCGTAACCGTTCACCACCACATCGGCATCGAATTCGGGTTCCGCCGGCGCCAGCCTGTCGAGTCCCTGATCCGCATCGGCGCGGCCGTCGGTATCGTCCCACAGCGAATTCCCGTACAGACCTTCGTAAGCCGGTCGGCCCGTCCGAAGGGTGTGCAGGAGAGCGGTTATCGACATTTCGGCGCGCCCGGCCACCTCCGCGGGATCGAAGAAGGAACGGATCCGTCCGGAGTCGTAGGCCGACAACAACAGCGAGCCCATACCGGAGTTCTCGATCCGGCCGGTTGTATCGAGGTGGAGGAGGCCGATCGCGTGGAGGTGGTCGACGACCTTCGACAGTGGCTGCCGCTTGCACCCGGTTGCCTCGGCCAGTGCGGCCACCGTATCGATACCACTGTCCACATGGTCGGCCAGCCGCAACGATGCCGCGGAGCGAATCACCATCGGGGTGATCAGATCTGCCATGGCGAACAATCGCCGAATATCGTCTTCATTTCCCACGTGCGTTATCTCCTGACTGGATACGGATGGTCATCGCAGGTACGGCCCGTCCTGGAACAGGTGGAACCCTCGTCTTGTCAGTTCGAACGACTCTCGATCACGGAGCCGGAGAACCATACGAACACTCCGGCCGTCGATATCTCCCGTGAGAGTCATCGCTGCCGCACTACTTCGATCGAAGGTCAGCACCGCGGGTGATCCGGTGCCGGGGTCTGTCAGTGTGAGTGTGTGCCGCGCCGGATCCATCGCGGCGGTGTAGGCGAGCAGAGAGCCGTCCATCTGCTGTCGCACCACGTAGTCCGGAGAGTCGAAGACAATTCGCTTCCACCGATCGGTATCGGTGTCCAGCGGTGGCCGGAGCGTGCCGTTCACGGAGTATTCGACGACATCCCAGATTCCGTACAGTTGCGATTTCGGATGGGCGGAGCCGATCGAACGCCACAGATCGGCATTGTTGTGCGCGACCACCGCGGTGAGCCACACAGCACAGACGACCTGCGCGATCACCGCGATCCGGTTTCTTCGTCCGGAACGGAACAACGGCCGTCGCACGGCGACACCCGCTTCGCGGTCGGTGAGGACCGCTGTCGCGATCCGGCGCAGATCGGGGGCGATCAGTACGGCGAGCAGTACCATCAGCAGAAACGAGAACGTTTTGACCGCGACGTCGTAGGACAGGTTCAGGATGAGCACCTGACCCATCGCCGCGAAACCCAGTAGTGCGCCGAGCCGCGCCGTACGCGGCACCAGCAGCAGTACCCCCGCCAGCACCTCGAACACACCGGTGCATATCTGGTAGGAGGTCGATGAACCGACCGACGACCACAGCACCCCCATCGGCGAGAAGTCGCCGTACGGCTGGATCAGCCGGTGCAGGGGCATGGTCATCTGCCAGGGGAACACCTTTGCCATGCCGTAGGTCAGCAGTTGCGCCCCCACCACGTAGCGGATTGCCAGTACGAGCCAGCTGCCCGGAATCCGATAGTCACGTGCGCGTCTGTCGGCAAGGGACCAGACGGCGGTGACGCCGACCGCGACGAGCAAAAGCACCGACAGCTGAACCCAGCTGTATACGGTGTCGTCCCAATTTCGAAGCCGGTCGATCTGCGCAGCGGTCAATGGGACCCGGAAAACAGTGCTTGCGACCCATTCCTTCACCGCGGCCACGGGTCTGTGCACCTGCAGAACCCACTCGGCGGGAATTCCGAAAGCCGCCAAGAGTCCCAGCGATAAGCGAGTCGTAAGCGCTGTCAGGAGGAAGAAGGACAAGCCCAGCCGGAATACGAGCGTGGCCGGTAACCCCCGCACAGGACTTCGGTTGTCACCCGGTTCGGTGGCGACACTCTTCGCTTCCCGGCCGACGATCGTGGCCATCAGCTCACCTCGCCCGCCGATGAGTCCGTCAGCTCCCGCACCGCGTCGAAGACGAGCCGGATATCGGCCAATGCGGCCGCAGGTCCCTCCATGACGTGGGTTCCGGCGATATTCAGGACAACTTCGTCCACTCCACGCCGGTACAGATCGACAACGGCCTGTGCGATCGATTCCGGCGTTCCGATGACGATGGTGTCCGACTCGACGAGGGCCTGTGCGGTCGCGGCAGGTGATCGCGGGTCTGCGGCGATGCCTGCCCGGCGCAGCATCGCGCAGTAGTGGTCGGCGCTCAAATGATTGCGTACGGCCGCGAGAACAGTTGCCGGATAGTCGCGTCCGGTGCGCTCGACAACGATATGCACCACCGAGCACACTGTCGGCCGCGCTCTCCCGCGATGGTTCGCGCCGCTCTCCAGGGCGGGAAGAATCGTGCTTTCGATATATGCGGTCGGTGCCAGCCAGGTGAGCACGAGATCGGCGACGCCGCCGGCCTCGAATGCCATCCGCTCTCTGAGGACTCCCGCTCCGATCAGCACCGGTGGCGCCGTGCTCGCGGGAAGTACCGGGTCTCCCGATGCGGCGTCCTCGGAACCACCGGGCCCGGATCCGTACAGCATTCTCCGCACGTTGCCGATATAGCGGGCCGCGACATCGGCCGGGGATCCGAGACCATCCGGGGACAGTGCGTCCTGAAAGTTCTTCCCACCCACACCGACGCACAGGGCGAAGGGAGCGCCGGAGACCTCCGCAATCGTCCGCGCGGTCAAGGCTGCCTGCATCGGATGTTCCAGTTGCACCAACTGCACTCCGATACCGAAAGACAGACCTGGAAATTTCGATGCGACAACGGCGAGAGCCGCCCCGGTATTCATCAGGATGGACTGCCCTGCCCACAGCCGCCGGGCGCCCGAATCCAGCGCGCACTCGGCATATGCCGCCAGCTCGTCGAGCGACCATATCTGCACCGGATACATCACAGAAAAATTCGGCACCGACATCACTTCACCTCCGCGCGCGCGAACAGGTCTTCCAGTTGCCGGAGCGCGGTATCGACCTCGCCGACAGTGAGATCGGCCAGTACCGCACAGAAGTCGGAGACGGTCGTATGAACGTCGAGCGCAAGCAACTTCGTCAACGCATGAGCCTCCTCGGGCGCCGAAAGCTGCTGGGTGAGCAGTCCGCCGATGACGAACGACCGCACATCTTCCAGGCGCTGCCCGTCGATCGGCCGCGACTCCGGGCGCGTGCCGACCACCTGGTACCGGTCCCGGCTCCAGGCCGGCACGATGACCGGCTGGGGTATACCGCCGCGGCGAATCCGGTCGGCACCGTTGAGAAATGCCGCACCGACCCAGCGGGCCGCGGCCTGCCGTACCACCTCCGGATCTCGAATCGCGGGTTTCCGCCCCGGGGCCGCGATATCGAACCAGTGTCGCGCCTCCGGGCCGACGGCCGATACCGCCAGCGGCCTCGGCCCGGCCACGCCGTCCAGTGCTTCTGCCAGGTCGCAACGCACGTCATCGGGCAGCTCGTCGCGGTAGGACACGCGGACGTATCGCGCGCGGCGCGCGTCGTCCTGTTGGTACCAGGGACGTGCCGGAAGATGCGGGGCGTCGGACGGCAGGACGATCACCAGTGCGTTCTGCCCCGGCCCGGGCTGTGCTACCACACCGTGCGCTGCCGAAATACGGTCGGCGTGCGGCGATACGGCATGGTTTGCCTGCTGTCCGGCGCCGGCCCGCCGGGGCCGGTACGGCTTCGGCGCCGGGGGACGATCTGCCGGTTGCGATGGCAGATCGAGAGTCTGCGGCCGGATCTCCCATGGCTTGCAACCCAGCAGTTCTTGCTGGATCGTCACCACCTCGGCGACGTCCAGGCGGTCGAGGTGGTGATGGAGTTCACCGGCCATCCCGGATGTACCCGACACCAGCCAGAGCCTCGCTGTCGCCGCCGCGTCACCGGACAGCCACGCAGCGGTCGAGGAGAGTATCGCGACCGCATCGGCGAACTCGCGGGCGCCGATCGGCTCGCGGGCCACCGAAATGCACGCGGCCAGATCGTCATCGGCGACCGGTGCGATGGCGAAAGCTTCGGGCAGCGCGGAGTGCGCTTCGGGAGATCGCCCGACCGAGGCGATCAACTGCCGCCGTTCGCGCAGGACGACCGCGACGATTTCCATCGCCAGCCGCCGGAGACTGTCGCCGGCGATTCCGGGCACGAGCCAGGCTGCCCACGGCCGTTTGATCGCCGTGCTCACAATCGCGTGGGGTGAACGTATTTCGGTCCGATCCGCGGCGCTGCCCACGGGTTCGGCCGGCCGCGGCCGGCCGAACCGGCCGTCGAGATGGGTGCGGACGCCGTATACGCCGCCGACGGCGCTCAGATCGCCCCGCAATGCCATGGCCGCCCGCTCCGGCCGGAAACACCGCCGGGCGAAGCGGCTGCATTCGTCGAGGGTGAGCGTCCGGGTCTGTTCCGGATCGCCGAAGCTGTCGTGGGACGGCCCCCAGTCTCCGAAGACCAGATCGGATATGGTCGCCCAGGGGCGGCCCGAGCGGAAGTAGGTGTCGACCTCGTCCACCACGCCGGCCTTCTGCGCACCGAACAGCTCGGCGCTTACGTGTAACTGTCCCCCCAGCCGGTCGCATTCGGCATCCAGCACCGCCGGAAGTAGTGCGGCCGGCCCACGGGTTTCGAAGATGAGGTAGTCGCGATGGGTATTCGCTCTTGTCTCGCCCCCTGATCCCGCGATTGTTCCCGGCGGCAGCACGGAACCCACCACAGACAGATGTTCGGTGAGGTGTGCGGTACCCGCCTTGCCTTCCGGATCGAACACCGAACCTGCCCGGACGACGGTCGTCAGCTGGAACGCCTCGTGCCGGGCCGTGCTGTCGGTGACCACCTTGAGCCCGTTGCGCAACTCGAAGCAATTCATGGATTCGACCCCCCGTCGTCCACCAGCCGGTTGATCAATTGCGCGAACTCCTCGAGGCCGACACGGTCCCATCCGGCATCGAACTGGGCGAAGGTGATGAAATCTCCGACGTGCCGGGCAAGGGCTTCCACGATGAACCCGTCCACGAGCTCCTCCGATAGCGGGACGGTCCCGTGGGCCTCGTAGGCCGCGAGAAGAGTGCGATGTGCTGCGCGAACCGCGTCGATACGGATGCTGCGCACGATGACTGCGCGCTCGATGAGTTCCGCCACGAGCGTGGCCAGATCGAACTCGGGAGGCCCCGCTCCGATATCTTCCCCCAGCAGGAAACGTGTTCTGTCCGGGGCGGTCATCGACTGTCCCAGGCGTGCCCATCCGTGCAGTAGCACGGTGGGTCCGGTATCGAGCGGAGTGCTCAACAGGACGTCCACGAAATCACGGCTGGTATCGGTCAGCAGCTTCAGGAAGCGTTCCCGTGCTCCGCGGCGGCCGATGGACAGTTCGTCGCCGTTCCGCCACCATTGCCGAAACCGTGTCCGTGCCGGCGGCTCGCCGATTTCGCGATCGGGTGAGATCGAATGCAGGACAGCCAGAGCGGTGCCCCAACGGCCGAGTGCCGTGCACAGTTCATCGGTTTCGCGACGATCGAGCAGTTCGATATCGTTCACACCGATCTCGAGTCGATATGCCCGTTCGCGATCTGTTCCGCTTCCGATGACGAATCCCGCATCGGCCAGTGCGTCGAACGAAAGCGGGGGTATGCCATGGATATCGGTGAATCGGTGGTTCCGCATGGGTGCCCGGCGGGTCAAGAGGTAGAGTCCGTCGACTCGATGGATATGCCGCTCCCGCAGGCTGCTTCCATGCACGATGGGGTGCGGTCGATTCACTGCAGTTCCCGGAGACAACTCTCGAAGGACGCGGCGCCGAAGGACTGGTCGGCATGGGGATTCAGATTGGCCGTTTCCTCGGGTGGGAGAACCGTGATATTTCCGCGCTCGGCAAGGGATTCCAGGTGTTTCTTGTACACCGGCCCGTTCATACCGCCCGGAGGAGGTATCGGAGCCACGATAATGGGTTTTTCGATACAAGCGGCCGTCAGTAGCGAGGGTGTATTGACGATACCCAACGCCAGCCGGGACATATAATCGAATGTGCAGGGATGAACGATGATCGCGTCGAGCCATACCGACATCTCGACATGTAATGGGCGGTCGCCGACATCATCCCATTTATCGATCATAACGGGTGCCGCGCCGATATTTTTGATTGCCGCTGGACTGAGAAATCGAGTCGCCGAAGGCGTCATAACATATTCGACGCAAATATCTGGTCGCTGGAGCCTTATCCATCGGGCCCAGAACGGCGTAATACTGCACGACACCGCACCGGTTACCACCCACAGCAAGTTCATCGGTTACACTCGATTCCGCCTGTGGACGGCCCGGCCAGAACCCGGGCCGTCCACAGGTCAATCATTGTGGCTGCGAATCAGCAGTCCACCCGGGACGTGAGGACGATCGTCGATGCCACGCACGGAGCCGAGGTGGCAGGCGCGTCCATCGCGTTGGTGTCGCTCAGTTCCGCGGCGGTGGTGTACTCCTCGAAGCCCTTGAGGATATCGCGCTTCTTCTCCATTGGTTTCCCTTTCATTTTCATTTCCTCCGAATCACGGTGATACGAAGGGTTGTTGACACCCGATCCTCTTCGATCGAATGTCAAGATTTTGGGTTGTTCCGCCAGAAAGCAAATCTGTCGACTCCGGCTTCGTCCCACAGGCCGGCCAATATTTCGGCGAAATCGCCGCCTTCTCGTGCCTGGGTGATACCGGCGGCCGCGACGATCGTGGCGCGGTGCTGGCCGAAGCTCAATCCTTTTCTGGCCGGGTCCGAATCGGCCGGCTCCTCGGCGATCGCGACACCGGCGGCCGTCCTGTTGGTGAACGCGGAGCAGAGATCGGGGTGCACTGTGCCGGCCGCGATACGAGAGATCTCGAGGGCCGACTCGTAGGTGTCGGTGTAGATCGTGATCGCATCCGACCGCGGGAACTGATCGGCCAGGGAGAGCACCTTGGCATCCCATGGCACACCCGATGCATCGATTCCGGCGACGATTTCCGCGAACTCGGCCGGTGCCGCATCCGCATCGCCGACGGCCACGTATACCCGCCAGATGCTCCCGGCCGGCGGCTTCTGCCGGCCGGTCACGTAGTAGTAGCCGGGCGAACGGGCAGGCCACTGCCTCGACACGCTGATCGTCTCCCCGGCATCGTCGGGAAGTATCACCCGGACGCCGAGCAGCGTTCCTGTCCGCCGGCCACCCAGACGTTGCTGATCGCCCGGTGTCACCTCGACGGCCGGGTGGTCGAGGGCAGCGGAGATCCGGCGTTCCATGAGGCGATCGCGGATATGGGAGAAGGACGAGGTATCGGGCTCCGTCGCCCGCGCGTGCAGCCGGTAGTAGATCGACCGGCCGAGCTTGCGCTCCAGTTCGCGGGCACTGTCGGCAGTGATGGTCGCACCGGCGACTACGGCCGAGTTCGTTTCGATATCGACCTCGATACCGAGATCCAGTGCAATCGTTGTCATGCCGGAACCTTCAGTTCGAAAAGATCGATGACACCGTCGGGCTCGCCGAGCGCAGCGCGTCCCACACCCGCCGCGGCCCAGTGCGTCGCCGGTAGCACCGCCACTCCGGCGGCGAACGCGAAGAGCCGGTCGATCAGGTGCCATCCGGCGAATCGGCAGGCTCGCCGGAGCAGAGCCGGATCGGCCGAATCATGCGTCACCGCGGTGTAGGACCGCCAGAATTCCTGTACCAGCGGCGCGAGGACCGCGGCCTTGTCGACAGCGCGGGAAACGATCTCGGAGGAGTCGCCGGTGCGTCGGAAGGCTGTCCCGTCACCACGCCCTGTGGGGATATCGAGGATTGTCCGGTACAGCCATTCGCCGATGAAGGTGCCGACATCCCGCGCCGGATCGCCGATCCGGAACTCTTCCCAGTCGATCAACATGACGGTTTCGTCGTCGATCAGCAATTGGTCGACTCGAACATCGCCGTGGATGGGACACCGATCGCCGTTACTCTCCGAATCGGCGATGAGTTCCTCGAGCAGACGAGTGAGCTCGTGGTCCTTCTGACAGTTCCGGAAGGCCTCGATCTCTCCCTCGGTCAGGTGATAGAGCTGATCCAGCGGAATCGCATGCAGATGCTGGGGCCGCGGTGCGGGGTAGTTGGGCGCGGATATCGGGACATGGTCATGACTCGACCGATGCAGGCGACCCAGTAATTCGCCCACCCGGCCTGCGGTCTTCGTGTCGAAACGCATATCCACCATGAGCTCGGATCCGGTGGCGCGGTCGCCGATGTATTCGAATACCGCGGCGTTGTGCTCGGTATCGACATCGATCAGTTGCGGCCCTCGATACCATTCACGGACGCTGGGCAGCGCATTGAATCGTTCGAAAGCGAGTAGCGCCTCGATCCGCTGCGTAGATTCACGGCGATCCAGCACTTTGACGAAGAATTTCCGGTCCCCGGATTCGGCGACGAAGTTGAGGTTCCGGCCGGGTAGGCGTTGTATGTTTGCCGGACCGCGACCTGTTGTGGAAACGAGCTCGATTGCGTGCCGCACATCCGTAGGTATCCGAGACGGGGTGTGATTCCCCACGGTCTCACTGCTGTGTAAACGCATTTGCTGCCGGCTCCACTTGGAAAGAGAGGCCGCGTTGCCGATCGGCCGTCGAGTCTTCGGACCAGCAGATTCGAGCACGCCGCCGGTCGTCACGACAAGCCCGAATTCACGAAAATTCTGCGTTTGCGGAGGTAAACACCGGATAGCGCGTGTCCGGTCCGGACGCCGGAAACCGAAACGGGCACAAAAAATTCGGGGCGTGTGGTGACCGGTCACCACACGCCCCGACTTCGCGGGCGTCACTGTACGTCGGCAGGCTTCCGACGCGCCGCGATGGCGATCCGGACCAGCGCGTACACGGCGTACAGGGCCGGGAGGCCGAACTGCACCACCGGTGTTCCGCCGAACGGTATCGCGATTGCCGCGATAAGCAGCAACGCCACGAGTTGAGCCGCCACCTCGCGGCCGACGGTCGGTGCGATCCTGAGCGAGGAGAGATCGGTCAGCAGATTCATCTTTTTCCTTCTTTCTGGGTCTTGTCGAGGTTCGAGAACGGTCAGGACCGCGGTTCCCACCGCCACCTGGCGACGGCCACCGCAATCGCCAGCAGGCACCAGCCGGCGGTGAGCGCGATATCGACGGTCACGACCGACACCTCGATATTCGCGGGCAGCGTCGTAATGCCGGAATCCATTCCGGCCCAGCCTTTTGCGATCAGATCCGCCAGTGCGACCAGTGGTAGCACCAGGGCCGCCCACCGGAGGTTCATATCGAGGTCGGCGGTGACGATCTGCGCGCCGACCGCACCGCCGAGCAGGATCGGCATGGTGGTGAACTGGACCCGCTCGGTGGTGCCGGTGAGCGCGGCGGTCATCGCGGAAGCCGCCAGCGTGGCGACTATTCCGAGGCCGACGGCCACCCCGATCAGATCGGGTACCTGTGGAACTGTGGCGCCCGTGGCGAGATTGAACCCGCCTACGAGCACGATCTGGAACATGCTCAGCAGTACGAACGGAATACAGATCGACAGCATGATCCCGGTGCCACCCAGCTCGCTGGTTCGCAGCCGTTTGAAGATCAGGTTCTCGCGCCGGTTCGTCATCAGCACCGCGGCGTTGACATACACGGTCAGCAACAGGGCGATGACGACATGGGTTCCGATCGTCGCACCCCAGCGGGCGGCGCTGTCCGGGCGTTCGCCGATGTAGGTCAACCCGATCAGCACCGCGGGCAGTAGCAGGACGATGGAAGCGGTGCCGGGCCGCCGGAGGATGAGCTTGAACTCGGTGGCGGCCATGGACAGAGTGGGAAACGTTCCCGAGAATCCGAACAGGCTGCTCATGTCGTACTCCGTCCGTTGTCGCCGAGCAGGTTGTGGAAGATCGTGTTGAGATCGGCGGTCTGGGCGCGCAGCCCACGCAGTTCGATGCCCTCGGTCTCGGCCCAGCCGAGCAGGGTCGTGAGATCTCGTTGCAGGGAGCGGGTGCGCAGCGACAGTTGTACGTCCGGCCCGATCGGGTCGAGTTCGAACGCCGTGGTCGTCGCGGGGAGCCGAACTGCGTGCCGCGCTTCGACCGTCGCTTCGACGGTGGCGGGGTGCGCGTCCAGAACCTCGTCCAAGGTCCCGGATATCGCGATGGCGCCGGCGTGCATGATGGCGAGCCGGTCGGCCAGCTCCTCGGCTTCCTCGAGGTAGTGCGTGGTGAGAACGATGGTCGTTCCGCCGGTGCGCAGTTCGCGTACCAGATCCCACAACCTGCTGCGCGATTCCGGATCCAGTCCGGTGGTCGGTTCGTCCAGTACGACGAGGTCGGGGTGGCCCCAGACGGTCAACGCGATATCGACGCGCCGCTTCTCGCCACCGGACAATTTGTCGATCCGCACATCACGCCGGTGCACCAGATCCACGCGTTTCAACAGGTCGTCCACGCTGTCGGCCCGGCTGGAGATGCGGCTCCACAGGCGCAGTGTCTCCGCCACAGTCAGTTCCGGGAGAAATCCGGCTTCCTGGAGCATGAACCCGGTCCGGCGGCGGAGGGCGCGGCCCTGCCGGACCGGATCGTGGCCGAGTACCCGAATCGTCCCCCCGGCCGGCTTGCGGTAGCCCTGAAGCAATTCGAGGGTGGTCGTCTTGCCCGCACCGTTGGTGCCGAGCAATGCGAAGACCTCACCGGTACGTGCATGCAGGCCGACGCCGCGCACCGCTTCGTAATCGCCGTAGCTGTAGCGAAGATCCTGCACATGCACACCGTCATCGTTGTGCGGAGCTGGTGTGTTCATGAGGGAACTATGGCTGTGTGCGGGTCCTGCCCGGTAGTATCACCGCGTCACCGCTTCACGTGACAGTGTCATATGCGTCGTTGGCATAGGGGTGGTGGAAGATGGGCGGGGACGGCGGCTCGGAACACCGAGCGCCACTCGGGTCGCGGGAATCCCCGACACGGTTGCTCATCGCCGACGACGAGAACATGACCCGGGAAGCCATTGCCGCATTGCTCGATATGGAGCCCGATATCGAAATCGTCGGCCAAGCGGCCGACGGCGCTGCGGCGCTGGTCATCGCCCGCGAGCATATGCCCGATGTGGCTTTCGTCGATGTCGAAATGCCCGGCGGTGGTGAGGAATTGGTGGCCGCGCTGGCGCTGGCCAGTCCGGCTACCCGGGCGTGCATCCTGACCCGCCATGCGCGGGCGCGGGTGCTTCGCCGTTCCCTCCAAGCCGGTGCGGCGGGCTTCGTCGCCAAGACCGCGTCCTCCCGGATTCTGGCCGATGTCGTGCGCCGGTTGGCGGCGGGTGAGCGGTATGTCGACCCGGCGTTGGCGGCGGATGCCCTGGCCGAACCGCCGTGTCCGCTCTCGGACCGGGAGCTGCAAATACTCGTCCGGGTCGATATCGGCGAATCGACGACGACGATCGCCAAACGAATGCATCTGGCCTCGGGGACCGTCCGCAACTATCTGTCGTCGGCCCTCACCAAACTGGGTGTACGGACCCGCCAGGAGGCGGTCGCGATCGCTCGTGATTCGGGATGGCTCTGACACAACGATGAGGATGATGCGAGAGACTCGGGCGTCGGCCGAATCACCGGACCATGTCGTTCTGCGGCACGTGCGCAGTAACCAGATCCAAACCACCGTGCTGCTGCTGATCGCGCCGGCCTTGACGTTCGTGTTCGAGCCGTTCGAACCCGTCGCGGTGCTCGGTGCGGCGGCGGTGCTGGCCGCGTTCATCGCGCTCCACGTGGCTGCGACCGGGATGATCGGGGGGCCGTGGGCACAGTCACCGCGGATACCGGCCTGGGCCGCTGTCGCGGTGGCGATCCCGGCCGCGGTGGCCGCGTTCCATTTCACGGAATACGGGTGGGCGTGGCTACTGCTGCCGGGTACGGCCGCCGCCGACCTCGTCTTCGCCTACCGGTCCGCCAAACCCCTCCCGTGGGCGCTCGCCGTCGGCGGTTGCACCGCCGCATTACTTTTCGTGAGCCTCGTCGGTCAGGAGGGGGCCGATTCGGCGTGGCGCTCAGGGCTCGGCGCGCTGGGGCTGGTCGTCGTCGCGTGCTATCTCGAGTCGGCCGGTCCGCTGCTCTGGCAACGTACCGTGGAGGCCGAGCAGGCCACGACCCGCCTCGCGCAGGCGCGCGAACGGCTGCGCATCTCGGACGATCTGCACGATATCCTCGGCCGGGCGCTGGAGGTCGTGGCGTTCAAAACCGAGCTGGCGGCCCGCCTCATATCGTTTCGGCCCGATCGTGCGCAGCACGAGCTCGAGCAGGTGCAGCAGGTGGCACGTGAGGCGATGATCGAAGTACGCAACCTCGTGAACGAGAGCAAACCGGTCAGTCTCGACGGTGAAATACATGCGGCGGTCCGCCTCTTGGAATCCGCCGGTGTCGATTGCACTGTCACATCTGGGTCGCACGAATTCCCCGGCGATCTCGACGATGTTCTCGGTCGTGTCGTGCGGGAATCGGTGACGAATATTCTCCGTCACTCCGCCGCCGCGGTATGCAGTCTCACGGTATCCCGGTCTGTCGACGCGGTGACTTTGCTGATCGTCAACGACGGTTTGCGTACCCGGACCGCAGCCGGCAACGGCACCGGGCTCGACAGCCTTCGCCGGCGGCTGCAGGAGTTCGGCGGCGAACTCACCACGGCGGTCGATCAGGGACGATTCCACCTGCGCGTCCGTGTCCCGCAGGCCGCTCCCGTCGAGCAAGCGTCGCTGTTCCGTTGACGGCGCTCGGCAGTTGCCGTTCGGCCGTGACCGTTCGGTACGGCCTGGCCCGATGCCCCTGCTTGGTCGGCCGTGCGTAAATCCTGCGCGCCCATCGTGCGTAGATCCGGTGGGCGCAAGCCGGCCGTGCCATTCGTTTTCGATCTCCTGGCTGCGCTTGATCAGCGGCGAACACCCGGCAATATCGCATGATGCGGAAATCACTCGGGCCCACCGACACGGTCGGTGGGCCCGAGTGCAGCGTGAGCCGCCTGAGGGACTCGAACCCTCAACCTACGCATTACAAGTACGTTGCGCTGCCAGTTGCGCCAAGGCGGCGGAGTGGCTTCTGAAACGAGTCACTCGGCAGCCGATCATACGGGTCGGCGGCCGAGATCGCGAAACCGATTCCGGTGATCATCGCCGGGAACCGATCGTCGCCGGATCCACCCACTACGACTCGAAACGGAACCCACCGGCCGCGGAAACCGGCCAGCGCGGCCGTCGTACCAGCACCTCGGCACGGGACCCGGAAGCAGGCACCGCGGCCGCGGTGGTGTGGGCGCCGGCCGGGCTGTGCGGAGAGGCGGAACTACTTGCGGGCCGCTTCGTCGGCGGCCATGGCGTCGCGCAGGCTCTTGGGCCGCATATCGGTCCAGTTCTGCTCTACGTACTCCACGCAGGCCGCGCGGCTGTCCTCACCGAAGACGACCCGCCAGCCGGCCGGGACCTCGGCGAACGCCGGCCACAGGGAGTGCTGTTCTTCGTCGTTGACCAGAACGAAGAAGCGGCCGTCCTCGTCGTCGAACGGGTTGGTGCTCATTTCACCTCACTGGGGTGCTCGCGCGTATGTACAGGGATCTGTCCGGGCCCGGTACGGCAGGGAGGCGGGCCTCCGGCTGCCGTGTCGCGAACCCAACGATGTGTCGACCCTAGCAAGGCCGGCGTTAACTGTGGGTTCCCCCTCAGGCGGCGAAGAAGTCCAGCAGGATCTTGTTCACCGTATCCGGACGCTCGAGATAGCCGTAGTGGCCGGCGTCCGGAACCTCCTGGTAGCGCCCGCCGGGGATGGTTTCGGCAACCTCCCGGGAAAGATACGGGGGGATCATCCGGTCGTCGGCGAAGCCCACCGCCAGGCATGGCACCCGGATCGCCCGGTAGGCCTGCACCCGGTTGAATTCGTGGTCCATCCGGCGCTGGGCGCGGATACCGGGGGTGGCCGGTCCGCCCGTGAATTCGAACAGGTCCAGCCAGTCGCGGGCCGCGTTCGGATCGGCCATGGTGGCGGGGGAGAGATTCATCACCGCGGTGACGGCGGCCTCGTACTTGGGCGGCAGTTTCACGCCGCTCTCGTCGAGGTCGTGCTCACCCAGCGACAAAGTCTTCTGGAACTGGTCCATGCGGGCGTGTCCGGCCAGGAACACGGCCTTGCGTACCAGTTCGGGCCGGGCCAGCGCGAGTTCCTGCGCCACCCGGGCGCCCATCGAGGTACCGGCGACCAGCGCCGGGCCCTCGTCCAGGAACTCGATCAGGCCCGCCGTATCGGCCACCAGCTCCTCGATGGTCATCCCGTCGGCGGCCTCGTAGGACGGCGCGATACCCCGGTTGTCGAACGTGCAGACCCGGTATCCGGCGGCGACCAGCGCAGGAACCTGATGGAGTTCCCACACCCGGCCCGGACTGCCGGTGCCCATGATCAGCACGACCAGCGGGCCGCCGCCCTTCACATCGGTGCCCTTGGAACGGTCTCCTTTGATCTGATAGTTGAGCGATATTCCGTTCACCGCGGCCAACGGCATGCTGACGGCCCCTTCCTGATCGTTTCCGCTGCCCACGGTATAGCCATCCGGGTGCCGTTGTGTTACGGCGGGCGCAGCGACCGTTTCGTGGGACAGATACCATTGACATTTCACATACCAGTGCACCTGCCGGGAGGATTGAGATGGCCACGAAGAGCAGCGCCAACGGTATCGCCGACGATGAACTCGAACCCCTCGCCGACGAGACCGCTCGTCAGGCGCAGCGGGTCGTGGCCGCCTACGCCGCCGATGCCGACGAATGCCGGATGCTCCTGTCGATGCTGGGTATCGGCCCGGGGGCCCGCACCGAATAAGCTGAGTCTCTAACCGCATGACCGAGCGCCTGGTCACGCAAGCTACCGCCTCCGGGCGCTGACGGTCGTGTGGGCCGCCGGCGCCAACGGCGACGTCCGCGGATCCGCAAAACTACCCGGTATGAGCGGTCGGGCCCGAAGGCGGCAGCGGAGCGTAACCACGCAGGGCCCCCGCTCATACCCCATATACGCGGCGTACTGCGCCGCGCGAAGGATGCGTGAGTGGACCAGATGACAGACCAGCCGTCCAGCGATTCCACCCCTCGGGACGAAACCGGCGTATCCACGGGCCTACCCGGTGACCACAACGGTTCCGGCCCGGCTTCCGGACCGATAGATCTGGTGGAGGCCCAGCCCGAAGCGGTGGACGCCGAACCCCTGCGCGAACGCGGGGCCGGATCCGGGTTCGTCGTCGTGGCCAACCGGCTCCCGGTGGACCTGGAGAAACTGCCCGACGGAACCACCCGCTGGAAGCGCAGCCCCGGCGGCCTGGTCACGGCACTGGAACCGGTGTTGCGCAGCAACCGGGGCGCCTGGGTGGGGTGGGCCGGCGTTCCCGATGTCGAAGTCGACCCCATTGTCGAAGACGGGCTGGAACTGCATCCGGTGCCGCTGTCGGCGCAGGAGGTCGCCGACTACTACGAGGGTTTCTCCAACGCGACGCTGTGGCCGCTCTACCACGACGTCATCGTCCGCCCGGAGTACAACCGCGCCTGGTGGTCGGCGTATGTGCAGGTGAACCGCCGTTTCGCCGAGGAGACCGCGAAGGTCGCCGCCGAGGGCGCGACGGTCTGGGTCCAGGACTATCAGCTGCAACTGGTGCCCAAGATGCTGCGCATGCTGCGGCCGGACCTCACCATCGGATTCTTCCTGCACATCCCGTTCCCGCCGGTCGAACTGTTCATGCAGATGCCGTGGCGTACCGAAATCGTGGAAGGTCTGCTGGGGGCGGATCTGATCGGTTTCCATCTGCCGGGCGGTGCCCAGAACTTCCTGTACCTGGCGCGCCGGCTGGCCGGCCAGCCCACCTCGCGCGGCACGGTCGGGGTGCGGTCGAAGATGGGGGTGGTGCAGGTCGGGTTCCGGACGGTCCGGGTGGGCGCCTTCCCGATCTCGATCGATTCGGCCGGGCTGGACGAGCATTCGCGGCGCCGGTCGGTGCGTGAGCGGGCCGCCCGGATTCGCGCGGAACTCGGCAGCCCCAAGTATGTCCTGCTGGGGGTCGACCGGCTCGACTACACCAAGGGCATCGATATCCGGCTCAGCGCACTGGAGGAACTCCTCGCCGAGGGTCGGATCGACCCGGCCGACACCGTGATGGTGCAGTTGGCCACGCCGAGCCGGGAGCGGGTCGAGAGCTATATCCAGATGCGCGGCGATATCGAACGCCAGGTCGGCCGCATCAACGGTGAATTCGCCCGGGTCGGCTACCCGGTGGTGCACTATCTGCACCGCCCGATCGCCCGCGAGGAACTCATCGCCTTCTTCGTCGCCGCCGACGTCATGCTGGTGACCCCGTTGCGCGACGGTATGAACCTGGTGGCCAAGGAGTACGTGGCCTGCCACAGCGGCCTCAACGGCACCCTGGTGCTGAGCGAGTTCACCGGCGCCGCCGCCGAGCTCCGCCAGTCCTACCTGTGCAACCCGCACGATCTGGACAGCGTGAAGGACGCCATCGTCTCCGCCCTCACCGACGACCGCGAAACCCGCCGCCGCCGAATGCGCGCCCTGCGCCGCCAGGTCCTCGCCCACGACGTCGACCGCTGGGCCCGCGCCTTCCTCGACGCCCTCGCCAAGGGCCAGGTAGCCGGCAAAGCCCTCGTCTCGGAGTCGGACTCGGACGAGGAATACCCCGAGTAGGCCGCGAGGGCCCAGGGGGCCGAAACCTGCGCGCCGACAGGCACAGCGTGTTCACAGGGAGTGCGCAGGGCCTTACCAGGGCGGTGGGCCACGATGGGGTCATGAGTGGTGCGCCGGATACAGCGCCGGAAGCCCGGGTGCTGGTGGTCGATGACGAGGCCATGATCGTCGAGCTGCTGACCGTGAGTTTGCGGTTCCAGGGGTTCGAGGTGGCCTCGGCGTCGGATGGGGCGCAGGCGCTGGATGTGGCCCGGGGTTTCCGGCCGGACGCGCTGATCGTCGATGTGATGATGCCGGGCATGGACGGGTTCGGGCTGCTGCGGCGGTTGCGGGCCGACGGGGTCGATGCGCCCGTGCTGTTCCTGACCGCCCGCGACGATGTGCAGGACAAGGTCACCGGGCTCACCCTGGGCGCCGACGATTACGTCACCAAGCCGTTCAGCCTGGAAGAGGTGGTGGCCCGGCTGCGGGTGATCCTGCGGCGCTCGGGTGCGGCCGCGCCCGAGCGGGAGCGGTCGCGGATCCGGTTCGCCGATATCGAACTCGACGACGACACCCATGAGGTGTTCAAGGCCGGTGAGCCGGTGGCGCTGTCGCCGACCGAGTTCACGCTGCTGCGGTATTTCATGGTGAACGCGGGGACCGTGCTGAGCAAACCGCGGATTTTGGACCATGTGTGGCGTTACGACTTCGGTGGCGAGGTCGGGGTGGTGGAGACGTATGTGTCCTATCTGCGCAAGAAGGTCGACACCGGGCCGCAGCGGCTTATCCATACGCTGCGCGGGGTCGGGTATGTGATGCGGGAATCGCCCGCGGGCCGGACGTGAGTGGCGGCCGCGCCTCGGCGGATCGCCGGCTCGGCGGCCTGACCGGGCGGTTCGCGGCGATGCCGTTGCGGGTGACGCTGGTGCTGGCGCTGGTCGCGCTCGCCGCGGTGGGGCTGCTGGCCTCGGGCGTGGCGGTGACGTCGGCCCTGCGGAACGCGCTGATCGACCGGGTCGATCAGCAGCTCGACGAGGCGGCGCACGGCTGGGCCCGCCCCGGCGGCCCGCGACCGCCGATTCCGCTGCCGGGTGAGCCGGGACGGGAACGGCCGCCCGTGAAGTTCTATACGCGGGTCCAGGACTCCGGCGGCCGGATGTTCCTGCAGGACGATCGCAACGGTGCCCCCGATCTGCCCGACGATCTGCGGCCCGGCACGTTCACCACCGGATCCACCGGAGGTGATTCCGGTGAGTGGCGGGTCAAGTACACCGAGAACGCCCAGGGCACCAGCCTGGTCGCGCTGCGGCTGGACGAGACCGAGGCGATCGTCGAGCGGCTGATCGTGCTGCAATTGGTGATCGGCGTGGTGGTGCTGGCGGCGCTGGCGGTGGCGGCGTATTTCGTGATCCGGCGTAGTCTGCGCCGGTTGGAGCAGGTGGAGGAGATCGCCGCCGATATCGCGGCCGGTGATCTGCACCGGCGGGTGCCGATGCGCCCGACGAATACCGAGGTGGATCGGCTGGCCCGATCGTTGAACACCATGCTCGCGCAGATCCAGCGCGGTTTCGCGGCGACCGAGGCGTCGGAGGAGGCGGCCCGGCGGTCGGAGGAGAAGATGCGCCGATTCGTCGCGGATGCCAGTCATGAACTGCGTACCCCGCTGACCACGATCAAGGGGTTCGCCGAGTTGTACCGGCAGGGTGCCACCGGTGATACCGATATGCTGCTCGACCGCATCGAGCGGGAATCCAAGCGGATGGGTCTGCTGGTCGAGGATCTGCTGATGCTGGCCCGGCTGGATGCCGAACGCCCGGTGGAGTATGCCCCGGTCGATCTGCTGGCACTGGCCAGCGATGCCGTGCACAGTGCCCGGGCAGTGGCCGCTACGCAGGGCAATACGGATACCCGGTCCATCGGGTTGGAGGTCCGGCCGGGTTCCGGGACGGCCGAGGTTCCCGGGGACGCCGCCAGGCTGCGGCAGGTGCTGGCGAATCTGCTGAACAACGCGCTGGTCCACACACCGCCGGACGCGGCGGTGACGGTGCGGCTCACGCCCCGCGCGGACGAAGTGCTGCTGGAGGTGGCCGATACCGGGCCGGGGATGGTGCGGGAGCAGGCCGAGCGGGTATTCGAACGGTTCTATCGCGTCGATGATTCGCGGAGCCGGGGCAGTGGTGGGTCCGGGCTCGGGTTGTCGATCGTGCAAGCACTGGTGGCGGCACACGGCGGCACGGTGGAAGTGGACAGTGTGCCGGGCCGGGGCACCACGTTCATGGTCCGGCTGCCGCGCACGTGGCCCACGGCGGGTGGCGGTGCGGGCGGGTCCGACGCCGATCGGCCCGGCGGAGACTAGCGGTCGGGCCGGTCCGGTCGGCCGGGCGGAGTTCGGCGGTCGAGCCGGCCGACCGGCCGGGCACAGCGGTGCGGCCGGGGCCCGACGATGCCCGTTCGCCGGTACCGCGATCCGGGTGCCGGTCACAGCCCGCGGCCTGCGAGCGTGGAGGTTTGCCGGCCGGCGTTTCGACCCTGCTCCACCGGTGTGGAGGGTCGCGATCGTCCACACCGGGGCGGGCGCTGTCAGGCGGGGACGTTCGCGCCGTAACCGAGGTCGCGCAGCGCGGCCTGGATCTTGTTCTGCGCGTCGTCGAGCGATTCCGGGGACGGGTTCGGATCGGCGCCGGAGATATCGAAGTTGCCCATGGTGTAGGCCGGGAAGACGTGTACGTGCAGGTGGGGAACCTCGAGTCCGGCGATCAGCAGCCCGGCGCGGGGCGCATCGAAGGCTGCCCGCACGGCCTGCCCGATCTTCTGCGCCACCCCGTTGATGCGGGCGAAGACTTCGGGTTCGACGTCCTGCCACTGGTCGATTTCCTTGCGGGGGACCACCAGGGTGTGGCCGGGAGTCACCGGCGCGATGGTGAGGAAGCCGACGAATTCGTCGTCCTCCCAGACGAACCGGCCCGGCAGATCCCCGGCGATGATCGCACTGAAAACAGAAGCCATGGGATGAGCTTATGACCGGCTGCCGCCCGCCGGGTGGGGCCGGGTGCGCTACACGCCGACGAAATGGGACAGGATGCCCTGAACCTCGTAGATATCGACCTGCCGGTTGAATCGCTTCTGCAGCGGGGTGTCGGTGCCGGCGATCCACACCAGCAGTTCGGCGTCCAGGTCGAAGGTGCCGGCCGTTTCCACCGCGAAATGGGTGATCGCGCGGTACGGGATGCTGTGGTAGCTCACTTTCCGGCCGGACAGGCCCTGTTTGTCGACGAGGATGAGCCGCCGGTTGGTGAACAGCATCGCGTCGCGGACCAGCAGGTAGGCCGAGTAGATCTGTTCGCCGTTACCCAGTAGCCGCTCGTATTCCTGTTGGGCCGCGGCGGGTTCCATCCGCCCGGCATTGCCCATGATCCCGTCCATCAGACCCATGACGTCCGTCCTCTGCTCGCGCGCGCTTGCCCTGGCGGGCCGGTGCGCGAAAAACCCACCCGCTACGGGTGTTTCACACACCATCATCCACATGCCGGCCGGGTCGAGCCGAGGTCGCGGTGAATCCGCTGGTACGGGCTGGGCCGGGGCCGTGCGGGCCACCCGGCCGGGTGGCGGGAACGGAAGGAGCGCGGAGGCTCGGGACAAGGTCCGGCCGCCGCGTCCGGCCACCGGGCACGTTCTAAGCTGTCCGGGTGCGAGTACTCGTCATCGGTTCCGGAGCCCGTGAACACGCCCTCGTCCTTGCGCTGCGCCGTGACCCGGCGGTGAGCGCACTCGTCGCGGCACCGGGCAATGCCGGTATCGCACAGCACGCGCAGGTGCTGCCGGTGGACGCCGGGTCGGCCGAGGCCGTGGCCGCGCTGGCGCGGCAGGTGGCCGCCGATCTGGTGGTGATCGGGCCGGAGGTGCCGCTGGTACTGGGTGTTGCCGACGCCGTGCGGGCGGCGGGGATCGCGTGTTTCGGGCCGTCGGCGGATGCGGCCCGTATCGAGGGGTCGAAAGCGTTCGCCAAGGATGTGATGGCCGCGGCCGGGGTGCGTACCGCGCACAGCGAAGTCGTGGACACGCCCGCCGAACTGGATGCCGCGCTGGACCGTTTCGGCCCCACCTGGGTGGTGAAGGACGACGGCTTGGCCGCGGGTAAGGGCGTAGTGGTCACCGCGGACCGGCTGGCCGCGCGTGATCATGCCGCCGAACTGCTCGAACAGGGGCATCCGGTACTGCTGGAATCGTTCCTGGACGGCCCGGAGGTTTCGCTGTTCTGCCTGGTCGACGGGGAGACCGTGGTACCGCTGTTGCCGGCGCAGGATCACAAGCGGGTGGGCGACGGGGATACCGGGCCCAACACCGGGGGGATGGGCGCTTATACGCCGCTGCCGTGGCTGCCGGAGGGGATGGCCGAGCAGATCGTCGACGAAGTGGTGGCCCCGGTGGCCGCCGAAATGGTCCGGCGCGGAAGCCCTTTCAGTGGGTTGCTGTACGCGGGGCTGGCGATCGGCGCGGCCGGTCCGGCGGTGGTGGAATTCAACTGCCGGTTCGGCGATCCGGAAACCCAGGCCGTGCTTTCCCTGCTGGAGAGTCCACTCGGTGAGCTGCTGTACGCCACCGCGACCGGAACCCTGGCCGAGGTCCCCGCACCGCGCTGGCGCGACGGGGCGGCGGTCACCGTGGTGCTGGCCGCGGAGAATTATCCGGGACGGCCGCGCACCGGCGATGTGATCACCGGCGCGAGCGATGCCGCGACCGACGATCCGGCCACGGTCCTGCACGCCGGAACGGCGCTGCGGGAAGACGGCGCGCTGGTGTCGGCGGGCGGCCGGGTGCTGAGCATCGTCGGCACGGGCGCGGATCTGACGGCCGCGCGGGAAGCCGCCTACGACCGGCTCGCCGGCGTGAAACTGCCCGGAAGCCATTACCGTTCGGATATCGGGCTGGCCGCGGTCGAGGGCCGGATCCGGCTCTGAACGGTTGTCCGGCGCGACGGGCCGCGCCGGACAACCGGCGGGATCAGTACGCGCCGAAGACGTTATCGATGGAGCCGTAGCGGTGGGCGGCGTAATTGCACGCCGCGGCGATATTGGCGACCGGGTCGTAGATATCCCACGAGGTGCCTTCCACGTGGTAGGCGGCGAAGGTGGGATCGATGACCTGCATCAGGCCCTTGGATGGGATACCGGCCGCGGCATTGGAATCCCAGAGGTTGATCGCCCGCGGATCGCCGCCGGATTCCCGCATGGCGTTGCGGTGGATGCCTTCGTAGCTGCCCGGGATGCCGTGCTGTCCGAGGACCTGCAGCGCATTGCGGATCCACCCGTCGAGGTTGTCCGGATAGCTCGGCTGGAACAGATGCGGCAGCGGCTGCGGTAGCGGCTGGACGAACTGCTGGAGCTGGTCCTGCTGTGGCTGGGGCAGTTGCTGCTGCCACTGCTGCAGCTGCTGCGCGGGGCCCTGCAGTTCCGCGGGTACGCCGGCGACGGGGGTTTCCGCCCAGGCTTGTGTGGGGACCGCGAGAGCGGCGGCGACAACGGTCAGAGGCAACAGTTTTCGTAAACGCATAACGAACTCCGGCAGCGCGGGATCACCACGCCGCCGGGTGGTGTTCGCCGGCGCCGTTATTGCGCTGTTTCTTTTGTGTGGCGTGGGTTGTGGAATCTCTGGGATTCAGTTGTCCGCGGCCAGTGACGCGGTGCGCCTGCTGCCGGGCGGGGCCGGCCGAGGCGTCGCGGTGGGATCCCTCGACGAATCCGGTGCCGCGCGATATTCAGACTTGCGGTCTGTTTTCTGGCGAATCACAGACTGATTGCGAAACATTAACAAAGAGTGAACAGATAGATAACGGACGGTTCTATTCTGCTGAGAGAAATCGATGTAGCAGCTGTTTCTGCGATATCGATCACACGGTGTGGCGATCTGAGTGGCGTATCGAGTCGGCAACTGTCTATTTGCCGGAAATGCTCGACCGATCAGCCGTAAGAGAGTCCGTGGAATGCGAGCCAGCGCTGCGGGTCCACATGACGGCCGTCCATGATGATCTCGAAATGCAGATGTGGACCCGTGGAATCGCCGCGATTGCCCATTCGGGCTATCTGCATACCGGCGGGGACCCGTTCGCCCACCGAAACGAAGAAGTCGTACATATGGCCGTAGACGGAGATGGTGCCGTCGTCGTGCCGGATCCGCACCCACAGGCCGAAACCCGCGGCCGGGCCGGCGTCGATCACCGTGCCGGCGGCGACGGCGTAGATCGGGGTGCCGATGGGTCCGGCGATATCGATACCGCGGTGGAAAGTGCCCCAGCGGCTGCCGAAACCGGAGGTGAACGTGCCGGGGGCCGGCAGTACGACACCGCCGGGTCCGGGTGGGACGGCGCCGGGCGGTAGTGCCCCTTCGGGGGCGGGCGCGCTGTTGATCCAGGGTTGCTCCTGCCCCGCCGCCGCGGCCGCGGCCTCGGCTTTCGCGCGCTCCAGGGTCGCGCGGGCGGCGGCCGCGACCACTGCCTGCTCCCGGAGGCGTTCGCCGTTGTCGATGGCATCGAGATAGCGGCGGACCGAGGGCACCGGTGTGGACAACTGCAGTGGATGAGCGAGGGCGACCCGGTACGCGATTCCCGGGGCGGGCGAGTGCTCGGCCACCAGGAGCCCCGCGGACGCGTCCCCGGTGGCCAGCAACAAGGTGAGTCCGAGCCCGCCGAGGAGGAAGCGGTGCCGGCGCGCGAGATCGGCGAGCTCGCGCCGCGACGGCCGGCGGTCGAGCAGTTCGACGAGTTCCGCACGGGTCGGGATACGGCCGGGCAGCGCGGCGACCTGCCGGCGTATCCCGCCGTATCCGCTGTTCAACCGCTGCCGGAGCGGTCGGCGGGCGGCCTCGGCGCGGGCGGCTCTTTCCCGCCAGCCGGGCGTGATGATCCGGCCGCCGCTCACCGTAACCGCACGTTGCAGGAGCGTTCGCTGGTCGGGAATGTCTGCGCCGAGCGCGGGGCCCGCGGAGGTAGCCGGCTCGTCGGCGGCGGGCCGGCTATCGGGCGCCGGGGTGCCGGGCGCAGCGCCCGGGCCGGCGTTCGAGATAGCCGCGCCGGGCTCCTCTCGTGCCGGGACCGCTGGGCACGGCGGCTCCGGGGTGCCGCGCTCTTTTGGTGGTACGGGTTCGTCGGCTTCTGCGCTTGTATCGGCCGGTGCATTCGTATCGGCGCGGCCGGGCGTGCCGGAAGCGGTCGCCGGGGCCGGCCCGCGGCGGCCGGCCAGCCTCGACAGGGGGTGGACCGCCTGGGTCCAGCGACGCCGCAGGGGCCCGGGGCCGCTACCGGAAGCGGGGGATCCGGGCTCGTGCGGTGGCGGGCCGGCGGCCGGCCGGCTGGCCTTGTCGAGCATCAGAGCTGACCATAGCTGCCGAAGCGGCCGCAGCGGTGTTCTACCGTCGGTCGGGTGTCCACTGAATCTCGGCGCTCGACCATCCCACCTTTTTACGTGATGGATGTCTGGAAAGCCGCCGCCGAACGCGCCCGAACACACGGTGATGTGCTGAGCCTGGCCGCCGGCCAGCCGTCCACACCGGCTCCGGCGCCGGTGCTGCGGGCCACCAAGGCCGCAATCGATGCCGAATTATTCGGCTATACCGAGACTTTCGGCATCCGGGAGCTCCGCGAGGCGATCGCCGGGCACCATCGGCGCACCTACGGCTATCCGGTGGAACCGGACGATGTCGTGGTCACCACCGGATCGTCCGGTGCGTTCACGCTGATCTTCCTGGCGGCCTTCGACCCCGGCGATACGGTCGTGGTCGCCCGGCCGGGTTACCCGGCCTATCGCAACACGCTGACGGCACTGGGGTGTCGCGTGGTGGAACTGGACTGCCGCGCCGAAACCCGCTTTCAGCCCACCGTCGCCATGCTGGACAGCCTGCCCGAACCGCCGCGCGGCCTGATCGTGGCCAGTCCGGCCAACCCCACCGGCACCATGATCGAACCCGCCGAACTCGCCGCGGTGGCCCACTGGTGCGACGCGCACGGCACGCTGCTGATCTCCGACGAGATCTATCACGGCATCACCTACGGCGGGGAGCGCACCGCGTCGGCGTGGGAGACCTCGCGGTCGGCGGTGGTGATCGGATCGGTATCGAAATACTTCTCGATGACGGGCTGGCGGCTCGGCTGGATGCTGGCCCCCGCGTCGATCCGGCCGGCGCTGCAGCGGCTGGCATCGAATATGACGGTCTGCCCGCCCGCGATCTCGCAGTACGCGGCGGTGCACGCGTTCGACGAGGAGTCGCGCACCGAGCTGGACGGCCATGTGCGGCGGTACGCGGCCAACCGGCGGATACTGCTGGACGGCCTGCCCGAACTCGGTATCACCGACCTCGCCCCGGCCGACGGCGCGTTCTACGCATACGCCGATATCGGACATCTCACCGGTGATTCGATGGCCTGGTGCGCCGACCTGCTGGCCCATACCGGGGTGGCGGTCGCCCCGGGCCTGGATTTCGACACCGTGAACGGGAACCGGACCATCCGGCTGTCCTTCGCCGGCGCCACCGCCGATATCGAATCGGCGCTCACCCGGATGAGCGATTATCTGCACAAGCAGGCTTGACACAATCGCGCTGCCTGGCAACAACTTTGCACAGTACGACACCATTGCTGCGAGGATGCGGTAGAAACATCGATGGTTGTTTCCCCTTTCCCTCATTTGGCACGGATGTACTGATGACGACTGGCACGATGGCACGGTGATAACCGCGACGACTCCGAAAGGTGAACGGCGTCGCCAGGCGCTGGTGGCCGCGGCCGCCGAATTACTGCTCGAAGGCGGTTTCGACGCGGTGCGGCATCGTTCGGTCGCGACGCGCGCCGAACTCCCGCTGGCCTCGACGACGTACTACTTCGAATCACTCGAGGATCTGATCGCGCGGGCGGTGGAGTTCAGCGGGAACGCCGAACTCGAGGCGATGCGGCGGCGCGTCGGCGAGGTGACCCACCGCCGCCGCGGCGCGGAGGCGACCGTCGATCTGGTGCTCGACCTGCTGATCGGCCCCGACGGGGTGGACGAGGGCGCACGCGGCCGGTTGATCGCCCGCTACGAGCGCACCGTCGCCTCCGCGCGGCATCCCGAGTTACGCGAGGTCCAGCTCCGACTACGCGGGCAGCTCGACGAGCTGCTTGCCGATGTGCTGCGCCGATCCGACCGGATCGTGCGGCCCGAACAACTTCGCAGACTGGTCGCGGTGGTCGACGGCGCCGTGGTCGCCGCCCTCAGCGAATCCGATCCGCAACCCCGGCGCCTGGCCCGCGGGGCGCTGCTGGAGGTCATCGATATCGTCGCTCCCGCGACGCACCAGCCGATGGACCGGTACCGGTCACTAGACTGACCGGACGTGACCTCCGACCTGATCCCCAACGTCCTCGCCACCCGCTACGCCAGCCCGCAGCTAGTGCACCTGTGGTCTCCCGAGCACAAGATCGTGCTCGAGCGGCGGCTGTGGCTGGAGGTGTTGCGCGCCCAGTCGGAATTGGGCGTCGAGGTCCCGCCCGGGGTGGTCGAGGATTACGAGCGGGTTGTCGAACAGGTGGATCTGGCGTCGATCGCCGAACGCGAGCGGGTGACCCGCCACGATGTGAAGGCCCGGATCGAGGAATTCAACGCCCTGGCCGGCCACGAACACGTGCACAAGGGTATGACCAGCCGCGATCTCACCGAGAACGTGGAACAGCTGCAGATCCGCCTTTCCCTGGAACATATCCACGCGCACGGGGTCGCGGTGGCCGCGCGGCTCGCCGAACGCGCCGCCGAATACCAGCCCTTGGTGATGGCGGGCCGCTCGCACAATGTCGCCGCCCAGGCGACCACCCTCGGGAAACGCTTCGCCTCGGCCGCCGACGAACTGCTCATCGCCCTCACCCGGCTGCGGGAGCTGATCGAGCGCTATCCGCTGCGCGGGATCAAGGGACCGATGGGCACCTCCCAGGACATGCTGGATCTGCTCGGCGGCGATGCCGGGAAACTGGCCGCACTGGAACAGCAGGTGGCCCGCCACCTGGGCTTCGCCACCGTGCTCACCAGCGTCGGGCAGATCTATCCGCGCTCGCTGGACCACGATGTGCTCTCCGCGCTGGTCCAGATCGGTGCCGCGCAGTCGTCGCTGGCCCACACCATCCGGCTGATGGCGGGCCACGAGCTGGTCACCGAGGGTTTCCAGCCCGGGCAGGTGGGCAGCTCGGCCATGCCGCACAAGATGAACACCCGGTCGTGCGAACGGGTGAACGGGCTGCAGGTCGTGCTGCGCGGGTACGCGTCGATGGCCGCCGAACTCGCGGGCGCGCAGTGGAACGAGGGCGATGTGTTCTGCTCCGTCGTGCGCCGGGTGGCGCTGCCGGACGCGTTCTTCGCCCTCGACGGGATGACCGAGACCTTCCTGACGGTGCTCGCCGAATTCGGTGCCTACCCGGCGGTGGTCGCCCGCGAACTGGACCGCTACCTGCCGTTCCTGGCCACCACCCGCATCCTGATGGCCGCCGTCCGCGCCGGGGTCGGGCGGGAAGCGGCCCACGAGGTGATCAAGGAACACGCGGTCGCGGTGGCCCTGGCGATGCGCGAACAGGGCCGCGAACCCGATCTGCTGGACCGCCTCGCCGCCGACGACCGCCTGCCCTTGGACCGCGCCGCCCTCGACGCCGCCCTGGCGGACAAATCCGCCTTCATCGGCGCCGCCGACGCCCAGATAGCCGAGGTCGTCGCCCAGGTCGGCAAACTGACCGACGCCTACCCAGAGGCCGCCCGCTACACCCCCTCGCCGATTCTCTGAGCACTCGCCGCGCGCGACCCGAGGGCCGGCACGCCAAAATCACCCCATGGATCCTTATTCGATCTTCGCCGACATCATTGCGGGCCGGGCTCCGGCGAGCCGGGTGTACGAGGACGACGATGTGCTCGCGTTCATGGATATCCGGCCGCTGACCCCGGGGCATCTGCTGGTCGTGCCCAAGGTTCCGGCCCGCGAACTCGCCGAGCTGGACCCCGAAATCGGCGGCAAGTTGTTCCAGGTGGGACAGCGGCTGGCGGCCGCCCTGCGGGCCAGTGAGGTGGCCTGCGACGGCGTGAACTTCTTCCTGGCCGACGGCGTCACGGCAGGTCAGGAGATTTTTCACGTCCACCTGCACGTGATCCCGCGGACCCCGGGCGACGGATTCGGGTTGCGGGCGCGGCCACGGACGCCGCCGCGGGCCGATCTCGACTATCTCGCCGGCTCCATCCGGGGCGCGGTGGAGCGCGGCGCTCGATAGGCCGATTCGTTACCCGGCCTGCCCGGGCGATGGGCGGCCGGGCGGGCCCGCTGGGTGGGATTCCCAGTCGCGGAGCGGTTTCGCGGGACGGTCGGCCGGGGACACGTAAGATCGTGTCTCAATAACTTTCTGCGGTTTGCTGTTCGAATGCTGAATGCCGATGTCATGACCGGGGCATGATGGTGTGCGTTGGCCTACGCCGAGTTCTGGGTGGGGATACGGAGGTGTGGACGTGCGGTTTCATCGATTAGCTGTACTCATGCTGGGGGTGGTCGGTTTGGCCGCCGGGCTCACCGTCGCGCGGCCTGTCCCAGCGGCCGCGGCCGAGATCGTCGGAATCGACGCCCTCAGCCCGACCCGATCCGCCGTGTTCATCGCCTCGCCCGCGATGAACCAGGTCGTGCAGGTGCAGGTGCTGCATCCCGCGGGCGGTGGGTCGCGGCCCAGCTACTACCTGCTCGACGGGCTGGACCCCGGAGTCGGCCAGAGCACCTGGACCAACGCCACCGACGCCGAACCCTTCTTCCTGGGCAAGAACGTGAACGTGGTGCTGCCGGTCGGCGGGAAGGCCAGCTATTTCACCGACTGGCGCCGCCCCGACCCGAACCTCGGCCACTACAAGTGGGAAACCTTCCTCACGCAGGAACTGCCGCCGATCATCGACGCCAACTTCGGCGGGAACGGGGTGAACGCGATCGGCGGGCTGTCGATGGGCGGGCATGCGGCCTATATCCTCGCGGCCCGGCATCCCGCCCTCTACACAGCGGTCGCCGGATACAGTGCCTGCCCGGATACGGGGATGGCGACCGGGGCGGTGCAGTTCTCGATCCTCACTCGCGGCGGTAACCCCGACAATATGTGGGGTCCCGGTGGCAGCCCGGAATGGGCGGCCCACGATCCGGCGCTGATGCTGGACCGGTTACGGGGCAAGACCCTGTACCTGTCCACCGGCACCGGTCTGCCGGGCCCGCACGAGCTGGAACTGAAACCGCAGTTGCCGGAGAACATCGTGCTGGGCGGACCGATCGAGTTCGCGGTCGACACCTGCGTGATCGCCTTCGAGCGGCGGGCACGGGCGGCGGGGCTGCCGATCCGGGTGGACTACAGCCCGGTGGGGACCCATTCCTGGTCGTACTGGAACGACCATCTCCAGGCGTCCTGGCCGGTGGTCGGCCGCGCGATCGGGGCGTAGGCGCCGGAGTCGCGGTGGTTTGTCCGGGTGTCGGGCGGGGCCGCTACGGTGGGGGCCATGGCTGACAGTGCAGGTCCGATGACCGAGGCGGTGACGGCGCCGGCGGCGAAGACGGTGCCGCAGGAGCGGGTGCACCACGGCGACCGTTTCGTCGACGACTACGAGTGGCTGCGGGACAAGGAAAACGCCGAGGTCATCGCCTACTTGGAGGCCGAGAACGCCTATACCGAGGCGCAGACCGCCCATCTGGCCCCGCTGCGGGAGAAGATCTTCGACGAGATCAAATCCCGCACCCAGGAAACCGATCTGTCGGTGCCCACCCGGCTGGGCGAGTACTGGTACTACTCCCGCAGCTACGAGGGCAAACAGTACGGCGTGCAGTGCCGCTGCCCGATCGACGCGGCCGCGGCCGGTATCGACGCCTGGACCCCGCCGCAACTGGAGGCCGGTACCGAGATCCCCGGCGAGCAGGTACTGCTGGACAGCAACGAATTGGCCGAAGGGCACGATTTCTTCGCCCTCGGCGCCTTCTCGGTGAGCCACGACGGGAACCTGCTGGCCTTCTCGGTGGATACCGCCGGCGACGAGCGCTACACGCTGCGCTTCAAGGATCTGCGCACCGGTGAACTGCTCGGCGACGAAATCGCGCGGACGGCGCCCGGCGCCACCTGGTCGCTGGACGGCAGCCACGTCTTCTATCAGACGGTCGATGATTCCTGGCGGCCCGATACCGTGTGGCGGCACCGGCTGGGCACCTCGACCGAGGACGACGTCAAGGTTTTCCACGAGCCGGACGAGCGGTACTGGGTGAGTATCGGCGGCACCCGGTCGGAGAAGTACCTGATGATCTGGGTCGGTTCCAAGATCACCACCGAGGGCTGGGTGCTGGAATCCGACGATCCGACCGGTGAGTTCCGGGTGCTGCTGCCCCGGCGCGAGGGCGTCGAGTACACGGCCGAGCACGCGGTGATCGCGGGGCAGGACCGGTTCCTGATCCTGCACAACGATGTGGTCGACGGCGTGAAGGCGGAGAACTTCGTGCTGGCCGAGGCGCCCGCCGACGATCCCACGCAATTGCGCACCCTCATCGGCCACCGTGACGATGTGCGGCTCGAGGATGTCGACGCGTTCGCCGGCCAGCTGGTGCTCAGCTACCGCCGGGAGGCGCTGCCGCGGGTCGCGGTGTGGCCGCTCGGCCCGGACGGGTACGGCGAATTGCGGGAAATCGAGTTCGATCTCGAGCTCTACAGCGCCGGACTCGGCTCGTGCCCGGAATGGGACCAGCCGACGCTGCGGGTGGGGCTGACCTCGTTCATCACCCCCACCCAGGTGTTCGACTATGTGGTGGCGACCGGCGAACTGCTGCTGCGCAAGGAACAGCCCGTGCTCGGCGGCTACGACCCCGGAGACTATGTGCAACACCGGGATTGGGCGGTGGCCGAGGACGGCACCCGGATCCCGATCTCCGTCGTAGCCCGCCGCGATACGGATTCGAGCACCGGCCCGAAACCGTTGCTGCTCTACGGTTACGGCTCCTACGAGGCCAGTATGGACCCCGGATTCTCGGTATCGCGGCTGTCGCTCCTGGATCGCGGAATGGTTTTCGCCATCGCCCACGTGCGCGGCGGCGGCGAAATGGGCCGGCTGTGGTACGAGAACGGCAAAACCCTCACCAAGAAGAACACCTTCACCGATTTCGTCGCGTGCGCACGGCATCTCATCGACAACGGCACCACGGCCGCCGATCGGATGATCGCCGACGGCGGTAGCGCGGGCGGACTGCTGGTGGGCGCCGTGGCGAATATGGCGCCGGAACTCTTCGCCGGGATCCTGGCGAATGTCCCGTTCGTCGACCCGCTGACCTCCATCCTCGACCCGTCGCTGCCGCTCACCGTCATCGAATGGGACGAGTGGGGAAACCCGTTGGCGGACAAGGATGTCTACGACTACATGAAGTCGTATTCGCCCTACGAGAACGTGGTGGCGCAGGACTATCCGGCCATTCTCGCGATCACCAGCATCAACGACACGAGGGTGCTGTACGTGGAACCGGCGAAATGGGTCGCGAAACTGCGAGCCACCAAGACCGGCGACGCGCCGCTGCTGCTCAAAACCGAGATGAGCGCGGGCCACGGCGGAGTCAGCGGGCGCTACGAGAAGTGGCGTGAGGTCGCGTTCGAGTACGCCTGGGTGCTGGATACGGTCGGGGCAGGGGACCGGTAGCCGGCGGGGGCGCCCGGCAACCCGGGCGCCCCGCACATCGGGCAGCTGCGGCCGGGCACGCGCGAGTGGTCTGTTGCCTCGCCGCGGTGTCACCGGCGGCGGTGACGCCGGATCGTGTTCCGGCGTTCGCCCAACGGACATCTGCGCTGCACGGGGTGGTCACCGGACCTGCATGTATAGGTCATCGGTATTGCATACGGCGGTCACCTGCGGCTGCCACCATCGGTACATGAACGCTGAGCTGCTCGTATCGGTATCCGGGGTCCGGGAAACCACCCGGGACGCGGCGATCGGCTTCGCCGAGGAGATGGATCAGCGCGGCGTACGGCTGTCGCTGCTGGTGGCGCCCCGCCTGAAGGGGAAGTACCGGCTCACCGACGACCCCACCACGCAGACCTGGCTGCGCGGCCGCCGCGAACGAGGGGACGCGATCGTGCTGCACGGCTACGACCAGGCGGCCAC
The DNA here is from genome assembly GCF_050936135.1 of Nocardia sp. CA-290969. Taxonomy (NCBI): domain Bacteria; kingdom Bacillati; phylum Actinomycetota; class Actinomycetes; order Mycobacteriales; family Nocardiaceae; genus Nocardia; species Nocardia sp. CA-290969. Next base: position 6,104,280 of record NZ_JBNJNJ010000001.1, on the reverse strand, counting down.
CAAGCGGCGGCGGGCCGAATTCGCGACCCTCCCCAAACACGAAGCTCTGCTGCGGCTCACCGCCGCCGACCGGGCGATGGAGCAGGTGGGTCTGCGTACCCGGCTGTTCGCGGCCCCGCGCTGGGATGCCTCCGCCGGCGCCGTCGCGGCGCTACCCGAACTGGGTTTCCGGATTTCGCTGGGACTCACCAGCATTCACGATCTGGAACGCAATACCGTGCAGAAGGCCCGGGTCTACGGCATCGGCGAGGGTTTCCGGGCCGAGCCGTGGTGGTGCCGGGCGCTGGTGCTCGGTGCGGCCCGCACCGCCCGCCGCGGCGGGGTCCTGCGGCTGGCGGTCTCGGCCGCTCAGCTCGGCCGTCCGGGACCGCGGCAGGCGATGCTGGACGCGGTCGATCTCGCGCTCTATCACGGCGCGCACAGTGCGGTGTACCGCTGGGAATCGCTCGCCGCGGTGCGCGCGGCCTGACAGTTCCGAATTCCGGTCCGTGGACACACCCGGCCGGAAGCGAAGCGGAGGACCGTCCGCCCCGAATGGCGATGTGGGGCCGGACGGTCCTCTTCGATGCGGTCAGAACTCGGTATCGGCCTCCGGCCGCAGCGTCCTGAACTCCGTTTCGTTCTTGCGCATTTCGTCGAATCGGCCGAAGTACACGCCCCAGGCCTGCTCGGCGATGATCCCGTAATGGATCGGGAACGCCACCCGCGGGGCGACCGAGCGCAGATAGTCGACCGCTTCGCTGATCTTCATCCACGGCGCCGCCGCCGGCAGGGCGAGCACATCCACCGGGGTGTAAGGCACCCACAGCGAATCACCGGGGTGGACGAATCGGGTCGGGTTCTCGGCGCTGCCGAGCTGGAAGACGGTGTTGTCGACGACCGGCAGATCGGGATGGATCACCGCGTGCCGCCCACCGCCCCCGGTGATCCGCAGCTCCCCGAGTTCGATGACGTTGCCCGCGTGCACGGCCTCCCACGAGCCGCCCTGCAGTTCGGCGGTCTGCGGATCCGACAGCAGGCGGGCGCCGGGGTTCGCCTCGAGTAGCGCCTCGATCCGGTTCGGGTCGATATGGTCGGCGTGCTGGTGGGTGACGGCGATGGCGTCCAATCCGGTGAGGCCCTCGAAACCGTGTGAGAACGCGCCGGGATCGAAGAGAACCTTCTTGCCGTGCAGTTCGACGAGTACGCAGGAGTGACCGAAATGGGCTACATGCATGGCCCCAGGCTAGTACCGCGGGCCGGTTGTCCCTCACCCGCCGCGACCGCCGGTTGCGGCGGCAATTAGGCTGCTCAGGTAACCCCATCCGCGTTCGGCCCGCAGCTGCGCCGGGCGCAGCTCACCCCTTTTCGTGAGGAGCAACCCGTGGCACGTGTCGTGGTCGAGGTGATGCCGAAGGCCGAGATCCTGGATCCCCAGGGGCAGGCCATAGCCGGCGCGCTACCGCGCCTGGGCTTCGAAGGCGTCACCGATGTCCGGCAGGGCAAGCGGTTCGAACTCGAGGTCGGCGACGATATGAGCGACGACCAGCTCGCGGCGATCGCCGAATCGCTGCTGGCCAACACCGTGATCGAGGACTGGAAGGTGGTGCGCGTCTCGTGACCGCCCGGATCGGGGTCATCACCTTCCCCGGCACGCTCGACGATGTGGACGCCGTCCGCGCCGTCCGGCTGGCCGGCGCCGACGCCGTGAACCTCTGGCACGCCGACGCCGACCTCAAAGGCGTGGACGCGGTCGTGGTCCCCGGCGGCTTCTCCTACGGTGACTACCTGCGTTGCGGTGCGATCGCCCGGTTCGCCCCCGTGATGGGCTCCGTGATCGAGGCGGCCGGTAAAGGGATGCCGGTCCTCGGTATCTGCAACGGTTTCCAGGTGCTCTGCGAGGCCGGTCTGCTCCCCGGTGCGCTCACCCGCAACGAGGGCCTGCATTTCATCTGCCGCGACCAGTGGTTGCGGGTCGAGGCCACCGATACGGCCTGGACCTCCCGCTACGAACCCGGCGCACAGATCCTGGTCCCGCTGAAATCGGGGGAGGGCCGCTACCAGGCCCCGCAGTCGGTACTCGACGAACTCGAGGGCGAGGGCCGCGTGGTCTTCCGCTACGAGGGCGACAACCCCAACGGCTCCCAGCGCGCGATTGCCGGTATCGCCTCGGCGAACAAGCGCGTCGTGGGCCTCATGCCGCACCCCGAACACGCCACCGAGGCGCTCACGGGTCCGAGTGACGACGGGCTGGGGTTGTTCCTGTCTGCCCTGGACGTGCTCGTCGGTTCCTGACTGGCGCAAGGCTTGACCCCGTGGGTTACGAGACCCCCGAACTTTCGTAACCCCGAACCCGGACGCAACCACGGCGGTGCCGAGTCTTACGAGGCCCTGAGAGGTTTTGGCCCGTCCCTGCTGTCAGTGCTCGATGCGATGCGGCGAAGCCGCGAGTGTCGAGTGCTGACAGCAGGGACTTAGGGGGCCAAAACCCGCGGCGCCGCAGGCGCCGCAAAAAAGACAGAGCATAAGGTCTTTTGCATGCCGAGTTCTGCTGTTGCGGCTTCGGCCGCCGGGCTGTGTGCCTTCATCGATGCTTCGCCGTCGCCGTTCCATGTCTGCCGGACCATCGCCGAGCGGTTGGATGCCGACGGGTTCACTCGTCTCGACGAGACCCAGACCTGGCCCACCGCCGGGGGGCGGTACTACATCGTCCGCGGAGGGTCGCTGGTGGCCTGGGCCGATCCCGCGCAGACGGGGCCGTTCCGGGTGGTGGGGGCGCATACCGACAGCCCGAATCTGCGGGTCAAACAGCATCCCGATCTGACCGTGGCGGGCTGGCAGCTGGTGCGGCTGGAGCCGTACGGCGGGGCCTGGCTGAATTCGTGGCTGGATCGGGAGCTGGGGCTTTCCGGGCGGCTCAGTGTGCGGGAAGGTAACGGGCTGGCCGAGCGGCTGGTCCGAATCGACGAGCCGATCCTGCGGGTGCCGCAGCTGGCCATCCATCTGTCCGAGGATCGGCGTGGCGTGACCCTGGACCCGCAGCGGCATGTGAACGCGATCTGGGGCGTGGGCAGCGAGCCCGCGTCGTTCCTGGATTTCGTGGCCGACGCCGCGGGCGTGGATCCGGCGGCGGTGCTGGGCTGGGAGCTGATGACCCACGATCTGGCGGCGAGCCGGGTGATCGGCGCCGGTCAGGACCTGATCAGCGCGCCGCGGCTGGACAACCAGGGCACCTGCTACGCGGGTCTGCAAGCGTTCCGGACGGCTGTGGAGAACCCGGGCGCGGCGGTCCCGGTGCTGGCCGTTTTCGATCACGAGGAGGTCGGCAGCCAATCCGACCGCGGCGCCCAATCCGAACTGCTGCCCACGGTGCTGGAACGGATCGTGCTGGCCCGTGGCGGCGGCCGCGCCGACTTCCTGGCCGCGATGGCGGGGTCGGTCTGCGCGTCCGGCGATATGGCCCACGCCACCCACCCGAACTACCCGGAGCGGCACGAACCCGCGCACGGGATCGCGATAAACGGCGGGCCGGTGCTCAAGGTCAATCAGAATCTGCGCTATGCGACCGATGCGGTCGGCGCGGGGGCGTTCGCGCTGGCCTGCGCGCAGGCGGGAGTCCCCATGCAGCGGTATGTGCATCGAGCCGATCTGCCCTGCGGGTCCACCATCGGGCCGATGACCGCCGCTCGCACCGGCATGCCGACGGTGGATATCGGCGCACCGCAGCTGGCGATGCATTCGGCGCGCGAAATGATGGGCGCCGCCGACATCGTCAGTTACGCCGCCGCACTGGCGGCCTTCCTTGCACCCGAGGTGTGATCGCGGCACCCGGGGACTGATCGCGCGCAGGACCGAGCCGCCGACCGTCGCGTGCGGTGCTGATATTCGGCACCTCACGGTGTCGCCGGCGAGCAGTCGGGCTTCGCCGGCAGCCATGAGCCCGGGCGAGCGGGTTCGCCCCCCGGCCTGCTGTGGGTTCATGGCACGGTCGCGTCTGTCGGGTGCCCGGGTCGGTCGGCGAAGGCTTTCCGCAGCCCGCCCCGTGCCGGTTCGCGCCGAACACGGCTGTGTCCTCCGCCCGGATAAAGCCGACCGGCGGTAACCGGTCCGGCTGCCGCGGTCGTTGTCCGGATGGGGCCGGGGGCGTGCGCGGCGCAGGTGAACGTAAGATTCGTGCTGGATCAAACCTGTCGGGGCCCCGCCGTCGAGGCCCTGTGTTCCGGCCCCACCCGTGTTCTCGATCTCCCGCGGCGTCCGACGCGAACAGTCGGCCGTGGGACCGGCTACGCGGCCCGGGCCGGGACCCGCGCGCGCCGGCGCGCCCACCTACGAAAGGATCCTGGTAATCCCGTGACAGCGCAGGTCGATACCGTCGCCACCGCCGCCGCAACCCCGGATACGCCGCAGCCGTACGCCGAGCTCGGCCTCAAGGACGACGAATACGCCCGGATCCGGGACATTCTGGGCCGCCGGCCCACCGACGCCGAACTGGCCATGTACTCGGTGATGTGGAGCGAGCACTGCTCCTACAAGTCCTCGAAGGTGCATCTGCGCTACTTCGGGGAGACCACCACCGACGAGATGCGTGCCTCGATGCTCGCGGGTATCGGTGAGAACGCGGGTGTCGTCGATATCGGCGACGGCTGGGCGGTCACCTTCAAGGTGGAGAGCCACAACCATCCGTCCTATGTCGAGCCGTATCAGGGCGCGGCCACGGGTGTCGGCGGTATCGTCCGCGACATCATGGCCATGGGCGCGCGACCCATCGCGGTCATGGATCAACTCCGGTTCGGCGCCGCGGACGCCGCGGATACCCGCCGGGTCGTCGACGGTGTGGTGCGCGGTGTCGGCGGGTACGGCAATTCGCTGGGCCTGCCGAATATCGGCGGCGAAACCGTTTTCGATGCCTCCTACCAGGGCAATCCGCTGGTGAACGCGCTGTGTGCCGGTGTCATGCGGGTGGAGGATCTGCATCTGGCGTTCGCCTCCGGCGCCGGTAACAAGATCATTCTGTTCGGCGCGCGGACCGGTCTCGACGGGATCGGTGGCGTTTCGGTGCTCGCCTCGGACACCTTCTCCGGCGACGAGTCCGGCACCGGCCGCAAGAAGCTGCCGAGCGTGCAGGTGGGCGACCCGTTCACCGAGAAGGTCCTCATCGAATGCTGTCTGGAGCTGTACCACGCCGGGCTGGTCGTGGGTATCCAGGATCTCGGCGGTGCCGGGCTGTCCTGCGCGACCTCCGAACTCGCCGCCGCCGGCGACGGCGGGATGCGCATCGAACTGGACCGGGTCCCGCTGCGGGCGGCCGATATGACCCCGGCCGAGGTCCTGTCCAGCGAATCGCAGGAACGGATGTGCGCGGTCGTCACCCCGGAGAACGTCGACGCGTTCCTGGCGGTCTGCGCCAAATGGGATGTGCTGGCCACGGTGATCGGTGAGGTCACCGACGGGGAACGGCTCGAGGTCACCTGGCACGGGGAAACCGTGGTGGATGTGCCGCCGCGCACCGTCGCGCACGAGGGCCCGGTCTACGAGCGCCCCGTCCGGCGCCCGGCCACCCAGGACGCGCTCAACGCCGACACCCCGGACAACCTGCCCCGCCCGAAAACCGCCGAGGAACTGCGCGACACCCTGCTGAAGATGGTGGCCAGCCCGCAACTGTGCAGCCGCCGCTGGATCACCGAACAGTACGACCGCTATGTGCGCGGTAACACCGTCCTCGCCGAATACGCCGACGCCGGCATGATCCGGGTGGACGAGGAAACCAACCGCGGTATCGCGCTGGCCACCGACGCCAACGGCCACTACACCAAACTCGACCCCTACACCGGGGCGCGGCTGGCGCTGGCCGAGGCGTACCGCAATGTCGCCACCACCGGTGCCACCCCGAAGGCCGTCACCAACTGCCTCAACTTCGGGTCCCCGGAGGATCCGGGCGTGATGTGGCAGTTCCAGCAGGCCGTCCGCGGGCTCGCCGACGGCTGTGTGGAACTCGGTATCCCGGTCACCGGCGGCAACGTGAGCTTCTACAACCAGACCGGGGAGAACGCGATCCTGCCGACCCCGGTCGTGGGTGTGCTCGGCGTGATCGACGATGTGCACCGCCGCATCCCGACCGGCCTCGGCCTGGAACCGGGGGAGACCCTCATCCTGCTGGGCGACACCCGTGACGAATTCGGTGGTTCGGTGTGGGCGCAGGTCGCGCACGGGCATCTCGGCGGGCTGCCGCCGCAGGTCGATCTGGCGCGCGAGAAACTGCTGGCCGAGGTGCTGACGGCCGGTTCCCGTGACGGCATGATCAGTGCCGCCCACGACCTCTCCGAGGGCGGTCTGGCCCAGGCCGTCGTCGAGGCCGCGCTGGCCGGCGAAACCGGCTGCCGGGTACTGCTGCCCGAGGACGCCGATCCGTTCGTCATGCTGTTCTCCGAGTCCGCGGGCCGGGTGCTGGTCGCGGTGCCGCGCTCGGAGGAGACCCGGTTCACCCGGATGTGCACCGCGCGCGAACTGCCGTGGGTCCGGATCGGTGTGGTGGACCAGGGCGCGGATTCGATCGAGGTGCAGGGCCAGTTCTCGGTGACCATGGCCGATCTGCGGGCCGCGCACGAGGGCACGCTGCCCGCCCTTTTCGGCGGGCACGCCTGAGCCCGGGGCGGGCGTGCCACGCCGGTGGTGACCCGAGCCACCCGCCGGTGTCGGCTCCGCCCGCCATACTGGATGGGTGCTGGAAACCGCGGACACAGTGACCAGATTGCGGTCGCGCTGTATCGCGGTGATCGAACGCACCGAGCGCATCATCGACCTGAACTATGTGGGGCTGGTGGTCGCGACGGTGTTCTTCGCCCTGTCGGTCACGCCGTCGTTGCTCCCGCGCGACTGGATGTTCCAGGGCCTGATCAGCGGTATCAACGCGGCCATCGGCTACGGGGTGGGTTGCCTGCTGGAATGGCTTTTCCGGTTGTGGATCCGGCCGCGGCTCAGCCGGATTCCCCGCCCGCCCACGTGGACCAGGTACGCGCTGAAATCCGCGGTGCTGCTCAGTGCGGCGCTGAGCGCCGGTTACATGCTGGTGCAGTCCGCGCACTGGCAGCGCGAGATCGCCGCGTTGATGGGAATGGAAGGCACCACCACGCCGGCGTATCTGCGTACCGGCGGCCTGAGTCTCACCATCGGGGTCCTGGTGGTGGCGGGCTATCGCACGGTGCGCGAAATCATCCTGTTCTTCGCCCGGCAGCTCAATCGCTGGGTGCGGATACCGCGGGAACTGGCACCCGCGGCCGGAGCGCTGGTATTGGTGCTGCTGGTGGTCACCGTGTTCAACGGCGTCGCGACCCGCGCCTTCTTCGCGGTGGCCAACTCCGCGTTCAGCGTCCGCAACCACCACACCTCCGAATACGCCGTGCCACCGCGGCTACCGGAACGCTCCGGTAGCCCGGATTCGCTGGCGGCCTGGGACACCCTGGGCTTCGAGGGCCGATGGTTCGTCTCACACGGTCCGAGCGCGCAGCGGATCTCCTGGGTCACCGGCCGGCCGGCGCGCGAACCGATCCGCGCCTACGTCGGGCTCGAATCCGTCGCGGGTACCGGCCGCAGCCAGGCCGACCTCGCCGTCGCGGAACTGGAGCGGACCGGTGCCTTCGACCGTGCGGTGCTGGTCGTGGTCACCACCACCGGCACCGGCTGGGTGAATTCCATGGCGGCCAACTCGATCGAGTACATGTACGGCGGCGACACCGCGATCGTGGCCACCCAGTACTCGTATCTGCCCAGCGCACTGTCCTTCCTGGCCGACCGCGGCAAGGCCGCCGTAGCGGGCCGCGAACTGTTCGACGCGGTGTACGCCCGCACCCGCACCCGCGCACCCGAGGACCGGCCGAAACTGCTGGTGTACGGGGAAAGCCTCGGTTCGCAGGGGTCGGAAGCCGCGTTCGACGGGCTGGCGGATCTCCGGGCGAAGGTGGACGGCGCACTGTGGGTGGGGCCGCCCAACTCCAACCGCCTGTGGCAGCAGTTCGTCAGCCGGCGCGACCCGGGATCGCCGGAAACCCGGCCGGTGTACGCCGACGGCCTGGTGATCCGATTCGCGGGCCGATCCGCCGATCTGGCCGCCCCCGGGCCCGAATGGCGAGACCCGCGGATCGCCTATCTCCAACACCCCTCCGACCCGATCGTCTGGTGGTCGCCGGATCTCGTACTCACCCGGCCGGATTGGTTGTCCGAACCGCGCGGCGTGGATGTCTCCCCGCGGATGCGCTGGGCGCCGCTGGTCACCTTCTGGCAGGTCACCGCGGATCTGACGAATGCGCAGGGGGTCCGCGACGGGCACGGGCATCGATACGGCAGCCTGGTCATGGATGCCTGGGCCGCGGTCACCCACCCACCGGACTGGAACCCCGATCTCGCGGAACGGATCCGGTTGGAGATCGAGGCCTACGAGGCCTATGAGCGTGAGGTGAAATGAGGCCCCGGGTCGTCGCCGCGGTGGTCGCACCACTGTTGTGGAACAACTGGCTGCTTCCCCGCCTCGCGCTGAACCGGCGCGGGCGCACCGCCGCCGGTGCCCTCGCGGCCACCGGATACGCGTTTGCCTTCGGCGGCCGCCCGAACTGGCTCTCCGGGCGCGGGATCCAGGTCGGTCTCGGCTGTGCCGCGGTGGTGGGTGCCGGGTTCGCGGCGGCGTCGGCGATACCTGCCGTGCGCGGCTCGCTCGCCGGTGCCGGGGATCGCGCGGCGGATGTGAGCACGCTGGAGTGGATAGCGGTGCATATACCGCTGGGCACCGTCTACACCGAGGAACTCGTCTTCCGTGCGACGCTGGACCCGCTGCTGGACAAGGAATTCGGTAGCGTGGCCGGCACTGTCCTCGGCGGTGCTGCCTTCGGGCTGTGGCATATCCATCCCGCGCGCGCCGCGGGTGACGGGGTCGTCGCGACAGTGGCCTTCACCGGTTCCGCAGGAATGGTTTTCGGCACGCTGCGGCGTCGGACAGGTAGCGCCACCGCACCTGCGCTGCTGCACTGCGCCCTGAACACGGGCGGTGCCCTGCTCGCACGCCACAGCTGAGCGACGGCCGGCGGGCCGCGCCCGAAATACACTGGGGCGTATCGGCGACCGCCTCCACTATGCGTGGACGTCCCGATAGTGACACACTTCGCCGGTGAGGTTGATCGACAGCGACGGATACGGTGTGGAGCTCTCTGTTGCCGGATATCAGTTTCCGGACCATATCGATCCGCGAATCCGGTACAGCTGGCTGATAATCGCCGGTACCGCGAACTGCCCCGAAGGCAACTGGTCGTTCCGCTGGCAGGCATTGACGCTCGACGATGCGGTCGAGCTGGCCGAATGGCTGCGGCGTATCGCGGCCGAAGCGCAACCGTCCGGTGAGCCGCCACCGGGCCCGGCCCGGCTGGAGTTCACCGAACCCAATCTGAGCTTCACCGCGATGCCCGCAGCCGGCGTGGTGGAACTACAGATCGGCTTGGATCTCGAATTCTCACCACCGTGGAACCGCCGTACCGAGGCCGGGAAGCCGGCCGTCGTCACGGCGCGGCTCGCGCCGGACGATCTCGCGACGGCGGCCAAGGATCTCGGCACGGAAGTGGACAGCTATCTGCCGCCCGGTGGCCGCCTGCTCGGCCGCGTCCGCTGATCCGCGGTAGGGGATTGCGCCGCGAGTGCCGGCCCGGGTGATATCGCCCACGTTGCGCCGGCCCGCCCGTGCGCCGTATGGACGGCTCGGCCCGGGAGCGTGGACAGACGTGGCCTCGGCGGGTGACGGCGGCGCGCGGCTTGGCTCGGTCGTGCACTGTTTTCGCAGGTGAAGGCCGGGTTAACTGAGTGCGACGGTTTGCTGGGATTCGTTTGCCCGGACACGGTGCGAGATTGCCGCGACCGGAATCCTTCCGCTCCGACCGCGCTTGCTGCCGTGGTGCTGATCCGCTGCCACCCCTGGGCCGGGCACCCGTAGAATGTCGAGTGCCCCCACACCCGCCCGACCAGGGAGCGCACGGTGACCCTCGCCGACCGATCGGCCCTCAGCAATCCCACCGCAACCGAGGAGACGGAGAACCCGCCTCGCGAGGAATGCGGAGTCTTCGGAGTCTGGGCTCCGGGGGAGGATGTGGCCAAACTCACCTACTACGGCCTGTATGCGCTGCAGCATCGCGGGCAGGAGGCGGCGGGTATCGCGGTCTCCGACGGTTCCCAGGTACTGGTTTTCAAGGATCTCGGCCTGGTGAGCCAGGTTTTCGACGAGCAAACCCTCGCCGCCATGCCCGGTCACGTCGCCATCGGGCACTGCCGGTACTCCACGACCGGCGCCACCACCTGGGAGAACGCCCAGCCGATCTTCCGTACCACGGCCGTCGGATCGGGTCTCGCGCTCGGTCACAACGGCAATCTCGTGAACACGGCCGAATTGGCCGATCGGGCGCGGGAATTGGGTCTGGTCGGTGGCCCCGGCCGCCCCGGCGCCGTCTCGGCGACCTCGGATTCCGATGTGATGACCGCCCTGCTCGCCCACGCGGCCGCGGATACGAGTATCGAACAGGCGGCCATGGCGCTGCTGCCCACCGTGCGCGGCGCCTTCTGTCTGACCTTCATGGACGAGCACACCCTCTACGCCGCCCGCGACCCGCACGGAGTGCGCCCGCTGGTGCTGGGCCGGTTGGAGCGCGGCTGGGTGGTCGCCAGCGAAACCGCCGCCCTCGATATCGTCGGCGCCTCCTTCGTCCGCGAAATCGAACCCGGTGAACTGCTCGCCATCGACGCCGACGGCGTCCGGTCGCTGCGATTCGCCAACCCCGAACCCAAGGGCTGCGTTTTCGAATACGTGTACCTGGCCCGCCCGGACAGCACCATCTCCGGCCGCTCGGTTCACGCGACCCGGGTCGAAATCGGCCGCCGATTGGCCGGCGAACACCCGGTCGAGGCCGATCTGGTGATCCCGGTCCCCGAATCCGGTACCCCGGCCGCCGTGGGTTACGCCCAGGGGTCCGGTGTGCCCTACGGCCAGGGCTTGATGAAGAACGCCTATGTGGGCCGCACCTTCATCCAGCCCAGCCAGACCATCCGCCAACTCGGCATCCGCCTCAAACTCAACCCGTTGCGCGAGGTGATCCGCGGTAAACGGTTGATCGTGGTCGACGATTCCATCGTCCGCGGCAACACTCAGCGGGCGCTGATCCGGATGCTGCGCGAAGCGGGGGCGCTGGAAATCCATGTGCGCATCGCCTCGCCGCCGGTGAAATGGCCGTGCTTCTACGGGATCGACTTCGCCTCCCGCGCCGAACTCATCGCCAACAACGCCGGTACCGACCCGGACGGCCCTGCCGGTATGCCGGTCGACCCCGCCGCCATGCGCGACATGGTGGAGGGCGTCCGCCGCTCCATCGGCGCCGACACTCTCGGCTACATCTCGCTCGACGGGATGATCGCGGCCACCGAACAGCCCAGCTCCCGCCTGTGTGCGGCCTGCTTCGACGGCCAGTATCCGATTCCGCTGCCCACCGAAGCGGCCATCGGTAAGAATCTGCTCGAGTTCGGCAGCCGCCCCCCGAGCCTGCTCACCGACAACGCCAACGCCAGCGCCCTCAGCCGGCCGTAAGGCCGATCCGGCGGGGCGGAAGCAAAAAGAGGGCCGCGGCCCCGCGCGCCGGAGCCGCGCCATAGACTCAGACCAGGCAATTATCCGCGGATTCGGTTTGGAGCTTCCCCCGACAATGACTGAGCAGAACGCTACCGGCGCCGGTGCCTCCTATGCCGAAGCAGGCGTGGATATCGAGGCCGGTGATCGGGCCGTCGAGTTGTTCGCCCCGCTGGCGCGGAAGGCCACTCGCCCCGAGGTGCAGGGCGGGCTCGGTGGTTTCGCCGGACTGTTCGCGCTGAAGAAGAGTTACCGGGAGCCGCTGCTCGCCTCCTCCACCGACGGTGTCGGTACCAAGATCGCCGTCGCGCAGGCCATGGACAAGCACGACACGGTGGGCCTGGACCTGGTGGCGATGGTCGTCGACGATCTGGTGGTGTGCGGCGCCGAACCGCTGTTCCTGCAGGACTACATCGCGGTCGGGAAAGTGGTGCCGGAGCGGGTCGCCGAACTCGTTTCCGGTATCGCCGAAGGATGTGTGCGCGCCGGTTGCGCCCTGCTCGGCGGTGAGACCGCCGAACATCCGGGGATGATGGGCGCTCAGGATTACGATCTGTCGGCTACCGGTGTCGGTGTGGTCGAAGCCGACGAACTGCTCGGGCCCGATCGGGTGCGCCCGGGCGATGTGGTGATCGCCATGGGGTCCTCCGGGCTGCATTCCAACGGTTACAGCCTGGCGCGAAAGGTGCTGTTGGAGATCGACCGGATGGCACTGACCGGGCATGTGGAGGAATTCGGCCGCACCCTCGGCGAGGAACTGCTGGAGCCGACCCGGATCTACGCCAAGGACTGCCTGGCCCTCATCGCCGAAACCGACGTCCGCACGTTCGCGCATATCACCGGTGGTGGTCTGGCGGCGAACCTGGCAAGGGTGCTGCCAACCGGCCTGGTGGCCGAGCTGGACCGCGGATCGTGGAGCCCGGCACCGGTGTTCAAACTCATCGCGCAGCGTGGCCGGGTGGATCGCGCCGAGATGGAGAAGACGTTCAATATGGGCGTCGGGATGGTCGCGGTGGTGGCCCCGGAGGATGTGGACCGGGCGCTGGCGGTGCTCACCGCACGTCATATCGAATGCTGGACGCTCGGCTCGGTGAAGAAGGCCAAGGACGCCGATTCGCCGCGCGCGCTCCTGCTCGGTGACCACCCGCGTTTCTGAGCCGTAGATTTCGCGTCGCCGCAGGCGGGAGATCGCCGGACTACGTCAGCTCAGGTCTCCCGCCTCCATCATCTGCTCGGGCTCCGGCCACGGATCGTGGCGGACTACCTCGACGCTGTCTACAGAGAAGGGGTTTGCCTTCCGGAGCCCGGCAGGTGATCGGTCTGTCGTGCCTGAACAGTCATTGCCGCCGAACATGGTGCGTGACGGCCGTATTCAGGTGTACGACCGGTACCAGTCGTGCCTGCGGCTGCGTGACATCCCGGACCGGGCGGTCGTGCCGCCGGTTCGAAGGGATTCCCAACCGGTCGTCCACGAGCCGGGGACGAGAGAAGGCAGATATAAACGCTGAACCGGCGACCCGAGAACGGGCCGCCTGTTCACCGTGTAGCGAGCCGACGCTACCGGCAGATGCCGTTGGGGCCACCTCGCCGGTTCACGTCATCCACCGCCCGGTTATCCGGCGGGGAACGGCGCGAACCGGCGTTTACGGCCGAAGGGGAGGCTTACGGCCTCCCCGAGCGGTATCTGATCAGCGGCGCCAGCTGTCGTAGTCGTCATCCTCGTCCCATTTGGACAAGTTGTCCGCGTCGTGCTCATCCGACAGGACGCCGCCACGCCGGGCGTTGTCACTACCGGAAAGCTCGCGCTGAAGGCTCGCCAAGTCAGTCGTCGGCGAGCTGTACTTCAGCTCGCGAGCGACCTTGGTCTGCTTTGCCTTAGCCCGGCCACGGCCCATGGCTGACCCCCTCGCGTCACAGCGGGGCGGCCTGGGGATTGGTGGCGGCCCCGTTCCAATTAATATCTTCCTGACAGACACTTTAGCGCGTGTCCGGCCGTCGCGCTTCCACGAGTTGCCTATCGGCCGGATCGACCGACCGGTTTGCCGATGTTCCGCCGCTCAGTTGCCCGCCGAAACGACCTCGGGTATGGCGCGTATCACACCCACGCGGTGGCCTCCGCCGAGTACCGGCGGGGCGGCCAGTTCGGCCAACTCGGCCGACCACGCGACCCCCATACGTTGCAGAACCGCCATGGTCAGCGGCATTCTGGCGCGATCCGCCCCGTCGTCGATCTTGTAGGCGAAGGCGCGGCCGTCGGGCAGTGCGCCCGCGTGCACACCGTCGGCGCCGATCTTGCAGAGCAGCCCGGGGACAGCGCGCATGGCCAGCAGATCCGGGCCGTTGGTGCCGGAAATCACCCACGGTTGGCCGCGCAGCGCGTCGGCGATCCGGCGTTCCGGGGTGTCCGGTCCGGCACCGGCCAGGGCCGCGAAGGCGCGGGCCAGGTTCACCAGCGCGACCGGGACGATGGGCAGGCCGCAGCCGTCTATGCCGAGATCGGTTTCCGGTTCACCGGTCAGCGCGATCACCTGGGCGGTGACGGCCCGTTGCAGCGGATGGCCGGGATCGGTGTAGCCGTCGGTGGGCCAGCCGTTCACCGCGCAGGTGGCCAGCATGGCGGCGTGCTTGCCGGAGCAGTTCATATATCGCTTGCCGGGGCCCTCGCCGCGGTGGATCACCCCGGCCCGGGTCTGCTCGTCCATCGGCAGATCGGGCGGGCAGGCCAGATCGGCTTCGCCGAACCCGTAGCGGTGCAGCAGGCGTTCGACCAGCCGGATATGTTCCGGCTCACCGAAGTGCGAGGCGGCGGCAATGGCGAGTTCGGCCTCGTCGACCGGATCGAAACCGAGTTTCAGCAGGGTCAGCGCCTGCAGCGGTTTGTTGGTGGACCGCGGGTAGATCGGGACATGGACCGATCCGGCCTCGAACGTCGGTTCACCGTCCGATCCGACGATCACCACCGACCCACGGTGCACGCACTCCCGGAAACCGGAGCGCACCACCTCCACCAGATCGACACTCATACTTTGCGGCATGGGCGGGGGCCCTGCGTGGTGACGCTGCGCTGCCTCCTCCGGGCCCGACCCGCTCATGCTGTGCTGTTGCGGCATGGGCGGGGGCCCTACGTGGTGACGCTGCGCTGCCTCCTCCGGGCCTGACCCGCTCATGCCGGCTCCGCCGCGGTGGCGTTGCCGCGTTTCGCGTGCCGGGCGATCTGGACGCGTACCTGGTCGCAGACGGTGGGCTCGGTGGCGAGCAGGAGGTCCAGCCGGGTCGGGTCCGCGCCGGTGAAGACATCGCGGACGGTGACGCCGTGCTCGGGGACGTACACCACCTCCACTCGGTCGCCGGCGCCCACGCTGCCTTCGGTGAGCACCCGGAAGTAGCAACCGGTATTCGCGCGGTGGGTGAACCGGCGCACCCACTGCGGTTCGCCCGCCCAGTGACCGAAGGTCGCACACGGCACGCGGGGCGCGCTGACCTCGAACTCCGCCTCGCCGACGGTGCAGCGTGCGCCGATGACGGCATCGCTGAGCGGAAGCCCTTCGATCCGCAGATTCTCGCCGAACCAGCCGACCGGCAGTGTCCGGCCGAGTTCGGCGGCCCAGTCCGCCGCGTCGTCGTCGGCGTAACCGTAGACGGCCTGGTGCACACCGCCGTGGTCGCGCGTATTGCAGACGTGGTCGCCGTCGAGGCCGAGCCGTCCGGCCCGGACCCGGCCGGCGACCGGGCGTTTGTCGATGGCGCTGCGGCCGACGCGGCCCGGAACCGTCAGTTCGGCGTGTACGACGCACACGGCCAGTACCCGGCCGGTGTCCCCAACTCGCATCGGCATCCCTCTCGGATCGTTGTGCTCGCGATCTAGCGGACGGATCAGCGGCCGCGCAGCCGTTCGATGGCCTGGCGGCCGGGCTGGGGGCTGTCGTCGGCGATCACCGAATCGGGGTCGATCGCGGCCGCCGCGGAGCCCGCGGTGAGTTCGGTATCGGCCGGGATATTGCGTTTGATCAGAGCGAGCGCGATGGGCCCGAGTTCGTAGTGGTCGACCACGGTGCCGAGGACGCCGACGGCCCGGCCGCCCGCGGTGATCGGATCGCCGGGCGCCGGGCGCTCATCGGCGGAGCCGTCCAGATGCAGCAGCACCAGGCGGCGCGGTGGTTTGCCGAGATTGTGCACGCGGGCCACGGTTTCCTGGCCGCGGTAGCACCCCTTGTTCAGGTGTACAGCGCCGTATTCGGCCGGCCCGCCGATCCAGTTCACCTCGTGCGGAATGGTCCGGTCGTCGGTGTCCACGCCGATCCGGGGCCGGCAGGCGGCGACCCGCAGCGCCTCGTACGCCCAGGAACCGGCCGGTTGCGCACCGGCGGCGGTGAGCTCGTTCCAGCGCGACATCAACTGGTCGCGCGGGATGACGAGATCGAAGGACTCCGCGGTGGGCCAGGGCATGCGGCGCAGGAACCCGCCGTCCGGCAGGGGGAGCGCCTCATACGTTTCGGGCAGCCGGTCCAGGCCCAGGGCGGACGCCGCGCCGTGCGATCCGGGGCCGAGCAGGCTCAACACCGCGTAGTCCGGCTCCGGCCGCGGCTGTGCATCCGCCCAGAACACCATCTTGGTGAGGAAATCCAGGAGCGCCGGGCCCCGTTCGGCTTCGGTGTCGATCCACACCGTGCCCGCGAGTTCGGTGAGCACGAAATGATGCTGCACCCGGCCGTTGAGATCGAGGTCGAGATTCTCCGCGCTGTGCCCGTCGGCCAGCTCGGCGATGTGCTGGCTGGTGACGGTATGCAACCAGGTCAGCCGCTCGGCGCCGGCGATGGAGAGGACGAATCGGTGGGACCGGTCCACGATGGCGAACCGCTCGCTCGCGGCGCGCTGTTCGCCGAGTGGATCACCGTAATGCCACGGCACTGCGGCGTCCGGGGATCCGGGCACAGCGGCGACGGCTCCCGGTACAGCGAGGACAGGACTGGGTGCGACGACCACGGACACGGCTTCCACTCTAGGAGCTGACGGCGCCGGCGCGCACCGTCGGGGTGTCAACCAGCGGTTTCGGGTGGGTCGCGGTCCGGATGCGCGGGGGTACCAGCACGAGCGGGTCGGGCCCGGAGGCGGTAGCGCAGCGTCACCGCGCGGGGCCCTCGGCGGGTAGCGGGCACAGCGGCAGCAGGCGGGCGATTTCCGCTGCCCGGCTGCCGGAGGCGTCCACCGTGCCCGCGGCCACGGCCGAGGTGAAATCCGACAGCCCGGTGGCCAGCAGCAACCAGGTGCGCGGATCGGTTTCGACTACGTTGGGCGGTGTCCCGCGGGTGTGCCGCGGCCCTTCGACGCACTGAACCGCGACGAACGGCGGCACCCGGACCTCCACCGAATGCCCCGGCGCCGCGGCGGCCAGCGCCCGGGCGGTACCCCGGACCGCGGCGGCGAGTTCCGGCCGCGCCGGGGCCGGGGCCGTGCTGTCGAACAGCCACGCGCGCACCGCGAGAACAGCCGAACGCACCTCGGCCGGGTCGATTTCCGTCCGTCGAGCCATCTTCCGACCTTAGCGACGGCCGCCGACTCCCCGGACCCGCGCCGCCGGAGGCGGCGCAAATATCACAGCGTTGGCCTACGCTCGTGCGCATGGTGGATCGAGTACTTGTAACACTCGACGGTGAGGTCCGCGATGCGGATCAGCCGTTGTTGTATGCCGATGATCTCGGCGTCCTGCGCGGTGACGGAATATTCGAGACGGTGCTGGTCCGCGGTGGCAAGGTATGCGCGCTCGATTTCCATCTGGCCAGGTTGCGCCGGTCCGCGGAAGCTCTCGATCTGCCGGAGCCCGATCTGTCGCGCTGGCGCGGGGCCATGGAGACCGCCGCCAAGGAGTGGGGCGCCGACGAAGAAGGGGTCATGCGGCTGGTGCTGACCCGTGGCCGGGAGCACGAGCTCGGCGGTCCGAAGTCGGCGGTGCGGTCGGGTGAACTGTCGGAATCGGTTCCCGTCCCGACGACGTTCGTCATGGTCACCGGACTCCCGGAGCGGGTGGCCGCGGTCAGGACCGAGGGTGTCGCGGTGGTGACACTGACCCGCGGTATCTCGATCGACCTCGCGCAGGCCGCGCCCTGGCAGCTGCTCGGCGCGAAAACGCTGTCCTATGCGACGAATATGGCCGCGCTGCGCTTCGCCGCCCGGATGGGCGCCGACGATGTCATCTTCACCAGTACCGAACACCGGGTGCTGGAAGGTCCGCGGTCCACGGTGGTGATCGCACGCGGTAAGCAGCTGATCACGCCGCCGGCCAAGCACGGCGTGCTGCCGGGGATCACCCAGCGGGCGCTGTACAACGAGGCCGAGCGCAAGGGTTACGACTGCCGGTACGAGCCGCTGTTCAGCGCCGATCTGTTCGACTGCGACAGCATCTGGATGCTGAGCAGTGTGACACTGGCCGCGCGGGTGAATTCGCTGGACGGGGTGCGGATGTCGGCGACCGATTCGGCCGCGGAGATCGTCGAGATGGTCAACCGCGGGATCGAGCGGACCGGGACCATCGCGGACTGGTAGCCGCGTCCGTGGCGCCGCCTCGCGCGGCGTGGGGGCGGGCCGGGATGCAGTAACCGGGTGTGGCTGCAAATTGTTGCGAGACCGTGGGCTCGCGGTGTTCGTGGACACATTGATCGGGGCGGTCCAGCGCGTACTCTGTTACTACGACACATCGTAGTAACAGGAGGCTCGTGTGGATGCCCTGGATGTCTCGCGATGGCAGTTCGGCATCACGACCGTCTACCACTTCTTGTTCGTACCCTTGACGATCGGTCTGGCACCGTTGGTCGCCGGAATGCAGACGGCATGGGTGATCACCGGTAAGGACCATTGGTACCGGCTGACCAAATTCTTCGGGAAACTCTTCCTGATCAACTTCGCGCTCGGGGTCGCCACCGGGATCGTGCAGGAATTCCAGTTCGGGATGAACTGGAGCGAGTACTCGCGCTTCGTCGGCGATGTCTTCGGCGCGCCGCTGGCCCTGGAGGGGCTGGTGGCGTTCTTCATGGAATCCACCTTCATCGGGCTGTGGATATTCGGCTGGTCCCGGCTGCCCAAACTCGTCCACCTGGCCACCATCTGGATGGTCGCGATAGGCGTCAACGCCTCGGCGTACTTCATCATCGCGGCCAACTCCTTCATGCAGCATCCGGTCGGCGCCCGCTACAACCCGGAAACGGGTCGCGCCGAACTCACCAGCATCGTCGAACTGCTCACCAACAACACCGCGCTGGCCGCGTTTCCCCACGTGGTCGCGGGCTCGTTCCTCACTGCCGCGACTTTCGTCGCCGGGATCGCCGGCTGGTGGATGGTCCGCAACGCCCGTGGCGGTGACCCGGACAGGCTGGCCGAGGCCCGCACCATGTGGCGGCCGGCGGCGCGGGTATCGCTGCTGATCGCGGTGATCGCGGGGGTGGCGCTGGTCTACACGGGCGACGTCCAGGGCAAGTTGATGTTCGAACAGCAGCCGATGAAGATGGCGTCGGCGGAGTCGCTGTGCCACACCCAGACCGACCCCGATTTCTCGATTCTCACCGTCGGCACCCACAACAACTGCGACAGCGTCATCCACGTGCTCGACGTACCCTTCGTGCTGCCCTGGCTGGCGGAAGGAAAGTTCTCCGGGGTGGAGCTGGAGGGTGTGGTGGATCTCCAGCAGGCCTACAACGAGAAGTTCGGACCCGGCGACTACCGGCCGAACCTGTTCGTCACGTATTGGTCGTTCCGCGCGATGATCGGCCTGGCCGCCGGTTCGGCGCTGCTGGTGTTCGCCGGTTTCTGGATGACCCGGCGCGGCCGCGTCCCCGACCAGCGCTGGTATTCGTGGCTGAGCCTGCTCGCCATCCCGACCCCGTTCCTGGCCAATGCGGCCGGCTGGGTGTTCACCGAGATGGGGCGCCAGCCGTGGGTCGTGGTACCCAACCCGACCGGAGATCAGGACCTGCGGCTCATGGTGCAGCAGGGCGTATCCGATCACGCGACCGCCACGGTGTGGGTCTCGCTGATCACCTTCACGGTGGTCTACGGGCTGCTCGCGATCGTCTGGTTCTATCTGATGCGCCGATATGTGCGGGAGGGCCCGGAACGGCCGGTGGAGAAGTCGCCGGACGGTACGCCCACCGCGGAAAAACCTGCCGCCGAGCAGCTTTCGTTCGCCTATTAGGAGCCGGGGATGGAACTGCAGGAATTCTGGTTCGTACTCATCGGGGTGCTCTTCACCGGGTACTTCGTCTTGGAGGGCTTCGACTTCGGGGTCGGCATGCTCATGCCGATCCTCGGCAAAGCCTCCGATACGAGGCGGCGGGTGGTGCTGAACACCATCGGCCCGGTCTGGGACGGAAACGAGGTCTGGCTGATCACCGCCGGTGGGGCGCTGTTCGCGGCCTTCCCCGAGTGGTACGCGAGCATGTTCTCCGGGTTCTATTTCCCGCTGCTGCTGTTGCTGGTGGCGTTGATCCTGCGGATCTGCGCGATCGAATACCGCGGCAAGATCGATGATCCGCGCTGGCGGGCGCGCTGCGATCTCGGAATCGGTATCGGTTCCTGGGTTCCGGCGCTGGCCTGGGGCTGGGTCTTCGCCAATATCGTGCGCGGCGTACCGCTGGACGCGGACAAACAATTCACCGGTGCGGTCGCGGAACTGTTCGGTCCGTACGCGCTGCTCGGCGCCGCCACCACGGGACTGCTGTTCGCCCTGCACGGTGCGGTGTTCCTGGCGCTCAAGACCGCGGGCGAAGTGCGTGCGGACGCGGTCCGGATCGCCCGGCTGCTGCTGGTGCCGACGGCCGCCGCGGTCGGTGGTTTCGGCCTCTGGACCCAGCTCGCCTACGGGGCCGGCTGGACCTGGATCCTCGTGGGCCTGGCGGTATTCGGGCTCCTCGCCGGTGCTGCCGCCCTCTTCGCCGGCCGTGACGGCTGGGCGTTCGCCGGAACCGCGCTCACCGTGCTCGCCGCCTCCGCGCTGCTGTTCGGCGCCTTGTTCCCGGATGTGCTGCCCTCCACCATCGACCCCGCGTTCGATCTCACCGTCGACAACGCCTCGTCCACTCCGTACACGTTGAAAGTGATGAGCTGGGCGGCCTTGTTCGTGACCCCGGTGGTCCTCGGTTACCAGGCCTGGACTTACTGGGTGTTCCGCAAACGCATTAGTGTCGAGCACATCCCACCCGGAATCGGACTTTCCCCCCGCGTCGCAACCGAGGAGTGACCCCTGATGGCCCGCCCGCCCGTGGACCCACGCCTGTGGCGGTACGCACGCTCGGCCCGGAACTATCTGGTGCTCAGCGTCGGCCTTTCGTTACTGACCACGGTGGCGATCGTAGCCGCCGCGGTGCTGCTGGGGCAGGTGCTGGCCGGTGTCATCACCGACCCCGGCCGGCGGACGGTGGAGGCCTGGGGAACGGAACTGGGGCTGCTGGCGGTGGCGGTGGTGGTGCGCGCGGTGGCGGCCTGGTGGCAGGCCCGGATCGCGCACCGTGCGGGGTCGCGTGTCGTCGCCGAACTGGAACAGGCGGTACTCGCCGAGGGTGCCGGACTACCGCCCCGTGAATTGGAAACGCGCCGCACCGAACTCGCGGTCGTGGTGAGCAGTGGGCTCAGCGGGCTACGGCCCTATCTGACCGGCTACGTACCCGCCCTGCTGCTGGCGGTGCTGGTGCCGCCGGTAGTGCTGGCGGTGATCGCCGCCCACGACCTCACCTCGGCCGTCATCGTCGTCATCACCCTGCCGCTGATCCCGATCTTCATGGTGCTCATCGGCCTGCTCACCGAGGGCCGGGCCCGCGCCACCCTGGACGCCACCACCCGCCTGTCCGATCAGCTCCTCGACCTCTTCGCCGGTATGCCGACCCTGCGCGCGCTCGGCCGGGAAACCGGCACCGATACCCCGGGCCACGGCACGAGCGGGTCAGGCCCGGAGGCGGTAGCGGAGCGTCACCACGGAGGGCCCCCGCTCGTAACCGACCGGCACAGCACGAGCGGGTCGGGCCCGGAGGCGGTAGCGGAGCGTCACCACGGAGAGCCTCCGGTCGCGCCCAACCGGTACAGCATGAGCGGCCGGGTCCGGGAACTCGGTGAATCGCTGCACCGGCGCACCATGAGCGCGTTGCGGATCGCGTTCCTCTCCTCGATGGTGCTCGAACTGCTGGCGACCCTGTCCGTGGCGCTGGTCGCGGTCGCGATCGGGATGCGCCTAGTGCACGGTGATATGAGCCTGTACGCGGGCGTGGTCGCGCTGGTGCTCGCACCGGAGGTCTATCTGCCGTTGCGCACCGTGGGCGAACGTTTCCATGCGGCCCAGGACGGAATGGCCGCCGCGGAGAAGGCTTTCGCGGTCCTCGAACCCCAGAGCGCCGAGCGGAAAACGGCACCGGGGAAGTATCCGGCCGGCGCGGTTCGCGGCCCGGAAGACGAGCGTGCGGCGGCATCGACCGGTTCTGGTGAGCGGGCGGGAGTGATCGATATCCGCGCCGAGAGCGAAGCAGACAGCTCGGTGGCCGGCGAGAGCCGGTTGCCCGGCGGCGAACCGGGCGAGGCCGGTCGGAGCCGAAGGCACGGCGGCGAGTACCGGGAAACCGGTGGCGGCCCCGGCGTGCGCGGTGGCGATTCTGCCGGGGCGGACCGCGGTGGCCCGTTGCCAACTGCCGGACAGGGCGGCGAGGCGCCGCCGGACGAGTCGATCGCGACCGGCGTGTTCGCCTCCGAGACCATTGCGGGCAGCGGGGGCGGACTGATCGAAATACGTGATCTCACGGTCGAGTCCAGAGATGGCGCCGCACCCGATGGTTTGTCCGCCCATCTGCGACCCGGTGCCGTCACCGCGCTGACCGGACCCAACGGCAGCGGTAAATCCACTGTCCTGCAAGCGGTCCTCGGCCTGATCGAACCCACGCGCGGTGCCGTGCTGGTCGACGGCGTGGATATCCGGCGGATTCCCGCGCAGCAGTGGTGGCAGCGGCTGGCCTGGCTGCCGCAGCGTCCGGTCCTGGTTCCGGGCACCCTGCGGGAGAACCTCGAACTCCTCGGCGCCACCGTGGCCGGATCCGCGCGCCGCGGCGCCACCCGGGTGCTCAGCGAACTCGACGCCGCGTGTGCCGCAACCGGTTTCGACGCCGTACTCGAAACGCTGCCCGCCGGATGGGATACCGTGGTCGGGCCCGGCGGGGTCGGGCTCTCCCTCGGGCAACGCCAGCGCCTGGCACTGACCCGGGTGCTCGCCACCGACCGCCCGATCCTGCTGCTGGACGAACCGACCGCCCACCTGGATCCCGACAGCGAGGTCGCGGTGGCGGCGGCGCTCACCACCCTCGCGCGCACGGGCGTCACCGTGGTGGTCGTCGCGCACCGTCCCGCCCTGCTGTCCGCCGCCGACGAGATCGTCGCGGTTCCGTCGACCTCCCACCGGACAGCGCGATGAAATCCCGAACCTCGATCACCCGCCGCCCGCGACCGCACGTCGCCGCGGGCGCTTCCCGGCCACGGCGCAGCTGGGCCCGGGTCCGGTTGCTGCTGCGCGATACCCGGCAGATGTGGGATCTACTGGAGATTCCGCGATGGCGGCTGGCGGGCGCGGTGGGCTGGGGCGTGCTGGCACTGGGCAGCGGCCTGGGCTTGGCGGCGCTCGCGGCCTGGCTGATCGCCCGGGCCTGGCAGATGCCGCCGGTACTGGATCTCACCGTCGCCGTGGTCGCCGTCCGGGCACTGGGTATCTCGCGTGGACTGTGCCGATACCTGGAACGCCTCGCCACCCACGATGTGGCGCTGCGTTCGATGACCGCGGCGCGTACCGAGGTCTACCGGGCACTCGCCCGCGCACCGCTGTGGCTCACCCGCAGCGCGGCCGAGGCGGCCGGTGGCCGGGCCGGGCAGGACGCGGTGCCGTTACCCACCGCTCCCGGCGGCCCCGGGGTGCCCGGCCGGTTGCGGCGCGGTGATGTGCTCGTCCGGGTGGGCACCGATATCGACGATCTCGGTGCCGTCGTGGTCCGTACCTTCGTACCGATCGCGGTCGCCGCGGTACTGTCGGTGGCCGCCGTCGCCGGGCTGGCCTTCATCTCACCCGCGGCCGCGGGTGTACTGGCCGTTGCGCTGCTCTTCTCCGGCGTCGTCGCGCCCTGGCTGTCGGCGCGTGCCGCCTCCGGTGCCGAGCGCGCGGCACGGGCCGACCGCGCCGAATTCACCGCGCATGCGGTCACCGTTCTCGACCACGCCCCCGAACTGCGGGTAGCCGGGAAATTGGACGCCGCGCTCGCCACCGCGGCCGCGGCCGAGGCGCGGGTGCTCGCGGCCGAGGACAGCGCCGCCGGCCGTACCGCCTGGGCGGCGGCCGCGACCCCACTCGCCACCGGCGTGAGCGTGCTTGCCGCGCTGCTGATCGGGATCACCCTGTACGGCCCCGCCGGCGGCACGCCGGAGGCGATGACGCCGATGGCCTTGGCCGTGCTGGTGCTGCTGCCCCTCTCCTCCTTCGAAGCGACCGGTGCGCTGCCGCCCGCCGCCCAGGCCCTCACCGTGGCGCGCTCGGCGCTGCACCGGCTGCGTGCCGTCTCGCCCGACCACCGCCCGGAACCGGCCGCACCGGAACCGGCCGATGGCACTGCCGCGGCCGGTACGCCGGCCGATAACCGCAAACGGTTCGGTACCGGCGGCAACCCGCACCCGTTCCCGTACGCCGACAGCCGCGCCGACGGTGTGGTGATCGGCTGGGTGGGCGACGGTCAATGGCAGATCCCGCCCCGGCCGCAGGCCGCGCGCGTGGTGGTCGTCGGACCGAGCGGATCCGGTAAAACCACACTGCTGATGGCCTGGGCCGGGCTCTTCGACCAGCCCGACGACCAGGTGCGGTTCTTCGCCGAGGACGCGCACCTGTTCGGTACCAGCGTGCTCGAGAACCTACGGGTGGCCCGCGGTGACCTGGACGCGGAAACCGCAGAGCGGGCACTACGCACTGTCGGTCTCGGCGACTGGCTGGACGGTCTGCCCGACGGCGTGCACACCGAACTCGTCGGCGGTGCCGCCGCCGTCTCGGGCGGGCAGCGCCGGCGGCTACTGCTCGCCCGGGCGCTGGTCTCGCCCGCCCGGGCCCTGCTGCTCGACGAACCCACCGAACATCTCGATGCGGCGACCGGTGCCGAGCTGCTGCGGGCGCTGCTCGATATCGACAGCGGCCTGGTGGCGGCGGACCGCGAGGTGGTGGTCGTCACCCATCAGCTCCCGGCCGGGCACCGCGCCGGACTGGTTATCACCGTCGACGAATCCGGCCAGGTCCGGGCCGCTTTCCCCGACGGAAAAGACACTCGTTACGCCGTGGACGAAATTCCGTTGCCGACCCCTACCGCCCGCGGCTAGGTTCGTGGGTACACAAGGAAGGAGGTGATCCGACGAATGGAAATTCAAAGGACGCGTGAGGTGGCTGTCAGCTAGCGCTGTAGCCGGCTGTGCACGGATTCCGTTCACCCGATTGCGCTGAGCGAATTCCAGGCAGCCACCCGGCCCCCGAGTCCCCGATCTGTCCGGTCGGGATCGGTCGCGAGCCCCCGAGAGCGGGGATCGCGCCGATACGGCTCGGGGGTCGCCCCATTTCCGGAGCCGGAAGTCACTGGGACCGCGGTGCCCCGCAGCACGGAGCCGCCGGCCGTCAGGATCGTGCGTCCTTCTGGCAGTGATGAGCCAACGGCGCCGGCCGTGTGGCCTCGAGTAAAGTGCCGAATGCCCGGCGAGAGGAGCCGGCCGGGTCGGTACAGTCTCCGGAATCAGCCGATATAGCGCTGCAGACGCGCGGAGAGCCGGGGCTGCAGCGGCCCGTCGGCCACCACCCGCTCCTCCACATACGCCAGATCGCCGCCCTCGACGATCCCGTACAGCCGTTTCGCACCGCCCACCACCGCGCCGGTCTGGCTGCGGATCACCACATCGGTGGCCAGCTCCCACGACGCCTGCGTGAGGGCGGTGCCGTAGAAGAGTTCGACGATGCCTGTGCTGTGGGTGAGCAGTAGCTCCAGCACCTCGTCGTTACCCTCGACGCCGACCCGCCAGAACCCGCGCTCACGCAGATCCGGGCCGCCGTAACTACCGTCGGATTCGACGAACCACGAGCGCGAATCCCAGCTCAGGTAGTCGCCGCCGTCGTGGGACACCACGATCTCCTGGCCGAAGCGGTAGTCGCCGCGCTCGGGATTGTTGCCCTCGCCCTCACCGCGCCACACCCCCACCATCGGCAACAGCGCCAGCATGGCCGGATTCAGGTCCGGGCCGAGTCGCAGGTTGGCCGTATCGTCGGGCAGCGGAAGATCCGGGAGCACGGGAATATTGCGACCCGCGGTCGTCTTGGCCCGCTCGGCCGCATCGGCCACCGCCCGATCGCCGCTCAGCTGCGACTGATCGCCGGCCGACCGGCCGTTCCCGTTACGGGCGGACGCCTCGGCCGCCGGATCTCCGCTGGTGGTATCGCTCGCTCGCTCGGCCGGATCCGGACCCTCGCTCGCGAGACCACTCATGATTCGGTGAACAGCCGGTAGAAGACGTACAGGCCGAACCATCCGATGAGGATCGACACGGCGATCAGCAAGATCTCGAAGAAGAGGACCACGCTCGGTATTTTATGCGGCGCCTGCGGCGCCGCCGGTTTCGGCCCCTGTGTTTTATCTGCGGCGCCTCCGGCGCCGCCGGGGCGAGGCCCCCTGGCGTCGTGCTTCAGCACTCGACACTCGCGGCTGCGCCGCATCGCATCGAGCACTGAAGCACGACGCGGCCTCGCCCCTCCAGGGCCTCGCTGGACTCGGCACCGCCGCTGGGCGCGCCGGGTTCCCGGGTACCGCGGTTGGGTGTGCTGGGTTTCCGGGTACCGCACCGAAAGTTCGAAGTGCTGAGCGGGTGCATCGGAAAATGGAACGGCCCAGGACCGCCGCGGCGATGGCGGTCCTGGGCCGTGCTACTTGCTACTTCGAGACGGTGACGTCCACGTTGTGGATACCGGGGCCCTCGGGCCGCAGTTCCGATGTGCCGTTGCCGGACGAGGACAGGGCCCGCAGGGTCCAGCTGCCCGGCGCGGCGAAGAACCGGAAATCGCCGGTACCGGAGGCGACGACCTCGGCGGTGAAATCACCGTTGCCGTCGAGCAGGCGGACGAACGCGCCCCCTACGGGCTCGCCGTCGGTGCCGAGAACGCGGCCGGTGATGACCGTTTCCTTCTCCACATCGACGCCGGCCGGGATGGCCTGACCTTGGGTAGGTGCTGCACACATGGTGGTTACTCTCCCAACTCGATAGGTGCGCCGACCAGCGAACCGTATTCGGTCCAGCTTCCATCGTAGTTCTTGACGTTCTGGTGCCCGAGCAGCTCCTGCAGCACGAACCAGGTGTGCGAGGAACGCTCGCCGATACGGCAGTAGGCGATGGTGTCCTTGCTGCCGTCCAGGCCGGCCTCGCCGTAGATCTCGGCGAGGTCCTTGTCGGACTTGAAGGTGCCGTCCTCGTTCGCGGCCTTGCTCCACGGCACGTTGATGGCGCTGGGGATGTGGCCGGGACGCTGGCTCTGCTCCTGCGGCAGATGCGCGGGCGCCAGGATCTTGCCGGAGAACTCGTCGGGGGAGCGCACGTCGACCAGGTTCTTGGTGCCGATGGCGGCGATGACCTCGTCGCGGAAGGCGCGGATCGAGTTGTCCGGTTCGGCGGCCTTGTACTGGGTGGCCGGGCGGGAGACCTCGTCGCGCGACAGCGGGCGCCCGTCGAGCTCCCACTTCTTGCGGCCGCCGTCGAGCAGTTTGACGTTGTTGTGACCGTACAGCTTGAAGTACCAGTAGGCGTAGGCGGCGAACCAGTTGTTGTTACCGCCGTACAGGATCACCTCGTCGTCGTTGGCGATCCCGCGCTCCGAGAGCAGCGTGGAGAACTGCTCCTGGTTCACGAAGTCACGACGCACCGGATCCTGCAGATCCTTCTTCCAGTCGAGCCGGACGGCGCCCTCGATGTGTCCGCCGTCGTAGGCGGTGGTGTCCTCGTCGACCTCGACGAAGACGACGCCGGGGGTCTTGAGATTCTCTTCGGCCCAGTCGACGGAGACCAGGACATCGGAGCGAGCCATTTGTTTCCTTTCAGTGGTGACTAGCGATTCGGTTCAGTTCGATGCGGGAGATTCGGGCAGGGGACGGGGGATCAGCCGGGTGACCAGCGGATAGAGCTTGCAGCCGAGGCAGATGCCGAACGCGGCGTTCAGGAAGGCCGCGAACAGGGCGAAGCCGGCGAAGACAGCGCCCACCACCGAGGCGCCCAGCAGGAAACCCAGCAGGCTCACGGCGGCGAATACGAAACCCAGCAACTGCGCGAACCGCAGCGGCGGGGCGGGTTCGGTCTCGGTGACCGGACCGAGGCGCGGCGCGACCAGGTGCGCGTAAATCAGGCTGTATGGATGCCGGTGCGGTCCGAGCGCCGCGCCCAGCGCGAAGACGACGGCCTGCGCCGCGATCAATACCGCGGCGGCCGGTATGGCGACTGCGGCCAGCAGTAACACCACGATCAGCACGGCCGTGGTGACCCAGGCGACGAAACGGGGACCGCGGACATCGACCCGCTCGGCGGCTGCCGTGGTGGTTCCGGAAGTAGTGGAGGACATCGACGAAACTCCTGCGCTCGAACTGTTCGGCGGAATTCGGCCGGTTCGCCGGGGGATGGAATCACTCGCGCGGACGAACCGTGGTCGGTGTCAGGAAAAAGACCCGACCGCTCAGCGGCACAGGCAGCAACAACCACCGAGGCGGCACAGATCGACTGTGCGGCGACGGGTGAGCATCAGCTCGCGGTGGGTTTGCACATCGGGCAGTCTACCCAATCCCGGCGTGGTGCCAATGGGTAGGGGGCGATCCCCTGGTCAGGGCCCCTTACACAGATGTCAGCGGGCTGAGCGCGCTGCGCAGATCGCTGGTCTTGGGTACGCCGGAGATGCGGAAACGCTCCCGGCCCTCGGCGTCGAAGACGAAAGTCGTGGGCAGCGACAGCACGTTCAGTGCCCGGGCGAGGTCCGGAGCCGCGTCGATATCGACCTCTATATCGCGTGGCGGCTGGGGAGAATCCGCCAGGTCGCGGGTCGCGTCGGCGACCACCCGGCGCACCGCGTCGCACGGGCCACACCAGTCGGCGGAGAAATGCAGGACCGCGGGCCCCGACCCGGTGACTCCCGCGGCCAGCAGCAGGTCGTCGCGGGCGCCGGTGTCACGGTCCAAAGTGGCGGGTGCCGTGCGCACCGCGCCTTCGCGATGGCGCAGGTAGAGCCCCACTGCCAGTCCAGCCAACAGCATTACCACCAGGATGGTGATCTCGATCATGGTCGCCGCAATCTGTTCAGGTCGATCGTCACATCTTCACCCCGGCCCTCCACCACGATATGGCCACCCAGCGCGGTGACCTCGGTGGGCCGGATCCCGAAGGGAAGTTCCTTGGTATCGATGGTACGGGTGAACATCGCCAGCACCGCCGGGATATCCGCCTCGTCCACCACCGGCTGCGACGGCACCGGCGAGAGTTCCTCCGAGTAGAGCCCGGTGGCGATGATGCGCACCTGGTCGCCGTCGAGCAGTAGATCCGCCGCCACACTGACCCGTTCCCCGGTGAAACTGGCGCCCTGCTGACCGCTCGGTGCGGCCGGCAGCGTTCCGGTCAGCACCAGCGCGCCGGCCGTGGTCATACCCGAGCCACCCGAGCCGCCGGTCCCGTCGGATTTGTCCGCGGGCCGCGAATGCACCTCGAGGTCGGGGATCCCGAACAGCCGGCCGAGTTCGGTGGGCGCGACCCGCATGCGGACATCCACCTGATCCACCGGAAGGCTGCGCACCCGGCCGTCGACCAGATCACTCAGCGGCAACCGCATGCCCAGCAGGGTGGCCTCGAGCGCGATCTCGCCGGGAATATCGGCCCGCACACTGTCGGCATTGATCTCGATATTGTCGTAGCGACCGTTCAGCGCCTGCCGCAGGAACGGGAATCCGTGGAAGGTGACCTCCGGGTCGGCGCTGAGTTCGGCGCCCACCCGCAGCGATCGGGACACCCGATACTCCGAATATGCGGCCGCACCGAAATCGATGACCACTGCCAGCCCGGCCAGGCACAGCAGTCCGATGATCAGCTTCCGCATGTCATGCACCCTAATAGACGCGTTTCGGCCCCCACGCTCGGTCCGCGGCCCCGCAGCGCCGATCGAAGTCCCGCACCCCGTCCGCAGCGATTGCATTCCGGACAACAACCAGCGCCGACACCTGCTGGTTCCGCAACCATCCAACCCACATGCACCATTCAGTCCGGGCAAACCTCCTCCGGTTCGGGGCCCGTCTCGTTCTGGAGCGACGGAGCGGGGGAGCGCAGCGGAGGAGCGGAGGAGTGAAGAACGAGACCGAGGGGGCCCCGAACCCGCGCCGCCGGAGGCGGCGCCATGACACAGAACCCGCGCCGCCGGAGGCGGCGCCATAGACACAGCAACCGCGCCGCCCGAGGCGGCGCCGTGAATACAAGCTAATCTTGCAGCGATTACTTGTGGATGAGCAACGTGGCGACGGCGACGAAGCTGGCTTTCGCGTAGCTACGAGATGGGAGGAGTGCCGTGGAGCTGCTCCTGCTGACCTCCGACCCCGACCCCGATTCGGTTCTGCCCTCGCTGTCGCTGCTCGCGCACAATGTGCGGCCCGCGCCGACGGAGGTGGCATCGCTGCTCGAGGCGGGTACCGCCGATGTGGCGCTGGTTGATGCGCGAACCGATCTGGCGGCCGCGCGCGGTCTGTGCCGGCTGCTCGGTAGTACGGGTTCGTCCGTTCCGGTGGTGGCCGTCCTGACCGAGGGCGGCCTGGTCGCGGTGAACGCCGACTGGGGTCTGGACGATATCCTGCTGCCCTCCACCGGTCCCGCCGAACTGGACGCGCGGTTGCGGCTGCTGGTCGGCCGCACCGGTGGCGCGGCCAGCCCCGAGAACACCGGCAAGATCACGCTCGGTGAACTGGTGATCGACGAGGGCACCTACACCGCGCGGTTGCGCGGGCGCCCGCTGGATCTCACGTACAAAGAGTTCGAGCTGTTGAAGTATCTCGCGCAGCACGCCGGCCGGGTTTTCACCCGGGCGCAACTGCTGCAGGAGGTGTGGGGGTACGACTTCTTCGGCGGCACCCGCACAGTCGATGTCCATGTGCGGCGCCTGCGGGCGAAGCTCGGCAGCGAATACGAATCGCTGATCGGTACGGTCCGTAACGTGGGATACAAGGCAGTGCGGCCGGCCCGGTCGGCGAACAAGGGCGAGGCCGAAGCCCGCGCCGCGAACGGTGACCGGGAGGGCGCGGAAGAGGATTCCATGGCACCGGTCAACGGCACCGCACAGTGAGCGCGGAAATCGTGTCCGATCTCGAATTGCGCTGGATCGACGGCTCGCCCGGACGTCGTGGCGAATCGCTCGGCCGCGGCGCCGATGAGCCGTCCGGCTGCGGGGACGGCGGGCCACTCGGCGGTCGGGCCGATGAGGTGAGTGCGTTGCTGGCCGCCGCGGCGGCGGCCGACGGGGTTGCGCCGGTCTCCGAACAGGGTGTACTCGCCCTGCGGGGCGATTCGCCCGTCCGGCATCTACTCGCGTTACGGGCCGGCGCCGTCGCCGGCTACGCGGGGCTGACCCCGGCACGCGACGACCATCCCGCGATGGCGGAGGCGGCGGTGGCGCCCGCGCACCGTGGCCTCGGTATAGGCCGCGAGTTGGTGGCCGCCGCGCTCGCCGCCGGTGGCGGCGGAGCCCGCATCTGGGCCCACGGGAAGCTGCCGGCCGCGCAGGCGGTCGCGGACGGGCTGGGGCTGGTCGCCGCGCGGGAACTCTGGCAGATGCGCCGACCGTTGGCAAACCCCGAGTTACCGGCCGTGGAGATTCCGGACGATATCGTGGTGCGCCCCTACGCCGGTTCGGCCGACGACGCGGAACTGCTGCGGGTCAACAACGCCGCCTTCCATTGGCATCCTGAGCAGGGCGGATGGACCGATGCCGAGCTGTCGCAGCGACGTGCGGAGCCGTGGTTCGACCCGGCGGGCCTGTTCCTAGCCTTCGCTGCGGATGCCCCCGGGCGGTTGCTCGGTTTCCACTGGACCAAGGTCCACGACGACGAGAATCCGCCGGCCGGTGAGGTGTACGTCGTCGGAATCGATCCAGCGGCGCAGGGTCGCGGCTTGGGGCGGTTGCTCACCCTGATAGGCCTGCACCATCTTCGGGACGCCGGGCTGGGCGAGGTGCTGCTGTACACGGAGGCCGACAACACCGCCGCCGTCCGCACCTACCGCCGGCTCGGCTTCACTCCGGCGCATATCGACATCGCGTACACCCTGCCCGCGGACCGCTGAGCACAACTACCGGTCATCGGCAGTGGCGATTTCGCGCCGCAGAGTGTCGCGTCGGACCCGAGTGTGCCGGTGGCCGGTCAGGAGCGGTGTCGGTTGGACGGAGCCGGCCGTTGCGCGGCTCGCCCGGGTGTCTCGCAGACGGTTCCTCGGGGTGCGCTGAGTAACAACGCGGCTAACATCACACATATCGGGCGCTCGAGCGCCGCCCTGTTCACCTTCCGTTCACTCGCCCTGGTCCGGCTGTCTACCGACGGGACCTAGGTTGATTCTGGGCGGTCGTGGGCCGCCTGGTGTGCAAGTTCCCCGCGAACGGCCGCACCATCACACGCGCCCGGGCCGGTGAGGGACCGGGCGAGTAGGACGTATCCGGAGGACTGGAGTGAAGTTCAAGCGCAGCAGCGCCCTCGTCGGCGTTCTCGCCGCCGCGATTCTGCCGTTGGCAGCCTGTGGCAGCGACGACAACGCGGGCGCGACCGGTGTCGAAGCCAACGCCGACGTCCAGTGCGGCGGCAAGGAAGCCCTCAAGGCCAGCGGCGCCTCGTCGCAGAAGAACGCCGTCGAGCGTTTCACCGCCGCCTACGAAACCAACTGCGACGGCCAGACTCTCAACTACACCTCGAGCGGTTCGGGCGCGGGCGTCAAGGAATTCATCGGCGGCCAGACCGATTTCGCCGGTTCCGATTCGCCGCTGAGCGAGAAGAAGGGCGAGGTCGCCGACGCCGCCAAGCGCTGCGCCTCCCCGGCGTGGAACCTGCCGACCGTGTTCGGCCCGATCGCCATCACCTACAACGTCAACGGTGTCACCGATCTGGCGCTCGACGGGCCGACCGCGGCCAAGATCTTCAACGGCGCCATCAAGACCTGGGATGCTCCCGAGATCAAGGCGCTGAACCCGAACGCGCAGCTGCCGGCCGAGCCGATCAAGGTCGTCTACCGGTCCGACGAGTCCGGCACCACCGACAACTTCCAGCTCTACCTGGACGCCGCCTCCGAAGGCGCTTGGGGCAAGGAAGCCGGCAAGGTCTTCAACGGCGGTATCGGTGAAGGTGCCAAGGGCAACGAGGGCACCTCGGCCGCGGTGAAGTCCACCCCGGGCTCCATCACCTACAACGAGTGGTCGTTCGCCAAGGCGCAGAACCTGTCGGTCGCGCGGGTCGTCACCTCCGCCGGCCCGGAGCCGGTCGAGCTGACCTCGGAAACCGCCGGTAAGGCCATCGACGGCGTGCAGATCAAGGGTGAGGGCAACGATCTGGTGCTCGACACCTCGTCGTTCTACAAGCCCACCGTGGGCGGTGCCTACCCGATCATCATGCCGACCTATGAGATCGTGTGCTCGAAGTACGCCGACGGCGAGGTCGCGACGGCGGTCAAGGCGTTCCTGACCACGGCGATCACCAACGGCCAGGAAGGTCTGGAGGACAACGGGTACGTGCCGATCCCCGAGGAGTTCAAGACCAAGCTGACCACGGCGATCAACGCCATCTCCTGATAGCGCGAAGATGACAGTCAACCCAGAGGTAGCCTCGGCGGGTTCGTCCAGCGGGACGAGCCTGTCGAAGGCAGGAGTGCCCGCATCCATGTCCAGCCATCCGAGCAAACCGCCGCTGGGCGGTGAAAGCAGCGGCCGCGGCCGGCGCGCCGAGCTGGTGTTCAAATCACTGGCCACCGCCGCTGCCGCGATCATCGTGGCCTCGATCGCGCTGATCGCGTTGTTCCTGCTGATCCGTGCGGTGCCTTCGCTCCGGGCTGACCAGGTGAACTTCTTCACCAGCACGGAGTTCAACACCGGCGACGCGGACAACCTCCGCTTCGGCATCCGTGACCTGTTCATGGTGACGGTGTTGAGCTCCGCTTTCGCGCTGATCATCGCGGTGCCGATCGGTGTCGGTATCGCGTTGTTCCTCACCCGCTACGCGCCGAAACAGCTGGCCCGGCCGTTCTCCATGCTGACCGATCTGCTGGCCGCCGTGCCCTCGATCGTGTACGGCCTGTGGGGTCTGCTGGTGCTGGCGCCCTATCTGAAGCCGCTCCAGCAGTTCCTCAACGACAACCTGGGCTGGTTCTTCCTCTTCGCCGACGGCAATGTCTCCATCGCCGGCGGTGGCACGATCTTCACCGCCGGCGTGGTGCTGGCGGTGATGATCCTGCCGATCATCACCTCGGTCGCGCGCGAAGTCTTCGCGCTGACCCCGACGGCGCATATCGAGGCGGCGCAGGCGCTCGGTGCCACCAAATGGGAAGTCGTGCGGATGACGGTGCTTCCCTATGGGCGCAGCGGCGTCATCGCCGGATCCATGCTCGGCCTGGGCCGGGCGCTCGGTGAGACCATCGCGGTGCTCATCATCCTGAAAACCTCCGCGGACGCCGGCGGCTGGTCGCTCTTCGACGGCGGCTTCACCTTCGCGTCCAAGATCGCCTCGGCCGCTGCCGAATTCAGCGCGCCGCTCCCGACCGGTGCCTATATCGCGGCGGGCTTCGTACTCTTCGTGCTGACCTTCGTCGTCAACGCGCTGGCCCGGTTCGTGGCGGGCGGAAAGGTGAACGGCTGATGGCCACCATGACCAAGTTCGATCAGCCGATCAAGGCGCCCACCTTCCGGGATGTGAGCACCGCCCGCAAGGTCAAGAACAATATCGCCACCGGCCTGTTCGCCCTGTGCTTCCTGATCGCGCTCATCCCGCTGGGCTGGGTCCTGGGCATGGTGGTCACCAACGGTCTCGAGGCGATCCTGTCGCTGGACTGGTGGCAGAATTCGCAGAAGGGCATCCTGCCGGATCAGACCGGCGGCGGTGTCTACCACGCGATCTACGGCACCATCGTCCAGTCGGCGGTCGCGGCGGTGATCGCGGTGCCGCTGGGCATCATGGCCGCGATCTACCTGATCGAATACGGCACCGGCCGGTTCGCCAAGGTCACGACCTTCATGGTCGATATCCTCGCCGGTATCCCCTCGATCGTCGCCGCCCTGTTCATCTTCGCCCTCTGGATCGCGACCCTGGGCTTCCCGCAGAGTTCCTTCGCGGTGGCCCTGGCGCTGGTGCTGCTGATGCTTCCGGTGGTGGTGCGCAATACCGAGGAAATGCTCAAACTCGTCCCCGACGAACTGCGCGAAGCCTCCTACGCGCTCGGTATCCCGAAATGGAAGACGATCGTGAAGATCGTCATCCCGACCGCCCTGCCGGGCATGATATCCGGCATCCTGCTCGCGCTGGCCCGTGTCATGGGCGAGACCGCGCCGGTGCTGGTGCTGGTCGGCTACAGCAAGTCGATCAATACGAATATCTTCGACGGCAATATGGCCTCGCTGCCGCTGCTGATCTACCAGGAACTGGCGAACGCGGAAGACGCGGGGCGCCAGCGCGTATGGGGTGCGGCGCTCACGCTCATCCTGCTGATCGCACTGCTCTACCTGGCGGCCGCGGGTGTCAACAAGTTCCTGATGCGGAACCGATAAGGCGGAAACGGAAAAATAGATGGCCAAGCGCATCGATATCAAAGACCTCAACATCTTCTACGGCAAATTCCATGCCGTCGCCGATGTCTCGCTGAACGTCTTGCCGCGCAGCGTGACCGCCTTCATCGGTCCGTCCGGTTGCGGTAAATCCACCGTGCTGCGGTCGCTGAACCGGATGCACGAGGTGACCCCGAACGCCAGCGTTTCGGGCGCCGTCATGCTCGACGGGGAGGATATCTACGCCTCCCAGGTGGATCCCGTCGGCGTACGCCGCACCATCGGCATGGTGTTCCAGCGGCCGAACCCGTTCCCCACCATGTCCATTCGCGACAATGTGGTGGCCGGTCTCAAACTCCAGGGCGTCCGCAACAAGGCCGAACTGGACGAGGTCGCGGAACGCTCGCTGCGGGGCGCGAACCTCTGGAACGAGGTCAAGGACCGGCTGGACAAGCCGGGCGGCGGACTCTCCGGCGGTCAGCAGCAGCGTCTGTGTATCGCCCGCGCCATCGCGGTGTCCCCGGATGTCCTGCTGATGGACGAGCCCTGTTCGGCCCTGGACCCGATCTCCACGTTGGCGATCGAGGATCTGATCACCGAGCTGAAGAAGGAATACACGATCGTCATCGTCACCCACAACATGCAGCAGGCGGCGCGGGTGAGCGATAAGACCGGTTTCTTCAACCTGGAAGCCCAGGGCAAGCCGGGCCGGCTGGTCGAGATCGACGATACGGAGAAGATCTTCTCCAACCCCGGTGAAAAAGCGACCGAAGACTACATCTCCGGCCGCTTCGGCTGAGTTTCGGCGGAACCGCACCAACGACTGTGGCCCGAGGAAATATTTCCTCGGGCCACAGTCGCGTGTGCGAGCGGGGGTTCAGCTGTCGCTGTCGGTGTCGCCGGGGAGTTCGCCGGTGACGAGGAAGATCACCCGGCGGCCGATCTCCACGGCGTGGTCGGCGAAACGCTCGTAGTAGCGGCCGAGCAGGGTGACGTCGACCGCGGCCGCCACCCCGTACTTCCATTCGCGGTCCATCAGCAGGGTGAACAGGTGGCGATGCAGATCGTCCATCGCCTCGTCGTCCTGGTTGAGCTGGGCCGCGCGTTCGGGGTCGCGGCTGTCGAGGACCTCTTTGGCGCCCTGACCCATACTGACCGCGATCCGGCCCATCTCGGCGAAGTAGCCGTTGACCGCCTCGGGGAGGGCGTGGTTGGGGTGGCGGCGACGGGCGACCTTGGCCACGTGCAGGGCGAGGGTGCCCATCCGGTTGACGTCGTTGACGATCTGGATCGCACTGACCACCTGCCGGAGATCGCCGGCGACGGGGGCTTGCAGCGCGAGCAGCGCGAAGGACTTCTCCTCCGCGTCGGCGATCATCTCGGCGATCCGATCACCCTCGCTGATGACCTGCTCGGCCAGCGGCAGGTCGGCCTGGAGCAGAGCCTGCGTGGCGCGATCCATGGCCGAACCGGCAAGCCCGGCCATATCGCCCAGCAGGTGGGCGAGATCGGCCATTTGCTCGTTGTAGATGACACGCATGAAACAGAAGACTAGTTCGCCCCACTGTCCACGTCACCAACAAAGGGTGAATAACCCGGTCGGCGGTCTTTCCGCCGACCGGTCACTGCACCGCGCAGGGATCGTCCGCGGCGTTCACATGCTCCAGGTCGGAAGGTAGTTCGACCGGCCCGGTCGTGGCCGCAGGCACATCGGTGATCGGATTGCCGACCGGGGTCGGTTCGTTGACCACCTGCTGGTAGTCCTCCCCGAGCACGAGCTCGACAATGCTGCCCAGCGATTCGTCGGCCTCGATGGCCGCCCCGGGGATCGCGCTCGCCACCGTGGCCGCCTCGGCCTCGTGCCCGGCGGAGTAACGGACCTTGGTTTCGGTCGCGTTGCCCTCGGTGTAGTTGCCGACGTTGTAAATGTTGAAACCCACATTGGCGAGCTCGCTGGCGGTCGTATTGGCCAGTCCCGCGATTCCCGAACCATTGGAGACCTGCAGCGAGAGGACGCTCGGGTCCACAGCGGTGAGTGACGGCGGCACCGGGGCCTGGGAGGTCGGCGGCGGTGCCGGGGCGGTTTTCTCGCCGGGCAGGGGCTGATCATCCCGGATCGCCTGGAAGATCGCCTGGATATCGGCGGTGCGGGGGATCTCGTTGCCGTCGGAGGTGGTGCCGGCGGTGGGGACGGTCAGGAAGGTCACCGCGCCGGATTCGAGGTCCTGTAGCGAGCGGCCCAGCATCAGCAGATCGTTGGGTTCGACACCGTCGACGAAGGTGGCATTGCCGAACGCCTGGATGAACCCGTTCAGCTTGCCCGGATCCAGCAGGACCTTGCTCGACAGTGCGCCGCGCAGCAGCGAGGCGAGGAACTTCTGCTGCCGGTTGATCCGGTCGTAGTCGCTGCGTTCTTCCCCGTAGACGTGCCGGGCACGCACGTAGTTGAGCGCGGTCGCCCCGTCGATCCGGTGCCGGCCGGCCTCCGGGATGATCGTCCCCAGCATGCCGTCCTCGAGGGGTTTGCTCACGCATACCTCGACGCCGTTGACCTGGTTCACCATTTGCTCGAATCCCGCGAAGTCGATCCCGATGAAATGGTTGATCGTGCTACCCGTCAACCGCTGGATGGTCGAGAGCAGGCAGCGCGGGCCACCCACCGCGTACACGGCATTGAGCTTGCCGCTCATGGCGGATTCGTAGACTTCGTCGGTGTAGGCGCTCTTCTCGTTGTCCCAGCGCTTGCATTCGGGACGAGTGACATCGAGATCGCGCGGGAAGGATACGACAACCACGCGCTGTCGGTTCTTCGGAATATGCACCAGCATCGTGGTGTCCGCGCGCGCGCCTTCGGCGTCTTCGACGGTTCCGGCGCCGATGTCGCCGTTGACCCCGGCTCGGGTGTCGGTGCCGACGATCAGGTAGTTCTCATCGCCGAGCTGGGCCTGGGCGTCGATGACATCGTCTTCGTTCTCGGCGAGCGCGGAGACCTGGTTGAGGCTGTTGCCCGTGGCGCGCAGGTAGCTCCAGCCGCCGCCGGTGATGAGCAGTGCCAGCACCGAGAGGAATGCGACCCCGGCGCGGACCGCTATCCGTATCCGCTTCTCGCGCCGCGATCGCGCGGTCGACCGCCGTTTCGGTTTGCCGACCGTCTCGGGCTCGGCCGGTTCTGCGGTGGGCCAGCCCGCGGTGTCGGTCCGGCCGCGCCGGGCGCCACCCGCGCCGGATTCGTCGAGGGGCGGCAGCACATCGGTGACGTTCTCGTCGACCGCTCCGGGCGCGGTGCCCTTACCGCCGCGCCGCAGTGTGCTGCGCGATTGCCGGGTGCGCTTCGG
Source organism: Nocardia sp. CA-290969 (assembly GCF_050936135.1). NCBI lineage: Bacteria > Bacillati > Actinomycetota > Actinomycetes > Mycobacteriales > Nocardiaceae > Nocardia > Nocardia sp. CA-290969. Next base: position 6,065,504 of record NZ_JBNJNJ010000001.1, on the reverse strand, counting down.
GCTCGGGTCTCCATCCGGTCGCGGGCCGCTGTGCGCCTCGTGCGGCTGCGGTACCTCGGTGGTGGGCTGCGGATCGCCGGCCGGTGGTGGGACGGGCCGGGCGGCCGTGGGTGGCCGGTTGTGGGCCCCGTCCCGGGGCGGTTTGGCCGGGGGCGGCGCGACGGCGGCCCGGCTCTCCGTGCCCGGCCGGGCCGGGCCGCGGCCGGGCGGAACCTCGGCACCGGCTTCTGCGGGCCGAGCGGGCGGACGCTGGGGGCCGGCCGGGCCGGCTTCCGGGCGGCGGGTAGGCGGTACGGCCGGTTGCGACCGGGAAGTCGGCTGGGGCTGATCGGGCCGACGGGGCGCGGGCCCGGCGGGTGCGGCGGGTCGTTGTGGTGGGCCGGCCTGGGCCGGGGTCGCGCCTGTCGGATGCGGACCGGGCCGGTCCGGGCGCGGGGGTCCGGCGGGAGGCCGGCCGGGTCCGGCGGCGGGCCGGGCCGGCCGGTCCGGGGGAGGTGGCGCTGCGGGGCTGTGGGATTCCGTCCGGGGCCGCTGGTCGGCGCCCTGCCGTGGCGGTGCCGGGGGCCGGGTGGCCCGGTCCGGCGGCGGTTGCGCCGGACCGGCCGGCGACGCATGTCTGCCCGTCTCCCCGCCTCGCCGCCGGGTGGTCCGTTCGCTGTCCACCCGGTCGACCAGATCCTGCACCGTCAGTGGTGCCTGGTTCGCGGGCGGCTCGGGTTGCCGTTGCCGCCGTGCCCCTCGCGCGTCGTCCATTTCGGGGGGCTCTGCCGCGGGATACCGCTCCCACGGTGCGCGACCTCCGGGCCGTGGTGAACGCCCGTTCCGATCGTCACCCACCAATGAACCTCGCTCTTTCGCAACTCGCTGCCGTCACAGCCGTGCTCGAAAGGCTGTGACGGGATTCCGCAATGATAACGATTTCGCCACTGAGGGCCACTCGGACATTTCGAGCGGGTGGGAGGCGAGGGTGATGCTGGAAGGTTGCCTGGCGCTATGTTTCCACGCGCCGGCCGGTGCTTGCGGCTATAACCCGCTTCGGCGTGTCACGGCGTGTCGTATACCTCACCCGCCGCTGTGCATCACATCGGCCGCGGCCGGGACGGTGCGGTCGTCCGGATCGTCGAGCCAGCCGTGCGGCAGCGCGACCTTTCCGGGCGAGCCCTGCCGGCCGCGTGGCCCTTCGGCGTCCTTGGGGAAGGGAACGCCCGGGTCGAGCTGGGCGATGAGACCGTCGAGTTCGGCGAGCGAGGAGACCGTGGCGAAACTGCGCCGCAACTCGGCGCCCAGCGGGAAGCCCATGAAGTACCACGCCATATGTTTGCGCAGGTCGCGCATGCCTTTCTCCTCGCCGTGATGTTCGGCGAGCAGGCCGGCGTGCCGGGCGAGGATCTTGCCCACTTCGCCCAGCGCCGGTGGGGTGGGTGCCGGTTCGCCGCGCAGCGCGGCGCTCAGTTCCGCGAACAACCAGGGCCGGCCCAGGCAGCCGCGACCCACCACGACTCCGTCGCAGCCCGTCTGCGCCATCATCGCGACGGCGTCACCGGCGGTGAAGATATCCCCGTTGCCCAGCACAGGGATGGTGGTGACCGCTTCTTTCAGCCGCGCGATGGCCGACCAATCGGCTGTTCCGGAGTAACGCTGAGCTGCCGTGCGGGCGTGCAGCGAGACGGCCGCGGCACCCTCGGCCTCGGCGATGCGGCCGGTGTCGAGGAAGGTCTGGTGCTCGTCGTCGATCCCGATGCGGAACTTCATGGTCACCGGCACCCCGGCCGGTTCGGCGGCCCGCACCATCTCCCGGACGATCGCGGCGAAAAGATTTCGTTTGTACGGTAGCGCGGCGCCGCCGCCGAGCCGGGTCACCTTCGGGACGGGGCAGCCCAGGTTCATATCGATATGGTCGGCCCAGCCTTCACCGACGATGATGCGCACCGCCTCGCCGAGCGTGGCCGGGTCGACCCCGTACAACTGCATGGACCGGGGCGATTCGCCCTGGTCGAACGACATCATGTGCAGCGTTTTCTCGTTACGCTCCACGACGGCGCGGGCGGTGATCATCTCGCATACATAGATCGCCGTGGGGCTGCCGAACTCCCGGCACAGTTTCCGGAACGCCAGGTTGGTGATCCCCGCCATCGGGGCGAGCACCACGGGCGGATCCACCGGGTAGGGGCCGATCCGCAAACCTGTCTCCTGTTCCAACTCTGCCTGCACGATGTCCCACTTTCCCTGCTGCCGCGCGCCGGGTCACTATCGGGTGTCTCACCACGGGCGATCGACACACCGAGAGATGGGACGCGACCGGCCGCACTGTGATCTGTCCGGCTCTCGGTGTGGGTGCCGGCGGCCGGGTCCGCCGGCCACCACTAGCCTCTGCGGTAGCGGATCGCTGGAGTGCACGGCCCTTACCCGGGCCGGTAACCACGGCGGATGCGACAACCGGCCGCACCTTCGGCCGCGAACCGCAACGCCGGTGGCGGGGCGAAGATCGAGTCAATCGGGGGTAAACGAAAGAGGACGACAGCACCATGGCCGACCAGACCGAAGATCCCACCGGTACTCCGGAGGGCAGCGCAGCCGGGAAATCCGTTTCCCAGGACAAGGCCGCCGCGAAGACACCGGCCCCCGCCGATCGGCCGGGCACGGTGTCGATCCAGGTATCCAGCCTGGTGCGGGGTGCGCTGATCGCGGTGCTCGCCGTGGCGGCGATCGTTTTCGCCGTCCTGTACTTCATCGCCCGCGGTGACCTGGCCGACCGCGACGAAAAGGTCGCCGACGACCGCCACGCCGAACAACTGGCCACCGACTACGCGGTCGGCGCCGCGACGGTGAACTTCAAGGATCTCGATGCGTGGGTCACCGCGCTGAAAACGAATACCACTCCACAGCTGTCCGGGAAGTTCGACGAAACCGCGCCCAAACTGGAGCAGATCCTGGTCCCGCTGCAATGGACCTCGACGGCGACCCCCATCGCCGCGAAGGTCGTCTCGGAGCAGGACGGCGTGTACAAGGTGAACGTTTTCGTCGACGTCACCTCGACCAACGCGCAGAACCCGGACGGAACACAGACGACGGTCACCTACACGGTGACGCTCGACGAGAACGACGGCTGGCAGATCACCGACGTCGGCGGCGTGGACGGCGCCCTTCCCACCAACTGAGAGATATACAGCGAAACCGCCGGCGTTCGGCCGGCGGTTTCGTGTGACGCTTTTTGTTCGGGGCCTCAGCCGGCCGCGGAGGTGGCGAGCGCCTTCTCGCGCTTGGCGGCTTCGCGGGCGAGCATGCGATCGCGCTGCTCCTCGAACTTCACGACATCCTGGGACAGCTTGTCCAGGAAGTTTCCCAGTCGTTCCCGGGTCTCCTCACCGCGGGCGGTGAAGTCGGTACGGCCGAAGATGTTCCACTTCTTGAGCACCGGCTGGACGACCTCTTCGAGATGCTGGCGCAGATCGTAGATTCCGTGCTTGGCCATCAGGACGCCGTTGCGCCGGAAGTTGGGCATACCCGCACCGGGCATCTGGAAGTTCTCCAGGATCAGGGTGATCGCGTCGAGCGCCTGGTCGGGGCACAGGTCCAGGGCCGCGCCGCACATATTGCGGTAGAAGATCATGTGCAGGTTCTCGTCGGCCGCGATGCGCTGCAGCATCCGGTCGGCGATGGCGTCGTCGCACACCTTGCCGGTATTGCGGTGGGAAACGCGGGTGGCCAATTCCTGGAAGGTCACGTAGGCGACCGAGTGCAGGAAGCCGGCGTCGGCTTCGGCGGGGGAGGCGAAGCCGTTGGTCATATGGACCATCCGGGCCTGTTCCAGCGCGACCGGATCGACGCCACGGGTGACCACCAGATAATCACGCATGACGATGCCGTGGCGGTTCTCCTCGGCGGTCCAGCGTCCGACCCAGGTGCCCCACGCGCCGTCCTGCGAAAAATTCTCGGCGATTTCGCGATGGTAGGAGGGTAGGTTGTCCTCGGTCAGCAGGTTGGTGATCATGGCCGCCTTGGCGACCTCGCTGAGCTTGGATTGCTCCGGGTCCCAGTCCACGCCACCGAGCGCGGCGAAGTTGCGACCCTCGTCCCACGGGACGTAGTCGTGCGGATGCCACTCTTTTGCCAAGGAGAGGTGCCGGTTGACGTTCTGCTCGGCAACCGGCTCCAACTCTGTGAGCAGCTCGAGTTGAGTCAGATCCCTTGCCATGTGATCAAGCCCTTCATATGTTGCGTTCGTGCGGGTCACCTGATGTCGACCGTTGCCGATGCGGCCATACCTTACGGCACCGTAGGTGTGATGCGAAACGCATCCGGCGGACAAAAAAGCGCACGGTGCGCGCACCTTCCTGCCACCGGCCGTCACAGCGAGTGTATGACCCGAAACTCGGTTATGGGCATATCGATACCCCTGACGATGGCGTTAGCCGGGGTGGGAAACAGCACAACAGGCGGTGGGCAGGCATGCCGGACCCGGTTCGGCGACGCAACCGAAGCCCTGCTCACGGCGGAGTTTCCTGGCGGTGGGAAGCCGGGCCGGAAAATTCGGCCGGGCCGGCCGAGTGCCGCGCCCTCGATTTCGGTTCACAGCGGGCGTGCGGCAAGCCTGGTCCATTTCACAGGGGTGAGAAAGCTCTCGGTACGGTCTCGCCCGGCGCCGGTGACTCCGGAACGAGAGCGGGCTCCCGGCCGGTGGCCGGGAGCCCGGAGGTGCCCCCACCAGGGCTCGAACCTGGGACCTGCGGATTAAAAGTCCGTAGCTCTACCAACTGAGCTATAGGGGCGCGGGCGCAAGTGTACTGAAAAGGCGCCCCGAGGGCGTAATCGGGTGGTTACGCTGGTGCTTTGTGTCACTCGGGGCGCGCGGCGGCCGGTGCGGTGTGTCCCGGTGGTAGCGATTGCGGGGTTGTGTCGGGGGAGGTCGTGCGGTTCCGCCGCCGGATCCCGAGGGCGTGGCCGGGAAAAACCATACCCATGGGTATCGAATTACGGTACCTCCGGCATTGTTGATACAACGGGTAGCACGATACGATCCAAATATGTTGGATACCAATGCCTTTGGATCGGTAAAGGCAGAGTTCTCGCTGAAGTGGGGTTCCGGGACGTATTTCCCGGAGTGTCGGCGACCTGTCGGCGCTCGCGGGCGAGACGGTATACGACCGGCGGTCGAGGTGACCGGCTGAACTCCGGTGCGAAACCCGCCTGTGCGGGCGATCTTCCGGTGGCCGGGGTGATTCGCTCGTTCGTTCGCCGCTCGGGGAGTCGCGTTGTGTTCGCGAAATCCGAGTCACGAAATGATAGCCCGCTCTATCCATTTGCCGCGTGTCGGTACCCGAATCCGAGTAGCGTGGCTATTCAGCGAATTCGGGGTGTCACTTGGGTCGACGCTGCGGGAGGCGGATCGGGGACGAGCTACAGCGCAACGGAGTTGCCCGGATGCGCACCCCCTGCGGCGCACCCGGGCGTTCAAATTATACCAGCCGGTGTGTTTCTCCCTCGGTCTGGGTTTCGTACCAAAAGTTCGATACAGGTCAATAAACCGACTTTAGGTCGGATACAACAGGATACGTTCGCGACATCGGCCCGCTCGTCCGCAGCAGCTGATCGGTCGCGGGCATTCCGCAGGTGGAAACTCCGGCGGATGCACAAGGCTTCGGAGGCGTTTCGAGCATGGCACGGCAGCAAGAGCGGGCCCGCCGGACACGGGCAGCAATTATCCGGTCCGCCGCCGTTGAGTTCGGGAAGAGCGGCTATGCCGCGGCTTCGCTCAACCGCATTTTGGAAGGGTCGCGAGCGACCAAAGGCGCCATGTACTTCCATTTCGATTCGAAAGAAGATCTGGCGCGGGCCGTGCTCGATTCGGCCATAGAGCGATACCACCGCACTATCGATCGCTGGCTCGTTCGCGTGGAACTGGGACCGCTCGATATTTTGCACGGCGTATTCGACGAACTGGCATTGCGCCTCGAACACGACATCATCGTGCAGGCGGAATTCCGGTTGGTGATCGATCCGGGTTTCGGGCGGCAGAGCAACGGTGGCTGCCGGATGCTCTCCTCGGCCGTCCGCAAACTCGCCGTCGGTGCCATCGACCAGGGGCAGCTGCGGCCGGACACCGACCCCGACCGTTTCACCCGGACCCTGGCCGGCGCGCTCATCGGGCAGCGCTACATCGTCGACGCGCACAGTGGCGGGCCGGATCTGCGGACCCGCTTCCGGGAGTCGCTGGAGGTGGTGGTGCAGGCGAGTTGCACACCGGAGTGGACGGAGAAGTTCGCCGCACACGGCTGGCGCGCGTACGCGCAGCTGGAGGAACTCGGTTCGCCCACCTGACCAGCCGATTTGGGAATTACGCGCACCCTGACATAAGCTATGCGAGCTCCCAACGGACAGCCGTTGAACAGCCGGTCCGGAGAAATCCGGGACGAGCCCCCTTCGTCTAGCGGCCTAGGACGCCGCCCTTTCAAGGCGGTAGCGCGGGTTCGAATCCCGTAGGGGGTACGACTTACGAAAGTAGGTTGCACAGAGCAAGGCCCTGTGGCGCAGTTGGTTAGCGCGCCGCCCTGTCACGGCGGAGGTCGCGGGTTCGAGTCCCGTCAGGGTCGCCAGTGGATGCCGGAGTCATCCGGTATCCATCGGATGGCATTCGTCCCGGGTGCCTGCGGCCAGGTAGCTCAGTTGGTACGAGCGTTCGCCTGAAAAGCGAAAGGTCGCCGGTTCGATCCCGGCCCTGGCCACAATCAAAACCCCCGAACCTCGATGGTCCGGGGGTTTTGTTCGTCCGAACCCCGGCGAGATGGGATGCTGGGGGCATGGCCGAACGGTGGTACTACTGTCTGAAGCATCAGCGTGCCGAGCGCGGGCGTCAGTGCTGGTTCCGCGACCGGATGGGTCCCTACCCGGATCGCGCCACCGCCGAGCGCGCCCTGGAGATCGTGCGGCAGCGCAACGCGGCGCAGGACGCGGCGGACCAGGCCTGGCGCGAGGGGCATTGACCACCGGCCGCGAAGGGTTGTGACCCCGAACGGAAATCCGCCGGGCGAGCCTGCCCGGTGGTGGTAGGACCGGTGCGCTGTAGCTGCGGGTACACGGTTGGGCTACCGTTCACGGGTAATACGTAGCGACGCTCGCGGCCCATGGATCGGCTGCCGGGCGAGACCAGGGAGGGCGACCCTTGAGGGTTACCGTTGTTGTGCCGACCTACAACGAGCGGGACAATCTGCCGGTTGCGGTGGAACGGCTGACTGCGCTGCCCGTGCCCGATCTGCACGTGCTGGTGGTCGACGACAATTCTCCGGACGGTACCGGCGAGGTGGCCGACAAACTGGCGGTGGACCTGCCGAACGTCGTCTCGGTGCTGCACCGTACGGAGAAGGACGGCCTCGGGCGCGCGTATATCGCCGGGATCACCCGGGCGCTCGACGAGGGCGCGGACGTGGTGATCCAGATGGACGCCGATCTGTCCCATCCGGCCGAGGTGATCCCCGCGATGCTGGACGAACTGAAGCGACCGGGTATCGGGGTGGTGCTCGGCTCCCGCTATGTCCCCGGCGGCTCGACCGCCGCGGAATGGAAGTGGTACCGCAAGGCGCTCTCGGCCTGGGCGAACTTCTATGTCAACGCCATCCTGCGGCTCGGGATCAAGGACGCCACCGCCGGCTTCAAGGCCTGGGAGGCAGCCACCCTGCGGGCCATCGAGATCGAAACGATCCGCAGCAACGGCTACTCGTTCCAGGTCGAGATGAACTATCGGACCAAGAAGCAGGGTATCGGTATCGCCGAGGTCCCCATCCGGTTCGAGGAACGGACGCTGGGCGCCTCCAAAATGAGCCTGGCGGTTCAGTTGGAATCCGCGCTGATGCCGTGGAAGTTGCTGTTCGGGCGTTCGCTCTAGCCGTCTGCGGCGGGCCAGTCCCGGAGCGTGTCCAGGTAGCGCTGCCGGACCGCGGCGACCGCACGATCCAGTTCCGCGGGGGTCCGGGCGGTGATCTCGATCGGCGGCAGTATCGCGACGTCGACCGTGCCGGGGCGCGCGATCATGGAGTCGCGGCGGCCGATATCGGCGGCATTGCGGATCACCACCGGGATCACCGGTACCCCCGCCTGCACGGCGATATGGAACGCCCCTTTCTTGAAGCGACTCGGCTGCGGGGAATAGGACCGGGTGCCCTCCGGGGCGATCGCGACCGACAGCCCGTCGCGCAGCGTATGCACCACGGGCGCCAGCGAGGCCTTGGCGCGGTCGGTATTCGAGCGGTCGATGAATGTGACCCCCACGAAGCGCATCAACGGCCCGAATACCGGGTGCCGGATCAGTTCCTTCTTGCCGACTCCCGTCACTCCCGCGCCGAGCACGGCCGGAACGATGAGAACGTCGAACTGGCTCTGATGGTTGAACAGGAAAACCGCTGGTCGTGGATTGCGCGCGTATTCGGCACCGGTGATCCGCAACCGGATTCCGCACAGCCGTAACGGCCAGCGGGTGCCGTAGCGCATGAGCGCGTCGGCCATCGTCCGGCGATTGCGGGTGTGCGCTTTGCTCAGGATGCCGAAGAGCGCGCCGCCGAGGAGGGCCGCGAAGCCGAGGACGGTGCGCAGGTAGTCGCCGGTAGCGGGTGGGGTCCGGGGGTGGACCGCGGGGGCGGCCCACCCCCGGTCGGTCGCAGCGGCAGCGAGGGCCGCGTCCGGGGCGACCGGTACCGGCGTTCCCACCGCCGTGAGCAGCGAGACGTCGGCACCGTCGCCGGTGTAGAGATACGAGTGGGCGAGATCGATATCGTGCGTGGTGGCGAAACCGGTCAGGGCCGCGGCTTTGTCGGGGCCGTAGGGGACGCTGCCGTCGACCCGCCCGGTGAGCCGGCCCGCTGCCACTTCGGGCCTGGCACCGAGCACATGGGTGATCCCCAGCGCCGTAGCCGCGGGACGCAACTGGCTTTCGGTCGCGGTGCCGGTCAGCACCACGGTGTGCCCGGCCGCGAGATGCTCGGCGATCAGGCGCCAGATCTCCGGGTACAGCCTGTCGTACCAGCCGCGTTTGAATACTTGTTCCCCCAGGGTGGCCAATTCCCCCGGTGCTCGCCCGGCAGCTCGTTCGACGAGTCGTTCGGTGAGCCCCGGACCGGCACTGTCGCCGCCGCGGCGAAGCTGTTCGGACAGGCTTTTCACCAGTTCCCGATCGGGCCCGCGGAACCGGCGGCCGGCCGGGGCGCGCAGGTCCGCGACCGCCGACAGGTCGAATATCGCGCCGATACGCGCGCCCTGTGGTCCCGAACGTATCGCGGTGACCAGGGCCTCCGGATCGCCACCGGCCGGGTTCCCGGACTTCCCGGTGCCGGCGGTACGGGTGCTCATCGGGTGCGCCCCGCCGTGCGGTTGGACGGGTCGAGTGCGGCGGCACGCGATATGCGGATACCGATCGTGCGCAGCCGCTCGGCGAACTCGGCCCGGGCGTCGGCCAGCGCGGCCACGGATTTCTCCGATCCGGGGTCGGCAGCTTCGACCAGCCCGTGATTTGCGGCCAATTGGAGCGCGCTGCCGAAAAGTTCGGTGGACACCGATTCCGTACTGTGCAGGCGTTTCTGCAGCAGCATCTGCGTGCCGACCGAAACGCATTCGGCGATGAACTGTTTCCGGTCGATATCGGCGGTCGGCTCTCGGGCGGCCAACCGTTCGGCGACAACCAATTGCGCGTCGAAGAACGAACGCAACACGCGGTGGGCCATCATGAAACCGGTATCGGTGAGTCCGGTCAGGATTTCACTACCGAGTGTGTTCCTGGGCCGCGTCCGCCACGCCGGGTCGACCAGCAGCATTTCCGCGGTGATCCGGTCGGCGAATTCGGTGCGGTCCGGGAAGAAGAATTCGAATTTCAGCAGATCCCGCAGCCGGTACGCTTCGGCCCAGCCGATATCCAGCGCATCGGTATCCGGTCCGATGGCGCCGGCGGCGGGTTCGTCGGGTGCCGCTTCGACCGCGGCCAGGATCGCCAGTTCCAGGATGGCCCGGTCGACGAACCAGTGCACCGCGCTGTTGCGGTAGAACGCGGCCTCCAGATGAGCGCCCGGTTCGATCGAGTACACCGGCTCCACGCCACCCCGGTACACCGTGACGACCTTGGCCAGCGACAGCTGTTCCAGCACGACGGCCAGGCTCTGCTCGTCCCGGAGTTTCGCGATCTCGCCCCGGGGCAGATCGCGTTTCTCGATGTAGTCCAGCACCGGATTGAGTACCTCGCACACCTCGGCCCGCGTCAGCGCGCGGTCGTGGACACCCAGTAGCGCCAGGGTGACCAGGGCATTGGCGGTGATCGGGGTGACCGCGTTGATGCCCACGGCCACATCGAAGGCGAGCCGCTGTACCGCCCGGCGTTCCCGTTCGCCCAGCTGATCGCTCAGCGTGTCGAGCTCGGCCCGAGGGGCGCCGGCGTCGGTGCGGTGCAGCGGAATCGTGATCGGCGGTTCGGTGAGCGGGTCGCCGTGGGTGGCCAGCCGGTCGCGTGCCGAGAGCGGATCGCCGAATCGGACGTAGACGTGACCGGCCGAATGCTGCTGGTTGCGGATGTAGCGGGCCAGCCAGGCCAAACCCTCGGGTTTCTTCCGGCCGCCCACCTGTTCGTCGGCGATGGCGCCGAGTTCGTTGAGCCGCTCGTAGGTGATGGAGACCGGCACCAGTAAGGCATCGGTGACGCGGCCGCGGCGTACCGCTGCGGCCAGATAGTTCAGTAGCCCGTAGCGGGGCGGGCGGAGTTTTCCGGTGCGGGTGCGCCCGCCCTCGAAGTACCACTCCAGATTGAACCGGCGGGCCAGCAGGTAGCCGAAATATTCCTCGACCACCGCCGGGTAGACCGGATCGCCGGCGAAACTGCGCCGGATGAAGATGGTGCCGGTGCGCCGGGCGATCGGGCCCATCGGCCAGAACCGCAGGTTCGCCCCGCCGACTACATGGTTGGGCGGGAAATCGTTGCGCGCCAGCACATCACCGAGGACGAACGCGTCCACATAGGAGCGGTGCGACGGCAGGAACACCAGCGGATAGCGCCGGTTGAGGTCGCGGAGGGCGGCGAGGCCGGATTCGTCACAGTCCACGTTCCAGGTCGAGGCGTGCACCGGGCGCATGGCCTGGGTGAACAGATCCGAGACGGTCCGGCTCTGCGCGGCGACCAGCTCGTTCAATGCTTTCTCAGCGCGGCGGGCCACTTCCTGCGGATCGGTGCCGGTCTCGTCGGCGATCCGTTCGAGCCGGCGCAGGAAATCCGGCGAATCCATGATTTCCTCGGCCACCAGCCGGGGCACCTTGTAGCGGTCGCCGATCACGGTGCGTTCGGCGCGTTCCAGCGCGACCACCGCCGCGCGGACCACGGCGCGCGCGAAGGGTTCGGTGCTGCCGGTGTGGTGCAATGCCGCGGCCTCGGGATGGTTGGCGCGTAACTCGCTGAGCCGGGCGGGGGCACCGGTGAGCACGATATGGCGATCCGGGGAACGGGAGACCAGCCGTCGCTGCGCGAGCCGGTTGGGGCGGCGCGGGTTGGTGAGCAGCGCCAGATCGCCGAAGGTCACCCGCCGGACGCCGTCGCGTTCGGGTGGCAGCCACAGCACACGCACGGGGACGACCAGCGGGTCGTCGGTGCGGCCGGTGAGCCGGCCGGCTACGGCGCCGGCATCGAGATCGAGCTGGGTGACCGGGGCGTGCACGCCGAGATCGGCGGCCAGGCCGCCCTCGGCGATCCAGCGGCCAACCAGTGCGCGTTCGGTTCTCGAGGCGGAATCCACCAGCGCTACCACCGATTCCGGTGGGTCGTCGGCCGGCGCCGGTGCGCCACCGAGGTTCTCGATCATGGTGTGGGGATCCTCTGCGTCCGATCGGGGGCTCGTGGCCGTCCTGCCACCGGCTGTGTGCGACTCCTGTGCCGGAGCGGCCGCCGGCTCGCTGCGGTGGACCTTCGAAACTACTCCATGCCACCACTATGGACGGCTCACTCGCCGTGTGGGGGCGGTTTGCGGCGGCCGCTCGAGCACCCCACATCAAATGGAGGTAATGCTAACCTTACTTCCTGTTTCGGTCGGTTAGCCTTGGAGGATCGTTGTCGACCACGGACGAACGTTTACGCGTCGAATATGTGACCGACCCCGTGGCGGCGATGTCGCGCTTGGCCGCCGAACGACGATTCGGCGAATACGTGATCTACGAAGGCGGCGGGGAATGGGTCTTCGCCGCGGACCCGGTGGCCACGATCGAACTGGATACCGACCAGCTGCGGATCGCCTCGGCGGGTTCGGTGACCGCGACGGATTGGCACGGCAGCCCCGCGCGAACCTTGGACGAGGCGCTGGCCGGGATGCCGGTGACCGGCCGTAATATCTACGGCTGGGTCGGTTTCGAATTCTGTGCCCGGAATCTGCGCGCCACCGGATACCTGCCACCGCGGACCGTGCTGGCGCATCTCATGCTGCCCCGGATCGAGGTGCGCATCGATCGATCGGGCCAGGTGTGGGTCGCCGGCGCCGGCGCGGACGAAACCGCCACCCTGCTCGACCTCGTCGCCGGTTCGCGGGACGACCCGCTACCGCGGCCGTATCCGGTGGAGGTGGACCTCGATACCACCGGATACCGCGAGCGCGTCGAAAAGGCCGTGGCGGAGATCTCCGCGGGCCGGTATCAGAAGGTCATTCTCTCGCGGCGGGTCGAGTTGCCGTTCGCGGTGGATATCCCCGCCACCTACCGGCTGGGCCGGGCGCACAACACTCCCGCGCGCTCGTTCGCCTTGTGCCTGGGCGGGCTGGAAGCTGCTGGGTTCAGTCCCGAGCTGGTGCTCGCGGTGGACGACGACCGGACCGTCAGCACCGAACCGCTCGCCGGGACAAGGGCGTTCGGCCTGGGCGCCGATATCGACCGCGCGGCCCGCGCGGAACTGACCACCGACCCGAAGGAAATCGCCGAGCATGCCATCTCGGTGCAGACCTCTTTCGCCGAGATCGCCGCGGTCGCCGAACCCGGGACGACCGCCGTATCGGATTTCATGGCGGTCCGGGAACGTGGCAGTGTCCAGCACCTGGCTTCGACCGTCCGCGGCCGGCTGGCGGCCGGGCGTACCGCCTGGGACGCGCTGGAGGCGGTGTTCCCCTCGGTGACCGCCTCGGGGATCCCGAAACCGGCCGGCGTGGACGCGGTCTTCCGCCTGGATTCGCCGCGCGGACTGTATTCCGGTGCGGTACTGCGGGTGTCGCCGGCCGGTGCCATGGAGGCGGCGCTGGTGTTGCGCGCGGTCTATCAGAACGGGCAGGGCGCGTGGTTGCGGGCGGGCGCGGGGGTGGTCGCGCAGTCGCGGCCCGAGCGCGAATTCGAGGAAACCTGCGAAAAGCTGCGCAGCGTGGCGCCCTACATCGTGAAAACCGGCGGGGTGGGCCGGCCCTGACGGTTGATCCACTCCGCGTCGAGCCGCTCCTGCCGGTCGCAGGAGCGGCTCGACGCGGCGGGGTGCGCCTGGCCGCCGGCCGGATCAGCCCCGGCCGCGCAGCGTCTTCTTGTCGATCTTGCCCACCGCCGTGACCGGGAGCGCGTCCGCCTGCCGGAGGACATCGGGCAGCTTGTAGGTGGCCAGGCCGCGGGCGGCGAGGAATTCCTTGATCTCGGCCAGTGTCGGCATCGTGTCGGTGACCACCAGGACAGCGCACACCTTTTCGCCCAGCCCGGGGTCCGGCAGGCCGACCGCCGCGGCGTGGCGCACCGCCGGATGGGCGAGCAGATGTTCCTCGAGTTCGTCGCAGGAGACGTTCTCCCCGCCCCGGTTGATCACATCTTTGCTGCGGCCCGAGACCACCAGATGCCCGCTGGGCAGCTGCCGCACCAGATCGCCGCTGCGGTAGAAGCCGTCCGGGGTGAACGCGCGCGCATTGTGTTCCGGGGCACGGTAGTAGCCGCGCAGGGTGTACGGGCCGCGGGTCAGTAGTTCGCCCACGGTGCCGGGGGGCACGTCGGTGCCGTTCTCGTCGACCACGCGGATCTCGTCGGCCGGGGAGAGGGGCCGGCCCTGGGTGGTGCAGACGAGCTCCGGGTCGTCGTCGAGGCGGGTGAAATTGAGCAGCCCCTCGGCCATACCGAAGACCTGCTGCAGCGTCACTTTCAGCGCCGGGCCCACTTCACGCGCGTTGACTTCGGCGAGTTTCGCACCGCCCACCTGTAGCAGCCGCAGCGAGGAGATATCGGCGTCCTCCCAGTCGACCGCCGCCGACCACAACTGCGCCAGGGGCGGAACCAGCGCGGTGACGGTGACGCCGTACCGCTCGATCGCCGCGAACGCGTTCTCCGGGCTGGTATCGGCGACGAAGGCCAGCGCGCCGCCGTTCGCCACCGTGCCGAGAATTCCCGGGCAGGCCAGCGGGAAGTTGTGTGCGGCCGGGAGCGCGGCCAAGTAGACGTCATCGGTGCCCAGCGCGCAGACTTCCGCGCTGGCCGTCGCGTTGTAGACATAGTCGTCGTGGGTGCGGGCGATGAGTTTCGGAAGGCCGGTGGTACCGCCGGAGACCAGCATGAGCGCGATATCCGCGGGGTCGGGCGCCGGCAGGGAGCCGGTGTCCCGGGCGATCGACATCAGGCCGGTGAACGGACCCGGATCGCCGAGGACCAGAACGTGGCGCAGCGATGCGACGCCGGCGCGGACGGTCGCGGCCAGCTCCCGGTAGTCGAAGTCGCCGTGCCGGTCGGCGATGAGATAGGCGACGGCGCCGGACAACTCGGCCAGATGCTCGATTTCGGCGCGGCGGTGGGCGGGCAGCGTGAGGACCGGGATGACTCCCGCGCGCAGCAACCCGAACAGCACGATGGCGAATTCGGGCGTGTTGGGCAGTTGCACCACGACCCGATCACCGGCGGCGATCCCCAGCGCGCCGAAACCGTAGGCCATCCGATCGGCCTCGGCATCCAGTTCGGCGTAGGTCAGCGGGCGGTCGCCCAGCAGCGCCGGGTGGCCGGGCAGCCGCCGGGCGGTATCGCGCAGTAGATCGCCGAGCGTCCTACCGGTCCAGTAACCGGCGGCGCGGTAGGCCGCGGCGAGCTCCGGGGGGTAGGGGACGTAGCCGTCGCGGTGGGTGCCGGTGGCAGAGGAAGTCACGGTATGCCTCATCGGAAAAGGGACTCGAAGTTGTGTGCGGCGCGTTCTGGTCCGTCAATAGGTTAGGCAAACCTATCTAGTTTTGGGAAGCGTCCGCGACGGCGGCGCAGGTCCGGGCGGTGCTCGCCGGGACGGGACCGGCCGTCGGCGGCCCCGGTGCCGCACACCCTGTGCGCCGCGCCGACCCGGATTAGACTCGCCGCATGAGTGGTTGGGGCGTCGGGGACATCCCCGATCAGCAGGGCCGGACCGTAATCGTCACCGGTGCCAACAGCGGTCTCGGCGCGGTGGCCGCCCGGGCGCTGGCGGGCGCCGGCGCGCAGGTGATCCTGGCCTGCCGGAATGTGCAGAAGGGGCAGGCCGTCGCGGACGAGATCGGGGAGCGGGCGCAGGTCCGGCGGCTGGACCTCGCCGATCTGTCGTCGATCCGTGAGTTCGCGGCCGGCGTGGACGCCGCGGATGTCCTGATCAACAACGCGGGCGTGATGGCGGTGCCGTTGCGCCGCACCGCCGACGGCTTCGAAATGCAGATCGGCACGAACCATCTCGGGCATTTCGCCCTGACGGGTCTGCTGCTGGGCAAGATCAGCGAGCGAATCGTCACGGTTTCCAGCGGGGCCCACACCGTCGGCGCGATCGATCTGAACGATCTGAACTGGGAGCGCCGCCCCTACAAGCGCTGGCCGGCCTACGGGCAGTCGAAACTGGCGAATCTGCTGTTCAGTTTCGAACTGCAGCGCCGGCTCGCTGCCGCCGGGTCGGCGAAACTCGCGGTCGCGGCGCATCCGGGCTACGCGGCGACCGGCCTGCAATCGCATACCGAAACCATCCTGGACAAGGTCATGGCCCTCGGGAACAAACTGGCCGCGCAGAGCGCCGAGATGGGCGCGCTGCCGGAGCTGTTCGCCGCCACCGCACCGGTCGAACCCGGGGGCTACTACGGGCCCACCGGGCTGGGCGGATCCCGCGGCTACCCGGGGCCGTCCGGCTGTTCCCAGCGGGCGAAAGACCAGCTCACGGCCCGTTCCCTCTGGGATCTGTCGGAACGGCTGACCGGGGTGAAATACGACTTCACCGGCTAGGGCCGCAGATCTTGCGGCCACGGCCGAAGAAAGTATTTCGCGGGATGTCACACCTGGAGTGCGCGCGTCGTCGACACCACGAGACCGCAGCAACGAAAGGACTTCCGCCATGGAACCCCGTTTCAACCTGTACGCCAACAAAGTCACCGCGAGCTTCGGCAAGCGCCTGGTCACCGCCGGCAAGGTGGTGGACGATTCGGGTCTGCCCCACGAGGTGCACGAGTTGGTGAAGATCCGGGCGAGCCAGATCAACGGCTGCTCGTTCTGCGTGGATATGCACACCAAGGACGCCGCGCACGCCGGGGAATCCCCGGTCCGGATCAACCTCGTCGCCGCCTGGCGGGAGGCGACCGTGTTCACCGAGCCCGAGCGGGCCGCGCTCGAACTCACCGAGGCGGCCACCCGGGTCGCCGACGGGGGCGGGGTGAGCGAAGAGACCTGGCAGCGGGTGCGCAAACACTACGACGACGACCAGATCGCCGGCCTGATCGCGGCCATCGCCGCCATCAACGCCTGGAACCGGCTCAACGCTATCGCCCACACTCCGGCGGGCAGCTACGAACCCGGCCAGTTCTGAACCGGGCCCGGGGCGGGATTGTGTTGAGCATCACGTTCCTTCGGTCGATTCCGCCCCGGATTCACATCCCCGGTTCACCGCCTGGTAGCCTGATCAATCGTGCAGCGCGTGTATTTCTGGTTTAGCAAGCCGGCCCGGGGTGGGTCGGTCTGCGGCAACCACGCGCGCTGACCAGTTTCCCCAGAGCCGGATGACGACCGGCTCGACGGTGAAAATCTTTCCGTGGGTCGGCCCGAACGAGAAGGACACCACCCACGATGACCATCGCAGTCGATATAGATGCCGATCATTGCGATCTGGACGATCAGCGAACCCTCAGCGTGAGCCCGCTGCGTTCCCCCGCGGAAGTACGCCGGGTGCACGCGATCACCGATGAACACGCCGCCACCGTGCGCGCCGGACGCCGGTCCACCGTCGGCGTACTCGACGGCACCGACGACCGCCTCATGGTGATCGTCGGCCCGTGCTCGGTGCACGACCCCGCGGCCGCCCTCGACTACGCCCGCCGGCTGGCCGCCGCGCAGGAGGTCCTGGCCGACCGGCTGCATCTGGTGATGCGGGTGTATTTCGAGAAGCCGCGTACGACCTTGGGCTGGAAGGGTCTGATCAACGACCCCCACCTCAACGGCAGTTTCGATGTGAACACCGGGCTGGGCATCGGCCGGCAGCTGCTGCTCGATATCACCGCCATGGGACTGCCCGTGGCCTGCGAATTCCTCGACCCCATCACCCCGCAGTACATCTCCGACCTGGTGTCCTACGGCGCGATCGGCGCGCGGACCGCGGCCAGCCAGGTGCACCGGCAGCTCAGCAGTGCGCTGTCCATGCCGGTGGGCATCAAGAACGGCACCGACGGGGACGTACAGGTCGCGGTGGACGGTGTGCGCGCGGCCGCGGCCAGCCATGTGTTCCCCGGCACCGATCTGGACGGGCGTTCCGCGCTCATCCAGACCGCCGGTAACGAGGACTGCCATGTGATCCTGCGCGGTGGATCCAACGGAACCAACTACGACGCCGCCTCGGTCGCCGACGCGTGCGCGCGGCTGGAGAAGTCGAACCTGCCGCAGCGGATCGTGGTCGACGCCAGCCACGGCAACAGCAAGAAGGACCACAAACGCCAGCCGATCGTGGTCGCCGATATCGCCGAACGGCTGGCCGCGGGCGAACCGGGCGTGGTCGGGGTGATGCTGGAGAGCTTCCTCGTCGAGGGCCGGCAGGACCTGACGCTGGGCAAATCCGACGAGCTCACCTATGGCCAGTCGATCACCGACGCATGCATGGACTGGGAGACCACCGCCGCCCAGCTGGAAATCTTGGCCGATGCGGTCGCCCGCCGCCGGAATCGCTGAGCAGAAACCGGGGTCGCCACGCCGCGAGCCGAAGATATCGGCGAGCGGAGCGGTTCCGATGCGCCCACTCGGGCCCGAACGTGCTCGGCAGCGTCCCGACCTCGAGTGTGCGCAGAGGGGTTTCGCCCGTCCCTGCGTTCGGACCGCGAGACAACGGCGTAGCCGCGAGTGTCGCGGGCCGAACGCAGGGATCTAGGGGCAGCCGATCGACACCGGCCAGCCGTCCGCGGGTCCGGGCGGGTCTGTGTTCAGGCGGGCGGCCACCCAGAAGTCGCGCCGGATGCCGCGTTGCAGGCCGCCGAGGCGGGCCGAACCCTCGTAGCGGAAACCGTTCCCCCGGGCGACGGCCGCGGAGGCGTGGTTGCCGGCGAAAGCCCGCCACTGGATTCGGATCAGGCCCATTCCGGCCGGGTCGAAGCCGAAATCGCAGACCAGCGATACCGCTCGGGATACGAGGCCCTGTTTGCGGTGCTCAGCAGCCAGCCAGAAACCTATTTCGGCGGCGGTTTCGTCACGGGGCCGGGTTCCCAGGCCTATCGTCCCGATCAGGCGACCCCGCTCGGCCGGCCGGATTGCCCACACCGGGCTGCGGCCTTCCCAGCCGTCGGCGACCGTGGTCCCCACGAACTCCTCGGCGTCGGCGCGGCCGTAGGGCGAGGGGACGGTCACCCATTCGGTGATCGCCGGGTCCTGGCAGGCATCGACTATGGCGTCGATATCGGACGAGTCCGGCCGGTCGAGCCATACCGTGCCGTCGGTCAGCGTCTTTTCCTCCACCTGCCGATGGTCGCATCGCGGCGGTGGACGAGGCATCTGTTTTTCCAGGGTGCGGCGCGGAGCGGGTCGGTGGCTCTCCGTACAATTCGGGCGGTGGTAGCCGCGCTTCTCGCCGACCAGTTCGAATCACATCGCGGGCATCTGCTGGCGGTCGCCTACCGGCTGACCGGCAGCGTCTCCGATGCCGAGGACGCGGTGCAGGAGAGCTGGCTGCGGCTGGCCGGAGCTTCACAGTCCCAGATCGAGGATCTGCGTGCCTGGCTCACGACGGTGGTCTCCCGGTTGTGTCTGGACCGGTTGCGCAGCGCCGCGGTCCGGCGGGAAAACTATGTGGGGCAGTGGCTTCCGGAGCCGGTCGTGACACCGGTGGCCGGCGTGCGCACTCCGGATCCGCTGGCCGAGGTGGTGCTGCGCCAGGAATTCCGGCTGGCGGCGCTGGTGGTGCTGGATCAGCTCACCCCGCCGCAGCGGGTCGCCTTCGTACTGCACGAAGGCCTGGGAGTGCCCTACGGCGAGATCGCCGAGATCCTGGAGATCACCGCGGAAGCGGCGCGGCAGCTGGCGGCGCGGGCCCGCAGGGCGGTACGGGAACAGACACCGCAGCCCGTGGCCGATGCGGAGCACGAGGCGGCCGTGCAGAAACTGCTGGCAGCGCTCTACACCGGCGATGCCCGGGCGGTGGCAGCGGTGCTGCACCCGGCGGCGGTGATGATCGGCGATTCCGGTGGCACCACACCGACCGCCCGCAATGTGATCGTCGGCCCGGACAAGGTGGCCCGCCTGTTCCTCGGGCTCCTCCGCCGCTACGGGCTGGATCGGCCCGAAGACGATTTCCTGGCGACCGGGGTGGAGTTCGTCCGGGTCAACGGCCAGCTCGGGGCGCTGCTGCGGGGCCGGCCGAGCGAGGACGGATATCCGGCGTTCCCTTCGCGGGTAATGGGTTTCACCGTCGTGGACGGCCTGATCCGGGGCACCTACGATATCGCCAACCCGGCCAAGCTCACCGGTATCCGCAAGAACTGACCGTCGCCCACTCCGACGCCGGGTGCAAGCGGAGCACCCTCGTACCGGATGCGGCGGGCCGCTCGTCGCCGGGCAACCCCGGTAACCGCTGCGACGCTCTGCCCGGCTCCCGGCGAGCGGTTCACCGGTGGGAGGCCGGGGGTGGTGTCACGCCCGGCCATCGGCGCGTGGCCGCCGGTGAGCCGGTTTATGTGGGAACCGGGCGGCTCCGGTCGGTGAGCAGCAGCGCCGCCATGGCGCCCAGCACCGTACCCATCAGCAGTCGCTGTATCCGGAGCCACAACTGCCGGCCCGCCAGGAAACGGCTCACCGTGCCGGCGGTGCACACGATGAGGGCGTTCACGGCCAAGGCCACCGCGATCTGCACCGACCCCAGGCAGAGGCTCTGCAGCCAGACCGGACCCGACGCCGGGGTGACGAACTGCGGGATCAACGCCAGGTACATGACCGCGATCTTCGGGTTGAGGAGGTTGGTCACCAACCCCATGGTGAACAGCCGGCCGGGCCGGTCGCGGGGGAGGGCCGCGGGTGCGAACACCGAGGTCGCGCCCGGCCGCAGCGTCTGCCAGGCGAGGAAGAGCAGATACCCGGCGCCGGCGATCTTCAGCGCCGTGTACAGCTCGGGGACCAGTGCGAACACGGCCGTGATCCCGGTGGCGGCCGCTGTCAGGTACACCGCGAAACCCGCGGCGACCCCGCCCAGCGAGATCAACCCCGCCCCGCGGCCCTGCGATATCGTGCGCGAGACCAGGTACATCATGTTCGGACCGGGGGTGAGTACCAGCCCGAGCGCCGCCACCGCGACGCCGGCCGCCGCCGAGAGTTCGATCATTTCCTGATACTCCCGAGAACCGGAGGCGGTGTCTCGGTCCAGTCGGCAGCCACTGGTCCGGCCACCCGCGCGTACGCTGCCATCGGGTGTGGGCCCCCGAGTCAGGGGTTTCGCTCGTTGCCGGCGCTCGTGCGGCGCGGGCGCCGGGCGCTGCCCGGGTGTGTGTCCGCATCGTCACCCCGGCGTTGTCGGTGGCTTCGGGGACAATGGGCAGAAGTCGAGGTGAGGAGGGCCCCGTGGCGGATGGGCCGCTGATCGTGCAGAGCGATAAAACAGTGCTGCTGGAGGTCGATCACGAGCTCGCGGATGTGGCGCGGCAGGCGATCGCCCCGTTTGCCGAGCTGGAGCGGGCGCCCGAGCATGTGCACACCTACCGGATCACTCCGCTGGCGCTGTGGAACGCCCGCGCCGCCGGCCACGATGCGGAGCAGGTGGTGGATGCGCTGGTCAGCAATTCCCGCTTCCCCGTTCCGCAGCCGCTGCTGGTCGATATCGTCGATACGATGGCCCGCTACGGGCGGTTGCAGCTGGTCAAACATCCCGCCCACGGGCTCACCCTGGTGAGCCTGGATCCGGCCGTGCTGGCCGAGGTGCTCCGGCACAAGAAGATCGCCCCCATGCTCGGCGAGCGGATCGACGACGACACGGTGCTCGTGCATCCGTCCGAACGCGGGCATATCAAACAGCAGCTGCTCAAGATCGGCTGGCCCGCGGAGGACCTGGCCGGGTACGTCGACGGTGAGGCCCATCCGATCGATCTGGACTATCACGGCACCGGCGGCTGGCAGCTGCGCGATTACCAGGAGATGGCCGCCGATTCGTTCTGGGCCGGCGGGTCCGGAGTGGTGGTACTGCCCTGCGGTGCCGGGAAGACCATGGTCGGCGCGGCCGCGATGGCGCGGGCCAAGGCCACCACCCTGATCCTGGTGACCAATACCGTCGCCGGCCGGCAGTGGCGGCGCGAACTGCTCGCGAAGACCTCGCTCACCGAGGAGGAGATCGGCGAGTACTCCGGCGAACGCAAGGAGATCCGGCCGGTCACCATCGCCACCTACCAGGTGATCACCCGGAAATCGAAAGGCGAGTACAAACACCTCGAACTGTTCGACAGCCGCGACTGGGGGCTGGTGATCTACGACGAAGTGCATCTGCTGCCCGCCCCGGTATTCCGGATGACCGCGGACCTGCAGTCGCGCCGCCGGCTCGGCCTCACCGCGACCCTGGTGCGCGAGGACGGCCGCGAAGGGGACGTGTTCTCGCTGATCGGGCCGAAGCGCTACGACGCGCCGTGGAAGGATATCGAGGCGCAGGGGTGGATCGCGCCCGCCGAATGTATCGAGGTGCGGGTGACACTCACCGATGCCGAGCGGATGTCGTACGCCACCGCCGAACCGGAGGAGCGCTACAAACTGTGCTCCACCGCGCACACCAAGATCGCGGTGGTGAAATCCATCCTCGACCGGCATCGCGACGCCCCCACCCTGGTGATCGGCGCCTACCTGGATCAACTCGACGAACTGGGTGCCGCGCTGGACGCCCCGGTGATCCAGGGTTCCACGAAGAACAAGGAGCGCGAAGCGCTGTTCGACGCGTTCCGCCGCGGCGAGGTACCCGTACTCGTGGTGAGCAAGGTCGCCAACTTCTCCATCGATCTGCCGGAAGCATCGGTGGCCGTGCAGGTTTCGGGGACCTTCGGCTCCCGCCAGGAAGAGGCCCAGCGGCTGGGCCGGTTGCTGCGGCCGAAACACGACGGCGGGCAGGCACATTTCTATTCCGTGGTGGCCCGCGACACGCTGGACGCGGATTACGCCGCGCACCGGCAGCGGTTCCTGGCGGAACAGGGGTACGCCTATCGGATCACCGATGCCGATGACCTGCTGGGCCCGGCGTTCGGGGCGAGCGACCAGTAGGTCGCGGCGAATTCGACCGGCCCGGCCGGCTCCCGGCTTGCCCCGGCACCGATGCGGTCCGGCGAAAAAGCCCAGCGCGCCCGGCCTTCCGGTGCGCCCATCGGGCAGTGCGAGCGACTAACGTCGTCGGTCGGGGTCATCGCAGTGATCCGCACGCCGACCACGGAAGGTGGAATCGCATGAGACTCACCCGCTGGCTCATCGCCGGGGTGGTGGTGCTGTCGAGCCTGTCGCTGACGCCGGCGCAGGCGCAGTCCGCGTCCTTGGCCGGCGCGGACGGTCTAGGCGATTCGTATTTCCCGCAGGACGGCAACGGCGGTTACGACGTCGATCACTACGAGGTCACCCTGGGTTACGACCCGGCCGGTCACCAGCTCACCGGGTCCACGCGCATCGATGCGCACGCCACCCAGCCGCTCACCTCGTTCAACCTGGATTACAACGGTCCGGCGGTGCGGACGGTGCGGGTGAACGATCTGC
Organism: Nocardia sp. CA-290969; assembly: GCF_050936135.1. Taxonomy (NCBI): domain Bacteria; kingdom Bacillati; phylum Actinomycetota; class Actinomycetes; order Mycobacteriales; family Nocardiaceae; genus Nocardia; species Nocardia sp. CA-290969. The sequence goes on along the minus strand of NZ_JBNJNJ010000001.1, from coordinate 6,042,383 downwards.
CCGCCGGTTTCACCTGGCACGAACCGCACGAACTGGTGGTCACCCCGGCCTTGCCGCTGTTGCCGGGACTGCCGTTCACCGTCACCGTCGAGTACGCCGGTGTCGCCGCCGATACCGCGGGCGAAGGCTGGACCTACGCCCCGACCGGCGGCGCTTTCGCGGCGGGACAACCGCATTCGGCCGCGACCTGGTATCCGCTCAACGATTCCCCGCGTGACAAGGCCACCTTCACCCTGCACGCGACCGTGCCCGCGGAATGGGAGGTGGTCTCCGGCGGAGCCCGGGTACGCGACGAGGTACGCGACGGTTTCCGCACCGTCAGCTGGCAGCAGAACCATCCCGTGATCGGTTACCTCACCACCGTCGCTATCGACCGGTTCGACTATCTGGAGCAGCGCCGCGCGAACGGTACGCCGTTGCTGAGCGCTTTCGCTCCGGGCTCCGGGAAACTGCGCGAACACGAGCAGCGGTTGCCGGAGATCCTCGATTTCAACGAAAGCCTCTACGGCCCGTACCCGTTCGACAGCGGCGGCGGAATCTACCTGTCCGCGCCGCTGCCGTTCTCCCTGGAAACCCAGACGCGGCCCATCTATGCCGACTGGGCCGATCTGAATACCGTGGTGCACGAGGTGGCACACCAGTGGTGGGGCGATTCGGTTTCGGTGTACAGCTGGTCCGATATCTGTCTCAACGAATGCCTCGCCAGCTATACCGCCGACTATTTGTGGCCGGAGCGGATGGAGGGCGTCGATGTGGACGCCGAGTACCGGGACACGATCGGCAAGGTGCTGTCGAAACCCCGGTTCTGGGAGGTGCCACTGCAGGATCCGGGGCCGGAGAAGATGTTCACGTCGGTCTACTACCGCGGCCCCTTGTTCCTGCACGCTCTGCGTAAGCAACTCGGAGACGCTGTGTTCTTCGGCGCACTGCGGGAATTCGTCGCCACACATGCCTACGGGCACGCTTCGATGCCGGAGTTCCGCGCCTTCATGCAGTCGAAATCACCGGCCGATCTGACCGGGTTCTTCGATGCCTGGCTGCACGGCACCACACCACCACCGGACCAGTACCTCTACCCCGGAAACCTGCGCGGCTGAGCTTATTCCAGCAGCGCGACCGACGAGATGCGGTGCAGCATGAACTGCCGGACCGTACCGGTGACCGGATCCAGCGCCTCGAGTTGCCCGTTGCCGACCCGCACCGGTTCGACCACTCGCTGGATCGCGGTGCCCTTGGCGTCGACATAGCCGATATGCACCTGCCGGCGCACGCGCGCGGCCAGTTGCAGCAGGGCCAGCGCGGCCGCGGTGCTGGTGCGGGTGCCGTCGCTGCGGACCGTCTGCGCGGCGGTGGCCCCGGCGGCCCGTTCACCGGCCCGCAGTTCGGTGACCAGTAGTTCGAGCTGTTCGTGGGTCGGCGGGGACGGCCGGTACGGCTGCCGGGCCAGCGGTCGCACGGTGATTCGTGCGCCGCGCTGCCGGAGATCGACGATCGCGCCGGAAGCATCCTCTCCGGCGGGTGCGAAACCGGCGGCACGCAATTCGTCGAACAGTTCGCCCAGCGGCGCCTGCGAGATCGCGACGGTCGGCGCGATCCCGCGCAACGCCAGCGTCGCGGCCACGGGCGAGGCCAGGACCTGGGCCAGCAGCGCGGGGTCCTCGCTACGGACGAAGGATTGGGCCATCCCGGCGCGCAACCGGCCGTGCCGGCGCGCCACATCGTCGATGAGATAGGTCAGCGTCTGCGGTACCGGAGTCCGGGAATGGCGTTCGAAGAGAGAGTGCAGTTCCGCGGCGGTGAGCCCGGCGTCGAGGGCGCGGCGCAGCGAGGATTCCGACAATCGGTACACGGTTGCCGCACCGGCCGATTCCACATCGGCGACGAGTGCGATGCGGTGTTGCAGTTCGGCGGTGAGCGGTCCCGGCGCCACCACCGTCAGGTCCGCCTGGACGAGCACATGATCGACAGGGTCGGGTAGGGCCGCATCCACGGCGGCTTCGGCAGCAGACGGTGTATCGGCGAGCAGGGCGCGCCCCGCGGCAGTGAGCGCGCCGCGGCCGACCAGCCCGAGGACCGCCGCCTCGCGCAGGGTGTTCTCCACGACCTGGCCGCGGTAGAGCCGCCGCCGGCGCGGGGCGCGCCAGGCCAGCAGCCGGCCGATATCGCCCGGACCCATGGCGGTACCCGGCGGCTGCTCGGCGAGGGCTTCCAGGACGCTGCGGCGTTCGCGCACCGCGTGCGGTACCCGGAGTTCGTGGGTGAGGGCCGCCAGTGGTTTGTCGGCGGCGTCGCGCAGGCCGATCATCCAGGGATAGCGGTCGAGTTCCAGCCAGCTGTGCGCCAGCGGCACCCAGCGCCGGGCGGGCGGCGCTTCCAGCCACGCGTCGGCGGCGGGAGTCGGTGCCCAGAACTCGTCGGCGTCGGTGTCCGGCGGCGGGTCCGGGAAACCCTTCTCGATGAGCTTCGCCGCGGCCAGCAACTCCACCAGCAAGCCGGCGCGGGCTTCGTCGATACTCGCCGCGCGGGCGATGCGGCGCAGTTCCCGTACCCCCAGCCCGCCGGCCCGCAGCGCCGGTGCGGGCGCCTGGCCGAGTACGTCCACGATGGCGGTGCAGTGCCGCAGCAGTTCGCCGACCTCCCCGGCGCCCACTCCGTTCACCTCGCTCACCGAAAACGTGGTGACCGTCGGTTCGGGTGGGGTCAGGCGGTGCGGATCGGTTACCGGTTCGCCACGGAGCACCTGGCCGACCGCGGGCGGCAGTTCCACTGTCTCGTCGTCGATCCGGCGCAGCAGCCGCCGCGCCAGCAGCCGGGGGACCGGGCGGTCGGCCGGGGCGCCGGGCGCAGCGTCGCGGGTACGCCCGCGCGGGCCGGTTTCGGCCAGTTTGTCCAGTAGTGCGCGTTCGGCAGCGGGAAGGTCGGCCAATGCCGCGGTGATCTCCGGCTCGGCCGGCGAATCGGCATCGGTACCGCTGCCCACCGGCCACGGCAGCGCCTCGGCGGCGGCGGGCACCAACCTGATCCGGTCGTCTTCGTACCAGATCAGGGCCCGGTCGGCGAGTTCGGTCAGTCCGGCATCCACGGTCGCCGCTTTGGCACGCCCACGCAGTGCCCGTTTCAGCTCGGTGCGCGTCATGGGTTCGTTCCCGGACGCCGTGTGCACCGCCAGGGTTTCCACGATTCCGAATGCCGTCGTATCCAGGTCGTCGGCGGCCCGCAACACCGAGGCGCGCTGTTCGGCACGCGCGGCGAGTACCGCCATGGAAGCGGGCAGCGGGACCGCGAGATCGGGTCGCCGTTCGAGCAGAGCCACCAGTTGGGGGTCGGAACGGCCGCCGAGCCAGGCGGTATACGAGTCTGGGCCGGTCATCCGGTCCAGATTAGCCGCGGCCCGGGCGCGCGGTGCGATTGCGGCCCGGTCGCGGGTTCGGCGGCGATCGGCCGGGCGGCCCCGCCGAGCAGCGGTTGTGGTGCCGGGCGTGCGGGCGGACATGCCAGAATGAGGGGGTGGTGAACAAATCGAAGAAACCCTACGTCGACAACGGCTGGCCCGAGGTGGCCGACGGCGAGCACGCCGTCACCGAGCTGTCGTCGGCTCGTTCCGGTAACCTCTCGCCCTTCGGAGAGGACACCGAATTCCCGGTGGCCGCCGAGCATCTGCCGTACGTGCACCCGCACACGGTGATCAACCGCTGAGGCGGGAGAGCGAAAGAACCCCGTATCCGATCGGATACGGGGTTCTTTCGTAGTAGGGGTGCCGCTCAGTTGGGCAGCATGCCCTTGTGGGTCTCGTAGAAGCCCAGGAGTGCGGGGTCGAGCTGAGGGTTGCCGGACTTGACCGCCTCGAAGAGATCCAGCGCGGGCTGCGGGACCTGCACACCCTGCGCCTGGACGGCGGCGAGGGCGCGATCCACCGCGGTGTAGACCTCTTGAGTCTGGGTCTGCGCCGGGGCCTGCGCCTGCTGGGGAGCGGAGGGGGCAGCCGGGGTGCTCGGGGCCTCGGTCTGCACGGCGGGGGTATCGGACGGTACTTCGCGCGGGGTCGAGCCGCTGCTCAGGCCCAGCGAGGAGGAGCAGGAAGGCCAGGCGCCCCAGCCTTGCGAGGCGAGGACCTTTTCGGCGACGGCGATCTGCTGTTCGCGGGAGGCCTGGTTCGCGGTCGGCGCGTACTCCCCGCCGCCGTGTGCCTGCCAGGTGCTCTGCGAGAACTGCAATCCGCCGTGATAGCCGTTGCCGGTGTTGATGCCCCAGTTACCACCGGCTTCGCACTGCGCGAGTCGATCCCAGTCGGAGTCGGGTGCCGCGCTGGCGTTACCGGCGAGGGCTGCACCCGCACCGCTGATCATGGCGCCGGTGACGGCGACCTTGGCCACAGTGCGACCGGTATTGGTGGGCTTGCGGTGGCGTCCACTCATTCGGGTTCGTCTTCCTCTCGTACGCACCTGCGAGGGTTTCGCTCGGGTCCAGGCTGAGAGGGTGCCCGTCCCGCCCTCGCCCCTGTCGTTTCCTTGGGGTCCGGTACCCGCGGGGCGAGGTTCGGTGCGGCGGGCCGGTGGGCCGGTGTGCCCGGCTGGGTAAGACGGTACGACGGATCTCGCGAAAAATCACTTTTTGGTAACCGGCGTGTGCGACGCGGTTGCGGAGTGGTCACAACCGGCTCTCGGCGACTCTGCGCAGCTAGTGGGCCCGCGCCGACGGGCCGCAAGTCCCCACAAGGCCCGTTATTATTCCGTTATGTGATTATCATCACATAACGCATTCGGGGCCGTTCCGGCGGGTACTGAACAGTTGTCACCTGGATCGGCGGCCGGAGCGCAGCGCGAAGATCAACGCCACCACGAAGCCGGCCGGCGCGAGCATGGCGCCCAGGTACAACCACAACCCCGGCTCGCCGTCGGTGAGGATCGGCGTCAGGAAGATCGCCACGATCGCGAGCAGTCCGAGGGTGAACAGTCCCAGCGCCACCTGGAGCAGCCAGTTGCCCGGGGTACGCCCGGACGACGGTTCGGAGGGGCGGGGATCGGCAGGATCGGTCACCCTTCGACGGTAAAACTGATGTGCTGATGCCCTGGCTACCGGGGTAGACTCTCGGTTGATCTCGCGTCCTGCATGCTTGTGGGGCGCGTTTTTCGAGTGCAAGGCAGAACCCGCCACCGGCGGGTTTCCGCGGATATGTGCGCCCGGGCCCGGGCGCCGAACAGACGAACGGGTGAGCGCAGTGCCGACCGGCAAGGTGAAGTGGTACGACGTGGAAAAGGGCTTCGGCTTCCTTTCCCAGGACGAGGGTGAGGACGTCTACGTCCGCTCGTCCGCGCTGCCCCAGGGTGTGGAAACGCTGAAGCCCGGCCAGCGGGTGGAATTCGGCATGGCGGCCGGCCGCCGCGGTCCGCAGGCACTGAGCCTGAAACTGGTCGAGGCACCCCCGTCGGTCCGGCAGAACCAGGAGCGCAACGCGCGCAAGGAGCCCCCCGCCCGTAAGCACAGCCCCGACGAACTACACGGCATGGTCGAGGACATGATCACCCTGCTGGAGGCGAAGGTGCAGCCGGACCTCCGCAAGGGCCGCTACCCGGACCGGAAGACGGCGCAGCGGATCTCCGAGGTGGTGCGCGCGGTCGCGCGCGAACTCGACAGCTGATCCGCGCGCAGCGGCGACAGTGGGCCGGCCCGGTGCTTCCGGGCCGGCCCATCGCGTCTCATACGGTCTTGATCGACCAGATGGCGTGCGGAATCGAGAATTCCTTCCCGGTCTCGTCGATCGCCAGAATCATCACCTGTAGCTCCACCCCGATGAGTTCCAGGCCGGGCTCGGGTTGCGAGTCGACGGTCAGGGCGCGGGCGTTCTCCGGATGGTCGCGGTAGCTGCTGGGCTTCTCGACCACTTCGCCGTTCTCCCGCGAGTACAGCGGGAGCAGTTCCCACGGTGTGCCCACCACCTGCGACGGCAGCGAGATCTGCAGCGGGTTACCGGCCGGGACCTCCAGGAACACGGTTTCGCCCTGCCGGCAGTCCTCCATTCGCACCGTGCAGTAGTAGAACGGCGGTACCGTCACGGCCCGCCCGTGTGCGTACGCGGTGAGTTCCGGCTCGTGTGGTTCGGCGTCGCGCGCGAGCAGCCAGACCACACCGGCGGTGCCGGCCACCAGCACCAGCAGCGCGGCCAGGGCCAAGGCGAGGGTTGTGCGGGTTTTCGTACTCACCGGGCGGCGTCTCCTCGTAGCGGGTCGTGGTGCGGGATCTCCTGCTCGGCGTGCAGCGGGCGGCGGCCGCCGAGGCCGGGCAGCAGGCTGTGCCCGCGTGAACTCAGCACAGTCTGGACCAGGCCCGCGGCGAGGACGGCACTGACCACCGCGAACCCCTTCCAATAGTCGGTCGGCAACAGGACACCGCCGGCGCCGCCGATCACCCAGCTCAGCTGCAGCACCGTTTCGGAGCGGCCGAATCCGGAGGCAATCGACTCCGGCGGCAGATCGTCCTGGATGGAAGCGTCCAGCGAGACCTTGGCCAGTGCGCTGGCGGCCGCGGCGACCAGTGCGGCCAGCGCCGCACCGAGCAGATTGCCCAGGATCAGCGCGGCCGTCGCGGCGACCGTGCAGGCCAGAGTGCAGTTCACGACGATCAGCGAGGGCCGGCCGAGCCGCAGTCGCGCACCGGTGGCGTTTCCGGCGAAGTTGCCGACGGCCGCGGCCGCGCCGACGAGGCCGAGCATCGCCGCCTGCTGTACCGGGCGATGCTCGGTCGCCTTGGCGACGAAGGCGATGTAGAAGGTCAGGAATCCGGTGAGCACGCGGATACTGCCGTTGCCCCACAATCCGGTGACCACCGCGCGGCCCAGCGGTTGCCGGCGTTTACGCGGCGGCACCGGTGATTCGCGGCCGGGTTCGAGGATTTCGGTCTGTGGGTCGTCACCGTGATAGCCGAGGGTGGCGGGCACCTCGCCCTCGGTGATCTCCACCCACCGCGGGATCTTCCAGCTCAGATACGCGCCACCGATCGCGATACCGGTGGCCAGGATCAAGGCGCCGGTCGAGCCGGTGAGCGCGGCCGTGGCCCCGGCTATCCCACCGGCGCCCAAAGTGCCACCCACCAGGCCGAACACGGTGAGCCGGGAGTTGGTGCGGACCAGGTCGATATCTGGTGGGAGCACCCGCGGTGTCACCGCGCTCTTGAGTACGGCGAACGATTTGCTCAGCACCATCATGCAGAGTGCGAGCGGGTAGAGCACCCAGCTGTCCATGCTGAAGATCAACACCACGGCCAGCACCGCGCGGGCAGCGTACGAGGCGGCCAGCGCCAGCCGGCGGCCGGTCTGCAAGCGGTCCAGGGCCGGTCCGATCAGCGGTGCGATGATCGCGAACGGTGCGATGGTGATCAGCAGATACAGCGCGACCTTGGATTTGCTCTCCGCGGTCGCGCTGGCGAAGAACAGGGTATTGGCCAGTGCCACCGCGATCGCCGCGTCCAGCGCGAAGTTGGCCATGGTGGCGTACGTGAGCGCGGTGAGCCCCGATTTGTCGGCGCCGTCGGCCTCCGCGGCCCGCCGGAACGTGGCGATCCCTTTACCGGTGAGCTCTTTGCCGCGCATGGCCGCCACCCGCGTGACGGTGAGCTTGCGGGGCAGCCGGCGGCCGCCGGGGTCGGGCTCGGGATCGAAATCGGCGCCGCGGTACTCCTTGGTGGGCGTGGGATCGTCCGCTCCGGGGTGACCGCCGGGCTCCCCGGGTGATTCGCCCGAGGCGTTCCGCCCGGATCGGTACCGGGTGCCGGCCGATGGATCGGATCCGTGACCCCATTCGGTGTGCGACGTACCCGCGTCCGGAGCCGGTCTGCGTCCGCTTCCGTAGGCATCCCGGCCTGCCTCGGCGTCCGGAGCCTCGCCCGGGGCGGAGAAGCCTCGCCTGCCGGGGGACCGGCCGGAATCGGCGCCCGTCCGGAGGTCCCCAGGTGTCGCTCGGTCGCCGGGATGTGCCGGATGGCCGGCGTTGCCGGCCGCGGGGCGCCCGACGCCGAATGCCGGGTAGTCGGCGCCCGGTCCAGCGGTTCGCGGTGGGATACGAGGTGGGTCGGCGAATGCCCGTCGATCCTTGCGTACCGAGGCAGCATCCTCCCCGGGCGCGGACCCGGGCCGGTCGGCGCGGCTCGGCGGCGTGCTTCCCGGCACGCCGGGATATTCGGGTGGGCCGCCGCGGTCGGGTGGGACCGGCTCTTCCGGGGTGTAGGCGGGGCGGGACTCGCGGCTCGGCCTGGAGGTTTCCCGTGCTGCCGCGGGCCCGGGGCGGGGTGCCGCGCCCTCCTGCGCGGCAGCGTTGTCGAATGCGGCGTACCTGCGGGAGGCGGAGCTCTCCGGTGCGGCCGCGCTACCGAGTCGGTCGGCCCGGCCGGAGGCGGAGGATTCCCGGGCGGCCGCGCGAATGGAACCCCGGGAACCGCCCAGTGCGCCGAAGACCCGGGCGAAGCGACTCACCCTGCCGGGGGCGGGGGTTTCGCCGGCGGCCGGAGGTTCCGCGGTGTGCCCGGACGGAACCGATAGATCCTCCCGGCGCGTGGGTGCGAACCCGCGCGGCGCCGCGGCGCGGTCGGGCGCGGAGTCGCCGGCGGGAAGCGGGCGGGTCGGGGGTGGGGCCGGGCGGGTGCTGCCGGGGTCGGGTTCGCGATTGCGGTGTGGCACGTTCGGCGGTGGGTAGCGGTCGAAACCTGGATGCCGCTGGGGTGGCGGTGACTCGCCGGCGGGCCACTGACCGCGATCGGAACCGGAGGGCTCGCGGGAAGTGGGCACTCCTCAATTCTGGCCCACGGCGGCCGCGGCGAAACCCCGCCCTGTCCGGGGCGGTCCGGAAAGTGAGCTGTGTCGCTCTCGTTGCGGCGTCCTCAGGCCGGGACGAAACGGACCTCGAACATCGCCGGCCAGTACTTTCCGGTGATCAGGAAACGGTCGGTGCCCGGGATCGCGGCGATCCCGTTCAGTACATCCGTACCCGCGCGTTGCGCCGGCGGGAGCAGCCCGGCCGCATCGATCGACGCGAGGACACGCCCGGTCTCCGGATCGATCCGCAGGATCTCGTCGGTGGGCCAGACGTTGGCGTAGACCGAGCCGTCCTCGGCGCATTCGAGTTCGTTCAGCCGCGCGTCCGGCCGATCGGTCAGCGCGACCGAACCGGTGACGGCGAACGTTTCCGGATCGCGGAAGGTGAGAGTGGCCGATCCGTCGCTCATGACCAGCCGCCCGTCCTGGTGGCACAGCCCCCAGCCCTCGCCCTGGTATTGCACGCGCCGTCGCTCGGCCAGCGACCGCGGGTCGCGCGCGAAGGCGACACCTTCTTTCCAGGTGAGCTGCCACAGCGTGTCGCCCGCCACGGTGATGCCCTCGCCGAAGAAGGGCAGCGGCAGTTCGGTGTGCGCGAGTTCGGCGCCGCCGCGCCGGTCGGTGCTGCGTACATCGGACTGCCCGACCATCCCGGTGCCCTCGTACAGCACGTCTCCGTCGATTTCGAGGCCCTGGGTGAATGCTCCCGGGTCGTGCGGGTGGGTCGCCACGACCTCGACGGCCATGCGTGGCGCGGTGTTGTCGGCGTTTGCGCAGGCGCCCGGCGCGAGCAGGCAGATCAACGCGGCACCGACCCAGCTACGCCCAGTGTGCTTCATACGGCAAAATGTAGACCGTGAGCGCAGTATCTGTTTCGGACCCCGAGGTGCGGTTCATTCTGGCCGATGCCGTCGACCTGGCTCGTAGTGCGCTCCTGGACTTGGAGCCCACCGGGGTCGGGGCGCATCTCGGTGTGCGTGCGGAGGACGAATGCGCCGTCACGCACTGCTTCGAGGCCACCCTGCCCGGCTACCACGGCTGGCAGTGGGCGGTGGTGGTCGCCGCCGCCCCGGACACCGACCGGGTGACGGTGAGCGAATCCGCGCTGCTGCCGGGCCCCGACGCGTTGATCGCCCCGGAGTTCGTCCCGTGGGAGCAGCGCATCCGCCCGGGCGATCTCGCCCCCGGGGATCTGCTGGCGCCGCCGGCCGACGATCCGCGCCTGGTACCGGGCTATACCGCCACCGGCGATCCCGAGATCGACGAGGTCGCCTACCAGGTTGGTCTGGGCCGTAAACAGGTCCTCAGCCTGGAGGGCCGGGCCGAGGCCGCGCAACGCTGGTACGAGGAATTCGGCCCGGACAGCGAAATGGCCAAGGCCGCCCCGGCCTCCTGCCAGACCTGTGGTTTCTATGTGCCGCTGGCCGGTGCGTTGCGCGCGGCGTTCGGCGTCTGCGCCAATGCCATGGGCGCCGACGGCCATGTCGTACACATGGGTTACGGCTGCGGCGCGCATTCGGAAACCGCACTGCCGACGGGCGCCGGGTCACCGGTGTACGAGGCTTACGACGACGCCGCCGTGGAGGTCGTCCAGGTGGCGTCGCCGAAACCGGCGGACGAGTCGCGCCGTTCGGTCACGACCGGCGACGAGCCCGTCGGCGATTCGTCGCCCGCGACGGCTCCCGGAGCCGGCACCCCCGGTCGCACCGAGGAGGTGACGGGGGAGTCGGCGAATCAGGTGGAAGAGTCTCGGCAGATTTCCACCGGCCAGGCCGCGGAGGCTGCCGGTTCGACCCCTGGGAAGCAGCCGGAAACCGATGGTCCGGTGGTGGAATCCGGTGCGGGGGAATCGGCCGATGCCCGGCAATCGCCGGATACTCCGGCGCGGGTATCCGAGGAGCATTCCCGTCGGTCGGATGAGCGTGCATCGCGCAACGCCGAGCCAGAGGTCCCCGAGGCCGTCGATACGAAGTCGGGGGAGGTCCGGCCCGGATCCGGCGAGGCGAAGTCGGCGGAGGACCTGTCGGCACCCGGCGGGGCCGCCGAGACCGAGCGGGCTGTGCACGAGACCGGGGACGCGGTTCCCTACCGGCACGAGAGCGCCGGGCAGCCATTCGGAGAGCCCGCCGCGGGCGCTTCCGGTGAAACACGCGAGGGTTCGGGTCCGGAGTCCGGAAACTGATACCGGGCAGTTGTCACCGGCGCGACTTGTCGTCGAGCTGGACGGCGTGACCTGAGTATGGGATGGACGGGATACCAGCGTCCTGTGCCGGCGACCGGCCGGTGGTCTGCTCGGCGACCGGCACAAATATCCCGATGGGGTGGAAGTACGCCGAGGAATCGGTGCGGAGGGTGCGTGATCTCCGCGGTCCGCCCGGCCTCGGCCGGCCCGGCGTGCAGTTCGGTGCCGATGCCCCGGTCCTTCAGGTACTCCTGGTATCGACCCAGGTCGCGCCCTATCCGGCTTTGCTCCGCTGTAGGTCTGGGTCGCGCCGCTCCCGGTGTTTCGCGAGTGCTGTCCGCACCGCAGGGCAGATGTCCGCCCATGCCACGCGCCGGCCGGGTCGCGCCGTAACGGCGTAGACGACCGGCCCAGGCCGCACATCGTGTGGAATCGGGGCAGCGGCTCTTGCCTGTGGGCGCCGGTCCACCGGTTCCACCGATAGCCGCGCACCCATGCCGGCGAGGACCATCACTCATATGCTCGCGCCCGCGAAGTGATACGGCTGATCGAGATGGAACATATTGTGCTGCAATAGTTTCGGTGCTGTACGCACCCTTGCGTGCGGACGGAACCGGACCGGTGGACGCGTATGCTCGCTCGGAGTGGTTCGGGATCCGGCGACGGAGAGCGGGCACGTACGCTGAGGCGGTGAACGAGATCGGAGCCCGGGGCGAGACGAGCGGATCGGCGCGGCCGTCCGCGGAGCAACATGCCGCGGTGTCCGACGAGCGGCACGCCGCTGGGCTGGATGAGCGGCCCGCCGCTGGGCTGGATGAGCGGCCCGCCGCCGGGCCCGACCCCTTCGGCACCGCGCGGCTGCGTGCCGCCGTGCTGGCGGCCTGGCGGGATTCGCCGACCCGGCTGCGGGAGGACGCGGCGACCGAAGCAGACCTCGTCCGGGCCGGGTACCGGGATCGGCTGCTCACCGAATTGGCGCAGAACGCCGCCGACGCCGCGGTCGCGGCCGGGGTGCCGGGCCGGATCGTCGTGCGCTGCACCGGCCGGACCCTCTCGATCGCCAATACCGGCGCCCCGCTGGACGTGGCGGGTGTGCATGCGCTCACCGCATTGCGGTCGTCCGGGAAAACCGGCGATACCGGCGAGGTCGGGCGGTTCGGCGTCGGGTTCACCGCGGTGTTGACGGTGAGCGACGAGATCGAATTCCGCTCGACCAGCGGATCGTTGAGTTTCTCCCGGGAGCGCACGCGGGCGGAGTCGGCGGCGGCCGGAGTATCCGTCCCGGACGGGGCAGCGGAGTTCGCACCGCCGGTGTTGCGGCTGGCCTGGCCGCTCGCCGAACGACCGGGCGCCGGCGCCGATACCGAGATCGTGCTGCGGCTGCGCCCGGATATCGACCCGGTGGCGCTGCTGGAGTCCATGCGGTCCGAAGCGGTGGATCTGCTGCTGGAGCTACCCGCCCTGGAAGAGATTCGGATCGAGGAATTCACGGCCCGCTCGGCGATCCGGGATCTCGCGACGCCGGGGTTGCGGGAAATGCGGATCGATACCGCCGGAACCGAGCGCGTGTGGTGGGAGTACCGCACTTCGCGGGCGCGCTGGCTGCTGCCGGTACGGGCCGGCCGGCCGGTCGCGGCGGGCCCGGATGTGCTGCGCGCCCCGACCCGCTCCGACGAGGAACTGAGCCTGCCGGCGCTGCTGATCGCCGATATCGCCATGCAACCCGACCGTCGCCGGATCCTGCCCGGCGCCCGGCTGCGGGAACTGGCCGCGGGTTACGCGGGATTCGCCCGTGCGCTGCCGCCCGCGGACCGCCCGGTGCTCGTTCCGGCGCCGGGGTTCGCGCGCAGCGAGGTCGACGGCCTGCTGCGGGAGGCGCTGCTGGCGGAACTGCGGGACAACCCCTGGCTGCCGGTTCTCGCCGCGGAACCCGAGGCGGACGGCGCGGACCGGGCCGATGACCGGGTCGCGGTGCCTGCGCGGGCCAGTGTTTTTCCCGGACTCACCACGGAATTGGCCGGACTGCTGGGCGACGTGCTGGACCCGCTGCTCACCCCGCAACTCTCCGAGGCACGCCATACCGAGGCATTGGCGGCACTCGGTGTCCACCGGATCGGGTTGGCGCGGCTGGCCGAACTGTCCGCCGGGCTGGATCGGCCGCCGCACTGGTGGTGGGCCCTGTACAGCGCGCTCGAACCGTTCGTCGCCGATCGGCTGGCGGTCGAGGAACTCGGTGCCCTGGCCGTGCCGCTGGCCGACGGCCGGACGGTGACCGGGCCGCGCACCGTGCTGCTGGACGACGAACTCACCGGTCTCGCGGAGCCGGTGCCCGTGCATTGGGCGCGGCTGGTGCATCCGGCGGCCGCGCATCCGCTGCTGGCCCGGCTCGGTGCCCGGCAGGCGACGGTGGCCGATCTGCTGTCCGACCCCGCACTACAGGCGGTGCTGACCGATCACCCCGACGATCCGGACACGGTCGAGCCGGTGCTGCGGCTGGCGGCGGTGGCCGATGCGGCGGTCCTGCCGCCCTGGCTCGGGCAGCTCGAACTACCCGATGGCACGGGCGATCCGCGTCCGGCCGATGAACTGCTGCTCCCGGACGCACCGCTGATCGAACTGCTGGTACCCGACGCACCGTTCGGTGTGGTGTCGGCGGAGGTGGTGGCCGAGTACGGTGCCGGCGCATTGCGGGCCGTGGGGGTCGGCTGGGATTTCGGGATCGTCACCGAAACCGACCCCACCGGCCCGGACCATGATCTCGACGACGAGGAAACCTGGTGGGCCGGGCTGGCCGAAGACCCGCCGCAGCTGGTCGCGGTGCGCGATCTCGACCTGGTCGACGACGCGGCCTGGCCGGAAGCCCTGTGGCGGTTGCTCTCCGACGAGCGGACCCGGCCGCTGCTCGGCGACGCGGACGGATACACCGCGTGGTGGTTGCGCCGCAACGCCCGGATCGACGGGATCCCCCTGGGCGGTTACCGGCAGCCGGCCGAGCCCGAATTCGCCGGTCTGCTACCGGAACTGCCGATCCCGGGTCTGTCCGGCCCGGATCTGGACGCGCTCGGCGGCTGCCTCGCCGATCCCGGCGCCATCGATCCCGCACTCGCCGCGATGCTGCTCGACGCCCTGGCCGATCCCGGCAGAACTCCCACACCCGAGGTTGTTTCGCGGGTGCACACGCGATTGGGTTCGGCGGTATCGCGGCTCGATATCAGCGAGCTGGATCCGCCGGATCAGGTGCGGGCGCTGTCCGGTGCGGTGATCGACGCCGGCGACGCACTGATTCTGGACAAGCCCTGGTTCGGCCTCGTGGTCCCGCCCGACCGGCTGATCGCGGTGGCTCCCGGCGCGGCCGCCGACTTGGCGGTACTGCTCGATCTGCCGCTGGTCTCGGAACAAGTGAACGCCGAGGTACTCGGCCGGGGTCACGAAACGACATGGGAGCAGGAGCCGCTGGGCGTGGTGGCCCGGCAGCTGTTCGCGCAACCGCCGCAACCGGGGCCGCTGGTGCTGCACGACGAATTGCGGGTGCGGCTGTCCGGTGCGGTCACGCGGACGGTGAACGTCGCGTGGTGGCAGGACGGCGATACGACGCATATCCTGCGGCCCGCGGCGGCGCACTGACCGGCGCAGTGGTTATTCGGCGTGCCCCGCCAAGGTGTGCGCGAGCAGATCCAGCTGGGTGCGCACGCTTTCGCTGTCGTCGTCCACCAGCCAGCGCAGCACGATCCCGTCGATCACGCTGAGGGTGAACCGGGAAAGCTGGCGCACCGGGACCTTCCAGGTACTGCCGGTGGCATCGCGGGCATGGTCGAGGATATCGGCGACCGTGGAATCGTTGAAGTTGTACTGTTCGCGGGCGATCGCCAGTTTCGCGGGCGTCTGCTCGCCCTCGCGCAGCGCGTAGGTGGTGGTCTCGTAGGTGAGCAACTGGCGTTCGGGGGTGGCCTCGATATTGAGCCACATCAGTTCCAGCCCGGCCCGCAGCAGATCGCGCAGCGCGGTGTTCCCGCTGCCCGCCTCCTGCCAGACCGATTCGTTGGCGTCCACCGAATCGCGTAGTTCCATCGACAGCGCTTTGACCAGTTCGGTCATCAGCGCGTCCTTGTTCTCGAAGCAGTAGTGCACCACACCTAGTGAGACGCCGGCCGCCTGGGCGACATCGCGGGTGGTGACACCCGCGACCCCCTTTTTCTCGGCAAGGCCGATGGCGGCCTCGATGAGGTGGGCCCGTCGTTCTTCGACGCTCAATCGGGAGGACACACGAGCGAGTTTGGCCGTACCGGCCCCAACAGTCAATTCTCCCATGCGCGCCACCGGAGCCGCCGGTCCGGCCCCGCTGCCACGGATTATGTGCGGCCGAGCCTCATAGTCCGGTCTGCGCGCCCTTGTCCCCGCGGCGCGCGCCGCGCCGCTGCACCACGAAGATCACGTAGCCCAGCAGGCCGACCGCGAGACCCATCAGGCAGACCGGCCGCGCGGACTCCCAGCGGTCGCCGGCGAGCCATACGACAGCCGTCGCGATCGCGAACAGCACCGAACCCACGGCCAGCACCGGGCGGGGATCGGTGAGCCACGACGGGAACTGCGGGAGCTGCGCGTTCATCTGTTCAGCGTAACCGCGAGACGCGCGCCGATCCGACGCGTGTCACGTATGGTTCACATTGTGAATACCCACTCGGATGTGCGGGCGCTGGCCAGCGACCTCTCGCTGGCGGTGGTGCGCTTGACGCGGCATCTGCGGGGGCGGCGTGCGGAATCGCAGATATCGCTGACCCAGCTCTCGGTTCTGGCCACCCTCGGTAACGAGGGCGCGATGACGCCCGGCACGCTGGCGGCCAAGGAACGGGTTCAGCCCCCGTCGATGACCCGGGTGATCGCCTCGCTCACCGATCTCGGGCTGGTGGCCCGGGACCCGCATCCGACCGACGGCCGGCAGATCATCGTCTCGCTCTCCCCGGCCGGGCACGCGCTGCTCGCCGATGAGCGCTCCGCCCGCGAGGCCTGGATGAGCGATCAGCTCGCCGGCCTGGATCCCACCCAGCTCGACGTGCTCGAGCAGGCGGTCGCCATCCTCAACGAGATCGTCGCCGACTCGGAATAGCCCGCAACGGTCAGCGCGCGGTGCCGTAGGCCGGCCCGAACGGCCGGTCGCTGTCGACGATTTCGCGCCCCAGCGGGAACAGGGCCAGCGGGATCAGTTTGAGGTTCGCCCAGGCGAACGGGATACCGATGATCGTGCAGGCCAGCGCGATACTGGTGGCGAGATGGCCCAGGGCCAGCCACCAGCCGGCGACCAGGAACCAGATGATGTTGCCGATCAGCGCGCCCGCGCCCGCGCCGGGCTTCTCGACGGTGGTGCGGCCGAAAGGCCAGAGCATGTAGAGGGCGTTGCGCAGCGCGGCGACCCCGAACGGGATCGTGATGATGAGGATGAAGCAGATCAGGGCGGCGACGAAGTACCCCAGCGCCATCCAGAAGCCGGCGAAGATCAGCCAGAGGATGTTGAGCAGGAGCTGAATCACCTTCATCTCTCAAGCATGCCCGAGTGCGGCGGTATCCGCACCCGCCGCGCCGGGCGCGCGGCGGGGCTTGGCAGGATAGGCGCCGTGGCCGTGGTTCTCGATGTGGACAGCGCTGCCGATCCACGGGTCGACGATTTCCGGGATCTGAAGGCAGCAGACCGCAGACCCGACCGTCCCGGCGGGAGAGGTCTGGTGATCGCGGAGGGAACCGTGGTCGTGCGACGCATGCTGGACTCGCCGTTCCGGCCGCATGCCCTGCTCGGGGTCGGCAAGCGATGGCAGGAACTGGCCGCCGATCTCGCGGAGCGCGATATTCCGTTCTACCGTGCTTCGGCCGAGGTGATGGCGCAGGTAGTCGGATTCCATCTGAACCGCGGCGTGCTGGCGGTGGCCGACCGGCCGCCGGCGCACGATTTCACCGAGCTCGTCGCCGGCGCCGCGACGGTCGCGGTGCTCGAGGGCGTCAACGATCACGAGAACCTCGGCGCGATGTTCCGCAATGCCGCCGGACTCGGCGTGGACGCGGTGCTGTTCGGGCCCGGCTGCGCAGATCCGCTGTACCGCCGATCGGTGCGGGTTTCGATGGGGCATGCGCTGCGCGTGCCGTTCGCCCAGGTACCGGAATGGCCGGGCGGGCTGGACATCCTGCGCCGCCGCGGTTTCCAGGTGATCGCCCTGAGCCCCGACCCGGCGGCCGCCACACTGGCCACCGCCCTCACCGGCCGGCGGGTGGCCCTGCTGCTCGGCGCGGAGGGGCCGGGACTCACGGAAGAGGCGATGGCCGCCGCGGATCTGCGGGCGCGGATCCCGATGAGCGCGGGCACCGATTCGCTCAATGTGGCCACCGCCGCCGCGATGGCCTTCTACGAACGGGTGCGGGCCTCATGACCGGGGCCGGCCATCCGGGCTACGGCAGATACTCCGGCCCGCCGGGCGAACCCACCCCGTGGGCGGCGGGTATCACCGTCGCCGGACTGGTGGCGGCGCTGACCGCGGTCGGCGTATTCGCCTTCGGTGCGGCCCTCACCCAGGTGCATCCGCTGTTCTCGCTGGCGGTGAACCTGGTCGCGGCCGTCGGAATCGCGCCGACCGCGTGGCGCTGGCGGGCCCGGCCGGTGACCCGCTGGGTGCTGGCCGGCGCCGCGGCGGGCGTCGTGCTCGGCTGGATCGGTTTGCTGTCCGGCGTCTGACCCGGGCGCGCGACGGCTACTTCTCGGCGGTCACCGCGGCATCGTGTCCGCGCAGCCAGGAAAACAGACCCTTGCGCTCGTGGCCGATCCGGTTCTGCGGTGGTCGCGGATCGTGCCCGGTGCCCCGGTGATCGTCCTCGGGGTGCAGGCGGAAACCGCAGACGCGGATCTCGTCGGGCGTCACGGCGGTGCGGCCGGTAGCGGAATCGTCGGCTGCACCCGAGAGCGGGAAGTACCGGAAACCGAGCCATTCGTGGTTCGCGGTATCCGCGAAACCGGGTGGATCGAACGGCAGCACCAGCGGATCCGGTAATTCGCCCACTCGCCATCGGATGGGATGTTCGCCCGCCCAGTGCGGCCGTTCCCAGATATGTGGCAGGCCCTGGTCCTGCAGGATATTGAGCCGGGTGGAACTGAAGGCCCGGCGCAGTTCGCCGCGTTCCCAGTGCGCGAACGACCCCCAGCCGTATTCCAGATCGAACGACACGAGGTACGTATGCTCCTCGGCCAGCGGCCGGACGAGTAGTTCCGGCAGCTCGGTGGGATGCACCCGCGCCGCATAAGGACTGCACAGCAGGGTCAGGCCGGGGTAGCAGCCGATGAACAGTTCATCGGGTTGCGGGCCGCCGGCCTCGCCGAGCGTCACCGGGGCCACCGGTTCCACCGCGAGGCCGGGATGTAGTTGCCGGGCCAGTGCGTACGCCGCGTCCGGGTCGGGATCGGGGTCGGCGCGCAGGACCGCCGGCGGATCGGCCGTATCGACGTACCAGACCGAGGAAATCTTGGACAGCATCCACCCACCTCCGATAGCGCACGAACCGGGTCGTGAACTGCTCGGCGCGCACCGCGGCCGACACCGGGTGCAAGCCGGATCGACCGCATCGCCGTACAGCGGAACTTACTCGCCCGACCGGGCGGATCGGGCGGTTGTCGCGGGAAACACGCCGGTTCGCCGCTGTCTAGTGACCTGAGCTGCGGACCCCGAGCAGAACGTCTTCCCAGGACGGCATGGGCGCCTTACCGCGTTTGCTGCGCCCGGTGGATTTCGCCGCCTTGGCCGGTGCCTTCTTGGCGGCCGGTTTGGCCGCCGCGGCGGGCGCCGGTTCGGCGGGCTGCTCGGCCGGTTCCGCCGGGGCCTCCGGGCCGGCCGCGGCAGGCTCTTCGGCTGCGGTGTCGGCGGCCGGCATCGCGGCCGCGGCGGGATCTGCCGCCGACGCGGAAGCGGTCTCGGCCGGTTCCGCAGGGGTCTCCACCGCGGCAGGCTCGGGCTGCGGCGCGGGTTCCGGCTGCGCTGCGACCGCGGCCGGTTCGGCCGGTGCCGGGGCAGCGGCGACCGGGGCGGGTTGCGGTTCGGGTTCCGGCCGGGCGGGCGCTACCGGTTCGGGTGCCGGAGCCGGGGCCTGCTGGTGCGGAACGGAATGGGTTGCCGCCGGTGCGGGCTGCGGCGCCGGGGGAGCGGGGGCCGGTGCGGGCGCGGTCTCGGCCGCGGGCCGGTACGGCTCGGGCGCGGGCGGCCGGTAGGGCTCCGGCTCCGGTGGCCGGTACGGTTCGGCCGGTGCGGGCGCGGCGGGTGTGCTCGACGCGGGGGCACCGGCAGGCAGCGCGGCCGCCCCGGTGGAGCGGCCGGCGCCGGGGGACAGCGGGGCCGGAGCGGGCAGTGTGGTGCTACCTCCCGCGACCGCGCGCTGCTCGTAGTAGTCGTCCATCGCCGCCGGGCGGGCGGGCTCGCGGCGAGGTTCGGCCACAACCGGTTCGGGGGTGGGCGGAGTTTCCGCTTCGACCGGCAGGATCGAGGCCAGTCCGCGCAACGCCCGGCCGAAATCGGGATCGATCAGATCGGTGGCGGGATCGTCCAGGGGGGAAACGGTGCCGCCGTGCGCGTCGGGCTGGTAGCGCCAGTGCGCGGCGATCTCCGAACGGCCGTTCTGCCACTGCAACTGGGCGACCCAGAAACCCTTCTCGTCCTTCCAGGCATCCCATTCGGCGTTGTCGAGGGTATGGCCGCGGGCGGTGAAGGCCGCGGTCACCACATCGATCAAGATCTCCACCGCCGGGCCGTCGGGCCGGATCGGATGGGCCTTCTGGGCGAGCTCGGCGGCGCGCGCGCGTTCCAGCAGAACCGGATAGGCGAAGCGTTCCACCCGGCTCGTCGGCATCCCGGATTCCTGGGTCACCTGTTCCACGGAAGCGCCGGCGCGGATTCGAGCCTGGATATCGCGAGGACGCATAGTTGCTTCCATTTCGATCTCGATCTGGCCGAATCGGGCAAGGTCGCCGCGGGCCGCGGCGCGGAGTTTGTCGTCGGCGGGAAGCCGGAATTTCTGGCCACTTTCCGTGTCGACGCACACGATATGGGCGGAGTCGGGCGTCACCCCGATCACTCGAAGTTCACGCACCGTTACCTCCTTATCGCGTCGCTCGCGATACCGCCCACGTTCTGGAACAGTAGTGCACTTCTGGGATTCGTGTGG
This sequence comes from Nocardia sp. CA-290969, assembly GCF_050936135.1. Classification (NCBI taxonomy): domain Bacteria; kingdom Bacillati; phylum Actinomycetota; class Actinomycetes; order Mycobacteriales; family Nocardiaceae; genus Nocardia; species Nocardia sp. CA-290969. The sequence goes on along the minus strand of NZ_JBNJNJ010000001.1, from coordinate 6,022,212 downwards.
CAAGACACGCGGCACCGAAATGTACCCTGCGGCCGACACCTACGGCTAATCTTCTCTATTCCCTTGTGTATCAAGTTGATTCCGGGCGATCCGGGAAACATATGGGCGGGCCCGCCGCGCAACACGCGCGGCGGGCCCGAATTCGCAGGTGAACCCCGATCAGCCGAGATTGCCGACCACCCAATCGATGCAGCGGGTGAGCTGAGCCACGTCCTCGGGATCGATGGCCGGGAACATCCCGACCCGCAGCTGGTTGCGGCCCAGCTTCCGGTACGGCTCGGTATCGACGATCCCGTTGGCCCGCAGCGTTTTGGCGACCGCGGCGGCATCCACCGAATCGGCGAAATCGATCGTGCCCACCACCTGGGAGCGGTGCGCCGGATCGGTGACGAACGGGGTCGCGAACTCGCTGGCCTCGGCCCACGAGTACAGCCGCGAGGAGGAATCCAGCGTCCGCTTCACCGCCCAGTCGAGGCCGCCGTTGCGGTTCAGCCAGTCGATCTGGTCGGCGAACAGCAGCAGGGTCGCCAGCGCGGGGGTGTTGTAGGTCTGGTCCTTGAGACTGTTCTCGATCGCGATCGGCAGCGACAGGAAATCCGGCGTCCAGCGACCCGAATCCTTGATTTCCTGTACGCGCGCCAGCGCGGCCGGGCTCATCAGCGCGATCCACAGCCCGCCGTCGGCGGCGAAACATTTCTGCGGGGCGAAGTAGTAGATATCGGCGTCGGTGATATTCACCGGCAGGCCGCCCGCACCCGAGGTGGCATCGATGGCGACGAGCGCGTTGTCCGACCCCGCCGGCCGCTGCACCGGCACCGACACACCGGTGGAGGTTTCGTTGTGCGCCCAGGCGATCAGATCCGCGGCCGGATCGGCGACCGGCTCCGGTGCGCTGCCCGGATCGGCCGACACCACGATCGGCTCACCGAGGAACGGGTTCTTCTTGGTGACACTGGCGAACTTCGAGCTGAACTCGCCGTAGGTCAGGTGCAGGGAGCGCTCGCGGACCAGGCCGAACGCGGCCGCATCCCAGAATGCGGTGGTGCCGCCGTTACCGAGCACCACCTCGTACCCCTCGGGCAGCGAGAACAGATCGCGCAGGCCGGACCGCACGCGGGCGACCACATCTTTGACCGGTTTCTGCCGGTGGCTGGTACCGAAGACCGAGGCACCCACCTCCACCAGGGACTGCAACTGCTCCGGGCGGACCTTGGACGGGCCGCAACCGAAACGACCGTCGGTGGGCTTGAGCTCATCGGGGATGGTCGGGAACGCACTGGTCATGGCCAACAGCGTAGCCGCGCCGTTGCTGTGCCGCGTACCACACTCCGGCTAACGTGGACTGGTATGAGCATGCGGTCGTCGAGGGGCGCTGCCGGAGATCGATCCGACGAGGGCAGCGGTAGCGGTCACGGTGCGGAGCCGGGCCTATCGGCCCCGCGGTGGGGGTTGCGTGATCTGCTGCCCCGGCGGTTCCGCCGGCGGGGCGAGGCCCCGACCGGCGCCGATCGCCGGGAACTGCTGACGTACGGCACCGCCGGTTCGGCCACGGTCCTGGCAGCCCGTACCCGCAAGCGTGAACCCGGCTATACATTCCGGGTCCGTGTCCGATTGCCCGGGATGGTGCCCTACGAGGCCCAGGTACGGCAGCGCGTCTCCGGCACCGAACTGGACCGGATGCGCCCCGGCGATCTCGTGTGCTGCCGGGTGGACCCGGACGACCGCGACCGCATGGTGCTCTACCCACCCGGCGAAGCCGACCCCGGACGCGCGGGCTTGGCGAAGATTCTGGCCGACGGCCGCCGGGCCACCGCGACGGTTCTCGCGGTGAACCCGGTCGCCGTCGACTATTGCGGCTGCGACGACCCGGTGATCCGCCTGGACCTGGAACTCCGCGCCTGGGACGAACCGGCCCCCTGGCGGGTCAGAGTGGTGCAGCCGGTGCCGCTGTCGGCGATCGAACAGCTGGACCTGGGCGCGAAGCTGCGGGTCGCGTTCTTCACGGTCGACAACGGTGATTCGGTGGCCATTGACTGGGAAGCGGATCCGGACTGTGTTTGAGAGGTGCGGCCGGACGGCGTGAGGTCGGCGCTGGACCGTCGCAGCCGGTTGTTCTGGTTCGCGAAGGTGGGGGGTGAGGTGGCTTCGCGCAGGTGAGGGCCGGGGTGATTCGCGAAGATGTGGGGTGGGCTGGTTCGCGAAGATGTGGGGTGGGCTGGTTCGCGAAGGTGAGGGGTGGGCTGGTTCGCGAAGGTGAGGGGTGGGCTGGTTCGCGAAGGTGAGGGGTGGGCTGGTTCGCGAAGGCTGCTGTGTTTTTGGCGCGCTGGCGCGCGCGGGGGTTTGGCCCCCTTGGTCCCTGCGTTCAGCCCGCGATACTCGCGGCTGCGCCGCATTGTCTCGCGGGCTGAACGCAGGGACGGGCCAAACCCTTTAAATGCCTCGCTGGACTCGGCGCCGCCGTGGTTGCGTTTTTATTTCGGGGGTTGCGCGACTTGTGAGTGCCTTGCTGGACTCGGCGCCGCCGTGGTTGCGTGAGGGACGGCCGGGGGCCGATCCTCAGGTGCCTCGATGGCACTGGGCTTACACGGCTGCGACGCTGTCCCAGCCGGTGACTTCCTGCGGGGATCGCGGGCCCGGGCCGGTGTAGATCGCGGCGGGGCGGACCAGTTTGCCCAGTTTCTTCTGTTCCATGATGTGGGCGCACCAGCCGGCGGTCCGGCCGCAGGTGAACATGGCGGGCATCATATGGGCCGGGACCTCGGCGAAGTCCAGGATGACCGCGGCCCAGAACTCGACATTCGTTTCGATGGCCCGGTCGGGGCGGCGTTCGCGGAGTTCGGCCAGCGCCGCCTGTTCGAGGGCGGCCGCCACTTCGAAGCGCGGGGCGGCCAGGCGTTCGGCGGTATCGCGCAGGACCCGGGCGCGCGGATCCTCGGCCCGGTAGACGCGGTGGCCGAAGCCCATGAGCTTTTCCTTGCGGTCCAGGATTCCCTTGACCAGGGCGCGGGCGTCGCCGGTGCGTTCGACTTCTTCGATCATCGGCAGCACCCGGGCCGGGGCGCCGCCGTGCAGCGGCCCGGACATCGCGCCGATGGCACCAGACAGCGAGGCCGCGACGTCGGCCCCGGTGGAGGCGATCACGCGGGCGGTGAACGTGGAGGCGTTCATCCCGTGTTCGGCGGCCGAGACCCAGTAGGCGTCGATGGCTTCGGTGTGCCGCGGGTCCGGATCGCCCTTCCAGCGCGTCATGAACCGTTCGGTCACCGTGGTGCATTCGTCGATCCGGCGCTGCGGCACCGCGGGCTGATAGATACCGCGCGCGGACTGGGCGACGTAGGACAGTGCCATCACCGAGGCGCGGGCCAGGTTCTCCCGGGCGGTGGCCTCGTCGATATCCAGGAGCGGCTGGTAGCCCCAGATGGGCGCGAGCATGGCCAGGCCGGCCTGCACGTCGACCCGGACGTCACCGGTGTGGACCGGCAGCGGGAAGGGTTCGGCCGGGGGCAGACCGTGGCCGAATTCGCCGTCGACCAGCAGGGCCCAGACATCGCCGAAGGTGACCCGGTTGCGGACCAGATCCTCGATGTCCACGCCGCGGTAGCGCAGTGCGCCGCCGTCCTTGTCGGGTTCGGCGATATCCGTGGTGAACGCGACCACCCCCTCGAGGCCGCTGACGAAATCCTCCGGGACCCGCCCGGCCCCCGAAACGCCGGAATTGGTGGTCATACGCGACTCTCCTTTCAACAGAACTCTAGCGCTTTGCTACTGCGGAGTAACGTCTGGCCCATGGCCGATGTGGAGGAGACCGGCGCCGATCTCGCCGCGATGCGCGCCGAATACGGTGCGGCCCATCCCGGTTCGCCGGAAGCGGGCCCGCTGCTCGGGGCGCGCGACAGCGAACTGGACGAGAATTCGGTGGCCGGTGGCTGGGAGCCGCTGTTGCGGCAATGGATCGAACAGGCCACCGCGGCGGGTATCGCCGAACCGAACGCCATGGTGCTCGGCACGCTGGACGGGTCGGGCTCGGTGGTGCGGCCGGTGACGCGCACGGTGCTGTGTAAAGGCCTCTCACCGGAGGGTGTCGTCTTCTATACGAACTACGACTCGGCCAAGGGAGCCCAGCTGGCCGCGGCGCCGTACGCCTCGGCGACCTTCCTCTGGTCGCAGCTGGCGCGGCAGGCGCATATGCGGGGACGGGTGGAACGGGTACCGGCCGCGGTCACCGAGTTGTACTGGCGGTCGCGTCCGCGGGAATCGCAGCTCGGGGCGTGGGCCTCGGAGCAGTCGCGGCCGATCGCCTCGCGTGAAGAGCTGGACCGGAAGCTGATGCACACCACGGCCCGGTTCGCCTCCGCCGCCGAGATTCCGGTGCCACCCCACTGGGGCGGTTACCTGCTGCGACCCGATGAGGTGGAGTTCTGGCAGGGCCGTCGCGGGCGCCTGCACAACCGGATCGTCGTCCGGGTGGGCGCTTCCGGGATGTCGGTGCAGCGATTGCAGCCGTAAAGGGGCCGTGACCTGCCATTACCGGTATTCGCCGGATTTCCGGTGATATTCCGCACGGTTTCGGTCCCGATGCCGTGGGTACGGTTTGGCTACCCGGCGCTGTGGCGGTTCATCCGCTGCGGTGCCTGCTGCCCCGCGACCGCGGGGACGCGGTTGCCCGGACCCGGAATTCGGCCGGTCACAGCGATGCCGGCCGATAACCGGCACGCTGAATCTCACGCCCGCGCGGGCCGATTGTGAGATCGCCACGCGGGTACCCTCCTCGCCGGTCCCGCCGGAGCAAGGACTAGCGTCTACCGGTAACGCACCGCGTGCCGACCGCATGCGATGCCGACGGTCATAGCCTGAGAGGGAACCTTCCGTGCCCGAGAATCACATCAATGACGCCAAACCGGTTCTCACCTATCCGGGTGGCGAATACCCCATGACGATCGCCGAGGCCGCCGAAGGTAACGACGGTATCGACCTCGGCAAGCTGCTGGCCAGCACGGGATATACAACCTATGACCCGGGTTTCGTCAACACCGCGTCGACCAAATCGGCGATCACCTATATCGACGGCGAACAGGGCATTCTGCGTTACCGCGGATATCCGATCGAACAGCTGGCCGATAACTCGACCTTCATCGAGGTCAGCTACCTGCTCATCTACGGCGAGCTACCCACCCAGGATCAGCTCGAGGATTTCACCGACAAGATCCGCCGGCACACCCTGCTGCACGAGGATCTGAAGCGCTTCTTCGACGGCTTCCCCCGTAACGCGCACCCCATGCCGGTGCTCTCCTCCGCGGTCAACGCGCTGTCGGCCTATTACCAGGACTCGCTGGACCCGCGCGACCCCGAACAGGTCGAACTGTCGACCATCCGCCTGCTGGCCAAGCTGCCGACCATCGCCGCGTACTCGTACAAGAAGTCGGTCGGCCAGCCGTTCCTCTACCCGGACAACTCGCTGTCGCTGGTGGAGAACTTCCTGCGGATGACCTTCGGTTTCCCGGCCGAGCCCTACCAGGTGGACCCGGAAATCGCCGCGGCCCTGGATATGCTGCTCATCCTGCACGCCGACCACGAGCAGAACTGCTCCACCTCCACGGTCCGGCTGGTCGGTTCCTCCGACGCCAACCTGTTCACCTCGGTATCCGGCGGTATCAACGCCCTGTGGGGCCCGCTGCACGGTGGCGCCAACCAGGCGGTGCTGGAAATGCTCGACGACATCAAAGCCGCCGGCGGCGATGTCAAGGAGTTCATCCGCAAGGTCAAGAACAAGGAAGACGGTGTGAAGCTGATGGGCTTCGGGCACCGGGTCTACCGCAACTACGACCCGCGCGCCGCGATCGCCAAGAAACACGCCGACACCATTCTCAGCAAACTCGGCAGCGACCCGCTGTTCGATATCGCCCAGGCACTGGAAGAGGCCGCGCTCACCGACGACTACTTCGTCGAGCGCAAGCTCTACCCGAACGTCGACTTCTACACCGGCGTCATCTACAAGGCCATGGGCTTCCCGACGCGTATGTTCACCGTGCTGTTCGCCATGGGCCGGCTGCCGGGCTGGATCGCGCACTGGCGGGAAATGCACAGCGAAGCCATCAAGATCGGCCGTCCGCGCCAGATCTACACCGGCTATGGTGCACGGGACTACTCCGAAATCACCAACCGCTGAACCGATTGAATCGAAGGGGATTCAAGGCATGAGCAAACCGGAAATCGAATTCCAGGCGGGCCCGCCGCCCACCGAACTGGTCATCAAGGACATCACCGTCGGTGACGGTCCGGAAGCGGTGCCGGGTGGCACCGTCGAAGTGCACTACGTCGGTGTGGAATTCGAGACCGGCGAGGAATTCGATTCGTCGTGGAGCCGCGGCGAATCGCTCAGCTTCCCGCTGCGCGGCCTGATCCAGGGCTGGCAGGACGGAATCCCCGGTATGAAGGTCGGCGGCCGCCGCCAGCTCACCATCCCCCCGGAACTGGCCTACGGTCCCGCGGGTGGCGGGCACCCTCTCTCCGGCAAAACCCTGGTATTCGTGATCGACCTGCTCGACGCCAAGTAGTCTGCCGACTTTCTGGAACACCTCGCGCGCGCCTCCGTCCGGAGGCGCGCGCTCTGTTTCGGTGCTCGCTGAACTGGGTACGTGCGCCGGGTGCTGTCAGGGACGGGTGTTGGCTTTCGACTCGATCAGGTGACCTTGCCGGTTTCGGCGCCGGTGCTGGGCAGTACCAGTACGAGGCGGACGCCGCCGAGGGCGCCGTCGTCGAAGTAGGCGCGCCCCCCGTGGAGCTGGGCCTGCTGGGCGACCAGGGCCAGGCCCAGTCCCGATCCGCCCTTGTGGGCGCCGCTGCCGCGGGCGAAGCGGGCGAAAACCGATTCCCGCTCGTCGGGCGGGATTCCGTGCCCGTTGTCGTCGATCGAGACGACGACGGTGCCGTCGGGCCGGCGGTGGGCCGAGAGCAGGGCCTCGGTGGCCTCGCCGTGTTTCACCGAATTCTTCAGTGCGTTGTCCACCGCCAGCCGCAGGCCCGCGGGCAGGCCCCTGGTGACCAGTTCGGCATCGGTGTCTATCCGGACCGTGAGACCGGGATAGTGCCGCATCGCGTCGTGCGCGGCCTGATCGCACAGTTCGGCGATATCGGTGTCGATATGGTCGCGTTCGGAGGTCAGGTCGCCGGAGGCCAGCCGTTCCAGCGCGGCCAGGGTGGTTTCCACCCGTTCCTGGCTGCGCTGTAGATCGCTCAGGATTTCGGTGCGCTGGGCCTCGTCCAGGTCGAGGGTCGCCAGCACCTCGAGGTCGGTGCGCATCGCGGTGAGCGGGGTGCGCAGTTCGTGGGCCGAGACCGCGGCGAAATCCCGGGCGGTTTCCAGGGCGGCGGCCGTTTCGGTCTGCGCCTGGTCGACCCGGCGGAGCATGGTGTTCACCGCGTCGGCCAGTTGTTCGGCCTCCAGCACCCCGGAGCTGTCGACCGGTTCTGGGGTGGCGTCACGGTATCCGGTGCGGGCCCCGACCTGGCGGGTGAGCACCACGATGGGCCGGACTGCCCGGCCACCGAACAACCAGCCCAGGGCCGCCGACGCGGCGATCGCCGCCAAACCGCCGAAGAGTACCCAGCGCTGTTGATCGGCCGTCGCCTTCGCGGCCTCGGTGGCCGGGATACCCAGCGAGACCGTGCGGCCGGCGGGCTGGTTCTCGGTGGTGGTCAGCACCCGGTACGGGGTACCGGCCACGATGACCGTGCGCGAACCGGGATTCAGTTCCGGTAGCTCGGTGAGGCTGGTGGCCACGACCTGCCCGTCGTCGCGGACGGTGAGTGCCATATCGCGGTCCGGACCCACCAGGTTCACGATGCCGACCGCGATCACCGGATCGATCACCACCAGCCGGGAGGCGATCCGCAGCTGCTGGTCGGTCTGCTGCAGGTTGTTGCGTTCGATGGCGGGAACGGCGATGGCACTCACCAGCGCGACGATGAGGACCGAGCCGGCGGCCGCGGCCCCGGCGACCCGGGTACGCAGGGAATATGCTCGGCGTCGCCGGCGGCGGGCGCCGTCGTTCACTTGGTATCCCGCAGCACGAACCCGACGCCGCGGATCGTGTGCAGTAGCCGGGGGGTGCCGTCGGATTCCAGTTTGCGGCGCAGATAGCCGACGAAAACGTCGACGACGTTCGTGTCGGCGGCGAAGTCGTAGCCCCACACCAGCTCCAGCAGCCGTTCCCGGCTCAACACCACTCCGGCGTTGCGGGCCAGGGTGGACAGCAGTTCGAATTCCCGTTTGGTCAGTTCGACCTCCCGGCCGTTCAGCACCGCCCGGTAACCGGCCGTATCGACCTGCAACGGCCCGACCACGATGGTGTCGGAATCCCCGGCCACCGGGGTATCGGTGCGCCGGCGCAGCAATGCCTTGATCCGGGCGACCAGCTCGGCGAGCACGAAGGGTTTCACCAGGTAGTCGTCGGCGCCCGACTCCAGCCCGGCAATCCGGTCGCCCACCGAGCTGCGGGCACTGAGCACACAGATCGGCACCTCGTTACCCATCGCCCGCAGCGCCGTCACCACCCCGGCCCCGTCGAGCACCGGCATATTCATATCCAGCACGATCGCGTCGGGTCCGTCGTCGGCCACGGCCCGCAGTGCCGCGGCCCCGTCGCGGGCGATACTCACCTGGAACCCGGACAGGCGCAAACCGCGCTCCACCGACGCGAGCACATCCTCATCGTCGTCGACAACCAGAACCGCCGGTTTGTTGGTCCGTTCCACACCGCCCAGTGTATTGACGCACCTCCGCCCCGGCGGACCGGTTCGTCGCCGGCGCGATCAGTAGTTGTGACAGGTGTCGGCCACGCCCTGCAGAGTCGCCTGCAGCTGCTGTGCCCGCGGGTCGTTCTCGGCCTGCTGCGCGGCCTGCGGGTTCTGCTCGATGTACTGCTGTAGTTCCGCGCGGCGCTGTTCGACCGGCTGATCGAACTTCGCCTGCAGCTGCGCCTTCATATCGGGGTTGTTGTCCAGCATCGCCGCCAGCTCCGGGGCCTGGACGTGGAGCGCGGCGTCGACCTGGGCGAAGGAGCAGTCGCTGGTGAGCAGCGGTTCCGCCATTTCCATGGGACCGGCCGACGCGACGGCGGGGCTCAGGAAAGCGGTGGCCGCGGCCGCGGCGCCCACGGTGAGGGTGGCGAGGCCGAACTTGCCGAATCGCCGGTTCGTGGTGTGTGCCATGGGGGTTGCTTCCTCCTACGTGTCGAGTCGAGCCCGGGGCTCGTGGACCCCTCAGACCGTATTGGGTGGGATTGGCCCGTCTCTGAGGTTTTCTTAAGAGGAGTTTGTGCTTTGCGATGGCGCGATGATCCGGGCGAGCTCGTCGAGTACCGCGGGATCTTCGATGGTGGAGGGTATTTCGTAATTCTCGCCCGCTGTCATCTGCCGGATCGTTTTCCGCAGGATCTTGCCGGAGCGGGTTTTCGGCAAGGCGGGGACGACGATCGCGTCGTACAGCCCGGCGACGGGACCGATTTGGGTCCGTACGCGTTCGCTCAATTCATCGCGCAGAGTGTCGATATCTATCCGGGAATCGGATTTTAGTACTACATAAGCGATCGGGCGTTGCCCTTTGAGTTCATCCGGGAGACCGATAACCGCGCATTCGGCCACGGCTTCGTGTCCCGCGACGGCCGCTTCGATACTGCCCGCGGAAAGCCGGTGCCCGGCCATATTGATCACATCATCGCTGCGGCCGAGGACGAACAGATAACCGTCCTCGTCGAAATAGCCCGAATCACCGGTGAGGAAATGGCCCGGATAAGCCGCCAGGTAAGAGCGTTCGAATCGATCCCGATCGTGCCAGAGACCCGTCAATGCGCCGGGCGGCAGCGGCAGGCCGATGACGATATTGCCCTCGATGTTCGCCGCGACCGGATTCCCGGAGGAATCCAGCACCCGCAGCCGGTAGCCCGGCACCGGCACCGACGAAGAACCCGGTTTGATCGGCAGTCGCTGTAGCCCGAGCGGGTTGGCGCAGATCGGCCAGCCGGTTTCGGTCTGCCACCAGTGGTCGACCACCGGGCAGTCGTCCCGCCCCGCCAGCAGTGTGTCCGCCGCCCACTCATAGGTGGCGGGATCGAGCCGTTCGCCCGCGCAGAACAGCGACCGCAGCGAGGACAGATCGTGTTCGCGGGCGAGTTCGGCCGCCGGATCGGCACGGCGGATGGCCCGCAGCGCGGTGGGCGCGGTGAACAGGGTGTGTACCCCGTGCCGGGCCACCACCCGCCAGAACGCCCCGGCATCCGGTGTGCCCACGGGTTTGCCCTCGTAGAGCAGTGTGGTGGCACCCGCCAGCAGCGGCGCGTAGACGATATAGGAGTGGCCGACCACCCAGCCGACATCGGAGGCGGCCCACATCACCTGGCCGGGCCCGACATCGTAGATATTGCGCATGGACCAGGCCAGGGCGACGGCATGCCCGCCGTTGTCGCGCACGACGCCCTTCGGCTTACCGGTCGTCCCGGAGGTGTACAGCACGTACAGGGGATCGGTCGCGGCCACCGAAACCGGATCGGCCGGTTCGGCATCGCGGACGGCGGTATCCCAGTCCAGCCAGCGGGCCTCGGGAATATCGGCCGGGCCGGCCCCGAAATCGTGCACCGGGAAACCGGCGCGCTGTTTCACGACCACGGTGCGCGGCGCCGTGGTCTCGGCCAATTCGAGCGCCCGGCGGACGATAGGGGGGTAATCGATGGTGCGGTTGGGTTCCAGCCCGCCGGAGGCCGTCACGATCAGGACCGGCTCGGCGTCATCGATCCGGGCGGCCAGTTCCGGTGCGGCGAATCCGCCGAACACCACGGAATGCACCGCTCCGATCCGGGCGCAGGCCAGCATCGCGACCACTGCCTCGGGAATCATCGGCAGGTAGATAACGACCCGGTCTCCGGCCGAGACACCCAGATCACGCAGGGTGCCGGCGAACCGGGCGACCCGGTCGAGGAGTTCGGCGTAGCTGTAAACGGCACTTTCGCCGGTCATCGCCGATTCGTAGATCAGGGCGTCCTGGGTGCCCCGGCCGGCTGTCACATGTCGGTCGAGCGCGTTGTAGCAGGTGTTCAAGCGGGCGCCGGGAAACCAGTGCGAAAGCGGCCGGGCAGTATCGAGAGCCTGGTCGGGTGGGGTATCCCAATCGATTTCGGCCGCCGCCCGGGACCAGAACTCGGCGGGATCGACCAGGCTGGTCTGATAGACCGGTCGATACTCGTTCCTCGCGTTCACAGTGCTCCCTAGCCTCGCAGCAATCCTCGCCTCGATAGATCAGCACGATTGTGGCAGACTTCACGCGACCCCCTGTCGGGTGTCGCGACCATGGCTTATGCCTGTAACCGGCTGGTCAGAGTGCGTAAACCCGGGCTGAGTACACCAAGAAGTTATTGATCCGTTAGAATCTGATGACACGAATTCGGTCCGTCGTAGACGCAATTTCTCGGTCAGCCGCGACCCACGGGCAGCTCCACCCGTCGAGCCACTATGCGAGTGTGGAGTTCTGCTGATGGTGCATGGCTGGGGCCAGGTTGGAAAGTGAGTGGGAATGCGTGACGCCGCTAGGTCCGGCACGAAGCGCTGGGCGCTGAGTAACTGGGACCTTCGCTGGAAGGTTACGGCCGTGCTGGCCGTGCCGTTGGCGGTCGCGGTCGGGCTCGGTGTGTCCAGGATATCGGCGGAATGGAGCGAGGCGAACCGGCTGGGCTCGGCCGCCGAGAACGTCAGCCTCGTCCCGGCCGTACTCGATCTCAGCTCGGCGACCTCGACCGTCGCCGGCTCACAGGCCATCGCCATCGCCCCGAACCGGTCCATGGTGACCGAGGAGAACCTGACCACTCTGGACAAGGCGATCGCGGCGGCCGACGCGGCGCTCGGCGATCTCGACGATCTACCCGGCGCGCACCAGGCCCTCTCGGAGATGATCGACCAGGCGAAACAGGTCCGGACCGGCGGCCTGGCCCCCGCCGGATCCCCGGACGAAGCCGTCGCGGTGCTGGACCGGGCCCGTAATGCCGGTGTGCGCACGGTGGAGGAGATCGTCGGCGAGATCGGCGACCCGTCGATCGACCCGGACAAGCTCCGCCTGGTCGACGCCCTCAACCTGCGCTCCACCATGGTCGGCGAGATCACCGCGGCCGCCACTCTGTTGCGCAACCAGGAGGCCGGCGAGCAGGCCTATCGCGCCGCCACCAATACCGAACTCGCGCTGCTGAACATCCTGAGCCAGCGCTACAACGCCGAAGACCCCGATATCGGAATCCTGCGCCAGGGTGTCGAGAACCGGCAGGCCATGCTGGAGTCGCCGGAGGCGCAGGCGGGCCGGCTGCCCTTGGGCGAAGCCCGCCAGTCGCTGCTGGACAGCACCGCCACCACCGACAAGCTGATCGGCGAGGCCACCCAGTCGATCGACGATGGCGTGCAACGGATGGCCGACAAGGCTCTCCGCGATGCCGTCGTCTACTCGATCGTCGTGCTGCTGACCATCCTCGCGGCGCTGCTGCTCGCGGTATTCGTCGCCCGGTCGATGATCGTGCCGCTGCACCGGTTGCGGCTGGCCGCGCTGCGCGTCGCCGAAAGCGATCTGCCCGACGAGGTCGCCCAGCTGCGTACCGGCGCCGCGCCGGAGGAAGTACCGCTCGAACCGATGCCCATCCGGTCCGAGGAGGAAATCGGCCAGCTGGCCCGCGCCATCGACGATATCCACGGTCAGGCGCTGCGACTGGCCAGTGATCAGGCGCAGATGCGTTCCCAGGTCAACGATATGTTCGAAACCCTGGCGCGGCGCAGTAAATCACTGGTCGACCATCAGCTCAGCCTCATCGAGGCGATGGAGTACGACGAGAAGGACCCGCGCCTGCTGGAGAACCTCTTCCGGCTGGACCACCTCGCCGCCCGTATGCGCCGGAACGGCGACAACCTGCTGATTCTGGCCGGTACCAAACAGCGTCGCGCGAAATCGGCGCCCGTCGAAATCGCCGATGTGCTGCGCGCCGCGATCTCCGAGGTCGAGGACTACGAACGCGTCAAACTGGGCGCCACCCCGCGCGGGGCCCTGATCGAACCGGCCGCCTCCGATATGGCGCATCTGTTCGCCGAGCTGCTGGACAACGCGCTGCGCGCGTCGCCGCCGGAAACCGACGTGAAGTTCACCTTCGCGCAGGCACACGACCAGGGCCTGCTGATCGAGGTCGCCGACCGCGGTATCGGTATGCCGCCGAGCGAGATGGCCGAGATCAACCGCCGGCTCGAGAGCACCGCCGAACCAGGTCCCGATACCGCCCGTCATATGGGTCTGTTCGTCGTCGGCCGCCTCGCCGAACGTCACGGTCTCAATGTGCGGCTGCGGCCGACCTTCGATACCGCGCGCGATCCGGGCGTTACGGTCACCGTGCACGTCCCGATGAGCTTGATCGTCGCCGGGGAAACCCAGATCCTGCCGCTGGCCACCGGTTCCGGCCCGCAGCCGCTGGTACCCGGCGACAACGCCAAGAAGGGCAAACCGGAGGAATCGCCCGACGAGGCCGCCGCGGCCGCGCTGCGCAACTCCGGTGGCCCCGCCATGCAGACCCGCGGGATCAGCCGGACCGTCGACGGCAACATGATGGTCACCGTCGATCCGGGGATGAGCGGTCCGCTGCCCGCCGTCGAGCGGCCCAAACCGCCGGAGCGCCCGGCCGGTCCGGCCCCGGTGGGCCCGGGTGGCCTGCCGCAGCGCCAGCCCGGTTCGGCGATGGCCGGTGGTACGCGCGAGAACGAGGGCACCACCAGCCTGCGCCAGGCAAGCGCCGGCGCGGCGGCACAGCGCGGCAAACTGGCCGCCGCCAATCTGCCCAAACGCAACCTCGGTCCGGGTGGCGGTGGCGCCACCCCGACCCTGCCGCCGCGTACCCCGGGCGATTCGCCCGCCGGCGGTCCCCCCGCCCGTCCCACCGAGACCGGCCTCAGCGGGCTGCCGCAGCGCCAGGCGGGTGCCGGTGGTGGCTCGCCGCAGCCGGGTCCCGGTGGCCTGCCCCAGCGGCGCCCCGGCGCCAACGGTGCGCCCGGGGGTTCCCCGGAGGCGGCGCGAGCGGATACCGCGCGGCCCACCGAATCCGCGTCCGAAACCGCGGCGCCCCCGCGTACGGCCGGGCCGATCCCGCCGCGACGCCCCGCCCAGCCGGGACCCAACGGGCTCCCGCAGCGGGAACCGGGCGCAAACGGGACCCGCGAACCCGGGGCTTCCGGGTTGCCGCAGCGCCGGCCCACCGCGGGTGAACCCGGCGGGCCCGCGCCGGAATCGCGGCCCGCGGCCGATCCGTCGTCCGGTGGTCTGCCCAGCCGGCGAGATCCGGCACGCAACGGTGTGCCCGGCCGCGAAACCTCCGGTGAAATGCCGGTGCAGCGGGACCGGTCCGCCGAACCACCGGCCCGGGAAACCTCCGGAGAACTTCCCACCCAGCGCGGCCCACTGGGCGGCGGTGTACCGCCCCGGCACGAAGCTCCCGGTGGTGGTCTGCCGCAGCGCGGTGCGGGCGGCAACGGCCTGCCGCAACGTGGTCCGGGCAACAGCTTGCCGCAACGCGGTGCGGGCGGCGATCTGCCGCAGCGCGGCGCGACCGAAGGTGGCTTGCCCCAGCGCGGTGCGACCGAAAGCGGCCTGCCGCAGCGTGGTACGAGCGAGAACGGCTTGCCGCAGCGCGATGCGGCCGAAGGTGGCTTACCGCAGCGGGGCGCGAGCGAGGGCGGTCTGCCGCAGCGAGGTGGTGCCGGTAGCGGGCTGCCGCAGCGCGGCACCACCGAGAACGGTCTGCCGCAGCGTGAGGGCAGCGCGCACACGCGCCGGCCCGAGGAAACGGGCGGGCTGCCGCGGCGGCAGCCCGGCGGTTACACCGCGGAACGGTTCGACAACCCGCCGGGTGTCGCATTGCCCCGGGAACCCGCCGAGGGCGCCGCACCGGCCCGCGAACCCGGCCGGCACAGCTACAAGTCCAACCCCGCGAAAACCGCGTCCTTCTTCCAGACCCGCCTGCAGCCGGCCGAGGAGAACGACAGCATCATGGGCGGGACGCCCATCTTCGCGGAGATGATGTCGGCCTGGCTGTCGGATCCGAACACCGACCGCTCCCAGGCTGTCGCCTCCTTCGAATCACCGGGTGACGAGGGCTGGATGGCTGCCCGGCGGGCCAGTGAAGCCGAGCCCGAGACCCGCACCGCGGCCGGTCTGCCGCAGCGTAATCCGGGTGGCCGGCTGGTGCCCGGTGCCGTCAACGGAGCCCAGGAGCGGACGCCGAGTCGCAATCCCGAATCGATCCGGTCTAGTTTGAGTCGGCACCAGCAAGGTGTTCGGGATGGCCGTGCAATGCGAGCAATGAACCTAACCGGAGACAAAGGAGACCGATGAACCCCGAACTAGGTGGTACGAACCGTCAGTTGGATTGGCTGGTTTCGAACTTCGCAGGCGAGGTTCCTGGCGTAGCCCATGCCGTCCTGGTCTCGGCCGACGGCCTGCTGATGGCGGCGAGTGCCCAGCTACCGGTCGATCGGGCCGAACAGCTCTCCGCTGTCACGGCCGGGCTGGCCAGTCTCTCGGTGGGTGTGTCCAATCTGTTCGAGGGCGGTACCGTACTGCAGTCCGTCGTCGAGATGGAGCACGGCTACCTGCTGCTGATGGCGGTGGGCGACGGGTCATACCTCGCAGTCCTGACCAATACGTCCTGCGATATCGGACAGGTCGGATACGAGATGGCTTTGTTGGTCGAACGCGTGGGCCAGACAGTTCAGGCCACTCCACGCGTCACGATGGGTTCCTGATGGTGGGATGGACATAGAAGATCACCGCGTGGGAGGCTCCGAGCCCAGTCTCGTGCGTCCGTACTCGCTGACCGCCGGTCGTACCAGACCGAAGGTGGAGCTGGCGCTCGAAGCTCTCGTCGCGTCCCATCCCATACCGCTCGAACGCCAGTACGAACTGAGCAATATCGAGAATTCGATAGTCGAGCTGTGCAGGGAGTCGCCGTCGGTCGCCGAACTAGCGGCGCGACTGGGTATACCGATCGGGGTGGCGCGTGTACTTGTAGCGGACCTGATCGAAGCCGGGCATGTCCGCGTTTCGGCGACTTTGAAAGACGATTCCAGCGACGATGAACGTCGCGAGCTGATCGAAAGGGTTCTCAGTGGACTCCGGCGTATATGATTCGACGGCGCAGGTCGATACCCGCAGTAGTAAGCCGACTTCGGCGAAGATCGTGGTCGCGGGCGGGTTCGGCGTGGGCAAAACGACGCTGGTGGGGGCAGTTTCGGAAATCGTCCCGTTGAGAACAGAGGCCCTGGTGACCAACGCCAGTGCCGGGATCGACAGTCTCGCGGGTATCGAGAGCAAATCCACCACCACGGTGGCCATGGACTTCGGCCGGATCAGCCTGGCCGACGATCTGGTGCTGTACCTCTTCGGCACCCCGGGCCAGTACCGCTTCTGGTTCATGTGGGACGACCTGATCCGGGGCGCCATCGGTGCGGTGGTGCTGATCGATACCCGCCGGCTGGAGGACAGCTTCGCGGCGGTCGACTACTTCGAGGCACGTAACCTGCCGTTCCTCGTCGCGCTGAACCAGTTCGACGACGCCCCGCAGTATCCGATCGAGGATATCCGCCAGGCGCTGGCCGTTCCCGCCGATGTGCCGATCATGCCGATCGACGCGCGGCGCCGGGAACCGGCCAAGGAGGCGCTGGTGCGGCTCACCGAGTACGCCTTGCAGAAGGTCACCCGCGGTTACTGATCCGGTGCCCGTCATACTGGCCGGTGTGCCGGTGTGGACGATCAGGGTGCCGGGCGGTCCGGCGCGATTCGGATGACGAGGCGAGCACGCCGGATCGGTGCCCGCGCGCTACTCGACGCACTGCTCGATCCGGGAACGTTCGTGAGCTGGGATGCGCCACCGATCGCGGTGGCGCGCTCGGCCGCCTACCGCTCCGCGCTGACCGATGCGGCCGCCGCGGCGGGCACCGACGAGGCCGTCCTCACCGGCGAAGGCCGGCTGCGGGAGCGGCGTATCGCGGTGATCGCGTGTGAGTTCGCGTTCCTTGCGGGTTCGGTGGGCGTCGCGGCCGCCGAACGGATCGCCGGTGCCGTCGAACGGGCGACCGCGGAAGGTCTGCCGCTGGTCGTTTCACCGACCTCCGGTGGTACCCGGATGCAGGAGGGCACGCTCGCCTTCGTGCAGATGGTGAAGATCGCCGGGGCGGTGGCCGCGCACAAATCGGCCGGTCACCCGTATGTGGTGTACCTGCGCAACCCGACCATGGGCGGGGTTTTCGCGTCGTGGGGGTCGCTCGGGCATATCACTTTCGCCGAACCCGGTGCCCTCATCGGTTTTCTCGGTCCCCGCGTGTACGAGGCGCTGTACGGGCACCCGTTTCCGCCCGGCGTGCAGACTGCGGAGAACCTGTATCGCAGCGGGGTCATCGACGGGGTCGTCGAGGTGGCGGTCTTCCGGCGAATCGCCCACCGGGCACTCAGCGTGTTCAGCGGGGTCCCGGAGGAGCCCGCCCCGGCGGTCGCGGGCCATCGCACCGATATCGAACCGGCCTCGCCCACCGCGTCGGTGCGGCACCGCGCCGCAGAGGCAGCGGTGGCCGGCGGCGGTGGCGGTACGCCGGCCACCTCGGCTGCCCTGGGCAGTACCGATACCGATCCGTCCACTCGGCGCGAGAACGGCAACGAGGCCTCGGCGATCCCGCGGCCGGCGCTGCCCCGCGATATCCCGGCAGCGGCGGAAGGCGCTGCGGCTTCGGCGGTTTCACCTTCCGCCACTGCCCGGAGCTTCGGTGCTCGCCCGGCCGTGGGTGCGCAACCGTCGCAAGCATGGGATTCGGTGCTGATCTCGCGGCGGGCCGACCGGCCGGGTATCCGCGAACTTCTGCGCCGGTCCACCCAGCGGGTGCCGCTGAGCGGGACCGGTCAGGGCGAAACGGACCGGACCGTGGTGCTCGCGCTGGCCAGATTCCGGGGCCGCCCGTGCGTGGTGTTCGGACATGATCGCGCGCACCAGGATCCCGAGCACACCATGGGTCCGGCCGCGCTACGGTCGGCCCGGCGCAGTATGCAGCTCGCCGCCGAACTGCGGCTGCCGCTGGTGCTGGTGATCGACACCATCGGAGCGGCGCTCTCCAAGGAAGCCGAGGAGCGCGGACTCGCGCCCGAAATCGCCCGCTGTATAGCCGATCTGGTGACTCTCGATACGCCGACCGTTTCGGTGTTACTGGGACAGGGAACCGGTGGTGGCGCGCTCGCCCTGCTGCCCGCCGACCGGGTCCTGGCCGCCACTCACGGCTGGCTGGCTCCGCTGCCGCCCGAAGGGGCGAGCGCGATCGTATACCGCGACACCGAACACGCCCCGGAACTGGCCACGCGCCAGCGGATCCGGTCGGCGGATCTGCTGGCCGACGGAATCGTGGACCGTATCGTGCCCGAATACCCCGATGCCGCCGAAGAACCGGACGATTTCGCGCACCGGATGGTCACCGCTGTCGCCGGGGAACTCGGCGAACTCGCCGCGCAGCCGCCGGAGCGGTTACGCGAGAGCCGCCACCGCCGCTATCGCCGGCTCGGCCTGCCGGACTGAACATTCGGGCGACTCCCGGACGGCAAACCATCCTCCGGCCGCAGGGCCGGAGCAGCTTCGAACGCCGACCGGAACGCGGTCGCCTGCTGGTGCATTACTTCGGTCGGCGGTTGGCGGCTCGGGTGGAACGGCGCCGGCGACCTGGATCGGCGGCCGTGCGAGCCCGAGGGGCGGGCGGTCGGTGGAACCGGCGGCCGATTGTGTACGGCGTAACCGGCTATGGCGCGGAGCCGGGCGAGGTGCCGTTCACGCCTCGGGTTCCGGGTCGAGTTTCGACCAGGCCAGGATCATGGCCGGGGCGCAGCCGCCGGCCAGCAGGGTGGCCAGGATCATGACTCCGCCCGCGTAGGCGGTGCGGAACGCATCGGCCGCGGGGAAGATCGCGCCGCTCCACACCAGGTACATCATCGGGAAAACGCAGAGCGCCTGGGTGATGGTGAGGCCGATCGAGCGGGCGGTATCGCGCTGCGCCACCTCCAGTTCGTCCAGGGTTTCGGCGGGAGCGCTGTCCTGTGCCATGGAGACGATCCGCAGCATGGTCCAGGAAGGCAGGAACAGCAGCGCGCACAGCCCGGCGAACAGTGCCGCCCATTCGAGGCCGAAAGCACACAGGACCCCGGTGACGAACAGGACGGTGAGCGCGGTGGCGACGGTGATCACCAGGGCGCGGCGGCGGTTGCGGGTGCGCCAGCGCGGCAGCATTCCGGCGAGCTGCTGCTCCCGGGCCAGCCAGCGGCGGACCCGGTAGGCCTGGTAGCGGTCGAGCAGGGTGGTGGGTTCGGTGGCTGCGGTCATGACAGCGTTCCTTTCTCGCGGGGGTAGACCTCGGCCGACAGCGGGGTGAATTCGGTGCGGGCGAACACCGCTTCCACCGGTAGCCCGAATACCTCGCAGATCCGGAAGGCGAGGTCCAGGCTCGGGTAGTGGTCGCCCCGTTCGAGGGCGCCGATGGTCTGGGGATTGACGTTCACCGCCGCCGCCAGCGCGGCCCGCGACATTCGATGTTCCGCGCGCAGCACCGCGATCCGGTTGAAAATCGGTAGCGTTTCCCCGCGTCTCACTGGGCTCACACAACACATTGTTGGGAAAACACAACAAACTGTCAAGGCAGTTCGGACACGAGACCGGTATTCGTTGACCTGCTGCCGAACCGCTCCTACCGTCGAGGCGGTGACCACCAAACGTGAGATCGGTGTAGTTCCCCCCATCGTGCTCAACGACGGGAGCCTGATTCCGCAGCTCGGATTCGGGGTCTTCCAGGTTCCGCCGGATCAGGTGTTCGATACCGTCACCGCCGCGCTGCGCGCCGGGTACCGCAGTATCGACACCGCCGCGGCGTATCAGAACGAAGAGGGCACCGGTCGAGCCATCCGGCAGTTCGGCCTGCCCCGCGATGAAATATTCGTCACCACCAAACTCTGGAACGCCGACCAGGGCTACGACTCGACGCTGCGGGCCTGCGAGGCGAGCCTCGACCGGCTGGGCCTGGACTACCTGGACCTGTACCTGATCCATTGGCCCGTACCCGCCGCGGACAAGTTCGTCGACACCTTCCGCGCCTTTCAGCGGTTGAAGGCCGATGGGCGGGTCCGTTCCATCGGGGTCTCCAACTTCCGGATCGCCGATCTGGACCGGGTGATCGCCGAAACCGGCGAGACGCCCTCGGTCAACCAGATCGAACTGCATCCCAAACTCGTGCAACGGGCACTGCGCGAATATCACGCCGAGCACGCCATCGCGACCGAGGCGTGGAGCCCGCTCGGCCAGGGCACGCTGCTCGACGATCCCGTGGTCACCCGGATCGCCGGCGAGGTGGGCCGCACCCCCGCACAAGTGGTCATCCGCTGGCATCTGCAGCTCGGCAACGTGGTCATTCCGAAGTCGGTGACGCCGGCGCGGATCGAGCAGAATTTCGATGTCTTCGGATTCGAACTCTCCGGCGACCAGATGCGTGCGATCACCGCATTGGACGACGGCACCCGCACCGGCCCGGACCCGGACACGTTCTCGATGGGGCTGGACACCTGAGGCTCTGACCGGCCGCGTTCCCCCGCGTGCCCGGCCGCTCCGACCCGCGTCGTGCTACCTGGGCCTACCCCGGGCTGTGGCAGAGTGGGCAGTAGCGCATCGTTATTGGCTGTTGGATCGGTATTCGTTGAGCGGGGAAGGACACACATGCTCGGGGTCAGCCGCGACGGCGACGTCGTCACCATCGAACTGCAGCGGGCGGAACGGCGTAACGCGCTGAACCTGGACCTGGTGGTCGCACTGCGGGAAGCGTTCTCGAACGCCCGGCTCGACGCCCGGGTGATCGTGGTCACCGGCAGCGGGCCGGTGTTCAGCGCGGGCGCGGATCTGGACGGCGTGTATTCCACCGAATTCCTCGACGCACTACTGGAAATGCTGCACGAGGTCGAGGCGATGCCGGTGCCGGTGATCGCCGCGCTGAACGGGCCCGCGCTGGGTGCGGGGGTGCAGCTGGCCATGGCGGCCGATCTGCGGGTGATGGCGCCCGATTCGTATCTGGCGATTCCGGCGGCGAAACTCGGTATCTCGGTGGATCGCTGGACCACCCGCCGGCTGGTCTCGCTGCTCGGCGGCGGTCCGGCCCGCACCGTCCTGCTCGGGGCCGAGCCGATATCGGCCGCCGATGCTTATACCTTCGGGTTCGCCAACCGGATCGGCACCCTGTCCGACGCCCAGACCTGGGCGAAGTCGATGGCCGAACTCGCCCCGCTGTCGTTGCGTCACCTGAAACTGGAGCTCAACGACGACGGGACCCGGGAGCCGGCGCCCAAGGAGCAGCAGGCCGCCCTGGAGGCAGCATGGAACAGCGAGGACGCCGAGGAAGGCCGGCTGGCCCGCAAGGAGAAGCGCGCACCGAAGTTCGTGGGCCGGTGATGGCGCCGCGCGCACTGTCCGCCGCGGTGGCAGGACTGGCGGGGATGACCGCGCTCGGCTGGGTGCTGCGCGCGCTGGACGGCTTACCGGCGGCGCTCGGTGCCTCGGTATCCGCGATCGCGCCCACCGTTTCCGGAGCTCGCGCCTACCGCAACCGGCAGTTCCACAACACCGAGCCCGCATCGCCGATCGTGGTGCCCGACAACCCGGCCGGGCTGCTGTCGATGGTGAGCGCGATGCGGGCCGGGCGCCCGAAGGGTGCGGTGCCGCTGGCCGCGCCGGAACAGCCGCCGGCCGCCGCGGATCTCGCCGTCACCTGGTTCGGGCATGCCAGCGCGTTGATCGAGGTCGACGGGTTCCGGGTGCTGACCGATCCGGTCTGGAGCGAGCGGGTTTCGCCGTCCCGCCTGGTGGGCCCGAGTCGTATCCATCCGGTTCCGGTGGCGCTGACGGAGCTGCCGCCGGTGGACGCGGTGGTGATCTCACACGACCACTACGACCATCTCGACGCCGACACCGTGACCTCTCTGGTGGCCACGCAGCGGGCGGTTTTCGTGGTGCCGCTGGGAGTCGGGGCGCATCTGCGACACTGGGGCGTTCCCGAGGCGCGGATCGTCGAATTGGATTGGGGCGGTTCGTATTCGCTGCCCGCGCGCGACGACTCGGACGGTGGGCTGACGATCACCTGTGCCGAGGCGCGCCACTTCTCCGGGCGCGGCCTGGTCCGTAACACCACACTGTGGGCGGGCTGGGCCCTGGCCGGGTCGGCTCATCGGGTCTACTTCGGCGGCGATACCGGTTTCACCAAGGCGTTCGCCGAGACGGGCGCGCAGCGCGGCCCGTTCGATCTGACCTTGCTGCCCATCGGCGCCTACAACCACAGCTGGGCCGATATCCATATGAATCCCGAGGAAGCGGTCCGCGCGCACGCCGACCTCTGCGGCGGCGACCCGGCGCACGGCGTACTGCTGCCGATCCACTGGGCGACCTTCAACCTGGCCCCGCACCCGTGGGACGAGCCGGTCCGGCGGCTGGTGGCCGCGGCCGCGGCCGCCGGTACCGAGATCGTGGTCCCGATGCCCGGGCAGCGGCTCGATATCGGTGATCTCCCGCCGGCGCGCTCCTGGTGGGAGGATATGCAGTGAACACAACCGCCCGGCGACAGGAAGGATTTCGGCAATGAGCTTGATCGACAACCTGAAGAATCTGGCCGGCAAGGGACAGGAAGTGGCGGCCAAGAACTCGGACAAGATCAACCAAGCGGTCGACAAGGCCGGGGATTTCCTCGACCAGAAGACCAAGGGCAAGTACGCGGACAAGATCCAGAAGGGCAAGGAGGCCGCTCGCAAGGTGGTCCCACCCGAGCAGCCGGGTGGCCCCGGGCAGCCGGGTGAGCCGCCGGCGGGTCCGCGGCCGTGATTCGCGCCCGGGTGCCGCGTGGGGTCGGCCGCTTCCGGCGGTGACGGAGCGTGCACCGGGCATTCGGCGGTGAACCTGGGCAGCCGGATATCGAGGTCCGGCTGAGCAACCTCGACAAGGTGCTCTACCCGGCGACCGGTACCACCAAAGGCGAGGTCATCGAGTACTACGCCGAGATCGCCCGGGCCATGCTGCCGCATATCGCCGGCCGGCCGGTCACCCGGAAACGCTGGCCCAACGGTGTCACCGAATCCTCGTTCTTCGAGAAGAACCTGGGCGCGGGTACACCCGGCTGGCTGCCGCGGCGCGCCCAGGAGCACTCCGACCGGGTCGCGCACTACCCGGTGGTCTCGTCGCAGGCCGGGCTGGTGTGGCTGGGGCAGCAGGCGGCGCTGGAGATCCATGTGCCGCAGTGGCGGTTCGATGGCGACGCGCGGGGTCCGGCAACTCGGCTGGTCTTCGACCTCGATCCCGGCCCCGGCGCCGGCCTGCCCGAATGTGCCCGGGTGGCGCTCGGGGTGCGGGATATGGTCGCCGAGATCGGTATGCGCGCGTATCCGCTCACCAGCGGCAGCAAAGGTATCCACCTGTACGTCCCGCTGGACCGGGCGCTGAGCCCCGGCGGGGCGTCCACGGTGGCCAAACAGGTGGCCACGAATCTGGAGAAACTGCTTCCGGACCTGGTCACCGCCACGATGGCCAAGAAGGTCCGCACGGGTAAGGTGTTCCTGGACTGGAGCCAGAACAACCCGTCCAAGACGACCATCGCCCCGTACTCGCTGCGCGGCCGGGACCAACCGAACGCCGCGGCGCCGCGGACCTGGGCGGAGATCGAAGACGCCGGCGGTCTGCGCCAGCTGCGGTTCGACGAGGTGCTGGAGCGTTATCGCCGCGACGGCGACCTGCTGGCCGGGCTCGATCCGGCCCTGGACGACGCGCTCACGAAATACCGCTCGATGCGCGACCCGGCCCGGACACCGGAGCCCGTGCCGGCGCATTCGCCCACGCCCGGGCCGGGCAACCGCTATGTCGTGCACGAACACCACGCCCGGCGGCTGCACTGGGATGTGCGGCTGGAACGTGACGGGGTCCTGGTGTCGTGGGCGGTGCCCAAGGGTCCACCGGACAGCCCGCGGCAGAACCGGCTCGCCGTGCACACCGAGGACCACCCGCTGGAATACCTGGACTTCCACGGCACGATCCCGGCCGGGGAGTACGGCGGGGGAGAGATGTCGATCTGGGATACCGGCACCTACCGCGCCGAGAAATGGCGCGACGACGAGGTGATCGTGGTTTTCCGGGGCGACCGGCTCGACGGTCGGTACGCCCTGATCCGCACCGAGGGCGACCAGTGGCTGATGCACCTGATGAAGGACCAGCCCGCGCCGCGGGCGGAACTACCGCGCGGCCTCACCCCCATGCTGGCCACCAGCGGCGAGGTGGCCGGGCTACCGGAATCGGACTGGGCGTTCGAACGCAAATGGGACGGTTACCGGATGATCGTCGAAGTGGACGCGGGCGAGCTGCGGTTGCGCAGCCGCGCGGGTAACGACGTCACCGCCCGCTACCCGCAGCTGTCGGTGCTGGCCGAGGATCTGGCCGACCATCAGGTGGTACTCGACGGCGAGCTCATCGTCCGCGGACCGGACGGCGCGGTGAACGTGGCCCTGCTGAAAGCCAACCCGCGGCGCGCCGAGTTCCTGGCCTTCGACCTGCTGTTTCTCGACGGAACCTCGCTGCTGCGCAAACGTTATCGCGATCGGCGCCGAGTTCTCGAGGCGCTCGCCGCGACGACCACCGAACTCCGGGTGCCGCCGCGTTACACAGGGGACGGCACCGAGGCGTTGCGGCGCAGCGAGGAGGAAGGCGCCGAGGGGGTGATCGCCAAACGGCTGGATTCGGTGTATCTGCCCGGCACCCGCGGCCATTCCTGGGTGAAGCATCGGAACTGGCGCACGCAGGAGGTGGTGATCGGCGGTATGCGGCGCAGTAAGGCGCGGCCGTTCGCCTCGCTGCTGGTCGGGATACCCGCCGAGGACGGGCTGGTGTACGCGGGACGGGTCGGCACCGGGTTCGACGAGGCGGGGATGAACGACCTCGCCGCCCGGCTACGCCGGTCGCAGCGCAAGACCACACCGTTCGTCAACGAGATGTCGGCCGAGGAGACCCGGGACGCCGTCTGGGTGACGCCGAAGATCAAAGGCACTGTGCGCTACATGGATTGGACCGACGGCGGCCGCTTCTGGCATCCGGCGTGGCTCGGCGAAGTGTGACAGCCGTCGCCACGGTCGTTCCCCGGTCCGGGTGGAATTCGCTGGGTATCGTTAGCGCCGTAGCGAGTTCGAACGAGGAGCACACGATGGATTTCAAGGGGCTGGCGAACAAAGCGCTGGGTCTGGCGCGCAAGAACGCCGACAAGGTCGATCCGCTGATCGAGAAGGTCGGCGACGCCGTGGACAAGAAAACCGGCGGAAAGTACGCCTCGCAGGTCGACAAGGCGCAGGAAGCCGCCCGCAAAGCAGTGCGCGACCAGAAGAAATAGTGTGCCGGACGGCCGGCGCGAGATTCGAGCGCTGAACTCGGCGTCACTGCCGGGCACGCGTTCGCAACCGCGGTGGCACCCCATATGCCTCGACCGGACTCGGGTCGCGTCCGGGCACGCTCGCCGACGGCTCAGGTGAGCAGTTCGAGGGTGAGCGCTCCGGCGCAGACGACAACGACCACGGCCACGGCCACCACGTCGTTGCGACCCGGGGTGGCCGGGCGTGCGGTGAGCCGGCCCGTGCCGCCGCGGGCGGTGATGGCTTCGCCGAGTTCACCGGCGCGGCGGGTCGATACCGCCATGGTGGCGGTGAGGATATCGATGATCGGGTCGGTGGTCCGGTGCAGCAGCCCGGGTTTCGGGCGTAGCCGGCGGGCGGCGCGCAAGATCCGGATCTCTTCCAGGAGCAGCGGGAGCCCGCGCAGGGTGAGTGCCACCACCACCGCCAGTTCGTCGACCGGTACCCGGAGTTTGCGCAGGGGCCGGCCGAGGGCCGCGAGGGCGGGCGCGATCTCGCTCATCGGGGTGGTCCAGGCGATCAGCATGGACGCCGTCAGCAGGATGAGCCCGAACACCACGATCTGGGCGTAGCGCAGCAGTGCGACCCCCCCGACCGGTGCGCTGATCAGGGCACCGACGCCGATCAACAGCCAGAACGCCCAGGGCAGCCGGGGGACCACGCCCAGCGGCAGGCGCGCGAGGGCCCCGACCGCGATCAGGAACACGATCATGATGCCGAGGATCGGCCAGCTCGGCAGGATCATCAGCAGCACGCTGATCAGGAAGACGCCGATCATCTTGGTACCGGCCCAGAGCCGGTGGATCGGGCTGGCGACCGGGACCTGGCGCAGCAGTACCGTGCTCATCGGGCGCCTCCGTGGTCGATTCCGTGGGCGTCGCCGCGCAGCCGCCAGGCCGTGCCCGGCGCGGGGTGCACCCGGCCGGCCGGCCGGACCGGCGGGATCGGGGTGGTGTCGGCGTCCGGTTCGGGAACCGGGATCCGCGCGGCCTCCGTTTCCGGGATCCGCCCGGCCTGTAGGTGGACCGTGCGGTCGCAGATGGCCGCGACATCCTCGACATCGTGCGAGATGACGATCAGGGTGAGACCCGAATCGCGTAACCGGGCCAGCAACTCGACGATATCGGCGCGGCCCTCCGGGTCCAGGCCGGCCAGCGGTTCGTCGAGTACCACAACCTGCGGATGGCTGGCGACGATCGCGGCCAGGACGACCCGCTTCGCCTGCCCGCCGCTGAGTTCCTCGATGGATCCGGTGGTGAGCGAGCGGTCCAGGCCGACGGCGTCGAGCGCTTTGCCGACGGTGCCCGATCCGGTGCCCTCACCGCCCCAGTCGGCGATCTCCTCGCCGACCGTATGCCGCTGCAGTTGCAGCCGGGAATGCTGGAACGCCAGTTCCACCCGGCCGATCTGTTTGCTGACCGGTTTCCCGGCGAGTTCGCAACGGCCGGTACTGGGCGCGATGAGCCCGGCCATGATCCAGGCCAGGGTCGATTTCCCGGACCCGTTGCCGCCGACCACCAGCAGCGCTTCGCCACGGTGCACCGTGAGATCGATCCCGTGCAGGGCCGGCGCTTCCCACGGTGTGCCGCGGTTGTAGGTGTGCCGGACCCCGCGCAGTTCCAGGATCGGGTCGCCCATGGGGCGGCGGCGCTGCGCACGTACCGGCTTCGGCCAGGCGGGCAACCGGTCTACCATCCGGCCACCGGCCAGATGGACCACGCGATCGGCGGCGGCCGCGTCGGCTTCGTGATGGGTGACCAGGAGGACCGCCATCGGATGCCGTTTCGGCAGTTCGGCCAGGAGCGCGACGAGTTCGCGGCGGCCGTCCGGGTCGATCATGGAGGTCGCTTCGTCGGCGATCAGTAGCGCCGGGCGCCGGGCGAGGGCGGCCGCTACGGCGAGCCGCTGCTGCTGGCCGCCGGAGAGCGTCGCGGTTTCCCGGGCGCTCATCCCGTCCAGCCCGACTTCGCGCAGGAGTTCCTCGATCGGCACCTCGGCCGCCAGGTCGGTGGGCAGTCCCCACACGACGTCGTCGGCGACCAGCACGCCCAGGGTCTGACTTTCCGGGCGCTGGAGTACCAGGGCGGTGCCGCCGAGGTGACCCAGACCGGCCGAGCCGGGCCGGTCCACCGTGCCGGTGGTCGGGGGCAGCCCGGCCAGCAGCCGGGTGAGCGTGGATTTCCCGGACCCGTTGTGCCCGACCACGGCGACGAATTCGCCGACCTCCACCCGCAGGTCGATACCGGCCAGCGCCTCCCCGGTGGCGCCGGGGTAGCGGTAGCCGGCCGCGCGCAGGGTGACCGGGAGCGGGGCGATGGGGCGGTCGTCGGCGGGGGCGTCGAGCCGGTCGGTGCCGGGGAGCCAGGTCAGCCGGTCGAGGACGGAACCGAGCACGAACCAGGAGACGAGTGCGGTGACCACGGTGCCGATCGCGACGGTGGCGCCGATATAGATCCACCACCACTGCAGGACGACCTCGGCAAGGTCCAGGACGCCGCGGCCCAGCGGCGCGAGCTGGGCCTGCCGGGAGGTGAGGTCGGCGAGGCCGGTCGCGGTGTTGCGGATGTTGTCGAAGATCAGGTTGCGGGTGGCGGAGAAGGCCAGCAGGAAACCGACCGAGAACACCGCCCAGGCGAGTCCCGCGAGTACCGAGAGCCCGGTGACGGCGAATATTCCGCCGCGGCGGCGTTTGACCGTGCCGACGATGCCGCCGATCGTCGCGGTGGCGACCATGGCCGTGGCGGCGGTGAGCCCCGCGGCGACGAAGGTAACCAGAGCGGCCGACACCGAGGCCGTGAGCAGGGTGCGGAAGCGGTACCGGTGAGCCAGCAGGCCCATGGGGACCGCCGCGACGAGTTGCAGCGCCGCCGCGAACGGCACCACCGAGCCCACGGTGACGAGTCCGACGGTGGCGCCGCCGAGGACCGCGCCGGTGGCGAGTTCGATGGGCCGCAACGCCGCGCCCCGCGGGTCGCCGGCGGGCGGGTCCGGCGCGCCGGGCCGGGTGGTAGCGGCTTGGTCACTCACGACGTCAAGTCTGCCAGCCCCGCGGCACCACGCGAATCGAAGGTGTTGCAAGCATGCGCATCAACGCATATGTTGTCTGCGTGGGACATGATCATACGCATCGGGTATCACCCGAAAGCGCCTCCGGGAAGTATCTCGGCCGCCTCGCCCTGGCGCTGGCCATCGGCGCGGGATTCATGCTCGTCGAACTCGTGGTCGCGCTGGCCACCGGCTCGCTGGCACTGCTGTCCGACGCCGCCCATATGCTCACCGACGTCGTGGGCATCGCCATGGCGCTCTCGGCGATCGTGCTGGCCCGCAACATCCGGCCCAGCTACAGCCGCACCTTCGGCTACTACCGCGCCGAGGTGATCGCGGCGCTGGCCAACGCCGTACTGCTGTTCGGGGTCGCCGGTTATGTCCTGCTCGAGGCGGTGCGCCGGTTCGGTGAACCCCCCGAGGTGCCCGGCGGGCCGGTGCTGATCGCCGGTGCGATCGGACTGGTGGCCAATATCGCGGCCTTCCTGCTGTTGCGCCGCGGCGCCGAGGAGAGCCTGAACGTCCGGGGCGCCTATCTCGAGGTGCTCGCCGATATGGTCGGGTCGATCGGCGTGCTGATCTCGGCGGCGATCACCCTGACCACCGGCTGGTACTACGCCGATATGGTCGTCGGCGTCGCGATCGGCCTCTGGGTGCTGCCGCGCACCTATCTGCTGGCCCGCCGCGCGCTGCGGATCCTCTTCCAGCACAGCCCGGAAGAACTCGACGTCGAGGCCGTGGCCGCCGAACTGGCCGCGGTGCCCGGGGTCTGCGATGTGCACGATCTGCACGTCTGGACCCTCACCTCCGGAATGGAGGTCGCGTCGGCGCACATCACCACATCGGGATCGGATTCCGGTGACGAGATCCTGCGCGCCGCACAGAAACTGCTCACCGACAAGTTCCATATCGAGCACGCCACCCTGCAGATCGAAACCACCGATACCGCCCGCCGCTGCGCGGAACTGTCCTGGTAGCCCCCGTCGGGGCGATCGAGATATCCGGCCATAATGTCGGCATGGTGCAGCGTCCGTCGGTCGGGGACTGGGATTTCCCGCGTGGAGTCGCCAGTGTCGCGTTGATGGCCGGATACGGCGCCGAACACGGCATTCCCACCGCTGCCCTGCTGCGCGGCACCGACCTCACCGAAGCCCGCCTGCACGACCCCGACGCCCAGATCGACGCGCATACCGAACTGGCGGTGGTCCGCAATCTGGTCCGGCAACTCGACCGTCCCGGCATGGGGATCGAGGTGGGACGCCGCTATCGCATCACCACTTTCGGCATCTTCGGTTTCGCCTGCGTCAGCAGTCCCACGCTGGCCGAGGCCATCGACTTCGCGCTGCGGTACATGGAACTGAGTTTCGCCTTCTGCCTGCCGGTGACGCAGTGGGAGAACGGCGAGTTCGTCGGCCGTATCCTCGACGAATCCGTACCCGCCGATGTCCGGCAGTTCCTGGTGGAACGCGATGTGACCGCCATGCACCAGGTGATGAGCGATCTACTGGGCCGGCACCTGGCACTCGTCCGGGCCGAATTCCGCTTCCCCGAACCGCCGTACGCCGAACTGATCGCCGCCGTCACAGTGGCCCGGCCGCGGTTCGGCCGGCCGGAGAACCTGGTCGCCCTCGATCCCGCGATCCTCGACCAGCCGCTCCCGCAGGCCAACGAGCACACGCTGGCGATCTGCCTGGCACAATGCCGCGATCTGGTGCACCGCCGCCGCGCGCGCACCGGAATCGCCGCGGAGGTGCGGGCCCGGCTGGTCCCGCGCGGCGGGCTGGACGGTTTCACCGCGCCGCCGGGTATCGACGCGGTGGCCGCGGACCTGAACATGAGCACCCGCACCCTGCGCCGTCACCTGGACGCCGCCGGTACCAGCTACCGTGCCCTGCTCGACGAGGTCCGGCAGGCACTGGCGGAGGAAATGCTGACCACCACACCGCTGTCGGTGAGCGATGTGGCGATCCGGCTCGGCTACGCGGAAGCGTCGACCTTCATCTACGCCTTCAAACGCTGGACCGGCGCGACCCCCGCCGCCTACCGGCGCGCCCGGGCCGGACGGTACTGAGCGAATCGGAGCGCCGGCGCACAAACGACCAGCCGCGGCGATCAGTACGGCGACGCGATCCACCCGCCCATCGGGACACTGCGGAAATGCGTGGTCAGCCGGTGATCGTCATCGATCACATGCAGCGCGACCGACGGATCCGGTCCGTAGTCCATCACTCGTTCGGGCGGCGCCAGTTCCCACTCACCACCCAGCACCGAGGCGGTGCTCGGGCCGATGAGCAGCGGCCGGCCCCCGAACGTACTCACACCGGCGGTATGCGCGTGACCGGTCAGCGTGCCGATGATCCGCCGGTCACCCGCGATCACGGCGGCGAGCCGTTGCGGGTCGTCGAGCGCGATCGTGTCCACGATCGGGCTGTGCAGGAAAACCGGTGGATGATGCAGAGCCAGCAGCACCGCGGCATCGGCCGGGGTCGCGGCGAGAGTGCCACGCAACCAGTCGTAGGTCTCCTCGGCCAGCCGGCCACCGGACTGCCCCGGGACACTGGAATCGAGCAGGATCAAGGTCAGATCACCGATCCGGTGGACGAGATTCACCGGATCGTCCGAAGGGGTCCCCGACAGCAGTACCTCCCGGAACGCGGCCCGCTCGTCGTGATTGCCCGGAATGATGAGCACCGGTAGATCCGCCTGCAACGACATCCTGGCCTCGGCATACTGCTCGGGCTTACCGGAATCGGTGATATCGCCGGTCACCACGATCACATCGGGCCGCCGCCGCAGCTCCGCCAGATAAGCCATCACCCGCTGGGCGCGCTCGGTATTACGGGTCCCGAGGTCGAAATGTGTATCGCTGACCTGAGCCACCAGGATCATCGGTGCTCCTGTGTTTTTTGGCGCCGCCTGCGGCGGCGCGGGTTTTGGCCCCCCTTTGTCCCTGCTGTCAGCACTCGACACTCGCGCCTGCGGCGCCTCGCATCGAGCGCTGACAGCAGGGACGGGCCAAAACCTCTCAGGGCCTCGTAAGACTCGGCGCCGCCGTGGTTGCGTTGGGTTTCGGGGTTTTGTGAACCGCTGGGGGCCTCGTAAGACTCGGCGCCGCCGTGGTTGCGTTGGGTTTCGGGGTTTTGTGAACCGCTGGGGGCCTCGTAGGACTTGGCGCCGTCGTGGTTGCGTTGGGTTTCGGGGTTAGGTGGGCCGGCGAGGGCCTCATAGGACTCGGCGCCGTCGCGGGGCAGGTAAGGGCCGGTGAAGTCCGAGGCTTCGAGGGGTCGGCAGGGTTCGGGGTCGCCGCTCGGTCCACCGGGGGCCAAAGCTTCCCGGCTGCGGGATTCGGCGCCGTGGTGGTCCCGTGGGGGCGGGTTCACGTTTCCAGCTTAGGGCAGGCGGCCGGTGAGACCGGCCGCGCTATGAGGTACGCCACGTGAGGGGTGTAGTACGCATCGCCACCTGTGGCTCCCGGCTACGGCACGTGTCCGCGCGGGCGAGACGAGTTGTTCGCAGAGTCACGCCGAGGGCGGCGCCGGCACCGCGTCGAGTTCGCACGCGAGTTCCCGATCAGATCAGATCGGAGCGGTCCAGGTGAGCGGCCTGGTCCGGCGGCCGGGGTGCGCAGTTCCGGCGCCGTTGCCTCGAACATCCGGGAGATTCGCTGGGCGGGCTCGAGCGCGATACTCGATCGGCCGGGCCGTGGCCGCGAGGTCGGGTTGTCGCGGCGGATACGCCGGTGTGGTCGCCGATACCTCCTACCGGTGCGGCGGAGGAGTCAGGCGGGAAGCGCTTCCGGAGGGTGCGGTAGGGGTGACCAGAAGGCGTCGTCCGGGGGAGCTTCCAGGTTCAACCGGCCGTCGGGGCGCCAGTCGGCGGACAGGTGCAGGCGCCAGGAGTGCAAGTGGGTCCGCGGGTGGGTGCCGGTGCGGTCGAACAGGGGGTCGCCCACGATCGGGTGGCCGATCCAGGCGAGGTGGACGCGCAACTGATGCCGGCGGCCGGTGATCGGATGCAGGGCCAGTACGATATAGTCCGGATACCGGGACACGACGGTGAACTCGGTGCGGGAGGGGTAGTTCTTCGCATTCAGCAGATCGGCCGCGGCGACGAACCAGCGGTCGCCGGCGTGCTGGATGGTCTCGCGGGGCGCCGCGACCCGGACCCGGTTCTTGCGGCCGACGCTGAGTGGAAGCTCGATCACGCCGCTGTCCGGTAGCGGCTCCGTGCCGGTCGCGACCACGGCCAGATAGGTCTTGCGGGCGGTCTGCTTGTTGAACTGGCGGGTGAGCTGCCCGTGCGCCGGAAGCTGTTTGGCCAGTAGCACCAGGCCCGAGGTCACTTTGTCGATCCGGTGCACCGGGAACAGTTTCTCGCCGGTTTCTTCGGCGGCGGCGACGATATCGGTGTCGTGGCGCTCCCCGGTGACCGAGATACCGGCGGGCTTGTTCAACGCCAGGATCGCCTCGTCCTCGGTGATCAGGCTGCGGGCGCGCAACTCGGGCCAGTCGATATCCACCGGTCGAGCCTAGGAGTCCGGGCGGGCAGCCGGAACGGCAGGTATCCGGGGCCACCGCATCGGTTTCCGCGGGCGGGCGAACCCCCCCGGAATCACGAATGTGTCCGCAACATTGCCCCGGGGCTGGGCGGAATAAGGCGTAGCTGGGCCTATGCTCGGCCGTGGACGGCCGGGGCAGGAACCAGCGGGCTTCCGCTGGGCCGGCCGTGCGTTGCCGAGAACCCGATCGATCGATAGTGCAGTACGGCGGCGGTGCGCGCAGTGGCGCCCGACCGCGTTCGATCACCGATATCGCCCGATGAGCGTTCGTGGACACGGGCACGCAGAGAGTTTGCCGGACCGATTTCCCGGGGAGTAATGGTGGCCTCTTCGATTCCGCGCAGCGCAGGCCGGGCGCCGGCCGGCGAACGCGCCGCGACCGGCGGGCGCACCCTCATGCTGGTGCTGGCGACCGTGGGTTTCGCACTGAACTTCTGGGCCTGGGCGCTGCTGAGCCCGCTCGCGCCCCGGTTACGCGAGGAACTCGGGCTCAATTCGTTCCAGGAATCGCTGGTGGTCGCCGTTCCGGTGATCGTGGGGTCGCTGGGGCGTATTCCTGTGGGTGCCCTGGCCGACCGCTACGGCGGGCGGGTGATGTTCCCGGCGGTCTCGTTGATCACCGTGGTACCCGTGCTGTTCCTCGGGCTGGTCGGGAATTCGGCGCTGGCGGCACTGTTGATCGGCGGTTTCTTCCTCGG
Organism: Nocardia sp. CA-290969; assembly: GCF_050936135.1. NCBI lineage: Bacteria > Bacillati > Actinomycetota > Actinomycetes > Mycobacteriales > Nocardiaceae > Nocardia > Nocardia sp. CA-290969. The sequence goes on along the minus strand of NZ_JBNJNJ010000001.1, from coordinate 5,988,413 downwards.
TATCGGCGGCACGGTGTTCGCGGTCGGCGTGCCGTTCGTCAGCCGCTGGTTCCCACCGGAGAAGCAGGGTCTGGCGATCGGTGTGTACGGGATGGGGATGGGCGGCACCGCCATCAGCGCGCTCACCACGGTGCAGCTGGTGGATCTGGGTGATACCGCGACCCCGTTCCTGCTGTGCGCGGCCGCGCTGGCGGTCTACGCGATCGTGGCCTGGTTCCTGCTGCGCGATGCCCCGGGCCGGACCCCGCCTGCCGAATCGATGACGACCCGGCTGGCGCAGACCATGCGCCTGCCCGCCACCTGGGAGGCCTCCGCGCTGTACGCGGTCGCGTTCGGCGGTTTCGTCGCCTTCTCGGTGTACCTGCCGTCGTATCTGCGCACCGCCTACGACCTTTCGCAATCGGACGCGGCCAACAGGATGGCCGGGTTCGTCCTGCTCGCGGTGCTCATGCGGCCGGTCGGCGGCTGGCTCGTCGACCGGTTCGACGGCCCGATGGTCCTCGCCGCCACTCTCGGGTTCGTGGTCGTCGCGGCTGTCGTGCAGTCGGCGACTCCGGAGCTGATGCCGGTCGGCACGATCGCGTTCCTGGTGCTGGCCGCGGCGCTCGGCGCGGGGAGCGGCGCGACCTTCGGGTTGGTCGCGCAGATCGCGCCGCCCGGCAAGGTCGGGGCGATCACCGGGTTCGTGGGCGCCGCGGGCGGGCTGGGTGGTTTCGTTCCGCCGCTGGTGATGGGTGCCATCTACGAATCCACCGCCGACTACGGCCCCGGCCTGCTGGCGCTGGCGGCGGTCGCGCTGGCGGCCCTGGTGTTCACCCTGACCGTGGTGCGCCGCGAGGTCGGTCGGGCGCGCATATGAGGGGGTCTCGTCCGGCGACCGCGCAAGGAGCCGCGAAATCCCCGCCGCGGACCGCAGGTACCTGCTTCGAAGGAGGCCGATGATGCGATACCCCGAACCGCGCCGCCGCCGACCGCACATCCCCGTGTCGAGGAGGTTTCATGGCTCATAGCCGACGCGGCTCCGGAGGGGCGCGGCTCGACGGCGAACTCACCGATGCACTGGTGGGTACCCGGCGGTTCTTCACCCGGGCCGAGGTCTCCCCGGACCGCCGGTCGATGTACGAAAGCGGGGGCCGGCAGGCCGACGAGTTCTACCGGGACCGATGGAGTCACGACAAGGTGGTGCGCTCCACGCACGGGGTGAACTGCACCGGATCGTGTTCGTGGAAGATCTACGTCAAGGACGGGATCATCACCTGGGAAACCCAGCAGACCGATTATCCGTCGGTGGGTCCGGACAAACCGGAATACGAGCCGCGTGGTTGCCCGCGCGGCGCGGCCTTCTCCTGGTACACCTATTCGCCGACGCGGGTGCGCTACCCGTATATCCGGGGTGTCCTGCTGGAGATGTACCGGGCGGCGAAGAACGCCATCGGCGACCCGGTCCGCGCGTGGGCCTCGATCGTCGAGGATCCGGAATCGGCCCGGCGCTACAAGGCGGCGCGCGGCAAGGGCGGCTTGGTCCGCGCGACCTGGGACGAGGCGACCGAGCTGATCGCCGCCGCGCATGTACACACCATCGAACGGTACGGACCCGACCGGATCGCGGGTTTCTCGCCGATCCCGGCGATGTCGATGGTGTCGCATGCCTCCGGTGCCCGGTTCATTTCGCTGATCGGCGGGGCGATGCTGTCGTTTTACGACTGGTATGCCGATCTGCCGGTCGCCTCACCGCAGATGTTCGGCGACCAGACCGACGTTCCGGAATCGGGGGACTGGTGGGACGCCGGGTACCTGATCATGTGGGGTTCGAACCTGCCGGTGACCCGCACCCCGGACGCGCATTGGATGGCCGAGGCCCGCTACCGCGGGCAGAAGGTCGTCGCGGTCTCCCCGGATTACGCCGACAATGTGAAATTCGCCGACGAATGGCTGGCTCCGCATCCCGGTACCGACGGTGCGCTGGCCATGGCGATGGGCCATGTGGTGCTGCGGGAATTCTTCGTCGAACGTGACGTGCCGTACTTCACCAGCTATATCCGGCAGTTCACGGATCTGCCGTTCCTGGTGCGGCTGGAGGAGAGCGCCGGCGGCTATGTGCCCGGAAAGTTCCTCACGGCCGCCGATCTCGACGCCTACATCGGCACCGAGAACGCGGCGTTCAAAACCGTCGTACTCGATGCGGAAGGCAATCCGGTCGTCCCCAACGGGTCGCTCGGACACCGCTTCGGCGAAACCGGGAACGGCCGCTGGAACCTCGACCTGGAGGGAGTGGTTCCCCAGCTGACCCTCTTGGGCGGCGATACGGCGACCGTGCTGCTGCCCCGCTTCGACACCGCCGGCGGCGAAGGCGCGACACTGCAGCGCGGCGTGCCGGTGCGGCGGGTGAACGACCAGCTGGTCACCACCGTCTTCGACCTGATGCTCGCCCAGTACGGAGTGCACCGCCCGGGCCTGCCGGGACTGTGGCCGGTCGATTACGACGACCCGGCCCAGCCCTACACCCCGGCCTGGCAGGAATCGATCACCGGTGTGCCCGCGGCGGCGGTACTGCGGATCGCCCGCGAATTCGCGGCCAACGCCGAGGAGAGCCACGGTCGTTCGATGATCGTGATGGGCGCCGGCACCAACCACTGGTTCCATTCCGACACCATCTACCGGGCGTTCCTCACCCTGACCACGATCACCGGCTGCCAGGGCGTCAACGGCGGCGGGTGGGCGCATTATGTGGGTCAGGAGAAATGCCGGCCGGTGACCGGATGGACCCAGCTGGCCTCGGCGCTGGACTGGTCGCGGCCACCACGGCAGATGATCCAGACCGCCTACTGGTATCTGCATTCCGACCAGTTCCGCTACGACTGGTTCGGTGCCGATACGCTCTCGGCCGCGCATTCCGGCGGCCGGCTCGCCGGGATGACCACCGCCGATGTGATCGCGCAGGCGTCCCGGCTCGGCTGGATGCCGTCGTACCCGACCTTCGACCGCAACCCGCTCGATCTGGTGGCCGCCGCCGAGGCCGACGGCGGATCGGTATCCGGTTATGTGGTGTCCGAACTGCGTTCCGGGCGAATGCGTTTCGCCTGCGAGGACCCCGACGCACCGGAGAACTTCCCGCGGGTGCTGAGCGTGTGGCGGGCGAACCTGCTGGGTTCCTCGGCCAAGGGCAACGAATACTTCCTGGAACATCTGCTCGGCACGGAATCCTCGCTGCGCGCCGCACCCACCCCGGCCGGTGCCCGCCCGCGCGATGTGGTGTGGCGGCCGGAGGCGCCGCGCGGCAAACTCGATCTGCTGCTCACCCTGGACTTCCGGATGACCAGCACCACCCTGTTCTCCGATGTCGTGCTGCCCGCCGCGACCTGGTACGAGAAACACGACCTGAACACCACCGATATGCACCCGTTCGTGCATTCGTTCAACCCGGCCATCGCGCCGCCGTGGCAGACCCGCAGCGATTGGGACGCCTTCCAGGCGATCGCCGAGAAGTTCAGTGAGCTGGCCGGGCCGCGGCTCGGGGTGCGCAAGGATGTGGTGGCGGTACCACTGCTGCACGACACCCCGGACGAAATGGCCACCCCACACGGGCGGGTCTCGGATTGGAAGCATGGGGAAACCGAACCGGTGCCCGGCGTCACCATGCCGAAACTCGTGGTGGTGGAGCGTGATTACGGCGCGGTCGGCGCCAAGATGCGCGCGCTCGGGCCGCTGGCGGAAAAACTCGGTGCCACCACCAAAGGCGTCACCTACGATCTGGCCCCGGAGGTCGACTATCTGCGGCACAAGAATGGTGTGATCCGTGGCGGCCCCGCCGACGGCCGGCCTTCGTTGCAGCGCGGAATCCAGGCCGCCGAGGCGATCCTGGCGCTGTCGGGAACCACCAACGGCCGCCTGGCCACCGAAGGGTTCCGCGCCCTGGAACAGCGCACCGGGATGCGGCTGGCGGATCTGGCCGCCGAGCACGAGGGCAAACGCATCACCTTCGCCGATACGCAGGCCGCGCCGGTGCCGGTGATCACTTCGCCGGAATGGTCGGGGTCGGAAACGGGTGGCCGCCGGTATTCCCCCTTCACCATCAATGTCGAACGCCGCAAACCATGGCATACGCTCACCGGCCGCCAGCATTTCTATCTCGATCACGACTGGATGGCCGAACTCGGCGAGGGCCTGCCGGTGTACCGGCCGCCGCTCAATATGGCGGCGCTGTTCGGGGAGCCGGGAATCGGCGCGGTGGGGGAGCTCGGGGTCACTGTCCGCTACCTCACCCCGCACAGCAAATGGTCCATCCACTCCGAATACCAGGACAACCTGTTCATGCTGAGCCTGTCCCGCGGTGGCCCGACCATCTGGATGTCACCGCAGGACGCGGCGAAGATCGCGGTCGCCGACAACGAATGGGTCGAGGCGGTCAACCGGAACGGAGTTGTGGTGGCGCGGGCCGTGGTCTCGCACCGGATGCCCGAAGGCACCGTGTACATGTACCACGCGCAGGACCGGCTGATCGACGTCCCGATCAGCGAAACCTCCGGGCACCGCGGCGGTATCCACAATTCGCTGACCCGCCTGCTCGTCAAACCCAGCCACCTCATCGGTGGCTACGCCCAGCTCAGCTTCGCGTTCAACTATCTCGGGCCGACCGGAAACCAACGCGACGAGGTGACGGTGATCCGTCGTCGCGGACAGGAGGTGAGTTACTGATGCGGGTCATGGCGCAGATGGCGATGGTGATGAATCTCGACAAATGTATCGGCTGCCATACCTGTTCGGTGACCTGTAAACAGGCGTGGACCAACCGGTCCGGGGTGGAGTACGTCTGGTTCAACAATGTGGAAACCCGGCCGGGGCAGGGTTATCCGCGCACCTACGAGGATCAGGAGAAATGGCGGGGCGGCTGGGAGCTGAACCGCAAGGGCAACCTGAAACTCAAGGGCGGCGGCCGGTGGCGCAAATTGTTCACCATCTTCAGCAATCCCATCCTGCCCGAACTCGGCGACTACTACGAACCCTGGACCTACGACTACGAGAACCTCACCACCGCACCGGCCCAGCGGCACACCCCCGTCGCCCGGCCGAAATCGCTGATCTCCGGTAAGGATACGAAAATCGAATGGTCGGCGAACTGGGACGACGATCTCGGTGGCGCCACCGAATACGGCGACCGCGACCCGATGCTGAGCAAACTCGCCGAGAAGGTCCGGTTCGAATTCGAGCAGACCTTCATGTTCTATCTGCCCCGGATCTGCGAGCACTGCCTGAACCCGTCGTGCGCGGCGTCGTGCCCCTCGGGCGCCATCTACAAGCGCAGCGAGGACGGGATCGTCCTGGTCGACCAGGACCGCTGCCGGGGCTGGCGGATGTGCGTTTCCGGGTGTCCGTACAAGAAGGTGTATTTCAATCACCGCACCGGTAAAGCCGAGAAATGCACCTTCTGTTTCCCGCGGGTCGAGGTCGGGCTGCCCACGGTGTGCGCGGAAACCTGCGTCGGCCGGTTGCGTTATATCGGTTTGGTGCTGTACGACGCGGACAAGGTGCTCGAAGCCGCCGCCACCCCGGACGAACAGGGTCTCTACCAGGCGCAGCGGGAGGTATTTCTGGACCCGTCCGATCCGGAGGTCCGGCGGGAAGCCGAACGGGCCGGGATCCCCTACGACTGGGTGGAAGCGGCGGACCGGTCACCGATCTACGCGCTGATCAACACCTACCGGGTCGCGCTGCCGCTGCATCCGGAATACCGCACCATGCCGATGGTCTGGTACATCCCGCCGCTTTCGCCGGTGGTCGATATCGTCCGCGATACCGGCCACGACGCCGAGGATTTCGGCAATCTCTTCGCCGCTATCGAGGCCCTGCGCATTCCGGTGGACTATCTCGCCCAATTGTTCACCGCCGGTGATCCGGCCCCGGTCACCGAGGTGCTGCGCCGGCTCGCCGCCATGCGCAGCTATATGCGCGATATCAATCTCGGCCGCGAACCGCAGGAGCGGATCGCCGAATCCGCCGGTATGACCGGGGAACAGATCTACGATATGTTCCGCCTGCTCGCACTCGCCAAATACGATGAGCGCTACGTCATTCCGCCCGCGCACGCCGAACAGGCGCACGGTCTGGAAGAACTCGCCACCGAATGCAGTCTCGACTACGAAGGCGGGCCCGGGATGACGGGATCGGGTCCGTTCGGGGAAAGTTCCGGCGGAGCATCGCCGATAGCGGTCGAGAACTTCCATATGTTGCGCAACCGGCAAACCGCCGACGCCACGACAACGGTGCGCGGACAGGGCCGGGTGAACCTGCTCAATTGGGACGGCAAAGCGCCCGACGGGTTGTTTCCGCCGGGCGAGAATTCCTCCGGTTCCGGTGGCGGACAGGAGCCGCAGCGATGAAGACCGGGAAAATGGACCCCGCCGTCCGCGCCGCGGCCTGGCAGGCGCAATCGCTGCTGCTCGGTTATCCGGACGAAACCCTGCACCGCAATCTGGGCCTGCTCGGCACCGTGGCGGGCACCCTGCCACCACCGGTCGGCGACCCGCTCGCTCGCTTCCTCGCTCATGTTCAGCGCAGTTCCCTGTTCGAATTGGCCGCCGATTACGTCGCGACCTTCGACCACCGGAAACGCTTCAGTCCCTACCTCACCTATTTCGCCTACGGTGACACCCGGAAACGTGGCGTAGCGCTGCTGCGGTTCAAGCAGACCTACCAGGCCGCCGGATTGCGGTTGAGCGATGAGGAATTGCCCGACCACCTGTCCGTGGTCCTGGAATTCGCCGCGTCCGGTCATGCCGACACCGGGCTGCGGTTGCTCACCGAGCATCGTGCCGGGCTGGAGTTGATGCGCCGCGGCCTGCGCGAAACCGGTGCGCCGTGGGCCGATGTACTCGACTCGGTCGTCGCGACCCTGCCCGCTCTGGCGGGTCGCGAAGAGGACGCCATAGCCCGGCTGATAGCCGAAGGCCCGCCGGAGGAGTCCGTCGGCCTGGCGCCTTTCGCCCCAGCCCAGTACCTTCCCGATCCCGTGGTTCCCGGCCGGTCCGAAGTCACGGAGGTCCCTCGATGACCACCACGTTCCGCGCGGCCGGCGAACAACTCTCCACGGTCGACATCCTGTTGTGGGTGGCCCTGCCCTACGCGTCCATCGCGATCTTCCTGGTCGGCCACTACTGGCGGTACCGGTACGACAAGTTCGGCTGGACCACCCGTTCCTCCCAGCTCTACGAGAACCGCCTGCTCCGCCTGGGCAGCCCCCTGTTCCATTTCGGCATCCTGCTGGTGATCGTCGGCCATATCGTCGGCCTGCTCATCCCCGAAGGCTGGACCGAAGCCGTCGGGATCAGCGAACCGGTCTATCACGCGCTGTCCGTCGGTCTCGGTGTGCTCGCCGGTGCCGCCACGCTCGCCGGCGCCGCCATCCTCATCTACCGCCGCCGCACCACGGGCCCGGTGTTCTCCGCGACCACCCGCAACGACAAGATCATGTACGTCCTGCTCATCGGCACTCTCGTCCTCGGTTTCGGCACCACGGTGATCGGCAATGCCACCGGAAACCCGCACGACTACCGCCAGACCGTCTCCCCGTGGTTCCGCTCGGTCCTCTCCTTCCGCCCCGATACCGATCTCATCCTCGCCGCCCCGATCGGCTTCCAGCTCCATGTGCTCGCTGCCTGGGTGCTGTTCGCGTTCTGGCCGTTCACCCGCCTGGTTCATGTGTTCTCCATGCCGCTCGGCTATCTGACCAGGCCCTATATCGTCTACCGGAGTCGCGATGTGGAATTGGGAGCCCGGCGCGAGCGACGCGGCTGGGAACGTGTTCAGTGAGCCGGAACGGGCGCCGGTGGTGTGGTGCCCGACCGGCGGATCGCCGTCGGTGTGCTGTTCCACCAGCGCCGGCAGCAGCGGGTGAGCGTGGCCTGTTCGGCCAGGCCGAGCATGGCCGTGATCTGGGTCATCGGCATGGTGGTGGCGGTGAGGTAGTACTGCGCCCGCTCCCGCCGGATCTCGTCGAGGATCACCGCGAAACTCGTTCCCTCGGCGGCCAGCCTGCGTTGCAGGGTCCGTGGGTGGATGGTGAGCAGTTCGGCCACCGCGGCGATATCCGGGGCGACGGTGCCCAGTAACTGCCGCACCGTGGTACGGACCCGGGGCGCGGCCGCGGTACCGTCGGCCGCGGTCTGCGCGGCCAGGAAGGCCATGGCCAGCCGGTGCAGTTTCTCGTCGCCACCGGCCAGGGATCGGGTCGCCAGTTCGCGCGGCACCCGCAGCAGTGCGGCGGGGCGCCCCGCGCGCACCGGGGCACCGAAGAACCGTTCGTAGACCGCGGTGGGCGCCGGCGGGTGGTACGGCAGTTCCACCGAGCGCAGGCCGTATCGTTCACCCACCAGCCGCTGGATTGCCCGGTGCACGAAGCCGAGCCCCAGATCCGTGCCCTGTACGGGGATCGGCAGGTTGCCGGAGCGCACCTCGTATCGCAGTGCGCGGATGTTGTCGTCACCGTAGGGGTCCGGATCCAGCGCGATATTCAGCGCGGGCGCGTGGACGAACAGATACCGGGCCGTGCACTCCAGCACTTCCGACAGGGTCGGTGAGTTACGGATGGCCAGCGCGAGCGGTCCGAGCATGTCCAGGTCCTGCCGCGCGGAGACGCGGAGGCCGAGGTCGGGGCAGTGCAACTGTTGCGCGGCCGATTCCAGCACGGCGGCGACCGCGTGGTCGGGCACCAGCAGTTCGTCGCTGTCCAGCGCCGCGGCGGGCAACCCGGCCATGGCCGCCAGCTGCTCGGCGTCACCGCCGAGTTCGGCCACGGTCGCCCGGAAACCGCGCAGACCGGCGGAACGGATCACGGACATGTCGTCCAGAATCAATTCTTTGTCGTCGAGAATCAAGAGTGCGCGCGCGACACCGAGCAGAATGGGCCCATGAGCGAGGAACAGGATGTCGTGACCACCGCGGATCATGTCGACGTCGTCATCGTCGGCGCCGGGCTCTCCGGTATCGGTGCCGCGTACCGCTTACAGTCCGAATGCCCCGGCAAGAGTTACGTGATCCTGGAGGCCCGCGACGCCCTCGGCGGCACCTGGGACCTCTTCCGTTACCCCGGCATCCGCTCCGATTCGGATATGTTCACCCTCGGCTACCCGTTCGAACCGTGGCGGGACGCGAAATCCATCGCCGACGGCCCGTCGATCCTGCGCTACGTCACCGAGACCGCCCGCAAGTACGGCATCGACCGCCGCATCCGGTACCGGACCAAACTGGTCGCCGCGGATTGGTCCTCCGAGGCGCTGCGCTGGACACTCACCCTCGAACAGCGCGACTCTGCCGGTACCGTCACTCATAAAACGCTGACCTGCGGATTCCTCTACAGTTGCGCCGGCTACTACAACTACGACCGCGGCCATTCGCCGGAATTCCCGGGCGCCGAGGATTTCGCCGGGCAGCTGGTGCATCCGCAGTTCTGGCCGGCGGATCTCGATTACACGGGCAAACGGGTGGTGGTCATCGGCAGCGGCGCCACCGCGGTGACTCTTGTTCCCGCCATGGCCGACAAGGCCGAACTGGTCACCATGTTGCAGCGCAGCCCCACCTGGATCAGTGCGGTCCCCGGCCGGGACAAGATCGCCGACCGGTTGCGCGCGCTCCTGCCGTCGCAGTTGGCGCACCGGGTGATCCGGACCAAGAACATCCTGTTCTCGGTCGGGTTCTACCAGTACTGCCGCCGCCGCCCGCAGGCCGCGCGCAAACTGCTCACCGGGCTCACCACCCGCATCCTCGGCGACGAGAAACTGGTGGCCGAACACTTCACCCCCAGCTACGACCCGTGGGATCAGCGTTTGTGCGCGGTACCGAACGCCGATTTCTTCCGCGCCATGAAGAAGAACAAGGCCGAGGTCGTCACCGACCATATCGATCGCTTCGTTCCGGAAGGGATCCGGTTACGCTCCGGCCGGGTGCTCCCCGCCGATATCGTCGTCACCGCCACCGGCCTCGAACTGCTCGCCTTCGGCGGGCTCGCGCCCTCGGTGGACGGGACGGCGGTCCGGCTGCCCGAACAGTTCGTCTGGCAGGGCGCCATGCTCACCGGGGTACCCAACTTCGCCGTATGTATCGGCTACACCAACGCCTCGTGGACCCTGCGCGCCGACCTCAGCTCGCGACTGGTCTGCAAGGTACTGAACTTCATGGACAAACAGAACTACGCGGCAGTGGTCCCGGAAACCCGTGGTGCCGTGGGCGACAAACCGCTGCTCGACCTGGCCTCCGGGTACATCCAGCGTTCGATCGGTGACTTCCCGCGCCAAGGCGACCGGCACCCGTGGAAGGTGCGGCAGAACTACCTCCTCGACTCCGCCGCGGTGCTGCGTACCGACCTCCGCAAAACGCTGCGCCCGGTCCGTGCCCAGGTTACTCAGCGGGTATGAATCAAAGGTGTTCCATCGCGAGCAGTTCCGTTCGATTCCCGCCGCGTCCCGTCCTCACCGAGTTCCCGCGGACCGCCGTGCCGCGCACGGACTCCGGCCGGCCGCGATCGGGGAGCCCGGAACCGGACCGCCGCTCCGGTGCAGCCACCGAGGCATATAACCACCAGCCACCTCCGGTCCACCCGGGCCGCCCGACAGCATACGGAGACAACCATGGCCCGAATCCTCATCACCGGCGGCGCGTCCGGGCTCGGCGCGGCACTGGCGCGGCAGTTCATCCGCCGCGGTGACACCGTCCTGGTCACGGATCTGTTCGAGGAACATCAGGTGCCGGCCGGGGCCTCCTATCTACGGCTGGATGCGACCTCCGAAGACGATTGGCTGCGCGCACGCCGGACCGTCGAGGAAACCATGGGCGGGCTGGATCTGCTGATCAACAATGCGGGCGTCGCCACCGGCGGCCGCATCGACCGCGTATCTCACGCGGAATGGGCACGCGTCCTCGATATCAACGTTGCCGGGGTCGCGAACGGGTGCCGCACCTTCACACCGATGTTCACGCAGGCCCGGGCCGGTCATATCGTCAACACCGCCTCGCTCGCGGGGCTCGTGCACCCGCCCGCCATGAGCGCGTACAACGCGACCAAGGCCGCGGTGGTGGCATTGAGCGAAAGCCTGCGCTACGAGCTGGCACCCTTCGGTGTAGCGGTATCGGTGCTCTGCCCGTCGTTCTTCCGCACCGGTTTGGCGTCCTCGCTGAGCGACGACGACCCGGAGATGGCGGGAGTGGCCCGCAAGCTGATCGACAACGCCGCCGCGGACGCCGACGAGATCGCCGCGGCCGCGATAGCCGGGATCGATGCCCGCCGATTCCTCGTCCTCACCGATCGCGCGGGCCGCCAGGCGTTTTGGGTGAAACGCCTGCTGCGTCCGCTCTACGACCGGCAGATGTTCTCGATGGGCCGGCGCACCGCCGCCATCACCGCTACCGAATCGCCGGCCGTGAGTACTGAGTAGCGGTTTCCTCGGCCAGCGGGACGGCGAGCCCACTCCGGGGATAATCGAGGAGTGGCGAAGGGGATCGAGTGGCGGAATACGACGCACGACTGGGCCGCCGGGGTGGACCACGCGCACTTGCAGTCCATCCGTGCCGCTCCGGCAACGATGGTGCCCGGGGGTATTCGGCAGCTGATCCTCGAGGTCGTCGCCTACGCGGCGGACGAAGCCGAGAGCAGGGGGACCGGTCGCTGCCTTGTAGGTCTACACGCCGACGGCTCGGTCTCGGTATCCGACGACGGGAGAGGGACCGATACCCGGATCGACGAGCAGGGAAAGTATGTGAAAAAGCCGATCATGGCCTCGAAAGACCTGCGGTTCTTCGACTTTCCCGAAGCGCAATCCCTGCCCGACGGTAGTCCGCGCCGGGGCATATCCGTGGTCGCGGCGCTGAGCCGCCGGCTGGAGCACACCAACCGCCGCGCCAACGGCGCCTGGACCCAGCATTATGAATACGGTGTCCCGGTGACCGATCTGCTGCCTGTCGCCGCGAACGGTACGACGGGGACGACGGTGCGGTTTCTGCCGGAAGCCGGAATCCCCACCACGGACGCGCCAAGGACGGACGAGCTGTTACATCTCACCGAGTGCTGGCCCCACCTGTCCGTTCGAGTCGAGGATGAACGCACCACCTGAGCCGAGCGGAGCCGCCGATTGGGTCGTGCCGCATGCGGGCAACCGTCGCCCCCGGAAATTCGGTTGGTTGGGGGTGACCGGCGGGGCGAAGCTGCGGGGGTGACCGGAGCGGAGAGAGTCTCGCGGACCCGGGGCCGGGCGCGGGCTACTGGGCTGGCCCTGCTGTCCTGGGTGTTGTTCGCGAGTTCCGGGCCGTTGGCGGCGGCGGTGATGGCGGTGGGCTGGTCGCCCGCCGATGTGACCTCGGTGCGGATCGGATCGGCTGCTGTCTTGCTGGTTCTGGCGGTGGCGATATGGCGGCCGAGGGCCCTGCGGTTCGCACGTGCCGATGCCTGGCTCCTGCTCGGATACGGGCTGCTCGGCGTCGCCGGAGTGCAGTTGTTGTTCTTCGTGGCGGTGGCCCGAGTTCCGGTCGGGGTCGCGATGGTGCTGGTCAATGCGGCGCCCGCGCTGGTCGCGCTGTGGGTGCGGGTGGTGCGGGGGACACCGCTGCCCGGGCAGGTATGGGTGGGTATCGGGTTGGCGTTGGCGGGTCTGACTTTGATCGCGCAGATCTGGGACGGCGCCCGGCTGGACCCGGTGGGTGTCGCGGCGGGGCTGGGAGCGGCGGCCTGTTCGGCCGGATTCTTTCTGCTCGGTGAACACGGCGCGAGCCGGCACGACCCGTTCGGGATGACCGCGGCCGGGTTGCTGGTCGGCGCGGTGGTGGTGACGGCGGTAGCTCCGCTCTGGACGATGCCCTTCGACCTGCTCCCGGCCGCCGCCGAACTTGGCGGCCGGCTCGTTCCTGTGTGGGTGGTGCTGCTGGTACTGGCCGTAGCCGGCACCGTGCTGCCGTACCTGGCCGGGCTGCGGGCACTGCGCGAGCTGCCCGCACCCGCGGCCGGTGTGCTGGGCCTGATGGAACCTCTCGTCGCCGCAGCCCTGGCCTGGTTGCTGCTCGGCCAAGCGCTCCGGCCTGCGCAACTGGCCGGAGCGGCGATACTGCTTATCGGCGCGGTGGTGGTGCAACGAGCGATGCCGTAGAAACCGGTCGCTCTGGGCAACCGCCATCTAGCCGAGCGAATTGCCGGAGAACGTGCTCAGCTGCCGCTGACCGGCTCGAGGTCGCCGAGAAACACACTGCGACCCGGTATTCCGGCGGTCCGCGCGGAGAGCGGCAAGTCGGGCGAGTCCGCGGGTAGCACGCGAGGGTCGGTCAAGCGGTACTGCTTGCGCCGATGAACGACCCCGGCCGAACCCGCAGCCCGGATATTGCGCACCCAGTCCGATTCGGGCCCATAGTTCAGCGGAACCGCCAGCACACCGGATTCGATGAAAACCATGACCGGGGTCCGATACGCGTTGCCGGACTTGCGCCCGGTGTGTTCGAGCACCGCCATGCCCGGCAGACGTGGCGCCCACAGGCGTTGCACGGGATTCGTTACGTACCGGTTGAACCGCGCGAGCGCTCGCATCCGCTCCGGTCCCGCCGCCGCCGCGATACGCGTAGCCGTTCTCGCAACAGTGGTGGCGAACTTCTTCCGCATCGGCGCAACCTCCGCGTTCGAATTGTGTCCCCGACACTGCTCCGCCGCACCGGGAGTTGGCAACGGCCGGGTGGTGCTTCGGCGAAACGGGCAGCCGTGGTGCGGTCCAGGATGGTAGCTCGTACCGGAGCACGAAACCTTCTCCCTCCGCTGACGCCGTTGATCGGTCGGTTTTCCCTCCCGAGGCGGCAAGGACAGGATGACGGTCAAGAAGATCAACCCGAGCGCCAAGGCAATCAATCGAAGATCCCACATCATCGCGCCTCGCCATCGAAATCCGGCTCGGGCCATCGGCAGCCGAGTGGATAGATCTGCATCGGAGTGATGAGGACAGCGAGATCGGTTATCAGGCTTCGAATACTCTCGGCGTGCTCGAACCCCGGCACGACAACCGCTTCGGCATCGTGCTCGTGCAGATGCTGTGCGACCACAAGTCCCGCGACCACCGGGCTGGTATCAGTGACAATCGTGTACGTGAGCCGATAACCGTGCTGCCCGGCGAGTGCAGAAAGATCTAATCCATTGCCGCGTATGTCTCTCCGGACGTACCCGATCGACCTGGGCCGTTCCCCCATGATGTCTCCGTTCAGGCTTTATCGTCGTCAGTGTTGGCAAGCACCCGCCGTCGGGGAGGTCCGAATTCGACCCGACGGCGGGGCCTGAATCGAGCATCGTGTCCGGATCCTCGTCAGGACAGCGCAAAGCATTAGGCAGATAACGACACTCATCCAGAGGCGCAACATGACCAACAATCAGTTCAGATCCCGCAGGCTCACGTTCGGCCTTACGCAGGCCGAACTGGCGGAGAGGGTTTGCGACGAGGTCGAGCGCTGCACCGGGCGGCGTCCGGGGATTGACGCACAAGCGATAAGCCGAATTGAATGCGGCGACATCACATGGCCTCGACACACCACCCGCCGCGCGCTTGTGTCAGTCTTGGACAGTGGTTCGGAAGCTGCTCTCGGGCTGTATCCGAGACGTACCATCCGCGATGCCGAAAGGGACGAGGCAACGAAACGACGTGACTTTCTCGCTGCGGTCAGCACGATGGCGGCAGCCCCGGCATTGGCCGGTAAGGCCGATGATTTCTCGCTGGATGAGATGAACCTCCGCTTCGCCCGACTGGTCGAGCTGGACAACCATCTCGGAGGTGGCGACACATTTCATTTGTATGTTGCCGAACTCGCCAACACCGAGCGGATCCTGGCCGATGCCAGCTACAACGCTCGGACCGGCCGCGCTCTCGCCGAGCTGGCGGCGCAGCAGGCGCAGCAGGCCGGGTGGGCAGCCTTCGACGCCGGTTTTCGAACGCAGGCGATCCGTTTCTTCCAATACAGCCGCCGGGCTGCAAACGAGGCAGACAAGCCGGAATTGGCAGCGAACGCCTTGTTGCACATCTCGTACGCTCAACCAGGCGGCGAAGGGGTTGCCACTGCTGACGCCGCATGTGAATGTGTCGGCACTTCGGCCCTGCCGCAAGCGCGAATATTGCTCGAAAGCCGGCGGGCTTGGGCACGAGCGACGGCGGGCGACCGAAGCGGCGCGGCGAACTCGCTGGATACGGCACGGGCACTTTTGGAACGGTCGTCCCGCGACGGGGCGCCGAGCTGGTGCGCCTGGATCGATCACGCTGAACTGGACATCATGACGGGGCGGGTCTGGTCCGTGCTCCATTGCCCCGAGCGTGCCACCGCGCCGCTAGAGCAGGCGCTCGCGACCTATCCAGATCATTGGAGCCGTGACAAATCCCTGTACCTGACCTGGCTTGCCGACGCCTACCTCGACGCCGGAAATGGTGAAGCGGCGTTATCCACCACCGAAAAGGCGCTCACGATGGCGAGCCGAACTGCCTCGGTCCGTCCACTGGCCCGCGTACGGCAGGTTGCGTTGCGTTGCTCATCGTTCGGTATACCAGGCTCAGCTGACATAGTGCAGCGAACCACAATGGTTCGAGCACCTACTCCGCTGCGGCTGTAGCGCGTTCGATCCATTCGGCGTACGTATCGGTACACCACTCAACGGGCGCCGCGGTCACCTCTGGACTGTCCCACGGGTGTAGCTGCTGGACTCGGTTGGCCAAGCGCTCAAGACTTTGGGCGGACGTTCGAAGCGTTACACGCCATTCCTGGCCCTCACCGAGCTCGCCGAGATGCCAGAACACGGAGGTGGCGGGCCCTGTTATCTCCGCACCCGCCGCCAATCGCTCCGCAACCACGGCTCGCGCGATCTCGCGTGCTGCCGCATCAGTGGGCATCGTCGATGTCACTGACCACACACGTGCAGTCGTCATATCCGTAACAGTAGGCGACCCCGACTGGTCGGCGCATCGGGCTTCCGGCAATCTCCGTCTGTGATCGAACTGGCGAATCTGTGCGGTATCGCTGGCTCTTGTCTGTGGCGGACGGCCGAAGGTCGGTGTCATCCGGGCGCCTTTTCTCGGGCTCGAGTACTACGCAGCGGAAGGATCAGGCGCCTTCGCCAATGAAGCGGTCCTGGCCACCGATACGGCACAGCGGCGCGGCGAGGCCATTGTCTCGTGGCGGATGGTGTCGGGGCCGGCCGCGGAATCAATGCTCCGGGTGTCGGTGTTCATTCCTGGAGTGAAGACTTCGAATCGCCCGACACAGACCGATGGGGACTCATGGCCGACCAACTGACGATCATGGCCGTACACGCCCATCCGGACGACGAAGTGATCAGCACCGGTGGGATTTTTGCGCGCTATGCCGCCGAAGGTATCCGAACAGTGCTGGTGACCTGCACCAACGGCGAGCAGGGTGACGCACCCGGCGGGATCAAACCCGGCCAGGCGGGCCACGATGCCGATGCGGTGCGGGAACAACGGCTCTCCGAACTCCGGCAGTCGGCAGCACTGCTGGATATCGAGCATATCGAGTTGCTCGGCTATCGAGATTCGGGAATGGACGGCTGGGACGCCAACCACGACCCCGATGCCTTCTGGAATATTCCCGTCGAGCAGGCGGCCGCCCGGCTCGCAGGCCTCATGCGGCACTACCGTCCCCAGGTGGTCGTCACCTATGACGAGAACGGCAACTACGGCCACCCCGACCACATCCAGGCCAACCGCATCGCACAGGCGGCGGCAACAGCAACGGATATCCCGGACAAGCTCTATTACACCGCGATTCCGCGAGAAAGCTCGCTGGAAGTGTTCTCGGCGCTGCGCGCGAGCGGTGCTGTCGACTTCGAACCGCCGGATGACTTCGGCACACCGATGGACCAGATCACCACGGTGGTGGACGTGGCCGCCTATACCCAGCGCAAGGTCAAGGCGCTCGAAGCCCACGGCAGTCAGGGTGACAGCATCCCGTTTCTGCGGATGCCCACCGAACTACAGCAGATGATCTTCGGCACGGAGAGCTTCGTCCGCCATTTCAACCGTGTCGCGGCAGCACCCTCTGCGGAGACCGACCTTTTCGCCGGACTCCGCTGATCGGCTGAATTCCCTGCGGGTGCCGTATGGGCCGGTCACAGCAGGCCGGTCAGCTCGGCCGCGCCGTGCCGGAGGAAGGCGACCAGTTCCGCATTGTGCACCGATACCCGGCCCACGGAACCCTGGGCGCACAGTCCGCCGACCACCTCGGATCCGGGTTCGCGCACCGGAACTGCCAGTGCGGCGCGGCCGATGCGGGACTCCTGATCTTCGAACGAGACCTCGGTGGCCAGGATGTGGGCCAGCTGGGATTTCAGGGCCAGCGGATCCGCCACGGTGTGTGCGGTGACGGGTCGGAGTTCGATGTGTTCCAGCAGTCCGGGTCGGTAGGCGAGCAGCAGTTTGCCGACCGCGTGGGCGTGGGGGTTGCGGCTGATCGTTGCCGCCGGGACGATTTCGTGGTCGGGGTCGGTATCGACCATGCGCAAGGTGCCGCCGCGGAACGAGGTCACGTAGAGGCCATGGCGGGTTTCGGCGCGGAGGTCTTCCAGAATTTCGGCGACGGTGCGGGTGGGCTGGGTGGTTGCGGCAGCGTAGGCGAGTTCCGAGGTGCGGCGGCCGAGGGCGAAACCGGTGAGGTCGGGGGTGCGGACCAGGAAACCGTCGGCTACCAGGAGGTTGAGCAGGCGGTATGCCGTGGCCGGAGGGACCCGGGTGTAGGCGGAGATCTGTTTGGCCGAGACACCGGCGCCCAGGTGCGCGACCGCTTCGAGCATCGCCAGGGCGCGCTGTACTGCTTTGGGTTGTTGTCCCCCGAACCCGCTGCCCGCCGCGTCCGGGCGGGCGGGGTGTCGCTCGGCCACCATGGTTACCGTCCGGGTGGGCTCAGTACGGGGCGGCCGTGTTCGTCGATCCGGAGTGTGGCGGCGCCGGGGAGCAGGTCCGCGGTTTCCACACTGTCGAAGACGCCGATCGCGTCGATACTGGCGGGCCGGTAGCGGCGTAGCACGGCGTACCAGAGGGTGCCGGATAGGCCCAGCGCGGCGCACCAAGCCAGATAGAGCCATCCGCCCGAGCGGCCGGCGTCCACGGCCGCGAACGCCAGCAGTCCGCTGCCCGCGGCCGCGGCGGCCAGGCCCGCCGCACGGGTTCCCGGGGTGTGCTCGCCGATTCGGTGCAGGAAGCGTAAGGCCGCGAAGGCGACCAGGGTGTAGCCGAGCAGCAGCGTGATCTCGGTGACGGCGTCGAACGCGGTGGATCCGCTGTGGCCGGGGGTGTGCCACAGCGTGCCGAGGAACGAGATACCGACGAACAGCGCGACGCAGGCATAGGGCGTCCGGAACCGGGGCTGCACCTTCTCGAACATCGCGGGGATGATGCGTTCCAGGCTCATCGAATACAGCAACCGCGACCCCGCCTGCGCGAAACCGAGGGTCGAGGCGATCCACGACGAGCAGACGCCGATATTGACCACGAGTACGAGCAGCGGGCTCGCACCCGAAGCGGTGCCGCCGAAGTACGCGTTGAGCAGGGTGCCCGCATGCCCGGTCATCCCGGCCCAGCCCGCGACGATGTAGAGCCCGCCCACCAGCAGTGGCGTGCCGAGGACGGTTCGCGTCACCGTCCGCAACGGGCGTTGCGCTTCGGGGCCGAAGAATGCCGCGCTTTCGAAACCCGCGAGGTTCAGTACGGTCTGCATCGCCAGGAACACGAGGAGGCCGAACGGCAGGGAGGTCACCGTCAGGTCGAAGGCCGGCGGCTCGGGGGTCTGCAGGAGCAGGGCGAGGATCAACCCGATGGTGCACACCTCGATCAGCAGGATCAACCGGGTCGCGAACCGCACCCCGCGGATCGCGATCAGCGCGACGGCCACCGCGATGCCCGCGCAGACGAGGGCGGCGGGAAACCGGGGGAGCCCGAACGAGGCGCCCACCTGCGCGAGATCGGCGCCGGCGTTGGACAGTACCGAGATTGATACGCCGAGGTAGCCCACCAGCAGTGCCGCTCCCGCGGTGAGAGTCGCCCGTTTACCGAGGCCGTGGGCGACGAAGCTGTACAGCGAACCGGATGCTGCGAGCCGTACCGTGAACTGGCGGATACACAGCGCGACCAAGGCCATCACCAGCACCGCCCCGATTACCGCGGCCAGCCCGCGCACACCGTGCGATCCGGCCGCCGACATCCACAGCGCGGTGAACACCATGCAGGTGGCCGGTGCCATGGTCGACATCGATTGCCCGGCCAGGTCCAATGGGGTGAGCTGGCTGCGGCCGAGGGCCCGCAGCGGGGAGTACACCGGTTCCGCGGGTGGGCCGGCCACGGCGGCATGCCGGAGCGCGGCGTGCAGAGCGCTGGTGTTCATAGGCCACCTGGGGGAGAAATCTACTTCGGGAAAAGCAATCTACGAGGGCCGGATTGCATCGATGTTTCCCATGTGACAGGTAGTCGACCGCCGAGTGGGAATCGGTCGCGAAAATCGCCGCACTTTGCGCCCTGCGCTGTGACCGGTGCCACCCCTGCCGTGGAGTGATTGCCTCTGAGCAGGATAAACGATGGCGGTATCGATTCCATTAGGTGAGGCGCGTCCGGTAATCCGCGGGAAGCGGTTCCGTCGCATCGGCTTCCCATACTTTTGCTCACCGCCCGGGATACCGGCGGTTCGGTAGAGGAAGTGAGGGCGCCGATGTTGTGGGCAGCGCTGGCGGGTGCGGTGGGCACCGTCCTGGTGATCGCGGGGGTGCCGAAGACGGTCGACCGGGCCCGGACCGAACGCAGTGTGCGCGGGTACCGGCTGCTGCCGGATCCACTGGTTGTCGTCGTCGCCGCGGTCTTGCCGTGGGCCGAGATCGTGGTCGGTGCCGCCCTGGTGTCCGGCCTCGTCCCGCGCGTCACCGGTTCCGCGGCGGCGGCGTTGTTCGTCGTCTTCTTCCTCGCGCTCACGGTGAATCTCCTGCGTGGCCGCCGCGACCTGGATTGCGGATGTTTCGCGTTCGCCGCGGGCGGGGCGGAGATCGCGCATATTGGCTGGTGGCATGCGATCCGGGCGGCCGGGCTGGCGGTAGCCGCGGTACTGGTCGCCGCGGCACCGGCGATCACCGTCGTCGAACGCGCCGCGGGGGCAGGTATCGGCGTCTTCGGTGTCGCCGTGGCCGCCGTCGGACTGTACGCGCGGTCGGTGATGGCGTTCGGCCGCCGGCCCGTCGACGACTACCTGACTCCGGCCGCCGTCCAGCTGCGTGCCGTCTCCTCGCTCAGCCGCTACTGATCACTCGAAAAGGACTGATCCATGACCGTTTTCCTTGTCGCCATGGTCCTGCTGCTCGGTGCGGCGGTCGGTGCCGAACTGCTGATGATCCTCGGGCTCGCCCGGGAGATCGGCCGGGTGCAGGTGCGCCTCGGGCCGCTCGGCGCCCGGATGATGGACACCGGCCCGAAGGTGCAGCAGATCGGCCCCGCCTTCCACGGCCTCACCGACCAGCTCGGCCGCAGCGTCAGCGTCGGCGGGCATCGCGAACGCCCGCAGCTGCTGCTGTTCACCGCGCCGAACTGCTCCACCTGCAAATCGCTGCTACCCGGGATGAAAGCGATGGCCAAGGGTGAGGGCGATATCGATATCGTGCTGATCTCCGACGGCACCGAGCGCGAACACGCCGAATTCCTCGCCGGCGCGGGGATCGGCGCCGAACTCAGCTACGTCGACGGGCGCGATGTCGGGATCGCCTACCAGGTGGGCACCACACCGTTCGGGGTGATGCTCGACGAGCACGGCAAGGTCCGGGCCAAGGGTCTGTGCAATCACATGGCGCAGGTGGAGAGCCTGCTCAACGCCTTGGAAACCGATACGCCCTCGCTCCAGCACCTGCACGCCCGGGCGGCCGAACGCGGCGCCGCCTGATGGCGCCGGTCGCAACCCCAACCGCGTGCGGCCGGACGTAGGCGAATCCCTTTCTTCGATTCCCGGAACGGAGTGCAGATGAATCAGAACAGTCATCCTCACGACCACGGAGGTACCGAACAGCGGTATCCGGTCGACGAGAACACGGTGGCCGAACAGGCCGAATGGATGGCGGGCCGCGGTGGCGGTCTCGTCAGCCGCGCGGGACGCCGCCTGTCCGAACGCACCTCGCGGCGTTCGATGCTTTCCCGGATCGGCCGCTGGACGGTCGGGGCGTCCGGGGTCGCGGTGATCGGCGCGCTACCGGTGTCCCGGGCGCAGGCCGCGCCCGAAGCGGCGCCGGAACCGCAGGTCCCGGAGTACGACGGCAGCAATCCCGCCGAATGCGACTACTGGCGCTGGTGCAATATGGACGGAACGTCCTGCGCCGCATGTGAAGGCGGCGGGCTCACCACCTGCGCGCCGGGTTCGAAACCGGGCGCCGAATTCTGGGTCGGCTGTTGTACCAACCCGGCCGACGGCAAGACCTACCTCATCGCCTACTACGACTGCTGCGGTGCGCCGAGCTGCTCCAACGCGTTCTGTGGTGAGCCGGATATGCAGGCCACCATGTACAACCCGGTCAGCGGCAGCACCGATCAGGAGATCATCTGGTGCGTCTCCGATCAGTCGCAGGCCTATACCTGCACCATGGCGCCGATCATCGGCGCCGACTGCCAGGCCCGCCCCGCGGACCGGCCGAAGGTGGGGGCCGGATCATGACATCGAATCGCCGCAGGGCCGTATCGGCCGCCATACCGCTGGCCGCCCTGCTGACCCTGACCTCGTGCGGGTCGCCGGACCCGGAATCCTCCACCGAGGTCACCTATCCCAGCGTCGAATTCGGCGACCCGGGGCCGGGGATCGGCCTGGGGGAGCAGGACCAAGCGATTACCGGCCAGTTCCCCGAACCCTTGCATGTCGGGAAGATCAAGCCGATCGGCGCGGACCAGATCCTCGGCGTCGAAGGAGATTTCGGCAGTCTCGAGATGAAGGTCGACGCCATCGACCCGGCAACCGGGAAGATCACGACCCGAGTCATCGTCGGGCCCGGGATCTGGGACCCGGTCATCCACGGTTTCGTCGGGAAGACCCCGGACGATCCCGCGGTGCTGGCCGCCGAGGTCTGGCGGCCCCGCGGCTCCCGGGGTGACGCCGATTTCACGGTCAGCACCTATTCGGGCAATCTGCTCGAACCCGCCGAGGTCGCGCTTCCCGATGTGGCACGGGTGCATTCGCGGCCCGGCTCCAATGCCGTCACCTCCGATGGAAAATACTTCGTGACCTGGGATGACGGGCTGTACGGAATCCGGGTCGTCGATCTCGAATCCGGGCGGGAAAGCGGAGCCGTGCGCATTGTCGGCTGCGGGCCGTTCACCTGGATGGTCGGGCACGACCTCTACAGCGTTTGCGAAGAGACCCGCGAACTGCTGCATGTCGCGATCAACGACGAGGGTGTACCCGAGGAAGCCGGCCGGGCGAAGGTGCTGCCCGAGGATTTCGTGAGCACCCGCAAGACCACCTTCGCCGCCGAGGCGAACAAGGCACTGCTGGTCAGTGAGAACGGCGATGTCTTCGTCTTCGATTTCGCCGCCGGGTTGCCCACCGAACCGGTGAAACCGATCGGCAATGCCGGGGACCCGTCGGGCCGCTTCGCGGAGAATGTCATCAACGCCGACGGGTCCCGGATCGCCATCGCCTACACCGACAGCATCGTGCATCCCGATTCCGCTCGCGGCGGAGCGGTCGCCAAGGTGGTGGTGTACGACGCGGCGAACCTGAAACCGCTGCGCACCTACACCCTCGCCGATGCCGGTATCACCGCGTACACGTCGATGGCCTACAGCGTGGACGGCACGAAGTTCTACATCCTCGGGGACGCGCCGGAAGTCGACGGCGAGGCGCCGCAGCGGCTGGTCGGGTTCGATGTGGCCACCGGTAGCCAGGTGAGCGCGGTGACGCTGGACGGGAATGTCGAACCGGTCGCCGGTCTCCTCACGCCCGAGGTGCTGGAATGACCTCCGCACTGCTGGGCCGGCGCCGGTTCCTGTCCCTCGCGGCGGCCGGCGCCGGACTGGCGGGAATCGGCGCGCTCGGCGCTACGGGATGTGGATCGTCGGCGGGTACGACCTCCGGCGCGGCCCGGCTCGACTACATAAAACCCGGCGATCCCGAGGTAGCAGCCGCCGAGGCCGCCCGCGCCTCAACCGGGAAAACGGCGGCCTACGCGCTCACCGCGGGTGTGGCGACCGTAGATCTCGGTGGGCGGCTGGTGAATACGTGGACCTACGGGGCAGGGGCGGTGGCTCCGGAGTTGCGGCTCGCCGCCGGGGATACGCTCGCGGCGCGGGTCACCAACACTGTTCCGGCGGAGACCAGCATCCACTGGCACGGCATCCGGGTCCGCAACGATATGGACGGGGTGCCGCCCGTTACCCAGGAGCCGATCACCGCGGGCGGCACATTCGAGTACCGGTTCGTCGCCTCCGACCCGGGAACCTACTGGTACCACTCGCATTCCGGCCTGCAGGCCGATCGCGGTCTCTTCGGCGCGCTGATCGTCGAGGACCCGGGCGATGCGACTGGTGCCGATGCGGATGCCGTACTGGTTCTCGACGATTGGGTCGACGGGCTGGGCACCACACCGGATGCGGTGATGGCCGCCCTGAACCCCGATCTGCACGGCGGGCACGCCGGTCACGGTGCCGCCGCGCCGGTGCCGGTCGGTGCCGGCGCGGCGGCGGTGGCCGCCTCGCTCACCGCCGCCGGGCACGGTGAATCACCGGCACTCGGCGGGATGACCCAGCACATCGCCTATCCGCTGCATCTGATCAACGGCCGCCCCCCGAACGACCCCGCGGTCGTCACGGCGGCTCCGGGGTCGCGGCTGCGGTTGCGCATCATCAATGCCGGCGCGGAGACGCCCTACCGGTTCGCCGTCGCCGGACACCGGCTGACCGTGGTGGCGGTGGACGGATACGACGTGATCCCGGCCGAGGCCGATACGATCCTGATCGGCATGGCCCAGCGCTACGACGTCCTGGTGACGGTCGCCTCCGGGGCCTGGCCGGTGGTGGCCGCGGTCGAAGGCCGTCCCGGTTACGCCTCGACCGTATTGCGCAGTTCGGATGCGGCTCCGCTCCCGAACCCCGATATCGGCGGCGTGATCCCGGAACTCCGCGGGCAACTGGTGCCGGAGAGTGAACTGCGCCCCGCGCAGCACACGCGACTTCCGGACCGGTCACCCGACCGCGACTACGCGGTGGACCTGCTCCAGGCCGGCGACCGCTACGTCTGGGCGATGGCCGGCGCCGACGCGGGCGATCTGGTGATGAAACAGGGTGAGCGCATCCGCATCACCATGCACAACCGGTCGACGATGTGGCATCCCATGCACACCCACGGCCATACGTTCGCGATCCCCGAATACGGCGGTCTGCGCCGCGACACCGTCAACATCCTGCCCGGCACCTCGCTGGCGATCGAATTCGACGCCGACAACCCCGGCGAGTGGATGTTCCACTGCCACAACGCCTATCACTTCGAGGCCGGTATGACGGCCAACCTGATGTACGTCCGATGAGAGGTCTCGATGAAAAAGCTCCTGGTTCCGGCCGCCGCTGTGTGCGCACTCTTCTCGCTGACGGCATGCGGCGATCCGGGCGGCGAGACGGTGACGGTCAACGTGGCGAATATGAGCTACAGCCCCGCCTCGGTGACCATCGAGAAGGGCCAGACGGTCGAATGGATCTTCGACGACAACGGCCTCCCGCACGATGTGGTGGCCGACGACGGAGCGTTCGAAAGCGAACTGCTCACCGCAGGCAGTTTCAGCCACACCTTCACCGAAGCGGGCACCTTCACCTACCACTGCACCCCGCATCCGATGATGGTCGGCACCGTCGTGGTCGAGGGCTGAGTTTCCCGGCGGCCGCCCTGCTGCTGGTTTTCGCCGGAGCGTGCTCCGGCCCGGCGCGGCCCGACGCCGTCGTGCACATCAGCCAGATCCGGTTCGAGCCGCGAGAGGTCCGGATCCCCGTCGGTGGCACCGTCGAATGGCGCTTCGACGACGGCCTCCTGCTGCACGACCTGCGCGCCGAGGGTGTCTTCGACAGCGGCATCCGTAGCGAAGACACCTTCCGGTTCACCTTCACCACACCCGGTGACGTGGCGTATCGCTGCTCCATCCACCCGACCATGTCCGGAACCGTGCACGTCGGCTGACGTGCGGCCATCCCCAGGAGGTACACAATGACAACCCTGCTCGATCACGAAGCGCTGCCCGTCGATATGCCGCAGATCCGGCCCGAACTCCGGCGATCGGTCGGACTCGGTTCCCGCCTCGTCCTGCCCGCAGCCGCCGCGACGGCCGGTATCGCGACGGCGTTCGTGGCGGCTCCGGGGCAGGCCGCCGGCCTCACCGGCGCGGTTGTGGGTGCCGGTCTGATCACGGCCCTGGCCGCGAACTGGTCGACCTGCGGGATGTCGGTTGCGGGCGTCGTGGTCGCACCCAAACAACCGGGCCGCCGCGGCGCCTCCACCCCGCTACGGCGCCTCGGCTGGCACGCCCTCGGTTCCGTGGCCACCGCGTCGATCACCGGCGCGTCGATCGGCGCGCTCGGCGGCTTCGCCCTCGGCGCCGTGCCGCTCGCACTGATGCTCGGCGCCTGGGCTGTCCTCGCCGCGGCCTACGGTCTGCACGAACTCGGACTGCTCGCCCTGCCGACCCCGATGCGCCGCCGCCAGCTTCCGCGGCACCTGCGGCGCAGTACGGCGCCGTGGAAGGTTTCGCTGTTGTTCGGCGCGATCATCGGGCCCGGTTTCCTCATCTACATCCGTTCGAGTGCGTACTACTTGCTGGTGCTGGGAGTCGCGGCCCTGGGATCACCGGCCCTGGGCGCGGCCCTGTTCGTGACGGTCGCCCTCGGCCGCTGCCTGCCGAGCGCCGCCGCCCTCGTCTACACCCGCCGCGGTGGCTCGATGCCCGGCTTCCTGTCGCTGATGTGCCTGGTCGACCGCCGCGTGCAGGTACTCACGGGCGCGGTCCTGGTGGGGCTCGGGGCTTTCGCCGCCGCAACCCTCTACTGAGGTATCCGGCGGCCTCGAAGTGCTGGCACCCGCATGCGAATCCGTGTTAACTTAATGGCGAACGGTCACTAACTTGGTCGACCGTGCCGAGCAGGTCAGGAGGGACCCATGCAGTCCGCCGTCATCGTTGATGTGGTTCGCACGCCGTCCGGTAAAGGCAAGATGGGCGGGGGTTTGTCGGGGGTGCATCCGGCGACCCTGCTGGCCGGGGTGCTGGAGAAGCTGATCGAGCGCAATGATCTGGATCCGGCGCTGGTCGACGATGTGGTGGGCGGCTGCGTTACGCAGAGCGGCGAGCAGGCGTTCAATATTTCGCGGACCGCGGTGCTCGCGGCCGGGTTCCCCGAATCGGTGCCCGCGACCACCGTGGACCGGCAGTGCGGGTCCAGCCAGCAGGCGGCGCATTTCGCGGCGCAGGGTGTTATGGCGGGTGCGTACGATATCGCGATCGCCTGCGGCGTGGAGTCGATGAGCCGGGTGCCCATGTTCTCCAACGCGCAGGGGCAGGACGCCAATCGCGGGCCCATCGCGCACCGGTACCCGGACGGGCTGGTGCAGCAGGGGATCGCAGCCGAGATCCTGGCCGCACGGTGGAAGTTCGATCGCGCGACCCTCGACGAGTTCGCGGCGCGGTCGCATCGGCTCGCGGCCGAAACCGCGGCGGCGGGCGGATTCGACCGGGAACTGGTGGCCGCCGGGGAACTGACCGCGGACGAAACCATCCGGGCCGGCTCCACGCCGGAGAAGCTGGCGGGGCTGAAGCCGGCGTTCGCCGACGAGCAGTACACGCAGCGCTTCCCGGAGATCACCTGGTCGATCACGCCGGGCAACTCCTCGCCGCTCACCGACGGCGCGTCGGCGGCACTGATCATGAGCGAGCAGATGGCGGCGAAGCTGGGACTCACGCCGCGCGCTCGTTTCCACTCCTTCGCGGTGGTGGGCGACGATCCGCTGCTCATGCTCACCGCGCCGGTGCCCGCGTCGAAGAAAGTGCTGGACCGGGCCGGACTGACGATCGACGATATCGACGCCTACGAGGTGAACGAGGCGTTCGCGCCGGTGCCGCTGGTATGGCAGCACGAGCTGAACGCCGACCCGGCGAAGCTGAATCCGCGGGGCGGCGCGATCGCGCTGGGGCATCCGCTGGGGGCCTCGGGGGTGCGGATCCTGGCGACCATGGTCAACCACCTCGAACAGACCGGCGGCCGGTACGGCCTGCAGACCATGTGTGAAGCGGGCGGTCTGGCCAACGCCACCATCATCGAGCGGCTCTGACCGGAGCGCCGGATCCGGGATTTCCGGCGGTGAACCCCGCCCCGGGCATTGTTGCCGGGGCGGGGTTCACCGATACGCCGTGGAACCGGGGCTGTGGGTTCGGGTGGGTGGCCCGACTCCGGGGCCACGGCGCGGCCGCGCGGTCAGAAGCGACGGGCTCCGACCACGGGCGAGTACGACATGGGCGAGATTTCCACCGTGGTGGTCGCGGCGTGGATCACCTGGCCGTCGCCGGCATACAGGGCGGAGTGGCCGCCGCCGCTGTAGGAGATCACATCACCGACGCGTAGTTGATCCAGCGGCACCGGGGTGCCGGCGGCGAGCTGCGACCAGCTCGTGCGCGGTACCTCCACACCTGCCTGCTGGTAGGCCCATTTCACCAGGCCGGAGCAGTCGAACGTACTGGGACCGGTGCCGCCGGAGACGTACGGGGCGCCGAGTTTGCTGCGCGCCGCCTGCACCGCGACCTCGCCTGGGGCGGGGGCGAGCTGGGGCGCCGGAGCGGGAATTCCGAGACCGGGGATGCCGGCCGGTAGCGGGAGCTGATCGGGAACTTCGAAGACGCCGAGGCCGGGAACTTCGACCGGCCGGGCTTCGGCGGGAGCGGCGGTGGAGAGGAGAGTGCCGGCCGCGGCGGCGAAAAGGGCCATTACGGCCATGCGTTTTCGGACTAGCGGTACTGACTCCATAATTGCGGTCCTCCGTGCTCAGGTCGAGAGCCGGTGGATCGCAACGACTTTCACCGCGGATTGCGCGGCGAGGTAATTCACCGACTACTCGAACAGCGTTGGAAATGCACCACAGCTATATGTCGGTCCTGCAAACCCGGGGAGTCATGTTTCGCCGTCGGCGGCCCGCGCCCGGGATACGACACGGACAAGATGGGTAACGAAACGATAACTGTTGGGGTTCGCCCAGCGTAGCGGGTGTATCGAAACTTACGACGGGCGATACCGCGCCTTGATGTGGAAGCGTTCTCCCTGTGGCCCGAACAGGCTCAGATATTCGACCGGATGTTCATCGGCATTGCCGAACCAGTGCGGCAGATGCGTGTCGAATTCGGCGACCTCGCCGGGTGTGAGCACCATATCCCGGTCGCCGAGGATCAGCCGCAGCCGGCCGTTGAGAACGTAGAGCCAGTGGTAGCCCTCGTGGGTGCGCAGATCGGGTTCGGCCGATTCGCGCCCGGACAGGATGTGCTTGTAGGCCTGCAGGCCGCCGGGTTTACGGGTGAGGGGGATCAGGGTCTGGCCGTGCCGGTTGATGGGGCGGATATTGACCCGAGGGTCGCCGGTCTCCGGCGCGGCGACCAGCTCGTCCAGCGCGACCCGATGCGCTTTGGCCAAGGGGAGCAGCAGTTCGAGGCTCGGTTTGCGCTGTCCGGATTCCAGGCGGGACAGCGTGCTCACCGGTATACCGGTGATCTCGGCCAGGGCGGACAGCGTGGTGCCGTTGCGTCGTCGCAGCTCACGCAGCCGCGGGCCGATCGCTTCGATGACATCGCCGAACTCCGGGTCCATGCCACTATTGCAGTTATGGCAAATAAATTTGTCAAGTTGTCGATCTCTGCGGATGCTGGGGACAACCCCCGAAGAAATCAGGAGACACGGATGGACCAGCAGTTCTGGGACGATATGTACGGCGAGACCGAGCAGCGCTTCAGCGGCCTGCCGAACGACGCGCTCGTCACCGAGGTGACCGGGATGTCGCCCGGGCAGGCGCTCGACCTCGGCTGCGGTGAGGGTGCCGACGCCTACTGGCTGGCCGAACAGGGTTGGCAGGTCACCGCGATCGATATCTCGAAGGTCGCACTCGAACGCGCCGCGGCCGGGCATCCGGAGATTTCGTGGCAGCAGGGCGATATCACCGTCACGCCGCTACCGGCCCGCTCGTTCGATCTGGTGTCGGCGCACTATTTCCCGATCGCGAAGGAAGCCGATCACGCGACCCTGCGCGGTTTGCTCGAGGCGGTCGCGCCCGGGGGCACGTTGCTCTTCGTCACCCACGATCCGACCGAAATGCCCGCGCCGGAAGATCATCCGCACCAGTTCGACCCCTACGCCTACTACCTGCCCGCCGATATCGTCCCGCTGCTCGACGAGCAGTGGACGGTGGAGGTGGACGATATCCGCGACCGCAACCGGCCCGCGGCCGGTCACCAGATCAAGGATCTCGTACTGCGGCTGCGGCGCGCGCACTGACGTCGCGCGCCGCGACCCTGCCGCCGAACGGTAAAACCGGACACCGCGCGTCGCTTCCACCTGTGACGAGAGCTGATTGCTATCGTCGTCGGCAATCTGTGCGCGGAAACCGGAACCATGAGGTGGAGGGTTTTTCATGCGGCTGTACCGGGTGCTCACGGCCGCGGCGGCCGCCACCGTGGTCGTCTTGGCCGTGATCCTGGTGCTGGCGCAGGCCATCCGGCAGCCCGTGCACCAGGACACCGAGCCCGCTGTCTCGCCGGCGGAGCTCGCCGCGCAGTGGACCGGGCTGCACGACGGCCCGCAGCCCTACCCGGAAGTGCATATCGACAAGAACGTGCACATCACCATGAGCGACGGTGTGGTGCTGAAGGCCGATGTGTACCGGCCCGCGCACACCGGCGGCAAGGTGGAGGCCGCGCCGCTGCCGACCGTCGTCACCATGACGCCGTACTCGAAAATGATGTCCGGCCTGATCGATTCGGCGATCAACAACCCCGAGGCGCAACGGTTCACCATGGATCTGGTGCGCCGGATCAACCTGTCCGGCACCCCGATCAGCGGTTTCGAGGATCTGCTGCACGCGCTCGACGGTGGCACCGTCGCCACGGTGCTCGGCCTCGACAGCAAACTCGTGCGGGCCGGATACACGGTGGTCTCGGTGGATGTGCGCGGCACCGGGCAGTCGCAGGGGCTGTGGGACACCCTCGGTGCCCGCGAACAACTCGACACCCGCGAAGTGATCGAATGGTCGGCGGCGCAGCCGTGGTCGAACGGACGGGTCGCGATGAGCGGCGGCTCCTACTCCGGGATCAACCAGTTGCGGGCGGCGGAGAACGCGCCGAAACCGTTGCAGGCCATCTTCCCGGTCGAACCGGGCAGCGATCTCATGCGTGATGTGGTGGCGCCCGGCGGCGGCGTGGGCGTGACCTTCCTGCCGCTGTGGCTCACGCAGGTGAACCGGGCCAAACTGATGCCGGATGTGCAGTCCATGCTCAACGGCACCTTCGACTGGCAGTGGCTCGCCGACCGGCTGGCCGACCCGGCGACCAACTACGACCTGCTCGCGCAGGCGCTGCTGACCCCCTCGCTGAACCAGATGCCGCCCACCCTGGCCGCCGCCCTGGACGAGAACAGCCCGTTCCGGCAGGGCATCCTCGGCGAGCCCGCGAAGATCACCGTGCCCACCTTCGTCTACGGCGGCTGGCACGATATCTTCGCCAACAGCGCGACCGCCCTCTACAACGACATCCCGCTGCCGCCCGGCCGCAAACAACTCGTCGTCGGCGACACCTACCACGCGAACCCGGGCGCGGGAACCGGAAGGCCCGGCGCCCCACCGCGTCTGGATGTGCTGCAGCGCGCCTGGTTCGACCACTGGCTCAAGGATGTCGACAACGGCATCGCCGACTACGGGCCGGTGATCGTCTGGGAGCAGGGCGGCGGCTGGGTCACCCTCGAACAGTTCCCGCAGCCCGGGATGACGCATCGGCGCGTGTACCTCTCCGGCACACCGAGCGGAACCACCGGCGACAGCGTGCACGACGGGTCGCTGATCGGGCAGCCGGGGGACAAGGCGCAGCTCACGGTGGCGCCGGGGCTCACCACGGCCTGTTCGCGGGATATGGCGCAGGGGTCGGCGGGAATGGGCGCGGTATTCGACGCCTGCGCCAAGGATTCCCGGATCGCCGAACGTGGCGCGCTCACCTTCACCAGTGCCCCGGTCGCCGAGCGCACGGTGATCTCCGGGCCGATCAATGTGCATCTCAACACCGTGCACGACGCCGCCGACGGCTACTGGAGCGTGACGGTGAACGATGTCTCGCCCGACGGAACTTCGACGGTACTGAGCACCGGCCAGCTCACCGCGTCGCTGCGCGCGATCGACGAAGCGCGCAGCACCCGCTCGCCCAACGGTGACCTCACCGCCCCGTTCAATCCGATCACCCTCGACAGCGTGCAACCGGTGACACCCGGCGAACCGGTCGCCCTGGATATCGCGGTGATTCCCACCCAGGCCGCGCTCGAACCGGGGCACCGGCTCCGCCTCGACGTATTCGCCGCCAACGCGCCCAAGGCGCTGGCGTTCCGGCCGATGCTCAACGACACCGAACTCAAACCCCAGCATCTGGCACTCGACCCCGCCGCCCCGAGCTTCGTCAATCTCCCGACAGACCGTCCCCTGCCCGACGCTTCGGGCCGGCCGGCCGCTGTTCCGGAACGCGCGGCGGTCCAGACTTCTCCCGCGGCACCGAGTCCGCCGGCGGCGCCGGCCCGGCAGGGGGAGCCCACGAGTCGTCCCGGCCAGGCTCCGGGTTCCGCGGCCGCTGTGCCGCCCGCTGCCCCGGATACGCCCGCACAGCAGCCGCGCCCCACCACTGCGCCCACGGCAAAACCGTCCCGGGCACCCGGTGCTACGACCGAACCGCCGGCCGCCGAGACTCCGGCAGGGCAGCCGGCTCCGCCCGCCCCCGCGGCTGCGCCTCGCCCCACCTCGACTGTGCCGCCGACCCCTGCCGCCCCGCAGCCGCAGCCCGTGGAGTCTCCCCGCAGTGCGGAACCTCCGAACACGGCGCCCATCCCGGAGTACACCTCGCCCCGGTCTGCGACACCGACGTCGTAGATCCGGTACCGCCGTCTTGGGCAGCGCAAGAGGCGGGTGATGACCCCGTCGAGCGGCTCGGCGGGACCCGGAATATCGCTCGCCCGGTCTGCCGTGTCCCGGCTAGGACTTGCCCGATCCCGTCCGGCACTGCAACCCGGACTCGGGAGCCGAGGCTTTCGCGGGCCGCCTGCTACGCCACGCGACTACTGCCCCGCCTGCCGGTCATGACGTAGATCACCGTCCGATTTGCCGGGGCCGCTCGCGCTGTGGGCGGCAGGTCGTAAGGTTTCGCTCATGGGGTCGCAGGAGAGGTCCGAACTGGTCCGGTCGGCGGCGGAGCAGAGTCTGCTCGCCGGCAGCCGGCGCTACAACCGCCTGGAAGTGGCCGAAAAGGCCGGGGTGACACCGGAACTCGCGCGCCGGCTGTGGGTTTCGCTCGGTTTTCCGGCGAGCGAGGACGACAGTGCCCGCGATTACACCGACGCCGATATCGCCGCCATCCATCGGTTCCTGGAGGTCGGCAGTCTCGCCGCCGCCGATACCCGGCAGCAGGCCGCGACCGCCCGCACCATCGGACAGACCATGGCGCGGCTGGCCGAATGGCAGGTCGATCTGGTGATCGACGAGATCGACCGGCGGGTCGCCGAGGCGGGCCCCGATGCCGATCCCGCCGAGATCACCCGCTCGGCCACCGCGGAAACCGCGGAGCTGCTGGAGAGCCTGCTCTCGTATGCCTGGCGGCGCCATCTCGACGCCTCGCTGGCCCGGCATCTCGAGGACACCGCCCCCGCCCCGGATTCCACCCGGATCCTGGCGGTGGGGTTCGCCGATATGGTCGGCTACACCCGGCTCACCCGCCACCTGCACCCGGACGAACTCTCCACGCTGCTGGAGGCCTTCGAATCCACCACCGCCGCGGCGATCGCCGAGAACGGCGGCTGGGTGATCAAGAACGTCGGCGACGAAGTGATGTTCGCGGCCGAATCCCCGCTGGCCGCGGCCCGTATCGCGCTGGATCTGCAGGAATCGACGATGACGGTGGGGACCACGCCGGAACTGCGGGTCGCGCTGGCCTATGGACCGGTGTTGCAACGGTTCGGCGACCTGTACGGGTCGGTGGTCAATATGGCCGCCCGGCTCACCGGTGTCGCCCGGCCGGGCACGATCCTGATCGACGACGGTGCCGCCGCGGAACTCGAGGGGGAGCGTGAATTCTCGATCCGGCACCTGCGCAGTGTCCGGGTTCGCGGGTTCAACCGGCTGCGGCCCCATCTGCTGCGGCGCAACGGTAAGGCGTCGTCCTGAACGTCGTGCACCGCCGGTTTCACGATATGGGATTCTCCATATCGAAAATGACGTTATAGGTATGGTCGTGGGGGAGTCGATCTTGGCTCGGATGTGAGAAGGAGACCCAGCATGCCCAAGGGCTACGTCATCGTGACCGAGACGATCAAGGATCCGGCCGGTATGGCCGAATACGGTAAAGCGGCCGCGAAAGCAATGGCCAAGGGTGTCACCGTGCTGGCCGTCGACACCAAGCCCCAGGTGCTCGAAGGGGAATGGCCTGCCACCCAGACGGTGGTACTGGAATTCGAATCCCCCGAGGCCGCCCGCGCCTGGTACGACTCGGAGGAATACCAGGCGGCGATCCCGCTGCGGCAGGCCGCGGCGGACTCCAACGCGGTGATCGTCAACGGCCTGTAGCCGGCCCGAGTACCACCGGCGGATCGAAGAACCGTCCGGGACCGTCGGGTCGAACGGACACGGTTCGCCGGTACCGCCGGCTCGGGTGCCCGGAACCTACGCTGGTGGCGTGACCGCATCCGAGCCCACAGCGACCGGCCGCTCACTCGTATTGGAAGCGGCCGGTGTCCGCGCCGAGGTCGGCACGGTGGCCGCTGTACTGCGCGGTCTCACCGTGCACGGGGTCGCGGTGACCGAACCGCTGCCCGCCGACTCCCCGCCGCCGATGGCGGCCGGTATCGTGCTGGCGCCGTGGCCGAATCGCGTGCGTGATGGCGTCTGGGTACTCGACGGGGAACGTCAGCAGCTCGATATCACCGAGGTTTCGCGCTCGAACGCGATTCACGGGCTGTTGCGCAACACCGATTACGAGGTGCGTGCGCGGGCAGCGGACGCGGTGACTCTCGGCGCGCTCATACCGCCCCAGCACGGCTGGCCGTTCCTGCTGGACACCTGGGTGCGCTACGCACTGCGGCCCGACGGGCTGTCGGTAACTCACGGGGTGGTCAACCATTCGGGCCGGCCGGCCCCGTACGCGGTGGGTGCGCACCCGTACTTCCGGATCGGGGAAACACCGGTCGAACAGCTGCGGCTGACCGTGGCCGCGACCACCTACTACGAGGTGGATGCGCGGATGAATCCGGTCGCCGAGCATTCCGTCGCGGGCACCCCGTACGACCTGCGGGCCGGAGCTCCGCTGGCGGATCTGACACTCGACACCCCCTTCGGCGGTGTGGTTCCCGGTGTCGCCGCACAGCTCATCGCGCCGGACGGGGCGCGGGTCGAACTGATCCAGGAACCCGGCTGGCACTATGTGCAGGTTTTCACCGCCCGCGATTTCCCGCGGCCGCAGGGGCGCGGTCTCGCGGTCGCGCTGGAACCGATGACCGCGCCGCCCGATGCCTTGAATTCCGGCGCCGGCCTGCGCCGGCTCGAACCCGGTGAGCGCTGGGAGGGTCGCTGGACCGTGCGCTATGTGCCGGGTGCGAGTAGCAGTTGACGGCGGAGCAGGTGCCAGCTGGATTCGGCGGCCCGTCGAGGGCGCCCGGCGTAACCCCCGCTACGTGTAAACCGTTGCCGCATCGAAAAATTCGGTTATCCGTAATGCTCGAATCGGTCTCCGTGGCCGGTATGCCCGCGTAATCTGTACGCGGCAATATGCCACGGGAACCGGTGAGTGGGTCGCCGGTGGTGGAATGCGTCCGGGGGTGAGATTCGCAGCGGAACCGCCGGGTGCCGGAAGGGGGCCGGGGTGAGCGTTACCGAGGGGTTCGGGCCGCTCCCGAGCAGCGGGATAATCTCGACGGTGTTCACTCGCGCGGCCGATTTCGACCGTGCCGCCGCCGCGGGATTCGGCTGCGGCCTGCTCGAACCGCTGGCCGGTCTGGTGGTGGCTCATCGCCGGCTGGCGGCGGCCCGTCCGGAGTGGGACGACCTCGTGCTGTCCCGGGAGTCCACGGATCAGGTTGCGGTATTTCCGGAAACGAGTCCCGGCGCCAACGCGTTCACCTGCGCGTGGGAGAGCGTCCAGCGGCATATGCTCTCGGTCGATCTCGAGGCGCGCCGCATCCTTGCCCCGCCCCCGCCCGATGCGGTGCCGCATCACGAGGGACTCGGCGCGGTATTCGGCCGGCTGGCCCATCTGTACACGATCAGCCACAACCGTTTCGTCCTGGACGGCCCCTGCGGACCTCACCGCCGGCAGTTGGCCCGGGCCTTCGCCGGCTACGAAACCCTGGCCCGCGATCTGGTCGCCGGCCGCAAACGGCTGCCCGGTTTGGCCGATCGTCCTGCCTCCTGATTCCGCACGGGGGCTCGCCGAGGTGAGTGGGTCGGATCCGCGCCGCGAATGGCAGTCGCACGTGCACCGCCGCAAGGGTTTTCGGCAGATCCGGCCGATCATGCCGCCTGGGCCCGTGCCCGGAGCGGAGAAGCTCTATCCTCGACATCAGTGGGCCGGACCAGTCCGCGGGCAGGCAGGGGAACGGAATGGATGTCGAGGACGCGCGGCGGTTCGCGGCGCGAATATGGCAGCACCCGGATCTGTCGGGGTCGCAACGGCTGGCCGCTGTCAAAGCGGACGCGCACGCCCGCGGCAAGGAACCCTTCGACCTGGACCGCCTGGAAGCGTTGTGCGACACCAGCCACGAGGGCCGGATGGACCCGGTGCAGTGGCGCCGCCGCCGATTCGAGCTGGTGTACTACAGCCATCCGGAAATGATGACGATCGAAGATCTGGCCGCGCACGTCATGCTGTCCCAGGGCTGGGTGGGCTGAGCGCGGGTTTGATCGCCAGGACCTGGACCGTGGTGCTCGGCCCGTGGTGGAACTTGCCCTCGCTGATATCGCGGTCGACCTCGCGGCACTGTTCGAGTCGCAAGCCGGCCAGGTCGCGCCGGAGTTCGGCCGGTGCCGGCAACGCATCCGGATGCGGTGGTCCGCCGATACCCGGGCGGTCCAGGTGGCGCGGGGTGTAGGCCTCGAGGACGAAAACACCGCCCGGCCGCAGGGCGCGGGCGCAGGCGGCGTGCAGCGCCGGGCGTATCGCGGAGGGGACGTGGGCCCAGATGGAGACGATCCCGGCCCAGCGGGATTCGCCGAAGTCGTAGGTGGTGAGGTCGGCGACGACTGTATCGATGGTGACTCCGCGCCGATCCGCCAGTTTCCCGGCGTTGGCCAGGCCCACGTCCGACAGGTCGACCGCGGTGACGGTATGGCCCCGGCCCGCCAGGTAGACGGCGTTGCGTCCCTCCCCCTCGGCCAGGCACAGCACGGGGCCTTCGGGAATACGCTCGGCGACTTCGCGCAGGTAGTCGTTGGGTTCGGTGCCGTACGACGCGAACGGCTCGGCGTAGCGCTCGTTCCACAGCTCGGCCGGTGTCCGGATTTCCATCTCTCACTCCTCGGTGCCATGTCTTGACGACACGACCCACTGTGCAAGTTAATGTCGACATGAAGTCAAGCCCGGCCGGTGACAGCAACGGCGCGACCTACTCGATCGGCGAGATCGCCGGCTATTTCGACCTCGCACCCCATGTGCTGCGGCACTGGGAGTCGGTCGGCCTGCTCACCCCGGCCACCCGGATCGCCGGCCGCCGCCGCTACACCCGGGCACAACTCGCCCGGGTGGCAATGATCCTGCGTACCAAGCAGGTCGGCCTGAGCCTCACCCAGGCCCGCGAACTTCTCGATGCCTGCGACGGGCACGGGCGCCGCCGCATCCTCCAGTCGCAGCTGGACGCGCTCGACGAGCAGATCGAGCGGATCCAGACCTCGAAACAGCTGATCGCCCACGTGCTCACCTGCCGGTACGAGGATTTCACCGAATGCCCGCGGTTCCAGGAG
Organism: Nocardia sp. CA-290969; assembly: GCF_050936135.1. Classification (NCBI taxonomy): domain Bacteria; kingdom Bacillati; phylum Actinomycetota; class Actinomycetes; order Mycobacteriales; family Nocardiaceae; genus Nocardia; species Nocardia sp. CA-290969. The sequence continues at coordinate 5,951,201 of NZ_JBNJNJ010000001.1, read as the reverse complement.
GAGGTAGTCGCGGCCCTCGCCGGCAGCGTCCGCGGCGAACGGTGAGTTCGCGTCCCGCCGACCGGCGATGCGGGGGCAGCCCATCGGCATCTATATCCGCCGCAATATCTTCGGGGCGAACAGCTTCGCGGCGGCGAAGGTTCAGATCGCCGGCTGAGCCGAGACAGCCTGCCGGACGATGATGTTGCCGTAGCAATTGCGGGCGAATACCCGCACGGTTTCCGCCGTATCGTGCGGCCCGGCGACCGGTCCCATCCGGTTGTGCACGGTGCCGTGCAGGGCATCGGCTTCCACGTGTGCCGCGCTACCCGGGCTGATACCCACCTCCAGCTCGCCCACCGAGGTCTCCAGCCGCAGTTCCCCCTGCGATACTTCGCCGATACGGATATCGCCCTTGGCGGCTTTCGCGGTCACCGGACCGCGTGGACGCTCGACGCTGATATCGCCGGCCGCTATTTCCAGGTCGCAGCGGCCGAATTCGCCGGTGCCCGTGATCCGGCCGACGGCGGCGGAGCCGTTGAGCCGGGAGCCGGTGGGGACCTCGATGGTGACCTCGATGGTCGGGTTACCGGCGAACGGGCTGTAGGTGCGCCAGTTCTTCGGTGTCGTCACGGTGAGGGTGCCGGCGGTGAATTCGATCCGGGTCTGTTCGGCTGCGCGCACATCACCCTTCTTGGATTCGTCGGCCGGCCGGACTTCGACCACGGTGTCGGTGCGGTCGGAGGCGATGACCGTGACATTGCCGGAAAGCACATCGACGGTGGCGGTGATCGGTTCGGGGGTCTGGAAGGTACGCATGGGAGGACTCCTCGCGATGGTGGGAACGGGTGATGGGTGAGTCGGCGGACGCGGCCGGTTCGTCCGGCCGCGGCGCCGCGTAGGTGAGGTGCCCGGCACTATCCGGCCGGGGCCCAGGTGACCGGCAGTTCGTGGACCCCGTAGATGTTCATATCGGTCCGCAGCTTCACCTCGCTCGCGGGAACGGCGAGGGTGAGGCCCGGGAAGCGCCGGATCAGGGCGGCGAAACCGGCCCGCATCTCGACGCGCGCCAGCTGCTGGCCCAGGCACTGGTGGACGCCGTGACCGAAGGACACCAGGCCGCGGGTCGCGCGGTGGATATCGAGGGCGTCGGGATCGTCGAAACGCCGGGGGTCGCGGTTGGCGGCCAGCAGGGAGACGACGACGGTCGACCCCGCGGGGATCGTTTCGCCACCGAGTTCGAGATCCTCGGTGGCATAGCGGTAGAAGATATCGGCGACCGTGAGATAGCGCAGGAGTTCTTCGACGGCGCCGGGCACGAGGTCGGGGTCGGCGTGCAGTTCCGCCAGCTGCTCGGGGTGTTCCAGCAGCGCGAATGTGCCGAGGGACAGCATATTGGCGGTGGTTTCGTGGCCGGCGAGCAGCAGCAGGAAGGAGATTCCGGTCAGTTCCTCGATGCTCAGATCCTCGTCCCGGGCCAGATCGGACAGGATGTCGTCGCCGGGTTCCGCGCGTTTGCCGGCGACCAGTTGCGCCAGGTAGGTCATCATCGCGCCGTAGGCGGCCATCTTCTCCTCGAGTGCCTGGTCCCGGAGCATGAACTTGGCGGTGTTGGTCTGGAAGGTCGCCCGGTCGGCGTACGGGACACCGAGCATTTCGCAGATCACCAGCGAGGGCAGCGGCAGTGCGAACTCCCGCACCAGGTCGACCGGTGGTGTCAGCAGCGCCATCTCGTCGAGCTGCCGCTCGGCGAGCTCGACGATGTGCTCCTCGAGCTGCTTCATCCGCTTGACGGTGAACGCGCTGATGAGCTTGCGGCGCAGCCGGGTGTGCTGCGGCGGGTCCATCGCGATGAACATGCCCGGGATCTGCGGGGACGGTTCGGTTTGGACGGGCATATCCGGGCTCGCGTCCAGCGCGTGCAGAATGCCGATGTCCTGACGTGAGCTGAACCGGGTATCGGCGAGCAGTTGCCGGACTTCCTCGTAACCGGTGACGAGCCAGCCCTCGTGCCCGTCGGGGAACACCAGGGGACTGACGGGGCGGGCCGCGCGCAGCGCGGTGATCTCCCGCGGCGGGTCGAAGGGGCCGGCGTTGCGTTCGGTGGGCAGGCCGTGCGGTACGGGGACGGTGCTGGACATCGTGATTCCTTCTGGTCGTGGTGATCGGTCAGCGGTTCGCGGCGAGGGTGAGCGCGCCGGACGGGCAGTGGTGGACGGCCTCGCGGACGGCCGCCTCTTGATCGGGTCCGGGTGCGTGGGCCGGGGGGATCACCCGGCCGTCGTCGCCGTCCTGGTCGAAGAGCTCGGGAGCGGTGAGTACGCACATGCCGGCGCCGATGCAGCGTTCCCGGTCCACCCGCAGTTCCGGTAGTGGCCCGCGGCGGTTGCTGTGGCTGTTCATGTGAGTACTGTCGCGGCCCCGGCTGATACCGTGCTGACGCCGGGCTGACACGACCACTGATATGGTCCCTGACCTGGTCATATGGCGTGGTATACGGCGGGCGGCGGTGGCCCTGGGCGCCGCCCGGCCCCGGCTCGCCCGGGATGGTCTGCCGGTCACGGTCGCGACCCGGCCGCACGGTGAGCCGGGCCCGCTCCCCGTGGTTCTCGTCGCAGGCCGCTCTGCGGCCGGTGCGCCGGGCACGGCAGAATGGTCCGGTGCAGATCGCGTTGCTTGGACCGCTCGAAATCCGGGCAGATGACGGTGGATCGATAGAAGTACCGGGTGCCCGGCTGCGGGCGTTGCTGATCGCGCTCGCGCTCGAACCCGGTCGCGTGGTCCAGAAGACAACGCTGGTCGATTGGATCTGGGGCGAACAACCACCCGCCGACGCGGCGAACGCCCTGCAGGCGCTGGTGTCCCGGCTGCGGCGGGTGCTGCCGGACGGGACGCTCGACGGCGAATCGGGAGGCTACCGGCTGGCGGTCGACCCGAATGCGGTCGACGCCGTGCGGTTCGAACAACTCCTCGACCGGGCACGCGGAGGCAGTGACGCGCATCGGGCCGAGCTGCTGCACGAGGCCCTCGGCCTGTGGCGCGGTGCGCCCATGCAGGGCGTCGAGGTGCGCGACAGCGAGGCCGTCGATGCGGTGATCACCCGGTTCGAGGGCCTGCACCTCGCCGCGCTGGAGGATTTCTACGACGCGGAGATCAGCCTCGGCCGGGGCGCACAGCTGGTCTCCGAACTGACCGAACTGGTAACCCGGAATCCGGTGCGGGAAAGGCTCGTCGCCGGCCTGATGCGCGCGCTCGGCGCCGCCGGTCGTGGTTCCGAGGCGCTGATCGTGTACCAGAATGCCCGCGAGGCCCTTGCCGATACGCTGGGCGTGGATCCTTCGCCCGAGCTGTCCGCACTGCACGTCGCGCTGCTGCGCGGCGAGGTCGGGGCGCCCGACAGCGAGCCCCACACGAATCTGCGCGCCGAGCTGACCGAATACATCGGCAAATACGCCGATATCGCCGCCGTGCGCGACCTGCTCGCGAACCATCGCCTCACCACGGTGACCGGTCCCGGTGGCTCCGGGAAAACCAGGCTCGCGCTGGAGACCGCGCGGACCCTGCTCGACGACCTCCCGGACGGGGCGTGGCTGGTGGAGCTGGCCGCCGTGGGGCGCAACAGCGACGGGCCCGAGGGGCCGGGAAGCGCGATGAGCATCGCGCAGGCGGCGATCGCCGCGCTCGGCCTTCGCGACGCGCTGCTCGGCGGCGCGCCGGCGGAACCGATGGACCGGCTCATCGCGGCGGTCCGGGATCGCGAAACACTGTTGATCCTGGACAACTGCGAGCATGTGATCGAATCCGTGGCCGCGTTCGCGCACCGGCTGCTCGGGGAGTGCCGGCGACTGCGGATCCTCGCCACGAGCCGGGAACCGCTCGGTATCACGGGTGAGGCGTTATGGCAGGTCGAGCCGCTGGCGTTGCCCGCCGAGGGTGCGGACCCGGGCGAGATCGAAACCTCCCCGGCGGTGCGGCTGTTGCGGGACCGTGCCGGTGCGGTCCGCCAGGACCTCGCGGGCGATCCCCGCACCCTGGCGACCATGGCGCGGATCTGCCGGGCGCTGGACGGGATTCCCCTGGCGATCGAACTGGCCGCGGCCCGGTTGCGCACGATGTCGCTCGATCAGCTGGCCAACCGCCTCGACGATCGGTTCCGCCTGCTCACCGGCGGTAGCCGGATCGCGCTACCGCATCACCGGACGTTGCGCGCGGTGGTCGACTGGAGCTGGGAGTTGCTCAGTGACGCCGAGCGAATGGTGCTGCGCAGGCTCGCGGTCTTCTCCGGCGGCGCGAGTCTGGAAGCGGCCGAACAGGTCTGCGCGGCGGTCGGAGCCGGTGACCCGGGTGGGCAGGCTGTCGCGATCGGGCCCTGGGAAGTGCTCGAGCTGCTGACCACCCTGACCGAGAAATCGCTGCTCATCGCGACCGAGCGCGGCGTGCCGGGCGAACAGGGCGGCCTGCGGTATCGGATGCTCGACACGATCGCGCAGTACGCGCGCGACCGGCTGGTCGAGTCGGGGGAGGCCGAAACGGTGCGCCGCGCGCATCTCGCGTACTTCACCGGCCTGGCCGATACCGCGGAACCCCATCTGCGCCGCGCCGAACAGCTCGCGTGGCTGGGAGTTCTCGATGCCGAACACGGCAATATCACGGTGGCAATGCGCGGCGCGCTGGCGGCCGGGGATTCGGCCGGCGCGTTGCGGCTGGCCGCGGCGGCGGGCTGGTACTGGTGGCTCGGCGGGTACAAAGCCGAGGGGCTCGAATTCCTCACCGCGGTGGCCGACGCGCCCGCCGAGGTGGACGACGCCACCCGGGCACTGGTGTACGCGCTGGTCATGCATTTCATGAGTTCCGGCCGTAATGACGCGCAGCAGGTGGAGGAATGGATCGACAAGGCGCACCGGTTCGGCCGCGACGTGCGGGCCGGTCATCCGGCGCTGGCGTTCATCGATGCGCTGAAAAGTATCCTGCGCGGGCCGGAGGCGCTGCCGACCGCCTTCGAACCGTTGCTCACGCACGAAGATCCGTGGGTGCGTGCCCTTGCCTGCCTCCAGATGGGCAAGATGCGGATCATTCTCGGGCAGGACGGCCCGCAGGTACAGGACTATCTCGAACGCGCGCTGGCCGAGTTCCGGGCGCTCGGTGAGCGGTGGGGGATCTCGTTCGCATTGACCGAGCTGGCGAACCGGCTCGCCACCCGCGGCGAATTCACCGAGGCGTGCGTGCTTTTCGATCAGGCGGTCGCCGTGGTCGCCGAGATAGGGTCGACCGAGGATATCGTCGGGGTGCGCTCACGGCAGGCTCAGTTGTACTGGCTCGCCGGTGATGTCGAGGCGAGTGCGGCCGCCATGGCCGAGGCGCAACGGTACGCGGACCGGGACTCCTGGCCGGCCGTACTGGCCGAACTGGCGCTGGCGAAGGCCGAGCTGGCCCGGTGGGGCGGGGATCCCGGGCAGGCGTACGAGCAGATCGGGATCGCGATCGGCGTACTGGGTAGCGAGGCGGTGAATCCGCAGATCAGTTCGGCAATAGAGACATTGCGCGGCTATCTCGCCACCGATCTCGGGGAAGCCCGCAAACACCATGCCGCGGCGTTCGAATCGGCGGCCGTGGCCGGGCACACCGGTCTCGTCGCCCAGGTACTGGTCGGGATCGCGGATCTGGCGTTGCGGACCGGTCGGGACGAACAGGCCGCGCAGCTGGTCGCGGTGAGCGCCGCGGTGCACGGAATGCCGGACCGGTCTCAGCCGGATGCGGCCCGGGTCGAGCAGGCGGCACGAGATCGCCTCGGTGAAGAACGCTTCACCGAGGCGATGAGAGTGGGTGCGGAATCGGATTGGCAGGAGCTGGCCGCGGCTACGCTCGCTTGGTGAACGTGGCCCGCGACCACAGGAACCCCACGACGGCGAACCCCGCGCACCAGGCCAGCGCCGCGGCGGTGTAGCCGCCGGACGGGTTGCCGGCGAGGAAACCGCGCAACGATTCGATGATCGGCGTGAACGGCTGGTACTGCGCGAACTGCCGGACACCCTGGCCCATCTTCTCGGCCGGGACGATCGCCGTGCTGAGGAACGGCAGCATGATCAGCGGAACCACACCCATCCCCGCGGATTCCGGCGTTTTCGCCGCCATACCCAGCGCGACCGTGAGCCAGGAGGCCGCGAAGGAGGTCGCCGCCATGATGCCGATCGCGCCCAGCCAGTCCAGGGCGGTGGCCGGCGGCCGGAAACCCAGCGCGAAGGCCACACCGATGACGGCGGCGATGGCGACGGCGTTGGTCAGGATGGTGGCCACCACGTGACCGGTCAGGACGGCGCCCCGCGAGACGTCCATGACCTTGAACCGGTTGATGATGCCCTTCGACATATCGGAGCTCACCGCGACCGCGGTGCCCGACAGCCCGTAGCTGATGGCCAGCAGGATCATGCCCGGTGTCGCGTAGTCGATGTATTCACCGCCGACGGCGAAGGCGCTGCCGAATACGTACACGAAGATCAGCATCATGACGACCGGCATGAATGCCGCGTTGAAGACGGTGACCGGATTGCGGGCGATATGTTTGAAGTTGCGGCGCAACATGATCGACGAATCGGCCAGTGGTGCGGTGAGTGTGCTCATGATGCGGTGACCTCCGTGGTCGCGTGGCCGGTGAGGGAAAGGAAGACATCGTCGAGATCGGGGGTGTGGACGGTGACCTCGGCGGCCTCCACTGCGTATTCGTCGAGCCGGTCGAGGAGCCGGCGCAGCGATTTCGATCCGCCGTCGCCGGGCACCCGCAGGGTCAGCGCTTCGTCGTCGCGGGTGGCTTCGGGCAGGGCCCGTGCCGCCGCATCCAATTCTGTGGCCTGGGTGAACCGCAGCTGGATATGGCTGCCGGGAACCCGGCGCTTGAGTTCGGCGGCGGTACCTTCGGCCACGATCCGGCCCTGATCGAGTACGGCGATCCGGTCGGCCAGTTGATCGGCCTCTTCCAGGTACTGGGTGGTGAGGAAGATCGTCACACCTTCGTCCGTCAGGCCCCGCACGATCTCCCACATGGTGCGCCGGCTCCGTGGATCCAGTCCGGTGGTGGGCTCGTCCAGGAAGACGATTGCCGGCCGGGTCACCAGGGTCATCGCCAGATCGAGCTTGCGGCGCATACCTCCGGAGTAGGTCGCCGCCCGCTTGCCCGCCGATGCCGCCAGATCGAACCGCTCCAGGAGTTCGGCGACGACTCGCTTGCGATCGGTGCCGCGCAGCCGGTGCAGATCCGCCATCAGCTCGAGGTTCTCGGCGCCGGTCAGCAGCTCGTCCACGGCCGCGAACTGCCCGGTGACCCCGATCGCCGCGCGTACCGCCCGGGTTTCGGTGGTGATGTCGTGCCCGGCCACCCGGGCGGTGCCCCCGTCGGCTTTCAACAGGGTGGTCAGGACGTTGACGGTGGTCGTCTTGCCGGCGCCGTTGGGCCCGAGCAGGGAGAAGATCGTGCCGGCACCGATATTCAGGTCGATACCGTCGAGGACGGTTTTGTCCCCGTACGCCTTCCGCAGCCCCGAAGCCGCGATTGCTGAAGTACTCATGGAAAGCACTGTCGCCGGACCGGCTGATACGGGCCTGACGCCGAGCTGATACCTCCGCTGATACGGGCCGTTGTTGGTGACGGGCAGTGCTGGGGCGTCGCGCCAGGGCATGACACGGCTGCACCGGGCTCCGGCCGACCGGCCTGGATCTCGCTCACCCCGGCTGTGGTTCGCGGTGGTGCCGTCGTGAATTGCTGCCCGGCGGGATGGGCGCGGGCTGGCCACGGGGGCTGCTATCGATAGCTTTTGCGCCCGAGCTTGACCTCAACATTGGTTGAGGAAGCAAGGTGGTGTGCGGCGGCCGATGGGGACGCCGAACGCAGTAGGGGAGAGACCGATGACGACGATATCGACCGGCACCGCCACCACCGCGCCACCGTTGCGGCTGGCCGTGGTGATCGGCAGCAGCCGGCAGGGACGTTTCGCGCCGACCGTGGCCGACTGGCTCCTGCGGCATGCGACCGCGCGACCCGACCTCACGGTCGGAGTCGTCGATGTGGGCGAACTGGATCTGCCGCACACCTTCGGCGCGCCCGCGCCCGGAGCCGCCGCCACCGGCGCCGCATTGGCCGAGGCAGACGCCTTCGTGGTCGTCACACCGGAGTACAACCACAGCTACCCGGCGGCGCTGAAGAACCTCATCGATTCACACGGACCGGAGTGGCAGGCCAAACCCGTCGGCTTCGTCAGCTACGGCGGGATATCGGGTGGGCTGCGCGCGGTCGAACATCTGCGCGGCGTCTTCGCCGAACTCCACGCGGTCACCGTGCGCGATACCGTCAGTTTCCACAATCCGTGGCGGCAGCCGGACGGCCTGGCGGGCGCGGAGGCCGATACCGCGGCGAAAACCATGTTGGATCAACTGGTCTGGTGGGGCGAGGCGCTACGCGCGGCCCGTGCCACCCGTCCTTACGGGCAGTGAGGCCCACGATGCGACACAGTGTGACGACAGCCGCGGCCCCACCGGAATCGGCGGCCCGCAACCCGATGACGGTCGCCCTCGTCCTGGTGGTCGGCTCGATCATGGCCACCCTCGACCAGACCATCGTCAATGTGGCGATCAACCGGCTGTCCGCCGAATTCGCTGTGCCGCTGGGCACCATCCAGTGGGTATCGACCGGCTACGCGCTCGCGGTCGCCGGGGTGGTCCCCGTCGCCGCCTGGGCGATGGGCAGATTCGGCGCGAAACGCCTGTACCTGGCCGCGGTGACGATTTTCGCGATCGGTTCGCTGCTGGCCGGCGCGGCCTGGAATATCGAATCGCTCATCGCCTTCCGGGTGCTGCAGGGTCTCGGCGGCGGACTGCTCATGCCGGTGGGGATGACGGTGCTGTTGCGCGCGGCCGACCCGGAGCGGCTGGGGCGCGCGATGAGCACGATGGGGCTGGCGATCCTGGTCGGCCCGCTCGCGGGCCCGGTGCTCGGTGGCTATCTCGTCGACGAGATGTCCTGGCGCTGGATGTTCTACGTGAACGTCCCGGTCGCCGCGGCGGTGCTGCTCCTCGCCGGGCGCGTCTTCCCGGCCGACGACGCGCAACCGCGCCGGCGGATCGATACGATCGGCGTCGCCCTCATGTCACCCGGTTTGGCCCTGCTGATCTACGGGGTCACGGCCGCCGGCGAACACGGCGATTTCCCGCTCGGCCGGGTGCTGCTGCCGTTGCTGCTCGGCGCGGTGCTGGTGGCGATCTTCGTGCACCGTGGATTCACCGCCCCGGAGCCGTTGCTGGACCTGCGGATCCTGCGTCGCCGCGAGGTCGGCGCCGCCGCCGCGCTGCTCGGGCTGTTCGCGGCGGGCTATTTCGGCGCGATGCTGTTGCAGCCGCTGTACTTCCAGGTGGTGCGCGGTGAATCGGCGCTGGTGGCCGGGGCGCTCGGTATCCCGTTCGCGCTGGCCTCCGGGGTCACGATGCAGGTTGCGGGCCGGCTCATCGACCGCTTCCCGCCGGGACGCTACCTGCCCGTTTCGATCGCGGTCGGGATCGCGGGCTTCCTGCTCTTCCGGGCCCAGCTGGACACCGATTCCTCCTATTGGGGTCTCTGCGCGGCCATGCTGCTGATGGGCGCCGGCGGTGGTGGCACGATGATGCCCGCCATCACCACCGCGACCCGTGCGCTGACCCCGGAGCAGCAGGCAGGCGGCAGCACGACGGTGAATCTGATCAACACCACGGTCATGGCGATCGGCACCGCGGTGGTCGCGGTGGTGCTCTCCGCCCTGCTACCGGTCACCGGTGGTCTGCAGGCGCTGCACGATCTCGCCCCTGCCGAGCACGCGGCCCTGGCCCCCGCCCTGGCGGAGGCATTCCAGAGCGCCTACCTGATCGCCCCGGCCCTGATGGCCCTCGCCGTGATACCCGCGCTGCTGCTGCCGCGCCGGTGAACCCGGGGGCCTTGCCGGAGGCGATATCCTTACCTTGTTACTCAAGTAAGGAGCTGGCATGGATGCATTGGCGCGGTTGACATCGAAAGGGCAGATCACGGTTCCGAAGGCGGTGCGGGAAGCGCTGGAACTGCACACCGGCGACAGTGTGCATTTCCGGGTCGAGGGTGAGGTCGTCGTGTTGGCAAGGACTCCGGAACTGCTCGAATTGGCCGGTAGTGTGCCGGTTCCGCCCCAGGTCCGGGGGCGCACCTGGGACGAGATCCGGGATGAGGCCTGGGCGGAGCAGTGGCGGGACAAGGAGTCGTGACCGTCTACCTGGACACGAACATTCTGGTTCGTCATTTCACGCAGGATCCGCCCGAGATGGGACGGCGGGCGACTGCCCTGTTGGCGGAATCCGAGGGGCTGTATCTGCCGGACCTGATTCTCGCCGAGACGGTGTACGTGCTGCAGAGCGTTTACAAAGTACCCAGACCTGAGGTGGCTGCGCTGATGCGTTCGGTGATCGGCTCACGCAACATCGCCTCCGACGATCCGGCGGTGCTGATCCGCGCCATCGATGTCTACGAGCACCACCGTCTGGCGTTCGCCGACGCGTACCTCGTCGCGCTGGCCGAGGCGGACCCCGACTCGGCCATCGCGTCGTTCGACCGGGGGATCGACAAGGTCGGCACGGTCCGGCGAATCGAGCCCGGCGAGAACGACTGAGCGCGTCGATGCTCGCGGCGTGGCGCTCTCAGCGTGCGGCGGCGATGACCGGGGCGAGACCGTTCGGCTCGAGGAGGGCAGCCGAGTCGGTGACCTCCTTGTCGTCGACGTAGACGGTAGGGGTGCCGTTCACGCCGGAATCGAGTACCTCGTCGGTCTTCGTGCGCAGATAGGCGTCGTACCGGCGTTCGGTGATGCAGTCGGCGACGGCGGAATCGGTGTAGCCGACTGCTTCCGCGATATCGATCAGGTCGCTGTCGGGCAGGCCGGCGCCGCCCTCCTCGGGTTGGCGGGCGAACATTTCGGCGAGCCAGCCCTGGTAGTCGGCCAGTCCGGAGTCGGCGACGCAGAACGAGGCGTTACCGGCCCGGGAGGAGTACTCGGTGGTGCTGGCGCGGTCCAGGAAGGAGATGACGCTGTACTCGACCGCGGCGCTACCGTCGCGGACGGCGTCTTCCAGCACCTTGCCGTTGGCCTCCTCGAAGGCTTTGCAGAACGGGCACTGCAGGTCCAGCACGACCCGGACCGTCACCGCGGCGTCCGCTTCGCCGATCCGGACAGCGCCGTCGGCCAGGACATTCCTGGGCGCGGACCCGCTGCCGGCGGCTGCGGGGGCACCGGAAATCTCCTCCGCCACCGCACCCCGGGCCAGTAGCCCGATACCGACCGCGGCGGCGATCACCAGCACGGCGAGGACGGGAATCAGCACGAAAAGCAGCGTGCGGTTCGACCCCGTGTTCTGCTGCGGCGGCCATCCGCCCGGATTGGTGCTCATTTCCCCATGCTCCCGCTCGCCGGATATTTCCGCGGTCAGCCTAGTGGGCCGCTTCCGGACGGTCGGGGGAGGTGATCGGGAATACGCGTCCACGGGGCCGGGCGAGTTCCGGCGCCGCCGGTGGGCAGTCGCGCGGCGACCGGTGGGCCTACCGGATCCTCTGCAACAGTTCGGAGTTGAGCCGGCGTACCAGGGCACGTAGGCGTTCGTGGGTGGCCGCCTCGGGTTCGCTGAGTCGTAGTTGCAGCAGTTCGCGACCGGCCGCGTGGAGAACCCGGGCGGTGTAGCCGGGATCCTCGAGGTCCGGGTTGAATCGCAGTAATTGCTGAACGAAGAATTCGCGGACGACGACCTCGGATTGCGCGAGTCGTTCGTAGAGCGCCGGCGGTGCGCCCTGGGGCGGGAACAGGAACAGCCGCCAGGTCGCGGGGCGGGCGTCGACGGCGTGCAACAGGCTGTCGAAGGCTCGCAGAGCGGGATTGCCGGGCGATCCGTCGTCGCCCGCGGATACGGCCTCGGCGAACTGGGCGGCCGCACGTTCGGCTTCGCGGTCGATCAACGCGACGAAGAGGCCGGCGAGATCGCCGAACTGCTGATACAGCAGCGACCGATCGATACCGGCCGATTCCGCGATGCGTTGGGGAGTGGCGGCATGAAAGCCCTCGGCGTCGATGATCGCCTGCGCGACGTCGAGGATCTGCCCGCGCCGCGCTTCGGCGGGCATCCGCCGTCGGCGCTGCGAATTCATGCTTGACAGTTTAACTAACACTGCGTGAGTATTAACTCACACGTTGTGAGTTAATTGGAGGGCGCGATGCCTACGTACTACCCGGGGCTTGCGCAGCGTGTGCGCAGTCAGCGCGAGCTGCAACCCGGCCTCTACGGTGACCTCGACTTCGACAAGCAGCCGTACCGCCTGGTGACCGCACCGGGCGAGCCGTCCTCCCTGCCGCACGGGGTCGCCGACCGGGAATCGATCCTGGCCGACGACCGGGTCGTCGAGTTGATGTCGACGGCGACCATGCTGGGCGACGTCGTCGCCGACCCGTTCGCGGCGCTGACCGCCGAGTACAGCGTGAGCAGCCTGATCGCCATGGTCCGCCGCGCGTGCCAGGAGGGTCTGGACGCCGTACCCGACGCGCCACCTGAGCTGGTGTCGTTCATCTCCGCGATGGAGGCCACCCCGGAGTGGGTCGATCCGGAACTGGTCCGCCGCGGTGCGCGGGCGGCACGCACCCCGGCCGCGCTGCTCGCCCCGTTCGTCACCCGGGGCGCGTTCATCGCGACCTTCACCAACACCTATGCGGCGCTGCCGATGGCACTCACCGGCGCGTTGTCCGGCCGGCGCGCGGCCCGCCGCGTCAACGAAACGGCGTCGTTCTTCGCCGTCACCACCCTGCCCGGCGCGCTGGACCGCTACGGACCGGGATTCGAGGCGGCGGCCATGGTGCGGCTGATGCATTCGATGGTCCGCTACAACGCGCTGAAACGGTCCGAGCACTGGGATACCGATATCTTCGGCGTGCCGGTGCCGCAGGTCGATCAGATGCCGGCCGGGATGATCGACCTCTACCTCCTCGCCGTCCGGGTGCGCCGGCAGGGACGTACCGAGTTCACCGCCGAGGAGCGTGCGCAGGTCGAATTCAGCCGCTACCGGTGCTTCCTGCTCGGGCTCCCCGAGGAATTGCTGCCGACCACACCCGCCGAGATCATCCAGGTATTCCACGCCCGCGCCGCACTCCTGCGGGACGGCTTCGACGACGCCACCTGCGGCGAACTGATCCGCTCCACCATGGCCGCCTACCTGCGGCCCCGCGACACCCGCTACGACCGGATCGCCGACGCGGTCGAAAAGAGCTACAGCAAGGCGGGTTTCGTGCTCGCCTTCTGCCGCGGCAGCCTGCGCATCGCCCGCGGTATGGGCGTCACACTCGGCCCGGCCGATGTCGCGCGGATCGCCGCCACCGCCCCCTTCATCCTCGGGCGGCTGCTCCTCGTGGACGCCGCGACCCGTATCCCGCCGCTGGCGAAGGTAGTCGACCGCTACCTCGTCCGGCTCATCGAGCGCAGGCTGGAGACCTACGGCAATCCCGAATTCGTCAGCGACGCGCGCACCTACACCCCGGTCCTGGGCTGAACCCGGCGCGACTGCGGCCGCTCGTCGCCCGGTTCCGCCGAACTGCGAAGGGCTGCCTGATCGGAGGTCGCGAACGGTCCGACTTCGTACGATGAGCAGAGACGCCGGCGGGCGGTTACCGGTATGCGGTCAGCAGTCCCTCCGGTTCGGTGCCGATTCGTGTCCCGTACCGGCTGCTGATGTCACCGAGCACGGTTCGTAGCCACTGGGTATCGGAGTCACCGGCTCGCTCGAGTTGGATACGCCGGATACGCAATGGCAGCATGCGCACGATGGCGGGTCCGCCCGGGTCGAGGGTGACCAGATACAGCAGCCGCAACTCCGGCCGGTAGGACTCGTGGCCGCCGATGCCCTCATAGTCGTCGATGACATCGCCGCAGCCGTACAGGATGGGTTTGCCCCGGTAGATCTCCAGAGCGCGGGGGTGGTGTGCGGAATGGCCGTGCACGATATCGATTCCGGCGTCGATCAGCCGGTGCGCGAATTGCCGCTCGCTCAGGCCGGTTCCGTAACCCCAGTTGGGCCCCCAGTGCACCGAGACGATCGTGCGGTCGCCGCTGCGGAACGTGGGCGCGAACCGGGCGGCCACTTCGTCGGCGTGGTGCACCGACGGATGGTCGATCAGCCAGACCCCCGGGCCGTTTCCCGCGGCCCAGCTTGCGGGAACGCCACTGGACGGGGTCGATACCGACGCGATCAGCACCCGGTGCCCACCGGGCACCGGCACCACCGCCGGACGCTGTGCGGCCGCGAGGTCCGCACCCGCACCGGCGGCGCCGATATTCGCACCGGCCAGCGCGTCGAGGGTGTCGGCCAGTCCACTCGTGCCGAAATCGAGACAATGATTGTTGCTCAGCGCGCAGGCATCGGGACGCAGTGCGGTGAGTGCCGGCAGGTTGCCGGGGTGCATCCGGTAGTGGACCCCTTTGCCGGGGGCGAAACCGCCGTCCGCGGTGATCGCGGTTTCCAGGTTGACGAGCCGGATATCGGGCGCGAGTTCGTCGAGGATATCGAGCACCTCGCCCCATGGCCGGGTGAAACCGTAGGGCCGCGGGATCGGGCCGTTCGCTTGTTCGGCGAGTTCGACGTAGCGGCGGGCATCCCGGACGCACGGTTCCTGGAGTTCCGGGTGCCCGGGTCGCGGCAGGAGCTGATCCACGCCACGGCCGAGCATGACGTCACCGCCCAGCGCGACAGTGACGGTCATGGCGCCGCCGGACTCCGCGATATCGGCTCACCCGCCTACGCCGGCCCGGGTCGGCGCCCCGGTACCGATTGCCATAGGCAAACGCTATCACTGGACGTTTGTGTGATCCAGCAGTGGCCGGAGCGGCTCGGGGGCGGACTGTGGGCCGCCGCTTCCTGGCCGCCCGGCGCACGTGTGGTCACGCCTGGGTGAACCGGGACTCCCATCGACGCGGTGTGATCATCCGCGGACTCGGTGTCCCCGGTCACCGAGTCGAATCGGGATGCCGAACGTGTATCCGGTCACAGGAGAATTCGGAACCTCGACGGTGCGATGTATCGAAACCCGATGAAAAGTCCTTGTTAACACAGTATTTCGTGATGCCGTCCCGGTTTCGCCCGGCGCTATATTACTGAAAAGTATTGTGGCCCAGCTCTCTTGTGGCCGGAATGCCGCCCGACCTGCGGGTGAGGTGTTCTATGCTGGACGACGTCGACGACGACAAGCTCAGCGGGGAAGCGATATTCGCGCCCCATTCAATTCGCGCGGTAAGGCGAAACGGTGGACCACGAGGTCGAGACCAGAAATACTTCGGAATATTCACTCCACACCCCTTCGGGAAATGTCGATCGACCGAGTTCCGAATTCCGATGCGATTGGAAATTCTGGTCCGTAGCCGCACTCAGCCTGGCCACCTTCGCGCTGCTGTTCCAGCCTTGGCTGACCGCCTCGGGTCCGCACGGCGAGGTCCGCAGCGATGCGTTCGGCCGGCTCGACGGTTCCGTTCCCGTGCTCCGCAGCGCCGGTGAGCGCCTCACCGAACATGTTGTCTCCATCAGCGGATTGTGGGGCGCACTCGCCGCCGCCGCCGCATTGCTCACCGTGGCCGGGCTCTCGCTGTACCGGAAGTCGCGCGCCGGGCTGTTGCTCGCAATCGGCGCCGCGGCGGCCAATGCCGTATTCGTCCCGGCGGCGCTTCTGCATCTCGACGGTAAAGCGCCGGAGCTGCGCGCGATGACCGAGGACCACGACGAGCTCAGAACCGCCCTCGGCGATATCGTCGATACGGTTTTCGGCAGCGGGTCCGGCGTCGCGGCGACGCAGCAGGCGGCCACCGCCGCCGTGACGAACCAGGGACTGATCTGCGGGTTCCTCGCGGTGATCACGGCCGTCATCGCCCTCGGTATGCGGGGCCCGGTCCGTGCGGCGGTCGTCGATGCCCGCGCCCACGAAGAACTTTCCCGGCGGCCCACCGCCCACGAAGCGGGTGACGGCCGTGACGTCGTCCACGACACCGCGCCGGTACAGGAACCGCGCCTCGTACTCGTCGTACCGGGTGGACAGCGTCCGGTCGGCCGGACGGAGCCGGACCAGGCCGACGAACAGGATTGTCACGACGAAGACGGCAAGCAGCGCATCCTGCCCCGGGCGGTACCCCGCCGCAGCGACACCCAGGTCGGTTACCCGCGCCGGGAACGGCAGACGACTCGGCGTGCCCGGCCGCGTCCGGTGAGCCGGGCGGCCGCCCAGCCGGCCGGCGGCGCACTCCGGAACGGCCGCTCGGCCCAGTCCTCGGCCGGCGCCCAGCGCCAGATCGCGCAGTGCTGACACCCCGGCGACCCGGTGAGCGGCGTACTTCCGCTGCCCACCGGGTTCGCCGTTCCCGATACCGGCACCCGGAACTCTGAGCTGCGCCGAGCGCGCGGAGACCACGGACAATTGCCTACCGGTTGCTGTTTGGGCGATTCGTGCCCGCTCCACTAGTCTTCCGGATGCGGAAATTGTGCACGAACTGTTGTCTCCCATTGCGCTCGAGCGTAACCACCGATATGCCCGAAGGGTCTGTGGCTCAGTGCGTCTCCGGCTGTCCGCCCGTCCCCGGCCGTCGCGGTATGCGCTCGGCAGGACGAAAGGACATCGGTGTCAGTGACCACCCTGCGGCACGACCACCCGGTCCGGCTCACCGCGGCAGCTGCCCTTTTCGTCGCGGTGGCCGGCTGCTCGTCGGGGGAGGCCGTATCGACGGACGGCTCCACCGGAAGCCCGTCGCCGTCGCCGGTCGCACCCCCGCCGGAACATATGGCGAACCTGCTGCCGGGGATGCCGCCGCCACCGCGACCCGACGATATCTACGCCGCCAACCGGAAATTGAGCCCGGCGGTCGCCGGCCACCGGGAACTGGTGTACGTACCGAACAGTGAATCCCACGATGTTTCGGTGATCGACCCCGCGACCTTTCGGGTAATCGACACCTTCCCGGCCGGCGGGGTGGAACCGCAACACGTCGTGCCGTCCTACGATCTGCAAACCCTGTACGTCACCAACGATCTGCCGATCGGCGGTGGCAGCCTGTTGCCGATCGACCCGCGCACCGGCAAACCCGGCGCGAGCTTCCCGGTGCGGGACCCGTACAACATGTATTACACCCCGGACGGCCAGTACGCCCTGGTCGTCGCCGAGGCGGATAAATCCCTCGACTTCTACGATCCGCGCACCTGGGAGAAGAAGCACGCTGTGCCGGTCCCGGACTGCGCCGGAGTCGATCATATGGACTTCACCGCCGATGGCCGTTTCGCCTTGGCCAGTTGCGAATTCGCCGGGCGCATGGCGGTCGTCGATATCGCCGCCCGCGCACTGGTACGTACCATCGACCTGCCCCACGCACCGTCCGGTATGCCACAGGACGTCAAATTGTCCCCGGACGGCCGCACCTTCTTCGTGGCCGATATGCACGCCGGCGGTCTCTACACCTTCGACGCGCTGACCTTCGACAACACCGGGTTCATCCCCACCGGCGCCGGCACCCACGGCCTGTATGTAACCCGTGATTCGAAACAGCTGCTCATCACGAACCGGGACGAAGGCAGTATCTCGGTCTGGGATTTCGCGGCCGGCGGCCTGGTGCACAAATGGTTCCTGCCGGACGGTGGGAGCCCGGATATGGGCAATCTTTCCGCCGATGGACGGACATTCTGGGTCTCCGGCCGAAAACACGGCGAGGTGTACGCGATCGATATCGCCGAGTGGAAACTCCTGGCCC
Source organism: Nocardia sp. CA-290969 (assembly GCF_050936135.1). Taxonomy (NCBI): domain Bacteria; kingdom Bacillati; phylum Actinomycetota; class Actinomycetes; order Mycobacteriales; family Nocardiaceae; genus Nocardia; species Nocardia sp. CA-290969. The sequence continues at coordinate 5,933,432 of NZ_JBNJNJ010000001.1, read as the reverse complement.
GTATCCCGGTCGGCCGGGGCCCGCACGGTCTCACCGTCTGGCCGCAACCGGGCCGCTACTCCACCGGGCACACCGGCGTCATGCGATAGCCCAAGAGGCTTGTGCGCCAAGCGCCGGCACCGGCTTGCCGTTGCAGCCGGCGACCGAGGTGACCGCACCGTCCGCCGATTCGGTCGACCTGCCGATCGCGCCGGGCTCCTCGGCGAACGAAGCGCAGGGCATGCAGCAGCTCGCCCAGATGCTGGCAACCCTCTCCGCTGCCTGACCTCGGCGGCAACTGCCCGGCCCGGCCGTCCCTCCGGCTCCCACCGGAACGGCGGCCGGGCCGTTCGTTATGGTCGGTCCGACACCACGATCCGGAGGGCATTCCCATGGCCGAGCCGCCACCCGAGGCGATCCGGCAGGGCGACTGGTTCCTGCTGCTGGACCCGGCATACCGGCCGGAACCGGCGGATTCGGCCCTTCCGGTTGCGGGGATCGTGGGCGGATGGATGGTGACCGCCGAGGGTGTCGTGGGGCCGTTCGAGCCGAATCCCGAGTACATACCGGCGGACGAATCGTCCCCGACCGATCCGGTGGATTCCATCCTGCGGCGTATCGCGTCGGGCGAGCAGCTCGCCGAGGACCTGATCGAATCGTTGCGCAACGCCGTGGTCGAAATCGGCTGCGACGAGGAGGGGCGCCCGCTGATAGGTACCGCGCCCGATGGTGCCTATTGTGTGGTGATCGCAACGGCCGGAGCGCAGAAGCGTGCGGTGGAGGTGGACCGGTGGTGGCCCGTTCTGGGCGATGAGCTAGCGGATATCGTTCCGCCGGACACGGATCTACTGTTGAACCCGGGTGGTGTTGCGCCGTTCCGCCTCACTGCCGGCGCTCTCCGGCGGACGGGCTGAGACCGCGGCGTCCATTGTTTTGCCGTCACCGTGACCTGATTCGTCAGCTGCGGCAGTGGTCGGTTCTCCGGTTTGCCGAATGGATACCGTCGGTGGCGTGCCGATCTCGGGCGGCGCCGAGACAGCCGTCGCGGGCCGGGCCCATGGCGCACGCTCGACAGCCGGTTTCTCGCTCTTCGATCTACCTTTCGTCCAGGGAGTTCGCCGCACCGCGCCGGTGCTGTGGTGTGGCGGCCGGCTGTTCGTTCGCTCGGTCACGGTGGGCTCCGGATCGGCGGCCCGCCCCGCAGTAGACCGCCTGCCGGACCGGCTCGGTGGGTTCATGCCGGTGGCCGCTGGGGTTGCGCTCGCGTTTGCGGTAGCTGCCGCCGGGCCGCCGGTCCCGCCGGCGCCGGGACCGGGAGAGTCGTTCCGGGGCTCCGGAAAGCCTGCTCGGGTCGGGAGTTCTGTGGCGCCGCCGAACGGTTCGGAAGCGGCGGGTACGGATGCGCCGATTCGTTCGTCCGGCGCGCCGATGCCGGGACTCTCTGTCGGCAGGCGGCCCGGCGCTGGATTGCGTGAGGTTTCCACCTCGGCGGACCCTCGCGGTTCGGTTCGGTCCGCCGCCGGGCGCATCGGTCCGGCGGATGGGTCGGCCGGTGCGCCGGCCGCGCTGCGGGCGGGGAGAGCCGTATCGGCGTGTGCTGTTCGCTCAGCGACCGGTGTTGTCGCCGAGATCGGGCCGGGCTGCGCCGCAGCGGCCTCTCGGGTGAGTTGGTCTTCAGTTCTTGCGCCGGGCGTCCGGGGAACTTCGTGGGCCGCGCTCCCGGCGGCAATGGACAGGGGAGAATGCCCGGACGGTGTCCGTGTCTGCTCGAGCAGGGTGCCTTCTGGTGCGGGTGGGGCTTCTGCCGTGGTCCCGGAGCCGATTCCGTTCGCCGATGAGGCAGGTTCGTCGAGTAGGCCGGACCGGCTACCGTCGCCCACCTGGGCGAGGTTCTCGGTGAGCCGGGCATGATGCTCGGCGATATCGTCGCCGAGACCCGCGATCGCATCGGCATATCGCCGTGCCCCCGCCGGATCCAGCCGCAGCTCCGCCGGAGTCCCGCCGACGTCGAGGGCCGCGGCCGCCACCCGGTAGGCGAAATCGCCGATACCTTCGACGACATCGCGGACCACGTCTTCGAACTCGGTCACGGCCAGTTCGAGGAGCTCTCCGAATATGTGCTCTTCGACCGCGATCTTCAAGGCCAGCACGATTCGCCGTACCGCCGCGGCGACCACCGGCTGCAGTGTCGCGCCGACGCCCGACACCAGCAGCGCGCCCGCCGCGGTGAAGAGGGCCGCGAGCTCGGCGACGGCCACCGCTTTGAGTGCGGCGATCATGGTGCCCGCCACATCGAGTACACCCGCGACGGTTGTTCCCCCCGTGCGCAGGGCCGACATATGGGTGCTGTCGACGGCCGCCCATTCGGCCAGCAACAGCTGGTAACCCCGACCCGAATACTCCGCTTCCAGCGCGGACATGTAGTCGTTGGCCGACCGTAAGGTGTTGTCCAGGTCGGCGACGAAGGTCCGGATGTGCCCGGCGGTCTCGTGGACCTGGTCTTCGTCCACGTTGATCCACGGTATGCCGAGAACGTTCAGGAATACCGCGACGCTGTCCGGAAGTACGACACCCACCGTGGATTCCGTCAGGTCCCGCCGGCGGCCGGTGGGGGCGCGGCTCCAGGTTTTCGGAATCGCTCCCACAAGGATTCCGTGGAATCACCGGCCACAGGGTCGACCTCGACGCCGACCAGCGAGGATTTCTCATCGCCGCGCAGTGAAGTCCGCGTCATGACCTCGCCCTTGGCGGCATAGATATCGTTGGACAGCGCCCCTTTCGTATGCAGATGTTCGGCCAGGGTTTTCGCGGCAACACCGCCGGTCTCGGCCGGGCTGCACGACAGCAAGACGAACGGGCTGTCCGGGCGGGACAACAGCGCACGTTCCAGATGTTGATTGTCCGCAATCAACTCGCCGTAGGTCGGGCCGTCGATCTGGACAACCGAGGACGACCATCGGCCGGTCTTGATCTTCACATCGAAGGTCCGGCTGCGGGCGTGGGCGTGGATGTAGATCGGTTGCTTTCCCGGGGAGTCCGTAGCCCACGGCGCTTCGCGGCGCCGGCCGAACGCCCAGGAAGGCTTCCGTGCTCCGGGAGTCTTGTTCCAGAAGGCATAGTGCACGAAATCGGCGGAGCGTAGATCGGCTCGTGCCCATCTCTGTTTGCTTTCCGCGTCGCCGCGCCTGGACGGGAAGGAAACCCCGATGACCTCACCGTCGCGATTCCGAAGCGGCACATTGACCACGTCTTCGGCACGGAACAACCGGAAGTTGCCCGCGGCGTCCGTTCCGACCAGATTGCCTTCGCCGCGTACGGTCCCGATCGAACGCGCGCCGGAATCATCGGCGGATTCGAGCCGGGTGACCTGCCCGCGTAGCCGGTCACCGGTGTCCCTGAGATGGTTCGTGCCGGCCCGCGCCGCCTTCCCGGCTGCCGCGTCGAGTCGCCCGATCACCCGGGCCAGTCCCACGAACACAAGCGGCCCCTCATTGCCACAGCAGAATGGACCAGCTCCTGCTATGCGGTCACACTCTTGGGGAAGCCGGTTGGACAAGACAGCGATCACCAGCCGGAACCCGTATGCACGATTATCGAACAATTCCCAATGTTGGGAAGGATCGGGGAATCTGCCGCCGGATCCGGATCGTCGCCGGAATAATCCCCGCGGCGTTGCCACCCGCAGTGTCGGCGGAGGACACTGGAGGAATGGTTGACAGAGAGCAGCGCACACCGTTCTACGGGGTGGTGTTGATTCTCGCGGCGCTCGGTGCGGCGATGGCGGTCAGCTACTACGGCCCGACGTGGTTCCGCGTCACCGTCTACATCCTCGCGATATTGGTTTTCCTGGTCGGCGGCGTGATGACCTTCCGGGACTACTCGCACTGACGCCGTGAACGCGGTCGCGTCGTCCCGCTTCGCCGGGGCGGCGAGCACGGGCGCGCCGGCTGCCCGGACACGACCCGGCGGTCGGGGCCATCTTCGAACATATGTTCTATGTGTGCGGTAAGCTCCGCGGGGTGAACACACATTCGACTGCACTGGCACCGCACGCGCCGGCCCGGAGATGGTCGGAACTGGCCGATGTCGACTTGCTGCGCACTCTCGTCGAAACCGAGCGCCACCGGCGGCGGCTGGGTGCCGCCATGGTCGCCGCCGTTGCCGGGGCCGAGCGCCGTGGTCTCGCTGCCGACACCGGCTATCGGGACACGGCAGAGCTACTGAGTGATCTGCTGCGGATCAGTACCTCCGAGGCGCGCCGGCGAATCGAATGCGCCGCTCCGCGGGCCCGATCGCGTTCCCGGAAGGCGTGGCGAGCGTTGGCGGCAGTGGGCTGAGGCAACGGCGAATATGGTCATGAACCGGGAAGAACTGCCTGTAGTTCACCGACCTGCGGTTTCATGATTCAGGCTTGGCGGGATCGCAGGGGTGAAGCTGTTATGAACGCGCCCGGGCTACCCGATCGTGCCCTTGTGCATAGTGCCCCGGTGGGCACTATGCATCCAGGCGTGAGCTGAGCAAACCGTTCACTGCAGGCCAGGCGGGTGTTCGCATACGCCTCGGCCTGCGGTTTCCGAGGACGGTCGAGCAGTTGGGTCAGGAGACGTAGGCGGTGTGGGGGAGATCGGCGACCGAGGCGCCTACCTGCAGGGTGAATTCGCCCGGCTCGGTCTCCCAGCCGTCGGGTCCCCAGTGCTGGAAGGCGCGGTCGGGCAGGGAGATGGAGACCGTGCGGGATTCGCCCGGTGGCAGGGTAACCGCGGTGAAGCCGGCGAGCCAGCGAACGGGACGGTCGATAGTGCTGTCCGGGCGTGAGAGGTACGCCTGCACAACGTGTTTGCCCTGGCGATCACCGGTGTTGGTGACCGTCACGGAGGCGGTGCGTCCCGCGACGACGAGGTCCGCGGTCGACCACGTCGTGTAGCCGAGGCCGTGGCCGAACGGATAGGCGGGTTCGGTACCCGCTCGCAGCCACGCGCGGTAACCGATGTGGATGCCCTCGGTGTAGCCGAGGACACCGTCGACGGGCGTGGTGTTCACGACCGGGACGTCGGGCATGGTCCCGGGCCAGGTGGTGGGCAGCCGGCCGCCGGGTTCGGCGGCGCCGGTGAGCACATCGGCCAGCGCCGCGCCGAATTCCTGGCCCGGGAACCAGGCCAGCAGCACCGCGGCGACGTCGTGACGCCACGGCATCTCGACCGGCGCACCGGAATTCACCACCACGACCGTGCGCGGGTTCACCGCCGCGACAGCGGCGACGAGGTCGTCCTGCCGGCCGGGCAGTCGCAGGGTGGTGCGGTCGACGCCCTCACTCTCGATCTGCTCCGTGGTGCCGACCACGACCACGGCCACCTCGGCCGCGCGCGCCAGGTCGATCGCTGCCGCGAACTCCTCGTCGTCGTCACGCTGTGGGCGCCGGATACCGAGGGTCGCGCCGAGAATGATGCCGAGGCCGGGCATCGCCTCCTCGATGCCGGTCACGAGCCGTACCTCGACCTCGTCGCCGGCGGCCAGCGTACGAGTCACGTGACGCTGGGGCGGGTTGAGCAGGGCCGCCGCCGGATCGCCGGAATCCAGGGCCACGTTCTCGTCCAGTACGGTTTCGCCGTCGATATCGAGCCGGATATGGCCCACGCTGCCGAAGCCGATCTGCCAGTCACCGGCCGTGTCGGCACGCAGGCGGGTGACCATCTCGACCGTGTTCGACTGCGCGGCCAGCGGTTCACCGAGCAGCACGAGGCGGCTCGTGGCGCGGTGCTGGACGCCGAGCACGGTGTTGTCTTTCAGGTATCGCGCGGACAGTCCCGGTTCGCCGGTCTCGGGATCGGTCATGAGCGCCAGCGGGGCGGGTATCAGGTCTTCGGACAGGTGGACACCCGCGGTGTGGGTGAGCGGCAGGCGGCCGGTCAGGCCCTCGATCGGGGTGCTGGTGTGACCGGGGATCACGGTCGCGCTGCCGCCGCCGAGGAAACGCGGTTCGCCCGCCGACGGTCCGAGCAATGCGACGGTCGTGTCCGGTGCCAGGGGCAGGATGCCGTCGTTGCGCACCAGAACCATGGCCTGGGCGGCAACCCGGCGGACCAGGTCCTGGGCGTGCTCGTCGGTGAAAACAGGTGTGGGCCGAGGGGTTCCGTCCAGGGCGCCGACGCGCTGGGCGAAGCGCAGGATGCGGCGCACCTTGTCGTCGATGGCCGATTCCGCGATCTCGCCGGCGCGGACGGCGGCGGCGAGCGGCTCACCCCAGAGGTAGGGCGGGCCGGGCATGCACAGGTCGGTGCCCCGTGCCGCACTTTCGGTGGTGCGGACGGCGGTCCAGTCCGAGACCACCACGCCGTCGAATCCCCACTCGCCCTTGAGCGGTTCGTCGAGCAGCGGGTTTGCGGTCATGGTGGTGCCGTTGACGGCGTTGTAGGCGTCCATGATCATCCAGGCACCGGCCTCGACGGCGCGCTCGAACGGGTAGAGGTAGAGCTCACGCAGTGCCCGGTCGTCGACGCGGACGTCGACGGTGAAGCGATCGGTCTCGGAATCGTTGGCCACGTAGTGTTTCGGGCATGCGCTCACCCCGTGCGCCTGCACGGCCCGCACGTAGGCCGCCGCCATCTCGGCGGTGAGCAGCGGGTCTTCGGAGAAACACTCGAAATGCCTGCCGCCCAGCGGGGAGCGGTGCAGGTTGATCGTCGGTCCGAGGACCGCGTAGACATCTTTGCGCCGGGCCTCGGCGGCGATGAGTGCACCGATCTCGGTGAGCAGCGCCGGATCCCAGGTCGCGGCGACAGCGGTTCCCGAAGGCAGGCTCACCGACGGATCGCGTTCGTCCCAGTTCTCGCCGCGCACACCGGAGGGACCGTCGGAGACCGGCATCTCGGCGAGTCCGATCGCGGGGTTACCGGCCATCCGGAACAGGCTCGCGCCGGAGATCAGCCGGAGCTTGCCGTCCAGATCCAGCTCGGCGAGTAGTTCCTCGACGTGGTCGTCCATGGAATGTGCAGCCTTTCCTCGGTCAGCGGGTGATGGTGCTGGCTTGATCGGACCAGTGGGGGTTGTGCAGGAGTTCGCCGGTGCCGGCGAGGAATGCGGTGCGGGCGGTGGGATCGCCGCGCAGCCGGTCCATGAACCAGGCGGTCAGATAGCCGAGATAGCGGTAGACGCCCTCGGTGCAGCTGAAGTTGGTGCAGTCCGGCTGACCCTGGACGTCGTTGTGCTGGGCGCCCACCACCGCGGCGCGGGCCTTGGGCAGACCGGCGGGCAGTGCGTCGTAGTAGGCCTGCATCGACTGCAGTCCGATCAGCTCCGGCGGGAGTTGCTGGGTCGCGGGCGAGATACCGTCGGCCGAACCGTTGATCAGCAGCACCGAACCCGAGGTCACCGTGGCGGGATCGATACAGGTGCTCTGGCCGGCGACGGACGGCAGCGCCGCGCAGGCCGCCGACAACGGCATCTCCAGGGTCACCGCGGTGCGGACGGCGCCGCCGCCGCGCGCGAGCGCGTTGATCGCGCCGAGGCCGCCCTGTGAATGCCCTGTCGCCCCGGCTGCGGTGGTGTCGATCTTGCCGTGGAAGATGCTGTTCGGGTCGCTGTTCTGCCGGGTCAGGTAGCGCACCGCGTCGAGCATCTGAACGCCGGTGCCGGTGTCGGTGCGGTCGGCGGCGATCACCACGAATCCCCACGACGCGAGGTGGGAGAGCAGATACGCGTATTCGCGCGGATGGGCCATGGTGCCGTTGCCCCAGGTGATGACCGGGTGGACGATACCGCCGGCCCCGAGATCGGCCGGATACCAGATGTCGTAGCTGTCGCCGGTCGACGTGCAGCAGTCGACGCCGGTGCGCTCGGCCACCGCCCAGGGGCCGGGCGCGTAATAGGTGGTTTCGACCTGGGCGGCGGGCTGGTAGGACGGTGCTGCCGCCGCCGGTGTCACCCCGGTCGCCGCGGCGACGAGCAGCGCGAGGGAGGTCAGCGCGACGCGCGCACCGCCGCGCCGGCGCCGGCCGGGCAGGACAGTTTCGTTGCTCACGATGTCGGACGATAGGGGGACGAACGGCTGGGCAGGGCACGTCGCCCCTTATTGCAGACTGTTTGCAGACACCTCGCGCGGGAAAAAACCGGCGACGTATTCTCGGGAAGATGAACGAGCCGGCCCGCACTGTCGCGGACCTCGGATGAGCGAGGTCGGCGCGGCGCTGCGGGTCGCACGGACGGCAGCGGGGATCAGCCTGCAGGGCATGGCTGCGCGTACGAACTATTCCAAGCCGTACCTGGGCCAGCTCGAGACCGGAGCGCGCGTGGTACGTGCCGAGCACGTGGCCGCCTACGAGAAGGCGCTGCACACGCCGCTGGATCACCTGCGCGCCCGGCTGACCGTCGAATCGGTCACCGAGTCCGATGATCTGCCCGGACAGCTGTCGTCGCTGCTGTGGCCGCCTGCCGCGCAACCGGGCGGCAATCAGGCCGGCTTCGCCGCGACAGAGCTGGCGGCCGCCGAACAGCTCGCGATCTGGGCCCGGAACAGGCAGTGGGGCGACGGGCAGGCGCCGCGCCGCGCCGTCACTGCCTGGTTGTCGTCGAATCTCCCTCGCTTGCAGCAGCTTTCGGATGCACACCGGCACGGACGCGCCCTGCGGGCCGGCGCGGAACTGGCCGATATCGCCGCCGCTATGAGCTGGGACGTGGAGGACATCACTGCCGCGGGCCGGTACTCGGTCGCCGCCGCGCGGCTGGCCCATGCTGCGGGCGATACGGTGCTGACCGCCGCGATCCTCGCGGAGTCCACCTGGCAGCTCCTCGACAGCGGTAGGCCGGCGGAGGGCCTGGAGGTGGCCCAGCTCGCCCAGTATCTGTCGCGGCGTACGGCGACACCCCTGCTGCGGGTCGTCCTGGCCGAGCTGGAGGCGTACGCGCACGGCATTCTCGGTGAGCAGGCCGCGTTCCGGCGCGCGATCGTCATCGCCGCCGAATGCCGTGGTGAAGCCACCGCGACCGGAGTCGGTGACGACGCCGCCGATCGCAGTCTCACCGCGGCGACCATTGCCATGCTCCTCGGACCGCGCCGGGATTGGCCGGGGCCGGGGCAGCAGTCGCGGCTACTCGGCGCAAGCTGTCGCCGACTCCGAGCCACCCGCCCCGACCTGGCCCGGATCGCCTTCGGCGAGGTTCGCCCACCGCTGCCGGAGAAATTCCTGTCACCGGCGATGGCCGCGATCTCCGCGGCCCGCCTGCAGTTGATGCTCGGCGAGCCCGAACACGCGGTCGAGCAGATCGGTCCGGCGTTGTCGCCGGCCGGGCGCCCCACCGGCCGCACGGCCGCTCGGCTGTCGGATTTCCTGCACGAGTCGGCCGAGTTCGCCGCGGTCCCGGCCGTCGGACAGGTTCGCGCCACGATCCGGGAGCTGGTCGCGCACCCCTGAGTCCGGCTACTCAGCCGGTCGCGGGGGCGCCGCCCCGGGTGAGCAGCAGACCGATGAGCCCCGACTCCTGGCTCTGCGTGCTGATCATGTCGCGGGCCGCCTGTTCGACCGGTCCACCGGTGAACAGCTCATCGAACATCTGGGCCATGGCGACCCCGCCTTGGTGGTGGCCATACATCAGGCGCAGAAACATCGTTTCGGCGTCGGTGCCGCGTGCCAGAGCGAGGGCGTCGAGGTCGGCGCGGGTGGCCATGCCGGGCATGGTCGTGGACGCGGCGGAGTGATGGCCGGGGGGCATCCACGACATCGGGTGCGGGTTGGCCGGTGTTGCTCCGGCCAACCGGAGCCAGCCGAGCATCATGCCGATCTCCAGGCGCTGGGCGTCGGCGATCTGGTCTGCCAGTCGCCGCACGGTGGGGTCGACGTCGGCGGCGAGGCGATCGACCATGGCCAGCGCTTGCTGATGGTGGCCGGCCATATCCTGCACGAAACCGATTTCGGTGGGAGTCAATACCGGTGCGGGGGTGACCGTCTCGGAGATCAGGAGCGGCCGCATAGCGGCGCCGAGTACCAGCAGGAACAGGGTCGCGGCGGCCGCGGCTCCGAGCAGCACCCGCCGGCTCATGAGCCGACCGTCGAGCGCTGGTCGGCGGGTGGGGTGTACACCTCGCGGGACAACTCCAGGGTGAGCAGGCCGTTGTCGGCGCAGGCGGCCCACAGCTGATTACCGCGCCACACAGGGGCGGAGAAGCACCAATCGGTGGAGAGGTCGCCGAAGGCCACGTCGCCGGTGCGCGAGCTGCGCGCCTGCTCGGGATCGAAGGCGCCCGACTCGACGGCCTGCATGACCGAGGGTGCGCTGAGCAGCGGAACACCGATGATCGAGGCGAGTGCGTGCGGGGAGTTCCACAGTTCGGCGTTCTGACCGGTGCGCGCGGGCGGGTTGTAGTAAGCGATCTCGCGCACCTGGAGCGGGTCGCGGACATCGAATACCCGGATACCGGAGGAGATCCAGCCACACGCCAGCGCGGTGGGGTTCACCGGGCGGTCGGCGGAGCAGTAGTGGGCGTCGTAGGCGAACAGTGAGCCCCCCATGCCGGAGGCCATCGCGCTGTCGCGGTGCTGTGACAGGTTGATCTCCAGTTTGATCGTGTTCACCACGCGCGGATGCGTGTCGTCGGAGATGTCGATGACTTTGACGCCACCGGATCCGGCCTCGTCGGCGCTGAACAGATAGGGGACCCCGTCGTAGTTGACGGGGACGTTCTGCTGGGTTGCCCAGCCGTCGGTCCAGGTCAGCTGGGCGATGATCGGCACCTGCGGGTCCGGGTCGCGCCGCTGCACCGCGGAGGTGTCCAGGATGGTCAGCCCGCCCATATTGTTGGCCAGATACAGGCGGTTGCCGTCGGCGCGCAGGCCCATGCCGTGCATGGACTGGCCTGGCATGCCCTGCCAGATCACCCTGGGGTCGGCCGGATCGGTCAGGTCGACGGCGCTGACGATGCCCGGGATGACGCCCGAGGCCCAATAGGTGCGGCCGTCGGGGGAGAAGCCGCCCTCATGTGCGGTGATCGGGACCGGCAGGCTCAGGTCGGTGCCGGGGCCCGGGTTGAGCAGGCGCGGGTGCGCGCAGTCGGAGATGTCGTAGACCGAGATCAGCCCGGCGCCGGTGAACGCGGGAGCCCCGGTGCCGACCAGCAACTTTCGTTCGGCATTGACCTTGAGACTCTCCCAGGTGCCCGCCAGCATGGCCGGTTCGGTGAGTGTGGCGGTGAGCACCGGATTCGCCGGATCGGCGACGTCGATCACCTGCACGCCCTGTGCGGGGCCGAGCAGATTGCCCGGGAAGAAGCTGCCCAGATAGACACAGTGGTCGAACTGCGTCGAGGTGATTCCGGCGCCGCGGCCCGCGTAGCCGCCGATGCGGCTGAGGTTGCACCGGTATCCCTGGGTGCTGCGGCCGCTGTCGCGGTCGGCGGCGGGCACGTCGCCCTGCAGGCCGGGTTCGGGGAGGGCGTCTCCTGCGCAGGTGGCACGCGCGACGGCGGTATCGGCGATATCGCGGTTCTCCAGCACGACCCCGGAGGAGCCGGGCTGTGCGATACCGATGGCGGCGGGAACCAGCAGCACGGCCGCCGTGGCGACGAGCAGACGGCGACAGGGAGTTCTCATCTCGCACTTTCGTGGTGAGTAGCCAAGGTGACCAGGGCCGCGGCGGTCTGGCGGCAGAACTGTTCGCCGTCCTCGTCGCCGCGGGTGAGAGCGCGCAGCAGCGTGGCGCCGCGCAGGAATTCGAAGATCAGGTCGGGGTCGCAGCCGGGGGGGACCTGGCCGGATTCGATCGCCGCGTCGAGCGTGGCGCGCAGGGCGAGCCGTGCCAGGTCCTCGCCGCGTTCGCGCAGCCGGCGGTAGCTCTCCTCGTCGTCGTGATAGGCCGAGAGCAGACCCGGGATGCCGGAGCGGGCCGCGGGGTGGGTGGCGGCGGCGAAGAACAGCCGGGTCCACGCGAGCAGATCCGCGCCGATGTCACCGGTGGGCTGCGGGACCGCGCCGGTCTCGAGTGCGAAGATCGCGTCCTCGACGAGGTGGATCTTGTTCGGCCACCGGCGGTAGATCGAGGTGGCGACGACCCCGGCTCGGCGCGCGACGCCCTGGATCGTCGTGGCCTGAAAACCCTGTTCCACCAGCAGTTCCTGGGTGGCGCGCAGGACCTGTTCGTCCAGCTGCGGGTCGCGTGGGCGGCCGGGTCCCTGCCGGACCTCGCTCTGTTCGGTCACCGATCACTCCTCCTTCGATGTGGGCAGAGCGTAGCCGAGATCCGATCTTTTTAAAAACGCGTCATGGTGTATTCGAATTAGCTAACTTGAAACGTGTTCCGCCCCCACTTCGCGAAGGAAGCACCCCATGCTGACTCCCCAGGACGAACTGCTCTGTCATCAACTGCCCACGACCTTCGACCACGTCGCCCAGAGCGATCTGCGCTGGACCGAGCGCATCGTGCTCTACGGCTTCGACACCACCGGCCGGGTCAGCGTCATGACCGGGATGGCGCGCTACCCCAACCGCAACGTCATGGACGCCTACGCCATGGTCACCGTCGACGGCAAGGCGCACGTGGTCCGCCTGTCCCGCGAGATCGGCGGCAACTACGACGACCTCGGTGCCTGGCAGGTCGGGCCGTATCGCTACGAGATCACCGAACCACTGCGCGGTGTGCGCGCCACCCTCGGCGACAACGACCACGGCCTGCGCCTCGAACTGAACTTCCGCGGTCGGTTCCCCGCCTACGAACAGGAACCCGCCTTCTTCCGCACCCGCGGCCGGGTCCGCGAGGACGCGCGACGCTACTACCAGAACGGCGAGATCTCCGGCCGGCTCGAGGTCGACGGCGAACGTATCGACATCGATCCGAACACCTGGTGGTTCGGCCGCGACCACTCGTGGGGTACCAGGCACGGCGGTGGCGGCGGAAGTCTCGGCGAGGGTGAGGGCTTGCAGCCCTCCGAGATCCCGGACGGCGTCCTGTACTTCATGGGCATCTTCCAGTTCGACGACGAACTGGTGCATTTCGCGCAGCGTGAGACCGCTGACGGGCAGCGCTGGCATTTCGAGGGCTCCATCCAGCGGCCCATCGAGGCGCAAGCACCGGTCGTGCCGATCACCGGCGTGACCCACGACCTGCGGTTCCGTGACGACTTCCGGATCGTGTCCGAGGGTGGCTTCACCGTGAACGCCGCCGACGGCAGTTCCCGCACCTTCGCCGTCAGCGCCCTACAGGACTTCTGGCCGGGGCTCGCGGGCTACGACATGTATCGCGGCTACGCCTCCGGCATCTGGAAGGGCCCGTCCTACAGCGACGGCTTCACCGTCGACCTGAACGATACCGACGAACTGCGCCAGGTCAGCATGCTCACCGAGACCTTCTGCAGGATCGAGAGCGGCGACGGAAAGGTCGGATACGGGCTGGTCGAAATGGTGTTCATGGGTCGCAATGCCCGCTACGGATACGAGGGTTACTGATGACCACTCGACCCACGGCAGACGACCTGCCGGCCGCCGTCGTCCCCGCGCTGCGTGCCGGATTTCCCGGTGCTGACTCCATCCGGGTGGCGAATTGGTCGGCCAGCCCGCGCGGGCTGGCGACCGAGACCTTCCTGTTCGACCTCGAACGCGACGATGTCGAACCGGTCCCGCTGGTGCTGCGGCGCCCGCCCGAGGTGGCGTTGTTCCCCGACTACGACCTGCTCCGGCAGGTGCTGGTCATGCGCCGCCTCGCCGATACACCCCTCCCGGTTCCCACCGTCCGCTGGCTGGACCGCGGCACCGAAGCGCTCGACAGTCCGTACTTCGTGATGGACCGGATCGAGGGCAGCGCGCCCGGCGACCTGCCGTCCTACCATTCGGCCGGGCTGTACCTCGACGCCGAACCGGCCCAGCGGACAACGATGTGGTGGGGTTGCGTCGACACCATAGCCGAAATCCACCGGCTCGACTGGCGCACACTGAATCTGGACTTCCTGTCATTCCCGCAGTTCGGTACCGCGCCGCTCGAGCAGATGATCGGCTACGTCGACGCTGCGCTCGACTGGGCATCCACCACCCAACCACCCGCGCTGCGCCGGGCCGTGGAATGGCTGCGCGCCAATCTGTACGAACCCGAGCACATCACGCTGTGCTGGGGTGACGCCCGCATGTCGAACATCCTCTACGACACCGAATTCCGGGTCACCGGTGTCCTCGATTGGGAGATCGCCTACCTCGGCGACCACGAAGCCGACCTCGCCTGGATGCTGTTCCTGGATTGGGCGTGCTCGGAATTCCAGGACACCGAACGGCTTCCGGGAACACCGACCCGACAGGAGACGATCGCGCGCTACGAGCAACGTAGCGGGATGACGGTGCGCAACCTGCGCTACAACGAGGTACTGGCGGCGGTCCTGCTCAGCATCCCACTCCTGCGCATGGCGCACCGGCTACAGCTGCCACCGGAGACCGATGTGACCGCGTTCTGCACCGCACGGATCGAGCAGTTGCTCTCCGACGCCCAGATGAGTTATTCCGAGGGGGCAACCGCAGAGCGGCTGCCCCCTTGTGGCCGATGATTTGTAGGCGGTCGGTGAGCGGGGTGCCGCGGCATGCTGTCTGCGGACCTGTCGCGCCCACGCTCTCGACTGACGGCTTCGCGTCTTCCAGCCCTGTGATGTCCCGTCCGGCGGCGAGCCGCACGATCACGGCATTGGCACCACCCGAGTTGACGGCGGGCGGATGGATCGAGCTGCGTCTCCCTGTCGTCAAACGAACGTTTGACGACAGCTACGGCCCGCACGGCCGCTGCTCCGCGAGCCCTCCAGCGCTGGGGCGGCGGCGTACGAATTCCAGCTTTGGGTCAGCCTGGTTGATCGGAGGCGTACCGGGCGAGCGTGGTCTCAACCGCCTGCTCGACGGCGTAGCGGATGTCAGAGGCTGAGGGGTCCCAGTCGGTCAGCAGCATGCGGGGCCACAGGACGTAGTTGGCGATCATCCCGAGGAACTGGTTGGCGGCGCTCTCGGCGTCCGGGACATCGGCGTTACCGGCCTCGTGCTCCGACTCCAGGTAGTGCTGGACCGAGGTGAAGTAGGGCAGCTTGCCGAGCTGGAACTGCATCCGCCCCAGTTCGGGGAAGCGGGGCAGCTCGGCGATGACGATGCGGAACAGGGCTGTCATGCGGGGCCGGCCGATCAGGTCGGCGTAGCGATGGCCGATGGAGGTCAGGCCGGAACGCAGGTCTCCGGCCTGAGGCCGTGCGACAGCGCCTCCGGCGTCGCGCTGCCAGGACTCGGTGACGATGGCCTCGAAAAGGGCTGCCTTGGTGGGGAACTGCTTGAACAGGGTGGACTTCGAGACTGCCGCCCCTTCGGCAATGCGGGCGAGGGAAGTGCCGTCGTAACCGCGATTCAGGAAGAGGTCCGTGGCGGCGGAGATGATCGCCTCACGCTTTTGCTGGGCGAGGCGGCGGTGATGTGCGGAGAGCTCTGCTGCCATGCGTGCAGTATGCCCTAGCTCCGAGGCGAGTCACTTGACTCGCCTCCTTTGGTCTGCCTACAGTGCGATGAAAAGGCGAGTCAAGCGACTCGCATCTGATTGTGGCGCCCGCCGTCTCTCGGGTGCCGTGCAATGAGGGAGCAGCTGATGACAGTCGACAGGATCGCTTTGGTGACCGGTGCGAACCGTGGCCTGGGTCGGAGTACGGCTCTTGCCCTGGCGGCGCGCGGAGTGCGGGTCGTGGTCACCCATCGCGGTGATGCGGCCGGGGCCGAGGAGACGGCGCAGCAAGTGCACGCTGCGGGCGGGACTGCCGCTGTCGTGCGTCTCGACATCAGCGACGTCTCTTCTTTCGGAGCCTTCACTTCCGAGTTGAGCGGACTGCTCGAGCGGTGGGGGGTTTCGCGGCTCGATATCGTGGTCAACAACGCGGGGGTGGGTGTCTTCGGCCCGCTGGAAGCGGTCACGGCCGACGACTTCGACACGGTGTTCGGCACGAACGTGCGGGGCACGTTCTTCCTCATCCAGTCGCTTGTGCCGTTGCTGGCGCAGGGCGCCCGCGTCATCAACGTCTCGTCGTCGTTGACTCGCCACACCAGTCCTGCGACCTCGGTCTACTCCGCCTCGAAGGCCGCCGTCGAGGCCCTGAGCCGCACTCTGGCCGCAGAACTCGGCCCCCGCGGCATCCGAGTCAACTCCATTGCCCCGGGGCCGACCGCCACCGACTTCAACGGCGGTGCCATGCGCGATGACGCCCAGATGCGCCAGGGTCTCGCCGGGCAGACCGCGCTCGGCCGCGTCGGCGAACCCGAGGAGATCGGCGCCGCCATCGCCACGCTGGCGTCGGAGGGCCTGCGCTGGATGACCGCCCAGCGCATCGAGGTCTCCGGCGGCGCCCTCCTCTGATCGACCCGGCGAGCCTGTCCCGGGCCGCGCCGGATTCATTCCGCGGGAGTCTCGTCCTCGTCCAGCTCTGGGGCATCCGGGTCGCGCATGGGCGCCGGCGGCTGGGGTCGAGACGGAAAAGTTATTGCGGCCGAGCAGGTTCGGGTTGCGATGCTCGAGCGGGGAGAGCCGGGCGATGTCCTCGCCCCGGATCTCGTGGTCCTCGGCACGGAGCCGGGCGACGGCGGCGTCGACGTAGCGGGTTGTCCAGAGTGACCGAAGAAACACTCCCCGACGCCGCCACAGCCGCCGCCCCCCTGACCCCCGCTGCTACCCCCGAAACGGGGCCCGTACCGCCACCAGCCCATAACGGTGGCGGCACGGACAGGATTCGAACCCGCGGCATCCTGGTTTCAGGTCGTGTATTGGAGCTGCCCGGGCGGGTGACAGGGGTCTCCGGCACAGTGTTGCCATGGGTTCGTCGGTCGCTGACTCTTTCACTGTCGCCACATTCAACGTCAACGGAATCCGCGCGTCACGTCGTCGTGGATTCGACCAGTGGTTGCGGGGCCGGGCGGCGGATGTGGTTGCGCTGCAGGAGTTGCGTTGTTCCGCAGCTGATGTGGGAACCTTCCCGGGCTATTCGGCGGCAGTGGATGACGGTTCCGTGGCCGGTCGCAACGGTGTGGCCGTATTGACCAAGGTTCCCGCCGCTGCCGTGCGGACGTGGGTGACCCACCCACCCAGGGCCCGCGGACTCGGTGAGTTCACCGCACAGGGACGTTATATCGAGGTCGACCTGGCCGACCGCCCGGTGACGGTGGCCTCTCTGTATCTCCCCAAGGGTGGTCTGCCCGCGCATCTCCAGCGCCCGGGATCGATGCGCGAACAGCCCGATGGTGGGGTCAAGTACGAACGCAAGCAGAGGTTCCTCGCTGCGTTCGCCCGCGAAGTGCACCGGAATCGGCTCGCTGCGCTGGGTGCGGGACGTGAGTTCGTCCTCACCGGGGACCTGAACATCGCGCACACCCGGCACGATGTGACCAACTGGCGTGCCGCCCGCACGATGGACGGCTTCCTGCCCGCCGACCGCGAGTGGTTCAGTGCGGTTCTCGGCAGGCGCCGGCTCGTCGACGTGGTGCGACAGGTGCACGGCGATCGCCCGGGTCCACTCACCTGGTGGAGTTGGGCGGGGCAATCGTTCACCAAGGATGTGGGTTGGCGAGTGGACCACCAACTCGCGACACCCGGCCTCGCCCGCCTCGCGACGTCTGTCGTCGTCGACAAGGAACCGTCACCCGCCGAACGCCTCTCCGATCACGCGCCCCTCGTAGTGACCTACTCGGCGATGCCCGACTGAGAAGTTCTGGTGCCCTCGGCAGGATTCGAACCTGCGACACCCGCTTTAGGAGAGCGGTGCTCTATCCCCTGAGCTACGAGGGCCGGGCCGGGGGCCGGTGGGCAGGAGTCTACCGGGTGACCCGGCGTGGGGCCGCATCGTAGGTTCGGCGGGTGGTGGAGTTCAGGATGCGGCCGTGGTTTCGTAGTCGGCGGGGTCGAAGCGGCGGGTTTTCCAGCGGTAGAGGAGAGTGGCGCCGGGCCAGTTGTTGGTGATGCGGCCCGAGGCGTTGCGGTACCAGCTGGAGCAGAAGTTCCACGGGGTGTCCTCGAGGCGTTTCTGCAGCCAGTCGTCCCAGCGCTGTTCGGTTTCCGCGCGGGCGGCCAGGCCGCGGTCCGGGTGCCGGCGCAGGTGTTCGACGGCCTGGCGGATGTAGCGGGCCTGGGATTCGAGCATGTAGACGATCGAACCCGAGCCCACATTCGTGTTGGGGCCGTACATGAGGAAGAGGTTGGGGAACTTCGGAACCGAAACGCCCAGGTAGGCGCGGGCGCCCTCGGCGGCCCACGCGTCGGCGAGTTTGCGGCCGTCGGTGCCGTAGACGTTCATGGGGGCCAGGAACTCGGTGCCCTTGAAGCCGGTGCCGTAGATGATGACGTCGACGTCGTGGTGGATACCGTCGGCGGTGCGCACTCCGGTTGGGGTGATCTCGGTGATCGCGTTGGTCTCCACGGTGACGTTCGGCCGGCCGAGGGCGGGGAAGTAGTCGTTGGAGAACAGGGCGCGTTTGCAGCCGGCGGCGTAGTCGGGCGTGAGCTTGTCGCGCAGGATCGGGTCGGGGATCTGCTTCGCGCGGTGGCTTTCGGCGACCTTCAGGACGGGCGCCTGGATGCCCTGCAGATCGGTGAGGGCCAGTGCCATCACTTCGAAGAACAGCCACCAGCCGAGGCGTTCGGCCCAGCGGACCGGGGGGAGGTACTTGAAAACGGCGTGGTGGCCGGCGGTGTATTCGGCGTCCGGTTTCGGCAGTACCCAGGCCGCGGAACGCTGGAAGAGGGTGAGGTGTTCGGTGAGCGGCTGGATTCGCGGGATGTACTGGATCGCGCTGGCGCCGGTGCCGATGCAGGCGACGCGTTTGCCGGTGAGGTCCACCGAGTGGTCCCATTCGGCCGAATGGAAGGCAGGGCCGCTGAAGGTGTCGATACCGGGGATATTCGGCAGCGCGGGGCGGGAGAGCTGGCCGACCGCGGAGATCAGGACGTCGGTGATGAGCAGCTCGCCGCCGGTCGTGCGGATCTGCCATTTCGCCTGGGCCGCATCGTATTCGGCGTCGCTGATCTCGGTGCCGAAACGAATCTTGCGTTCGAGATCGTATTTGCCCACGACACCGCGCATGTAGTCGTGGATATCGGCCTGCTCGGAGAAGCGCCGGGGCCAGTCGGAGCGTGGTTCGAACGACCACGAATACAGCGGCGACGGCACATCGCAGGCGGCGCCGGGGTAGGTGTTCTCCCGCCAGACGCCGCCGAGATCCTGGGCGCGTTCGACGATGACGAAATCGTCGATCCCGGACCGCAGGAGTTCGAGTCCCATACCGAGCCCACCGAACCCGGCCCCGATGATGATGATCGACGGCGTTGTCATATTCCAAGGGTAGGTCGGCGGACGGTTGCGCCGAAGGGAACGAAGGTCAGTGAATCGATATTTTCGGCCAGAATTTCCGGGTCGGCCCTTGCTGCGCGTGCATCTGTAAATGATCCGGACTCTCCGGCCGCGATAGTTCAGTTACTGAATAACCAGTGGTCGTGCGGCTGGGTGAGCGGCGCATTCATCCCATCAGTCGGTACATGAATTCGGGTCGTGTCTCGTTTGGATGTCATTTCGTTATCTGACTTGGCACCGGGCCGGATTGCGGGTTATCACAAGGGAGTGCTCGGCGGCGATGGCGCAATGCCGGTGGCCCGCAGGGGGCGTCGCGGGCATTGCGTCTCATCCCGTCCGCACCGCCGCTCGCGCGGCACCTCTTCTCTGCCCGCTGACCAGCGGTGTCACGATTCTGCCGGGTTTCTTCGCTACCCGTCACCATGCCCCGCTACTCCACGGTAGTGTGCGGCGGTGTGATGTGAGTCATCCTCTCTTCTGTGTCTCACCGGAAGGGTCGGGGCTCACGTCACGCATCACCCGCCACACAGATCAGTAAGGGGTATTCCCGATGTTGAGCACCATGATGGACGACCAGCTGTCGCTGGCGACGCTGCTGCGCTACGCGTCCACCTTCGTCGGCGATTCCACGGTGTCCACCTGGACCGGGGACGGGGTGCGCACCATGACTTACCGTGAGGTCGGCGCCGATGCGGGACGGTTGGCCAACGCTCTCACCGGCCTCGGTATCGGACAGGGCGACCGGGTCGGCACCTTCATGTGGAACAACAACGAGCATCTGGTGGCCTATATCGCGGTGCCCGCAATGGGGTCGGTGCTGCACGCCCTGAACATCCGGTTGTCGGCCGAACAGCTGATCTTCGTCGCCAACCACGCCGAAGACCAGGTGGTACTGGTCGACGGCAGCCTGGTGCCGATGTTCGCGCAGTACCTGCCGCAGCTGAAGACGGTGCGGCACGTGATCGTGGTCAACGGGGACGCCGCGGCCGTGCCGGCGGTGGACGGGGTCACCGTGCACGACTACGCCGAACTCCTCGCGAAGTACCCCGCCGGCTACGACTTCCCGGTGCTCGACGAACGGACCGCTGCGGCGATGTGCTACACCTCCGGCACCACCGGTGATCCGAAGGGTGTCGTCTACTCGCATCGCTCCAACTGGTTGCACGCCATGCAGGCGACTACCCCGTCCGGTATGGGGCTGCGCAACGACGACACCGTGCTCGGCATCGTGCCGATGTTCCATGCCAACGCCTGGGGCCTGCCGTACGCGGCACTGATGACCGGCGCGAACGTGATCATGCCGGACCGCTTCCTGCAGCCGGCCCCGCTGCTCGAAATGATGGCCGCCCTGAAGCCGACCTTCGCCGCCGCCGTACCCACGATCTGGGGTGGGGTACTGGCCACGCTGGCCGCCGCCCCGCAGGACATCACCCATCTGCGTGCCGTGGTGGTCGGCGGTTCGGCCGCGCCGCCGTCGATGATGAAGGCGTTCGAGGAGAAGCACGGAGTCACGGTCGTGCACGCCTGGGGTATGACCGAGACCTCGCCGCTCGGCAGTATGGCCCACCCACCGCAGGGCGTGACCGGCGAGGAGGCCTGGGCCTACCGGATCACCCAAGGGCGGTTCCCGGCCGGTGTCCAGGCGCGCCTCGTCGGCGACGACGGGTCCGTGGTGCCCAACGACGGGCAATCGCTGGGCGAACTGGAGGTGCGTGGCCCCTGGATCACGGGCTCCTACTACGCGCCCGACGGGGTGGCCGTGGACCCGGGCAAATTCGACGACGGCTGGCTGCGCACCGGCGACGTCGGCAAGATCACGCCGGACGGCTACCTGACGCTGGTGGACCGCTCCAAGGACGTGATCAAATCCGGCGGAGAATGGATCTCCTCGGTGGATCTGGAGAACGCGGTGATGGGCCACCCCGCGGTGGCCGAGGCGGCCGTGATCGGTATCCCCGACGAGAAGTGGGACGAGCGGCCGCTGGCGGCGATCGTGGTGGCCGAGGGCGCCGCGGTGCAACCGGAGGAACTGCGCGAGTTCCTGTCCGAGCGCTTCGCGAAATGGCAGCTGCCGGAATACTGGACGTTCATCGCGGAGGTTCCCAAGACCAGTGTCGGCAAGTTCGACAAGAAGCGGCTGCGGGCGCAGCACGCCGACGGGGAACTGGAGATCACCACGGTGCGCTGAGTTCGGCGCAACACGGTCCCCGGCGCGGTTTCGCGCCGGGGACCGGCTGTTTCAGCAGTTGCGCAGTTCGGGGCTCTGGTTGAGCAGCTGATTCCGCGGACTGATGAACCGGGTATAGGTTTCGCCGCCGACGGCCGCGAGCGGGAACGCCGCCACGCGATGGCAGTTCTGGAACGCCAGTTTCACGCCGAAATGCCGTTCCAGACCGCCCCGGATGGCATCGGAGGCGAGGGCCCGCAACAGCTGGCCGCGTGCGGTCTCGTCGGGCGGGGCGACCTCGTTGTCGGCGAATTCGGCGGTGCCGGTGCCTAATTCACCGGCTACGCGACTGACGACCTCCCACGCGTAGGGCAGCGAGGTGCGGACGCATTCGACGAATTCGGCGTCGGTGATCTCACCGCTTTCGGCACGTTCGAGCAGGGCGGTGGGGACATCCAAGGACACGGCGACCTCCTGGGGTCAAACGGTCTGTGCGACGGGTGATACGGATTACCGCTGCAGATCTGCCGGGCCGAGTCTAATCGAAACTGGTTGTCAATAACAGTGGATTGCCGCGAAAGCTGTTCGGGGCTGTGTCTTTTGGCGCGCCTTCGGCGCGCGGGGTTTGGCCCCCCTTGGTCCCTGCGTTCAGCCCCGCGATACTCGCGCCTGCGGCGCATTGTCTCGCGGGGCTGAACGCAGGGACGGGCCAAACCCTTTAAATGCCTCGCTGGACTCGGCGCCGCCGTGGTTGCGTTCGATTCCGGGGCTGTGGAACCCAGGTGACCTGCTGCTGGGCGCAGGCCGTGGTGCGTTCGATGTCGGGTTGTGGGCCTGTGGGTGGCTTCTGAATGGTGGGTCTCGCTGGACCCGGTGCGGCCGCCGGCATGTGAGGACGGCTGGGGGCCGAACGCCCCGGGCGTCTCCTGGATTCTGCGCCGCTCGCGCTCGGGGGTGGCAGATTTTGGAGGGCTCAGGGGGTCGGCTCCGGCGTGGCTCGGTGGCCGGCTCTCGGTGTCTTGGGCTGCCGAGGTTCGGCTGGGTGCCGGAACTCGGGTGTGTGTCCGGTTCGCTCGGGCCGGCAATGGGTCTTGCTGGGGGTTTGCGTATGCGATCGTGACCGTTTCAGAATGGGTCGACGGGGGTTCTAGCGGGGGTTTTGGGGAAAAGGTTGCGATATGGTCACGGGGCGGTAGAGTTACCGTCACAACGGATGCCGAAACGTTACGTTTACCGGGCTCGGGGCCTGGATCCGCACGTGGCATTCGTGAACATGTTGACCGGATAGCGAGGACGGACATTGGCGCACCATCGACTAGGCACCGGTTCCATCACCGTTATGAGCCTTATCGGCGACGAGGTCCAGGTGCGTCCGCGCCGCCACCGTGCCGCCGCCGGCACCGCCGAGAAGGTCCGGGCGGCCGCGGGGGCCGCTGTCGCGGCCGGTGCGATCATCGGCACCGCCTCGCAGATCGCGCCCGCTCTCGCCTACGCGGCGCCGCTGTTGCCCGGTGACGGGGACCGGAAATCCGAGCCCGAAGCCGCGCCGCCGGCTCAGGACGTGGCGCAGCCCGTCCAACAGCAGGCCATGCGAACTCCCGCGGCCGCGCCGGCGCCCGCACCCGCTCCGGTGCAGGCCGCCCCGATCGCCGCTCCGGCTCCGGCCGCCGCACCGTTCGGGTTGAGCAATCTGCCGCCCGAGGTCGCCGCCCCGCTGGCCCACGCCGAACAGACCCTCAAGCAGCTGCATCAGCAGTTCGCTCCGGCTCCGGTCGTGCGGCCGGTGGCCGGCATGGTGAGTTCGAGTTACGGCAGCCGCTGGGGCGCCATGCACTACGGCATCGATTTCGCCGACGCGCTGGGCGCACCGATCAAATCGGTCGCCGACGGCACGGTGATCGAAGCCGGGCCCGCCTCCGGTTTCGGGATGTGGGTCCGCGTATTGCACGACGACGGCACCACCGGCGTCTACGGTCACGTCAACGATATCTACGTCGCGGAGGGGCAGCGGGTGAAGGCGGGCGATGTGATCGCCACCGTCGGCAACCGCGGTCAATCCACCGGCCCCCATCTGCATCTCGAGATCTGGGACCAGGGCGGGAACAAAATCGATCCGATGAGCTGGATGGCGTCCAAGGGGGTGCCACTGGAGTGGGGACCCTCGCACTGAGCTCGACAAGCCCGCTCGACCGTCCGATCCTTGCCGGCTCCACCGGCCTGCAGGGAGACCTACGAACTCCCGGTGTGACCGAACTGGCGGAAATCTTCGAGCCCGAGTCGATCCACGGCCGCGTCTACGCGGCCCTGGTGCATCGGCCGCGGTCCGCGGTCGCCGATATCGCGCGCCATACCGGACTGTCCGAAACCGCTGTGGAAACGGCACTGGACGAACTGTGCGGGTTGCGTGCGGTGATCCGGCTGGCCGATTCCGACGGCGCCGCGCGCTGGGACGCGCACGCACCGGAATCGCTGTCGGAGGCCGAAGCACGCCGCCGCCGCCAGCAGATCAGCACCATGCACGCCGCCGCGGCCCGGCTCAGCGAAACGTTCCGCTCGGTGCGCCGCGCGCAGGGCTGGAACGGGGCCGTGGTGCCGGTATTCGAACGGGCCGAACTGCTCGCCGATTTCGAGGCATTGCATGCGGGCGCCGGATCCAGCGTGAAAATGGTGGACCGCAGCCCCCATATCAGCGATGCCGAACGCGACAGCCGGATCACCGATCTCAAACAGGCCCGGATAGCCGAAGGCGTCCGGTACCGGATCCTCTACCAGGACACGATCTATCAGGACGCGGACCGGTTGCGGAACACGCTGGCCACCAATGCTCGCGGGGCGCAGGCCCGGACGTTGCCGGACCCACCGTTCAAACTCATCGTCGCCGACGACGAACGTGCCAGCCTGGTACTGCACACCGACGAACGCCGCCCCGATCCGATGGCGTTACGGATCGGCGGTTCGCCGCTGCTGGATCTGCTGGTGCGCAGCTTCGATGTCCTGTGGACCCTCTCCGCGCCCATTTCGGTGCAGCCGGCCGCCGACGAACTCGACGAACGCGACCGGGCCATCCTCACCATGATGAGCATGGGTGCGACCGACGATACGATCGCGCGCCGGCTCGGAATGTCGCGGCGCACCGTGGTCCGCCGGACGGCCCGGCTGCTCGAACGTCTCGGCGCCAGCACCCGGTTCCAGGCCGGGGTACAAGCCATCCGCCGCGGCTGGCTCTGAGTACGGTTCACCCGCGGTGACCGTTCGGGTCGCTCATCACCCGACCCTCTGCGGTCCAGGCCGATATGATGGCCGCACCGCGCTCGGCCCGGTCGCACCGGGTCTCCGCCGAACGGGCACGCGGGGGCCGTGACCTGGTTCGATGCGAGAGGTGAATGCACTCGAATGGAAACTGCCCACCGTCCTATTCGTGGCAGTCGCCGGCGCCGCTCGGGCAGTCCGCTTTTCGGTCAGCTGCTGACCGCCGCGGTCGAATCGGCCGCGGAGGAGGTGGCGGTTCGCTACAACCCGACGGGTGATCCCGCGGACCAGCGGGAGATGACCTACCGGGAACTCGACGGCGCCTCTTCGCGGCTGGCGCGGGAACTGATCGACCGCGGGATCGGACCGGGCGATGTGGTGGCCATCGGGATCGCGCGCAGCCCGGAATCGGTGCTGGCGGTATGGGCTGTCGCCAAAACCGGCGCCGCACATGTTTTCATCGACCCCACCGACCCGGCCGCCCGGATCGACCATCTCGTTACCGATTCCGGCACCGCGCTGGGCCTCACCACCTCGAAGTATCGCCGGGCCCTCGGCCGCGCCCTCTACTGGATCGAACTCGACGACCCGGTGCAGGCCCAGCGGATCGCCGGCCGGTCCGGCCGGCCCCTCTCCTATGCCGAACGGGTCCGGCCGCTCGACGAACACCATCCCGCATATATCGCCTACACCGGCGGAGCGGCGGGAGTGGTGGTCACGCACGGCGGCCCGGCCACCGTGGTCGCGGCGGTCGCCGAAATCTACGATGTCACCAGTGATTCCCGGGTGGCGCACCGCTGCCCGCCGAATCACGACCTTTCGATCCTGGAATTACTGCTCACCTTCGCCGCGGGCGCGACGCTGGTGATCGCCCCGGCGGGCGTGGCAGGCAGCCGGGATCTGGCCGAACTGATGCGCCGTGAGTATGTGACCCACCTGATCACCACTGCGGCGGCACTGGAATCGGTGGATCCGGCCGGTCTCGCCGAACCCACGCTCGTCGCGGTCGTGGGGGACCGGGTCGGCCCGCAACTGGCCGGGCGCTGGGCGCAGGACCATAATGTCGTCCTCTCCTACGGCCACACCGAGGCCGCGGTCGTCGCCACCCACGCCGGACCGGTGTATCCGGGTGAACCGATCACCATCGGCTCCGGGGTGCCGGGCATCGAACTGTTCGTGCTGGACGCCCGGTTGCGGCCGGTGCCCGCCGGTGAGGTCGGGGAGCTCTATCTGGCGGGTCCGGCACTGGCACAGGGATACCTGAACCGGCCCGGGCGCACCGCCGAACGGTTTGTCGCCGGGCCGTTCGCCCGCCCGCCCGGTACCCGCATGTATCGCACGGGAGACCTGGTGCGCCGGATCGAGACGCCGCGCGGTGTGGAGGTCGAATATCTGGGTCGCACCGATTTCCAGGTGACGGTGCACGGTTTCCGGATCGAACCGGCCGAGATCGATACGGTGCTCACCCGGCACGAGGCGATCGAGTACGCGGTAACGCTGGGCAAAACGCTGCCCTCCGGGTCCACGGCGCCGGTGTCGTATGTGCTGCCGCGGGCCGGGAGCGTTGTGGACGCCGATGAGCTGCCCGGATTCCTCACCGAATCACTGCCCGCTCATATGGTTCCGGCCGCGTTCGTGATCGTGGACGAACTTCCGCTGACACCGGTCGGTGAACTCGACCACGGGGCACTGCCGGAACCGGATTTCGGGGGTTCCCCGTCCGCTGTGGCGTTCGAGCATTCCTCGCCTGCCGCGGGGTCCGTACCTGCGGTGGCGGTCGAGGACTCCTCGTCTGCCGAGGAGTTCGAAGGCTTGTCGCCTGCTGTGGCGTCCGCACCTCCCGTAGCTTTCGGGAAGTCTCCGTCCGCCGTGGGGTCCACACCCGTCGTGGCTTTCGAGGATTCTTCGACTGCGATGGCAGTCGAACCGTCCGCGTCTGCCGCGGCATATGGGGAATCCCCGTCGGCCGCGGCGTTCGAGACGTCCGTGCTTGCCGGGACAGCGGAACGGAGCGAATCCGGATACGGCGGCGCCGGCGAATTCGGTGCGGTCACGGAGGTGGGCGCTACGCATCCCGGGGCTCCGGCGCCGGACCGCCCGCTGTTCGAGATCGAGCCGGCCGAGTACGACCGGTGGCGGATCGTGTATCCGGATCTGTCGGAGGTACTTCCGCTGCCTTCGCCGGGCGCCGAGCTGTTCTTCCGGTCCCAGCTCGTCGCCGGCGGCACCGGTGAGCAGACGAGGCTGGTCGCGCTGGAACTGGGCGGGCGGCCCGATCTCGACCGGCTGCACCGGGCCGCCCAAGGTCTCGTCGATCGGCACGCGGCGTTGCGCACCGCCTACATCACCACGGCCGACGGCACTCCGGCGCAGGTGGTGACGGCGGCGGCGGAACTGCCGTGGCAGGTGATCGACGATGTCGGCGACTACGAGATGGCCGATCTGCTGGCAGCCGAGGGGCAGGCCGAGTTCGCCGTGGATACGGTGCCGCTGCTGCGGGTCACGGTGTATCGGACGGTATCGGGGCGCACCCATCTCGTTCTGGTGGCGCATCAACTGCTGTTCGACAGCCGGTCGACGCCGCGCCTGCTGCACGATCTCCTGACTCTGTACACGCTGGACGGTGACCCCGGCGTACTGCCCGGACCACCCGCCTACGGTGACCACGTGCGCCGGCTCGCGGATGCGGATACCGAGGCCGCGCGCACCCGCTGGTCGGTCTACCTGGACGGTGCCCGGCCCACCGAACTGGCCGCGGTACTCGCTCCGCCCGCCGAACCGGGCACCGGATTCGGTGATGTGGACCTCACGCTCGGTGCGGACGAGACGGCGGCTCTGGCGGCCTACGCGGCCGAGTCCGGCGTCACCGTCGATACCGTGGTGCGGGCGGTGTGGGCGGTGCTGCTGGCGAGTCTTACCGCGCGCACCGATATCGTCTTCGGCGCCGTGGCGCCGGGCCGCCCGCCGGGAGCGGACGAACCGGCCGGCCTGTTCGACCGGGTGCTGCCGGTGCGGGTCCGGTTCGAACCGGGATGGACCGTCCGCGATCTGCTCACGCTGATGGATTCGGAACAGGCCACACTGGAACGCCATCGGCTCGGCCCGGCCGGTTCCCACCCGGCGCCGACGCGGCTTTTCGACACCGTTCTCGCCTATGAACCGGTTCCATCGGCCACGGCGGAGCTGCGCGACGCGGCCGCCGGGCTCGAAGTCCTCGGCGTAACCACCTGGGCGGGGACCTACCACCCGGTGACCCTCCTGGTGGAATCGGCGGGCCGCATGCGGCTGCGCCTGCGGTACCGGCGCGATACCGTCACCGAAACCTCCGCCCGGGCACTGTCCGCGCTGCTGCACGCGCTGACCGGGCAACTGCTGGCCGTGCCCGCCCGCGCGGCGGTACCGGCCCCGGGGTGGTGGCACGCTCCCGATACCCTCGCCCGGCACGGGGAACTACCCGCCGACCGGCCCCGGCCCGCCGCCGCCTCCCGGCGCAGCGGGCAAATCCGCCGGGAACTGCCGGGTGATCTGCACGACGCGCTGACAACCCTTGCCGGGCAAGTGAATACGAACGATCTCATCGTCGTGCAGGCGGCGCTGGCCGTGCTGCTGGCGCGGTTGTCCGGGAACCGGGAAACCGCGGTGGGGGCGTTCTCGGCGCGGGGTGCCGCGGCCGGACTGTCGGTGCTGCATACCGAAGTGGATCCGGCCGGCGGTTTCACCGCGCTGCTGGAGATCGCCCGGGAAGCCGCCGCGGCGGCGCACGGGCGGACCGGGCAGGGCCGGGAACGGCTCGGCTATCTGATCGATACGCTGCGCACGGTGGCCGGGCAGCCGCCGTTCCGGGTCCTGCTCGCCACCGCGGACGACAACGGTGCGCTACCGGAAAAACTGGATCTGCGGGTGGACCTGGTGACCACGGCCGCCGGCGCCACCCTGACCTTCACCTATGCCCGTGACCTGTTCGACGCGCCGACCGTCGCCGATCACGCCGACCGGTTGATCCGGATTCTCACCGCGGTGGCCGCCGACGCCACTATCAGCGTGGGCGATATCGATCTGCTCGCGCCCGGCGAACGCGATCTGGTGCTGCGGGAATGGAACAGCGCCGGTGCCGCGGTCCCGCCGGTGACACTGATCGACCTGATCGAGGCACGGGCCCGGTTGAACCCGGATGCCCCGGCCGTCCATTACGGCGGCACGGTCTCGACTTTCGACGATCTGCTCGGCCGTGCGTACCGGGTGGCGCGCGCAGTGATCGAGGCGGGCGCCGGACCGGAGACCGTGGTGGCGGTGGCGCTCCCGCGCGACGGTGAGTTACCGGCCGCACTGCTCGGGGTGCTGCTGTCCGGGGCCGCCTACCTGCCACTCGACACCGCCGAACCACGGCAGCGGCTGGCGGCGATTCTCGCCGCGGCGGGCCCGGTCGCGGTGCTCACCACCGGTCCGCAACGTGCGGCGGTGACCTGGGGTGAGTTGCCGGTGGTGCTGGTGGAGGACACCGCGGGCTACCCCGCGGACCCGGTCACCGACGCCGACCGCCACGCTGTGCTGCGGCCCGCCGACCTCGCCTGTGTCCTGTACACCTCCCGCTCCACCGATATCCCGCAGGGCGTGGGGATAACCCATCGCAATGTGGTGGAACTGTTCGCCAACACCCAGTTGCTCTTCGATTTCGACGACGCCGATGTGTGGACGCTGTGCCATTCGATCGCCGCCGACCTGTCGGTGTGGGAGCTGTGGTGCGCACTCGCCGGTGGCGGGTCGGTGGTGGTGGTCGACGAGCCGACCGCGGATTCGCCGGAACGGCTGCGCGAACTCCTGATTCGCGAGAACGTCACGGTGTTCAACCAGACTCCGTCCGCTTTCCACCGTTTCGCCGAGGCCGATCGCGTCGCGCATACGGCCGGAGCCGAGGCGATACCTGCGCTGCGCTATGTGGTGCTCGGCGGCGAGGCCCTCGACCCGCGGGCCTTGCGGGACTGGTACCAGCGGCACCCGGTCCCCACCGGCGGCGACGCGAGCGCGCCCTGGCTGGTGAACATGTACGGCATCACCGAAGCCACCGTGCACGCCTCGTTCCTGGCGCTGGACGAGCAGCTGGCGGACAACCCCGCCGGTGTGATCGGTCGTGCGCTGCCCGGCCTGGATGCCTATGTGCTGGACGAACGGTTGCGGCCCGCGCCGGTCGGGGCGCCCGGCGAGATCTATGTGGCGGGAGCTCAACTGGCCCGCGGCTACATCGGCAGCCCCGGACACACCGCGACCCGTTTCGTGGCCGATCCGTTCGGGCAGCCGGGGTCGCGGATGTATCGATCCGGGGATACCGGCCGGTGGGCGGCATTTGCCGGGCGTGCCAACCTGGAGTACGCCGGTGGCGGGGGCCGCGGATTCCGGGCGGAGCCGGCCGAACCGGCGGACGACGCGGGGCGCCCGCCCTTCGCGGCGGTGGAGGGGCGCGCGGAAACCGTTGTCGCCGAAGTGTTCACCGCACTGCTCGGGGTGGACAAAGTAGGTGCGGACGACGACTTCTTCGCACTCGGCGGTGATTCGCTGCTGGGGAGCCGGGCGCTGGCGCGGATCAATCGCGCGCTCGGTGCCGATCTGACGCTCCGGACGTTGGTCGAGGCGCCGACGGTGGCCGCGCTGGCGGCTCGGGTGATCCCCGCCGCCGCGCCGCCGGCGCCGCGCCCGCCCTTGGAACGGGCCGAATGGCCGGAACGGATTCCGCTCGCACCTGTCCAGCATCGGCTGCGCGACCGGCCCGAACCGGCGCGCGACAATATCGCGCTGACCGTCGGCCTCACCGGTGCGCTGGACACCTCGGCGCTGCGGTACGCGATATCGGACGTGCTGGAGCGGCACGAACCGCTGCGCACCCGCTACCCGGTGGGGCCGGACGGGCGGCCCTATCAGGACATCCTGCCGGTGGCGCAGGCGCTGCGCGGCGGCGTGGAGACCGCGGAAACCGACGAGATCGCCGATGCGATCGCGCAATTACGTGCGGCCGCCTTCGATCCGGCGACCGCGGCCCCCATCCGTGGCCTGCTGTTCACCACCGGAGCCGACGAGCACGTCCTCGCGCTGGTGACGCACGGGATCGCCACCGACGGCGGGTCGCGGGCACCGTTGGTCCGGGATCTGATGCGGGCCTACCTGGCTCGCGTGAGCGGGGAGTCGCCGCGCTGGTCGCCGGTACCGGTGCAGTATCTGGACTATGCGGTCTGGCACAGTGCGGTGCTCGGCGATGCCGGCGACGAGACCTCGCTCGCGGCACAGCAATTGGACTACTGGCGTCGCCGGCTGCGCGACTCGGACGGTATCGTGGAGTTTCCGCTGGACCGGCCGCGCACCGAGCCGGTTTCCGTGCTCGGCGGGGTAACCGGATTCACCGTCGACGCCGCGGTGCACCGGACCCTCGAGGCGGTGGCCGGTGACCGCGATGCCACCGTGTTCATGGTGGTGCACGCCGCGGTGGCCGTCCTGCTGCAGCGGCTGACCGGGGCCGGCGATATCGCCATCGGTACCCGGATCTCCGGTCGCACGGAACCGGGCCTCGACGATCTGGTCGGCCGGTTCGCCAACACACTCGTCCTGCGCACCCGGGTGCGGCCCACGCAGACCTTCACCGACCTGCTCGGCCGGGCGCGGGAAACCGATCTGGCCGCATTCGCCCACGCCGATATCCCGTTCGAGCAGGTCATGGCGGACGTGGCGCCCACCCGGTCGCTGTTCGATGTGCTGTTGTCGATCCGGGATACCGAGCAGACCGTCGTGCAGGTGCCCGGGCTCACGGTTCGCGCGCCGGTGCACGACCTCGCGGTCGCCGGATACGCGCTGCAGATCGACCTCGACCCGGGTCGCGAAACCGGCGGCGAACCCGGCGAATTGCGGATCGTGCTGTCCTACGCCACCGACGTGCTCGATCAGGAGACGGTGCAGTCGTTCGGACACCGTCTGACGCGCCTGCTCACCGCCGTCGCCGCGGATCCGCGGATGCGGGTCGGCGATATCGATCTCGACGGGGAGTCGCACGCGACGCCCGGGCCGACCGCGGCACCGGACGGCTTCGCCGACGGTCCATTACTTCTCGACGACACGCACCCACCTGCGCCCTCGGCGGGCACGGCGACAGCGCAGAATTCGCCCGCCGCATCGGCAGCGGCTCCGGTGCGGTCCACGTTCGACCGGACTCTCCCCACCACGGTCGCCGCCGATCCGGCGGACGCCGGGCGCGCGCCGACTTCTGCCGGTGAGCTGGTAGGGGTTCCGGTGGGTTCGGCGGATGCCGTGCGCGCGCAGTCTTTCTCCGTCGCGCCGGAAGGTGGCTCGATGGCCACGGCGGATGCCGTGCGAGCACAGAGTTTCTCGGTCGCGCCGGAAGACGATCCGGTCGGTGCGCCGAATGCCGGTCGCACGCAGTCTTTCTCCGTCGCGCCGGAGGATGTCCCGGTGGCTGCGGCGGATGCCGTGCGCGCGAAAAGTTTCTCCGTCCCGCTCGGAGCCGTTCCGGTGGCTACGGCGGGGACCGCGCTCGCCCAAACGCTCTCGGCCTCGGTGGAAGACGATCCGGCTGCCCCCGCGGTCGTCCGCGGCGAGCAGGTGCTGACCTACCAGGAACTGGACGCGCGCTCGTCGCGGCTGGCCCGGGTATTGATCGCGCGAGGGTGTGGGCCGGGGAGCGGGGTGGTGAATGCGCTGCACCGCGGGCCGGATTCGGTGGTCGCCACCTGGGCGGTACTCAAGGCGGGAGCGGCGCTGGTACCTGCCGACGCCGTGCCGGTGGCGGCGGCCGCGGGCCTGACGGTGCAGGTCGGGCTGGCTGTCACGGCCGTCGCGGAACAACCCGGTGTCGAGTGGATAGCGCTCGACGATCCGGTGGCCGGCGCCGAAATCGACGCGCAATCACCGCGACCGGTCACCCATGCGCACCGCACGCGGCCGCTGCGGGGCGCGGATCCCGTGGTGGTGGACGCCACCGGCCGCTGCGTAAGTTACGACCGGCTCGCCGCCGCGGTGCACCGGGTACACACCGCCACCGGGCTGACCTACGAGTCCCGGACCTACCGCCACGGACGCGGGGACGATCTCGCCGCCGTCCTGGAAATCGTCGCGGCCGGCGCCGCGGGTGCGACCGTGGTGCTGCTCCCGGACAACGCCCGGAGCGTGACCCCGGCCGGTGAATGGATCACGCATCTGTGGTCCGGCAGCGAGGGACTGGCGGTGCTCGACCGGGAAGCGCTGGCCGATCTCGTCGCGCTGATCACGGACGAACCGGCGGCGGAGAGCGCGGATCGGTCCGGCGCCGGGTGCACGCTGGACCTGCCCGCCCTACTGGCCGGGGCCGCCACCCGAACCGGGGTCCACCGCTGAGCAACCGGTGCGGCCGGGGACGGAGGTCCGATACGGTCGCTGGATGGTCGAACTGTGGCCGGGGCGGTAACCTGCCGGGTGCCATACCGGGCCCCGGCGCATTGTGGCAGGCTGCCACCATGCCGCGGGCCACGGTCGGCGCGGCGGTGAAGTGCGATAGGCAGGCGAGGCGGACAGATGGATGCGGTAGTCGGTCAGCGGTATGACCACCTCCGGGAGACAGCATGACGCGGCCGGCCCGGACCAGACCGCAGCGCACCCGGCGGCCCCGCGTGACCACCCTGCCCCAGCTGATCGCCAACGCCGTCGAAACCAACCCCGACGGCGTCGCACTCGTTCTCGCCGACGGCACCGGCCCGCTGGAACAAGTGGGCTATGCCGATCTGGACGCCTGGTCGAGCCGGCTGGCCCGGGCGCTGATCGCGCGCGGTATCGGCCCGGAGGATCTGGTCGCCGTGGCCATCCCGCGTTCGCTGGACGCGGTGCTCGCCGTCTGGGCGGTCGCCAAGACCGGTGCCGGCTTCGTGCCGATCGATCCGGCCTATCCGCCGGAATGGGTCGCGCATCTGCTGGCCGACGCCGGTGTCGGCTACGGCCTCGCGGTTTCCTGGGTACGCAACGAACTACCCGTCGAGATCGAATGGCTGCAGGTCGATACGGTCGAAACGGCGCGTGCGCTCGAGCAGTTCTCCGCCGACGCGGTCACCTACGCCGACCGGGTCCGCCCGCTGCGGGCCGAGCATCCGGCCTACGTCACCTACGACGCGGACGGCGAAACCGTGCCCGACGGAATCATGGTGACCCAGGCCGGGCTGTCCGGTCTGTGCGCCGAACAGCAGGGTCGCTACCGGGTCGAACCCGAGGACCGCACGCTGAACTTCGCGCCGATGCCCGCGGATTCGGCGGTCCTCGAACTGCTGCTGGCGCTGGGCGGTGCGGCGACCATGGTCGTGGTGTCCCCGCTGGTGACCCGGGCCGACGAAGTGGCGGCACTGTTGCAGCGCACCGGGGTCACCCATGCCTACCTCCCGCCGGACGCGCTGCGGCTGATCGATCCGACCGGGCTGGACGAGCTGGGCGTCGTGGTGACCGGGCGCCGGCCGTGCCCGCCCGAACTGGTCCAACGCTGGGCGATTCCGGTGACCGGCGGCTCGATGCGCGCTCTGTATCAGGGATACGGTCCGGCCGAGACCACCGTGATGACCAATATCAGCTCACCGCTCACCCCCGGTGGTCCGCTCACCCTCGGCGCGCCGATCCGCGGTGTCACCGCGCATATCCTCGACGAACGGCTCGCCCCGGTACCCGACGGCGAGGTCGGCGAGCTGTATCTCGGCGGACCCCAGCTGGCCCGCGGCTACCACCGCCGCCCCGGGCGGACAGCGCAACTCCTCGTCGCCGATCCGTTCGCCGACGACGGCTCCCGCCTCTATCGCACCGGTGACCTGGTGCGCCGCGGCCCCGGTGGCGATATGGAGTACATCGGGCGGGTCACGGTGCCGGCGCTGGACGATTCGGTGGCGGTGCCGCGGCGGGGTCGTGCGGAGGTCGCGGAGTCGCGCGCCGGTTCGGCGC
The DNA here is from genome assembly GCF_050936135.1 of Nocardia sp. CA-290969. NCBI lineage: Bacteria > Bacillati > Actinomycetota > Actinomycetes > Mycobacteriales > Nocardiaceae > Nocardia > Nocardia sp. CA-290969. The sequence continues at coordinate 5,898,777 of NZ_JBNJNJ010000001.1, read as the reverse complement.
AGGAAACCGCCGCCGCGGGGGACCGGTGGCCGGTCGGTGAACAGCCCGACTACGAACAGAGCCTTCCCATCCGGGACACGGCGCAGGAGGGTGGTGACGGCGCCGGCCCGGGGCACGGGTACGGCGTATCCGATCCGTACGGCAGCGAGCCGGGCCGGAGTGACGCCGCGGAGCCGGTCGTCCCGGAAACCGGCCGCGTCGGTGCGGCCGAGCCACCGGCCTCGGATTTCGGACGCGATGATGTTCACCAGCAGTTCTCCCGGAATCCCCGGCCCGAGCCGGACAGTCGGCTGGCGTCGGAAAAGCGTGATCTGGACCTACCCGGCCGGGGTTATCTGGAGATGCCGGACCGGCAGCATGCGCTACCCGGCCGCGGCGGCCGGAGCGCTGCGAACCCGATCGAACCGCAGGTAGCCGACATCGGTGATCCGGCCGCCCACAGCCCTTCCGGAACGGCTGCCCCCGGCGTGACCGGCCCCGCGGGCCGCGATGCGTCCGGACTCGGGGTTTCCGGTGGTTCCGCATCCGATTCACCCGAGACGGCGGGTTCCCGCGCAGGCGAACGGACGTTCGGCGGAACACCGGAACCGACCGTGTCCGGTGGGTCCGGATTCGACCTGGCCGGTGCGGCCGGCCGGGGAACCGCCGATACCGCCGCCCGTTCCCCCCAGCCCATGTCGGCCGACGATTGGCTGAGCCGTGGCCGGCAGCTACCGGGGCCCGGCGACGCGGCACCGCTACGTACCGCGTCCGGCCCGATCGCCGGTGACGCCACCGCCTTCTACGATCCGCAGGCCGCGGCGGACGATCGGGAACGGTCCGCCGAGCCGGGGTCCGCCCTCGCCGGGTCGTTACCCGGCCGGCCCGACTGGCCGGCACCCGCACCACCCGTCGGCCCGCAGCTGCCGGGCCGCACCGGCTTCGGCGCCGCGTCATCGCCGGCCACCCCCGGCACCGGGGACGACGAGCACGTCCCGGCGGCACCGCCGCCGCCCGTGGAACGTCCTGAGACGATTCCACTGTCGCCCGGGCAGTTGCGGCTGTGGCAGCGCAACCAGACCGCGCCCGAAACGGCCACCGAGACGATCACCGCCGCGATGAGCCTGACCGGCACCCTCGACGCGGCAGCCATGCAGGCCGCCGTCGCCGATGTGGTGGACCGGCACGAAACCCTGCGCACCGTCTACCCGGCGACCGACGGGGTACCGCACCAGGTGGTGCTGCCCCGGGAACAGGCCGTACCGGAAGTGGTCGCCGAACCGATACCGGCCGCGGAGCTGGCCGGCTGGCTGCAGGCGTTGTCGCAGACCGATTTCGACGCCGCCGACGCCGAACAGGTCCCCGTGCGGTTCGCGCTGGCCGAGTTGAGCCCGCGCGAACATGTCGTCGCGGTGGTGGTGCACCGGATCCTCGCCGACGAGGTATCCGCCGGGCTGCTGCTACGGGACCTGCTGCGCGCCTTCCTCGGCCGCCGCAACCGCTCGCGACCGCTGTGGCAACCGCTGTCGGTGCAGTACCTCGACTATTTCCTGAGCCGCCGGGCCCAACTCGGTGACCTCACCGATCCGGACTCGCTCGCCGCTCGCCGGCTCGCGTTCTGGCGTGACTATCTGGCCGGTCTACCTCCGCGTATCGATTTCGCGGCCGCGGCCGGCCGGCCCGACGGTACCGGGCAGCGCGTGCACGCGTTCGATATCGGCACCCGGACCCATCGCCGGATCGCCGATATCGCCCAGCGGGCGGGTACCTCCGAATTCATCGTGCTCCGCGCGGCGTTCGCGGTGCTGCTGGCCCGGACGGCCGCGGCCACCGATATCGTGCTGGGCAGTTCGGTGCGCGGTAACGACGAACGCGAACTCGACGACGCGATCGGGCCCTACGCCAACACTGTGGTGTTGCGCACCCGCATCGATCCGGCCGAATCCTTCCTGGACCTGGTGGCGCGGGTCGCCGAATCGGATCGCCGGGCCTTCGCCAATGCCGACCTGCCGTTCGAAACGCTGACCGCCGCACTCGCGGTCGAAGATTCCCTGTTCGATGTGGCGATATCCCTGCGGCACAACGATATTCCCCGGCTGGAGATGCCGAGCCTGGCCACCGAACCCGTCGAGGTGGCCGGTGCGCCGGCCGATGCGGTGCTGCGGCTGGTGATCGACCCCCATCGGGCGCCCGACGGATCCCCGGACGGTATCGCGGCAGCCTTGCAGTACGCCGCGGACCGGCTCGGCCGGACCACCGTCGCCGAGGTGGCACGGCGGTTCCAGCGGGTGCTCACCGTTGCCGGGGGCGATCCGGACGGCCCGGTCGGCGATATCGATCTGCTCTCCCGCGCCGATCTGGACCGGCTGCTGGTGGTGTGGAACGACACCCGCTACCCGGTGGCACCGGAACTGCTGCTCGACGGTTACCGCCGCACAGTCGCCATCCGGCCCGATACGGTGGCCGTGGCCGATGCGGAATCCGAGCTCACCTATCAGGAATTCGATGCTCGGGTGAACCGGCTGGCGCGCCGGCTGATCGACGCCGGGGTGGGCGCGGAAACCGTGGTCGGTATCGCGGTCCGGCGCTCACCCGATCTGGTGGTCGCGATCTACGCGGTGCTCACCGCGGGCGGCGCGTACCTGCCGCTGGACCCCCGCGATCCGGCGCACTGGACCGGGCAGGTCCTGGCCACCGCGCGCCCGGCTCTGGTCCTGGCCGACCCCGCGACGGAATCCCGGTCGGTGGCGGCGCTACGCGCGAGCGGGCAACCGGCGCCCGTCCTGGTACTCGCCGCCGCCGAGATCGCGCGATACTCCGCCGACCCGGTGCGTGCCGAGGAACTACTGCGCCCGGTGCGTCCCGGTAACGCCGCCTGTGTGCTGCCTGTTTCGGCCGCGCCGCGGGGACCGGAACTTGCGGTGCTCTCGCACAGCGCGGTCAACAACCAGATCAGCCTCATGCTCGCCCAGTACCCGCTGGGATTCACCGATATCTACCTTCAGCGCAACGCCGCCACCAGCGATATCTCGCTCTGGGGTTTCTTCCTGCCGCTGCGTGCCGGCGCGCAGCTGGTCCTGGCCGGGACCGCGGATGCCGGACAGGTGGCGGAGGCGATCGCCCGGCACGGGGTGACGGTCACCGATTTCGGGCCGGCCGAACTGGCCGATTTCGCCGGACTCGCCGACCCGGCCCGCCTGGGCAGCCTGCGCGAAATCTTCGTGACCGGCGAACCGTTGTCGCCGGATACGGTGTCCGCCCTGCGCGCCCGCTGCGGCGCCCGGGTCCACAACCTCTACGGAACCGCGGAGACCACGGTCTCGGCGACCTCCTGGCCCGCCGCGGGATCGGCCGAGCGATCGGTGCCGATCGGCCTGCCGCAGTGGAACATCCGGGTCTACGTGCTGGATTCGCGGTTGCGTCCGGTGCCACCGGGGGTGCCCGGCGAACTGTATATCGCCGGCGATCAGCTGGCCCGCGGCTATGCGGAGCGGCCGGCATCCACCGGAAACCGTTTCGTGGCCAACCCGTTCGGATACGGCGCGCGGATGTACCGCACCGGTGATCTGGTGCTGTGGCGTGACGCCACCGCCACCACCCCGCAGCGCCTGGACCTGCTGGGCCGCGTCGACGACCAGCTCCGGTTCCGCGGCGGGCGCATCCATCCGGGCACGATCGCGGCCGCACTGCGTTCGCTGCCGGATATCGCCGACGCCGCGGTGCTACCGCGTGGCACCGGCGCCGGCCCCGATACCGCGGTACCGGGGAACCGGCTGGTCGCGTATGTGGTGCCCGCGGGTGCCGAGCCCGAACTCGTGGAGGTCCGCGCGGGGGTCGCCCGGTTGCTGCCCGTCTCGCAGGTCCCGGCGGCTTTCCACGTGGTCGCCGCGATACCGCTGGACGCGGACGGGACCCCCGACCGCACCGCCCTCCCGGCCCCCGATTCGGTGCCGCGGCTCGAACCCGCCCTGGACCCGGACGATCTCGCCGGGGACCACGCGGACGTCGCCGTCCCCGAAATCGGTGCCACCACCCTCGGCGGTGCGGGCGACCGCGGTTCGGCCGCCGGACCCGGCGATACGGGTCACCCGGGGCCGGCTGCCGTGCCCGGCGACGCGGGTCACCCGAGTTCGGCTGCCGCACGGGGCGAAGCGGGTGACCGCAGTTCGGCGGCAGCGCTGGACAGCGCTGCCGGTCGTACCGCAGCCGACCCACTCGGTGGTGCGGGCGGCCCGGGACTGTCCGAGGCGGCAGGCACTGCGGGCGACCAGCTCGAAGAGTTCGAGGCGGCCGGCACCGCGGGCGACCGGCTCGGGCAGTTCGAGACGGCCGGCACTGCGGGCGGTCGGCCCGAAGAGTCCGTGCCGTCCGGAACTGCCGGGGCGCGACACGAGATGGGCGGCGCCCCGGCAACCGGCGAGGAGTTCGTTCCGGAGGTGAGTGAGCCGGCGCCGCCGGGCACCGGCACGTCGTCGCGGACCGCCGCGGGTGACAACGGAACAGCCGGCGCTGCCGAGGTTTCCGGTGAACTGCCCGCCACCCCCACCGCGATCCGCCTCCTCGGAAATCCGCTGCCCGGTATCGAGGTCCGCTCGATCGTGCTGGACCTGCCCGCCGATCAGCCGCTCGAGCACACCGAAGAGGTGGTGCGGTCGCTGGTGGTGCGGCATCCGTTGCTGTCGGCCCGGCTCGACAGCAGCGACCGGACCCCCACCCTGTGGATTCCCCCGCGTGAGCAGCGGGGCGACCGGCAGTACTGGTGGCTCGGCCCCGAAACCGGCGAGCACGCCGTCGCCACCGACGATGTGGTGCAGGCGGCCGCCGACGCCCTCGACCCGGCGACCGGCCGCAATATCCACTTCGTGGTCACCGGCGCCGGACCGGCCCGGCGGCTGGTGGTGGTGGCCAACGGCCTCGTCGTCGACGACCGGTCCTGGCGGGTGATCGTCGACGAACTGCTCGCCGGCGAGGCCGCCGCGGTGGTTTCGGAATCCCGGGTATCGCAGCTGGTCCAGGCACTGGATCAGCGCGCCCGTTCCATCGACCTGCTCGACGAGGCGGGCTGGTGGCGCCGGAACCTGGCCGGTGCCCGCACCGCGGCGCCGCTGGGGACGGTGGATCTGCGGCCCCGCCGCCGGGTATCCCTGGCCATCACCGCCGAAGGAACCGCGGCCGTGACCGCCGCGGCCGACGCCTACGACGTGACCGTGCCCGAGGTGCTGCTGACGGCCGTGGCGATCGCCCTGCGCACCGGTGAAGACGGTGCGGTGGCTCGTGCCCTGGGATCGCTGGTGCGCTGCGACGCCGACGCCCGCACGATGGTGGGTCGCGCCGAAAGCCTGGTCGGGGGATTCGCCACCGAGTTCCCGCTCTCCGTGCGGATCGCCGATATCGATACCGCCGACGCACTGATCGGCGGCCCGGCCGCCGGGGTCGCGCTCGCCCAGATTCGCGATCTCGTTCGTTCGGTACCCGGCGGCGGCGCCGGGTACGCGCTGCTGCGCTACCTCAACACGGAGACGACCGCCGAATTCGCCGCCGCCGATTCGGGCCTGTTCACGCTGCGCTACCGCGATCTACGGCCCGCCCGCGTGCACACCGACGGTCCCGCCGACGGGGTCCCGCTGGTGCTGACGGTCGATGTCACCGACGAGGGCCTGCTGTGCCGTTTCGACTACGCCACCGAGGTATTCGTCGGCGACGATGTGAAAACCTTCGCCGAACACTGGGTGCGCGCCCTCGGCGGTCTCGCCGAACACGGCCTGCGCGCGGGCGTCGCGCCCGCACTCGCCTCCGAACCGGTCGCACCCGCCGGCTCCGCCGCATACGCCCCGTCGCTGCCACCGGACGCTCGCGAACAGCTGGGTGCCGGGGAATCATCCGAATCCCGGGCCTACCCGGACACAGCGGGTATCCGGGAGCGCCGTCCCGCCGACGCTCTCGAGTCACCGGCCCAGCCGGATACCTATCCGGCACCCGATCCCCTGAACGAAGCCCCTGCGCCCAGCGCTCCGGGCGAGATTCCCGCGTCTGCTTCTCGGGGCGGGACTCCCGCGCCCAGTTCTCGGGCCGCAGATCCTGCGCCCGGTTCTCCGGGCGGGACTCCCGCGCCGGGTCCTCTGGGCGAGACCCCGGCGCCCGGTTCCCTCGGCGACACTCCCGTGCCGGGCTCTCTGGGCGAGACTCCTGGTCCGGGGTACCACCCGCAGCGGACTCCGGACGCGGAGACCACTTCATTGCTGCGTCCGGTCACCGACGCACCGCCGCCTCCGAACTTCGGATTACCGCAACGGCGGTCGCGCACCGATGCGGACCCGACGGGCACCGGCAGCCGCAGCCAGGCGGCATCGAACCCGACCTCCCCAAGCGTTCCGGAATCCGTAGGTGATTCCGCGGCAGAGGCTCCGGCGCTTCCGGGTCCCGGCTCGACGAGTGCTCCGCACCCGTCGCCCGCCGATTCCGGGACATCCGTATCCTCCGACTCGGGTCTGCCGCAACGCCGGCCGACGTCGGCGGCCTCCGGCGCCGAACCCGCCGCAGACGTCCTCCCGCAGCGACGCCCCGGATCGCTGGGCGGTTCGCACACCTTCGACGCGGATTCGGGTGCTCCCGCACTGAGGGATTCCGGCTTACCGCAACGTCGCCCGCGGCTCGGTGCGGAGACCGCGGAGACCGGCCCCGAGGTTCGGGAGGCCACCGACCCGAGTGTCTTGCCGCAGCGCCGGCCGGGAGCCGGGACGGATTCTGCGGCGGAGTCTCTGCCGCAGCGTCGTCCTCGGCTGGGTGCGGAATCGGGGGAGCCGGGTGCCGAAGACCGGGAGGTCACCGGGGCCGGTGTGTTGCCGCAGCGGCGTCCCGATCCGACCGGCGGTTCGCGTCCTTCCACGGCGGATCCAGGCGTTCCCGGGCGGGAAGATTCGGGTTTGCCGCTGGGCGTGGAGTCGGGGGAGACGGATCCCGATGGTCGGGAGGCGACGGCCTCGGGCCGGGGTGTCCTGCCGCAGCGACGTTCCGGTTCGCCGGGTGATGCGTATTCGTCGCCGGACGCCGGAGCCTCCGGACCGGACGACTCCGGGCCGCTGCCGCAGCGGCGGCTCCGGTCGCAGGACGGCCCGGACTCGCGCGGACCCGAGATCGTTCCCGGCCGTGGTCCGGCGGCACCGGGGAGTCCGGGTCTGCCGCAGCGGCGGCCGCGAGACGACGACCGCCCGCGGCAGTCGACCTCGTTCGCCGACCTCGGGCCCGGCCTCGCTCGGTCCGATGTCTTGCACGGGGAAACGCTCGACGGTGACCCGGACCCGCAGGCAGGCCCGGATACGCCGGCTGCCGGCCCGGTATCACTACCGCAGCGGCGGTCTGCTGCCGCGGACGAAACCGCGGTGCCCGAACCGGAACGGGCGGCGCCGCAGGACGCCGCACCGGCGGTGCTACCGCAGCGCCGGCCGAGGGCAGCCGAAGCATACGAACCGCAGGTTCAGGACCCATCCGCGCCGCCGCTCGCCCCGTTGCCGCAGCGCCGCCGGGCAGACGGCGGCCGGCCCGTTGCAGAGGCTACAGCGGCACCGGAGCCGGAACTCGCGACGGAACAACCAGCGGATATCGCCGCGGCGGACCCGGTGCACGAGGCCGGTGCGGACCAGGGATCCACGGCAGATCCGGAACCCACCACCTTCCTGCGGCCGGTCACCGATGTGGAGACCACGGCCTATATGTCGCCGATCCTCGATATCGGTGCGCGCGACGACGACAGCACTCTGCTCTCACTGTTCGACGAGCAGGTGGCCCGCACCCCGGCCGAACCGGCGGTCCGGCAGGGCGCGCGGTTGCTCAGCTACGCCGAACTGGATCGCAAGTCCCGGGCCCTGTCGGTGGAGCTGATCCGGTTCGGTGTCGGTGCGCAGACCCCGGTCGCGGTGGCCATGCGACCGGGTATCGACCTGGTGGTCGCGGTCTGCGCGGTGCTGCGCGCCGGTGGCGCGTACGTGCCGGTGAACCCGGACGGCCCCGCCGGGGAACTCGATCGGATCCTGGCCTCGGCGGCGCCGATGTGTGTGCTGAGCCTGTCCGACGACGGGGTGAGCACCGGCACCGGTATCCCGGTTGTCGCGATCGACCTGCTCTATCTGGATCTGCCGGCCGATCCGGCCGCGGACCCGGTCGTCGCCGTCGAGGATCTCGCCGATATCCGGTATCACCCGGACACCGAGACGGGTGTCACGACCACCCATCGGCAGCTGGTCGAACGGCTGCGCCGGGCGCAGCGCAGCCACCCCTACGATGCGGACGATCTGGTGCTGCACGCGGCGCCCACCGTCGGCGATATCACTCTCTGGGAGCTGTTCCGGCCGCTGCACAGCGGTGCGCAGATCCTGATGCCCGATCATCCGGGCCGGGCGGCCGATCTGTCGCGTTCGATCTCCGCCAACAAGGTGACGGTCGTCCATGTCGTGCCGTCCCTGCTGGACCGATTCCTCGATTCGGTGACCGACGGCGGCGGCCGGGCCGCACATCCCAGCCTGCGCCGGCTGTGCGTGGACGGGGCCGCGCTACCGCCGGGCGGGGTGGAGCGGTTCATGACGCTGCTACCCGGCGCGGAGCTGGTCATCTGGTACGGCCACAACGAGACCGGGGTCATCACCGTGGGGTCCGTGGGCGGCCGCCCGGTCACCAACGACCGGGTCTACCTCCTGGACGAGCGGTTGCGCCCGGTACCGCCGGGCACCGCCGGTGAGATGTACATCGGCGGGCCGCAGCTGGCCCGCGGCTACTTCGGCGATCCGGGCGCCACCGCGGCCGGGTTCGTCGCCGCGGCCGGCGGCGGCCGGCTGTACCGCACCGGTGATATCGTCCGGCGCCGGGACGGGGTCCTGGAATACCTGGGCCGGGTCGAGCGGACCGGCGGGTCGCTGGCGGTGGGGTCGCGCCGGGGCGGGCATGATTGAGCGCGGATCGTGCGGCGTCACCAGCACAGTGATTCGATGTGCTGAACCCGCACAGCGTGCGTGGCCGAACCGAGATATTCGGACAACGCTACGGTAACGATATGTCCACGCCGTACGACTACACAGGCGAAACCTCCGGGGCGGCTGACTCGTGCCCGGTTACTGTGAGGCGTTCGGGTCCCCGGAACGGTACTGATCGGTGCGTGGAGTGAGCCCGGATGAAGATTCGAGACGAAGCGAAGGTGCGAAATTGATACGTCGACTCAGCCGGCGTGGCGGACGCGCCGCGGCGATGGTCGCGGCCACAGCGGTGTTCGCGGGAGTGATGACAGGGCTCGGCGGTAGCGCCGCCGCGGCCGACCCGATCATCGAGTCCAAGACTCTGCTCGCCGACCCCACCTCGCCCAATGGGTCGCGCATCGTCAAAGCCGAGTACAAGGACGATCGCAACCTGCGCCTGTACGTCCATTCCACGGCCATGGACAAGGAGATCGTCGTCGACGTCCAGCGGCCGGCCGACGCCTCGGTGCCCCGGCCCACGCTGTACCTGCTCAACGGTGCGGGCGGCGGCGAGGACTCCGCGTCGTGGCAGGCGCAGACCAACACGCTGGAATTCCTGTCGGACAAGAACGTGAACGTCGTCCAGCCCATCGGTGGTAGCTGGAGCTACTACACCGACTGGATCAAGGACGATCCGGCGCTCGGCCGCAACAAGTGGAAGACCTTCTTCACCGAGGAACTCCCGCCGCTGGTCGACGGCGCGCTGGGCACCAACGGCGTGAACTCCATCGCCGGCCTGTCCACCTCGGGGACCACCGTGCTCGCGTTGCCCATCGCGAAGCCGGGCCTGTACAAGGCGGCCGCCGCCTACAGCGGCTGCGCGCAGACCAGCGACCCGGTCGGTTCGGAATTCGTGAAGCTCACCGTCGAGGTGTGGGGCGGCGGCAACACCGAGAACATGTGGGGCCCGCAGGGTTCCGAGGAGTGGGTGAAGAACGACCCGTACGTCAACGCCGAGGGCTTGCGTGGCCTGGAACTGTATGTCTCCACCGGTAACGGTCTGCCCGGGCGGTGGGACACGCTCAACGGCCCGCACACCCTGCCCGGGTCCTACGGGCTGGCCAACCAGATCCTGGTCGGCGGTGTGATCGAGGCGGGTACCAACTACTGCACCCACAACCTGAAGAACCGGCTCGATTCGCTGGGTATCCCGGCGACCTTCAACTTCCGCGAGAACGGCACCCACTCGTGGGGCTACTGGGAAGACGAGTTCCGGGCTTCCTGGCCGGTGCTGGCCAAGGGAATGGGTATCTGAACCGGCGCCGCGCTGTGCCGATAGGCACGGGGAACGCTTGATACGACGAGGGCCCGGTCCGTATGGACCGGGCCCTCGTCGTTGTTCCGAGCGTGGCAGCCGGTGCTAGTCGGCGAAGACGGCCTTGCGCTTGCCGAGCATGGCGGCGGCACCTTCGAAGAAGTCGGGCGACTGCAGCAGTTCCACCTGCCCGGCCTTCTCGTCGGCGAGTGCGGTGTCCAGTGCGGCCAGGGTGGCGCGGTTGAGGGCTTTCTTCGTGAGTTCCAGCGCCCGGCGCGGACCGTGGCCGATCTTCTCGGCGGCGGCCTCGACGGCGGCGTCCAGTTCCTCGGTGGTCGCCAGCACATCGGTGAACAAACCCTCGGCGCGGGCGGCCGGGGCGGGGAGGCGTTCGCCGAGCAGGGCCAGGCGGGCCGCCAGGGGACGGCCCGCGGCCGCGGCGACCAGGGCCGCGGCGCCACCGTCGGGCATCAGGCCGATATTGATGAATGCCAGCAGCAGGTAGGAGTCGGCTTCGGCGTAGACCAGGTCGGCGGCCAGCGCGATCCCGACCCCGACACCGGCGGCGGCGCCCCGGATGCGGGCGATCACGGGGACCGGCATATCCACGATGGCGCGCACCAGGCGGTTCGCGGCGTCCATCACCATATCCGGGGTGATTCCGCGGGCGCCTTCTTCGGCACTTGCCGCCAGATCGGCGCCGGTGCAGAAATCGCCGCCCTCACCGGTGAGAACAACCACCCGGACCGACTTGTCCGCGGCCGCGGCGAGGAAGGTGTCGCCGAGCGCGACCAGGCTGTCGTAGTCGAGGGCATTCTTGCGTTTGGGTTTGGTGAGCGTCACCCGCAGCACCCGGCCGTCGTGCACCGCGGAGAAACCCGCCGGCTGTGTTGTGGGGGAATCCGTGTTGACCATGTGCGCTCCATCGGGTGCTGTCCGGTGTCGACCAGTCTGCGAATACCGGTTAACATTGCGAATTGTGGTTAACTTAGGTTGACTTGTCGGGCGCTGTCAACACCGGCGGCGCCGCCGACGGAACGGAGAATGCATGGTCGCGGAGAGCAGCCGGGTGGGCCCGGTGCGTGTTCGTCCGGCCGACCGTGGCAACGGCCAGGGCGGGCGGCGGCGTCCCAAGGACCGGAAGGTGCAGATCATGCGTGCCGCGGCGCGCGCGTTCAGCGAACGGGGCTATTACCCGGTGGGCGTGGACGAGATCGCGGCCGAGGTCGGAATCTCGGGTCCGGCGCTGTATCGCCATTTCGCCAACAAGTACGCACTGCTGGTCGCCGCGGCGGAGGAGGGCGCCCGGCAGTTGCTCGAGGCCGCCCGGGCCGCCGACGATGCCGAGGTGAGCGCGGAGGAACGCCTCGATTCCCTGATCCGCGCGGTCGCCGAGCACACCATCGAGATCCGCCGTGAAGCCGGCCTGTACCGGTGGGAGGGCCGCTACCTCGAACAGCCCGACCGGGCCCGCATCCGCACCCTCTACAACGAGATCAACCGGACCCTCGCCGCCCCGATCGAACAGTTGCGCCCGGACGCCCCACCGGAGGACGTCGCCCTGCTGGCCGCCGGGGTGCTCAGCGTGATCGGGAGTATCTCGGCCCACCGCACCGCGCTGTCGAGTGCCAAACTGCTGCCGCTGCTGTGCGATATGGCGTGGGCGGTGCTGCGTACCGACCTGCCGCCCGCGCCCGGGCCCGGGGAACCGGACCCGCAGCCGCGCGGACTCCCGGTGACCTCCAAACGGGAACAACTGCTCACCGAGGCGATCCGGATCTTCGGCCGCCGCGGCTACCACGAGGCCAGTATCGAGGAGATCGGCGCGGCCGTCGGGATCAACGCCTCCAGCGTGTACCGGTATTTCAGCAGTAAATCCGACCTGCTGGCCGCCGCGTTCCACCGCACCGGTGACCGGCTGGCATTCGCGATCACCGAGGCGCTGGCGGAGGCCAGTGGCCGGGCCGACGCGGTGAGCAAAATCGCCGACCGCTATGTGCGGCTCAGTTTCGCGATGCCGGAGATCATGCCGGTGTACTACGCGGAGTTCTCGAATCTGCCGCAGGCCGAACAGCACAAACTGCGCGCCATCCAGAGGCAGAACGTACACGAGTGGGCGAATCTGCTCGACGACGAGCCCACCGAGGCCCGGTTCCGGGTGCATTCGGCGATCGGCCAGGTGATCGATGTGGGCCGGTTGATCCGGTTCGATTCCCGTCCGCAACATATCGCCCGCCTGCACGCCCTGATGATGGCCACACTGCTCGGCTCGCCGCCCCGCTGACCAGCGTTTCCGGACGGCCGGCGCCGAGTCCGCAACGTCGACGAACCGGTCATGAAGGAGAACGAATCGGCCGGCCGGGTTCGCGCGCGATCACGCCGGCCGAGGTGCGGCGCCGGTCCGTGCTCAGCCGTGCCGGAACCGGAATATCGTGCGCGCCATCCGCAGCCGTCGTGCGTTGCGGTGGAAACTCGACAGCCCGAGCTGTTCGCCGTAGCGGTTGCGCGCGATCGAGAGTGTCCGGCTGAATTCGCGCAGGCCCAGATCGCCGTGGCTGTGGCCCTGCCCGTATTCACCCACGCCGCCGAACGGCAGCGCCGGGATACTGGCATAGGTGGTGGCGGTGTTGACCGTCACCACCCCGGCGCGCAGACGTTCGGCGTAGATCTCGACCTCGGCGATATCCCGGGTGAACACCGAGACCGCGATACCTTGCCCGGCGTCGTTGATCCGGGATACCGCGTCGTCGAGGTCGCGCACCTTGTTCACGATGAGGATCGGGCCGATCCCTTCCTCGGTGATGGCGATACTCTCCTCCGGCACATCGGCCAGCACAATGGGCTCGACGTAGGGTTCGCGGATCGAATCCAGACCGCCGACCACGGCCCGGCCGCCGCGGGCGAGGGCGTCGCGGACCTGTTTGCGGACCACCTCGGCCTGCGATTCCAGGATCATCGGCCCATACGACGCCCGCCGATCGGCCCCCGGGCGCAAGGCGTGGGCCCGGTCGACCACCAGATCGAGGAACTGGTCGTACACCGAGGCCGCGACGTAGGCGCGGTGCACGCCGGTCGCGTTCTGGCCGGCATTGGCCATCGCGCCGAATACCGCCGCATCGGCGGCATCCTCGAGTTTCGCGTCGACGTGCACGATCATGGCGCCCTTACCGGAGTTCTCCACCACCACGGGGGTCATGGTCTGCGCGCACAGCGAGATCACCTCGCGACCCTGCGCCTCCGGGCCCGCGTACGCGATCTTGTCGACCCCGGCCCGGCACAGCGCCGCAGTCGTCGAATCGTCGCCGGTGACGGCCTGCAGTACAGGTTTGTCGGGGGCGACCTCCCGCCAGGTGGCCGCCAGCCACAAACCGGTGCCGGAGGTCAGTTCGTGCGGTTTGAACACCACCGCGTTCCCGGCCGCCATGGCGTAGGCGATCGACCCCATCGGCGTGAAGACGGGGTTCTGCCAGGGTCCGAGCACGCCCACGACGCCGAGCGGCAGATAGCCGACCGAGGCGCGCTGGTTCCGGGTGAGCCAGTTCGACGCCAGCGAGCGGCGGCCCAGCGCGCGGCTCGCATTCCGGGCCGCCCAGTCGAGGTTCTCCACGGCGAGCATGACCTCGATCGCGGCGTCGGCCTCGGGTTTACCGGTTTCCTCGCGCAGAATGTCGACCAATTGCGCAGAGCGGCGGGCGATTACGCGTTTCCATTCCAGGAGTAATCGTTTGCGCGTGCCGAAACCCGCTGTAGACCACCAGGTCTCGGCCGAACGCGCGTCGGCGACAGCGCGTTCGAGTTCGCCCGGTCCGGCGATGGAGTAGTTGCCGACGATCTCTCCGGTGCGGGGATCGTAGGAGGTGAGCACGCTCGGTCGGCCGGATCCTCCCGAACGCGCCGCCACCTCGGGCTGCGCGGTATCGGCCATGCACGCCAGATTATGGTGGTGGCGGCTACACCGACAAGGCGTCCGCGCTGCCCGTGCGCTGTCACTACACCGCCGACCAGGGTGGATGACCTGCCCCTGCGCTGCTGTGAGGAAACGCACAGTTGATCCGGGCCCGGTTCGGGGTACCGGCGGCCGCCCTGCCGGTGGATTCCGGGCCGGTAACATCGCGCCCGGCGCCAGGGATCATCCAGCGGGACACCGATGCGCCGGTCCGCCCCGCAGCCCCATCCGGCCGATAGTGGAGAGTTGATGCCGAGTTCGAATGATGCCGAGACAGCCGCCGGTGACAGTGCCACTGCCGCGGAGCCGGCCGGTACCGCCCAGCCGGCGGTGCCGGTGACCGATTCGGCCGAACCGGGGGTGCCCGGTCGCGCGGGTGGCCCGGCGACCGAGTCCAACGGATCCGCCGCGCGCTCCGGTGCGGCCGTTCCCGGTACGACCGCGCCGGCCGAGGCCGTCCGGGTGGAGGGGATCACCAAATCGTTCGGCGCGGTGCATGCGCTGCGCGGTGTCAGTTTCGCCGCCGAACGCGGCACGGTGCTGGGAATCCTCGGCCCCAACGGCGCCGGCAAGACCACCACCGTCAAAATCCTGTCGACCCTGCTGCATCCGGACGCCGGGAACGCGACGGTGGCCGGGCACGATATCCGCCGCGATCCGGCCGGCGTGCGCCGTTCGATCATGATGACCGGCCAGTACGCCGCCCTGGACGAGAACCTGTCGGGGCGGGAGAACCTGGAACTGTTCGGCCGGTTGATGGGCTTGAGCAAACGGGCGGCTCGTAAACGTGCCGACGGCCTGCTCGCCGAATTCGATCTCGTCGATTCCGGGCGCCGCCCCGTCCACCAGTATTCGGGTGGTATGCGGCGCCGGGTGGATATCGCCTGCGGACTGGTGGTCCGGCCCGAGGTGGTGTTCCTCGACGAACCGACCACCGGCCTGGATCCGCGCAGCCGGCAGGGCGTCTGGGAGCTGGTGAACGCGCTGAAGGAACAGGGCATCACCGTCCTGCTCACCACCCAGTACCTCGAAGAAGCCGATGTGCTGTCGGACAACATCATCGTGATCGACAAGGGCACGGTGATCGCCGAGGGCACCGCCGACGAACTCAAGGAGAAGACCGGCGGCAGCTACTGCGAGGTGGTCCCGCTGCACCCGAGCCAGGTCCGGCACGCTGCCGACGCCCTGGGCGACCTCGTTCCGGCCGCGGTGACCGCCGATCTCGACGGCCTCGAACGGTTGTCCATTCCCGCCCCCGACGGCGCGGCCACACTCGCCGAGGCGCTGCGCCGCCTGGATGCCGCGGGGATCACGCTGGCCGATATCGGGCTGCGGCGCCCGTCCCTCGACGATGTGTTCCTCTCCATCACCGGCCGCGCCGGTGGTGCCGAGCGGCCGGGGGACCCGTCATGAGCGCGCCCGCGGTGGCGCCTACCGAACTCTTCGCCGATGTCCCGTCCACGCGGGTCACTTCGTTCGGGCAGTGGCGGGCGCTCACCGGCCGCATCGTCTGGACCATGGTGAGCAAGGGCGAGCTGATCGGTGCCCTGCTAACACCGCTGGTGTTCACCGTCGGTTTCTACCTGCCGCTGCGCCTGGTGATGCAGTTCCAGGGCATCGACTACGCCCAGTTCGTGATGCCCATCGTCGTCCTGCAGACCATGGCGTTCACCATGATGTCCAACGCCCAGCTGGCCGCGTTCGAGGCGCGCACCGGGTTCAGTACCCGGTTGCAGACCATGCCCGTCGGCATGCTGGTGCCGTTGTCCTCACGGATCGCGGCCGGACTGTTCCGTTCGGTGCTGTCGCTGACCGCCGCGCTGATCTACGGCCACATCATCGGTTTCCGGTTCACCGCCGGCTGGGGGCAGACGATCGGGTTCTGCGCCTTCGCGCTCGCTGTCGGCACCATGCTGGCGATCGGCGCCGACGGCCTGGGCAGTCTCACCAAGAGCCCGCAGGCACTCAGCCAGGCCCTGACCTTGCCGACCCTGATCTTCGGCATGATGTCGTGCGGTTTCGTTCCGGAGACCCAGTTCCCGGAGTGGATCCAGCCGTTCGTCCGCAATCAGCCCATCACCCAGTTCGCCTACGCCCTGCGGGATATGGCGGCCGGCGGGGTGAGCTGGGAAGTACTGCGGGTCGGATTGATCTGGCTGGTCGGCGGGGCGCTGGTGTTCGTCCCGTTCGCGGTCTGGGCGAGTGTGAGGCGGGCATGAGGGAGTCAGGCCCGGAGGCGGTAGCGGAGCGTGACCACGCAGGGCCCTCCCTCATGACCGAAGGACACAGCATGAGCGTTGTCGATACTCCCGCGGTGCCGGAGTCTTCCGCACCGTCGGCCGTGGTTCTCGACCTCCCGGAGGTGTCCGCCCGGCCGGAGAGTTCCCCCGTGGCATGGGCCGTGCACAGCTGGCTGCAGTGCAAACGGCTGCTGATGGCGTGGTTACGTGATCCGGCCACCACCATCCAGACGATCGTCTACCCGGCGCTCACCCTGGTGATGTTCTGGATCGTGCTGGACGAATCGATTTCCAGCTTCTCCGGGAAGCCGGCCGTCTACGGCACCGTCCCGATGATCACCCTGATCGCGGCGATGACGGGTGCGGTGGTGAGCGCGCTCGCCTTCAAGGTCGACAAGGCCACCGGCCTGCTCGGCCGGTTCTGGACCATGCCGATCCACCGCGCGGCCGGCCTGACCGGCCGGTTGCTGGCCGAGGCGATCCGGGTGCTGGCCACCACGCTGATCGTGATCGCCGTGGGATTCTGTCTCGGCTTCCGATTCGATCAGGGTCCGCTGGCCGCGCTCGCGCTCATCGGTATCCCGATTTTGTTCGGGATCGGGTTCGCGGTGTTCATCACGGCGATCGCCACGATCACCGAAGGGCCGGTGCTGGTCCAGATCGTCGGCCTGCTCACCAATCTGCTGCTGTTCTTCAACTCCGGTTTCGTGCTGGTCCAGGCCTATCCGACCTGGCTGCAGTCCACCGTGGCGAACCAGCCGATGAGCTGCGCGATCGAGGCCATGAAGGGCCTGTCCTACGGCGGTCCGGTGGCCGAACCGCTGATCGACACCCTGCTGTGGGTCGGCGGCGTGATCCTGGTCTTCGGCTATCCGGCGGTCCGGGGATACCGCAAGGCGGCCGAGACCAGCGGCTGAGGACTGCCGGCGTATCACCCGGCCCACCGCCTGGTCGATACGGTACGGCGGGAGCCTGCGACAGCCGGGCTATTTCCGGCTGTCTGCAGGCACTGCCGGTGCGAAGGGATAGTCGGCCCAGCGGTTGCGGTTGGTCCAGCCGACCAGGTCGTAGCGCCAGCGGAACGGCCAGGTGTGGGCGACGGTGTTGAACAGCACCGTCCCCAGCGCGGCGTAATCGTCGTGCGCCGACAGCAGCGCCCGCTGCCCACGCGGCGACGCGGAGAAGAAGGAATCGAACATGGCGACGGACTGTTCGGTGGTCAGCCGGCCCAGCCCCCACAGTCCGCGCATCCGCATCCAGTAGGTGAGGCGCGCCTGCCACGGCCACAGCGCGGCGACCGCGTCTTCACCGCGCTGGATCGCGGCGACCGCGGTATCGGCCAGGGCGAACGAATCGGCCACGCTGTACCCGGTGCAGGGGTGCATCATCCCGCCGCGTGATCCGAACGGCACCACCCGTCCGACACCCTTGGGCGGCGGGGGAGTGTCGAGCGGATAGTGCGCCGCCTCGCTCGGCTCCTCCCCGGTGAGGTCGATACCGTGCGCGGCCAGCCGGTTGAGGGTGCGTTTACGCAGTTCGTGCTGCGGCATCCCGCCCCGCAACCCGAGGCTGGTCTCCTCGAAGATCACCGTGCCGTCCCCGAGCGGCACCGCGTAGAGGAAAGAAGGAGGTTCATCCGGCCCGGCGCCGTTCTCCGGCCGCCAGTCCAGCAGCAGTCCCTCGCCGTCGCCGACCATCGGCTCCGCGGTCTCGGCGGCGACGAAGATGCCGTGCGCGCTCGCGGCCCGGCGGTTGCCGGGCCCCGGCATGCCGCGGGAATCGACCACCACCGTCGCGCGGATGCTCGTTCCGTCGGCGAGTTCGACCTCGTGCGGATCCACCCGGGTCGCGCGGGCCGCGAACACCTGGGCGTCGTCCAGCGGCAGCGCGTCGCGCAGCAGCGGTTTCGACAGCACGCAGTAGGGCCGTTCGATCCGGAGCTCGGAGGTGGTCCACACGACCGGCGCCGGGATCCGGCTCGCGATCACACTGTGTGGCAACCACTCCGGGAGTTCATCGATCCAGCACGAGAATGTCGGCGGCCACAGGCGGTCGGGCCGCGGGTCCACGGCGGCCACCCGCAGCCCGGCTACGGTCGCGCGGTGGGCGAGGGCACGGCCGGACGGGCCCAGCCCGACTACGCAGATATCGAACTCACTGTCGGTACTGGCTGACATGCACTGCATTCAACGGGGTTCGTCCGGTGCGGGCAATATGCGGGTGAGGGGTGGGCCGGTTCGCGAGGGTGAGGGGTGGGGCCGGTTCGCGAAGGTCAGAGCTCAGTTCTTCGGGGTGACCCAGGTGGTTATGTCTGCGTGCACGACTTCGCGGCCGGTCTTGTCGTAGATCGAGATCGGGACGACCATTTCGCGGCCTTCGGTGATCGTGGTGAAGTCGGGGATTTCGGGGAGTTCGGCTATCGCGCGGAGGCCGGTGGTGGCCTTGGTCAGGTACTGGACCTGCATGGCTTTGGGGATCCAGCGGTGGGTGGTGGGGACCGTGGCTTCGCTGAGCATGCCCATCGCGACTTCGGCCAGATTGCAGGCGGCGATGGCGTGGAAGGTTCCCAGGTGGTTGTGCACGCCGAACCATTTCGGTGCCTTGACCTCGCACAGGCCGGGCTCGAGGCGGACGACACGGGGCAGGACCGTGCCGAAATAGGGCACCCGGGCGACCATCGACAGGGAGAACAGGCCGTGACCCAGCGGGTTGTCGGGCAGTTTCCGCCAGCCGCGGTACGTGGCGGTTTCGTTCGTCATGACCCGTATCTTACTCTGCGGTAAGATACGGGTACGCGTCCCTCGCCCGGACATGTCCGGACCTCGCGCGACCCCGATTTGAAACGACTCCCACCCCTCGTGCATACTGTTCGGGTTGCCTTGCCCCGGGTCGCCGTCTTTTCCATGGAAAATGACACGGCTGGGCGGGGTGAGCAAAACCAGCGAGTACCCCATCGATTGCGATGTGGGTGCGTCCGGGACGAAGTTCCGCAGGCCACGATCGAAGTTTTCTTCCGGGGCCGAGGAATGAGCGGAAAGGCGACACGCCCGACCGCGTGGACCGGAGAACCATGACAGATGAACAGCGGCACGGATCGAGGCATGTCCTCGGTCGTGGTCTCCACTGAGACGTCATCGTGTGTTCGGGCTGTGCAAATGAAGGTGGTACGGACGCCCTAGCCGGTATCCGGATCACGGACGAAAGCGGAGAAAAGGACACTTAGCGTGGCGGGACAGAAGATCCGCATCAGGCTCAAGGCCTATGACCACGAGGCGATCGACGCGTCTGCGCGCAAGATCGTCGAAACGGTGACCCGCACCGGGGCCCGGGTCGTCGGGCCGGTGCCGTTGCCGACCGAGAAGAACGTGTACTGCGTCATCCGTTCGCCGCACAAGTACAAGGACTCGCGCGAGCACTTCGAGATGCGTACGCACAAGCGGCTGATCGACATCCTCGACCCGACGCCGAAGACGGTGGATGCCCTCATGCGCATCGACCTGCCGGCCAGCGTCGACGTCAATATCCAGTGACGGGGACTCGAGCAATGACTGACAACAAGAGCAGGCCCGCGGCCGGCATCCTGGGCACCAAACTGGGCATGACCCAGGTGTTCGACGACAAGAACCGGGTCGTTCCGGTCACCGTCGTCAAGGCCGGACCGAACGTGGTCACCCAGATCCGTACCGTCGAGCGCGACGGCTACAGCGCCGTGCAGGTCGCCTTCGGCGCCATCGACCCCCGCAAGGTGAACAAGCCGGAATCCGGTCAGTTCACCAAGGCCGGTGTCACCCCGCGTCGCCATGTCGCGGAGATCCGCGTCGCCGATGCCTCCACCTTCGAGGTTGGCCAGGAGATCTCGGCCGATGCCTTCGAAGAGGGCACCTACGTCGACGTCACCGGCACCAGCAAGGGCAAGGGCTTCGCCGGCACCATGAAGCGCCACGGCTTCCGTGGCCAGGGCGCCTCGCACGGTGCCCAGGCCGTGCACCGCCGCCCGGGTTCCATCGGTGGCTGCGCCACCCCCGGCCGCGTGTTCAAGGGCATGCGCATGTCGGGTCGCATGGGTAACGACCGCGTCACCACGCAGAACCTGTCGGTTCACAAGGTCGACGCCGAAAACGGCCTGCTGCTGATCAAGGGAGCGATCCCGGGTCGCAAGGGCGGCGTCGTGATCGTCAAGAGCGCCGTGAAGGGTGGTGCGCACGCATGACCAGCTCCGCAGTAAGCACGGAGAAGAAATCCGCCAACCTCACCCTGCCGGTGAAGGAACTGGGCGGTAAGACCAACGGCACCGTCGATCTCCCCGCCGAGATCTTCGACGTGACCGCGAATATCGCGCTGATGCACCAGGTGGTCGTGGCCCAGCAGGCCGCCGCCCGCCAGGGTACGCATTCCACCAAGACCCGCGGTGAAGTCCGCGGCGGTGGTAAGAAGCCGTACCGCCAGAAGGGCACCGGCCGCGCCCGCCAGGGTTCGACGCGCGCCCCGCAGTTCGCCGGCGGTGGCACCGTGCACGGCCCCAAGCCGCGCGACTACAGCCAGCGCACCCCCAAGAAGATGATCCAGGCCGCCCTGCGTGGCGCGCTGTCGGATCGGGCGCGTAACGAGCGGATCCACGTGATCAGCGAGCTCGTCGCGGGCCAGGACCCCTCGACCAAGACCGCGAAGACCTTCCTGTCCGAGCTCTCGGATCGCAAGAAGTTCCTCCTGGTCGTCGGCCGCGAGGACGTCACCGCCTGGAAGAGTGCCCGCAACCTGGAATACGTGCACACCATCGCACCGGACCAGCTGAACACCTACGACGTTCTGGACAGCGACGAAGTCGTGTTCAGCGTCGAGGCGCTCAACGCCTTCGTGCACGGCCCGGCTGAGGCGGCACAGGAGGAGAGCAAGTGAGCACCATCGCCGATCCGCGCGACATCCTGCTGGCGCCGGTCATCTCGGAGAAGTCCTATGGACTGATCGAGGAAGGCACCTACACCTTCCTGGTCCACCCGGACTCCAACAAGACCCAGATCAAGATCGCGGTCGAGAAGGTCTTCGGGGTAACGGTCACCAGCGTCAATACCGCCAACCGTCAGGGCAAGCGCAAGCGGACCCGCTTCGGTTACGGCAAGCGCAAGAACACCAAGCGCGCGCTCGTGACCATCTCGGCCGACAGCAAGCCCATCGAGATCTTCGGAGGCCCGGTCGCGTAAGCGGCGGGGAATCCAGAAAGCAGAGAAGAACTCATGGCAATCCGTAAGTACAAGCCGACTACCCCGGGCCGCCGCGGGTCGTCCGTCTCGGACTTCGCCGAGATCACCCGGTCGACCCCCGAGAAGTCGCTGGTCCGCCCGCTGACCAAGAGCGGTGGCCGTAACGGCCACGGCCGCATCACCACCCGGCATCGCGGTGGCGGTCACAAGCGCGCCTACCGGCTGATCGACTTCCGTCGGCTGGACAAGGACGGCGTGCCGGCCAAGGTCGCTCATATCGAGTACGACCCCAACCGCACCGCCAATATCGCGCTGCTGCACTACCTGGACGGCGAGAAGCGCTACATCATCGCGCCCAAGGGCATCGCGCAGGGCACGAAGATCGAGTCCGGTCCGACCGCGGATATCAAGCCCGGCAACAACCTGCCGCTGCGCAATATCCCGACCGGTACCACCATCCACGCGGTGGAGCTGCGTCCCGGCGGCGGCGCCAAGATGGCCCGCTCGGCCGGTGCCAGCATCCAGCTGCTGGGCAAGGAAGGCCCCTACGCCACGCTGCGTATGCCCTCCGGTGAGATCCGCCGCGTCGACGTGCGCTGCCGCGCCACCGTCGGCGAGGTCGGCAATGCCGAACAGTCGAACATCAACTGGGGCAAGGCCGGCCGTATGCGCTGGAAGGGACGCCGTCCCACGGTCCGTGGTGTCGTCATGAACCCGGTCGACCACCCGCACGGTGGTGGTGAGGGCAAGACCTCCGGTGGTCGCCACCCGGTCTCGCCGTGGGGTCAGCCGGAAGGCCGCACCCGTAAGCCGAACCGTCCGAGCGACAAGCTCATCGTCCGTCGCCGCCGCACCGGCAAGAAGCGCTAAGGAGGAGGTAAGAAATGCCACGCAGCCTCAAGAAGGGCCCGTTCGTCGACGACCACCTCCAGGCGAAGGTGGACGTGCAGAACGACAAGGGCACCAAGCAGGTCATCAAGACCTGGTCGCGTCGTTCGACCATCACCCCCGATTTCATCGGTCACACCTTCGCCGTCCACGACGGCCGCAAGCATGTGCCGGTGTTCGTCTCGGAGAACATGGTCGGACACAAGCTCGGTGAGTTCGCGCCGACGAGGACGTTCCGCAGCCACGTCAAGGAAGATCGGAAGAGCAAGCGGCGATGAGCACAGAAACTCAGAATCCGACTGCGCGCGCGACCGCCAAGCACGTGCGCGTGACCCCGATGAAGGCCCGCCGGGTCGTGGACCTGGTCCGCGGCAAGCGCGTCTCCGATGCGCTCGACCTGCTCCGGTTCGCCCCGCAGGCCGCCAGCACCCCGGTCGCCAAGGTCGTGGCGAGTGCCGCGGCGAACGCCGAGAACAACCTCGGCCTCAACCCGGACACCCTGGTCATCTCGACGGCGTATGTCGACGAGGGCGCGACCATGAAGCGGTTCCAGCCGCGCGCCCAGGGCCGGGCGTTCCGGATCCGCAAGCGCACCAGCCACATCACCATCGAGGTCGAGAGCGTCCCCACCGCCGGTGGCACTCGTGGCCGCCGGAAGGGAGGGGCAAAGTAAATGGGACAGAAGATCAACCCCCACGGCTTCCGCCTCGGTATCACCACCGACTGGAAGTCCCGTTGGTACGCCGATAAGCAGTACGCGGACTACGTCAAGGAAGACGTCGCCATCCGCAAACTGCTGAGCACCGGCATGGAGCGGGCCGGCATCTCCAAGGTGGAGATCGAGCGCACCCGGGACCGGGTCCGCGTCGATATCCACACCGCGCGTCCGGGCATCGTCATCGGCCGCCGTGGCGCCGAGGCCGACCGGATCCGCGCCGAGCTGGAGAAGCTCACCAAGAAGCAGGTCCAGCTGAACATCCTCGAGGTCAAGAACCCCGAATCGGATGCCCAGCTGGTCGCCCAGGGTGTGGCCGAACAGCTCTCCAACCGCGTGGCGTTCCGTCGTGCGATGCGTAAGGCCATCCAGTCGGCCATGCGTTCGCCGAACGTCAAGGGCATCCGTGTGCAGTGCTCGGGCCGCCTCGGTGGCGCCGAGATGTCGCGCTCGGAGTTCTACCGCGAAGGCCGCGTCCCGCTGCACACTCTGCGTGCCGATATCGATTACGGCCTCTACGAGGCCAAGACCACCTTCGGTCGTATCGGTGTCAAGGTCTGGATCTACAAGGGCGATATCGTCGGCGGCAAGCGTGAGCTGGCCGCCCCCAGCGCCCCGGCCGGCGATCGTCCGCGCCGGGAGCGGCCGAGCCGCCCGCGTCGTTCCGGTTCCTCCGGCACCACTGCGACCAGCACCGAGGCCGGGCGCGCCGCTACCGCGGTGGCCGAGCCCCCGGCAGAAAAGCAGGAGGGCTGACCCATGCTGATGCCCCGCAAGGTCAAGTTCCGTAAGCAGCACCACCCGAGCCGCAGCGGTCTCTCCAAGGGCGGCACCTCGGTGGCGTTCGGCGAGTTCGGCATTCAGGCTCTGGAGCCGGCATACGTGACCAACCGGCAGATCGAGTCGGCGCGTATCGCGATGACCCGCCACATCAAGCGTGGCGGCAAGATCTGGATCAACATCTACCCGGATCGCCCGCTGACCAAGAAGCCGGCCGAAACCCGTATGGGTTCCGGTAAGGGTTCGCCGGAGTGGTGGGTCGCGAACGTCAAGCCCGGTCGCGTGATGTTCGAGATGAGTTACCCGAACGAGGAGATCGCTCGTGAGGCCCTGCGCCGCGCGATGCACAAGCTCCCGATGAAGTGCAGGATCGTGACGAGGGAGGAGCAGTTCTGATGGCAACCGGTACCCCTGCCGCAGAGCTCCGCGAGCTGACCGAGGAGGAGCTCGTCTCCCGCCTGCGTGAATCCAAGGAAGAGCTGTTCAACCTGCGCTTCCAGATGGCGACGGGTCAGCTGACCAACAATCGCCGGCTGCGTGTGGTGCGTCACGAGATCGCGCGTATCTACACGGTCATGCGTGAGCGCGAGCTCGGTTTGGCCACCGGACCCGCTGACAAGGGAGATGCGGCATGAGCGAGAAAGAGCAGGAGCGCGGCCGCCGCAAGGTTCGTGTCGGTTACGTCGTCTCCGACAAGATGAACAAGACGATCGTCGTGGAGCTGGAAGACCGGCACCGGCACGCCCTCTACGGCAAGATCATCCGCACCACCTCCAAGGTGAAGGCGCACGACGAGAACGAGGTCGCCGGTGTCGGCGACCGCGTGCAGCTGATGGAGACCCGGCCCACGTCGGCCACCAAGCGGTGGCGGTTGGTCGAGGTCCTGGAGAAGGCCAAGTAAGGTCGCTTCTCGGCTGAAGGTCGTAAACGTAAGGCCCGCTTCCCATTCCGGGAAGCGGGCCTTCGTTGTATCGAAAAGCCTGCGTGACGGTCGCGAACAGGGCACGGCGGAATCCTAGGCGGGCGGGCGGTTGTCTGCGTTCGTAGACATCGGGTATTGTCTATGAACGTAGGCAAAACGTTTTGTCCACGAACATGGTCAGGATCCGGTGGCGAATATTACGAATGCGCGCCAACTCGGCGCTGTCGTGCGTGCAGCCCGAAAGAAGCAGGGGCTCTCGCAAGAGTCGCTCGCGGCCCGAGCGGGTGTTTCGCGGGCCTGGCTGGCGCGTTTCGAGACCGGCCACCCGGCATCCAGTATCGCGCCGATCTTCCGGGTACTGAGATCGTTGGACCTCGGACTGACGGTTGGTGAGCGGACCATCACAGACGCCGAGGCGGCCGTCCTGGCCGCGCTGGCGCGGCGGGAAGAGCGCTGATGTCCGCGCGGAGCTTGCTCGTGGTTCTCTATGGCCGAGTGATCGGACAGGTCGGGCAACGGTCGGTGTTCGCCGAGCCGGAGTTCACTTACGACCCGGAGTACGTGGAGACCGGCTCGACTCCGCTGGCAATCGGGTTACCGATCGCCGACACCACGTACCGGGGTCGGTATGTGCGTGCTTTTTTGGAAGGGATCCTGCCGGAAGATCCTGCGATCAGGCAGCGGTGGGCACGCACACTGGACGTTGAACCCGGTGATACGGTGGCGATTCTGTCGCGGATGGGCTGGGACTGCCCCGGGGCGGTGCAGTTCTGCTTGCCGGATGAATTCGACGAATTGCGTTTGCGCGCGAATGAGACCCGGCCGGTCGATGAGGAGGAAATCGCACAGCGGCTCACCGCTTTGCGGACCGGCACTGCGATATCGTGGACGCTTCCGGACGAACATTGGTCACTACCTGGGCAGCAGTCGAAGATCGCGTTGCTCAAAACTCAGGCCGGCTGGTATGAGACACGTGGGTCTGCCGCGACAACGCACATTCTGAAACCGGGCATCGGCCGCTTGCACCATCAGGCGTTGGTCGAGCATGCGACCATGCGTGCGGCACACGCACTCGGCGTCGAAGTTGCTCAGACCGAGTTCGTCCGCTTCGGCGCCGGTGAACCGGCAGTTGTGATCGAACGCTACGACCGGCTGCTCTCCGACGACGGAACAGTGATGCGGCTGCATCAAGAGGACTTCTGCTCGGCCGGCGGGCGGCTGCCTGCAAGGAAATATGAGGCTGATGGCGGGCTCGGGCTATCCGGTCTCGCCTTGATCATTTCCCAGAATGTCGGCGATCGGGTGGGTGGGATGCGGGCGCTCGGGGACTTCGCTGCTTTCAACTACATTGCGGGTGCACCCGACGGGCATTCGAAGAATATTTCCCTGATGCTGCTGCCGGGAGAGACGAGAGTTGCTCCGCTGTACGACCTCGCGACGAGCCTCCCTTACGAGGGAAGGAACCCTGCGTTACGCGAGGTTGCCGTGAGTATCGGCGGCCGCCGGAAGTTCGGCCAGGTATTGGGTAAGCATTGGGATCGAGCTGCCGCTACGCTCGGAATCCCCCGCGGCGATTTCCGGGATCGTGCCCGGTATTTGGCGGAAAATTTTCCGGATGCCTTTTCCGACGCTTTGAGCGAGGTCGAGGGTGAAGAGGCATCCGAGGTCCGTTCTCGGTCCATCGATGCCATCGCGCGCCACGCGCAGAATGTGGTCGCAAGGCTGGGTGAGCCAGGTGTGTAAAGGTACCCGCCGCGTGCGTGGACGGTTCGGTGAGCCCGTGGTGGTTACAGAAGTTCCGCGTTGCCGGGGGAAGGTGGTTCGGTGATACAGATCGCCGGCGCGCGGTCGGCTGCCGGTGCGTTGTTCGTCCGCGGTGACGAAATACTGTTGGTGCACAAGGTTTACGGCAATGGGTGGGATATTCCCGGCGGATACGTGGAACCGGGCGAGGCACCCAGTGCGGCGTGCCGGCGAGAGGTTCGGGAGGAACTGGGGATCGATCGATCGCCGCGGCGGCTGCTGGTACACGATTGGGCGCCGCTGTCCGGGGAGGGTGACAAGATCCTGTACGTGTTCGACTGTGGCGAGCTCGGGGCCGATGAGGAGTCGATAACCCTGCAAGCCGCGGAGCTGGACCGGTGGGCCTGGGTCGAGATCGGCGGCATCGGCGAATTCGTGGTGCCGAGACTGGCGCGACGGCTCATCTGGGCACACGCGGCCGGGAAGTCGGGAATTCCGATGTATTTGGAGCGTGGCGAGCCGGAATGGTCCGGTGAGTCCACCGACCGCCGGGCTGGATTACCGGAGACACGGTGACCAGGCCGCCGACTGCGCTGAATGCTTCGAGTTCACCGGATAGAGCGGAGGCCCGCGACCTCAGCGTTGCTGCGGGCCGGGTGCAGCGGTGCTTCGCCGATACTGTTCGCCCCAGGACTCGAGCAGCCCCGCCACCGGCCGCAGGCTCGCGCCGAGTTCGGTGAGGTCGTATTCGACCTTCGGGGGCACCTCCGCGTAGACGGTGCGGCGGATCAAGCCGTCGGCTTCGAGTTCGCGGAGTTGGCGGGTGAGCATGCGCTGGGTGATCGAGGGCATGGCGCGGCGTAGTTCGCCGAAGCGCATGGTGCCGTCGAACAGGTGATTGACGATCGCCATCTTCCATTTGCCGCCCACCACTTCCATCGCCGCTTCGACGGTGCAGTAGTCCGGTGTGTCGTCGTGCATCTGACCTCCATCGGTATACGGAATGTGCCTACCGCACAGAAAAGACCGTTCTTGTAGAGACCGCCGATAGCGCGGAATCTGTTCCCGAACCAGTTGTCCAGTGTGTTCGAGGAGATTGCCGTGACCGTCCATCCCGTTCTGTCCAGCACGCGAATCGGTTCCCTGCGCCTGCGTAATCGAGCTGTCGTGGCGCCGATGTCGCGGGTCAGTACCGCCGGAGACGGTGTGCCCACCGCGGCCATGGCCGAGTACTACGCGCGGTTCGCCGCGGGCGGGTTCGGATTGATCGTCACCGAGGGCACCTATACCGATCGGCGATTCAGTCAGGCGTATCCGGACCAGCCCGGGATCGTGACCACCGATCAGGTGGCGGGGTGGCGGGCGGTCACCGACGCCGTGCACGCGGCCGGCGGGGTTGTCGCGTTACAGCTCATGCACGCCGGCGCGCTGGTGCAGGGCAACCGGTACAGCGACCGGACGATCGCGCCGTCCGCGGTGCCGCCGAAGGGCGCCAAGATGCCCGCCTACGGTGGGGCGGGTCCGTTCGCGATGCCCGCGGCTGCCACCCGAGCGGAGATCGACGAGGCCGTCGAGGGGTTCGCGGTCGCGGCCGGGAACGCGCGGGCGGCCGGATTCGACGCGGTGGAGATCCACGGCGCGAACGGGTACCTGATCGATCAATTCCTGACCGAGTACACCAACCTGCGGGATGACGAATACGGTGGCGGCCCGGCCGGGCGGGTGCGGTTCGCGGTGGAGGTGGCCGGTGCGGTGCGGGCAGCGGTCGGGGCGGGGTTCCCGGTCGGGCTGCGGCTCTCGCAGACAAAGGTCAATGATTTCGGTTACCGCTGGTCCGGGGCCGCCGAGGCAGAGACGATCTTCCGTGCCGTCGCCGGTGCCGGCGTCGACTATCTGCACCTCGCGAGCGAAGGCCGGGACTGGTACGACACCGCAACCCTGGATACCGGGGAAACGATCACACGACTGGCCCGGCAGGTCACCGGCCTTCCGGTGCTGGTGAACGGTGGTATGCACGCTCTGGACCTGGCGGCGGCGGTGCTCGGCGAGGGCCACGCCGATCTGGTGACACTCGGTCGTGGCGCGCTGGCGAATCCGGATTGGCCGCGCAGGATCGCCGATGGCGCCGGGCCGGCCGAATTCGACCGTGCCATGCTCACCCCCGACGTGACACTCGCGAGCCAGGACGCCTGGGAGCGAGCACACCGGGGTGAGCCGTGTGTGGCCCGGTAACCGGGTGGACGCCGTCGGCCGGGCGGCGGGATCAGCGCCGGCCCGGCACCGGGCACAGTTCGTATGGGTGCGTGCAACCCCGGGGAATGTGGGTTGCGTCTCCTTCGCCGGACACGGTGTGCGACCGGGGGATTCCGGATCGGACAGCGGGACGGGGCGGCGAAATGTGATATAGGGGAGGGTGGTTGACCGGATGGGGAGGGGTGGCGTTACGGTGTACGGGCTATGAGGGACGCTGCGACAACGATTTCGGGGGCCTGGCGGAGCGAGGACGGAACGGCGGTTGCCTTCCGTGATGCCGCAGTGGCCTGGGCTATGGCCGCTCACGAGGTGCTGGCGGAGACCGCGACGGAGTACGGGTACTTCGTGACGGTGCAGGAGCTGGCGGAGCGGGTGCAGGAGATGTCGGGGGTGCGGACCGACGCGCCGACCCGCACCTGGATGGACGCGATTCTGCGGAAGGTGGCGCGGCGCTGCCACAATGCCGGGGAGCCGCCGCTGACCGCGCTGTGCGTGAAGCGGAATCTGAAGGTGAGCGACAGCTACAAGTACGTGCTGGAGCTGGCCGCGCTGCCGGTGCCGGCGGATATCGAAACCCACGCCGCGTACGCCCGCTGGGCCTGCTACGCGGCGTACGGTGCCGATGTTCCCGCCGACGGTGGAGCGCCACCGCTGATCCCGCGCGGCGGGTCGGTGCGGCGCACCGGTGGGTCGGTCGCGACCCGGCCGGCCGCGGCGAAAACCGAGACCAGGACGGTCGTGTGCTCGAGCTGTTTCATCCAGCTGCCCGCGACCGGGATCTGCGAACACTGCTGACACGCTGACAGCGCTCATGAGGTAGCACCGTCAGGCCAAGGTCGTGTGCCAGAGGAATGCGGCGGCGAGGGCGCCCGCGCCGTTTACTGCCCAGTGCAGGGCGATGGGGGCCAGCAGGCTGCCGCTGCGGTGGCGGAGCCAGGTGAAGACGACCGCGGCCGCCGCGGTGGCGGCCACGGCCAGCAGTATGCCGGTGATCTGGCCGAGCAGGCCGCCGCCCAGCACACCGGACAGGCCGCGGTTACCGGCGGTCAGGCCGAAGGACGAGGCGATATGCCAGAGGCCGAACAGTAGCGAGCCGGCGGCGAAGACACCGCGGGCGCCCCACAGTCGGTCGAGGGTGCCGTGCAGGACCCCGCGGAAGGCGAGTTCCTCCGGAATCACGGTTTGCAAGGGGATGACGATCATGGAGGCGATGAGGGCGCCGGAAATCGTGGCGTAGCGGTCGGCGAGGAAGAACGGCCGGGTCAGCGGGAGTGCGGCGCCGAGGGCGACGGCGGCCAGCACCACCCCGACGGCGGCGAGGGCGTACTTGGTTCCGGTGCGCCAGTGCCGCGGCGAGAGACCCAGTTCCGACCAGTGCAGGCCGCGGCGGCGCATGAGTGCCAGCAGGATCACGGCGGCGGCCGGGACGCTGACGATATTGGCCCAGGCCGTGGTGAAGTGGGCGATCAGGTTGGTACAGGTGAGCACGGCCACGACCACCGCGACATCGATGTAGGCGTGGATTTTGTGCCGCGGAGCAGCCGCTTTCTCGACAACCGGGTGAAGCATTCGGCCCAGTGTACGGATAGGTTGCGAGGGGCCTGCGGGCCTGTAACAGGTCGGTCTTGTGACCCGGCGGTGCCGCCGGTGCTCGGCTAGCATGGCGGCGCGACGGCCTGTGCTCGTCGGCGTCGCGCAGCGGTATCCGCCTGTTCCCGGGGAAAGTGGGTTGTGATGTCGACCGGCGAGAAGGACGCCGAGCGGCGTCCGGCGCAAGTCCGGTGGCGGGCCGCGGGGTGGCTGCTGGCGTTGATCGTCCTGGTGGCGGCGGTGCCGGTGCTGGCCGGTGACCGGATGCGGTTTCCGTATTACAGCCAGGAACTGGAATGGGCGCTGTGTGACACCCCGTCGGTCGATACGCCGGGTGTCGAATGCGCGGAGGTGCGCGTCCCGCTCGACTACTCCGACCCCGACGGCCGCACCCTCACCGTGGTGATCTCCCGGGTGCCGGCCACCGACCCGCACCTGCGGCGCGGGATCCTGATGTCGAATCCGGGCGGGCCGGGAGCTGCCGGATTGGACAGCTCGGCGCTGCTGGGTGATGTGCTGAGTCCCGATGTGCTCGCGCAATACGACCTGATCGGAATGGATCCGCGGGGTATCGGCGCCTCTGATCCCGCGGCGCCCTGCGGCTGGCCGGTTTCCGAGGCCGTGCGGTCGGCCGGGCCCACCGCGGCCGGTTTCGACGAGGAAGTGGTGTTCGCCTCCGAACTGGCCGCGGCCTGCCTCGACGGTGATACCGAGAAACTGCGGCAGCTCACAACCCGTAATACCGCGCGCGATATGGATCTGATCCGCGCGGTGCTGGGCGAGGAGAAGATCAACTTTTTCGGGTTGTCGTACGGGACGTATCTGGGTGCGGTGTTCACCGAGATGTTCCCGCAGCGCAGCGACCGGATCGTGCTCGACAGCGCGATCGACCCGGATCGCTACTGGACCGGCCTGGTCCAGGATTGGGGACCGGCCGACGAGATCGCGTTCGACGAGTGGGCCCGCTGGGCCGCCGCCCGCAACACCACCTATCGGCTGGGCGCGACCCCGCAAGAAGTCCGCGCGACGGTCGACGCGCTCTATCAGCGCACGGCCCGGGAACCGATCGTCGTCGACGGCTACCCGATCGACGATCACATCTTCCCGTTCATCCTGCACAACCTGCTGCGCGGCTATCAGGTGAACGACATGATGGCCGCGACCGTGCGCGATATCGCCGACGCCACTGCCGGTGATGTGAACAGTTCGGCCGAATCCGGGCTCGCGGACCTGCTCGAGGCGTTGTTCACCGGGGAGAACTCGGAATTGATGTTCGTCGCCTGCGGTGACGCCGCCGCCCCGGACGATCCGGAGTGGTACCGGCGCAATATCGAGGCCACCCGCGCCACCCAGCCGCTGTTCGGGGCGCTGGCCAACAATATCCAGCCGTGCGCGTTCTGGCCGCCGCCCGTGGAACCGGCGACGGTGGTACGCAACGAGGTGCCGGTACTGATCGCCCAGGCGACCGGTGACGCGCGGACACCCTACGGTGAGGCGCTCCAACTGCACCGGCATCTTGCCGGGTCGCGGCTGGTGACGCTGCAGGATGTCCGCATCCATCTCACCTTCCGGCCCGGGCTGAGCAGTTGTGTGAACGACGCGATCAACAACTATCTCGGCACCGGCCGGCTGCCCGCCACGGATATCACTTGCACCGCGGACCAGCCGGTGCCGTAACCCAGGGCCGGCCCGCGGGCGTGATCAGGGACAGGTCCGCGGGCCCGATCAGAGCGGGGACGCCGAGACGACGGGGCAGATCTGCCGCTACGACCTTCTCGGACCGTCCGATGCGCGACCGGTCGCCGAGGTGCCGTGACCGCACCCCTGCCGTCCGAGTTGACGTCGGCTGTGGGGTGTCTACCGAGGGGATGTGGGCTCCGGTCTACCGGCGACCTGGGCCCGGTGCGGCGGTGTCACAGCGCGTCGGGTGGCCCGGCGGCCCACCCGTCCGGGTCCGTCCATGCTTGGAGTGTCCGCATGGTTTCGAATCGTCGGAGTTCGCCGGTGCGTGGATCGGTGAACTCGAGGGTCGCGGCGAGTAGCTGCAGGGGGCGGCGGTAATCGTCGAGCTGTTTATCGGTGATCACCGGGTAGAAGTCGTCGCCGAGGATGGGGATGCCCAGCGAATTCATATGCAGGCGCAGCTGATGGGTGCGTCCCGTGGCCGGTTGCAGCCGGTAGCGCCCCAGCTCGCCGCGGTGTTCGAGCAGTTCGATGCGGGTGCGCGCGTTCGGCGGGCCCGGGACCTCCTGCGCCGCGAGGACGTGTTTCTCCTTGATGATCCGGCTTTCCAGCTCGACGGGGAAGTCCAGTTCGGGCCGGTAACCGGCGACGGCCTCGTATTCCTTGTGGACGTGCTGCCGCTGGAACATGGTCTGGTAGGCGCCGCGGGCGGCCGGGTCGATCACGAACAGCACCAGGCCGGCGGTGGCGCGGTCGAGCCGGTGTGCGGGAATCAGATCGGGTAGGTCGAGTTCGCGGCGCAGCCGGACCAGTGCGGTCTGCAGGATATGGCTGCCGCGCGGGATGGTGGCCAGGAAATGGGGTTTGTCGGCGACCAGGATGGTCTCGTCGCGGTAGACGACCGGAATATCGAACGGGACCGGGTGTTCGTCGGGCAGGTCGCGGTGGAACCAGATCGCGCCACCCGGAACGTACGGCGCATCGGGGCCGAGCGGTCCGTTCAGGTCGACGATCTCACCGGCCCGCAGCATGGCGTCGATCCGCGCGGGCTCGACGCGCGGCAACCGGTGCACCAGATGGGCGCGCAGGCTCGGCCAGTCGCCGTCTTCGGGTAGCCGCAACCGGGCCGGGTCCAGCCCGTGCCGCTTCGGCAGCGGGGGCTGCTGCCTTCTTCGCATCGTCGCAGCATAGTCGGCGCGACCGGGGCGGCCGCGCCGTGGACCGGCCGGCTACTTCCAGTAGCCCTGGGCTTTGATCTGCGCTTTCGGCAGGGTGGTGCGCAGGGATTTCACGATGGCGCGCGTGGTGGCGGTATCGCAGGCGACCCAGGCGAACGCGTCCGGGGCGACGGTGAGTTCGTCGGCCGCTTCGCGCATGGCCCGGCCGTCGTCGATGCGCTGGAGCCAGGTCACCGTATGGTGCGGTTTGTTCCGGACGGGGAGGGTGGTGTCGGATTCGTACTGCCATTCCAGCCAGACCCGGGCGGGGGTATCGCCGATCGCCTCGAGCAGGGTGTTGATCGCGGGCAGCGAGGCGGTGTCGCCGAAGATCACGTACTCGCCGGGAGTGGTCGCGGGCAGCTGGAAATTCGAGCCGAGTACGGAGGTTTCGATCACCTCGCCCACCCGGGCGCGTTCGGCCCACTGGCAGGCCGGGCCGTTGTGGATGGCGAATTCGATGTAGAAGTGGTCGTTGCCGGGGTCCTGGTCGATGAGGGTGTAACCGCGGTGGTGCAGTTTGTCGGTTTCGGCGTCGGGGATCCACAGCCGGATGAACTGGGTGGGATGGACCGGGTGATCGTCGAGCAGCCCCCCGGCGGTGAAGCCGATGCGGATGTACTTATCGGTGATCCGCTCGGTGGAGGTGACCGTCAGCCGGTAGTCGTCGGCCCGCCACACCTTCATGATTACGCCATTACTGCCTCTTCCCATGGAGGTTAGCTTAACCTAAGTTTCCGGTCGCATCAGGGTTTGTCGCGGGGGCTTTCGGGCCGGAAACCCCGTGGGGCGAGAAAGTTAGCCTTACCTATCTTTTCGGCGTGGGCTGTGTGAAGATGAGGCGCATTCAGCACGACGCCCGGAAGGCGGGAACATGACTGTGGAGGCCGCGCCGCTCACGGCGGCGGAGACGGGGAACCGGCCCCCGCGCGCACAGCAGAAGGCGCAGAAACAGCGAGAAGCGCAGGCGCGCAAAGAAATCCTGGCCCCGGTGAACGGGGCACTCACGGTGGCGAGCGGGCTCGTCGCGGTGGCTTCGATCGCGAACGTCATCCCGTTCGTACTGATCGTGGAGGCATGCCGGGAACTGCTCGCGGACCCGGTCGACGCCGGCCGGATCCGGACTCTGCTGTGGGCCGCGGTGATCGTGCTGGTCGTGCGGGGTCTGTTGCAGGCGGTCGCGCTGAGCTGGTCGCATCATGTGGACGGTGGTTTCCAGCTGGCCGTCCGGCGCGCGCTCGCCGATAAGCTCACCCGGGTTCCGCTGGGCTGGTTCGGCGAACGCACCTCGGGCGAGGTGAAGAAGTACCTGCAGGACGATGTCGAGAAGTTGCACTATCTGGTGGCGCACGCCCGGCTCGACTTCGTCGGCGGGGTGGTGGTTCCGGTGGTCACCCTGGTCTACCTGTTCACGGTGGACTGGCGGCTGACGCTGGTGCTGCTGGTGCCGCTCGTGGCCTACGCGCTGACGATGAGCCGCATGATGGATCGCACCAGTATGGACCGGCTCGCGGTGTACAGCCGCTGGGAGCGGCGGGTGCAGGCGGCGACCATCGAATTCGTGGACGGCATCCAGGTGGTCCGTGCCTTCGGTCAAGCCGGTCGGGCGCACCACGAATTCCAGGAGGCGGTGGACGGGCAGACCGCGGCCTTCACCCGCTGGAAGAACCCGATGATCCGGTTGCAGGCGCTCGCCGACCTCACCGTGGCGCCGGTCTTCGTCATGCTGGTGATCGTGTTCGCCGGGCTGGCGGCGGTGGGGCTGGACTGGGCGCAGCCGCTGGACCTACTGCCCTTCCTGCTGGTCGGGCTCGGGCTCGGCAGTTCGCTGCTGGGTCTCGGATACGGCGGGCAGGCGCTGCGTGAAGCCGGCGCCGCGGCGGTGCGGTTGTACGACCTGCAGCAGACCCCGGAGTTGCAGACCGCAGCGCCCGGCGATGCCGCGGAACCGGCCGGCGATCCGGCCGGGCTGGTGCGTTTCGAAGGGGTGGCGTTCGGCTATCGCGACGACCACCAGGTGCTCCGGGATATCGACCTGGAACTGCGCCCGGGGACCATCACCGCGCTGGTCGGGCCGAGCGGCTCGGGTAAATCGACACTGGCCAAACTGCTGCCCCGGTTCTACGACGTGGACGCGGGCCGGATCACCATCGGTGGCCGCGATATCCGCGACTTCGCCTCCGAAGAGCTCTATCGCACGGTCGGATTCGTCTTCCAGGATGTGCGACTGATCCGCGGTTCGGTCCGCGAGAACCTGCTGCTGGCCCGGCCGGACGCCGACGCCGAGACGGTGGAGGCGGCCGCCCGCGCGGCGCAGATCCACGAGCGGATCCTGGCACTGCCGCGTGGGTACGACTCCGAGATCGGTGTGGACGCCACCCTGTCCGGTGGTGAGGCACAGCGGCTCTCGATCGCGCGGGCGCTACTGGCCGATACGCCGGTGCTGGTGCTCGACGAGGCGACGGCCTTCGCCGATCCGGAATCGGAAGCCGCGGTGCAGGACGCACTGGCCAGGCTGGTCGCCGGACGGACGGTCCTGGTGATCGCGCACCGGCTGCACACCATCACTGGTGTGGACCGGATCGTGGTGCTGGAGAACGGCACCCTGGCCGAACAAGGTGATCACGCCACCCTGTGTGCCGCGGGCGGAACCTACCAGCGGTTGTGGGAGATCAACGAGGCCGCGCTCGGCGCGGTCACGACAGCGGACAGCGGGGATATCCGATGATCAAGAAGTTGCTCGCGCTGGTGCCGGCGGAGTTCGCACCGCTGGTGCCGCGACTGCTTGCCGTAATCGCCGGCCAGGCTTCGAGCCAGGCGCTGGCCTACCTCCTGCTGGTCCCCGTGCTGGAGGCGTTGTTCGGCGGGGATCTGCCACGAGCCTGGTTCTGGGCGCTGCTGATGCTGGTCGCGGTGGTGGCGATGGCTGTGTTCGGTTATCTGCAGACGACCATCGGCCTGCGCATCGCGATCGGGATGCAGCGCGGGCTGCAAACCCGGATCGGCGACCATTTGAACGCCCTGCCGCTGGGCTGGTTCGAAACCCACGGCGCGGGGCCGCTGTCCCGGCTGACGGTGGAGAACGTCCGCGAACTGCAGCAGGCCACGGCCTATCTGCTGGCCAAGGTACTGGGCAGCATCGTGGTGCCGATCGCGGTCGCGGTGGGCATGCTGTTCATCGACTGGCGGATCGCGCTGGCCATGCTGCTGTCGGCACCGGTGCTGTTCGCGGTGAACACGCTCGCGGCGCGGTCCTACGCGGCGGCGGACGCGCGGGCGCACGCGGCCGCCGGTGAAGCCGATGCGCGGGTCGTGGAATTCGCGCAGGCACAGCCGGTGCTGCGGTCCCTGGGCGCGGTCGGCGCCGGGAATCGCGCGCTGGACGCGGCGCTGGAAGAGCAACGGTCGGCCTCGACGAAACTGGTCTACACATCGGTGCCCGGGCTCATCGTCTTCTCGCTGTGTATCCAGGCGGTGTTCCTGGTACTCGCCTATATCGTGGTGAGCCGGGCGACCGGTGGTTCGATCTCGGCGCCGGTGGCGATCGCGCTCATCGCGGTGAGCGCGCGGTTC
Organism: Nocardia sp. CA-290969; assembly: GCF_050936135.1. Classification (NCBI taxonomy): domain Bacteria; kingdom Bacillati; phylum Actinomycetota; class Actinomycetes; order Mycobacteriales; family Nocardiaceae; genus Nocardia; species Nocardia sp. CA-290969. The sequence goes on along the minus strand of NZ_JBNJNJ010000001.1, from coordinate 5,861,793 downwards.
ATCGAACCGCTCACTCTGGCCGCGCAGCTCGGTACCGGCCTGCGGGGCGCGGCGGCGTCGGTGGAGCGGCTCACCGAACTGCTGAACACGCCGACCCTGCCGGAGTTCCGGGGGCCGGTGACACCGGGTGCGCCCGATATCGAGTTCCGGGATGTCGAATTCTCCTACCGCCCCGGCGAGCCGGTGCTCTCCGGGCTCACCTTCACCGTTCCGGCCGGGACCACCACGGCGGTGGTGGGACCCAGCGGGGCGGGGAAGACGACGGTGCTGCGGCTGGCCGCGCGGTTCTACGACGCGGATTCCGGGCAGGTGGCCGTCGCCGGGCACGATGTGCGCGAACAGCCGTCGGAGACCCTGCTGAACCAGGTATCGCCGGTGTTCCAGAACGTGTACCTGTTCAACCGCTCGGTCGCCGAGAACATCCGGATCGGCCGGCTCGACGCCACCGACGACGAGGTGCGGCGGGCCGCGGCGGCCGCGCGCGTGGACGAGATCGCGCAGCGGTTGCCGGACGGGTACGAATCGCCGGTCGGGGAGGGCGGTGCCCTGCTGTCCGGCGGTGAGCGGCAACGGGTCTCGATCGCGCGGGCGCTGCTCAAGGACGCGCCGATCGTGCTGCTGGACGAGGCCACCAGCGCGCTGGACCCGCACAGCGAGGCGGCGGTGGTGCGGGGTATCCACGAGCTGACCCGGGGCAAAACGGTGATCGTGGTGGCCCACCGGCTGGCCACCATCGCGCATGCCGATCAGATCCTGTTCCTCGACGAGGGCCGGATCGTGGAGCGCGGTACCCACTCCGAACTGCTGGAACTCGGCGGCCGGTACGCGGACTTCTGGAACGAGCGGTCGCGGGCGGGCGGCTGGCGATTGGAACAGGCCGTGGGATAGGGGGATTCCGGTGCCGTCGAGGTGGGCGCGGTATTCGGGCCCGGTCGCGCACGACACGCCCGGGCGGTGTGTTAGCTTAGCCTAAGCAATACGACCGATAGGCCGGGGGCGTGGTATGGAGAATCGCCCTCTCGCCATGTAAGGTTAGCCTAAGTTAAAGCGTCACGTCGGTTCGGCCCACCGCCGCACCGAGAAGTAGAGGAGAACCGGTGCACGATTGTCTCGTCGTCGCCGGTTCCACCGCCCGTAGCAGGAGGTGACTGATGACCGTCGTCGACGATATCAGGGGTGTCGAACCGCTGGCCTTACCCAGCATGACGGCCGTCGAGCGGGAACGGATTCTCGGTGAATGGGCGGCGGGTGTGGAACCCTACGACGTCTCCGCGCTGGTCACCGTGATCAGGCACGGTCATATGGTTCCGGAGAGCCGGGTGGCGGCGCGCTGCGCCGGTGAGGTGCTCACCTACGGTGATCTCTTCCGTGGCCACGACCGGCTCCAGGGTGTACATCGCTCGTCCGCGGTGCCCACCGCGACCGGAATCAGCACCCTGCTGGCCGAATTCATCACCGCCTCGCGGGTCGGTGTCGGGCGGTTCGGGGGCAACGGCCTGCTCCTGGGCGCCGACGCGCTCGCGGTGGCGGTGGCCGATCGCCGCGGTGTCGCCGCCGATCGCCGCCTGCGCCGCTGCGACCCCGCACTGCGACCCGCGGACTGCCGGTTGCTGGCCCTGCCGTGGAGCGATCCGCAGAACTGCGTCGACCTGCTCGCCGCCTGGGCGTCCGGGGCCTGCGTGGTGGTCCCGACCGAACAGCAGCGCCGGGACCCGGCCCAGCTGGCCGGCCTGATCGAAACCTACGGGGTCACGCAGGTGGTCGCGGACGCCGAACTGCCGGTTCTGCTGATGGCCGAGGGAATCGGCCCGTTGCCGACCGTGGCCCGCTGGGATCTGGTCGGCACCTACGGCGGGTCGGCGCTGACCGAGGCGGTCCGGTATCTCTCGCCCGATGCCGTGGCCACGGTCGCATACCATTCACCGGCCTATCTCGGCGCCGTCGCGCGGGGGCCGCTGTCGCCGAGCGGCTGGGTCCGGCCGGTGCCCGGGGCGAAGGTGCTGCTCCTCGACGAAGAGCAGCGACTGGTGCCGCCCGGTGTCGTGGGAGATGTGTACGTCGGTGGACGGTCGCTCGGTGCCGAGATGGCCGGTGGTGACCGGGACCGTTTCGTCCGCGACCCCTACGAACCCGACGGCCGGTTGTTCCGGACTTCGCACCGCGGCTGGTGGACCCCGGAAGGCCGCCTGATCATCGAATCCTAGACCTGCACAAGGGTCGCCGGCGCGGAGCCGGGTGCGCACGCCGGTCGGCCCCCCGGGGTTCGGAGCCCGTCTCGGCTCCGGGCCGGCGGAACGGAGCTCCGAGACCTGAGGGCTCCGCGCAGCGCGCCGCTTGAACGGGTGCCGAAATGACAATCCAGATTCATACAGATGGGGTTTCTTCATGCGTATCGTCTCGTTCGGGTTCCAGACCTGGGGGCGAAAGACCTTGCAGGCGTTGATCGATTCCGAGCACGAGGTGGTACTCGCGGTCACGCACCCGGCGAGTGAGGATTCCTACAAGGGGATCTGGTCGGATTCGGTGGAGGAACTCGCGCGCGAGCACGGGATTCCGGTCCATCTGACAGAGCGGGCGGATGACGAGACCATCGATCTGGTCAAGCGTGCCGAGCCGGATGTGATCGTGGTGAACAGCTGGTACACCTGGATGCCGCCGGAGCTGTACAACATGCCCACGCACGGCACGCTCAATCTGCACGATTCGCTGCTGCCGAAGTTCACCGGTTTTTCCCCGGTGCTGTGGGCACTGATCAGCGGGGCATCCGAATTCGGGCTGACCGTGCACCGGATGGACGAACAGCTGGATACCGGCGATATTCTCGTGCAGCATTCGCTGCCGATCGGCCCGGAGGCCACCGGAACCGAATTGGTGCTCGCCGGTATGGAACTCATTCCCGGCGCCGTGCACGAGGCGCTCGACGCCCTCGCCTCGGGTACCGCGGTGTGGCGTCCGCAGGACAAGGCGGCGCGCACCTATTTCCACAAACGGTCCGACCGGGACAGCCGGATCGATTGGCGCACCCCGGCCATCGATCTGGAGCGGTTCGTGCGGGCGTTGTCCGCGCCGTATCCGCGGGCGTTCAGCTACTACCGCGGTGAGCGGATCGAGGTGCTGGAATCCGGTGTGTCCGCCGCGCGGTACGGCGGGACGCAGGGGCGGGTAATCGTGCAGGAAGGTGGCGGCGTCGTGGTGTGCGGGCCGGACGCCTACCGGGGTGAGAACCACGGACTGTTGATCACCCGGGTTCGCGATGCCGGCGGGGTGGAGCACAGTGGTGCCGAATTCTTCCGCCGCGGCGGGTATTTGACCGACGCGCCCGAATAGCGCGGCGGTAGCCGGTGCTTGCGATCACCCGTGTCCGGTGTAGCGGACACGGGTGATCGTCGTACCCGGCGGCGGGGGCGACGGCGATCCGACTTCACGGATAAGGTTAGGCAAGCCTATGTAAATGGGTTACGCTGCTTGCGCGGCATTTCCGCGGAGTGATTGGAGTGGCAGCGGTGGCGGAGTCAGGGCAACACGTCTCGGCGGTCGGTATGGACGAGGTCCGGGCCGCGGTTGCCGAGCAATTGGGCCTCACCGTGGACGATCTCGCCGCGGACGCGGATCTCATCCGGCTGGGCCTGGATTCCATCCGCACCATGAAACTCGCCGGTCTGTGGCGGAAGCAGGGCAGCGGTATCACCTTCGCCGAACTGGTGGCCGCGCCGACCCTCGCGGACTGGTATCGCCTGCTCGCCGTCCCGCCGCCGGAAGCCGGAACGGACGCCCCGCAGCGCACCGAAGACTCTGCCCCGGAGGCGAACACGGCTGTCGAACCGGAGCCGGACGACGCGGCGGAATTCGAACCGTTCCCGCTGGGGCCCATGCAGCACGCCTACTGGATCGGCCGCTCCGACGAACAGGAACTCGGTGGCGTCGCCGCGCATCTGTACGTCGAATTCGACGGTGCCGGACTCGTTCCGGACCGGCTGGAGCGGGCGGTGTCCGCGCTGGTCGCGGCCCATCCCATGTTGCGCACGAAGGTGCTGCCCGACGGTAGGCAGCAGACATTGCCCGCACCCGCGCGGCCGGTGTTCACGACGGTGGACCTGCGCGCCGAATCCGCCGCCGCGGCGGCCGCCGAACTGGAGCGGATCCGCGAGCGGATGACCCACCAGCGGCTCGATATCGCCGCGGGCCAGATGCTCGAGGTGGTGCTGAGCCGGTGCCCCGGCGGCCGGACCCGGCTGCATCTGGACGTCGATATGATCGCCGGCGATGCGCTGAGCTACCGCATCCTGGTCGCCGATCTGGCCGAGCTCTACCACGGCCGCGAACTGCCGCGACAGACCTACAGTTATCGCCGCTACCGCACCGAACGCACCGCCGACCCGGTGGCCCGCGAGCGCGACCGGCAGTGGTGGCAGCAGCGCCTGCCCGAACTGCCCGGCGCCCCGGAACTGCCGGCCCCACCGGGTGGTCAGCGCGCCGGCGAGCGCCGGACTGTCCGCTATCACCACTGGCTGGCGCCGGAGGACCGGCAGCGGCTGCTGGCCGCGGCGCACGAGCGCGGTATCACCCCGGCCATGGCGCTGGCGGCGGTGTTCGCCGAAACCATCGGCGGCTGGTCGGCGCAGAGCCGGTTCCTGCTGAATGTGCCGCTGTTCCACCGGGAACCGGTGCATCCGGGCGTCGACCGGGTGGTGGGTGATTTCAGTTCGTCGATCATGCTCGAGGTGGACGTCACCGATAACGTGACCGTCACCGAGCGCGCCCGCGCCCTCCAGCGCACCATGCACGAAAGTGGTGCGCATACGGCGTATTCCGGGTTGGAGGTCCTGCGCGATCTCGGCCGGCACCGAGGTGAGCCGGTACTCGCGCCCATCGTCTACACCAGTGCGCTGAATTTGGGCGAACTGTTCGCCGAGTCCGTCACCGCGACCTTCGGTGAGCCGGTGTGGATTATTTCGCAGGGCCCGCAGGTGCTGCTGGACGCGCAGGTCACCGAGGTGAACGGCGGTCTGCTGCTCAACTGGGATGTCCGCGAATCGGCCTTCCCGGCGGGCATGGTCGAGGTGATGTTCGCCCGCTACACCGAGGCCGTGACCCGGTTGTGCGAGGGATCCGCCGGCTGGGAAGCCGAGGCACCGGTGCGGTTGCCCGTGGCGCAGGCGCAGGTGCGGGCCAAGGTCAACGCGACCGACGGTCCGGTGAGCGGCCGCTGCCTGCACGAGGGGTTCTTCGAACACGCCCGGACCGACCCGGACCGGCCGGCGATCGTCTGGACCCGCGACGGCGTGGACGGCGGATTCACCTACGGTGAATTGGCGGGCCGGGCGTTGGCGGTGGCGGGAGCGTTGCGCGCGGCCGGTGTACAAACCGGTGCGACGGTGGCCGTGCAACTGCCCAAAGGACCCGATCAGATCGTCGCGGTGCTGGGTGTGCTGGCGGCCGGCGGGGTCTATGTGCCGATCGGATTCGATCAGCCCACCGGCCGCCGGGCCGAGATCCTGCGCACCGGGGATATCACGGTGGCGCTCACGGTGGACGATGCCGATATGGGGGATGCGGCGATTCGCTGCCTGCCGATCTCGGCGGCGGCGCAGTTCGCCGAACCGCTCACCTCTCCGGTCGCGCCGGCCCCGGCCGCGCTCGCCTACATCATCTTCACTTCGGGATCCACCGGCGTGCCCAAGGGCGTCGAGGTGCCGCACGCCGCCGCGATGAACACCATCGACGCGGTGAACGACTGGTTCACGGTGGGTCGTGACGATCGCGTACTCGCGTTGTCGGCCTTGGAATTCGATGCTTCGGTCTACGACATCTTCGGTATGTTCTCGGCCGGCGGTTCGCTCGTGGCGCTGGACGCCGGGCAACGTGCGGAGGCGACCACCTGGGTGGATCTGCTACGCCGGCATGGTGTGACGATCCTCAACTGCGTGCCCGCCATGCTGGACATGATCCTGGAAATCGGCGGTGACGAGCTCGGCGATTCGCTGCGTGCGGTCACCCTCGGCGGCGACTGGGTGGGCGCGGATCTGGCCCGGCGCCTGGCCCGCCAGGTTCCGGGCTGCCGATTCTCCGGTCTGGGCGGGGCCACCGAGACGGCCATCCACAACACCATCTGCGAGGTCGCCGACCCGCCGGAACACTGGTCGACCGTGCCGTTCGGGGTACCGCTGCGCAATGTGCGCTGCCGCGTGGTCTCCGCCGCCGGCCGGGACTGTCCGGACTGGGTACCAGGTGAGTTCTGGGTGGGCGGGGCGAATGTGGCCGCGGGCTACCGCAACGATCCCGAGCGGACCGCCGCGCGCTTCGTCGAACACGACGGCCTGCGCTGGTACAAGACCGGCGATATGGCCCGCTACTGGCCCGACGGCACGATCGAATTCCTCGGCCGGGCCGATCACCAGGTGCAGATCCGCGGGTACCGGGTGGAACTCGGTGAGGTCGAGACCGCGTTGCGCACCGTGCCCGGAGTACGGCATGCGGTCGCCGCGGTGGTGGCAGCGGGTGCGCCCACCCTCGTGGCCGCGGTGGCCGGTGCGCAGGGGGACGCGGACGATATCGTCGCGGCAGTTTCGGACCGGCTGCCCGCCTACATGATTCCGGCCCGCATCGAGATCCTGGACGAAATGCCGTTGACCGCTAACGGGAAACTGGATCGCCGGGCAGTGGTGGCGCTGCTGGCCGCGGATTCGGCGGCCGCGGTCGAGAACGCACCGCGTGACGAGGTGGAAGCCGCGCTGCTCGATATCGTCGCCGGTGTACTGGGCGGGGCCCGGATCGGCGTGCACGACGATTTCTTCCGGCTGGGTGGGGATTCGGTACTGGCCACCACCGCGATCGCGCGGATCCGCGAATGGCTCGACGCCGACCAGGCGCTGGTCGCCGATATCTTCGCCGCGCGCACGGTCGCGGCACTGGCCGCGCGGCTGACCGCGGCCGATCCGCAGCCGGGCCGGTTGGCGCAGGTGGCCCGGGTGTACCTGGAGGTCGCGGGGATGAGCGACGACGAAGTGCTCGCGCAAACCTAGCCGGATGTCCGGCTCGGCGGCGTGGGAGTGAGAGATGGGAGAACCGGTGGACAGACTTCTGGTGCTGGGCGCGGGCCCGAAAGCCATGGCGGTCGCGGCGAAAGCCCACGTATTGCGCCGGCTCGGAATGCCCGCCCCGCAGGTGACCGTCGTCGAAGCGCATGCGGTGGGCGGGAATTGGCTGCCCAGCGGAGGATGGACCAACGGTCAGCACCGGCTCGGTACCAGCCCGGAGAAGGATATCGGCTTCCCGTACCACTCGGTGTGGGCGCGTAGCCGCAACCGGGAGATCGACGAGGCCATGCTGACGTTCAGCTGGACGTCGTTCCTGGTCGAACGCGGCACCTACGCCGAATGGGTCGACCGCGGGCGGCCCAGTCCGCAACACCATCTCTGGGCCAAATACCTGCAATGGGTCGCGGACAAGGCCGAAGTGGACGTGGTCGCGGGCGCGGTGCGCAAGGTGTCGGCGGGCGCCGAGGGGTGGCTGGTCTCGGTGGTCGACGCCGACGGATTCGCCACCGATATCGCGGCGGAACGGCTGATGATCACCGGGCCCGGCAACAGCCGCCGGGCCATGGCGGATCACCCGAAAATGCTGAGTATCGCCGATTTCTGGGATCTGGTCGGCCGCCGGCAGCTGCCGGTGTCGTCGCGGGCCGCGGTGATCGGCGGCGGCGAGACCGCCGCCTCGGCCATGGACGAACTGGTGCGCCACGATGTGCTCACCGTATCGGTGATCTCGCCGGCGGCCACGATCTATACCCGCGGTGAGAGTTACTTCGAGAACTCGCTGTTCAGCGATCCCGCGAAATGGCGTGGGCTCAGTATCGAGGAACGCCGCGATGTGGTGCGGCGGACCGACCGCGGCGTCTTCTCGGTCCGGGTGCAGGAGAATCTGCTCGGCGACGCCCGGGTGCATCATCTGCAGGGCCGGGTGGTGCAGGTGGCCGATCAGGACGGGGGTGTCGCGCTCACGCTGCGCAACGAGAACCGCCCGGATCGCGTGCACGCCTTCGACCTGGTGGTGGATGCCACCGGCGGCCAGCCGCTGTGGTTCCTGGACATGTTCGACACCGACGCCGCCGATCTGGTGGAACTGGCCATCGGCGGGCCGATCACCCAGCAGCGCCTGGAATCGTCGATCGGCTACGACCTGGCGGTATCGGGTCTGGACACCAAGCTCTACCTGCCCAACCTGGCCGGTTTGGCGCAGGGGCCGGGTTTCCCGAACCTCAGCTGCCTCGGGCAGCTCTCGGACCGTGTGCTGGGTCCCGAGCCGGACCGGTTGCGCTCCGGTGTCACCCGGCTGCGCGGGAATTCCGCCGCGCGCTGATCACGGCTGCGGAATCGCCGGCCGATGGTTCGGTGATTCCGCACCGGCCGGATGCGGGCCGGTACGAGACCGCTACCGCCTGGACCGGAGGAACGCGCAGTGTGTGTCCTCCGGTCCGGCGCAGGTTCGGACTATTCACGGACGGCGGCGAACACCCGCTGGTCGAGGAGGGCCAGCGGGTGGCCCGGCTCGGGGAGCACCAGCATCGGAGTGAAACCCGCCGACCGCAGCTGGTCGCACCACTCGTCCTCGGTGAGGAAGATGCGCGCGCCCTGCCGGATATCGTCCTTCCCGGGGTGAGTGCCGCCGGGGGCGGCGGACATCAGGAACTTCATCGAGGTGAGCAGGGGATAGTTCGCTTTGCACGCCTCGACGAAGACCACCGCGCCTCCCGGTTCCAGCAGCGCGTGCAGATCCCGCAGCATTTCTCCGATATGCAGGGCGTTGTGCAGGACGTTCGCGCCGATCACCAGGTCGTAGCGGTCGGTGCTGCCGCGCAGATCCGCGTTCATATCCACGATCCCGTAGCGCATCCACGGCTGCGCGGCGAAACGTTCCCGCGCGGCGTTGAGGAAGAATGTGGACAGATCGGTGAAGTGATAATCCACGGGGAGATCCGCGAGCCCGGCGATGACTTCGTCGGTGGTGCCGCCGATACCGGCGCCCAGCTCCAGGATCCGGACGGGTGCCCGCTCCGGGGCGATACGCGCGGCGATCCCCGCGACCGCTTCGCGGGCCGCCAGGTTCAGGTAGTGGCTGATGAGGTTCTCACGGTAGGCGCCCTCAGCGGTGAGCATATCCCCGCCGGGGAACAGCAACTCCTGGACACGGAGGCGATCCTGGGCCAATCCGGTGAGGTTGTCGGCCGAGCTGTGCAGGAAATCGGCGAACTGGGGTGAATAGCCGAGATCTGCGCAGATGCGGTGCAGATCGGTGTTGTGCGGTGCCGGTGGGGGTGCGGCCGTACGGTAGCCGCGGATCGGGTCGTATTCCAGGCAGCCCTCGCCGGTGAGCTCGCCGAGCCAGCGGCGCAGCAGCCAGTGGTGCCGTTCGGCGAACCCGACGCGGGCGGCGATATCGTCGGCGGTGTGGAAGCCGCCGTCGCCGAGTGCGGGGGCGACGGTGGTGAGCATGGCCCGCATCCCGGCGATATCGAGGTCGCGGCGGGCGATTCGCAGGGTTTCCGGATCGAGGTCGTGGGGGACGGCCCGCTGCGCGGTTTCCCGGGCGAATGCGGCGATCTCGGCGGGTGTAGCGGGCGCGTTCGTGCGGACTGTCGTCCGGGAAGCCAGTGGTTCCACGGCAGACGAGGTGATGGTCTGCCGAACCGCCGGTGAATCCACGCCCGGCCCGGTCGGGGCGAGCTGAGGTTCGGGCGCCTTCACAGCGGAACCGAGTGGAACACGCTGGGGTCCGGCCGTTCTCGCGGCCGCCGGCGGCGTGGCGGGTGAGTGCGCGGCCGGTCGAGAGGTCGCCGGCGGTGCCGGGGTACCGCCCGATCCGAGCCGGCTCGTGATGGATTCGACTGTCGCGCCGCCGAGCAGATCGGTGACCGGGAGGTCGTAGCCGAATTCGCGGTCGATCCGCCGCCGGAATTCCAGGGCTTGCAGGGAATCCAGGCCCAGTGCCACCAGCGGGCGGGTGGTGTCGAGAGCATCGCTGTCCTCGGCACCCAGCACCTCGGTGAGCAGCTCGGTTACCCGGTGCCCGAGATCGGCCACGGGAGCCGCCGCGGCGGACACCTCGGGCAGTGCCGGTGCGGAAGTGCTCAGTTCGGCGAGCACCTGGCCGTATCCGTAGGCATCGAGTACCGAACGGCCGCGGTCCCAGTCGAATGCGGCGACGATCGCGTTGCGCGATAGCCCACTCAACCCGAGGGCGATGGCGTCCGCGGAATCCATGGGACGGTAGCCGACCGCGGCGAGCTGGGCGGAGTCGGACTCGTTCCGGCCCCGATAGGCCGCCCACTGGCCCCATTGGACGGATACGCAGTGGTGTCCCGCGGCGCGGGCGCGCTGCGCGCAGGCATCGAGCATCCGGTTCGCGGCCGCGTAGACGATTTTGCCGCGTCCGCCGAGTGTGGCGACGAGGGAGGAGAAGAGCACGGTGTGACAGTTCGCGGCGGTGGGCAGCGCGGCGAGCAGGCCCTCGATATCGATCGCTTTACCGTGCAGCACCTGCCGGACCTGGGCGGTGGTGATCGACTCGAGTTCCAGTTCCGTCACCCCGGCGTAGTCGGCGGCGGCGTGCAGCACGAGGTCCAGGGGTTCGGCGTCCAGTTGCGCGGCCAGCCGCGAGACCGCGACCGGATCGCCGATATCGCAGGCGAGTATCCGGATCGTGGTGCGGGTGGACTGTCGCACCGTGGCGAGGGCGGCGGTGGTTTCGGGGGTCTCCCCGGATCGGCTCACCAAGGTGATGTGCGTGGCCCCGGCCCGGGCGTAGTGTTCGCAGAGCTGCCGGCCCAGGGTGCCGGTGCCGCCGGTGATCAGGATGTTCGCCGGAGTACGGGGCGTGCCGGGAAGGTCGGCGAGTTGCAGGCGTTTCGCGTATACGCCGCCGTCGCGCAGCGCGAGTTCGGTTTCCCCGCCGGTGTGCAGGGCGGTCAGGATCGCGTTCGCCGGCGTATCCGGCCGTACATCGAGGTGCGCGAACCGAACCCCGGGAAATTCGGTTCCCGCACAACGGAAACCGGCGCTGATGGCGGCCGCCGCGGGGTGCGGTGCGGGGTCCTCGGCGCGGACGGCTTCCCCGTCGGTGGTGACGAGCCAGCAGCCGGTGATGCCGTCGGCGAGACCACTCCACCAGGCGCGCGTTCCGAAGAAGTCCGCGATCGCGGCGGTGGCGGCCGCCGTGTCCGGTTCGGTGTACTCGGGCAGCAGTACGACGAGTGTGTCGATATCCCCCGCGACCGGCCCGGCGGCCGGGTCTACGAGCCGCGCGGTGGCGCCGTGGTTCGCGGCCTCGGTGCACAGCGCCGTCGCGAGGCCGGTTCGGGTGCCCGAATGGTCGACGATGCCCAGATGGCGCGGCGCGGTCATGGTGCGGCGGCTCAGCCGGGTCCAGTTCTCGACGAGCAGCTGGGCGCGGAAGGTCTCCGGCGCCGGTTCGGGCTTTTCCGGTGCGGCGGGCGCGGTGGCCGGGGTGGCGGTGCGTTCCGGCGAATCCGCCTTGTACGGCAACCACAGCCGCACATCGTTCATCCGGACGTGCGGGAAATCCGGCAGCGGCAGCGACGGCGGCGTATCGGTCGCCGAACGCAGGCTCTCCCACCGGTAGTCCGGATCGTCGACCGCGAGCGCGGCGAGATTCCGGGTGAATTCGCTCAGATCGGTGGCGGCGCGGTGCGAGGTATCCAGCACCCGCGCGGCCGGATCGGCCGCCGCGGCGAGATTCTCCTCGATCGCGACGCGCAGGGCCGGATGATCGGAGATCTCGACGAATGTGCCGATATCGCGGGCGGCTGCCGCGGCTATTGCCTTGTCGAAACGCACCGGGTTGCGCAGATTCCAGAACCAGTAGTCGCCGAACGGGGTCTCGGGCGTGATCTCCTCACCCAGGGTGGCGCCGAAGCAGGCGCTCGTGCCGGCGGCGAAGTACCGGTCCGCCGACAGGCCCCGGACCGCGGCGTCGATCTCGGTGCGGAGTTCGTTCACCACGCTGGTGTGCGCCGGGTACCGGACCCGGATCTCGCGGGCGAAAATGCCTTGTTCGGTGCAGGCGGCCACCACTTCGGCGATGGTCGCGCGTTCGCCGGACAGCGCGGTCATGGTGGGGGAGTTCACCACCGAGACCTGCGCCCAGCCCGACCGCCGGGCGAGTAGTTGTTCGCAGGTTTCGCGATCCGCCGCGACCACGGCCATGGCGTAGTCGCCGGAGGAAATCGTGTCCACCGCGCGAGCGCGGGTGCCGGCGATCTGCACGGCATCGGTCAGCGGCATCAGTCCGGAGACGTAGGCCGCGGCGATCTCGCCCTGGCTGTGCCCGACCGTCGCGGCGGGTGTCACGCCCAGTGCACGCCACATGGCCGCGATCCCCGCCATCTGGGTGAACAGCGCGGGTTGCACGATCCGGGCGCTGTCGTCCGCGGGCGCGTTCGCGTCGAGCAGATAGTCCAGGGGAGAGTGCGCGAACAGTTCGCGGAATGCCGCGTCGCAGCGGTCGGCTTCGGCGCGGTAGGCGGGTACGCCGTCGTAGAACAACCGGCCCATACCGGGGCGTTGCCCGCCCTGGCCGGGAAACACGAAGGCGATCCCGCGTCCCGGCGTGGTGGAGCGGACGACCGCGGGGTGATCGGCACCCGCGGCCACGGCACGCAGGGCGTCGATCAGTTCGGCGGTATCGGTGACCATGGCCAGTGCGCGGTGTCGCCGCGCCACCCGGGTGCGGAAGATCATCTCCGCGACCCGCCCGGCCGGGACCCGCGGCCGGGATTCGAGATAGCCGAGCAGATCGCCGGCCTCGGCGGCCAGCAGGGCGGGGGTCGGCGCCGACAGGAGGACCGGAACGGACCCGTCGGGGAGCTGGTACTCAGAAATTGTCGTACTCCTCATCCGCGGGTATGGCGATGATGGCGTGGGCATTGGCGCCGCCCGCGCCGAACGACGAGACGGCGCCGTAGCGGATGTCGTTCTTCGGTTCCCAGGGTTGCGCGGTGGTGGCCAGCCGCAGGGACGACCGATTCCAGTCGACCTTGGTGGTGGGGTTGTCCGCGTAGAGGGTGGGCGGGATCTCGCCGCGCTGCCCGGCCAGCAGGAGTTTGGCCAGCCCGAGCATCCCCGCCGCCGCCTGGGCATGGCCCGCATTGGATTTCACCGACCCCAGCACGGGATCACCGCCCGCGGCGCCGTAGGTGTTCTGCAGCGCGGTGAGTTCGGCGACGTCACCGGCACGGGTGGCGGTGCCGTGCCCTTCGACCATGCCGATATCGGCCGGGTCCACTCCGGCGAGTTCGACGGTGCGCCGCACCAGTTTCTCCTGGGCTTCCGCGCGGGGCACCAGGATCGGGCGCCCCTTGCCGTTGTGGTTTGTGTAGCTGCCCAGTACGCGCCCGTATACCGGGTGGCCCAGGCGCCGGGCCCGCGATTCGGGTTCGACGAGCAGTGCGACCGCGCCCTCACCCCAGAGTGTCCCGGCGGCATCCTCGGAATACGCCCGGCAGTGCCCGTCCGGGGCGAGCGCGCCGTTCTTGGCGAATTCGAAGAAACCGCGCGGGGAACTCATCACGCAGACCGCGCCCGCGACGGCCCACTCGCATTCGCCCATACGCAGTGCGGAGACGGCCAGATGCAGGGCCACCAGTGACGAGGCGCAGGCCGAATCGATGCACATCGACGGACCGAGCAACCCCAGCGCGTGCGATATCCGCCCGGCCACCCCCAACTGGCCGTAGCCGACCGTCCGGAATCCGTTCTGATCGTTGATCTCGCTGGCGCTCGGCCCGTATTCCATGGGCGAGGCGCCGATATACACCCCGGCATCCGCACCGGCGAGTTCACCGGGATTCACCCCGGCGTTCTCCAGGGCGCGCCAGGCGACCCGCAGCCCCACCCGCTGCTGCGGGTCGGAGGCCAGCGCCTCCCGCTGGGACATCCCGAAAAAGGACGGGTCGAATTCCATTGCGCGGTCGAGGAATCCGCCCGCGTCGCTCACCTGTCCCCAGCCCTCGAGGTCGCCGAGGGACAGCAATTCCTCGATCGGCCAGCCGCGGTCGCGGGGAAAAGGGCCGATCAATTCGCGTGCGTCCGCCAGGGCGGACCAGAAAGAACCGAGTGTTTCGATTCCGCCGGGGGCCTCCACGGCCATTCCGGAAATGACAATATGATCGCGGTCCGTGGCGGCCGTCGACATCATGCTGATCCTCGTGCTGATGAGTGGATCACGCTCTGGGCGTGAGTAATTCGGCCAATTCGTCGACGTGGTCGTTCAGGTAGAAATGACCGCCTTCGAAAACGGTGATCTCGACCGCGGCGCTGTGTTCGCGCCAGCCGTTGAGTTCGGCGAGGGTGACGATGGGGTCGTTGTCGCCGCCGATGGCGTGGATCGGTGCCTGGATACGGATATCGCGTCCGCAGGAATATTTCTCGGAGGCGAGATGGTCCTGTTTGACGACGGGCAGCGTCATCCGCATGAGGTCGCGATTGGTCATCACATCCCCGGTGGTGCCTTCGAGCCGGGTGAGGTGGTCGAGCAGGGCTTCGTCGTCCTTGGGCGCGGGCTCTTTGGTTTCCGCGAGATAGGGGGCGACCGCCGCGGAGATATAGGCGCGGGTGACGCGGGTGCCCGCGGCTTCGGCGAGCCGGACGAATTCGAACGAGACGACAGCGCCCATACTGTGGCCGAATGTCGTGATGGGTACACCGCGGAAACGGTCCGAATCACGGAATTCCGCGAAGGCGCCCGCCGCGAATTCGGGCAGGGTCGCCGGGGCAGGTTCGTGGATCCGGTCCTGGCGGCCGGGGTATTGGAAAACGTGGACTTCGTAGTGGTTGCTGAAGGCCCGCGACAGCGCGCGGTAGGCGGAGGCGCCCGCGCCGGCGTGCGGAAATACCAGCAGCGGTGGTTTTCCAGGGGAACTCGGCTTGTGAAATTGCCTGAGCCCACGCGGTCCGGGTGGCATGGATCCTCCTCCACATAGTCCGCTCGCTCGGTGCAGGCGGGGCGGGTACATCTCGTCGGGAGCCGGAAGGCAGCGCGGTCGCTATGTCCGGCGCCGAAGAGTTAGGCAAGGCTACCTTAATTTATATAGCCTTGATAGTAGGAAGTCGGTGCCGCAGTCGCGAGGCGTGGAGGAACTGCTGACATCCAGGTTTTGCATAGGCTAACCTAAGTCGCTAGCGTGAGGGGACCTGCGCGAGATCGAGGTCCAGGACAACGGCTGAGGAGTCGCCTTCAATGTCGGAGAAGACGCAAACCCCTTCGGCCAAGGGTGATCCGGTACCCGGGATCGAGGATGTGCTCGCGCTCAGTCCGCTCCAGGAGGGCCTGTTCTCGCTGGCCCGGCTGGCCGGCCCGGGCGATCTCTACACCATGCAGTTCGCCGTCCAACTGACCGGACCGGTCGACGGGCAACTCCTGCGGCGCAGTATCGAGGCGATCCTGCGTCGCCACCCCAACCTCAGGGCCGCCTTCTGGGATCGAGACCTGCCCAAACCCGTGCAGATCGTGCCGAACGCGGTGGAACTGCCCTGGTTCGAGCGCACCGCCGACCCGCGCGAATACCAGGCGCTGGCCGAATCGGAGGCGCGCACCGGATTCGATCTGGCCCGCGGGCCCGCCCTGCGCGTGGTGTTCGTAACCATGACCGACGGCACCCACCGGATGATCCTGACCGCCCACCATCTGCTGATGGACGGCTGGTCGGTGGGGGTGTTCTTCCGCGAGATGTACGCGATCTACCAGGCCGGGGGGTCCGTCGCGGAACTGCCCGCGCCCCGCCCGTACCGGGATTACATAGGCTGGCTCGCCGCCCGCGACACCGCGGCCGATCTGCGTAGCTGGACCGAGTACCTGGCCGGCGCCGAACCGCTGATCCTGGGGGAGCGCGCGGATTCCGCGATCAACACGATCGTCCCGGATGTGCACGTGCGGAAGCTGTCCGCGGCCGATACCGACCGATTACGGACGTGGGCGGGGCGTAACGGACTCACCCTGAACACCGCGGTGCAGTACGCGTGGTCGGTACTGCTGGGCCGGCTGACCGACCGGCGCGATGTGGTGTTCGGTACCACGGTCTCCGGCCGCCCGGACGAGCTGACCGGGGTGGAGACGATGATCGGGTTGTTCATCAACACGATTCCCGTCCGCGTCCGGCTCGATGCCCCGGACGGATCGGACGAGGTGGTCGCCGCGTGCCGCCGCATCCAGCGCGAGTCGGTCGCCATGCGCGACGCCGGATATCTCAGTCTGTCCGCGATCCAGCGCGCAGCGGGGCGGGGCGGGTTGTTCGACACGCTGTTCGTTTTCGAGAACGTGCCGGTGGGCGATCTGCTGCGACCGATCACGCTGGCCGACGGCACCGAATGCACGGTGCTCGAATCACAGGGCCTCACCCACTATCCCCTGGCCGTGGTGTCCTATCTGCTCGACGGTGAACTCTCGCTCGGGGTCGAGGCCGTACCCGCCCTGCTGGATCAGCTCGCGCCCGCCGAACTGCCCGATCGGCTGGCGCGGGTGCTGCGGCAGCTACCCGATATCGGGACCGCCGGCCCGGATGCGCTGGCGGTGCTGCTGCCCGGCGAACAACCGCGGCCGCCGGCCGAACCCGCCGCCGATGTCGTGGGGATGGGTGTTGCCGAGCTCTTCGCCCGCCAGGTCCGGGAGACTCCCGATGCCCTCGCCCTGAGCACCGCGGACCGGCGGTTCACCTACCGTGAACTGGCCGCTGCCGCGCACCGGGTGGCGGCGGCGCTGGCCGCGCGCGGGATCGGTGCGGAAGATGTGGTCGCGCTGGCCCTGCCGCGGTCGGCGGATTCGGTGATCGCGGTGCTGGGGGTGCTCGCCGCCGGGGCCGCATATGTACCGATCGATATCGAGCTGCCGGCCGCCCGGATCGAATCGATTCTGCGTCAGGCCGAACCGCGCGTGATCCTGACCGGTGCCGAGGTACGCGCACTGGATGACGTTTCCGCGCTACCGGTTGTCCTGGATATGGCCGCGGTCGCGGCCACCGAGCCGGGGGACGCGGTTTTCCCGGTACCGGCCCATCCGGACCAGCGCGCGTACCTGATCTTCACCTCGGGGTCGACCGGGGAGCCCAAGGGTGTGGTGGGCACCCACCGGGCTTTGGCCGCCTATTTCGCCGACCACCGGGACCGCGTCTACCGGCCGGCCACGACCCGGCTGGGCCGCCCGCTGCGGATCGCGCACGCGTGGTCGCTGAGTTTCGACGCGTCCTGGCAACCGCTGATCGGACTGTTCGACGGCCATGCCGTCCACCTGTTCGGTGCCGCGGAGATGCGCGATGCCGAGCAGTTGGCCGACGGGATCCGGCGGTTCGAGCTGGACATGATCGATACGACGCCTTCGATGTTCGCGCAGCTCGCGGCCGCCGGCTTGATCGATGAGCACGGGAATGTCCCGCTGGCGGTGCTGGCACTGGGCGGTGAGGCGATCGGGGCGCCGCTGTGGCGGGAACTGGCCGCACTGTCCGGGACCGCGGTGCACAACTGCTACGGGCCCACCGAGACCACCGTGGAAGCAGTGGTCGCCGCCGTCACCGGCGCGACGGCGGGGCCGGTGATCGGGCTGCCCACCACCGGCACCGCCGGTTACGTCCTCGACTCCCGGCTGCGGACGGTGCCCGGCGGAGTGATCGGCGAGCTGTATCTCTCGGGCGCGCAACTGGCCCGCGGGTACATCGGCCGGCCAGCCGGGACCGCGGAACGTTTCGTCGCCGACCCGTTACGGCCCGGCGCGCGCATGTACCGCACGGGGGATCTGGTGCGCCGGACGGCCACCGGTGAACTCGCCTATATCGGCCGGGCGGACGGCCAGGTGAAGATCCGCGGCTACCGCATCGAACTCGGTGAGATCGAAACCGCGCTGGCGGCGCTGCCCGGGGTGCACGCGGCCGCGGTGTTGCCGTACCGCCGGCCGAGTGGCCCCGTGCTGATCGGATTCGTCGCCGGTGCCGGACCGGACTTCCGGACCGACGGTCTGCGTGCACAACTCGGCCGCGACCTGCCCGCCTATATGGTGCCGCAGCGGGTGCTCGCGCTGGATGTGCTGCCGTTGACCGGGAACGGCAAACTCGATATGCGCAGGTTGGAATCGCTGGCCGCCGCGAGTTTCGCCGGAGACGGCAGCGGTGCGCCGCGTACCGAGACCGAGCGTGCG
This sequence comes from Nocardia sp. CA-290969, assembly GCF_050936135.1. Taxonomy (NCBI): domain Bacteria; kingdom Bacillati; phylum Actinomycetota; class Actinomycetes; order Mycobacteriales; family Nocardiaceae; genus Nocardia; species Nocardia sp. CA-290969. Next base: position 5,843,598 of record NZ_JBNJNJ010000001.1, on the reverse strand, counting down.
ATCTGCGCCGTGGTCGCCGAACTGACCGGTGGCGCGGAACCGGGTGTGGACAGTGATCTGTTCGAACTCGGCCTCGACAGCATCGTCGCCCTGTCCCTGGTGAACGGGTTGCGCCGGGTGGGCATCGGCACGACACCGCGGCTGATCCTGAGCTCGGGCACGATCGCCGAGCTGGCCGAACGCATCGATGCGGGCGATACCGGCGAGACCCGGGCCGGGGCGGCCGAATACGGCGCGGTCGGCGCGGTACCGATCCTGTCCTGGATGCACGAATACGGCAGCTACCGGCGCTTCTCGTTGAGCACGCTGCTCGAGCTGCCCGCGGAAATCACCGACGAGCAGCTGCGCGCCGTGCTCCAGGCCGTGCTGGACGGCCATGATCTGCTGCGCGCCCGGTTCACCGAAACCGCCACCGGCTACGAGTTGTACACCCGGGAGCCGGGTGTGGTGGCCGCGGCCGACCTCCTCACCACCGTCACCGGTGGTGCCGACCTACCCGCGACGGTGGCGGCCCGGGCGCAGGCCGAGGCCGAATTGCTCGACCCGCCCGCCGGCGAACTGGTCCGCGCTACCCGCATCACCCGAGCGCAGGCACCCGATCTGCTCCTGCTCACCATCCACCATCTCGCGGTGGATCCCGTCTCCTGGTATGTGATCAGCGCCGACCTCGCCGCGAGCTGGGCCGAGCTCACCGCCGCCCCGGCCGCCCGGGACCGGGTCCCGGCGCTGCGCCCACCGGTCGAACACACCGGCTACCGCGAATACGCCGCCGCCCTGCGGGCGCGCGCATCACTCCCGGAGGTACTGGCCCAGCGCGACTACTGGTACCGGCAAGCGGCCCTGCCCGATCCCGTACTGGGCAGCCGCCGCCCCGACCCGGCCGCGGACGGCTGGGGGTCCTACCGGGCGCGCCGGGTGAACACCTCGCCCACGATCACCACCGCACTGCTGGAAAGCCCCGCCGCCGTGACCGGGGTGCGCGAATTCCTGCTGGCGACCCTGGTCGTGACGCTGACGACCTGGCGGGCCGAACGCGGTCAGGCCCCGGCGGGTGGCGCGTACGTGGCGATGGAAGCGCACGGCCGCGAGGACGCCGTCCTCGGCCCCGATATCGATACGTCCCATACGGTCGGCTGGTTCACCAGTATGTTCCCGGCGCGCTTCGGCGCCGGTGCCGAACCGGTGGATCTCGCGACGGCCGGGCGGGAGCCGGGCAAGGTCCGGGCGCTGCTGGACGCGGTGGCGGCCGAGGTCGCCGCCATCCCGAACAACGGGCTGGACTACGGGGTCCTGCGATACCTCGCCGAGGACCCCGGCCTCGCCGCCGCGCCCGCGCCGCAGATCCTCTTCGACTACCTCGGCCGTGTCGATATGACCGGCTCCGGTACCGCGTGGACGCCGGTAACCGAGGGCGGGCTGGTCGAACATCTGCCGCTGGCACCGGAACCCGATTTCGGCCTGCGCTGCGCCCTGGACGTGCTCGCCGGGATCGGGCCCACCCCGGACGGTCCGCAGCTGGTGACGCTGCTGCGCTGGAGCGAGGCCGTATTCACCGAAACCGATATCGACCGGCTGACCGAGATCTGGCAGGACGCGACAGCGGCGCTGATCCGCGCGCTCGGACCGGTCGACCTGCGCGCCGCCGACTCGGTCGGCGCCTGATCCCCGAACCTCCACCCACGCAGCGATTCCGAAGGAAAGCCATGGCAGACGATATTCTCGAGCGCCGTAAACAACTACTGCGGCAGCGGCTCGAGGAACAGGCGATCACCGCCGCCGAGCCGGCGATACCGGCGCGGCGCGGTACGGACCCGAGCCCGCTGTCGGACGCCCAGCGCCGCATGTGGTTCGTCCAGCGGCTGGACCCGGACGATACGACGCTCAACATCTGTGTCGCCTACCGGCTCAGCGGTGAACTGGACGCCGCCCGCCTGCGGGCCGCGTTCGCCACGCTGGTCGCACGGCACGAAATCCTGCGGACCACGTATCACGTCGACGAGACGGGCGAGCCGTACCAGATGTCCCGGACCGACGCCGAACTGTCCTGGCAGGAACACGATCTCACCGAGTCACCGCAGAGCGGCCGGGAGCGGCGGGTGGAGGTGCTGGCCCGCCGGGAATTCGCCCGGCCCTTCGACCTCACTCAGGATTCGCCGCTGCGCGCGAGCCTGGTCCGCACCGGGGCCACCGAGCATGTACTGATCCTGACCGTGCACCACATCGGCTGGGACGACGATTCCTGGCCGGTGTTCTTCACCGAGGTCAACGCGGCCTACCGGGGTGCGGATCTGCCCGAGCCGACGGTTCAGTACGCCGATATCGCCGCCGCGCGCACCCGGGCCGCCGAAACCGACGCCGCCGATCTCGACTACTGGCGCGGTGTGCTGACTCCGCTGCCGAGCCGCCTCGAACTACCGGGCCGGTCCGCGTCCGCGGGATACAGCCGCGCCGCCGAAACGCGGGTACGCCCGCTACCGGCCGACCTGATGGAGCGCGTCGGCGCGGTGGGACGCGAATACTCGGCGACCCCCTTCATGGTGCTGCTGGCCGGTTTTCAGGCGCTGATCCGGCGCTACACCGCGGCCACCGATTTCCTGATCTCGGTGCCGGTGACGAACCGTTCCGGCCGGGGCGCCGCGGCGCTGCTCGGATACTTCGGCAATACGGTGATGATCCGCGCCACCTCCGAGCGCGACGCGAACTTCACCGACGTGCTCGAATCCACCGTCGCGACCACCACCGGTGCGTTCGCCCATCAAGGACTGGGCATCGAACAGGTGGTGCGTGCGGTCGGGCCCGATCGGGTGGCCGGCCGCGACGGGCTGGCGCAGATCGTGCAGCTCAGCTTCGGAATGCGGGGCGCCGTCGACGGTTTCGACCTGCCCGGCGTGCAGGCCACGGAGCTCCCGCTCGCCAGCGCGGTGGCGCAGGAGGAACTGGGCCTGATGATCGTGGCGGGCGATTCGGGCATCCGGGTCGAGGCGACCTACCTGGTGGACGCGCTCGACCAGCGCACCGTCGACCAACTGCTCGACCACTACATCCAGCTGCTCGGCAGTGTGCTGGCCACGCCCGATCGCCGGTTGTCCGAGATCGATATCCTGGGCGCCGACCGCGCCGCCGTCCTCGCGGCCTCGCACGGCCCGCTCGCCGCGAGCGCGCCCACCACGATGGTGGCGCAACTCGAAGCGCGGGTCGCGGCGACACCCGCCGCGCTCGCGGTGGTCTCCGACGAGGTCGAGCTGACCTACGCCGAGCTCAACGCCCGCGCGAACCGGCTGGCGCACTGGTTGCTCGCGGGCGGTGTGGGCCCGGAGGACATCGTCGCGGTGGGGCTGGCCACCTCGGTGGATTTCGTCGTCGCGGTCTGGGCGATCCTCAAATCCGGTGCGGCCTATCTGCCCATCGACCCCGGATATCCGGCCGAGCGCATCGACTATCTGCTCGACGATGCCCGGCCGCGGATCCGGTTCACCGAGAGCAGCTATGCCGCGGCGGTCGCCGCCGCCGCGAACCTGCCCGAGACGAACCCGGCCGATGCCGACCGGCCGGCGCCTCTGCGCCCCGGGAACATCGCCTACGTCATCTACACCTCCGGTTCCACCGGGCAGCCCAAGGGTGTTCCGGTCCCGCACGCGGCCATAGCCGACCACCTGGCCAGCTTCGCGGCCGAATGGGAACTGACCCCCGAGGACAGGGTGCTGCAATCCACCTCGGTGAGTTTCGACGCCTCGCTGATGGATATCTTCGTGACCCAGTACGTGGGCGCGTGCGTGGTGATCCCGAAACCCAATGCCTACCGCGATATTCCGTACGTGGCCGATCTGGTCACCCGGCGCGGCGTCTCGGTGCTGCACATGGTGCCGTCCATGCTCGCCACCTTCCTGCTGCTCCCCGAGATCAACAACTGGACCGCGCTACGGCATATGCCGGTGGGCGGCGAGGCGCTGCCGGGTGAGGTGGCCGACCGGTTCACCGCCCGGTTCGACGCGCAACTGCGCAACCATTACGGCCCGACCGAGGCCGTGGTGTGTTCCACCCATATGCCGGTCGAGGGTCCGCAGGGCACCGGCATCGTCCCGATCGGGATGCCGAACCGGAATGTCCACCTGTATCTGCTGGACGACGCGCTGCAACTCGTGCCCAACGGTGTGGTCGGCGAGATCTACCTCGGCGGTGATCAGCTCGCCCGCGGTTACCTGAATCGGGCCGGCCTGAGCGCCGAACGGTTCGTCGCCGATCCGTTCCGGTCCGGGCAACGCCTCTACCGCACCGGTGATCTGGGCCGGCGCGGCCCCGACGGCATGATCGAATTCATCGGGCGCACCGACGAGCAGGTCAAGGTGCGTGGCCACCGGATCGAACTCGGCGAGGTCGAGGCCGCGATCAGCAATCATCCGGATGTGGCGCACGCCGTTGTCGTGGTCACCGAACATCCTTCGCTGGGGCAGATCCTGGCCGCCTACCCGGTACCTGTGCCCGGCACGGACCTGGATCTGGACGCGCTGCGTGCCCGGGTGGCCGCACGGTTACCCGAGTACATGATCCCGGCCGCCTACACGGTGATCGACCAGATCCCGCTCACCACCCACGGCAAACTCGACCGGCGCGCCCTGCCCGCCCCGGAACTGGCCGTGGCCGGAGAGTACCGGGAGCCGCGCACACCTACCGAACGCCGGATCGCCGAACTCTACGGCCGCCTGTTCGACCGGGCCGGGATCGGCGCCGACGATTCGTTCTTCGCGCTGGGCGGGCATTCCCTGCTCGCCGCGCGCCTGATCTCCATGATCCGCGCGGAATTCGGCCTCGAACTCGATATGCGGGTGCCGTTCGACACCCCGACCGTCAGCGGGCTGGCGGCGTATATCGGCGCGAAATTCCTGAAGGAATTCGGTATCGATATCGACGATATGGCCGAATTCGACGAGCCGGACAGTGATTCGGCTTCGGCGAACCCGGCCACCGGGCCGGCGGCCCGCCCCGCGCTGGTACGCCGTGACCCTCCCGAGCGGATCCCGCTCAACTACTCCCAGCGCATGTACTGGTTACAGCGCCGGATGGAAGGCGCCATCGACGGCGAGAACGTCACCTACCCGGTGCGGTTCGACGGTCCGCTCGATATCGAGGCACTGCGGGCCGCGATCACCGATGTGGCCACCCGGCACGATTCCCTGCGCACCACCTTTCCCGAGCACGAAGGCACCCCGTACCAGCACATCGCTTTGCCTGCCCCGGTGCCGATGCCGGTGGTGGATCTGCGCGAGGGCGGCGCGGACCCGGCCGAACACCTGGAACGGGAGCTGGCCGAGGACGCGGCCTACGTGTTCGATCTGGCGACCGAGATCCAACTGCGGGTGCGGCTGCTGGTGCTCGGCGAACAGACCCATGTGCTGTCGATCCTGATGCATCACATCATCGCCGACCGCCAATCCTGTGAAATCTTCGTCGACGATCTCACCGCGGCCTACCGGGCGCGGCTGCGCGGGACGGCACCGGACTGGCCCGAACTGGAGATCCAGTTCGCCGATTTCGCGATCTGGCAGCGGGAGATCTTCGACCGCGCGCCCGGGCACGGCGCGGTGAGCGCCTACGGCCAGGAACTGCTGGACTACTGGTGCACCGCGCTGGACGGTATGCCGGACGAGATCGCGGTCGCGCACGACCGTCCCCGTCCGGCGGTACTCGCCCGGCACGGCGTGAGCGCGACCCGGCGCCTACCGGCCGCCACCTGGCTGGGTGCCCGGCAGCAGGCGGAAGCCGCCGGGGCCACCGATTTCATGCTCTGCCAGGCGATGAGCGCGGTCACCCTGCACGCGCTCGGCGCCGGGAACGATCTGCCGATCGGTGCGGCGGTGGCCAACCGGCTCGACGAGCAGACCGACCGGATGATCGGCTTGTTCGCGAATATGGTGGTGCTGCGCAACGATCTGTCGGGCGAACCGACCCCTCGCGAGGTGCTTTCCCGGGTCCGCGACGCGGCGCTGGACGCGATCACCCGCCAGGGCGTCCCCTTCGACCGGCTGGTGGAAACGATCAATCCGCCGCGCACCCTGGCACGCAACCCGCTGTTCCAGGTGGTCATGCACTTCCGGAACCGGCCGCCGGCCGCCGATTTCACGGCCGACGGTTCGACCACGGTGACCAGTATCGCCAAGCACTACGAAGTGTCGTTCATGGATATCCACTTCGACTACACCGTGGAAACCGACGGCGACCTCACCACCCGCGTCGTGGTGAACACCGACCTCTACGAGCCGGAAACCGGTGCGGTGTTCGCCGATGTACTGGCGCGGGTGGTGGAATGTTTCGCCACCGAGCCCGACCGTCCGGTGAGCGAACTGCGGGTGCTGCCCGACGGCTGGGACACCGGCCGCGTGGTGGTGCGCCACGAAGATCCGATCGAGCCCGCCGTCCTGGGTGGCGGCACCCTGCTCACCGAGACCGAGCGAACCATCGCGACCCTGCTCGCCGAACTCCTCGAAATCGACGAGGTCGGCCGCGAAGACGGTTTCTTCGCGCTCGGCGGCGACAGCGTGATCGCCATCCAGCTCGCCGCGCGCGCCGGCGAGGCGGGCCTGCCGCTGGCCCCGCAGTTGCTGTTCGAGTACTTCACCATCGCCGATCTCGCCGCTGCCGTGGACGAGATCATCGCGAATCCCTCTGCGCCGGACGGCGAACCGGGGGCCGGCGAACAGCAGCATCTCGCCCCGATGGCGGCGTCGGGACTCGACGCCGACACGCTGAAGAATCTGCAGAACGCCTGGTCGGGACAGGGCTGATCGGCCGGTTGCCCGGTGACGGATGAGGGGTCACCGGGCACGCGGTCTTACGTCCACGAAACCGGCACCCGACAGGCCGCGATGATTTCGCGGACCGGGTCGGTCCTCCGGCGTGCTGTTCGGCTGTGTGACGTGCGAACCAGGTCACTGCGGTCGGCGCGGGGCTCGGGACCACCACTCCCGCGCCGTCGTCTTTCAGGGGAATGCGCTGTTGCCTCGGCACAATGTGGCGCGCCGGTATCGAACATCCTGATCGGTGCGGACCGCCGCGCCGCTGAGGGGCTGGTCAGCTTCGAGCGGGTGTCCCCACGACGATGCTGCCGACCCCGCATTCCTCGAGTTCGTCCACACCGGCGGCCGCGACGAAGGCGGCGGTATCGCTGAACCCCTGCGCGCAGACGCCGAGTCCCATCGCCGTTCCCGCCAGGTACACGGTCTGCATCAGCACCCCCACATGTTTGAGGATACTGGCGTAGGCGACCTGTTCGTAGGTCCACATCACCCGTCCCGCCCGGGCGGCCAGCAACAGGACCACCTGCGGTTCCGCCCCACCGACCAAGGTCGCCGACGCGGATTTCAGCAACCGGTGGACCTCGGCGGAATCCGGTTCGGCGATCCGGTGCAGGGCGTGCCGGAACGAGTCGTAGTGGTACATCCCGGCGTCCAGGCCGGCGGCGGTGCGGACGACCGGATAGACCTCGAGCTCGTACACCCCACCCCCCGACGGGTAGGGCCGCGAAAGCAGCTCCTCGCCCGGGCCCACCGGTTTCACCTCGCGGGTGCGTGCGGTGCGGTACAGCAGTTCGGCCAGTTGATCCAGGGTGATCGGCGCGCCGTCGTCGTAGTCGCGGCAGGAGGTACGGTCCTCCAGCACCGTGGTCAGGCTCGGATCGGCCGCGCGTAAGGCGGTGAGGTCGGGCACCGGCAACGGTATCGGGGTGCCCGGGTACGCGGGCTTGCGTGCATCCGGTTGCGGGAATTGGCCTTTCGCCCATTTCGTGGGACCGAAATGTTCCCAGGTGATCGTGCGTGGACCGAGCGTGCTGCGCCGGTGGAACCACAGGTCGGGCGCACTCCAACTACGCGTGGTGAACCGCCCGGATTCGCGCGCGGGGTCGGCGGTGAATCCGCCCCAGTGCAGGTCGGCGGCCAGCTGATCGAGGATTTCCGGTGCGAGCCCGGCTGCCGTGGCATCCTGTCCGCCCAGCACCGCGAGGATCCGTGGATCCGTGATCCGCAGATCACACCAGGACCGCGGGTGTTCGAGGACGAAACCCCCGGTGTCCGGGCGCAATATCGAAAACTTCGACAGCGCGCCGGGCGCGGGTGCCGGGCCGGCCGGTCGAGGTGGGGGAGCGCTGAACGGGTCGAGGGTGTAGAGGTCGCGGTCGGCGTCGAGGACGGTGGTCGCCAGCCAGCCCTCGCCGGCCAGCCCGCTCAGCAACCCGGCCACTTCGCCACCCGGTTCGGGATCGAGCCGCGACAGCGGTGCCGGACCCTGATTGAGCAGTTTGAGCGCGTCTCGTGCGCCCGTGGACAGGCCGGTCAGTTTCCGGTTGTGCGGCGGATTCAGCAGTACGGCGCCGTTCGGCATGATCAGGCAGGTGACGCCGGTGCGCAGGGCATACCGCAGCGCCCCGTGCCGGGTTCGGGTGGACAAGTTTCTCTCCGTATCCGATCGGAGCCCGAGGCGGGCTACTTCGCCGCGTTGACCAGCGCGGGTTCGATCTCTTTCAGGATGTAGGGCAGCGACAGCACCGTCGGCTGGTTGATGGCGCCGATATCGGCGTTGTCCAGGAAGACCACGGCGTCCTTACGGACCGCGGGAAGGTCGCCGTACCCGGGAAGCTGCCGGTATGCCTGGTCCTGGTTCACCGAATATCCGGCGATCAGCAGATCCGAGGTCAGTTCGCCGACGCGCTCCGGGGACAGGGAAATCCGTCCGTTGCTCGCGGGCATATCCCGGATATGCTGCGGGATCGTCATTCCCAGCCGGGTGAACAGCTGGCCCGACCCGTCCTCGGGGTCGTTGAGCACCATCAGCTGGGTCGGACCGGCCAGCCAGGTGCTGAGGAAGGTCTTACCTTTCAAGTCCGGATTGGCGGCGCCGACGGCGTCGACCTGCGCCCAGACATCCGCGACGATCCGGTCGGCATCGGCCTCCCGGCCGAGCACCTTGCCCAGGGTGGTCACCAGTTCCGGCCACGGTGCAGCGGCTTTGCCCGACAGACCGGGCAGGGTGGGCGCGATCTTGGACAGCTGGTCGTAACGGGACCGGTCGGCGATGAACGGGTCGGCCAAGATCAGATCCGGTTCCAGGGCGGCCACCTGCTCGGTGATATCGCCGCCCGTGTTCAGGGCCGTGGCCTGCTGCAGCGATTCCGGCTCCCACGCCGGCGCCCGCCGGGCCATGACCGCGACGTTATCGATATAGCCGGCCGGGACGATGCCGAACGCCTGCACGGTATCGAGCCACTGATTGCCGAGGGCCACGATCTTCGCCGGTTTCGCCGGCACCACCGTTTCGCCGAACGCATGCGCGACCGTGACACCCGCGCCGGCCGATTCCTCCGCCGATCCGCCGCAGCCGGCCACCAGCAAGGCCAGCACCCCGGCCAGCGCGACGACAACCGCTCGCGCCCGACCCCTTTGTCGCACCGTTCTCATTGCCGACCTTCCTCCTGCGAAAGCCCTCACCTCGGCATTCCGAGCGGGCGACCTCAGCATAGGACAGGCTTGGCTAAGTTTGGTGCGTACCGGTCTTCCGGGAGGCGGCAGTTCGCCCCGGTACCGGTGCGGGCCGGGGGCCGGGCGGGGCGTTCCCCGCGCGGCTCACAGTTCGACGCGCTGCTCCTGCGGCAGGAACAGGGCATCGGCTTCCACGACGCCGAAGGTCCGGTAGAACTCGGCGATATTGCGCACCACCTGGTTCACCCGGAATTCGTCCGGGGCGTGCGTATCCCCTTGGAGCAGGCGTTCCACGACCTCCGGGGTCATCTTCGACCGCCAGATCCGCGCATACGACAGGAACATGGTGCGGTAGTCGGGGACGCTCACTCCCGCGCGTTCCTCGGCCAGCCGGAACGCGGTCAGCGCGATCTGCAGACCCCGCAGGTCGGCGAGGTTCTCCCCGACGGTCAGTTCACCGTTGACATGTTGCTCCGGCGGCAGCCCCTCGGGGACCAGCGCGTTGTACTGGTCGACGAGCTGCTTCGATTTGGCGTCGAAGGCCGCGCGATCGGCGGGACTCCACCAGTCGCGCTGGTTACCGTCGCCGTCGAATTTCGACCCCTGATCGTCGAACCCGTGCCCGATCTCGTGCCCGATCACCGCGCCGACGCCACCGTAGTTGACCGCGGGCTGCGCATCCTTGTCGAAGAACGGCGGCTGCAGGAACGCGGCGGGGAAAACGATTTCGTTGCTGGTGGGGGAATAGTAGGCGTTCACCGTCTGCGGGGAAGCGTTCCACTCGGATTTGTCCACCGGTTTCCCGAGCCGATCGAAGGACCGCTTCACCTCGAAATCGTTGATGGCGCGCAATGATTCGATCAGTTTGCCGCGGGTGACGGTCAACCCCGAATAGTCCACCCACTTGTCCGGGTAGCCGAGTTTCAGGCCGATCTTGTCCAGTTTCTCGATCGACGCCTTGCGGGTCTCCGGCGACATCCAGCTCGAATCGGTGAAATTCTGCCGGTACGCGGCCATCAGGTCGTCGACCATGACCTGCACGCGTTCCTTGGCCTCCGGCGGGAAATACTGCTCCACATACAGCTTGCCCAGCTGTTCGCTGAGGTTGCTGTCCACCGTGCCCACCGCGGACTTCCACAGTTCGGGCCGCTGCTGCAGACCCGACATGAGCCGGCCGTTGAAATCGAAATTCGCGTCCGACAGTTCCTTGGGCAGATACCGCGCGTAGGTCTGCAGCACCGACAGCTTGAGATAGTCGCGCCACACCGCGATATCGGTGGTAGCCCAGATCTTGCCGGCCTCGGTGACGAAGGACGGCTGGTTCACCACCAGATTCGCGAACAGCTCCTTGGGCCGTTCGGTGATACCGGCCAGCCAGGGCTCCCAGTCGTATTCCGGCGCCAGCGCGGTGGCTTCCGCCCAGGTCATCCGGTTGTAGGTGGCCTCGGTATCGCGATTGCGCACGTTGTCCCACTGTGCGGCGGCGATCCGGGTCTCCAGTGCCAGCTGCCGGTCGGCGATCGCGGCCGGGTCGGGGAGATCCGCGCCCTTGGCGAGGCGTTCCAGGTAGGTCCGGTACCCGGCGAGTTCCTCGGCGTACTGCGGATCGCGATAGTACTGCTCGTCCAGGCCGGTACCGGACTGGCCGATCGAGGCGATATGGGCCGAGGAATCCTTGCGATCGATACTCACCCCGATCCCGATCAGCCCGCCGATCGGCAGCCGCCCCATCACCTCGGCCAGGGCGGGTTTGTCCTTCGCGGCGTCGATCTCGGCGAACATCGAATCCAGCGGGGTCAACCCCAGCTGTTCGATCTCGTCGAGATTCATCCGGGCGTCGTACAGATCGCGGATCTGCTGGGCCTCGGTCCCCGGCTCGGGGTCGCTGATGCCCTCGATGATCTCGCGCAACTGCAGCTCGGTGCGGTCGTTGGCCTCACTGAACGCGCCGTAGGAGGTCTTGTCCGGCGGCAGCTGATACTCGCGCAGCCACTTCCCGTTGACGTGCCGGTACAGATCGTCCTGCGGCCGGATCGCCGGATCGGAGCCACCCATGTCCACACTGACCAGCTGCGCCGGCTCCTCCTCGGAGCAGGAGACCAGCCACGCGGCCGCGGGCACGAGCCCCAGAGCAACCAGGAACGAGCGGCGGTCGAGCGCCACCCGGCGATCCGAAGACTTCAACAGAACCCTCTCCCGATGCGGGACCCGCACCTCACTAGGCGAACCGGCCCCATGAGGCTACCGGCGCCCCACCCCGGCGTCGCGCTGGGCGGCACCACCCCCTGCGGATGGGTACACGGGTGGGGCCCGCCCGGTTCTGGAGCGACCGAGCGGTGCAGCGTTGCGGAGGAGCGGAGGAGTGAAGAACCGGGCTACCCGGGGCCCCACCCTCGAGCCGCGGAGCGGCTCCAAAATTACAGCCGCGCCCTTCGCGGAATGCCCAGGCCCTGAGACCCCGATTTCCCCGCGAGCTGCAGGTTCGCTATCCTTGACCGGTTGCCTGCGGGCCCTGTGCCCGCGATTCGGCCGTGAACCCCCGGTGGTTGATCGAGCAGATCAGACGAAACCGCTGGTAGGCGCGTGTTCGGGTGGTAACAGACCATGCCCGTCGGGTCGGCAATCCGGCGTGCTTTACGTCCAGGTCGAGGAGGCTGAAGTGATTCAGCAGGAGTCGCGGCTGCGCGTCGCCGACAACACGGGTGCCAAGGAGATTCTCTGCATCCGCGTTCTCGGTGGTTCGTCGCGCCGCTATGCCGGTATCGGCGACGTCATCGTCGCCACTGTGAAAGACGCCATCCCCGGCGGCAACGTCAAACGGGGTGACGTGGTGAAGGCCGTCGTGGTGCGCACCACCAAGGAACGGCGCCGTCCGGATGGTTCCTACATCCGTTTCGACGAGAACGCCGCCGTGCTCATCAAGGCGGACAACGACCCGCGCGGCACCCGCATCTTCGGCCCGGTCGGCCGCGAGCTGCGCGACAAGAAGTTCATGAAGATCGTTTCGCTGGCCCCGGAGGTGCTCTAAATGAAGGTGCACAAGGGCGATACCGTGCTCGTCGTCTCGGGTAAGGACAAGGGTGCCAAGGGCAAGGTCATCCAGGCCTTCCCGAAGGAGAACCGGATCCTGGTCGAGGGCGTGAACCGGATCAAGAAGCATGTCGCGAACTCCGCGAACCTGCGCGGTGCGTCGTCGGGCGGCATCGTTACCCAGGAGGCGCCCATCCACGTGTCCAACGTGATGGTCGTCGACTCCGACGGTAACCCGACCCGGATCGGCTACCGCACCGACGAAGAAACCGGCAAGCGGGTTCGGATCTCCCGTAAGAACGGGAAGGACATCTGATATGACCACCACTGAGAAGATCCAGCCGCGGCTGAAGGTGCGCTACCGCGAGGAAATCAAGGACGCGCTGAACAACGAGTTCAACTACGCCAACGTCATGCAGATCCCGGGCGTGGTCAAGGTCGTCGTGAACATGGGTGTCGGCGACGCCGCCCGCGACGCCAAGCTGATCAACGGCGCGGTCGACGATCTGGCCCTGATCACCGGCCAGAAGCCGCAGATCCGCAAGGCCACCAAGTCCATCGCGCAGTTCAAACTGCGTGAGGGTATGCCGATCGGTGCCAAGGTCACCCTGCGCGGCGACCGGATGTGGGAGTTCCTGGACCGCCTGGTCTCGATCGCCCTGCCCCGTATCCGTGACTTCCGTGGCCTGTCGCCCAAGCAGTTCGACGGCAACGGCAACTACACGTTCGGCCTGAGCGAGCAGTCGATGTTCCACGAGATCGATGTGGACAAGATCGATCGTCCGCGCGGTATGGACATCACCGTTGTCACCACCGCGACCAACAACGAAGAAGGCCGTGCCCTGCTGAAGCACCTCGGCTTCCCGTTCAAGGAGAACTGAGACATGGCCAAGAAAGCACTGGTCAACAAGGCCAACCGCAAGCCGAAGTTCGCCGTCCGCGCCTACACTCGCTGCCAGCGCTGCGGCCGGCCGCACGCGGTGTACCGCAAGTTCGGCCTGTGCCGTGTGTGCCTGCGCGAAATGGCGCACCGCGGCGAGCTGCCGGGCGTGCACAAGAGCTCCTGGTGAGCTGATCCCGGGCGGGTAGTCCTGCTCCGGGATCCACACCGATGAAAAGGACCCGAGCCGCGGCTCGGGTCCTTTTGGTGCTTCTGGGAAGTTGATCGCTTCAGCGCTGTGCGGCAAATGCTTTCGGCCTCATACCCACACCGACGCCATGGTGAACGGATGGCCGCGCAGGTGTGCCCACTTGGGTTTGGCGGCTATCCAGGTGCCATCGATCGCGGATTCGGTCAGTTCGGCGAGCTGCCAGCCCGGGTGGTAGCTGACCGAGACGAAAACGCCGCCGGGGGCGGCCAGCCTGCGGGCTTCGGCGTAGAGCGGTGTGAGATCGGGCAGGTGCTCATCGATCAGGCAGGCGATTACGAGATCGTAGGATCCGCCCGGCAACCCGGTCGCGCGCACATCACCATGTGTGAGAGAGGCATGTATGCCCCGCACCCGGGCCCGCGCGAGCATCCCTTCGCTGAGGTCGATTCCGTCGATGGTGGCCGGACTACGTTCGCGCAGCCATGCGGCCGTGCGGCCGGTACCGCAGCCCAGGTCTGCCGCCCGGCGGACCTGATCCCAGGGTGGCCGGTGCAGACGTTCCAGCAGGGCCAGGTCCATATCGTCGAGGACGGTCTGCTCGTAGGTGGGAGCCCAGCTGTCGTATCCCGTGGCGACGTCGACGGCGCGATAACGGCGGCGGTCGAAATCGGCGAAGTCCGGCATGGGGCACATCCTGCGTGCGTCGCCGTACCGTGTGCAACCGGGTTTTCCTGATCACTGAAGGGGCCCCGGGGCCTCAGGTGCGCAGCAGGCCGCTGACAAGAAGTAACAGCGATTCCTGGGTCTGGTTGCGGGCGGTGTCCCTGTATGTCTGCGCGGGATCAGGCGGCTCAGTTCGTGTTCGGGGCGGTATCGCCGAACGCTTGGGCAACGGCGAGGCTGTCCTCGTAGACGTGGTGGCGGGTGATCAATCCGTCCTCGACCGTCAGGTGGAGTGCGAAACGTGCGCGGTAGGCGCGACCGGTGGTGCGTGCGGTCTGCCGGATTTCGCCCAGTACCACCGCATCCGGGCCGTCCACGAGGATGCGTTCGACGACGGTGCCGGCCTCGTCCGGGTGGTGGTGGCCGGCAATCGCCCGGTAATGCGCGGCGGCGTCGGCCCGGGTCGAGCGGTGGCAGATCCATGGGGTGGCGGGCCGGCCGTGTTCGCTTTCCGGCCAGTTCAGTTTCCAGTCGCTGACCGGGGCGTAGAGCGCGGCGATGGCATCCGGATCGCCGCTGCCTATCGTGTTCAGCAACTGCTCGACGACACTGCGGGTGGTGGTGACTGTCTCTGTCGCGTTCATGGTGATGATTCTGTGCTGATCGGGGTAGTTCCGGCGATTACCTGTGAGGTAAACGGATTCGCCGGCCGGGTCGAGCGGGCCGGCGCCGTGGCCTAGGAAAGTCCCGCCCGGGCCTGTTCCAGGTGACCCTGCCATGCGCCGGGCTCCACCCGGTGGACGCCGCCGGCGCCATCGACGAAGGCGCTGGAGATCACGAAATCCGGTGTTACGGTGGCATAGCTGTCCAGCGCGGCACGTAGCCCGTCCTTGTCGCTGTAGCCCGGGATATATCCGGTGCGCCACACGCCGTCGGCGTAGCGCAGCAGGGTGTCGCCGGTGAACAAATAAGTGCGCCCACCCTGGCCGGATGCCACGTACGACGTGCTGCCGGGTGAGTGGCCCGGGGTGGGAATCACTTCCACGCCCGCGTCGTCCACCGATCGTTCGGTGAGCAGTACGTCGATCCGCGTGTAGGCGCCGATCGGCTCGGATTCTGCGGCGGGGGCATGCAGGCGGCTACCGAAATGTTCGGCGACCGCACGCAGCATGGGGCCGGCTTCGTCCTGATGGCTCAGGTATTGGCGGGTCACGCCGCCGAGCTGGTCGAGCCGGTCGAAATCCTGGTCGTCGCCCGGGGAGTAGAAGAGGATGTTGTGCCCGGACGGTGGAGTCCAGAGGTAGGCATGGGTTCGCGGGCCGCCGGGGACGATGAACTCCCGGGTCTCCCACAGGTCCGGCAGGAGTTGCCGGACGGTCGTTGCGGGCTGGGCGGGGTCGGTGTGCGGTGTTGTCTCGGTGCTCATACCCCGACGGTAAAACCTCAACAA
The DNA here is from genome assembly GCF_050936135.1 of Nocardia sp. CA-290969. Lineage (NCBI taxonomy): Bacteria > Bacillati > Actinomycetota > Actinomycetes > Mycobacteriales > Nocardiaceae > Nocardia > Nocardia sp. CA-290969. Next base: position 5,827,897 of record NZ_JBNJNJ010000001.1, on the reverse strand, counting down.
ATCTTGAGGTCAATAGGTGGATGCCGGTACGCCGTCCTGCGGCGGGGACGGCGCGGGGCCGGGAACCTCCGCCGGATCAGGCGAAATGGGATTTATAGATTTGTCCGTGTACGCCGACAGTGCGGTCGACTACCTGGGAGACGGTGAAATCGGCCGCCGCCGACAGGTAGGCGTAGGCGGTGGCGCGGTCCATTCCCTTCTCCTGTTCGAGGAAGTCGAGGGCGTTGACCACGGCGCGGCGCATGGCGATGTTCAGGTCGCTCGACTGGCCGTGCTGGGAACCGTCGGGGTCGGAGAGGCCGATGGGGATCCAGGCATCCTCGGTTTCGCCGAACGGGTACTTGTACGCGACCTCCGGTGCGTCGCCGGATCCCGGTTTGCAGACGGTGAGCCGGAATGTGCCGCGCAGCGAACCCTCCATCGCGGTGAGCGCGACCTCGCCGTCGCCCATGGCCATATGCGGATCGCCGACGTAGAACAGCGCACCTTCGGCGAAAACCGGGAGGTAGAAGGCGGAGCCGGGGCCGAGCAGGCGGATATCGATATTGCCACCGCCGCGGGTCGGCGGAATCGAATTGGCCGAGGCCGCCGTCGGATCGGTCTCGGGGGAGAAGGCCACACCCATCATGCCCAGGAACGGACGCAGCGGGAAACGGACTTTCGCGTCGCCGAACGGCATGACGCCCACACCTTCCTCGATCGCGGTGAAGGTGGAGATATTGCCGTACGCTGCGGGGTCGCCGGTCGACCGGCGGTCGGCGGCGACGGGTGGCATCACTTCCGGGAGCGAGATCCCGGCGGGTGCTTCGCCGGTGGCTGTCCGGGCCAGCGCGCCTTTCCCGTGCCTGCTCGACACCACACCGTAGGGGACCCGCGGAACCGCTTCGAGCGTCTCGATTTTCAGCACATCGCCCGGTTGCGCGCCTTCGACGAAAACCGGGCCGGTGACGATATGCGGGCCGTCCTTGTCGAAATCGCGGGGTGTGCGGTCGTAACCTTCGGCGATGGCGACGGCATCGGCCAGCACATCATCCTTCGCGACGCCGTACGACCCGAAGTACTGCACCGGATCGCGGCCCTGGTCCTCCAGGATCCCTTCGTGCGATACGGCGTCGATGGTGACGGTTTCGCCGGATTTCATCCGCAGCGCTTCCTTGCTGTGGACGGTCGGTACATAGCCCCACAGCACCTGCTCCACTTCCGAGCGCAGGTAATGGTCGCCGGCGATATCGCCCTGCCCGGGTTGCAGGACCGGCACGCCGCCGCGGTACGGCACGGCGGTCGAGGAACTCGAGACGGAGTTCGCCGAGGTGTCCGCGGCGCACGAAGCGGTTGCGGCCGCCGCGCCCACGGCCCCGACCGCGGCGGCCGCGCGGAGGAACCCTCGCCTGCCCAGGCCGCGCGTCAGGGTTTCGGCCGCTTCGCGGGCATGGAAATGGGTCATGGGACACCTCCGGATCGAGCTTGTCGAGCTTCCGGAAACTATCGAGACAAAATTTCGTGTCTGTTTCTTATCTGTGTCGGTGGCGGTGTGGCCGACCGTTGGTCGCGATGCCTCCTCGAGCGACGCGTGATTCGGTATCGACGGTCGGGCTCGATGACCCAATGCGCGCAGATCCTCATGTGGGCGGTCGTGGGCGCTCGCGGGGCGGGCTGCAGGGCAGAAGGCGGCGTTCAGTATGACGTGATGAGCGGAATCGATTGTTCGTCGGCGGTCCGGGCGCCGTGATGACCCACCATCGCCGACTCCAGCGGTTCGTGCTCCGGCCGTACCAGTATGGTGCGTCCCTCGGCTACGGCGATCAGATCTCCGATCCGATTCGCGATCACCGGTGCGGGCGGGGTGCGGCCGAACCAGTGCTCGTCCAGCGCCTGCTCGCGGCTCACCACCTGCGCGTCCGCGGCCAGTTCCGTGGACCAGCGGGCCAGCGCATCGGCCGCTGCGCCGGCGCGGTCGAGGTAGATATGCCGTACCCGTGCTTCGCCCCCGATCAGCCGAACGTCGCGGTGCAGTCCGTCCCGCGCGTCCAGGTCGACGGCGTTGTCCGCGTGGATCATTCCGTGATCGCCGGTGACGAGCAGCGTGCAGGTATCCGGTAGGTCGGTGAGCAGATCGGCCACGACCCCGTCGATATCCCGGAGAACCGCCAGTGCCTCGGCAGATTCGGGACCGTACAGGTGGCCGGTGGAATCGAGATCGGGGAAATAGGCGTAGGCGAATCGCGATACCGTGCCCGGATAGGCGGCGACCTCGAGTATCCCGGCCCGCACCTCGTCGAGGGTGGTGGCCGGATGCAGGGTGCCCGGCGCGCGGAACGAGGCTCGGGTCAGTCCGGAGCGGGCCTGATACTCCGGGACCACATAGTGCACCTCCACCCCGAATGCGGTGAGGTCCTGTAGCCGGCTGGTGCGCGGCTGCACCGATTCCGGCGGATGGGATTCGCGGGCATCCGCGCCGGTCGCGGAATCCAGGCGCCAGCGCAGCGAATTGAACAGCCGGGGCCCGTCGGTATCGGGTACGGCGAAGCTGTAGCCGATGATGCCGTGCGTCGCGCACGGCGCGCCCAGCGCCAGACTGGTCAGGCTGGTGGCGGTGGTGGCCGGAAAACCGGCGGTGAGCGTGGTGGTGTGAGTGGCGAGGGTGGGCGCGATATCGCGGTGCCGCGCCAGCAGTTCGGCGCCCAGTCCGTCGATCAGCAGGACCACGACATCGCGATTCGGCGGTATCTCCAGGGGGTTGGGCTCGTTCAGGCCGAAGGAAGCGGCGACGGACGGCAGAACATCGGCGAGTGTGTACGGCACGTTCCCGATCATCCCGGAGCCAGGGCGGCCGGTGCCGGGAAGTGACCGCATCCGACCGGGAAGGCGCCCGTCGAATTGGTTAGATTGCATCATGCATGTTATGTGTATTATGCACATCGACTGAATTCGTCTTGCGAGGAGCAGGCTCGTGACCAAAACCGAACCCGTCGTCCGCCCGGCGGCGGTGCTGGCGGTGCTCGCCTTCGCCGGGATCGTGGCGTCGCTGACGCAGACCCTGGTGATGCCGCTGCTCGGGCAGCTACCGGAGATACTGAGCACCGACCCGTCGAACGCGACCTGGGTGGTGACCGCGAGCCTGCTGGCGAGTGCGGTGACGACCCCGGTCGCCGGCCGGCTGGGTGACCTCTACGGCAAACGCCTGGTCCTGGTGGGTTCGGTGGTCCCGCTCGTCATCGGTTCGGTGCTGTGCGCGGTGTCCTCGACGCTGTGGCCGATGCTCGTGGGCCGCGGACTGCAGGGGATGGGCGTGGGCTTGATCCCGGTCGGTATCGCCGCCCTGCGCGATCTGCTGCCGCCGGCGAAGCTCGGTTCCGGTATCGCGCTGATCAGCTCCTCGCTCGGTGTCGGTGGCGCACTCGGTCTGCCGCTGGCCGCCGCGGTCGTCGAATACAGCAGCTGGCGGTACCTGTTCTGGGGTATCGCCGTACTCGGTGCGGTCGCGGGCCTGCTGATCTTCCTGATCGTGCCGTCGACACCGCCCCGAGCTGTCCGCGGCCGGTTCGACGTGCTGGGCGCGCTCGGCCTCGGCGCCGCACTGGTCTGCCTGCTGCTCGCCGTTTCCAAGGGCGCGAGCTGGGGGTGGACGAGCGTCACCACGATCTCGTTGTTCGTCGCCGCGGTGGTCGTGCTGCTGCTGTGGGGCCTGTGGGAACTACGTTCCCGTGATCCGCTGGTCGATCTACGGGTGACAGCGCGGCCGCGGGTACTGCTGACCAACGCCGCATCGATCGTCATCGGTATGTCGATGTTCGCGCAGGCGCTGATCTTCCCGCAGCTGCTGCAGCTGCCGGAAGCCACCGGCTACGGGCTGGGCCAGTCGATGGTCGCGATGGGTCTGTGGATGGCGCCCGGCGGGCTGATGATGATGCTCAGCTCACCGCTGAGTGCGAAACTGTCCGCGCTCGCCGGGCCGAAGATCACCCTCATCGTCGGCTCGATCATCATCGCCCTCGGCTACGGCGCGTCGGTCCTGATGATGAGCGAGGCATGGGGCCTGATGCTCGGCGCCATCATCATCAGCCTGGGTGTCGGGTTCGCCTACGGCGCCATGCCCGCCCTGATCATGAGCGCGGTACCGATCACCGAGACCTCGGCCGCCAACAGCTTCAACACGCTGATGCGTTCGATCGGTACTTCGGTGGCCTCGGCGGCCATCGGCGCGGTGCTGGCGCAGATGAGCGTCGCTTTCGCCGGCGGGATCAGCGTCCCGACCGAGAACGGTTTCCGGGTCGGCATCCTCATCGGTTGCGGTGTAGCGGCCGCGGCCGCGCTGATCGCCATGACCATTCCCACGGCCAAACGCGCCGCCGCCGCGGCGGTCGCGGGCGCACAACCCGATCCGGCGAAGGCCGAAGCACATGCGGTTGCGGAGGCCGTTCCCACCGCGCCCGCCGGACTCTCAGCGGAAGCCGAACAGGTGATCGACGACGCCGCCACCGCGGCACCTGTGGCCGAAACCGGAACCTCGGTGGCCGGCGGTGCGGCGCCGGGCCCGCGGCACGCCGCTCCCGAGCCCGTGGAGTTCACCCCCGCCTACCGCAACGGTGTGAGCGCGGCCGCTCCGCAGCCGGCCGGTAGCGGCTCGGTGCTGTTCGGCCGGGTCTCCGACGCGCGGGGAGCCGCGGTGGCCGGTGCGACCCTCACTCTGATCTCGCCGGCCGGGCAGCAGTTGAGCCGGGCGCGGTCGGGTCAGGACGGGTTCTACGAACTCGCCGCACCCGAACCGGGTTCGTATGTCCTCATCGCCTCGGCCGAGGGGCGGCGCCCGGACGCCTCGACCGCGGTCCTCGGCAGCAACCCGGTGTCCTACGACGTCACCCTCAGTGCGCTCACCGGTCTGGCAGGCACGGTCACGCGGATCGGTGACGGCGACCCGGTGGCCGGCGCCATGATCACCGCCCTGGATCTGCGAGGCGAGGTGATGGCGGCCGGCGAATCCGATCGCACCGGCCGGTTCGAACTCACCGGACTCCCGGAGGGTGATTTCACGATCGCCGTGAGCGCGTTCGGGTACCACCCGACGGCGGTCTCCGCGCAGGTCAACGGCCGGGACACCGCGCACGTCGAAGTGTTGTTGCGCCCCGGCGTACGGGTGGCGGGCGTCGTCACCGGCGGCGGCCGGCCGCTGGCGGGCGCCCTGGTCACTCTGACGGATGCCCTGGGCAATGTGATCGAGAGCCGGACCACCGATCCGGATGGCTCGTACCTCTTCGGCAACCTCTCCGAAGGCAACTACACGGTCGTCGCCACGGGTTATGCGCCGTCGACCGCGCAGGTGCGGGTGGGCGAGCACGATATCGAGGGGATCGATATGGACCTGCGCGCCGCATCCTCCCAGAGCCCCGCCGACGACAGCGACCGGGCGGCCGAACAGTTCGGTGAACTGCCGGAAGTGCACAAGACCTCCTGGTGAACCAGGTGCGTGGACACCGTATGGAACGGCCCCGGAGCACCTGCTCCGGGGCCGTTCCATGGACCGGGTCGTCCAGCGCCTCGCTCGGACGACCCGCTGTCTCGGACTCGCATTGCGCCTCGGGCGGACTCGGCCATCCGGTTCATCTGCACGGCTACCGCGGATGGGCGACCTGCCCTGCTCTCATAGTCATGCGGCCGGTGAATGCACTGCGCAGTTCTCGGTCCGGAGTCCAGATCTCCCACCTCACCTTCGAGGGCGGTGACCCGCTCCTCGGGGTTCCCCTTCTCTGTCATATCGGCCAGAGTGCCTGGTCAGGGCATCATTCCGGGGGGCTGATTTTGTCGTAAACGGGCCAGCTCCTACACTGGACCGGTTGCCAGGGCACATCTGTGCCCGTGGGCGGCCCCGCGTGGGCCCCCGGGGCGATACGAACTCATCCGGCGGTGACTGCCGTCCGGACCAGCCGAATTGCTGTAGGCCCACGGCCCGCGTTCCGACGCGGGTGTTGTATGGGAACCGCAGCGAGAAAGGTGTCGAGGTCGAACTATGACCATGACCGATCCGATCGCAGACTTCCTGACACGTCTGCGCAACGCCAACTCGGCGTACCACGATCAGGTGAAGGCTCCGCATTCGAAGCTCAAGGCGAATATCGCCGAGATCCTGAAGCGTGAGGGCTATATCGCCGACTACCGCACCGAGGACGCGACCGTGGGCAAGGCCCTCGTCGTCGACCTCAAGTACGGCCCCAGCCGGGAGCGCAGCCTGCAGGGCCTGCGCCGCGTCTCGAAGCCGGGTCTGCGCGTGTACGCGAAATCCACCAACCTGCCCAAGGTCCTGGGCGGCCTCGGCGTGGCGATCATCTCCACGTCGACCGGTCTGCTCACCGACCGTCAGGCGGCTCAGCAGGGAGTAGGCGGGGAAGTCCTCGCCTACGTCTGGTAAGGGAGGTACGGACATGTCGCGTATCGGCAAAGATCCCGTCGTGATCCCCTCGGGTGTCGAGGTGACCATCAACGGCCAGGACGTCGCCGTGAAGGGCCCGAAGGGTCAGCTGTCGCTGACCGTTTCCGAGCCGATCACCGTCGCGCAGGAAGACGGCCGCCTGCTGGTTTCCCGCCCGGACGACGAGCGCCGCAACCGCTCGCTGCACGGCCTCACCCGGACCCTGATCGACAATATGGTCACCGGTGTCACCAAGGGTTACGAGAAGAAGATGGAAATCTTCGGCGTCGGCTACCGCGTGCAGCAGAAGGGCAGCAACCTCGAGTTCGCCCTCGGCTACAGCCATCCGGTGCCGATCGAGGCGCCCGAGGGCATCACCTTCGCGGTGGAAACGCCCACCAAATTCTCCGTATCCGGGATCGACAAGCAGAAGGTCGGCCAGATTTCGGCGGTTATCCACGGCCTGCGCAAGCCCGACCCGTACAAGGGCAAGGGCATCCGCTACGCCGGCGAGGTCGTTCGCCGCAAGGTCGGAAAGACGGGTAAGTGATCATGGCGCAAACCGAGAACCAGAAGTCCAAGCGCATTCCGCTGGGCAAGGATGTTTCGACCCGCCGTCGGCTCTCCAAGACGCGGCGTCATTTCCGCCTGCGCAAGAAGATCGAGGGCACCAGCGTTCGGCCGCGGCTGATCGTGCACCGCTCCTCGCGGCATCTGCATGTGCAGCTCATCGACGATTCGGCCGGTCGCACCCTGGCCTCGGCCTCGACCATCGAAGCCGATGTCCGGGCGCTGGAGGGCGACAAGACCGCCAAGGGCAAGAAGGTCGGCGAACTGATCGCCGAGCGTGCCAAGGCCGCCGGTGTGGAGACCGTGGTGTTCGACCGCGGTGGCCACGATTACCACGGCCGGATCGCGGCGCTCGCCGATGCCGCTCGGGAAGGCGGGCTGAAGTTCTGATGATCAACATGACTGCACATACCAGCGTGAACGGAAGGAACGTCTGATGCCGGGACGTCAACGGCGTGACGGCGGAAACGGACCCGCCGGACAGAACCCCAACGCCCCCGAGGGCGGCCGCGACAACCGTCGTGGTGGCGGCGACCGCCGCGGTGGCGGTGACCGTCGTAACGACCCCGCCGAGAAGAACCAGCTCGAGCGGGTCGTCGCGATCAACCGTGTCTCCAAGGTGGTCAAGGGTGGCCGGCGCTTCAGCTTCACCGCCCTGGTCATCGTCGGCGACGGCAACGGCCTGGTCGGTGTCGGCTACGGCAAGGCCAAGGAAGTTCCCGCAGCCATCCAGAAGGGTGTCGAGGAAGCGCGTAAGGGCTTCTTCCGCGTCCCGATGATCGGCTCCACCATCACCCACCCGGTGCAGGGCGAAGCGGCGGCCGGTGTGGTCATGCTGCGCCCGGCCTCCCCGGGTACCGGTGTGATCGCCGGTGGCGCCGCGCGCGCCGTACTGGAGTGCGCGGGCATCCACGACATCCTGGCCAAGTCGCTCGGTAGCGACAACGCGATCAACGTCGTCCACGCGACCGTCGCCGCACTCAAGATGCTGCAGCGGCCGGAAGAGGTCGCGGCGCGCCGCGGTCTGCCGATCGAGGACGTCGCTCCCGCGGGCATGCTGCGTGCCCGTGCCGGACAAGGAGTCTGATATGGCAGATCTCAAGGTGACCCAGATCAAGAGCTCGATCGGCGCCAAGCAGAATCAGCGGGAGAGCCTGCGGACCCTCGGTCTGCGGGGTATCCGTAAGTCGGTGATCCGGGAGGACAACCCGCAGAACCGTGGTCTGATCAATGTCGTGCGCCACCTCGTAACTGTTGAGGAGGTCTGACAATGACCATCAAACTGCATCATCTGCGCCCGGCCCCGGGTGCCAAGACCGATAAGACCCGCGTGGGTCGCGGTGAGGGCTCCAAGGGCAAGACCGCCGGCCGCGGCACCAAGGGCACCAAGGCCCGTAAGAACGTGCCTGCCGCGTTCGAGGGCGGTCAGATGCCCCTCCATATGCGCCTGCCGAAGCTGAAGGGCTTCACCAACCCGTTCCGGGTGGAGTACCAGGTTGTGAATGTGGGCACTATCGCCGAGCTGTTCCCCGAGGGCGGCAGCATCGGTAAGGACGAGCTGGTCGCCAAGGGCGCGGTGCGCAAGAACCAGCTGGTGAAGGTGCTCGGCGAGGGAGAGATCTCCGTCGCCGTGCAGGTCAGCGCGGACAAGTTCTCCGGCTCCGCCAAGGAGAAGATCACCGCCGCCGGTGGCACCGCCACCGAACTGGGCTGACGTTCGCCGATCGGCGAACGACATGGTCGGGTCAAGCGCGGAGGCGGTAGCGCAGCGTAATCACGTAGCGCTCCCGACCATGTCGAAAGGCACAGTGCCGCCGGACGAGTGCAGGCTCGTCCGGCGGCACTGTTAGAGTTCAAGTGTTGTCTGCCAAGACCCGTCATGGGTTCGGCGATCTCCGAGTCGGGACACGCTGAAATTTCCATGGCCTGACCATGTCGTTCGCCAGGAGGATCTGTGCTTTCCGCCTTCGTTACGGCCTTCCGGACCTCGGACTTGCGGCGGAAGATTCTCTTCACGCTGGGGCTGGTCGCGCTGTACCGCCTCGGTGCGGCGCTGCCGTCGCCCGGCGTCGACTACAAAGCGGTCCAGGAGTGTATCGACCTGGTCTCCGGTGGTGAATCCGCCGGGATCTACCAGCTCATCAACCTTTTCTCGGGTGGTGCGCTACTCCAGCTGTCGGTGTTCGCGATCGGCATCATGCCCTACATCACCGCGAGCATCATCATCCAGCTGCTGACCGTGGTCATCCCGCGGTTCGAGGAACTGCGCAAGGAAGGCCAGGCCGGCCAGACCAAGATGACGCAGTACACCCGCTACCTGTCGATCGCGCTGGCGATTCTGCAGGCCACGGGTCTCGTCGCGCTGGCCGCGCGCGGTCAGCTGCTCCAGGGCTGCCAGCAGGACATTCTCGCCGACACGAGTATTTTCGGCATGATCATCATCGTGCTGGTCATGACCGCGGGCGCGGCCCTGGTCATGTGGTTCGGTGAGCAGATCACCGAACGCGGTGTCGGCAACGGTATGTCGCTGCTGATCTTCGCCGGTATCGCGGCCCGGATCCCCAGCGAGGGCAAGAACATTCTCGACAGCCGCGGCAACATCGTGTTCGCGCTCGTGTGTGTCGCCGCCTTCGCCATCATCGTGGCCGTCATCTTCGTGGAGCAGGGCCAGCGCCGGATCCCGGTGCAGTACGCCAAGCGTGTGGTCGGCCGCAAGATGTACGGCGGTTCGTCGACCTACCTGCCGCTGAAGGTGAACCAGGCCGGCGTCATCCCGGTGATCTTCGCCTCCTCGCTGCTGTATCTGCCGAACCTGATCGCCCAGCTCACCGGGTCCAATACTGCCGAGGACCCCAGTTGGTGGCAGGAGATCATCCAGAAGTATCTGGTGAACCCCAGCAACCCGGTGTACATCGCGATCTACTTCGGCCTTATTGTCTTCTTCACCTACTTCTACGTCGCCATCACCTTCAACCCGGAGGAACGCGCAGACGAGATGAAGAAGTTCGGCGGCTTCATCCCGGGCTACCGCCCCGGTAAGCCGACGGCCGACCATCTGACCTATGTACTGAGCCGCATCACCCTGCCCGGCTCCATCTACCTCGGTCTGGTCGCCGTCCTGCCGAACGTGTTCCTCGATATGGGCTCGTCCTCCAGCGGGGTACAGAATCTGCCGTTCGGTGGTACCGCCGTGCTCATCATGGTGAGCGTCGGCCTGGACACCGTGAAGCAGATCGAAAGCCAACTCATGAATCGCAATTACGAAGGGTTCCTCAAGTGAGAGTCGTACTACTCGGGCCGCCGGGAGCGGGCAAGGGCACTCAAGCCGTGCTGCTATCGGAAAAGCTGGGGGTACCACATATCTCTACGGGGGATCTGTTCCGCGCGAATATCAGCGAGCAGACGCCGCTCGGCCTCGAGGCCAAGCGTTATATGGATGCCGGTGAACTGGTGCCCAGCGATGTGACCAACCGGATGGTGCGGTCCCGGGTCGCCGAACCGGACGCCTCGCGCGGTTTCGTACTCGACGGCTACCCGCGCACGGTCGACCAGGCCGATGCGCTGGCGAAGATCCTCGACGAGCTCGGTAGCGAACTCGACGCGGTGCTGTGCTTCGTGGTGTCGGAGGACACGGTGGTCGAGCGGATGCTCTCGCGTGGCCGCTCCGACGACAACGAGGAGACCATCCGGACCCGGCTGCGGATCTACCGCGAGGACACCCAGCCGCTGCTGAACTACTACGACGGCCTGGTCGTCTCGGTGGACGGTATCGGCGAGGTGGAAGAGGTCAATGCGCGGGCCCTGCAAGCCCTGGGCCGTAATGCCACGACGGGTTAACTGTCGCTGCGGGTCCGGCGTCGATCCTTCGATGAGGGAGAGCTGTGGTCTTCGGTCGTAAGAGCAAGAAGGTCGTCCCGTTCCGCACCGCCGGTGAGCTCGATGCCATGGCGGCGGCCGGGGCGATCGTCGGTCGGGCGCTGGTCGCGGTGCGCGACGCGGCCGCGCCCGGGGTGTCGACGCTGGAACTGGACCGGGTCGCCGAACAGGTGATCCGGGACGCCGGCGCGGTGCCGTCGTTCAAGGGCTACCACGGGTTCCCGGCCTCGATCTGCGCTTCGGTGAACGATCGGGTGGTGCACGGTATCCCGACCGCCGAGGAGATCCTGGCGCCCGGCGACCTGGTGTCCATCGATTGCGGTGCGATCCTGGACGGCTGGCACGGTGATTCGGCATGGACGTTCGGTGTCGGCGAGCTGTCGGAGGCCGATCGGCTGCTGAGCGAGGCGACCGAGAAGTCGATGGTGGCCGGTATCGCCGCCATGCTCCCGGAGAACCGGCTCACCGATATCTCGCACGCGATCGAACTCGGTACGCGTGCCGCGGAAGCCGAGCACGGCCGCCCGTACGGCATCGTCGACGGGTACGGCGGGCACGGGATCGGCCGCGAAATGCATCTCGACCCCTTCCTGCCGAACGAGGGCCAGCCCGGGAAGGGCCCCCGGTTGGTGGTGGGTTCGGTGCTCGCGATCGAACCGATGCTCACCCTGGGCACCTCCGACACCAAGGTTCTCGACGACGACTGGACCGTGGTGACCACGGACGGTTCGCGCGCCGCGCATTGGGAGCACACCGTCGCGGTCACCGAGGACGGCCCGCGGATCCTCACCCTGCGCGCGGCCGACTCCGGGTAGGAAGGCTGTTCCCACTCGGTTCGCGTACGGGGTCGTATGGCCGGTATGAAACTGAGCGTGAGTTTGTCGGATGACGACGTAGCGGCCCTCGACGACGAGGTGTGCCGCTCGGGGCTGCCCGGCCGCTCGGCGGCGGTGCAGAAGGCGATTCAGTTGTTGCGCAGTCGAGCGCTCGAGGATGCCTATGAAGAAGCGTGGGACGAATGGTACGCCTCGGATTCGGAGGCGTTCTGGTCGCCGGCCACTGCTGACGGTCTGGTGTGATGCGCCGCGGCGATGTGGTGCGGGTCGATTTCGACCCGACTCGGGGTAATGACGTCGCCAAGACAAGACCTGCCGTAGTGGTGAGCAATGATGGAGCCAATCGGCGCGCCCTGGAACTGGGCCGTGGTGTCGTCACCGTTGTTCCGGTGACCAGCAATATCGCCAGGGTGTTCCCTTTCCAAGTCTTGCTCGAGCAGGTGCCGGGATTGCGTGTTGCCTCGAAAGCTCGAGCAGAGCAGGTGCGTTCGGTGTCGATCGAACGAGTCGGGCGTGTTCTCGGGCACCTACCCGCCGCCGTCGTCGATGACTTGAATCGGGCACTTCGCTTGCATCTCGGGCTCTGAGCCCATTCGGGAGCTCCGGCAGATATCAGAGTTCCAGCATGACCGTCACCGGGCCGTCATTGACGAGTTCCACTTGCATATGTGCGCCGAAGCGACCGCCGGCAACCGTGGCGCCCAGGTTTCGCAGGGTTTCGGCGACGGTCTCGACCAGAGGTTCCGCGACCGGCCCGGGCGCGGCGGCCGACCACGACGGACGGCGGCCTTTTCGCGTATCCGCGTACAACGTGAACTGACTGACCACGAGCACCGGCGCGGACAGATCCGCGGCGCTGCGTTCGCCGTCGAGAATCCGTAGCCGCCAGATTTTCTCGGCCATGGCCCGGGCGACGGCTTCGGTATCGCTGTGCGTGATCCCGATCAGGGCCAGCAGGCCGTGTGGGATTCCGCTGCCCGGTGGATCGATCCGGCCGACCACTTCGCTGTCGACCCGTACCTGTGCCGAGGTCACACGTTGTAGTAGGGCTCGCATACCGGTCGATCATGCCCTGCCGGGCAGCGCACGAGCCGGCCGGGCCGGGGCGCGCTGTCGGGTTCGGGCATCGGCCGCAGCGCCGATACGGGACCGGGATGTGGGTTCTTGCCAGCGGTGAGAATTGTCGGGCACCGGGGGCGCGCCGGTGGGATAGAGTCGCCCTGAATTCCCGCTCGCCGGAGGCTTTTCCGCGAACCACCTCCGGCCGCCGCCCCGATTTCATTGCGCGCTGCGGCATTTCTTGTTCGCAAACCGTGGGAAAGCTGCTGTTCACACCGGCATCACGCCGGGTTTGCCACCGGCTGTCATCGTCGATCCCGACGGATACGACGGTGCGGGGTGGCTCGGCACCGCGGGAGGAGTGGACGCGATGGCCGACAGGGTCGACTACAACGACGAAGCGTTCAGGGCGGCCGCGGAACGTACCGGCGGGGTGCGCGACCGGGTCAACGGCGTGATCGACACCCTCACCACCAGAATCAACGGCCGGGGCGAGCCGTGGGGCAACGATACGCTGGGCAACAGCTTCTTCAACGGCCAGGACAACAACGGCTATGGGTCGAGCAAGACCAATCTGATCGCCAGTGCGAAGAACGTCTCCGGCACCATGAATTCCTTCTACGAGGGTCAGGTCGAGAGCGCCGACTACCTGCAGGATATGGAAGACGGCAACCGCGACGGCCTGCGCTGACCGGGGCTGCACCGCGACGATGACCAACGAACAAGCCAAGGCCGACTTCGCCGCGATCATGGGCGGCGTACGGGAACAGATGCGCACTATCGCCCGGATCCAGCAGCAGCGGGCCGAACTCACCGCCACCGGTACGGCCCGCGGCAAGAAGGTCCGGGTCACGGTGAACGCCGACAACACGGTGATCGACGTGAAATTCGCCGACGATATCGACGAATTGAGCTATTCGGAGATCGCGAAGGCGATTGTCGAGGCGACCCAACGCGCCTGCAAGGAAATCGCGGAGAAGACTTCCGACCTGATGGCGCCGCTGGAAACCCAGAAGGCCCGGATGCCCAAACTCTCCGAACTCGTGGAGGGAATGGAAGAGCTGGAGATACCGGGCGTGGTTCCCGCCTCCACCGCGCGGCCGTCGGCCGGGGAACGCCGGGATATCGCCGACGGCAGCGGGTTGCCGTTCGCCGGCCAGGACGGTAGCGGCCGCAGCGGCTCGGTCACCGACTCCAGCTGGTAGTCCGAGTATCCCGCATGATCGATATCCCGGGTTGGGCCCAGAATCTCGCGTGGCTCGCGGGCGTGGAATGGCCCGAGGGTAACGAAGACCAGATGTGGGCGCTGGGGGAGGACTGGCGGGACGCGGGGGCTTCGCTCGACGATATCGTCGCCGACATCATCGAGGCCAAACGTGCCTCGCTGCACGCCTATCCGGAGGGCGACGGCGTCGAGGAGATGATCAAGGCCTTCGACAGCCTCATCTCCGGTGACGGCTCCGATACCGATCAGTCGGTGCCGAAACTGGCCGACAACTTCCGGCAACTCGGCGACGGCGCCTACGAGACCGGCACCGAGATCGAATACACCAAGCTGATGTATCTCTCGTCGCTGGGGCTGCTGGCGGCGGAACTGGCTGCGGCGCTGATCTTCCCGCCCACCGCGCCGGCGGTCCAGGCTGCGGCCATCGCGGCCACCCGCCTCGTGGTGCGCGGCATTCTGCAGCGGGTCGTGCAGGCGATTCTGCGTTATGCCAGCAATCGGTTCGTCAAATTCCTGTTGCGCCATATGGCCATCGATACGATCCTCGGCACGCTGCAGGAAGTCGGTATCCAGGGCTGGCAGATCAAAGAAGGGCATCGTCCGGACTTCGATCTGGGGCAGATCGCGGTCACGGCTGTCAGTTCCGCGGCCGGTGGCGCCGCCGCCGGGCCGGTGGGCGACCTGCTCGGTAACGCGCTGGCCCGGGAAGCGAGCGGGGTGCTGCGTCAGACGATGAACGGGATCGTCACCGGCGCCGGGGCCGGGCTGGTCGGCGGTCTCGCCGGAACCCTTGCCGCCATCCCGACCCAGTTCGCCGTCCTCTGGTACCAAACCGGGGACTTCGACACGGCGTGGGACAACACGATGGATACGCTGCCGCAGCAGTTCGGGCCGCTGGCGCTCGTCTCCGGCGCGACCAACGGGGCGATGACCGGTGGCGCCAAGGGCGGCATGAACGCACTGGCCGCCAAGCACGGGTGGGGTGTACACAGCCAGAACTACCGTGACACCTGGGGCGACCGGACCTTCATGGACCGGATGAACGCGGTGGTGGGCGGGTCCGATTCCCGGACCGGTTTTGCGCCCGGCGCCGGATTGCCCGGTGGCGCAGACGGTTCCGGCCCGGGCTCGGATGGTTCGCAGACCAGCAGCCCGGCACGGACACCGGGCGGGAACGGCGTCACCGGAGACGGTGGCTCCTCGGTCGACGGCGGTTCCTCGACAGACAGCAGCTCGCCGGCGGACGGCAGCCGGCCGACCCACAGCAGTTCTTCGACGGACGGCAGTTCCCCGACCGACAGCGGTTCGGACAACGGCGCCCGTGGCGGCTCCCCCTCCGCGACAGGCGATTCGCCGAGCGCGGGCGACGGTAGCACGAACGGCGCGAGCCGCGGCGAGGCCGAGCCCGGCTCGGCCACCTCGGACTCGCCGGCGAACGAGGGCGATCAGGTCTCCCGCGGCGGGGATTCCGCGGATTCGGGCGCGGCCGGGGACTCGACTCCCGGCACCGATCGCTCCGAATCCGGCGCCGGCATCGCGGACCGGACCGGGAACGAAGCACCCGCCGGGCCGGTCGCCGATTCTGCCTCGGATTCCGCTCGTGATCGTTCCGAGAACTCCGATTCCGTTGCCGGGCAATCCGATACCGCGAGAGGCGAGGGGGAGAGCGCGGGTCGTACGACCGGTGACGGTGTCACCGCGACCACGGATCCCTCGACGGGCGACCGTACCGGTGGTGCTCCCGGCGCGATCGCCGGCGCGCCGGTCGCGGGTCCGATTGCCGGTGCTCCCACGCCACCCTCGGCCGCCGCCCCTCCGGGTGTCCCCGGTGCCGCGCCCGGCCCCGGTTCCGCGCCTGCCGCGCCCGGTGGTTCCAGTCCGGCCGCGCCCGGATCGTCGCCCGCGCCGGGCGGCAGTGGTGATTCGCGGGCACAGCCCGGTGCGCCGGGCGATGGACGTTCCGCGCCGGGCTCCGGCGAGGGTGCCTCGCGGTCGCGGACAGGCGACCGGGCGGGGGCCGGTGATCGGGCCGGAGCCGCTGATCGTCGGCCCTATCCGGGAACGGAGGGTATTCGTGCGGGCCGGACCGGCGTCCCCGTACCCGATCCGAACGCTGCTCCGCGGGCGGACAACGGACAGGAGCCGACCCCCGCCCGAGTTCCCGGCGATGTCGGGGACGGTCGTATCGGGCCGGAAGATGTGCTCCCGCTGGTAGTGCCGGGCGCCGACCCCGGGGACACTTCCACCACGCGCGAGGGCGGGACACGCAGTCCGGCACGCGATCCGGAGTCCCGTGCTCCCCGGCGTGGCGACCGGCCGGACACCGATCCGGGCGACGACCCGGACCGCACACCCGAAGACGCCGACGACAACCTCGACCCGGACGACCCCGACACCCTCGACCCGGCACCGGACGACACCGACGACACCCCGGCGCGTGACCCCGACGAGCCCGAGGGGCGTTCCGAGCCACGCAACCGCGGCGAATGCGCGCGTCTCACCCTGGCCCAGCTCCAGGCGGAAACCGGCAGCACCCGGATCAGGCCCCCGGAAGATCCGGTCGGTCCCGGCGGTATGGACCGCTCCGATATCGCGGACGCGCTCGGCGGCAAGCTCTACGACTACCCGGCTCCGGACGCGGACCGTCCGCGACACCAGTCGGTGGCCGACGAACTGCTGCGGCAGGCCGCGCAACTGCCACCGGAGCTGGTGCTCGCGGGCCACGGCCCGCGCGCCTTCGTGATCGACAGCTACGCCGGTTCCGTCGACGAGCACGGTGTGGGCTCTCACGCCTACTCGATGCGGGTGGTGGCCGATCCGCTCACCGGCGAGTACAAGATCGAGGTATCCGATCCCACCGGGACACCACCCCGGCGCGGCTACCCGCCGGACGCGCCGGCGGAGGTGCGGAAGGTTTCGGCGACGATTCTGGACGGAGCGGGCCGGGTGGTACCGCCCTCCGGGCACGATGCCCGCGTCCGGCCGTCGGTCGAGGAGTATCTGCGGCACAACCAGGACGATTACCGGTCGAACCGGCAGGGTCGCCGGGAATCCGAGGCGCAGTACACGGCGCGGCGGGCGGCCGAGGACGCCGATCTGCAATCGTTGCTGCAACGCCGGCGCGCACAGGTTCTCCGGCTGGTGGCGGACGGTTTCGACGACAACGGACCGGCGGGCCTCGGCGATCTGCTGCGTGACCGCGCCGACGTGGCCGACCGCAACGCGGAACAGCACCGCGCCACCGCCGACGACCGCTGGGACGAGGCGCGACGTACCCCGAAAACGCGAATCTCCGACTGGCCGCGCGATGACGAACGGACACCGCCGGACGACGACGAGCAGACACCGCCGGACGACGAGCAGAACTCGCGCGAGGAAGACGGGCCTTCGAACCGTGATGAGGGTGAGCCCGCGGGTCGTGACGAGGACGAGCCGGCGAACCGTGATGAGGGTGAGCCCGCGGGTCGCGATGAGGACGCGGCGGCGAGCCGTGACGAAGACGAACCGTCGGGTCTCGGGGAGAACTCGCCCGCACGTCGGGACGAAGACGAACCGTCCGGTCGCGATGGGAACGAGCCTTCGGGTCGCGATGAGAACGAGCCGGCGGTTCGTGATGAGGAGGAACCTGCGGGTCGGGGCGAGCACCCGCCCGCACGTCGGGACGAGGACGAGCCGGCCGGTCGGGAGGAGAGCGAGTCCGCCGTACGAGATGAGGACCGCCCGGCTCCTCGTGATGACGACGCCGTACCCGCCCGCCCGGAGGACGAGACCCCGGAGCCTGCCGCGGGGGTGCGCCGGCCTCCGGAAAGCGGGGTCGACGAGGGCCGGAATCGTCCCGAGGACGAAGTTCCGCCCGGGCGGCGGGGGGAATCGGCTGCCGCACCGCGCGACGACTCCGGCGCCGATGCCGTCTACCGCGATTCCGAGGGCCGGCTGCACCACCGCGACGATCCTCCGAATACCTACCGCGACAAAGACTTCCGGCTCCGCGATCAGCACGGCTGGGTTCCCGATCCGCTCAGCGGCGGCGGGTTCCGGCATCGTGCCCAGTTGGGCGAGGCCACACCGTATCTGCCCACCGACCCCGTGCTCGCCGCGCAGCTGGCGGAGGCTTCCGCGACGCGGCTCGAGCAGCAGGAGCGGCGTAACCTGCTCGCCGCCAACCTCGAAGCCCTCGCCGTGGAAGCGGGGCTGGTCGGCCGGGCCGATCTCACCGACCTGCGCTACCTCACCCCGAACAAGATCGAAGGGGAGATCGCTCGTGAAGAGCAGCGGGTTCTCGACGACGAGAGCCTGAGCGAGGAGGATCGCCAGGAACAGCTCGCGGTCCTGGACGATCTGCGTTTCCATGCCGAGGATTACCACCGGCTGGTCCGGCAGGAGGTCGCCGCGTCGCAGCGGCTCGGCGAACTGGGCGGGCTGGCCTACGCCCTGGATCCGCAACTGCATCCGGGCGCGGTCCAGCTGTCGCCGTTCGAGGGCGGGAGCAGCGCGAAGAACGTCGTCGATATCGCGGTCCTGGTGCCCGGGACCGCGGGCACGCCGCCGAAACTGCTCGTCGTCGAGGCCAAGGGCGTGGGTTCCACGCTGGGCGGTTCCCGGATCTCCGCGGCGCAACAGGGTTCGCCGGAATATCTGCGCCGGACCCTCGCCATGGACAAGAATCTCGCCACCGTGCTCACCGAGAGCCCCGAACAGCTGCGGGCCCGCGGTATCGACCCGGACAGCGACCGAGGACGCGCGCTCACCCGCGCCCGCGACGATCTGCTGGCCGCGCATCGGGACGGCACGCTGCAGGTCGAGTACCACGAGGTGCGGACCGGAGCGAACGGCGAGGTCACGGTGCGCCGGTTCGACCTCACCCGCGATGGCGAGCCGGTTGCGATCGATACGATCGGCGGTGTCGGCAATCTGCATGCCGACGGGCTTTTCGGTGACGATCCCGGCCGCTCCCGCGCCGCGGACTACCGGCATCACGCACAACCGGGGCCGGGGCAGCCGTACCGGACGGCCGACCGGGCGCTCGCCGAGCGGATGGCCGAGGCGGTGGCCCAGCGGGCCGAGCAGCGGGCCGAACACGCCCGCCTCGATGCCGACCGCGCGCGGCTGCAGGCGGAGCTGGGACGGTTCACGCGCGACGATCTCACCGAAATCCGCTATCGCAGCCCGCAAGCCGTGGGTGAGGAGATAGCGAAGCAGCAGCGACTGGTGCGCAACGACCCCGGCTTGAACGAGACCAGCCGCTCGGAGCGGTTGGCAGCGCTCGACGCGCTGGGTGAGCATGCCCGGCAGTTCCACGCGCTGCGACTGCGGGAAGTCGCCACCTCGCAGCATCTCGGCGAGCTGGGTGGCCTCGCCTACGCGCTGGATGGAGCCCTGCATCCCGGGGTCGTGCAGCTCACCCCGCTGGCGGGCGACAGCACCGCGAGCAACGTCGTGGACGTCGCGGCCTTCGTCCCGGGTTCGGATGGCACGCCGCCGAAGCTGCTCGTTGTCGAGGCCAAGGGCGGCCGGTCGCCGCTCGGCGGTTCGCGAACCGCCGACGCGCAACAGGGTTCACCCGAGTACCTCCGGCGGACCTTGGCGATCGACAACAACCTCGCCAGGGTCCTCACCGAGTCGCCCGCGCAACTGCGCGCCCGCGGAATAGACCCCGACAGCGATACCGGCCGCGCGTTGCTGCGCGCCCGGGAGGATCTGCTCACCGCCCATCGGGACGGGACACTGCAGGTCGAGTACGTCGAGGTGCGTACCACCGCCGAGGGCGAGACCACCGTCCGGCGCTTCGATCTCGAACGCCCCGGGCAGCCGGTGCGGTTCGAGGTCATCGGCGGTGTCGACCGGAACACCGGGGGCAGTAGCGGCGCGGACCGGGGCCGGTCGCCGGCGCCGGACGATCGTCGCGGGCCGGACAGCACCGCTCCGATTCCGCGCATCGGTGATACGCAGCCGATTCCCGCTGTCGGAGACACGCAGCCGTTGCCGGCTACCCGGGCGCAGCCGTCGCTCAGTACGGCCGACACCCAGCCGTTGCCGGTCGTGGACGGGGTGGCTCGCCCTTCGGATACCGAGCTGCTGGGTGCCCCTGCCGACGATGTCTGGTCGAACCTGTCCCCGGCGGAAGTCGGCGACCGGCTGCGTGACGAACTGCGTGCGATTACGCGTAACCAGCGCTTCGAGGTCTTCGGATTCGGCCGTCCGGACCTGCATCCGGAGGTGGTGCGCGAATACGCCCGGGCTCTGATCGATATGTTCACCGAGCACCCGACTGCGCGCCTGAACTCGGTGCGCTTCCGCGACGGTATGCCGGACGGGGTTTTCGCGCGCACCTGGTGGACGCCCGTCGACGGTGTCCGGCAGGCGAACAGTATCGAGTTCAACGCGTCCATGGCCCGCAGCCCCGCGGATATCCGCCGGGCCACCGATGCCAACGCCGACTCCCGATGGTTCCCGGACGCGGTGCGTCATCGCCCCGCGTATGCGCGGGTGGTGCACGAGTTCGGCCATGTCCTCGACGCCGCGGGTGACCATGCCGCGCGGCGTGAGGTCAGCGGACATCTGTTGCGCGAGTTCTTCCAGCGCAATCCGGACGCCACGAGTATCGACGACTATTTCGCGTGGTTGCGGGAAACGCTCAGCGGGTACAGCTTCCATCCCGGCAGCACGCATCTGAACCCGGCCGAGGCGCTCGCGGAAGCGTTCCTGGCCGTGACGATGCATCGGTTCGCCCCGGAGGGAACTCCGCCCCCGGACCCGGACGGCCCGGTCGGGATCATCCACGGCCTGCTCGTCCGAATCGCCGACGAGAGCGCACCGGCCGGATTCGGCTGGTTCGATGCGCGGGACCTGGGCACGCCCGGCCCGGCCACTCGTGGCCTCGGCCCGCCCGAGCCCGGTGGCGCGGACCCCGGCCGGGACGACACCGGCGAGCCGGCCACACCGGCCGGCCAGGATCCGGACGATGCCGCAAGCGCCTGGGCGAACGCCGAATACGACAGATTGCTCGAACAGCGGCACAACCAGGCCCGCGAAGCCGAATTCTGGCGCGGTAAACGCGACGGCCGGGTGCGCGGCTGGATGGGTATCAACGGGCCCGACGAGGCGTTCGGTAGCCGGGAGTCGCTGTCGCGCACGCTGGCGGAGCTGCAACACCGGGCGACCAGCCGGACCACCGATATCGCACCCGGCGGTGACGGCGACGGGTTCCGGCGGCACAGCGAGCAGCTGTCGCCGGACGAACGCGCCCGCCGGTCTAGTGAGCTGAACCGGCTCGAATCGGCGGCCCGCCGGACCCTGGCCTATCGGGATGCGCTGGCCCGGACCGACCGGGAAATCGAGGTGCTGGAGAACAGCGGTGCGGTCCAACGACGGCCGCTGGAAGAGGTGGGGCCCCTGCAGGATCAGCTCGCCGCGCAGCGGGCGGGTGAGCTGGCCCGGGTCAAACCGCACCGGCATATCCGCAACGAGCTGGCCGAGCAGTTCGGTCTGGTCGACGGCGGAACCATCGACGAAGCCGCCCTGGCACCGCAGCGGCTGGCCGCCACGATCGACGGGCTGCGCGACACGTTCCCGGATCGATCGGCCGATATCGAGTCGTTCGCCACCGCGGCCCGGGAAGTGAACGAGGCCCATAACCGCATCGGCCGGATCCAGGACGCCATGGCGCAACTGGCCGGCGCCGGGCTCCGCGATATCGAAGCCGCGGGTGGCCGGATGGCGACCGACCGGGTCGGGGTGATCGACGGGGAGGCCCCGCGGATCATCGTCTACGGTCCACGGGAGCCGCTGGGGTATCTGCCCCGGTCCCGGCCGGACGACTACGACGCCGCACTAGAGCACGCCTTGCATACCTCTCTCCGGGCGGCGCGGGCGATGATGAACCCGAACGCCACCATCGAATACCGCACGGTGCATTCCGGCCGGGTCGGCGACTGGCGGGTCGAGCCGGGGCCGGACGGGCCGCAGGTGGACCGGCGGGCACCCGTTCTGCCCCCGGACGATCCGGCCGCGTCGCGGGACACCGTGCGCTGGCGCGGCCGCGACGGTGCGTGGCGGACGGTCGATCCCGACCGGCCCGGCTGGAAGTACGCGCAGGAGGGCGCGGCGCCGGACGAGCGCGGCTACCAGGACCGGGATCTGCCCGAAGGCGTCACCGCATGGGCGGTGGACCGGGTTCAGGCGGCCGTTGCCGACAACTTCGCGGACCCGGCCCCCGCCAAGCCCGGTGGGCCGCATCCCGACGGAGTGAACGTCGATCTGCTGCCATATATCGTCGGTGGTCCCAACCCGGTGACCGGTGATTCGGTGCCGACCTACGAGCTTCCGTTCGCGGACGCGGCGAGCAACCTCCTTCGGGTGTTCGTGGAGGTCGCCAGGCTCTCCGGTTGGACCTGGTACGGCGATCCGGATAATCCGGCGCGGCTGCGGCCGCGGTTCAAGGGCCATCCGTGGTTCCGTTCGACACCTCCGGACGTGCAGCCGCTGGTTCCGTCGGCCGAGCCGCTCCAATCGTCCTATGAGACTCCGGAGCAGCTGGCGGAGCGGGACCGGCAGCGCCGCGAGGCGTGGGCAGAGGTACAGAGCTGGGCCGACGAGCAGTACGACCGGTTCCGCGCCGACGACTCCGATATCGCGCGGATCGCCGACTTGCTGAGCAGTCGCCGGGAGCAGGAAATCCAGGACAATGCTCGCAATATCGTCGAGCGGCTCCGTCGCGAGGTGCTGCCACGCACGGCGATCGATCCGGGTGGTGACGTCGACGCGCAGCTAGTCGATCTGGGGACCGCGATCGACCGGCTCCAGGACGATCTGGGTTATCGGCTCGTTCCCGCCGACCCGGAGATCCGGCGCATGGTGCTCGAGCAGCTGCTCGACCAGCTCGGCGCGGGCCGCACTGCCGACGACATACTGAATTCGACGCTGCGCCTGCCCCCTCCGGATCGACCGGCCGGGGATGACGCCGAGGTACCGGTCCCGTTCACGGATCTGGTGGGCGCTTCGGTACCGGAACTGACGGCGAGCGATGTGGGCACCGTCAAAGACCTGCTGATGCGCCGTGCCGACATATTGATGGACGATCCCGTATCCGGTGCGGAGGTCCGGCGCGGGCTGCCCCAGCTACCGCATATCGCCGAAGCCTGGCAGCGGCTGATCGACGGTGCACCTATCCCCGAGGATCTGCTGCTCATCCGCGATGCGTGGTCGTGGCACCGGATGCTGAACCACCTCAACGATCAGACCGGATACCTGGCGACCTGGGAAGACGTCGTAGCCCTGGTATCGCGGATGGAAGGGTCGCACTGGGACGACCCCCGGCCGCCGCTGACCGGTCCGCGCGCCGGCGTGCCCTATGCGCCGCCGCCCCGGGATCAGGTGTTGCCGCCACGCCCGGAGGGGTCCGCGCCGTCGCGCGGTGGCCCCGGTCCGGTACCCCGGTCCGAGCCGGCGGCCCGCCCCGCGGTGCCGGGTGAGCCCTCGCATATGGACCCGGCAGCCGCGGTGGCCGAACCGCCCGGCCGCAGCCCGGCCGAACCGGAAAATCCCGCCGTGGGCCGGGAGCCGCGGCCGGATACCGATGTGGCGTTCGACCGGATGGAAGAAACCCTCGACCGGATTCAGCGGGTGGTGCGGGGTGAAGAGGACCCCGACGACGGCCCCGAGGCCGCGGGCGGCGTGGTGCCGGGCGACCCCGGTTCCGAACCCCCCGCCGCGCCACCGCAGGCCCTGGGCGAACCGGATTCGCCGGAGCCGCGTGCGTCCACCGCTCGGCTGCGGGCGCAGTTGTCCGATACCCGCGCCGATCTGGAGCAGAACCGGGCCGACTACTTGCGCGGGCTGGCCGATGACCTCGAGGCCGGTGGTTCGCCCGATGAGGCCGCGTCCTACCGCGATCGCGCCACTCAGGCGGAATGGAACGCCGGCCAGCATCGGGCCAACGCCGATATGTGGTGGAATGCCGCCGGCGGCCGGCCGCCGGGCGAGCCCGCCGGTGCCGGTGACGGCCCCGAGCCCGGTGGTTCGGACCCCGGCCGCACCGATAGCCCCGATCGCCTCGCGGACGCCGGGCCGGACCGGGACTCCGGCGCTCACGACGAACCCGGCCCGTTTACGCCGGGGGCCGAGCCGACGCCGGACGACCCGGCCGGCACCGACTCGGACGCCGAGTGGCTGGCCGCGCCGGCCGACCGGTGGTCCGGCCTCGACCCGGTGGACGTGGGGCGGCAGCTGCGCACGGAGATGCGGGAGCTCACCGGCAACCACGAATTCGAGGTGTACGGATTCGGTCTGCCCTATCTGAATCCGGCGATCGTGCAGGAATTCGCCCGGTCGATCCTCGAACTGCAGCGCCGATACCCGCAGGTCGATCTGCGCAGTGTGGGAATCGCCGATATCGGCGGCGCGATTGCCTCGGCCATGCCCGTACCCGACCCCGGAACCGGGAATGTGCGGGCCGACGGGATCACCTTGAACCTCCCGTACGCACGGAGCGCACACCGCCTGCTGAACGCCGTCCACATACTTTCCGAAATCGGGCGATACAACCCGAATGTGCTCATCCGGCCCGTTTTCGGGGTGATCGCGCACGAGTTCGGCCACGGCGTCGATTTCGCGGGCCGCCGCGAGGCGCGGTTGTCGCTCGAATACGAACTGCTGCAGTACTACGCGCACGAGGTCGGCGGGCCCGCACAGGATTTCCCGCATTGGCTGCGCCGCGAACTTGTCGGATACAGCTTCCACAAGGACGGCCGGGGCCTGTTCGAAGGCGAGGCGCTCGCCGAGGTTTTCGCCGAGGCCGAGCTGGCGCGACTGCTTCCGGAATCCGATCGGCCGGCGCTCTCCCCGGTGCGGCAGTTGATGTACGACCTGCTGCTCCGGTATGTCCCCGATACGCCGCCGGCCGAGACCGGCTCGGTCACCCGCCGAGACCAGTTGGACGGGAACCCTGCCGGGCGCGAAATCGATGGCCCGAATCTGATGGACGGTGATCCTGCCGATCGGGTCGGACCGGAAAACCCGGGCCGGCAGACGGACGAGGGTGCGGGCCGCCGCGACGATCGCGTGGAGCGGTTCGGTGCCGCGATCGACGACGAATGGGCAGGACGCGACGCCGCGCAGATCGGCGAAGACCTCGAGCAGCGCCTGTCGGAACTGACCGGCCGCGAAATCGAGGTATTCGGATTCGATATGCCCGGCGTCGACGCCGATCTCGCGCGAGAACTCGCGCGGGGTCTGACGGAAATGTTCACGCAGTACAAGAAGGTCGATATCCGCCGGATCGGCATCGGCGAAGTGCCCCCGGGATGGCTGGCATCGACGAACGCGGATCGTAACGGCGGGCCCTTCACCGAGTCGATGACCTTCAGTCAGGTCTATCTGCGCAATGCCGAGCTGACCGCGACGATGGCCCGCAACCGGGTAGCCGCCGGTGCCTTCTCCCCACGCGCGGGGCAGCGGCCGGTGTACGCGCTGGCGGTACACGAGTTCGGGCATGCCCTCGACCACGCCGGGAACTACCGGCGCACCAGGTTGCGAGCCGATTCGCGCCTGCACGATCTCTTCTTCCGCGATAGTTCCGTCGATACGAGCGACCGCGATGCCAAGAAGAACTGGCTGAAACGGGTTCTCACGGGTTACAGCCTCGACCAGGACGGCTCGCTGAATGCCGGCGAGGCGCTTGCCGAAGCGTTCCAGGCTTACGAATTATCCGGCGGTCCGGACGGGGTGAACCCCGCTGTCCTGGCTCTCTACAACGAACTCATCGGCGCGCTGGGTCCGGAAGGGACGCGGCGCACCGAGGATTTCCGGCCGGTCGAGGTCCTCGATACACCGGCTCGTCCTGCCGCGCGGCAGGACGAGCCGGACGGCCCGGATCTCCTCGGTGAGCCGGACGCAGGTGGGATCGAACCGGATTCGCCGGAACAGGATTCGGCGGGCCGCACGGGAGAACCGGACCACACCGCGGATTCTGCGCGGCGCGCGTTTTCCAGGCCGGACGCGCCGGATGCTGGTCCCGCGCAACGGGTTCCGGTGGACGACGAGTGGTCCGATCTCGGGCCCGCGGAGGTGGGCGAACGCCTGCGCGAGATGTTGCGCGAGACCACCGGCGATCCGGAATTCGCGGTATCCGGGTTCGATCACCCTGATCTGGATGTCGATGTGCTGCGCGAATATGCGCGGGCGATGGTCGATATGCTCGGCCGCTTCCCGGAGGTGACGGTCGAGCGGATCGAGATAGCCGACACCGTCGAACCCGAGGAGATCTGGGACGGTGTCGTTCATGTCCGGGCTATCGACGGCCCCGTGTGGGGCACCCGGCACTCCACTGTTCGGCTCAGCCGCCAGTACGCGCTCGCGCCCGAGCGGCTTCAGCGGGCGGTCGGTGCCGTCGAATCTGTTGCGCCGCACACGGGTATGAGTGAAGGCCGGGCCTACGCGGCGGCTGTGCAGGCATTCGGCCGCCTCATCGACGACGCGACCGGGCACCGGGCTCCCCGGCTCGTCGACAGCTTGCTCGTCAGGCATTACCTGGCTCAGCCGGACAGCGAGCCGAATCGCTCCGCCTACCGTCACTGGCTGCGTGCGGTGGTCGGCGTGCCGGCCGCTCGGGTCGAGCATCATCCCACCTGGGTGCTGGTGGACGCGTTCGCCGAGGTCGTACTCCGGGGCCGGGACAATGTCACCGAACAGGCGCGGGCGCTCCACGATCTGCTGCTCGCTCAGGACGGTGCCGAAACCAGGGTTCCCGCCGGGGAAGAGCTACCGGCCGAACGGTTGGCCGAGCTGCCGTGGGCGCTGTGGTTGGGGGCACCGCTCGACGAGTGGTCGTCATTGTCCGGGGTCGAGGTCGGCGAGCGGTTGCAGGAGGTGATGCGGGAACTCACCGGCAACCGCCGGTTCCGGGTATACGGTTTCAACGACGAGGTGAACCCGGAGATCGCCCGGGAATTCGCGCGCGCGATCACCGAGATCTCGGCCCTGTTCCCGCAGCCGATTCTGGAGGGAGTCGCGTTCAGCGAGCTGAAGAAAAGACCTTGGGCCGTGGCCGAGTCGAGCGCGGATTTCGGCCGCCGGGGATACCCGACCTATCTGGTCCGATTCGACAGCGGCTGGGCGACGGATCCCTGGGGCTACATCGATAGTGCGGCGGACAGTGCCCTGACCGGGTTCCACTACCACAGCTCCCGGAGTCGCCCCGTCTACGCGACCATTCTGCACGAATTCGGGCATGTGCTGGACAACGCCGGTATGCGGCAGGCGGATCGCACGCTGGACAAGGTACTGCTGGAGTACTACGCGGCGAATGACCTCGGCGAGCAGACCGCCGAAGGATACCTGCGCTGGCTGGCCGAAAACCTCAGCGGTTACAGCCTGCACAAGGACGGCCGGCTCAACGCTCCCGAGGCGCTGGCGGAGGCATTTCAGCACGTGCAGACCGTGGGCCGGGACAATGTCGACGCCCCGGTGGGTTTGATCTACGACACGTTGCTGGCCGCGGTGGAGCGCCCCGGGCAACGCGGCGTCGGAGGGTTGCTTGCCGACGACTTCCGGGACAAGGGCTGGAGGATTCGAGAGCTTTTCCGCAAGATTCGGCCCATTACCGGCGACCCGGCCGGGGTTGTGCAGTCGGACCGTGGACCGGGCGAGCAACGCGCCGAGGCTGCTGCGGACACTATGCGCGACGATCAGCCCGAATCTCCGGAGCCCGGCCGGGAACCGGCGGATTCGGGGGACAGCGGGCGTGGTGACTCACCGGACGCCGGGGTCGCGCAACGGGATCCGGTGGACGACGAGTGGTCCCGGATGGGTCTCGACGAGATCGTGGCCACATTGCGGGAGCGCTATCCGTTCCGGAAGATCACCGGGTTCACCGACCCGGACGATCCGGCTGTTCCGCCCCTGGATCTGCCGCTGATACGCGAGGTGGCTCGTGCCGTCGACCTGATGATGTCGCGGTTCCCGATGCTGGATGTCCAGAACCTGCATATCGGGCCGATCACCGACCGCGATCACGTGCGTGGCACGGCAGGGTACGATCTCGATCCCAGCGATATCGGACGCTACGTCACCGATACGATCACGCTCAACGAACGACTACTGCGCAACCCGGCCGAGTTCTACGAATCCCGGCGCCGCACCGAAGCCAGCAGGTATTCCCCTCGCAACACAGCGGCCCGGCCGGCTTTCGCGACGATGATCCACGAACTGGGCCACGGCCTGGACTACGCGGGCAGTATGCGAGCCCGCGGTTCCATCGAGGATCTGCTGGTCGAGTACTACACCGAGTCGACCGGTGGCTTCGATCCCGATCACTTCAGCGTGTGGCTGAACCAGCTCAGCGGCTACAGCTTCACCGATCGCGGTGATCTGAACCCCACCGAGATGCTGGCCGACGCGGTCCTCGATGTCGTGATCAACGGCGAAAATGCCACCGAGCCGGCGCGCATCGTGTACGGCGCGCTGCTGCGTGAATCGATCGACAATTACTACGACACCGTCGATACCGCCGGCCGGGTGCGGCCGGCCGACCTCGGGATCCGGCTCGACGAGCGTGATCAGCCGATACCGGAACAGCCGCCGGCCATGGACGACGGCACGCCACCGGGAGATCCGGCGCCCGAGGACGAGGGGTCCGATCCGGGTGTGGACGGAATCGTGCCGGATCCGCCCGCGGATGCGCTGGACCTGATTCGGGGCGAGGACCATCCGATCGATGGTCGGCAGTACGGCCCTGCCGACCCGGTGGGGCCGGAAATCCGGGAAATTCTGACCCGCAGTGCGGCCGGCCGGCATGCACTCGGGGTGCTGCGGGACGCGGGCGCCACGGTCCGGTTCGAGCCGCCCGGCGGAGAAACCACCGGGGACGGGTTCTTCCCCCGGACGATGGATGTGCTCATCGGCTCCGCCGAGCGGGACCAGATCGCCCAGGCGGCGGCGGTCGTGCGTATCGCGGCGCTGGCCGAATCCGTGGTCACCGGACAGGTCGAGGTGACACCGGCCCGCGTGCGCGCACTGGATCGGGATGCCCATGTGGACGCCTGGAACCGGGCCGAGGCGCAGGCGCTGGCCCGGCAGGCCGAATTCCATCGTGACCTGCGGGCGGCCGGTTTCGCGCCGCTCGGCGGTCCGCGCGCCGACGCGGTCGACGTGGTGCGGCAGCAGACCCTTGAATCGGCCTATCTGGATGCCTTCGACGCGGCGGTCCGTGCGGCCGGAGACGGCGCGGAGCCGCACCGGGCGGCGCGGGCGGCCGGTATCGACGCGATCCTCGGCCACCCGAACTTCGGCGCCCCCGGCCGGGAAATGGGCGGCGCGGACTGGGATGCCCAGCACGATATCCGGCCGCCCGACGGGATGTCCGAATACATTCCGCGGTCACCGGCCGAAGCACGTGAGGTCGAGCGGTTGCTGCGCCGGGCGGCGGCGAGCTGGCGCGAGCTGGTGGGGCTCGAATCCGATTGGGCCCGGGTTCATGAGCGGGTTCAGGGCCAATTCGAGGAACGCGGCATCGACTTCTCGGATCCGGGCGGGACCCGGCAGGAGATCAGCGACCAGCTCGCCGAACAGTCCGGCGACCTTCAGGAGGCCCGGGCCCAGGCCGATATCCGGTTGCTCGGCGAACTCGCCGCGCGGCACCGGCAGGTGCAAGAAAACCGTAGCCGGATCTTCGACGACCTGGCGTCTCTGGTGAACCGGGCCCAGCCGGAGGGGCCGATCGCGGATCCGCCTCTTCGCGTGTACGACGACGGTACGGGCCGGCTGTTCGTCTTCCCGGGGTCCGGTGCCGATGGGCCGCGGCCCGTCACCCGACTGCAGGAGACTCGATCTGCGCTCGAACCGGACCGCGACACCCCTGTCCGCGGGACGCGCGACGAGGTCGAGAAAGCACTCCGGTATTCGGACACAACTCTTGCGGGCTGGGTCCAGCAGATATTCGAACGGCACGGGCTCGAGGTGCGTTTCAGCTCCGACCCCGAGGCCGCGGCACGCCGGACCGCGGGAGAACGGACCCGGCTGGGTGAGGCACTGGGCTACGATCCGGTCACCCGCATCGTGGTGCTCGACAGCGCCGACGATTCGGCCCAGCATGCGCGGGATCTCATCGTCGCGGCCCGGATGGCCGAACTGCTGGCCGCCGGGGACCATCTGCTGGAGCGGACAACCCTGTCGCGCGACGAGTTCGTCTCGCTGATGCTGGACCGGGCCGCCGAGGGCTACGCCCAGTCGTTCCGGACCATGGTCAACGGACTCGGTGTTATCGAACATCGCTCCGGCGATCCGCTGGCCCGGGTCTACGCCGAAACCTTCGCCGATGCGTACAAGCGTGTGCGCAAGGCTTATTCGGGTCATCCCGAGGTGAGCCCGGAGTATGCGGCGCACCGGGCGGGTTACCGGGCGGTGCGGGCGCAGATCGACACACTGGGGCCCGTGATCGGGACCGGCGGACTCGCGGCCGGGTTCGAGGCATCCTGGGCGAGGGCGCAGGGCCTCGCGGCCGACGGCGGTAGTTTCACCGATCCGCGGGGTGGTCGCACGGTCGACGGTCCCGCGGCGCTCGACCAGCGGGCGAGACTCCTGGCGCTGGAGATCGAGGGTTTTCAGCAGGTCCGGGCCGGGGGCCGGCGGGTCCTTCCGGTGGGTCCGGTCGAAGAGGCATACAACGCCGCCCACGACCGTGCTCTTCGTCGCGCCGAACGCGCCCAGCGGGGTGATCACCGCGCGGAGGATCCGCAGTCGGTGGCCCGGCGGGCCGGCCGGGACGCCGTGCGCCGCTTCCTGGAGCGGACGGGAGCCGAGCGGACCGAGCTGCTGATGGACGCCGTCCGTTCCGCTGACGAGGGCCGCGACAACCCGCGATGGGGTAGGCCCGCGCCCGACCGTAGTGAGTATTCGAGGGACAGAACGGGTCCCACCGATCCGGATCTGCCGCGGCGGCTGCTCGACGCGAAGATGGGACGTCCGCTCGATTCCGACGGGTCCGGTGGACTGCCGGAGCGACTCACGGACCGGATTCTTCGCTACCCGGCGAGTCCGGCGACAGGGTGGCGGCCGATGCTGTCGATCGCCGCACCACGCGGTGAACATATGGACGCCCTGCGTGATCTGGCGACCACCCACCCGGACTATACGAACGTCCTCTGGGACCGCAGCCATGGTTTGGATTACCTCGAACCGACGACCGGAATCGACGGCGACCCGAGGCTGAGCTGGTTGAGTCATTCGGATGCCGAGGGCGTCGACCGCCTGCCGGATCGGGACGAGGCCACCATCCTGCTGCTCGACCATTATCTTCGCTATCGGCAAGAGGGCCGGGTCCGCGTCGGATTCGACGACTGGCTGGCGCAGCTGGGCCCGGACGCCTGGATCACCAAGGAATACCTGAAAACGCACAGCCGGGCCGGCCGCGTCGGCGACCTGCACCCGGATTTCGTGACCCAGGTGTACCAGAGCTTCGTGGATGCGGATCCGCCCGTGACCGAGCCGCATCCGGCGGCTCTGGTCCAGCGCATGTACACCCGGCAGTTCGCGCTGTCGAACTCGGCGCTCGCCGGCTGGTCACACCATGCCGCGGCGCCCCGGGTCGTCAAATTCCGGGGTGGCCTGGTGACCATCCGGGTCGCACCCGACGGCCGGGGCGGCTGGCAGGTGCCGCCGCCGTCCGGGTCGGGTAATGCCGCAGATGTGCTCGCCCGGCACTTCCGCGGTATGACCGCCGCCGATCCGGATGCCCTCGTGCGGCGGATTTCGCGCATCCTGAACGATCCGCAGGCCGAACTTTCGCCGGATGCCACGCCACAGCGGGGTCTCGGGCGGCTCATGCGCCTGCTGCGGCCCGGCTCGGGCGACGACGCAACCGGACCGAACGGGGATGGTTCAACCGCCCGGCAGCGCGAGGACGACGCCCCGGATTTCCTGGACCGGACAGCGGACGCCCCCGACGCCCACCATCGGATCGACGATCCGGTGGGTGCCCTGGATATCACCGGGGACTCCGACGGCCGGACCGATGCCGAACGATTCAACGCACCGGACGACGACTGGTCGGATCTCGACCCGACCGAAACCGGTCTGCGGCTGCGCGATGAGATGCGCGAACTCACCGGTAACGAAGATTTCCAGGTGTACGGGTTCGGCCTGCCGGATCTGAATCCGGTGGTGGTGCAGGAATTCGCGCGTTCCCTCATCGATATGGCCCGGCGGTATCCGCAGGCCGATCTGCGCAGCATCGGAATCGGCGATCTGAACGGCGCGATGGCGCTGAACAAACCGGTGACCGACCGGGTGACCGGCACGGTCCGGGCCGATTCCATCGCCCTCGATATCGAGTACGCCCGCGACCCCGAACTGCTGCTGCGCACGATCCGGGACAACGTCGTCGCCGGCAAGTACAACGCGAATATGCTGCTGCGGCCCGGCTACGCCGTCGGCGTACACGAATTCGGGCATGCGATCGACTATGCGGGCCGCCGCGGCGCCCGGGCGGAACTCGAGTCCGTACTGTCCGACTACTACCGGATGTTCCTGGGCGGGCCGGAATCGGAGTTCCCGGACTGGTTGCACCGGACGCTCACCGGATACAGCTTCGACCGGAACGGCCGGCTCGAGCATGCCGAGGCGCTGGCCGAGGCCTTCACCGAGGTCGAGATGTCCCGGCTGGTCGCCGGTAGGGGGCGGCCCGAGGTCAGCGAACCGCGACTGCTGATCTACAACCTGCTGCGCGATTATCTCGACGCCCCATCGCGAACCCATGATCCGGCGGCGAACCTCCCGGACGATTCCCCGGACCACGTCGGCCCCGCCGACGCACCGCGACCCGGCGTCAGCGGTGAACCGGACGCCGGCCCGGCCGATTCCGGAAATCCGGCTCGGATCCCGGTGGACGACGAATGGTCGGATCTGACCCTGGCGGAAATCGGCGACACCCTCCGCGAGTATGTGCGTGCGATGACCGGCAATCCGGACTTCGAGGTGCGCGGTTTCGATTGGGAGCCGCCGCCCGATTCCGCGCCGCGCCGCGTGATGGAGGGCTACCCGTCGAATCCGTTGCCGAAGGTTGATACGGCGCAGGTTCGCGAGTTCGCCCGGGCTGTAACGGATTTGATCGCGCGGAATCCGCTGGTTCCCGTGCGCGGCGTGGAGATCGTCCCGCGAGATCGGTACCGAAGCGTTTCGGTGCGGGCCGCGGACGGGCTGCTCCGGATGCACTCAGGCCGGCCCCACTCCGGTGACCGGGCAGGCCTGGATTCGACCTATCGGCACACCGCACGGGCGTTCGCCGAAATGATCAATCGAACGACCGGGGCGCTGGCCGAAGGTTCGGTCATGGAAGCCCTTGCTCAGCACTACTCGTACAACAGGCTCGGTGATCAGCACCGGCTGGCCTTCGTCGACTGGATGCAGAGCACGCTCGATATCTTCGGGACGGACAGCGTCGGGAGAAGGCGTGCCTGGCAGCCGGAAACGTTGCTGGTCGATGCGTTCGCCGAGGTGACGGTCCGCGGCCGGGATCGCGCGGCCGGGCCTTTCGTTCTGCTGCACGACCTGCTGCTGGCCCAGGACGGTATCGAAGCACGCACCCCCGGTTTCGACCCGGACCTGGGCATGAGCCGGGTGGTCATGGCGGAGCGTCCCGAATGGGTACTGGGCGCCCCGCACAATGACGAGTGGTCTGCCCTCACACCGGTTGGGGTGGGGGAGAAGCTGCAGGCCGAACTGCGAAAACTGGGTAACCCCGAGCTGACCGTGTTCGGATTCGACAGCGAAGGACTGCATCCGGTCATCGTGCGCGAGATCGCGCGCGGCTTGATGGATATGGCCCGGAACTATCCGATGGCGGATATCCACAGCGTGGGCTTCGGGGACGGCTACCATCTGGCGCTCACGTTGCCGGAATCGGACTCGGGAACCGGTGCACGGCGTTCCGCGAAGATCACGTTCGACGCCCGGTCGGCGGGGGATGTCGGCAACTTCGCGATGGAGCCGATATCCGCCGAGTACTACTACGCGCGGAACTCGGGTGCGCACGACCGGCCGGCGTATACGAACGCCGTACAGCAGTGGGCGCGGGCACTGGATATCACCGGCCGGGAGTCGGCACAGAAACTGGTCGACAATGCGCTGCGCGTGCACTACTTCGGCCGGCGGCTGGGCGACGCGACCGAAGAAGGCTACGCCGGCTGGCTGCGCTCCGAATTCAGCGAGCACGTCTTCGAGACCACGTCCGGCGAAATGGATCGTGCCTGGGCGCTGGAGGAGGCATTCGATCAGGTTGTGACCCACGGCCGCGACGCCGCGGGCGCCCATCTGGTGCGACTGCACGACCTGCTGGTGCGGGCCGCGGACCGTAGCTCGCCGCGGGCGGCGCTCGGGCGGATGTGGGATCAGATCCGATTCGCGAACGTCGGCCTGGAAACCGCCGCGTACGAGGCGATGTGGGGCGTACTGGACAAGCCGGCACCGGTTCCCCCGCAGTTGGGTGAGCGGCCGGCCGGGCCCACACCGGAGCCGGACTACGGGACCCCACCGGAAAACGAGCCGGTCGCCGCAGATGAATCCGCCCCGCGGGATGTACCGGACTACGGCACCCCGCCCGAGGAGGCGCCGGCTCCGGCGGAGGTACACGACGATGCCGAACTGCTCGGGGTGCCGGACCAGGACGAATGGTCCGGTCTGACGCCGCACGAGGTCGGCGAGAAACTGCGCGACCTCATGCGCGAGGCCACCGGTAACCCGGATTTCCAGGTATTCGGGTTCGATCTGCCGAAGCTGAATCACGAGATAGTCCGGGAATTCGCGCGTGCCGTCTCCGATATGTACCGCCTATACCCGCAGACCGATATCCGGTCGGCCGGTATCGGGCCGATCCGGACCGGCCTGCTCGCCGATGCCGGTCCGGCGTTCGACAACGACACCGCGACCTTCTACACCGGCGATATCAGGCTCAACCACGAGCACGCCACGAACGCCGGCGATTTCACCGGCCGGGTGCGCGCCGCGGTGGACAACGGCCAGTTCTCGCCGGCCATGCTGCGCCGGCCGGTCTACGCGGTCACCGTCCACGAATACGGCCATGCGCTCGACTACGCCGGGGGGCTCCGCGCACGTGGCGAGGCCCAGAACCATCTCCTGCGGCTGACGGCCGAGGACCCCGAAGCGAGCTTCGGGGAATTGCTCGACCAGCTCAGCGGATACAGCCTGGACGACGGCCTGCTGCGCGCGGACGAGGCGGTGGCCGAGGCATTCGCCGAATACATCATGGGCGGCGCCGACCGGACGAGCCGCGATGCGGCAGCCGGCCGCGCCGTCCGTGAACTGTACGAACTGCTGATCCGGCATGCCGGCAACCCGCCGGGTGATGCCGCGGGACCTGCCGGTGACCGTGGTGCGATGGATGCCGGGCGCGAACCCGGAGCCTCCGATCCGGATCGAGCAGGCCCGGAAGTGAACGCGGGTGGCGCGGCGCGGGAACCGCTCGGCGGGCCACCGGATCCGGTAGCACCGGACGAGGCTGCCGAGGGGCGGCCGCTGACGGAGGCGGGTCTCGAACTCGTGCGTGCCGGTGCGGACCTCTGGGACGCCACGTCGCGCGGGCCGGCGGCGACCGAGATCCTGGAAATGGTGGCAGGCACCGCCCCCGGCCGGCACGCGCTGACCGTGCTCCACGAGGCCGGTGCGCAAATCCGGTTGGACCCGGATCCGGAGCTCGCCGATCGCGGTGACGGATTCGACGGCGCGACCATGGATATCGTCGTCGCGACCGCGGGCCGCGACCAGATCGTTCAGGCAGCCGCAGTCATCCGCGCGGGGGCGCTGGCCGAGATGGTCGTGAACGGACATCTCGAGGTGCTGCCCGGCCGGATCCGCGGGATGGATCGCGCGGAATATGTATCGGCGCGGGTGTCGGCCGAAGCCGAAGCGTTCGCCCGGCAGGCCGAATTCCATCGCGAGCTCGCGGCGGCCGGTTACGACGTCGCCGACAGGCCCACCGCCGACCGGATCGACAGTCTGCGGCGCGGCGAAGCCGAAGCTGCCTACCACCGTGCGGTGGAAGCGGGCCGTTCGCGGGTGGCCGGCGCCGAGCCCGGCTACGATCCGCGGCGCGCGGGCATCCGTGCACTCCTGGACAACCCGCGGTTCGACAATCCGGAGCAACCTGAACTCGGGATCAGCGGCCGGCGGGAAGCCGGTGCCGAGTGGGACGAACTTCAGGACGAGCCGGCGCCCTATCAGCTGCGGGAGTATGTACCGACGTCACCGGAAGCGGCCCGGGAGGTCGCCGGGGTCCTGCGAGCGGAGGCGGCGCTGACACGCCGCGCGGCACGATGGGCGGCGGAGTGGGACGAGGTCGCCGACCGTCTCGGGCAGGCCCTCGGATCGGCCGAGGACCAGCAGCCGCGCAGCCGTACCGAGTACTTCCGCGAACTCGAGCGGCGTGGCCGGCTCAGCGAGGACCCGGCGGTCGCGCACGATCTGCGGGTTCTCGGCGAGCTGACGGATCGGCTCACGGACCTGCCCGCGCTACGTACCCTGGCGGAGGCCGGGCTCCTCTTCACGGCGCAGAGCGATATCGACACGGCCCATGGGCTCGAACCGCGTGTGCGGGTGCAGCGGCACTATTCCGGTGAACTGCACCTGGTCGACGAGGCGGATTTCCGGCCGGCGGCCACGCGCGGACTTGCGGTACCGGACGCTGGTGCGCCTCGCACACCCGACGGGTCCCGGAACGAGCACGGTGGAGTGGCGGAAGCCGCCGATCGTGCCCGATCCGAGGCGGTGGGACACCTGCGCGGGAACGGGGGCCGGGTCGGAGTCCCGTACCTCGGTGGCTGGGTGGCGGATACGCTGGACCGCACCGGGGTCCGGGTCGAAATGAGCGCCGACCCCGCGGTCGCGCTCACCCCGCCCGCGGGCGAACGCACCGCGACCGGTGCCGCGGCCGGCTACGACCCGGCCACCCGCACCGTGCGGCTGTACGCCGGGGATACGGTCGAGCAGCATGCGCGTGCGCTGATCTTCGCGGCGCGGATGTCCGACCAGCTGGCGGCAGTGGACCCGGCGTGGGAACGGATGGCGCTGTCCAGAGACGAATACGCCGAGGTGATGCTGGACCGCCTCGCCGACGCGTACGCGCTGTCCTTCCGTGGAGTCACCCAAGCCGATCTGCGCAAGGCGAAATCGGAATTCGGCGGCGATCTACTGGCGAAGACCTATGTGGGCACCTACACCGACGCCTATTGGACCGCGGCCAAGGCCTACCGTAACCGCCAGGCGCTCGGCGGTTCCGGCGAGTACCTCCACATGGCCGCGCACCGCGCGGCCGTGCGCGCTGTCCGGGCCGCTCTGCCGTGGGGGCCGCTGATCGACGGCCGCGCCCCCGGCGTTCATTTCGCCGCTGCCTGGGACCGTGCCCACGATGTGGCGGATACCGCCGAGCCGCCGGCCATCCGCGCCCCGCTCGCCGATACGGCACGCAATCACGCACTGCGGGCGCGGAACCTGGCCGAAGAGATCGAAATGCTGCGGGCGGCGCGCGACCTCGGCCGGTTCGTTCCGGTCAGCCCGCTCGAACGCGCCTACACCGACGCCTACGACAAAGCACTGGCCAAGGGACGGCACGCCCCCGGAGCCGAGCGGAACGCCTACGAGGCCGGGCTCGCGGCGCTGCGGCGATATATGCAGAGGAACGGCCGTCACAACGGCTTGGCGGACGCCGAGATCGTCATGGATGTGGTCCGCGCGGTCATCGACGATGATCACGTCGCCTGGGGGCGGTTCACGGAATGGCTGAAACCGACCGCCGCGGACGACACCGTACCTGCGCAGTCCGCGGAGCCGGATCCGGTCGAAACCCGGTCTGAGCCGGACCCCGACCGGGCCCGCCGGGCGCTCGATCGGGACCTGGTCGAACTGCGGGAGCTGTGGGACGACCGGTCGGCGCAACGGTTGACCGACCGTGTCGCGCGCTTCTCCGGCCCCACCGGTACCCGGCCGCGGCTGGTGATCGTGGCGGAGGACGGAGACCATGTCGCCGCGGTGCGCGAGCTGGGTCTGTTCCATCCGGAATACGCGGACGTGCTGTGGGACGGCTCGCACGAGCTCCTGTACTACCCGGTGCGATCGGACGCCGAGAGTGTGCCGCCCTCGCAGGGTGGTATCAGTGCCTCGCTGGCGGAAGGGCAGTTCCGGAAACCGGGCAGGAGTCAGGGACTGCGCCTCATGCTCGCGGAGTATCTGCGGTTCCGCGCCGAGGGGAGCACCGATCTCGGTTTCGACGACTGGCTGAAGCAGCTCGGTCCGGAGGCATTCCACCCCAAGGACGGTCGGCGCCACCCCGGCGACCGCTTCCGGGAACCCGACGGTAGCCTGCGCGCAGGTTATCTGGAGGCGGGGCACCGCCAGGCGCTGGCGGAGGGAATGGCCCCCGGGGCGCCGCATCCGGCCGCCGTGGCGCATCGGTTGCACACCCGGCAGATTGCGCTGGTGGGCGACCGTCCGGCGCCCGGCCATCACCAGCGGCACCGGGTCGAGATCGGTGCCGGCCGGATCGAGGTGGCGTTGGAGCCCGACGGCGCCGGCAGCTGGCGAGTGCCGGCGCCGGACGGCGGAGGCAGTTTCCAGACACTCGCCCGGTATTTCGAGGGTATGACCGAGCCGACTCCGGAACGGCTCGTCCGGCGGATCGCCGGGGTACTGAACGACCCGGGCGCGGAGTTGACCGCCCACGGCAAACCACGTGGCCGAATCGCCCGGGCCATGGACCGAGGGCCTTTCGGAACGCGCCGGGGATCGGACGCACCGGATCCCGCCGGGCCCGGCCTCGGCCGGGATGCCGTGCAGAGTGCCGCGGGCGACGATGCGGGCGACACCGCTGCCGGGCCGGACCGCACACCCGATACGAGAGCGGACGATATCGCTCTGCTCGGTGCCCCGGACCGGGACGAATGGTCCGGCCTGACACCCGTGGAAGTCGGCGAACGGCTACGCGATCTCCTGCGCGCCGCGACCGGTAACCCGGATTTCACCACCTTCGGCTTCGACCTGCCCGATCTGAATCCGGAGGTGGTGCGCGAATACGCCCGCGCCATCACCGATATGCACCGGCGATTCCCGCAGACCGATATCCGGTCCATCGGCATCGGCAACCGCCGCGAAGGAACGCTCGCCGACACCGGGCCGGAACTCGACCGTGCGACGGATACCTTCTACACGGGGGACATCACCCTCAACTACCGGCACGCCACCAGCGTCGAGAACTTCCTGGACCAGGTCCGCACCGCCGTGGACAACAACAATTTCTCACCCACGGTGCTGCGCCGGGCGGTTTATGCCATCGCGGTGCACGAATACGGTCATGCACTGGACTATGCCGGTGGCGCGGTCGCGCGACTGGTGGCGGAAGCCCACCTACTCGATCGGGCGACGGCCGATCCGGACGCCGATTACGGCGAATGGCTGAATCTGCTGAGCGGATACAGCCGAACCGGCGACGGAGATCTGTGGTCGAAGGAAGCGCTGGCCGAAGCCTTCATGGAGCACGTGATGCTGGGTGCCGAGGCGGCACCCAGGCCGGTGCGCGAACTGTTCCGCATGCTGACGGAGGTCGCCGAACACGGTCGATCGTGGACCGGTTTCGAGGAACGGTTGCGCAGCAGGCTCGGTGCGGGCGCCGGCGGGCCGGGCTCGGTCCGCGACCCGATGGACTCCGGCCGCGACCCGATGGACTCGGGACACGAGCCGCCCCGGCGCGTTGACGACGGTTCCGATCCCGGACCGGGAAAGCCGGAAGCCGGCGGCGCCGGTAGTGGGAAGAAACCGCCCGCCGGGCCACCGGATCCGGCAGCGACGCCGGAAGACCCCGGTGACGGGGTTCCGGAGGGCGACGACCCCGCCGCGCAGGACGGCCCGATCGATCCCGATGCGATCATCCCCCCGCTGGTGCTCGACCTCGGCGGCGAGCAGATCACTTTCGATCTGGTCCCCGACGGCCCGGACAGCTGGCGGCTGGTCCCGCAGGGCGAACTCCCGTCGGCCACACCGGAACGGCTGGCCGCGCTGCGCCGCGAACTCGAGGCGATCCGGCGGATGTGGCCGGTCCGCGAGAGCCAGGTCAAGTATCCGTCCGGTTCCGGTTGGGACAGCCGCGGACAGGCGGCGATCGCGGACGGGGTCGCCGGAATTCCGGATGTGGTGAATCCGGCCCCGCCACCCGCACCGCCCACCCCGCCACCCAACCCGGATCAGCCGGTGATGGGGCCGGTGCCGGAGGGCAGCCCGCCCGATCCCACCCTGCTGCGAATCGCGCAGCAGGCACCGGTGTGGATCCAGAACCGCGAGCACATCCCGCTCTTCGGCCGGTTGTCGGCGCGGATGCGCGATACCGCCGGCGAATTCGTGCCGATGTATCCGGACGATGGTGCGGAATACCAGCCGTGGCTCACCGACGGCACCCTGGACGCGGCCCGCGACCAGCTGCTCGCCGACCTCGACACACATCGCATCACCCCCGAGCAAGCATTGCGGGACCTGTTGACGGTGGCCGGCCGGCCCGACGCCGAACCCGGCCAACAGCAACGGATTCTGGAAGAGCTGCGTGACCGCGGGCTGCTCTCCGACGAAGAAGCCGACGCTCTGTCCGATGCGTTGAACGAGGAACGGGATGCCCGCGGGGCGGAGCTGCCGGTGGGCCCGCCGCCGGACGGCGAGAGCCTGACCGATGCGGCCCGGCGACTGCTGGATATCGAGTTGCCCGACGAGCGTCCGGAAACGCTGGCCCGGGTCATCGACGAACAGCAGTATCGGGTGGCCCGGGCCACCGGGGCGATCGAGGGGCTGGCCGCCGCCGTCCGGCGCTACCTCATCGAACAGACTCTGCCCTACACCATGCAGGACCCCGTTCCGGGTCCGGACACCGAACACGGCGGGCTGCCACGTTCGGCACCGCCGGGCGAACTGGACGGGCCGCCCGGGCGTTCCGCGGACGATCCCGACGACTACTTCGACGACGACGACTTCTTCGACGACGAGGACGACGCACCGGCTCCGGACCGGCCGCGGCGCTTCGCGGCACCGGACCCGGCGGGTCGCGCGATTCCGTTCCTCGATGCGGTCAGTTTCATCGACCAGAACCCGATGGGCCGGTTCCTCATCGAAATTCTGGCGGCCTTCGGCCACGAGCCGGGTCTGCTCGGCATCATGCCCGTGGAGAACGGCGCCGACGAGCTGCCGATGTGGGGTGAGGGCTACGAGCTGGGCCGCGACCAAGGATTGCGACGGTTCTTCGAGAACGCGCTGCGCCGCGATCAGATCCGCGACGAGCTGGCGAGCTGGGCCGCCATGCGCGACCTCTCCCTCGAGGATCTGCTCGCCGACCCGCAGGCCGTGGTGGACCGGTTGCGCGCCGAGAACGTGGCCCGCTCGCAGCGGGTCGCGGATTTCGTCGAAGCGGCGCGGCGCACCCTGCCCGACCCCGATCTCAGCGATCCGGTGGGCGACCTGCTGGGCCGGCAGATCGTGCGCGTCCCCGGCGGAGAAGGGCAGCCGGACCGGCTGGTCGTGGTGGACGGGTCGCGGGACCGCAGCCAGGTACTCGCCGACGCACTCGCCGCCGACCGCAGCCTGCAACGGCAACTCGACAGCGGCGAGCTGGTGCTGGACTATCGGACGGTCCGGCGCGACTGGACCGGCGAAACGGTGCTCGATCCGGCACCGATCCCGCAGCTGCGCTACCTGCGGGAGATGATCCTCGGCCGCGAACTCGAAGTCCTGCTGGTCCGCGACGACGACGGCACATGGCGGCAGGTGGCCGGTTCCGCGGAGGCGCATCGCACCGCCCTCGGCGATCCGCCGCCGCGCCCGGCCCGGCAGGTGGCCGCAGAAATCGCCCGAGTATTGCGGGATCTCGGTATCACCCCGGGCGATGTGGATCCGGAAAACCTGTCCGGGACGGCGGCGGATCTACTGCTGGACAACGCGGTGCGCGCGGTGCAGTTGGAGGCATTGGCCGATTTCATCCGGTCCGCCACCGATATCGAACTCTTCAACGAGCTCACCGATGCCCGCAGCCACCTGGCCGAGCGTCTCGGACTGAACCTGATCCCGGACCCGGTCGCGCCGGAGCAGACACTCACCCCGCGGGCGGTGGTCGACCGGTTGAGCGCGGGTCCGCGCCGGGCCCGGCGGCTGCAGCAGTTCGGGGATCTGACCGACTATGCGAAACGCCTGCGGGAGATCGACGCGGCGGCCGTCGACGCGGCGCGCAATCGCCTGGCCGAGCGCCTGGTATCCGAAGACCTCGCACGGAAGATGTCCAGTGCGAAGGCCGCCGAGCGGGCGGGCGTCGACCGCCGGATCGCGGCTCTGCTGCCACCCGGGTATGTCGACGGGCCGAACGGCCGGCGGCTGTTCGCCCTGGACACCGGCGGTCTCGACCCCCGGAAGCTCTACCGGGTGATCCGCCGGCTGGAACGTGCCGGTCAGGACGCTGTGGTGCGCGACGCGCTCGGCGAGTATGTGCGCGCCCTGTTCGATATCGATCCCTTCACCGACGTTCCGCGCGGTGACCGTGCCGCCGACCCGCGCATCGCCGACGGGCGCTTCCCGATGCACGACCGCGACGCCATGGGTGGATTGCGCGGCCTCATCGCGGATGCCGTACGCGCCCTCGGCGCCGAGGATTTCGCCCGCGCGGTCGCCGACGCCGCCGCCCGCCCGGACAGCCACCGGATCCCCGACGACGACCCGGACGAGCGGCCCACCGCGAACCGCGACTGGGCCCGGCTGGTCGGCGTCGACCTGACCGGCGCCGACGACGAGACCTTCGTGAAGATCTACGAGGCCTACCGCGACGGCCGGATCGAGAACCACGAGGGCCTCAGCCCGACCGAACTCGCCACCGAACTCGACCGGTTGCGCCGCGAGGTCCGGGACCGGGCCGATCTGATCAAGGCACTGATCCGGCTCTTCGACGAGTACACGCGCAGTACGCAGTCCGGCCTCCCCGGCGCCGAGCCGGGGCAGCTCGCGGACGAAGCCGGGACACCGTCCGGCCCCGAGGGCCCGCCGCCGGTCGACCCCGGCGGCCCGCCGCCCGGCCGAGCGGGCAACGAGGCTCCCCGGCCGGGCCCCGGCGAGACCCCGCCCCCGCCCGACCCGGAATCGGGCGAGAACCTGCCCCTGCCCGGCCCGGAATCGGGTGAGACTCTGCCCCCGCCCGAGGGCGAACGCGATGAGGCGCCGCCGCAGACCGGCGCGGAGCGTGGCGCCGTGCCGCCCGGGTCCGCGGGTGGCGACGGCAATGGCCGGCCACCGGAGGCCCCGCCCGCCGCGGCCGGCGAACCCGACGACGCGGCCGGTCCCGAGCACGGTGCGCGGTCCGAGCAGGCGCCGCAGCCCGGTCCGTTGCCCGAAACTCATGCGGAACTCATGGACTGGGTCGAACTGCGTCGCGCGGAGATCGCCGTCGATGCGGCCGCTGACGAAGCCGCGTGGCTCCGGGGGGAGGCCGCCCGCTACCCGGACGATCACCTGCTGCGGTTCCGTGCCGAACAGGCGGAGCGGCAGCTGGGCTACGCCCGCGAGCGCCTCGACCGGACCCGGCTCGACCAGGTGGACCGCGCGGCGTGGCGCGCGCGGATGGAGGCCGACAGCGCGCGTTTCCTGGCCGACGTCGACCCCGGGAACTGGCTCGCCGAACAGCGGGCCGTCCTCGCCGAATGGGTCGCGCGGATGGCCGAGGACCGCGCGGACTGGTGGCACCGGATGCTGGGCGGTCCGGACGACGACACTCCGCCGGGCCCGGCAGCGGGACCCGGCGCCAGCGGGCCGGACTCCGATTCCGGACCCCGGCCATCCGGGTCGAAACCGGACTCCGGCGGCGACCCGGAAGCGCAGCCGCTACCCGCCGAGTCGCCCCTGGAACCGGCACCCGCTCGTGATCAGGATCCCGCGCAAATTGCGGAACCGGGGGAGGAGCCCGGCCGGACCGGTGGCGAGTTGAATACCGCCGGCGAAGTGCAAGACGCGGCGGGCGACGAATCCGTGGCAGGAGAGGGCGTACCGAAGCACTTGG
The DNA here is from genome assembly GCF_050936135.1 of Nocardia sp. CA-290969. Classification (NCBI taxonomy): domain Bacteria; kingdom Bacillati; phylum Actinomycetota; class Actinomycetes; order Mycobacteriales; family Nocardiaceae; genus Nocardia; species Nocardia sp. CA-290969. The sequence goes on along the minus strand of NZ_JBNJNJ010000001.1, from coordinate 5,783,864 downwards.
GCGACGAGGTCGCGGACGAGCCGCGCGCCGACGGCGAGGGCCAGAAGCCTGTCGGTCGTAAACCGGAAGTCACCGGTCGAGAGCCGAAGCTGGGAGTCGGCAGGCCCGAGGGCGAGGGGCAGGAGCCCAGGTCCGAGGGTGGTAGGCCGGAGGTCGACGGGGACGAGCCCCAGGGTCCGGAATCCGCTCGGGACGGCCGCCGGTCGGGTAACCAGGATCCGGCCGACCTGCTCGGTGACGCGCTGGTCGACGCGATCCTGCGGCGTGAGGCGCTGGCGGCCCGGATAGGGGAGCTCGCGTCGGCGCTGCACACCGGAGTCGACCCGGGTGCCTTCGAACCGGACCGGATCGAAGCCACCGTGCGCGACCTGCTCGGCCGGGATCTCGATGCAGGGGATACGCGTGCGGTCGCCGAGATCCGCGAGCTCATGCCGCGGCTGATCCGCGCGCACGAGGAGGTGCGCACCCTGTCCACCCGGATCGAATACGACCGGCTGCTGCGGGAGCGGCAGGGCGTCACCCGGGAGCGGGAGTTCCTGCGCGCCAAGATCACCGACCGCGCCCGCAATGTCGGTCTGGAAAACCCGGAGGTCTGGGCGGATCTCGGCCCGGACGGCCGCGAGCGGGTCATCCTGCGTCTCGATGAGGAGTCCCGGTACGACACGGTCGATATCACCGGCGGTATCGAGGAGAGCCCGCGGCGCGACCGATCCCCGGTCAGTGAGTGGGAACGCCGGGACCGCCGGGACAAGATCCGCAAGCTGATCACCCAGACCGCCGAATTCGACCGGCTCGGCGAACAGCTGCGGGAACTGGACGACCAGATCCTCCGGATGGAACGGGAACAGGATCACCTCGACCGCCCCCATCCCGAAGACGTCGCGGCCGAATTGGAACGGCTGGCCCGCGAGCGCGCCGCCGAGCTGCAGCGGATCAAACCGCGTCGCGTGATGCGGGACGATCTGGCGCGCCGCCTCGGCCTCGTGGCCGAAAACGGCGATCTGATGGCGGGTTTCCTCGAACCGGACGAACTGGATTCCGCGCTGCGGGCTTTGCGTGACCGTGCGTATCGGGAGTTCCGGGAAGGCCGGCTGCGGCCCTCGCAGTATCAGCAGCGGCTGCTGCGGATCGACGCGCTGGCGGAGGCGGCCGCCGATGTGAACGCCGCGCACAACCGGATCGGCCGGCTGCAGGACGATATGGCCCGTGTGGCCGGCGTCTGGCGCGGGCTGGTGGAGGCCGAGGGCGGCCGGATGGTCACCGACCGGGTCGGCATCGTGGACGGCGACGAACCGCGGATCATCGTTTTCGGCCCGCGCCCGGATCCGGCGCATCCGCGCGCCGATCACGATGCCGCGCTGGACGACGCGGTGCGCAACAACTCCGCTGTCGCGCAGGCGATCGTGCGCCCGGAAACCACGGTGGAGTACCGGCGGGTGCTGGTGGACCGCGAGGACAACTGGCGGGTCGACCACACCATGACCCCACCGGAGATCGAGCGGCTGAGCACCGGCTGGGTCGGCGGGAACCGCCTAGATATGACCAGGTGGCGCGACAGCGCGGGCACCTGGCATCCGGTCGACCCGACCCGCCCGGAGTGGGTGACCAACCGCGACGACTCCGAGCTGCCGAAGAAGTTCAGCCAGAAGGATCTTCCCGACGGCGTCAGCGGCTGGGCCAGCGAGGACGTCATCAACGACATCACGCTGCCCACCGACGACGTGCCCGCCGGCAAGATCCCGGAGAGCACGCTGCCGGTGAACGCGCCGATGGCGCCGAAGCAGTACGACACTTCGGGTGTCGATCCGAAGAACATCTTCGGCCAGCATTGGGGCGCCGACTCCTACAACGTCATGCGTTTGGTACTGATGGCCGCGATGGTGCCGAAACACCCGGCGGTCAAGGCGTGGATCCAGCGCCACCCGGAGATCGGCCGGTGGGTGCAGGCCCGGCCGTGGTTGCAGAAGCTGCCGCCGTTCGGGACGGTGTTCCGCGGTTACGAATGGTTCGCGCCGCCGGAAACCAATGTGCAGCCCATGCACCGCCGCTGGGATCGGGGTGAGCATCTGCCACCGGACGTGCTCACCGATATCCCGGAGGGCCTGCGCCGCGAATGGGAGCGCGAGGCCGCACGGTGGAGCGAGGTCCAGCGCTGGGCCGACGAACAGTACGAGCTCTTCCTGAACGACGACGGCGATCTCGACCGCGTCGCGGCGGGTATAGAGGAGCACCGGCAGAATCAGCAGCGGGAAGCGGCACGCGAATTCGTCGATCTGGTCCGGCGGCGGCTGGTCGAGGACCTGGGCGGTATCGACCCGCTGGGTGATGTACCGGCGCAGCTCGCGCGGATCGAGGCGGCGATCGACCGGGTGGCCGAAGAGGTGGGGGACCGGTTCGTCGACGACGATCCGGAACTGGTCCGCAATACGGTCGAACAGGTGCGGGAACTGCTGCTCGGCGTGGTGGAGCCGGCCGATATCGTGCCCGGCGCAGACCCGGACGAAATCGTGCGCGCGATCGATCCCGACGAGATCGCCGAACAGCTCGTCGGCCGGATGCGTGACGACGTACCGCAGTTCACCCGCGACGAATTGGAACAGATCAAGAACCACCTGATGGCCGACGAACATTGGGTGCGCGACGCGGACGATCCCGAAGGCCAGCTGACGAAGCGGCCCATGGACCGCCTGGCCGATATCGCCGAAGCCTGGCACCGGCTCCGCGACGGCAACCCGCTGCCCGCGGATTTCGTGCTGTTGCAGGACGCCCTCGCCGAGGCGCAGTACCTGGCCGACAACCCCGGCGCCACCTGGCAGGCAGCCAACACCTATGCCATCGGCCAGGGCCATCACTGGGATGCGCAGCGCCCGCCGCTCACCGACTGGCGGGCGGGCCGCCGCTACGCCCTCCCACCGGTCCAGCCGAACTCCGCCTACCAGCGCCCTGCCGCCCGCGACTCCGCGACCCCGCAAATCCCCGAACCGCCGGCCCCCGCCACCCGCGACGGCGACACGCTCGAGATGCCGGGACAAGACCCGGGCGCCCGGGACGGCAACACGCTCGAACTGCCGCTGAACGAGCAGACCGGCGAAATTGCCCAGCAGGGATCGGCGGCGCGCGACGGTGACACACGCGAGGGCACGCCTGCGCAGCGCGGCTCCGATCTCGATCGTCCGGATCACCCCGATGACCCGGACGGGTCCGATCCGCAGGATCCGGGCACACCGCCCGCCGGCGGACCGGGCAGCCCCCCGCCGTCCCGGCCACCGCTGCCGGCCCGCTCCGGTGACGACCCGGCACAGCGCAACGGTGCGCAACCACCGCCGCCCCGCGGCCCGAACGACCCCGGCGGGCCGAGTGATCCGGGCGGGCCGAGTGATCCGGGCGGGCCGAGGGATCCGGGCACTCCGGCGCTCCGGACCGGCGACCCGATGCGTGATCTCCTCGCGTTCCTGCGCGATCAGGCGGATTGGCCGGCCCAGCGCGATGCGCAACCGTTGACCGGCGACGCCGCCGAACACGCGCACCGGCTGGCCGGACACCTGGATCTGGCCGAGGTGTTCGGCCATCTGCGCGACCCGCTCGCCGCGCTGGCCGAACTCGCCGAAATCGCCCGCGTACGCGGCTTCCTCGACGATCTCGGCAACGGGCCGCGGATGCGGTACCCCGACGACTTCGCCGAGCTCACCGCCGGGGAACGCTACGGTGACGAGCAGTACTGGCACCATGAGGCCGACCCCGAACTCGCCGCCGAGGTCCGCGCGGACCTGCGCCGCCTCGGACTGCCCGTGGAGGAACCGCGACTGCCGGCCGCGCTCGAACCCGGCGGCGATCCCGCGCTCCCCGGCGCATCGATCCGGCCCGACGGTGGCGACCCGTACCCCGCGGAACCCGCGCCGGGTACACCCCGTGCCGAGCCGGTCGCCACCACCCGCGATCAACTGGCCCGGCGGTTCGGCCTCGACGACGCGGCGCTCGCCCCGGACCACCTGGCCGCGACCCTCGCCGATCAGCGCTATCGAATCCTGTTGCGGGCGGCCGCGGTGGAAGCCCTGGCCGCCGCCCAGGCGCGCCTCGACGCCGCGACCGACCCGGCCGCCCGAGCCGACCGGCAGAACGCCCGCGATACCTGGGCCCGCATCCTCGGTATCGATCCGGCGCTGCTCGACGGCGACCCCGCGACCGTCCTGAACCGGGCCCGCGCCGAGTTGGTCCGCACCGCCGACGATCTCGCGGCCCTCACAGACGGTGCGCAAGCGGCGCGGCAGGAACCCGAACCCGATGGCGAACCACCGGCCACCGGGGAGACCCGCCGCTACAACATCGTGGTGGACGGTGAGCGGGTACCCGCTCGGTTGGTCGCGGACGAGACCGACGGTTGGCGCGTGACGGAAGCCGACCGCACCGGCCCGCCGGCCCACCCCGCGGAACCCACCACCCCGGCGCCCCGGAGATCGCTGCTGCGCCGGATCCGGGACCGCCTGTTCGGGGTCGGCTACACGGGCGAGACCCCGAAGTACCCGTCCGGCTCCGGGCTGGACAGCGCCGGCCAGTCGCTCCTCGGCCATATGTTCGGGCTTCCGCTGACCAAAACCGAGGATCCGACACCGGGGCAGCCCGGCGACGAATACGAGGTCCTGCAGACCAAATTCAATCCCGCGCGCATTCTCAAAGAGAGCATCACGCTGTGGAAGAAGCGGGAACTGCTGCCGTTCGTGCGGCGGTTCACCTCTCGCGTCGCCGATCGCAGCCTCGACACTCCGCCCGTGCTGGACGAGAACAACAACGAGTTCCGCTACTGGCTCGACGAGGCCGACCCGGCCCTGGTCCGCAACGAGCTGGGAGTCGAACTCGAGGAGTTGAAGCGGCAGGCCGATTCGGCGCTGCCGCCGGGTTCGGAAACCCCGCCGGGTGATCCCGCAGCCCGGATCACTCCCGCCGAACCGGCCGGTGACGTGGTGCCGCGCAGTGCGGGGGAGATCGGCGCGTGGATCAACGAACTGGCCGAGGCGGCCGCGCAGCGCGACGCCGAGGCCACGGCGCTGGCCGAGGCCGCCCGCGCGTTCGGTATCGACCTCGGTGACCCGACCGCGGAGAACGTCCGCCGCGCATACGACCTGATCCGCTATCAGCAGGCGCGCCGGATCGGCGCCCTCACCGGTCTCGCCGACGCCGCCCGCCGCTACAACGCCGAGCATGCCGATATCCCCTACGGCGAGTACGAAACCTTCTTCGACGCGAATCCGCTGGCCCGCTTCCTGCGCGAAGTGGTGGACGCCTACCGGGAGCCGTCGCAGCCGCCGCAGTGGCTGCCCGAGGCCGTCCGGCGCCGCTGGCCCGGCCCGGCCGACCTGCTCAACTGGCAGGGCGTGAACAACGGCGGCGAGCCGACCCGGGACTGGGGCGATCTCTTCGATACCGACCAGCCCGGCCGCGACGACGGGACCCGGCAATACCTGGAACGGGCACTGCGCCGCGACCAGATCCGCGACGAACGTTCGGTATGGGCACAGATCCTCGGCGATGTCGACCTGGACACCCTCGACGCCGACCACCTGGCCGGCACCTTGGCCGAGCAACTGGACCGTATCCAGCGGGCCGCGCCCCGGGTGGACGAATTCGGCCACCGTGCCGAGGAATTCCTGCGCCGCGACGCCGAGGTCGACGAACTCACCGGGTTGATCGGCGATATGGCGGCCCAGGAATGGGTGCTCACGCACGACGGGGTCATGTTCGGCGACCCCGCCGGCCTCGGCCTGCTGCCCCCCGGCCGGCCCGGCGGGCCACTGCGATTGGTCGTACTCGACGGCCGTCTCGAACACGACCGGGTGCTCGCCGACGCGCTCGCCCGCCACCCCGACCTCGCCGACGCCGTCAACAACGGTGATCTCGAAGTGCTCTACAAACTGACGCATGTGCGCCCGGGGGAACCGTTGCCCGACGGCGGTTTCGGGTCCGAACGGATCATCGTGGCCGACGCGGGCGTTCCGCGGGTCCGTCACCTGGCCGCCGAGGTCGAGGGGCGCCACCTCGATATCACGATCATCGACGACGGCGACGGCTGGCGGGTTGTGCCCGACGACCCGGCGGAACCGGAAACCCCGCGCTCGGTCACCGAGCTGAGCCGCGCCGAAATCGACGATGCCATGCGCGAACTCGCCGAGCGGCTCGGTTTCACCCCCGAAGATCTGGCCGATCCCCGCCGGCTCATCGCGGAACTGGCCGTGCTGCGCGACGAGAACGAAATCCGCGCCGCCCAGCTCGAGGCGATCATCGACCATGCGCGTACCGCCTGGGATATCGACACCTATTACGAGGTGGCGCAGGCCCGCGGCAATCTGGCGACCCGGATCGACCCGGCCGAGTCCGCGCCGGTGACCGCCCGGCGCGCGGCGCAGGTGATCGCCGACCCCGCGACCCCCGCCCCGCGGCGGATCCAGCAGATCGACGGAATGCTCGCCTACGCCAAGGCTTTGACAGCACTGGACCAGGCGGCGGTCGAACGGGCGACGATACGCCTGCAGCGTCGCCTCGACGCGCTCTCCGACGCGGTGGAGGTGACGAACCCGAGCCGGATCAGCGCCGGCATCCGGGACCTGGTGTACCGCGAGAACGGCCGGGCCGACCTGGCCACAGCCCTCACCGAGTACCTGACCGTACTCAGCGAGGTCGATATCTTCGATCCCGCGGTTCACGGAGACCGGGCCGTCGACCCGCGGGTGGGCCGCGCCGAGATCCCGGTGCACCACCGGGCCGTGCGGCATCTGGTGGACCTGATCGAGGACCTGCGCCACCTCGCGGACGCCCCGCAGCGGATGGGACTGCTGGACGCGGAAACGGATCTGCTGCCCGCCACGGAACTCGGCGCGAACCCCGATTTCGCCCGCACGATCGGGGTCGATCTCCCGCCCGCCGACCTGGCCCGCTGGGACGATGTCCTCGACCGGCACCGCCGCGGCGAACTCGGCGACGACGACCCCGAATTCGTCCGGGTGCGCAACGAACTGAACCGCTGGAACGAGGTCTACGAGAAATACCGTGACGGCCGTTTGGACAAGGACGAACGGCTGGCTCCCGCCGAACTCGCGCAGGTGCAGGCCGAGTTGCGCGCCGAGGTGACCCAGCGCGCCCGTGATATCGCCGCCCTGGCCGAACTCGCCGAGCGGGCCACGCGACTGAACGAAACAGAGCTGCGTGCCGCCCGCGACCGGGCCGAACTGGCCGCGGAGCGGGCCCGGGCCGTCCTGCCGCCCCCGCATCCGGACCTGCCGGTGGACGAATCGGACCTGGCCTCGCATACGGCCCTGGACCAGCGGCTCGCGGAACTACGCGGCCGGACGACGCGGGTCGACGAACAGCAGGCATACCAGCGCCGCATCGACGAATACGAGGAAGCGGCCCGCCGCGTGATCGACACCCAAGCCGAACTCACCCGGCTCGACGGCGAACTCGAACGCCGCCGGGAAACCCGCGCCGAAACCCCCGGCCTCCCCAGCCACCGGCCGACCCCGGCCCTCCCGTCGCCTGCCGCACCCGGCCGGCCCGGCGGCGAACCCACACCGAGTCCGGAGGGCCGCCACCCGACCCCCGCCGCGGACGAACAGGACCCCGCTGCGCACGAGGGCGACGGGCCTGAACCCGGTGAGTCCGGTCCGGTGGCACGGCAGAGTGACGGGCCTGAACCCGGTGATTCCGGTCCGGTGGCACGGCAGGGCGACGGGCCTGAACCCGGTGAGTCCGGTCCGGTGGCACGGCAGAGTGACGGACCTGAACCCGGTGAGTCCGGTCCGGTGGCACGGCAGGGCGACGGACCTGAACCCGGCGAATCCGATCCCGCTGCGGGGCACGGTGACCGCGACCGCCCCGGCGAATCCGACTCCGGGGGCCGCGACCGTCACCGGCCGGTGGGGACCGACCCGGCGGCCGGCGACCGCGACCGGCCGCAACCGGACGAGGAACCCACTACCGGCACCGACGAGACGGGCAGCCGGGCGAACAGAGGGGAACCCGGTACAGGAACGGGCCCCCGCCGGAACCGCGGTGGTCCCGACGGCCCCAACACACCTGACGAGGAAGGCGCCACCCCCAACCGCCGCCCGCCGCTGCCCCGCGGTTCGTCCCTGCGTTCCCATATCCCGAAACGCCCGCACGAATGGGAGCCCGACTTCCCGCCCCCGTTCGAGAACGACCGCAAACCCTGGCCGGTCCCCCTCCCCGACCTTCCCGACCGACCGGACCCCCCGGCGCCGCCGAAGCCTCCGGAGCCCCCTGTGCCGCCAGAGCCACCGTGCCCGCCGGTCCCGCCGGCGCCGCCTGTGCCGCCGGAACCGCCGGAGCCCCCTGTGCCGCCGGTTCCGCCCCAGCCGCCGGTTCCGCCGGTTCCGCCGGTTCCGCCGGTCCCGCCGGAGCCGCCTGTGCCGCCTGTGCCGCCGGTTCCGCCGGAGCCGCCGGTCCCGCCGGTTCCGCCGGTTCCGCCGGAGCCGCCTGTGCCGCCTGTGCCGCCTGTGCCGCCGGTTCCGCCTGTGCCGCCGGTTCCTCCGGAGCCCCCTGTGCCGCCGGTGCCGCCGGTCCCACCGGAGCCGCCGGTACCGCCCGTGCCGCCGGTGCCTCCGGAGCCGCCGTTACCTCCTGTTCCGCCTGTAGTTCCGCCGGTCCCGCCCGTGCCCATGCCCATACCACCGGGGCAGCCCGAGCCGCCGGTTGTGCCCGGACCGCCGGAACTCCCGGTTCCGCCGGGGAACCCCGGTCCGGCTCCGCGGCCGGAGTTCCCGTGGCAGCCGGCACCGCCCCAGGCCCCGGGATCACCGGCTTACCCGGCGCCGCCCGAGGTCCCGGTGCCGCCCCAGGCCCCGGTGCCGCCTCCGGGTATTCCGTATCCGGAGGCGCCGCTGGGCCCGTATCCGGGTTCACCGGACTACTCACCCCCGGCGGCACCTCCGGCCCCGCCGGCTGCACCGGGGTATCCCGGCGGCAGCCACGCGCAGCCGGGGCTGCCCGGTGGTGGCGGACCCGCCGACCAGTACCCGCCGGGGATGCCGTATCCGCCGGCTGTGCCGCCGTTACCGAACGGCGGGTCACAGCAGGGCGGCACCCGATCCCGCCCCCGGCCTTATCGGGGCGAGGGTTCCCCGGGTTCCGGTGGCACGGGTAACGGTGCGTTCGTTCCGCTGCTGGTCCGGCCCTTCGCCGGGTTCGGGGTGCCGTCGGAATTCAATCCGTATACGGGTGCGTTGCAGGCCGCACCGACGAATACGGGTCGGGTCAGCGGTTTGTACGGTGAGATCGGCGGCGTACCTGTCGTCCTGTACCGGCAGCACGGCCGTCTCGGGTTGCGAATCGGCACCCATACGATCGACCTCGAACTTTCCGTTGTCGCCGAGGTGGACACCGTCGCTTACCGGACCACCCGTTTCGCCCTGTTCCAGGGTGGGACCAAGCTCGGCGAACTGACGTATCGTTCGCTGCCGGAGGAACTGGATTTCGGCGCCTATCTGCGCGATGTGCTCGCCGATCCGCAGCGCCGCGCGCAGGTGTTCGCGGAGTGAGCGCGCCGCGGCCGAGCCGCCGTGACCGAGACCGGAACAACATCGATGAGGAGCAGGTATGCGTATCGACCATCCGACCGACGACGAGTTGCGGGAGAACTTCGCCGAAATGCTCGAATCGGTGCGCAACGGCGGCGGCCTGCGCACCGAAACCGGTCTCGATATGGAGACCGAGGAGGCGCTGTGGGATATCGCGCGGGCGTATCCGGATGTCACCGACGAACTGGTGACGGCCGCCCGCGAAGCGTTCGCCGGCCAGCTGGACGGTTCGAATGCCCGTAGGCATCGCGAAGAACTCGCCCGTCAGTTCGAGGAGATGCGCCGCGCGCGCGGCGACAGCTGAGCACCGCGGCCCGAGCGACCGCGATACCGGTACGAGGAGAATGTTGCCGAAGTGACGAAACCAGATGAGGCGCCGGCCGCGCAGCCCGGTGTAGCAGCCGGTACGCCCACCGATATCGACGGGCAACCCGCGCCGGATGCCCCGGAACAGCCGGCCGCCACGCCCCCCGAAGGCGAGCCGGATGTGGGCTTCACGCTGGCCGCGGCCGTCGAGGAACAGGATGTGGCGCAGCGCGCTCGTGCGCTGATGCACCAGGTCGCCCGGGAACTGGGCGCGGTGGCCCCGGCGGGCTGGGAGCGGGTGGACGCGGTTTTCGCCTCGACGGTCGCCGTCGATGCCGGTTTCGCCGTCTTCTCCGACGGGCAGCAGCGCGCCGTCCGCTGGACCCCGACACCGCAGGTGCTGGCCCTGGTCCGCGAACACCGGCAACTCTCCGCCCGATTGGGTGACGGGCCGTGGTGGCGGTTGCTGATCAGTTTGACCGGTTCCGGGCAGATCGAGGTCGACTACGACTACGGCGACGAACCGTTTCCGGACGACCAGTTGTTCGCGCCCGAGATCTACCGCGCCGACCTGGAAACGTTTCCCCGTAAGACCCTCCCCGTGTGGCTGGCCGCCTACCTGTTCCACGGCGATCGTCAGCGGCGATCCCCGGCGTCGGCGGCGGCCCAGGCCGCCGCCGACCGCTCGGCCGGTGTCACCGGCGAGCCGGTCGAGGGGTTCCCGCCCTTTCCGGTGATGGCGGCGCGCTGGGCGGCGCTGTGTGCGGCGTTCGTGGCCGTGAAGTCGGAGTGGGGTCCGCGCCTCACACCGGGGTTGCGCTGGTTCGAGGGCGCGAGCCGCAGCGGCAGCACCCTGCATTCGCTGCCGGGTGGTCGCGCGGTGCTTTCGGGTGGGGTGTGGAACGCCCCGGAGCTGGACGCGGCCTACAACCAGGAGGCGCCGTTACCGGCGTTGTTCCGCGGTGCGCCGGAATGGGTGGCGGGCCCGGTGCTGAACGAGCGGTCGGGTGCGGGACAACTCACCTTCTGCTACTGGTGGGACGGCGGCCGATGGTATCGGGGTGAGTCCCCGGCCCCCGAAGCCGTCGCCGGCGCCGTACCGGGTATCTGGGACGCGGCGACGGTGGTACGGATCGTATCCGGCCTGATTCTCGAGGCGGACCCGTCCGACGAGCGGCTGGCGGCGATCGAAACCTTCGTAGCCGCCGCCGAATCCGCCACCCTCACCCGTGCCACCTTGACCGCGGTGTTTTCCGAAGCGGACGGGTTCGATATCGACAGCGCCTTCCACCAGTTGGTACTGGGCGGTGTGACCGCCCCGGAACCGCTTCCGGAACGGCAGGCGATCGAACGGGTCGGCCGGTATCTCCTCGAGAGCGGCGAGGACACGTCCGGCTATCCGGTGGACGAGCTGCGCGCGGACCGGGTGGACGGTGGCTGGATGGTGTTCGTCCCGGTGGCGCCGGGCGAGATCGCGATCGGCCGGGCGATCTTCTACGTGGCCGACGACGGTGTGCTGGAACGCTCGTCGTCCTCGGTCGCGCCATCGCAGTATCTCCCGGATTTCCGGCGCCGCTTCCGCAACCGCAACCGGTCGCTGCTGTAACTGCGGCCTGCGAGCCGCGCCGCGCACCGGCCGATCGGTGCGCGGCGGAGGCAATCAGCTCGCGGGATGGTGGACGAAGCCTTCGAGGGTGGTCAGCGTCTCCGCACGGTTGTCCCGGTGGCGCAGGCAGTACTTCGTCGGATACCAGCCGGGCTGCTGCCATGCCTGTGGTTGCTTGATATCGATGCAGGAGTCTTCCCCGCTGCCGCTGCGCAGGGCCTCGTATCGGGAGAGCGCCACCATCGGCTCGAGGAAGGTGATCTCGCCGTTCCAGCTTCCGTAGATGAAGGTGCTGGTGAAATCGCCGCCGTTCAATTCCGGGGTGGTCGAGTCGATCAGATGCTGGCCCATGCCCGGTTCGACCGCGTCCAGGTCGACGTAGTCGGGGTGACGGTACTTCGGGTCGGGCAGGATCTTGCCGAGCGGGTAATCGTCGCAGTGGGTGAGCTGCGGGCACGATCCGGGCCGGATGGCCAGTCGCTCGGCATTGTCGTTCAGATAGAAGTGGACATCGAAATGCGCGGTATCCCAGACGCCGGGCGGGACGTGCCCGTGCGGATTCCAGTTCGCCAGTACATAGGTGAACGGTATGTCCGCACGCGCAGTGAAGGCGTCGCCCAGCGGCAGGGCGTTCTCGTGGCCGCCGGCGCATTCGCCGTGATCGGCCACCACGCCGTCGGCGTTCTTGTCGTGACACCACAGGCGGCCCGACGGCGGTTCGTACGGCAGGCCGTCGTAGACGGCGTCGTCGGCCGCCAGCCCGATGGCGAGCGGTTCACCCGATTCGGCTGTCTGTGAGAAAGCGGTGAGCCGCCCGCCGCCGAGCGGTAGGCTCGCTCCGTATTCGGCGCACGGGCCGAGATAGGACCGGGTTGCGGCGAGTAGATCGGCGACCGCGGATTCGGCGATCCGGCGGTTGGATTCCCGGGCCGGATCTCCCTCGGCCACCTCACAAACCGTCACCGGGTTCGCGGCGTCGATGGTGGCCGGTGCCGCAGAATCCCGCCACAGGGGTATCACGATCAGCGCCGCGACCGCCGCGACTACGATCAGCAGTGTGGTCAGTATCGCCGGCTTGCGTCCGATGGATCGCGACCTACCCAGTGCCGCAGCGAGTTTGGACATATTCTCAACCTGCTTTCCAAGCGGCGGCGTGCTTTTCGGCATCCGGAGCCGATCTCGCCTCGGGCCGGGCTTCGACCGCGGCACCGAAAATGACATTGTCGTCCAATAGCCGAATTGCATTACCGCCTTACCGATGCGCAGAAACAATACAGCCGGCACGGCCGGTTGTGGTGTTCTCACCGAATGGAACACCGGCCCGGCTTCCGTATAGTGGAACGTTGGGAAATTGTGTGATTACGATCGGTGGCGGATCCGCAACGGATTGCCGAAGGTATTCGCCGGGTTTCCGGGATGATGAACTTCTGGCGTCATCCCGGTTACGGCGGATGTAGGTGTTATGTACCAGTTTACCGGCCTGAGGTGGAGCTGCATGCCGGTGTTCCGGGCCTGTCGGGCCTGCACAACTCGCGAACGCGCGAGGTAATGCCGAACAGATCCTGTCAGATGATAAATTTCCCGAGTTTGTAACCGGGTCATGCCGATCCGGTGTCCTGTGGTGAATTTCCCGGAAAACATCACGGTGGACTGTTCCCGCCAGCTGGAAACTTATGCGACAGCAATTATATTCGGCAGTTATGGCGGCCGAATCATCGACAGTTACAGAGACATCGGACTTTCCGGCGATAACCCGGGTCCTACTCAGATCCGACGGTTCGATGACAACTCTGCTGGAAGCTCTGGTCGGTGCCACCCTGCGCCTCGATCTGCTCGAGCAGTCCCATACGACCGCGGCCGAACTGACGAGTGGTATCCGCTGCGCTCTCGGTCTGCCCGGAGCGGCTCCGGTGATCGTCCGCCGTTCGGTCCTCACCATCGGGAACGGAACCGTGGTGTCCAAGAATTCGGTGGTGATCGTGGCGGGGCACGAGTCGGCTGCCGTACTCGCCGATCGGCACCGGCCGATCGGGCACAGTATGACCGCGATGGGGCATCACCTGGCGCGTATCGTGCTCGGCTCGGGTCTCACCACCTGGTCTCGAATCGGCACGGCGAACGGCGATCGCTGCGTATACAAGGAAAGCCTGTTGCGGGATCACGCGGACATTCCGGTGGCGCACCTGCACGAGCGCATCAGCCCCGAGTTCGCACCGCTGGCGGAGGCGCTGTGAAGGTCTTGGTCGCCGGGGCCGGAATCGGCGGCCTGACAACAGCATTGCGTCTGCACGCGGTGGGTATCGACGTGCTCGTCATCGACAGCGTCACCGAGTTGCTGCCGCTGGGGGTCGGTATCAACCTCCTGCCGCACGCCACGGCCGAACTGTGCGAACTCGGCCTCGGTGACGCCCTGGCCGGCCTGGCGATCCCCACCGCGGAGTTGGTCCATCTGGATCGGTTCGGCAACGAAATCTGGCGGGAACCCCGTGGCGTGGCCGCCGGCCACGATCATCCGCAGTACTCGGTGCACCGCGGTGAATTGCAGACCCTGCTCGCGGCCGCGGTGCGCGCTCGCCTCGGCTCCGGAGCGATTCGCACGGGTATGCGATTCGTCGCTGCCCGGCAATATCCGGACCGCGTGTGCAGCACGGTCCACGACCGAGCCCGCGACCGCACCGTCGAGATCACCACCGACCTGGTGATCGGCGCCGACGGACTGCACTCCGCGGTACGTGCCGGCCTGTATCCGGATGAAGGCGCGCCGCGCTGGAACGGCATCCGCATGTGGCGCGGTATCACGATGACCCGGCCGTTCCTGTCCGGCGCTTCCATGGTGATGGCCGGGAGCAATCACACTGCGAAACTGGTCGCCTACCCGATTTCGGCCGCGGCGCGGCGGGAGGGCAGGGCCTTGGTCAACTGGGTCGCCGAGGTCCGGATGCCGGACCATACGGAGCAGGCGGCGAACTGGCAGCGCACCGGCCGGCTCGACGATGTGCTACCGCACTATCGCGATTGGTGTTTCGACGGAATCGATGTCGGTGCGCTCCTCTCCGGCAGTGAGCGCATTCTGGAATATCCCATGGTCGACCGCGATCCGGTGCCGCGCTGGGTCTTCGGCCGGGTCGCCCTGCTGGGCGATGCCGCGCACCCGATGTATCCGATCGGTTCCAACGGCGGTTCGCAGGCGATTCTCGATGCCGGTGTGCTCGCCACCGAACTCGCCCGCGCCGCCGACCCGCGGGACGGTTTGGCTGCTTATGAGGCTGCCCGCCTGGACATCGCGAATGCTGTCGTGCTGGCCAACCGTGATATCCCGGCCGATCGGGTGCTGCGGCTGGTCGAGGAGCGCGCTCCGCAGGGTTTCGACCGAATAACGGACGTACTCACCGAGGACGAGCTCCGCGCGATCGCCGGGGGATACCAGCGGACCAGCGCTGCCCGCGTATCCGCCGCCCCCGATCGACCCGAACCCGTGACGGCACTGCCCAGCTGAATCAACGGCCCGGCCCCCTCTGTTCGGCTCGGGCCGGGCCGCCGGGGGTACCGGCGCGGCCTCGTGCGTTGGTACCCTCCGTATCAGAAGGGTTCGGCGCGCGTTCAGCCGGTGGTGGGGCGATGGTAAGTCCCGGCTGCGATCTTCGGTTGTGACTCGTGCTGTCGGCGGGGAGGAGGGTCGTGAGCGTATGGAACACCCTTCGCCGAGTCATGCCGTGATATCCGGCAGCAGCACTGCGACCGTCGGTGCGGTGGCCGGCCGGACCGGATTGTGGCCGGCTGTCGAGTTGTGTCGTCCGCGGGCGGGAATTACCGGACCGGACGGCCGTAGCGTAGTTCCTCCGGCCGCCCGGCTTCCCGGCAGCAACTTACCGACGCCGGCAACCGGCACGCGCATGTTCGAATTGGCAGGAGTGTGAATACATGGCCGGCGACGATCCGTGGGGTGCTTTCCGGGACCGGGCAGCCAGTGGCGGGGTGGCGTTCGAGTACGCGGTGGCCAACGATGCGGCGACCTTCTGTGCCGACTTGATGAGCGTCCTCGATGTCGTCAAAGGGGTTGCCCCACTACTCGTACCGTTGCCGAAGATCGGCCTGGATTCGTTTGCCGGTCCGGAACGGTTGCGTGCCAAGCTCGATGAGGTCGCCACGGAGTTCAAGGACGACATCTTGCCGAAACACCGGCAGCATGTCCGAGACCTGGGTGAGGCTTTCGTGCTGGCCGGCAACCTCTACCGCAACACCGATCAGGATGCCGCCGGCAAGTTTCAGAGCATGGTCGACAGCAGTGGTCTGGGCGACCAGGTCGAGCACGCCTTCTCCCACTACGACGACACCGACGGCTGGGTCGACGAAACCTACAAGTACCGGCCCGACCTCGGCCGCTACGGCGATGCGAACAACAAGTACACCCTGCCGGCCGGCCTGACCGGTCTCCAAGGCGCGCAGGCGTTCAGCGCCGAGGCACCGCCGGCCGGTGGACTGAACTTCAATCAATTCTGGATGCTCGGCGACATACTCTCCCTCAACGGGTGGCAGGTCGAGGACAAGGCGACCTACTGGTATCGGATCAGGGATCAGCTGGATCGCGGATTCAACCATTTCGACCAGGGCATGCTGTCACTGCTGGAGTCCGACCGGTGGAAGGGCCAGGGATCGGACGGTGCCGCCACGGCGGTCCGGGCGTATCTGGGCAGTGGCGAGAAACTGATTTCGTCGACCGATACGCTCGCCCTGAACCTGGTGAACATGTCCGCGTGGCTCGTCCAGACCTCGTACGGTATGCCGGACAAATCCGTGTACTACACCGAGCTGGAACAGGGCCAGGGCGCGGTCAACGTGCAGGAGGAACTGGCGGCCCAGGTTTACGCCAACTTCTACGAGACGGGCGTCAAGCTCGCTTCGTCGGTGATTCCGACGCTTCCCGTTCCGGGTGCCGCGCCGGATCTGCCGAATGACAACGGCGGTAACAACAACGGCGGCAACAACAACGGTGGCGGTGGCGGCGGCGGTAACAACGGTGCGGGTGGGGGCTCGACCGCGGGCCAGAGTGCGCAACAGCAGCAACAGCAGGCGATCGACGATATCGCCCGGCAGCGCGCGGAATTACTTGCTGCCCAGCAGGAGCTGGAACAGCAGGCGCAGCAGCAGCAAGGCGCACTCCAGCAGCAACAGCAGCAACTGGAACAGCAGCAGGGATCTCAGCAGATGTTGCAGGCGGCCCAGCAGGGTCTTCAGCAGCTGGGCCAGATGGGACAGCAGCTGTCCACGGCCGCGCAGCAGGCACTGCAGCAAGCCGGTATCACCGGGCTTCCGGGGATGCCCGCGCTGCAGGATGCGGTGAAGAACTATCAGTCCGCGCTGCAGAAGGCCGGCAAACTGCCGGCGGGTCTGGGCGGCGGCGGAGCGCCGGGTGGGAGTAGCCCGGCCGGGGCGAAGACCGCGCCGGTGCCGAATGTGGAAAAGGCATCCAAGCTCTTTCCCCGGGCGACCGTCGCGACGGGTGTGCTCACCGGGCAGGCCACCGGCGTGGTCGCCGCGTCCCAGCCGGGTGCGCCCATGGGCGGTATGCCGATGGGCGGTGGCGGCGCGGGCGGCGCCCAGGGCGGGCAGCAGAAGGACCACAAACGTGCCGATTACCTCGATTCCACCGAATGGATCGAGGAGGGTATCGGGGAGGCGCCGATCGTGGCGAAACCGGTGGTGGACCAGTGACGGCCGGAACGGGGCGGAGCTGGTCGTTCACCGATATCGAGTTCTACACGCTGTGGACCGATGCGACCGGTGGACTGCGTCTGCCGTTCCCTTTCCATTTCACCGCGCGCAGTCTGGATCCCGAGGATTTCCGGTCTGATCAGCGGAAAGCGCGGGCGGCTCTCGCCGAGCGATTGGGGCCGGCTTTCGATCCGGTGCTTGCCGCGCTCACCGGCCCCGATATCCGGGTCGAGGTGAGCGGAAGCGACAACCGGAAGGCCGGCCCGGAGACCTTGCCGACGAGCGTGGTGCGGCTGCTGGGGGTGCGCCGGGAAGCAGCGGGTTACATCGTGTCCGCGCTGCCCGGGGAAACCTACCTACACAGTGGCGGATTCACCGTTACGGAGTGCGGCGCGGTGCAATTGGCGGCCGATCTGGTGGCGAAGTTACCCGAGGTGCCCGCGGGCTCGCGGCGGGAGACGGTATTGCCGCGGCGGGCCCGGTCCGTGGCCGAACCGGATGGACAACCCCGTCGCGCACCGCGAGTGCACGATTCCTTCGATGCCACGGAATTCGATCGCGGTACCGCACTTCTGGCCGAGGCGGCCTCGTGTATCGGCCTGGTCCGGGTCGTGCAGGGTTCTTCCATCTACGGTCCGCGGGGGATAACCCGTTTCGAATTCGAATGGCGGGATCTGACCGACGACGGCCGCTACCTCGTCCGGGATTCCGATCCACCGGTTGCCGTGGCCGCGGACTCGAAGGTGTTCAGCGGCATGATCAATTCGAAGATCGCACAGGTCGTCCGGGTGATCAAGGACGAGCGGCAACGGCAGTGATCCGCCGCGGGATCACCGCGGCCGGCCGAGATGATCCCACTGCCGGGTAGCGGCGGCGCCGCCTTGATCGTCGAAAAGGATTGTCGCGGCGGGCCGGCCGTCCGGATGCCAGCGCCGCAGCATTCCATGGGGTTTACCGCGGTAGTTCTCGCCCTCGGATTTCAAACGGCCGTCGGGCCACCACTCCCGGTAGCTACCGTGCGGAAGCCCGTCGACGTAGAACTCTTGGGACAGGAGTTGTCCCGGTACGAGTTCCTCGACGACCTCGCCGGTGAACGGAACGCCCTCGTAGTGCAGGCGTAGATCGTCGCCGACGGAGGTGGCGTCGGAGTTCAGGTCGATACGCCGCATTGCGGATCTTCCATCCGTTCGTGCACGGGGACCAGATTATCGGGGCAGGCGCCCGGTCCGGTCGATCCGCGGTCCGCGCGGCGCGGTTGTATCCGCGCGTGGCCGGTGCGCTGAACTGGATATACGTGGCCGATCCGGAAAAAATCTCCGGCACACGAGAAATTCCCGGGCACACTGTTAACGGAAGCCGTGCCCGGCGGGAAAACACGATCGAGGTACGTGCAACGGGGTAACGCTGTGGGGAGGAGCGCAGATGGTCGGCAGGGTTTGGTGGGGCACAGGGTGTTCGCCGGTGAAAGCGGAGCGCATCGGCGGATTGCCGGTAACCGACTTCGTCACGGCGCGGGCAGTCGACCGGCACCGTGCAGGCCGGTTCGGTGTTCAGTTGTGGGTCCGGGGGTGGGAGTCCCGGGATTGGACAGCGCCAGCGTATATCGCGTGGTCCGCGGCCGGATCCGAACGTGTTCCCAGCCTTGGCAACCGAGCTGTGAGCGCTAGCGTTTCCGCAGGATGCGCCGCCCTCCATATCGCGATAACCCCCAGTTCACCTTCTCGATCCATACTCGGTGCGGCTTCCATCCCCGCGGCGCCCGAGGCGTCGCGATAGATACGGCAGGAGGATGATGAGCACAGCACTTCCGGGGGACGCCGAGTTCCCCACCGAGTTCACCGCCCATTCGCTCACCGGCTCGATCCGGGTCCGGACGTCGGAAACGGGCCTGCCGTCGGCGATTTCCGTGGAGCCCGATCAGCTCCGGCGCGACCCCGATGCGCTGGCCGGTGAGATCCTGCGCCTGTGCAAGCAGGCGGCGAGCCGGGCCGGGTTACAACGCCGGAAACAGCTGGAAGAGGCCGGTTTCACGCCCGATATGCTGCGGCTGACGGGGCTGCCCACCGAGGCGGAGGTCGCCCGCGAGGAGATCATGGCGGAGCAGGAGTACGACACCGAACCGCAGAGCTGGCTACGCTCGGTATGAGACCGGCAGTGGTGGGAGTTGGCCGATGATCGAAACAATGGATGATCTGCTCGCGCGGGTGCAGCAGCAGATCTACCGCCTGACCGATCTGCACGAGGCGATGACCGGAATCCTGGTCACCGAGACCTCACCGGACGGCGCGGTCACCGCGCAGGTCGACGGCAATGCGACGCTGGTCGGATTGAACTTCACGACGGCGATCGCGAAGCTGTCGCCGAAGGAATTCGAGAAGACGCTGGTGGAGACCGCGCGCGCGGCTGCCCATCAGGCGATTTCACAACGTGCGGAGTTGATCAACACCTTCAATTCGGAAAGCACGAGGTAGTCACCGACTGTTAACCAGGTCGCGATCGCGACCGAGGGTATCTGCTGGGTACCGTTATCGACGAAACATTGTGGGATGTTTCGGGATTGGACACCAAATGAATCACGTTCACGCATTTCCGGAAGCAATTCGGCAGTACGGCAACGCCTCCGCGGCGATGGCCACCGGGGTCGCCACCGCGGCCGAAGTGGACCAGGCGGCGACGGTCGCTGCGGCCGCACCGGTTTTCGGCCTGGTCGGCCAAGAACTGCTCATCGCGTTCGCGTACGCGCAGGCCAATCATCTCGCCTCGGTCGCCGAGCTGGCAGCCGTACACGCGGGTACCGCGCTGACCGCGTACCAGGCGGCGGCGAGCTATGAGGGCGCGGACGCGGGTAGCGCGGTGAATATCGGCGCGGTGAACCTCCTGCCATGACAACGGCACCAGCTACCCCGCCGCCGGGGCAGCAGCCGCCGCCCGGCGCCGACCCGCTGGATCCGACGATCCTGGAGCTACTGCGGGGCAGCGCGCTGGCGCCCATGCTGGATATGCCGGTGAACGATATCCTCGGCAACCTCGGGCTGCCGCCGCTGCCGGAGTTTCCGGCGTTCGGCGAGCTGCCGGGGCTGCCGCCGCTCCCGACGATCGACCTGAGTGCGCTGATGCGGCCGCTCACCGATCTGGCTTCCGCCTTCGGTACCGGGCAGTTCGCTCCGCCGCCGCCCCCGGCGCCGGCGGGCGATCCGGCCGCGGCGCCGCCGGCACCCCCGGCACCGGACCCGATGCAGATGCTCTCCCAGGTGGGCACCGTCATGCAGACGGTGATGCAGGTGGGTACCTCCGCCTTGCAGGCCGTGATGCAGCTGTGGCAGGGCATGGGGGCGACGGAAGCCGCGGGCAAGGCCGCCGAGGCGCAGACCGATGCGGGCAAGCTCGAGGCACAGAGCGCCCAGGAGAAGCTGCACCTCGCCCAGGGTGCGGTGACGGTCGGCACCGGCGCCGCCCTGATGACGGCTGTGATCAGCGCCTTCGCCGTCAAACTCGGACTCGCTCCGCTGTACTGCAGTACGCCCGGCGGTCAGGCATTCCTGGTCATCTCCGCGGTGGAGGCGGCGAGCGAGGGTATGGCGATCACGGTCAAGACCAAGGGTGAATTGGCTGTGGAAAGCGGCATGATGGCGCAGGCCGGGCAGAAGGTCGGCATCACCAGCGCGCCGACCGGCGTGAAATCCGGGGAGCAGTTCAACCAGCTCATGCAGGTGATGGGCATGGTCACCCCGCTGATCAGCAGCGCCGGCCAGATCGCCGGCTCGCTCGGCCAGGGGATCGGTCAGGCCGGGCAATCGCTGGCTCAGCTGGCGGCGCAGAACAACGCACCGGGCGGGCCGAAACCCCCCGGCGGCGAACACGACGGCCCCGGCGAGCCGGGCGAGAAGCCGGCCGGTGCCGGCGGCCCGGTGGGCGGCGGGATCGGTGGTGGTGTCGCGCTGCCCGGTGCCGCGCCCGCTCCGCTGAACGCTTTTCCCGGTTCGAAACTCGCCGCACCCGGCCCACTCGGCGCCGTCGGTGCGCCGGGCGGATTGGGCGGCAACTCGAGTTCGGCCGCGGGCATGTCGTCGGCCGCGAATACGGCCGGTACCGGCTCGACGAGCAATGGCTCCGGCGTGATGCCGATGGGTGCCGGGATGGGTGCCGCCGCGGGAATGGCCCGCGACGGGGAATCGACCACCGACGGTTCGGCGCGCAACGCGGTGTCGGCCGAGTACGGCGACGAGGTGGTCGGGAAGTTGGACGGCATCGCGGTGCCGGTGGTCGGGGCGGCGGAATCGGACTCGGAGCCACCGCCGGACAAAGAACTCACGCTCTAGGCGAATGCCGGCGATCAGCGCACAGGAGGGTTTCCCATGGAAAACGAGATCGGTGAGGTGTACAACGGCGTCCGGTTCGATCCGGACGCGGCCGGGAAGGCGTCGTCCGGGCTGGACAAGCTGGCCGACCGGCTGGCCGCGGATCTGGTGGCCGTCCAGGACGCGCTGACGGTGCTGCCGGCCGGCGTGGACGAGGTATCCGATCGCGCCGCCCGGACGCAGAACGATGTGGCCACCTCCTACCTGACCAGCGCGCAGGCCAGCGTGCACGAAATCCGCAAACTGGCGGCCACGTTGCGGCTCAGCACGAACCAGTTCGGCGGTATGGAAACCGATAACGCCGTGAACCTCGGCGGGCCGACGGCCTGATCGAGCGGACAGCGGATACGGAGGGGGACTCCCAGCGATGATCGAACCACCGCAACCCGGCTTCACCGGAGTGGTCTGGCCCGCACGGCCGGCCGACCGGCTGGCCCGTGATCTCACCACCGGCCCGGGCGGGGTCCCGATGGCCGAAGCCGCGCAGGCATGGGCCCGGTTGGCCGCCTCGTTCGGCGCGGCCGTGGTGGAATACGAGAAGGTGGTCGGTGAGATTCGCGGGGCCTGGGGTTCGGACCGCAGTAACGTAGTCCTGCAACGGATTACGATGCTCCGCGATTGGCTCGTCGAGGCCACCGGTGCGGCGACCGCGAATGCGGCGCGGTTCCAGGTACAGGTCGCCGCCTATGAAGTGGCCCGGCTGGCCATGCCGGCGATCACCGATATCGAGCAGATCCAGCAGATCCAGCAGGTGCTGGAATCGATGGACGGCTCGATGGGTGCCGCGATCAAGGCGGTCGCCGCCGACGCCGACAAGGATTCGGATATGGCCAAGGCGGTGGCCAGCCGGGTGATGGAGAACTACGAGAAGGCCACCGAGCCACTGGCTTTCTCGTGGCAGCAGACGCAGCCACCGGTGATCGCACCCGAGACGGCCCTCGCCGCGGAGAAGGCGCCGCCGAAGCCACCCGAAACACCGTCGGCGAAAACCGGCCCGGTCGGGGGCGGCTTGGGTCCGATGCCGGCCGGTATGTCCGTTCCGGCCACGGCGCGGACACTGTCGGCCTACACCGCCCCCGCTTACGCGAAATCCACGTCGGTGCAGGAAGTGCTGCCGCAGTCGGCCGGCTCGAACAACACGAGTTCCGCTTCGCGTGCCCCGATCGCGCCCGGGATGATGGGCGCCGCGGGTGGCGGCGGATCGCAGGAATCCTCCTCGTCCCGTTTTCCCCGGGCCGCCCTGCCCGGCGACGACGAACAGATCGCGGGGGTCGGCGAAATCCAGGCCGCACCGGCAGTGCTGGGCGGTGTGGAAGCGGCGGCAGCTCCGCCCGGAGCCCGGACGACCGCGAACTCGGGTGGGTGATCGAGTATGACGACACTGACCAACGATGCTCTGCTGGCTGTTGCCGAACGGCTCGGTGTGCAGACTTTGCCGCTGGTGCTGTCGGTGGGCCCGCAGCAGGATTCCTACGACGAGTGGGTCGCGGCCCGGGAGCGGGCCATCGCCGATCTCGATGCGGCGGGGATCTTCGACCCGGACGGCGATGTCGAGATGGGTTTGGCCGGTGCGCTTTCCGTGCTGGCGCAGCCGGATCGCGAACTGGTCGCCCGGCACTACTCGCCGGACGGCGTCGTCCGGGTCTGTGTGGCGTATCGGAACGGGCAGCACGCCGTGGCCGTGCGCAACGGGGACGATTTCGATATCGGACTGTGGTGGTGCGACGGTTCGCCGGAAGAACTGACCCGGGCGATAGTCGGGGCGCTCGCGCCGTGCGAACCCGCGGAGGTCGCCGGGTTCAGCGCACCGGCGGCGGACCTGGCCGAACGGCTCGACCGGGCCGGGAACACCGGCGATTTCGTCGACGCCATGTACGCCTCGGGGGTCCCGGCCCGGGACGCCACGATATTCGGTGCGGCGTTCGGTTCCTGCTACGCCCGCACCGAGATCGTGGCCTACAGCCACGAAGACGGCCAGTCGTCCCGCGCCCCCGGGGCGGTCGCGGTGTACGACACCGAACGCGGGCGGCTCGTCGCCGCCCCCACGGTTTCGCCGGATCAACAGATCTGGTCCACGGTTACAACGGGCAGCGACTATCGGGTCGCCCAGGCGATTGCCGCGTTGCTCGAGGGACTGCCCGGGGGGAGGTGGCTGACACCTTAGTTCCCGTGGTGACGACTGCACCGTTCTTGTCAGCACGAGATCTGTCGATCTCGCAGCAACACAACCTCACGAAAGGAACCCCGTAATGACGACTCAGGGTGTTGATCTCGATCTCGAATTGGTCAAGAAGGCCACCGGCGAGATGTACCAGGCCATCGAGAACCTGCGGCTGTCGGTGAAGGCCGTCGATTCGGCCAGCGATGCGGCCCGCGCGGGCTGGAAGGGCGATGCCAACGCGTCGTTCGTCACCACCTCGCAGGCGTGGAGCGACGAGTCCGACCGCCTGAACCAGAAGCTGGACGAGCTGACCAAGGCCACCGAGGATGCCACCCAGACCATCCTGGGCATGGATGAGGACGCCTTCATCCCCGGCGGCGGCTACACCAGCCTCTGATCCTGCACCGGTAGCACTTTCATCCATCTGCTCGACTGAGAAGGAATTGGGAACATGAGCGATATTTTGTACGACCGCCCCACCATGGAGGCGCTGTTCGACTCGCTGAAGACCGAGGGCAGCAAGATCCAGGGTGAGATCGAGGCCCTGGCCACCGCCAAGGACAACTTCCTGCAGGCCATGGCCAGCCAGGGCGCGCAGGAGGGCTTCCAGACCGCCCACCAGTCGGTGAACACCGAACTGGAGGACACCCTGCACAAGCTCGATCAGCTCGCGATCGCGGTCGAGAACGCGCTGCAGCGCGCGCTGGAGACCGATAAGAAGATCGGCGACGGGTTCGCTGCCTTCGGCTGATCGGCACTGTCGCACCGCACGAGAACGGCCGGCTGGATCGGATGAGGATCCAGCCGGCCGTTTCGTGTGCCGGGGCCGGGTTCAGGATCAGCGGGCGGCCAGTGATTCCCCGATGTAGTGCATCTCTTCGCGGGTGGTCACCATGTTCACCGTGGTGGTCACCGCCGGAGTGCGCACCGTGATGCGGTTGGGTGTCGCCGGGTCCTGCACCAGCGAGACATCCGCGTCGATCGAGCCCGGCGGTTCGTGCGGCTGCCGGACGTGCACGATGGTGGCTCCACCGGCATGCGAAACCGGCGGCACACCGTCGAAGACCAGCAGCGTGGTGCTCGGATAGGGCGCGGTCGGCAGCGGGGGCGGCCCGGGCGGGTGGTAGCTGGCGCCCGCGGCGCGGGGCGCGATGGTGAGCAGCTGCGGGGTGTCGAGGTTGCGCACCATCGTCTGCCAGGCCTCCGGGCGCGCGGTGTGCACGATGGCGTGCGCGCCGAGTGCGGTGGCGCGCAGGATCACCTGCTGGGCCAGGTCCAGGGTGCCGATCACCTCGAGCTGGCGGGTGCCTTCACCGATCAGCGGTACCGCGATACCCTGACCCAGATCGTCGGCGCCGATGAGCTGCCCGCAGCCGGCGGTGGGAACGGTGAATTCGCTGAGCGCGGCCAGTGTTCCGCGGTAGGCCACATCCCGGCCCCAGCGCCCGGTGTAGCCGACCGGCAGCGTATCGAGCAGGATCCGCAGCTGGTTTCCGTACAGTTCGCGCAAACCGTCGAGCGGGGGCCGTTCGGGTGGTTCCACCGTGTCGAACCGGACCACGGCGTTGAGCACCACGGTATCGGCGAGTTCGGTATGCGGATCGTTGCGGTTGATCCCGGGGCGCAGTCGCAGTGTCACAGTGGTCGACAGGCTGGGCACGGCCCAGATATCGGCCAGTCCGCGCGGGCCCACCATATCGGCGCTGATCTGGTACTGCGCCAGGTACCGGCCTTGGGACTCCAGCCATTTCGGCTCTTCGGTGATCATGTTCACCGCGAAACCGTGGGTGAGTTCGCGGACCGCGGTGTTCAGCTCCGTCGCGGTCAGCACCGAGGCGGCGATATCGTGCGCCGCCAGCCGGTTCGCGACCCGGCGGGTCGCGATGATGGCCGCCCGCAGCGCGCCGGTGCCGCCGCCCCCGCGATTGTCCACGGCTTCGGCATTGGCCAGCGGGTCCAGCCGCAGCACCAGCCAGCAGGTGCGGTGCGCGATCGCCGGCAGCGGGCCGATGATCCGGTCGTAGAGATGGGCGGCGACACCGGTGCCCGCGGTGCGGGCGCCGGTGCTCACCACGTCGATACTGGCCAGTGTCAGGTCGAATTGGTCCAGGCAGCGTGCGATCTCGGGCAGCGGCAGTAGTTGCTCGGTGTTCAGCGCGCCGGGCCGTAGCAGGGTCAGGGTGTCCGGCGGCGGATCGATCCGCAGCATGGTCAGCAGCAGATCACCGTCCCAGCGCACCCCGTAGCCGCCGCCTTCGGGTAGCGGGACGTCGAAGGCGGCGGCCTGTTCCAGCCGTTCGGCCGGGATGCTCCCGCGCCGGGCGAGCACTCCGGCGATCCGCGCGACCAGCGTCCGGCCGCCGATGGGCGCGAGTCCGAGGAGACCGGCCGCGACTCCGGCGCCGAGCGAGTACCAGACCGAACCGCTGAACGCCAGCACGATCCACGCGACCGCCGCGGCGGCCAGAACGCCGGGAACAACTATTCGGAGCGGGAAAATACGGAACAACCAGAATTCCGGGTCCCGCAAAGTGTCGTAGGCCGACCGGCGAATATTTACCGAACTTTGAGAAACCGGTTGGTCGGGAATTGCCGGTGCCGGTTCCCCGGTGTTCATCGTGTCGTTCACAGTTGTTTTGTTCCTGCCTCGGCTGCATTCGCTTCTCGGTGCGCTGTCCGTGATTTCACCGATATGGGCCGACGTAACGGTCGTGAATTACGGTACCGTGTCGGCAGAGATTGCGGTCGACAGCGCGATGGAGTCCCGAGTGCCAGCACAGCTGACTACCCGTGCCCAGGTGAACGGGTACCGTTTCCTGCTACGCCGGCTCGACCACGCGCTGGTCCGCCGAGATGTGCGCATGCTGCACGACCCCATGCGCTCGCAGATCCGTTCGCTGCTGGTCGGTTTGGTGCTCGGCATCCTCGTCACCGCCGGCGCGGCCATCCTGGCGTTCCTCCGCCCGCAGGGCGCGATCGGTGACGCTGTCATCGTCTCCGGTAAGTCCAGCGGTGCGCTGTATGTGGTCGTGAAGAAGGAAGACGGTAGCCAAACCCTGCATCCCGTGCTGAATCTGGCGTCGGCGCGGTTGATCACCGGAACCAATGCCGAACCGCATGCGGTCAAGGACGACAAACTGGGCACGCTGCCGCGTGGCCCGCTGCTCGGTATCCCCGGCGCCCCGGCCGCGCTTCCCGGTTCCGCGCAGGACGGTGATTCGCACTGGTCGCTGTGCGAGAGCATCGAACTGTCCGCGGGTGGCAGTGCCGCCTCGGCCGTGGGGGCGACCACGACGGTCGTCTCCGGCGCGCCCCGGCTCACCGACCGCATCCGCGCCGCCGCGCCCGTCGAGACGCTGCTGGTGACCCGCGACGACAAAACCTATCTCGTCTACGACGGTAAACGCGCCGAGGTGGACCCGAACGATACGGTGCTCGCCCGTGCCCTCGACCTGCCGGCGCATCGGCCGCGGCCGGTCGGCACCGGTTTCCTCGGCGCCACCACCCAGGTGCCGCCGCTGCGGGCGCCGGCCATCGACCGGGCGGGTGAGCCCGGCCCCGGCCCGCTGGCCGAGGTGCCGATCGGCGGGATCATCTCCGTCACCGGCGTCGGTGGCAATGCCGGTCCGGAGATGTATGTCGTGCTCGCCGACGGGGTTCAGCCGGTATCGCCCTTCGCCGCCCAGGTGATCCGGTACGCGGATTCGCAGGGGATGAGCGAGGTCGCGGTGATGCCGCCCGATGTACTGGACGAGGTGCCGGTGGTGCACCGGCTGCCGGTCGAGGAGTTCCCGGTCGAGATCCCGGAGATCGTCGAGGCCGAGGACGGCCCGGTGACCTGCATCGCCTGGGCGAAATCACCGGGGACGGCGCCGGTGGAACAGGGTGCCACGGACGGCCCGGGGGAGCGGGCCTCGGTGGGTCTGCTGATCGGGACCCGGCTGCCGATCGCGGAATCGGCGAAACCGGTGCGGCTGGCGACCGCGGACAGCAGCGGCGACCGCGTGGACGAGGTGTATGTCGAACCCGCCCACGGCGAGTTCGTGCAGATCACCGGGATGGAACCGGGCAGTCCGCGGCGTGGCAGCCTGTTCTACATCGCCGACAACGGAATCCGCTACGGCGTCCCCGATCCGGCCATCGCGAATGTGCTCGGTCTGGGCAACACCCCGCATCTGGCCCCCTGGGCCATCATCGGCCAGCTCGTCCCCGGCCCCACCCTGGATCCCCGGGAAGCCCTCGTGAGTCACGACGCACTGACCGAGGGCTGAGCCCCGTCCGCGGTGGGCCCGGGCGCGGGTCACTGGTGAACAGGGTGCTGGATAGGCCCGCACGGCCCTGTGCGCGGATGACGAGGTCGGTGCCTTCCGGCGGAACGAAACGCCACCGGAGCAAAACTGGAGCGCGCAGGTATGCACCGGCGCCGACCGAACGATGCGCTGCCCCCGCCGACCGAGCGGGATGCGCTACTCGTGTTCCGGCACGGTCAGCGCGCGAACCGGCGCGGAGGGATTCGGCTGGGATGCTGGGTTCACGACGGCCTCTGCTGTTGCGGCCCCGCGGGCATCGGGCGCCCGAACCCGGATCGACACGATCCGCGCTCACTCGCGACCGGATGCGGTGGAGCCGTTCAGTCGGGGTCGGTCCAGCCGATATTCAGCGAGGCCAGGATGGTGCCGAGCGCGAGCCGCATATCCGGTTCTTCGATCCGCCGCAGCACCGCCTCGTCGACCTCGGTGAGATCGAGGGATTCGTCGTTGGCCAGGCGGAATTCGCGCTCCTCCTCGGCCGCCTCGATCACATTACGGATGAAACGGCCGTTACCCGCGAGGTCCACCCCGCGCCGCGGCTGCCCGCTCTGGTCGGTGCTCTCCATCGCATACAGCCGGTCGCAGGCGCGGATCAGCACCTTCAACGCTTCCTCCGACAGGTCCGAATCGCGTTTCTTCGCGATCACCTCACCGATCTGTCCGAGTTCGGTCGCGTTGTAGGACGGGAACTGCAGGCGTTTGGCGAAACGCGAGGCCAGACCGTCGTTGGCCGCCAGCAGGCGGTCGATCTCACCGTCGTATCCGGCGATGATCACCACCAAGCGGTCGCGATCGTTCTCCATCCGGGCCAGCAGCGTATCCACCGCCTCGCGGCCGAATGCGTCACCACCCGACAGACCCGTCTGGATCAGTGTGTAGGCCTCGTCGATGAACAGCACACCGTCCATGGCGCTGTCGATCAGCTTGTTGGTTTTGATCGCCGTGCTGCCCAGATGTTCGCCGACGAAATCGGCGCGTTTGGCCTCGACCATCTTCTCGGTCTGCAACAGGCCGAGCCCGCAGTAGATCTTGGCGACCACCCGGGCGATGGTGGTCTTACCGGTACCGGGCGGACCCGTGAACGCCAGGTGCTGGCCGCGCGGCACGCTGGCCATACCCTTCTCGGCGCGGATCTTCGCCAGCTGGGCTGTCGACTGTAGTTTGGCCACCTGCGTTTTCACCGAGGCGAGGCCGATCTGGGAGTCGAGTTCGGCGCGGGCCTCGGCCAGCGTTTCCTTGGCCCGGTCCTGCACCTCGGCCCGGTTCATCTGTTCCATCGTCGGTGACGAGGAAGGATCCCATTTGTCGGTGCGGGCGGCGATGACCTCGCGGTTGGTGACGGTGATCCGGAAGGTGCGGTCGCGCATGGCCGAGGCGTTGGCCTCGAAATCCGGTGCCTGCGAGTACACCTTCTCGAACAGTCCCTGCGCCTCCTCCTCGTTGCCGATCTCGCGCAGGCACAGGCCGCGGCAGAACATGGCGGTGGAGCGGGCCGCGGGGATCGGCCCCTGCTCGGCGGCCTGCATCCGGCGGATCGATTCGGCGAACAGGCCCAGCTGGGCACACGCCGTGCCGACCATGACGTGGGCGCCCGCGGCGAGATACGGGTCGTCCCATTCGGCCGAACCGGCCAGCACCGTCATCACATCGGGCCAGCGCTGCGTCGTGTAGTGCAGGACGCCGCGCACATAGGCGGAGATCCGGTCGTCGGCCACCCGTTCCGGACTGTCGCGCAGACCCTTGCGGTACTGGTCGAGCTGGTCGAGAACACGCTCACCTTCGTCGTAATCCTTGTCCGCGATCAGTTGCGCGGCCCAGGCCAGCGCGATCTCGGTGCGGCCGGCGAGCGGATAGTCGATGTAGAGACCCGGCTGGAAGCGGCCGGCGAGTTCGCGCGGCCGCAGCCCGACCCGCCGCTGTTCTCGGTACAGCGTGTCGTCGCAGGTCTTGTACAGGTTGAACAGCACCTCTTTGGTGAGTTCCCCGGCGGCCGCCCGGCCCAGCCAGGCATCGCACATGCCCGGATCCCATTCGGTGGCGCGCTGGAACGCGAGCTTGGCGTACTCGAGGTCGCGGGCCGACTCCTGGCCCTCGATGGACAATCCGAGCGACAGAACCCCGGCGTCGAATGCGCGTTGAGCTTGGCGGTTGCCGGTCATTGCAGGCGCTCCCCGAATTCTTGTATAGGCGTAAAGAGAACGATTATCTGGATACCAGACTACCGATCGCGCGCGCCTCGGTGCTCCGTTACATTAGGTTCAGTTGCCGGGAGGACGCAACGCCAGACCATCCAGCTGAGAGTGCTCGACAATTGCCGAAGATGCTGATACAGACCGGGTTCCGTGTCGCGGCAGCGGTCGGCAACGAATTACGGATGGCGGGAATATGAATTGTCGACGGCCGAGGCGTGAATTGTTGATCGGGACGTGGGTGGGGAGATGAGTACAGTGGTCGAAACGCCGAGCGGCACCCGCGCGCAAGAACCGGAACTGAGCCGGGTTTCGGTCATCGGCGGCAACACTCAGGTGGATGTGGGCCTGCCCGCGACCGTGCCGATCGCGAGCTTCATCGGCGATCTGGTGGCGCTGATCGAATCGCGCAATCCGAGTCTGCC
Source organism: Nocardia sp. CA-290969 (assembly GCF_050936135.1). Taxonomy (NCBI): domain Bacteria; kingdom Bacillati; phylum Actinomycetota; class Actinomycetes; order Mycobacteriales; family Nocardiaceae; genus Nocardia; species Nocardia sp. CA-290969. The sequence goes on along the minus strand of NZ_JBNJNJ010000001.1, from coordinate 5,753,213 downwards.
GGATTCCGAGGACGATACGGGCCCGCTCGACGCCCAGCACTGGACCCTGGCCCGGCTGGGACGGGAGGCGATCGCCCCGAGTCGCACGCTCACCGAGGCCGAGGTCTACGACGGTGAACTGCTGGTCTTGCGGTCGGTCGGCGCGAAGGAAGCACCGGCGCTGTTCGACGATGTGATCGATGCGGTATCGCGGCTCACCGCGGAGGAATTCACCGGCTGGTCCGGTGCTTCGGCGCGCTGGATGGGTCTGGTCGTCTCGGCGCTCACGGTGCTCACCACGCTGGCCGTGCTGGTCGTTTCGCGCGGTAGCGGAGAAGATCCGCTGGCGCCGGGCCTGGTGTTGCTCGGCGCCGGCCTGGGCGCGCTGGTGGCGGCGGGGATCACGGCGCGCAAGTACGGCGACGAGATCACGGGGTCGTGGTTGTCGGCCGATGGACTGCTGCTGTTGTTCGGCGGTGCCGCGCTGGTGGTCCCGGGCACCCTGGGCGCGCCGCATCTGCTGCTGGGTAGCTCGGTGCTGCTGGTGGCGGCGATATTGGGCTACCGGGTCACCGGGGTCGGCGCCACGCTGTTCTCCTGTGCCGCGGCCGTTGCGGTGATCGCGCTGGTCACCTCGGTGATCTATCTCATCTGGCATCCCGGTCTGCCGAAGGTCGGCGCCGGACTGCTGGTCGCCGGAATCATGATCCTGTCCATGGTGCCGCGGCTGGCGGCGCTGCTGGCCCGGCTGCCGATTCCGCCGGTGCCGACGGCGGGCGCGGCGATCGACCCGGCCGATCACGAACCACGGCCGACGATCGAGGGTATCGGCGCGATCGGCGCCACCGCACTGCCCTCGGCGGCGGGGCTCGGTGAGCGGGCGCGGGCGGCCAACCGGTTCCAGACGGGCCTCATCGCCGCCTGTACCGCGAGTACGGTGATCGGGGCATTCGGGGTCGCCGATCCGCTCGGCCCGTACCGGTGGCAGGGCATCACGCTCGCGGTGATCACCGCGATCATCCTGGCGTTGCGGGGCCGGTCGTTCGCCGATATCACCCAGGCGGCCATCCTGATCGGCGGTGCCTGCGTCACCTTCGTGGCGTTGATCGTCGGATTGGCCTTCGGGGAAAGCGATCTCATCCTGCTCTGCGCGGCGATCCTGCTGGCGTTCACGCTCGGGGTGGTCGGGTTCGGGGTGATCGGCCCGCATATCGAGGTCACCCCGGTGGTGCGGCGCGCGATCGAACTCTTCGAATACGGCCTGATCATGGCGGTCATCCCGCTGGTGCTGTGGATGATGGGAATCTACGGTATGGCCAGGAACCTGAGCCTATGAGTGCTCGTCCGGCGCGCCGGCTGCTGCGCCTGGCCTGTGCCCTCACCGTATTCGGTGCGGCGGTGGCACTGCCCGGCTCGTACGCCGCGGCGATCCCGCAGCCCGTGATCGACCCGGGTGCGCTGGGCGCGGCGCAGGCGATCAGCGGCCGGCCCGCCCCGCTGGAACCCACCGAGCAGAGCGCGGTCTGCGCCGAACCCCTGCTCACCGGCGCGCCGCCGAGCGCGCCGCCGATCTCCCAGCAGGTGCTGAATCTCCCCGCGGCCTGGCAGTTCAGCCGGGGCGCCGGGCAGAAGGTGGCGGTGATCGATACCGGGGTGAACCGGCACCCCCGGCTGCCCAGGCTGCAGCCGGGCGGCGATTACGTCTCCGATACCGACGGCACCGTCGACTGCGACGGGCACGGCACCCTGGTGGCCGGGATCATCGGCGCCCAGCCCAGCCCCGGCGACGCCTTCGTCGGTGTCGCACCCGACGCGGAGATCCTCAGCATCCGCCAGCTGAGCCTGGCCTACGAGAAGAAGGACAACAACAACCGCGAAGCCCCGGGACGGATCAGCACCGAGGGCTACGGCACCGTCCTCACGCTCGCGGGGGCGGTGGTCCGCGCCGTGGACATGGGTGCCACGGTGATCAACATCTCCGAAGTCGCCTGCACCCAGGCCGGTCTCGACACCGCCGACGGCGCACTGGGTGCCGCGGTGAAATACGCCTACGACCGCAACGTGGTGGTGGTCGCCGCCGCCGGGAACCTGCAGAGCGACGGCGCCTGCCAGAACCAGAACTCCGGTAACGGCTGGGGGTCGGTGGCCACGGTGGCCAGCCCCGCCTGGTTCTCGCCCTATGTACTCGCCGTCGGTTCGGTGGACCCGAACGGCCAGGTCTCCGAGCTGTCGCTGAACGGGCCGTGGGTGCAGGTGGCCGCGATCGGCCGCAATATCGTCTCGCTGGACAGCAAACCGGGCGGCACCGGGCTGGTCGACGGCGTGCAGACCAGCGAGGGCGTGCGCTCGGTGGAGGGCACCAGTTTCGCCGCGCCCTATGTGGCCGGCCTGGCGGCGCTGGTGCGGTCGCGATTCCCGCAGCTCACCGCCCAGCAGGTGATGGACCGGATCACCCGCACCGCGCACGGTCCGGGCACCGGCCGGGACGACCGGATCGGCCACGGCCTGATCGATCCGCTGGCCGCGCTCACCGCCGAACTGCCGGTCGAACCGGTCTCGGTGGGTGCCGCCGCCGCCAGGCCCGTCGCCGCACCGGTCCATCCACCCGGACCCGATCCGCGGCAGCGCGCGATCGCGATCATCGGTGCGGTGCTCTGCCTGTCGGCCCTCGCGATCGGCGCGGCGATCGCGTACCCGTTCCGCCGGCCGGCCCGCCCACTCGACCTGGAATCGGACCCGTGACACGGCTCGGTATCGACCACCGGCTGCCGATCTGAGAAGGAACCATGGCTACCGAAGGCTTTGTACGCCGACCCCGTATCGCCCCGCCCCGGGCACCGGGCGGTGAGGTCGCGCTGACGGCGCCCCCGGAGGTCCCGCGCGCCATCCCGGCGCCCCTGATGATGAAGATCATGCCCGTGGTCATGGTGATCGCGGTGATCGGCATGATCGCCATGATGGCGATGATGGGCCGCAATATGCTGGCCAATCCCTTCATGATGATGTTCCCGATGATGATGATCATGTCGATGGTCGGCATGATGGCGGGTTTCAAGGGCGGCGGCGGTAAACGCGCGGTCGAGCTGAACGAGGAACGCAAGGACTACTTCCGGTACCTGGATCAGATCCGTAAGGAGGTCCGCCGCACGGGCGGTAAACAGCTCGAATCGCTGGGCTGGAGTCATCCCGAGCCCGCGGATCTGCTGTCGCTGGTGGGGACCCGCCGGATGTGGGAGCGCCGCCCCAACGACCCCGATTTCGGTCATGTGCGTGTCGGTGTCGGCAGCCACCGGCTGGCCACCAAACTGGCCCGTCCGGAGACCGGCCCCCTCGAGGATCTGGAACCGGTATCGACCGTGGCGTTGCGGCGGTTCGTGCGGACCCATTCGGTGGTGCACCGGTTGCCGACCGCGGTGTCACTGCGCGCCTTCCCCGCCATCAACATCGGCGGCGATACCGACGAAGCACGCACCCTGGTGCGTTCGATGATCATGGAACTGGCCAGCTTCCACGGCCCCGACCATCTGTCCGTGGCGATCGTGTGCAGCGATCCCGACGCGCCCGTCTGGTCGTGGGCGAAATGGCTGCCCCATCTGCAGCATCCGGCCCAGCGCGACGGTATGGGTTCGGTGCGGATGATGTATCAGTCCCTCGGCGAACTGGAGACCGCGCTCTCGGCGGAGCTGATCGAACGCGGTCGCTTCATGCGCAACCCGCAACCCACCCAGGGCCGGGTGCACATCGTGGTCGTCATCGACGACGGTTACGTCAGCGGGAACGAACGGCTGGTCGCCGAATCGGGTCTGGACTCGGTGACCGTGCTGGATCTCACCGCCCCCGAAGGTGGGCTGGCGGCCCGCCGCGGCCTGCAGCTGGTGTGCGCGAACGGCGAGGTCTCGGCGAAGAGCGCCGCGGGTATCGAGCGATTCGCCACCGCGGATTCGGTGAGTATCGCCGAGGCGGAAGCTTTTTCGCGTGCGCTCGCCCGGTATCGCTTGGCGACCGCCGCGCAGATCGTGAGCCTGGGTGAGGGCACCACCAGCGATCCGGGCCTGATGGCCCTGTTGAAAATTCCGGACGCCGCGCAGATCGATCCGGCGCGCGTCTGGCGGCCGCGGACCGCCCGGGAGCGGTTGCGGGTGCCGATCGGCATCACTCCCGACGGGACACCGGTCGAGATCGATATCAAGGAATCGGCCGAGAACGGTATGGGCCCGCACGGCCTGTGCATCGGCGCCACCGGCTCCGGTAAATCGGAATTCCTTCGTACCCTTGTCCTTTCGCTGGTAACCACGCATTCGCCCGACGCGCTGAACCTCGTACTGGTCGACTTCAAGGGCGGCGCGACCTTCCTGGGCCTGGATCCGCTGCCCCATGTCGCGGCGGTGATCACCAATCTGGAAGACGAGTTGTCCCTGGTCGACCGGATGAAGGACGCGCTGGCCGGTGAGATGAACCGCCGCCAGGAGCTGCTGCGTTCGGCCGGCAACTACGCCAATGTCAACGACTACGAGAAGGCTCGCGCCGCCGGCGTACCGCTGGATCCGCTACCCGCGCTGTTCGTGGTGGTCGACGAGTTCTCCGAACTGCTCTCGCAGAAACCGGATTTCGCCGAACTGTTCGTGATGATCGGCCGTCTCGGCCGGTCGCTGCACGTCCATCTGCTGCTGGCCTCGCAGCGGCTCGAGGAGAACAAGCTGCGCGGCCTGGAATCGCATCTGTCCTACCGGATCGGCCTGCGAACCTTCTCCGCCAACGAATCCCGGGCGGTACTCGGTATCACCGACGCCTACCATCTGCCCAGCGTCCCCGGCTCCGGCTACCTGAAGAGCGACGCCTCCGACCCACTGCGTTTCAACGCCAGCTATGTCTCCGGCCCGTACGAGGCCCCGCAGGGTACCGCCACCGAGGACGGTAGCCCGGTCGCGCGGCAACGGCCCGGCCTGTTCACCGCGTCCCCGGTCGAGATACCCGAAACGGCCGAATCCGTCGACGACGAGCCCGAGGAGGACGCTGCCGCGTTCAACCCGTTGCTCGAACTGCCCCCGCCCCCGTCGGAGGTGGCCGCCGCGGGCGTGTCCGAGGGCGAGGGTGTGCCGGATTCGCTGCTCGACGTGGTGGTCAAACGGCTCACCGGGCACGGCCGGCCCGCGCACGAGGTCTGGTTGCCGCCGCTGGAGGAATCGCCGACGGTGGATATGCTGCTGCCCGACCCGGACTGGCGTTCGCCGGTCAACCGGCACGGTCAGCTGTGGATGCCGATCGGGGTGATCGACAAACCGTACGAGCAGCGCCGCGATGTGCTCACCATCAACCTGGCCGGTGCGCTCGGCAATGTCGCGGTGGTCGGCGGTCCGCAGTCGGGTAAGTCGACCACCCTGCGGTCGATCATCATGGCCACGGCCGCCACGCACACCCCTGAACAGGTGCAGATCTACTGCCTGGATTTCGGTGGCGGCAGTATGGCCGGTCTGGTCGGGGTTCCGCATGTCGGTTCGGTGGCGGGCCGCCTCGACGGTGACCGGGTGCGCCGGACCATCGCCGAACTCACCTCGCTCATGCGCCAGCGTGAGGAGCGGTTCGCCGAACAGGGCATCGAGTCCATGGCCGAGTACCGGCGCCGCAAATTCGCGGCGTTGCAGCAAGGGATCGCCGATCCGTTCCCGGACGACGCGTTCGGCGATGTGTTCCTGGTGATCGACGGCTGGATGGCGATCCGCGAAGAATTCGAATCGCTGGAACCGCAGATCCATGCGATTGCGGGACAGGGTCTTTCGTTCGGTATCCACCTGCTGATCGGTGCCTCGCGCTGGGCGGAGATCCGGCCGGTGGTCAAGGACCAGATCGGTACCCGGATCGAATTGCGGCTCGGCGACCCGACCGATTCGGAGATGGGGCGCCGGGTCGCCCATCAGGTGCCGGTGGGGCGGCCGGGTCGCGGTTTGACCGCGGAGCATCTGCATATGCTCATCGCCCTGCCACGGCTGGACTCCGACTCCGATCCCGCGAGTCTCGCCGAAGGCGTAACGCGGGCGCGGACCGAACTGGCGCAGCTCTATCCCAACCGCCGGGCCCCCGAGGTCCGGATGCTGCCGTTGCGGTTCGAGCGCGACGATCTGCTGGCCCAGGCACGGGCGCGGGGAATCGAAACCGGTGCCACCAAGGTCGTGGTCGGCCTCGGGGAATCCGAATTGCAACCACTGGTCATGGATTTCAACGCCGAACCCCATTTCATGGCCTTCGCCGACGTGGAATGCGGCAAGACCACCCTGCTGCGCAATATCGTCATGGGAATCACCGAGAATTCCACCTCCGAGCAGGCGCGCGTGATCATGGTCGACTACCGCCGCACCATGCTCGGAGTGCTCGAGGGTGATCAGCTGGCCGGCTATTCGACCTCCTCGCAGACCTGTGGTCCGATGATCAAGGAAGTGGCCGCTTACCTGGCCAAACGTATTCCCGGTTCGGATATCACACCGCAGCAGTTGCGCGAGCGCAGCTGGTGGAGCGGGCCCGAGATCTACATCGTGGTCGACGACTACGATATGGTCGCCGCCGGTAGCGCCAACCCGTTCCAGCCGCTCATCGAATTCCTCCCGCAGGCACGGGATATCGGTATGCACCTCATCGTCGCCCGGCGTATCGGCGGTGTCTCGCGGGCGCTTTTCGACCCGGTTCTCGGCACCATGAAGAATATGTCGGTGGAAACGCTGATCATGAGTGGGTCGAAGGACGAGGGCAAGCTCGTCGGCGATGTGCGCCCGACCAAACTTCCGCCCGGACGCGGCGTACTGGTATCACGCAGCCGCGGTATCGAGATGGTTCATATCGCGCACCTCGATCCGCTGTGAATTCGTTCGTCTTACCAGGTGAACAACGCGGAATCGTGGTCCGGCCGGTGCGGCGGCGCGCCGGCCGGATCTGGGTTCAGCCGAGCACCGGCAGGACCACGGGTGATTCGGTCAAGGATGTCATGGGGAAGGCCGCGGGCCGCGCGCCGACCAACGCGTCATCGGTCTGCCATTCGCCGATATGCCGTTCGAACAGCGCGCACGACGGGCTCGGGCGGTCCGGGCCGGCGATCCGGACCAGCCGGAAACCGGCGCGCCGGTAATAGGCGTGCAGGTCTGTGTTCGTGGTCCACGCATCGAGCCGGACCCAGCTGCGGCCGCGTGTCCGGGCGAGCGCCGCGGCATGGGCGAGCAACCGGCGGCCGACGCCGTGGCCGGAATACCGCACGTCGACGATGAGATAGTGCACGATCAGCGAATCGGCGAGTTCGGCGGCGGTCCACAGTTCCTTGTCGGCACGATCGTTCACCGTGATGGTTCCGGCCGGTTCGCCGTGCACCTCGGCGATCCAGGTCTCCCCGGCTGTCAGGGCCCGGTCGACAACCCGCGCGAAATAGTCGATCGATAGTCCGGATGCCTCGGTGGACCACTGGTCGGAGCCGCGGGCGGCGAGCCATGAGGCGCGTTGTTGCCGCAGCCGACAGATCAGGTGGAGATCATCGAGTGCGGCCGGCCGAATCTGGACGGTCATGGGCTAGAACCATATCCCGGACCGATCAGTCTGTTCCAGCGCGGCACGAATTATACCGGTCCCGGCGGCGTCGCCGAGTTCGTAGGCGATGCGGTTACTGGTCGCGATCGACCGATGGCGAGTTACCCGGGTGACGCGGTCGTGGTTCGCGCCGATCCGAAGATGATCCAGCAGTACGGTCCCGATCGCCACGCCGAGCACCCCGGCCTCCTCGGCACTCGCCGGCCGGGCGACGAGCGTATCGCGGTGTGCCGTCTCGGCGTATCCGCGGTCGGCCAGGCGCCGGGTCGTGCCCTCGGCGATATCGTGCGGTGAATCTATCCCGGTGGCCTCGGCAAGGTCTCGTGGATAGAAACTCACTTCCCACGACCACGGTTCGTTGTCCAGGAACTGGACGACGGTCCGGGCCAGCACCCAGGAATCCACGGGGATGCCCAGTAGTGCGGCGATATGTTGATCCGCCGGTTCCATCCGGGCACTGAATTCCTTGGTCGGTACCCGGCCCGCGGCGCGCGCGATCTCGGAGAAGATATCGTGCGCCGCGCGCGGCCGGTTGGGGCGGATATGGTCGGTGACGACCGATTCCAGGACTTCGCGGCTGCGCACGATGGTGCCGCGCGAGGTAGCGGTATAGACAAGATTTTCGGTGACCAGGACCTGTATCGCATTACGAGCGGTGGTCAGCGAAACCTGCATCTGCTCGGCCAGTTCCGAGTGGCTGGGCAGGCGATCCCCGGGCCGCCACTTACCTGCTCGTATTTCCTCGCGGAGGTGGTCCGCGATCCGTCGATACGTCGGACCGTCCGCCATCGTGCTCCTCGGGTGGACTCCAGGTAACGAAGTGTACGCTTTTCGTGTCCGGTGGGGTCGGTATCGCTTGACAGTACGCTTTCGCGGTTTATTGTAATCAACGTACTGACCCGGTGTTGTGCGGCGATGAACGGCGAGGCAACCGTGACAGGTTCGGATACAACAGTCGTAATGGCTCTTCCCGGCGCCCAGCGTGGCGCTGATGCGTTGGCGCAGAACGGGACTACCGGCCCGCTGCCCAATTCCGACCTACTGGTGCGGGCCGCGCGCGGCCACCGGGTGGTCGGTGGGCAGTTGCTCTGGTACGCCCGCGATCTCGCCGTCCTGCACGAGCGCAGACTCGTGGGGCGCGGCGGGTCGATCGTCACCGACCCCGACCGGTTGGTCGAGATCGACCGGCGCCGGATGGAATTGGTGCTGGCGATCGACGATTGGGTAGGGCGCAACGTCCCGCAGCATCGGCTGGGGGTCACCCTGCACACCGAGACCATCGGCGCGATCATCGACAGGCTCGCGGAATCGGCGGTCCGCGCACATCACGCGTTGATGACCCTCGACGCCGACGATGAACTGCTGCACGGCGCCTGGCACCATCTGGCCGAACTCGCCGACGCCTACGACGCCCTCGTGGGCGACGTGCTGGCCGGTCGGCGCCGTCTGCCCGAATGGTGAGCACCCCGCACCGGCGCGGCGATCACCCCCGGCGATAGCCGAGCCTTTCGGTGTCGTGCTGCCGGGCGGACTCGGTGGCAGCCCGCCCGGCGCCCGGTAGCTGCCTTGGGTACCGGCGGCCCGTATCCACTGCGGGTTTCGGCGGGCGGGGGGCACGTCCGCGCGGATCCGCCGGCCGGTAGCGGCCGCCTCCGGGCGCGAAACTTCCCGCGAACAGGAGCGCCGCCGAAATAAGGGCTCGACCACCGCGAACCGGACGCCGACGGAAATCACGCCGCCCGAGTATCCGACCGGGCCGCCCGGCCTTGTGCTGGTCCCCGACAGCCATGGCGTCGGTATGGGTGCGGCCGCGCGGTGTTCCAACCGGTCAACGCGGTTCGCGAGTGCGGCGCGAATATGCCGCGCGGACCGGTTTCAGCCGCCGTGTTGCAGGTGGTAGCTCCGGCCGAAATCGTCGGCAACCGTCGCCGCGAGTTCTACGTACGCGCGCTTGGTTTCCTTCTTCAGCCGCGGCAGATCGATTTCGGCGCCCTCGGACATATGCGGGTCGAACGGGATCATGTGCACGGCCCGGCAGCGCGACAGGAAGTACTGCCGCAGCTGCTGTACGTCGATGTTCGGGGTGCCGTCGCGCGGTGAATTGATCACGACCACCGCGTTCTGCACCAGATGGTGGTAGCCGTGCAGCGACAGCCAGTCCAACGTGGCCGAGGCGCTCTGCGCACCGTCGATCGCGGTCGGCGAGATCAGTACCAGGGAATGCGCCAGCTGCAGGACACCCGCCATCGCCGAATGCATCAGGCCGGTACCACAGTCGGTGAGGATGATGTTGTAGAAGCGCTGCAGGATCCGGGCGACCGCGCGGTACTCGTCCTCGTTGAACGCTTCCGAGGCGGCCGGATCGCGTTCGCTGGCCAGCACCTCGAGGCGGCTGGTGGCCTGCGAGGTATGCCGGCGCACATCCGAATACCGCTGGATCGCCGGGTCGAGCAGCAGATCACGGACCGTGGACCGGGTCTGCAGCGGCACCCGCTGCGACAGCGTGCCGAAGTCGGGGTTGGCATCGACGGCGATCACGCGGTCGCCGCGGATGGAGGCGAAAGTGGACCCCAGGCCGATGGTGGTGGTGGTCTTACCGACCCCGCCCTTCAGCGAGAGCACCGCGATGCGGTAATCGCCGCGGACGGGCTGGCGGATCCGCGCCACCAGTTCCAGCATCCGCCGTTCCTCGGCGGACATCCCCGGGTTGATCTTGCCGCCGGACGCGTGGTGCACCACTTTGCGCCAGCCGCTCCCGGCCGGTTTCTTGGCCCGCCGCACCGAGACATCCTCCAGCGAGGGGCCGTGCGGGCCCGGCGCGCCGAACTGCTGCTGCGGGTTCTGCATCGGGCCGGCGTGCGGATTCGGCTGTTGCCAACCCGCCGGGCCGCTACCGCCGTGCTGTGGCGGCCCGGGCACCGCCGGGGGCACCGGCTGCTGCCACTGCTGAGCGGGCGGCTGGTTCGATGGGCCGACGGGACCGGGATGTCCGGCCGCCGGACCGCCGTGCTGCGGCGGGAGATTCGGCGGAGTCGAGGTCGGAGCGGCATGCTGCGGACCCGATTGCCACGCGGTGGGTTGTTCGGGCGCCCGCCACCGCTGTCCGGGCGCGCCATCGGACGGTGCGCTCTCCGGGGCACGCCACTGTGCGGCACCGGCGGCCGCGGGCCCCATCGCCTGCTCGGTCGAGCCTGCGGCCTGGTTCGCGGGTGCGCTTTCCGGGGCACGCCACTGCTCCACACCGGTCGCTGCGGACCCTATCGCCTGCTCGGCTGCGCCTGCCACGGGGTTCGCCGGGGCGCTTTCCGGCGCACGCCACTGCCCACTGGTCGGCGCCGGGCCCCTTGCCTGGTCGGGTGCGCTGTCGGGCCCGTGGGCAGTGGTCGCGTCGTAGCGATCGCCCGGGCCGTGTTCCGGACCGGACGCGCCGGTCTGCGATTCGGGTGCCGGTGCGGGACCGTCGGCGATGGGGTCGACACCACCGACCGCCGAATGCGCGCCGCTGGTGTACCGAGCCGAGCTGCTTTCGTCCGGGGCGAGCTCGCGCTCCCGGCCGGGTTCTGCGGTATCGGAAACGGGGGCCGGTTCGTCGCGTCCGGCCACCGGATCCGGTTCCCGGTTCGGCGGCGCCGGTGGCAGGTCGGGCAGGCGCCGGATCGGCTGCTGTTCTATCGGGCCGGCATCCGGTGCGGTCGCGCTCGGCGGCGCGTCGGGCAGCGGCGGTGGCGGCGGCAGGAAGCCGCGCTCACCGGTATCCGGCGCACCCGACCCGCCGGTTTGCCCGGCCGCACCCGTGGAATCGGGCCCGGTCGCCGCGGCACCGCCGTGAACTGCCGGAGGGGCCGAACCGTCCCGGGCCGGATGTGGGGGGATCGGATGATGCGGGCGTAGCCGCTCGAACTCCGGTGCCGGTGCGCTGGGGTTACGGGTCGGCAGGCTCGGCTGCTCCGTAGCCGGCGCGGCGGACGCGGCCTCCCCGGAACCGTCCGGCCGGCCGTTCGGCAGGGCCGGCCCGGGATACTGCGGCTGCACCGGAGCATCGGCCGGCTCCGCCGGCGCGGTGAACTGCGGCTGCCACGGGGCGTCGGTCGACGGTGCAGGGGTCGCGAACTGTGGCTGCGGCGGCGCGTCGGTGGACTGTGCGGGTGCGGTGAACTGCGGCTGGTGCGGTAGCGCCGGCGGCAGCCCGGTACCGGCCGCGCCCTGCCGCGTATCCGGCCCCGGCGACCACTGCGGTCCCGGCTCGGCCGGACCCCACGGTACCCGGCCGTCCGGTGCAGGCGGCGGTTGATTCGGCGGACCGGGAACAGCCGGCCGATCGACCGGCGGGAACTGTTCGGCCGGGGCGCTCGGCCCCGCCTGCTGGTAGGGGGCCGGGTTCGCCAGGGCATCCGGCTGTTGGGCCGGGTCGCCGGAATGCGGATCGGCGGGCGCCTGCGGAACCTGCTGGGTCGACCACTGCGAGGTGCCCTCGGCCCAGTTGTTGCGCTGCGACGGGCGCGGGCCGTGATTGTTCGGCAGTAGTTCCCCGACGCGCTCTTCGAGCGAAGGCTCGTCCTTGTTCTTGTTGCGGAACCAGCCCTTGCCCTTTTTCTTCTCGCCGTCGGAATCGGAGCGGTCGTCGCCGCGTCCGCGCCGGTTGAAGAAGCCGTTCGCCGGTTCCGGCGTCTCCGGGATGACCTCGTCCTGCGGAAGATTTTCGACCGGTGGGGGTTCGTAGTTGCGGAAATTCGTCTGCCCGACCCCGGTGACCTCGGTATCGGCCAGCCATGGCGGCAGCATGGGGAGGCCGTCGTTGCTGCGGCTCACCGGTCCCCTCCTGGAATGGTCGACCCTCGGACAGCGGCCAGTTTACGCGACAAGTCCCATTCCACTCAGCGCCGGGGAGCGTTCGCCCGGGGCCGCGCGACGCGACTCGCGACGCGACCACGGCATACCCTTTTTTGCCCGATTGCACACCTACCGGTAAGCTGGCCAGGCGGTGTATCAAAGCGCCGCCTGTTCGTGTGCGATCGGTTGTGATCATCCGCGTTGTGCAGTGCGAGCCGCCCTCGGCGGCCACTGCGGTGCTTCGGCCGGGTGCACCGGGCAGTACCAGGTAATCAGACCAGGTTGAGTGTAACCGGGATCGCGGAGGATATGGCGAAGAAAGACGGGGCCATCGAGGTCGAGGGGCGGGTTGTCGAGCCGTTGCCGAATGCGATGTTCCGGATCGAGCTCGAGAACGGGCACAAGGTCCTCGCGCATATCAGCGGCAAGATGCGTCAGCACTACATCCGCATCCTGCCGGAGGATCGGGTCGTCGTCGAGCTGTCACCGTACGACCTGTCCCGCGGTCGGATCGTCTACCGATACAAGTGAACGAGTGAGCCCCGGCTCGCTCACCCGAGATTTCCCCGGTCGTGCCCGACCGGGGTCAACTGTGTTCACACCCCGGTGTGGACCGCAACGAAAGATTGGACGGACGTGAAGGTTCAGCCGAGCGTCAAGAAGATCTGCGAGAAGTGCAAGGTGATCCGGCGTAACGGCCGGGTCATGGTGATCTGCGACAACCTGCGGCACAAGCAGCGGCAGGGCTGACACCGGCGCCGAGCACCGAACGCGGTTCGGATTGGCACGAAAGAAGACCTCCCAGCGCCAGCCGCACACTGAGGATTTTTCCGGATTTTCTCCGGAAGGTGTGTGTGCCTACCCCCGGAACGGAGGCCGGGGCCCCACCAGACGAGGGGACGGACAGGGAGCAGACCTCCGCAACAGTAAGGAACTGCCAGATGGCACGTCTCATGGGCGTCGATCTCCCGCGCGAAAAGCGCATGGAGATCGCACTGACCTACATCTTCGGCATCGGTCGTACCCGCTCCAAGGAGATCTTGGCGGCCACGGGCGTCAGCCCGGACCTGCGCTCGAAGGATCTCACCGATGAGCAGGTCACGCAGCTGCGTGACTACATCGAGAGCTCGTCTCTCAAGGTCGAAGGTGACCTCCGCCGTGAGGTTCAGGCCGATATCCGTCGCAAGATCGAGATCGGCTGCTACCAGGGCCTGCGCCACCGTCGTGGCCTCCCGGTCCACGGCCAGCGCACCAAGACCAACGCGCGCACCCGCAAGGGCCCGAAGCGCACCGTCGCCGGCAAGAAGAAGTAGGGGATAACAGATGCCTCCGAAGTCCCGGGCCTCCGGCCCGAAGAAGAGCCAGAAGTCGCGTCGCAGGGAAAAGAAGAACGTTCCCCACGGGCACGCGCATATCAAGAGCACGTTCAACAACACGATCGTGTCCATCACCGACCCCTCGGGCAATGTCATCTCCTGGGCGTCCTCGGGTCACGTCGGGTTCAAGGGTTCGCGCAAGTCGACCCCGTTCGCCGCACAGCTGGCCGCCGAGAACGCGGCCCGCAAGGCGCAGGAGAACGGCGTCAAGAAGGTCGATGTCTTCGTCAAGGGCCCCGGGTCCGGCCGCGAGACCGCGATCCGTTCGCTGCAGGCCGCCGGCCTGGAGGTCGGGACGATCTCCGATGTCACTCCGCAGCCGCACAACGGTTGCCGTCCGCCCAAGCGGCGTCGCGTCTAAGCGGGAAGGAAGGTAGAGCACAATGGCCCGTTACACCGGACCCATCACCCGCAAATCGCGTCGCCTGCGCGTCGACCTGATCGGCGGTGACCAGGCTTTCGAGCGTCGCCCCTACCCGCCCGGCCAGCACGGCCGCGCGCGGATCAAGGAGAGCGAATACCTGCTGCAGCTGCAGGAGAAGCAGAAGGCCCGCTTCTCCTACGGCGTTATGGAAAAGCAGTTCCGCCGGTACTACGAAGAGGCCAACCGCCTCAAGGGCAAGACCGGTGACAACCTGCTGCGTCTGCTGGAGACCCGGCTGGACAACGTCGTGTACCGCGCCGGTCTGGCCCGGACCCGTCGTCAGGCCCGCCAGCTGGTCAGCCACGGCCACTTCCTGGTGAACAACAAGAAGGTCAACGTTCCTTCGTTCCAGGTCACCCAGTACGACATCATCGATGTCAAGGAGAAGTCGCTGGGCACCCTGCCGTTCCAGGTCGCCCGTGAGACCGTCGGCGACCGTCCGGTCCCCGGCTGGCTGCAGGTCGTCCCGGGCCGGCTGCGGATCCTGGTGCACTCTATGCCGGAGCGCGCCCAGATCGATGTGCCGCTGCAGGAACAGCTGATCGTCGAGTACTACTCGAAGTAACGGCTGTGTGCATTTGGTATGAGCGAGGGCCCTGCGTGGTGACGCTGCGCTACCGCCTTCGGGCCTGACCCGCTCATACCGTGCCGCTGGTGCGGGTCGTCGAGAGGATGGCCCGCACAACCCCTAGACGAGGCGTCAAATAGCGGGCGCCCAACACAGGAGGATTGATCCCATGCTGATTTCCCAGCGTCCGACCCTCACCGAAGAGGTCATCGCCGACAACCGCTCGAAGTTCACCATCGAACCCCTCGAGCCGGGTTTCGGGTACACCCTCGGTAACTCGCTGCGGCGCACCCTGCTGTCCTCGATCCCGGGGGCCGCGGTGACCAGCATCCGCATCGACGGCGTTCTGCACGAGTTCACCACCGTGCCCGGTGTGAAGGAAGATGTCACCGACATCATCCTGAACCTCAAGGGCCTGGTCGTGTCCTCCGAAGAGGACGAGCCGGTCACCATGTACCTGCGCAAGCAGGGCCCGGGGACCGTCACCGCCGATGACATCGTGCCGCCGTCGGGTGTGGTCGTGCACAACCCGGATATGCATATCGCCACCCTGAACGACAAGGGCAAGCTCGAGATCGAGCTGGTCGTCGAGCGTGGTCGCGGTTATGTTCCGGCGGTCCAGAACAAGGCGACCGGTGCGGAAATCGGCCGGATCCCGGTGGATTCGATCTACTCGCCGGTGCTCAAGGTGACCTACAAGGTCGAGGCCACCCGTGTCGAGCAGCGCACCGACTTCGACCGGCTCATCCTCGACGTGGAGACCAAGAACTCCATCAGCGCGCGGGACGCGCTCGCCTCGGCGGGCAAGACCCTGGTCGAATTGTTCGGCCTGGCCCGTGAACTGAACGTCGAAGCCGAAGGTATCGAGATCGGCCCCTCCCCGGCCGAGGCGGATCACATCGCCTCCTTCGGGCTGCCGATCGAGGATCTGGACCTCACCGTCCGTTCCTACAACTGCCTGAAGCGCGAGGGTGTGCACACCGTCGGCGAGCTGGTGGCGCGGACCGAATCGGATCTGCTGGATATCCGCAACTTCGGCCAGAAGTCCATCGACGAGGTCAAGGTCAAGCTGCACGCGCTGGGCCTGTCCCTCAAGGACAGCCCCGCGTCCTTCGACCCGTCGAGCGTGGTCGGCTACGACGCCACCACCGGCACCTGGTCCGACAGCGGCACTTTCAGCGACGACAACGGCGGCGAGCAGGACTACGCCGAAACCGAACAGCTTTAGGCCTCCGGGGTAGGCGCCCCGGACCGGCCTTAATCAAGGAGAACCTACAATGCCCAAGCCCAAGAAGGGTGCTCGCTTCGGCGGGTCGGCGTCGCACCAGAAGGCGATCTTCGCCAATCTGGCCACGGCGCTCTTCGAGCACGGTCGGATCACGACCACCGAGGCCAAGGCCAAGGCGCTGCGCCCCTACGCCGAGAAACTGGTCACCAAGGCCAAGGCCGGAACCCTGGCCGACCGCCGCGAGGTGCTCAAGGTGATCCGGAACAAGGACGTCGTGCACGATCTCTTCGCCGAGATCGGCCCGTCGTTCGAAGGCCGCGAAGGCGGCTACACCCGGATCATCAAGACGCTGCCGCGTAAGGGTGACAACGCCCCCATGGCGATCATCGAGCTGGTCCGGGAGAAGACCGTGACCAACGAGGCCGATCGCGCCCGCCGGGTGGCCGCGTCGAAGAAGGCCGAGGAGCAGGCCCCCGAGGCCGAGACCGAGGCCGACGAGACCGAAGCCGAGGCCACCGAGGCTCCGGCCGAGGAAGCCGCGGCCGACGAGAAGGCCGACGACAAGGCGTAATTCGTCTGCCGTGGACGTACGCGTCCACGGTTCGTCGACGAGCCCGCCGCCCCGTAACCGGGCGGCGGGCTCGTCCCGTTTCCGGAGGATGATCTGGTGAGCGAATACGAGCCGGAACCGCAGGCCGGCCCTCGAAACCCGGCTGCCGATGAGCCCGGGGTGCGCGTCGGCAGCGGCCCGGGAGCGCCGGAAACCCGGGGCGAGCAGGCGGCAGTAGAGCCCGTAACTCGTTTCCGGCTGGATATCTCCTACGACGGCACCGACTTCACCGGCTGGGCGCGGCAACCGGGACTGCGGACGGTGCAGGGAGAGCTCGAGGAATCGCTGGGCAAGGTGCTGCGGGAGCCGGTGCAGTTGACGGTGGCGGGGCGTACCGATGCCGGTGTGCACGCCGAAGGGCAGGTCGCGCACTTCGATACGGCGGCGCAGATCGATGCGGACAAGCTCATCCACAGGATGGCGAAATTCCTGCCCAAAGATGTGCGGATCACCGGAATCCGTCCCGTGCCCGCCGAATTCGACGCCCGTTTCTCGGCGATCCGCCGCCACTACGTCTACCGCCTCACCACGGCGCCGCATGGTGCCGACCCGCTGTCCGCCCGCAGTGTCGTGGGCTGCCGGCCGGTCGACCTCGAGGCCATGCGCGCCGCCTCGCGAACCTTGCTCGGCCTGCACGATTTCGCCGCGTTCTGCCGGCGCCGGGAAGGCGCCACCACCATCCGGGAATTACAGCGCTACGACTGGGTGCGCGACGGCCACCGGCTCGACGCCTACGTGAGCGCGGACGCCTTCTGCTGGTCGATGGTGCGCAGTCTGGTGGGTGCGGTCCTCGCGGTGGGGGAGGGCCGGCGCACCCCGGAATGGGTCGCGTCGCTCCTGGACGAACGGCAGCGTTCGAGTTCGGTGACGGTGGCGCCCGCGCACGGGCTCAGCCTGGTCGCGGTGGACTATCCGGCGGAGTCCGAGCTGGCCGCCCGCAACGCGCAGACGCGGGAGATGCGGTCGGTGTCGCCGGGCGGCTGCTGCGGGGCCGGATAAGGTTGCCGACGAGGCCGGTCCGTGGTCGTCGGCGCCTGCAACAACCTGGATCCGACCTGGGCGCAGGTGCGGGCTCGACCGTGGGAACCGTTCCTGGAGCAGCGGATACCGGTGGACGATATCGGCGATATCGCGACGCATCCGGCTGGGATCCGACGAGAACTGGGCGCCGGGTGAAAGCGGAATATGAACGCTTCCGTCCCGAATTCGGTGGCGTGCGATGCCGATGACGGTGGCCGGTGGGCATCCGGGGATAGGGTCGGTGGCGGAATTGTCCCGCCGACGACAAGGTTGCGGTTGTTATGACTATTGATCTCGGACGTTACGGCGCATGGCGTTACTACAAGCTGTTCACTCCCGAAGCGGCCGCTGAGCTGGAGAGCCTGGGATACGGGGCGCTCTGGCTGGGTGGTTCGCCGACCGCCGATCTGCCGGTCGTGGAGGACCTGCTGGCGGCGACCGAAACGCTGAAGGTGGGCACCAGCATCGTCAATATCTGGACCGCCCCGGCGCGCGAGACCGCCGAGTCCTACCACCGGATCGAGCAGCGGTTCCCGGGGCGGTTCATCCTCGGTATCGGCGTGGGTCATCCCGAAGCGAACCAGCCCTACCGTTCCCCGTACGAGGCGCTGGTCGAATACCTCGACGAACTGGACGCCGCGAAGGTCCCCGTCTCCGGCCGGATGCTCGCCGCGCTCGGCCCCAAGGTGCTGAAACTGTCCGCGGACCGTACCGCGGGCGCGCTGCCCTACCTCACCACCCCGAAGCACACCGAGCAGGCCCGCACTGCCGTCGGCGACGCGCTGCTGGTTCCCGAACAGAAACTGGTGCTGGACACCGATCCGGAGCGTGCCCGCGCCACCGGCCGCTCGGTCGTCGATATGTATCTCGGGCTCCGCAACTACACCTCCAACTTGAAGCGACTCGGCTACACCGACGAGGACATCGCGAAACCGGGCAGCGATCGCCTGCTCGACGCGCTGGCCGTGCACGGGTCGGCCGAACAGGTCGCCGAACAGGTCCGCGCGCATATCGAAGCGGGCGCCGACCACCTGGCCCTGCAGGCGCTCGGCGAGGACTACCTCGCCACCTTGCGCGCCTTGGCGCCGCTGCTCACCCAGAACAGCCGATAGGCGCAACAGGCCGCCGGGGTCAGGAGCGGACGAGGCGGGCGATGGCGTCGGTCGCCTCTTTGATCTTGGCCTCGGCCTCGGGCCCACCGGCGACCGCGGCATCGACCACACAATGGCTCAGATGATCCTCGAGCAACCCCATCGCGACCGCCTGTAGCGCCTTGGTCATGGCGGAGACCTGCGTCAGAATATCGATGCAGTACTTCTCCTCCTCGACCATCCGCTGCAGGCCCCGCGCCTGTCCCTCGATCCGGCGCAGCCGTTTCAGGTAGTCGTCCTTGCTGGTGATGTAGCCGTGGTGAGTGTGGGCCGCCGTGCCGGTGGCCGGGGCCGCGGGGGTGGGATCGGGTGTCACGGGATGTCTCCTCTGCGCCGGTCGGAAGACCGTAAATACCCCCACAGGGTACAGTCGCCGGGGGTTTCTGTCAGGTGCCGGTCGTGCGCCCGCGGCCGGGGCGCGCGAGAATCGACACTATGTCTTCCCACGAGCGACCCGCGCTGGCGGTTATCGGCGGTAGCGGATTCTACGACTTCTTCGACGATGCCGTGGACCAGGTCACGGTGCGCACCCCGTACGGCGACCCGGCCGCCCCGATCGCGGTCGGCACTGTCGAAGGACGTCCGGTCGCGTTCCTGCCGCGGCACGGCGCCCGGCACGAGTACTCGCCGCATACGGTGCCCTACCGGGCGAATATGTGGGCGCTGCGCTCGCTGGGGGTGCGCCGGATCTTCGCGCCGTGCGCCGTGGGCAGCCTCCGCCCCGACTGGGGGCCGGGCACCGTGGTGATCCCCGACCAGCTCGTCGACCGCACCTCCTGTCGCGCGCAGACCTATTTCGACTCCAACGGTATCCACGTCTCCTTCGCCGATCCGTACTGTTCCGATCTGCGCGCGGTCGCGGTGAAATCCGCGGACAGTGCCGTGCACGTGCACCCACACGGCACCATGGCTGTGATCCAGGGCCCGCGTTTCTCCACCCGCGCCGAAAGCCGCTGGTACGCCGCCCAAGGCTGGGACCTGGTCAATATGACCGGCTACCCCGAGGCCGTGCTCGCCCGCGAACTGGAAATGTGTTACGCGGCGATCGCCCTGGTCACCGATCTGGACGCCGGGGTCAGCGAAGGCGACGGCGTGCGCGCGGCGGATGTGTTCGCGGAGTTCGAACGCAATATCGGTCCCTTCAAGAAACTCGTCCACAATGCCGTCGCCGCGGTGTCCGATACCGAAACGTGTGAGCACTGCCGGGTCCACGCGGGCGTCGCACTGCCGTTCGAACTGCCGTGAACCCCGGCGCTGCGGCTACGCTCGTGCCGTGCCCACCCCGCTCCGCTTAGAGGTGATCGTCGCCAGTATCCGGCCCGAACGCTTCGCGCCTGTAGTCGCCGGCTGGTTCGTCCGCACGGCGCGCAGCCGGCCGGAATTCGACACCGGGGTGATCGACCTCTTGGACACTCCGCTCCCGCCGGACCTGTCGGAGACTGCGGAAACGGCGCGTTTCCGGCAGCGGCTGGCGGCCGCCGACGCCTTCGTCGCGGTGACCTCCGAGTACAACCACGGCTACCCGGCCTCGCTCAAAACCGCACTGGACAGCGCCAAGCACGAATGGCGTGCCAAACCGATCGGATTCGTCTCCTACGGTGGTCTGTCCGGGGGCCTGCGCGCGGTGGAACAGCTGCGCCAGGTGGTCGCGGAAGTGCATATGGTTTCGGTCCGCGAATCGGTGAGTTTCCACCGCGCCCGCAAACAGTTCGACGCCGACGGGAACACGGAGAACGGCCCCGCCATCGATGCCGCCGACCGTATGCTCACCCAGCTCGCTTGGTGGGGAAACGCGTTGGCCGCCGCCCGGGACGCCGACCCGTATCCCGGCTGAGAAGTATCCGGTACGGCAACGGCCTGCATTACCGGTGCGTTCCGGCTCGGCAGGTGCGATGATGCCGGGTGGGAGGAGGATTCGATGAATTCGGTAGATCCACCGGAGCCGCGGCGACCGGTATCGATCGGGGAATGGGTGGCGCGGGCGTTCGCGGTGGTGCTGCTCGTTCCGGTGCGGCTGGCCTGGGAAGCGCTGAAGCTGTGCGGGCGGGCGATCGTTGCGGCGGGTGTCTTCGTACTGGAGAGGGTGCTGGTGCCGGTCGGCCGGTTCGTCCGGCACTGGCTGCTGCGGCCGCTGTGGTTCGTGCTGAAAGATGTGCTGTGGGAGTGGCTTCTGCAGCAGGTGCTGTGGGGGATGGTGCTCACGCCGCTGGGCGCGTTCGTGCTGAACTGGGTATTGCGTCCACTGCGGCATGCTGTCGAGGAGTGGCTGTGGCGGCGGGCTGTGTGGCCGGCGCTCGTCCTGCTGTGGCGGTACGTGTTGCGGCCGGTGCTGTACGCGTTCGTCGTTGCCGCCGAATGGGTTTGGCGATGGATGCTGCGACCCGTGCTGTACGCATTCGTGTTGCTCTGGCGCTGGTGCGTCGTCTGGCCGCTGCGCATGCTGGAGCGCTGGGTGCTGCGGCCGTGCGGGATCCTGCTCGCGGCGGTCTTCTCGTATGCCTGGCGCGCAGCCACCGCCGTGGTCCGGGTGCTGGTGGTCGTGCCGGGTGTTTTCGTCTACCGCTATGCGATCCGGCCGGTGCTGCGGGCGCTGGCCGCGGTATGGGACGTGCTGGTCGTCCGTCCGCTCGGCTGGGTGCACCGGCGAATTGTGGTGCCGATGAACCGGGCCGTGGCGGATGTGCTGAGGTCGGTATTCGGTCGGTGAATGCCCGGCGCGGGTTCCTCAGCGCTGGGGTTGGCGAGCGCGCGCTGGGGGCTGCGCGGGACCGGGGCGACCTTGGGGCACCGGCTGGCGGGTGCGGGGTTCGCCGATGTAGGTGTGTTCGCGCGGGATCGAGACCAGGTTCAGCGGGATCTGCGTGGTCGCGGTGCGCAGCACCACCCGGTTGCCGATGGCACCCGGCTGCTGGATCGACAGGTCCGGTTTGGTGGCCGGCCAGCCCATCGGGTCGCCCGTGACGTAGATCGTGGTGATACCGGCGTGCGGGGCGGGCGCGAGTACGCCGTCCACCACCGTCGCGGTGAAACCGGCGTCCGACTGGTGGGTTTCCACCGCGAGCATCAGGCGTTCCGGGTTGCCGATCGTCTCGATCAGCTGGTACCAGGCCTGCGGCCGGTCGGTGCGCACGAGGATGCGTTCACCGACGGCCAGCGCCCGGAACACCAGCTGCTGCGCCAGATACAACTCGCCGGCGACATACACCGCGGAGATACCGGCGCCGATGATGCGCAGCGCGACACCGTTGCCCTCGTCGTCGGAGCCGATCAGCTGGCCGCAGCCCGACGACGGCAGCGCGAGCGCGTCCAGCACCTCGATCGGGTACTCGGCGGTCGGCACCACATCCTCCAGGTCCGGGATGCCGATCGGCAGATGGGCCAGCAGGCTCTCGCGGTGCCGGCCGTTCACCGACACCATGCCCTTGGTTTTCGTCTTCTCCGGTAGTTCCCGCAGCGTGGACCGCCAGGCGGCGCCCACATGCACCGTGTCGGCCGTGGTGCCGGGGCGCAACCGCACGGCCACCGTGGTGCCGCGGGACTCCGCCACCCACAGCTGCGACAGGATTTCCGATCCCAGCTGCGTCGGTTCGATCGCCGCGCCGATGTTCACGCTGTTGCCGAGTTCGGCGTAGCGCCAGCGGTGAGTCAGCGACCGCGCGTCGGCGCCGTAGATGACCTGCCGCACGGCCGAGCGGATCTCCGAGGCGGTGAGCACACGCGACGCGCAGCCCGCGTCCTCCAGGGTGCGCACGATGCGCTGGGTCGCGATCGTCACCGAACGCGCCGCACCCTCGTCGCCACCGCCGCGCCGGGCCGCGGCGCCGGGGCAGTCGACCATATCGAACCCGACCGCCAGCCAGACGGTGCGATGCGCGGTCGCGGGCAGCGGGCCCAGCAGCGATTCGTAGATGGGTCCCGCGGGCGTGCCGGAGCGGCTGCGGTGGCCGTGGCTGATGATGTCGATTCCGCTGAGCAGGATGTCGTGCTGGGCAAGGCAGGCCGCGAGTTCGGCCATCGGCAGCAGATGCGAGGCGTGCACCGCGGTGCGGTCGATCCGGGTGAGCCCGCCCGGCGGCGGCAGAACCTCGATCACGGCGACGACCCGGCTCTCGTCCCAGTACAACCCGAGCGAGCGGTCGTCGGGGCCGCGGAAATCGTCGCTGTCGCCGATCCGGTACTCCCGGCGCGCGCGGTAACTCCACCAGGTGGCGATCCAGTCCAGCAGCACCCGCCGGCCGATCGGGATCAGCGGGATGAGCCCGGTGACGACCGCGACCCCCAGCGCGATCCACGGACCCAGCCCCACGACCAGCACGATCGTCGCCACGCCGAGGGCGAGTATCTGCGCGATGAGCAGGTTCGGCATGGAAATACGTCCGAACAACAGGTTGCGCCTGCGTCCCGCTGTGGCTGGCACGGCCATAAGAGTCCCCCAGGTACCCGGTGTCGGCCTGTTCTCGGCGGCCGAGCTGAACTACGTCCCCGGGAACTGTACTGTGTTCGGCGAGCACGAGCACAGTTCGGGGGAAGACGATGCCTTCAAAGCCCACAACACGGTGGCAGATCAGCGGCTACAACTTTCTGGTGCGCCGGATGGAGCATGCGCTGGTGCGTCGCGATGTGCGAATGCTGCACGACCCCATGCGTTCCCAGGTGCGTGCATATGTGGTGGGTTTGGTTCTGGCGATCGTGGTACTGGCGGGTTGCGGTGTGCTGGCGATCTTCCGCCCGCAGGACAAGGTGGGCGACAACAAGATCCTCATCGGTAAGGAATCCGGTGCCGTCTATGTCGTGCTCAACGATGTGGTGCATCCGGCGTTGAACCTGGCCTCCGCGCGGCTGGCCGCCGGTGATGCGCCGAAGGCGGCCATCGTCAAGGAATCCGAGGTCGGTAAGAAGGCGCGCGGCCCGCTGATCGGTATCCCGGGTGCGCCGAGCGCGATCCACTACGACTCCGAGGGCAAGGGCCGGCAGTGGACCGTCTGCGACGTGCTGAAAAACGACGGCAGCTCCGACCGTACGACCTCGGTGCTCGCGGGCGGGCTCGAGCTCGGTGCGAAAGCCTCGGTCGTCGAACCCGGTAAAGCGTTACTGGTGCAGGGGGAGAAGCACACCTACCTGGTCTACGACAACAAACGCGCCCGGGTCGATATGAACGACCGGCCGGTCACCGACGCCCTGAACATCACCGGTGCCACCCCGCGCCCGGTGAGCGAAGGCCTGATCAACGCGATCCCCGAGGTGCAGTCGCTCATCGCGCCGCCCATCGCCGACCCCGGCGGCCGCCCCGATTACGAGATCAACGACCACCGCATCGGCGAGGTCGTGCAGGTGGGCACCACGCAGGAGTTCTATGTGGTGCTCGCCGACGGTCTGCAGCAGGTCTCCCCGCTCACCGCGGATATCATCCGCAACGCGAACCCGCAGACCTCCAGCGACTTCATCATCGATCAGGCCCAGCGCTCCCACGCACCCGTTTCCGCGGCGCTGCAAGTGCAGACCTACCCGGCAACGCCCCCGGCCATCCTCGAAGCCAAGGATCTGCCGGTGAGCTGCCTGTCGTGGAAACCGATCCCGGAAGCGGGCGAGAACACCGGCACCCGCGCCGAACTGCAGCTGATCACCGGTGTGAGCCTGCCGATGAAGGACAACGCCAAACTGGTCCCGCTCGCCCAAGCCGACGGGTCGGGCCAGAACGTCGATTCGACCTACATCCCGCCGGGCACCGGCGCCTACGTGCAGACCACCGGTATCGAACCGGACAGCCGGCGTAAGGACAGCATCTTCTACATCGCCGATACGGGCGTACGTTTCGGCATCAAGAACGCCGACGCGGTGAAGGCGCTCGGTATGCCCGACAAGCCCGAACCCGCTCCCTGGCCGATCGTCGGACTGCTGGCCTCCGGCCCGACGCTGGGCCGCGAAGAGGCGCTGGTCGCGCACGACGGTGTCGCACCGGATCCCTCGCCCGCGGATCAGCCGGTCGCTTCCAAATAGCGATCCGCGCGGGCCGGTTGTGCCGGTGCTCATCGCGGGAACGAACGGTGCACCGCGCAGGCGATGTGGCGAGGCTCCGCGCCGGGTTCGCCGGAAGCGAATTCGTATCGGCCGTGTGCGAGTGCTGCCCTCACGTGTTCGGCTGTGGTTCTCTCCCCAAGCGCAGCAGGTGCGCGTGGTTCGTTTCGTCGAGTGCGAGCGCAGCGGTCCACAGCGAGGCGTCGAGCGTGCCGGGTAACCGCCAGTCGTCTGGCGGGGTCGCGGCAACGTGGATGCGCACGGGGTCCAGTTCGATCAGGTGCCGGTCGGCAACCGCCCACCACTGGCGCCCGGTCGCATCCATCACGACGGCGACGATCAAATCGTCCGCCCCGGGGAGCTGCCGGGCCGCGACCCGGACCTGTTCGGGGATGTGCCGGTTCTCGGGCCGGTCGGCGAGCTGATCGGCGAACACCGGGAATACGAACCCGAAGCCGAACGTCCCGGGACCGAGCGCGGTACGCAGCTGCGCGGCTCGCAGGTGGATCGGATTGGGTTCGTCCGGACCACGATCGCCGGTGAGATCGACGGCCGCGCATTCGGCGTGGACGGCTTCGCCGTCGAACCGGAACCCGTACAGCATCGGCCCCAGGGACCAGGGCGTGGACAACAGGTAGTGGGCGGTGATTTCGTCGATGGATTCCGCGTCGGGGTAGCGGATCGGGCTCATCGGCCGGTGTCCTGCACCGCTCGCGCCCAGAACTGATGCCGGATCTCATCCCACAGCACGGACAGTTCCGGGAAACGCTCCCGCATATCGGCGAGATCGGGAGCGCTGTCCGGATCGGTAATCGACAGCAGTGTCCGGTCGTCGGAGATATTGCGCACCCGGATGATCCGGATCCGCTGCCGGTCGCGCCGCCACACGGCACGCCATTCACCCAGCACGGCGTCGTGGGTCTCGCCGGCGGAGGAGATGGTGTACCTGGTCGAGTGGCTTCTGTGTCGTTCGGTCACGTGGTTATGTTGCGCGGGCCGGGTGGCATTCGAACGGCGCAGCGGACGGTCGATTTCAATTGGTCCGTCCTACCAGGTCCCGGGACGTTGCGCCTGTTGCAGATGTACGAATCGGACCCGATCCTGGGCCGATCCGTACCGTTCGGCAGTGTCGGCAAACATTTCGATCGCGTTGTGCAGCCGTCAGATTTGGATGCCGCACGCGAACGTCGTGGAGGAACGTTCGCCCGGTTCGACCTCGCCGCCATTGGACCGGTTGGCGCAGTGGCGGCCCAGAGCCTTCCGGGGTGGAATATTCCGTGGTGGAAGGAACCCTCGGGATTTTTGCTAATTTCCTGGTCGCCGGGGGTGTTGGGGAGATAGGGGATGTGGTTGGATTTCTGGTACGCCGCGATGGATTGCGCAGCGGGACAGTCGAATTCATGTCGGCGGAAATAGCCTGGGGTTCGTCCGTTCCGTACGTTGAATTCGTCCGAATCGGACCGTGCTCTGGGCTTTTCCGGACCGGCCGAGGAAGGGGATGGTGTGGCCAGAGACGATCAGCCCGGTTCGACGCTGCCGCGGCGGCAACTGGGGCGCGCGTTGCGGGAGGCGCGGCAGGGGGCGGGGTTCACGCTGGAACAGGCGGCGCAGGAAATGGAGATGAGCAAGACCTCGGTGATCCGGATCGAGAAGGGGCACAACGAGAAGGTCAAACTCCGGGATGTGGACGGGTTCGGGCGGTTGTATGAACTCCCCGAGGAACAGATCGAAGAACTCAAAAGCCTGGCACAGCAAGCAGCAACGAAATCGTGGTGGGCGGGCACACATCTGATGAAGGCGGGGTTCGGTACCTATCTCGAGCTCGAATCCGCAGCGTCGGAACTGCATCTCTACCAATCTTCGATCGTGCCCGGTCTACTCCAGAGCCTGGACTATGCCAAGCATGTGGTGCGGCCCTTCTTTCCGATCGACACACCGGAAGATATCGAGCAGCGGGTGGCCCTACGGATGCGTAGAGCAGCGATCCTGACCAGGCAACACCGTCCGGTGCATGCGGAGTTTCTGATCCACGAGAGTGCCCTGCACGTCCGGGTGGGGTCGGTCGAAGTCATGAGCCGTCAACTAAGGCATATCGCTGATATGAGCACCCGCCCGAACGTCACAGTACGCGTATTGCCCTTCGCCGCAGGATTGCCTGGAACCTGGGCCCCCGTCCTGCCCTACATCATCCTCGATTTCCCCGCGAACAGCCGCGAGTTCGGTAGCGAGCCGCCGGTAGTGCACACCGAAACAACCATGGGAACGATGTTCTTCGAGAGCAGCGACGATGTGAAGGTCTATCGCGATATCCATGAGTCCCTCCGGGACGCCACACTGGACGAGTGCCGATCGAGGGACCTGCTCAGGCAGGTAGCAAGGAGATATGAACAATGACTACTCGCCCTACCGACCCCCGATGGTTCAAGTCCTCCTACAGCGATTCGACCGGTGAATGCGTCGAGGTGGCCTGGCTGGACGATGCGAAGGTCGGCGTTCGGGACTCGAAGAATTCTGCCGGTCGTGCATTGACCTTCGGCCTCGCCGACTGGGCAGCGTTCACGGCAGATATCCGGAGCCGCTGGTCTACGACCCTCTGATTCCATGACCGCTGCTCAGGGCTCGGAAGCTGCGCTCACTGACTCGCGTCTGAGCGGGCTCTTAGGGTGCTCGCTCCTCAAGGATGTGGCGGTTCCAGGCAGGATTGCGAGCCTGTATCGTGAGAGCGGGATTCGTGTGGAACGCTCACACGCTGGCAGGAGGGGCATGCGCGCCGCGAGGAAGAAGTATGCAGGGGCCGTCGGGAATGCAGTTATTGCGATAGCTGCGGCCGGGCTGGTGACCGGGTGCGGGGTTACGGTCGGTGAGGAACCGGCAGCGGAAGGGGCGGGGACCAGCAGCGAGGAGCAGCACGTTCAGTGGAATCCGTGCTCGGAACTGTCAGAAGATGCTCTGCGGGCAACCGGGGCGGACCCGAATACCAAGAGCGCTGTATTCGACGCACCCGGCGACAGGGCCGCCTGGCGGATGTGCACCTGGAGGGCCACTGACGGTCCGTATTTCATCGGCGTCGGTGCCACGGTCTTCACGCAAGACGACGTGTACAAGAACACGCAGGTTACCGGGATTGAGCCAGTTCAGATCAATGATCGATCCGGGCTCACGTATCATCTTGTCGGCAACGAAGACCCGATTCGGCTCTGCTATGTCAGCCTCCCCATGCAGAACGGGATGCTGAATGTTTACGCCAGTTGGCACTACAGCGAGCGCAGTTCGATTCCGGAATCCCCACCGTGCGGCTTGGCGGTGGGGCACGCGCAGACGCTCGAGCCGTTTCTGCCGGAATAAGAAGAACCGGAATGAGATGAGGATGGGGCGGAAGTTACACGCTTCGGGTATGGCCGGGGAGCGGCCGAATTGGGGAGTGTGCAGTGGCAGAGCCTGAACAGACAACGCTGCTACAACAGTGGCAGACCATGAAAACCCAGGCCGAGACCGGTGAACTGCGCATGGAAGCGGACATCAGCGTCAAGCTCAAAGCCCGCTGCCAGACGTTCATATCGCGGCTCGAGCAAATGCTCGTCATGGCCGACCAACTCCAGTATGTAGAGGGTTTCGGCAGTCTGCGCTCCGCTGGGTATCTGCGGGACAAGTTCGCGAACAAGGCTGTGAATGATGCCGACTCCGCCGCCAACCGGCTGAAAACCGCGATAGAGATCGTCACCCTCATGGAGCAGACCTTCGAGTTGTGCTCGCGCAGGCTCGCGGAGACCGATCAGTCCACGTCCAGTGCTCTTGGTAATACGGGGGTTTGAGCATGGCTTGGTGGCGTTCCGAGGAAGCGGAAAGAAACAAGACGGCCGATGACCAGGTCATCGAAGACCAGAACAAGAAATGGGATACCGACCGGGCCGTCGTGGGCGGGGAATGGAGCGCGCTGGTCGGCGAGTTCGGCGGCCGATTCGGGCCGTCGGCCATCCTGGAGAAGGATGGCTTCCAGGGCATGACGCATCAGCAGATCTGGGATGCGCTCCAAGGAGTAAACCCTGGTTTGATCAACGATAAGGCGAACGCCTGGCGTGCGTTGACGACCGAAGCGCGGGAATCCAACAAGGAATTCCTGGACGGTGTCAACGCCGATCTCGAGACCGGCTGGAACGGGCAATCCGGCACCGCTGCCGTCAATGGGGTGCGGGAGTTCTGTACCTCGTTCACCGCGTTGGCTGCGAGCTTCCAGATCGTCGCGCACGGTCTCGATCTGATCGAAGGTCATCTCGCCCAGGCCAAAGCCTCGGTAGGAAAACCGGATAACGAAACGTTGGGCGATCGAATCACCAACTGGTTGCCCGACGACCTTTTCAAGACTCCGCAGTACCGTGCCGACGAGGCTCAAGAGACCGCCCGCTACGTAATGACGACCTATTACGAGCCGGGTGCCCAGGACGTCGACAGCAAGACACCCGTGTTGCCCGAGCCGGTGAAGCCGGTCGACGACGGCAGTAAACCCCCGGGCACCGACAAACCGCAGGGCACGACGACCACCAACGGGACGAGCACCGACAACGGCACCAGTACCGATACCGGCACGAATCAGGAAGACCCGGGTCAGCAGCCGGCGGGGGAGGACCCGCAGTCGACGGAACCGCAGAGCACCACGCCGCAGTCCACGACACCGCAGTCGACCACCCCGCAGTCGACCACGCCGACCACCCCGTCGCTCACCACAGGTACCCCGACCGCACCCGGCGTGCCCGCGGGCACGCCGTCCGGAACGCCCTCGGGTACCCCGCAGACCGCGGCGCCGCTCATCCCCGGCCAGACCGTGCCCGGCGGCCCCGGTAAACCGGCCGGAACACCAGCCGCTACCACTGCGGCGAGTACAAATAACCGGGCCGGTCGCGCCGGTATGCCCGGCATGATGTCGCCGGGAGCCGGGCGCGGGAATCGGGAAGACGACGACGAACACGAGACTCCCGACTATCTGATCTACGACCGGGGGAGCGAACTGCTCGGCACCCAGCCACCGGCGCTGCCCCCGGGTGGGGTGATCGGCGGGTGAACGGCCTGCAGTGGCGCCTGGGCGGGGAGATGTTCATCCAGGCGGTGCGGCGCTTCGATCGCGACCGGTTGCCGTATCCGATCCGGGTGCTTCCGCTCGGGCCCACCGAAACACCGCCTACCGCAGAGGAATACGAGCGTGTCCGGGTGGCGGCCGCGCAGCGGCTCGCCGCGATATCGGACGAAAATCTGCACCGAGCCTTGCGGACTCTGCTGGAACCGCAGGTCCGGGTCGAAGTACACGGCGCCTATGACCGCGGGTTCGAGCGGATCGTGCGGATACACGCCGGCCTTGCCGGGAAAACCGCAACCCTGGCCGTCCAGGAGCCCGGGCCGACCAAGGAATACGGCGGCGATATCCACCTGCTCACCTTCGCCGCTCCGGACTTGGCGGCCCGGATAGTGTCGTACCTGCCACGGTGCGCGCCGGGCCGGTTCACTGCGGTCCGCGGCACCCGCGCCGATATCGGTAAAGTGGAATACGCCCGGCATCCCACCCGGATATCGCGTGCCGAAGAAATCACCCGGATACTACGGCAGCCGCGGTCGGGCGTCGGCGAGATCGGAGTGTTCGTCGGCCCCGCCATCGATTCCCGCCCCACCGGCAACCCGCACGGTTTCCACTGGATGGACCATCTACCGCAGGACGGGCGATACCTGCTGATCAAGCACAGCGCCGAAGAATTCACCCTCGCCCCCGGGTCGCCGGATGAAATCGTCCGGCGCCTCCAGGACAGCATCGGGAAGGCCCGGCAGATCGCACCGCAGGCGGCCCACCGGCCGGCTATACGCCCACCCTCGCCGGATCCGCGCGAACAGCCCCGGCACGCGCCGGTTCCGCGGCAGATTCCCCAGCAGACGGCTGTCCGGCGCGGGATCTCCCAGGAAGACATCGACGCGGACGACCTCTACTTCCAGGAACGCAACCGACGCGGTTGGCTGGCCTGAGCTCGCCTACCGAGTCGTTGGACACCGTGCTGTCAGACGTCGTCTTCACTGCGTGTTCGGTGCAGGCCGCGTTGTCAGCCACTGCTGGTAGGTCTGGTGCCGGAACTGGTATGCCTCCCCGGTCACTCGGAGCAGCCCGGCGTCGCGCGCCCATTCGAGGAACGGCCCCGGTCGCCGCGAAAAGGTCGAGTCGAGCGCGAATATCAGCTTTGCACACAGGTATCGCATGCTCGCGGGTGAAATAAAAAGTGCGGCAAAGAGAATGTATGTCAGTCCAACCGGGGGCAGCCGGATCAAACTGTCCGCCG
Organism: Nocardia sp. CA-290969; assembly: GCF_050936135.1. NCBI lineage: Bacteria > Bacillati > Actinomycetota > Actinomycetes > Mycobacteriales > Nocardiaceae > Nocardia > Nocardia sp. CA-290969. The sequence continues at coordinate 5,722,138 of NZ_JBNJNJ010000001.1, read as the reverse complement.
ACGCTTCCACCACCACCAGGTAGAGCAGCGTGAACATCAGCGTGAGAAATACCCCGATCACTGACGCGAGGGAGATCCCGACCAGCGCATCGTCACGGATTGCCCGCCGTTCGTCCAATAGCGGACGTTTGTGCGGTAGCTGAGAAGCCAGCCGGACGACAATGGCGATCACAGGCCCGAACCCCAGCGTGCAGATGAGCCCGGCCAGGAATCCGCGGCCCGGCCCGAGTGCGTTACCGGCCACGAACCCGATCGAAATTCCGCATACGGTTCCCGCTACGAGCCCGATTCCCAGGGACACCAGCCAACCGCGTAGCTCACCCGGGCCGAAGAGGTGCGATACGGTCCGCCTGGCCGGGGTGCCGGGGCGCAGGCCGGCGGCGAATCCGACGAGGAACCCTGCGGTGAATTGGAGCGGCCCTCTGAGAAACGGAGACCCGAGCAACGACGCTCCGAAGATCGAGTCGAGCGGGAGAGACTGCGCTACCACGGGCGTAATACTGAACATTGTGCCCAGCAGGAGCCCGGCCAGGAGGCCGTGTACCAGGCGGCACCGGTTGCCCGCCAGCCGCCATACCTCGTCCAACGCGATATCGTTGCCGTGCCGATCGTGGACCTCTCGCTGATCGCAGTGCCGTGCGAGGTTGTGCAACCACCGGTGGACCTGCGGCTGGTCGTATCGCCGTTTCCGGTCCTCCCAGGACAGTCCGGCCACCGCCGCCGGGATCAACGCCGCGAACAACACCTCCCGAATCGACTCGAGGTCGCTCGCCCCGGTCAACTCGTCGGCACCCGCCCGGCCGTGTGTGCGCAGGTGAGCCGTCGACAGCGTCAACAGCCACGGGGTCCGTAGAGCCTCGGCGAGCACGCCCTCGGGCTCGGCCCGCAGGCGATCGATCACCGGTGACCATTGATGTTCGTCGATGCCCACCAGCTCGCGGCAGCGCCGCAAATACTCGACGATCTCCTGTGTCTTCAAGGGCCGCAGCGTGACCGCGGTCGCGCCATGCAGCCCCGTATCACCCCCGATACGCAGATCCCGGGCCCGCTCATAGGTTTCGGTGCGAGATATCAGAATGACGGGCCGCCCTAGCCAGTGAATCTCGTTCAACTGGTCGAGCGCGGCCCGGGCTCGCGCGGGTGGTTCATCGATCGGATCCATCTCATCGAGCCCGTCCAGAACGGGAAGGATCCGCTTTTCCTCGACGAGGGCGCGAGCGACTTTTGGCGCGAGATGGTAGTCCGTTGCGAGCACACCGGCCAGGAAGTCGGTGAAACTCTTGGTCGTTGTGTCCCAGCTCGAAGCGTTGACCCGCACCGGAACCGGCGGTGGCCTGCCGTCATGGTTGTCCCGGTGGTGGAGAATGTTCAGCAGCAGGTGCAGAGCGGTCACTGTCTTACCCGCACCCGCGGCGCCGAGTACGACGAACCGTCCGGGGGCATCCAGGCTTCGGTAGTAGTCGCCGACCTCGGACAAGGTACCGAACTCTTGCCGGTCGACACCGTGAGCCCGGATCAGCGCGTCGAAGGAAACCCTGATGCCCGCCCCCGGGACGACCCCCAACTGCTCGAGTCGCCTCGACTCGGTGCGCCGGACCAGGTCTGCCAGATCATCGGCATGCGTCGTCAAGGCTGTCCGAGATGTGTCCGGGTACAGCCACCGCCACAGCTTCGAAACAACCGATACGGCGGCCGGGACGCTCCTCGCCGCTGCCGCCAACTCCCCGCCGGACATACACAGGATTATCGATGAACTTCGTTGCCAGCGAGAACGTAAGTGGCTCTATACCAACAATTTTCAGCTGATTATCAGAAATCAGAAGAAACCTGGCAGGTTCGTGGCATGATCACGCGGGGCTGCTCAGGCGGCAGCCACGATCCGCACCGCATCGGACCTGCCACCTCGCTGACGGGGTACCGAACCTGTGCGGGTCTCGCAGCTCCCTCAGGCGTCGTCTTCGCCCACGCCGAACCGGCGTCGCATGGGGAACGACGCGAGATAACCGATGATCAGGCTGCCGCCGATGATGCCGCTGCCGATCAGCGCCACATTCCGGGCCGTGTGGTCCGGCGGTGTGGGCGGTGGGGGTAGCGCGAGTTGTTTGTTCACCGCCGGGTTCGGTTTCTTGGGACGCAGTTCGTCGGGGACCTCGTGGGTCAAGGCCGCGACCGGGTCTACCGCGCCGTAGCCCACATAGGGGTTCCAGCCCTCGGCCGGTGCGTGGGCGGTGGCCTGGATCCGTTTCATCACTTCCACCGCGGACAGTTCCGGGAAACGGGAACGCACCAGCGCGACCACACCCGAGACATACGGCGCCGCGAAACTGGTGCCGTTGATGCTCTGCTGCCCGCCTTGGCCGTTGACGGTGCCGTTGATGACACCGGTGCCGACCGAGTCCAGCGACACGATGTTCTCGCCCGGTGCGGCGACACTCAACCACGGTCCGGGAACGGTGAATTCGGACGGCGCGCCGTTGGCGCCGATGGAGCCCACCGCCAGGACGAGATCGTCGTAGCGGGCCGGGGTGACGTTCACCGTCGTCTTGCTCCATGGGTCCGCCGCGGGGTCGAGCGGGTCCAGGATGCCGGTATTGCCCTTGCAGTTGTCGTTGTCGGTGTTGCCCGCCGAGGTGACCACCACGGCGTTCTTCGTATGCACCGCGTAGTGCAGCGCCGCGCCCAGGGAACCGTCCGAAATCGGGCTCGCACTACAGGCGACTTCCGAAATATTGATCACCGTGGCGCCCATATCCGCCGCCCGGCGGATCGCCTGCGCCATGGTCGCCACATTGCCGTATCCCTCTTTGGAGAGGTCTTCCGGGGATTTGGTGGCGTTACTGCCGGCCTTCACATATTTATCGCTGGTCTGGCGGATCGTGAGAATGGAAGCGGCGGGTGCGACACCGGAAAACCCCTGTCCCGGCACCTGACTCGCCGCGATGATGCCCGCCACCAAGGTGCCGTGCGCATCACAGTCCTCGGTGCCGTCACCGCTGTTGGCCACGAAATCCCCGCCGGGCCGCAAATTCGGCAGCCGCGGGTGCCGCGCGACACCGGTATCTATCACCGCGACCACCTGACCTTCGCCGCGGGAGAACTGCCAGGCGTGCGGCAGGTCCAGGGCGGCCTGCGCACCGGGCACCGTCGGGCCCTCGCCGCCGGACACCGTGCTGTTACAGGGTGAATTGGCCTTGCGTTCCGTCGCCTCGCTCGGTTTCGCCGGATCGCCGGACGGCACCTGGCCGGGGTCGACGGCCGGCGGCCGGTCGGCGTGGGCCACCGGTTGCGCGAACCCCAGCGACGCGCTCACCCCCAGCACCGCGGCGACGGCCGCGGTGCGGATCCCCCTGCTCACAGTCCGCGGACGAGGGAGTAGAGGTCGGCCACCCAGAACACGAGCGGCAGCACCGCCGCCACGAACCCGTATTCGATCAATTCGGCCGCGCGGCGCATCGGCGGCGTCGCCGACTGGTTGGGGACGATGATGCCCAGAATCAGGGCCGCGATCACCATCACCAGCGCGGCGCCGAACGCCGCCAGCGGCAGATCGCTTACGAACGCCATGGCCGTCAGCATCACCAGCAGGATCGCGGCACCTGCGACGATCAGGATCACGGCCTGTTCCGCGCCGGCGTAGGTGCGGCTGCGGAACATGAGCACCGCCGCGCAGACCAGCGCCAGCGCGATGCCCTGCCAGTAGAAACCGCCGTAATCGGGGTCGGTGGCCACCAGCGCGCCGACCACGGTGACCAGCGCGGTCGCCGTCACCAGGCCACTCAGATAAGTACGCGCCCGGGCCGATTTCGCGTGCAGCACGTCCAGGGTCGGCAGGGCGCGGTGGTCGTCGGGATCGTCTTCGGTGGGATCGATCGGGGTGCCGGGCGCGGGGACCGGCGGCAGCGGCAGTTTCGCCAGCATCATCGAAATCCGGGGGGCCAGCGACAACGCGCCGAGCCCGATCGCCGCGACCACCGCGCCGACCGCCTCGAGCCGCTGCTCGGCCAGCATGCCGACCAGCGCCGACGGCACCGCGAAAATGGCGACCGTCCCGGCACCGATGAACACACCGAGACCGACCCCGACCACCCGCCAGGCCAGAATCGCGGTGGCCCCGAACAAGGTGGATCCGAGCAGCAGATGCGGCCAGCCGTAATGATCCGGCACGATCAGCATGCCGCCGGTGAAGGCGAGCGGCAGCGCGCAGCCACCCAGTACGAGCGCGGTCTTCGGATCGCCGTAGACGCGGCTGAGGATCATCGCCGCGACCACCAGCAGCACCGTGACACCCAGTGCGATCGCGCCGGTGATCCAGCCCGGCATCGCGTCCGGCGCGGCCAGTAGTCCGGCGCAACCCGCCAGCATGGCGAGCACGGCGAGGATCGACCCGGTCATCCGCGCGGTATCCGGATTCCAGCCCCGGAAATGCTCGGCGTCGGCAACGGCGACGTTGTACATGATGTCGTCGAACAGCGGGGTGGGCGCGGTATGCGCGGCGTTTTCCAGCATCAGCAGTTCGCCGTCGCGAATGCCCTGTTCACCCAGGCTCAGCGAGTTCGACAGCGGCGGCTGGCCGATCCGCGCCAGGACCCAATCGGCCGGTTCGTAGCGTTCGCCCTGATTGTCGAACTCGTTGGTGCGGCTGTGCGCGGCGACCATATCGACAACGCTGGGGATCACCAGGGCCACGGGCACATCGACCGGGATGGCCATATCGACCTGCGTATGTTTTGCCAGAATGGTGACCCTGGTGAGATCCGGTGCGCGGACTATACCCCGCGAGGAATCTTCCTCCATATGGTCGAGTCGCGCATGCGTCACGCTTCCCCCAAGTTCATTCGCTACCCTGCTGTTTCCCACATTCCTCCGGCAGTTCGCGGCGGGTTGCGTGCCCACGTCGCGGCCAGCAGAATGCAGGACGAACTGTACGACATGTTCGCGCCTGCCTCTACACTGAGCCCGAACATCGCATTGCCACAAGGGGGATCTCGCTCGATGACCACGGTTCGGTTTCAGCGGCGTGCGCGCCGGGAGGTCCCACGGACTCCGGGCGGCGAGGTCACCCTGCAGCCGCCGCCCGAGATTCCCCGGGTAACCCCCGGAAATCTGCTGATGAAGCTCATGCCGGTGGTGATGGTCATCGGCATGGTCGGGATGATGGCGCTGATGTTCACCCAGGGTGGCGGTATCGCGTCGAACCCGATGTCGCTGATGTTCCCGATGATGATGATGGTCTCGATGATCGGCATGTTCGCCGGTCAGGGCAACGGCAAGGGCGCCAAGGCGGCCGAGGCCAACGAGGACCGCAAAGACTATCTGCGTTACCTCGATCAGGTGCGCAAGGATGTCGACGTCACCGCCACCGAACAGCGCGCCGCGGTCGAATGGAGCCATCCCGAACCGGGACTGATCTGGATGCTCGCGGGCACCTCCCGGATGTGGGAGCGCCGCCCCAGCGACAAGGACTTCTGCCATGTCCGGATCGGCCTCGGCGGCCAGCGGCTGGCCACCCGGCTGGTGGCGCCGGAAACGGGTCCGGTGGAGGAGCTCGAGCCGATCGCCGCGGTATCGCTGCGGCGTTTCGTGCGCGCCCATTCCACGGTGCCGGATCTGCCCACCGCTGTCGCGGTGAAGGGTTTCGCGACCATCGCGCTCGACGGCGACCGCGCCCAGGCCCGCGATATGGTGCGCGCGATGCTGGTCCAGCTGGCCATGTTCCACGGCCCCGACCAGGTACTTCTCGCGGTGGTCTGCGGCCCCGACACCAGCGCCGAATGGGAATGGACCAAATGGCTGCCGCATACCCAGCACCCGGACGCCCAGGACGGTGTCGGTAGCCAGCGCATGTTCTACGGGTCGGTCCGGGAGATGATGGCCGGCCTGGCGCCGATTCTGGCCAACCGGGTCCGCTACTCCCGCAACCAGCCCACCAACTCCACCATGGTGCATGTGGTGATCCTGGTCGACGGTGGCCTGCTCGAGGCCGAAGAGGATCAGCTCCGCGAAGCCGGCTACGAGGGCGTCACCGTCCTCGACCTGTGCGGTTACGCTCCGCGCCTGGCGGTGTCCCGCGGTATCACACTCACCATCCGCAACGGCGAATGCCTGGGTCGCGGCGCGACCGGTAATCAGGAACGTTTCGCGATGATCGACCGGATCAGCCCGGAACAGGCCCAGCAGGTGGCCCGCCGGCTCGCGCCCTACCGGGCCGCGACCCAGCGCAGCAGTGATGTCGAGGTCACCGAGGGCGAGACCATCAACACCTGGGCTCAGCTGATGGGCCTGGGCGATCTCGGCGCGTTCAATCCGGAAAGCGCTTGGCGGCCCCGCTACGGCCGCGAACGCCTGCGGGTGCCGTTCGGTGTCGGTGCCGACGGCTTGCCGGTTTTCCTGGACATCAAGGAAGCCGCCGAATCGGGTATGGGCCCGCACGGCTTGTGCATCGGCGCCACCGGTTCCGGTAAATCGGAGTTCCTGCGCACCCTGGTGCTGAGCCTGCTCGCCACGCACTCCCCGGACCAGCTCAACCTGGTCCTGGTCGACTTCAAGGGTGGCGCGACCTTCCTCGGTCTCGACGGTGTCCCGCACGTCGCAGCCGTGATCACCAACCTCGAAGAAGAGGCCGATCTGGTCGACCGTATGCGGGACGCGCTGGCCGGTGAGATGAACCGCCGCCAGGAAGTGCTGCGCCAGGCCGGTAACTTCGCCAATGTCTCCGAATACGAGAAGGCCCGCGCCGCCGGCGCCGACCTCGACCCGCTGCCCGCGCTGTTCGTGGTGCTCGACGAGTTCTCCGAACTGCTCACCCAGCACCCCGATTTCGCGGAACTGTTCGTGATGATCGGCCGCCTGGGCCGCTCGCTACACGTGCATCTGCTGCTCGCCTCGCAGCGCCTGGAAGAAGGCAAACTCAAGGGCCTGGAATCGCACCTGTCCTACCGGATCGGCCTGAAAACCTTCTCCGCCAACGAATCCCGTCAGGTGCTCGGGGTCCCGGACGCCTACAACCTCCCCAACGTTCCCGGTGGCGGTTACCTGAAATCCGATTCGGGTGAGATCCAGCGCTTCCAGGCTTCCTACGTGTCGGGACCGTATGTGGGTGGCGGGCCGCAGCGCGATATCGCGGTGGCCACCAGCGCGGGCGAGATCGATATCACCGCCCGGCCCTTCCTGGCCAAACACGTCGAGTTCCGCGCCGCCGACCGGGTCCCGCTGGCGCCCGAACCGCTGAACGACCCGGAACCCCTGGTCGAGGACGGTGAGCAGATCTCCAACCTCGGCATGATCGCGGCCCGGATCCGCGGGCACGGCCGCCCCGCGCACGAAATCTGGCTGCCGCCACTGGATTCCGCGCCACCGCTCGACGAACTCATCCCGCGCTCGATCCTCACCGGCGAATACAACCCGATCGCCGGCCTGCGCGCACCGATCGGCATCGTCGACCGCCCCTACGATCAGCGACGCGACCCGCTGGTGGTGGACCTGTCCGGCGCCCGCGGCAACGTCGCCGTAGTCGGCGGTCCGCAGTCGGGTAAATCGACCATGCTGCGCTCGCTGATCATGGCCATGTCGCTCACCCACACCGCCGAACAGGTGCAGTTCTACTGCCTCGATTTCGGCGGCGGCACCCTCGCCAGTCTCGAGGGCCTGCCGCATGTCGGCTCGGTGGCCGGCCGCCTGGACCAGGACAAGGTCCGCCGTACGGTCGCGGAGATGACCACCATCGTCCGCAACCGCGAACTGCGATTCCGCCAGCTCGGCATCGAGTCGATGGCCGAATTCCGGCGGTTGCGGGCCAGTGACCCGGCGAGCAGCCAGGCTGCCGCCGGCGCCCACGAGGACCCGTTCGGCGACGCCTTCCTGGTGATCGACGGCTACGGCTCCATCCGCCAGGATTTCGAAGCCCTGGAGCAGACCATCATGAACCTCGCGGTCCAGGGCCTCTCCTACGGCGTGCACGTGGTGATCGCCCTGTCCCGCTGGATGGAAGCCCGCCCCCAGCTCAAGGACCAGATCGGCACCCGCCTCGAACTACGTCTCGGCGATCCGGCCGACTCCGAATTCGGCCGCAAGGTCGCCGCGCTGGTGCCGCAGGGCCGCCCGGGCCGCGGTATGACCCCGGAAAGCCTGCACATGCTCACCGCGCTCCCCCGGGTCGACGGTTCCTCGAATCCCGACGACATCAGCCGCGGTGTCGCCGACGCGGTCGCCCGGCTCCAGCAGACCACCCCCGGCCGCCCCGCCCCGCAGGTCCGGATGCTGCCGGAACGCCTCGACCGCGACCAGTTCGTCCGCGCCATCGGCCCCTGGCAGGGCCAGCCGGACCGCCGCAACGCGGCAATCCCGATCGGTATCAACGAATCCGACCTCGCGCCGGTCTTCCTCAACTTCGACCACAATCCGCACTTCATCATTTTCGGCGATACCGAATGCGGTAAGACCACACTGCTGCGCAGTATCGTCGCGGGCATCTTCGAATCCAACGCGCGCCCGAATGCGGCGGTCGTGCTGGTGGATTTCCGGCGGACAATGCTCGGTTCCTTCGACCAGGACCGCCTGGCCGCTTACGCGACCAGCGCCGAAGGCCTGACCACGAATATGCGTGATCTGGCCGCTATCTTGCAGACACGCATGCCCGGGCCGGACGTCACACCGCAGGAATTGCGTGATCGGTCTTGGTGGTCGGGCCCCGACCTCTTTGTCGTGGTCGACGACTACGACCTCGTGTCCAGCGGCTCCAGCGGCAATCCGGTCGCACAGCTCGTCGACTACCTCGCCCACGCAAAGGACATCGGCCTGCACCTGATCATTGCGCGCCGTTCCGGCGGCGCGGGCCGGGCCATGTACGAATCGGTGATCTCGCGTCTGCGGGATCTTGCCACCCCGGGGCTGGTGATGAGCGGTAACCGGGACGAGGGCACCCTGATGGGCAACGTCCGCCCGACAGCGATGCCACCCGGCCGGGGAACGCTCGTCGGACGGACAGGGGCCGAGCTCATCCAGACCGCGTGGATGCCGGCTCCGTGATGACGGCCATCGAGATCGCGCTGACCGAAACCCGGCTGTGGGCTTGGAGTTCGAACACCCATGCCGACCTCGTGCCCTCGGTCGTCCCGGCCGGCGACGGGCACAGCCTGGTGGTGGGCGAGCCGCTGGCACCACCGTCGATCGCAATATCGCCGGCGCAACTGATCAGTGCCGATCGCATCGCCTACGACCCGGGTATGCCGAAACCGGTGGACGCACTCGCCGCCGTTTTCGGCCACACGCTTGCGCAGTTGCGCATCCACTCACCCTGCGAGCGGCTCACGGTGGTGCACCCCAGTGAATGGGACCCACAGCGCCTGAGCGTGCTGCATTCCGCCGCCACCCGGCATGCCGGTCAGGTGGCCTTGCAACCTGCTGCGCTGCGCGCAGTCACCGCAACGCAGCGGGTTCGTGATGTGCGCAGCGTTGTCCTGGAGTTCGGTCCGTTGTCGACCACCGCCACTACGGTGGTGCCCAGCGATGCCGGTCCGCGCCTGGAGTTCTGCGAGCACGAACCGGTACTCGCCGCCGCCGAGATCAGCGCTGACGAGCAGGGCCGTAACGCGTTTCGGGCGATGATCGAACGTCTGACGCACGGTTGTCAGGTCGATTCGGTAGTGATGATCGGGCGCACAGACGCCGATTTCCTCAATCTCATCGCCGAAGTGGTTGCCGAACTGTTCCGCGCCGATCTCCTTGTGATTGCGGGTGCCGACCTCGTGCGCGTGCGCGCCACCGAGCCCGCCGACCACCGGCCCGCCATCCCACCGGCCGCCGCCGACGCCGAATGGCTGCAGCCGCTGCGTGAACGGGCTGCCGCCACCAGGCCGCCCCGCTCGAAAACCCCGCTGTACATCGGCGCCGCGGCAGTCCTCGCGGTGGCAGTACTGGTAGCGGGTGGTGTCTTCGTGGGAATGTCTGCCGGGGGAGATTCCGAGGCGGTCGCTTCCGCACCGCCGACCACGATCGGGTCCACGACGCCTGCCGAATCGGAGGAGCCCGAGTCCGGTGCCGGCTCGGTGACAATCGGTCCCGCTACGCTGACCATTCCTGAGGGATGGCGGATTTCCAATCCGGACACAGCCTCCACCGATCGCTTGGTGCTGGAGCCCAACGAGGGCCTGAAGGCGCGGATTACGGTCATCCAGGAGCAGTTGCGTGTGCCGGGCGCCGGCTACGACGAGGTCGCCGCCGACCTCGCGGCCAAGATGGCAACGAGCCCAACGGGTTTGTACTCCCCGATCCGTCGTGACGTGGTCTTCGGCGGGCGCTCGGGGTTGGCCTATACCGAGCATCCGGACGGCGGATCTACCGTTGACTGGCATGTTATCGTCGAACACAGTATCCAGATCAGCATCGGATGCCAGTATCAGACAGGGGGGCAGGACTCGATTACACCTATCTGTGAAGACCTCGCATCCTCGCTGGATATCAACCCATGACACCGGCCGGGGAATTACCGAAATTCGATGGAACCGGTTGGACGCAGACGACGTCCAATCATCATGAAGGACAAGTTCGGGCCGTTTGCGGACGCAGGGGGTCCGGATCCGAACTCACACTGAGGAGAAACCATGTCTGGTTTGACAGTCGACTCATCCGGGATGTCCACAGGCGCCAAGCACATCGACGATGTGAATGGCCAGATGCAGGGTGTGCTCCGCAACATCCGCGACCTTGTTGCGGGTAGTGCCGGCAACTGGGAAGGCGCTGCCGCGGGGTCCTTCCGGCGCGTCATGGACGACTACGACGCGAAATCGCAGCGTCTGGCCACCGTGCTGACCGAGATCGCGACCATGATCCGGAAGAACGGCGAGAACTACGAGACCTCCGAGCAGGAGAACCAGCAGTCCATTGCCGCCGTGGAATCCGCCCTCTCGGCGTCGACCATCAAGCTCTAGGCATCTCAGCCGCTCTACGAACCCGAGGAGTTCCGAATGTTGAAGTACAGCCAAGAGCAGCTCATCGCGCTGTCGAAGGATATCGACCGGAAGGTCGGCGACCTGCGGACCCAGAACGACGATCTGATGGGCTACGCCCAGAATCTCGCCCAGTCGTGGGAAAGCGACAGCAGTACGGGCAACGATGGCGCCTACGAGGCGTACATGGTCAAGCAGAACGAATGGAAAGTCGCCCAGATCGAACTGCTGGATGTTCTGAACCGCATCTCGCGAGTTGTCGAAGACGGCGCCATCAACATGTCCGACACCGACAAGCGGAATGCCGGCGCTTGGATGTCGATGTAATTGCGTGACAACGCCGATCATCGGCTGTCGATCCGAATAGTGATGCCCCGGGTATACCCGGGGCATCACTATTTGTTCGATTATGGGGTCGGCCCTCGACGGCTTCGGCGAGATTCAAGCCTTCTGCAGGTTCGAGGTCGAGTTCCTGGGACCGGAGTCACGGTGCTTGGTCCAGGAGAAGATACTGGGCCGCAACTCGCTGGTGTAGATCCTGGATCTGGTTGGAGCTCTCGACGATGACGGTGTAGCGGCCGACCGTGAAGACACACGAGAGGGAACCTGTCGATTCGGGGTCGTCGGTGCAGTGCGCCATCGGCAGGCCTGGTGGCGAATCGACCGGCTGGAGTGCAGGATCCTGCTGGGATATGAAGTATGCCTTCAAACGGCTTGCCGCATCCGGGTCACCGGCGCGGTAGATCCTCGCCGCGGCGTGCACGACCAGGTCGACGCGAGCATCCTCGAATGCTCGCTTTGCCAAATCCGGACGCTCCAGGAAGTTCAACGCGACCACTGGACTCATAACCAATTCGGCAGCCGGCTCGGAGCCCGTAAGGGTATAGGCCAGGATCCCGTCTCGGTCGACGGGTAGTTCGTCGATTCGGTCGGGTGGTGTCGGTTCGTAGTCTCGAAGGGCGGCGAACTGATTGTCGAAGACCGATTTGGTGAGATCGGCCAAGACGACGGGATCAGGTGGAATATCGAGACCCGCGCCTACCCATGTCTTCAGTACGAACGGTCCCTGTGCAATCCATGTCGAGACTGCACCGAATTTGCTCACCTGTCCGAATGCGGAGGGATACTCCGGGATGGAAATGGTTCCGACTGGCGGGTATTCGCTGTGTAGAGCAGCGTCGGCGAGGAATTTTGCGGCATTGGCCGCCTGGCCGGGCTCGGAGAACCTCATAACGGTGAGCTCGACCGTCCGGCCATGGTTGGAATCTTCACGCCGTTGCCCCATTGTCTCCCACCCGGCGATGAATCCGGGTGCGCCCGAGAGGAAGTTTTCGGGTTTCAGCGGCGGCATGAGTGGTGTGAATATCTTGCGCTGGGACTCGACTCGATTGAAGACGAGGCGCGGGCTGGTCTCCATGATCATCGGTACATGTGCACCCAGTCGGAGAGGCTCCTGAATATCGATATTCTCGGGTGTGCGGACGTCGTCTGCGGTCCGGGGTGTAGTCCGGTAATTCCCCGGCTGCAGCGCGGCGGTATCCACGCCCTGCTCACCGTCGGCGGCCAGAGAATCATCGCCGCAGCCGGCGGCGGTCAGCAGTGCTACGCAAATCGGCAGCACGATGGACAGGCGTTTCAGAGTTTGCATATCGGCCTCCCCGATGGGTCAGATGACCCTCGATATGTCCGGCACCAATTCTTTCACAAGGAGTTCAGGTGACTGGTCGGTCCATACTTGTAATGCTTGTACCGTGGTGACGTCGTCCACAACGACGATCTTGGCTGTTGAATTCAAGAAGGAGTTGGGTAGCCCGTTGAGGCCGCCGTTCCCGGCGGCGCTGTCGGTCCTTCCGATGATTACCAGGTCGAGGAGCTTCGGCACGGTGAATCCGGCTGTCGCGAGGTCGCGTGGAGACTCCTCGTTCTTGAGTGGGAGGTAGGCCTCGCTGTATCGGAAACCGAGGTCGCGGAGAAAGTTCGCCTGGGGTGAGCCGTCGAGGGCGGCCGAGAACAAAGAGTTTCCGTAGTTGAATACGGCTACGGTCTTGTTTGCGAACTCCGGGTGCTCCGAACGCACCTGGGCCAGATCGGGGCCGGTGGACGATCCCGAACCGCCCCCGGAGACCGCGTAGATGCCGGCGGCGATTGTGAGGACAGCGACAATCGCCGACGCCGCCGCTATCAGAAGTTTTCGCCTGCGAGGACGCCTGTTACCGGACTCGGCGGCGGTACGGCCGAACCCCTCTCGCGGCTGGGTGATGATCGAGGACTGGTCGCGCTGGGTAACCGCTGTCGCCGACGGCGAATGAGAGCCCGTGTAGGTAGCGGGCACTCCGTGGCCGGTGGCCTGGTAGCCACCAGCAGGGGCAGTGAACCGGGCCCTTCCGTAGAGGGCGGACTCGGCATCGGCAACGAAATCGCGGCAGCTGCCGTAACGGTGCGCCGGGGTCTTTGCGAGCACCTTGGCGAAGACATGGTCGAGGGCCGGCGGTAGGTCGTTGCGCACCGCCGATATCTGCGGTGGGGCCTCGTTCAGGTGGCCCATCATCACCATCGCCGGCACCGTCGAGGGGTAGGGATTCTGGCCGGTCAGCAACCTGAAGAACGAACAACCCAAGCTGTAGATATCGGAGCGGTAATCGATGTACTGTCCGAGCAACTGCTCCGGCGATGCGTAGGCGATCGTAGCCATGAACTTGCCGGTTGCGGTGAGATCTTGCCCGTCTTCCACCGACTTGGCCACGCCGAAATCGGTGAGCAGCACCCGCTCTTCATCATCTTCCGGCGAGTTCGACAACAGGAAGTTGGCAGGTTTGATATCGCGGTGCAGCAGGCGCCGTCGGTGGGCGTAGTCGAGACCTTTGCCGACCTCGGAGATGATCCGCAACGCGCGCTGAACGGTCATTACCGCAGGCCCCTTCTGGGCCTCCTCGGACGCATCCGTGCCCGGGACGAATTTCATCGCGATCCACAGCAGTCCGCGTTCTTCACCGCGGTTGTACACCGGAACGATATTGGGATGGTCCAGGCCCGCGGCGAGGCTGCCCTCACGCTCGAAACGTGCGCGGAACTCGGGGTCGCTCGAGAGTTCCTCGTTGAGGACCTTGATGGCGTCCTGCCGTGGCAGGCTCGGGTGCTGCCCGAGGTACACCGCGCCCATACCGCCGCTGCCGAGTACGCGCTCTATCCGGTAGCCGCCGATAACGGCACCTGGCGGCAATGCCATTCGCTCCTCCTATACCTACAGTCACGGCGCCGTCGGCGCAGTGTTCCGGGCGCATGCCGTGGGAGTGGTTCCGGCCCGGCGAGAACGGTCCGGCACGGTGAGCGTGCGCTCTCCATGGGCCGGCCTCACCGGCTCTTGGCCAGCATCGCGTACTGCGCTGCCGTGGCTTGATAGAGCTCGGGCGAAGGCGCATTTCCGACCCCGAAAGCATCGATGACCGCAACGTAACGGTCGTACACGATGACGCAGGAGAAGCTGTCCTGTATGCCGGAGAACTCACGCATGAGGCAGCGTGCATCGGCGATGCCCGGCGGATTGGGCAGTTCCTTGTCGTACTTTTCCGCCCGCGTAAGAGCGGTTTGCAGTGAAAATGCCTGTTGCACACTGCCGGTGCGGTAGACCGTGGTCTCGTTCCGGGCGATGAGGTCGACACCGTATGAGGCGTAGTCGTGAATCGCCCCCGCGTCGGTTTCCATATGGAGGTGTGCCGACGGCGGATATGATCCGGCCATATCGTTGTACCCGGCGCTGCCCGCGTACTCGGCCGGCAGGGTGATTCGCAGAATTCCTTCGGGATCGATGGGAAGATCCAACATGTCGTCCGGTGGCGTGGGTGTCAAATCCTTCAGGGCATCGAACTGGTGATCCAGGATGCTCCTCATCCGGTTACCCATCTGTTCCGCTTGATCCGGTGGTGTCAAGATCTCGGCGTGCACCACGAACGGTCCCCGGGCCGCGAACAAAAGCCCCTCGTTGCGGGTCGGCGACAAGGCTCCATGGGCGTCGCTGTATCCGGGCATATCGATCCTCTGCCGTCCCGGTACAGCGTGATCGATTGCGGCGTTGTAGTCGGCGGCGGCCATTCGCGCGTAGTCGGCGTTCGGAAATTCCAGAATGGAGATGGTAGTGCGCTTTTCGTTCCTGGGGCTGTTGTTCGATCGCATAGTTGCCGCGCCGGCGATGAGATAGTTCTTTTCCGAGATCGGTGCGAGGTCCGCGGGGAACTGGCCCGGGCCCGGAGCAGATGTACTCGACAAAAGTACGGTGTCCCAGAGATATCGGAGGTCGGGATCCACGCTGTACGGTGAGATCAGGTACCCGAGCATCCTGCGTGCCTCCAGCGAGTACACGTCCACGCTGGTGGTGATGTCCATTTCGAAATCGGCAGGTTCCGTGGGGTAGAGCCCGACGTCGAGTTTGTCCACGGCGACCGGACTCATCCCTGGCCCGGGGTGGCCGGCGATCGCCTGGCCGCATGCCGCTGTCACCGCCGCCGTGACCGCCAGGATCAGCGCCACCACCGGCCGCGGTCTGCGGCTCGGCCTTCTACCGGTGCCTGTTGTCTTCAATTCGCACCCTATCTTGCGAGCAAGGTGTACTGGGCGGAGGTCTTCTGATGCAGATCCTGGATCTGCACGCCTTCCACGTGGGCAAAGTAATTACCGGTCTGGAGTACACAGAAGCTGGACGGCCGCTGATACTGCTCGACCTTCCTCTGGAAGCACTCGACCCTGCCGTCTATTCCGGTGGGCGCGGCGATCGGTTGAGAGTCCGATGCGTCGTCCGGGCGGAGGAGTTCCCACAGCGCATCGGCGCCCTGGCCGGACTTACTGCGAATAACTACGGTCTCCGCGAGGGCTATAGCGCTTACCTGGCCTTTGTCGAGGAACTCCAAGCTGGACAAGCCGAGGAAGTGCAGGGCACCTCGCCCGCGGAAAGTGCTGGACGGTCCTACCGCCGCGGCGATCTGCTCGCTTTTCGGCAACGCCAGGGTCAGGATCCGGTCCGGGTCGAGGTCGATGTTCTCCAACTGGTCCGCCGGCGTGGGCTCGAACTCGTCGAGTAACGGCATCTGTATGTCGAGCAGGGATTCGGTCCGTTGGATCATGGCCGGAAGGTCGGTTCTGTTCGAGTTGTCGTCGAATTTGGCGAAGACCACGTAGCGGTCTTTGTTCGTCCAGCTGCCCAGCGAGGCGACACCGGGCCGCCAATGCGCCTTTGCGTGAGGGTATTTGGGAAGCTGAACAGGCCGGTTGTCTGTGTTGAAGGTGAAATCGTCGTGTTCGAGACCGGCGGCGACGCGTTCGGCGGTAGGTGCATCGGGGAACATCAAGACCGCGATGCTCATCTCCTGAGCGGTCGCGGGATCGTCATCCGTCGCCCAGGTATGCACCCAACCGGCCGTCAAGTCTGCGGCCACCTCGTCGAACGTATCGTTGATGACGAGAGCCTGCATATCCTTGCGGTTGAGGACAACAGGGCCGCCCGTTCCCACCACCATCCTCGACAGAGCGGGATCTGCTTCGAACGGCAAGGCAACGAAATCACCCAGCCGCTCTCCCTCGCGGTAGCGCGCGGCCTCCTTGTCCTTCGCGGTTCCGACCTGGATCGGTTCGGTCGGATAGTTACCTACTTCGAGACCGGACACATCCGGCTTCGGTCGAACAGCTTGCCCGCTCACCACCGATCCGCAACTCGCTGCTCCCGTCAGCATCGTCGCTGTTGCCAGCGCGGCGACGACTTTGCGCAGTCTTGCGAGTTGTTGTCGATGCACGGCGGCCCCCCCTAACGATTGCGATCTCGCGGAATCGTACTGCACGTTCTGGAACGGGACCGCAGTAAGTGATGAGTGGTCAGGGTTGACCAGGATTTATGTAGATAGCTGATAGCCAACGCTTTCCGGTGGTATCCAGCGGCGGGGCCCGTGGTAGTGCCGGATCGCAGGGAATGCCGGTGGTAGCGGATCGTGTCCGGGGTGCGGCGCACCACAGATTGCCTGGTGGACGGCTTGTGGCGGCGGGATCTGGATTATGGATGGTGTGCGTCTCCGCAGGTACGGCGTTATCGCCGCTTCGATTGTCGTGTTGGTCCTCTCCGGATGCGGGGTGGGCGAGGAGCTCGTGCCCATTCCCGAGGGGACTCCGCCCGGGCCGGGGATACCTGTTCCCGTGATCGATCTCGATGCGCCGGGGCGCACCGCGGCGTTGTTGAACGGGTGGGCGGCGGATCAGGCGGGGGTGTTGGAGATGCCGGTGGCGGCGTTGGAGGCGTACGGGTATGCGGCGGCGGTGATGGGGAGCTCGCGGCCCGAATGCGGGATCGCGTGGACGACGCTGGCGGGGATCGGGAGTGTGGAGAGTGATCACGGGCGGCATCGGGGATCGGAGGTGCGGGCGGACGGGGTGGTGGAGCCGGGGATCATCGGGATCGCGCTCGACGGGTCGCCGGGGGTGGCCGAGATCCGGGATACCGATGGCGGGCGGCTCGACGGGGATGCCGTGTTCGATCGGGCGGTCGGGCCGATGCAGTTCATTCCGGAGACCTGGCGGAAGTGGGGGGTCGACGCGAACGGGGACGGGGTCGCGGATCCGCACAGTATCGATGACGCGGCGCTGACCGCTGCCCGGTATCTGTGCGTGAGCGGTGGGAACCTGCTCAGTGCGGAGGGCTGGAGCCGGGCGCTGTTCACCTACAACCGGTCGGCCAGTTATATGGAGGAAGTGCGCGATCGGGCGGCTGCCTACAGCGTCGGCCGCCGGGCGTGAGTGTCCGGGCCGCGTGTTCGTGGAGCTGGGCAGGTGCGGCGGATGGACTGTGTACAAGTGGGCCTACTAGGCTCGCAACCGCACGGCTCTTCCCTGATCACACCGTGCCGACAGCCGAAGGAGTGTTGTTTTCGTGGCAATCATCGAACAGGTCGGAGCTCGCGAGATCCTGGATTCGCGCGGTAACCCCACCGTCGAAGTCGAGATCGCCCTCGACGACGGCACGCTGACCCGGGCCGCGGTGCCGTCGGGTGCCTCCACCGGTGAGCACGAGGCCGTGGAACTCCGCGACGGCGGGGAGCGCTACCTCGGTAAGGGGGTGCAGAAGGCCGTCGAGGGCGTGCTCGACGAGATCGCGCCCGCGGTGATCGGGCTGGACGCTGTCGAGCAGCGCACCGTCGACCAGGCGCTGCTGGATCTGGACGGCACCCCGGACAAGTCCCGGCTGGGCGCGAACGCGCTGCTGGGTGTGTCGCTGGCGGTGGCGCGGGCGGCGGCGGAGTCGTCGGGGCTGGAGCTCTTCCGGTACCTCGGCGGGCCGAACGCGCATGTGCTGCCGGTGCCGATGATGAACATCCTCAACGGTGGCGCGCACGCCGATACCGGGGTGGATGTGCAGGAGTTCATGGTGGCGCCGATCGGGGCGCCGACGTTCAAGGAATCGCTGCGCTGGGGCGCGGAGGTCTACCACGCGCTCAAGGCGGTGCTGAAGGAGAAGGGGCTGGCCACCGGCCTGGGCGACGAGGGCGGGTTCGCCCCGGACGTCGCCGGTACCCGGGAGGCGCTGGACCTGATCAGCGTGGCGATCGGTAAGACCGGGCTGAAGCTGGGCCGCGATGTCGCGTTGGCGCTGGATGTCGCCGCGACCGAGTTCTACAAAAATGGCGCCTACCAGTTCGAGGGCTCCGCGCGGACCGCTGCCGAGATGGCGAAGTTCTACACCGAGCTGCGGGCCGCGTATCCGCTGGTGTCGATCGAGGACCCGCTGTCGGAGGACGACTGGGACGGCTGGGTGGCGCTCACCGACGAGATCGGTGACAAGGTGCAGCTCGTCGGCGACGACCTGTTCGTCACCAACCCGGAACGCCTCGAGGACGGTATCGCCAAGGGCGCCGCGAACGCGTTGCTGGTGAAGGTGAACCAGATCGGCACGCTCACCGAGACCCTGGACGCCGTCGAACTGGCGCATCGCAACGGGTACAAGACGATGATGTCGCACCGGTCGGGGGAAACCGAGGACACCACCATCGCCGATCTCGCGGTGGCCGTCGGCAGCGGGCAGATCAAGACCGGTGCGCCGGCGCGCAGCGAGCGGGTGGCGAAGTACAACCAGCTGCTGCGGATCGAGGACGCGCTCGGTGATTCGGCCCGCTACGCCGGTGATGTGGCGTTCCCGCGGTTCACGTTCGAGGACTGAGCAAGGCGATGGCGGAGCGGCGTGCGCGCGGAACCAGCCCGGCCGGCCGGGGCCGGACCTCGCGCGCGTCGTTGCGCCGCCCCGCCGCCGAAGTACACGGCGGTGCGGAACGGGTGCGGCGCAGTACGCGCCGCACCCGTAAGCGCGAATCCGGCGGCCGGGACTGGTCGGAACGGACGTTTCTCGGACTGTCCGCCGGTAAGGCGATCATCTTGGCGATGGTGGTGTGTGCGCTGGCGATGACCCTGGCGGTGCCGATGCGCACCTTCTTCACCCAGCGCGCCGAAGCCGCTCAACTGGCGGCGGAACGCAAAACGCTCGAGGCGGATATCGCCCTGCTGAAGGACCGCCGTGCGCAGCAGGAGGATCCGGCCTATATCCGGTCCGAGGCGCGGGACCGGTTGCGGCTGGTGATGCCGGGGGAGACGCCCTATATCGTGCAGGTCCCGGGCATCGAGGTGCCCGCCATACCCGACCCGCAGGCGCCGCAGGCCGAACCCGACCCGTGGTACACCGACCTGTGGCGCAGTATTTCCGAACCCCCACCCGCCGAACCCGAAGTACCCGCGCCGCAGCCGGAAGGACCCAGGTGAGCACACCCGACGACCGAGATCTGCAGATCGTCGCCGAACAATTGGGCCGCGCCCCGCGCGGGGTGCTCGCCATCGCCTACCGCACACCGGACGGGGTGCCGGCGGTGGTGAAAACCGCGCCGAAACTCCCCGACGGCACTCCCTTCCCGACGCTGTACTACCTGACCGATCCGCGGCTCACCGCCGAGGCCAGCCGGTTGGAGTCGGCGGGGGTGATGAAGGAGATGACCGAACGCCTGCACCGCGACCCCGAGCTGGCCGCCGCCTACCGGGCCGCGCACGACAGCTATCTGGCCGAGCGGGACGAGATCGAATCCCTGGGTACCGATTTCACCGGCGGTGGTATGCCGGACCGGGTGAAATGCCTGCATGTGCTGATCGCGCACGCCCTGGCCAAGGGTCCCGGGGTGAATCCGCTGGGCGACGAAGCGGTCGCGCTCGCCGCCGACAACGGGTTGCGCGGGAGCGCGATTCCGCAGGATTGGCCGCGCTACGCGCCGGCGGAGGAGGAGGCACGATGAACGACCGAGTTGCCGCTGTCGATTGCGGCACCAATTCGATCCGTCTGCTGATCGCCGATATCGGCGCCGACGGCACGCTCACCGATGTGCATCGGGAGATGCGGATCGTGCGCCTCGGTAAGGGGGTGGACGCGACCGGGCGGCTCGATCCGGACGCGATCGAACGCACCCGCGTCGCGCTGGCCGACTATGTATCGCTGATGGTGGAGCACGAGGTCCGGCGGGTGCGGATGGTCGCGACCTCGGCGACCCGCGACGCGTCGAACCGGGAAGACTTCTTCGCGATGACCCGCGCCGAACTGGGCCTGGCGGTGCCGGGCGCCGAAGCCGAAGTGATCACCGGTGACGAAGAGGCCCGGCTGTCGTTCGCCGGCGCGGTGGGGGAACTGCGCCCCGAGGACGGGCCGTTCGTGGTGGTCGATCTGGGCGGCGGTTCCACCGAACTCGTGGTCGGCGACGCCGACGGGGTGCGGGCGGCGTTCTCGGCCGATATCGGGTGCGTCCGGGTCACCGAACGGTGCCTGCACGGGAATCCGCCCGAACCGGCGCAGGTGGCGGCGGCGCGGGAATTCGCGACCGAACGGCTCACCGAGGCGTTCACCCAGGTGCCGGTGGACGGCGCGCACACCTGGGTCGGGGTGGCGGGGACCATGACCACGCTCGCCGCGGTCGCGCTGGACCTCCCCGAATACGATTCGGCGAAAACCCATCTGGCTCGGATCACCTTCCCGGAGCTGAACGCGGTGTGCGATCGGCTGATCGCGATGAACCACGACGAGCGCGCCGCGCTGGGACCCATGCATCCCGGGCGGGTCGATGTGATCGGCGGCGGTGCGGTGATCACCGAGGTGCTGGCCGCCGAACTGGCCGAACGGGCCGGTATCGACGCGCTGGTCGTCAGCGAACACGACATCCTGGACGGGATCGCCCAGTCCATCGCCTGACCCCGGCGCGCGTCGCCGGGCGGTATCGATTCGGTGCGGGTTGCCACGCGCGCGGTGGGGTTCGTGGCACAGTCGGAGAATGTCGGAAGCACCCTCGGCGGCGGTCACCGGCCGGACGTTCTTCGGTCACCCGATCGGGCTGGTCAACCTGTTCGGCGTCGAACTGTGGGAGCGGTTCTCGTTCTACGGGATGCTCACGATCCTCGGGTACTACCTGTACTACGAGACCACCGAGGGCGGGCTCGGGCTCGATCAGGACGCCGCGGTCGGGCTGGTGGGCGCCTACGGCGGGCTCGTCTATCTGTGCACGGTGCTCGGCGGATGGGTGTCGGACCGGCTGATCGGGATGGAGCGGACCGTCTTCTACGGCGGGGTCGTGGTGATGGCCGGACATATCGCGCTGGCGCTGCTCCCCGGCCTGGCCGGGGTGGGGGTCGGGCTGGTACTGGTCGCGCTGGGTAGCGGTGCCCTGAAATCGAACGCGTCCGCGCTGCTGGGCACCCTCTACCCCAAGGGCGACGCCCGGGTGGACGGCGGTTTCACGCTGTTCTATCTGGGGATCAACCTGGGTGCGTTCACCGGGCCGCTGCTCACCGGGCTGCTGCAGCGCGAGTGGGGTTTCCACGCGGGCTTCGGGGCCGCCGCGGTCGGGATGGCGCTCGGACTGATCCAGTACGTGGTGTTCCGGCGCAACCTCGGCACGGCCGGCCGCGAGGTGCCCGATCCGCTACCGCGTAAGGCGCTGGGCCCGCTGGCGGGGGTGCTCCTCGCCGCGATCCTGGTGATAGTGGGTGTGCTGGTGACCGGGTTGGTCACCATCGACAATCTGCCCGATGTCACCACCGCGCTGATCGTCGTCGCGGCGCTGGTGTATTTCGCGGTACTGCTCACCAGCCGCCGGGTCACCCGTGTCGAACGGAGCCGGGTGTGGGCGTTCCTTCCGCTGTTCGTCGCGAATGTGGTGTTCTGGGCGCTGTTCCAGCAGATCTTCACGGTGCTCGCCGTGTACTCCGACGAGCGGATGGATTGGAATATCTTCGGCTGGACGGCTCCCTCGAACTGGATCGGGTCGGTGGAACCGGTCTGGATCATCGCGCTGTCGCCGCTGTTCGCGCTGCTGTGGACGCGCCTGGGCGACCGGGCGCCGAGCACGCCCCGCAAATTCGCGCTCGGCGTGATGGGGATGGGGGCGGCGTTCCTGCTGTTCGTACCGATGGCGGGCAGCACCGGCAAGGCGGTGCCGGCGCTGGCGGTGCTGTTCATCATGGCGGTGTTCGCGGTGTCGGAACTGCTGATCTCGCCGATCGGGCTGGCCGTCACCACTCAGCTGGCGCCCGAACATTTCCGCGCGCAGATGATGGCGCTGTACTTCCTGTCGGTCGCCCTGGGCACCACGCTGTCCGGGGTGCTGGCGCGCTTCTACTCGGAAGACGCCGAATTCGCTTATTTCGGGATCACCGGGCTCGTGGCGATCGCGGCCGGCGCGGTGATTGCGGCGCTGTCGTCGTGGATAACCAGATATATGTCGGGAGTGCACTAGCGTTCCCGGTACTCGCGCCAGAAAGACGAGGAGGCCGCTGTGACGACCCCGACCAGCCGCAGTTCGCTGTTCCGCACCAAATCGGTGGAGCAGTCGATCCGCGACACCGACGAACCCGGCGCGCGTCTCCGCAAGGACCTCACCGCGTGGGACCTGGCGATCTTCGGCGTCGCCGTCGTCATCGGCGCCGGTATCTTCACCCTCACCGCTCGCACGGCGGGTAATGTCGCCGGGCCCTCGGTATCGCTGGCCTTCGTCTTCGCCGCGATCGCCTGCGGGCTCACCGCACTGTGTTACGCGGAATTCGCCTCCACCGTGCCGGTGGCCGGCAGCGCGTACACCTTCTCCTACGCGACCTTCGGCGAGCTCGCGGCCTGGATCATCGGCTGGGACCTGCTGCTGGAGTTCGCGCTCGCGGCCGCGGTGGTTTCCAAGGGGTGGTCGCAGTACCTCGGGCAGGTGTTCGACCGGGGCGCCGCGGTGATCGAGATCGGCGGTGTCACCTTCGACTGGGGCGCGGTGCTGCTGATCGCGGTGCTCACCACACTGCTGGCGCTCGGGACGAAACTGTCCTCGCGGGTGTCGGCGGTGGCGGTCGCGATCAAGGTCGGCGTGATCCTGCTGGTGATCATCGTCGGGCTCACCTTCTTCGACTCCGACAACCTCACTCCCTTCATCCCGGAATCCGTGCCCCACGAGCAAGGGCAGGGGCTGACACAGTCGCTGTTCTCCTGGGTGACCGGCGGCGGGAACACCAGCTTCGGCTTGTACGGCCTGCTCGCCGCGGCCAGCCTGGTCTTCTTCGCGTTCATCGGGTTCGACGTGGTGGCGACCGCGGCCGAGGAAACCAAGAACCCGCAGCGCAATCTGCCGCGCGGTATCCTCGGCTCGCTGATCGTGGTGACCATCCTGTACGTGGCGGTCTCCATCGTGCTCACCGGCATGGTGCCCTACACCGAGCTCGCCGGCGACGACGCCACCCTCGCCACCGCGTTCGCCCTCAACGGCGCCGACTGGGCGAAGAACATCATCTCCATCGGCGCGCTGGCCGGCCTGACCACCGTCGTCATGGTGATGCTGCTCGGCCAGACCCGCGTGCTGTTCGCCATGTCCCGCGACGGCCTGACCCCGCGCTGGCTCGCCAAAACCGGCGAGCGCGGCACTCCGGTGCGGATCACCGTGATCGTCGGCGTGGTGTGCGCGCTGCTGGCCGGGTTCGTGGAATTCGGGACGCTCGAGGAAATGGTGAACATCGGCACCCTGTTCGCGTTCCTGCTGGTCTCCATCGGCGTGGTCGTCCTGCGCCGCACCCGCCCCGACCTGCCGCGCGGATTCCGCGTCCCGCTGGTGCCGTGGGTGCCGATGCTGGCGGTGCTGGCCTGCCTGTGGCTGATGGTGAATCTTTCCGTCGAAACCTGGCTGCGTTTCGTAGTCTGGATGGCGCTCGGTTTGGTGATGTACTTCGCATACGGCCGGCGGCATTCGCTGCTCGGCAGGTCCGCTTCCGAACAGGGGTGATGGCGATGCGTCTACCGTGGCGGTGGTTCCGGCGCCGGGAAGAACCGTTGGCCCGTGCGCCACAACGACCCGATGCCTCGGGTACCGACCAGGTGGTGGAGTGGATCGACGCCGTCACCACCGGGCTGGCCACGGCCCCGCCCGGCCCGCCCGAAGCCGCCCCGGCCCGGGTGTGCGACGGCATGTTCACGGCGGCGACGATCGTCGCGGTGCTCATCGACAAGATCGCCGATCGCACCGAGTACCGGGTCGCGAACAACCGCTGCATGGCCTCGGCGGTGGACTTCATGAAGGTCCTCGGCGAGGACACGCTGCGCCGCTACCGTATCGACGGCGTGCAGCCCGTCGGCTGGGAGAACCTGGGCCCGGAAATGGACGAAGCCCTGATCGCCCGCCGCCTCGGCCAGCTGGGCGAGGCATTGCAACTGGCGTTGCTGGCGGTGACCACGGACTACGACCTGCCCGACGAGGTCCGCGAGGCGGCGGAAGAATCGGGCCTGCTGGCCGCGGACGTTCTGGTGGAGGCCTGCCAAGCGATTCAGACAGACACCACGATGTGACTCCCAATTGCTGGGTATTCCGGTACGGGTGTACGAGTCGGTAGGGTAGGTCCGCACGCCCCCATAGCCCAATTGGCAGAGGCAGCGGACTTAAAATCCGCCAAGTGTCGGTTCGAGTCCGACTGGGGGCACTGCTACGCCGCAGGTGAGACGCTATGTCCGACATCGATGGGCTCCCGGCCGGATGCCCGATCCAACGAGTTCGCGGTGGTTGGCGCAGGACGATTCGTCCAGCAGGGCTCGTCGACGCGAAGACGCCAGTACTGATCGACTGGCGGCGGTGCTGCGGGCCCGCTTTCTACCCACCGTGCTTCCGCCGGGCGCGGCAGGGGGCCACGCGGCGCCCGATGGCCTTCCCGCGATGGCGGGGTGGCCGGCGGCGGTTGCCTCCTTGTTGCGGCTCCGGTGGTGGGCCCATCGCAACACGCTGCCCTGTCGGCATCGCGTCGGGGCATGCCTGCTGTGTCGCGGCATGTGGCTGACAAATGTAGTCGGGCAGGCTGATGCGGCCCGCACGGCTCGTGTCCGGACCGGACACCGAATTTGCCCCACTGAGCTGCCCTTAGTAGGGGCGGGCGAGTTATCGACGTTGACCGTCGATGAATTCGTGTTAGCTTGAATTATCTGAATGGCACGGTGGATGTTGGGGGGATCGGGGTTTTCGCTGAATGTGAGTTGTGCCGTATCCGATGGCCGAGCGGTGGAGGGTGGCGCGCCGGGAACAGGCCGGTGATAATAAATCTCCACCGTCCCGGTGCCGGGGATCGAATCGGAAACGCAAGACGCTGGTAATCGGACCGTCAATTTAATTGCTGTGCATGGTTTTGCATGCCACATTGTCATTCCGGCACATTTCTGTGCAGAAGAATGCGTCAACTCTGGGAGGCCGATCCGATGCAACCCGAGCCGGGAGAGACCGGGCAGATAGACGGTCGAACCGACGTCGGCACGGAAAACGATTCCGACACCAGAACGGATTGCCCGCAGCCGCCGGTTCCCGCTCCTTAGAACCGTCGTCCGACGGGTGTGAAACAACCTCGCCGAAATTTGTGCGTCAGGATCTGCATCCGTCGATGAATAAGCTCCATCCATTGGGGGCCCCGGATGTCCGGGGTAGCAAGAAATCGAAGAGAGGAAGAATCATGTTCGGAACACCGGTTCAGTCCACTGTCAAGGTCGCGCTGCTGCAGGAGAAGACCTGCAACCTCACCTCGCCCCTTCCGGGCGCCGCGAAGGCGCCGGCCTCGAAGCGGCCGATGCTGAAGTCGGGCAAGTAGCCTGATCTCGCTGGGCAGGGAAGTATTCCCTGCCCAGCGATCGGGCGCCGAAGAATTGAAGTGTTTGCGGAGAATTGCGGACGAACTATTACGGTGGGGGCAGAGTGGCTGAAAGTTATATTCTCGAGCCGAGTGTTCATCTGATTGTGGACGAGGCCGAAAATTCCGACCAACCGGGAACCATCTTGTATGTTACGAGTGGTAGCCCCGGGATCGAGCTGCGCGACGGTCGGCTGATTGCCGCCCTTGCGGCGCTACCGGCGGGTGTTCTGACGGAGGCCGGCGCGCGAGACGCATGGCGAAGTGCGGGGTTCGACGACATCATCGATGAACTCTGGGGCTACCTCCGTGAGAACTCGATCATAATCGAGCGTCCAGAGATTTGGCACGAGAAATCGCCCTATCACCGTTTCAGTGCGGACCATCCGTTCTTGGACATGGCACAATCGGATGCTCGGTCGGTCGATACCAGGATCATGGACAGATATCTGGCGGACGGTGACTATCCTGCTGTCTTCCTGGACATGGAATCCGAGGTTTCGTTCCCACTCGAAAGGGTGGAGGATCTCGAATATCCGCAGATACGGTCGGACCCGAATCAGCAGATTTCGCTGATATACGGCGGTACGTTCGGGCTGCGCCGGCACTTGGCGGCGTATCACGACCCGGAGTACGACTACACGCAGATGGAACTGATCTTCAAACACGTTCCGTCCGGCGGTAGCCGCCATCCAACCGAGGCATTCGTCGTCGTTCGCCGTTCGGCGATGATCGGCACCGGGGTGTACCACTTCTCGGTACGCACCAACGGGCTACGCCTCCTGAACGGCCTCGACGAAAGCATCCTCACGAAAATCGGGCTCGAGCTTCCGGAAGCCGATCCCGCGCACTCCGAGGACCATGTCGTCATCTTCGTTTCAGCGGTGCACCGGGCCATGTGGCGCTATCGCGACCCACGGAGCTTCCGGGCGCTCCTGGTCGATATCGGCCACCTCGAGGGCCAGCTCGCAGCCTTGGCTACCTATTGTGGCTGGGCCTACGGCGCCCATACCTATTACGACACCGGGGAATTCGCCGAGCTCATCGGCCTGCCTCGGGACCGATACCCGGCACTTGCGGTCGGTACTCTCAGGAGATGAGTTGTGCGTAAAGTAGCTCAGATCAACGAATTCGATGCCGACCGGCTGCCGGTTCCGGACATCTGGTCCGCGCACGGATGGGCGCAGCCGTACCACTTCGTCGACACCCTTCGTCGTCGTGCCGCCGGCCTGGACCCCGCGACGATCCAGCAGCAGTTGACGCGGCAGGTGAATTCGGCGGCAGATCAGATCCTTACGTGGAAGAACGTGAAATCCGCGATGGAGCGCCGAAGCGGCTACGCATGGGCGACCGGAACGACGCCCGCCCCTGTACTCGATGCGTTGAACAGGATCGTCTGGGCTGCCATGGGGCAGGAACGATGGCTCGCTGCGGGAGTTCATCTGCAATCCGTCGACGGGTACGACGACGGCCCGTACGCGTTTGCCGACCATCCCCGACGACTGGACCCGCGTACCAACGGTGCCGATCCCGCGACCATGCTGTTCCGTACGTCGCAGGGACAGAGCTGGATTCCTGGCGACGGCTTGACCTTTCTACTGGGAATCGACTGGGAATTCGCCGCGGAGTCCGGCGTGGACCCCGATCTCGCATATGCGCATGCGTTGCGGGCGGTCGGGCGGCTGGGGCACATGCTGTTGCTGGAAGGTCATCGGCACGGACTGTCGGCAAGGATGACACCTGCGGTCCTCGAATCCGAGGCGAACGGGATGCTCGAGTTCGGGCCCGACCGCGACATCCTCTATATGATCCGCATGGGCGTCGTCGCGGGCGCATAATTCGGAGGGGTGATCGGATGGCCGGCCTGCTGGCGGAGAACAATAACTTTCGGCTCTTTTATCTCGCAAGGCTTTCGTCGATAGCGGGGTCCCAGATCACCTACGTCGCTGTGCCGGTGTTGGCGCTGCGTATGTACGAAAGTGCGGTTACCGCGGCGTTCGTCACGTCCAGCCAATACGTTGCGACATTGCTGCTCGGTCCGCTGGCGGGAGCCTTGTCGGACCGGCACGATCAGCGCCGGAATCTGATCGTAGCGGATGCCGTCCGTTTGGTGCTGTTCGCGGTACTTGCCGCGCTCATCGGCCTGACGAATCATGTTCCGGTTGTCGTCTTCTGTCTCATTATTATGGCCAACTCGGCATTCGCTTCGCTGTTCAGCAGCTCCTCCATGCCGTTCTTCGCGGCAATCGTGAGAAAAGAAGATTATTCTAGGGCGGTTTCGCAGTCGGACGTTCGCGATTACTCGATAGCGATGATCGGCCCGGTGGTGGGTGCGGCCCTGTTCGCGGTGAATAATTGGCTACCGTTCGTGCTCGATGCAGCGAGCTATCTTATTTCGATGGTATTGATCCTGCGCATCGACACCGCCAAGACTCGGGCTGTGGAAAGGGCGCCGTCGGAAGGTTCGATCCTCGCCTTGGCCAAAGATGGGGCGCGATTCGTTGTGACGCACAGGGTACTTTCTCCGGCCGTCGCTCTGAACGCGCTTCAGAGCCTGGTGTTGTCCGCAGTCGTCTTCTTGCTGCTGGCGAAGGCGGCCGGCGGCGATCCTGTGCTGCCGGGCTTGTTGCTGAGTATGCAGGCGCTGGGCGGATTGATCGGTTCGTTGCTGATTATGCGGCTGTTCGGAATTCTCGGCGGATTCAAGTTGCTGATTCTCCAGAACTTCGTATGGGCATCGACCCTGCTGCTCGGGGCCGTCCTCATGCACTACTTCGGTGTAATCGCGGGTCTCTTCGTTCTCCTGTTCGTGTGGATACCGGTGCCCAGCGCACAGTTCGCCTTCGGAAACTACGTAAACTTTTCGGTGAAAGGCAGTATGCGCGGGCGAACGACGGCTGTTTCGCAGGTGGTGGCGTCGATATTCGCCCTTGCCGGACCGGTTATCGGCGGACTCGTCGCCGATGGTCAACATTATGTGGCCGGCTTGCTCGGTCTGGGTGCCGTCACGTTGCTCGGTGGAATTGTGAACTGGAAGCGGCTGTGGCGGATCGATTCATCGGATACCGAGATACCTGATGAGAGTGTAGCGAAATGAACGGAATCGACTACAGCATTGCCGCCGGAGACTTCGTGGAAGCGGCACGAATATACCGGGAGATGGGCTGTGTCATCGTAAAGGATCTGGTTTCGCCGGCGCTGGTGCAGCGAGTGCAGAGCAGAATGATCGATGCACTTCGCGCGTACGCGGGATGGGATGGCGATATCCTTCCCGGCGGGCTCGTCTCGGTTGGTCCGGATAACTATTTCGACTTGGCTCGCAGTATCGAGCGCATCGTGTCGGCCGGAATGGCCGATGAAGAATTCGAGCGCGTTCTTCACGGTCCGGTCGTCAACCGGCTGATCCGGAACCTCATCGGTGACGAAGTTTTCGTCCATCCGCAGAAAGTTCCCCGTATCCTGCCACCCGGCGATTGTCCTTGGCTGCGTCCCGCGGGGATCCACCAGGACTTTCCGGAGTTGCAAGGGAGCGAGCGGCAGATAACCGTGTGGTTTCCATTGCACGACGTAGACGGGACGACTGGAGTGCTGCCGGTTTACCCGGGTATGCATCGACAGGGTGTGTTGCCGTTGACATTGGCCGAAAATCCGTCGGGTTGGGCAATCTCGGAGGAGTTGCTGCCGCGGGCGTACCTGGCCTCGATGAGGGCGGGGGATGCCATCGTGTTCAATACCTTTACACCACATGGCGGTAGCGTCAACACATCCGGAAACCTGCGTATGAGCATTGAATGTCGTTTCCAGCCCCTGGGTGATCAGATATCTGAATCTGCGTTCGAATTGCCTGGTTACAGTTTCGGATGGGATGAGATATACAGAGACTGGTCGACTCTCGGCTACTACTGGGAGGGGCGCAGGCCGGAGGTTGTGCCATACGATCGTCGCTGGGAAGAGTGGCGCGAAAGAGAATCAATCCGCATGGGGCGGCTGGCGCTGCCCGAAGCTCACCAAGCTCTGCGGTTGACGATGCAGTGGTCCCGCGACGCCGGTACACGTGCCGAGGCGCGTGAAATCCTGGCCAGTGGGTATGGCGAAGGCCAACCCGGATGAGCATCGAATCGCGGTATCGCACTGTCCTGCTCGATGCCGAGTTCCCGGCGGGCGGATTGATTCGCTGGGATACGGCCGACGGTCCGCTGCGGGGAGAGCCGGCTCAACGGTGCTCGGGAAATTGGATGCTCGATCAGCGAGCGGCGCAGCAAACCTTGCACAGTCTCGGTGCTCCCGACGTGCGTTCGGAGTGGCCCATCGAACCGGTACCCGGTGTGTTCTCGAACCTGAAGGAGCTCGGCCGGGTGGCCGGCAGCGCGTACGCCGCTGCTGTCGGCGGTGCCCTCGAAGTCGGCAGAGTGCGGGTCATGCGTGACGGCGAACCGCTCGACAGATCCGAGTTCGACCGGTCCGAGCGTGTAGCTTCGTTCGGCGCGGCCCGCATCGACCCCCTTCGGCTGCGAAGCCTATTGGCAGCCGGTGCGTGCATGTCGATCTTCGGTGTTCAGGAGATGGATCCGAGTGTCGCGGCGATATGTGCCAGAGCGGCCGCCGCCTCCGGTGCCCGGGTCGGTGCAAGCCTGTTCTACTCGTCACCGGACTCGCATGGCTATCCACCGCATTACGATGAGTTCCACTCGTTGCTCCTGCAGATCGACGGGAGCAAGCTGTGGTCGGTGAAGCCGGGCCCGGTGGCCGAACCCGGCGTGGGCCATTCATGGCCGAAGGTGCGTTCGTTCTATCCCCGCGTCCCGGACGACGTGGGACAGTACGATTCCGAGGCTGTCGAATTCACGCTGGAACCCGGTGCTGCGCTGTGGATCCCGGCCGGCTGGATCCACTCGGGGATCGCCGGACCGCTGGGGAGCACACATTTGACCCTCTCTTTCAACGCCTGGCACGTCTTCGAGCTGCTGCGGATCCTGGTGGGTGACAGCGGCTCGGTCGCGGGTACGCGGCGCGAGGTGGTCGCCGGCGAGATGGCCGCGAAGGCGGTGCTCGAAACCGCGTGCACCGGACTGGAATCTTTCGCGGCGCACATCAGATCGGATATCGGCATCGGCAACCGGCTCCTGGAACGGATGCTCTTTGCCGGCCCGGCGGTGCCCTACGCGTCGGACGAGGAAAAAGGTGGGTCGCCCGGCACCTCCGATCTCGAGACACCTGTCGCCATCAGGCACTGTGCGTCCTGCGTGGAACTCCACCTGGGTGATCGCATCGTTCAGGTGCCCGCAGGTGATCCGCTCTTCGAGCGGATCGAGCAACAGTTCGACGAGAATCCGTAGTCACCCGGTCGTTGCCCCGGCGCGGTGGTTCGGGCAGGCTCGATGCGAGATTCTCGACATCGGCGGGTAGGAGAGCATGGACGGCGAGCGGCGACCCCACATCGTGGTGATGGGTGTGGCGGGCTGTGGGAAGACCACCATCGGCCGCCGGGTGGCCGAGTTGCTCGGGGCGGAGTTCCTGGACGCCGACGATCTGCATTCCCGGGCGAATATCGAGAAAATGGCCGCCGGTACTCCGCTGACCGAGGCGGATCGGGAACCGTGGCTGGCCGCTGTCGCGGAGCGGCTGGCCGCGCGGGACACTCGCTACGTGGTGGCCTGTTCCGCGTTGCGGCGACGGCATCGCGAGTTGCTGCGAGCCGGGGGTGAGCCGGTGGTGTTCGCGCATCTGCACGGATCGCCGGAGGTGATCCGGGCCCGGATGGCGCAGCGTAGCGGGCATTTCATGCTGCCCGGGATGCTCGATTCGCAACTGGCCCTGCTGGAACCGCTCGAACCCGATGAACCGGGCATCGTGCTGGATATCGGCTCACCGCCCGAACAGCTCGCGCGGGCCGCGGCCGAGTCCTCCGACGCATACCGGAAGCCGTCCCCATGAGTGCACGCGCCGGTTCGATATCGTCGGCATGATGGCCCACCCGTTCGCCGAGGCGGGGGCGACGGTCGGTTCGACGGCTGCGCCTGCGTCGGTGTGACAGCCGGTTTGCCGTACTCGTTCCGACCCAGAAAGCGTATTGTGCCGCACAGAGCTCCCCGAATCCATCTCGGCCCCGACCATGAGGTCGCCCTCGCGGCCGGTATCGAACGCGCCGGTGGCGTCCTCGTTCCGCTCGCCGACGCCGAAGCGGTGGTGTGGGCGCAGGGTCCGGGCACCTTCCCCGGACGGCTGCCGGATTCCGTGCGCTGGGTGCAGCTGCCGTCCGCCGGTGTGGAACCGTGGCTGGCGGCCGGGCTGGTCGACGATCGGCGCACCTGGACCTCGGCCGCCGGCGCGTATGCCGGGAATGTCGCCGAGCACGCAATGATGTTGCTGCTGGCCGGGGTGCGCGGGCTCGCCGAGCAGTCGCGGGCGGTGTCGTGGCGTAAGACCGAATTCGATCCCCGGGTCGGGACACTGCGCGGCGCGACGGTGGCGATCGTCGGGTGTGGCGGTATCGGCCGCGCGATGATTCCGCTGCTCACCGCCTTCGGTGCCGATGTGCTCGCGGTGACCCGGTCGGGCACCCCGGTGCCCGGTGCGATCGAAACCGTACCGGCGAGCAGGACGCCGGAAATATGGTCGCGAGCTGACCATTTCGTCATCGCGGCGCCCGCTACCGCGGAGACCGCGCACCTCGTGAACGCGGACACCCTGGCCCTGATGAAGCCGACCACCTGGATCGTGAACGTGGCGCGGGGCGCACTGATCGATACCGAGGCGTTGGTGAATGCGCTGCGCGTGAATACGGTCGGCGGCGCCGCACTCGATGTGACGGATCCGGAACCCCTTCCGGACGGCCATCCGCTGTGGACGTTGCCCAACGCGATCGTCACCCCGCATCTAGCCAACCCGGCAACGGGTCTCACCCGGGCGTTGGCGGATCATGTCGGGGCCAATATCGAACGATTCGCTGCCGGACAGCCATTGCTCGCGGTGATCGATACCACGCGGGGTTACTGAACCCGCCGGAACGGTCAGCGGCCGGTTCACGGAAATGCCACGGCTCGTGTTCGGTGTTATTGCGCAGGCGGGTCGCCGGCCATCACGCCGCCGATACCGGAGCGCTCGGCCGGCACGGCGACGAGTTCGACCGTGACCCCGGGCCGGATCTGTTCACCGAAGACCGACGCGATCGCGTCGGTGACGAGCCGGGCCGCGATATCCGTGTCAACATCCGAGTCCACCGATGACGCGGTCCGGGAGCTGCTGCTCCTGATGCCACGACTGGTGGGCCGGGCCAAACGGATGCGCCCACCCGAGCAACTCCGCTCGCTGGACCTGGCCCCGCGGCATCTGTCCTTGCTCTCGTTGCTGCTGTTGGACGGGCCGCAAACCGTTTCGCAGCTGGCGGACCGGCTGAGCGTCGCGCCCACCACCGCCAGCCTGATCGTGAGCGAGTTGAGCCGCAAAGGTGTCCTCGAGCGGCGGGAAGACGAAGCCGACCGCCGGCGCCGGATCATCGATATCAGCGAGAAGAGCAGAACCGCTGTTTCGCAGTGGCTCTCACCGGGTGCCCACGCTTGGCGGCAGGCGCTGCAACCGCTGACCCCGGCCCAGCGGCGACTGGTCATCGATACGTTGCGCGGCTACGAGGCCGCGGTTGCCGAACTCTCCGGTGCCGTGGACTGACCGCTCCGGTGCAGGCGGTATGGCAGTCCACTGCGGGCGCACAGTCGGTGCCGGCGGTCAGTCTCGCCGATCCGGCAGCACAAGAGCCAGCAGGAACACGGTGACCCCGAGAACCGCGAGAACAACCAGCGCCGGACTCCAGATCACCGGGCCGCCCGGTCGGGGGTCGTTCCGAAGGGATAGCGGTGCGTACTCGTGATGAGGTCGGCGGCCTGGGTGACGACCCACCAGGGCGTGCCCGGCTCGAGCATGCGGAGATGAGGTATCACCACGGCATCGGCGAGGTGTTCGAGCGCATGCTGGACGGCGATCATCGCCGAAAGTACGGCGGGTGCGTCCGTGTGGACCGTATAGACGGTGGTTGCGTGGTGTTCGTCCAGCAGCGCGTCGAGCACCGCTGGATCGTGGTCGGTGTGCAGTAGAACAACAGCTCGTGCCGGTCGCTTCCGGTTCATCCTGGGAGCCCCTCCTGACTGGATGTGGATACACCCGGTATCGAGGGGCAATGCCCTCACCCCGATACCGGGTGCTGTCGAGAAGGCTGCTCTGACCAGGCAACTCGCGGTAGTGTTGCGGTGTGGCCACGGTGTTGCCGGGATGCCCGGCGGCGCTGCAACGCAGGTTGGGTAGTGGTTCGGAGGGGCTATGGACGGGTGGCGGGAGTTCGGCGCCGAGTTGCGGCGGATGCGGTTGCGGGCGGGGCTCTCGGTGCGGGGCCTCGCACGAGAACTGCACTACGACCCGGGTGCGCTGTCGCGGTTCGAGAACGGCCGCCGCAAACCGCCGTTCGAGATCGTCGGTGCACTCGACCGGATACTTTGCTCCGGCGGATCTCTTACAGCGCTGTACGAGAACCTCGCCGCTACTGAACCGGAGTCGAACCGGGGAACGCGGTTGCAGCTGCGGGAGTCGGTCGCCCTGAACGAACGTCGCTATATCGACAGTGCCCTGGCGGGCGAAACGGCGGAATTGCTGGCCGAGACCCGTCGGCTCGAAGACCGGATCGGGTCGGAACTCGTTCTGCCGCTGACGGTCCGGCAAGCACGCATCGCCTCCGCGCTGGCACTCGAGGCCAGGTCGGTTTCGCGGGCACCGATCGTCGATGTCGCGGCCGGCTGGCAGCAATTCGCCGGGTGGCTGCATGCGAGTCTCGGCCTGCACGCGGCTGCTGTCCGGCATTACCGGGCGGCGCTCGAGCTGGCGACCGAAAGCGGTGACGTGAACATGATCGCGACCGCGTTGTCCATGCGGGGCCATGTCGCCTGGATGGCGGGCGAGGTCGGCCCGATGATCGGTTTATCGCGTGCGGCGCAACGTAACAGCGCCGCGCTGAGCCCGACGGTGCTCGCGATGGCCGTCCAGCAAGAGGGCCGAGGGCTGGCCCTCGAGGGCGATCTGGACGCGATGGAGGAAAGGCTCGACACTGCTGCCGAACTCCTGGCGGGAGCCGGTGCCGATCGTCCCGATGCGCAGTACTTCTATTCCGACGCGCTGATCGACATACAGCGAGGGATGGCTTACCGCTTGGCCCGCCGATGGGACAAGGCGGTCGTGTGGCTGGACCGGGGTTTGACCGGCTTCGACTCCGAACTGCTCACCTCCGAGTGGGCTACCTGGTATGTCGCGGAGTTCGCGTGCGCACTGGCCGGCGCGGGGGAACCGGAGGCGGCATGTCGCCAGGCGTCGCAAGCTCTTCGAGTCGCGGTCGACACCCCGGGCTCCCGGCTGCCGCGTTTCCTCGGCGACCTACATCGGCAGATGTCCGTCAGGTGGGGTGGCAATCCCGCAGTGGCAGAACTCGGTGAAGAGCTGATCCGGGCCGGTTCGCCCGCGGGCGAAGGGGGAATCCGGCGGCCGTGACGGGCGGCCTATGGGTCGTCCTCGGACCCCGTGTTATCGCGCCGAGTGTCGGCGGGAGTACCCGAACCGGTCATCGGAGGGGCCGCGACCACCAGCAGTGTGGCGAGCGCAAGGGAGCCTGCCGCCTGGTATCCGATCCAGATCTCACCGGCTGCGCTGCTGCCTTGCCACGCAAGAAGCAGGCCGGCGATTGTCGCCAGCACCCAGCCGGTGTCGTAGGCAATCATGCAGCGTAGATAGGTCCGCAGCGGACGGCTGCGCACGAACCCGATCTCGATCCCGCCGCCGATCAGCAGGGCGGCGGCGCAGGCAACCAGCAGCCAGGGGGCGACGCCGAGCCGATGGCCGAGTGGTGCGGAGCCGGCGGTGTAGACGACGGCGAGGAGCACTTTGACGCAGCCGTCGGCGATGATTCCCGCCGTTTGGCGAGTTGATGTCGTTGTCATGACAGGCTGGACACGATCCCTTCGAGTACGCAGGTGAGACCGAACTCGAACTGCCACGAGGCGCTGTCGTCGTTGGACCCGTTGACCAGATAGTCCGACAGTGCGGGATAGCGGCCGGAGCTGGTGAGCTCGGCCATATACGGGTGGTATGCGCTGCGGACATCGTCGTCGGAGTCCCAGCCGCGCCGTTCCATCAGCTGCCGCTGCGCCACCTCGGCCGCGGCCGCGCCATGAGTGAAGGCCCTGACCGTCGCCAGGATTGCCATTTTCGTATCGACGTCGACGTTCAGGGTTTTCATCGCCGCGAGCGCCTGCTCGGCGATATCGGCCATTCGCGGAGTCAGGACTCCTGGTAGCCGGGCGTAGATCTGAACCAGCCACGGATGGCGCAGGGTGATGTCGCGGACCTGCTCGGCGTAAGCGCGCAGCACCTGGTCCCATGCGCTCGGTGGTGGCGGCAGAGCGAAATCGGCGTGCGCCATATCGATCATCAGCTCGAACAGGTCGTCTTTGCCCGAGATATAGCGGTATGGGGCCATTGTCGGGACTCCGAGCTGTTCTGCCAGCCGCCGCATCGACAGTGCTGCCAAGCCTTCGCTGTCCGCGAGTTCGATGGCTGTGAGCGCGATCCGATCGTGACTCAATGGCACACGCGGCGAGGCCGGCGGCTGCTCATCCAGTCGTTCCCAGATGGTGCCGCCGTTGACGTGCTTGCTCGCGGATTTGCCATTCGTATCTGCCACGGCTGCCCTCTCGGTCGGCGTTGCGATCCTGGTTGTGTACAGCGTATCGCTCAAGATACGTTGTATCAAATCGATACAACGTACACAGGAGTTGATCGTGTCTGTCGAACCACGGGCAGAGGCCTATAGCTCGCAGGAACTACCGTCACGGCGCGAGATCTATTCGGCGATGAGCGGCCTCGTCATCGCGTTCCTGGTGGCGAACCTCGACTTCACCATCGTCGCCACCACGCTGCCGGCCATAGCGCAGGAGCTGGGTGGATTCGCCGACTTGTCGCTGGTGGTGACGGCGTTCGCGGTGGCCACCGCGATAACGACGCCGATCTGGGGAAAGCTGGGTGATCTGTTCGACCGCAAAAGGGTCTTTCTGGCGTCGTTTTCGCTGTTCCTCGCCGGATCGGCGTTGTGTGGCGCCGCGCAAACGCTGACCCAGTTGAGCGCGTTCCGCGCAGTGCAAGGGCTCGGAGCGGGTGGAATCCTGGTCGGCGGAATTGCGATCGTCGGTGAGTTGGCGGCGCCGCGGGAACGGGCCAGATATCAGGGCCTGATGGCGATCATCATGCCGTTGGCCATCCTCGCCGGGCCGGTGATCGGTGGCCTGTGCGCCGACGGAATCGGATGGCGATGGGTCTTCTACCTGAATCTGCCCCTGGGCGCGATAGCGCTGGCGCTACTGGTGACTCGACTGAAGCTGCCACCTCGGACACCGCGGCGCCGCCAGGTAGACGTGGTCGGCATGCTGGTGCTGGCGGCGGGGATCATCGCACTCACAGTGCTGACGACAGCTGCCGGCGAGGGGATCTCCCCGGTGGTGGCCGTTTCCGGGGCCGCAGTATGTCTCGCCGGCGCGGTCTTCATCGGCTGGGAGCGAAGAGCAATCGAACCGGTGGTGCCGCTCGGCTTGTTCGCGAGGCGAAATTACAGTCTCGCCGCCCTGCTCGGCTTCCTCAGTGGCGTGGTGATGTTCGGTGCGGTCACGTTTCTGCCGTTGTATCAGCAGGTTGTCCAGGGAGTATCGGCTACCGGCAGCGGGCTGCTGCTCCTGCCGTTACTGGGCGGGATGCTGGTCACTGCACCGCTGGTCGGCATCCTGGTGTCGCGAACCGGGAGATTCCGGGTCTATCCGATCGGTGGGGGCGCGGTGATGACGGCGGGCTCGATACTGCTGGCCGGGGTAGGCGTGGATACCTCCCAACTCGTCATTGTCCTGGGGATGGTCGCGGTCGGTATCGGCATGGGGTGTTTCATGCAGCTGACCGTGGTGATCGCCCAGAACAGTGTGGCGGGCGGAGATATCGGTGCAGCGAGCGCTACGGCAATGCTCGCCAGGAACCTGGGCAATTCACTGGGGGTTTCTCTTCTCGGTGCGGTGTTCGCCTGGCAGCTGACCAGGTCGCCCGGTGCGGCGCTGCCGACCGGACTCTTGTTCGGCGAAGGGGCCGTGCACAACGATCTCACCATCCTGCCCGAGCAGACACGCGAAGCCGTCGCCGAAGGAGTCGCCGATGTCTTTCTTGTCGCGGGCATATGCTCGGCCGTCATCGTCTGCCTCGCCCTGTTCCTCCGTGAAACGCCGCTCACTTCCGGCAGCACCGATACAGAACCGAAGGGGCAGTCGTGAATCGAACGAAATACTTGCTGCAGGATCTGGCGCGCTCCGAGGTGATGGTGACCATAGATCGCCATCACCTCGACAGCTCGTCCCGGATCCCCGCGACCACGGAGGAGGTGCTGGCATCCTGGCGTAACCGACCGGCCGAGCTCAGGTCGCTGATGTGCCTGGTCAGCATGCGCGGTGATGCAGTGATCGCCTACCGGCAGTGGAGTGCAGCCGAGGCCGAGGAGTCACAGGGCTGTTCATGGTCACCGGGATCCGATTTCTATCGTCTGCGCCGCGGCCTGATATTCGACGACGACCGGCCGATCGGCTGCGTTGTGGTGAGCACCTTCGAGTTCCGGTCTTCCGAAGATGCCCGTCGGTGGACCGACTTGATGGGGGAGGCGCTGGCCTCGTACCGGCCACCTGTTCCCGGGTTACTCGGGCAGTTCCTGCACGTCGGCGATACGAGCGTCCTGAACTGTTCCGCGTGGGCCGAGGTCGCAGACCACGTCGCCTTCGTGGACACGCCATTCGCCGGAGACCGGTGGCAGCGGATTCAGGATTTTCCCGGGCTCGTCCACGGCCCAGGCGCCCGGTGCCGAATCGAGGCAGTTCGACGGAAGTAAGGATGGTCGTCACACGCGGGCCAGTGATTCGGTGTAGTGGTGGTGGGACGCGAGGAGGTCGCCTACGCGATCGACGCCTGCCGGGAGCGCGATGCCGCGGAGGCCGGCTATATCGAGCGTTATAAGAGCGGTGAGGCGCCGATCCAGGTGTCGAATCTGGCGCTGATCCTGGAAGCCAAGGGCTTGACGGTCGATCAGTAGCCGGCTTCGACGCAATTGTGCGGCCCGGTCGCCGGCATCACGCCGCCGACACCGTTCAATCCCGCCGGTCCGGCAGCGTGAGCGCCAGAACGAACACGGCGACCCCGAGCACCGCGAGAACAACCAGCGCCGGACTCCAGATCACCGGGCCGCCCGGTCGGGGGTCGTTCCGAAGGGATAGCGGTGCGTACTCGTGATGAGGTCGGCGGCATGGGTGACGACCCACCAGGGCGTGCCCGGCTCGAGCATGCGGAGATGAGGTATCACCACCGCATCGGCGAGGTGCTCGAGCGCATGCTGGACGGCGATCAGCGCCGAAAGTACGGCGGGTGCGTCCGTGTGGACCGTATAGACGGTGATCGCGTCGTGCGTGTCCAGCAATGCGTCGAGAACCGCAGGATCGTCATCGGTACGCAGTAGCACCACCGCCCGGATATCCGTTGCCCCGAAACCGGCGTCGGCAATGTCGGCCTTCATGTTTCCCCTCTGTGGTCGGATTTCACCCGCGCCGGTGGATGAACAGCACAGATCGGCGGCGGTGCGGGGCAAGCATCCGTGGAAAGCGCATCGAGGGTTTGCCACCCAGTCAAAACAGCTCTCTGGGCGGTCCGGCGCTGGGTTACGCTGGCTGTATGGCCTCGGACGACGGTATGGGGCAGTCGCTGCGCCGGATACGCCACGTGCGTGGGAAGTCCCTCGCGGTTGTGGCGGGTTTGGCCGGAATCTCCACGTCGTATCTTTCGCGGTTGGAGTCCGGCGAGCGAGCACTCGATCGACGATCGTTGATCATTGCGCTGGCGCATGCGCTGGAGGTGGCACCCAGTGAGATCACCCGCAGCGGTATCGGCTTGGGCGGCGAGCTGGACGAGGATCGATCCCTCGGCGATGTCCGGCTGTCGTTACTGCAGGCGAGTATCGGGGCTCCCGGCGGGGAAATTGTCCCGGCACCGGTCTTGGAAGCCCGAGCGAACGCGGTGCTGGAGGCGCAACGCCGATGTGACTATTCGCTGGTCGGTTCGGAACTGCCGAGTTTGGTTCGCGATCTGCATGCTTCGATCGCCGCCGGCCGGGATGACGAAGACCTCCTGAAACTCGCGGTACTCACGCATGTGCAGGGCACACAGGCATGGTTGTCCGATATCGGCGCGGGGCCCGATCTCGCATGGCAGGCGACAGTGCTGGCCAGGCAGGCCGCCGAGCGACTGGAGGACCCTCTGTTCGGCGCCGTGAGTGCCTTCGGTACCAGCTTCGGCCTGCTCTCCGCCGGAGGTTTCGATCAGGTTCGGCGGCTGCTGGCAGCCGCCGAACCCGGAACCGCGACACCCGAAGCCATGCAGGTCTCCGGAATGCTCACTCTGGCCAATGCTCTGGTCGCCGCTGCCCAGGGCGACACCGGTGAGCGCCGTGCGGCCCTCGATCACGCCGCCGATCTGGCCGTGCACACCGGCGATGCCAACGCGATGTGGTTCGGCTTCGGCCCTTCGAATGTCGGCATCTGGCGGATGTCGGTGGCGCTCGAGGCCGGGGAACATCAGGAAGCCGCCGCGATAGCCGAAACCGTCGACCCACGAGCGCTTTCCGCGACCAGGCAAGCGGCGTACTACCGCGAGTACGGACGCGCGCTCGCCCGGCTGCCGAAGCGGCAGACCGAAGCAGTACTGATGCTTCGCCGCGCCGAGAAGATTTCGCCTGCCCGGATCCACCGGCATCCGTTCATGCGCGCTGTCCTCACCGAACTTCTGGCGCGAGCGAAGAAGGATGCAGTGGGGCGTGAGTTACGGGGTATGGCATATCGGTCGGGGTTGCCGCTGTAGCCCGGCGGGCCGTGGATGATTCATCGGCGAGTCCACAAGGTGAGTTCGGTTTCCAGGCGGGGCTCGGGATGCAGGCTTTCGAGGAGGTGCAGGTAGGCGACGTTGCCTGCATCTGTCACTACGCAGATCCCCACGGTGTCGGGACTGGACTCGCCGATCTCGATTTCGTTCGTTCCAGTGACTTCCGTGGCTTCGACGCATGCCTCCGGCGAGTCGGGCGGGGTGGCCCGGAGCCCGATCGGCGGGCTGCCGAAGGTGTTGGTCAGTCGGTGGGTGCCCAGCGAATAGTCGTAGTACAAGTCGATGCCGCTGCGCGCGAGCGGTATTCGAGCCGGCCTGTCCAAGTCGAAGTATGCGTCTATCCCGGGGATGTCCGGGATAAAGGTAAACGGTGACGCATCGTGTGTCTTGTGCCATGAGTCGCTGGTTTCCAGCGGTTCGGTGCTGCCGACGGGAGGGCCGGCAGTGGCCGTGGCAGAAGGACCGGACGCGGCCGATGTCGCGTCCGCCTCGGCTCTTCGTAACTCCGGCACAATGAGCGCGAACAGTGCGATACCGAGCAGGACGATCACCGAACCGATCGAAGCAGCGGTCTTCATCGGCCGTGCGCTCGACAGTGTGCGCGTTGCGCCACCGTGGATCGGCACCTGTCTTCCAGGGGGCCCGAGATATGGTCCTGCCTGCTCGAAGAGCACGAGGTCGCCTGCGACGTCGATGGCACGGCGCTGCGGTCTGGGTAGGCGCTGGGCAAGGAGGTATCGATCGATATCGCGGTAGAGTTCGTCCAGCGTCGCGCCCGGGGTCGCTGCGGCGGTGGCGAGCAACGCTGCGGTGAAGGCTGTGTTGCGGTGACCTCTCGGGGCGGCGGCGGTTTCGTTCGCTCCCGACGAGACGATCGTGTATGTCCCCTTGATGTCCGTCTGACCGATGACCACGTTCGCCGGGAAACTCATGGCTTCGAAAACACGTCCGGCGAAACAGCAGTCCAGGATCAGGATCCGTATCTTGGCAGGGCTGTCCAGAATCTCGGCGCGTAACAGGTCGAACGGCAATGCAGACCAGCTGATCATCTCCGGATGGGTATCGGCCAAGCCCAGGTGGAATTGGTTGCGTTCGTCGAGTAGGCCGTGGCCGGCGTAGTACACGAGGAGCACATCGGTTGCCGCAGCCGCGGCCGCTCGTAGAGGGGTACCGATATCTTCGCAGCGACGCGGCTCGGAGACGAGTACGCAATGCTCGGTGGCGAAACTGCCGTGAGTAAGGAACCGATGCAAATCCTGGAGATTTCCGGCTACAGCAGGAATCGCCGGCAGCAGCTCGCCATGTCTGTACTGCCCCACTCCGATCAGCATTGCGCGGGACCGAAGAGGGTCTGGACGGCGCGTCACCGTGGGCCGTCCGGTGGATCGATCAACCCTTGGATATCGCGAATGAGATCTGCGGTCGTGGTCCGTTTGGCATCGACTTCGACGGTGACGCGGCCGTCTTCCCGGGTGAGCGTGATCGTGATATCCGAGCGGCGGTGCGTCAGCCACGTGGTCAAGGACCGTGCGAGAGCCGCCGCGACACCACCGGCTCCCACAGCGACTATCAAGACGTCGTACAGGCCGCCCATCTGGCCCTCGCCTGCTCGAGGCGTATTCGGGCGGATACGGCCCCGTAGTTCATCGTCGTGGCGAAACCAGTCCAGTAACTGCAGGAGATCGTCCGCAGCGCCGGTGGTGTGGATCAACAGCGTTCCCGTTGGGTCAGGCATGCGCCTATCCTTGCTCAATCAGCAGTATCGGGCGCAGCCCTCGTCACTTCCAGGCCAGAGCTGGGTCGGGACGGTTCACACGCGGATCAATGGTTCGGCGCGATTCGCCGGTTCTCGAACAGGTGGTTCGGCCTCCGGATCCGAAGGGCCGGAGGCGGACGGTGGACGGCGGCGCACGTAGAGAAGGTGCAGCACACCGATTCCGAGCAGCCCGAGAGCGAAAGTGATTATGCCCAAGGTCATACCGGGCGGCCGCCAGGTGACCACGAGTTCGGCGTTCTCGGTGCCGGGCGGGATCTGTACCGAGACGAAGATGTCGTCGAGGGCTTCGTAGTCGTGCTCGCGGCCGTCCAGGGTGACCCGGTATCCCGGCCACGCCAGGCGGGCGAACGTCACTCGCCCGCCCTGCTCCGACGAGACCCGCACGGTGCTGGTGTTCTCGGATTCCGATACCGAGACGGCGTCGGCGCCGACGGTGTGGGCGATCCGGCCGTCGGTCGCGGAGATCGGGCCGCCATCACGTTCCAGTACCCAGATCCATTTGTCGTTCGGTGGATAGTCGACCCAGTGCCAGCCCGGCGGGGGTGGGTTGTCGCGGGCGTCGGGGTAGACCAGCCGCATCAGGGTGATCCGGTCGACCTTCATCAGGTCGACCAGCGGTTCGCCCGTCACCGGTTCCGGGGCGAAGATCTTGTCGAAGGCTTCCGGGCAGGTGCTGCCCTCCCAGCGCATACAAGTGCGCTCCGAGAACGCGTCGTGGCCGATCGGGGTGTAGCCGTTGACGTAGTCGAGATCGAGGTCCGCGGCGTAGAGGCCCACGACCAGTGAGCTGTAGACGCCGGTGAGATCTTTGGCGTCGCCCGGGAAGATCGCGCTGGTGCCGAGTTGCAGTGTGGTGCCGTCGAAGTCCGGGAACAGTGCCTGCGCTGCGGAGCGGCGTTCCGGCAGGTTCCACGACATCGGATGCGGATACGAGCTGTCCACCTGGTAATACGCGATCGGGGCGATGGTGACGAGCAAGGCCGCGCAGGCCGCGAGCCGGCCCCATTTCGCGAACAGCGTCACCACCGCGAACCCGAGGACCAGCACGGTCGCGGCGGCCCCGATATGCGTCCAGATGCGGTCGCTCGGCGCTGCCGACACCGACCGCACCAGCAGCAGAAACACCAGGATTCCGGCCACCCCGAAACGCAGTCGCCGATTCGCCACGGTCCCGTGGCGGCTCAGCAGGACGCAGCAGAGCACGAGCAGAGCCAGGGCGAGCATCGGCAGTACCCGCGCCGGCCACCGCAGCGGGCCGAACGCGGCCGGGCCCGCGGTCCACATCAGGGCGATTCCGGCGAAGATCGCCGCCCCGGCGGACTCGCGGAACGTCTGCGCGGTGGCCTTCCAATCGATGAACGCCAGCGCCGGGATCAGGAACCAGGCGATGTAGACCATCGGGAGCGGCTGGACCAGGCCGAACCACGAGTTGAACGACGGCAGGGTGCTCGGCAGGCTCGCGTTCAGCGATTCCGACCAGGGCACGGTCATGAAACCGTCGTTGTTGATCATGTCGTCGGCGGTCCGCCAGGTCACCTCGGCCGACAGTATTCCGGGCAGATACGTCATGAGGCCCGCCGCGCCGGCGCAGCCGGCGGCCAGCAGTAGCCGTACCGACGGCCA
The DNA here is from genome assembly GCF_050936135.1 of Nocardia sp. CA-290969. Classification (NCBI taxonomy): domain Bacteria; kingdom Bacillati; phylum Actinomycetota; class Actinomycetes; order Mycobacteriales; family Nocardiaceae; genus Nocardia; species Nocardia sp. CA-290969. The sequence goes on along the minus strand of NZ_JBNJNJ010000001.1, from coordinate 5,677,639 downwards.
CGGGGTGCGCTGATACACCCATTCGCCGGCGGCGACGGCGACGATCATGAGCGCGGATTCGATACCGGGCCAGACGTATCCCACGGTGATCGCGAAGAACAGGAAGACGAACACCGGCACCGGCCCGCCGCGGCCGCGGGCGTAGCGCACCCCGGAAGCCCACGCGTGGGTGAGCCACGCCGTACCGGCGAGGCCGAGCACCCAGCTCGCCTGGTCCAGGAACAGCAACCAGCCCGAGAAGCAGAACGCGACACCCGCCACCGCCGCCCACGCCGGATGCGCCCGGTACGCCAGGCATATGCGGAAGACTCCGAGCGCGAGAACGATCGAATAGGCGAGCTTGACCAGGGTGGCCAGGACGACGAGGTTGTCGAACGAGGGTGCCAGCGCGGCGACCAGCAGTTGCGGTGGATTGAACACACTGGCCTGGCCTTCGACCAGGAAGTTGCCCGACATCCACTCCTCCGGGACGACACCCGGGAATTCCCCGTTGCGCAGGTGGCGGCCGATGCTCAACCAGAGGGGGACGTATTGGGCTTCGGTGTCGTCGGTGTAGAAGTGCCGTGGGTTGGCCAGCAGCACGGCGGCATACCCGGCGAGCACTCCGAGAGCGGTCACGGCGGCCCAGCGCAACGTCGTCTTTCGTTCAGCACGCAAACCGAAGTCAGGCACGATCCTGGGACATTACAGTCAGTGTGCGTTGTGCATGAAAGTGGTGTAGCTCTCAGCTCCACGGTGGAGGTATCGACCGCTCGGTGTGTGGTTACGGGACACCGTCCCGTGACCACCGGACCGGCGACGGGACGCTGTCGCGACATGCGAGGCAGCCATTCGGGTGGGGCCGGACGCCTATGCGGGGTAGTTTCTGCCTATGACGGATCCGTCGTACAACTATGGACGCCCGGACCCCTACCGGCAGGGGCACCCGGAACAGCGGGGCTACCCGCAGCAGCCGGGGTATCCGGACCCCGGCTATTCGGAGCAGCCCGACGAGCCGAGAATCAATCTCGCGCGCCTGTGGGCCGGTGGACTCGGCACCGCCGTGGTGGTCGCGCTGGTGATCGTGGTCGCCATCATGCTGGTGCGTGGCATCCTGAACATCTCGGTGCTCTCGCCCGAGGGCGCGGGCGCGTACGGCACGGTATCGACCACCTCGTACGCGATAGCCGGTGCCGCCGCCGCGATCGCCGCCACCGGGCTGCTGAACCTGCTGCTGGCGCTGATGCCCAACCCGCTCCAGTTCTTCTACTGGATCACCGGTTTGATCACGGCCTTGGCGGTGCTGCTGCCGTTCACGCTGGTGGCCGGGCTCGACGCCAAGATCGCGACGGCCGCGATCAACCTGATCGCCGGGTTGTGCATCATCACGCTGCTGGGGTCGATCGGCGCCGGCGCGATCGACCGCCGCGCCCAGTACTGAAGCCCCGAGTTAGGCGCCGCTCGGTAACGGCGGGCGGCGGCTCCGGGTTCAGGCAATCCGGAGGGCCTCAACCGCCGTTCCGGCCCGGTGGCCCCCGCCCGGCGTACAGCAGCGACGTATCGGGGTTCCGCTACTTGACCCGGACGAGTTGTTTACCGAGATTCGCCCCGTCGAACAGCCGTTGCAGGGCGGCGGGCGCGTTCTCCAGGCCGTCGACGACATCCTCGGCCCAGTGCAGTTCGCCCGCGGAAACCCAGCCCGCCAGTCGCGCGAGGGCCGACGGGAACGCCGCGTGGTGGTCGTAGAAGACGAAGCCCTCCATCCGGGCCCGGCGGAACGCCAGTTGCATGTAGTTGGCCGGGCCCGCCCCGTAGCCGGCGGCGGTGTAGCCGGACGAGATGGAGCCGCACAGCGCGATGCGGGCGTGCGGCGCCAGATTGTCGAGGGCGTTCTCCAGCAGGACACCGCCCACATTGTCGAATACGGCGGTGAGACCATCCGGTGCGAAGTCGCGTAACCCGGCGGGGATATCGTCGGTCCGGTAGTTCAGGCAGCCGTCGAACCGGGCCGCATCGCGCACCCACTCGACCTTCGCCGCCGAGCCCGCGGTGCCGAGCACGCGGGCGCCGGTCAGCCGGGCGATCTGCCCGGCGAGGGAGCCGACACTACCGGCCGCGCCGGTGACCAGCACCGCATCGGCTTCCGCGACGCGCAGCACCTCGGTGACACCGATGTACGCGGTCAATCCGCTGACGCCGAAAACCGTGAGCATATGGCGGGGCTCGATACCCGGCGGAACCGGATTGATGCCGAACAGGCCGGCATTGCGCGCGACGGTGTACTCCTGCCAGCCGAGTTCGCCGTAGACCCACTGCCCCTCCGGCAGTTCGGGGTTACGCGACGCGACCACCCGGCCGACACCGCTTCCGCGCATCACGTCACCGACAGCCACCGGATCGACGTAGGTCGTGCCGGGATTGAGCCAGGTGCGCTGGGTGGCGTCGATTCCGAGCCAGACGACTTCCACCAGCGCTTCGCCCTCGGCCGGGTCCGGGAGCGGGACGGTCTGCTCGGCGAAGGTGGTGGCGGTGATCTCGGCGACGGGCCGGTCCCGGAGGATTATCCGGCGGCAGGTTCGGGTGGACACCCGCCAGTCTTACCAGGGGTGGGAGATATCGCCGACCGATTTTCGATGTGACCCACCGTGACCTGCGGTTCCGCCGGTCCGGGAGTATTGCGTTCACGGTGATCGCAACTAGTGCCACCGCGGCCGTGGCGTCGTAACCTCGGATCTCCGGTCCAGGGTTCGGGAGCACACCGTCATGATCAAGTTACTTGTTTTCACCCTTGTGGGTATCGGCGCGCAGATCGTCGACGGCACGCTCGGGATGGCCTTCGGCGTCACCGCGACGACACTGCTCGTGCTCACCGGCACGGGTGCCGCGCATGCGAGCGCGGCGGTCCACTTCGCGGAGGTCGCCACGACCTTGGCATCGGGTATCTCGCACTGGCGGTTCGGCAATGTCGACTGGAAGATGGTGCTGCGGCTGGGCGTGCCCGGCGGTGTCGGCGCCTTCCTCGGTGCGACCGTGCTCTCCCGGATCTCCACCGAGGCCGCTGCCCCGGTGACAGCCGGGATTCTGCTGGCGATCGGCGTCTTCCTGATCCTCCGGTTCTCCTCCCGGCCGCCGCTGGAATTCGCTGCCTCGGAGAAGGCCGCGCATTCCGCGAAGTTCCTGACCCCGCTCGGCCTGTTCGGTGGTTTCATCGACGCCAGCGGCGGCGGTGGCTGGGGACCGGTCACCACCAGCACGCTGCTCACCACCGGGCGGTCCGAGCCGCGCCGGGTGATCGGTACGGTGAGCGCCTCGGAGTTCATCGTCTCGGCGTCGGCCAGCGTGGGCTTCCTGCTCGGGCTGGGCTCGGATTTCTTCGACAACCTGCTGATCATCGCCGGCCTGGCGCTGGGCGGTGTGCTGGCCGCACCGCTGGCGGCGTGGCTGGTGAGCCGGGTCGCCCCGACGGTTCTCGGCACCGGTGTCGGTGGCGTGCTGGTGCTGACGAACGCGCGCACGCTGTTCAAGCATTTCGATATCGAAGGTGCCCCGCGCACGATCGCCTACGTGGTGATCGCGGCGGTGGCGATCGCGCTCACCGTGTACGCGTGGCAGAAGACCCGGAAGACGCCGGCCGTCGCGGCGGGGGAGGCCGACGGGAAACCGGCGGTGGCGGAACCCGCGCACGACGACGACCGGCCGCAGGACACCGGCGAGGCGCCGGAGACGGTCGAGGTACCGGCCAGGTAGTGCCTTTTTCCGGCCTGACGCCGGCAGGGGCCCGGCCGGAGGGCTGAGGGGCACGGCGCTCGCTCCCGGACCGACCGTCCGGCGGCGGGCGCCGACGTCTGTCCGGATCCGGTCAGTCCCTCGGCGCGACGCGGATCAGGTTGCCGTCGGGGTCGGCGACCACGAAGGTGCGCCCGAATACCGCGTCGTGTGGTTCCTGGACGACCTTCACCCCTTGGGCGACCCACCGTTCGAACTGTTCGTCGATCGCCGCCGGTTCGCCGGGCAGGTTCAGGCACAGTTCGCCGGTGCGCGGCCCCGGCTGGATCTGGTCCGCGTGACCGCTCCACAGCGCGAGGTCGATACCACCGCCCAGATCGAAGGTGACGAACCGCGGCGATTCGAACTTCGGGGCCGTTTCGAACAGGTCTGCGTAGAAACGGGCCGAAGCCTGGGCGTCGGTGACATACACGATGAACATGTTCGGAGTCGGCATGTGGGGGCCTTTCGCGTCGAGCGGACCCGTTGAGAATGCCGGAAGGGTGCGGCAAACGGTGTGAAGCCGTCTCCGGTTCGCGCGGTCGTTATCGGTTCGTCAACACCGGTTCCGCGCCGGCGGCGGCCCGTGCCTTTGCCCGGCCGGGCGCCCAGACACCGAGGACGAACGCCATCACCACGGTCAGGATGCCCAGTGCCAGCGAGGCCTGCTGGGCGCCGTGCACGAAGGCCTCCTTGGCGAAATCGGCCAGCGGCGCGGCGACCGGCCCGGCCCGTTCGGTGACCTCCAGCGCCGCGGCCAGTGAATCGCCGACCGGCCCGCGCGCCTCCTCGGGCAGGCTGGGCAGGGCGGGTGCGATGCGGTCGGTGTAGCCGACGGCCAGGATGCTCCCGGAGACCGCGATACCGATGGCCGCACCGACCTCCCGGGAGGCATCGTTGACCGCCGAGGCGACGCCGTGCTTCTCCGGGGGCGTGCCGTTGATGATGGCGGCGGTCGCGGGGGCGGTGCACAGGCCGAGTCCGGTGCTCAGGATCAGCAGCGGCCACAGGACGTCGAGGTAGGTGCTGTCCACCGTGGTCCGTGAAACCAGGATGAGGGCGGTGCCCACGCACAGCAGACCGATCAGGGTCGGCAACCGCAGCCCGAACCGTTCGGCCAGCCGCGGCGCGAAGATCGAGATACCGATGAGCGGGGCGATCATCGGTGCCATCGCCACCGCCGACATGAGCGGCGAATACCCGAAGATCAATTGCATGTACTGCACGAACAGCAGGAAATAGCCGAACGCCACCAGGAACTGCACCCCGACGCTCACCGCGCCGCTGCCGAAACCGCGGTCGGCGAACAGCCGCACATCCAGGAGCGGATGCGGTACCCGCAGTTCGACGGTCGCGAAGCCGACCCCGGCCAGCACGCCGGCGCCGAAGAGTCCGAGCACCAGCGGATCCGACCAGCCGCGTACCGGTGCCTCGATGGCCCCGACCACCACCGCTCCGACGGCGATGGAGGCGGTGATTCCGCCCCAGAAGTCCAGCGGCGGGCGCAACTCGTCCACCGATTCGGGCACCGTGCAGCCCGCGATCGCCAGCACCGTACCGGCGACGGTCATCGCCAGGAAGATCGCCTGCCAGGACCACACCTGCAGCAGCAGGCCGGACCCGAGTATGCCCAGGACGGCGCCACCGCTCACCACACCCGCCCACAGACCCACCGCGACCCCGCGTTTCTCGGCGGGGAAACCGCCGGTCAGCAGCGAGAGTGTGGACGGCATGACCAGGGCCGCGCCCACCCCGGCCACGGCGCGCGAGGCGATGATCCAGTGCGGCTCGTCCAATATCAGCGGCACCGCGGACGCGATCGCGAAAACGACCAGTCCGGCCACCATCATGATCCGGCGCCCGAACCGGTCGCCGAGGGCGCCGGAGAACAGGACCAGGCAGGCCAGCGCGAGGGTGTAGCCGTCGACGACCCAGGTGAGTTGCTGCTGGGTGGCGCCGGTATCGGCGGCGATCTCCGGCAGCGCGGTGTAGAGCGCGGCCATGGCGGCGATCACCAGTGCGACGGCCATGGAAGACAGGGTCAGCAGCCAGATATGTGCCCGGGACAGGCGCGTATTCGCGGACGTCATGGTCACCTCTCGACGGCAGGAAACAAGCATTCGCTTCTCGAAAGATCAGAGCACAATTCCCCTACTGGACAGTTGGTGATCTCTGTCACGATACCGTTCGGGCAGGTCACCCCGGCGATCGGCGGGTGCTGGGCCGGAGCACCGAGGGCCCCGGCGGCGGTGGTGCAGGCGCGTTGTCACCGGCCTCCCGCCGCGTTCCGCGTCGCTACGCTGGGGCGGGTGAAGGCAGATTCCGCGCTCCTGGTCCCGGTCGCCGCCGAACTGGACGACATCACCCGTCTCGGCCCGGAAGCGGATCCGGCCGGCGCCGGCGTGGACGCGGCGGATATCGCCGCGATCTGGGAGTCGGTGCGCGCCTGGTACCGGCTCGGCAGCACCCCGGCGATCCAGATCTGCCTGCGCCGCAACGGCACGGTGGTGCTGAACCGGGCGATCGGGCACGGGTGGGGCAACGCGCCGGGCGACGGACCGCAGGCCGAACGGGTCCCGGTGACCACGGAGACCCCCTTCTGCGGATTCTCCACCGCCAAAGGAGTTTCCGCCGCGGTGATGTTCGCGTTGATCGAGCAGGGCGCTTTCGGTTTCGACGACCGCGTCAGCGACTACATCCCCGAATTCGCGGCCAACGGCAAAGCGGCGATCACCATCGGCCACGTGCTCACGCATACCGCCGGGGTACCGTTCGTGACCCCGCCCTATCGCGGCCACGACATGGTTTTCGACGAGGAACTGTGCCTGCGGGGCCTGGCCGATCTGAAACCGAGTTATCCGCCGGGCCGGTTCCGCGTCTACCACGCCCTCACCAGCGGGCTGATCCAGCGGTTGCTGGTGCAGCGGGCCACCGGCAAACGGCTCCGCGATCATCTGGCCGAACTGGTACTGGACCCGCTGGGTTTCCGGTGGACGAACCTGGGTGTGCGTCCCGAGGACGTGGACGCGGTGGTGCCGAGCGTGAAAACCGGGCCGCCGCCGTCGCGGTTCGCCTCGTTCATCGCGGGTAAGGCACTCGGCGGCGGATTCGCCAAGGACGCGGTGAACCGCGAGTCCAACCGGTCTTTCCTCACCGCCGAATTGCCCTCCGGGAACCTCGTGACGACCGCCGCCGAACTGGCGCGTTTCTACGAAATCCTGGCCCGGGGCGGGGAACTCGACGGAGCGCGGCTCATGCGGCCGGACACCGTGCGCGAGATGGTGCGACCGGCGCCGCGGGTACCGGGTATCGCCGGGCGGGTGAGCCGCGGCGGATACGAATTGGGTGGGCGCCGTTCGAAATTCGGCCGCGAAACCACCGCGCATTTCGGGCGCAGCGGGTTCACCACCCAGTACGGCTGGGCCGATCCGGCGCGCGGACTCGCCGGTGCGATCCTGACCAGCGGTAAATCGTCGCTCGACGGGGATCGCCCATGGAAGCTGGTGGCCCAGATCTCTGCCGCCTGCCCCCCGCTGCCGCCGGGAGAGCGGCTCTTCGACTTCTGACGCGCCGGACAACCCTTTCTTGCTGCCGGCCGTTGCCACGCACAGCGTCGGCCGTGGCGGACGCACCCCGCCTCGACAGCAGGGTGCCGGGAACGTGCACACCGGACCGCGGCCGGTGGGCACGGCACCGTCGCTGGAGGAGCTTCCCCCTGCGACCGGCGGGCCAGGCGGCACAGTGAGTGGTGCGCCGCGGAATACGGATCAGTGCACGATCGAGGCGATGTGGTGCCGGAGCACTCGGTCCGCCGAGCCTTCCCGGGTGCCGTGCGGATAGACGAGTTCGAAGGCCAGGCCGCTGAGCAGGGTGACCAGGCGTTCGGTTTCCAGCTCGATATCGGTGACGCCGGCCCGTTTCAAGGCTTCGGCGACGAGGGTCCGGGCGCTCGTCCCCATCCAGCCTGCCTCCGCGTCCATTCCGCTCACCAGTCGCGCGTTCGCGACCAGTTCGGTGCGGACCAGCAGACCGCGATGGTCGGTGAGCCCGAGCAGGAGGGCTCGGGCGACCGCCTCCAGGTAGTCCCGGCGGGTCTGTACCGACGTGGGTTCGTGGGCCTTTTCGGCCGCCGCGAGTAGCCGGTCGCGCTGGAGTTCCAGCGTTTTGGCGGCGGTCATCAGCATTCCGTAGCGGTCGCCGTACAGCCTGCGCAAGGTTTTCCCGTCGACCCCCGACCGGTCCGCTACGCGCCGCGGGGTGGTTTCGCCCACCCCGCGAGTGGCGATCAGTTCCAGGATCGCCTCCAGGGCGGCTTCCTTTTCGTCGTTCACGACGGCCGATGATCGCAGGCGGTCCGATATCCCGCGATCACCAGTGGGTCCCGGGCACCCAGCGGGCGGCGCGGCGCAGCACCGTCGCGGTACCGCGCGCCGCCCGCGCTCGTACCCGGGGCAGTGGCAGCGCCGGGCGCGGGGCATCTCGGCCGACCGGCTCACCGGTGCTGTGGGCCTGCGGTTCGGGTTCGGCGCTGCCACGGTCGTCCGGGGTATCGCGAACCATGGTGAGTTGCGGCTGGGGGATGGGCTCCGCTCGTTCGCCGCGAGCCGCGGGGGAGTCGGGGATCATCCGGTAGTAGCGGTGCAGGACCAGGTCGCGGATACGCGGGGCGAACAGTGCGCCGAACTCCCCGAGGGTGCCGACCGGGACATCGATACGCCGGGGGCGTTCGGTCAGGGCCCGCACAATGGTCGCGGCCGCCCATTCCGGGGATTCGGCCGGACCCTGGTCACCGGTCGGCGCGATCATCGGCGTGCGCACCAGCGGCATGTGGATGGTGGTGAAGGTGACCCCGTCGGCCATCGTCTCGACCGCCGCGACCTCGGTGAACTTGTCCAGTGCCGCCTTGCTGGCCAGATAGGCGGAATACCGCGGCGTGGCCACCTGCACGCCCGCACTGCTGATGTTGACGATATGGCCGAATTTGCGTTCCCGCATCTGCGGGAGCAGGGCCAGCGTGAGCCGTACCGCGCCGAAGTAGTTGACCGCCATGGTGCGTTCGTAGTCGTGCAGCCGGTCGGTGGAGCGATGGATGGCCCGGCGGATGGAACGGCCGGCGTTGTTCACGAGCATATCGACGCGGCCGTGTTCGGCCAGGAGCTTGTCCAGCGTCGCCTCGACGGAGGTGGAGTCGGTGATATCGCAGGGGTAGCCGTGGGCGGCGCCGCCGGCGGCCCGGATCTCCTCGACCACCGCATCCAGTTCGTCGGCGCGCCGCGCGAGCAGCAGCACCACCGCGCCCTTCTTCGCCACCGCGAGGGCGGCCGCCCGGCCGATACCGGAGGAGGCGCCGGTGATGAGGACGTGCCGCCCGGTGAGGTCGCGTTTGCCGCGGTGGGTTCCGTTTTCGCTCATGAGCACCCCTCTGTGCAGGTCTTTCCCGGCCGAACTTACTCCAAAGTAAGAAAGCGCGCCAGATCATCCCGGTGTTCGAAAACAGGTTCGATTCCAACTCTCTAGATTCGAACATATGTGCGATACTTGGTGCATGACGGACGATCGGATGGCGGATATCTATGCCGCGGTGCGGCTCGGCGGCGTGAATCGAGAGGCAGCGCGGCAGGCGCTGCTACAGCTATGGGAGCAGCTCGGCGCGGATGGCGAACCGCTGTACCGCAGCGTGGTCGCCCACCACCTCGCCGATCTCCAGGACACGGCCGAGGACGCGCTGCTCTGGGACACCCGGGCGCTCGACTCGGCCTTCGTACCCGGTGTCCCGCTCGACGACGGGCTACTCGGCTTCCTGCCCTCGCTGTATCTGAGCCTGGCCGACAGTCACCGGCTGGTCGGCGACTTCGAGGTGGCGCGGATGCAGCTGGCCTTGGCCCGCGGGCATGCGAGCGTCCTCGCCGACGATGCCTACGGGCGGGTGATCCGGGCCGGGGTCGATCACGTCGCGATACTGCTGGACGCCGAATCCACCGAACGGGTGGCCTGCTGAGCGGCGTATGGGATGGAGTAACGGTCCACCCAGCTGGTCGGAGCTGGAACGGGTACTGTCCGGTCGCCCGAAACCCGGACAGGAACCCGGTGACGGCGGCGACGCTCCGGGATGGAGCCGCAGCCGCGGGGAGTACCGGGCCGAACCGATAGCTCCGCCGGACGGTCCGGTGGTGCCCTACGCGGAACTGCACGCGCATTCGGCGTTCAGCTTCCTCGACGGCGCCTCGCAACCGGAGGAGATGGTCGCGGAGGCGGCGCGGCTCGGTCTGTCGGCGATCGCGCTCACCGATCACAACGGCTACTACGGTGTGGTGCGATTCGCCGAGGCGGCCGCCGAATACGGGATGCCTACGGTCTACGGCGCGGAGCTGACCCTGGTGGAAGGCGCAGCCCCGCAGGATGTTTCGGTTGCCGATGCAGGTGGGCTTCGCGGTGGCGCCGATTCCGTGCTCCGCACCGGATCTGGTTCAGGACGCAGCGGTGGTGCTGGTTCGGCGCGGAGCGTGAGTGCTGGTTCGGTGGGGCGCGCGGGTGCTGGTCCGGCGGGAGGCCCCGGCGCGGATTCTCCGCCGCGTACCGGTTCCCCCGACCCGGCGGGCGAGCATCTGCTGGTGCTGGCGCGGGGGCAGGAAGGTTACCGGCGGCTGTCCCGGGAGCTCGCCGCGGCGCATATGGCAGCCGGTGAGAAAGGGATCCTGCGCTACGACCTCGATACGCTCACCGAAGCCGCTGGCGGGCACTGGCAGATACTCACCGGCTGCCGTAAAGGCCGGGTGCGGCGGGCACTGGAACAGGATCTGGCGGCCGGTGAACCGCCGCGGCGAGCCGAGGCCGCCCTGCGTGACCTGTGCGAGCGGTTCGGCGCCGACCGGGTCGCGGTGGAACTCACCCGCTACGGCCTGCCGGTCGACGACGAATACAACGCCGCCTTGGCCGCGGCCGCGCAGCGGGCCGGGGTGCCCGTGGTCGCGACGACGGCCGCCCATTTCGCCACTCCCGATCGGGGCCGCCGCGCCGCCGCCCTGGCCGCCATCCGGGCCCGGCGCAGCCTCGACGATCTCACCGGCTGGCTCGCCCCCACCGGCGGCACCCATCTGCGTTCCGGTGCGGAGATGGCCGGCTTGTTCGCGGAATTCCCGGCCGCCGTGCCCAATTCGGTGCTGATCGCGCGGGAATGCGCCTTCGATCTGAAGTTGATCGCGCCGAAGTTACCGCCGTTCGACGTGCCCGCCGGCCACGACGAGAATTCCTGGCTGCGGGAACTCACCCGGCGCGGTGCCGCCGACCGGTACGGGCCGCCGGCCCGGAACCCGGCCGCGTACCGGCAACTCGAACACGAACTCGCCGTGATCGAGCAACTCGGGTTCCCCGGTTACTTCCTGGTGGTGCACGATATCGTGCGGTTCTGCCACGACAACGACATCCTGTGCCAGGGACGGGGTTCGGCCGCCAATTCCGCGGTCTGCTTCGCCATCGGGATCACCAATGTCGATCCGGTCGCCAACAAGTTGTTGTTCGAGCGTTTCCTTTCCCCGGAACGGGACGGGCCGCCGGATATCGACGTGGATATCGAATCGGACCGCCGGGAGGAGGCGATCCAATACGTGTACCGCCGATACGGCCGGGAGAACGCGGCACAGGTGGCGAATGTGATCACCTATCGCGGCAAATCCGCGGTACGCGACGCCGCCCGCGCACTCGGTTTCGCCCCCGGCCAGCAGGACGCCTGGAGCCGGCAGGTGAGCCGGTGGACCGGAGTCGGCGCGGAAACCGGCACCGATATCCCCGCACCGGTGCTGGAACTCGCCGCCGATATCGAAGGCCTGCCCCGGCATCTGGGCATCCATTCCGGCGGAATGGTGATCTGCGATCGGCCCATCGCCGATGTCTGCCCGGTCGAATGGGCGCGGATGCCCGGACGCAGTGTGCTGCAATGGGACAAAGACGATTGCGCCGCAGCCGGTTTGGTCAAGTTCGACCTGCTCGGCCTGGGGATGCTCTCGGCCCTGCACTACATGATCGACCTGGTGCGCGAGCACATCGGGGTGACGGTCGAACTGCATGCCCTCGACCTCACCGAACCCGCCGTGTACGACATGCTGTGCCGCGCGGATTCGGTGGGGGTCTTCCAGGTGGAATCCCGCGCCCAGATGGCGACCCTGCCGCGGCTGAAACCGCGGGAATTCTTCGATCTGGTGGTCGAGGTCGCGCTGATCCGGCCCGGCCCCATCCAGGGTGGCTCGGTGCATCCCTATATCCGTCGCAAGAACAAGCTGGAGAAGGTCACCTTCGACCACGACGCGCTACGCAACTCGCTCGGACGCACCCTCGGCGTCCCGCTGTTCCAGGAACAGTTGATGCAGATGGCGGTCGATGTCGCCGGATTCACCCCGGTCGAAGCCGACCAACTGCGCCGGGCCATGGGGTCCAAACGTTCCCCGGAGAAGATGGAACGCCTGCGCGGCCGGCTGTATCAGGGCATGCGCGATCTGCACGGGATCACCGGCGAACTCGCCGACCGCATCTACGAGAAACTGCTCGCCTTCGCCAATTTCGGTTTCCCGGAAAGTCATTCGCAGAGCTTCGCCGCACTGGTGTTCTACTCCGCCTGGTTCAAACTGCACTATCCCGCCGCGTTCTGCGCCGGATTGCTGCGGGCACAGCCCATGGGTTTCTATTCCCCGCAATCACTGGTCGCCGACGCGCGGCGGCACGGGGTCGCGGTACACGGCCCCGATATCAATGCCAGTACCGCCGAGGCCACGCTGGAACAGCGGGGTGCCGAGGTGCGGCTGGGGCTGGCGGCGGTGCGCGGTATCGGATCCGACCTCGCGGAAAAGATTGTGGCGGCACGGGCCGAAGGCGGGCCCTACACCTCCTTCCTGGACCTCACCGGGCGTGTGGAACTGACTGTCCCGCAAGCGGAATCGCTGGCCACCGCGGGCGCGCTGGGTTGTCTGGGGTATTCGCGCCGGGAAGCGTTGTGGGCGGCCGGCGCGGCCGCCGGCGAACGTGCCGGCCTGCTCCCCGGCACCGGGCCCTCGACCAGCACCCCCGCCCTGCCCGGAATGAGCGACCTCGAACACGCCGCCGCCGATGTCTGGGCGACCGGGGTCTCCCCGAACAGCTACCCCACCCAATTCCTGCGCCCGCGCCTCGACGCGCTCGGAGTGATCCCGGCCGCCGGACTGCTCGCGATCCCCGACGGAACCCGGGTGCTGGTGGGCGGGGCGGTCACCCACCGGCAGCGGCCCGCCACGGCCGGCGGGGTCACCTTCCTGAACCTGGAAGACGAAACCGGCATGGTGAACGTGGTGTGCTCGGCCGGCTTGTGGACCCGCTACCGCCGGCTCGCCCAGGGCGCCTCGGCCCTGCTGATCCGCGGCCGCGTGCAGAACGCCGATGGCGCGGTGAGCATCTACGCCGAATCCCTGCGCCGCCTGGATATGCGCGTAGGCTCCCGCTCTCGCGATTTCCGTTGAGTTCCGGCGCGGCGGTGCGCAACTTGGCTCGGTGTTCGGGTACCTGTTCGCGAGGGATCCCATTACGCTGCCAGCATGCGGAAGCTCGGGGTGTTGGTCGTGGTCCTGTGTGGTGCGGTGCTGCTGGCCGGGTGCGGTAGCGATTCCGAATCCACTTCGGGCCGTCCGTCTCCGGTCGAGGACGGGGCGCCGGCCGCGACGCCCGGTATCCGGATCCAGCAGGCCCCGAACCGGGAGCAGGCGCCGGCGCCGGACAATGGGCAGCAGGTCACCGCGCGTAAAGAGGTCGTCACCGGGCGGGTCGACCTCACCGCCGCGGATCCGATCGCTGCCGCACAAACCCTCACCGACCGGGTGGCCCGGCTGGACGGCAGGATCGATCAGCGCACCGAGAACCCGGGTACCGGCAACACTTATCCGCGTGCCAACCTGGTCGTCCGGATCCCGGCCGCCGAAACGGATGCCTTCTTGAACGGTTTGGGAGAGATCGGCGAGGTCACCGAGGTCAGCACCAATCGTGACGATGTCACGATGCAGTGGCAGGATCTCGACGCCCGGATCACCGCCCTCCAGGCTTCCGTCACACGGTTGCGCGACCTCATGGCCCGCGCCGCAAACACCGCCGATCTCATCGCCGCCGAGGGCGCACTCGCCGATCGGCAGGCCGAACTCGACAGCCTCACCGGGCAGCGGCGCTACCTCGACGACCAGGTCTCCCTGTCCACCCTGACCATCGATATCTCCACCACCGCCGACGGTAAGCGCGATACCGGACCGTCGAATTTCTGGGACGGCGTGGTCGACGGCTGGAACTCGCTGATCGACTGGCTGAAGGATGCCGTGGTGTTCGTCGGCCAGGCCCTGCCGTGGCTCGGCTTCCTCGCGGTGATCGGTGTTGTCGCCGGGGCGATCGCCCGGCTGGCCCGCAGGCGCCGCGCACCCCGCGGCAACCCGGCGGCCGCCACCGGCCGGCCCGCCCACACCGGCGACGAAGCCGTGGTCACCGCGGAGAAACCCGCGGCGGCCGGCGAGAACCCTGCCGATACCGCGGCCGCACCGCCGGAGAGCGCGGCCGGAACCAGCGGGGCGGCGAACCGGCCGGACAGCGAATAAGCACCGGCCATGCCGACGGTCCGGGCGGTGATCAAACCCAACAGCCGGAAAGGGCCCCTGGTCGAGGAGCTCCCCGACGGCACCTTGAACCTGTGGGTTCGCGCCCCGGCGGTGGAGGGCAAAGCCAACAAGGCCGCCGCCGAACTGCTCGCGGCCCATTTCGGGGTTCCGAAGAGTGCGGTCCGGCTGGTCGCCGGCGCGACCGCCCGGCACAAGCGGTTCGAGATCGGCTGAACGAACGCCGGGATCCGGGGATTTACCCGTGCCGGAACGGCAATGGCCGGCCGCAGCCCCGGGCCGAGCGTGGTGGGCGGTGCGATTCACTCACCCTGCGACCACGCAGCCACCGGGAGCGATAAGTAGACGCCGAACGCGCGGAGCCCGGTTGCGGCCCGGAGGCCTCGGACACCAGATGCGGTAGCACCGCACCCAGTTCGCGAAGCATGGATTCGGCGATATCCGGCGCATAGGTGACTTCCACGAGCGGCATCACGCGATCCTAGGTCCGTTGCGCAACCACGCCGGCGGCTAGACCGCGCCCGGGAAGCCGTGCTGGCGCCATGCCTCGTACACCGCCACCGCCGCGGCATTGGCCAGGTTCATGGATCGGCGGCCGGGCAGCATGGGTATCCGCACTTCTCCGGTGAGATGCTCGTCGGCGAGTACGTCGGCCGGGAGACCGGTGGGTTCGGCGCCGAACAGCAGGATATCGCCGGGACGGTAGGCGATATCGGTATGCGGGGTGGTGGCCCTGGTGGTGAATGCGTAAACCCGTTCGGGGCGCAGCCGAGACCATGCGGTGGGCAGGTCCGGGTGCACGGTGACCGAGGCGAGGTCGTGGTAGTCCAGGCCGGCCCGCCGCAGTTTCGCCTCCGACATATCGAAACCCAGCGGCTCGATCAGATGCAGCTCACTACCCGTCCCGGCGGCCAGCCGGATCGCGTTACCGGTATTGCCCGGTATCCGCGGCTCGTGGAACATCAATCGGAACACAGCCGCCCAGTCAACCAAACGGCTCGGCCGACGGGTCGTGCCGGTACCAGGGTCAGGGCACGGCGCCCGGAAATGCCGGGGTGGGCAGAGCGACCGCGGGGCGTCGGACCGCTGCGGTGGGGATGCGTTCGAGCACGCCACCGGCGAACACGTCGTAGAGGGGGAGGGTTTCCAGGTGGACGTAGCCGATATGACAGTCACAGACCGCCCGCGGGCAGGGACGCGGGCGGAGTGCGGCGCGGTAGGAGCCGTCGTAGAGGTTGCCCAAGGGTTCCTTCACGAAATGGCAGCGGTGGACGGTGCCGTCGCCGTCGACCGAGAGCACCGAATTCCCGGCCCGGCAGGGCTGCCCCAGCGAACGGTGCGGGTGGCGGCTGAACGGGAACAGCGGATCGAGGGCGGTCCAGTCGGCGGCCTCGGTATCGGTGTAGGTGTGGTTCTCGGCGGCGTTGATCCAGAGGTAGACGTGCTCCGGTAGGTCGGCGCGCAGCCGGCGTGCCTGATCCAGATGTTCCGGCAGGCCCACCACGCCGACGCTGAACCGGATACCGGCCGCGGCCAGCTGTCCGGTTTTGTCGAGGAACCGCTGGTAGGGGGTTTGGCCGGGATGGTAGGTGCACCAGAGTGCGAGCGTGTCGCGGTCGGCGTCGCGCAGCCAGTCGGTGCGGCAGCTCAGATTGGTCTGGATCGCGACCCGGTGCACCTGGGATTCGTGGGAGAGCTCG
Organism: Nocardia sp. CA-290969; assembly: GCF_050936135.1. Lineage (NCBI taxonomy): Bacteria > Bacillati > Actinomycetota > Actinomycetes > Mycobacteriales > Nocardiaceae > Nocardia > Nocardia sp. CA-290969. The sequence continues at coordinate 5,661,582 of NZ_JBNJNJ010000001.1, read as the reverse complement.
ACCAGTGCCCGGCGGTACCACGAGCGGACCAGGCCCTCACCCCAGGGCGTGAACAGCACCGAGATCCGGTCGCCTCGTTGCGCGCGTACCCAGGTGGTGAACCGTTCGAGGGCCGCGCGATCGGCGCGTAGCTGTTCGGGGGTATCGCGTCGTTTGGCGAACGGGCAGTACGGGCAGTCGAAATCGCAGGAGGCCAAGGGGCCGCGGTACAGCAGAGTGAGATCCACGGCCGGTTACCGGAGTTCGTAGTCGGCCATGGCGGCCCGGACGGCGGGGGAGAAGAACTCGGGGCCGATGGCATCGGAGTACGCGAGCCCTTCGGGAGAGAGTCGCAGCAGGTCACCGGTGGTGTCGGCGAGCCAGCCGCGGTCGGCGAGCAGGCCGAGTTCGTCCCGGAAATCGGTGTCCGGGCCGGTGCCGAAGCGTGCGCGGTAGTCGGCGACCACCAATCCGTCCGCCTGCAGGATCGACTGGAGCAGGAAGCGGCGGCGCGCCTCGTCCTCGTCGATCGCGCGACCGTGCACGGCGTGGCCGAAATCGGTGGTGGCGGTGTAGCTGTCGATGATCGAGCGGATCTCGTGGATACCCACCGCGTAATCGAAGGAGTAGTGCAGACCCCGGGTATAGGACCGGGCGCCGCAGCCCAGCCCGATCATGCCGTCGGTCTGGCAGGAGTAGTCGCCGGGACCGGCCACGGGTGCGTCGGCGCGGCGGAACATACGCATGGACCGCTGCTGATATCCGCCGGCGAGCAGATGGTCGCGACCCTGCCGGTACAACCGTAGCCGTTCCTCGTCCCACTCCAGGTCGGCCGATTCGTCGCGGCGCCGGGCGAGACCGGTCAGCGGACGGACGTAGAGCGGGTACAGATAGATCTCCTCCGGCCGCCAGTCCAGCGCCGCGTCCAGCGATGCGTACCAGCTGTGCGAGGTCTGGCCGTCGATTCCGTAGATCAGGTCGATATTGAGGTTCGCCACGCCGGTGTCCCGGATCCGCGCGAGCGCCGAGTCGACATCCGCCCGGCGCTGCGGCCGGACCGCCGCCCGTGCCTCGGTTTCGTCGAAACTCTGTACCCCGAGGCTGATCCGTGTCGCGCCGCGGTCCGCGAGCACGGACAGGCGGTCGGCGGTCGCGGTGGCGGGTGAGGTCTCCACGGAGAAACCGATTCCACGCAGATCGGCGCCCATGGTGTGCTCGGCGATATCGCACAGCCGAGTCAGTTCGCCCGCCTCCAGATATGTGGGCGTGCCGCCGCCGAACGCCGCGGTGGCGAAGCGTACGGGATCGCCCAGGCTGTCGCGTACCGTTTCGGCCTGCCGGGTGAGCGCGTCCAGATAGCGGGTCGTGAGGTCGCCGGGGGCGCCGACTCGGGTGAACAGATTGCAGAAACCGCAGCGTATTTCGCAGAACGGAATGTGCAGGTACAGCGATAGCGCGTCCCGCGGCTCGGCGGCCCACAGCTCCCGCAGCGGCGGCTGCGGCGCCAGCGGACGATAAGCGGTTTTGTGCGGGTAGGCGTAGACGTAACTCTGGTACGGCCGGGGTAACCGGATCCGGGCGCGGGTCATGCGGTGTCCTCGGTGTCGGTCCGGCCCTCGCCGGGTAGTAGATCCGCCGGAACCCCGGCGTCCGGGCGGTTTTCCGGGGCCGCGGGAACCTCCGGCTCGAGTCCGGGCTCCGGCGTGCCGGCGCGGCCCGGATCGATGAAGAAATGTGCGTAAGGGACCGTCCACACCACCTCGTGGCCGAGCCGATGCCCGGTATACCCGTCTTCCCCGTAGGCGGTCCCGTGATCGGAGCAGACGATGGCGAAACAGCGCCCCCGCGAACGCAGCGCGTCGAACAGGCGCGGGATGTGGCGGTCGACGTAGCGCAACGCCGCCGCATGGGATTCCCGGGTGTCGCCCGACTCCCTGGTGGCGCCGCGCAAGTAGAACCAGTTGGGCTGGTGCAGGGCCGATACGTTCAGGAACAGGAACAGGCGCTGCCCGGCCGGGGTGGTCGCGACAACCTGCTCGGCACAGGCCACCTGCGCCTCGAACGAAGTGGGAGAGGCGACCGAGAATCCCGGCTCCCAGTAGCTTTCGGCGAACAATCCGGGCAGGGCGCTGCCCAGCGCGCCCTGTTTGTTGAAGAACCCCACCCCGCCGATACAGGCCGTTCGATACCCGAGGTCGGCGAGGGCGGCCGGTAGGTCGGGCCGGTCGTACACATAGGTGCCCGGGGCGGTCGTCTCACTGCCGGCGAAACGGGCGGCGAACAACCGGGGGTGTGGACCGGGCGCCGCCGGTGTCGGGAGGAATCCGGCGAAGATCGCCTGATGGGAGGCATAGGTGAAATTGCCCGGGGCATGGCGTTCTTCCCAGACGCCGCCCGGCAGCCGCGCCGTCAGGTTCGGTAGCCGGCCCGCGGCGGACTCCTCGGCCGCGACGTCGTAGCGCAGGGTGTCGAGGGTCAGCAGGAGCAGATCGTCCCGGCCGATCACCTCGTTCATATCAGGCCGGTACAAAAGCGTCCTCCGGTGCCGATGCGGTGCGCAGGGCACGGTACCAGCGCGGCGCGGCCGTGACCTGGGCCGCATAGGTGTCCAGACCGGCGGCGAATGTCCCGGGCAGGCCGGTGACCCCGGGCAGCAGATCACCGAAGGCGTTCACCTCGCCGACGACGAAGCGACGCCAGCCGTGGGTGGGCAGCAGATCCACCCCGACACACAATGTCGCGGGAAAACAGGCCGCGGCCCATTCCGCGAGTGCCAGGGCCCTGTCCCAGTGCGCGCCCGCCGCGGCCCGCGCGGCCGCCGGGTCGCCGCGGGAGCCGCCGAGATGCAAGTTGGTGATCGGAACTGCGGCACAGCGGATCACGACGTGGGTCGCCCGCCCCGCGACGACCACTACCCGCAGGTCCGACGCGCGGCCGTGCAGCGTCGATTTCGGAATCCACTGTTCGATGTGCAGCCCGTCCGGTGCGAGGCGTTCGACGATGGCGGCGATCTCGGATTCGCCGCGGTAGCGACGGACCCGCAGCGAGTTGTGCAGCGCACCGGACGGGGACAGTTCGACCGAGGTGGTGGCCCGGATCGAACCCCGGGGGTGCGCCTCGATCGCGAGCACACCGGACGCCGAGGAACCGTGCGCGATCTTCACGAACGCGCGGCGCAGCTCCCGTAGGTGCTCGCGCACTTCGGGCCAGCCGGTGATCGGTCGCGCGGCGCCGGAGGTGGGTGACCGGGGTACCGCGATCCCCGCCGCGGCCAGCCGGGTATGGCACAGCCGTTTGTCGAACAGGACCGCGAGGTCGCCCGGATCGTCGAGCCGGTGCCCGCCGTGCAGCGAGGCCACCGCGCCACGGAATCCGTGGTACCAGCGGGCCGTCCCCTCCACCCGGGTCGAGTCGGTGACCCCGCGGAGCAGCCGGTCCACTTCCGGGTTCTCTCCGGGTGAATCGAGCCGCACCAGCTCGTCGTCGTCGAACGTATGCCCGCCGGCGCGGAGTACGTCGAGCCATTCGACCACCCGCGGCACGGTCCCGGTGGCTTCGGCGGCCGCGGCGCGGAACGACCGGACCCGCCGATTCGTCCCGTTGCCGACCACCGCCCAGCGGTAGCCGCCCGCCGGCTGCGCGTCGGTCATTCGCTCACCGAGATGTAGCGGTGGACTTCACCGTCGTAGGTGTAGGAATCCGCGTCGTCGGGGTCCAGGTCGAGCGATACCGCGGGCTCGAGGGTTTCGCGCAGCCGCGCGCACAGCTCGGGGCTCAGGTAGTTGTGGTGCATATCCAGGGTTTTCAGGTGTGTCAGCGGCTGTCCGGCGAGCAGCGCCGCCGCGCCGGTATCGGTGAGCACACCCATCGAGACGTCCAGGGTTTCCAGCCCGGCCACCACGGGTGCCGTGGCCAGGGCCGCGCAGATCTCGTCCTGGATATCGCTGTTGCGCAGGGCCAGATATTTCAGGCTCGGCAGGCGGTCGCCGGCGAGGATCGGCGCGAAATCGGCGACTACGGCGTCGCCGAGATAGTGCGGGGTGCCGAGCCAGAGGTCCAGGTGGGTGAGGGCGGGGAAATCGCAGGCCGCGATATCGCGCACGACCGCCCCGGGGAGACCACCGGACTGCACGGTCAGCTTCTCGAGCCGCTCGTGCCGCAGGGGTGCGAAGCTCAGCTCCTCGGACCCGCGGACGACGAATTCGGTCAGTTCCGGGAAGGCCGCGAGCAGTTCGCTCACCGGACCCTGCCGGATCCAGGAGATCTCGGCTTCCTCCGGCTCGATATCGCCGAGGAACACCGAGCGCAGCGCCGGAAACCGGTCGCGGGCGGCGGCCATGGCTTCGATCACCAGATCCGAGGTGTCGTGTTCGCCGTCGACGAGATCGGCCCAGGAACCGGCCACGAACGCCCGTACGCGGGTGGTGTCCACCTGCTCGCAGAACCGCGCGAAGTGTTCGGGCCAGGGCTCTTCCACCTCGAAACCGGGACCCGCGATCCGCCACGCCACCGATTCGATCTCGGTGGGAATCGTGCCGGCCGTCGCCGGATCGCCCGGCGCATCCGGGAAATCGAAGACGGGCAGCCCGCCGAACTCTGTCAACCGCTCGAGATACTCGGGCATCCTGCGTTTTCCTCTCCCCGGGGCCGGTGGGACCGATGTCCCGGGATCGTTCTACCAATCCCCGCCGACACCCGCAGGCCGGCCGCTCCCGATCGGCACATCGCGCGCCCGCACCGGGAACCGCATGCGCGCAACGTTGTCGGTGGCCGCGGCTACCTTCCCGTGACATCGGCGCGAACGTGCCGAACGGGAGGAAAAGCATGTATCGCCAAGGGGACGTCCTGATAGTTCCGATCGCGGCCGAGAACGGCGCCGCGGCCGTCGAGCGATGGCAGCCCGCGCCGCGCGACCGGCGCGGCCGGATGGTGCTCGCGCTGGGTGAGGTGACCGGGCACGCGCACGCGATCACCTCGCCCGGCAAGCTGTTCCACGATCCGCACACACCGAATTCGATGGTGCTGCACCTGCCCGAGGGCGGGCGGCTGGTGCACGAGGAACATGCGGCGATCGGGCTGCCGAAAGGCTGGTACCGGGTGGTGCGGCAGCGCGAGTACGTACCGGGTGCCGTGCGGATCGTGGCGGACTGACCGGTGCCGGAAATCATGAGCGAGACAGAAATGAGCGCAGCGTTGACCGAGTTCGAGCAGTGGCGGGCGTTCTCCGCCACCACTGGCCCCGGCGACCGTGCCGCGGCCGAGGCAGGCGTCCGGCTCGCCTACGAAACCGCTGGGCTGGCGGCGCCGGAGCGGATCATCTGGGCGAGTTCACCGCTGGCGGCGGTGCACCTCCTGCGGCCGGAACTCGTGGCCGAGGCCGGGCGTTCGGTGCGCGAACAGGTGCGCAGCGCGCCCTGGGCGGCCGCGCGGGACCGGTTGCACGCCGCACTGGGTGCGCGGGAATTCGCCCGGCACTGGCAAGCCACCGGTGCCGCCCTGTGGGACCTCACCGAGCCGATCGTGGACCGGATCCGCGCCGGTGTGATCGCCGCGGCGGCCCCGGTCCCAGAAACCACCCGCGACGAGGACGCCGCCGCGAAGGAAGCCCTGCGGGCTGCCCGCCGCGAGGAGGTGCGGGTCCGGATGCTGCTGCTGGATGCGGTGATGGGCCAGCACGACGCCGCCTGGTTGTCGGCGTTCGACACGTCCTCTGGCGCGCCCTTGGCCGGCCTCGCCGCGGTGGCGCGGGAGGCGGGCTGGTGGTGGCCCTACGAGACGCTCGCGGTGATCAGCGAACGGCCCACCGCCCTCTATCGCGACGAGGCCGGCCGGCTGGACCGCGGCGACGGTCCGGCAATCGGCTACGGCGACGGATTCGGCCTCTACGCCTGGCGCGGAATGCCGGTACCCGCCGAATTCCTCGGGCAGCTGGCCGCGCTGACACCCGCGCGGATCCGCGCGGAGGAGAACGCCGAGCTGCGCCGGGTGATGCTGGAGTACTACGGCTACGACCGCTACCTGGCCGAATCCGGTGCCGAACCGCTGCAGCGCGACGACACCGGGGTGCTGTGGCGGATCGCGCTACCCGACGACGAGGACGTGGTGATGGTCGAGGTGGTCAACTCCACTCCGGAACCGGACGGTACGCATCGCACCTACTGGCTGCGGGTCCCGCCCGCCACCCGCACCGCACGCGAGGGGGTGGCCTGGACCTTCGGGCTCACGGCGCCGGAGTACGAACCGGTCGCGCAGACCTGACCGGCCGGATCTGGAACAATCGCACCCGTGACCCACGCCGAGACCGTGACCGAGGACGACCCCGGCACCGGCGGCCGCCTGGCCGTGTTCCTGCGCTGCCACCTGCCCATGGTGGTGGTCGTCGCGGTGATCGCGGTCGCCGTGGTTTTCGTCGCGCAGGACCGCTGGCGGCGCGGGGCGTTGTTCTTCGGCGGCGCGACGCTGATCGCCGCCGCCTTCCGGCTGTGCCTGCCGACGGTGCGGGTGGGGCTGCTGGCGGTGCGCAGCAGGCCGTTCGACGTGGGCGCGCTGACCCTGCTGGGCAGCGCGATCGTCTTCCTCGCCGCCACCATCAACACCCTCGGGGTGAGCTGAACCGGCCGCCTCAGCGGTGTTCGCGGGCCAGATCCATCGTCTGGACCAGCAGCTTCCCGATGGTTTCGGCCTCGGTGAGGAATCCGTCGTGGCCGTCGCGTGAGGAGATGACCTCGAAATGCCGGCAGCCCGCCAGCCCCTCGGCCAGTTCCTGCTGGGTGTGCAGCGGGTAGAGCCGGTCGGAATCGATACCGCCCACGATGCACGGCACCTCGCTGTGCGCCATCGCCGCCGCGATCCCGCCGCGGCCGCGGCCGATATCGTGGCGGTTCATCGCCTCGCTCAACAGCACATACGTAGCCGGATCGAACCGTTTGCACAGTTTCTCGGCCTGGTACTCGAGATAGCTCTGCACCGCGTAACGGCCGCCGTCCCACGGATCCTCACCGGCCTGCGGGCTGTTGGCGAACCGGCTGTCCAGCTCGACCTCGGTGCGGTAGGTGAGATGCGCGATCCGCCGCGCGATACCCATGCCGGCCATCGGCGCCCGGCCGGTGCCGTGATAGTCGCCGCCCTGCCAGTCGGGGTCGCCGGTGATGGCGGCGATCTGGGTGCTCTGTGTACCGATCTGGTCCGCGGTGGCGCGCGGGCCGACCGCGAGGACCAGCGCCGAGGCGATGCGCTCGGGGGCGCAGAGCATCCACTCCAGCACCCGCATACCGCCCATCGACCCGCCGACCGCCGCGGCCAGCCGGTCGATGCCGAGCACATCGAACAGTCGAAGTTCGGCGGTGACCTGGTCGCGGATGGAGATCTCCGGGAAGCGCGACCCCCACGGGGCGCCGTCCGGCGCCGGGGACGCGGGGCCGGTGCTGCCCTGGCAGCCGCCGAGCACGTTGGTGGCGACAACACACCAGTCGTCGGTGTCGATCGGCGCGCCCGGCCCGATCATCCCGTTCCACCAGCCCGGTTGGGGATGGTCGGCGTCCGGTTCACCCACCACGTGGGAGTCGCCGGTGAGCGCGTGCTCGATGAGCACCACATTGTCCTTGGCCGGCGACAGTTCGCCCCAGCGCTGCACGGCCAAGTGGACCGCCGGCAGCTGCGCGCCGTTCTCCAGTGTCAGGTCGCCGATATCGATCACGCCGAGGGTGCCGTCTGCCGGGGGAAGCTGCACCATGGGCACCGCCGCTGTCTGTTCGGTTCCCACCGTCACGCGAGCGCTTCCACACGCTCGGTCGTACAACCCGGCAATACCCGGGCTGCATCAATCCGGCTCCGGACCTGCGGCGCCGGAGGCGACGCCGAAAACACGGCGCGGGGGATACTGCCATCGGTCATATCGTGCTCCAGAAAAATTGGGGGTTGCTCGCCGCGACGCTGCGAGTGCCGGGCCCGAGGCGACCAGCACCGGCACATAACGGCGACCTCCTGACATGCGCTTGCTCCCGGCTTTCGGAAGCCCGGTCATCACCCGGAGCACCCCACCGCAGCAGGAGGGTTGCCGGCCAGCGAGCCGGGGCTTGGCGCTGGCGCTCATGACCTGCTCAATATGGTAGCGGGGCGTCGGGTGGGATCGAAATCCGCATACGCCGCCACCAGGTAATCTTGTGGCGAGATTCACCCTGTGAGATCTCACGACCGGGGCTGGCTGCACCGTGAGACAACCCGAAGCAGTACGCTCGTCTTGGTTACACCAGACGTCCCGTGGACAACGCGGGATGTATACGTTGTCTGTTGAACAGCTGGGGTCCGCTCACAAGCGTGTTCGCCTGGCCGTGCAATGAGGGCACCAGTCTTAGGAGGACACGAAGATCCATGTCCAAGATCAAGGTTGAAGGTACCGTCGTAGAACTCGACGGCGACGAGATGACCCGGATCATCTGGCAGTTCATCAAGGACAAGCTGATCCACCCGTACCTCGACGTGAATCTCGAGTACTACGACCTCGGCATCGAGTACCGCGACAAGACCGACGACCAGGTCACCGTGGACGCCGCCAATGCCATCAAAGAACACGGCGTCGGCGTGAAATGCGCGACGATCACCCCGGACGAGGCCCGCGTCGAGGAATTCGGGCTCAAGAAGATGTGGCGGTCGCCCAACGGCACCATCCGCAACATTCTCGGCGGCACCATCTTCCGCGCGCCGATCATCATCTCCAACGTTCCGCGCCTGGTCCCCGGCTGGACCAAGCCGATCATCATCGGCCGTCACGCCTTCGGTGACCAGTACCGCGCCACCGACTTCAAGGCCTTCCAGGCCGGCACCGTCACCCTCACCTTCACCCCCGAAGACGGCAGCGAGCCGATCGTGCACGAGGTCGTGAAGATGCCGGAAGAGGGCGGCGTCATCATGGGTATGTACAACTTCAAGAAGTCCATCGAGGACTTCGCGCGCGCCTCGTTCAACTACGGGCTGCAGCAGAACTACCCGGTCTACATGTCGACCAAGAACACCATCCTCAAGGCGTACGACGGCATGTTCAAGGACACCTTCCAGGAGGTGTTCGACGCCGAGTTCAAGACCCAGTTCGAGGCGGCCGGCCTCACCTACGAGCACCGGCTGATCGACGATATGGTCGCCTCCTCCATGAAATGGGAGGGCGGCTACGTCTGGGCCTGCAAGAACTACGACGGCGATGTGCAGTCCGATACCGTCGCGCAGGGCTTCGGTTCGCTCGGCCTGATGACCTCCGTGCTGCTCACCCCGGACGGCCGGACCTGTGAGGCCGAGGCCGCGCACGGTACGGTCACCCGGCACTACCGGCAGCATCAGCAGGGCAAGCCGACCTCGACCAACCCGATCGCGTCGATCTTCGCCTGGACCCGTGGCCTCGAGCATCGCGGCAAACTGGACAACACCCCCGAGGTGATCGGTTTCGCGCAGACCCTCGAGGATGTGGTCATCAAGACCGTCGAGGGCGGCCAGATGACCAAGGACCTCGCGCTGCTGGTCGGCGGCGACCAGGGCTACCTCACCACCGAGGAATTCCTCGCCGCGCTCGACGCGAACCTGGCCCGCGCACTGCGCTGACAACCCACGGCCCCACGGTCCCGGCGTGCTCCGGCACCCGGAGCGTGGAGCCGGAGCGCCCCGAAACCCCGAGAACAGGGCTGTGTTCTCGGGGTTTTGGTGTTTGTTTGCTCCGCCTTCGACCGAGCGCGATTTGGCCGCGACTCGAACGCGTCACGCGCGGAGGCAGCGAACCATCGGGCGCCGACCGCGCCGCGCCGCGCAGCGTCAGCGCCACCGAAACCCCTGGGGTTCGGCCCACTTCTGTCCCACACGCGCCCACGGCGGCGCCGAGTTCAGCGAGGCCCTGAGAGGGTTTGGCCCGTCCCTGCTTTCCGTGCTCGATGCGAGGCGGCGAAGCCGCGAGTGTCGAGTGCGGAAAGCAGGGACCAAGGGGGCCAAACCCCGCGGCGCCGCAGGCGCCGCAATTAAACACAGAAAGCTCAGCGAACAGGCGGCGGAACTGGCAGGCTGTCAACAAGGTGGATCCGTCGGGGTCTGCTCACTGATTTACGCCGTAATGCTGCTGCACGGAGGACGCCGATGTTCGAATGGTCCGATACCGATCTGATGGTCCGCGACGCTGTCCGGACCTTCATCGACAAAGAGGTGCGGCCCCACCTCGACGCGCTGGACAGCGGGGAAATGCTGCCCTACCCGGTGCTGCGCAAGCTCTACGCGGACTTCGGTATCGGCGCCATGGCCGAGGAAGCGCTGAACAAGCAGCTCGCCGCCAAACGCGCGGCGGCGGAAGGTGCGGAGAAGCCGGCCGCGGAGGACAGGGATTCGTCCGGTGGCGGGTTCGATCAGCAGACCATGATGGCCGTGCTCACCAGCGAGCTCTCCGGAGTCTGTATGGGTCTGTGCAGCTCCCTCGGGGTGAGCACCGGGCTCGGTGGCGCCACCATCCTCTCCCGCGGCACGCTCGCCCAGCAGGAGCGGTGGGTGCCCGATATCGTGAGCCTCCGCAAAATCGCGTGCTGGGCCATCACCGAACCCGATTCCGGGTCGGACGCCTTCGGCGGCATGAAAACCTACGTCCGCCGCGACGGCGAGGACTACATCCTCAACGGCCAGAAAACCTTCATCACCAACGGCCCCTTCGCCGACACCCTGGTCGTCTACGCCAAACTCGACGAAGGCGACGGCACCCCGGCGCGCGACCGCAAGGTGCTCACCTTCGTGCTCGACAAGGGTATGGAAGGCCTCGTCCAGGGCAAACCGTTCAAGAAAATGGGTCTGCACGCCTCGCCCACCGGCGAACTGTTCTTCGACAACGTCCGCCTGAGCCGCGACCGGCTGCTCGGCGAAACCGAGGAACACCGCGGCGGTGACGGCCGGGAAAGCGCCAAATCCAGTTTCGTGGCCGAACGCGTCGGGATCGGTTTCATGGCGCTCGGCGTGATCAACGAATGCCTGCGGCTGTGCACCGAATACGCCCGCAACCGCAAGTTGTGGGGTCAGGAGATCGGCCGTTTCCAGCTCATCCAGCTCAAGCTGGCGAAGATGGAGGTGGCCCGGATCAATGTGCAGAACATGGTCTTCAACATCATCGAGCGCGGGAAAGCCGGTAAACCGCTGAGCCTTTCGGAGGCATCCGCGGTGAAGCTGTACTCCTCGGAGGCGGCGACCGAGGTCGCGATGGAGGCCGTGCAGCTCTTCGGCGGCAACGGCTACATGTCGGAATACCGGGTGGAACAACTGGCCCGCGACGCCAAATCGCTGATGATCTACGCCGGCAGCAACGAAATCCAGGTCACCCACGTAGCAAAAGGCCTCCTCGCCCTCTGAGCCGCCGTCCGGAGCGACCTACCGGTTAGCCGCCGTCCGGACTTACCTGCCGGTTGGGCCAACGTCCACTCCGGGCGTGCCCAGCGGCGGGGCGGGTCTTACGAGGCCCCGAGAGGTTCAACATAACCCGGGAACCGAACGGGACCACGGCGGTGCCGAGTCTTACGAGGCCCTTGGAGGTTTTGGTCCGTCCCTGCTGTCAGCGCTCGATGCGATGCGGCGCAGCCGCGAGTGTCGAGTGCTGACAGCAGGGACCAAGGGGGCCAAAACCACGTGCCGCCGGAGGCGGCACCAAAAACACAGGGCCGATTACACAGCTCGCAAATGGTCGCGGCTGGCGTAGATGTGTTCGGCGACGAGGTTGGCGATCCGTTCGGGGTCCTCCAGCATGGGCACATGCCCGGCCCGGTTCAGCATGATGCGGTCCGCCGACTCGGGCAGTTCACGCAGGAACCGCCGGCCGTGCGCCGTGGCCGGCAGGACGCGATCGGAGTCGGCCAGGATCACCCGGACCGGGGTGTCGAGGTCGGACATATTCCCCAGGGACGGCCCCCGCAAGGTGCCGACGGTCAGCGCGGTCAGCGCGGGGCAGTGCAGTGCCGCCAGGATCACGGCCGAGATATCCGCGCGGGAGACTGCACGGGTGTTCTTGGTGAGCAGATGGGCCATCACCCAGCGCACGAGCCGGTGGTCGACCGGGGAGCTGCCGAGCTGCCGGAGAAGCTCGGTGATCGGGATCATCGGCGCAATCTTGGCGGCGGCACGGAACTGCGTCACCGACGGGGTTTTCCAGCCACCGGCCGGGGCGATCGCGGTGAGTGTGCGGGCCCGTCCCCGGCGCGCCAGTTCGAACCCGACCCAGCCGCCCAGCGAATTACCGGCGATATGGCAGGTTCGCCAGCCCATATCGTCCAATTGTTCCTCGACCCGGTCGGCCAGGGTGGCGGCGGAATAATGACCGCCCGGAAATTCCGGCCCACCCCAGTGCCCGCCCAGCGCCGGCGCGAAAACCTCGCACCGGGCGGCCAGCAGGGCGGCGGTCCGTTCCCAGCAATGCGGGGAGAGCAGGACGCCGTGCAGGAGGAGCAGCGGTTCGCCGGAGCCCAGATGCAGGGCGGTGACGGGCTCGGGTGCTGTGGTTGCGGAGGTGCCTGACATCGATGTCGTCACCCCTTCCTGGCAAGTAGCGGTGACCTGTCATTCTACGGTCGGGCGGGAAAGAAATCCGCACTGTCGGCCGAACCGGGAGGGCGACCGCCGGTCTCCATAGGCAGGCCTCCGCCGAACGCGGTCAGTAGCCCTTCGGGGAGGCTGCCGGGTTGGTTTGCTGGACCGCGGACTGCAGATTGCTTCCGTCCTTGGCAACATCGTATCGATCCATGACGTAGTTCATACTGGCCGCGACATTCGCGACAGGATCGTAGATATTATTGGACGTTCCGGTCACATGGTATGACTCGAAGGTTGCCGGAATCGTCTGGCAGAGGCCCCGTGAATGCTGTCCCGAAGCGGCATTCGAATCCCAGTTGTTGATGGCATTGGGATCGCCACCGGACTCCCGCTCGATCAGTACGAGATATCCACGCGTCCAGTTCTCCCGAGCCTGCGGGTCGTGTATACCCAGTGCGTCCAGAGCGCCGTCGATGGCTGCCTTCACATCCTTGCTTCCGGTATAAGCGGCGTAGTCGGCGTCGGTCGCGGCGGCGACGTACTCCACACCGTCGTTGGCCGCCGATGAGGCGGGCGAATTCGGAGCGATGGACGGCAACAGCGGGCCCGATGCCGCGGGGCTGATACTGCGGGGATGTGTCGGGTCGTCGAGTTCGATACCGAGCGCCTCGGCTGCCGCGCGGTCCGAAACGCCGCTCACCTGCTCATACGTTGTGTTGACCGTATCCCAGAGCGCCGTGAAGAGACCGCTGACGACGGTACTGGGCAGTGCCTGCTGTGGGTTGCCCTGCGCATCCCGCACCGGGTCGCCGTTCTCGTCGGTCACGGTGTATACCGAGCCGTGGGCGGCATCGATCTTTTCGTTGAGTTCGCCGACCGATGTGTCGACAGCATCGTAGGCATCCGTGACCGCCTTGCCGATCCCGCTGGTTCGCACGGTAATACCGTTGTCCTGCCGGTCGTAATCGGACTTGACCCGGTTCACGTCGTTTTTGTGCTCGCTGTAACGGTCGAGTATTTCCGCCTGGCCGTCCGGATCGGAGACTCCCTCGTTGTGCAGCAGCTGCCACATATCGGGGGCTTGGGATGGCGTGCCCGAACCCAGCAGCTCGATCTGTTTCTGGACAACTCCCTCGGCCGTCACGAAAAGTGCCTTCAACCCCTCCGGGGCGCAGGCGGGCAGCTCGTGTAGATCGCCCATTTTCTTGGTGCTGGGAGGGCTCATCGGCAGTTCGCATTCGCCCGGAGAGATATTGTCAGCACACAACGATTATCGAATCTTCCCCGGCCTGGGAACTTCCGCCGGAAGGTCCGTCGGGCGCCAGCGGGCGGTCGCGACGTGCCCTTGTACTGTCGACCTGTGCCATACATCCTCTCCACCGTCAATGTCAACGGCGTCCGGGCCGCGGCAGGCAAGGGTTTGCTGGCCTGGTTGAGCCGGACCGAGGCCGATATCGTCTGCCTGCAGGAGACGCGTGCCGACGACACCCAGATCGCGGCCGCGCTCGCTCCGGCGCTCGCCGAGGGCTGGCAGCTCGCGCATGCCGAGCCCGGTGCGAAAGGCCGTGCGGGGGTGGGGGTGCTGTCGCGGCGGCCGATGCGGTCGGTGCGGGTGGGGATCGAACCGGACAGTGAATTCGTTTCCACCGGTAGGTATATCGAGGTCGAATTCGACGATGTGACCGTGGCCAGCGTCTACGTGCACACCGGTGAGGCGGAAACGCCCCGGCAGGACGAGAAATACCGGTTCCTCGACGAGCTGGCCGCGCGGATGTCCACCCGCACCGGAGCATTCGTCATCGCCGGTGACTGGAATATCGCGCATACCGAACGGGACCTGAAGAACTGGAAGGGCAACCTGAAGAAATCCGGTTTCCTGCCCGCCGAACGGGCCTGGCTCGACCGGCAACTCGCCGCCGGGTACGTGGATGTGGTGCGAGAACTTCATCCGGAGGGGGATGGTCCGTTCAGCTGGTGGTCGTATCGTGGGCGCGCGTTCGACAACGACACCGGGTGGCGCATCGATTACCACCTGGCGACGCCGGAGGCGGCCGAGCGGGCGAAACAGGCCGTGGTCGAACGTGCCGCGACCTATGCCGAGCGCTGGTCCGACCATGCTCCGGTGACCGTCCAGTATCGATAAAAGGGGAGTACTGTGCGCGCGAAAATCCTGAAGATCCTGTCGGCGGCCGGTGCGGCCGTGGTGGCGATCGTGGTCGCCTTCCTGAGCACTCAGGGCAGTGGTGACGAGGGCTCACCGGCGGCCTCGCTGTCCAGAGCCGCGGCGGCTTCCTCGACCGTGAGTGCCTCGGTTTCGCCGGGCGGGGCCACCGATTCGCCGGTGGCTTCACGGGTCTCCGGGGTGCCGGAGCGGGCCTACACCACGCTCGCCGAGATCGACGCGGGCCGCTGGCCGGATTCGGCGAACGCGCCCGGAACGAAGGGCGGCGAAACCTTCCGCAACCGCGAGGGCCGGCTCCCGGCGACCGACGAGTCCGGGAAAAAGATCACCTACCGGGAATGGGACGTGAACCCGAAGAAACCCGGACAGTCTCGCGACGCCGAACGCATCGTCACCGGCAACGACGGTTCGGCCTGGTACACCGGCGACCACTACGACACCTTCACGAGGATGCGGTGATGCCGGGAACGCCGGCGCTCAGGGATTTCCTGTCGCTGTCCTACGATACGGAGCTCCGGCCGCGCGACGAAGCCCTCACCGCCATCGGCACGGTGGCTGTGGACGCGGCCGAGTTCAGCGGGGTCCGGTTCCAGGCGGAGTCCATGGGGTATCGGGTATTCGAACTGCGCGGGACGCGCATGCGTACCCTCGGCGCGCTCTACGACGAATTTGCCGCCGCGCTGCAGTTCCCGTACTTCTTCCGGCCGAACAAGGACTCGTTCGACGAATGTATGTGGGATCTCTTCGATACCGCCGATCACCCGGGTAGCGGGTACCTTCTCGCGATCCGCGACGCGGGTGAGCTGCTGGCCGCGGAACCGCACGAGCGGGAATGGTTCGCAGAGGCGATCGACGACTATTCGACTGTCTGGCAGCGGCTCAACCTGCTCTTCCGGGTGGTCCTGCAGGGCGGGCCGGAGGGATTGGCAGCAGTGCCGATCCATTTGTGAGCGCCACGAACCGGCCGTCCGGGAGCGGCCGGGAACCCGGAGTCCACGCCGCCGAAGCCATCCCGCACGCTCGGTGCGGCCCTCACTGCTCTTCGGCGGTGTACCTCGCCTCTGTCCGGTGCGCAAAATCCTCACCGAGGAGGACGAAGACGTCGGTGGTGTAGTCGATCAGGGTGTCCCGGCTGATCGGTAGGTCGCCACGGACCCAGCTGGTGAGGGTTTGGACCAGGCCGCCGACCAGGTAGGTGGCGCGGAAATCGATGACCGGGTCGGGTGCCGGGGTGGTGACGCCGTAGTACTCGATCCCTTCGCTGGCCACCAGGCGGGCGAAGACGCGGATGGTTTCGGTGGTGCGGGCGCGCAGCTGCGGGGTGGCCATGGCGGCGACCATGGTCACCTCCGTTTTGCGGGGGTCGTCGGTGAGCAGATGGATTCCGGCGGTGATCGCGGCGTGCGCTTTGGCGCGGGAGTCGCCGGTCGCGGTGTGGGCTGCCGTGGTGATCGCCAGGACCAGCTCCTCGGCGATGCTGTCCACCAGGGCGGTCAGCACATCGTCTCGGCTGCCGAAGCTCTCGTAGTAGTAGCGCTCGTTCAACCCGGCCTGGGTGCACATCCCCGACACGGTCAGCTTGTCCAGGCCCTGGGTGCCGATGATCTCCAGCGCCGCATCGAGGAGCGCGGCCCGCCGCTGGGCCCGCCGTTCCTCCGCGGACAAACCGCCGTACGTGCGTTGCGCTGCCATCCCTAAATGATGGCGGGTCGGCAACTCCGGGGTGTGGGCGGGGAACCCGGCGGAGTCGTGGCCGGTTATTTGGTGGTGAGTCTTGCCAGAAGTAGTGAACTGGTGGATGCTATTTCCAGATGCGCGGGCGCGCAGGGCTCGATGCCGAGCAGGACCGGGAGGCTGAGATGGCCATGGATACGGGGTACTTTGCCGACGATTCGATGATCCGGCGGGTGATGCGCAAACGGGCTGTCGGGCTCACGTACGGGCTGCGGGCGCTGGTGATCGGGGCGGTCCACCCACTGCTCTATGTGGGGACGGCCGAATCCACCGAGCACCGGGATACGCCCTACACCCGGCTGGCGCTCACCGGGAAGCTGTTCGAAGCGGTGTTCTTCGGGACGAAAGAAGAGGCCGACCGGGCGCTCGAGTTCACCGGGAAGAAGCACAAGAAGGTGGTGGGGCGGCTACCGGAGGATGCGGGCGCACATCATCCGGCGGGAACGGCGTATTCGGCCTACGACCCGCAGCTGAGCTTCATGACGATGGCGTTCACCTTCGACTCGGCGGAGGTCATGTACGACCTGCTGGTCCGGCGGCTCGGCGACGGGGAGCGGGAGGGGCTGTACCAGGACTATGTGCGCTGGGGGGAGCTGTTCGGGATGCCGCGCGCGGCCGCGCCGGCCGATTACCGGGCGTTCCGGGAGTACTTCGACGGCTACCTCGCCTCCGACGAGCTGTTCCTCACCGACGAGGCGCGCAAGGTCGGCAACTATCTGAGCGGGCATGTGGTGCCGTACCCGCAGCCGCTGCCGGCGCGGCAGGTGAGTTCGGCGTACTACCTGCTGGTGCAGGGCAGCCTGCCGGAGCGGATCCGGCGGATGTACGGGATCGAGTGGAAACGCGCCGACGAGCTCGCCTACCGCGGGCTGGCGCAGTCGGTGCGCAATGCGCACAGTGTGCCGTCGTGGCTGGTGCCGCGGCCGGTGAAAACCGCGTTGAACGGGCCCAGTGCGCCGGTGTACAAGCTGATCACCAAGCAGGAGCAGGAGCTGGCCCGGGCCGGAAAGCGGAGCATGCCGGCCATCGACCCGCGCCCCTGGCGTGAGCGGGTCAGGCCCGGAGGCGGTAGCGCAGCGTGACCACGCAGGGCCCCCGCTCACGCCCAATGGATGCGGGTAGAGCGAAATTCCGCTCGAGCCACATGCGAAGATCGGGGCATGTCCAGTCCTGCCCAGACCCCGGCCGCCGGGGAGCGTAAACAGCGGGTGCTGTCCGGTATCCAGCCGACGAGTGCCTCGTTCCATCTCGGGAACTATCTCGGTGCCCTGCAGTACTGGGTGACGCTGCAGGACGATTACGACGCGCTGTACTTCATCCCGGATATGCACGCCATCACCGTGGCGCAGGAGCCGAAGGAACTGCGCAAACGCACTCGGGTCGCGGCGGCGCAGCTGTTCGCGCTGGGTATCGACCCGGCGCGCTCCACCCTGTTCGTGCAGTCGCAGGTGCCCGAGCACGCGGAACTGGCATGGGTGCTGAGCTGTATCACCGGGTTCGGTGAGGCGAGCCGGATGACCCAGTTCAAGGACAAATCGGTGAAGCAGGGCGCGGACAACACCACCGTCGGGTTGTTCACCTACCCGGTGCTGATGGCCGCCGATATCCTGCTCTACCGGCCGCATCAGGTGCCCGTGGGGGAGGATCAGCGCCAGCATCTCGAGCTCACCCGCAATCTCGCGCAGCGGTTCAACACCCGGTTCAAGAAGACGTTCGTGGTCCCGGAGGCCCATATCGTCAAGGGCACCGCGAAGATCTACGACCTGCAGGATCCCACCGCCAAGATGAGTAAATCGGCGAGTTCGGACGCGGGCCTGATCAACCTGCTCGACGACCCGAAGGTGAGCGCGAAGAAGGTGCGCTCGGCGGTCACCGATACCGAACGCGAGATCCGCTACGACGTGGAGAACAAACCGGGGGTCAGCAACCTGCTGGTGATCCTGTCGGCGCTCACCGAGACCCCCATCGTGACCCTGGAGAAGGACTACGCCGGCCGCGGCTACGGCGATCTGAAAGCCGATGTCGCCGACGCACTGACCGGATTTGTCGCGCCGTTGCGGGCGAAAGTGGAAGAGTACATGGCGGATCAGGGCGAACTCGATCGCATTCTCGCCGCAGGAGCCGAGCGTGCGCGCGAGATCGCCGGCAACACTCTCGCACAGGTCTACGACCGGGTCGGGTTCCTGGCTCGCTGAACGGTCGAGGCCGGTGCGCGTTGGCGATGAGGGGCGCAGACAGTGCAGGTGATCGACAACGGTAAAGCCGCCGTCCAGCGGATGATCGGGCAGCGGCCCTGGCTGGACCATATGGTTCGCGCCGCCGGCAGATATCAGGACCAGCGTGGTGACTACTACGCCGCGGGCATCACGTACTTCACCGTGCTGTCCCTTTTCCCGCTGCTGATGATCGCGTTCGCCATCGCCGGTTTCGTGCTGGCCGGCAACGAGGAGTTGCTGCGGGAGCTACAGGACAAGGTCGTCGAGAACATCCCGGGGGAGATGGGCACCCAGCTCAACGATCTGATCGATCAGGCCGTGGGTTCCCGCGGTGCGGTCGGTGTCCTCGGCCTGCTGACCGGGCTGTACTCCGGGCTCGGCTGGATGGCGAACCTGCGTAAGGCGCTCACCGAGCAGTGGGAACAGAAATCGAACGAGGACAACTGGTTCCGCACCAAACTCTCCGATCTGCTGGCGTTGCTGGGGCTCTTCCTGGCGCTGGCGATTTCTCTCGGATTGTCGGTGCTGGCGTCGAGCAGGCTCGGCGTGCAGGTGCTCCAGCTGCTCGGGCTCGAGGAGATGCCGGGGTCGCGGTGGCTGCTGTGGCTGTTGTCGACCGTGCTCGCGCTGGTCGCCTCGTGGGCGTTGTTCGCGTGGATCATCGCCCGGTTGCCCCGGGAGCCGGTGACCTTGCGCAGCGCCGCGAAGGCGGCGGTGCTCGCGGCGCTCGCGTTCGAGGTGTTCAAGAACATCGCCGGTATCTACATGCGGTCGGTGCTGAGCAGTCCGGCGGGCGCGGCGTTCGGGTCGGTGATCGGCATCATGGTGTTCAGCTATGTGGTGTACCGGATCATCCTGTTCGCCACCGCGTGGGCGGCGACGGCGCGGGAGAACGAGCGACTCGCCTCGGTGCCGGTACCGGAACCCGCGGTGATCCGGCCGCGGGTGCAGACGGCCGGACGACCCGGAATCGGCGGGGCGGCAGCGTTGTTCGGCGCGGGTGCGCTCGCGACCCTGGGGGTCACCCGGTTGCGGCGGGGCCGGCGCGGAACGCGGTAGCCGGCGCGGTTGTCGCTGCCCATCCGAGAATCGCTGTCCGGCACCGCCTGTCCTCAGTGTCGCCGAGTACGCACGTGCCAGGTGCCGACCAGCAGGATCGGGACCAGGATCAACCCGGCGACCATGAGGAACATCCAGAGCTCCTCGTAGGCACTTTCGGACGCGGGCTGCGCCGAATACGCGATATCGCCGTCGCCGGGTGGCGCGGCCAACGCGGGCGCCCCGGAACCGGATTCGGCCTCGTCACCGGGGATATCGCCGACCTTCGCGGCCGGGCCGAGCACGAAACCGTAGTCGAGCAGCCGGGCGGCCTGTTCCCATGGCCGGATCGGCAGCACATCGGCCTGCAGCAGGGTGACGACCAGCCGCCGCCCGTCGCGTTCGGCCGCCGCGACGAAGGTCTGCCGGGCGTCGTCGGTGAAACCGGTTTTACCGCCCAGCGCTCCCGGATAGTTGTAGAGCAGGCCGTTGTCGTTCGCGATCGGGAAACCGGGGTGGTCTTGATCGCCCGGGATCCGCGGATCGGGCGGGTAGCCGGGGAAATCGAGTTGTTCGGTGCCGATCATCTGCGCGAACAGCGGAATCGACATGGCCTCGCGGAACAGCAGCGACAGATCGTAGGCCGAGGTGCTCATCCCCGGTCCGTCCAGGCCGGACGGGGTCGCGGCGCGCGTGTCGTAGGCGTGCAGAGCCTGCGCGAGATCGTTCATCTTCGCGACCGCGGCCTCGTCGCCGCCGAGTTGCGCGGCGATCGCATGCGCGGCGTCGTTACCCGACGCCATCACCAGGCCGTGCAGCAGCTGGCGGTTGGTGTACCGGCCACCCGGGCCGATCCCGACCCTGGTGCCCTCCACATCGGCATCGGCCTGGGTGCCGACCACGACCTTGTCCAGATCGAGTGTGCGCAACGCGACGGTCGCGAGCAGCACCTTGATGGTGCTCGCGGGGCGGTACCGGCCGTGCGGATCCTTGGCGGCCAGCACCGCGCCGGTGTCCAGATCGGACACCATCCACGCGGTCGCGGAGATATCCGGCGGTACCGCGGGCGCACCCGTCGGCAGGACCACACCGCATTCGCCGAGGCGTTTGCCGCCGATCGGTGGATCCGGGACGGGCAGCGGGGTGGGGGCCTGCTGCCCGGGTTCGGGAACTTCGGAGGAATCGATGGCGGGCGGCGGCTGGGTTTTCTGCGGGCAGGTATCGGTGACCGGAGTCGCGAACGGGGTGGGCGGTGGCGGAGGCTGCGCGATCGCGGGTCCGCCGGTGATCATCGGACCGGCCGCGAGAACCGCGGCGGTGAGCACCGAGCCGAAACGGCGGGCGGTGCGCTGGAGCTCGGTGGTGTACATCGGGGAAGAGCCTAGAAGTTCTCGGCCGCCGATGCTGACGCCGCCGGGCTCCCACCCTGCCGGTCACGCCGGATACGGCGGGTAAGTGCAGGTCAGCCGGTTCGGAGTGTCGCGCCTCCCCTCACCCGAGGAGAACCGCGTACCCCGGTTTGATGATGTCGTCGATGATCCGCAGCCGCTCCGGGAACGGGATGAACGCCGATTTCATCGCATTGATGGTGAACCGTTCCAGATCACTCCAGCCGTAGCCGAAGGCCTGATGCAGTTTCAGCATTTCCCGGCTCATACTGGTATCGCTCATCAGCCGGTTGTCGGTGTTCACCGTGACCCGGAAACGCAGCCGGGCGAGCAGGTCGAACGGGTGCTTGTCCAGCGCGGGTACCGCCCCTGTCTGGACATTCGACGAAGGACACAGTTCCAGCGGCACCCGGGTATCGCGCACGTATTGGGCGAGCCGGCCCAGCCGGGCGTCCTCGATCGCGCCGCGCACCTCGATATCGTCGACGATCCGCACCCCGTGACCCAGCCGGTCGCAACCGCAGAACGCCAGCGCCTCGTGGATGGACGGCAACCCGAACGCCTCACCCGCGTGAATCGTGAAGTGGGCGTTGTTCACCCGCATGTACTCGAACGCGTCCAGGTGCCGGGTGGGCGGGTAGCCGGCCTCCGCGCCCGCGATATCGAAACCGCACACCCCGCGATCCCGGAAGCGCACCGCCAGTTCCGCGATCTCCCGCGAGCGTGCGGCATGCCGCATGGCGGTCAGCAGACAGCGCACCACGATCGGCTGCCCGGCGGCCGCGGCGGCCGCCTCCCCGGCGGCGAATCCGGCGAGGACGTGTTCGACCACTTCGTCGAGAGTGAGGTCGCGTTCCAGGTGTTGTTCGGGAGCGAACCGGACCTCGGCGTAGACCACGCCGTCGGCGGCCAGATCCTCGGCGCATTCCCGGGCCACCCGGTGCAGTCCCTCCGGCGTCTGCATCACCGCGACGGTATGGGTGAAGGTTTCCAGGTAGCGCTCCAGCGAGCCGCTGTCGGCGGCGTTGCGGAACCAGTGCGCCAGCGAGTCGGCGTCGTCGGCGGGGAGCTGGTCGTAGCCGCAGTCGCGGGCCAGTTCGAGAACCGTCGCGGGCCGCAGACCGCCGTCGAGGTGATCGTGTAGCAGCGCCTTGGGCGCGCGGCGCAGGGAAGCGAGATCCAGCGGCATGGGTCCGGTCATGTCTCGACGGTATCGCCGAATCCCGGGCCGGGCAGCCGTACGCTCCGAAAGGTCCCACCTCTTCGGCTCCCGCTCACCCCGAGTTCAACCGCGGGCCGCGCTCACCCGATCCAGGATCACAACGCCACGGGGGTTGTTGCGCGGGGGTTGTGGACCGATCGTGACCGCCTCCGCCAGCGCCTCCACGGCGCCGGGCAGTGCGTGCGGTGTATCGGTGTGCAGGGTGAGCAGCGGTTGACCGGTGGTCACCCGGTCGCCGACGGTCGCATGCAGCTGTACACCGGCGCCCGCTTGGACCGGGTCGCCCTGCCGGGCGCGCCCGGCTCCCAGCCGCCAGGCGGCGATGCCGACCGCGCGGGCGTCGAGGCGGGTCACGGTGCCGGAGCCGGGGGCGGAGAGGGTTTCGGTGTGCGTGGCGGTGGGCAGTGGGGCGTCCGGATCGCCGCCCTGGGCGCGGATCATGGTGCGCCAGTGGTCCATTGCCCGGCCGCCGGCGAGAGCCTGTGCCGGATCGGTGTCGAGTCCGGCCAGCGCGACCATCTCGCGGGCCAGCGCCAGGGTCAGTTCCACCACATCGGCCGGGCCGCCGCCCGCCAGGACTTCGATCGCTTCGGCGACTTCGAGCGCGTTTCCCGCGGTGCGTCCCAGCGGTGTGTCCATCGCCGTCAGCAGTGCGACCGTGCGCACGCCTGCGTCGGCACCCAACTCGACCATGGTGGTGGCCAGTGCGTGCGCCTCGGCGTGGGTCGGCATGAAGGCTCCGGTGCCGACCTTCACATCGAGGACCAGCGCGGCAGTGCCCTCGGCGATCTTCTTGCTCATGATCGAACTGGCGATCAGCGGAATCGATTCGACCGTGCCCGTGGTGTCGCGCAGCGCGTAGAGCCGTTTGTCCGCGGGGGCGAGATCGGCGCCCGCGGCACATACCACGGCGCCCGCGGCCGGGTCGGTGAGAATTTCCCGCATCCGGTCCGGGGCGATATCGGCGCGCCAGCCGGGGATGGATTCGAGTTTGTCCAGGGTCCCGCCGGTGTAACCGAGGCCGCGGCCCGACAGTTGGGGTACGGCCGCGCCGCAGGCCGCCACCAGCGGTGCCAGCGGCAGGGTGATCTTGTCCCCGACGCCGCCGGTGGAGTGCTTGTCCACCGTGGGCCGGGGAAGATCGGTGAAATCCAGCCGCCGGCCCGAGTCGATCATGGCCCGGGTCCAGCGGGCGGTTTCCCGGCGACTCATCCCGCGGAGCACGATCGCCATCGCCAGCGCCGACATCTGCTCGTCGGCCATCGCGCCGTGAGTGAAAGCGTTTATGGCCCAATCGATCTGCTCGTCGGAGAGTTCGCCGCCATCGCGTTTGGCCCGGATGATCGATATCGCGTCGTATGCCGTCACGTCCCCAGTCTCGCAGCGCTGTCGACGAAAGGCCGGAGTCCGGTTGCCGGTGGGTTTCGGGGGAGCCGGGCTCTTTCGTCGTCGCTCGCGGTGCGGTCCGCTCGGCGGAGCCCGGTAGGTACGGCGTGCGAGAGGTCGTGAACTACCGCTCGGCCGGCCCGGACACCTCGCCTTCCGCGGCGTCGGATCGATGACATCACCACGCGGCGGCTCCCGGCCGGGCAATCCGGCGTGCAGCGATACCTCGCGGAGCCGGCTCGGCACGCCGTCACCCTGGCAGCATGTGACGAAACCCGGCGCCGCACGGTCGATCGGTTGTGTGCGCGGTGGACGAGAGCCGCCCCGGCGTTCTTGATCGCGGACGCTACTGCGCGCTCATTCCTGGAGGGCGCGCAAGGTTTCGAGGCGGTGCTCTACGGTCGGGCCGGTGGGGGCGACGATGATCTCGTCCGCACCGGTTTCCTTCACCAGCGTGTCGAGCCGGTCGAGCACCTGCTCGCGGGTGCCCACCGCCTGGTCGGCGTTGCGGTCGTCGACGAACGCGTTCTCGGCGTCCGACCACGGGTGCGCCTCGGCCTCCTCCAGCGTCGGGATGCGCTGCGGCAACTGGCCGGTGCGCATCCGCAGCTGGACCAGGCTCTGCGGCAGCGTGCGGCGGCGGGCTTCGGCCTCGGTATCGGCGACCACCGTCGCCACCGCCAGCATCGAGCGCGGTTCGCTCAGCACCTCCGAGGGCCGGAACTCGCGCCGGTACAGCTCGAACACCAGGGGAGTGGTGCGCCCGCCCGCGAAATGATGCGCGAACGCGAACGGCAGACCCATCATGGCGGCGAGCCGGGCACTGAAATCGCTGGAACCGAGCAGCCACATCTCCGGGGGATCGCCTTCGCCCGGAATCGCCCGGATCCGGTCGCCCTGCCCGCCCCGCAGCGGCGGGATGGTGCCGAAGTAGGCGAGCAGCTCCACCACCTGCTTCGGGAAATCCTCCACGGCCTCGGCGGCGGCGCCGCGCCGGATGGTGGCCGAAATCAGCGGATCGGTTCCGGCCGCCCGGCCCAGGCCCAGATCGATCCGGTCCCCGTACAGCGCGACCAGGGTGCCGAACTGTTCGGCCACCACCAGCGCCGCGTGATTGGGCAGCATCACCCCGCCCGACCCCACCCGGATCCGCTCGGTCGCCGCCGCCACGGCGGCGATCAGTACCGGCGGCGCCGAACTCGCGATCCCCGGCATGCCGTGGTGCTCGGCCACCCAGAACCGGCGGAACCCCAGTCGCTCGGCTTCGCGGGCGACGGTCAGGGTATCGGCCAGCGCCTGCCGATGGGATCCGTCGGCGGCGACGGCGGCAAGGTCGAGAACGGAGAGGGGAACTGTCATACCCGAACCAACCCGTCGGGTGGCGCCGGGATTCCGGTTCCGCCGGATTCCGCGGCGCACCCCACGCCGCACACGCCCGGCGCACGCCGACCCCGGGTTCAGGTACGGCCCGCGGCGAGATCGTCCGGTCCGAAGGCGTCGCGCAGCAGCTCTCCGAGTGGGACAGGTCCTGCGGGATGGTCGACCAGCAGTTCTTTCCCGCCGAACTCGTACAGCACCTGCCGGCAGCGACCACAGGGCAGCAGGATCGCCCCCCGCGAATCGCACACCGAGACCGCGATCAGCCGGGCGCCCGACCGGATACGTTGATTACCGGCCAGGACGCATTCCGCGCACAAGCCCAGCCCGTAGGACGCGTTCTCCACATTGCAGCCGGTCGAGATCGCCTCCCCGTCCCAGCTCGCCGCCCCCACCGGGAACCGCGAGTAGGGCGCGTAGGCCTTTCCCATCGCCGCATAGGCCGCGGCCCGCAGCTCGTCCCAGTCGATTTCCATAGGTGCTCCCGTGGTCGGTGTGCTCGAACGGCCCGGTTCTCCCGTACATCTTCACTTCTCCGGTGCGGTGAAACACGGTGCCGAGTTCGGAGATAAGTAGGGTGCCGGGCCGTCCGGCCCGGCCTCGTGGTCGCCAGGAAGGTACCGAATGACGCTTCCGAGGTTCCTCATCGTGATGGTCTATTCGAAGCTGTTGTTGTCCAAGCTCAATGCGTTCGACCAGGTCGAAGTGCGGCTGGAGTATCAGATCGTGCCCGATTACGACGCCGATCCGGCGGTGGGCAGGTATCCGGAGAGCGCGGCGGCGAGCCAGGCCCTGCTGGGGCATGTCACCGGGGATGTCGTGAATACGGTGTTCAACGACGAAGCGGTGCGGTTGCGGGTCGAGGCGATCGTCGAGGGCGACTGAGGTTTCGCCGGCACGCTGCGGGGCCGTCCTCGGTACCGGGCTGGGTGGAGACCTCCGCACAGCCCGGCACCGGCCCGGTGCCGGGACGGAGGTTCGGGGCGCGCGGGTTTTCGCGGAACTTCCACCGCACCCGGATCCGTCCGCTACTGTTGAGTAACTTGGGCCTATTCGACTGAGACATTTTGCACATTGCCCCCGCGCACAATGGCGACCCGGGCATTGAGAGCATTCGTCGCAACCGGAAATCGGCGGCCTTTCCCGCGGCGCTGTCGCGGGTGTCGAAATTGGGCGAAATGACTTGTGGCGCAATGCTTTACCGGTGCTGCCGCGTCGAGTCGAGTATTCGATACGCCAGGTCGTGCGGGCGTGCCTGACCCGTCGCATAACCCCGTAGCGACCGAACAAAGGTAACCCTAACCTGTGTGATCCAGGCGCAACGCGCGGCACGCCGAATTAGTTCCCCGAATGTGAGGGGATTAGAGTCCAGAACAGATCGGTTACACGTTCGGCGGCGGCGAGCCCAGCGACCGCGGCCCCGGGATAGGGCCCTGTCACATCCGGCTGGTGCGTCACCGAATTCCGGCCCCGCCGCACCGGTGCCGGGATCTGTGACCGGGTCCATCAACGATGTTGGAGGCACCGAGACTCTATGGCCACGATAGAAGCTCCGGCTCAGCCGAAGCGCAAAACGCTGTACCGAGGCGACCCCGGAATGTGGTCCTGGGCCCTGCACCGGATCACCGGTGTCACGGTCTTCTTCTTCCTTTTCGTGCACGTCCTGGACACCGCGCTGGTCCGGGTGAGTCCCGAAATGTACGACGACGCGATCGCGATCTACAAGACCCCGATCGTCGCGCTCATGGAAATGGGCCTGGTCTTCTGCGTGCTGTTCCACGCGCTCAACGGTGTGCGGGTGATCCTGGTGGACTTCTGGTCCAACGGACCGCGCTACCAGAAGCAGATGCTGTGGGGCATCATCGGCCTGCTGGTGGTGCTCATGGTGCCCTCGATCGGCCGCATGTTCTACCTACTGTTGACGGAGCACTGAGCCATGTCTGCACCTGTTCTCGGTAAGTCCTACGATCGTCCGGCCAGCCTGGATCTGCCGCGTTCGCCCCGGGGCCGTGCCAGCGGCAACTTCGAGAAGTACGCGTGGCTGTTCATGCGGTTCTCCGGTGTCGCGCTGATCGTGCTGGTCCTCGGCCATATGGCGATCATGCTGCTGCTCGACGGTGGAGTGAAGCGGCTGAACTTCGCGTTCGTCGCCGGCCGGTGGTCGAGCCCGTTCTGGCAGATCTGGGATCTGGCCATGCTGTGGCTGGCGCAGCTGCACGGCGGTAACGGTCTGCGCACCGTGATCGCCGACTACTCGCGCAAGGATTCGACCCGGTTCTGGCTGAACACGCTGCTGGTGCTGTCGATGATCCTGATCATGGGCGTGGGCACCTACGTCATCTTCACCTTCGACCCCAACATCAGTTAGGAACGGCCCCCTCGCATGAGTGAGAGCAGCGAACGAACCAGCGCAACTGTTGAGTCTCGGCCTGTTCAGGAGCACCGCTACGACGTCGTGATCGTCGGTGCGGGTGGCGCCGGTATGCGGGCGGCCATCGAGGCCGGCCCCCGGGCGCGCACCGCGGTGCTGACCAAGCTGTACCCCACCCGCAGCCACACCGGCGCGGCCCAGGGCGGTATGTGCGCGGCCCTGGCCAACGTCGAAGAGGACAACTGGGAGTGGCACACCTTCGACACGGTCAAGGGTGGCGACTACCTGGTCGACCAGGACGCGGCGGAGATCATGGCCAAAGAGGCCATCGACGCGGTGCTGGACCTGGAGAAGATGGGCCTGCCGTTCAACCGGACGCCCGAAGGCAAGATCGACCAGCGCCGGTTCGGCGGGCACACCCGTGACCACGGCAAAGCTCCCGTGCGCCGCGCGTGTTACGCCGCCGACCGCACCGGTCACATGATCCTGCAGACGCTGTACCAGAACTGCGTCAAGCACGACGTGGAGTTCTACAACGAGTTCTACGTGCTCGACCTGGTGATGACCGATACCGAGCGGGGCCCGGTCGCCACCGGTGTGGTCGCCTACGAGCTGGCCACCGGCGAACTGCACGTGTTCCACGCCAAGTCGATCGTCTTCGCCACCGGCGGCTCCGGCCGGATGTACAAGACCACCTCCAACGCGCATACGCTCACCGGCGACGGTATGGCGATCGTGTTCCGCAAGGGCCTGCCGCTCGAGGATATGGAATTCCACCAGTTCCATCCGACGGGTCTGGCCGGCCTCGGCATCCTGATCTCCGAAGCCGTCCGCGGTGAGGGAGGCATCCTGCGCAACGTGGACGGCGAGCGGTTCATGGAACGCTACGCGCCCACCATCAAGGACCTCGCGCCGCGCGATATCGTCGCCCGCTCGATGGTGCTCGAGGTGCTCGAGGGCCGCGGCGCCGGACCGAACAAGGATTACGTCTACATCGACGTGACCCACCTCGGCGAGGACGTGCTCGAGGAGAAACTGCCCGATATCACCGAGTTCGCCCGCACCTACCTGGGTGTGGACCCGGTGAAGGAACTGGTGCCGGTCTTCCCGACCTGTCACTACGTGATGGGCGGTATCCCCACCCGCATCCAGGGCGAGGTGCTGCGCAACAACACCGATATCGTGCCCGGCCTGTACGCCGCCGGTGAATGCGCCTGTGTCTCCGTGCACGGCGCCAACCGCCTCGGCACCAACTCGCTGCTCGATATCAATGTGTTCGGCCGCCGCGCCGGTATCGCCGCCGCCGAATACGCCCAGCGCGCCGAATTCGTCGAGATGCCGGAGAACCCGGCGCAGATGGTGCAGGAATGGCTGTCGCTGATCCTGTCCGACCACGGTAACGAGCGGGTCGCCGATATCCGCACCGAACTGCAGCGGTCGATGGACAACAACGCCTCGGTCTTCCGCACCGAGGACACGCTCAAGCAGGCCCTCACCGATATCCACGCGCTCAAGGAGCGCTACGCCCGGATCACGGTGCAGGACAAGGGCAAACGCTACAACAGTGATCTGCTCGAAGCCCTGGAACTGGGCTTCCTGCTGGAGCTGGCCGAAGTCACGGTGGTCGGCGCGCTCAACCGCAAGGAGTCGCGTGGTGGTCACGCCCGCGAGGACTACCCGGACCGCGACGACGTGAACTTCATGCGGCACACGATGGCCTACAAGGAAGGCGCGGATCTCCTCTCGGATATCCGGCTGGACTTCAAGCCGGTGGTGCAGACCCGTTACGAGCCGATGGAGCGTAAGTACTGATGACCGCTGTAGCCGAGAAGCCCGCAGCCGCGAACCCGGCGCCGGTGCCCGAGGGCTCGACCATGATCACCGTCAAGGTGGCGCGGTTCAACCCGGAGGACGGGCAGGGCCAGCACTGGGAGTCGTTCCAGGTGCCGGCGCTGCCGACCGACCGGTTCCTGAACATCCTCATCTACATCAAGTCCTACCTGGACGGCACGCTCACCTTCCGGCGCTCCTGCGCGCACGGTGTGTGCGGTTCGGACGCGATGCGGATCAACGGGGTGAACCGGCTGGCCTGCAAGGTCCTGATGAAGGACATGCTGCCGAAGAACGGTAAGCCGGTCACCATCTCCGTCGAGCCGATCCGCGGCCTGCCGGTGGAGAAGGACCTGGTCGTCGATATGGAACCGTTCTTCGACGCGTTCCGGGCGGTGAAGCCGTACCTGATCACCTCCGGTAACGAGCCGACCTTCGAGCGGATCCAGAGCCAGGCCGACCGCGCCCGGTTCGACGACACCACCAAATGCATCCTGTGTGCCTGCTGCACCACCTCGTGCCCGGTGTACTGGCACGACGGCAGCTACTTCGGCCCGGCCGCGATCGTGAACGCGCACCGCTTCATATTCGACAGCCGTGACGAGGGCGCCCGGGAGCGGCTGGACATCCTCAACGAGGTCGACGGGGTGTGGCGCTGCCGCACCACCTTCAACTGCACCGACGCCTGCCCGCGCGGGATCGAGGTCACCAAGGCGATCCAGGAAGTCAAACGCGCGCTGCTGTTCGCGCGCTGACCCGGCGTTGCCACCGGAACCGCCCCTGTGCCCGGCACGGGGGCGGTTTTGTTTTCCCGGCCGATCCGGTTTCGTCACACGAACTTGATAATTCGGGTACCCGAACTTACCATTCTGACTGGAAGGCGGTGGTTCGGAATGCGGGTGTTTCTCCGGATTGCCGCTGTGCTCGCGGCCTGCGGGGTCACGGTCACGCTCACCGCGTGCCAGTCGTTCCATCTGCCGCGCACCGGTAAACCGGTCGTCGTCACCACCTTCACGGTGCTGGCCGATATCGCCGCCAATGTCGCGGGTGAGCACCTCGACGTGCAGTCGCTCACCAAACCCGGTTCGGAGATCCACGGCTACGAACCGACCCCCGGCGATATCAAACGCGCCGCCAAAGCCGATCTCATCCTGGACAACGGGATGAACCTGGAAGCCTGGTTCGGCCAGTTCGTCGCCGACCTGGACGCCGATCACGTGACCGTGAGCGACGGGGTGGCCGCGGTGCCGATCACCTCCGACGCCTACGCCGGCAAGCCGAACCCGCACGCGTGGATGTCGCCGCTCGACGTCCAGATCTATGTCGACAACATGGTCGCCGCCTTCACCCGGCTCGCACCCGAACACGAGGCCGCCTTCCGGGCCAACGGCACGGCCTACAAACTCCGGCTGCAACAGGTGTACGACGAACTCGTCGCCGAACTGCGCGATCTGCCGCGTCGCCAGCGCGCCCTGGTGACCTGCGAAGGGGCGTTCTCCTACCTGGCGCGGGACGCCGGGCTGTCCGAGGCCTACATCTGGCCGGTCAATGCCGAACAGCAGGCCACACCGCAGCAGATCACCCGGGTGATCGAATACGTCCGCGACAACCGGGTACCGGCGGTGTTCTGCGAATCCACCGTCTCCGACGCGCCGATGCAGCGCGTCGTCGAGGCCACGGGCGCGCGTTTCGGCGGTGTCCTCTATGTGGACTCGCTGTCCGCGGCCGACGGCCCGGTACCGACCTACCTGGACCTGATCCGCCACGATGCCGAAACCATCGCCGCCGCACTCACCGGGAGCCGGTCATGACACACCCCGCGATCGACGTCGACGACGTCACCGTCTACTACGGCGAGGTGCAAGCGCTCGACAGCGTCCGGCTGGCGGTGGACCCGGGCCGGGTATGCGCCCTGATCGGGATGAACGGCTCCGGTAAATCGACGCTGTTCAAAACGCTGATGGGCATGATCGTCCCCGACCGCGGCAGCGTGCGGATCGGCGGTGCGAAACCGGCGGCGGCGCGGCGTTCCGGAGTGCTCGGCTATGTACCGCAGAGCGAGGCCGTGGACTGGTCGTTCCCGCTGTCGGTCCGCGATGTGGTGACCACCGGCCGCTACGGCCGGATGGGTTTCACCCGGCGCGCGAGCCGCGCCGACCGGGCCGCGGTGGACGAGGCACTCGAACGGGTCGAGCTGACCGAACTGGCGGACCGGCAGATCGGCAGGCTCTCCGGCGGCCAGCGCAAACGCGCGTTCGTGGCCCGGGGCATCGCGCAGGGAGCCCGGATCCTGCTGCTCGACGAACCGTTCGCGGGTGTGGACAAACGATCCGAGGCGACGATCACGAGTTTGCTGCGCGAACTGGCCGCCGGCGGGGCGACGGTGCTGATCTCCACCCACGACCTGCACGCCCTGCCCGGCCTCGCCGACGAGGCGGCGCTGCTGATGCGCCGGGTGCTCGTGCACGGCAGCACCGAGGAGGCCCTGCGGCCGGAGAACCTCGCGCTGGCATTCGGCCTCGACGTGCTGGAACAACGGTGACGTCCGCCCCGTCCGGGGGATTCCACGGAGCAATCAGGTGAGTGTCATGGATCTGGTCGAATTCCTGCTCGAACCACTGCGGTACGCCTTCATGGTGCGGGCGCTGGCCACGAGCCTGGTCGCCGCGATCGTCTGCGGCCTGCTCTCGTGCTGGCTGGTGCTCGTCGGCTGGTCGCTCATGGGCGACGCGGTCTCGCACGCCGTGCTGCCCGGGGTGGTACTGGCCTATATCGCCGGTGTCCCGTTCGCGGTCGGGGCGGTGATCTTCGGATTCCTGGCCGTGGCGCTGATCGGCCTGGTCCGCGATACCACGCGAGTGAAGGAAGATGCCGCCATCGGCATCGTGTTCACCACACTGTTCGCGTTCGGACTGGTCCTCATCTCGGTGACCCCCAGCGATACCGACCTCAACCACATCATCTTCGGCAATATCCTCGGCGTGAGCCAGGGCGAGCTGATCCAGATCGCCGTGCTGGCCGTCCTGGTCTTCGCGGCGCTGGTGCTCAAACGCCGCGATTTCACGCTGTACGCCTTCGACCCCGTCCATGCCTACGCGATCGGCCTGAACCCGCGTGTTCTGGGCGCAACTCTGCTCGGTCTGCTCGCGCTGACGGCGGTCGTGGCGCTGCAGGCGGTGGGAGTGGTCCTGGTGGTCGCCATGCTGATCATCCCGGGTGCCACCGCTTATCTGCTCACCGACCGTTTCGGCCGCATGCTGGTGCTGGCCCCGGCGATCTCGGCGGTCTGCGCGGTCGTCGGCCTGTACGTGAGCTATTACGCCGATACCGCCCCCGGCGCGACCATGGTGCTGGCCCAGGGCACGGTGTTCACCGCCGTCTACCTGTTCGCACCGCGGCAAGGCCTGATCGGCTCCCGCCTGGTGGCCGCCCGGCGCCGCGCCCGGAACGGCAGCGCCACCGCGGTCCGCGAAGAAACCGCCGGTATGCCCGGCTGATCCGCCGGTCCGGCCGCCCCGGCTGCGACCGTGCACCGCCGAAAAGGTTCGTCCAGGGCTACGGGCTCGCCTCCTCGAGCGGGGCCGCGCGGCGCCAATCCTCACCGGCGAGTACCACATGGTCGAGGAACCGCAGGCCTACGGTGTGGGCTGCCGCGGCGAGCACGCTGGTGGCGCGCCGGTCGTCGTGGCTGGGGGACGGGTCGCCGGAGGGGTGGTTGTGGGCGAGTGCGAAGGCGCGGCCGTCATGGCGCAGGACGGTGTTCAGGATTTCCCGTACCGGTACCGCGACCTCGTCGATCGCGCCCTCGGCCACGAAGATCGAGCGCCGCAGCCGATTGCGGGCATCGCAGATGAGCACCAGCAGCCGTTCCACCCGCGCCCCGGCGAACAACGGCCACGCCGCCAGCGCCACATCCTCGGCGCGCAGCAGTGGTGCGGCCGGGGCCGGGCCCGGCCGGGCACGCGCGGCGAGCTGGAAGGCGGCGGTGATCGCGGCGGCCTTGGCGGTGCCCACTCCGCCGTGCCGGGCCAGCTCCTCCGGGCGCGCCGAGGCCAGCCCGGCCACCCCGCCGAATTCGGCGAGCAGGACGAGCGCGAGTTCGACGGCGCTCGCACCCCGTTTACCCTGGCCGAGCAGCAGGGCGAGAAGTTCGCCGTCGCTCAGCGCGTGCGGGCCCAGCGCGTACAGCCGCTCCCGCGGACGTTGCGCGATGGGCAGATCGGTGATCGGTACCGACATGATTCCCCCTCCGGACTCCCTGTGCCCGGATCATGCCAGCGGGTACCGACAGTATTCGCGGTAGCCGAGCGGCTGCTGAACGTCGCCGTCAGCCGTCGATCACCACGGGCTGGGGTGACCGGTCGAGTGCCGAGGCGGCCAGGCGCTCGAAATGCCGTAGCTGCCGTTCGTGGACCACGATTCGGCGCAGCGCCTCGTGAATGGTTGCCTTGCTGGTCTCCGTACCCATGATTGCGCCGGCGGCCGCCAGCAGATCCTGATCCAGATCGATCCGCACTGTCGGCATGCGTCCTCCTTCGTACATCCGCCCTGCTGCCACGATGTCACCGTCCCCGCCCGGACGGAGCCGGTACGAGGCTGCGCGACGACAAACACCGCTGGCCAGACAGTTTGCCGAGTCGATGCCGGTTTATCGACCGAATGAACCGGCACGTGTCCACATCGAGACCTAAGCCGGGCGAACGATCGCTCGCCGGCGCCGAAATCAGCGTGGGGCCAGCCGGGATTCGAAGTTGCGTTCGAGTTCCCGCCAGGCCGCCGCCTCGGCGTCGTACGGCGGGTTGGGCGCCATCCGGGTGGGGTCCGGGTTCAGCAGATAGGAGACGTACCAACCGAGCGGAGTGGATTTCGCCAAGGCCTGTTCGACCGCGTCGTCCTCGGCGTAATCGGCGGCATCGGTGAACAACTCCAGCACCAGATCCAGCTGTTCGGTGTCCACCGCTTCGGGACCCTCGGCCAGATCGTCGGCCAGTCCGGGCAGGACGTAGATGTTCTCGTCGGTGACCTCGACCTCCAGCGATCCGTCCACCGCGGCCGTCTGCACCTCGGCGAAGGTGCTCACGCGCGCCAGATCGTGTTCGTGATCGTCGGCGAGGTAGCGGGCGAGCGCGCGTTCGCTACCGAATACCGAGATGGATTTCTTCGCGCCGAGGAAGATCGGTTCGTCGTCGAGATAGCAGCGCAGGGTGAAGTATTCCGCCTCGGACGTAATGATCTTGACCGGGTCGATTCCGACTTCCTCCCAGAAGGTGAGGTCCTCGTCTTCCTCGTCCTCGTCGTCGGCATTCAGATCGACCGGCTCGAAATCGCTGTCGTCGTCGGTATCGGCGACATCGTCGGCGTCGACCTCGTTCTCCTCGGCGGCCAGCAGCTCCGCCTCGGCGAGGGCGACGGCCTCGGCATCCACGTCCGGGACGCGCACGACCGAGTCGATCGCGTCCAGGACGTCGTCCCAGCTCTTGGCGACGGCCGCGCCGATCTGGTCCCACAGTTCCAGGCCCTCCCGGCCCACGAACATGCTCGTGCCGCCGGAGAGCGCGGCCAGTGAAGGATGGGTGCCGAAGAATTTGGTCACCGGATCGAGTTCGCAGACCTCGCCGATATTGCGGACCATCGCCAGGGTGTCCTCGAGTTCGGCGACGGTGTCCACATCCGGATCACCGGCCGCCAGCTCCGGGACGCCCACCAGATCGAACGAATAGTTGTCCTCGGGCTCCAGCTCGGCGGCCGATAGCCCGGCCACCACCTTCCAGGCCGGATGATCGACCAGATCGTTGTCGGAGTCGGTCCGGATGAAGGCGGCGAGCTCGGCTACGGACTCGAAGCCGTAGAGGGCGTCCTCATGTCCTAGGAACGCTTCCCACTCGTCATCCCCGTCACGCCAGCGCGGTGCCCACAGGGTGACGAGATCGCCGTCGGTCAGACCGAGCTCGATCGGGACGATGTCTCCAGAAGCCATACGCGGAAGCCTAATAGGTCCAGCTGGGCTGAGCCCACCCATGGTCGGGGCCCGGCCTCGAGAATATGGGTGCGCGACCGGTCATATCCGGCCACCGCACCGACGGCGTTCCGCGATACACGCCTGACCAGCATTGATCCGGAGCCGACCGGTAACCGCGCAACAGGGCGAACGCCGCTGTAGCCGCTGCGCCACACCCGGCGACCACGGCCGCTCTGCACCTGTGCGAAGCGATGGGCGTGGAGCATCCCGTGGTCGCCTCCGCGGCACCGGTGCCGAAGCTGTTCGGGCCCGCGCTTCCCGGCCGGAACAGGCTCAGGTGCGGACGGGGCGCTCGTCGGTTCCCAACGGTCCGATCGCTGCTCAGCTTCCCGGGGTGCGCTCGCAGCGCTTTCCGGCAGAGTGCGGAGACCCGGTGGACGTGTCAGGTGCCGGCCGGCTCGGCCGCGCCCTGCGCCGGTGGTGTGAACGATTCGTTCAGTGCGGCAATGACCTCGGAGCGTCGGCCCCCCGCATCCTCGGCGGCCTGGCGGCAGGCCCAGAGGATGAGCTGGGACGCCTCGGCCGGTGCGAGTGAGGTGACGGCTTCGGAAAGCCGCAGATCGGCGAGCGCGCCGTCGCTGTCGACCTCCACGCTCACCATGCCGTCCTCGGTGGTGAACCTGCCCCGGACCTGTTTCAGCCCGTACAGCGCCGCTTCGAGCGCCTCCAGTTTCTGGGTGGCCCCGGCGACCAGGGCGTCCATTTCCGCGCTCATGTTCTCTGTCTCCTAGCTCCCCGGGCCGATCCGATGCGGTGCCGGCGCGCGCCGGCCGGCACGCGGCTCATACCGGCCGCATCCAGCTCGTCGGGCCGGTATCGGCGTCGTCCATCCGGTCCAGTTCGTCCACGGCCTGCTGCCGGGTCGGCAAACCCAGCTGGTCCAGGATTTCGTCGGGCATTCCGTTCTCGGCCAGCACTTCTCGCCGTTTCGCCTTGGCGGCGATCGTGGAGCGTTTGGTCAGGCGCAGGATTTCGTCGGCCAGTGCCTGTGCGCCGTAGCGGTATTCGCTGCGTTCGAATTTGATCTCCACCGGCATACCCTGATCGGTGGCGCGTACCGACAAGGTGCCGGCCCGATTCCGGCTTCCCGCCACGGTGACGTTCGGAATCTCGGGAACCTGTTGCTCACTCATACTTCTGTCCACTCGTCATGGTCGGATACCCACCCGCCGCGGGGGGCGTGCGGCCGGCTCATTCCGTCGGCCGGTAGAACCCGTAGAACTCCATACCGCTGTTCTCGGTGCGGATCGAACCGACCTGCACCGGATCACCGGCCTCGACCAACTGCCCGTTGCCGATCACCATCGCCACGTGGCCGTCCCAGATCGCCAGATCGCCGGGCATGAGATCGCCCGGGGAAACGGGGGTGGCGCCGTTGGCCTGTTCGTGGGCGAGGCGCGGGATCTCCACCCCGGCTTCGCCGTAGGCGTATTTCGTCAGGCCGCTGCAGTCGAGACCGGCGCCGGGGGTGTTGCCACCCCAGACATACGGGGTGCCGACGCAGCCGAGGGCCGATTTCACCGCGGTGGCCGCCTTCTCGTTCGGCGCCTCCACCACACTGCCGTCGGGCAGGGTGATCTTCACGCCCTCGCCGTCTGTCGTACCGGTCGAGCTGGTGGTCTTGCCGGGCGTGCCCGCGCTGGTGGTGGTCGTGGTGTCGCCGGTACTCGACATCGCGGTGCTCATCATCGTGCCGGCCACACCGGCGACACTGCTGAGCCCGGAGGTGACCGTGGACAGCGCCTGGGTGCCCACCGAGGCGGTATTCGCGGCCGACGGAGTGGGCGGCGGTGGTGCCAGCTCGTTCATCGACGCGGTGTGGGTCTGCAGTTCGTTCTGCACCCGGCCCACCACGCCCAGCGCCTGACCCAGATGGTCGATCGCGGTACCCACCAGCAGCGACAGCCCGGCCGGGGTACCCAGCGTGGGGGCCATGGCGGAAGCGTTGTTCACGAACGACTGCGCGACGGCGGTCAGATCCTTGTTCCCGGTTTCGATATGCGCCGCGGCCTGGCCCATCACCGTGGCCATCTCGTTGCCGCGGTCGGAAATGCTCGCGGCCGAGGTCTGTACCCGCAGGGCCTTGGAGGTCGCGGCGTCGGCGCCGGTACCGTCCCACGCGGTGTTCATCAGGTTGATGCCGTTGCGGCCCAGGGCGTGCACCTGATCGATCGCGGTGGACGCCGCGCGCAGCGAATCACCGGGACCGCCGGTGGCCAGCACGCCGGTGCCGAAACTGGCGAGCAGATCGAAGATCGGCTTGGCCAATGCGCTGATATCGATCACCGGCTCACTCCCCGGCGGCGCCGCGCAGGGCGGCGGCATTGCTGGTATCGGCCTCGGCGTAACTCACGGCGGCCACACCCGCCGCCCCGCTCATCGTGCCCAGCACCGCGGACAGCTGGCCGATCGTCGCCACATGACCCGCGTGCGCGGCGGCGTAGGCGGCCAGGAAATCGTCGCCGATCAGGCCGAAGATCGGGCCGAGGACCGTGGGCGCGGCACCCGACGCGCCGGCCCCTGCCGCCGCGAGCTCGGAGGCCATCACCCCGGCGGTGCTGCCGTAGGCCGCGATGCCCTCGGCATCGGCTGAGATGTTCACCATCAGTGGTTCCCCCATCGACTTCGTTAACGGGCAGAGTATGTCATCCACCGGTTTCGACGCACCGGCTTCCCGCACGGTTCCCTCGAATCGGCTCCCCGGAAAATCCCGGCGCGACAGCGGCGCACCCGGGATCGACCTTATCGTTCCCTCATGCGCACGCACACCCTGGACCATCCGCTCGTGGCGATCCTGCTGACCACGCTGCGTGACGAACGCACCCCCGATTCCGGCTTCCGGGCGGCACTGCGGGATCTGTCGCGGCTGCTGGTGTACGAGGCGCTGCGCGATGCGCCGGTACGGCACCACGACATCGCCACCCCGGTTGCCACCACCCGGGGTACGCGCCTGGCGCGGCCGCCGCTGCTGGTGCCGGTACTGCGCGCCGGACTCGGCATGGTGGACGCCGCCACCGACCTGATTCCGGAATCGAAGGTGGGTTTCGTCGGTGTCGCGCGGGACGAGCGTACCCACCGTCCCGTGCCCTATCTGGAATCGCTGCCCGACGATCTGTCCGCGACACCGGTGATGGTGCTCGACCCGATGCTGGCGACCGGCGGATCCATGCTGCACACGCTGGACCTGCTGGTCGGCCGCGGCGCCACCGATATCACCGCGGTCTGCGTCGTCTCGGCGCCGGAGGGGATCGCCGCGCTGGCGAATTCGGGCCATCCGGTGCGGCTGGTGACCGCGGTGATCGACGACCGGCTCAACGACGACGCGTTCATCGTGCCCGGGCTCGGCGATGCCGGGGACCGGCAGTTCGGGCCGCGCTGAGCCCGTTCAGCCGGCCAGCGCCCGGCAGTAGTCGGTGAGTTCCGAAAGACGTTCCCGTGCAGCCTTTCTCGCGTCCGGCAATCCATCCGGGCCGGAAACGGGCTGCACCACTTCCAGATAGCATTTGAGCTTCGGTTCGGTGCCCGAGGGCCGCACCACCACGCGCAGGCCGTCGCCGGTGAACAGCAGCGCGTCGGTGCGCATGGCACCGCGCAACGCCGACATATCGGTGTAATCGACGGCGGTTCCGGCGAGTTCGCGCGGTGGCGCCGTACGCAATGTGTCCACCACCGCGGCGGCGGCCCGCTGGTCCGGTAGGCGCAGTGCGACCTGATCGCCGGCGTGCACACCGAAGCGGACCGCGTAATCGTCGAGTTCGTCGATCAGC
Source organism: Nocardia sp. CA-290969 (assembly GCF_050936135.1). NCBI lineage: Bacteria > Bacillati > Actinomycetota > Actinomycetes > Mycobacteriales > Nocardiaceae > Nocardia > Nocardia sp. CA-290969. The sequence continues at coordinate 5,622,545 of NZ_JBNJNJ010000001.1, read as the reverse complement.
GTGCGCTCTCGGGCCCGCAGTCGCGACACCAGATCGGCGGCGAGCACCGCGGCCGAGACACCGTCCTTGTCGCGGACGGCGGCCGGGTCCACACAGTGGCCGATGGCCTCCTCGTACGCGTACACCAGCCCATCACCCGCCCGCGCCAGCCATTTGAACCCGGTGAGGGTTTCGGCATAGCGGGCGCCGCGGTCGGCGGCCAGCCGGGACAACAATCGTGACGAGACGATCGTCGTGGCGACCAGCGAATCAGGTGGGGCCGTGCGCAGGACGTGATCGGCGAGCAGCACACCGGTTTCGTCGCCGCGCAGCATGCGCCAGCCCTCGGCGGTGGGCACCCCGAGCGCGCAGCGATCCGCGTCGGGGTCGAGGGCGATCGCCAGATCGGCGTCCACCCGTTCGGCCAGCCGCAGCAGCAGATCGGCGGCGCCGGGCTCCTCGGGATTCGGGAAGGCGACGGTGGGGAAATCGGGGTCGGGGGTGAACTGCTCGGCCACCGCGTGGATATCGGTGAACCCGGCGGCGGTGAGCGCTTCTACCGCGGTCGCGCCCCCGACCCCGTGCAGCGGGGTGAACGCGATCCGGATATCGGCGCGTTCGCCCGGCCCGCCGATGAGCTGTGGCAGCTGGGCGACCCGGGCCAGATAACGGGAGTGCAGGCCGGAATCGGCGACCTCCACCGGGGTGCGCGCGATCGGTTCGGTGACCGCCGCGATCTGCCGTTCGATCTCGGTATCGGCCGGTGCGAGCAGCTGGGCGCCACCGTCCACGTACACCTTGTAGCCGTTGTCGGCGGGCGGATTGTGCGAGGCGGTGATCTGCACCCCGGCCACCGCGCCGAGCGCGCGTACCGCGAACGCGGTCACGGGGGTGGGCCACGGTTGCGGCAACCGGATCACCGCGAAACCGGCCGCGGCCAGCACCTCGGCGGTGACCTCCGCGAATTCCGCCGAGCCGTGCCGGGCGTCGCGGCCGACCACCACCTGCCCGCCGCCCAGGCAGCGATCCCGCAGCCACGCGGCGAGACCGGCGGTCGCGTGGGCGACGGTGGTCTCGTTCATCCGGTCCGGGCCCGGCCCCAGCGGTCCGCGCAGTCCGGCGGTGCCGAAGGTCAGCATCTACAGCTGCTCCACGAGCCCGCGCAGCAGTTTGCCCAGCCGGGGCGCGGCGGCCCGCCCCTCGGCGAGCACTTCGGCGTGGGCCAGCGGCGCCCCGGTGACCCCGGCCGCCAGGTTGGTGACCAGCGAGATGCCGAGCAACCGGGCACCCAGCGCGCGCACCGCGATCGCCTCCAGGACCGTGGACATCCCCACCAGATCGGCACCGATGGTGGCCAGCATCCGGATTTCGGCCGGGGTTTCGTATTGGGGCCCGGTGAGTCCCGCGTACACCCCGTCGGTGAGGTCGGGATCCACCCGGCGGGCGAGCTGCCGCAGCTCCGGATCCCAGGCGTCCACCAGATCGACGAACGTGGGGCCGGTCAGCGGGGTAGCGCCGGTGAGGTTGACGTGATCACGGATCAGCACCGCCTCACCGACCCGCAGCCCCGGCCGGATACCACCGGCGGCATTGGTCAGGATCACCGTTTCCGCGCCCGCCGCCACCGCGGTACGCACCGGATGCACCACCTCGGCGGGGGAGTACCCCTCGTAGAGGTGCTGGCGTCCCATGAGGACGAGGGCGTCGGTATCACCCACCGAGACCGACAGCACCCGGCCGGCATGACCCTGCGCGGTGGGTGCGGCGAATCCGGGGAGCTCCGGCATGGGGATCTCGGCGTTCGGGGTGCCGAGTTCGGCGGCGGCGTCCTGCCACCCCGAACCGAGCACCACCGCGACCCGGTGCCGGGCCACGGACGTCCGGACGGTGATTTCCTGGGCAGCCTCTTCGGCAAGCATGGCGGTCAGTGTATGGCCTCACCGGCCGGCCGACCGCCCATACGGCGCGCGCGGCCACCGCGGCCGTCCGCTGTCGATGGCCGGTCCTTCTGGCTATACGCTGCACGTATGCCGTACCTGGAACGCGATGGGAACGTTTTCGTATTGTCGCTGGGCAACGAGGGCCAGACCGATAACGAGAACCGCTTCAGCCACGAATGGATCGACGAGGTCCACGCCCTGCTCGACACCGTGGAAGCGAGCGAGGGGCCGGCCGCCCTGGTCACCACGGCCACCGGAAAATTCTTCAGCAACGGGCTCGATACCGACTGGCTGTTCGCCAACCTCGACCGGATGCACGGCTACCTCGACCTCGTGCACGGCATCTTCAGCCGGATCCTGGCCTTCCCGCTGCCCACCGTCGCCGCGGTGAACGGGCACGCCTTCGGTGCCGGCGCCATGCTCGCCAGCTCGCACGATTTCCGGGTGATGCGCGCCGACCGCGGGTTCTGGTGCCTGCCCGAGGTGCACCTCGGGATGCCGTTCACGATCGGGATGAACGCGCTGGTCACCGGCCGGCTTACCAATCAGGTCGCGCTCACCGCCATGACCACTGGCCACCGCTACGGCGGCCCGGAGGCGCTGGCCGCGGGAATCGTCGACGAGACCGCGGAGGCCGAGACCCTGCGCACCGCCGCGCTCACCCGGGCCGCCGCGCTGGCCGCCAACCGGACGCCCAGCCTGCCGGCGATCAAACGTTCGCTGCACGCGGCGGCGCTGGCCGCGCTGGCGGTCCCGAATACCGCGGATAATCTGGAATTCGCCAAGAGTTAGCATCCGGGTATCCGTTCCGTTGCCGGTGTTCCGCCGGTCACAGCGGGGATGTCGCCGGGCGCGGATGCGGTCGCGGTGGGAAACTGGAGTAAACGGCCGTTCCTCGGGGGACGAGTGGAACCGCCGCCGTTGTACCGCGACCCAGGTCGCGGGCGATATGTGTTACGGGACGATCCCGGCACGCGGAGAAGTGGTTCGCAGCTGCTCGTTCAACGACAGGAGGACATTCGGTGAGCACAACCGGCCGTTCGGTGCGCGACGGACAGGACGCGGTAACGGCGTGGCTGGCCGAGCACACGGTCGATCTCGTGCAGTGGCGCCGGCACCTGCACGCCAACCCCGAGCTGTCCCGCACCGAATTCGCAACCACCGAATTCGTCGGCACCTGGCTCACCAAGGCCGGTCTGTCGTTCCGGGTACTGCCCAGCGGAACCGGATTGATCTGCGATATCGGTCCCGAGGACGCGCCCCGTATCGCGCTGCGCGCCGATATGGACGCGCTGCCGCTGCAGGAGTTCACCGGCCGGGATTTCGCCTCCACCGTGCCCGGCGTCTCCCATGCCTGCGGCCACGATGCGCATACCGCCATCCTGCTCGGCACCGCCCTGGCATTGGCCGACGCGGATCTGCCGGTGGGGGTCCGGCTGATCTTCCAGCATGCCGAGGAAGTGATGCCCGGCGGCGCGCTGGACATGGTCGCCGAAGGCGCCGTGCACGGTGTGGACCGCATCTTCGCGCTGCACTGCGACCCCCGGCTCGAGGTGGGCCGGGTGGGGATCCGGGTCGGCGCCATCACCTCGGCCGCCGATACCGTGGAACTGGTCCTGGACTCGCCCGGCGGCCACACCTCCCGGCCGCATCTGACCAGCGATCTCGTCTACGCCATCGGCACCGTCATCACCGGCCTGCCCGGGCTGCTCACCCGCCGGATCGACCCGCGCACCAGCACGGTGATGGTCTGGGGCGCGGTGAGCGCGGGCAAAGCTCCCAACGCCATCCCGCAGACCGGGATGCTCACCGGCACCGTCCGCACCGGCGACCACGAGACCTGGTCGCTACTGGAACCGATGGTGCGCGAAATCGTGAACAGCCTGCTCGCGCCGACCGGCGTCCGCTACCAGCTCGACTACCGGCGCGGCGTCCCGCCCGTGGTGAACGACGAGCATTCGGTGCGCATGGTCAGCGACGCGGTCCGCGCCATCGGCCCGGACGCCCTCGCCGACACCCCGCAGTCCGGCGGCGGCGAGGATTTCTCCTGGTACCTGGAAGAAGTCCCCGGCGCGATGGCGCGGCTCGGCGTCTGGTCCGGTGAGGGCCCGCAGCTGGACCTGCACCAGTCGACCTTCGATATCGACGAACGCGCCCTACCCATCGGCGTCCGCACGTTCACCAACATCGCCCTCCAGGCCGGCCGCGAACTCACCACCTGACCGGCAACGGTCAAAGGCTGAACGTGCCCAGCGCCGGCGCCGGGCACGCAGCCTTTCGAGCCGAACGCGACCACGGCAGCGCTCAGCCCATCTGGATACCCACAGCGCCCATGAGCCTCGCAACCGAACATGACTACGGTGCGCCGAGCTCAGCGAGGCATTTGAAGTGCTCGAGGGCCCGAAACCGAACGCGACCACGGCGGTGCCGAGTCCAGCGAGGCACTTGGAGGGCGCATACCCCGGAACCCGAACGCAACCACGGCGGTGCCGAGTCTTACGAGGCCCTGAGAGGTTTTGGCCCGTCCCTGCTGTCAGCGCTCGATGCGATGCGGCGCAGCCGCGAGTGTCGAGTGCTGACAGCAGGGACCAAGGGGGCCAAAACCCGCGGCGCCGCAGGCGCCGCAAAAAATTCAGCTGAAGTTGTTGCCGGGGCCTACGTTGCGGCTGTTGCGGGTGCGCAGGGCGTGTACGTAGTCGGCTGGGGCCCCGGCTTTTTCGGCGGCATCGGCCATCACGCCGAGGTAGCGGGCCGAGGGGAGCCCGCCCTCGTAGGCGTCCAGGACGTACAGCCAGGCGAGGATCGGTTCGGTGCCGCTACCGGGGCTGGGGGTCACCCGGAGGCGGATCTTGCGGTGGATCCCGAAATCCGAGCCCTCCCAACGGTCCAGCCGCTGCTCGTCCTCCGGGGAGACGTCGTAGAGCACCACGAAGACCCGGGACCCGGGTTCCTCGACGACCGTGGCGAGCGGGCCCTCCCAGCCGATATCGTCCCCGCTGAAGGTGAGGCGCCAGCCCTCCAGCCAGCCCGTCCCGAACATGGGGGAATGCGGACAGCGCTCGAGCATCTGGGTCGAATCCATATTGGACCCGTAGGCAGCGTAGATCGGCACACCGGCAGCTTAGTTGTGTGATGGGTCGCACCGGTACGGGGCGTCGTAAATCGCCCTGGGGGATGTGCTTCGGTGGCGGCGACGCGCGGTCCGGCCGCGTGTGGGCGGGGACGCGGCACGCACTAGGCTGGGTCCGGCGAGTGAGGGCCGCGACGCTGCCGCGCGCCGGGCGCGGGTGATCAGGACAGGGGAAAGATATGACCCGCATTGCAATCATCGGTGGCGGACCCGCGGGCTACGAGGCGGCGCTGGTCGCGGCCCAGCACGGCGCCCAGGTCGAACTGATCGATTCCGACGGTATCGGCGGCGCATGCGTGCTCTGGGACTGTGTCCCGTCCAAGACGTTCATCGCCTCCACCGGCATCCGCACCGATCTGCGACGGGCACGCAACCTGGGGGTGATCCTCGACCCGAGCCAGGCCGAGGTGCGGTTGCCGGAGGTCAACGAACGGGTGAAGGCGCTGGCGCTGGCGCAGTCCTCCGATATCCGTTCCAAACTGCAGGCCGCCGGGGTGCGGGTACTGCCCGGCCGGGGCCGGCTGGCGGGGCCGGGAACGGGACGGGCGACGCACCGGGTCGCGGTGGACTACCCGGACGGCACCGCGGAAACCGTCGAAGCCGAGGTGGTGCTCATCGCGACCGGGGCCTCGCCGCGGGTACTTCCCGGTGCCGAACCCGACGGTGACCGCATCCTGAACTGGCGCCAGCTCTACGACCTGGACGTCCTGCCGGAGACACTGGTGGTGGTCGGTTCGGGTGTCACCGGTGCGGAATTCGTCTCCGCCTATACCGAAATGGGCGTCCGCGTGATCCTGGTCTCCAGCCGGGACCGCGTCCTGCCCGGCGAAGACGCCGACGCCGCACTGGTTCTCGAGGACGCCTTCGCCGAGCGCGGTGTGGAACTGGTCAAACACGCCCGCGCGGACAAGGTCGAACGCACGGCCGACGGTGTCCTGGTGACCCTCTCCGACGGCCGCACGGTCACCGGATCGCATGCCCTCATGACCGTCGGCTCCACGCCCAACACCGGCGGCCTCGGGCTGGACGAGGCCGGGGTCGAACTGGACCGCGGCGGCTACCTGCGGGTCGACCGGGTGTCGCGCACCCCGGTTCCCGGCATCTACGCCGCCGGCGACTGCACGGGCCTGCTGCCGCTCGCCTCGGTGGCTGCCATGCAGGGCCGGATCGCGATGTACCACGCTCTCGGCGAGGGAGTGAGCCCGATCCGCCTCAAAACGGTGGCCTCGGCGGTGTTCACCCGCCCGGAGATCGCGACGGTCGGGGTCGGCCAGACCGAGATCGACAACGGTGAGGTACCCGCCAGGACGGTGATGCTGCCGCTGAACACCAACCCCCGGGCCAAGATGTCGGGGCTGCGCCGCGGCTTCGTGAAAATCTTCTGCCGCCCCGCGACCGGCGTCGTGATCGGCGGTGTGGTGGTCGCCCCCATCGCCTCGGAACTGATCCTGCCGATCGCCCTCGCGGTCCAGAACAACCTCACGGTCAACGATCTGGCACAGACCTTCTCGGTCTACCCGTCGCTCACCGGCTCGGTCATGGAAGCCGCCCGCCAGCTCATGCGCCACGACGACCTGGGTTGAGTCTTTTTGCCCCGCCTTCGGCGGCGCGGGGCTCGGTGCCGCTGCTGGGCGGTCCGAGTCGGGGGGCTTGAACGTGCGGGTGGTGGCGGGCAGGTGAACACCGAGTCTTCCTGTCGGTGGTGAGGTTTCGCCGGATTGCCGGGAAAGCTCTGTTGTGGTTGACTGCCGAGGCAGAGATTGCGATCGGCGGGCGGTCGCGAGGTTTGGTGCCGGGGGGTTCGTCCTTTCGGACTCGGACAGCGAAACGGCCCACCCGGGCCACCGCTGAAATCGGGTCTCAGATGAGGCAGAACTGGTTGCGGTCCACAGATGGTCCGTAGCCGGGAAAGGGATTGGGCGAATAGTGAAACATCGTAAGCCGAACCGGGCGGGCCGGGCGGTGGCGAGCACTTCGCTGCCGCTTGCGACCGCAGCGGCCATGGCCATCTTCGCGTCGCCGGCGGGGGCCGCTCCTGGCGATCAGCCGACCACACCGACCACGCCGGCCACTCCGGCGCCCGCGCAGCCGGGTACCACTCCGGAGCAGCAGCAGGAGAGCCCGGAGACCACGCCGAGCCAGCCGGGCGTGCAGAACCCGGGTGCGCAGAACGAGGGGGAACAGCCGGAGAGCGCTCCCACCCCGAGCCAGCCGGGTGTCACCACGCCGAAGCCGGGTGAAGAAGGCGAACAGGGCCTGACCGGCCCGACTCAGCCGGGTGTCACCACCCCGCGAGTGGCGCCGCTGCCCGTGCCGGGTCAGGACGAGCCGGTCCAGCCCGCCATCGCGCCGGAGAAGCCCGAGGGCGAGCAGCCGCCGGCGCCGGGGCAGCCGGGTGAACAGCCCGCGCCGGAGGCCGAGGGCGACGCGCAGCCCGCCGAGCCGGGCACCGAAACTCTGGTCCAGCCGCAGGCCCCGCAGTGGCAGGCGCCCAGCCTCGAATCGGCGCCGGTGGCGCCGGTGGTCGAGATGCAGGGCCCGCATATGGAGGTCGGTGCCGCCATCGACGGCGGTGCGCTGGCTCCCGGGCATTTCGCCAACACCCACCACTTCACCAACCAGTCCGGCTATGTCGGTACGGCCGGGTTCCGTACTCCCACGGGGACCGGTGAGGCCGGTATCTCGGTGGAGTTCGTCGACGAGAACACCGTCAATGTCTCCACCTTCACCGGCGGGAACGGATTGCCGGACAACCGGCTCGATCATGTGATCGACACCACGCCGGTGAATACGGCGAAGGCGGCTGTCGAGCATTGGATCGCCATGCAGCCGGGCGGCGCTGCCGCCCTGAAGGCCGCGGCCGAGATTCCGCCGCCCCCGCCGCTGCTGCCGCCGGGCAACTACCCGGAGCAGTCGGTCAATGTCGCTGGCGTCAATACCCAGTGGGGTGGTTCACTCCAGTACTGACACGAGTGAAATCTTGCCGGGTGGGGCGGTCGAGTACGGCCGCCCCACCCGCGTGTCTCGAAAGGGATGGGCTGTGACCGGCGAGGGCGAAGATAGAGGGCGCGAACGCGAACCCGAGCGGGCGGATTTCGGTCCGCCGACGGGTGATTTCGGGCCTCCGGTGTCGGAGTTCGGCCCGCCGGTATCGGAGTTCGGTCCGCCGACGGGTGAACTGCCGGTACAGGGCTGGAAACCCGCGGGTGCGGATAATTCGGAGCTGGCCTGGCGGCCGGCCGATGGTTCATCGGCGGCCCCTCCGGAGCCGCCACCTGTTCCGGCGCCACCGCCGCAATATCGTGCGCCGGACAGCTCGACCCCCGCGTATTCGCCGGGGCCCGGTGAGTCCGTGCCGGTGACGCGCCCGGCGCCGGGGGATGCCGACGCCACGGTCCGTCATCCGCTGCCGCCGGATCCGGCGCCGCGCCGGCCGAGTACGGGCCGGGCGCCCGAGGCGGATCAGACGACCGTCCGGCACAACACACCGGACCTGCGGTGGCCCGGTCCAGACCTGCCCGGTGACAGCGGAGCCGACCCGGCGGGCGGCCCGGTCCGGCCGCGCGCGGGAGGTTTGTCCTGGGACAGCGATCCGATCGCGCAGAAACTCACGCCGCAAACCGTCTCACGGGCCCTGACCGAGAAACCGCGCCGTGAGCTGCCGGTGGGCACGATCGTCGCCGTGGCGGCGGTGATCGTCGCGTTCATCGCCGTCGGCGTGGCGATCGTCGTGGTCCGCGGCGGCGGGGGCGAACCCGGGACCGGGCCCACGGCGGAGGCGATCGACGGGCTGAGCTGCCCGGCGACGCAGGACGGTGGTGTCACCGTCGGTAACGGGGCGGGCGATACGACCAGCGGCCCGGATGCCGTGCTCGGGTTCCAGTACGCCTTCTACACCGAGCGCAGCGGCGCCGGGGCGCGGGAATTCGTGGCACCGGATTCGCCGGCGATTTCGTCGGCCGAGACGATCCAGCAGGCGATCGACCAGCAGATTCCGGCCGGTACCCAGCACTGTGTGCGGATCACCGAGCGGGCGGCGAACTCCTTCGACGTGGATCTCACCGAACTCCGGCCGAACGGGAAGACCACGGTGTACAAGCAGACGGTCACCACGGTCGAACGGGACGGTAAGACACTGCTGTGGGTGATCGCCGACCGACATTAGTCTCATGATGTGAGATCACAGTTTCATATAATGGTTTTCATGGGATGATTGGGTATCTACCAGGTGATACCCGGAGGCCCCCATGTCCCTCGATGCTGCGCCGCTGGCCGGAAAACTGGCCGGCCTCACCAGCTCCGCCATCCGCGACCTGCTGAAGCTCACCGCGAACGCGGAGGTCATCAGCTTGGCCGGCGGTCTGCCCGACGCGGCGCTCATGCCCGGCCCGCGGATCGCGGCCGCCGCCGAGACTGCGCTGCGCAGCCCCGCGACGCTGCAGTACACCGAATCACCGGGCTGGGGACCGCTGCGCGACGTACTCGCCGAACGGGAATCCGCGCGTATGCACCGTGCGGTGGGCACCGGGGAAGTGTTCGTTACCCACGGCTCGCAGCAGGCGCTCTCGCTGCTCGCGGAGGTACTGCTCGACCCCGGCGCGCTGGTGGTGGTCGAGGATCCGGCCTATGTCGGCGCGCTCCAGGTGTTCCGTGCGGCCGGAGCCCGCATCGTGGCGGTGCCGCTGGACGAGGAGGGGATGCGGGTCGATCTGCTCGAGGACCTGATCGCCGGCGGGCAGCGGCCCGCGGTCGTGCATACGGTGAGCAACTTCCACAACCCGGGCGGCGTGACCATGAGTCCGCAGCGGCGGCGGGCGCTGGCCGAGGCCGCCGAAAAGCACCGGTTCTGGGTGATCGAGGACGACCCGTACGGTGAGTTGTGGTTCGACCGGCCCGCACCGGAGCCGATCGCCACCTATTCCCCGGCGGTGATCCGGTTGTCCTCGGCGTCCAAGATCATCGCTCCGACGCTGCGGGTGGGCTGGATGATCGCTCCGGAGCGGGTCTGCCGGGCGGTCGAACTGCTGAAACAGGGGGCCGATCTGTGCGGGTCGGCCTTGACCCAGCAGATCGCCGCGGAACTGCTCGCCGACACCGGCTGGCTCACCGGCCATATCGATACGGTGCGCGGGGTCTATGCCGAACGGGCCACCGCCCTGGTGGGCGCCATCGGCGAACGGTTCGGTGACCGGCTGCGCTGCAGTCCGGCGTCCGGCGGAATGTTCGTCTGGGCGGAATTCACCGACGGCACCGATACCTCCGAACTGCTGCCCCGCGCGCTGGAGGCCGGCGTCGCCTTCGTGCCCGGACAGGCATTCGCGGTGAGCACCCCGTATTCGCACGCCATGCGGATGTGCTTCACCACCGCGGCCCCGGACGCTCTCGCCGAGGCCGCGGCGCGGCTGGCGCGGGCGGTGCCGGCCGGTCAGCCGGCCCAGTTGTAGGTGCGTTCCACGGCCTTGTTCCATGCCCGCAGCCGGGCCTCGCGTTCGGCGGCGGGCATGGCGGGGTGCCAGGTCTTGTCGGCGGACCAGTTGGCGCGGATATCGTCGGTACCCGACCAATACCCGACCGCCAGGCCGGCGGCGTAGGCGGCGCCGAGCGCGGTGGTCTCGTTGACCAGCGGGCGCACCACCGGCAGGTCGAGGATATCGGCCTGGAACTGCATGAGCAGATCGTTGGCGACCATACCGCCGTCGACCTTCAGCGCGACCGATTCCAGGTTCAGCGAGCGGGCCGCGGCGTCCGCGCGCATGGCATCCATCACCTCGCGGGTCTGGAAAGCGGTCGATTCCAGGATCGCGCGCGCCAGATGCGCCTTGGTGACGAACCGGGTGAGCCCGGCGATCACGCCGCGGGCGTCGGGCCGCCAGCGAGGCGCGAAGAGCCCGGAGAACGCGGGGACGATATAGGCGCCGCCGTTGTCGTCCACCGTGCGGGCCAGATCCTCGATCTCCGGGGCCGAGTCGATGATGCCGAGATTGTCGCGGAACCACTGCACCAGGGCGCCGGTGACCGCGATCGACCCCTCCAGCGCGTACACCGGCGCTTGCTCTCCGAGCCGGTAACACACGGTGGTGAGCAGGCCGTGCTCGCTGAACACGGGGGTGGTCCCGGTGTTGAGCAGCATGAAATTGCCGGTGCCGTAGGTGTTCTTGGCTTCGCCGGGCCGCAGGCAGGCCTGCCCGAAGGTCGCCGCCTGCTGATCACCGAGGATCCCCGCCACCGGTACGCCCGCCAGGGGTCCGGACGCGATCTCGGCGTACACCTCCGACGAACTGCGGATCTCCGGCAGCATCCGCTCCGGCACGCCGATCTCCGCGCAGATCTCGCTGTCCCACCGCAGGGTGCGCAGATCCATCAGCAGCGTGCGCGAAGCATTCGTGACATCGGTGATGTGGCGGCCGGTGAGGTTCCACAGCACCCAGCTGTCCACGGTGCCGAAACACAGCTCACCGGCCTCGGCGCGCTCCCGGGCGCCGGGCACGGTATCCAGGATCCAGCGCAGTTTGGGGCCGGAGAAGTAGGTCGACAGGGGTAGTCCGGTGCGGTCGGCGTACCGGTCGGCGCCCCGGTCACCGGCCAGTTCGGTGCACAACCGGTCGGTGCGGGTGTCCTGCCAGACGATGGCGTTGTGGATCGGGCGGCCGGTGTCGCGCTCCCACACGACCGTGGTCTCACGCTGGTTGGTGACCCCCACCGCCGCGATATCGCCGGCCCGCACCCCGGCCTCGTCCAGCGCCGCTCCGAGTACGAATTCGGTGTTGCGCCAGAGGGTTTCCGGATCGTGCTCCACCCAGCCCGGTTTGGGAAAGATCTGCTCGTGTTCCCGCTGGGCCAGGCCCGCGATCTGCCCCGAACGGTCGAAGAGGATACATCTGCTCGAGGTCGTGCCCTGGTCGATGGCGGCCACATAGCGCATGGCAGGAGGCTAGCGCAATCGGGCATGGCGGTGACGGCTGTCTCGCTACCGACGATCCACACCGGTTTGCGCATAGTGTGTAGGGCGAACTCACGGAAACCACAGCCGACCTTGTCGAACGCGTACTCCAGGAGTGGATATGACTGTGCAGTCGGGAACGCAGTTTCTGGGACCGGAGCAGCGGCGTACCGCCTGGGACCGGCTGGGTAAGGATCATTTCGATGTGATCGTGGTGGGCGGCGGTGTCGTCGGTGCGGGTATCGCGCTGGACGCCGCCACCCGGGGACTGCGGGTGGCGCTGGTGGAGGCGCGGGATCTGGCATCGGGCACATCGAGCCGTTCGTCGAAGATGTTCCACGGCGGCCTGCGCTACCTCGAACAGCTCGAATTCGGGCTGGTGCGGGAGGCGCTGAAGGAACGCGAACTGTCCATGGCCCGGCTCGCCCCGCACCTGGTGAAACCGCTGCGCTTCCTCTACCCGCTCACCCGCCGGGTGTGGGAGCGCCCGTACGTGGCCGCGGGCTTGTTCCTCTACGACACCATGGGCGGCGCGAAATCCGTACCGGGGCAGAAGCATCTGTCCCGGCACGCGGCGCTGCGGCTGGCCCCGGGCCTGCGGCGCAATTCGCTCGTCGGCGGGATCAGCTACTACGACACAGTGGTCGACGACGCCCGCCACACCATGACCGTGGCCCGTACCGCCGCCCACTACGGCGCGGTGATCCGCACCTCGACCCAGGTCGTGGGTTTCCTGCGGGAGGCCGACCGGGTGGTCGGGGTCCGCGTGCGCGACAGCGAGGACGGCCGTAGTGCCGAGGTCCGCGGGCATGTGGTGATCAACGCGGCCGGGGTGTGGACCGACGAGGTGCAGGCGCTGTCACAGCAGCGCGGACGGTTCCATGTGCGGGCGTCCAAAGGTGTGCACATCGTGGTTCCGCGCGACCGGATCGTCAGCGATGCCGCGATCATTCTCCGCACCGCCACCTCGGTGCTGTTCGTGATCCCGTGGGACGCGCACTGGATCGTCGGCACCACCGATACCGACTGGAACCTGGACCTGGCCCATCCGGCGGCCACCAAGGCCGATATCGACTATCTGCTGGACCGGGTGAACCAGGTACTGGTCACCCCGCTGACCCATGACGATATCGACGGTGTGTACGCGGGGCTGCGGCCGCTGCTGGCCGGGGAGAGCGACGAGACCTCGAAACTGTCGCGCGAGCACGCGGTCGCCCGGATCGCGCCGGGGCTGGTCGCCATCGCGGGCGGGAAGTACACCACCTACCGCGTGATGGCCTACGACGCGGTGGACGAGGCCGCGCAGGACATTCCTGCCCGCGTGTCGCCCTCGATCACCGAGAAGGTGCCGCTGCTCGGCGCGGACGGGTACTTCGCGCTGGTGAACCAGACCGTGCAGCTCGCCGAGGAATACGGATTGCATCCGTACCGGGTGAAGCATCTGCTGGACCGCTACGGTTCGCTGATCGACGAGGTCATGACACTGGCCGCGGACCGCCCGGAGTTGCGGCAGCCGATCACCGCGGCGCCCTCCTACCTGAAGGTGGAGGCCGTATACGCGGCCGCGGCCGAAGGCGCCCTGCACCTCGACGATGTGCTGGCCCGGCGGACCCGGATCTCCATCGAATACCCGCATCGCGGTGCCGACTGCGCCGAAGAAGTGGCCGGATTGATGGCCGGGGTACTCGGCTGGGACGCGGCCGAAACCGAGCGGGAGGTCCACACCTACCTGGCCCGGGTCGACGCCGAGGTCCGCTCGCAGACCCAGCCCGACGACGCCTCGGCCGATGCGCTGCGGGTCGCCGCGCCGGAACCGCGGCCGGAGATCCTGGAGCCGGTGCCGACCGAGGGATGAGCTGCGCGGCGCTGTTCCACGCCGAGACATCTCGCGGCGTCGCTTTTGTCAGTGAGTCGCGGGAGCGGTATCCGCGGGCGCGGTGGTGGTGATGGCGGGGCCGAGGCGAGCGGGGGTGTGGCCCGACGGGCTGGAGACCGGATGGAGCAGGAAATAGCAGAACAACACGGTGGCCACGACAGCCAGTACCGCCGACAGCAATTTGCCGGCGACGGCTGCCAGATGGACGGTTCGGGTGTTCATGTGACCTGCTTCCGGTGCGGTACCCGTGTGTCGTCGCGAGGGCGCCGATCATTACCGCACCCATGGCGTCCGTCACAGAAGTGGCAGCGGCCGATCTGCGACAGGCTATCCGCTCACTCCGGCGGGACCTGGCATTTCGGGCAGAAGTAGATACCGCGTTCCCGGCGGCTCACCCGGTCCGTACCCGGGGCCGTCTCACCGAGGAGTTCGACCCGCACCGCGGTGCCACACCGCTGACAGGGCCGGCGCGCCCGGCCGTAGACCAGCGGCCGCCAGGGCGGCTGATGCGCCGCCCGATGCAGCACCCGGTGGGCTTCGTTGACCAGGGCGAGCAGATCGTCCACCTCGGCTACCGGCCGCGCCGGATGTACCCGGCGCAGAAAACAGACCTCACTGCGATAGATATTGCCGATCCCGGCCAGGTTGCGCTGATCCAGCAGGGCGAGCCCGATCGGTAGCTCGGGTTCCCGGGCGAGCCGGGATACGGCCTCGGCCGGGTCCCACTCCGGACCCAGCAGGTCGGGGCCGAGATGCGCGATCGCGGCCGGTTCGTCGGCGCGGCGCAGCACCTCCACCAGCCCGAGGTCGAATCCCACCGCCTCGACCTCGGCGGTACCGAGCACCAGCCGCGCGGTGACCCGCGGTTTGGTCCAGCGTTGCCCGCAGTGGAACACCCGCCAGCTGCCTTCCATCTTCAGATGGGTGTGAATACTGACTGTCTCGGTGCGGACGAACAGGTGCTTGCCGTAGCTCGCGACACTGTCCACCACCTGGCCGCGCAGATCGACGGTCGCATAGCGCGGCACCCGGAAATCGCTACGGGTGAGCGTTTCACCCGCCAGCGCCGCCCGCAGCCGCCCGGCGGCCAGGAACACCACATCACCCTCGGGCACGGGTGCCTCGTTTCGGCGCGGGCAAGCCGGCAGATGTGAACCGGCGCCTCGCCCCCGCCGGCCATCGGTCGGGTCGGTGCCGGGCGAGGGACAGGTAAGTGGTCGGCTGTGCTGCCCGCCCCCGTGGGCCGGCGGCCCACAGGCGGCCGCGGTCGAAGTGCGGACGACCGGCCTCGGCAGGTCGCGAGCGAGGTATCGGCTGCGGGACGCGGTCGCGGCGGAGGTGAGCCGCGACGGCACGATGCGGCGGCGGTATCGGCCGTGCGGTGCTCGTACGGTTGAGTGAGCGGCCGAAGACCATGGCGTCCATCCGGGCCTGCGGTCGGGTGCTGCTCATCGGCGGCCGCGCAATCGCAGGCCGCGAGGCGTGGCGGTGAACCCGGCCGCGGTGAGGAAACCGGCCAGCGTATTGCCGTGTACCGACTCACCGTCGACCCGATCGATCACCAGGGAATCCACCTGCCCGGAACGCACCACCTCCGCCAGCGCCGTTGCGGCGGCGTGCCGGGCATCCGGATCTTCGGTGCAGGTGAGCAGGGTTCGGCCGCCGCGTTCCAGGTACAGCACGAGTTCGCCGTCCACCAGCACCACCAGTGCGCCCGCCTTACGGCCCGGGCGATGGCCGGCCTCGCCCGCGGTTTTGGGCCAGCCGAGCGCGGCGCCGTACGGGTTCGCCGGATCGCAGGCCGCGAGTACCAGCGCCGAGCCGGCCGGCCGCCGGTCGCCGTCGAAGGTACGTAATCGGTCCACCACATCGGTGGTGGAGAACTGGGCGCCACCCAGGGAGTCCACGAAATAGCCGCGGCGGCAGCGGCCGCGGTCCTCGAATTCGCTGAGCACCCGGTAGGCGAGGGCGAATCCGCCGGGCATGCCCTCGTTCTGTACCGCGCCCTTGGTCACTACGCCGTAGCGTTCCAGCAGCAGGTCGGCGGTGGCATGGGCGCGCACGGTGTTGTCGAGGGCCCGGTCGGGCAGCAGCGACCACCGGCCGGCGACCGTGGGCGGGCCCGATCGGGTCGGCAGGGCCGGGCGCGGCAGATAGGCCCGGCCGCGGGGCGCGCGCCGCGGGGTGCGGTGCGCGGCCGGAGCCCGGGTGGTTCCGGACAGGCGCGCGCGAACGGGTGCGAAGGTATCGCCGGACACCAGGCCCGCCCAGACGAGATCCCACAGCGCCTCCGCGACGCGGGGGTCGTCGAGGACCCCACTCGCGTCGGCGAGCTGACGGAAGAAGTACGCGCCGCCACCACCGCGGAGCGCCGCCGCTCCGTACCCGGCCGGCGACCGGCCATCGGACACGGCGGCCGTCGCGGCGGAATCCGCGCTCGACCCGGAGTACCGGGATGTCGAGGCGGAGCCGGCCGGCGGCTCGGGGGAACGCGCAAGTGACCCCGCTGCCGTCCCGGTAGCCGGTTCGTTCGAATGCGGCGACCAGGCGGCGGGATCGGCACCCAGGACGGTGAGGAGGGTGAGGTGCAGTTCGCCGAGTTCGAGCTCGTCCGGGGGCGGGAGGGTGAGGGGCGCCTGGTCGGCGGGGTGCAGGGCGATCCAGCCGTCTTTGGCGTTGATCGCGCCGTGCCCGGACCAGCGGACCTCACCGGTGGCCATCAGTTCGTCGAGCAGCGCGGGGCTGTAATCCCGCACCCGCGCCGGTAACACCAGTGATTCCCATGCCGACGCCGGGATCGCGACACCGGCGAGCTGGTCCACCACCGCGGCCACCCCGTCGATACCGCGCAGCTCTCCGGTGCCCACGTGCTGCCAGTCGGGCAGGAACCGCGCCAGTGCGGCGGTGGCGACGGGTTCCACCTCGTGCCGGGCGGCGGCCAGGCTGCGGCGGCGCAACCGGCGCAGCACCTGCGCGTCACACCATTCCGACCCCGCCGTCTCGGGCGTGA
Source organism: Nocardia sp. CA-290969 (assembly GCF_050936135.1). NCBI lineage: Bacteria > Bacillati > Actinomycetota > Actinomycetes > Mycobacteriales > Nocardiaceae > Nocardia > Nocardia sp. CA-290969. The sequence continues at coordinate 5,605,670 of NZ_JBNJNJ010000001.1, read as the reverse complement.
ATTCGCCTTCCACCACACGTTTTTCGATGGACAGCTGATGCAGCGCGGAGGTGACGACGGCGGTGCCGAGCCCGAAGCGGTGCGCCACCGATTCCGTGGCGAACGGCCCGTGTGTGCGGGCGTATCGGGCCACCAGATCGCCCAGCGGATCGGATACCGGTTCGATGAAGGCGGCCGGGGTGCCGATCGGCAGCGGGACACCGAGGGCATCGCGTAGCCGCGCGGCGTCCTCGATCGCGGCCCACCAGACCTTGCCCGCATAGGACACCTCCAGCGCCCGCCGGGCGCCGGCGAGTTCCGCGAACCAGTCCGCCGGGTCGTCACGGCAGCGCTGCCGAGCCTCCTCGGCGGTGAGCGGGCCGAGCAGCCGCAGCAGATCCGCCAGACCTTCCGCGTCCCGGGCCCGGCGTTCCGGGGTGAGCCGCTGCAGTTCCAGTTCGGTCTGCGCGATGACCTCGCCGTCCAGCAGTTCCCGCAGTTCGACCCGGCCCAGCAGTTCGGCCAGCAGACCGGAATCCAGCGAGAGGGCGGCGGCGCGGCGTTCGGCCAGTGGGCTGTCGCCGTCGTACATGAACTGGCCGATGTAATCGAACAACAGGGCATTGGCGAACGGGGAGGGGGTGGCGGTCTCCACCTCGACCAGCCGGATCTGCCGCCGCGCCACCCGGCCGAGCAGCTCGCGCAGCGCGGGCAGGTCGTACACATCGCGCAGGCATTCGCGCACCGTTTCCAGCAGGATCGGAAAATCCGGGAATTTGCGTGCCACATCGAGCAATTGCGCCGACCGTTGCCGCTGCTGCCACAGGGGTGCGCGTTTCCCGGGATCCCGGCGCGGCAGCAGCAGCGCCCGGGCCGCGCATTCGCGGAACCGGGAGGCGAACAATGCCGACCCGCCCACCTGCTCGGTGACCAGATCGTCGATCTCGTCCGGTTCGAAAACGAACAGGTCGGCGCCCGGCGGGTCGTCGGTGGTATCGGGAAGGCGGACGACGATCCCGTCGTCGGAGGCGTTGGGCGCCGCGTCCACCCCGAACCGTTCCCGTAGCCGGGAGCCCACCGCCAGGGCCCACGCAGCGTGCACCGGCAGGCCGTAGGGGGAGTGCAGGACCAGCCGCCAATCGCCCAGTTCGTCCCGGAACCGTTCCACGACCAGGGTTTTGTCGGTGGGCAGCCGGCCGGTGGCGGTGCGCTGATCATCCAGCAGCGCACGCAGATTGGCGACCGCGTTCTGGTCGAGACCGGCGGCGGTGGTGTGCGCGGTGAATTCCCGTTCGGCGTTCTCGGCACCAGCGCGGCGCACGAATTCGCCCAGGGCGGCGCCCAATTCGGCCGGCCGGCCGAGCGAATCACCGTGCCAGAACGGTAACCGGCCGGGATGGCCGAAGGCGGGGGTCACCAGGACGCGGTCGTAGGTGATGTCCTCGATCCGCCAGCTGGTGGCGCCGAGCGCGAAGACATCGCCGACCCGCGATTCGTAGACCATCTCCTCATCGAGTTCGCCTACCCGAGAGGCCTTTTCGCCCACCATGTACACGGCGAACATACCGCGATCGGGGATGGCGCCGCCGGAGGTCACGGCCAGCCGCTGCGCGCCGGGCCGGCCGGTGAGCGTACCGGCGTCGCGGTCCCAGACCAGCCGCGGGCGCAGTTCGGCGAATTCGTCGGAGGGGTAGCGCCCGGCCAGCAGGTCCAGGACCGCCTCGTACGACGAGCGCGGCAGCGCCGCATAGCTGCCGGTGCCGCGAACGGTCTCGAACCAGGTGTCGACATCGAGCGGTTCCAGCGCGCAGGCCGCCACCGTCTGCTGCGCGAGGATATCCAGTGGATGCGCCGGAATCTTCAGTTCCTCGATCTGCCCGGCCAGCATGCGCTGGGCCGCCACCGCGCAGTGCACCACATCGGTGCGGTGCTTGGGAAACAGCACGCCGCGCGATATCTCGCCCACCTGATGGCCGGCCCGGCCGATCCGCTGCAACCCACTGGCCACCGAGGGCGGCGCTTCGACCTGCACCACCAGATCCACGGCACCCATATCGATACCGAGTTCGAGACTGCTGGTGGCCACCACACAACGCAGGCGCCCGCTTTTCAGATCGTCCTCGATCAGTGCCCGCTGCTCCTTGCTCACCGACCCGTGGTGCGCCCGGGCCAGCAGCGGTTCGGCGCCGTGGCTGACCTCGGTGGACGGGCCGAGCTGGGCGGGCGGGGCGTGCGCGGTCGCCACATTTTCCCCGGCCTGTTCCGCATACGTCTCGTTGAGCCGGGCGGTGAGCCGTTCGGCCAAGCGCCGGGAATTGGCGAAGACGATGGACGATCGATGGGCGAGTACGAGGTCGACGATCGCGGCGTCCACATGCGGCCACAGCGAACCCGGCTGGTCGGAATCGCCGGGTTCCGTCATATCCGCGACCGGCACCCGCACCGACAACTCGAACGTTTTGGGCGCGGGCGGCGAAACAATGGTGATCGGTGCCGAACCCACCAGGAACCGGCCCACCTCTTCCGCCGGCCGCACCGTCGCCGACAACCCGATCCGCTGCGCCGGCCGCTCGGTGAGGGTGTCCAGCCGGGCCAGCGAGAGGGCCAGATGCGAACCGCGTTTGGACCCCGCGATCGCATGCACCTCGTCGACGATGACGGTGCGGACCCCGCGCAGCGTCTCCCGGGCGGCGGAGGTGAGCATCAGGAACAGTGATTCCGGGGTGGTGATCAGGATATTCGGCGGTGTCCGCTGCAACCGCCGCCGCTCCTGGGCCGGCGTATCCCCGGACCGCACGCCCACACTGATCTCCGGAGCCGGTAGACCCAGCCGCCGGGCCGTCTGCCGCACACCCACCAGCGGGGCGCGCAGATTGCGCTCCACGTCCACCGCCAGCGCCTTCAGCGGCGAGATGTAGAGCACCGAGGTCCCCGCCACCGGCGGATCGGCGCGGGCGAGTTCATCGATGGCCCACAGGAACGCCGACAGCGTTTTCCCGGATCCGGTCGGGGCGATCACCAGGGTGTGCTCGCCGGCCGCGATCGCCCGCCACGCCCCCAGCTGTGCGTCCGTCGGCGCGGGGAACGCACCCGCGAACCACTGCTGGGTGGCGGCGGAGAACTCGGACATGGATCCCAGTGTGCACCCGGGCACCGACAGTCGCCGGAGGCCGGGCGCATACTCAGGTCGGATTGCCCTCGACCAGCTCCTGGTCCCCGGTCTCGCCGTCGGGAAGGTCGGATGTCCGCAGGTCGCGCAGGAGTTCGGCGAGGCGAACCAGATCGCCGGTACTCACCCCACCGACCGGCCGGAACTCCCGGTCGAGCCGGCGGCGGAGGAATTCGGTTCGGGATACCCCGAGCGCACTGGCTTGCCGGTCTATCTCGTCGATAATTGCGCCGGGCACGGCACGGATCAGAATATCGGTCATCCTCGATCACCTCCTGCTCGTGGGGGCACGACAGGCCGGGAGCCGGCGGTGGATCGGGGCCGGCGACCGGTGACAGTCCGGTGTTTCTATGCTTCGACGGTGCCAGGTGTTCGCAAACTCGATCTGATCTCCCACGGCATCACCGAGGCGCTGCGAGCGGCGCGATTCCCGGCCGACGAACCGCTCACCCCGGCGGGACGGGCGGCGCTGGCGGACCGGGCGTTCGAACCACCGGCGGGCGCACGGGTACTGGTGGGTCCGGAGCGGCGAACCAGAGAGACTGCCCGGCTGCTCGGCTTGGCCGCCACACCACACTCCAGGTTACGCGATCTTGACGCCGGCGCGTGGTCCGGCGCGGAACTCGCGGCGCTCGGGCCGGCGCAACTGCACGGCTGGCGCACCGACCCCGGCTACCGGGAGCACGGCGGAGAATCGATTCGCGAGCTGCTGGAACGGGCCCGGGACTGGCTCGCCGAGCTCGGCACCGCGCCGGCGACCGCCACGATCGCGGTCACCCATCCCGCCGTGATCCGGGCGGTACTGGTGGTCGCGCTGGACGCGGCGACCGAATCGTTCTGGCGCATCGATGTGGCGCCGGGCAGCCGGACCACGTTGCACCACCGCGGCGCGTGGACGGTACGCCTGCGGTAGCTCCGCGGGGACGCACCCTAGCCCAGCGACACCGAGGTCCCGAGGGACAACGGGAAATCGCGGAACGTCATACTCGCCGGCACCGATCCGGCCGGTACCTCGTACACCAGATGCGTGCCCAGGGATTCCCCCGGCTGCAGCGTGCGCGGTGCGGCGGCGGTCGCGGCACGCTGCGCGGTGGCCGTCACATCCGGGCCGAACTTGCCGCCGGCCACATCGTGCAATTCCTGCCCCAGCGGGGTGTAGGTCTTCGGCTCCGGGGCGATATTGCGGACGGTGAAACTCACCACCACGAACATGCCCTGTGCTCGGTCGAAACCGATCGAGGTCACCTCGGATTCCACATTCCGCACGGTGAATTCGAAACTGCCGTCGCGGACCGCGGTACCCGCGGTGGCGGTGGTCCGGTCGTCGGGGGAGAAGAAGTCGATGGACCCCACACCCTGCACCAGCGCGGCCGCACACCCGCCGATCAGCAGCAGCGGGATCACCACCAGCACGATCAGCCAGAACACGACCCTGCTCAACAGGCTCTTCCGCCGCCGGGGTGGAGCCGGCCGCGTCCGCGGCCTGCGCCGGGCGGTGCGCCGGCCGGGCGGTGCGGGATAGCGGCGAGCGGGCGGCGCGGGCGCTCCCGGCCGGACTCCCGCCGGCACCGCTTCGCGACCCGCCACTGCGCTTGCAGGCCGGTAACCCGCCATGCCGCCTGCCGGCCCGTGACCCGCCACGGCGCCTGCCGGTCCGTGACCTACCACCGCACCGGCCGGCCCGTGGCCCGGTTCCAGCCGGGTGTAGGCGCGCGTCGGCGGATATCCCGCTGCGGCCGCAGCACCGCCTGCGCCGGCCGCGGCGAAACCTGTGTACGGGCGGGTGCCAGGGTGCGCCGCCGCCTCGTATCGGCGAGTGCCCGCCGGCCCCCCGGCGGGTTCGGAGTGGTTGCCCGGTGTCTCGTACCGGCGGGTTCCGGCCGGACCGGCGGCCGATTCGAGGTGGCTGTCCGGTGCCTCGAATCTCCGGGTGCCGGCCGGGCCACCGGCTTCGTGGTGACTGCCCGGAAAGCCCGGTGTCTCGTACCGGCGGGTGGCCGGGTGATCCGGCGATTCGTCTCGGCGGGTGTCCGCCGGGCCCGGGTCGACCTCGTAATGGCGGGTGCCGGGATGTTCGGCGGCGTGACCGGAGGACGCGGCCGGAAGCGGGCCCGCGACTCCCAGCGCTGTCGCGGCGGCCCGCGCGAACTCGCCGGCCGACGGGAAGCGGTCGGCCGGTTCCTTCGCCAGCGCCCGGGTGATCGCCGCATCCAGCCGGTCCGGTAGCCCCGGGACCAGTGCCCGCACACTCGGCGGGGTGGTCGTCAGGTGGTCGTGCATCTGCCGCGCCGGATCGGTATCGCCGAACGGGCGGATACCGGCCAGGCATTCGAACAGCACGCAGCCCAGTGAATAGATATCGGCGCGGGCGTCGGTCTCCCCGGTGAACCGTTCCGGCGCCATATACGCCCAGGTCCCCACCGCCAGGCCCGACGCGGTCAGCGCGGTACTGCCGGCGCCGTGCGCGATACCGAAATCGATCAAGTACACGAAACCGTCGCGGCGGACGACGATATTGGACGGTTTCACATCCCGGTGCACCAGACCGGCCCGGTGCGCCGCATCCAGCGCGGCCGCGGTCTGGGTGACGATCTCGACCGCCCGCTCCGGCGGGAGCGGCCCCCGGTGCAGGATCCGCGACAGATCCTCGCCCTCGACGTACTCCATCTCGATGAACAACCGGCCGTCCAGCTCACCGTGCGCGTGGATGGCCACGAGATGCCGATCACGTAAGCGGGCGGCGAGCTCGGCCTCCCGCTCGAACCGGCTCCGGTAGGTCGGGTCGGCCGCGAGCTCGGCAGGCAGCAGTTTCAGCGCGACCCGCCGGCCGGGCCGCCCACCCACGGGATCGGCATGCGCCAGCCACACCTGACCCATACCGCCCTGCCCGAGCAGCCGCTCGAGCCGGTACGGGCCCAGTCGCTGCCCAGCCATGCCCAAACCCTTCCTGTGACCGTCGCGCCGCCGCTACCGGCGGGCGTAGTGGTCCGGGGCACCGCACCGGGCCCCGGACTGTACTCCGACCCTAACCGTGACCGGCTGCGCGGCACAGCGTGACCGGTCGCACCAAACGAGCCGGTCGCCTGGAGCAGGGCGGTGGGCTGGACCGCGAAGGTTGCTGTGTTTTCGGCGCGCTGGCGCGCGCGGGGTTTTGGCCCCCTCAGTCCCTGCGTTCAGCCCGCGATACTCGCGCCTGCGGCGCATCGTCTCGCGGGCTGAACGCAGGGACGGGCCAAAACCTCCAAATGCCTCGCTGAACTCGGCGCCGCCGTGGTTGCGTTTGATTCCGGGGTTATGGACTGGAATCGGTGCGTCCGAGACGGATGTGGGCAGATTTCGTCGAACCTTGGCGACATGCGGTTGTGGGCGGTGTGGCGCCGGGATGTTATGCCAGGGTGATGGTGTGGAGCCGATCGAGATCAATGCGGGGCAGTGGTATCTGCGGGCCCTGCGGGCCGATGAGCGCATCGATGACCGGCCCGCGCTGGTGGACGTGGGAATCACGGACGCGGGGTATGTGGCGCGGCGGAACGCTCAGTGGGTGGCGGAGTCCCACTTCTCCTGGGCGGTGTGTGAGCCGACCACTGCGGAGTTGGTGGCCGAGATCGTGGTCGAGCCGGGGGCGGACGGCGTCGCCCGGGTATCCGGCCGGGCGCGCCCGGGCCGGGAGCAGGCGTTGGCGGCCGGTGTGCGGGCGGTGTGCGGGTTCGTCGAGGGGGCGCTCGGGTTTCGACCCGAGGTGGTCGGTAGCCCGCAGCGGTGATCGCAGACCTTCCGAGTCGGCTACCGGTAGCGGCTCCGGATCGCTCAGGCGGGCTGCCGCAGGACCCGGTCCAGGGCCGCGACGGCGGCTTCGAGTTCCTCGCGTTCCACTGTCAGCGGCGGCCGGAAACGGATTCCGCGCGCACCGGTGCCGATCATCAGGACGTGCTCGCGGACCCGTAGCGCGGTGAGTACCGCGTCCCGGAACGCGGTGTCGGGCAGGGTTATCGCGCACATCAGGCCGCGGCCGCGGGGGTCGGTGACGGCCGGATGCCGCTGGGCCAGCTCGCGTAGCAGCGTCTGGAGATGCTCGCCGAGGACCGCGGCGCGTTCGATCAGCCCGTCGCGTTCGACCACCTCGAGGATCCGGCGGACGCGGACCATATCGGTGAGGTTGCCACCCCAGGTGGAGTTGAGCCGCGACGACACCGCGAAGACGTTGTCGGGTACCTCGTCCACCCGTCCGCCGGCCATGATCCCGCAGACCTGGGTCTTCTTGCCGAATGCCACCACATCCGGTTGTAAGCCGAATTGCCGGTAGGCCCAGGTGCTTCCGGTCATACCGACCCCGGTCTGTACCTCGTCGACGATGAACAGGGCGTCGTTGGTGTGGCACAACCGCTGCATCGCCTGCAGGAACTCCGGTCGCATATGCCGGTCGCCGCCCTCGCCCTGGATGGGTTCGGCGATGAAACAGGCGATACCGTTCGGCCGGTCGGCGAAGGCGCGGGCAGCCTGCTCCAGCGCGCGGCGTTCGGCGTCTTCGATATCGCCGGGCCCACCGAGGTACGGGGTTTCGATGCGCGGCCAGTCGAACACCGGGAAGCGCGCGGTTTTCACCGGGTCGGTATTGGTGAGCGAAAGCGTGTAGCCGGTGCGGCCGTGGAACGCCCCGGTCAGGTGCAGCACCCCGGTTTCACGGCCGGGTATCGCTGTGCGGCCGTGTAATTCGTTGTGCCTGCTCTTCCAGTCGAACGCGGTTTTGAGCGCGTTCTCCACGGCGAGCGCGCCGCCGTCGATGAAGAACAGATGCGGTAGCCGCGGATCGCCGAGGACCCGGGCGAAGGTGTCCACGAACCGCGCCATCTCGACGGTGTAGATATCGGAGTTACTCGGTTTGTTCACTGCCGCCGTGGTCAATTCGTTGCGGAACGCGGCGTCGCCGGCCAGCGCCGGATGGTTCATGCCGAGGGCGCTGGAGGCGAAGAAACCGAACATATCGAGGTAGTCGGTGCCGTCGCGGGCGTCCACCAGGTGCCGACCGTAGGAGGCGGGCAGGTCCAGGACCAGATCGAATCCGTCGGCGAGCATATTCGCCGACAGCGTCTCGTGGACGCGGGTTGCGGGGATGCGTGCGGTGTCACCGCCGGCGCCGGAGCGCTCCAGTTCGATGGTCACATCCCCGACGGTACGGGAGCCCGATCCACCCTTCCGGTAAATTTTACTGCCGGAATCAGAACGAGAAGAAATTGTTACGCTAACAGCTACTTCTCGTAGAATGTCTGCAGGATGATGGTGCTTCGCGTGCGGACATTGGCGGTCGCCCGGATCTGCTGCAGCAACTGCTCGAGATGCCGTGGGGAGGCCACCCGGACCAGCAGGACGTAGCTCTCGTCGCCGGCCACCGAATGGCAGGCCTCGATACCCGGCACCTGCTGCAGCAGCGCGGGCGCGTCATCGGGCTGGGACGGATCGAGAGGAGTGATCGCCACAAATGCCGACAGCAACTGCCCCAGCGCCTCGGGATCGACGTCGGCGGTATAGCCGCGGATCACCCCACGGGCCTCGAGCCGACGCACCCGGGACTGTACAGCGGATACCGAAAGACTCGCCTTCTCGGCCAGATTGGACAAGGTCGCCCGACCGTCGGCCATCAGTTCCCGGATCAGCAGGCGATCGATCTCATCCAGGGTCGGTTTTGCCGGTGTTTCCGCCATCAGCGAAGGCTAACGTAGCGGACACACCGCCGGAACACTGTTGTGAACGTTCATTCTCCGGCCGTGCCATTCGCACAGCGTATTTCGTCCGGCCGAACCCGAGGAGTTCGCGATGACCGAGATCGACAGCGAGACCCGAACCGTCCGATACTCGCATCGAGTGGACGCCCTGCTGGGCGCTCTGGATATCGACCGCCCGCCGGCCGGCGAGATGGCCGTGCACTGTCCGATCACCGGCGAGGTACTCATCGGCCTGCGCCCACACGCACCCGCCGAGATCGGCACCGCCATCGGTGAGGCCGCCGCCGCCTTCGGATCCTGGCGGACCGTCCCGGCACCGCAACGCGCGGCGGTGGTCCGGGAACTGGCCGTGCTGCTACGGCGCCACCAGGACGAACTCGCCGAACTCGTCACCCTCGAGGTGGGCAAGATCCCGGCCGAGGCGCGGGGCGAAGTTCAGGAGATGATCGATATCTGCGATTTCGCGGTGGGGTTGTCCCGGCAGCTCTACGGCTACACGATGGCCTCCGAACGGCCCGGGCACCGCCTGATGGAAACCTGGCATCCGCTCGGTGTGGTGGGCGTGATCTCGGCGTTCAACTTCCCGGTTGCGGTGTGGGCGTGGAACACCGCGATCGCCCTGGTGTGCGGTGACACGGTGGTGTGGAAGCCGTCGGACCGGACCCCACTGACCGCATTGGCCTGTCATGCCCTGTTACGCCGCGCGGCGCGCACCGTGGACGCCGATCAGCGCATCCACCGGCTCGTGCTGGGTACCGGTGCGGCCGGGGCGCAACTGGTCGACGACGAGCGGGTGGCACTGGTGAGCGCCACGGGTTCGGTCGCGATGGGCAGGCAAGTGGGCCCACGCGTGGCGGCCAGATTCGGCCGCTGCCTGCTGGAGTTGGGCGGTAACAATGCCGCCGTGGTCGCCCCCTCGGCCGATCTCGACCTGGCCGTCCGCGCCATCGTCTTCGCCGCGGCCGGTACCGCGGGCCAGCGCTGTACGACACTGCGCCGGCTGATCGTGCACAGCCGGATCGCGGACGAACTGCTGGACCGGCTGGTGCGGGCGTACCGGCAGTTGCGGGTCGGCAACCCGCTCGACCCCGATGTGCAGGTGGGGCCGTTGAGCGGGCCAGAAGCGTGGGAACGTATGCGCGACGCGCTCGTCCGGGCCCAGCGCGACGGCGGCGAATTACTGTGCGGGGGCAACGAGGTCGCGGTCGACGGAGTGGGCCCGGAGGCTCGCTACGCCCACCCGGCGATCGTCCGGATGCCGGCCCAGACAGAGATCGTGCGCGAGGAAACCTTCGCCCCGATCCTGTACGTCCTCACCTACGACGATTTCGACACCGCCCTGGCGCTGCACAACGGTGTACCGCAGGGGCTCTCCTCGGCGATCTTCACCACCGACCAGCGCGAGGCCGAACGCTTCCTGGCCGCCGACGGGTCGGACTGCGGTATCGCCAATGTCAACATCGGCACCTCCGGCGCGGAGATCGGTGGCGCCTTCGGCGGCGAGAAACACACCGGCGGCGGCCGCGAATCCGGGTCGGACGCGTGGAAGGCGTATATGCGCCGCGCCACCAACACGATCAACTACTCCAGCGACCTGCCGCTCGCCCAGGGCATCCGCTTCGACTGACCGGTCGCTGCTTTGCGCCTCGAACGCCATGCGTCGCCACCCGGCCCGTTTGCCGCATAGGTTCCGCTGCCGACGCCGACCGGTTCGGGGATGAATGCCTGGTATCCGGGCACGCCTCGTCGCGAGGTGGCTCGACGACCGGATCACCGCCGTGGGCGTCCCGGGGCGCTACGCGGCCGAAGCCTTGCAGGAGTGGTTCATTGCCGCCGATCGGAAACGGTCCCCGGCTCCACCATCCGACGGCGCCGGCCGGCAATCCCGGTGACGGGTGCTCGCCGATGACCATGGTTCGCGTCCGCCGCGCTCGGTGAACCCGTCTCCGGGCACCGTCGGATTCCGACGCCGAGGGGCAGCGCCGAGTGTGCGAAGGGGCGGGCCCGGCCTGTTCACCTCCCAGCGTTCGCTCGGTCGACCGGCGGCGCCGGGGACGGCGAACTCAGCAGGGTTCGGCGGCGATGGGGCTGAGCTGGGCGAAGAAATCCCTGACGGCGCGGCGGCCGATATCCATCCCGCGGGTGAGGATCCCCGGATCGGTTTCCACGCTGCTGATATCCGGTGACCCCGCGGGCGGGTGGATCTGATGCGCCGCGGCGCCCATTCCGGCGATCACACCGTCTTCGAGTGCCTGCTGTCCGGGGCGTTCCCTCCATGCCTGGTAGGCGCCGGGTGCGGTGAGCCGCATATAGGTGCCGCCGACGAGGTGGTGCAGCCGCGGCGCGGGTGGGCGGCGTTCGTCGGCGCGCCGGGTGCGCAGGATCAGCGCGTGCGTCGCCCCACCCTGCAGGGCGCTGCGGACCGGGACCGTTTCGGAGAGCCCGCCGTCGAAGTACCGGCGGCCGCCCAGCGCCACGGGCGGGCCGGCCAGCAGCGGCAGCCCCGAGGACGCGCGCAGCGCCGTTTTCAACGTGTCCTTGTCCACGATGTAGGGATGCAGGTCCACCGGCAGGCCGGTGCCGATATCGGTGGCGATGGGGTGGAACGTGGTCTCGTTCGCCAGGATGGCCGGGAAGTCCATCGGGTGCAGGCCGTCGTACACCTTGTGCACGAGAAAGTTCAGATCGAAGGCGGGACGCCCCCGTAGCATCCGCCTCGGGTCGATCGCCCGGCGCATGATGGCGGCGTCGGTCCAGGCCTTCATCCCGCGGCCCGCCCGGCCGCACAGCAGCCAGGCCGCGTTGATGGCGCCCGCCGACGTGCCGTAGACGGCGTCGAAGATCTTCGCCAGCCCGAGTTCCTCGAGAGCGTGCACCATCCCGCTGGAGTACACCCCGCGGCTGCCGCCGCCTTCGATCACGAGAACCAGCCGATGGCTGTCGGATCGGCTGCCGGATGCGAAACGGTCGCGGATCACCTCCGCGACCGTCGGTTGTACTGCGCTCACCAGGTCACCATACGCCCGAGCGGGTGCGCGATATCGATCGCGCACCCGCTCGGGGTGACTGTGCACTCAGTGTTGGCCGAGTTGTCGGCGCGCTGTCGCACGCCTGTTCGCGGGCGAACCGCCCGGCGGCTACTTGATCTCGGCGAGCACGGTGCCCTGGGTGATGGCGGCGCCGGCCGCGACGCTCAGACCGGTGACCACACCGGCCTTGTGCGCGTTGACCGGGTTCTCCATCTTCATGGCCTCGAGCACCACGATCAGGTCGCCGGCCTCGACCGACTGCCCTTCCTCGACCGCGACCTTGACGACAGTGCCCTGCATCGGCGCGGTGACCGCGTCACCGGAGGCCGCACCGCCGCCGGCGCCGCCCCGCGTACGCGGCTTCGGCTTCTTGCGGATCGCACCGCCACCGGCCGCGGGCGCTCCCGAACCGACCGAGAACTGGCCCGGCAGCGAAACCTCTACGCGGCGGCCGCCGACCTCGACCACGACCTTCTGGCGCGGCTCGTCGTCTTCCTCGACCGGGGCGCCGCTGGTGAACGGCTCGACGGTGTTCTTCCACTCGGTTTCGATCCACTTGGTGTAGACGTCGAACGATTCGCCGTTGCCGACGAACGCCGGGTCCTCCACGATCGCCCGGTGGAACGGGATCACGGTGGCCAGGCCCTCCACGTGGAATTCGGCCAGGGCGCGCCGCGCCCGCTCCAGCGCCTGGGTCCGGTTCTCGCCGGTGACGATCAGCTTGGCCAGCATCGAGTCGAACTGGCCGCCGATCACGCTGCCGGCCACCACACCGGAATCGACACGCACGCCCGGGCCGGTCGGCTCGGAGTACGCGGTGACCGGTCCCGGGGCGGGCAGGAAGCCGCGGCCGGCGTCCTCGCCGTTGATCCGGAACTCGAACGAATGTCCACGGGGGGTGGGATCCTCGGTGAGCTCCAGTTTCTCGCCGTTGGCGATGCGGAACTGCTGCCGAACCAGGTCGATCCCGGAGGTCTCTTCGGTGACCGGGTGCTCGACCTGCAGGCGGGTGTTGACCTCGAGGAACGACACGGTTTCGCCCTGCACCAGGTATTCCACGGTGCCGGCACCGTAGTAGCCCGCCTCCTTGCAGATCCGCTTGGCCGAAGCGTGGATCTCGGCGCGCACCGCGTCGGACAGGAACGGGGCCGGGGCCTCCTCGACCAGTTTCTGGAAGCGGCGCTGCAGCGAGCAGTCGCGGGTGCCGGCGACGATCACATTGCCGTGCTGGTCGGCGATGACCTGGGCCTCGACGTGGCGGGCCTTGTCCAGGTACTGCTCGACGAAGCATTCCCCGCGCCCGAACGCGGCCACGGCCTCACGGGTGGCCGATTCGAACAGCTCGGGGATTTCCTCGATGGTGTGCGCGACCTTCATACCGCGACCGCCACCACCGAACGCGGCCTTGATCGCGACCGGCACGCCGTACTTCTTCGCGAACTCCACGACCTCGGTCGCGTCCTTGACCGGATCCTTGGTACCGGCCGCCATCGGCGCGTTCGCGCGCTCGGCGATATGGCGGGCGGTGACCTTGTCACCGAGGTCACGGATGGACTGCGGGGAGGGGCCGATCCAGATCAGCCCGGCGTCGAGCACGGCCTGGGCGAAGTCGGCGTTCTCGGAGAGGAAGCCGTAGCCGGGGTGGATGGCGTCGGCGCCGGACTTGGCGGCGGCGTCGAGGATCTTGTCGAAGACCAGATACGACTCGGCCGAGGTCTGCCCGCCCAGGGCGAACGCTTCGTCGGCGAGCTTGACGAAGGGCGCGTCGGCATCGGGTTCTGCGTAAACCGCGACACTGCCGAGGCCGGCGTCCTTGGCCGCCCGGATAACGCGCACGGCAATCTCGCCTCGGTTAGCTACGAGTACCTTCGTGATCCGCGCGCTGGCATGGCTGGGCACTGAGCCTCCTGTTGCAATCTCTGTGGTCGCTGTGCGGGATGGGCCGCGCCTCGGCACCGCTCCCGCGGATCGGGGTCCGCCGGTCCGTAGGGGGATCGGATCGCTTTGTGGGCTCCGCTTCCGTGGGGTCGGATCCGCTGCGCGGGCTCCGCGCCCGTGTCGACATGTATGTCTCCGGGCGAGTGTAGGCAGTCTGCCAACAATGCCGGAACTCGGATAGCCCTACTGGGCAGTAGGTGGCACATCACACTGTTTCCGTGATACGGGTGCGGGGCGTCACAACTATGCGGTGATCACCCCGCGTTACCTGTGGCGATGGGCATCCGTACGGAGTTGCCCCATTCTGTCCAGGAGCCGTCGTAGTTGCGGACCGTAGCGCAGCCGAGAAGGTATTTCAGCACGAACCAGGTGTGGCTGGAGCGTTCGCCCACCCCGCTGTAGACGGTGAGCGGGTCGGCGGCGGTGAGGTGACCGTAGATCGCATCGAGTTCACTACGCGGCCGGAAGCGGCCGTCGGGCCTCAGGGCGCTGGTCCAGGGAATGTTGACGGCGGTCGGGATATGCCCGCCGCGCAGTACGCCGCGGGCGGTGTCGTCGGAGAAGCCGGCGAATTCCTGCGGGGAGCGCACGTCCACCAGCGCCGTGCCGAGATGTTCGAGGACATCTTCCCGGAACGCGCGGACGGCGGCGTCGTCGCGACGGACCAGGGGATACCGGCTGCGGGGGCGCTCGGGGGTTTCGAACACCGTGTCGCGGCCCTCGGCGATCCAGGCGTCGCGGCCGCCGTCGAGCAGGCGGACATCCCGGTGGCCGAACATGGTGAAAACCCACAGCGCGTGCGCGGCGTGCGAGTTACCGTCATTGCCGTACAGGACGATGGTGTCGTCGTATTCGATGCCCTGGGCACACATGAGTTCGGTGAACCGCTCACCGTCGATATAGTCACGGGTCACCGGGTCGTCGAGATCGCTGCGCCAGTCGAGCTTGCCGGCCCCCGGAACATGGCCTATGCCGTAGAGGAGGACGTCGGCATTACATTCGATGATCTTCAGACCGGGGGTACCGAGGTTTGCCGACAACCATTCCGTGGTTACCAATCGGTGTGGGTAAGCATACGAGCCGAAGGCGGGATATGGGTCCGGGGCGACGGGCACGTTCGGGGTCCTTCACAGGAGGCGGGCAGTGCTGACGACAGGTTCGAGCCGCACTGTGCATAGTAAGTGTGACTTGACGTGAACTTGTTGCAGAGCACAAAGTCGGTGCAATGGGCGAATTAGCCGCGTACGGCTCCGATAAAGTCTCCCCGAAGGAGGGGTGAGCCATGTCTGACTCTTGGCCGCGGCGGCGTCTTCTGGCGATCCTCCGCAGTGCGAGCGAACCCCTCGACGCCCAGCAACTGGCGCAGATCACCGGCCAGCATGTTACGACGGTGCGCTTCCACCTGGATATTCTGACCCGGGAATCGCTGGTCCGGCAGTTCCAGCAGCCGCCGCGGGGTCGCGGCCGGCCGCGGATCGGGTATCGCGCGGTACAGCGCAGCATCGGCTACCAGGACTTGGCCCAGGCATTGGCCGATCAGCTCGGCCCCGATCCCGACCGGCAGGCGGCGGCCGGAATGGCCGCAGGTCGAGTGTGGGGCGGCAAGCTCGACACCTCCGGCGATCCCGTCGAATCGGTGCGCGACGCCAAGGACCGGACCGTTTCGCTGATGTCGGAGCTGGGTTTCGCGCCCGAACGCGATACCACCGCCGGCCGCGATGCCGACGACGCCGCGGTGATCCGGTTGACGGCCTGCCCGCTACGCGATCTCGCGCGCACCCATACCGAGGTGGTGTGCGGCGTGCACCGCGGTCTGCTCGCGGAACTGCTGGAACGGTCGGGTGCCGAGGGGACGGTCGAGGCCGAACTCGTCCCGTTCGTCGCCGAAGAGGTCTGCGAGGTGCGTTTGCGGCGGGTGCCACCGGCGCCGGATGCCCCGCCGGGCGCCGAGCAGCATCAGGTCGCGCCGCGACCGGCGTCGGGGCCGATCGATCCGGCCGCCGGGCGAGCGGGCCGGATAACGCGGGCGTCGGGGCAGACCGTACCGGCGGCGAGCCAGCTGCCGCCGCCTTCGGCCGCCCGCGACACCGGTCCACTACCGGGTGCGGCCGGTCCGTTCACCTCCGCGGTGCGGCAGCAGGGTGGCCGGGTGCTGCGGCAGGCGCCGGTATCAGGGCCGGCCGGCGGCCCACAGTTCGGCGATACCCACGCCCACTTCCTGGAGCAGCCGGCGCAATAGCGGTAGTCCGATGCCGACAACGCTCGACGGGTCGCCGTCGATCCGGTCGACGAACCAGCCACCCAGGCCGTCCAGCGTGAACGCGCCCGCGACCTGCAAGGGTTCGCCGGTGGCGATATAGGCGTCCAGTTCGGCCGGGTCGGGTTTGCCGAAATGCACCGTGGTCGCGCTGCAGTCGACGGCCTCGGCGGTGACGGTTCCGGCCCGGAGCCGCAGCACACAATGGCCGGTCACGAGGTCGGCGTAATGCCCGGCCATGGCCTGCCAGCGGGCCTGGGCGACCTCGGGGGTATGCGGTTTGCCCTGCAGGGTGCCGTCGATCAACAGCATCGAATCGCAACCGACCACAACGAGATCGTCACCCGGCCCGGGCGTTTCCGCGGCGAGGGCGGTGGCCACCGCGCGCGCTTTGGCCCGCGCCAATTCCACGACCACCTGCCGTGGCCCGGTACCGGCGGGGAGCGCGGCCGCCACGGCGTCCTCGTCCACGTCGGATATCCGGACGATCGGTTCGATACCGGCGGCGCGCAGCACCGACCGGCGGGCCGGGGACGCGGAGGCGAGGACCAGCCGGGTCACGTGTGGGATCTCCTGGGCGTCAGAAACGCAGGTTCGACAGCTGCGGGTAGGAGTAGGGCGAGAACGGCGAGGTGCCGCGATGCAGCAAGGTCGGCCGGCCCCACATATCCAGCGGCCCGTTGTCGGCGGGCGTCGCGGACGCACTCGCGGCCGCCGCGGCGAATACGCAGACCAGCGCGGCGATCTCCGCGTCGCTGGGGGAACCCTTCTCGATGACGAGGAACGGCGTCCGGCCCTCGGCGGCGTCGGCGGCAGGGCTCACGTTTTCGCTCGCGGTATCGGCTGCCAGATCCCCGGTGGCGAGGTCCAGTTCGGCTGCGGCCAATACTTCTTCTTCTGCCACAATCGTCACAGTGCCAGATCCTCTCTCTTACCTCGATCGGGCTCGCGTAGTTCGGGCCGATCGCCTTACACCGATCACGTACCCGAAATCAGTGTGCGGCCTACAGAGCCTATCGCTGGATCACAGCGGGATGTTGCCGTGTTTCTTCGGCGGAAGGGTCACCATCTTGCGTTCGAGCAGCCGCAGGGCGGACACGATCTGGCCGCGCGTATGCGACGGCGGGATCACGGCATCCACGTAACCGCGCTCGGCGGCCACGTACGGATTCACCAACGTGTCCTCGTACTCGTTCTGCAGCTCCAGGCGCAGTTTGTCCACGTCAGCGCCCTCTTTGGCGGCTTCGGCGAGGCGTTTGCGGTACACGAATCCGACCGCGCCGGAGGCACCCATGACCGCGATCTGGGCGGTGGGCCAGGCCAGGTTCACATCGGCGCCCATATGCTTGGAGCCCATCACGTCGTAGGCGCCGCCGTAGGCCTTACGGGTGATGATCGTGATTTTGCCCACAGTGGCTTCGCCGTAGGCGTAGAGCAGTTTGGCGCCGCGCCGGATGATGCCGTTGTATTCCTGGTCGGTTCCGGGCAGGAAGCCGGGGACGTCGACCAGGGTGATGATCGGGACGTTGAAGGCGTCGCAGGTGCGTACGAAGCGCGCGGCCTTCTCCGAGGCATCGATATCGAGGCAGCCGGCGAACTGGGTGGGCTGGTTGGCCACGATGCCGACGCTGCGGCCGTCGACCCGGCCGAAGCCCACGATGATGTTGGCGGCCCGCTCGGCCTGGATCTCGAGGAATTCGTCGTCGTCGAGCAGCCGCCGGATGACCTCGTGCATGTCATAGGGCTGGTTCGGTGAATCCGGGATCAGGGTGTCGAGTTCGAGGTCTTCCTCGGTGAGCGAATCCTCGATCGCGCCGGTGATCGGATCCGACGCCGGGAAGCGCGGGGCTTCGGCGCGGTTGTTGCTGGGCAGGTAGGACAGCAGATCCTTGACGTAGTCGAGGGCGTCCTGTTCCCCGGAGGCCACATAGTGCGCGGTACCCGACTTCACCATATGGGTGTGGGCGCCGCCCAGCTCCTCCATGGTGACCTCTTCGCCGGTGACCGTCTTGATGACGTCCGGGCCGGTGATGAACATCTGGCTGGTCTCGTCGACCATCACCACGAAGTCGGTGAGCGCGGGGGAGTACACGTGCCCGCCCGCGGCCGCGCCCATGATCAGCGAGATCTGCGGGATCACACCCGAGGCCTGGATATTGCGGTGGAAGATCTCGCCGTAGAGGCCGAGTGAGACGACACCCTCCTGGATGCGGGCGCCGGCGCCGTCGTTGATGCCGATCAGCGGGCGGCCGGTCTTGAGCGCCAGGTCCATCACCTTGACGATCTTCTCGCCGTACACCTCGCCGAGGCTGCCGCCGAACACGGTGGAGTCCTGGCTGAAGATGCAGACCTCGCGGCCGTCGATGGTGCCGTAACCGGTCACCACGCCGTCGCCGAGGGGGCGCTGCTTGTCGAGACCGAAGTTGACGCTGCGGTGCCGGGCCAGGGCATCGAGTTCGACGAAGGAACCCTCGTCGAGCAGGGCGAGAATACGTTCCCGGGCGGTCATCTTGCCCTTGGCGTGCACCTTGTCGACCGCGGCCTCACCCATCGGATGCTGGGCCTCTTCCAGCCGATTCCGCAGGTCAGCCAGTTTGCCGGCGGTGGTGTGGATATCGGGCGCACCTGCCGAATCCGGCGTGGGCTGCTGCTGGACACTCGTCATGGCTCGGAGTGTAACCAGAGCCGTATCGCTCTGTTAACCCAGATCTCGCTACTCGTGAGTAGACCCTGGTGCTGAAAACCCCAGGTGGGTCGGTCGCCGCAGGTCGTTATGTGTACCGGAAATCGCGGCGCGGAAAGGTCACAACGACTGTGGGGCACCGCTGTGACCGGTGAGTGGCAATTAATTCGCTTTCCCGCTCGGTACCTTACGCAATACCCTTGCAACAGGCCAATTTTGGCGGCAGAGAGGGGAGGTGACCGGCAATGTGGCATTGGACGACTCGTACTGGTCAATACCCGGAAGCCGTGGCATTCACGCGGCGGGTGACCGAGCCGGAACCGACGGTCACCGACCAGGTTCCCGAAACGGAAACCGAAACCGGCGAGGCGGAAACCGAGGCCATGGACATCCAGCGCCCGGTTTCCGCCGACGTCTTCGACCTCGTGGGATAACCCCGGCATTTTCCAGCCGACCTCCGGCACCGGTGAGTGGTTGCGCCACCTCCGTTGGTTCGGTTCACCTCAGTGGTTCGGGGCCCGTCTCGTTCTGGAGCGACGGAGCGGGGGAGCGAAGCGGAGGAGCGGAGGAGTGAAGAACGAGACCAAGGGGGCCCCGAACCCCGCGCCGCCGGAGGCGGCGCCATGACACAGCGCCATGACGCAGTAACCTGCCCGGGGTGAACAGGCCACCGTTGGATATCGAACGTTTGCGGCGCGCGCTCACCGAAACTCCGGAACTGGCGTTCTTCACCGGGGTCGAGGTGGTCGAATCGACCGGCTCCACCAACGCGGATCTGCTCGCCAGAGCCGACGACCCGGAAGTCGATCGCCTCGTGCTTCTGGCCGAGGCCCAGGAGCAGGGCCGCGGCCGGCTCGCCCGGCAGTGGGCGAGCCCGCCCCGCGCGCAGATCTCGTTGTCGATGCTGGTGCGTACCGCCGGCCTCGACCCCGAACTGCTCGGCTGGCTACCGCTGCTCACCGGGACCGCGGTGGTCGATGCCCTGCGGTCGGCGACGGGTGTGCCGGCCGCCCTGAAATGGCCCAACGACGTGCTGATCGAAGGCCGCAAGGTCGCGGGCATCCTCGCCGAGGTCGCCGCCGGCCCGCGCCCGGCCGTGGTGATGGGGATCGGGGTGAATGTAAGCCTCGGCGCCGATGAACTGCCGGTTCCGCACGCGACTTCGCTCACCCTGTGCGATGTCCCCGACCCCGATCGCACCGAACTGGTCCTGGCCCTGCTCACCGAATTCGCCCGCCGCTACACCACCTGGCGCGATTCGGGCTGGGACACCGCCACCCTCGCCGACGCCTACCGCGAACGCTGCGCGACCCTCGGCACCCCGGTCCGTGCCGAACTCCCCGGCGGCGGACTGCTCACCGGCATCGCCCGCGATATCGACTCCGCGGGCCGCCTCCTGATCGGCGAGGAAGCCGTCGCCGCCGGAGACATCACCCACCTCCGCCCCAATGAGTGAAACCGCCTGGACCCACGCCCGCTCAAACCCGCGTCGCAGAAGGCGACGCCAAAAAACACAGATACAGTTTGTGCATGGGTTATCCGGAGGATGCGCTGGCGCCCGATGAGGAGCTGATCCTGCACACCCACCCGCATTGGAAGATGCTGTTGTGGCCCGTCATCATCTTGATCGCCGGGACCGCGCTGGCGGGGTTCCTGGGGGGCCTGGTGTGGCGCACCGTCGACCCGCCGATGCGCACGGTGGCGCTGCTGGCGATTCTGGCGATCTGGCTGGCGGTGCTGGCGTGGCGCAGTGTGGCGCCGATCCTGGACTGGAAGTCGACGCATTTCATCGTGACCGACCGTCGGGTGCTGGTCCGTGAAGGTGTGCTCACCCACAGCGGTCTCGATATCCCGATGAGCCGGATTTCCAGCGTGCAGTTCCGGCACGGCTTGGTGGACCGGATGTTCGGTACCGGCGAGCTGATCATCGGCTCCTCGTCCGAGGAACCGCTGGAATACGCCGACATTCCGAATGTGGAACAGGTGCATGCCCTGCTGTACCACCAGGTTTTCGAGGCGTCGCCGCGGCGCGGCGGTTACTGATCGGTCGCGGCGGCGCGCGGGTGCGGGGGTTCCGGACCGTAATCTGGTCGCATGACCGCCGTATTGCTGGGCGAAGACGACGAGGCCATCGCGGCGCCGCTGTCGCGGGCGCTGGGCCGCGAAGGCTATTCGGTGACCGTGGAGAGTTTCGGTCCCGCGGTGCTGGACCGGGCGCTGGAAGGACATCATGATCTGCTGATCCTCGACCTCGGATTGCCCGGAATGGACGGTTTGGAGGTCTGCCGGCAGGTCCGTGCCCGCGGCGCCGAGATGGCGGTGCTGATGCTGACTGCCCGCACCGACGAGGTGGATTTCGTGGTCGGTCTCGACGCCGGCGCCGACGACTATGTGGGCAAACCGTTCCGCCTGGCCGAACTACTGGCCCGGGTGCGGGCGCTGCTGCGGCGCAGCGGGATCGGCGACGACACCGTGGAGGTGGGCGGTATCCGGCTGGAACCGGCGGCGCGGCGGGTGCTGGTCAACGGGGTGGAAGTGGGGTTGGCGAACAAGGAGTACGAACTGCTCAAGGTACTGATCGACCGGGCGGGTCAGGTGGTGCCGCGGGAGACCATCCTGCGTGAGGTGTGGGGCGATGCGGAGCTCCGCGGTTCCAAGACCCTGGATATGCATATGTCCTGGTTGCGCCGCAAGATCGGGGACGAGGGCCCGATGGCGGAGCGGCGTATCGTCACCGTGCGCGGTGTCGGTTTCCGGTTGAACACCGACTGACGTGCGGCGCCGGATCCTGCGGTCGATGCTGACCGTGCTGATGCTGACCACGGTCGTACTCGGCGTACCGCTGACCTATACGGCGTGGCTGTGGGTCGAGGACATCACCCGCAACGATCTGCGTGGCCGGTTGGAGCAGATCTCCACCGATATCATCGGCCAGGAACGCGGTACCGGGGTGGTGCGGGGCGGGCTCGATCTGCGTACTGTCCAACCGCTCGTCCCGGAGGGGGGCCGGCTGACGATCGTGTACCCCGCGCCCGAGGACAACGCCGCGAAGGTGGAGATCGGCGCGGTCGGCGTGGACGATCCGCTCGTCGAATCCCTGTCGATGGGCACCGAGGGCTCCTTGCGGCTCGAGGTGCCCGCGACCCCGATGAAAGCCCGGCAACGGCAGGCGGTGGCGGGTGTGGGGCTGGCGGTGGCGGTATCGCTGGGGGCGGCGATCACCGTCGCCATCGTCACGGCGCGCCGCGTTGCCGACCCGATCCGCGATGTCGCGGCCCGCGCCGCACGGCTCACCATGGGGGACTTCCGCCCGGATCCGCGGCGGCACGGTATCGCCGAACTGGACCGGGTCTCCGATGTGCTCGATTCGGCGACCGTGGAGATCGCCGGGCGATTGCAGCGCGAACACGCGCTGGTGGCCGATGTCTCGCATCAGCTGCGCAGCCGGCTCACGGCGGTCCGGTTGCGGCTGGACGAACTGTCCGCGCATTCCGACCCGGCGGTGGTGCACGAGGCGGAGGAGGCCATGGCCCAGGTCGACCGGCTGACCGAGGCGATCGACGATCTGGTCCGGGCTTCCCGCGACGAGGACGCCACCGACCGCGATCCGGTGCCGGTGATGGACGAACTGCGCGGCATCGTCGCCGAATGGACGCATCCGTTCCGGGAAGCGGGCCGCACGCTGGCCTTGACCGGTGACGAATCGCTACGCGCCCCGATCACCGGTTCCCGGTTGCGGGAGGCGGTGACGGTGCTGGTGGACAACGCGCTGATGCACGGCGGCGGGACCTGTACGGTCTCGGTGCGCACGGTGCGGCCTGGTCAGGACCGCGAGCCGCTGGTGTGCGTGCAGGTGGCCGACGAAGGGGACGGGGTCAGCGACGAACTCGCGCCGCATATCTTCGACCGCGGGTTCTCCGGGGCGGGGTCGACCGGAGTGGGTCTGGCGCTGGCCCGCGCGTTGATCGAAGCCGACGGCGGCCGGCTGGAACTACAACGCCGCCGGCCGGCCTTGTTCGCGGTATTCCTCGGTAAACCGGTGGCGGCGCGGATGGAGAATCGGCGGGTCGGCGAACCGCGTTGAGGGCTCCGGCGACCCTGGGAAGTCAGCGGCCCAGCGGGCGGCGGTGGTGTTCCTCTTCCACGTAGTCCTCGAGCTGTTCCAGCATCTGGTCGACCTCGTCCGGGAAGACCCAGCGCCGCATGGCCCAGAACCGGAACGCCATCTGCAGCAGGTTGCCGATGATGTAGGCGCTGATGAAGTCGGCGATGTTCTCCACCATGAAGCTGACCGTGGGCTGGTGCAGCTGGAAGGCATAGCGGGAGATGTAGAGCGGGAGCATGCTGAGCACCACGCCCACCCCGCTGACGGCGAAGAACAGCAGCGCTTCGTGATGGCGTTCGCGCCCCCCGCGATTCTTGAACGACCATTCGCGGTTGAGGATGTAGGAGGCGATTACCGCGATGACACCGGCGATGATCTTGGCCGTTACCGGCTTCTCCTCCAGAACCGTCCACTTCAGGGCGTAGAAGATGCCGCTGTCGATCACGAACGTGGTCGCCCCGACAATGGCGAACTTGATCAGTTCGCGTTGCCGGAAGGCAATATCCTGCAGGGGCTGCGGTAGGACGCGCACCACGTCGTCGACGAATGACACAAGGCCAGAGCATACCGCTAGCAGTCGTTCGCGCAGGACGTGACAGTATTGACCGACGTGAACGCTCGTAGATTCGATCCCGCGGCGATGCCGACCGTCACCATGGTCGGCGGCGGCCAGTTGGCGCGGATGACGCATCAGGCGGCCATCGAACTGGGGCAGCGGCTCCGGGTACTCGCCGAACGACCCGGCGACCCGGCCGCCCAGGTGAGTCCCGATGTGGTACTGGGCAGCCATACCGACCTGGACGCGCTGCGCCGCGCCGCCACCGGATCGCATGCGCTGACCTTCGACCACGAACATGTGCCCACCGAACACCTGGAGACGCTGGTCGCCGAGGGCGTCAACGTGCTCCCGCCTCCGCAGGCACTGCGTTTCGCCCAGGACAAACTGGCCATGCGCACGGAGCTGTCGGCGCGCGGGCTGCCGGTACCGGCGTTCACCGTGGTCGAATCCGAGGCCGATGCGGTGCGTTTCGGTGACGAACACGGCTGGCCCATCGTGCTGAAGGCGATCCGCGGCGGGTACGACGGGCGCGGTGTGTGGATGCCTGCCGACGCCGAGGAGGCGGCGAAGATCGCCACCGAACAGCTCGGCGCCGGGGTGCAACTGCTGGCCGAGATCCGGGTCCCGCTGAAACGGGAACTGTCGGCTATGG
The DNA here is from genome assembly GCF_050936135.1 of Nocardia sp. CA-290969. Classification (NCBI taxonomy): domain Bacteria; kingdom Bacillati; phylum Actinomycetota; class Actinomycetes; order Mycobacteriales; family Nocardiaceae; genus Nocardia; species Nocardia sp. CA-290969. The sequence goes on along the minus strand of NZ_JBNJNJ010000001.1, from coordinate 5,581,579 downwards.
TGGCCCGCTCGCCCTACGGGCAGGCGGCGACCTGGCCGGTGGTGGAAACCGTGCAGCGTCGCGGCCAGTGCGCCGTGGTGATCGCGCCGGCCCCGGACCTGCCCGAGGAGCTGGCGGCCGAGGCCGAGGAACTCGCGTTGCGGCTGGCCCGCGATCTCGGGGTGGTCGGGGCGATGGCGGTCGAACTGTTCGAAACCGAGGCCGGCGAAATCCTGATCAACGAGCTGGCCATGCGCCCGCACAACTCCGGTCACTGGGGGATGGACGGCGCGCGTACCGGTCAATTCGAACAGCATCTGCGCGCGGTGCTCGACTACCCGCTCGGCGATACCAGCCCGCTGGCTCCCGTCACTGTGATGGCGAATATCCTCGGTGCGCCCGAGGCGCCGGCGATGTCGATGGACGAGCGGCTGCATCATCTGTTCGCCCGCATGCCGGACGCCAAGGTGCACCTGTACGGCAAAGGTGAACGCCCGGACCGCAAGATCGGGCATGTGAACATACTGGGCGACGACGTGGCGGTGGTCCGCGAACGCGCCGAGCGTGCGGCGCACTGGATGTCGCACGCGATCTGGACCGACGGATGGGATCCGCATGAGTGACGTGGTGACGGGTGGTGCCGCGGGTGCGCCCGCGGTCGGGTTGATCATGGGCAGTGATTCCGACTGGCCCACCATGGAGGCCGCCGCCGAGGCGCTGGCGGAGTTCGGTATCCGGTTCGAGGTCGGCGTGGTGTCCGCGCACCGCACCCCGCAGCGGATGCTCGACTACGCCCGCGACGCCGCGGGCCGGGGCCTGAAGGTCCTCATCGCGGGCGCCGGTGGCGCCGCCCATCTGCCGGGCATGGTGGCGTCGGCGACGCCGCTGCCGGTGATCGGTGTCCCGGTACCGCTGAAATACCTCGACGGTATGGATTCCCTGCTGTCGATCGTCCAGATGCCCGCCGGGGTGCCGGTGGCCACGGTTTCCATCGGCGGCGCCCGCAATGCGGGCCTGCTCGCCGCCCGCATCCTCGGTGCGGCGGACCCGGCCCTGCGTGCGCGTATGGAACAGTTCCAGGCCGGCCTCGAGACGATGGTCCTGGAGAAGGACGAGGCGCTGCGCAAACGTCTGCTCGGCTGAGACGGCTCGGTGCCGGGGCCCGGCGATGGCCGGAGTGTAGGCACGCCGCCACGGGCGTGGGCGCGCGACAACACATTGCCCCGGCCCGCAGTGGCCGGCCCGGAGACCGCGGGTGACAGCCCACTGATCCGGCGCGCCGCGCACCAGCCTGCTGGGCCGAGACCTCCCGCCGCCGGGGAGCGCCGGCCGGTCCCGCGGCCTACGATCCGGCTGTTGTATCGGATGGTGTGTCAGGTGGTGTCGGTGGCGGAGTTCCCTTTCGCGACGGTGACCGCGAACGAATTGTCCTTCGCCGAGCGGGACGAGCGGTACCGGCGGTTGCACGACTGGCCGGGGCGGGCCTACCGGCACGCCTCCGGGTTGCGGATGATCTGGAAGTACGACGATGTCCGTGAGGTGCTGGACGCCGGATCACCGGCGATCACCCCAGCGAACGCACTGGAGCCGCTGGTCGGATACCCGCGGATCGCGGCCACCCCGGGGGCGATCCCGCATCTGGTGCGGCATCTGCTGCCGCTACCCGCGAAGGCGACCGCGGATCTGACCGATCGGCGGTTGCACAAACAGGTCTGGGACACCATGGCCGGACCGGCCGGTCATTTCCGGATCCCGGCCGCGGACCGGCCCCGGCAGGCGGCGGCCATGACGGCACACTTCCACGCCGCGCTCCGTGAACTCCCCGCTGGGACAACCGAGTTGGATGTGACAGCGCTGTCGATCGCCTATGCGACCCGGGTGACCGGATCCGCGGTCGGCCTACCCGAACGGGAATGGCAGCGGGTTGCGGTGTGGAGCGGCGCCCAGTCGGGGCTGCTCGGCCGGCGGATGCGCGGGCGCGAGCTGTCCGATGCGGTGGCGGCGCTGGGACAGTTGTTCACGGTGAGCGGCCGGGCCGTCGATCACAATCTGCGCAGTGGCACTGTCGGTTTCGCGACGCGGCTGCGGGACGCCGGTATCCCACGCCGGGTGGCGGTGTCCGCGGTGGCGAATTCGCTGGCGGCCGGAGTGCACACCGTCAGCGGCAGTATTCAGCAGGGTGTCCAGCGGCTGCTGAGCGATCCCGGCCGCGTCTGGTGGGAGTTGCTGACCGACCCGGCCACGGCCGGGCAAGTGGCCGCCAAGATCCTGCAGCTGGATCCGGGTCTGGTCGCCTGGAAGCGCCGGGTGCTGCGCCCGGTCACTCTCGCCGGCGGGACCGAGCTACCGGCCGGACCGGTTCTGGTGATGTTCGCCGCCGCGAACCGCGACCCCGCGGCGTTCCCGGACTGCCTGAGTCTGCGGCGTCCCGGGAAGATGCCGTTGACCTTCGGTTTCGGTGCGCATATCTGTCCCGGCAAACAGTCGGCGACCCTTGCCGTCGAGGTCTTCCTGCACCAGTTGCGCATGCTGCTCCCGCAGGCGCGCCTGGTGGCGGCCGCGCCGGGGTCGCGCCGTGACCCCGACCTGCTGTTCAGCGGCGCGGCGGTCCGCGTGACCGGAGACCGACGGCTCTGACGGACCGGGTCCGCCGCTCGATACGGTGGCGCTATGGAGAACGAGGAACCCGTGCGCCGGGCCGGTGGGGCCGAGCTCGTCCGATTCCGGCTGGGTGTGGTGGACGAGGCGCTGCGCTTGTTCGCCGAACAGGGCTATGAAGCGACCTCGGTCGATGAGATCGCCGAGGCAGCCGGTATCTCGCGGCGTACGTTCTTCCGGCAGTTCCGGTCCAAAGAGGATGTGATCTTCGCCGATCACGAGGCTCAGTTGCTCGCGGCGCAGGAGTTTTTGCGGCAGGCGCAGGGCGACCCGTGGGAGGCGGTCTGCGAGGCCGTGGTGCAGGTTTTCGAGCGGTTCACGCGCTGGCGCGATATCGCCGAGCGCCGTTACCACGTGGTGCGCCGGGTACCGGCGCTACGCGATCGCGAGATCGTGACGGTGTTCCGCTACGAGCGGTTGTTCACCGACTATCTCCGGGAGCGGCTGCCGGATTCCTCGGATCTGGCGCGGGTGCAGTTCACGGCCGCGGTGACCGCGACCCACAATTATCTGCTGCGCCGCATGGTGCGGGGGGAGTCGGCGGCCGGGCCCGCCGATCTGCGGGCCGAACTGAGCGCGATCCCGCGCGGCGATCGCCGGTCGGACAGCGGGGAGGAACTGGTGCTCGCGGTCTTCCGCCGCGACCTGCCCGCCCGGCATGTCGCCGAACTGCTGCACGAGCGGCTGGGTAGTTTGACGGAGACGGCCACCGAGTGACACTGAGTGCCATTATCCCCACCGTCCAGTTCGGCATGCAGGCGGTATAGTGGCAGAAGATCTGACACCGAGTGCCGACGAGTGGCACCGCACCGGCAACCAGGAGTGAACCCATGGCGGGAAACCCGGATTTCGATCTGTTCAAGCTCGAGGATTTCCACGACGAGCTGCGTGCGGCCATCCGCGCCCTGTGCGAGAAGGAAATCGCGCCGCACGCCAAGGACGTCGACGAGCACGCGCGCTTCCCCGAAGAGGCGCTGACGGCACTGAATGCCGCCGGCTTCAACGCCGTGCACGTTCCCGAGGCCTACGGCGGGCAGGGCGCCGATTCGGTGGCGACCTGCATCGTCATCGAGGAAGTCGCCCGGGTCTGCGGGTCGTCCTCGCTGATCCCCGCGGTGAACAAACTCGGCACCATGGGCATGATCCTCAACGGCTCCGAGGAGCTCAAGCAGAAGGTGCTGCCCGATATCGTCAACGGTGAGATGGCGTCGTACGCGCTGTCGGAGCGCGAAGCCGGGTCGGACGCGGCCGGTATGCGCACCCGGGCCCGACAGGAGGGCGACGACTGGATCCTCAACGGGTCCAAATGCTGGATCACCAACGGCGGCAAATCGTCCTGGTACACCGTGATGGCCGTGACCGACCCCGACAAGGGCGCCAACGGGATCTCCGCCTTCCTGGTGCACAAGGACGATGAAGGTTTCGTGGTCGGCCCGCTCGAGCACAAACTCGGCATCAAGGGTTCCCCGACCGCCGAACTGTACTTCGAGAACTGCCGGATCCCCGGCGACCGCATCATCGGCGAACCCGGCACCGGCTTCAAAACCGCCCTGCAGACCCTCGACCACACCCGTCCCACCATCGGCGCGCAGGCCGTCGGCCTGGCGCAGGGCGCCCTGGACGCGGCCCTGGCCTACACCAAGGACCGCAAACAGTTCGGCACGGCCATCGCCGATTTCCAGAATACGCAGTTCATGCTGGCCGATATGGCGATGAAGATCGAAGCCGCCCGGCTGATGGTCTACACCTCGGCCGCCCGCGCCGAACGTGGTGAGAAGAACCTGGGCTTCATCTCGGCCGCCGCCAAATGCTTCGCCTCCGATGTGGCGATGGAGGTCACCACGAACGCGGTTCAACTGTTCGGCGGCGCCGGCTACACCACCGATTTCCCGGTGGAACGGATGATGCGCGACGCCAAGATCACCCAGATCTATGAAGGCACCAACCAGATCCAGCGGGTCGTCATGTCCCGCGCCCTGCTCAAGGGATAGTTCTCCCGGATCACGGCGGCTGTCCGGCGGCCGGGGCCTCGACCCCGGTCGCCGGACGGCCGTGCTCGTTTGCGGGCGGCGCCGGCTTCCCCTGCCGGCGGAGCCCGTTGTGCCGTGAGGTGGCCGACGACATCGGCTCGTACGAAACCGGAGCGACGCGGCCGGCGTGCGGCCGAATGTGTCAGGCAGACACCGGGTTCACAACGAAAAGGGGTGGTGCCTGGCCGATCGGGGCGATTCTGGTGCCGGACCAGGGGCACGGGGTGCGGTGGTCGCGGGGGTGGTCGCAGATGTGGTGGTCGTGGACGGCGACGTGGGGGCGGGGGCACAGGCCCGGGCAAGAGATGGAAACCACTGGGCCGGTGAGATTTTTGCGAAGGAATATGCGGAGGTGGCGCAGTTTTATCCACGGGCCGCGGCCGCACGCGCAGCGCGGCTGCTCGGTGACTTTCGTTCCGACCCAGGGGCATTCGCCGGGGACGTTGCGCCAGTGGTCGGCGATCCGCCCGTTCTCCAGGGTTGTGCCGTGCAGGCAGTGCAGGGTTTCCGGGCAGCGGTAACGACCGGAAGCAGCTGTGGCCACGAGCATTCCGCGGTGGATCCAGGGTTCGTGCCCGCAGGGGCAGGCCGGTTCTTCCCGGTGTGGCATCGATTGTCCTCCGCGTTCAGTGGGTTCCGGGGCCGGTGTCGCGCGATGGTGCGGGTTGTTCTCGTAGCCCGGCGGCAACGCGCGCCAGGATTTCCGGGTCGGAGCATTCACCGAGGTGCCACAGGCGCAGCGTCGCGGCCATGGCACGGTTCGCGGGGGGTCGGGAGGGCAGGCGTGGACGATCATGGTTCATCGGATGACCTCGTATGTTCGTGGTTCGCCGGAGCCCGCGTACCGGGAATCGGTGTGCGGGCGTTCATGTGGTGGTTTATGCTTCCTAAACCTGTGGGCCAGGACGGTACCGCGGAACTTTTAGGGGGGATAAACACGGATATTACGTCTACCGGCTGATGTGGTCAAGCGGCGCTCTCTAGACTCAGGGCGTGGGTGGCACAGGCGAGTTCGAGCAGGTCCGTTCCGAGCCGGATCCCATCCGGCGTGGCCGGCGGGCGACCGAACTGATCACGCTGTACCAGCAGCGGGCCGCCGAACTGGCGCGGCTGCGTAAGGAAGCGATCGAAGAAGCGCACCGAAACGGCCTGAGCTACACCGAGATTGCGGAACGGCTCGGAATCACCAAGGGCCGGATCAGCCAGATCAAATCGGGTGCGCCGCCGGCCGAACGGGCCTTCTTCGGCGTCGGTCCGGTCGCCATCGGGGTGCCGCGGCGAGAGGCGGCCGGGGACGGGCGATACGGCCCGGCCGACGAAGCCAACGACCGGGCGGCCCAGAAGCTCGTCGAGCAGGTGCTGGCCCGGCTCTCGCTGGTGTCTTCACGATTCGAAATCGACCCCGATTCCGACGAGGTGCCGCCCGGGGACGCGGTGGTGATCGGCGAACCCGGCGTCGCTCCGGTGGCGCGTAATCTGCTGGCCGGCGACGAAGCGGTGAGCCTCGAAAAGGTCGACGGTGAATGGTGTCTCGTCGACAAGGCCACCGGCGAGCGGTACACCTCGCCCGGAGCCGGCGGGCCCACCACCGATATCGGCTTCCTCGGCCGCCGCGAGGAAGCCGGCCGGGTGATCGTCCAGATCGCGGGCGTGACGAGCGCCGGATCGCACGGTGTCGCGCATTGGCTGGACGGCAACGTTTCCGAACTCTACGAACCGTCCGCTCGGTCGACCAGCGCGATCATCGAATGCGAACTCGATGCCGAGGGCGCGGTGACCGGGAGCCGTCCCGTCGCCGGGCCGTTCACTACACGGGACTGAACCCGCCCGCCCGGGATGCTATCCGGGGTGGCAATACCGCATCGGTCCGTGCAGCGCCGGAATGCGGCTCGCGGAATCCGTACGACGCACCCTCGGCAGGTGTCGACCGGGCAGTCGCGCTTGTCCCCACCGGCCCGGCGGCGAGGCGTTGGGGACACCGCCGCCGGTCACCGGGACGACCGGCGATCCCGGGCCGGCCACGAGGACCCCGGCCATCGCGAACTGGCTGGTCGCGTATCCGGCGTCGAACTCCGGATCGCCGAACGCGTCGGCGATCAGTGGGTGTGTCACGGTGCCGGTCTCCGCGGCGCGCAGCAGCGCCAGCACCGCTGCGCGCCGTGGTTCCTCGTGCCCACCCAGAACGGCCGTAACACGATCGAGGGTTTCGTTTGTGCTCCAGATATCCGGCAGTGCCGCCGAGTGATGGTCGCAGACAATGGGTTCGACCTGGTGCCAGCGGTCGTCTTCCCATCGGCAGCCGAACGGGAAGACCACCGCACCCCGCTCGCCGGCGGTCGTGATCTCACCCCAGAGCGCCGCCCGGCCGTCGGGAAGAACATGCAGCACGGCCCCACCGTCGCGGCCGTTGTCGAACCATCCCAGCAACGGCAGTACCCGCGGTCCGCACGGGCGGCGCGCCGCGGCGAACGCTGCCGCGGTGACCGTCCAGCGGGCCCACAGACGCGGAAACGGCGGTAGGTCGCTGAGATCGGGACAGGTATGACCGTTCATCGGGTGAGTCCTTCGCGTCGGTGTCGGTATCGGTCCTGTTACCGCGTCGGTGTTCTCGGCGCCGCGAGGGATCAGATCGGTGCGGTGAGTTCGAGTTGGATGCCATCCGGGTCGTCGAAGGCGAGGATCGCTATGCCGAGATCGGTCATGTCGATGATCTGTCCGTGCGGAATCCCGGCCTCGTCGAGGCGCGCTGCCGCGTCGATGAGGTCATCGCGCGCGGCGACAGTGAAACTGAGGTGGTCGAGGCCCACCCGGTCGGGGTCGAAGCGGTCGGACTTCGCGGCCACCGGGCGAAGGCCGAGCAGCATGCCGTTGGCCTCGAACACGACTCCGCCGTAGAGGCGGAACGGGTCGGTGCGCACTTCCGGATCGTCCGGATCGCCCGGGGATTCGGCGGCCACCGCGAAACCGAGTACGTCCTGGTAGAAGCTGCGCGAACGCTGAATATCTGTGACGGTCAACCGCAGGTGATGAGTTCCGGCGGTCGGGACGAGAGGCATCGGGGGCTCCGGGATCTGAGATCGTGGTGCGGACCGGAGTGCTCCGGTGGGCTGACCGGATCGACAGTAGGCCGGATTCGCAGCGTAATGAAGTGTCGGATACGACATCTTAGGTACCGTTTCCGACATGGACGTCAGTGTGTTGGTGATGGACGATGTCGCCGATCTGGGACTCGCCGCGGTCCTGGAGACCTTCGCCGTCGCCAACTCGCTCCGCGGAACGCTCGCCGCGCCACCACCGCCGTGGCGGGTCCGGACGGTGTCGATCGCCGGCAGTGTGCGGTCGGGGAACGGCTACACGATTCCCACGGTGCCGGTGGCCGATCCGGGCGCGCCGTGCGATGAAACGCAAGGTCCCGCAGTGCTGATCGTGCCGGCGATCAACGTGCTCGACGCGCCGTCCCTGACCACCCGGATATCGCTGGCCGAGAATTCGCCCGTGCTGGAGCTGATCCGCGGCGCCCACTCCCGCGGAGTGCACATCGCGGGCGCGTGTACCGGAACGTTCTTCCTCGCCGAAGCCGGCGTGCTCGACGGGCGTGCGGCGACCACCAGTTGGTGGCTGGGCCCGGCCTTCCGGCGGCGCTACCCGGCGGTCGCCCTGAACGAAGCGCTCACCCTGTGCCGTACGCCGGCAGTGACCACGGCCGGTGCCTCGCTCTCGCATGTGGATCTGGCGTTGTCCCTGATCCAGTTGGTGAGCCCGGCACTGGCCGAGAAGGCCGCCCGGTATCTGGTGGTCGGTAGTGGACGCGCGCAGGCCGGGCATATCGTGCCGGAGGTCATGGCCCACGGCAATTCACTCGTCGCCGCTTTCGAACGCTGGGTCCGGCATCGTCTCGGCGAGCAGTTCCGGATCGCCGCCGCCGCCCGGGAACTCGGTGTGACCGAACGGAGCCTGCAACGCGCTACACAGTCGGAACTGGGGATGTCGCCGCGCGATTTCGTCCACGATATCCGCCTCGAACACGCCGCGTACCTGCTGCGCACCACCTCCCTCTCGCTGGAGGCGATCGCCGCCCGGGTGGGCTACCTCAATGCCGGCACGCTGCGTAATCTGGTGCGCCGCCGCCGTGAAATGTCCATCGCGCAGCTGCGCGCCACGCCCGGTCTCCGGTGAGCCGGGTCCACCCGGCGATATCGGCCGGCCTCGTGGATCATGTACCGGTGAGCGATAGCGATCTTGTGGACGTGACCATCAGCGGGCCCGACGAAGAATGGCTGGTGGAGTTCACCCGCCGGCTGGTGGACGACCGGCTGGCGGCCTGCGGGAACATCCACCCGGAAGTCCGGTCCATCTACCGGTGGGAGGGGGAGGTGGAGGATGCCTCCGAAGCCGTGGTGGTGCTGCACACCCGGGCAGCGCATATCGCCGCGATCATCGAACGCGCCAATACCGAACACCCCGACGAGGTGCCGCAGGTCGTCGCGGTGCCGGTGGTCGGGGTGAACCCCGCGTACGGGGAGTGGATCCTGACCGAGACGACGAACTGATCGGGTAACCGGCGGCCGGCCCGGGAATATGCCTACCGGCCGTTGCCGCTCAGCGGTGGACCAGGTCGGCGTATTCCGGGTGCTTGCCGATGTACTCGTCCACGTACCAGCAGGTGGCGAGGACCGAGTAACCCGCCGCCCGGCTTTCGTCGAGCGCGTACTTCACCACCTGCCCCGCGACCCCGCGTCCCCGGAATTCCGGGAAGGTGATCGTGTGGTGGAAGTTGCGGACCTTCGGACTCTCGGTTTCCGCGTAGTCGGCATAGCCGGCCAGTGCGCCGTCGAGATAGATCTCGAAGCGGGTGTCGCCGGCATTGTGTCGGAGTTCGGTGCTCACCTCTGGTGGAACGGCCGCCCGCACGGAGTTGTTCCGGAGGCCGGGCGCCGGCTCGCGGAGCAGGTCAGAGCACGGCGCCCGGGTTGAGGATGCCGTGTGGATCGAGAGCGTCCTTGATCCGGCGGGTCAAGGCCATGACATCCGGGCCGAGCTGATCGGGTAACCAGGCCTTTTTCAGCCGGCCGACCCCGTGTTCCCCGGTGATGGTGCCGTCGAGCGCGATGGCCAGATCCATGATCTCGCCGAACGCGCGGTGGGCGCGTTCGGTCTCCGCGGGATCCTCCGGATCGTGGACGATCAGCGGGTGGGTGTTGCCGTCGCCGGCGTGGGCGATCACCGACACCGTGACCTCGTTGCGTTCGGCGATCTCCGCGACCCCGGTGACGAGATCGCCGAGCCGGGGCAGCGGCACCCCGACATCCTCGAGCAGCAGCCGCCCGAGCCGCTCGACCGCCGGGATCGCGAAGCGGCGGGCCGCGGTGAACGCTTCGCCTTCCTCGGCGTCGGCGGTTTCGAAAACCTCGGTGGCGCCCGCGGCCCGGCAGGCCTCCAGCATCACCCGGGCCTCCTGGGCGGCGTGTTCCCCGGGGGCGTCGGACCGGGCCACCAGCAGCGCCGCGGCACCGCGGTCCAGTCCCATTCGCATCTCGTCCTCCACCGCGTTGATCGCGACGGAATCCATGAACTCCAGCATGGCCGGCCGCAGCGTTCCGGTGATGGCGAGAATGGCCTCCACCGCGGCAGCGAGTGTGCCGAACGAGGCGACCACCGTGCACTGCGCGGGCTGTGCGGGCAGCAGCCGCAGGGTGAGTTCGGTGATCACACCGAGTGTGCCCTCGCTGCCGACGAACATCTTGGTCAGCGACAACCCCGCCGAATCCTTCAACCGCGGACCGCCCAGCCGCACGACGCTGCCGTCGGCCAGCACGACCTCCATACCGAGGATGTAATCGGTGGTCACCCCATACTTCACACAGCACAGCCCGCCCGCGTTGGTGGCGGCGTTACCGCCGATGGAGCAGATCTCGAACGAGGACGGGTCGGGCGGGTACCACAGCCCGTGCTCCGCGGCGGCCCGCTTCACCTCCGCATTGAGCAGCCCCGGCTGGACCACGGCGGTCCGGGTCACCGGGTCGATCCGGATCTCGCGCATCCGTTCGGTGCTCAGCACGATGCCGCCGTCCAGCGCGGTGGCGCCACCGGACAGGCCCGACCCGGCGCCCCGCGGCACCACCGCAACCCGGTGCTCATCGGCCCAGCGCAGGGTTTCGCGCACATCCGCGGTCCCGGTGGCCCGGACCACGGCGGCCGGGGTCCCGGCGCCGGGGTCCAGGGCCCGGTCCTGCCGGTAGCCGGCGACGATATCGGGGTCGGTGATCACGGCGCCGGCGGGGAGCCGGTCGGTCAATGCGCGCAGGTCCACGCTGCCCACGGTAACCCCGCGGTCAGCGCGGCTACCGCCGCCCCGTCGCCACCGAGTCTCACCCCGGCAGCGTCACCTGTTCGACGTTCGCGGAACGGGAAGCGCGGTCGGCCACTGCCTTCTGGACCTCCTCGTCGACGAGGTCCGCGTTGATCTGCGCGCCGGCCATCGCACCCGCTGCCGCCGAAGCGCCCACCTGTGCGGTGAGCTCGGTGACATTGCCCGCTGCCCACACTCCGGGCACCTCGGTGCGGCCGGTGGCGTCGGCCGGGATGTAGCGGCCGACACCGGCGGGGTGGTCGACGGCGGGCAGGCCGAGGTCGTCCAGGAAACCGGCCCGGGCGACCATCCGCGTGCCGGTGGCGACGATTTCCCGGGGTACGACTGTTCCGTCGGCCAACCGGAGCCCGGTGATCCCCGCGCCGCCGGCCTCGACCGTGGTGACCTTCCCGGTCACCACCCGGATACCGCGCGCCGCGAGCCGCTCGAGTTCGTCGGGACCGAGCTCGGGCCCGGTGTGCGTGAAGAACACGACATCGTCGCTGAGCTGGCGGAACAACTGGACCTGGTGCATCGACATCGGGCCGGTGTTCAGCACGCCGATTGCCCGATCCCGGACCTCCCAGCCGTGGCAGTACGGGCAGTGCACCACATCGCGACCCCACCTCTCGCGCAACCCGGCGATATCCGGGAGCTCATCGGTCAGTCCGGTGGTCACGAGCAGTCGCCGGGCCCGGACGGTGCGGCCGTCGGCGAGGCCGATCGTGAACCCGTCCTCCGTTCGGGTGGCAGTGGTGATCTCGCCGGACACCACCTGCCCGCCGTAGCGCCGCACTTCCTCCCGGCCCAGTGCCAGCAATTCCGCCGGCGGCCTCCCGTCGTGACCCAGCAGTCCGTGCACCCCGTCGGCGGGGGCGTTGCGGGGCGCGCCCGCGTCGATCACCACCACCGTCCGCCGGGACCGGGCCAGCATGAGGGCCCCGTTCAGTCCGGCCGCGCCGCCGCCGGCCACCACCACGTCGTAGTCGTTCTCCAGTTGCTCGGTCACTGTGACCACCTCCTCGGCACCGACTATCCAGAGCTGTACCGATTACGGCAACTAAATTTGCCAAAACAACAAGGGATTGCGTTCCGGCGGCGCCCGTCAGGGACTCGAACCCCGAACCCGCTGATCGAGAGTCGGCCGTTCCCGCCGGTGAGCGGCGTTCTCGCGCAAAGTTTGCCGATGACCCCGTGATCTCACGGTTTGCCGCGTGCTCACCTGCCCGTCACCTGTCCCTGACACCCTGGCCGCGTGCAGGAACTGGCGACGAACCCGGAGACGTGGGCGAGCCGGTTCGCCCGATGGTGCGAGGCGGTGGTCGCGCGACTGCCCTGGGGGCTGGACCGCAACGTCGCGCCGACCTTCCTCGGCTTCGCGCTGATCAACAGTTTCACCTTCGGCGTCGACCTGCTGATCCTGACCGGTATGCGCAGCGGCCTCGGCCTGCCCGGCTGGTTGTCGGTGACGGTCGGCTACATATGCGCGTTCGCGCTGGCGTTCTACCTCAACCGCACGTTGAATTTCCGCTCGCACGCCCCGGCCGGGCGGCAGGCGGTGATCTACACCGTTGTGGTGGTGATCAACTATCTGGCGTTCATCCTCGGTGTCGGAGCGGGGCTCGCGGCGCTCGGGGTCCAGTACCACGTCTCGCGGCTGCTGGCCGGCGCGTGCGAGGCGGTGTACATGTACTCGGCCATGCGCTGGATCGTCTTCCGGCGCCGCTGATCCCGGCCCTGTGCCGGGGGGTAGGCCCGGACTGCTCGACAGGGCCGGGACGGTGCGGAGCGCGGGCCCTACAGCGTGTTGTGCAGCCGCTCGCACAGATTCCAGATCGTGCTCCGGGTGGTTTCGTCCAGGACGGCCTTCGGCCACGGTGTGACGGCCGCCTTGCTGTTGAAGTAGGTCCCGTGGTTGTCCCGCGCCGCGGGGGAGGAGGCGAGGTAGACGCTCGACCGGGTGGCGGCGACCAGTGCGCGGTGGCCGTAGAGCACCGGCATCGCCACGCGCAGCAGCGGCACGATCGGGCGGGCGAGCGGCGGGTAGGCGCCGGTGGTGAGGTCCTTGTTCATCGAGGTGTAGGCGTGGCCCGGATATGCGACGTTCAGGGAAACTCCCGTACCGGCGAGTCGCTCGGCGAAGGTGTAGCTCATCGCCATCTGGGCCAGTTTGGTCTGGTTGTAGAACGACAGGCCCACATACGATTTCTCGCCTTGTAGGTTGCCGAGGTCGATCCGGCCACGCGGGACCCCGCCCGTGATGTTGACGACCCGGGCCGAGTCCGCCGCTTTCAGTGCGGGAAGCAGCCGGTGCGTGAGGCTGAACGGTGCCACCACGTTGACCGCGAACGTGGTCTCGATACCGTCCTCGGTCAGTTCGCGATGGGTCCGGGTCGCGCCCGCGTTGTTGATCAGAACGTCGAGCCGGTCGACTCGCGACGTGACCTGGTCGGCGAGTCGGCGCACGTCACGGAGGCGTGACAGATCGGCGGTGACCGCCTCGATCTCGGCGTTCCCGGTGATTGTGCGTAGTTCCGCCACCGCTGTCTCGGCGCGTTCCACGTTGCGGCCGACGAGGAAGACCCGGGCGCCGAGCGCGGCCAGTTGCCGGGCGGTTTCTTTGCCGATGCCGCCGGTGCTTCCGGTGATCAGCACGTTCTTTCCTGCGATGGTCATGGCCACCTTCCTTCGATTGTCACTCGGTGTCATCATAGTCACCTGGTGTTGAAAAGTAGACTCGAGCGCATGTCGGAAGGACTCCGGGAACGAACCCGGCGGGCGGTGCGAGCAGAGCTCACCGAGGTGGCCATCGCTCTTTTCGCACGTCAGGGCTTCGAGGCGACGACCGTCGACGAGATAGCGCGCGCCGCCGGAATGACCAAACGCAGCTTCTTCCGCTACTTCCCCTCGAAGGAGGAGGCGGTTTTCGGCGGTATCGATATCACCGGTGAGCGGGTGGTCGCCGATCTCGCGGCCCGGCCTCCGGGCGAAGATCCCTGGGATTCGCTCCACCACGTGCTGCGCGACTGGCAGGACGAGATCCACGCCGGTGAGCAGATGCTGGCAGTGCTGCGCCTGGTCGAGGCGACCCCCGCGCTGGGCGGGCGACTACATCAGCGGCGGGCCGAATGGCGGCAACGGGTGAGCGATGCCGTGCGGCAACTGCCGGGAGCCGGTATCGACGCGTTCACCGCCGACCTGCTCACGAATACGGCCGTAGCGGTGCTCGACGCCGTCTCCGGGGAATGGCTGCGCTCCGATGGTGCCGCCGACCGCGCGGCGCTACTGGACCGGGGTTTCGCGCTCGCGCGCGTGCGGGGAATCGCGGAATGACTTGCCGCCGGTCGCTCCGGGCCGGTACCGGTCCCGGGGAATTCGGCCGGCCGGATCAGCCCGTGTAGAGGCGCGTTTCGTTTCCGTCGCGGACGACGACGTCGGCATCGGTGAGTGCCCAGTGGGGTGTGCCGTCGGCGCGGAAGCGGGCGGCGAGGGCGTTGCCGGTGCCCTCGGGGTCGGTGGGTGAATCGAGGTGCGGGACTATCGGACGGTCGATCAGCCCGAGTCCTTCCCAGATGGGCTCGATACCGCAGGCCGGGGCGACTTCACCTGGGTCGTCGGAGGTTTCCAGCCCGCGCAGATGCGGTCCCAGCAGGCAGGCGCCCGCGCTGTAGCCCGCGTACAGGAACGAATCCGCCGCCAGCAGTTCCGGCACGACCCGATCCGCGCCGCTGCGCGCGAACTGGGCGCGGAGCACGAAAGTGTTGCCGCCGCGAACCCATACCGCGGGGAACCCGGCCAGCGTCCGGCGCAATTCGCCCGGGCGCCCGGCATATTCGCGCAGGTCCACTTCCCGGGGGTCGAATCCGTGCTTCCGCAGCGGTACCAGTTCACTGGTGAGCGCCGCCGCCCGCGAATCCGGCCAGGCATCGCAGGCATTGGCGATCACGGCGATCGGGCCGGGCGCACCGGCCAGTTCGGCGAATACGTCGTAGTGTTCGCCGAACCGGTAACTGGCCAGGAACAGCCGCATCAGATGGTGAACGCGAGGTTGCGGGCCAGCTGCCGGCCGAGATCCGTATCGCCCTGGAAGCCGATGCGGTCCAGTACGGTGCCGGGATCCACCCGGCCGCCGCCGAGGCGTACCAGCAGTCCGGAATCCAGTTGCAGCGCGGCCGTGGCCTCCCGGTCCGGCGCGGTCACATAGCTTGCCCGGTCACCGACCTCGATATGCAGTGTCCGCGCGAGCGGACCGGTCAGCCGCAGGGTGATCAGTGACCCCGCGGGGGCCTTACCGCGTTTCACGATCACCCGGGGCAGCGACCGGGCGAATTCCGCGAAAGCCACCTCGCCGCGCGCTCCGCCCTCCTCGACCTGCCTGCCCAGCGCATCGGCGATATCGAGTTCGTGCATCCAGCAGTCGAACAGCCGGACCCGCATGAACCGGGCGTAGGGCACTTCGCCGACGGGTGACTGCGTGGGGGCCAGCCAGGCCTGATCGTCCAGCTCGGCCAGCGCTTTCCGGCGGCGGTCGGCCACCCCGCGGTACAGGCGCAGCAGTTCGTCACCCGTCCGGGATCGCAGCCGCTGCAGCCAGATCTCGTTCAGCGCGCCGATCTCGTTGCGTACGTGCGGCAGCGTCTTGACGTCGATATCGGGCGTCTGCGCGTCGCGGGCCGGCGGTTTCTCGCCCAGCAGCAGCGATTCGGTGCCGATGATATGGCCGATGACATCGAAGACAGTCCAACCGGGCAGTGGCGACGGGGTTCGCCATTCGTCCTCACCGAGTCCGGTCACCAGATCGGTGAGGACCTCGAACTGCTCGGACAGTAGTGCGACGAGTTCGGGGCGGTCGGGCAGATCGTGCATGGAAGGGCCTTCCGTGGGCTGGGCGGAATTCGGGGGCGGACCGGTACACCGTTCCTATCAGCCGGGATCGGTATCGGTCCCCGCGGCCGGGGGGTCGAGGGCCGCGAGCCCGTCGCGCAGTGCGGCGGCGACCCGCTCCGGTTCGTGCGAACGGCGCAGCACCAGCCCGGAGGCGAAACGGAACTTGTCCCCGTGCTTGCGGGGCAGCACGTGCAGGTGTACGTGGCCGACCGTCTGGAACGCGGCCTTACCGTCGTTGATCAGGAGGTTCGCCCCGTCGGCGGCGAACGCCGGACCCTGCGCCGCCAGCGCGATCCGGTGCCCGATCCGGAACAGTCCGGCCCCGGCGTCGGCGTCGAGTTCGGACAGGTCGGTCGCATGGTGTTTGGGGATCACCAGGGTGTGCCCGCGGGTGATCGGCCGGATATCGAGGAACGCGCAGACGGCGTCGTCCTCGTAGACCCGGTGGGCCGGGGCGGTACCGGCCACGATCCGGCAGAAAACGCATTCGCTCACGGCGTGACTATATTGCGGAAGAGCCAGGGTGAGCGACGGGAATTGGCAAACTTTTCAAACCCGTCCGCCCGGTTCGCTTCATATCCGCTCTGATCTGCATTTACCGATGCGAAGGTGGCGCACCCTGCCGAATGTGTGTGACGGGCATCTCAGCTAATCTCACTCGCATCGTTGTACGGTGGCGAGGATTTTCGGGCGGGGTGTTCGCGAACACCCCGCCCGGCGCCGTCATCGGCGGCCGAGCACAGTAGGAGAGGGAAACAGACAAGTGGAGACAACGCAGACCGTGAGCGATTCGTCGCCGCGCGGGGCGCGTGTCGGTGTCGTTCGCGAAACCGCCGCGGGCGAGCGGCGGGTCGCCCTGGTACCGAAGATCATTCCGGCCCTGGTGAAACAGGGCGTGGAGGTGGTGGTCGAAGCCGGTGCCGGCCTGGGCGCGCTCATTCCCGATACCGCCTACACCGAGGCCGGTGCCACGATCGGTGATGCCTGGTCGGCCGATGTGGTCGTCAAGGTCGCGCCGCCCACCGACGCCGAAGTAGCGAAACTGTCCGCGGGGCAGACGTTGATCGGGTTCCTGGCGCCGCGCAATGCCGACAACCAGATCGACGCTCTGAAGAAACAACAGGTGCAGGCGTTCGCGGTGGAGGCGATCCCGCGGATCTCGCGCGCCCAGGTGATGGACGCGCTGTCCTCGCAGGCCAACGTCGCCGGATACAAGGCGGTGCTGCTGGCGGCGTCGGAATCGACCCGCTTCTTCCCGATGCTGACCACGGCGGCGGGCACCGTGAAACCGGCGACCGTGCTGGTGCTCGGCGTGGGCGTCGCGGGGTTGCAGGCGCTGGCCACGGCCAAACGGCTGGGCGGCCGGACCACCGGTTACGACGTGCGCCCCGAGGTCGCCGATCAGGTGCGTTCGGTCGGTGCGCAGTGGCTCGATCTCGGTATCGACGCCGCCGGTGAGGGCGGGTACGCCCGCGAACTCACCGACGAGGAGAAGGCGAAACAGCAGCAGGCCCTGGAAGATGCGATCAAGGGTTTCGACGTGGTGATCACGACCGCCCTGGTGCCGGGCCGTCCCGCGCCGCGCCTGGTGACCGCCGCCGCCGTCGCCGGGATGAAGCCCGGCAGCGTGATCGTGGACCTGGCCGGCGAAACCGGCGGCAACTGTGAACTCACCGAACCCGGCGAAACCGTGGTCAAGCACGAGGTGACCATCTGCTCGCCGCTGAACCTGCCGGCCACCATGCCCGAGCACGCCAGCGAGCTGTATTCGAAGAATATTTCGGCGCTGCTGGAACTCATGCTCGCCGACGGTGCGCTGAAACCGGATTTCTCCGACCAGGTGCTGGCCGATTCCTGCGTCACCCGTGACGCCGAACCGACAACGAAAGCCGAATGATGTACAGCGAGCTGCTGGCGAATATCGCCATTCTGGTGCTCTCCGGATTCGTGGGTTTCGCGGTGATCTCCAAGGTCCCCAATACCCTGCACACCCCGCTGATGTCGGGCACCAACGCCATCCACGGCATCGTGGTGCTGGGTGCGCTGGTCACCCTGGGCCGGATGGAGGACCCCTCGATCGGGGTGCAGATCATCCTGTTCGTGGCCCTGGTGTTCGGAACCCTGAACGTGATCGGCGGTTTCGTGGTGACCGACCGGATGCTGGGCATGTTCAAAGGTAAGAAGCCCGGCGCGGGTGCCGAGAAGGCAGGTCAGTGACCCATGGACAATCTCGTCGATATCCTCTACATCCTGTCCTTCGCCCTCTTCATCTACGGTCTGATGGGGCTCACCGGCCCGAAGACCGCGGTCCGGGGCAACTGGATCGCCGCGGCCGGTATGGCGATCGCCGTGATCGCGACGCTGATCGCGGTCCGCGATACGAACAACTGGATCATCATCGTCGCCGGTCTCGTGGTCGGTGTGCTGCTGGGTGTGCCACCCGCCCGCTACACCAAGATGACCGCGATGCCACAGCTGGTGGCGGCGTTCAACGGTGTCGGCGGCGGTACGGTCGCCCTCATCGCGTGGGCCGAATTCATCGACACCACCGGGTTCTCCACCTTCCATCACGGTGAGGAACCGACGGTCCACATCATCGTCGGCTCGCTGTTCGCCGCGATCATCGGTTCGATCTCCTTCTGGGGTTCGCTCATCGCCTTCGGCAAACTGCAGGAGATCCTGCCAGGTAAACCCATCGGGCTCGGCAAGTTGCAGCAGCCGGTGAACCTGTTGCTGCTGATCGCCGCCGTCGCCGCGGCGGTCGTCATCGGCCTCGGTGCTTCTGACGGCGGAGTCACGCAGTGGTGGATGATCGGGCTGCTGCTGGCCGCCGGTGTGCTCGGCCTGATGGTGGTGCTGCCGATCGGCGGCGCCGATATGCCGGTGGTGATCTCGCTGCTGAACGCCCTCACCGGGCTGTCGGCCGCGGCGGCCGGTCTCGCGCTGAACAACACCGCGATGATCGTGGCGGGCATGATCGTCGGCGCGTCCGGCACCATCCTCACCAACCTGATGGCCAAGGCCATGAATCGCTCCATCCCGGCCATCGTCGCCGGTGGATTCGGTGGCGGCGGCGCGGTCGCCGCGGCCGGTGGCGGGGAACAGAAACAGGCCAAGGCGACTTCCGCCGCCGACGCCGCGATCCAGATGGCGTACGCCAACCAGGTGATCGTGGTCCCCGGCTACGGTATGGCCGTCGCCCAGGCCCAGCACGCGGTCAAGGAAATGGCCGGGCTGCTGGAAGCCAAGGGCGTCGAGGTCAAATACGCCATCCACCCGGTGGCCGGCCGGATGCCCGGGCATATGAACGTGCTGCTCGCCGAGGCCGAGGTGTCCTATGACGCCATGAAGGAAATGGACGATATCAACGGCGAATTCAATCGCACCGATGTCGCCCTGGTGATCGGCGCCAACGACGTCACCAACCCGGCCGCCCGCGAGGATTCGTCCAGCCCGATCTACGGGATGCCGGTCCTCAACGTCGACCAGGCGAAATCGGTGATCGTGCTGAAGCGTTCGATGAACAGCGGTTTCGCCGGTATCGACAACCCTCTCTTCTACGCCGACCACACAGCAATGCTGTTCGGTGACGCGAAGAAGTCGGTGGGTGCGGTGACCGAGGAACTCAAAGCGCTGTAAAGAGCGGGAATCCGCTCCAGCGGCCCCGGTGCGCGTCCGGCCTCACCGCCGAGCGCGTACCGGAGCCGTTGCTCCCTCGACGAGGGAAAATCGCTGGACGATGCGGTATACCCGGTCCGATCATGGTGGGCGATGCCCGAACGCAACGAACCACTTCGCCTGATCGAATTCGATCCCACCACCACCGACCCCGCCGACGCCTTGCCCTGGTCGGCTGTACTCGATTCCTATTCGACGCCCCGCGACCTGCTGGACATGCTGACCCTCAGCCTTTTCGGCCGGGGCGTGCAGCCGTACTACCGGAAGAAACAGCTGGATCGGGTGCGACCGGACGCCCTGCTGCGGCCACCGGGTTCGCAGATCTCTCGTTCGGTCGTGGAGTCCGAGTCGCAGTCGATTCTGGTACTCGGCGAGGGCTGGACCCTGCGCGCCGATCGGTGGGCCGATAAATCGGCCACCTTGGAAGTGGTCGCGGTGAGCGACGACCTGGCCGAACGTATCGTCGCGGAATCGGTCCGCGATGCCGAACAGCCCACCCCGACGGACTTGACCGCGGTGAAAATGGGTTTCTGGCACCAAGGCGACCGTGGGGCCACCCGGCGAGCACTCACCGTGACCACACCCGAGTGGCCGGAGATCCGCGGCAACTACAGCGCGCCTGTAGCGGGCGCGCTGGACCACCTGATGGCTATGCGCCCGGAAGATATCCGGGGCCGGTTACTCCTCCTGCACGGTCCGCCCGGCACCGGTAAGACAACCGCCCTGCGTTCGCTGGCCCGGTCCTGGTCGCAGTGGTGCCAGGCCGATTGCGTACTCGACCCGGAGATGCTGTTCGCCAAACCCGGCTACCTGATGCGCGCGGCGATGGGCGCCGAAGGCGAGGACGACGAATCCGACCGCTGGCGGCTGCTGATCCTGGAGGACTGCGACGAACTCATCCACGCCGAAGCCAAATCCTCCTCGGGACAAGGGCTTTCCCGGCTACTCAACCTCACCGACGGGATGCTGGGCCAGGGTCGCGATGTGCTGGTCGCGATCAGTACAAACGAGGATCTGTCCCGCCTGCACCCCGCCGTGACCCGGCCCGGTAGGTGCATGGCGCAGGTGGAGATCGGCAAGCTGACTCCGGCGGAGGCCCGGGCCTGGCTCGGCGACACCCCCGCCGATATCCCCGCGGCGGGTGCCACGCTCGCCGAACTGGTCGCCCTGCGTGACCGAACGGAGAGCATCGCGGTGCGCACCGAGCGCACCGAGGGCGGTATGTACCTGTAGCCGGTTCCCGGCCGCCGGCCCTGACCTCGGCGCCGCCCGTCCCGGTTCCGACACGCTGTCGCGCGGACCGCCGGTCGATGTGCTCGCACGGAACAGCGGAGAAGCCCGCAGGCTCATTCCTCCTGCCGTCACCGGGTGGACGAGCGCACAGCCCGCGACCGGGGCCGGCGGATTAGGGTTGGCAGGGTGGATGCATTGGCGGCGTTGTTGGAGGGTCCGCGGGCGCGCGGGGCGTTCGTGCTGCGTTCTACCCTGACCCCGCCGTGGTCGCTGCGGATCCAGGACGATTCCCCGTTGACGCTGGCGGCGGTGGTCCGGGGCTCGGCGTGGGTGCTCACCGCCGACGGCGAGCAACGCCGGATCGCCGCCGGTGACGTCGCGGTGTTACGGGGCCCGCGGCCCTATACCGTCGCCGACGATCCCGCGACCGCACCGCAGATCCTGATCAATCCGGGGCAGATCACCACGACCCTGGACGGTGAAGTGCTCTGCGAGACGATGAGTCTCGGTGTGCGGCAATGGGGGAACGACCCCGACGGGGAAACCGTCATGGTCACCGGATCCTATGAGTACGTCGGTGCGGTGAGCAGACGGTTGCTGCGAGCACTGCCGCCGATGCTCGTGGTGCCGCGCGGTCGCTCCGACGACCGGCTGCTGGATCTGATGACGGACGAAACCGTGAAGGACCTGCCCGCGCAGGGAGTCGTACTGGACCGGCTGCTGGACCTGCTGCTCATCGCCACCCTGCGCACCTGGTTCTCCGGCGCCGAAGCCCCGCCCTGGTATCACGCCTACGGCGATCCCCTGGTCGGCAAGGCGCTGCGGCTGCTCCAGCACAACCCCGCCCACCCTTGGACCGTCGCCGCGCTCGCACAGGAAGTCGGCGCCTCACGCGCGGCGCTGGCCCGGCGGTTCACCGAACTGGTCGGCGAACCACCCATGGCCTTCCTCACCGAATGGCGCCTGGACCTGGCCGCCGACCTGCTCCAGGGCACCGAGAACACGGTGGAGGCCATCGCCCGCCAAGTCGGGTACGGCAGCGCCTTCGCGCTGAGCACCGCATTCAAACGGCACTTCGGTGTGAGCCCGCGCGAGCACCGGACCGTCGGTTCGGCCGCAGTCTCCTCGGCCAGTTGATCCTTGCTCCGGCACACCACCGGCTCGGCGGTGCCGGGTCATCTCCACGACGCCGCCGATCAACCGACCCGGTATCGTCGCCCGGGTGACGAAGCAGTATCCGGTGCTCTGGCCGGTGCCCACCCGCTGGGCCGACAACGACCACTACGGGCACGTGAACAACGTGACCTATTACGCGTACTTCGATACCGCGGTCAACGCGTGGCTCATGGACGCCACCGGCACGGATATCCGCGAACTGCCCGCGATCGGCATCGTCGCGGAAACCTCCTGCCGCTTCCACGCCTCACTCAGCTTCCCGGACAAATTGCAGGTGGGTTTGCGGATCGCCCGGCTCGGCCGCTCCAGCATCACCTACGACCTGGCGATCTTCCGCGACACCGAACCAGGTCTCGAGCTGGCCGCCACGGGTAATTTCGTCCACGTCTATGTGGACGAGACTTCGCGGAAGCCGGTCGAGATCCCCGCCGTCATCCGCACCGCCGCGCAGACCCTGGTCACCGACAGCACCGAGTAGTAGCCGGCTTCTCCTTCGAGCGTGAGCCGCGGCTGTCCCGGGCCATCCGATCGACCGCATGGTCTGCGGCTCGGTGGAAAACGGAAACTTGCGGTTCGGTGGAACCGGGTGGGGTCCGGCGGCGTCGGTATGGGTGATGGATCTGTTGTCGAAGTGGAGGGGGCTCCCCGTGCGCCGCTCGTTTACGCAACCCGGATGCGGTAGCCGGGGTCCGGTGGTCGTCGCGGTGGTGTGCTGAATGGGTATCGAGATCCCCGAGGCCTTGCAGTGGGTCTGTAAATACGTTGTCGGTGCGGGTGATTGGCCCGAGGGTGATGAAACCGCGATGCGCCGGGTGGAAGCGGCGTGGACCCAGTTGGCGACGGATCTGTCCGAGATCGGCCCCGACGCCAACCACGCCATCGACCAGGTGCTGGCCGCGATCGAGGGCGACACCGCCCAAGCCATCAGCGACCGCTGGACCGAACTCGGCCACGGCCAGGGCGCGTTCGACGGTTTGATCAAACATATCGAGACCTTGGCCGATGAGATCGGTGACGGCGCGGCCGATATCGAGCACACCAAACTGGTGATCCTGGCCAGCCTCGCCATTTTCGCTGTGGAGATGGCGATCCTGTTGGCCGCCGCGTCCACCGGTATCGGGGCACCCGCGGCGGGCGCGAAAGCCGCGGTCGCGCAAACCGTTACCCGGGTCGCGGTCCGCACCGCGATCAAACAACTGCTGCAACGGCTGATTTCGAAGGCCGCGTTGAAGGCCGCTGCGCGTGCGGCGGTGCGTGGGGCGTGGGCGGCGGCGCTGGAGGAAACCGCCCTGGATCTGGGGATCAAGGCGGTGCAGGTCGCGGCGGGGCGTCGTGACGAGGTCACGATGGATGATCTGAAAGAGGCGGGTAAGACCGCGTTGACCGCCGCGGCGACCGGCGCGGTGACCGGGGCGATGGGGCCGGACGGGTTGACCTCCCGCAATGTGCCCGGTGGCCCCGAAGGCGGGAATCCGCTGGCGAATGCTGCGAAGGACGCGGCGAAGGAGACGGTGGCCGGGGTGGCGGGTGAGGTCGCTGGTGAAGCGACCAACGCTGCCCTCAACGACCGTGAGTTCAGTCTGGAACAGGCCCTGTCGCCGGAGAATCTGTCCTCGTCGGCGGCGGCGGGTGTGCAGCGGGGCACCGAAACGTTGGGGGAGAACAACTCCGGCAATAGCGGCGAGGACCCCGACAGCGGGGGCGACGAGTCCTCGAACGAGTCCCCCAACGGCAATCCGCCCGGTAACGACAGCGGCGACGAGTCGGGTGACCCCGGCACCCAGAGCCAGGGACAAAACCAATCCCAAGGCCAGCCACAGACCCAACCGCTGGGACAACAATCACCATCCACCCAGCCCTCGTCCACCGACACGCAGACCCAGTCGTCGTCGGCGGGTCAGCAGCCGCCCGGCCAGGCTTCCGACACCGGTGACCAACCCACCGGACAGCAGCCACCCGGCCACGACGCACCCTCGCAGGAAACCCCCGCCGCCACCCCGGAACAGGACTCGCCGACGGGCGACACTGCCGCAGCCCCGCAGGCACCGCCACCTTCCGAAACCGCAGACTCACCACCGGCCCAGCCCACCGAGTCCGACACATCTCAACCACAGCAGCCCCAGCCCACCGACCAGGGCGACCAGGGCGACCAGGGCAACCAGGGCGCACCACAACAGTCCCCCGAGACCGGCACCCCGCAATCTCCCGACTCCGGTGCCACGCAGTCGCCCGACTCCGGCACCCAGCAATCCCCCGACTCCAGTACCCCGCAGCCGCCCGACTCCGGCACCCCGGAACCCTCTCCGTCGCACACCCCCGATACCGAAACCCCCGGCTCCCCGCAGTCGCCGCCACCCAGCACCGAAACCCCATCCGATACCGGCACTCCCGTGGCCGAAACGCCTCCTGCACAGGACACGCCGGCGGCGCCCGGGACCCAGCAGCCGGCCTCGAGCCTGAACCTGCCGCCGGACTCACCCCCGCAGCAACCCACCTCGAGCCTCAACCTCGGCCCCGAAACCACACCCCCACCCACCAGCCCGAGCCCACAAAACACCCCCGAAACGTCGACCACTCCGGGGACCACCACCCCACCTGCCTCGGCCCCGACCACGCCGGGCACCCCAACAACAACCGGTTTGCCGACCACACCGAACCAACCCGGCACCACCACGCCGACCACGTCGGGCGACACCACCCCGGCCAGCGCACCCGTCGCTACCGCGCCCACCACCGGCACCCCGCAATCTCCGGCCACCGCACCCGCACCGGCCACGGCGCCGGAAACCACCCCCACCACAACATCGGCCGCCGCCACAGCCACACCGACACCGTCTGGCCCTGTGCTCTCACCGACCACCCCGGCCGAAACCCCACGCACCACACCCGCGGACTCCGCAACCGGCGCCCCCACCACCACACCCACCGGTGTTCCCCGCAACCAACCCCGCACCACCCCCCACCGGCCCGGCGACACCTCACCGGCGACCGACCCCGCCCGCCCACACAACACCGACCAAACCCCCACCACCCCCGAAACCGGCCCCAACACACCGGGCTACGACTACAACATCTACGACCCCGCCAACCACGCCCGCTTCCTCGCCGACTTCTCCCGCCCACCCGTCCCCACCCGCCCCACCGACACCGGCCCCACACCCAACCGCGACAGCACAGCTCCACAGCCCCCACACAAACCTGCTGATCCGGCGACCACACCGAACCGAACCGACCCGACCACACCGGACCCCGCCCGCACCGAAACACCAGCGGCACGCACCGACCAACCGGCCTACACAGCGGCGGCGCGAAATCCGGATCGGTCGGCCCAGGATCTCGGTCAGCCGGGCCCTGCACACCCGAACGCCCCGCGCCCCGGCGACCCCATCTGGAATTCGCCCGACCAGAACAACGCACAGCCCAGCCCGGCCGCCCGCCCCGCGCAACCGACTTCACCGCAGCCGGTCGCGCCCACCCGCCCCTCCGCGCAACCGTTCAACAACACCGCCCCCACGCATCCAGGGAATCCCCAACCCCCGACCGCGGCGCCGCCCGGGAACCACGGCAACGTCCCGGGCAGCATGCCTGCTCAGCCCAATCCCCATGCAACCGACCGAGCACGCGCCGCCCGCGAGTACTACCGCAACCGAACTCCTTCCAACGGCCGTTCCCTCGATGTCAGCACCAGCCGCAACAACCGGTCCGCAACCCCCAACTACCGAGTACGCCGATTCGAAACCAGCCCGGGCCGATTCATTTCTGTACTCACCGTCCCGGTCCGGCCGGTACTGCCGATCAACGCCACACCACAGGCCATCAACCAATTCATGGAGACCGCTCAACGGGTGGTCGACCAAACCTTCAACCGTGAACAACAACTACCCGGCGGAGACGTACTGCTGGTCGAACTCGTCCACACCGCCGACCCGACCAGCACCGGCGTCCAAATCCACACCGACCCCACCGGCACCCCGACCCACAGCCCGGACCAGTTCGTCAACCAACTCCGCCACGAACTCGGCTTACCGGCGGAAACCTCGAGTCCGGATCGCGGCCTGGATCCCGATGATCTACTCCGGATCAGCAACGACATTGCCACAGCCAACACCCCCACCCGCTTCGACAACCCCTCCGACCTCCGCACCATCGGCGCCAACGAACTCCAGCACGTCGAACGCCCCGAATACCAGACAGCCGTCGAAAACGCGCTACGTGACGGCGACCGCTTCATCATCGGCGCCGACCCACGCACCAACCGCTACGGAGAGCTGATCAACGACGGCGGCACCGAACGCATGGGCCGACGCAACAATTGCCTCGACTGTTCCCTGTCAGCCCTCTCGTCCTTCTACGGCAACCCACAGGTCTCCGCCCCACGCTGGCCCGACCGGCTCGCCGACGGTTCCATCGACAATCGCTCCGGAGAGGTGAGCGGGCTCAACCGAGCGCAACAGTGGCTCGGTGCAGGACTATCGAGCTACGACGACGGTCAACGCAGCGTGGCACAACAATTCCAGGCCATGCACGACTGGATCAGTCATCTCGGTCCGGGATCCTCCGCACTCATCGTCAACGACTGGCATGCGCACGATCCTCAAACCGGCCAGCCGCTTTATCATCCGGACGGTAGTCCAGTGGTGGACGGCGGGCACGCGACAGTCGTGGTCTACCCGCACGGCGCGCAGGGGCCGGTCTGGTGGGACCCCCAGAGCGGCACCATGTCCGATCAGCCGCCCCCCGACATGGTTTCTCTGTCGGCCTACGTCGATTTCACTCCGATACCCGCCAACCCAGGAGCCCCGAATGCCGCCTCCGTACCGAACCAGGGAACAAGTAGCCCAGTATCTGGCACAGATATTCCCCACCCCCCGGGAATACGCGATACATCAGATCGACAACGCCTGGGTGTGCCGGCCGGTGCCGACCGACCAGCTCACCAGCAGCCAGCTGATCGGAATGACCAGCCTGGTGGTCAACGCCGAGACGGGGACAGTCCTGGAGTACCCGAGCTGGTCCCTGCAGATGATCGCCGAGGACTACACGACAGCAATGAGAACCGGCCGACGCCCGAAAGCCGGCCAGATCTACCCACCGACCACCCGGATCACCCTCCGACTCATCAACGAGACCGCGGACCAGATCCAGTACCAGATCAGCGCAACCTCCGACACGAACCGGGAGAACTACCACCTACTCATCGACAAAACGACCCTGAACTACCAACCGCCCGGGACGACGTCCGCGGTAGCAGTGTCGTGGATCGACTGGAGCCGCACCCAGACCGGGACATGGCCCCAGATCGGGACAACCGACTACTGACCTCTGAGACCCAGCTGGACCGGCAAGACGATGAAACGGGCCGAGTTGGAACTGATGACAGCTCCGATGTCGACACGGATGGGGCCGAACCGTGGCAAATAACAGAAAACGACGACGAAGCGCATGCATACCCGGATAACGTAAGCATCGCTCAGATCGATGTAAACGACCCGGCGATAAGGGACGTCAGCGAACCTGACAGAGCGTTTGCTTCGTCTGTCGAACAAGGCGGGCTCGATCGAGACGAGTACCTGCACCACGCCGATGCCGATCCTTTACGCCGCCATGGTCCCGCATCGGACACACATCCGGCGGAACTGCAGAGATTTATCGCTGAAGCCGAAGAGCTCGGCGTAGAAATCCAGTATCGCGCAGGGGCAATGGCGTACGGACCTGCACCATCCAGTGGCCGGCCGGGAACGCTCGTAATTGACCCTGAGGCATCCTATGGTGCGTGGCTGCACGAGATGCGCCATATGCGGGACGACGCCACGGCTGGTTGGATCGGAATGCAGGCGCTGATTGACCAAGCGACTCGAGAAGTTATGGAACGGCGGGCGTACATGGAAGAGATACGATATGCAAGGTCGATACGAGACAGGACTTCCGAGGCGCTCCTCTACCAAAATCTTCGTCGAGAGATCAAAGCGATTTGGAGACGGCAACGATGAATAATGAAAGTGAGATGCCACGGTTTGAAGAGCCGGACGGCCTCGATCCGGAGATGCTGAATCTGGACTGGGAAGAAATAGATCCGGAAGGTTTGCGCGATACGCCGCCCCCCGATCTGAGTTCAATGAGCACCCAAGCGTTGTACGATTTTTCGATCAGCAACTATGTGCATCGTGGAAGGGCCGTGTTCGAACTACTCGACCGCGCTCCTTCAGATGACTCTGCGGCTCGGCTGGTATCCGAGCTGGCAAAATCGCCGCTACTCCGCGAAGACCGCATGCACCGAGCTTCGATGACCTGGGCGGTAATCGCTCGATTGCTCGCGGCCGAAACCCCGGTTTCTCGTTCATGCGCTTACGAAGTATTCGGATCGTTGAGTCCGGGCGAACAAGACGAGGTATTGTCTTGGCTGCGAGCCTCCAGAATCGAGGATGCACACCCCGAGAATTGATCAACGCGGTTATGAGGTACTGTGCGATCCCGATCGCGCACAACTATGTAGCCGGAAGCACCGCCTGAAGGATTTCCTTTGTACCAAACCACGCCACTGCAACCAGAGTTTCGCGGTGAGCACCTTCTGGGGAACCGGCAATGGGGCAATTCGGTAGTCCGATACCTGGCTCCTGAGGAAAGGGCTCCGTACTGGCTCTTCGCGAACAACGGACTTCTGTACACAGGTGAGCAGAAGCCCTTGGATACGACGTTCACCAGCACCCTGTGGACACCGCAGGGGGGCCGTGCGATTTTCGTGATGGATGAGCACGGGCAGCTCTATGCATCGCCGTATCACCTGCTCGGGGAGTTTCATCATTCGAGCTTCCTTGCCGGAGGGCCGGTGGCGGGCGCTGGGGAGATCTCCGCCGTTCAGGGGCAGGTTCGGCTCATCTCCGACCACAGCACGCACTACCGTCCTGCCAGGCGGTTCACGCATCAAGTTGTGGACAGTCTTCGACGCCAGGGGATTTCGTTCGATGAGCGGGCTGTCGAGTACCACTATCCGGATTGACCGGACCACCTTGTCGAGTGGTTCTCCATTGCGGCAGCCGGCGGGCTCACCAGGCCGGTTCGGACTCGCGGATCCGGGTTTCCGCGGCCTCGAGCCAGGCGGTGAAGCGGCTGGTGAGGTCGTCGCGGGTGGTGGGGCGGACGGTGACGTGGTTGCCGCGGGTTTCGGTGTAGCGGCCGTCGGCGGTGACGTCGAACCAGCGGACGGTGCGGAACGGGTCGGGGCGCTGGTAGATCGGGCCGAGGTAGAGGCGGGCGATACCGTAGCCGTCGCCGCGGCGGCCGAGTAGGCGCTCGTACTGTTCGCGGGGGCTGCGGCCGGCGGTCGTTCGGGCGTTGTCGTTGCGGCCTGATTCGAGGTCTTGCGGGTGGAACGTCGCGGCGGGTTCGCGGCCGGGCCGGCAGTCCGGGATGCTGCGGACCAACTGCGCGGCCAAAGAATCCGGAGCAAGCAGGTGGAGGGTGATATCGCCGTACTCGTCGGCTCGGCCGCCTTGGAATGCGATCACCGAGCGCTGGTGGTCGGCGGTGGCGAGGATGCGGTATTCCTTGATGTCCTCGGGGCCGGTGCTGGTGCGGTGTTTGTTCGTGCAGCCGAGGATCTCGATGCGCAACCGGGAACTGGACAGGATGTGCAGGGCGAGGGCGATCGCGTCGCGGTCGTCACGGTCGTAGCCGGCGCGGACCTGGTCGCGGAAGCGGGCGAAATCGTCCTCGCGGCGGAACCGGCTCAGATATTTCAGCGGTGGCGGGAAGCGATCGTTGGCGTCGCTGTACCAGAGGGCGGCGAAGGTCTCCGGGTCCATCGTCCAGGTGGCCATCAGCGGCTGTCCTCCGGTTCCGGATTCGTGCCGATCAGACCACCCGGCAGGGTTCTCGGCAACTCACCGAGGAGTTCCTCGGTGTTCTCCATGGTCACCAGGTAGTCCGGGGTTTTGCGTTCGGCGTCCTGCTCCTGCTGCCCGCCGCGACCGGCGGCGCCCATGGGCATCCCGGCCATGCCGCGCGGGGCTCCGGCGGCGGTGGTCGAGGGCGTGGTGGCCGCGACTGCGGGGGCCGCGCCCCCGGGCGTGCCGGGGACGGTACGGCCGGGCCCCGGAGTGTCCGGTGTTCCCGGGCCCGGTGTGCCTGCCGGAGAACCCGGGCCGGGTACGCCGGCGGGGGTGGTGCCGGCCGGGGTGGTCGGTGCGGGGGTGCCGGTATCGGCCGGTTCGGTGCCGGTGGGTGACTGTGTCTGCTCGGGGCTCCCGGGAGACTCCTGTTCGGAACTGTCCTCAGTGCCGGGTTCCTCGGGGGTCTGTTCTTCGGTGCCCGGTTCCTCGGTATCGGTCGCGCCGGGGCCGCTCGGGTCTCCGGTTCCGTTGTCGGTGTTCGAATTCTGTTGAACACCCGGCCCGACTGGCTTACCGGAGGTCGGCTCGTCGATATCGAGCGGAGCGGTCGGGTTGACCGGGCTGGTCAGGACCGGGATCTTGGGGTCCAGCTCGGAGACGAACGGCTTGACATACTTGGTTTCCATGATCGCCTGGGCGTCTTCTTGCCGCTGCTCGATCATCGGGTCGCGGTTGGTGCCGAAGATCGGCCACGAGTCCTTGTGCAGCGGGTGCTTTTCCTCGAGTGGCTCCGGCAGTTCATGTTTGGTGGCTTCGACCGCGGCGGCGGCGGCGCCGACCCGGTTGGCGAGATCGAGCAATTCGAGTTCGAACGTCGCGGCCTGATCGACATAGCGGCGAATCGAGTCCAGGAAAGCGGTGGCGGCCTCGCCCTCCCACGCCGCGGCCACCGACCGTTTGATGCTGGTGGAGAACACCTGCAGCCCCGCACCCCAATCCCAGGACAGCTGCCGGTAGCTGTCGGACAGTTTCTGGGCTTCGGCCGGCAGGGTGGCTTGGAAGGCTGCGTAGATATCTTTGTGGATCAGGTTGCGCGGACGTTCACCGCCGTCGGCGATACGCGGTAGTTCGTAATCGGTCATGGTGCTTCCCCCCGAACGGTCGTGCTGGTCGTGCTGTGGTTACAAGTAGGCGGTGACGCCGGGCTGACGCGGTTTCCCCTCGATCGGTGCGGGGGCGCCGAGGCTGCCCTCGTACTGGCGGACGGCGTCGGCGAAGGCGGTATCGGCCTCCATGTAGCGGTCCAGGATGATCTTGTGGACGGTCTGGATGTCCTCGATGATTTTGTAGTTCTCGTCGAGGATCGAGTACACGTCGTTCTTGTCGGGGGCGTTCTTGCCCTTCTCCTTGAAGCGGTTGACGAGAGTCTGCGCCGAGGTGAGCAGTGCGTTGTCGGCGCCCAGACCCCAGTCCTTCGCCGGGGTTTCCGCAATTCGTTTGGCTGTTTCCTGCATATCGCGGATCAGGAGTTTGAAGCTTTCGCAGTCTCGGTTGATGTTGACGAATTCCTCAGGAGTCAGGCGGACCGACATACGGCCTTCCTGGGCTTCGGTGATCAGGTTCGTCAGTGGCCGCGCTGGCGGATTCTCTTCGGTCATGTTTCCCCCTCGATGTGTTGGATCGACCGGACCGGTGTCGTCGGCAGCTCAAGCCTGCGCTGGCATAGTCGGAACCACGAGTTCGGCGACCTCCACGCCGAGTTGGCAGGTGTTCTGGTGGCCGGTGTCGCTACCAGAGGGCGGGTTCACAATATGGAATTCCAGGCTGCCGCCCTGCATTTCGACATTGATCGAGCAGGACTCGTCGTCGTTGCTCTTGCGCACCGATGTCGCCGGTCGCCCAGCGATCGTGAGCTCTTCCAGGGTGTCGCTCCAGCGGTCACGAATATATTCAAAGGTCAGGTTGCTGACGGTGACACTGATGGCGTATCCGTTGGTGCGGACCCATTTGCAGCCGCGCCACTTCGTGCCCCCCGGGCCATCGAAGTCCGCCGTGTTCGGCTTGGTCGCCGCACGTAGTTGTAGCTGGTCGAGAATGTCTTGGGTGACCCCTACACAGGGGTCATAGCTGGTAGGGGCTTCAGGCTGTAGGCCGAGCGGCGTAAGCGTGCCGGTGGAGGCCGGCGTGCTCTCGGCGCTTCCACCTGCGGAATCACACCCTGTCGCCAGAAATCCGGCGACAGCTAGCGCCGCCGCCAACTTCATCCCCTTGCGCAGCAGCATTCACGCCCCCTGGATCCAGTGGTTCAACCTACCGGCACGCTAGCAGAATCGGACCAATCGCGCGCGAGCCGCCCAACTCGGATAACCAGCTTCCGCCTGGTCAGGCTCGGGGCGCGGGCCTGCGTCCAGTCACCGGCACGCTCGGCGATAAGCCGATTGCAACGCGGTTCAGGTTCTGGTTTCGCTCGGTTGTGGCGTGCACATCACCCTCTGGCCGCCTCGTTACGACGGGTTGGGCTCAGCTGTTGCGGTGGTGGAACTTCCGGGCATTGGCACAGGCAGTAAATGAGTCCCATGCGTCCGAGGCGAACACGAGGGCGGGGCCGCTCGGGTTCTTCGAGTCGCGGACACCGACCATGCCGCTGTCCAAGAACGCGACTTCCACGCAAGAACCACTGGTTTCGCTGTAGCTGCTTTTGAACCAACGAGCGCGGGATAGGTCACCGGTCACGGTCATACTCCTTTGCGACCTGCCGGAGCAGGCTCCTCGAATCCGCCTCGTCCAGGGTGGTGCGCTGGATATCTTCGGCTAGCTCATGGTAGCGCTGGACGGTTTCGTGGTTGTCGATGTACAGGTCGCTGCTTACTGAGCCGTCCAGATAGACAACGGGGGGTTCGACGATATTGCCACGGCTATCGGTACCGAAGTCGAGTATTACGAACGGGGTTGGAGGTTTGCCCCAGGTGCAACCCGCTTTGAATGGCTGGATACGCAACACGATGTTGGCCCTTTTACCTACTTCGGCCAGTTGTCGAAGCTGCGCGGCCATGATTCGCGGGGAACCGATGACGCGGTGCAACGCAGATTCGTGAAGGAGAACCTCGAGCCGCAGCGGGCTGTACTTGCGGGTCACCAGTACTTGCCGCGCTACCCTGGCCTCCACACGGTGTTCGAGTTCTTCCAGGTTCCCGCCACGAAGGTAGGCGCCGATCAGGCCCCGGGCGTAGGCAGGAGTTTGGAGCAGGCCCGGGATCAGTTCTTGAAAGGTTATGACCCGGCGGGCCGATCGTTCCATGCTCGCATACAAGTTAAAGGCGTCGCTGAACATACCGCCCAGCGTGACCACACCCTCGTCGTCTGCCTTGGCCGCTTTGGTGGCGAGGTCCACGGCCTTATCGGCTTCATCCGAACTGAGCTCGTAGATGGTGCAGAGTTCCCGGACAGCTTGTGTGCGAGGGGTTTTGGAGTGCCCGGACTCCAGTCGTTGCAGCCCGGTCGCGCTGAGCCGGGCCTCGGCGGCGGCGATGGCGATGGTCATGCCGGTGGCTTCGCGGCATTCGCGGAGGAACCGCCCGAGCTGGCGGCGGAGCAGGGTCGGGGATTCAGTCATGTGACGCTCCTGGAATGTGGATGCGGAGGTGCCCGTTCGTGAATCCGGCCGGGCGGGAAATCTGAACGCTCTTCTATCGCACCCGTGCATCTGATCGTGGCGCTTTGCGCGGGTTCGAATATGGTCTCACGCTGGGCTTTTCATGATATCGCCACCGATGCTGTGCTGTCCGGGCTCCCGGTGGGCCGGCTCCGACGGTCCCTCGCGGGGCGTATCGAGCTTCCGCTGTGCAATCGCAATAGGAGAACCGATGGACGTACACACCGGGCGTGAACCGTGTTGGCCTGCCACGCCGGTTCAGCTCCTCGTAGATACCCCTCGGGACGCACCCGCCGAGAACATCCGCTGTCCGGGTCCGGCGCGATGAGCCTGCGCATCGTGCTCGGAATGCTGCGTGAGGAACAGCCTGCACACTGGCTGCAGTACCGCGACGGGTCGTGGGCACCGGTGTGGACCGACGGGCGGGTCGGTGAATGTATTGCTATTCCGGAACTGCTCGGCGCGTCCATCGAGGAGTTGGCGGTACTGGTGGAGTCGGGCCTGGTGGGCGCGATGGTGGAGACTTCGGGGCGCCGCCGTCGCAACGGATCGGAACAGCCGTGCGAATCGGGACCGCACTCGGCCACAGAGCATTCCGGCCCGGACTTTCCAGGAACCAGGGCAGGCGATCCGGTTAGCTGATCGGTGTCGGTGTCCGGTCGTAGCCTGGGCGATGTGAGCATCGTTTCGGATTATGAACAGCTGATCGCCGACCAGACTCGCGTGCTGGGCGCCGATCACCCCGACACCCTGACGAGTCTGCGCCGGCTGACCGAGTTCCGCTTCGACTGCCGCGATTTCGCCGGGGCGGCTGCCGGTTACGAACAACTGCACGCTGTACGGGTACGCATCCTCGGTGCCGATCACGAGGATACGCTGCTCATGCTCGCGAACCTGGCCGCCACCCGCGCCATGATGGGTGACTACACCACGGCCGTAATCGATTACCGGCAGGTGTACGAGCGGCGTGCCCGCGTGCTCGGCCCCGACGCCCCGGACACCCTGCGAACGCTGAGCATGTTGGCCGACGTCCGGGGGTCCGCCGGAGACCACGAAGGCGCCGCCGCCGACTTTCAGCAGTTGCTCGAAGCGCGCAACCGCGTGCTCGGCCCGGAGCACGAGGAAACCCTGCGCACCCGCGGCGACCTCATCTACCAGCGCAGCCTGCTGATCACCGCCCAGCAGCAGGTGCCGGACCTGGAAGCGGACATTTGACCATCCGGAAGACCGGATGCCGATTGCGTTTGAGATCGGCGCAACTTCCCGGGTGCCGCCGACCTCACGGACCGGCGGTGATACGCCGCGGTGCGAGGGTTGTCGTCGCGTCCGAGATCTACTTCCCGGGATTTTCGAGGGTGGCTTGGAAGCGGCGCATGCCGCGGATCCAGCGGTCGTAGTCGGAGCCCTTGTTGCGGTACATCTGGAGGACCTCGGGGTGCGGGAGGATCAGGAAATCGCGGGCGGCGACGCCGGCCAGGACGGTGTCGGCGACCTCGTCGGGGCTGAGGACGGTGCCGGCGGATTTCACCGCGTTGATCGCGAGGCGGCCCGCTTCCGCGTTGTTCTCGGGGATCATTCCCTCGCGCAGCAGGGCCGTGTCGACGCCCATCGGGCAGACGCAGCTGACGCCGATCCCTTTGTCGCCGTAGGTGATCGACAGCCATTCCGCGAAACCTACGGCCGCGTGCTTGGACACCGAGTACGGCGCTGAGCCGAGCTGGGTGAGCAGACCCGCGGCCGAGGCGGTGCTGACGAAGTAGCCGGTGCCGCGTTCGAGCCAGCCGGGAACGAGGAGCCGGGCGGCGCGGATATGCGCCAGGGTGTTGATTTCGAGAGCTGCCGACCATTGGGCGTCGGTGCTGTCCAGGCCCGCGCCGCCGCCGATACCGGCGTTCGCGAAGTAGAAGTCGACGGGACCGAACGTGGATTCCGCCGTCGCGATCTGCTGGGCGATCACCTCCTGGTCGGCGGCGTCACCGCTCGTGGAGACGGCGGCGTCGCCGATATCGTCCGCGACCTTCGCGGCGGTGGTGGGGTCGAGGTCGGCCACAACGACCTTCGCGCCGTGGTCGGCGAGGCGGTGGGCGAGTGCCGCGCCGATCCCGGATCCGCCGCCGGTGACGATGGCGGTGCGGCCCGCGAAGGTGTCCGTTACTGTGCCTGAGAGCTCCATATCGGCACCCTATCCCGTACTGCGACACAAGCCTAGCTGTGTCGCTTAATCTAGGCATTTCGGCAGGTCGGGGGTGATCGCGGTGTCGCCGGAGTCGTACCTTCGTTCGGGGCGCCTCGGTGGCGACGGCCCGAGCAGGGGTTGGGTGGCGGGCTCTCGTCAGTCCGGTTCGGCGAGGCGTTGCAGCAGGGGTGCTGTCCGCGGACCCACCAGTTCCTGCATCACCAGGGCCATATTGGTCCGCACCACGCCCGGAACCTTCAGGACCTGGCCGGTGATCCGGTAGAGGTCGTCGGCGTCGCGGGCGACCACCCGGACCGTGAGATCGGTGGGGCCGGTCATCCCGCAGACCTCAGTGACCTCGGGTATTTCGGCCAGTTCGGCGACCACCGCGTCGAGCTGGTGCTGGTCCACCACGACCGCCACGAACGCGGAGAGCCGGTAGCCGAGCGCGCGCGGCTGCACCCGCAGTTCGAAACTGCCCAGCACGCCGGCTGCCTCCCAGCGGGCCAGCCGGGCCTGCACGGTGTTGCGGGAGAGTCCGAGCCGGGCGGCCAGTTCCACGCCGGTGGCGCGCGGGTTGGCGGTGAGTTCGAGCAGGAGTCGCGCGTCGGTGGCGTCCAATACCGGCTCGGCGGTTTCTCGACTGGTCATATAGCGCAGTATGACAGCTTCGGGCGCCTGGATTCTGTGCAGACTGCGCAGTTGCCGGATCGAGACTTGCGCAGCTCGCATAAGCGTGGATGCTTTGTGTTATAGGCCACATCAGCGCGTGACCCGCGTGAGGAGGCGAGGCCATGCCCGGCACAACCGAGTATCCGGTGCAACTGATCCAGCCCGACGGCGCCCGGGTGTACAACCCGGAATACCAGGCCCTGGTCGCCGATATCGGCCCGGACGAACTGTGGCAACTCTACGAAGATCTGGTGGTGAGCCGCCGTATCGATACCGAGGCCACCGCCCTCGCCCGGCAGGGGCAGCTCGGCCTGTGGGCGCCGATGCAGGGGCAGGAAGCCGCCCAGGTGGGTTCGGCGCACGCCCTGCGGGCCGACGACTACGTGTTCTGCAGTTACCGCGAAACGGCGGTCGCATATTGCCGCGGGGTGGATCCGGGCGCGGTGACCGCGATGTGGCGTGGGGTCGCGCATTCGTCGTGGGATCCGGCGCAGGTCAATATGACCAACCCGGCGATCGTGGTGGGCGCCCAGGGCCTGCACGCCACCGGTTACGCCTACGCCGCCCATCTCGACGGCGCCGAGATCGCGACCGTCGCCTATTTCGGTGACGGTGCCACCAGCCAGGGCGATATCGCCGAGGCGCTCACCTTCGCCTCCACGTGGAGCGCCCCCGTGGTGTTCTTCTGCCAGAACAACCACTGGGCGATCAGCGAACCGGTACATCTGCAGAGCGCGACCCCGATCGCGCAGCGGGCGGTGGGGCACGGGATTCCCGCGTGCCGGGTGGACGGTAACGATGTGCTGGCGGTGCTGGCCGTCACCCGCCGGGCGGCGGTTCGCGCACGCGGCGGCGGTGGGCCGTCGTTCATCGAGGCCATCACCTACCGGATGGGCCCGCACACCACCGCCGACGATCCCACCCGCTACCGCACCGCCGCGGAAACCGAGGAGTGGGCCCGGCGCGATCCGATCCTGCGGATGCGGCGCCTGCTGGAACGCGAAGACCTGTTCGACGAGGCGGCGCAGCGGCGGGTGGACGAGCACGCCGACGAGGTGGCGCACCGGGTTCGTTCGGCGACGCTGACCATGCCCGACCCCGATCCGCTGGAACTGTTCGAGCACGTCTACGCGACCCCGCATCCGTTCGTCGAAGCCCAGCGCCGCGACTACGCCGAATACCTGGCTGCCGATCCGGCCGGCGACAGCGCCGCGCCTGCCCTGCGCGCGGAAGGAGTCCGCTCATGATCACCACATTCGCCGCGGCGCTCAACGCCGGCTTGCGTACCGCCCTCGAGGACGATCCCAAGGTGGTGCTGATGGGCGAGGATATCGGCCGGCTCGGTGGCGTGTTCCGGGTGACCGATACGCTCCAGAAGGATTTCGGCGACC
The DNA here is from genome assembly GCF_050936135.1 of Nocardia sp. CA-290969. NCBI lineage: Bacteria > Bacillati > Actinomycetota > Actinomycetes > Mycobacteriales > Nocardiaceae > Nocardia > Nocardia sp. CA-290969. The sequence continues at coordinate 5,543,869 of NZ_JBNJNJ010000001.1, read as the reverse complement.
GCCGTGTGATCGATACGCCGCTGGCCGAATCCGGGATCGTGGGCACGGCGTTCGGAATGGCGTTGCGCGGGTACCGGCCGGTGTGTGAAATCCAGTTCGACGGATTCGTCTACCCGGCGTTCGACCAGATCGTCTCGCAGGTGGCCAAGATCCACTACCGCACGCGCGGAAAGGTGCGCGCCCCGCTCACCATCCGCATCCCGTTCGGCGGTGGAATCGGTTCGGTGGAGCATCATTCCGAATCGCCCGAAGCGTATTTCGCGCATACCGCGGGGCTGCGGGTGGTGTCGCCGAGCAACCCGGCCGACGCCTACACGATGATCCGCCAGGCGATCGCGCTGGACGATCCGGTGATCTTCTTCGAACCCAAACGCCGCTACTGGGACAAGGCCGAACTCGACCCGGCGGCCACCGATTCGCTGCCGCTGGACCGGGCCCGGGTGTGTACGGACGGTAGCGATGCGACCCTCGTCGCCTACGGCGGCACCGTGGCCACTGCGTTGTCGGCGGCGAAAATCGGTGCCGAGGAAGGACTTTCGCTGGAAGTGATCGACCTGCGCAGCCTCGCGCCACTGGATATCGACACCATCGCCGAATCGGTGGATAAAACGGGCCGGCTGGTCGTGGTGCACGAGGCGCCGGTGACCGGCGGGATCGGCGCGGAAATCGCCGCCCGGATCACCGAACGCTGTTTCTATCAACTGGAAGCCCCGGTGCTGCGGGTCGGTGGATTCGATATCCCCTATCCTCCGGCTAAGCTCGAGAAGCATCACCTGCCCGACCCGGACCGCATCCTGGCGGCGGTCGACCGAACGCTCGCCGCCTGAGTGCCCTCGCCGCCCTGACGCCAGCCGGAGGTGCCCACCGTGGACGACGACCCGACCACCGAATCCGGGGAGATCCTGGAATTCCGGCTGCCCGATCTCGGTGAGGGGCTCACCGACGCCGAACTGCAGAACTGGACGGTCGCGGTGGGCGACCGGGTCGAACTGAACCAGACCATCGCGGAGGTGGAAACGGCGAAGGCGGTGGTCGCGCTGCCGTCGCCGTTCGCCGGGACCGTGGTGGAACTGCTGGCCGAACCCGGAGCGACGGTCGAGGTGGGCGCACCGCTGCTGCGGATCCGTACCGCCGCACCGGCATCCGGTGGACGAACCTCGGTGCTGGTCGGTTATGGGCCGGAAACGCAGGAACAGCCGTCCAGGCGCCGCCGCCGGGCGAGCGGAACGGCTCCCCGGGAATCACAGGACAGTGCGGCCGGGGGAATCTCCTACCGCGACGGTGTGATCGGCGCGCCGGGCGGCGCGGATACGACTCCCGGTGGATATCCGGACGAACCTGCGCGGGCAGACCTGGCCGGCGCGGGGCCTGCGGAAGCGGCCGGTGATTCGCGGGCGGGTGGGACCGCGGGCGAGTATGCCGAGAAGCCGGCAGATGTGCAGGCAGATGAAGCGGAGCGTCGGCCCGGGGAAGCGGCGCGTGCCGGTGGAACCGCCTACGGGTACCGGGGTGAGTCGGCAGCTGCGCGGGAAGACGAGGCGGGCCGCCGGCCTGTGGAAGCAGGCGATGCGAGTAGGGCGGCACACGGGTATCGAGGGGCGGCGACAGACGAGGCGGGCCTTCCTGGGGGCGCGGTAGTGGAGGAGCGCGGCGTCCGGCGCGAGGCGGACGGCGCCGCGGGGCCCGGCGGCGGCCGGGTCGCCGCAACGCCGGGTGCGCGAAAGCTGGCTCGGGAGTTGGGAATCGACCTCTGGTATGTCGCCGGGTCCGGCCCGGCGGGGGCGGTGACGGTTGCCGATGTGCGCGGTGCCGTGCCGGTTTCCGAGCCCGACTATCGCGACCGTGACGACGCGGAAACCCCGGCGCCCGAACAGCCGGTCCGCGGCGCCGATCGGGAGGAACGCACCCCGATCTCCGGGGTGCGCAAACGCACCGCGGCGGCCATGGTGGCCAGTGCCCGTACGATTCCGCAGGCGGCCACCTCGAGCACCGTCGATATCACCGCATCGCTGGAACTGCTGGAACACCTGCGCGCCACCAAAGCTTTCGAAGGGCTGACCCCCACACCCTTGGCGCTGATCGCCAAGGCCGTCCTGGCCGCCCTCGCCGAATACCCCGGTATCAACACCTTCTGGGACGAAGCGAATTCGGAGATCGTCACCCGCTATTACGTCAACCTGGGTATCGCGGTCGCCACCGACCGCGGACTGCTGGTGCCCAACATCAAGGACGCGCAGACGCTGAGCCTGCGCGAACTGTGCCGCGAGATCGGCTGGCTGGCCCAGACCGCCCGCGACGGCCGGGCGAACCTGCCCGATCTGCGCGGCGGTACGTTCACCATCTCGAACGTCGGCGTATTCGGTGTCGATTCGGGAATTCCGCTGGTGAACCCGGGTGAGGCGGCGATTCTCTGTGTGGGAGCGGTCAATCGGCGGCCGTGGGTATTCCGCGGCGAACTCGCCGTACGCTCGGTGGTCACCCTGACGTTGAGTTTCGACCATCGCATGATCGACGGGGAACTGGCGGCCCGTTTCCTGGCCACCGTCGCCGGCGCCTTGGAGGACCCGCTGACGCTGCTCGCCCGGATCTGACGGCCCGCCGAATTCTGTGTCGGCGTGGACGCCGCCCACGCGACCCGCGTACGGTGACGAAATCTGTTCCAGACTCTTGGACGAGGAGCTGCGTTGAACGCGGTACTGATCTCGGCTGAAGAACTCCGGGAATCAACCGAAAAGAATCTGCGCCTGCTGGATGTCCGCTGGCAACTCGGCGACCCCGAGGGCCCGCAGCATTACCAGAACGGCCATATCCCGGGCGCGGTATTCGTCGACCTGGATACCGAACTCGCCGCGCTACCCTCCCCGGCGCACGGCCGTCACCCGCTACCCGATCCCGAACAGCTGCAGAAATGCGCGCGGAGCTGGGGCATCTGCGGGGGCGATCCGGTAGTTGTCTACGACGCGCTCGGCGGGATGTCGGCGGCTCGGGCCTGGTGGCTGCTGCGCTGGGCCGGGATCACCGACGTGCGCATCCTCGACGGCGGGTTACCCGCATGGGTGCGCGGCGGAGGTGAGCTGGCCACCGGCGTGGGACCCGATCCCGAACCCGGCGATATCGAACTCGAACCCGGCCGGCTGCCGGTGATCGACGCCGATGCGGCCGCCCGCTGGAAAGGGGTGCTGCTGGATGCGCGAGCGGCCGAACGGTACCGCGGCGAACACGAGCCGGTGGATCCCCGGGCCGGTCATATTCCCGGCGCGGTCAGTGCACCGACCAGTGAAAACCTCGGCGAAGACGGCTGTTTCCTGCCCGCCGAACTACTGCGGCGGCGCTACGGCGACCTGGACGGCGAACCGGTCGCGGTGTACTGCGGGTCCGGAATCACCGCCGCGCATGCCATCGCGGCCCTCGCGGTGGTGGGGGTGGAGGCAGCCCTGTATCCGGGGTCTTGGTCGCAGTGGGCGCACGATCGGAAACGCCCCGTCGCCACCGGAGCCTGAACGCACGGCGCCGGCCGCGCCCCGACCCTGTGACGCGCCGGTCGAGCCGGTTCAGTCACAGCGCGCGGCGATCTCGCGGAGTACTCCGTGGTCGGCGGCGGTGACCGGTAGCTGGTAGCGCAGCGCCACGGTGAGGTATCGGCCCGCGTAATAACAGTGGCCGGGCCGCGACGGCGGTAACCACTGCGCGGGTGTGCTGTCGCTTTTGGCGGTATTCGTCGCGCGGTCGGTGGCCTGCAGGTTGTAGTCGATATCGTTGGCGAAGCGAATGCGCTGCGTGGGCGTCCACGCCGCGGCGCCCATATCCCAGGCGGCGGCCAGCGGATAGATATGGTCCACCGGCATCTGCTGCGCGCTGCGCCGGTCGAAAACGATCCGGGTGCCCGTGTACGGATCGGCGAGCGTGCCGGACTGCACCACACAATTACGGGTGCCCGGCCGGTACGCGACCTCGGTGAGCTGCCGGGCCAGGACGTTGTTGCGGGTATCGCAGCCGTCGTGCCCGCCCGGGCCGTCGTGATCGTCGGACCAGGCCGGGCCGAATACGCAGCCCTCCCCGGACCCGCAATCACGTTCGTATCCGCCGGCGTGCGGACGGTGCGGGACCACCTGCACCGCGGCGAGCAACTGTTCGATCTGTGCTCGCCCGGGACTGCCCGGCGCGGGCCGAGGACCGACGGCGACACCCGCGCAGCCGGTGAGCGCACCGAGCAGCAGACAGGCGAGCAGGAATACCGGAACCGTGTGAATCTTCCCCCGTGTCCTCACGGATACCGGTATACCGGACCGCACCGACAGCTGGCGCCGGCCGCGGCTCACAGCCAGGCGCGAGCCAGCAACTCGTCGTTGTCGACCCCGCTGTTACGGGGTGGGAAACGAGTCGCGACCAGCGATTCGATATGCACGCCGTCGTGGCCGATCACCCAGGAACCGCCGTTGTCCCCGCATTCGGCGATCTTCGCGAACGTCGTGAGGAGAAAGGTGATCGCATCCTCTGGGCGTTCGGTGCGGGCCAGGCGCTGTGATTCGCCCGGCCGGGAGAGATCCAGCCAGACGCCGCACTGGCCGTCCAGCCGCATACCGACGATCTTGCCGGCCTCCACGAAGGTGAATTTGCGCCGTTCCCAGGGTGTGGTCGGCGTATAGCTCTGCTCGAGAACCTGGAGCAGAATGGTCATACTGCTGCCCTCCGCTGTTCGATGACGCCGCTGTGTGCTGTGGGACCGCTGTTCCCGGGCCGGAGTGCGCCGCCTGGCGGAGGCGATCCCCGGGGCAGGACGACTCGCCCGACACGGCGTCTCACCCGGCGGGCGTGGATCGCGGATAACAGCGGTGACCAGCGGATATTTCCCAGTATGTGCCGTCGGGGTGGATAAATCCAGAATGCGCCCGGGCGTGCCGGGACGGCGCCGGGCGGTGTCCGCCGCGGACGGGCGGGGGACCGTTCGGGACGTGTCGGACCGGGCTGATTGGATGGGACGATGTTGCACGGACTGTGGTCGCCCGGGTTCGGGTTGCTGCTGTGGCGTGCCCCGGGGGCCGAGGGGGAGCCGGTCGGCGGTCTGCTGGGCTCGGTGCTCGCGGAATCGCGATTCCGGCATCGGGCCGAGGTGCTCATCGTCGACGAGGCGGGGCCGCGGCGGGAGGTCGTGCGGGCCCATGCGCTGGCCCCCGCTGCCGCTGCGGCCGCGCTGCGGCAACGGCTACCCGCCGCCGCCGTGGCCGGCGACCTGCGGTTCCTGGCTCATCTCGCGCTGGGGCTGGAGCGCTGGATCCGGGCGGGGATGGTCGTGCCCGAATTGCGGCGCGAGGAGGGCCGGTGGTGGGCGCGCTGGCGGCCCGCCGGCGGTGCGGGTCAGCGCGCCTGGCTCGCCGAACTCGCGGCCCTGGCGCCGCCGGCGCTACGCGTCGCGGGTGAGCCGGCCGATGTGCTCGACGATATGGTCACCGAACTGACCGACCCGATGGTGCGGGAACTGCTCGATCCGGCCACCTCCGAGCATCCCTTGGTGCACGCGTTGTCCGCCGATGTCCCGGTGGATACGGGCAGCCATCAGGCGTCCGAGGTACTGCGGCAGTGGCGCGAGACCCGCTCGGCCGACGAGCCCGGACTGGTACTGCGGTTGCGCGAGCCCGAGGGCGAATACGCCGCGGTCCCCGGCGATTCCGCACTGTGGCGGCTCGAGGTCTGCCTGCGTGAGGACGGTGTCGCACCGCGGCCGATCCCGGTACCGGGGATCCCGGACGAGGTGCGCACGGGGCTGGAATGGCTGGGCGCCGCGCAACGCGCCTACCCGCGGCTGCGTGACGTACCCGGTGACCCGCACAGCCTGGACCTGCTGCTGCCCACCGAAGTGGTCGCCGATCTGGTCGCGCACGGGGCGCAGGCGCTCTCGGCCGCCGGGATCCCGCTGCTGTTGCCGCGGGCGTGGAATATCACCGAACCGAGCCTGCGGTTGCGGGTGAGCGGGGCGGCCGTACCCGCGGCGCAGAGCACCGTCGGCTTGGACGGGCTGGTGTCCTACCGGTGGGAACTGGCCCTCGGCGATACCGTGCTCTCCGAATCCGACATGCAGCAGCTGATCAGCGCGCAATCGGATCTGGTGCGGTTACGCGGGGAATGGGTGCAGGCCGATCACAGTGCCCTCGCCGCCGCCGCGAAATTCGTCGCCCTGCACACCGCCGACAACGAGATCACCCTCGCCGATCTGATCGGTGAGATCGCCGGAACCCAGGTCGGGCGGGTACCGCTCACCGAGGTCACCGCCGAGGGCTGGCCGGCCGCGCTGTTCGACCCGGACCGCGCGCAGGAACCGGTGGCCGCACCGGCCCGGCTGAAGGCACAGTTGCGTCCCTACCAGGAACGCGGGCTGGCCTGGCTGGCGACGATGAACAGCCTCGACTGCGGGGCGATCCTCGCCGACGATATGGGTCTCGGGAAAACCATCCAGGTACTCGCGCTGCTGCTGCACGAACGGGAACGCGAGACCGCACCGCGGCCGACCGTGCTGGTGTGCCCGATGTCGGTGGTGGGCAACTGGCAGCGCGAGGCCGACCGATTCGCCCCCGACCTGCGCGTGCTCGTGCACCACGGGCCCGGCCGGGCCCAGGGTCGCGAGCTGGACGCCGCGGTGGCCGGCGCCGATCTGGTGATCACCACCTACGCGCTGCTCGCCCGCGATATCGCCGATCTGTCCCGGCAGCAGTGGGAACGGGTGGTGCTCGACGAGGCACAGCACATCAAGAACGCCGCTACCCGGCAGGCGCGGGCGGCCCGGGCGTTACCGGCCCGGCACCGGCTGGCGCTCACCGGCACTCCGGTGGAGAACAGGCTCGAGGAGTTGCGCTCGCTGTTCGATTTCGCCGTGCCGAAACTGCTGGGCAGCCCGCAGACCTTCCGCGCCCGTTTCGCGGTGCCGATCGAACGGGAGAACGACGAGAACGCCGTCACCAGGCTGCGCGCGGTGACCTCGCCGTTCCTGCTGCGCCGGGTGAAAACGGATCCGGCGGTGATCTCCGATCTGCCGGAGAAACTCGAGATGACGGTCCGGGCCAACCTCACCGCCGAGCAGGCGGCGCTGTACCAGGCGGTGGTGCAGGATATGCTCGAAAAACTGCGCGACGCAAAGGGAATGGCGCGCAAGGGAGCCGTTCTCGGCGCACTCACCCGGCTGAAGCAGGTATGCAACCATCCCGCCCATTTCCTCGGTGATTCGTCGGCCGTGCTGCGCCGCGGCGCGCACCGCTCGGGGAAACTGGCACTGGTCGAAGATGTGCTCGACGCCGTGCTCGCGGAGGGAGAGAAGGCGCTGCTGTTCACCCAGTTCCGCGAATTCGGTGAACTCATCGCGCCGTACCTGGCCGAACGGTTCGGCAGCCGGATCCCGTTCCTGCACGGCGGGGTCGCCAAGAAACGGCGCGATGCGATGGTGGAGGCCTTCCAGCAGGACGACGGCCCGCCGCTGATGCTGCTCTCGCTCAAAGCCGGCGGCACCGGCCTGAACCTGACCGCCGCGAACCATGTGGTGCACCTCGACCGCTGGTGGAATCCCGCGGTGGAGAACCAGGCCACCGACCGGGCGTTCCGGATCGGCCAGCAGCGCACGGTGCAGGTACGCAAACTGGTCTGCGTCGACACGATCGAGGAACGAATCGACGAAATGATCACCGGGAAAAGGGAACTCGCCGATCTCGCGGTCGGGGTGGGGGAGAACTGGATCACCGAACTCGGCAACGACGATCTGGCCCGGCTGTTCACCCTCGGCGCCGAGGCGGTGGGTGAGTGATGGCCGATTTCGCGGAATACGGGAAACGCCGGCCGGTATCCGGGGGCGCGGCGGCCCGCAACCGGCGCGGCGGTTTCGCCCGGACATTCTGGGGCAAGGCACTGCTCGACGTGATGGAACGGCTCGCCGACCCGGGCCGCCTCGCGCGCGGGCGCACCTACGCGCGGGCGGGGCAGGTGGTGAGCTACCGCATCGAACCCGGCGTCGTCACCGCCGAGGTGCAGGGCAGCCAGCCGAGCCCGTTCACCACCACCTGCGAGATCCGCCGGTTGCGGCCGGAGGAAATCGATCTGGTGGTCGAGGCGATCCGGTCCGCCCCGGGGATGCTCGCCCGGATCGTCTCCGGGGACCTGCCCCGCGAGCTGGCCCCGCACCTGGTGCCGGAAACCGCCGCCGATATCGACTTCGGCTGTACCTGCCCGGACCCCGGCTGGCCGTGCAAACACGCCATCGCCGTGGTCTGCCTGCTGGCCGAACGCCTGGACGAGCACCCCCGCGACTTGCTGGCCGTGCGGGGGCTGAGTATCGAACGGCTGATCGGCGGAGTAGAGACGGCCGCTCAGGAGGTGGACGAATCCACCGACCCCTACGGCGAGGCGCTGGAACTCCCCGCACTACCGGCTCCACGGGGTGGGCCCGCGCTCGACGAATTGGACCCGGCGCTACTGCGGCGCGCGCTGCGCATGCTCTGCGCCGACGAGAACGCCGCGGCCGCCGGAAACCGCGCGCTGGTCACGATGTATGGGTCCATGACCGGAAGGTAGGGGTCTCGCCCCGTAGCGCACCCCGCCGCCGCTGCGTGCGCGTCGCGACCGATCAAGTGCCCGGCGGCACGGCGTGGAATATGAGCTCATCCAGATCTCTATGTTTCCGGCCGCGGTGAAATGAGCTGTAAGCCCTGTTCCGAGGAGTGCAGCGGGCGTGCCCGGTCCGGGTGCGTGCCGGATCGCGTATCGATTCGGCCGGAGACGGGCGTGCTGTCTGTTCGGCGACCGCCCACTTCACGGCACGCCCGGGAAAACAGCGCCCGGGCCCGGCGGTTCCGGGCAGGGAGTTCAATCCAGCCGGTAGACCCGCTGGGCGTTGGCCCGGAAAATCTTGTCGAGCGGTGCGGAGTCACCGAGGTGCTGGGTGAGGACCGTGGCAACCGCCTGGGCGCTGCCGGCGATGGAGGTGATTGGCCGGTCGACCGGGAAGTTCGATCCCCAGACGAGACGGTCGGCGCCGAACGTATCGGCGGCGTGCCGGAGCAGGGGGCCGATCCGGTCGACGAGTTCGGGAACCGGTGTCGGGGAGCCGTGCCGCGGGACCGGGTGCCCGAGGATGGGCATCATCAGGCCGCTGACCTTCGCCACCACCTGCGGGCATGCGGCCAGATCGGCGATATCGGTGCGCCACCGTTCGAGGAGACCGGCGCGAGCTTCGGCATCCCGGCCGGTGTGCTTACCGACCGGGCCGAAGATTCCGGCGGGTGTGCCCAGGTGGTTCAGGATGATGGTGGTCTCCGGGTAGCGCTGGGCGAGCGCGGTGACCTCGGGGATCTGATGCGAATACACCCAGGCTTCGAAGGCCAGATCGCGTTCGGCGAGTGCCGCGAAACCGTCCAGGAACTCGCGGCTGCGCAGCGTGTTCGGTCCGGACGCGAAACTGCGGATCCCGGTGTCCGGGTGGTGGGCGACCATACTGCGGATCCCGCGCACCAGCGGCGAGGCCGACAGATGCGCGTCGAGGAGTTCGGGGAATCCGGGATCGGCCGGAGAACCGCCGCCGCTGACCGCCGCCAGCGCGGGCGTATCCACCCCGAACGGCAGCGCGGTGACCCAGCGGGTTTCCTCGGCCTTCGGCCCCGTCCATTCGACCTCGATATGGACCACCGATTCGACGGGCACCCCGGCGGCGTCGGCCCGGTAGTCGGCGGGCAGGTACGGACCCATATACGCGGAGGGTTCGCCGACGAATTCGCGGTCCCGGCGCGGCGCCAGCCGCACCGCCAGCCCGAGGGGCAGCGGCAGGGCGCGCATGAGCTTGGCGGTACCGCTGAATTCGCGCGGATTGGTGAACGGATCCCACTGGTGGATATGCGCGTCGATGATCCGGATATCGCCGATGTCCATAGCGCTGGTGGCACCTTCCTGCGATCGTCGTCGGTTCGCCGAGCCTAGCGCGCGGGCGGCGGCAGCCCGTCGAATTCCGGCGTTGTTGCCGGTCGGCCGGGCTTGCGACGCGATGTGGTTGCAGGGTGCAGCCTCCTCGGTGCAGGGTGTGGGCGGAGAACCGCACATGCATGCGCGGCCGGATACATGTGTGCGGTGCCGGGTGCCGGTGTGGCGGCTGTTGAGTCAGGGCGCAGCTGCCAGGCGTGGCGCCAACCGGGCGAGGTTGCCGGGGTGTGGCGGTTGCCGGGCGCGGGGCCGGGCGGGACAGATGGAGTGGCCGGGGTCGGTGCCGTCCTGGGGTCTGAGAGCGGTGGCCGGGGTGGGTGCTGCCCCGGGGTATAGGAGCGGTGGGTGACGGGTTTGCCGTGAACCCGGGACGCGGGGGGTGTCGGCGGCATAATGGGTTCTGTGGCCGAGAAGGATTCGGCGCCCGAGGCGTCGCAACAGGTGCCGCGAGGTGAGTCGCGTACCGGGCAGTCCGAGCCGGATCGGCCGATCTCGGCGGCGCCGCCCGCGGGCGATTCGGGCGCATCCGGCCGCAAGCCGGCGTTCCGCGCCGGAAAGGGGAAACGCGGTAGGTCATCCGGCGCGGATGGACCGGAAACCGAAACCGTGGAGTCGACGAAGCCGGTAACCGGTGGCGGGTTACCGGCCGTGCCCGGCCCGCGGCAGACGGCGGTTACCGGTAGCGGCGGTGCGCTCCGGCCCGGAGCGGAGGGCACCGGACCCGGCGCACAGCAATCGGCGGGTACCAGCGGTGGCGCGCACGGGGCCGAGGGCACCGGACCCGTGGGCATAGGCTCCGGTTCCGCTTCCGAGGGCAAACCGGGAAATGTCCCCGGACAGGCGCCGCCCGCACTGGTCGACCTCGTGCGGCGCGGTGTGCTGGACGAGAACCAGTTGGGCGCGGTGGTGACGGCGCTGGCGCAGGAGCACCCCCGCCCGACCCCGGCGCGGCTGCTCGCCGAGATCGCCGCGTACGCCGGCGCGGGATTGCTGCTGAGCGGGCTCGTGCTGATCCTCGCCGAGTCCTGGGACGATATGGCGAAACTCGGCCGGTTCGTACTGTTCGTCCTGGTGGCGCTCGGATTGACGGTGGCCGGGGTGGCCACCGCCGGCGGGCGGCGGGTGCTGTTCCGGCCGGCCTGGCGGCTGCTCCCCGCTGCCGGGCATACCGCGCGCACCCGGCTGGCCGCGGTGCTGTTCGCGCTGGCCGCGGTGAGTATCGCGGCCGCGGCCGGTGCGGTGTTCGACGACGGGAACGTCAGCACCGATCGCACCTGGGTGTACGCGGCGGTCGCGGGTCTGCTGGCCGCGGTCGCCGGGTATGCGGCGCTGCCGTCGTTACTCGGATTGCTGTTGTGTGCCGGGTTCAGCGTGGCGGCGGTACACGGTGTGCTGGGCGAGTTCCTGGCGGTCGACGGCGACCTGACGGGCCTCGGTGTGCTGGCACTGGGTCTCGGCTGGCTGGGTATCACCCGGCTCGGGGCCGTGCTCGATCGGTGGGCCGGGTATGTGGTGGGGGTCGTGGTGGCCGTAACGGGGGCGCAGACCGTCGACGTCTTCGATCAGATGCGGCTGGCCTATGTGCTCACGGCCGTGGTTGCGGTGGTGTGTTTCGCGCTCTACGCGACCGATCGCTCCTGGGTGCTGAGCCTCGGCGGTGCGGCCGCCCTGACCTTGGCGGCGGTGGAAGCGGTCGCGGACTGGACCGGGGAATCGGCGGGCGCATCCGGCGCGATTCTCGTGGTCGGCGCGGTGGTGCTCGGGATCGGTAGTTATCTGTTGACCAGGTCGGCGAAGAAATCGGTACAGATCTAGTGCCGTTGCCCCGGGATACGCGGGGCCCGCGACGTCGGTGGCGCTCCGGGGCGTTCCCGCAGCTTGCGGATCTTGCCGGTGGGTCTGGTTTGCCGGCGGGGGCGGGTGTATCGTTTTGCTTGGACGTCCAACTATTGGATGCCCGCAATAATGATCTTCGTGTGACGGACGGCCGCAGCGCCGCGCCCGCCACCCCCGACACGAGGCAGGAATCGCATGGTTCGAGAACTCACACATTTCATCGGCGGGCAGCAGGTCCCCGGCACGTCCGGCCGGTTCGGCGATGTCTACGACCCCAACCTCGGTGAGGTGCAGGCCCGGGTGCCGCTGGCGAGCAAATCCGAGGTCGAGCAGGTCATCGCGAATGCCGAAGCCGCGCAGCCGGGCTGGGCCGCGACGAACCCGCAGCGCCGGGCGCGGGTACTGATGAAGTTCCTGACCCTGGTCAACGACGAGATGGATTCGCTTGCCGCGCTGCTGTCCAGCGAGCACGGTAAAACCATCGCCGACGCCAAGGGCGATATCCAGCGCGGGCTCGAGGTCATCGAATTCGCGGTGGGTATCCCGCACCTGCTCAAGGGCGAATACACCGAGAGCGCGGGCACCGGGATCGATGTGTACTCGATGCGCCAGCCGCTGGGTGTGGTCGCCGGTATCACCCCGTTCAACTTCCCCGCGATGATCCCGCTGTGGAAGGCCGGGCCGGCACTGGCCTGCGGTAATGCCTTCGTGCTCAAACCGTCCGAACGTGACCCCTCGGTCCCGCTGCGGCTGGCCGAGCTGTTCCTCGAGGCCGGCCTGCCCGAGGGTGTGTTCAACGTGGTCAACGGCGACAAGGAAGCCGTCGACACGATTCTGCACGATCCCCGGATCAAGGCCGTCGGCTTCGTCGGCTCCACCCCGATCGCGCAGTACATCTACGAAACCGCCACCGCCAACGGTAAACGCGCCCAGTGCTTCGGGGGTGCGAAGAACCATGCGATCGTCATGCCCGACGCCGACCTCGACGATGTCGCCGACCAGCTGATCGGTGCCGGCTACGGTTCGGCCGGTGAGCGCTGCATGGCGATCTCGGTGGCCGTGCCCGTGGGCGAGGAGACCGCGGACCGGCTGGTCGAGAAGCTCACCGAGCGGGTGCACAAGCTCAATGTCGGCAAGTCCGACGATCCGGGCGCCGATTACGGGCCGCTGGTGGGTCTCGACGGTGTGGACCGGGTGAAGAAGTACATCCAGCAGGGTATCGACGAGGGTGCCGAACTGGTGGTCGACGGCCGCGGGCTCACCGTGGAGGGCGCCGAGAACGGCTACTTCGTGGGCGCGACCCTGTTCGACCGGGTCGGCAAGGAGATGTCGATCTACACCGACGAGATCTTCGGCCCGGTGCTCAGCGTGGTGCGCGCGGGCGACTACCAGGAAGCGCTGGCGCTGGCCAACGATCACGAATACGGCAACGGCGTCGCCATTTTCACCCGCGACGGTGATACCGCCCGCGATTTCGCGGCCAAGGTGCAGGTGGGCATGGTCGGTATCAATGTGCCGATCCCGGTGCCGATCGCGTACTACACCTTCGGTGGCTGGAAGCGCTCCGGGTTCGGCGATCTGAACCAGCACGGCCCCGATTCCATCCGCTTCTACACCAAGACCAAGACGGTGACGCAGCGCTGGCCGGCCGGGCTCAAGGAGAGCAACAGCTTCGTCATCCCGACGATGGAATGAGCATGTTCACTCTCGACTCCGACGAGCGGGCGATCCGCGATACGGCCCGGGAGTTCGCCGACGAATACCTGGCCCCGCATGCCGTGGAATGGGACCAGGAGAAACATTTCCCGGTGGACGTCCTGCGGAAATCGGGTGCCGTCGGGCTGGGCGGTATCTATGTGAGCGAGGAGTTCGGCGGATCCGGGCTGCGCCGGCTGGACGCGGTGCGGATCTTCGAGGCACTCGCCACCGGCTGCCCGGCCGTGGCCGCCTATATCTCCATCCACAACATGGCGACCTGGATGATCGACGCCTACGGCGACGACGAGCAGCGCCGCCGCTGGTTGCCCGGCCTCACCGCGATGGACCTGCTGGCCAGCTACGCGCTCACCGAACCGGGGGCGGGCTCGGATGCCGCGGCCATCACCACCCGGGCGGTGCGCGACGGCGACGACTACATCGTCAACGGCGCCAAACAGTTCATCTCGGGTGCGGGCAGCAACGACGTCTACGTCATGATGGTCCGCACCCAGGACACCGGCGCGCGCGGTATCTCGACGCTGGTCATCCCGGCCGACACCCCCGGCCTGGAGGTGGGCCCGAACGAGAAGAAGATGGGCTGGAACGCCCAGCCCACCCGGCAGGTGATCCTCACCGACGCCCGCGTCCCCGTGGCCAACCGCCTCGGGGCCGAGGGCGACGGTTTCCGGATCGCCATGAACGGGCTCAACGGTGGCCGGCTCAATATCGCGGCGTGCTCGATGGGCGGGGCGCAGGCCGCGCTCGACAAAACGGTGCCCTACCTGGCGCAGCGCACCGCATTCGGGGCGCCGCTGCTGAACAATCAGGCGTTGCAGTTCGAATTGGCCGATATGCGGACCAAGCTGGAGGCCGCGCGGACCCTGCTGTGGCGGGCCGCGGCGGCGCTGGACGCCGACGCGCCCGACAAGGTCGAACTGTGCGCCATGGCGAAACAATTCGCCACCGACGCCGGTTTCGAGGTCGCCAACGCCGCTTTGCAACTGCACGGTGGTTACGGTTACCTGGCCGAATACGGTCTGGAGAAGATCGTCCGGGATCTGCGGGTGCACCAGATCCTGGAGGGCACCAACGAGATCATGCGGATGGTCGTGGCCCGGTCGATGACGGCGTCCGTGGAAGGAACTGTATGAGCGAGGAACCCGAAGTCCTGGTCGAACAGCGTGGCGGCCTGGGCCTGATCACCCTGAACCGGCCCAAGGCCATCAACGCTCTCAACCATGCGATGGCGCTCACCATCACCGGACAGTTGCGGGCCTGGGCCACCGATGATTCGGTGACCACGGTCGCCATCACCGGTGCCGGCGAGCGTGGGTTGTGCGCGGGCGGCGATATCGTCGCCATCCACCACGACGCCAAGGAACAGCAGGCGGCCGGGCATGTGGGGTCGGCGGCGGATTCGGCGACCGGGAAGTTCTGGCGCGACGAGTACATTCTCAACGCGCTCATCGGCCGCTACCCGAAACCGTACGTCGCGGTGATGGACGGGATCGTGATGGGCGGCGGGGTCGGTCTGTCCGCGCACGGCAGCCACCGGATCGTCACCGAGAAGTCGACCATCGGGATGCCCGAGGTCGGGATCGGGTTCATCCCCGATGTCGGCGGCACCTACCTGCTGTCGCGGGCGCCGGGCGAACTGGGCACCCATATCGCTCTCACCACGGCGCGGATGAAGGCCGGTGATGCGATCGCCACCGGTTTCGCGGACTATTACGTGCCGTCCGAACAGATCCCGGCCCTGCTGACGACACTGCAGACCGAAACCGCCGATATCGCGATCGCCAAATTCGCCACCGAGGCACCGGAATCGGCGCTGCTCGGGCAGCGGGAGTGGATCGATTCCTGCTACGGCGCGGAGACGGTCGCCGAGATCGTGGCCCGGTTGCAGGAACACCCCGATACCGAGGCCGACGCCGCGGCCACCGCGATACTCGGCAAATCGCCTGTCGCGCTACAGGTCACGCTGCGCTCGCTGCGCTCGGCGCGGACGGCGCACAGCCTGGAGGCGGTGCTGAACGAGGAATACCGCGTCTCCATCGCCTCGCTGGCCTCGCACGATCTGGTCGAGGGTATCCGCGCCCAGGTCGTCGACAAGGACCGCAACCCGCAGTGGTCGCCGGCGACCCTCACCGAGGTGAGCGGCGGACAGGTCGACGCGTACTTCGCCGGACTGGGCGAACGGGAACTGGGTTTGACTACTCCGGAGGACAAGTGATGAGCAAGACGATCGGCTTCCTCGGCCTGGGCCATATGGGCGGGCCCATGGCGGCGAACCTGGTGAAAGCCGGGTACGAGGTGCACGCGTTCGACCCGTCGGCCGCGGCGCAGGAGCAGGCCCGCAAAGACGGTGTGGCGCTGGTGGATACCGGAGTCGCCGCCGCCACCGGCCGGGACATCGTGATCACCATGCTCACCAACGGCAAGCTGGTGCGCGATGTGTATGCCGAACTGCTGCCGGTCGCCCGGCCGGGCACCCTGTTCGTGGACTGCTCGACCATCGACGTCGCGGACGCGAAGGCAGCAGCGGAGGCGGCCACGGCGGCTGGGCACCGGGCACTGGACGCCCCGGTTTCCGGTGGGGTCGCCGGTGCGGCGGCCGGCACGCTGACCTTCATGGTCGGCGGGGCGGACGCCGATTTCGCCGAGGTGCTGCCGGTGCTGGAGGTGATGGGCGCCAAGGTCGTGCACTGCGGTGCTTCCGGGGTCGGGCAGGCAGCGAAGATCTGCAACAACATGCTGCTGGGCATCTCGATGATCGGGCTCTCCGAGGCGCTGGTCCTGGGGGAGAAGCTGGGGCTGAGCCACCAGTCGTTCTTCGATGTGGTGTCCCAGGCATCCGGGCAGAGCTGGGCGCTCACCGCCTACTGCCCCGTCCCGGGGCCGGTACCGACGAGTCCGGCGAACAACGATTACCAGCCGGGCTTCGCCACCGCCCTGATGAACAAGGATCTGGGCCTGGCGGTGGAGGCATTGCGCGCCAACGGGGTTCAGGGCCGCATCGGGGAACTGGCCGCCGAGATCTACCGCGAATTCAACGAGACCTCCGGGGGCCGGGACTTCTCGGCGATCGTGACCGATATCCGGGAACGCAGCGGGAAATACCCGGCGTAGGTTTCCTGCGCTCGGATACTTCCGGGGTGCGCCGGTGACCGTACCGGCGCACCCTAGCGGAAGTTGTAGTTGTAGCTCGCGTAGCGGGGCTTATCGCTGCCCGCATCCTCCCAGGTGTACCCGTACGTGCCGATATGTTCCAGGCGGAAGCTGGTATCGACGTAGATGTCGAAGCCGCTGCGCCGGGCGCGTTCGGTGAAGGCGAAATCCTCGCCGAGGTACCAGTGATTCCCGTCGTCTTCCGGCAGCAGCATCGGGAGGAAATAGGGGACCGTGGGCGTGCCGTACCGGAGATTGCACACCGGGAGCCGCTCGTGTTCGGCGATCTTCTCGTAGACCTCCCGCCTCGTGTGCAGGAAACCTGTTCCGGTGTAGCGGACCTCGGTGAGTCCGCCGCCTTCGCCGAGGACGAACCGCTCGGTGCCGGGCAGGATATGGCAAGCCAGCGCACGGGCGTTTTTCTTGACGCATACTCCGCCGACCAGCGGAAGGTCATGGGCGCGCAGCAGTTCCACTACGTCCGGGTCGAAACCGGTGTCGGAATCGATCCACATCAATTCGTCGAATCCCTCGGCGAGTGCGTCGGTGGCCATCTGGCTACGCGCCTGGTCGATGGCGGCCGATCCGTAGCGGCGCCACACCCGGTAGCCGCGTCGCTCCAGTTGTTTCAGAGCGGTGTCACAGTCCGGTTCGATGTGGTGGCCGACCGGCACCAGGACAACGCAGCGCGAGGGATCCATTCCGATTTTCCGCCTTCCAGCAACACCGTGTTCGGAACAACCGTACCGCCGAGCATCCCGCCGGACCGGCGGGCGAATACGCATGAAGGCGGTGATCGAGGCCGAACGCAACACTGTTCGGCGGGCGGAAACGCGGTGTTCGGCAGCCGGACGAACGGAATTCATCGTCCGCATCGATCCGCGTCTGCGCCGGTGGCCCGCATCGTTCGAATTCTGTTGCGCGACACCGGCTGTTAACCGGGCTCGCGGTAATCTGACCGTGTCGGTCGCGAGACGATGAGGGTGATCAGCACAGTGACTTCGGACCCGCTGTTTCGATGACCCTGTACCTACCCGAGGATATGCGCTGGCTCGGCTGGATCGCCGGCGCCGAATGGCCGGATGGGGACGAGGACGGGGCCTGGGCGGTCTCGGCGATCTGGAAAGACGGCTCCGATGAGACGTTCGCACTGCTCGCCGCTGTAGTACAAGCCAAAGAAGCCGCCACCGCCGCGTATCCGGCAGGGGCGGCCCGAGATGAGATCGCGGCCCTCTACGACCAGTTCCGCACCGGGGATCAATCGCTCGAGGCGCTGGCGCGGAGCATGCTCGAGACCTCGGAGACGACCTTCGATTTCGGCACCGAGCTACAAGCCGCGAAGCTCAATATCATCATCACGCTGTGCTGGCTGGCGATAGAAATTGCGCTGGCCTGGCTCTTCCCGCCCACCGCGCCCGCGGTGGAAGCCGCGGCGGTGGGGACCACCCAGGGAATAATGCTGACCATCCGCCAGGCGACCCAGCGGACTCTGCAGAACTTGGCCTCGCGGCTCGGTGCCCCGAATATCCAGCGCAGCTTCTGGCGCAGCCTCGGTAACGGCAAGCTGACAATGCCCACGTCGCGTGCCTGGGGAGAACTCGGCGAGGAGGTGCTGCAGGGCGCGGCAGAAGAGGGGCTGATCAACGGGGCGATCCAGGGCGGCCAGATGGCCGACGGAAAGCGGGACGAATTCAACGGTGAGGAATTCGGCCTGAGCGTTTTCGCCGGTGGCGCCGCGGAGCCGGTGGGGTCGCTGGTGGCCAGGGGGGCGAACAACTTCCTCAGCAAAACCCTCGGCAACACGTTGAACACGAACCTGCTCGGTCGAATGACCCGCAACGCCGTGGTGGGCGGCGCCGCGGACGGCGTGGCCGGAATTTTCGGCAATCTCCTCGTGGCCGGTGTCACCGGAGAGAGCCTGAGCGACAGCATGACCGGCATCGGCGTGGCCGGCGGATTCATCCAAGGCAGCATCGTCGGCGCCGCGGACCCCACCACCTTCTCGAACAGCTTCCACGGACAGAACGGGCCCTGGTCGAGCGCACGGAACTGGCTCGGGGACCCGGATCATGCGATGGGCGGCCCCCGATCCGGCGCGGTGCCCGCATACGGTGATGGGTCGTCCGGCGAAAACGCCTTCTACCAGGATGGACCGGCGGGAGCGGGATCCGGGTCGCACCCCGCGGACGGTTCTCGTTCGGTATTCGCCTCCGGTGGCCCGGGATCTCCGCGGGGGGAATCGCAGTCGCCGGGCAACTGGTTCTCGTCACCGGGTGATGCGCCGGGGCGGGGTGGCGAACGATTCTCGTCCGGCGAATCTCCGGGCCCGGGTTCCGCGGCACCGCCGAACCCCGCCGAGGGACAGCCGGGCCCGGCACAGCGCGGCGGTCCGTCGGATGCACGGGTGACGGCGGACGATGACAGTACGCGGACCACTCCGGCCGGGGGCGACGCGAACGGACGAAACGGGTCCGGAGCGACGCCCGAATCGGATCGCCCGGGGCAGCAGCCGGGGTCGCCGGTCACCGGCCAGCCGGGTCCGCTGGGCGGGGAAACGGCGAATTCGCAAACATCGGGACAAGAGTCGGAGAAGGCGCCGGAAGGGGATAGGCAGGGTTCCACCGACGCTCCCCGCGGCGAATCATCGCAGGCCGCGCCGCCAGGGGACAACGATCAGCAGCCGGAGGCTTTGGATACAGGACTCGACAAGCCTGGTCCGTCCGATTCGGCGGGCCGGCCCGATCAGCCCGATACGACGGAGCACCCCGGCCGGTCCGATTCGACGGACCGGCCCGAACAGTCCGATTCGACGGGCAAATCCGGTGAGTCCGATGCGCACACCGACCAGGACGCTGGGCGGGAGCGGCCGGGGTCCGACGTGGCCGAGGATCGCGGTGAACAGCGGAGCTCGCCGAACGAGAGCTCAGGGGCCAGGGGCGATACCGAGCCCAGCGGCACAGGATTGTACGAGGGCAGGCCGGAACAGACCGGCGGCACCGCCGACACCAACCCCTCGGGGGTCGAGACCAGCCGGCACATACCGCCACTGCCGCAACCGGTCACGCCCTCGGCGTCGATGCCGCCGGCGCCGCCCGGAGCTCCCGCGCAACCGAACACGACGCCGACGCCGGCGGCGCAGACCGGTCCGGCGAGTTCGACCGCACCCAACTCCAGTTCGGCGGTCGCACACACGCCGGGTTCGTCCGCCGAGCAGTCGAGTTCCAGACCGGCCGATAAACCGGGCAGCTCCACCACACCGGGCGATTCCACAGCGCAGTCCTCGCGTGAGGTTCCGAACCAGGACGGTGCCCGGCATACGAACGAGGGGCAGTCGCGCGCAGCCGCCCCGTCCGCACCGAGTGCGGGTGTTCCCGACGGGACCGGTGTATCGGTGCTGCCGGAAACATCCCGGCCCGGGATCTCGGCGGCTCCTGCCCCGGTCGCTCCCTCTCCTTCTCCGGATACGCAAGTACAGCCGGCCACCGAGGCGGAGCGGAGCACAGGATCAGCGCCGCAGCGTTCCGGACCGGCTCAGTCCGGCGACCCCGGGCCGGTCCGGCGGCCGGCTGAGCAGGAATCCGGCCCTTTGCCCGAATCGCGGCGCGCCCGCACCGGCGAGCTGTCGAGTCCCGCGCCGCGGCGAGCACCGGAACAAGCCGTGCTCGGGGCACCGGCCACCGACTCCCGGCAGAAATCGGGTGCGGCGCCGGATGCGGTGCCGGTTCCGTTCGCAGTGGATGCCGGTCCGCGGGTCGGGCCGGTGCGCTCGGCGGATCCGCGGAACCGGCGGGAGGCGGCGGTGCCGGGGACCACGATATCCACCGGCGCGCCGCCGGATACCTCCACCGGTACGTCCCGGCCGGTGCCGCGCCGGTTCACACCCGAGGAGCTGCGGAAAATACCGCAGCCGGCGGACGACCGGGTCCGCTCCGCCTACCATCCCGTCGAAAAGCCCACCTACCAGTCTCTTCTGGAAGCAGCGGTGACGAATCCGGACGGGTCCGGTTTCGTGCAGTTCCGGAATCCGGCGACGTTCACGGCGGTAGCGGGTGGTAAGCCGTTCGGAAAACTGGTGAACGGGCCGGGCCCGGACGTTCCCGGCCGGTCGGAGAACTGCCAGGATTGCTCCCTGTCGCTCCTTGCGACCTACGCCGGTAAACCGCAGGTTGCCGCACCGGGGGCCGGCCGGTTCACCAAGGACCATCTCCGTGGTGGGCCGGCGCAGGCGACGCGCTTCCTGGGGGCCCGGGAGATGAGCTTCGACAACGGGTCGAGATCGATCGCCGACCAGTATCGGGCCGCGCACGACCACATCAAATCGCTGCCCCCGGGCACGATGGCCTACGTCACGACGAGCTGGCACAAGGTCAACTTCTTCGGGATGAAGCAGTACGAGCCGGACGGTTCGCCGAAGTACGACGGCTCGCATGCCACGGTGGTGGTGTTCCCCGAGGGGGAACAGGAACCGATCTGGTGCGATGCGCAAGCCGGTACTTTTCACCGCGAACCCCCGGCGGGTTTGCTGAAGTACGCGGCGAAGGTCGAATTCACCATCGGCACGCCGGATCTCGTACTCGCTTCCGCGGAGCACCGGGCAGAACTCGAAGCCGCCCTGAACAACGGAAAAGGCGGGTTCACCGCTTATCAGCATCCGGGCACCTTCACGGCGGTCGCCGGCGGACGGCCCTACGGCGAGCTGATGAACCTCGGTGGCGGGTATCCCATGGGCGGCCAGATCAGTGTCTACGAGTCCGGTCTCGCGGCCGCTGCTTCCTTCCTGGGCGCACCGCGTTACGCGGTGCCGAACTGGGAGCATCTCAACGAAGGCGGACAGCCGCTTCCGGTCCGGGAACTGCACCGGCGCGGACGATCCCGGGTCGAGGGCTGGTTCGGTGACCGGCTGACCTCCTCGGCCACCGGCAGCCGGACCGTGCGGCAGCAGTACCAGCACGCCTACGACGAGGTCCGGAACCTGGGCCCGGGGGCGGTGGGTTTGGCGGTCGTTTCCCGGCCGGTCCGCGGGTCGTCCGCCACCGCCGAATCTGTGCAGATGCTGGTCTACCCGGCGGGCCCCGTATCCGCCGACGGTACGAAACCCGCCGAACCGGTCTGGTGGGATCCGATGACCGGCCGGACAGTGCCGCATACGACGATGCTCGCCGCTATCGGTAACGAGACCGAGGTCTCGTTCGTGGCGGCACCCGGGGACGAACTGATTGCGCTGCACTCGCTGGATACGTCCGCGGGCGCGCGAGGTCCGCATCAGGGCGCGGCCGAAGGGTCCCCCGGAAGCCGGATCGTCGAGCTCGACGACGACGATTCCGAATCGGAAACAACCGATGCCCGTCCGGGGGCCGCGGAAACCGGTTCGTCGCGGAAACGGCCGCCGGCGGATCCGGAATCCGGTGCACCGCCGCGGAAGCAAACCCGGACCGACGATCCGGGCACCGGTGACCCGTCCGGATCGGCGGCGGAACCGGCGGACGACGATTCGTGGGACTCGGATTCGGTGGGTTCGGAATCGTCCGGAAGCGAAGCCGGCGAGGGGAGTGTTTCCGAGAACCGGCGACACGTTGTCCTCCCGGAGCCGCCGAGGGAGCTGCTGGACCCGGCGGAAATGCGCGTCTTCGGACCGGGGTATCTCGCTCCGGTGGAAGATCCCGCGCTGCAACACGCACTCGAGAATGCGATGCGGCGCCCGGACGGGTTCGCCGTATACGCCGATCCGAGTAGCTATCCGCCCGGCGGTACACCGTTCGGCGCGATGATCAATCCGGGCTACGGCAACAGGCCCGGGCGGGACAACAATTGCCAGGATTGCGTTCTCGCCGGCCTGGCGACCTTCCTGGGCAGCCCGACGGTCGCCGCGCCGATATATCCGGCGGTCGAGCACGGCGAGGTCAACTGGGACGGCCCTGAGCAGGGCGGCTCCGGACGGCAGCATTGGATGGTCGGGCTCGCCGAATACGCCTTGGACGGATTCGGCACCGTACCCGAGCGCATCACCGCGATCCATGATCACGTCGCGGAACTCGGGCCCGGGTCGGCGGCGATCGTCTCCAACCGGTGGCAGGCGCAGGATCCCGATACCGGTGACCCGATGGTGGACGAGGACGGGGATCCCGTCGAGGGTCCCGAACATACCGTTCTCCTCGTCTACCCCGCGCCCGATCCGGACAATCGCGATGAGAACGGTGAGGTGATAGACGAGGGCCCACTGTGGTGGGATCCGCAGAGCGGCAGAATGTCCCGCGAGCCCTTCGAGGACTTCCGTACGCAGTCGGTCCTGGTCATGTCCGTGGTGATTCCGCCGGGGCGCACAGTGGTCAGCGCCTCCGCCCGGCAGCCGGTTTCGGTCCCGCGGCAGCCGGTGCCGGCCCGGCCGCGTCCGGCGGTGGTCCCGGCGCTCGATCGTCCCGCACCGCCGGCGCGGCTGCCGGATCCGTCCGCACGGCGGGTTTACGGGCAGGGCGGGCTGGCTCGCCTGGAGCATCCCGGCCAGCAGCGGGCGCTGGAGAATGTATTGCGCGCCGGTAACGGCGATTTCGTGGCCGGCGCCGATCCGCGCAGCTATCCGACACCGGGTTATCCGTACGGCTGGATGATCAACGGGGGCAGTAGCCGCCCGGCGTCCCGGTTCGCGAACCGATGGGATGCGCTGCTGGCGGGATTATCGTCGTTCCGCGGTAATCCACTGGTCGCCGCCCCCCGGAATCCGGATGCGGGCGACAGCTACGACCGCGACGACGAATCCGCCGGAATGCAGCGGGTCATCGAATGGCTGCAGACTCAGCCCGATCATTTCGGTGAGCTGCCGGCGCCGCAGCAATGCGCTGCACTACACGAATGGGTGGGTCATCTCGGGCCGGGCGCGGCGGCGGTGGCATTCCTCGGAATCGGCGAAGTCGACCCCGCCACCGGTGACCTGGTGCGGGATGACAACGACGAGTACGTGGTCTCCGGCGTGATGCCGCTGGCCGTGATATTCCCGGTAATCGCCTCGGACGGCAATCAGACCAGTACGCCGACCCGGCCGCAGTGGTGGGACCCCGCGAGCAATACAACCTGGGAAGAGTTGCCGGACCGGATCGTGCACAGCACAGCGCAGTTCGGATTCATCGCGTTGCGGCCGGATACGACGGTGGATTCGTCGGGGCGGGGTTCGGTGGTGCGGCCGGTGCCGGTGCCGTTGGTGGTGCCGGTGTTCAATCGTGCGGGGCCGCCGATGCGGTTGATGGATCCGTCGCGGGGGCGGGTTTTCGGGCCTGGTCAGTTGGCTGCGTTGGAGTTTGCGGGTATCGAGGGGCCGTTGCGGTCGTTGTTGTCCGATGGCGTGGGTGAGTTTGTGGTGGGTGCGGATCCGCGGAGTTTTCCGTCGCCGGGGAATTCGTATGGGTGGTTGGTGAATCAGGGTGGGCATTTTGTGTTGGGGCGGGGTTCGAATCGGTGGGATGCGGCGTTGTCGGGGTTGTCGTCGTTTCTGGGGTATCCGGTGGTGGCGGCGCCGCGGTATGCGGATGCCGGGCCGGATCTGTACAACGATGAGGACGAGGCCGACGGGCGTCGGCGGGCCACCGAGTGGCTGCAGAATATGCCCGACACCTTTGCAAATCCCTCCCCGGTGGAAGGTTATGCGGCGCTGCACGCGTGGGTGGCGATGCTCGGCCCGGGGTCGGCGGCGTTGGGTTTCTGCGCGATCCCGAGAGTGGACCCGGGCACCGGTGAGCCGATACGGAATGCGCAGGGTCAGCCCGAAACCGCTCGCTTCGAGCCTGTACTGGTCGTCTATCCGGCGCGGGTCTCGAGAGACAATCCGGTGCCGGCACCCGGACCGGTGTGGTGGGACCCGGTCACCGATGACACCTGGGACCGGCCGCCGACCGCGCCGATCGCCGGAAGCTGGTGGTTCGGTTTCATCGCGCTACCGCCCGGCCGCCGTATCGATCCGGGCCTCGATCATCCGATCACCGTTTCCGATTCGGATGACGATGATGATTCGGACGATATCGGCACGGACAGGCTCTATTCGGACCAGGATTCGGACGCTGGGGAATCGGACGCTGGGGATCCCGACGCTGGAGATGCGGACGCGGGGGAATCGGACGCTGGGGATGCCGATGATGAGGAACCGGACGCTGGGGATCCGGACACAGGGGGTGCGGATGATGGGGATCCCGACGCTGGGGATGCGGACGCCGGGAATTCGGACGCTGGGGATCCGGACGCGGGGGATTCGCACGCTGGGGATCCGGCCGGGAGGGAGCACGACGCGGAAATTCCGGAGCCGGAGGCTTCGGACGAAGGGGATTCGGATGCGGAGGCTTCGGACGAAGCAGAGGCCGAATCGGACGGGAGCGAATCGGAGGGCGGCGAATCAGTAGCGAGCCAATCGGAGCAGGCTGCCGCCGGCGGTAACCCGTTCGATTCGTTGCCGGCGCCACCGATGGAATTGGCCGATCCGGCGGCGATGCGGGTGTTCGGTCCGGACTATCTCGCCCCGATCGAGGACGATGCACTGCAGGAAACGCTCGAGGACGCGCTGCGCGGCCCCGAGGGATTCGTCGCATGCGCCGACCCGAGTAGCTATCCGTCCACCGGCAATCCCTACGGCACGATGATCAACCCCGGCTTCCAGGACATTCCGGGGCGCAGGACGAATTGCCAGGACTGCATGCTGGCCGGTCTGGCGACCTTCCTCGGCTATCCGCTGGTCGCGGCGCCGGTTCATCCCATCATCGTGGACGGCAATGTCATCTGGGACGGTGAGTCCTTGGCGGCCGCCCGGCAATATTGGATGACGGGGCTCGGCGAGCGCAGCTTCAGGCCCGGATCCATCAGCCCGCGCGAGCAATTGACGGCCATCCACGATCAGGTGGCTGCGCTCGGACCGGGATCGGCGGCCCTCGTTTCCACCGTCTGGCGGTCGATGGATCCCGCACAGGAGGGGCCGGAGAGCGGTGACAGCCCACCAGCCAGCGGCAACGGACACGGCGTGCTGGTCGTCTATCCGAACCCGGATCCGCACAACCTCGATGCGAGCGGCCGGGTAGTCGACAACGGCCCGCTGTGGTGGGATCCGCAGAGCGGTGAGATGTCACGTCGGCCGTTCGAGGACTTCGCGCGGTCCTCGCACCGGATCGGGTTCACGTTCATCCCGCCGGGTCGCCGTGTTTTCGATGCCGCCGCGGCGGCCCGGCCGCCGGTCGAGGCGCAACCGGTATCGCAGCCGGTGCCGTCTCACCCGCAGTCGGCGCTGGTGCCGGTGCTCGACCGTCCGGCGCCGATGCGGTTACCGGATCCGTCGCGGGCCCGCCGCTTCGGTGCCGGTGCGCTGGATCCGGCCCAGCATCCCGGGCAGCAGCAGCTACTCGAAACCGTCTTGCGCGACGGCAGCGGCAATTTCGTCGCGGGAGCCGACCCGCGCACCTATCCGTCACCCGGCTACCCGTATGGATGGATGGTCAACGGGGGCCAGGGTGGCGCCCCGGGCCGGAACACCAATCGGTGGGAGGCGGCACTGTCGGGACTGTCGTCGTTCCTGGGTAACCCCTTGGTCGCCGCTCGGAGATCGCCGGATACGGGGCCCGGGCAGTACGACGTGAACGAAGAACCCGGCCGGGCCGTCCGGTGGCTGCAGACCCGGCCCGATGATTTCGGTTCCGGCTCGCCGGAACAGAAGTACGCGGCATTGCACGACCGGGTTGCTCATTCCGGCCCCGGGTCGGCGGCACTGGCTTTCTGCGGTATCGGCACGGTGGACCCCGGTACCGGTGAATTCGCGGTCGACCAGGACGGACGGTTCGTCCTCAGCCACTTCGAACCGCTGGTGCTGATATTCCCCACGGCCGGCGCGGGAACTCCTCCGCCCACCCAGCCGCTGTGGTGGGACCCGATGACCAACAGCACCTGGGACCAGGCGCCGGCCGAGATCGTCGAGATGACAGTGCAGCTCCGGTTCATCGAGATCCGGCCCGGTACCACAGTGGATTCGTCGGGGCGGGGTTCGGTGGTGCGGTCGGTGCCGGTGCCGTTGGTGGTGCCGGTGTTCAATCGTGCGGGGCCGCCGATGCGGTTGATGGATCCGTCGCGGGGGCGGGTTTTCGGGCCTGGTCAGTTGGCTGCGTTGGAGTTTGCGGGTATCGAGGGGCCGTTGCGGTCGTTGTTGTCCGATGGCGTGGGTGGGTTTGTGGTGGGTGCGGATCCGCGGAGTTTTCCGTCGCCGGGGAATTCGTATGGGTGGTTGGTGAATCAGGGTGGGCATTTTGTGTTGGGGCGGGGTTCGAATCGGTGGGATGCGGCGTTGTCGGGGTTGTCGTCGTTTCTGGGGTATCCGGTGGTGGCGGCGCCGCGGTACGCGGATGCCGGGCCGGACTTGTACAACGGAGAGGATGAGACCGACGGATATTCGCGGGCCGTCGAGTGGCTGCTGAGCGCACCCGACCATTTCCGGGCCGGATCGCGGCCGGAACAATACGCGGCCCTGCACGCGTGGGTGGCGATGCTCGGGCCGGGGTCGGCCGCCTTGGCCATCCGCGCGGTTCCCGAACTGGATCCCGCGACCCGGCTGCCGGTCCGGGTGAACGGCCGGGTTGTGATCTCCCACCACGAACCCGCGGCCGTGGTCATCTACCCGGCGCGGGTCTCCAGAGACAATCCGGAGCCCGCTCCCGGACCGGTGTGGTGGAACCCGGTCACCGATGACACCTGGGAGCAGCCGCCCGCCGAGCTGAGCTCGGTTCCCGGAGACCTGAGCTTCATCGCGATACCCCCCGGCCGGATCATCGATCCCGATCTGGAGTCGGTCGAGGACGAACCTGCCGACGACGAGTCGGACGAATTCTATTCGGACGATAGTGGTTCGGACGATGGCGATTCGGACGGTGAGCCGGCAGCCCCGATCGAATACGGTGCCGACCCGCACCGTCCGGATACCGATGCCGAGCAATCCTCGCCCGCGCCGCCGCCCGCGCCTGTCGCACCGGCGACCACCGTCCCTTGGTTCAGTGCTGACGAACGTGCCGTGATCCCGAGTCTTTTCCGGGATCAGGATCGCGAGGTCTGGGGCGGGGTCGGGCAGCGGCATCAGGATGCGCTGGAAGACGCGGTGCGGGTCGGCGACCTGTTCGCGCCGTTCCAGAACCCGGCGACTTTTACCGCGGTGGCCGGCGGCGAACCGTACGGGTTGCTGATCGCTGCCGCCGGCCGGCGGCACCTCGAGGATGCCTGCCAGGATATTTCCCTGTCGCTGATCTCCACGTTCTTCGGGAAACCCCAGGCCGCGTCACCGCGGATCGGCCCGAGCAAACGCGATTCGCATACCTCCGGTA
Organism: Nocardia sp. CA-290969; assembly: GCF_050936135.1. Classification (NCBI taxonomy): domain Bacteria; kingdom Bacillati; phylum Actinomycetota; class Actinomycetes; order Mycobacteriales; family Nocardiaceae; genus Nocardia; species Nocardia sp. CA-290969. Next base: position 5,515,892 of record NZ_JBNJNJ010000001.1, on the reverse strand, counting down.
TTTCCCAGGCCACACGGTTCCTCGGCCACCGCGGCCTCTCCCTCGACCTGGACGGCCGGTCGATCGAACAGCAATACCGAGAGGCGCACCGGCTCTTCACCGCCCTGGGCCCGGGCACCGCGGTCTATGTCAATCTCGTCTGGCACAAGACCGAGAACGGGCGCAAGCTGTACGACCCGGACGGTTCGCCGCAATGGGACGGCGGACACGCCATGGTGGTGGTGTATCCCGACTACGGTGCGGATCCGAACGCCGACCAGGGCCCGGTCTGGTACGACGCACAGATGTGGACGGCGAGCTACGGCGGCCCGCCGGAACATATCGTGGCGAACACGGCGCGCGTCGATTTCGTCATCGGCACCCCCGAATCCGTACCGGCCGCGGCGCGACACCGCCGAGCACTCCGGCGCGCGATGAGCGACGGCCGTGGCGGATTCGCCAGGTACCGGCCCCCGTCGGATACCGCGGTGCCGGGCGGCCGGCCGTACGGTGAGCTGGTCACCTTCGATTCCGGACACCCGGGCCGGTTCAGTTTCTTCGAATCCGCGCTCGCCGGGGCGGCGTGTTTCGTCGGCCTTCCCGTGTTCGCCACACCGAGCCTGAACTCCTACAACGCAGATGGGCAGCCGACTCCGGAGGAGCTCCTGAACGAGGGCGGTCGCGACTTGGTCCGCCAGTGGTTCGGCAAACGGCCGAAGTCACTGGCCCGGGGCAATCGGACGCTCCCCGAACAGTTCGCCGAGGCCTATTTCCAGGTGGCGGGCCTGGACTCGGGCTCGCTGGGATTGGCGATCGTCTCCGGAGGGCCGCGTGGTGCCGATATAGCGGCTCTGTTGCTGGTCCACCCGAGGTCGGAGGACGGCCGGGGGATGGCCCCGGTGTGGTGGGACACCATGACGGGCCGGCTGTATTCGCAGCGCGAGGCGCTGGCCACCCTCGCCCGGACCCCGGAGTTCGATGAGCTCTCCCTCGTGACCACTACCGGACGGGGCCTGCGCGACTATCTCGCGGAACCACCGTCCTCCCGGGCCGGCGCCGTGGCACCGGCCCGTGCGACCGGCCCGGTATGGGAAGTCGCCGGCGACTCGGAGGTGGACACGTCCGGCCAGGGCGCCTCGGGTATCGGTGCCGACGATGCGCCTCGGTCGGACGAGGGCACTCGCGACGAGACCGGCCCGGTGCCCCGGCGCGGGCCCGACGAGCAGGCCGGCGCGGGCCACGGTGAGGTGACCGGTTCGCCGTTCCACTTGAGGGATCGGTTGCGTCGTCTACTGCGCCGCGGCCCGTCGCGGCTCACGCCGGATACTCCGGTCGCGGCGGCAGGTGTTGTTCCGCGGCTGACCGATGAGGAGTTGGCGCTCGTTCCGGATCCGGCCGAGCGGCGGGCGGGCAACGGGTACAGTGCCGTCGATCCACGGGATCAGGCCGCCCTGGATGCGGCCTTGCGTGACCCGGTGACGGGCAGGGCCGCGCAGTACCCGAATCTGGTGGCGTTCTCGGCGGCCGGTGGGACACCGGCCGGAAATTTGATCAACGGGCCGGGTAGTCACGAAGACGGCCGGTGGCGGAACTGCGCCGATATCACGCTGTCGGCCATAGTCTCGTTCTTCGGTGTACCGCAGGTCGCGGCTCCACGGACCGGCACGGTTCTGCGGGATTATTTCAATTTCGGGGATATGCAGGCATTTCAGATGCTCGGCAACCGGCATATGTCCTTCTCCGGCCCGGCCGCGAAGTCGGTTTCTCAGCAATTTGCGACTGCGCACCGTGTCATCGAGGAGCTGGGTCCGGGCACGGTGGCCATGGTCGCCACGCAATACCAAGCGTTCGACCGGGACGGCAACAAGGAGACCAACGCGGACGGCTCCCCGAAAATAATCGGCGGGCACGCAACGATCGCTTACTTCCCGGGTGACGGCACGCACAACGGGCCCATCTGGTTCGACCCGATGAGCCGGAGATGGGACACGGAGCCGGACGAGGGAGTCGTGCTCGTGGCGGGGAGCGTGCAGTTCGTGGTGGGCCGGCCGGATCTGTATGTGGCCGCGCTGAAACACCGCAGGGCGCTGCGGAACGCCATGGACGACGGCAACGGCGGTTTCGTCAAGTACCGGGATCCGTTCCTGCCGGTGCATGGTGACCGTGCGTACGCCGAGTTCGTCACCTTCGGTGCGGGGGACCCCACAGGGCGGGTCAGTTTCCACGAATCGGCCCTCGCGGGGGTGTCGTGTTTCCTCGGGCGGCCCAATTTTTCGGTGCCGAGCTGGAATCGTTTGAATCCCGGTGGCCGGCCGGCGTCGGACGAGGTGCTGTGGGAGGGCGCCCGGGATCGAGTGAAGGAGTACTTCGGCAGACCCTTGCAGTCTGTGTCGTCCCCGGCTTCTCCGACGCCGCGGCAGCAGGCGGACACCGCTTACGACCAGATTTCGCAGCAGGGGCCCGGGTCGGTGGGAGTGGCGTTCGTATCGTCGCCGGAGACGATTTCCGCGGCCGGCCGGACTGTCCCCGGTAAAGATGTAGCGGTGTTCGTGCTGGTCTATCCGAAGGCGGAGGACGGTGCGGAACAGCCGGTGCCCACGTGGTGGGACACGACGACGCAGACGCGGTATTCGCGCTCGGAGATGGCGGACCTGCTCACCGCGAACCCGCAGTTCGGCGCGCTGTCGTTTGTTTCGGCCACGGGCGATGACCTGGTGCGCCACCTTTCCCAGCCGTATACGCGTACTACCGTCTACAACCCGGTACAGGAGGTGGGCCAGGACCCGGAAGGGGCAGCGGGTACACCACCGAGCCAAGGGCCGCCCGAGACGCGGAAGCGGACGTTGTCCGATTCCGGCGCGGCACCGGAAAAACGGCGCCGGCTGGGCGATCCGGATGTGGCGCCGGAGTACGAGGAGCCGGCCGCGCCGCCGCGGCCGGAGCTCGTCCCGGTGTCCGGCCGGCCGGCGCCGCCGATGCGATTGCCGGACCCGTCGCGGAGCCGTCGCTTCGGTCCGGGTCAGCTGGCTGCCCTCGAGCACCCCTTCCTGCAACAGGCGCTGGAGAACAGGCTCCGGGGGCGCGAGGGAAGCTATGTGGCCGGGGCCGATCCACGAACCTATCCGACCGCGGACCATGCGTACGGAAAGCTGATCAACGCGGAAGGATTCTTCCCGCTCGGGCGCCGTACCAATACGTGGGACGCCCTGATGTCGGGGCTGTCGTCGTTCCTGGGACATCCCTTGGTTGCGGCACCCCGGTACCCGGCGGGCCCCGATCGGTACGACAACGGTGACGAGGGGTCCGCCGGATACGCCAGGGTCCACCAGTGGGTGCAGAGTCGGCCCGACCGCTTCGGGACCGGCACGCTGCCGGAACAGTATGCGGCGCTGCACGATCGAGTAGTCGCGCTGGGGCCGGGGACGGCCGCGGTGATGATCAACGTGATTCCCGTGCCGAACCCGGCGACCGACGAGCCGTTGCGGGACCGGTCCGGTAGGGAGATCACCCGGCTGGAGCCGGTCGCGATCGTCTATCCCCGGGTCACGTCGCGCAACAACCCGGACCCGCCGCCCGGTCCGGTGTGGTGGGTCCCCGTCACCGGCGAACACTGGACCCGGCCGCCGGCCGCTCCGATCGCCGGCAGCAGTTCGTTCGAGTTCCTGATGATTCCGCCCGGCCGGACCATCGAGGCGCCGAATCGGGACGAGGCAGGTACGCCGCGGCCCGACCGTGCGATACAACCGGTGCTCAACCGTCCGGCGGCGCTGCGGTTACCGGATCCGTCGCGGTCTCGTCCTGTCGGTCCCGGTCTGCTGGCTCCGGTCGAACATCCCGGTCTGCAACGGGCGGTGGCGGACGCCTTGCGCGCGGGCAACGACACCTTCGTCGCCGGGGCCGATCCGCGGAATTACCCCACCCCCGAGAATCCCTTCGGACGGCTGGTCAACGGCGGGGAGAGCCGGCCTGTCCTGCGTGGACGGGACAACAACCACTGGGACGCCGTGCTGTCGGGGCTGTCATCGTTCCTCGGTCATCCTTCGGTCGCTGCTCCGCGGGATGCCGATTCGGTCCCCGGCGGCCCGGGAGGTATCGAGGATCCCAGATGGGTCCGCTGGGCCCAGGCATGGCTGGGCAGCCGGCCCGATAGCTTCCGGGGCCCGCTTCCGGTTACGCAGCAGTACGCCGCACTGCACATCTGGACTGCCATTCACGGCCCGGGCACGGCCGCGGTCGCACTGCGGGTGATACCCAAGACGGACCCGGTGACCCGGCGGCCGATGGTCGCGGACGGCAAGTACGTCTTCTCCCACTACGCCCCGCTGCTGGTTGTCTTTCCGCGGATCACCTCCGCCGACGATCGGGAGCCGCCGCCCGGGCCGAGGTGGTGGGACCCGGTGACCGGGCAGACCTGGGTGCAGCCGTCGGCCGCGCTGATGGCCGGCAGTGTGGGACTCGCCTTTGTTCCGGTCCGGCCGGGTACGACGATCGACCCGGCTCTCGGCAATCCGACGAATACACCCGCGCCGCCCGCGCTCGATGGTCTCGGCGCGGTGTCGGCCGACAATGCGACGGAAATCAACAGTGTCGCCGATGACGACGATGCGGCGGATATCTACAGCGCCTCCGACGAACCCGGCAACGCCCGCGGTGCGCAAACAGGCGCGCCGCCGGCCACCGAACCGGCCGAGGCATCGGGAAGCGGCGCCGATGCCGCTTCCCGGCACGACGCGCACGACAGCCGACCCGATCCGGTCGCGCCTACTCCGGCGCACCGGCCGAGCGGGCGCCGGATGCCGGAGCCGCCGATGCGGTTGATCGCGCCGGCCCAGACCCGGGCGTACGGCCCCGGGTTCCTTGCCCCGGTGGAGAACCCCGCACTGCAGCAGGAGTTGGAGAACGTACTGCGCGGCGCGGACGGGACGTTCCTGAAGTACGCCGATCCGAGCAAGTACCCGGCCGAGGGTGTTCCGTACGGTAAGCGGATCAACCCCGGCTACGGTGTCGCGCCGGGCCGGGCCACCAACTGCGTCGATTGTGTGTTGTCCGCGCTGGCGACTTTCCTCGGCCGGCCGACGGTGAGCGCACCGGTCTTCCCCCGTCAGGTCGACGGTACGGTGACCTGGGACCTCCCCGAGGAAGGCCACCCCAGGCGGTCCAGGGCGATGTTCCGGATTCCCGTGCAATCCTTCAAAGACGGAAACCGTTCCATCCCCGAGCAGTTCACCGCTATCCATGATCTTGTCGTCGCGCTCGGGCCCGGATCGGCCGCCACCGTCAGCACCGCCTGGAAGACGAACGACCCTGATGGAGATGCCGGGCACGCCGTGCTGGTCGTGTATCCCGCACCGGACCCGCAGCATCGCGACGAAGCGGGAAACATCATCGATGAAGGCCCGCTGTGGTGGGATCCGCAGTCCGGCGCAATGGCTCGCCGGCCGTTCGACTGGTTGATACGGAACTCCGCCCGGGTCGTTTTCCGGCCGGTTCCGCCGGGGCGCAGTATTGCCGAGATCGGCGCGGCCGGTGACCTGCCGGCGCTGCGGCCACCGTCGGCCCCGGTACGACCGCCGGGGCCGGTGACCGCACCGGCACACAATCACCCGGCCCCGGCTCGGCTACCGGACCCGGTGCAAAGCCGCGGCACCGGCCCCGGTCGGCTGGTTACGCGGGAGCATCCGGGTCTGCGCAACGTCCTGGAGGCGGCGCTGCGAAAGAGGGACGGCACGTTCGTGTCCGGCGCCGACCCCCGGACCTACCCCACACCGGACAGTTCGTACGGATGGATGGTCGGTGAAGGTGGGAAGGCGCCGCGCAAGCTCGTCCCGGACGAATGGGATGCGGCGGTGTCGGGCCTCTCGACGTTCCTCGGCAATCCTCTGACCACTGCTTTCCGGAAGCAGGAGGACGGCCCCGGCGGGCGCGAGGCCCATGTCGAAGGGTTCGACAGGGCGCGCACGTGGTTACGGAGCCGACCCGATAATTTCGGTTTCACCCGCCCGGTGGGGGAGCAGTACACGGCTCTGCACAATTGGGTCGCCGCCCTCGGGCCGGGGTCGGCTGCCCTGGTGGGCCGCGCGATTCCGGCCACCGACCCCGATACCGGCAAGATGTCGGTCTCCCACTTCGAGCCGGTGGTGGTCGTTTTCCCGGCGATCGCCGACGCCGGCGGCGAACTCGCGCCGCCGGCCGGGCCGCTGTGGTGGCGTCCGGCGACGAACGAAATCTGGGAACAACCGCCCGACGCCCTGATCGATACCAGTGTGGCGCTGGTCTTCGTCGCGCTGCCGGCGGGAACGGCGGTCGAATCTTCCGGTCGTAATCGACCGAACCCACCGCCGCTACCCGGGATTCCCGCCCCGATCCAGCCGGCACCGGAGACAACGCAGAACGCCGATCTGCCGGTGTTCGACGATGGTTTGATACCGGTGCCGCCGGCGGCCGTCGAGGCCGAACGCGCGCCAGGGCAGCCGAGGCCGGAGCCGGGACAACCCGCGGATGGGGATTCGCAGACTCGGCGGGAACAGAGTTCCGGGTTGCCTGGGATCGAGGCACTGTACGAATTGCCCGGGGACGAGCCGCGATACGAACTGCCCGGTGACGAGGCGCGGTACGAATTGCCTGGGGATGTACCGCGATACGAACTGCCTGGGGATGAGCCGCGATACGAACTGCCTGGGGATGTACCGCGAAACGAACTGCCCGGGGACGAAGCACTATACGAACTTCCTGGGGACGAGCCGCCGCGCGAATCTTCGGTGGACGGATCCGGCCGGCCGGGTCCCGCGGGCACACCGGGACCGGCCGGGACAGAGAGGGATTCCGGCGAGAATCCGGACCGTACCGATCGTGGCGAAGGAGCGAGAAATGAACTCACCGCTGGAGACAGAGGAGCAGGTGCGGGAGCACCTCCTCGATCTGCTGCCGGGCGACCGGACGTATCTGATCGGCCGGATGCCGGTCGGCGCGTGGCTGGTCCAGCCCACGACGACCGAGGAGGACCGGGAGACGGGCCGGTCGATCGGGCTGTCGAGTCTGGTGGTGAACGCCGAGACCGGCGTGGTTCTGCAGTATCCGAGCTGGTCGGCGGGGATGATCATCGAGGATTACACGGAAGCGGTAACGGCCGGCCGCGCTCCGATGGCCCGGCAGATCTATCCGCGGCAGACCCGCATCGAGCTGCTGCGGATCCAGGAGACGCCGGACCGGATCGACTATCGGATCAACGTCCGATCGGAGGTGAACCCGCCGCGGCACTTCGCGATGGTGATCGACAAACACACCCGGCTACCGCAGCCGACGAGCACCGACGCGATGGTGGCCGCCGCGTGGGCGAGCTGGCATCAGGAGCGGGACGGAACATGGCCGGAGGTGGGGACCACGGAGTACTGACGCCGGCGTTTACGCCACGGGATCCGGTACCCCGGCAGCGGGTGCCGGAACCACCGGTACAGCCGGCCGCCGCGGAGCGCACCCGCGTGTACGGGCCCGGGCTGCTTGCTCCGGTGGAGCACGCGGCGCGGCAGAGCACCCTCGCGGACGCCCTGCGGGGTGCAGACGGGGAATACACCGCATTCGCTGATCCGAGCATGTATCCGCCCGGCGGGACACCGTACGGGATGTTGATCAATCCGGGTTTTGGAGTCGAGCCGGGCCGTTTCACCAACGGCCTCGACTGCGTGCTGTCCGGGTTGGCGACCTTCCTCGGGCACCCGCTGGTCGCCGCGCCGCGTTATCCCGACACGGCGCACGGTATCGCCGGCCCGATCGGCCCCGAGCACAACGGCGGGTACCGCATGTACGCCGTACTACAGACTTCCCTCCACCATGTCGACGACGGAACCAGCTCCGTAGCCGAGCAATTCGCCACTCTCCACAGTCATATGCTCGCGCTCGGCCCGGGCTCGGCCGCCGTTGTCCACACCGACCTGTCCGCGAAAGACCCCGCCACCGGCGAGCCACTGCGTGACCGAGCCGGCAATCCCGTGATGGGCGCCTCGCTCGACACGCTGATCGTTTATCCCGTCCCGGATCCGGCGAACCGAGACGCGGCGGGCAATGTCGTCGACGCGGGCCCGGTGTGGTGGGATCCGCAGTCCGGGGAGATGGCCCGCCGACCACCCGAGCGGCTCATCCGGGATGCCGCGAGAATGGGTTTCCGGGCGATCCCGCCGGGCCGCACGATCATCAGCGCCTCCGGTGCCGGAAGGCTACCGGCACCGGCGCCCGCACCGCGCCCGGCGCCACCCCGTGGCCCGATGAGCACACCGGTACACGATCGCCCGGTGCCGCCGGCACGATTGCCGGACCCGTCCGGCGGCCGCCGTTTCGGCCACGGCCGGTTGGCGCGGCTCGAACATCCCGCGCTGCAGGTACTCGTCGAGGACGCAGTACGGGGTGCCGACGGCACCTTCGTGGCCGGGGCCGATCCGGCGACCTACCCGACGCCCGCCAATCCGTACGGCCGGCTGATCAACCTGGGTGCGCCTGCGGGCACCGGTCGCGAAAGCAACAAATGGGATGCGACCTTGGCGGGAGTGGCGACGATCCTGGGTTATCCCATGGCCGCCGTTCCCCGGCACCCGGACCTGGGTCCCGGCAGATACACCGGCAACGACGAGGCCGGGGGCGTGGCCAGAGCCTGCCGGTGGCTACGTAGCCGGCCCAACAGTTTCGCTTCCGATCTCCCGCTGCCGGAACAGTACGCGGCCCTGCACACATGGATTGCCATGCTGGGGCCGGGGTCGGTAGCGGTGGTGTTCCGGGCGATCCCCAAGACCGACCCCGAAACCGGCGAGCGGCGGACCGACCCGCGCGGCAAAGCCCTCGTCTCGCATTTCGAGCCCCTCGTGGTCACCTTTCCGGCCAGGGAATCGAGAGACAATCCGCAACCATCACCGGGACCGCGGTGGTGGGACCCGGCGACGGGCGATACCTGGACCCATCCGCCGGAGGAGCTGATCGCCGAGAGCGCGGAGCTCGGCTTCATCGTGCTACCACCCGGCCGGGTCATCGATGCGCCCCGCCCGGCGGCGGCCGGGCGCATCACGGAACTGCCGGACGACGACCCGCGGGAGCCGGACCTGGTGAGCAGTTCTGCGGCGCCGGTAACCCAGCGGTCGGTGCCGGTGGACGGACCGCCGCGGCCGGAGCCGCCGGGTGCGTCCGTGGAGCCCGCGCCGGGTGCGGCGGGCTCGCCGGTGCGGCGGAGCGGGCCCGGCGACAATGCGCCGGCAGCCACGCCCTTCCGTCTGCGGCAGCGATTCCGCAGGCTGCTGGGAGCGGACGCCCTGCCACCGACGCAGCAGGTCGCGCGGTCGGCCGCGGTTGCGTGGTTCACCGCCGGCGAGCGGGCGGTGATTCCACAGCCTTCCGCGGATCGGGACGGCCGTATCTGGGGCGCGCTGGAAAAACGTTCGTACCAAACGGATCTGGACGATGCACTGCGTAACCCCGACGGCTCCGATTACGCACTGTTCCAGGATCCGCGGACCTTCACGGCCGTGCCGGGCGGACGACCCTATGGGGAAATCCTCAACGGGCCGGGCCCGCGGAGCCTGGGCCGCACCGACAACTGCCAGGACACCTCCCTGTCACTGATCGCCTCGTTCCTGGGCAAACCTCAGGTCGCGGCACCGCGGATCGGGCGGGCACCGCACGGCTTGTTCAACGGGAAAGCACAGGCGGCGCGCTTCGTCGGTAACCGGGCGATCTCCTTCGCCGACGGATCCCGGTCGATCCGCGAGCAGTACCGGGCGGCGCACGAGCATATCGCTGCGCTGGGGAAGGGCACGGTCGCCTACGTCTCCATCGAGTGGCACGAGACGGACAGCGACGGCACCAAGCTGTACCACCCGGACGGCTCGCCGAGGATCGATCGCGGACACGACATCGCGGTGGTGTATCCCGCCTATTCCGACGAGGAGCGGGACAAAGGGCCGGTCTGGTTCGACGCGCAAACCGGGAAAGGCTACACAGGTCCGCCCGCGGACTTCGTCGAGAAGTCGGCGTCGGTGACATTCGTGATCGGCACCCACGAGTTCGTCGCGTCCGCGGCGAAACATCGCGCGGCGCTAGAGGATGCGCTGCGAGGCGGCGCAACCGGGTTCGCCGCGCATCGGGATCCGAGCACGTACACCTCGGTGCCCGGCGGCAGGCCGTACGGCGAGCTCGTCGATTTCGGTGGGGGATTCCCCGCGGGGGGCAGGATCAGCTTCTACGAATCGGCGATCGCGGGACTGTCGTGCTTCAGCGGCCGTCCGGTATTCGCTCTACCGAGCTGGGACCGGTTGAACCCGGATGGTCGGCCCGCACCGGATAACGTCCTGCATCAGGGTGGCCGCCGAATGGTCGAGGAAATGTTCGGTACCGCGCTGACCTCGCGTGCCGGTGCATCCCCGGCCCGGTACCTGACCGGGGTCTACGACGAGGTCGTCGAACTGGGTCCCGGGTCGGCGGCTTTCGTCGAAGTGTCGTGGGATGCCGAAGGAGCGAAAGGTCCGGCCGCGGCGGGGATCCTGCTGATCTACCCGGCCACGCCGGAGGACGGTGGGGAGCCGGCGCCGATGTGGTGGGACCCGATGACGAACACCCGGTACTCCCACGACGAGGCGCTGGCCCTGGTCGCCCGGTACGACCGGATCTCGTACGCCACGGCCGGCAAGGAGAGGTTGACCGCCTTCTGCCACAACGTGGAGTGGCCGCACCACTGGAGTCCGCGTCCGATGGCGCGCGCCGTGCCGGTACCCGACGATATCGATTCGCTCGATTCCGGGGCAGCGCGCGGAGGAAACGACGACCCGCCGGGCGCGCGGGCGGACGGCACCGGGCAACGCCGGGAGATCTGGTACAGGGGGCACGGCCGCCCGCAGCGCCGCCGCCCGAAGGAGTGGTCGTTGCCCAGCGATTTCCGGGCGCCGGCACCGTCCGATGTCCGATGGCTGCCTGCGGGCGCCGTGCCGGCCGACGGCGTTCCGCACCCGGAATCCGCCGATCCGGAGAAGGCGCAACCGCCGGCCACCGGCGGTTCCGGCTCGGCACCGGCCGTGGACAACGCACCGCAGGATGGACCGGATGTGGATGTTCCGTTCACCTTGACCTGATCCGATAGCTGCCGGACCACAACCGTCCGGCACCGAATTCGAGGAGTGATATGCCCGACCTGCTGGAAACCGTGGCGGATGTGCGGCAGTACTTGACGGAGGCGTTCGGCCCGGAAACCGTATTCGCGGTGTATCCGTGTGAGTTCGGCTGGGTGTGCCGGGAAGAACTGCCCGAGCAGGACAGCGAAGCGGGTTTCGGTATGGGCAACTACGTGATCAACCGGCGGACCGGGGTGATCACCGCGCACGGGAGCCTGCACCCGCTGATGATCGGCGAAATGTACGACGAGGATATCCGCGCCGCCCGGCCGGTCCAGGGTTACCAGGTGTATCCGCCGACCTGGGAGATGCAGGTCGACCGGGTGCGCGACACCTCGGAGGACGTGGAATACCGGGTCCGTGCCCGTTCACTGAAAGTCCCGCCCGAGGAACCACCGACGGAACATCTGCTGACCATCGACAAGGAAACCTTCCGCTACCACACCGATACCGGCGATATCCACGTGACCTGCACCCACACCGTCACCTGGGCCGAATCGCGGTGGCGCCGTGACGGCAGCTGGCCGGCGGGCGCGAAACTCCGCGCCTGACCGGGACGGGCCGGCCCTGTCGCCGCCGTACCCGGCCGGGACCGGCGGCGTACCGGCCGGCGGGATAAGACGGCGAATTCGCCCGCAGGCCACCGGGAATTAAGGGACGAACGGCACACTCGATACGGCCAACACGACCCTGGTCCGCGATCCCGAACCGTCGGAGCTGTGCCGCTATGAGTTTGTACCTGCCTCCGGAACTGCGTTGGCTGGGCTGGATCGCCGGCGCGCAATGGCCGGACGGGGACGAGGACAAAGCCTGGGCCGTCGCCGCGGTCTGGCAGGAGGGTAGCAACGATCTGTACGCCCTGCTCGCCAAGATCGATCAGGCCAAACAGGCCACCATGGCGGCGTATTCCGAGGGCGCGGCCCGCGACGAAATGGGTGCCCGGTACGACATCCTGCGCAGCGGTGACCAGTCGCTGGAGCAGATCGCGAAATCCATGGAGGCGCAGTACGGTTCGACCTTCGATATGGGTACCGAGTTACAGGCCACCAAGCTCACCATCATCGTGACCCTGTGCTGGCTGGCGATCGAGATCGCCTGGGCCTGGTTGTTCCCGCCGACCGCCCCCGCGGTGGAGGCCGCGGCCATCGCCTCGACCCGCTCCTACCTCAAGGTCATTCAGGATTTCGTACAGAAGACCATCGCGAATATCGCAACCCGGGCGGGCGCGCCGGTGGCGAAACGCCACTTCTGGAAGGAACTCGCCAAAGGCAGATTGGTGGCGCCGACGGCGAAGGGCTGGGGTGTGTACGGTGCCCGGGCGGCCGAGGGCGCCATCGTCCCGATGGCGATCAACGGGAGCATCCAGACCGGACAGATAGCCGACGGAAAACGACGTTCGTTCAATGGTCAGGAATTCGGCCTGTCGGCGCTCGGCGGCGCCGCCGGCGCTGTCCCGGCCCGGGAGTTCGGCCGGTACCTGGGCGAAGCCATCGAACACGTCGCCGGTAAATACCTGAACAATGTCGCCGGTCGTACGGCGAACGGAGTTGTCGTCGGCGCCTTGTCGGACGGATTCGGGGCGGTGTTCGGAAACCTGGCTACGGCGCTGGCGGCCGGCGGTGATTTCTCCGCCTTCACCAACGGCCCGGGCTGGGTCGGGAACTTCGCACAAGGTGGGCTGGTGGGCGGCGCCCGCGGCGCCTCGGCGTTCAACAGCTATGTGCCGAAAACCACCGACGGTTTCACCGATATGTCGGCCTTCCGGAAAGACCATTGGTTACGCGGTAACGCGTGGCGCTTCCCCAAATACGAAGGGCCCGGTTTGCTCGCTGTCGGGCCCGACAGCAAATTCGTCATCAGGACCGAAGGTAATGCCTCGGTCACCACGGCCGGCGGTGGCGCCGGGGGTACTGGTGGTGGGACCGGGGGTACTGGTGGTGGGACCGGGGGTACCGGCGGTGGGACCGGAGGTACTGGTGGTGGGACCGGGGGTGCTGGTGGTGGGACCGGGGGTACTGGCGGTGGCGCCGGAGGTACCGGCGGTGGGACCGGGGGTACTGGCGGTGGCGCCGGAGGAACTGATGGTGGCACCGGAGGTGCGGGCGGTGGGACCGGTGGAACCGGCGGCGCGGGCCCGAACAATGGCGGCTTCGGTCAGAATCATGGTGGCGGGGGACAGAACGGTCCGGCTGCTCTGGGACCCGGTGGTCAGCAATCGCCACCGAACTGGTCGAACACCATGCCGCAGAGCGCGTGGTTCACCCCGGCCGGGGAAACGTCGAACTTCGGCGGAAACAACTTCGGGGGCACTGCCGGCAACGACTTCGGGGGTGACGGGAGCGGGCCGTCCGGACAGTCCGGCGGTCACGGCCCCGCCGCCCCGCAGTACGGGGGCAACGACCCGGCCTACGGCAACGACCCGGCATTCGGCGGATCGCGCTGGTCGGATACCGATTCGGACGTAGGGGGTAATTTCGAGGGTCCGGTGTCGCGGTGGTCGGATTCGGATTCGGATGCCGGGAGTTTCATCGATCGTCCGGTGTCGCCGTTGTCGGATGCGGGCGGTGGTTTCGAGGGTCCGGTGTCGCGGTGGTCGGATTCGGATTCGGACGTCGGGAGTTTCATCGAACGCCCCGTGTCACCGTTGTCGGACGCGGGGTCGGATGCGGGAAGTTTCATCGCACGTCCGGTCTCGCCGTTGTCGGATATCGGAAACGATCCCGCCGGCGGCGGCCTCTCTGGGCACTCCGGTTTCGGGGTGAACACCAGCGGGCAAGCCCCCCTGTCGCAACCGGCGCCCGTCGCGCAGCAGACCCCGGCGGGGCAGCAGGTTCCGGCGCCGCAACAGCAGGGAGCTCCACCGCCGGGGACATCGCAACAACCGGCCGCGCAACAAACCTCGACACCGGCCCAGCAGCCGCAACAGCAACCGCCGCCGAACTTCTCCCGGCCGTTGCCACCGGGCGGAGTGGGGCCCGGCGGGGCCACGATCAGGGGCGATACATCGATCTCCGCATCCCAGCAGTCCAGCCCGCCACCACAGCAGCCGGGTGGTCGTCCTCCGGTGGGCGGGGGTCCGGTGGTGAATCGTGGGCCGGGTGATCCTGCGTGGTTGACGCCTTCGCGTCCGGCTCCTGCGCCGCCGGTGGGTGAGGGTCCGGTGGTGGATCGGCGGCCGGGTGATCCCGCGTGGTTGACGCCTTCGCGTCCGGCGCCCGCGCCGCCGGCGGCACCGGCGCGAGAGTGGTGGGAAGCCCAAGGCTTGGAGCGCAATTCGCGCGAGCATTACGAGGCGGCTCGTGATCGGTTCGCCAACGATCCGGCCAACCAGCATTTCCTCGGCGAGGGCAAGGATGTGCGTGGTAAGCCACGACCGCAGCGCTGGCCGATGAAGGTGCCCTACCCGATCGACAAGTTCCGTGGACCGGATGTTCCGGGCGACAACTGGCTGCCCACCGGCGCTGTACCACCGGAAGGCGACCCGGATGATCAGCCGCCGGACGATCAGCCGTCCGAGCCTCCGGTCATCCATCCGGACGCGGTGATCGACCCCGGCGCGAAGATCGGTCCCGGGGCGCAGGTGGCCGCGGGCGCCTCGGTGGGCAAGGACGCCTCGATCGGAGCAGGAGCCGTCCTGGGGGCGGGCGTGGTGGTCGAGCCGGGTGCCACCGTCGGCGACGGGGCTGTCCTGCATCCGGGGGTGGTGGTGCACGAGGGTGCCGCGGTGGGGAAGGGCGCGATCGTGCACGACGGTGCGGTGATCCTGCCCGGCGCGGTGGTGCCGGACGGCGCGGTGGTGGAAGCGGGGCAAGTGGTAGGCGGCGACGACCCGGGGAACGGTTCCTCGGTCGATGTGCCGTTCACATTGCAATGATCCGGCAGGAGCCGGAAGTGAGGAGAAGATCATGGCGGACCGCGTAGAGGTGGATCCGGACAAGCTGGAGAATGCCGCGAAACTCACCCAGGATGTCGCCGATCAGGTCCACGGTGTCGGCAAAAAGCTCCGGGAGCGGCTCGCCGGTATCGAGGACGAGTCGACCAAGCAGCCGTGGGGCAACGATTCCATGGGTGAGAAGTTCATCAACGGTAAGAACAACGACGGGTACGGCACGTCGAAACCGAACCTGCTCGACGGGGTCGACGGGATCGGTGGCACCTTCGAATCCTTCGCCGTCGGTCAGCGCGACGCTGTCGACCAGTTGCGCACCATGGACAGTCAGTTCTGATCCCGCCCGGTGGCGTGCGGCACCGAATTTGCATGCGCGCCACCGGGAATTCAACATCTTGCGCTGTAATCCCGGGGTGGTCTCCGTGGCGACCGCTCCGGACCGGAAGGACTGAGGTAGCACCGTGGTGAACGAACGCCTGCAGGAAGATATGGCGACCATGCTGTCCGGCTTGAGCCATCAGATGCGCAGTATCGCGGAAGTGCAGAAGAAGCGTTCCCTGCTCACCGCCACGGTCCTTGCCGAGGAGAAGCGGATCGAGGTGACGGTGAATGCCGACGGTCTGCTCATCGACACCAAATTCGCCGACGATATTCTCGACCTGACGATGGACGAGATCGCCGTAGCCATCACCAAAGCCGTCCAGGACGCCGCGGCGCAGGTGCAGAAGAAGGCGCGCGAACTCATGGATCCGCTGCTGGCGCACCGCGACTCGCTGCCGAAGCTGTCCGAGATGATCGAGGGTGCCCCGGATCTGGCCGGGTTGATCCCGCAGCCGGTGGAAACGCCGACCGTGTCACCGGATTCGCCGGATTGGCCAGGGAACAAACGCGACGTACACGAAGAGTCGGGACCCGCCTCGGTCGTCGCGGACCGGGACTGACTCGCGAACTCGACACCTCCGCAGCAGGCTCCGGTCGACGGTTACGACGGAAAGTGAACGGATATGGCATTGGACCCGACCACGCTGTCCGGTCTCACGACCCAAGCGAACGAGGGGCATCTGCAGTTCAGCCCCAAGGACGCGATCACCGCGGCGCGGGCTGCCGCCGATCTGGTCGATGACCTGCGCGGTATGGCTTATGCCATCAGCGAGCACAAGCTGGACATGCTGGATTCGAAGATGTTCGGTGCGCTGGGGTCCAGTAGCCAGCTGGCGGGTGTGTACAGCAAGAAGGCCGGTCGCCTGTACGAGATCCTGCGCGAGCACGCCACGGTGCTCGAAGGGCTGACACAGCTGTTCATCGCCGCCGGTAAGGCCTATAAAGATGCCGACCAGGCGTCCAAGGACCAGCTCACCGCGATCAAACCCGGTGAGGGCTCGGCGAACTACGACCCCGCCACGGTGGCCGAGACGATGGCGCCACCGGACTGGAAGCTCCTGTTCACCACCCAGAGTCCCGATATTCCGAGCGGCGTGAAGAACTACGGCGGCAACAAGGATCCGGGCGATGCGGTCAAGGTCGAGGCCCAGGATGCGGTGTCCTGGCGGGAAATGTACGACCACGGCGAGTACATCGACGCACAAGCCGTGATGAACCGTTCGGCGACCTGGGGTTCGCTGGCGAGCGATTTGGGCAAGAAGCTGAACGGCTTGGTGGACACCATCTTCCCGCTGTCCGATTCCTGGAAGGGGGCGGGTTCGGCGGGCGCGCAGGATGCCGTACGCAACTATCGCAACGGCGTGCAGCCGCTGATCGACTCCATCGAACAAGTTCGCGACAATATGGCGTGGACAGCCACCTTCTTGGCGTACACGAAAGCGGCGATGCCGGGTGTCCCCACCGAGCCGGGTGGGTGTCATGAGCCGGACCTCGGCGATTATCGCGGCTGGCTCAACGAGTTCTACCTCGAGCCGCTGAAGGAAACGGTGAAGGTGATGCCCGTATTGGACGGGCCCATCGCCAAACCGGGGGGCGACGGTTCGGGCAGCGGAAGTGGTTCGGGGAGTGGCTCCGGTAGCGGCAGCGGTTCCGGTAGCGGCTCGGGTTCCGGTAGCGGTTCCGGCTCCGGCAGCGGTAGCGGTTCCGGTAGCGGAAGCGGCTCGGGTTCCGGTAGCGGCTCGGGTTCCGGTAGCGGAAGTGGCTCCGGCAGCAGCTATCAATCCGGTTACGCGGACGGTTACGGCCGAGGCTTCGAAGACGGCCAGAACAGCCGGGGCGGTTCCGGTGCGGGCAGCGGCCAGGGTTCCGATTCCACCGGTGGGCAGTACGGGTCGAGCGGCGGCGGCCTGGGGAGCGGCAGCGGAGCCGGATTGGGCAACAGTTCGACCGGAAACAAGCCGCCGATCACCGGATCGTCCGGTTCCGGCGGTGGGCCGGGCAGCAGCGGCGGCGGGCCTACCGGCAGCGGTACGCCGACCGATACCTCGCGCGCCGGCGGCGGATCCGCGCCCACCATGCCGTCCATGCCCGAACTGGGATCCTCGGGCAGTGGCAGCTCCCTGCCGAGCATGCCCGAAACGGCGTCCTCGGGCGGTACCGGATCCGGCGGTGGGCCTTCGGGTCAGCAGGGTGGCGGCAGCAGCCCGGCCTACACCGGCAAGCAGAGCACCCCGACTATGCCGAAAATGCCCTCGGCCGAGGATTTGCTGGGTGGCGGCAGCCCCGGCGAGGAAGTCTCCAACAGCGGCGGCGGCCTCGGTTCCAACGGCGGTACCGGTCCCGGCTCGGAAGGCGGCACCGGCTCGGATTCCACCGGTGGTGGCGGCGGCGAGATGCCGGAGAACCCCACGGCCGCCGATATCCTGAGCAAACTCACCGGTATCCCGACGTCCGAACTGCCGGAGGCCCTGAAGAACCGGAAGATCACCGCCTCGGACGGCTCGGGTGAGCCGAGTCTCGCGGATGCGCTCTCGCAGCTCACCGGCATCCCGCTGGACGAGATGCCCGAGGAGCTGAAGAACACTCCGCTCTCCTCGCTGTACGACGAGAATTCCCCGTACGGTTCGGCGGATACGCTGTTCGGTGACGACTCCGGTTCCAGCAGCGGCAGCGGAAGCGGTGACGACAGCGCGGACAAGAGCTGGACCGGTCGCGGCGGCGGCAGTGGCAGCGGAACCGGGGGTGGCAGCAGCCAGGACCCCCTGGGGATTCTGTCCAACCTGCTCACGCAGGGTATTCAGGCGTTCACCCAGCTCGGCAGCGGGCTCCCCGGCATGGACGAGCTGGCTCGGATGCTGGATCCCAGTCAGCTGCAACAGCATATCCAGGGCATGCTCGACCCGGCGCGTGAGCAGCTGGGCCAGTTGGCCGGCGCGCTCGGCGGCGGTGCGGGTGCGGGTGGTGGCCCCGGCGCGGGTCTGCCGGGAGGAGCGGGCACGCCGGAACAGCCGCTGGCGCCCTATCCTGAGACGCAGCAGTCGCAGTCGCAGTTGTTCCCGCGCGCCGCGCTCGCGGGGCCGGGGACGGATCCGGCCGGCAACTACCAGTCGTCCACGGGTGCCGGGCATCCGATGGGCGCGCCGATGGGCGGCGCGCCGGGCGCGGGCGCCGCCAATTCGGGCGGGCAGGGCAACGACTACAAGCCGCCGAAGTACCTGCAGGGCCGGGAGAATCTGGATGATGTGTGGGAGGTCCCGGACCGGGTGAAACCGGTGATCGAGCCGTGAGGAGCTGGGAGCTCACCGATCTGGAGTTCAGGGCGGTGTGCGAGGATCACACCGAGGGAAGGTTGCCGCGACCACTGGTCTTCACGAGTTCCATTCGCTGGGCGGACGAATACGAATGGGAGCTCGCGCAGACCCGCCGGTCGCTGCGCGCTCGCTACGGCGGCGAGCTGGACGCATTCGGCGTCGCCCTCGCCAAACCCGATGTATTCGTCAGCTTGCAGACATTCGGTGACGACCAGGATTTCGACAACCCCGTGGCACGTACCCGCGTCCATGCCTTCCGGCAGCGGGCACGGGGTTTCGTGATAACCCAGCGGCCCGGCGAAAAGGTCCACCACGCAGCCGGTTTCGATATCGTCGAATGCGATCCGCACGGCCTGGCCGATATCGTGCTGTCCCGGGTACCGTTCGTGCCGGCCGGACGATTGCCCGGGATAGCGATCCCCGACACCACGCGCGACCCCAGGTTCGAACCCGGCTACACCACGTCCGGATCGATGATCTCGGACAACGACGAAGACGAGGACACCGGTAACGATTACGACCGTGCCCTGGCCTTCCTGCGCACCCCCGCCGTGCGCAGCGGCTCCATCCGGGTCGTTCAGGGCCGATCGAAGTACGGTCCGCGCGGTCGTATCGAAATGGGAATGCTGTGGCGTGACGTCCCGGACGACGGCCGGTACGCGATTCCGACGAACCATCCGGCACCGACCGCGACGGGAATGGGAACAGCGGAGTTGACCGAGTGGATGGATGAGCAGATCGGTTCGGTGGTGGCGCGGCTCGACCGGAATATGGAAACCGAGGAATGAGCACCCGTGCCTGAACCGATCGTGTATCGCTGGGAGCTCACCGGCCTGCAGTTCAAGGTGTTGTGCGAAGACCGCCGGATCGGCGGCCTGCCCCGGCCGTTCACCTTCACCAGCGATACCAAGTTCGCCGACGACTACGAAGCCGAGAAGAACGAAGTCCGGGCGGCACTGGAGCAGTCGGCGGACCCGGAGTTCGACGTGATGGTCCATGCGCTCGGCCGGCCCGACATCATGGTCACCGCGAACTTGTGGAACGAACGGCAGCATACCGACCCGAACCAGTGCGTCCGGGTCCACGCGGTGCGCCGCGACGATCGTGGCTACGTGATCGTCCAACGGCCGGGCAGGACGGTGGCACACGCCGGCGGATTCGATATCGCCGAATGTGCGCCGGAGGCGCTGGCGCGGACGGTGGTCGGCCTGCTTCCCGATATCGGTGCAGGCAGCGATCCCGAGACGGTGTGGGCCGGGCTCGTCGCCGCGGGCGAGGGATCAGGCGCCGCCGACGGGGATCTGCCGTCGGCCCCGTACGGGCCGGATGCCGGTGTGCTGAAGGTGATTCAGGGGCACCTCGGATTCCGGGAACGGGGAATCATCCACGTGGGTCTGGTCTGGCGGGATGTCCCGGGAGACGGCCGGTACGTACTGGGGGCCGCCGAGGAATTGACCGGTATGGACGGCAGCGCGATATGCGATTGGATCGAGGCCCGGATGGCGGAGATCATGGTCCGCCTGCAGCCCTGAACCGCGCGAACGGTGTGAGCGGCCGACCGGCAAACCACGTCGGGGACCCGGTCGGCGGGCGCGGTATCGTCACCGATAATCATCATCATTTCGACCCAGAGGATGCGCCGTGACCGATTTCGAGACGATTCTGCTGGAGCGTAAGGACAAGGTCGGCCTCATCACGCTGAACCGGCCCAAGGCATTGAACGCGCTCAACGCGCAGGTCCTCGACGACGTGATCGCCGCACTCGACGAACTCGAACGCGACGACGAGGTCGGGGCCGTGGTGATCACCGGTTCCGAGCGCGCCTTCGCCGCCGGGGCGGATATCAAGGAGATGCAGCCCAAGTCGTACATGGACATGTTCATGGACGATTACTTCGCCCGCTGGGAGCGGCTGGCGCAGTTCCGCAAGCCCACCATCGCCGCGGTCGGCGGGTACGCCCTGGGCGGCGGCTGTGAACTGGCCATGATCTGCGATCTCCTCATCGCCGCCGATACCGCCAAGTTCGGCCAGCCGGAGATCAAACTGGGCGTGATCCCCGGTATCGGTGGTTCGCAGCGGCTCACCCGCGCGATCGGTAAGGCCAAGGCCATGGACCTGGTGCTCACCGGGCGCAATATGGACGCCGAGGAAGCCGAACGCGCCGGGCTGGTCTCCCGGATCGTGCCCGCCGCCGAACTGCTCGATACCGCGCTCGAGGTCGGCGCCACCATCGCCTCGATGTCGCTGCCGGTGACCATGATCGCCAAGGAAGCGGTGAACCGCTCCTTCGAAACCACCCTCAGCGAGGGCCTGCGGTTCGAGCGGCGGGTCTTCCACTCGCTGTTCGCCACCGCGGACCAGAAGGAAGGTATGGCAGCGTTCGTGGACAAGCGGAGCGCCGAGTTCACCAACCGCTGAACGCGCGCGCGCCCGGCCCGATCAGGGTTCGGGCGGTGCCTCCGCGATATCCGTCGGTACGAAATTGCCGCGGGCCGGCTGCGCGGTGCCGTTCTGGGCGGTGAGCAGACCGGCCACCGTCGCGCCGAGGCCGATGGTCACCGCCGCGGCCGCGTACACCTTGCGCCGCCCGGCGACCGGCGGGGCCAGCGACACCACCTGACCGCCGGCGCGGATATGGGCGGTCCGGGTCCCGGCCGCCGGCCGCTCGGCCGCGAACAGCAGCGCGCCGCGCGCCGAGACGTACTCCGGTTCCCGGTCACAGATCAGTGGAAGATCGAGTAGTTCGGTGAGTCCGGCGCGCAACGCCGGGCTGCGGGCGCAGCCGCCCAGCAGCGCGATCGCTTCCGCCGGCACCTCGGACTGCTCGCCGGCCCGCCGGACCAGGGTGGCGGCCATCGTCAACGGTTCGGTGCAGAGTCCGGCGAGATCACTGCGGGTGATCACGGCCCGTTTCGCAGTGGCGGGGTCCGCGGCGGTGACCACCCGGGCGCTGCTCAGCGCCTCCCGGTACCGGCCGGCCGCCGCCTCGTCGGTGTAGACACCGGCCCGGTCCAGCCATTCGCACAGCAATTCGTCGTAGATATCGCCACCGAGGCCCGGCCAGTGGCTCGCGGTGAGCACGGTATCGGTGCGGCAGTCCGCCTGGGTGAGGGTGAGCCCGGCGGATCCCAGATCGAACAGCAGCACCGAATCGGTCGACGGCAATTGATCGGTGAACCGTAGATAACGCAGCTGGGCGAGAGGTTCGTCCACCAGAGTGACCCGGCCGGTGCCCAGGGCATCGCCGATCTCTTCGGCCTGCGCCGCATCCTGGCAGGTCACCGCGGTGCCCGTGATGTATTCGTCGCGGAGCCGGGCGGCGGTGTGCATGCGGCGGACCGCCGTGAGCACCGGTTCGACCACCGGGCTACGCGGAGCCCGGGGGATATGGCACCGATCGATCGGGGGCAGGTGTGGCTGATCGGAATGAGTGAGTACGGCGCGCGCTCCGGAGGAGCCCGCCGATACCCCGAGTACCAGCACCATAAACATATGGTGCGCCGCGGTGCCGGAGTTGCCAAGCCGAATGACCGAGAAATTTGCTGATCGGGTGCTTGCCCGTTATCCGTTTGCTGCCTATCCGGTGTATCCGGCCGACCGGTATGTTTCCGGGTTAGTTATTTGCCGCTGCCGCGCACGGGGGTCAGGGCGGGCTCCACCGGGCCGGTTCCTCCCCGGTATCGAAGTCGCCCGCGGTGTGCCGGAACTCGGTCAGCAATTGCAACAGCGTGCGCAGCCGGTCGGGTGGGAGCTCCGGCCGGGCGAAAACCCGCTCGTTGAGATATTCGGTGGCCTCGGCGACCAGGGCACGCCCGGCCTCGGTGATCTCGATCAGGGTGGCGCGCCGGTCGTTCGGATGCGGCACCCGGTTCACCAGTCCCGCCGCCTCGAGCCGGTCCACCGAATTGGTGACACTGGTCGGATGCACCTGCAACCGGGCGCTGGCCACCGCCATCGGTAGCGCGCCGGTGGCGCTGAAGTTGAGCAACTGCAGCAGTTCGTAGCGGGAGAAAGTGAGCCCGGTGGGCCGTAGCGCCTCGTCCACCCGTGCCATCACGATCTGCTGCGCGCGCACCAGCGACGTCACGGCCGCCATCCCGTCGGCGACCGCGCCCCAGCCGTGGCCGACCCATTGCCGATGGGCCTCCTGGATCGGGTCGAGCGGTAGCGGCCGGGGGCGAGACATGTGTTCGATCATCGCACGGCGCCACCGCGGCGGGCCGATGGTGCACTCGTCGCCGCGGGTGGTGCGCTCCTTGCTGCGGCACGACCGCTCTTCGGCGCAGCGGGCCGCCCCGAAGCGCGATCCAATCCGCCGGGCCGGGCACGGGGTTGCGATCAAGGCGATCCCAACCCTCGTCCGCCACCTCGCCGTGGGAGACGATCTCCTGGTCACGCGGGCGTGGCTGAGTGGTTGAGGCAACGGTCTGCAAAGCCGTTCACGCGGGTTCGATTCCCGCCGCTCGCTCCACCGGCCGGAACCGGGCCCGGTTCCGGCCGGACGCTGTCAACTCAGGCCCGAGAAGTCGCGCAGTACAACATGATTGCGGTCGGCGAAGGTGCCCAGGGTGTAGTCGGGATACAGGCCGAAGTATTCGCCGCGGGTCAGCGTGCTCCAGCGGCGCGCGGCCGCGGTGCGGGTCTTGTAGAAGTTCACCGTGTAACCGCCCTCGTAGATCCGCAGCAGGCTGTACCCGCCGGGGTACTCCTTCACGGCCGCGACCTCGAGGAATTCGACCGCGCATCCGGTATCGGGGCGGGTCCGCCGCGTGCGATGGGTATGCCCACTGTGCTGCAGGAATACGCCGGGTGCCGTGTCGTAGAGCTGTTGCAGCCGCAGGGCGCTCGGACGGTCCAGGATGAAACCGGGGCCGCCGAGATTGGTCAGGCCGGCCTCCGTGGTTACCGGATGGTGACCGAAAACGATTGTGGGACGATCGGGTTCGTCGTTCAACAGCTCGCGCACCCGGTCGAGTTGCGGCGGGTCCAGGACGCCGCCCGCACCGTCGAGTGCGCTGGTGTCCAGGCCGAGTAGCCGTAGGCCGCCGAGTTCGTGTTCGAGCAGTTGTTGCCGCGGCCCGAAAGTCTCGCTCCAGCAATCGTGGTGGTCGGCGGTGCCGGGTACCACCGGGCACCCGGCGTAACCCGCGCCGGTATGCGGGCGATCATGGTTACCGCGTACCGCGAGATAATCGCTACCCGCGCTGCCCCAGCGGTCCAACCGGGCCCGCACCGAACGTATCTCCTGTGGGGTGGCTTCCGCGGTCAGATCACCGGCGATCAGCAGCGTTGCGGCACCGCGGTCGGCGCGGCGCAGATCGTCGAGCACTGCGTCGAGCATGACTTCCGGATACGGCGGCAATCCCGGTTCCTGCCGGAAACCCGGCGGCAGCTCGCCCACCAGCAGCCCGCTCACGGTCTCCCCGTAGTGGATATCGTTGGCCAGCGCGACGGTTCGCAGCAACCGCCCGGGCGGCGGGACGAGGGTGCGGAAGGTGCCGGTGGTTTCCGGTGTGCCCGGTATGCCGGTGGCCGCCGAAAACGCGGGGGTCGCGCGGACCCCGGCCGAACGCGCCTCGAATCGATAGGTGCGGCCGGGTTCGAGACCGCCGAACTCCGCGTAGTGGAACGCGGTGGCGCCACCGGAGCCCCAAACCGGCCGGAGGGGGCCGCCTGTTCCGGCGGCCAGCAAAACTTCTCCTTCGGTATCGATCGGAACGAGTCGTCCCGACGCGTCAGGGGAGCGGCTGGTCCAGGTGAGTACCGCCGACGTATCGGTCACCGTGACGACTTCGAGGTCGGTGGCCACGATCGGACCGGGCCGGGCGGTGGCGCGGTGTCCGCCGGCGAGTAACAGCGCCGCCGACCCGAATGCCCCCAGTACGGTCCGGCGCGAGGGCCCGCAGCAACTCATCGCCGAGCGCGGCACGCGGCCGGCGCAGCGGACGGGAGCCGGATGTGGTCCCGTCCGGCCGACGGGGTGGATGGCCGGCTCGGCATGTCTGCGCTGTGTGGCGGACAGGTCATCGGAGTCCTTCCGTTCCCGGTGTCCCCGGCAGACTACGACAGGAACAGGAATTCGGATCGACGGCGCGACAGCAGCCCGAGACCGTTGGGTTGTCCTCGCCCGATCGGCCGTGACCGTACCGAACCGTGGCCGGTGCCAGAGGCTTCCGATACAGTCGGCGGCGGTACCGAACGCAACCCGCGGCACGACCCGCACGCTGCCACCGAACTATCGGAAGTTCCCGTGAATCTCCCAGCCGAATCGCCCGCCGAGTTCGCCGTCACGATTGCGCCACCGACCTCGTACGAGCATCGGGAAGCATTCCGGGAGGTCGCCGAAACCGTGCATATCGCGCTCCTGCGGCTCGGTTTCGACAGTGTGCTGTCCGATGATCTCGGCCTGCCCGGCCGGCGTCATATCGTGTTCGGCAGCAACACACTCTCGTGGTGGAATCTCGAGGTCCCCGCAGATGCCGTTCTGTTCAATCTGGAACAGATCTCGGCGGATTCGCAATGGGTTACCGCCGAACTACTTTCGCTGTTCCGCCGGCACACGGTGTGGGATTACAGTCTCCGCAATATCGCCGCGCTGCGGGAACTGGGCGTGCCGGATGTCCAGCACGTGCCGATCGGTTACGTTCCCGAGCTGGAACGGATTCCGGCCGCTGCCGAGCGGGATATCGACGTTCTGCTCATCGGTTCACTCAACGAGCGCCGGATGGCGCCGATCGAGGAACTGCGCCGGCTCGGCCTCGACGCACAAGCGCATTTCGGTGTGTACGGCCCGGCCCGGGACGCGCTCTACGCCCGCGCGAAAATCGTGCTGAACACCCACTTCTACGACGCGAAAATATTCGAGATCGTCCGGGTTTCGTATCTGCTGGCCAACGGGGTGTTCGTCGTTTCCGAGCACTGCGCCGATACCGAGGAAGCCGACCGCTACGCCGGCGCGGTCGTGTTCACCGACTACACCGATATCGTCCCCACTTGCCTGGACTACCTCGCCGACGCCGAGCGGCGAACCGCGCGGGCCGAAGCCGGCCGCACCCTGATGCGCGGCCGGCCGGCCACGGACTTCCTGGCGCCCGCGGTGGCGGGGTTGCCGGTGGTGCGGAGCTGAGCTCCGCACCACGGGTATCAGGTATCGGTGCCGGACGACGAGCAGACCCGCCACTCGCCGTCTTCTTTCACCAGATCCTCATCCGAGCTCTCGTCCACTTCGTCGTCCGAGCTGCCGGGCATCGAGAGGCTGAACTTACCGGTCATCGTCGCTTCCGCCCGGTCGCCGGTGATGACGATCTTGTCCACCGAATCGATCTGGACGGAGAATTCCGCTTTTTCGACTTCGGCCCGTTCCGAATCCGACATAGCCGCGATCTCGTCCCGGTCGGCCTTGCAGGCCAGCTGGGCTGCCGCCACGAAACCTTCATCGTCCAGGGTGCCGTAGAACTCCCGGAGCGCGTTCTCGACCTGCTGCTCATCGGAGGCGATCGGGGTTTTGCCCTGCATCGTGAGCACCACCACGGCGGAGACCGCGCCGATGACCACGAGCACCGCCACCACCGCACCGATGATCAGTCCCGTCCGCCGTTTGCGGGGCGGCGGATAACCCGGCTGCGGCGGATACCCGGCCTGCGGAGGGTAGCCACCCTGCTGCGGCATCCCCGGTGGGAACCCGGGCTGGGGCGGATAACCCGCTTGCGGCGGCTGCCCGGGCGGATAGCCGGGCTGTTGCGGGTAGCCGGGCTGCTGTGGATACCCGGGTTGTTGTGGATATCCGGGTTGCGATGAAGCTCCGTGTGGTCCGGGGCCCGGTTGCGGTCCGCCGGGTTGCTGTCCGTACGGCGGCGGCCCTGCCGGTGGCTGAGTCATGTTGTCTCCGTTCCCCGTTCTACTCCCCAGAATTGTCATCCGAAGACTACGGCAGAGCCGAGAACGCCGAAGGCCCCGACCTGTACCGGTCGGGGCCTTCGGTGACTGTGCCCTCGGCAGGAATCGAACCTGCGGCCTTCTGCTCCGGAGGCAGACGCTCTATCCCCTGAGCTACGAGGGCGGGGATCCACCCGAAGGGCCGGAAGTCCGGTCGATCGGGCGGTCCACAGCGTAACGCATCACCGCCGGTGAGGCCAAAACGGGAGGTGACGGGTCAGTTGAGCGGGAGCGGTTCGGCACCGCGGTCGGCGAGCATTGTCGTCATCAGCCGGGATTCGCCCTGCTGGGCCGGCAGCATCTGACCGGCCAGGGTGCGGATCTCGGTGGTTTCGGCGTGTTCGGCGCCGTATTCGAGCATCGGGACCCCGCCCTGATGGTGCCGCAGCATCAGCTGCAGGAACAGGACGTCGAGCTCCTGGCCCCGTGCGGCGCGGAGCCGGCGCAGATCGTCGGTACTCGCCATTCCCGGCATGGTGGCCATACCCGCGGTGCCGTGCTCGTGGCCGTGGCCGCCGTGCTCGTCCTGCGGCATCCACGTCATATATCCGCCGGTGGCGGTGGCCGGCGCGTCCCACATCTGCAACCACCCCTGCATCCGGCCGATCTGGCCCTGCTGGGTGGTGAGAATGTCGAAGGCCAGCCGCCGGACATCGGTGTCGGTGGAACCGTTGAGCGCGATACCGGACATTTCCACGGCTTGCGCGTGATGGGTCGACATATCCTGCGCGAACCCGATATCGACCGGCCCGGCATGCGTGTCGGCTCCGGTGGTGTCCGGGGCCAGCAGTACGCCGGCCCCGAATCCGGCCACGAGCAGCGCGATCGCGCCGATGATCAGCAGCGGGACGCGCTGGGCGCGTAGTTGCGCGCGCCAGCCCGTCGGCTGTCCGGCCTCGGGGGTACCGGCTTCCGGCATTACTGTCCCGCCCCGGGCGCCTGCTGCTGTTCCGGCAGGGTGCCCGGCATTCCCGGGATGGCCGGGATACCACCGGGCAGGCCGCCGGTGGGCACACCGCCCAGTTCGCTCTGATCGGGCTGCAGACCCGCACCGTCCATGGGCACCGCGTCGGGGCCCGGTTCGCTCGGGTCGTAGGCCGGCGGGTTCTCGGTGCCGAAGGTCGGGTTGGAGCAGCTGGCGCCGACCTCCGGGTAGGCGTAGTTGTTCAGGCGCAACGCCGTGACGAACTGGCCGATCCGCTCGTCGTCGGCGTCGGGCACGCTGAGCTGGTGCCCCCACGACTGCAGCGAGATGGGCGCTTCCTGACCGGGGTGCGGGGACAGGAGCATGTACTGCTCGCCGTCCACCCAGGCCTTCAGCGTGTCGACCCCGTCCTCGTCGACCTTCTCGGGGTTGTAGCTGATCCATACCGCGCCGTGTTCGAGCGAATGGACCGCGTTCTCCTCGCGCAGCGGCTTCTCGTAGACGGCACCCATACAGTCGGCCCACGAGGCGTCGTGCGGGCCGCCGAACGGCGGGGTCTTGTCGTAGGCCACCCGCTGGGTGGCGTCGACGTGCAGGCCCGCGGGGTACTCCTGTTTCACCACGCCCTGGATCTGCGCGGAGGGGTCCTGGTTCTGCTCCGTCGGGGCGAACGTCTGGCCGAAGGATTCGCGCAACGCCCGCACCTGCTCCTGGCGTTCGCGCAGCGCGGCCTCCTCCTGGTACTTGGGGACCAGGCTCACGGCGAGCGCCCCGACCAGCGCGACGAGCACCACGACCGCTCCGACGGTGAGCCACGGAATACGCTGCGTGAGCGGTGGCTTGTTCTTGTTCTTACCGCCCCCCGCCCGGGCGGAAGAGGCTTTGCCCGCCGCCTTGACGGCTTTCGCCGATTTGGCGCTGGTCCTGTTCGGCATACCGGTCCTAGCTCTTTCCCACGTGATGAACAGTGCATGGCTGCGGTGCCCACTCGCGGCGCGCACCCACTCGGACCATAGGATAGAGACTCGTGACTCCAGCCGACCTCGCAGATCTCCTTCACGCCACGGCCGCGAAGGTACTTGCCGAACGTGGACTGGACGCTTCCGTCCTGCCCGACCAGGTCGATGTGGAGCGTCCGCGCAACCCCGAACACGGTGATTACAGCACCAATGTGGCGATGCGCGTCGCGAAGAAAGCGGGCACGAATCCGCGCGAACTGGCCGGCTGGCTGGCCGCGGCGCTCGGTGACACCCCGGGCGTGGCGAGCGCGGAAGTGGCCGGCCCCGGCTTCCTGAACATCCGGCTGGCCGCCTCGGCGCAGGGCGTGATCCTGGAACAGGTGCTGGCCGCCGGTGTGAATTACGGCACCGCCGATGCCCTGGCCGGGACGAAGATCAATCTGGAATTCGTATCCGCGAACCCGACCGGCCCGGTTCATCTCGGGGGTACCCGGTGGGCGGCCGTCGGGGACGCGCTGGGCCGGATTCTCGCCGCGCAGGGCGCCGACGTCACCCGGGAGTACTACTTCAACGATCACGGCGCGCAGATCACCCGGTTCGCCGAATCGCTGGTCGCGGCCGCCACCGGGGCGCCGACCCCGGAGAACGGGTACGCGGGTGCGTATATCGCCGAAATCGCGGATCAGATCGTTTCCGCCCATCCCGGCGCACTCGACCTCGACCCCGAGCAGCGGCTCGAACTGTTCCGCGCCGAGGGGGTGGAACTCATGTTCGCCCATATCAAGAAAACGCTGCACGAATTCGGCACCGATTTCGACGTCTATTTCAACGAGAGTTCGCTGTTCGCCTCAGGCGCGGTGGAACGCGCGGTGGAAACCCTCAAGAATTCCGGCGATCTCTACGCCAAGGACGGCGCCTGGTGGATCAAGAGCTCGGAATACGGCGACGATCAGGACCGGGTGGTCATCAAGAGCGACGGTCATGCCGCCTATATCGCCGGTGATATCGCGTACCTGCAGAACAAGCGGTCGCGTGGCTTCGATCTGTGCATCTACATGCTCGGCGCCGACCATCACGGGTATATCGGCCGTCTGAAGGCCGCCGCTGCGGCGTTCGGCGACGATCCCGACAGCGTCGAGGTGCTCATCGGGCAGATGGTGAATCTGCTGCGCGACGGGGTCGCGGTGCGGATGAGCAAGCGGGCCGGCACGGTGGTCACCCTCGACGATCTGGTCGAGGCCATCGGGGTGGACGCGGCACGGTATTCGCTGGTCCGCAGCTCGGTGAACTCGAGTATCGATATCGACCTCGACCTGTGGACCAAACAGGACAGTGTCAATCCCATCTACTACGTGCAGTACGCGCACGCCCGCGCGGCCTCGATCGCCCGCAATGCCGCGGAATTCGAATACCACACGGTGACGCCGGATTTCGCCCTGCTCGACTCGGAACTCGAGGGGGCGGTCATCCGGACCCTCGGCGAGTTCCCGCGGGTGGTGGCG
Organism: Nocardia sp. CA-290969; assembly: GCF_050936135.1. Taxonomy (NCBI): domain Bacteria; kingdom Bacillati; phylum Actinomycetota; class Actinomycetes; order Mycobacteriales; family Nocardiaceae; genus Nocardia; species Nocardia sp. CA-290969. Next base: position 5,485,870 of record NZ_JBNJNJ010000001.1, on the reverse strand, counting down.
AGCGCGGCCACGCTGCGGGAACCGCATCGCATCGCCCGCTACCTCGAGGAGCTGGCCGGGGTCTACCACCCGTTCCAGTCCAACAAGGCGCTGCGGGTGTTGCCGATGGGCGACGAACCCGTGAGCCCGGTCAATGCCGCCCGGCTCGTACTGGTGAACGCCGCCCGGCAGGTGCTCGCCAACGGTTTGGCCCTGCTCGGCGTCACCGCACCGGAGCGGATGTGACCGCCACCTGCTATCGCAACGACCGACTGTTCCGGCAGTGGGTGAGGAAGGGAGACCGATGAGTGTCCATCCGGCCGGGCCCCGGCACGCCGATATCCCGCACGCGCCGAATCTGCCGCAGCGCCCGGCGGATCCGCGGGAGATGATCGATCTGCCCGCCCATGTGTGGCCGCGGAACGCCACCCGCGACGCCGACGACGTGGTGCGTCTGGCCGGTGTACCGGTCACCGAACTCGCCGCGCAGTTCGGTACGCCGCTGTTCGTGGTGGACGAGGACGATTTCCGGTCCCGCTGCCGGGATATGGTGCGTGCCTTCGGCGCGGATGCGCGAGTGCACTACGCCTCCAAGGCTTTTCTGTGCGGTGAGGTGGCACGCTGGGTCCGGGACGAGGGGCTGTCGCTGGACGTGGCCTCCGGTGGTGAGCTGGCGGTCGCGCTGCACGCCGGTTTCCCGGCCGAGCGCATCGCGGTGCACGGCAACAACAAATCCGTCGCCGAACTCGAGGCCGCGGTCGCGGCCGGGGTCGGGCATGTGGTGGTCGATTCGCTGATCGAGATCGAACGGCTCGAAGCCGTCGCCGGGGCCGCCGGTGTGGTGCAGGACGTGCTGGTCCGGGTGACCGTGGGTGTGGAGGCGCACACCCACGAATACATTTCCACCGCGCACGAAGACCAGAAATTCGGCTTCTCGATTTCCGGTGGCGATGCCATGGAAGCGTTGGCCCGGGTTTTCGAGGCCGATAATCTCCGCCTGGTCGGCCTGCACAGCCATATCGGCTCCCAGATCTTCGAAATCGACGGTTTCGAGATCGCGGCGCATCGGATGCTCGGACTGCTCCGGGAAGCCGTCGACAAATTCGGTGTGGAACGCACCTCGCAGATATCGCTGCTCGATCTGGGCGGCGGACTCGGAATTTCCTACGTTCCGTCCGACGATCCGCCGGCGCTGGATACGTTCGCCGAGAAACTGCGGGTGCTGGTGGCCCGGGAGGCCGAACTGGCCGGGCTGCCGGTACCGCGGATCGCGGTGGAACCGGGCCGGGCGATCGCCGGACCGGGCACCGTGACCCTGTACGAGGTCGGCACCGTGAAGGACGTTTCCCTCGACGGTGGCCTGCGCCGCCGGTACGTCAGCGTCGACGGCGGGATGAGCGACAACATCCGCCCGGCGCTGTACCAGGCCGACTACCACTGCCAGCTCGTCTCGCGCGGTTCCGAGGCCGGGCCCGTGGTGGCTCGCGTGGTCGGAAAGCATTGTGAGAGCGGCGATATCATCATCCGCGATACCTGGCTCCCGGCCGACGCCGGACCCGGCGACCTGATCGCCGTCGCCGCGACCGGCGCCTACTGCTACTCCATGTCGAGCCGGTACAACATGCTGACCAGGCCCGCTGTCGTCGCCGTCACCGACGGTACGGCGCGATTGATCCTGCGCCGGGAAACCGTCGCCGATCTGCTCGGTCTGGAGGTCTGATGGATGCGACGAAAGGGGTGCCCGAGGTGACAGTGGCCGGACAGTGGGGCCCGGACCGTCCGATCGGTATCGCGGTGCTGGGAATGGGCAATGTGGGTCGCGAGGTGGTGCGGATCCTGCGCGACCACGCCGACGACCTGCAGTCCCGGGTCGGCGCGCCGGTGACGTTGCGCGGCGTCGCGGTCCGCAGCCTGGACCGTGATCGCGGCGTGCCCGCCGAACTGCTCACCACCGACGCCGCGGAGCTGGTCGCCCGGCCCGATGTCGATGTGGTGGTGGAGGTGATCGGCGGTATCGACCCGGCCCGCGCGCTGATCCTGGCCGCGCTCAATGCCGGGAAATCCGTGGTCACCGCCAACAAGGCGCTGCTGGCCGATTACACCGGGGAACTCGCGGCCGCCGCCGAACGCAGCCGCGCCGACCTCTACTTCGAGGCCGCGGTCGCCGGGGCCATCCCGGTGGTGCGCCCGCTGATCCAGTCGCTGTCCGGTGACCGGGTGAACCGGGTCGTCGGCATAGTCAACGGCACCACCAATTTCATCCTCTCCGCGATGGACGAAACGGGCGCGGACTACGGCGAAACCCTCGCCGAGGCCACCCGGCTCGGATACGCCGAGGCCGACCCCACCGCCGATGTCGAGGGCTACGACGCCGCCGCGAAGGCCGCCATCCTCGCCTCGCTGGCTTTCCACACCCGGGTGACGGCCGCCGATGTGTTCCGGCAGGGCATCTCCACCATCACTGCCGAGGATCTGGAAACCGCGTCCGCGGTGAACTGCGCGGTCAAACTGCTCGCCATCTGCGAGCGGGTCCCCGCCGGACCGGGGGAGCCGAGCCCGGCCGAGGGCGGTAAGGAACGGGTCTCGGTGCGGGTGTATCCGGCGCTGATCCCGCGCAAACACCCGCTGGCCGCGGTCAACGGGGCGTTCAACGCGGTGGTCGTGGAGGCCGAGAACGCCGGCCGGCTGATGTTCTACGGCCAGGGTGCCGGTGGCGCGCCCACCGCCTCGGCCGTGCTGGGTGATCTGGTGATGGCCGCGCGCAACAAGTTCTTCGGCGGCCGGGCCCCCGGGGAGTCCGTCTACGCCGCATTGCCGATCGCCCCGATCGGCGACACCCCCACCCGGTACCACGTGAATCTGAAGGTCGAGGACCGTCCCGGTGTGCTGGCCCGGGTAGCGGGTAAATTCGCCGAGCACGGGGTCAGTATTTCCACCGTCCGGCAGGAAGGGCACGATGACCGGGCACGGCTCGTCGTGGTCACCCACCTGGCGACCGAGTCGGCGCTGGCCGAAACCGTCGCCGCCCTCGCGGATATGGAATCCGTCACATCTGTCACCAGCGTTCTGAGATTGGAAGGCACCGAAGAATGACCACAGCATCGCGGAGCGGATCTGCCGGTGTCGCCCCGCAGTCCGGAGTGCATTCCCGCTGGCCCGGGCTGATCGCCGCGTACCGGGACCGGCTCGCCGGCGCGGCCGACTGGGAACCGGTCACCCTGTTCGAGGGCGGCACCCCGCTGGTACCCGCGCCGTACCTGTCCGAACTCACCGGCTGCGAGGTGTACCTGAAGGTCGAGGGAGCCAACCCCACCGGTTCGTTCAAGGACCGCGGGATGACCATGGCGATGACCGACGCCAAATACCGCGGCCAGCAGGCCGTGCTGTGCGCCTCCACCGGTAACACCTCCGCCTCGGCCGCCGCCTACGCCACCCGCGCCGGAATGACCTGCGCGGTGCTCATCCCGCAGGGCAAGATCGCCATGGGCAAACTCGCCCAGGCGGTGATGCTGGGCGCCAAGGTCATCCAGGTCGAGGGCAATTTCGACGACTGCCTGGAGCTGGCGCGCAAGGTCACCTCCGATTTCCCGGCGATCGGGCTGGTGAACTCGGTGAACCCGGCCCGGATCGAGGGCCAGAAAACCGCCTCGTTCGAAATCTGCGATGTGCTCGGCACGGCACCCGATGTGCACGCGCTACCGGTGGGCAACGCCGGCAACATCACCGCCTATTGGCGCGGATACCGCGAATACCACGCGGACGGTGTGACGAATTCGCTGCCGCGGATGCTGGGCGTCCAGGCCGCCGGCGCCGCCCCGCTGGTCAACGGTGCCCCCGTGAAGGAACCGGAAACCATCGCGACCGCCATCCGGATCGGCGCGCCCGCCTCCTGGAACGGCGCGGTGGCGGCGAAGGAGGAGTCGGGTGGGGCGTTCCGCGCCGCCACCGACGACGAGATCCTGGAGGCATACCGGCTGGTCGCGGCCAAGGAAGGCGTGTTCGTGGAACCCGCGTCGGCGGCGAGCGTGGCCGGTGTGCTGGCCGCCCGGGCCGACGGCTGGCTCGAGCCCGGCCTGAAGGTGGTCTGCACCGTCACCGGTAACGGACTCAAGGACCCCGATACCGCGCTGCTCGGTATGCCCGAGGTACAGGCCGTCGCGGTCGACCCGGTGGCCGTGGCCGCCCGACTGGAACTGGCCTGACCTTGGATACACGCGAGAGCCGGCTCACCGCTCCCACACTGCCCGCCGGGCTCGAAGTTTCGGTCGAAGTACCCGCATCGAGTGCGAATCTCGGTCCCGGGTTCGATTCGCTGGGTATGGCGCTGGGTATCCACGACCGGATCGAGGTGCGCAGCACCGATTCCGGACTCGATATCCGGGTGGAGGGCGAAGGCGCCGACGAGGTGCCCTGGGGACCGCAGCACCTGGTGGTCCGCGCCATCGAACGCGGCCTGGAATCGGCCGGTGTCTGGGCCGACGGCCTGGAGGTGGTGTGCCGGAACGCGATTCCGCACTCCCGCGGGCTGGGCTCCTCGGCGGCAGCCGTGGTCGGCGGAATCGCCGCGGGCTGTGCGCTGGCCGCGAAATTCGATCCCGCCCTGGCCGTCGATACCGATCGAATGGTGCAGCTCGCCGCCGAATTCGAGGGGCATCCGGACAATGCGGCGGCCAGCGTGCTCGGCGGTATCGTCGTCTCCTGGACCGAGACCGGGCCGGGGCCCGAAGCCATCGGTGATATCGCTGCGCCGCAGCGGATCTACCGTGCGGTGCGTATCGACGGGCACGCCGGATTGCGTCCGGTGGTCCTGGTCCCCGAGGACAGATCGTCCACCGCGCAGACCCGTGGCCTGCTCCCGGAGCTGGTCGCGCATCGCGACGCGGCCTTCAACGTGAGCCGGGCCGCGCTGGCGGTGGTCGCGCTGACCCAGCGGCCCGACCTGCTGCTGCCCGCCACCGCGGACCGGCTGCACCAGACCCAGCGCGCACCCGCGCTGCCGCTGACCACCGCCTGGATCGAACGGTTGCGGGCCGCCGGGATCGCGGCTACGGTTTCTGGCGCCGGCCCCACCGTGCTTGCACTCGGGACCAGCGCTTTCCCCGACGAGCTGCGTGCGCGTGCCGCGGCGGACGGCCTACGGGTACTCGAGCCCGGCCTCGCGGAGGGCGTCCGGATCGCCTGACGGGCGCGTCCGCCTTGCCGAGGTTCGTAGTTGCCCGCTATCCTGGGCAAGTCCGTACATCGCGCGCATCAGACGCCGGTGCTTCATCAGGGCAATCGCTCCAGCAGGCTCCAGGCTCGAGCCTCCATGCCATGGGGGTGCCGCGCAGCCTCTGAACTGGAATGATCTCTTCCACCATTTTCCAGCGGTGGCGAAGCACCCGGTCCCGGAGGGGCAGGCGATACGGCTACAAATCCGAGTTCGACACTGCGTTCGGGCTACGGAACGAAACCCTCGACACAGCACACGGCCATCGAGGGAAGGAAAGGATCTCCGTGACAGATACGGACCTGCTCGCGACACCCGGGGTGGAATCCGACTCCGAACCCTCGGGCAAGCGCGAAAGTGACTCCGGACAGATTTCGAAGATGAGCGAAAACACCGACATCGGATCGGGGCTGACTGGAATGTTGTTGCCGCAGTTGCGCGCACTGGCAGGGGAACTCGGAATCAGAGGAACCTCCGGTATGCGCAAGGGTGATCTCATCGCCGCAATCAAGGAAAACCAGGCCGGTAGACCCGCCGCCGCGGAGCGCAACACCCGCGCGAAGGCTGCCAAGGAGCGTAAATCCGCGGAGCAGCCGCAGCCCGAGGCCGTACCCGCCATCACCGCGCCCGCCGCCGCTTCCGCCGCTCCGGCCGAAGCGCCCGCCCCCGCGCGGACCGAGTCCGAGAGCGCCGGCAATGCGTCCGGCGAGGCCAAGGCCGCGGACTCGCAGGCCACCACCAACGGTGCGGTGAGCACCAACGGCACCGCGAAAACCGACACCGGGGCCGAGGCCAAGGGCGATTCCAAGCCCGAGGCCAAGACCGAGACCAAAGCCGGCGAGTCCGAGGACACCGGCCGGGATTCCGGTCAGCGTGGCCGTGGCCGGCAGCGTCGCGGGCGCGACCAGCAGGGCAAGAACGCCGCCGATTCCGGCGAGCCCCGCACCGACGAGGCCAAGGGTGACGGCGCGAAATCCGACGCCAAATCCGACGGTAAGGATGCCGACCAGGGCGAACGCCGCCGTGATCGGAACCAGGGCGGGCAGCAGAACCAGGGCGATCAGCGCGGCTCCGGTGGTAACCGGGGCGGCGGCGACAACCGTGGCGCCGATAACCGTGGCGGCGACAGCCGTGGCGGCGACGACGAGGAAGGCGGCCGCGGCCGCCGGGGCCGTCGGTTCCGTGAGCGGCGCCGCGGTCGCGACCGCGAGGGCGGCGGCGGCGAGGCCCGCGAGCCCGAGATCCGGGAAGACGACGTTCTGCAGCCGGTCGCGGGCATCCTCGATGTCCTCGACAACTACGCGTTCGTGCGCACCTCCGGCTACCTGGCCGGGCCGAACGACGTCTACGTCTCGATGAACCTGGTCCGCAAGAACGGCCTGCGCCGCGGTGACGCGATCACCGGTGCGGTGCGCGCTCCGCGCGAGGGCGAACAGGCCAATCAGCGGCAGAAGTTCGATCCGCTGGTACGCCTGGACACCGTCAACGGCGCCGAGGTGGATGCGGCCAAACGGCGGCCCGATTTCAACAAGCTCACCCCGCTGTACCCCAATCAGCGGCTGCGGCTGGAAACCACGCCGAACAAGCTGACCACCCGGGTCATCGACCTGATCATGCCGATCGGTAAGGGCCAGCGTGCCCTGATCGTGTCGCCGCCGAAGGCGGGTAAGACCACGATCATGCAGGACATCGCGAACGCGATCGCGATCAACAACCCCGAGTGCTACCTCATGGTTGTCCTGGTCGACGAACGTCCCGAAGAGGTCACCGATATGCAGCGTTCGGTGAAGGGTGAGGTCATCGCCTCCACCTTCGACCGGCCGCCGTCGGATCACACCTCGGTCGCGGAGCTGGCCATCGAACGGGCCAAGCGCCTGGTCGAAATGGGTAAGGACGTGGTGGTCCTGCTCGACTCGATCACCCGCCTGGGTCGTGCGTACAACAACTCCTCGCCGGCTTCCGGGCGCATCCTGTCCGGTGGTGTCGATTCGACCGCGCTGTACCCGCCGAAGCGGTTCCTCGGCGCGGCGCGCAATATCGAGAACGGTGGCTCGCTGACGATCATCGCCACCGCCATGGTGGAAACCGGTTCGACCGGTGACACGGTGATCTTCGAGGAGTTCAAGGGCACCGGTAACGCCGAGCTCAAACTCGACCGCAAGATCGCCGAGCGGCGCGTATTCCCCGCGGTGGACGTCAACCCGTCCGGTACCCGCAAGGACGAGCTGCTGCTCAATGTCGACGAGGCCGCGGTCCTGCACAAGTTGCGGCGGGTGCTGTCCGGGCTGGATTCGCATCAGGCCATCGATCTGCTGATCGACCGGTTGAAGAAGAGCAAGAACAATCTGGAATTCCTGATGCAGGTCTCCAAGACTGCTCCAGGAGCCCTGGACGAATAAAAGGTGCCTTTCGCGCGGCGCCGAGGCCTCGAACGGACTCGGAGCCGCCGAATGTTCACCGAGTCGGCGTGGGCCGGCCCTGTACAGGGCCGGCCCACGTCTCGTTTCCGCCGGACACGCGTCCACGGGTATCCCTTGCCCACGCGGAACAAATACCGGGGGAGGTGCGTTGCAGGGGGCGTCGGAGGTTCTGGCATACTGGACCGCCGTGCGTCTGCGAACAGCGCAGACTCCCGCCTTAGTCGGTTCCGGTTCACGTTCGGCGAAATTGCGAACGACCCGGCGACCAATATCGAGAGGACATCCATGAAGGCAGGAATCCACCCGGCCTACGTCGACACCACTGTCGTCTGCGGTTGCGGTAATACGTTCCAGACCCGCTCCACCAAGGAATCCGGGCATATCACCGTCGAGGTCTGCTCGCAGTGCCACCCGTTCTACACCGGCAAGCAGAAGATCCTGGACACCGGTGGCCGTGTGGCCCGCTTCGAGGCCCGCTACGGCAAGCGCGCCAAGAAAGCCGACGCCGACACCAAGTAGCTTTCCCGCCAGCGCCCGGTCCTGCCTTTTCGCAGGCCGGGCGCTGGCGTTTTTGTGTCCGCCGTTTCCGCGTCGTCCGCTTCGAGTAGGAGTCTCGTTCCATGGCCGAGAAAACCGCACCGTCCGCCATCGACGATGTGCTGGCCGAATACGCCGGACTGGAGACCCAGCTGTCCGATCCCGCGTTGCACAACGATCCGGGGGCGGCCCGGCGGGTGGGGAAGCGGTTCGCCGAACTCGCACCCGTGATGACCACCTACAAAAAACTCGCCGCCACCCGCGACGATCTGGAGGCCGCGCGCGAACTGGCCGCCGACGATCCGGCGTTCGCCGCGGAGGTGCCGGGGCTCGAGGAACAGCTCGAAGAGCTGGAGAAACAACTCGCCGATCTACTGGCCCCGCGCGACCCGCACGACGGCGACGATGTGGTGCTGGAGGTGAAATCCGGTGAGGGCGGCGAGGAATCGGCGCTATTCGCCGCCGACCTCGCCCGTATGTACATCCGCTACGCCGAACGCCGCGGCTGGAAGGTCGAGGTACTCGACGCGGCGATCTCCGATCTCGGCGGGTACAAGGAAGCGACGCTGTCGATCAAGAGCCGCGACGCCGCGCGCGACGGGGTGTGGTCGCGGTTCAAATTCGAGGGCGGCGTGCACCGGGTGCAGCGGGTTCCGGTGACCGAATCGCAGGGCCGGGTGCACACCTCGGCGGCCGGCGTGCTCATCTACCCCGAGCCCGACGAAGTCGAGGAGGTGCAGATCGACGAGAACGATCTGCGTATCGACGTCTACCGCTCGTCCGGCAAGGGTGGCCAGGGCGTGAACACCACAGATTCGGCGGTCCGGATCACCCATCTGCCCACCGGCATCGTCGTCACCTGCCAGAACGAACGCTCCCAGCTGCAGAACAAGGCCCGCGCCATGCAGGTGCTGGCCGCGCGGCTGCAGGCGCTGGCCGAAGAACAGGCCGAGCAGGAAGCGGCTGAGGGCCGGGCGAGCCAGATCCGCACCGTCGACCGTTCGGAACGGATCCGCACCTACAACTTCCCGGAGAACCGCATCGCCGATCACCGCATCGGCTACAAGGCGCACAACCTCGACTCCGTGCTCAACGGCGATATGGACGCGCTGCTGGACGCCCTCGCCACCGCCGACCGCGCCGCCCGGATGGAACGGGAGTAACGGTTCGCGCCGCCGAACCGGCGGATATGGGGAAGAGTCGAGATATGACCCGTGTGCAGTTACGGCCCGTGCTCGCCGAGGCCGTCGAAACCCTCCGGGCGGCCGGGGTGGCGAGCCCGCGAGCCGATGCCGAACAGCTTGCCGCGCATGTGCTGGGAGTCGAACGCGGACGTCTGCTGCTCGCCCCGCTGATCGGCCCGGAACAGCTCGACGACTACCGCGCCCTGGTCGACCGTCGTGCCGAGCGGGTGCCGTTGCAGCATCTGACGGGGCAGGCGTCGATGGGTGAGATCGATCTCGAGGTCGGGCCGGGAGTCTTCGTGCCCCGCCCGGAAACCGAACTGCTTTTCGCGTGGGCGCTGGCCCGGCTGGAAACCGTCCCGCACGACCACACCCCGATCGTGGTGGACCTCTGCACGGGTTCGGGCGCGCTGGCGCTGGCGATCGCCCACGCCCGCCCGGACGCCGAGGTCCACGCGGTGGAACTGGACCCGGACGCCCTGCGCTGGGCCCGGCGCAACGCGGACCTGCGTAGTGCGGCCGGTGATACGCCGATCACCCTGCACCACGCCGATGTCACCGATCCCGGTCTGCTCACGGACCTGAACGGCCGCGTGGATCTCGTCGTCGCGAACCCGCCCTACATCCCCGAAGGCGCGGAATTGTCCCCCGAGGTCGCCGATCACGACCCGCACCGCGCCCTCTTCAGCGGCCCGGACGGATTGGACGTGATCCGCGCGCTGATCCCACTGATCGGCCGTCTCCTGCGACCGGGCGGGGGTGCCGCGATCGAGCACGACGACAGCAATGGTGGGGAACTGGCGCGCATGCTTGCAGCGGACGGACGATTCGGCGGCGTCACCGAACACCCGGACCTCGCCGGCAAACCGCGTTTTGTAGCCGCGGTGATACCAACGTGCGAGGCATGAAGATGCGCGTGTTCGGGTGATGGGCCGGTATTGATCTGGGCGTGCTGTGTCGCGGGGGTGAGGGGGAAATCCGCGCGGCCGGGGGCGGCGCAATACGATTGTCGCCGTGAGTACCGTCTACGACTGCGCCGAACCCGATTCGCGTGCCGCCGGCCTGGCCGCGGCCTCCAGTGCTCTGAAGTCGGGCCGGTTGGTCGTGATGCCCACCGACACCGTGTACGGGCTGGCGGCGGACGCGTTCGATTCGGCGGCCGTGGCCTCGCTGCTGGCGGCCAAGGGGCGGGGCCGGGATATGCCGGTGCCGGTGCTGGTGGGGTCCTGGAACACCATCGACGGTCTCGTCTTCTCGGTGCGGCCGCAGGCGCGGGATCTGATCCGGGCCTTCTGGCCGGGCGGGTTGAGCATCGTGGTGCAGCAGGCGCCGTCGCTGGCGTGGGATCTCGGCGACGCGCGGGGCACCGTGATGCTGCGGATGCCGTTGCATCCGGTGGCGCTGGAACTGTTGCAGGAGGTGGGTCCGCTGGCGGTGTCCAGCGCGAACATCTCCGGGCGGCCGGCGGCCGCGAATGTGACCCAGGCGCGTGAGCAGCTCGGTTCCCTGGTGGGTGTGTACCTCGACGGCGGTCCGGCGGAGCATGCCGTCGCGTCGACCATCGTCGACCTCACCGGTGATCAGCCGCGCATCCTGCGCGCGGGTGCGGTGTCCACCGAGGCGGTGGCCGAGGTGCTCGGCACCACCCCCGACGCGCTGATCGGATCAGCTGCGCGGTGAGTGAACCGGGCGGTGCGGAGGAACAGGCGGTAGCTGTGGTGACGGGGTGGTCGGCGCGATGACCGGGTCCGGTGCGGTTGTCCCGCTGCGCGAACTCCTGCTGGTACTGCTGATCTCGGCGGTGGTCACCTTCCTGGCCACCGGCGGTATCCGGACGCTGGCCATCGGGTTCGGCGCGGTGGCCATTCCGCGTGATCGTGACGTGCACGTCAAACCGATTCCGCGGATGGGTGGGGTCGGGATGTACATCGGCGTGGTGGCGGCCGTGTTGTTCGCCCACCAGCTGCCGGCGCTGCGCCGCGGGTTCGACTACCGGCCCGATATCGCGGCTGTCCTGGTGGCGGCGACGATCATCGTGGCGGTCGGCATCGTGGACGACCGCTGGGGCCTGGACGCGCTCACCAAATTCGCCGGTCAGGTCACCGCCGCGGGGGTGATGGCGGTGATGGGCCTGGGCTGGTACCTGATCTACGACCCGTTCAGCAACACCACCGTCGTACTCGACGGCCTGCAGGGCGGGCTGGTGACCGTCGCGGTGGCGGTCACCTTGATCAATGCCATGAACTTCGTGGACGGTCTGGACGGCCTGGCCGCGGGGCTGGGCCTGATCGCCTCGGTGGCGGTCTTCGCCTTCGCCATCGGCCTGCTCACCGAACAGGGCGGTTCCGTGGACAGCTACCCGCCGGCGCTGCTGGCCGCCGCGATGGCGGGCGCCTGCCTCGGTTTCCTGCCGCACAACTTCTCGCCCGCCCGGATCTTCATGGGCGATTCCGGGTCGATGCTGATCGGGCTGGTGCTGGCGGCCGTCTCCACCAGTGCGTCCGGCCGGATCCCGCTGCAGGGGTACGGGCCGCGCGATATCGTCGGCCTGCTCTCGCCGCTGCTGCTGGTGGGCGCGGTGATGTTCATCCCGGTTCTCGACCTGTTGCTGGCGATCGTGCGCCGGGTGCGGGCGGGGGTCAGCTTCTCGACACCGGACAAGATGCATCTGCACCACCGGCTGCTGCAGATCGGGCATTCGCAGCGCCGGGTGGTGCTGGTGATCTACCTGTGGGTCGGCATCCTCGCCTTCGGCGCGGTGGGCACCTCGGTGATGGACCGGCGCGTGGTGGTGGTGCTGATGGCCGCGGGCTTCCTGTTCGCGCTGGTGGTGACGGCTGTGCCGGGGCTGTGGCGTCGGCAGGCCAGACGGGACGCGGCGGGCTCGGCTACCGGTTCCGGGTAGAGTTCGGGCCGTGTCGACCAGTCCTGTCACCCCCGGCAACTCCTATCACCCCGATGCGCCGCTGCGCGCCGCGCTGCGCTACGGATTGATCGGCTGGGTCGTGCTGACAGTGCTCTCGGTCGTGGTGGCGACGCTCGCCGCCGGCGTCGAGGGCGCATGGGGCGCGCTGCTCGGCGCTGCGATCGGCGGCGGTTTCATTCTGACCACTGCCGCTGTCGTGCTTTTCGGGGCGAAGTTGCCACCCAACACGGCAGGTATGGTGATGCTTGCCAGCTGGGTGGGAAAACTGCTGGTCGCGCTGATCGTTATCGCGATTCTCAAGCAATTCGACTTCTACGATCCCGTCGCTTTGTTCCTGACCGTTGTCGGTGCGTTGATCATCGTCCTGGGTGCCGAGACTTACGGTGTATTACGGCAGAGGGTTCCCTACGTAGACGTGCCCGATCATGGTGCCGACGAGGGTCCCGAAACGCCCTGACCGGCATCTACGACAACTTGTCGTAGGTAACATCGCCCCCGCTACACGTTGTCGTAGATCTCTTGGTAAAGTCTTGGTAAGCAAGCGACTCAGTGAGGGGTCCCGGTAAAGGTCCTACGAGCTGCCGCTATGCTACTGCCGTGCCGGGCTTGTAGAGAGTTCGGTTCTGCATGTCGACGATGTCGCCGACACACGTACAGATGCCAGCGCGGGACCCCGCTACAGCTGCTGACGAACTTCGAGCCGACCTCAGTCGACCCACATTGATCGTCAATGTCCGATCGAACCGCGGGAAAGAAACATCCCGCGGCCCGAACACGGGAGAGAACGCTGAGCGTCACCACCTTGGCCGCGGAGTTTCACGCGCCGTCGCTAACCGACTTCTTCCCTCCGGCGGTGCTGTTCGAGGGAACTCCCTTCGAACTCGATCGGCTGATGCTGGTCCGGCTTCTGATGACCGCTGTGCTGGTCGCATTCCTGTTCCTGGCTTTCCGTAGCCCGCGCCTGGTGCCGAAGAAACTGCAGAGTATCGGCGAAATGGGGATGGTCTTCGTCAAGGAGCAGATCTGCGACGAGGTGCTCGGTAAGGAAACCGGCCGCAAGTTCTTCCCGCTCATCGCGACGATCTTCTTCACGGTCCTGTTCCTGAACTTCTCGGGTGTGATCCCCGGTCTGAATATCTCGTCGAACGCGCGTATCGGCATGCCGCTGGTACTGGCAGTGATCGCGTATATCGCGTTCAACTATGTGGGCATCAAGAAGTACGGCTTCGTGACCTATATGCGCAGCAGCATCGTGGTTCCGAATGTGCCGCCGGCGATGCACGTCCTGCTTATTCCGATCGAGTTCCTCTCGACCTTCATCCTGCGCCCGTTCACGCTGACCGTCCGACTCCTGGCGAATATGCTCGCCGGTCACATCATGCTGGTGCTGTTCTTCAGCGCGACCCAGTTCTTCCTGTTCGACGCGGACAACTGGATGAAGGTCTTCTCGCCCTTCTCGCTGCTGGGCGGCCTCGCGTTCACGCTTTTCGAGCTGCTGGTGATCGTCCTGCAGGCCTACGTGTTCGCGCTGCTGACCGCGGTGTACATCAGCCTCGCCGAGCACGCCGACGACCACTGACCGAAGACCGGACCAACCGATAAGAACCTGCTGCACCGCGCCGACCGGCGGGTGAGCAATAGAAAGGGAATGGAAGACTCATGAGCCTCTCGTACCTGGCCCAGGAAGCTGCCACCAACGAATCCACGCTGCGGGGCCTCGGCGCTGTCGGCTACGGTCTGGCCGCCATCGGCCCGGGCATCGGCGTCGGTATCGTCGTCGGTAAGGCGATCGAGGGCACTGCCCGCCAGCCCGAACTCGCCGGCCAGCTTCGGACCACCATGTTCCTCGGCATCGCGTTCACCGAAGCCCTGGCGCTGATCGGTCTCGTCGCCGGCTTCATCTTCTGATTCCGATGAACGAGTTCACTCTGCTCGCAGCGGAAGGGGAGGACATCAACCCTCTCATTCCGGCGACGTACGACATCGTCTGGTCGGCGGTCTGCGTGGCGATTATCGCCTTCGTGGTCTACAAGTACGCCGTTCCGCGCCTGATGAAGGTGCTGGACGAGCGCGCCGACAAGATCGAGGGTGGCATCGAACGGGCGGAGGCGGCACAGACCGAAGCCCAGGAGACGCTGCAGCAGTACCAGAAGCAGCTGGCCGACGCCCGCCTGGAAGCCGCGAAGATCCGCGAAGACGCCCGTACCCAGGGCCAGCAGATCCTCGCCCAGATGAAGGCCGACGCCCAGGCCGAGAGCGACCGTATCGTCGCGGCCGGGCATACCCAGCTGGAAGCCCAGCGCCAGCAGATCCTGACCGAGCTGCGCGCCGAGGTCGGCCGCACCGCGGTGGACCTGGCCGAGAAGATCATCGGGCAGTCGGTATCGGACGAGGCCAAGCAGGCCGCGACGATCGAGCGATTCCTCGATGAGATCGACCGGTCGGATGCCGGTATCGGGGTCGGAAGGTAACGACGGAGGCGTGAGAACCATGTACGCAGCAAGCCGTGAGGCCAGCTCCCGGTCCAAGGAGGCTCTTCGGGCCGCGCTGACCGGGAGCAACGGTGTCGCGGCAACGACGGGGTCCGAACTGTTCGCCGTTGTCGACGTACTGGACGACCAGCGTCCGCTGCGTGTGGCGCTCGCGGACGTGTCGGTGCCCGGTTCGGCCCGCGCCGAACTGAGCGAGCGGGTCTTCGGGAGCCGGGTCAGCGCTGCCACGCAGGCGGTGCTGACCACCGCGGTGGCCCAGGACTGGTCCCGCGCCCGCGACCTGGTCGACACCCTGGTCCTGCTCGGGCAGCTGGCGCTGCTGGAAGCAGCGTCCGAACAGGGCCGGCTGACCGCGGTCGAGGACGAACTGTTCCGGTTCGGCCGGATCATCAACGACAACCCGCAGCTCGAACAGGCCCTGTCCGATCGGGCCGCCTCCCCGGCGGCCAAACGGGAACTGCTCGGGCGGCTGCTGTCCGGCAAGACCGAGTCCATCACCCAGAGCCTGGCCGAACAGGTGGTGACCAGGCAGCGTTCCGGGATCGGTCCGGCGTTCGACGAGCTGTCCGATCTGGCCGCGGCCCGGCGGCAGCAGATCGTCGCCCATGTGCGGTCGGCGATCGAGCTGACCGATCCCCAGCGGGAGCGGCTGGCCGGCGCGCTGGGCCGCATCTACGGCAAGGCCGTCACCGTGCATATCGAAGTCGAGCCCGAGCTGCTGAGCGGTCTCGTCGTACGCATCGGCGACGATGTGATCGACGGCAGTGCGATCGGCCGACTGGAACGGCTGCGCCGCTCGCTCACCTAGCGGTACGCCACCGGAAACTCCGGCGCACCGGCCGCACCACACCCCCCGACATTCCAGACCAGAGACCGAGAGCAGGAAGAACATGGCGGAGCTGACGATCTCCTCCGACGAGATCCGTAGCGCGATCGAAAGCTACACCCAGAGCTACACCCCGGAAACCTCCATCGAGGAAGTCGGTGTCGTCACCGATACCAGTGACGGCATCGCGCATGTCAGCGGCCTGCCTTCGGCCATGGCCAACGAGCTGCTCGAATTCCCGGGTGGCGTGCTCGGCGTGGCGCTGAACCTCGAGGACCGTGAAATCGGTGCCGTCATCCTCGGCGAGTTCGCCGAGATCGAAGAGGGCCAGCAGGTGCGCCGCACCGGCGACGTGCTCTCGGTCCCGGTCGGCGACAATTTCCTGGGCCGCGTGGTGAACCCGCTCGGCCAGCCGATCGACGGTCTGGGTGAAATCGAATCCGACGAACGGCGTGTGCTGGAGCTGCAGGCCGCCACCGTGCTGGAACGCCAGCCGGTCGAGGAGCCGATGGCCACCGGTATCACCGCCATCGATGCGCTCACCGCGATCGGCCGCGGCCAGCGTCAGCTGGTCATCGGTGACCGTAAGACCGGTAAGACCGCGGTCTGCATCGACACCATCCTGAACCAGAAGGCCAACTGGGAGTCGGGCGATCCGGCCAAGCAGGTGCGCTGCATCTACGTGGCGATCGGCCAGAAGGGCTCCACCATCGCGGGCGTCAAGACCGCCCTCGAGGAGCACGGCGCGCTGGAGTACACCACCATCGTGGCCGCCCCGGCCTCCGATTCCGCCGGCTTCAAGTGGCTGGCCCCCTACACCGGTTCGGCCATCGGCCAGCACTGGATGTACCAGGGCAAGCACGTCCTGATCGTGTTCGACGATCTGACCAAGCAGGCCGAGGCCTACCGCGCCATCTCGCTGCTGCTGCGCCGTCCGCCGGGCCGCGAGGCCTACCCGGGTGACGTCTTCTACCTGCACTCGCGGCTGCTGGAGCGTTGCGCCAAGCTCTCCGACGAGATGGGCGGCGGTTCGATGACCGGCCTGCCGATCATCGAGACCAAGGCCAACGACATCTCGGCGTTCATCCCGACCAACGTCATCTCCATCACCGACGGTCAGGTCTTCCTCGAGTCCGACCTGTTCAACAAGGGTGTCCGCCCGGCGATCAACGTCGGTACCTCGGTCTCCCGTGTCGGTGGCGCCGCGCAGACCAAGGGTATGAAGAAGGTCGCCGGTTCGCTGCGTCTGGAAATGGCCCAGTACCGCGAGCTGGAGGCGTTCTCCGCCTTCGCCTCCGACCTGGACGCCGCGTCGCTGGCGCAGCTCGAGCGTGGTGCCCGCTGGGTGGAGCTGCTCAAGCAGGACCAGTACTCGCCGATTCCGGTCGAGGACCAGATCGTCTCGATCTTCCTGGTCGACGCCGGCTACTACGATTCGGTGCCGGTCGCCGATATCCGCCGCTTCAATGTCGAGCTGCTCGAGGATCTGCACGCCAACGCGGCCGATGCCTTTGCGAGCATCGCCGGCGGCAAGGTGCTGCAGGACGAGGCCGCCGAGCAGATCAAGACGGCCACCGACAAGTTCAAGCAGGGCTTCCTCGCCTCCGACGGCAGCCGCGTGGTGAACGAAGCCGAAGCCGGCGAACTGGCCCACGAAGAGGTCGAGTCGCTGTCGGTCACCCGCAAGCACGTCGAGAAGTAGACCGGGCGAACCATGCGCTGTTTTCCTGTAACGCCACGAACGAAGGGAGTGTGAACCGCCGATGGCTACCTTGCGCGAGCTGCGCTCCCGTATTCGTGGTATCAACTCGATCAAGAAGATCACCAAGGCCCAGGAACTGATCGCGACCTCGCGTATCACCAAGGCCCAGGCTCGAGTCGCGGCCGCCAAGCCGTACTCCGAGGAGATCACCAAGGCGGTCGCGGAACTGGCGAGTGCGTCGAAGAATCTGTCGCACCCGCTGCTCACCGAGCGTCCCGACCCCAAGCGTGCCGCGGTACTGGTGATCACCAGCGACAGCGGTCAGTGCGGCGGTTACAACTCCAATGTGCTCAAACGCGCCGAGGAGCTGATGACCAACCTGCGCGGCGAGGGCAAGGAACCGGTGCTCTACGTCATGGGCAACAAAGGCCTGACGTACTACACCTTCCGCAACCGCCGGCCGGTCGCCTCGTGGACCGGGTTCTCCCAGCAGCCGACCTACCCCGACGCCTCGGCGGCCTGCAACCACCTGGTGGACAGCTTCATGGCCGGCTCCACGGGTGAGGTCGAGGCACCGGACGGTACCGGTCCGATCGCGGGCGTCGACGAACTCCACATCGTCTACACCCGGTTCGTGAGCATGCTGTCGCAGACGCCGGAGGTGCGCCGCATGGCGCCGATCCAGATCTCCTTCGTCGACGAGAACTTCGATCTGGGCAAGGACATGATGTCCGATTCGCCCACGGCCGAGGTGCACGCACAGTACGAATTCGAGCCCGACGCCGATGTGCTGCTGGCGGCCCTGCTGCCCAAGTACATCAATACGCGGATCTACGCGTCGTTGCTCGACGCAGCGGCATCCGAGCACGCCGCTCGGCGCACCGCAATGAAGGCGGCCACCGACAACGCCAACGAGTTGGCGAGTTCCCTGTCCCGGCAGGCGAACTCGTTGCGGCAGGCCAACATCACGCAGGAAATCAGCGAAATCGTCGGCGGCGTGAACGCCCTGGCGGCCAGCTCGGAACGCGACTGAGACGCAGGAAGAGAACCCAAGAAATGACCGCAGCTGTTACTCGAGAAGACTCGAGCCGGACCAGCGCCGCCAGTGGCCGCGTGGTCCGCGTCATCGGCCCCGTCGTGGACGTCGAGTTCCCGCGGGGCTCCATCCCCGAACTGTTCAACGCCCTCTCCGCCGAGATCACCCTGAAGTCGGTGGCCAAGACGCTGACCCTCGAGGTCGCCCAGCACCTCGGTGACAACATCGTGCGCACCATCTCGATGCAGCCCACCGACGGCCTGGTCCGTGGCGCCGAGGTCCGTGACTCCGGTAAGCCGATCTCGGTGCCGGTCGGCGATGTCGTCAAAGGCCACGTGTTCAACGCCCTGGGCGACTGCCTCGACAGCCCCGGCCTGGGCCGCGACGGCGAGCAGTGGGGTATCCACCGCAAGCCGCCGAGCTTCGACCAGCTCGAGGGCAAGACCGAAATCCTCGAGACCGGCGTCAAGGTGCTCGACCTGCTGACCCCGTACGTGAAGGGCGGCAAGATCGGCCTGTTCGGTGGTGCCGGTGTCGGCAAGACCGTGCTGATCCAGGAGATGATCACCCGTATCGCGCGGGAGTTCTCCGGTACCTCGGTGTTCGCCGGTGTCGGTGAGCGCACCCGTGAGGGCACCGACCTGCACCTGGAAATGGAAGAGATGGGCGTCCTCCAGGACACCGCCCTCGTCTTCGGCCAGATGGACGAGCCGCCGGGCACCCGTATGCGCGTCGCCCTGTCGGCGCTGACCATGGCGGAATACTTCCGCGATGTGAAGCACCAGGACGTGCTGCTGTTCATCGACAACATCTTCCGGTTCACCCAGGCCGGTTCCGAGGTTTCGACCCTGCTGGGTCGTATGCCGTCGGCTGTCGGTTACCAGCCCACCCTGGCCGACGAGATGGGCGAACTGCAGGAGCGGATCACCTCGACCCGTGGTCGTTCGATCACCTCCCTGCAGGCGATCTACGTCCCCGCCGACGACTACACCGACCCGGCGCCGGCGACCACCTTCGCCCACCTGGACGCGACGACCGAGCTCTCCCGCCCGATCTCGCAAAAGGGCATCTACCCGGCCGTCGACCCGCTGACCTCGACCTCTCGTATCCTCGAGGCCTCGATCGTCGGCGACCGGCACTTCGCGGTGGCCAACGAGGTGAAGCGGATCCTGCAGAAGTACAAGGAACTGCAGGACATCATCGCCATCCTCGGTATGGACGAGCTCTCCGAAGAGGACAAGGTCCTCGTCGGCCGGGCCCGCCGGCTGGAGAAGTTCCTCGGCCAGAACTTCATCGTGGCCGAGAAGTTCACCGGTCAGCCCGGTTCGGTCGTGCCGCTGGAACAGACCATCGACGACTTCGACCGGGTCTGCAAGGGCGAATTCGACCACTTCCCGGAGCAGGCGTTCAACAGCTGTGGCGGTCTCGACGATGTCGAGGCGGCCGCGAAGAAGATCGCCGGAAAGTAGTCCTTCATGGCGGATATGTCAGTTGATTTCGTCGCGGTGGAGCGGCGGCTCTGGTCGGGCCGGGCGAGTTTCGTCAGCGCCCAGACCACCGAGGGCCAGATCGGCATCATGGCGGGTCACGAACCCCTGCTCGGACAGTTGGTCGAGGGTGGCACGGTGACCATCGTCGATACCGAGGGCAATCGGGTCGTGGCCGCGGTACACGGCGGGTTCTTCTCGGTCACCGCGAACACCGTGCGGGTTCTCGCCGAGAGTGCCGAGTTCGCCACCGAGGTCGATGTCGACGCGGCGCGCAAGGTGCTGAACGAGGGCTCGGCAACGCCTGCGGACCAGCTGGCCGCGCAGGCCCGGGTCCGCGCTGTCGAACAGGCCGCGACTTCCTGATCTCGCGGGCGAGAAGTCAACAGAATATTTCGGCTCCGGCCGGTACGGAATATCCCGTACCGGCCGGAGCCGTTCCTCGTTGTGGCGCCCCGCCGGGGGCCCGCACAGCCCAGCCGGTTCGATGACCTCGCATTACCGAGACATCCGCGTGCCATTTGTAAACTGGTTCGTGGTTGAATGGCGAGGGGCGCATCGGCCGAGCCGAGCCGGCGATCGCCTCGGATGAGCGAAGGGATGTGCGGCATTGCAGACCGGAATGGTGCTTGCGATCATTCTGGTTGTCGTGCTGGTCGCACTAGCTCTTATTTCGACATACCGCCTGGTTATGCTGCGGCGCGGCGGCACTGCGGCCATTCTGCGAGTACTACCTGCCAAGGGCGGGGAGCGCTGGCGCCACGGTGTCATCCGCTACGACGAGGACCATCTCGTCTTCTTCAAACTCACCAGTCTCAAACTCGGCGCCGATTCGGTGATCAGGCGGCGCGGGATCGAGATCGGCGACCGCCGCGGCCCGCGGGGTGACGAGTACGACATCATGACCGACGAGATCTCGGTGGTCGGCGTATCGGACCGCAGCGGCGATTACGAACTGGCGCTCGATCGTGCCGCCCTCACCGCGTTTCTGTCGTGGGTCGAGTCACGTCCTTCCGAACGCGCCCGCCGGCTGCGCGGCCACTGACCGGCGTACCGAGGGCCCGGCGGCGCACATGCGCAGCCGCGGTAACCGGGTCGGTACCGCGGCGAGCGTTTAGGGTGGTCCTGTGAGCGTGCATCTGACGCGGATCTACACCCGAACCGGCGACGACGGGACCACCGGCCTCAGCGACTTCTCCCGGGTCGCCAAAACCGATGCCCGGCTGGTCGCCTATGCCGACTGCGACGAGGCGAATGCGGCGCTCGGTGTGGCGATCGCGCTGGGTAGCCCCGGCGAGCAGCTGGTGGCGGTATTGCGCCGCATCCAGAACGATCTCTTCGACGCCGGTGCGGATCTGTCGACCCCGGTGGTGCCGGACCCGAAATATCCGCCGCTGCGCATTACCGAGGCCTATATCGAACGCCTGGAAACCTGGTGTGACGAATTCAATGCCGAACTGGCACCGCTGCATTCGTTCATCCTGCCCGGCGGTACCCCGCTCGCCGCACTGCTGCACACGGCCCGCACCGTCGTCCGCCGGGCCGAGCGCTCGGCGTGGGCGGCGGTACAGGCCCACCCCGGCGATACCAGCGTCCTGCCGGCGAAGTACCTCAACCGGCTGTCGGATCTGTTGTTCATCCTCAGCCGCTACACCAACCCCGACGGCGATGTCCTCTGGCAGCCCGGCGGCGGCCGGGCTGCGACCGATCCGGCCGCGGCCCCGCGGACCGCTGGTAACGAGGCCGGATCGGACCCCGGTACCTCATCGGGATCCTGAGGGGCCCGGTTCCGGCGGTCGCGGTCGGTACCGGGTGGCCGCGGGGCCGGTGTCCGGTTTTTCTCCTGGGCGTATTCGCGCGACCGACGTACTCGCGCGCACGTCTGCGCTCTATCCTTGCACTCACTGGTGCGCCGAATACTCGGAGAGGCGGCATGGAACGGTTTTTGGTAACTGGCGGCAACCGGCTGGTCGGTGAGGTCTCGGTCGGAGGCGCCAAGAACAGCGTCCTGAAACTGATGGCCGCTGCCCTGCTCACCGAAGGCACCACCACCATCACGAACTGCCCGGACATCCTGGACGTTCCCTTGATGGCGGAGGTCCTGCGCGGTCTCGGCTGCGATGTCACCATCACCGGCGACGTCGTCACCATCGACACCCCGGCCGAACCCAAATATCACGCCGATTTCCCGGCGGTGACCCAGTTCCGGGCCTCGGTCTGTGTGCTGGGCCCGCTGATGGCCCGGTGTAAGCGCGCGGTGGTCGCGCTGCCCGGCGGTGACGCGATCGGTTCGCGTCCCCTCGATATGCACCAGGCCGGCCTGCGCCTGCTGGGGGCGACGAGCGAGATCGAGCACGGCTGCGTCGTGGCGCGCGCCGACGAACTGCAGGGTGCGCGGATCCGGCTCGACTTCCCCTCGGTCGGTGCCACCGAGAACATCCTGATGGCCGCGGTCCTCGCGCAGGGGGAGACCGTGATCGACAATGCGGCCCGGGAACCCGACATCGTCGACCTGTGCACGATGCTCACCCAGATGGGGGCCCGGATCCGCGGCGCCGGCACCTCGGTGCTGACCATCCAGGGCGTGAAACGGCTTTCGCCGACCACCCACCGGGTGATCGGGGACCGTATCGTCGCCGCGACCTGGGGTATCGCCGCGGCCATGACGATGGGCGATGTGCGGGTGACCGGGGTGAATCCCCAGCATTTGGCACTGGTCCTGGACAAGCTGCGCTCGGCCGGCGCGCGTATCTCGTTCGAACAGGACGGTTTCCGGGTGATCCAGGCCGACCGGCCGCGGGCGGTGAACTTCTCGACCCTGCCCTTCCCCGGATTCCCGACCGATCTGCAACCGATGGCGATCGGGCTCGCGTCGATCGCCGACGGCACGTCGATGATCACGGAAAACGTGTTCGAGGCACGGTTCCGGTTCGTCGAAGAGATGATCCGGCTCGGCGCCGACGCCCGCACCGATGGGCACCATGCCGTGGTCCGCGGGATTCCGCGGTTGTCCAGTGCGCCGGTCTGGTCGTCCGATATTCGCGCCGGCGCGGGACTGGTGCTTGCCGGACTCGTCGCCGACGGCGTCACCGAAGTCCACGACGTATTCCACATCGACCGCGGATATCCCGCATTCGTCGAAAAGCTGCAGGCGCTCGGGGCCGAGGTGGAACGCGTGGGTACGCCGGCATGAAGTTTCCGAGTCGCACGGGGCGCGTGGGCATTACGAAAGCTTCGCGATTTACCCGCTCTGACCAGGCGATTTGACATCGAATTGGATGCCACGTAACTTTATCCAAGTCAGAGCGACACGGACACCGACCCGGGGCCCGGAGCGAGGCGGAAACGCCGAGCCGGAGGGACCAGGGAAACGAGGTAGGACGAGGAGCGCCTGGCGATCACACTGGCTCCGCCGGAACCCCCGATTTGCAATCGGGAAAACGGATGAGCTAAGCTTGAGAAGTTGCCTCACAGAAGCACCGGCTAGCCCGGATGTCGAAGTGTGTGCGTGTGTTCTTTGAGAACTCAATAGTGTGTTGATGAATGTCAGTGCCAAATATTTAATTTGGTTTCGGTTCTTCATACCCCCGTGTGGAGGGCCGAACATTTAAGTCAGCTAAATTCCAGCTGGCGATTGTTTTGCTAGGTTTTCGGACTCTAGTTTGTACTTTTGATTGCGCCTTCGGGTGTGATTGTGAGTCTTCAACGGAGAGTTTGATCCTGGCTCAGGACGAACGCTGGCGGCGTGCTTAACACATGCAAGTCGAGCGGTAAGGCCCTTCGGGGTACACGAGCGGCGAACGGGTGAGTAACACGTGGGTGATCTGCCTTGCACTCTGGGATAAGCCTGGGAAACTGGGTCTAATACCGGATATGACCTGCAGTTGCATGACTGTGGGTGGAAAGATTTATCGGTGCAAGATGAGCCCGCGGCCTATCAGCTTGTTGGTGGGGTAATGGCCTACCAAGGCGACGACGGGTAGCCGGCCTGAGAGGGCGACCGGCCACACTGGGACTGAGACACGGCCCAGACTCCTACGGGAGGCAGCAGTGGGGAATATTGCACAATGGGCGGAAGCCTGATGCAGCGACGCCGCGTGAGGGATGACGGCCTTCGGGTTGTAAACCTCTTTCGACTCCGACGAAGCGAAAGTGACGGTAGGAGTATAAGAAGCACCGGCCAACTACGTGCCAGCAGCCGCGGTAATACGTAGGGTGCGAGCGTTGTCCGGAATTACTGGGCGTAAAGAGCTTGTAGGCGGCTTGTCGCGTCGATCGTGAAAACTCGGGGCTCAACCCCGAGCTTGCGGTCGATACGGGCAGGCTTGAGTACTTCAGGGGAGACTGGAATTCCTGGTGTAGCGGTGAAATGCGCAGATATCAGGAGGAACACCGGTGGCGAAGGCGGGTCTCTGGGAAGTAACTGACGCTGAGAAGCGAAAGCGTGGGTAGCGAACAGGATTAGATACCCTGGTAGTCCACGCCGTAAACGGTGGGTACTAGGTGTGGGTTTCCTTCCACGGGATCCGTGCCGTAGCTAACGCATTAAGTACCCCGCCTGGGGAGTACGGCCGCAAGGCTAAAACTCAAAGGAATTGACGGGGGCCCGCACAAGCGGCGGAGCATGTGGATTAATTCGATGCAACGCGAAGAACCTTACCTGGGTTTGACATACACCGGAAACCTGCAGAGATGTAGGCCCCCTTGTGGTCGGTGTACAGGTGGTGCATGGCTGTCGTCAGCTCGTGTCGTGAGATGTTGGGTTAAGTCCCGCAACGAGCGCAACCCTTATCTTATGTTGCCAGCGCGTAATGGCGGGGACTCGTGAGAGACTGCCGGGGTCAACTCGGAGGAAGGTGGGGACGACGTCAAGTCATCATGCCCCTTATGTCCAGGGCTTCACACATGCTACAATGGCCGGTACAGAGGGCTGCGATACCGTGAGGTGGAGCGAATCCCTTAAAGCCGGTCTCAGTTCGGATCGGGGTCTGCAACTCGACCCCGTGAAGTTGGAGTCGCTAGTAATCGCAGATCAGCAACGCTGCGGTGAATACGTTCCCGGGCCTTGTACACACCGCCCGTCACGTCATGAAAGTCGGTAACACCCGAAGCCGGTGGCCTAACCCTTGTGGAGGGAGCCGTCGAAGGTGGGATCGGCGATTGGGACGAAGTCGTAACAAGGTAGCCGTACCGGAAGGTGCGGCTGGATCACCTCCTTTCTAAGGAGCATTCTCCACGCCGGCTCGAAGAGTCGAGATCCGGTTGTGGCAGAGGCCGTTCATGTCCCCGACTGTGGGACTGCGGTTGCTCATGGGTGGAACGCTGACAATCTCCATCACAAACGGCTGAGACTCTGTTCTCGGTGCTGGTGGATATATCAACACACTGTTGGGTCCTGAAAGAACAGACGTTCTTTCCAGGCAAAAAACGATCTGCTCGGATTTTCTGAGATACTGCTGGCTTGGCCGGTAAGTCCTGATGTTCGATTCGAGTGGGTGTGTTGTTTGAGAACTGCACAGTGGACGCGAGCATCTTTGTTTTGTAAGTGTTTTAGAGCGTTCGGTGGATGCCTTGGCACCAGGAGCCGATGAAGGACGTAGGAGGCTGCGATAAGCCTCGGGGAGCTGTCAACCGAGCTGTGATCCGAGGGTGTCCGAATGGGGAAACCCAGCACGAGTGATGTCGTGTTACCCGCCAGTGAATATATAGCTGGTGTGGAGGGAACGTGG
Organism: Nocardia sp. CA-290969; assembly: GCF_050936135.1. Lineage (NCBI taxonomy): Bacteria > Bacillati > Actinomycetota > Actinomycetes > Mycobacteriales > Nocardiaceae > Nocardia > Nocardia sp. CA-290969. Next base: position 5,460,343 of record NZ_JBNJNJ010000001.1, on the reverse strand, counting down.
GGAAGTGAAACATCTCAGTACCCACAGGAAGAGAAAACAACATGTGATTCCGTGAGTAGTGGCGAGCGAAAGCGGATGAGGCTAAACCATGCGTGTGTGATACCCGGCAGGGGTTGCACGTGTGGGGTAGTGGGGCTCACTTTCTTGTTACTGCCGTGATGAGCAACAGTCAGAAAAGAGCGTGTTAGTCGAATTGGTCTGGGACGGCCAACCGTAGACGGTGAGAGTCCGGTAGGCGAAAACATGTTCTCTGTTGTAGTGAGTGCCCGAGTAGCAGCGGGCCCGTGAAATCTGCTGTGAATCTGCCGGGACCACCCGGTAAGCCTGAATACTCCCTGGTGACCGATAGCGGACTAGTACCGTGAGGGAAAGGTGAAAAGTACCCCGGGAGGGGAGTGAAATAGTACCTGAAACCGTGCGCTTACAATCCGTCAAAGCCTTCGAGCAGCTTGCTGCTGGGGGTGATGGCGTGCCTTTTGAAGAATGAGCCTGCGAGTTAGTGGCATGTGGCGAGGTTAACCCGTGTGGGGTAGCCGTAGCGAAAGCGAGTCCGAATAGGGCGTTTGAGTCGCGTGTTCTAGACCCGAAGCGGAGTGATCTACCCATGGCCAGGGTGAAGCGACGGTAAGACGTCGTGGAGGCCCGAACCCACTTAGGTTGAAAACTGAGGGGATGAGCTGTGGGTAGGGGTGAAAGGCCAATCAAACTCCGTGATAGCTGGTTCTCCCCGAAATGCATTTAGGTGCAGCGTCGCGTGTTTCTCACCGGAGGTAGAGCTACTGGATGGTCTAGGGGGCCCACAAGCTTACCGAAATCAGCCAAACTCCGAATGCCGGTGAGTGAGAGCGCGGCAGTGAGACTGCGGGGGATAAGCTTCGTAGTCGAGAGGGAAACAGCCCAGATCGCCGGCTAAGGCCCCTAAGCGTGTACTAAGTGGAAAAGGATGTGGGATTGCGCAGACAGCCAGGAGGTTGGCTTAGAAGCAGCCACCCTTGAAAGAGTGCGTAATAGCTCACTGGTCGAGTGATCCTGCGCCGACAATGTAGCGGGGCTCAAGTACACCGCCGAAGCCGCGGCAGTCACACAATACATCCGCACTCTTCTACGGGAGGGTGTGCAGTGGTGTGGCTGGGTAGGGGAGCGTCGTGTAGCCAGGGAAGCAGCGGGGTGACCTAGTTGTGGAGGCTGCGCGAGTGAGAATGCAGGCATGAGTAGCGAAAGACGAGTGAGAAACTCGTCCGCCGAATGACCAAGGGTTCCTGGGCCAGGTTAATCCGCCCAGGGTGAGTCGGGACCTAAGGCGAGGCCGACAGGCGTAGTCGATGGACAACGGGTTGATATTCCCGTACCCGTGTATCCGCGCCCAATGGCGAATCAGTTGTGCTAAGTGCCCAAAAGCGGATGGACCTCCTTCGGGAGGCCGGATGTGGCTGCGCACGACCCTGGCTGTAGTAGTCAAGCGATGGGGTGACGCAGGAAGGTAGCTGGGCCAGTCAGTGGTTGTACTGGTGTAAGCCTGTAGGGCGAGACATAGGCAAATCCGTGTCTCATATAGCCTGAGAGGTGATGCGTAGCCGATTGAGGCGAATTCAGTGATCCTATGCTGCCGAGAAAAGCCTCTAGTGAGTTGGTACACGGCCCGTACCCCAAACCGACACAGGTGGTCAGGTAGAGAATACTAAGGCGATCGAGAGAACTGTGGTCAAGGAACTCGGCAAAATGCCCCCGTAACTTCGGGAGAAGGGGGGCCCGTGCTGGTGACGGAATTTACTTCCTGAGCTGGTGTGGGCCGCAGAGACCAGAGAGAAGCGACTGTTTACTAAAAACACAGGTCCGTGCGAAGTCGTAAGACGATGTATACGGACTGACGCCTGCCCGGTGCCGGAAGGTTAAGAGGACCGGTTAGCGCCTTTGGGCGCGAAGCTGAGAATTTAAGCCCCGGTAAACGGCGGTGGTAACTATAACCATCCTAAGGTAGCGAAATTCCTTGTCGGGTAAGTTCCGACCTGCACGAATGGCGTAACGACTTCTCTGCTGTCTCGACCACAGACTCGGCGAAATTGCATTACGAGTAAAGATGCTCGTTACGCGCGGCAGGACGAAAAGACCCCGGGACCTTCACTATAGCTTGGTATTGGTGTTCGGTACGGTTTGTGTAGGATAGGTGGGAGACTGTGAAGCATGCACGCCAGTGTGTGTGGAGTCGTCGTTGAAATACCACTCTGGTCGTATTGGACCTCTAACCTCGGACCATGATCTGGTTCAGGGACAGTGCCTGGTGGGTAGTTTAACTGGGGCGGTTGCCTCCCAAAATGTAACGGAGGCGCCCAAAGGTTCCCTCAGCCTGGTTGGCAATCAGGTGTCGAGTGCAAGTGCACAAGGGAGCTTGACTGTGAGACAGACATGTCGAGCAGGGACGAAAGTCGGGACTAGTGATCCGGCACCGGCATGTGGAAGCGGTGTCGCTCAACGGATAAAAGGTACCCCGGGGATAACAGGCTGATCTTCCCCAAGAGTCCATATCGACGGGATGGTTTGGCACCTCGATGTCGGCTCGTCGCATCCTGGGGCTGGAGTAGGTCCCAAGGGTTGGGCTGTTCGCCCATTAAAGCGGCACGCGAGCTGGGTTTAGAACGTCGTGAGACAGTTCGGTCTCTATCCGCCGCGCGCGTTGGAAACTTGAGGAAGGCTGTCCCTAGTACGAGAGGACCGGGACGGACGAACCTCTGGTGTGCCAGTTGTCCCGCCAGGGGCACGGCTGGTTGGCTACGTTCGGAAGGGATAACCGCTGAAAGCATCTAAGCGGGAAGCCTGTTCCAAGATGAGGTTTCCCACCACCTAGAGTGGTTAAGGCCCCCTACAGACCATGGGGTTGATAGGCCGGAACTGGAAGCCAGGTAACTGGTGGAGGTGACCGGTACTAATAGGCCGAGGGCTTACAAACAAAGGTTGCTACGCGTCCACTGTGCAGTATCTGAAACAACACACAGATACAGCAGACACCACACGAACCCGTGGATTGAACCGTGGGGAGGGTGTGAGTGCGCTGTCTGTGGACAGTTTCATAGAGTTACGGCGGTTATAGCGGCAGGGAAACGCCCGGTCCCATTCCGAACCCGGAAGCTAAGCCTGCCAGCGCCGATGGTACTGCACTCGACAGGGTGTGGGAGAGTAGGACACCGCCGGAACATAATTCCCTCTAGGGGCCCACATTTTGTGGGCCCCTAGAGTGCGTTCAGGGGTAAGTCATCGAGTCGGTTCCCGGTTGTCGATGCGGGACGAACAATTCCCTTGGTGCGCGTCCGAAGGCGGATCGAATCGGGCTGTGCTTCATCGGCGGATCGCTTCGGCCGGCGCTTGTTGTGCTGGGCACGCCCGGAAGTGTCGGCGTTACGAAATGTCCCGGAAAGCACCGCAGGTCAACTACTTCTACGTACCCGAGGCTTTTTGGGCAGGTATGGCCGGGTGCGCCTCGTCGAGGCGCCGTTCGGGAACTCGCACCGGCAGGGCCTAGACTCTGCCGGATGCGACTCGTGATTGCTCGTTGCCAGGTCGACTATGTGGGGCGGTTGACCGCTCATCTGCCGATGGCTCGGCGGCTGCTGATGATCAAGGCGGATGGGTCGGTGCTGGTGCATTCGGATGGGGGGTCGTATAAGCCGTTGAACTGGATGAGCCCGCCGTGCTGGCTGGAGGAGCGGGAGCCGGATACGGCGGGGCAGTTCAAGGCGTTGTGGGTGGTGAGCAACAAAGCGGGGGAGGAATTGCGGATCGGGATCGAGGAGATCGAGCACGATTCCAGTCATGAACTGGGGGTGGATCCGGGGCTGGTGAAGGACGGGGTGGAGGCGCATCTGCAGGAGTTGCTGGCCGAGCATGTGGAAACCCTCGGCGCCGGGTTCAGTCTGATCCGGCGGGAGTACATGACCGCGATCGGGCCGGTGGACCTGTTGTGCCGGGACGCGGATGGGCAGACAGTCGCGGTGGAGATCAAACGGCGGGGCGAAATCGACGGTGTGGAGCAGTTGACGCGCTATCTCGAGCTGCTGAACCGGGACCCCTTGCTGGCCCCGGTGGCGGGGGTGTTCGCGGCGCAGCAGATCAAACCGCAGGCGCGGACGCTGGCCGAGGACCGCGGAATCCGCTGCCTGACCCTCGATTACAACGCCCTGCGCGGGACCGAGAGCAACGAATTCCGGCTCTTCTAAGCTGGAAGCCATGCCACGACGAAAACCGCGCAGCGAGCGCTACGGGGCGCAGCCGCACCGGTTGGGTACCGGGCTGGGCGATGTGTACCGCCGGACCGAGGCCGGACCGGACGGCGACGAGTACGTGGTGCGGACGGTGCCGGGGGCGCGGGCGGTGAAACGGTACCGATGCCCGGGCTGTGATCACGAGATCATGCCGGGGGTCGCGCATGTGGTGGCCTGGCCGGCGGGTAGTGGGGAGACGGATCGCCGGCATTGGCACAGCGGCTGCTGGAACGGCCGGGGGACCCGCGGGATCACCCGGCGCTGGTCCTAGCCGACTCGGCTGCTTCTCATCCGCGCATGGGTCGGGAGCGCCGTGCACGGACAGTGATTCACGACTGGCGTCGCGTGCGGATCCCGGATATGCCGCGAGAACGGGAGCTCGAATGACTGGTTGGCCACACGACGCAGGCCCGGCTTCGGCTGCTTACCGGGCGTAGGTCCGGTGGCCGCGGATCTCGCGGAGTGGGTTTCCGGCGGCGGACCGACGTGGTGCCCAGCACGCGGGCGGTTGCGCGCCTGCGGCAGGCCGCGCTGCTGCACCCCATCGCGCAGGCCGTCCTGCGGCCGAGGTACGGCGCCACCACCGGTGCGAAACACCGAACTCACCGCGGCGGGCGTCTGGTCGACGTCGATGCCCGCGCCGCCGCCCCATACCGCAGAGAGCGCAGGCTGCCCTGCCACGCCCGGGTCGCGAGGAAAGCGCCGGTAGCGGCATTCCTTTCGGTGGCTCGGCAGGCGCTCGCGGCGGCGGACCGGGCGTCGGGGTGTTTCCCCGGATATGAGGAAGGCCGCCCCGGGTGGGGCGGCCTTCGGCTTGATTTGTCGTGTCGCCGTATACGTTCCGACAGCAGCTCGGTGGAGCTCAGTTGCTGATGTCGGCGTTTTCGCGTTCTTCTTCGACGATATCGTCGGAATCGTCTTCGGCGTTCACCTCGGGGATCGCCTTCTGATTGTTGCGGCCGGAGACCGACTTGTTCTGCCCGCCGCCGATGGATTTACGCGGCTGTTCGGGCACCCCGTCGAGCAGTTCGCTCTCGCGGTTGACGGCGGCCAGCATGGCGGGCACCGAATCGAGCTGGCCGCGGATACCGAGCAGCTGGGCCAGGACGCGACCGCGCAGGACCCGCATCTCCTCGGCCAGTTCCTTGGCGTGCGCGATCTTGCGCTCGGAGGTCTGGGTCGCCGAGGTGATGAGGCGGTTGGCCTCGTCGGTGGCGTCCTTGATGCGCTGCGCGGCCTCGGCGCGGCTGGTGGCCTCCAGCTCCTCCATGGCGCGGGTCAGCTTGGTGCGACGCTCGGCCATGGTGACCTCGAAGTCCTGCTGGGTGGCCTTGCGCTTGGCCTCGGACTCCTTGGCGAGGCGCTCGGCCTCGGCCTGGGCGGCTTCGATGATCTTCGAGGATTCGGTACGCGCATTCGCGAGGGTCTGCTCGTATTCGATTTCGAGCGCTTCGCGCTTCTCTTTGGTCTCGGCGAGCAGGGATTCGTACTTACCGCGCATCTCCGCGGCCTGCTGCTCGGCGATGGAGACCATCTCCGCGGCCTCGGCCTGCGCGAGCGCGCGAACCTCGGAGGCCTCGTCGGAAGCCAATCGCAGCATCCGGGAGATGCGATCGCTCATCCCTTCCGCGGTGGTCGGCGGGACGGACAGCCGGTCGACTTCCTTACGGAGCTCGTCGATTTCGTCGCGGGCATCCTCCAGCTGACTGGCGAGGTTGCGGGCCTGGGCGGCAGCGGCATCGCGGTCGGTGGCGGTGACCCGCAACTCGGCATCGAAACGGTCGAAATAGTTACGTACCTCGTCTTGCGCATAACCCTTGCGCACGACGGTGAAGGGCAGCGCAACGAAGCGATTGCGATCGGACTCGGGTGACGACATGGCCAACAAACTACAGCCTGAGACCGGCCCATGGTGAGCCGACCGGGAATGTTATCGGAGGTATGCCTAACGGTCCGATTACGATACTAGTGCGTAACATTCGGGTCCGGTTCGAGTAACTCGACCAGCACACCGCCAGCATCCTTCGGATGGACGAAGTTGATCCGGGAATCGGCGGTCCCGCGGCGCGGTGCCTCGTACAGCAAACGCATCCCGCGATCGCGCAGATATGCGGAAACGGCCTCGATATCGGTGACCCGGAAGGCCAGCTGCTGCAGGCCGGGGCCGCTGCGGTCGATGAATTTGGCGATGGTGGAGGTCTCGTCCAGCGGTGCCAGCAACTGCAGAGCAGTCGAATCGTCCTCGGCGGCCGGGGCGGACAGCATCGCTTCCTGAACGCCCTGTTCCTCGTTGACCTCGCGGTGGGTTTCGACCAGGCCGAGGTTCTCGGCGTACCAGGCCACGGCCGTGTCCAGATCCGGGACGGCGATGCCGACGTGATCGACTGCGACGATGTAGTCGGCGGGGATGAATTCTGATGACGGGGTAGCGGTGCTCACCCTTCGAACGTAGCGCGTTCCGCTGCGACGCCGGTGTGTACCCACCCGGATTCGCTCGACTGAGGGCGACCGCTGTCAAATCTCGCGCAGGTGATCTGCGCATCCCTGCGCGCCGAATCCCGGGGGTGGCGGGTTACCGTGGAGTCGTTCCGCACGACGCGCTACTTCCGGGTGGCGCGCCGGGTCGGCTCGACTCGAGCCTGCCGAAGGCGGCCCGGTCTGCCGCGGACCGGTTGGAGCCGGACCGGCTCGCAGCGAAGTTGTTCGCAGTCGGTCGGTCCGATCGAACCTGGCTGTTGTGAACCGGTGTCCGCACCCGGTCGGCACGGACTTTTCCAGGGGCCGGCATGGACCTGCCTGATCGTTGGTTCAGGTCGGACCAGGGCCGGCCCGGACAGAGCCCGACCGATACAGCTCGAGCCGACCGGGACAACGCCGGCCTCCCGGGATCTGATCACTCCAGTGGTCGGGGCCCGCCCCTGGTCTGGAGCGACAGAGCGGGGGAGCGAAGCGGAGGAGCGGCGGAGTGAAGACCAGGGGCTCAGAGGGCCCCGACCCGCGCCGCCGGAGGCGGCGCCATAGATACAGGAGGCTCGTCGTGACCAACTCCGTGATCGTTGCCGGTGCTCGTACCCCGGTCGGCCGGCTGCTGGGCGGTCTGAAGGATTTCAGCGGCTCGGATCTCGGCGGGTTCGCCATTGCCGCCGCTCTGGAGAAGGCCGGTGTCCGCGGCGACCAGGTCGACTACGTGATCATGGGTCAGGTGCTCACCGCGGGCGCGGGGCAGATTCCGGCCCGGCAGGCCGCGGTTGCCGGCGGTATCCCGATGGATGTCCCGGCGCTCACCCTGAACAAGGTGTGCCTGTCGGGTATCAACGCCATCGCCTTGGCGGATCAGCTGATCCGGGCGGGTGAGTACGAGATCGTGGTCGCCGGTGGTCAGGAGTCGATGAGCCGCGCCCCCCATATGCTCGAGAAGAGCCGGGAGGGGTTCAAGTACGGCGATGTGACGCTGCGCGACCATATGGCCTACGACGGCCTGCACGATATCTTCACCGATCAGGCGATGGGCGCGCTCACCGAGCAGCGCAACGCCACCGACCCGATCACCCGCGCCGATCAGGACGCCTTCGCCGCGGCCTCGCATCAGCGGGCGGCCGCCGCGTGGAAGAACGGGGTATTCGACGACGAGGTGGTGCCCGTCGAGGTGCCGCAGCGTAAGGGCGACCCGGTCCTGTTCCGGCAGGACGAGGGTATCCGCGCCGACACCACCGCGGAGTCGCTGGCGAAGTTGCGGCCCTCGTTCAGCAAGGACGGCACCATCACCGCGGGTTCGGCCTCGCAGATTTCCGACGGCGCGGCGGCGGTTGTGGTGATGAGCAAAGCGAAAGCGCAGGAGCTCGGGTTGAGCTGGATCGCCGAGATCGGTGCCGCCGGTGTGGTGGCCGGGCCCGATTCGACGCTGCAGGATCAGCCGGCCAACGCCATCGCCAAGGCCTGCGCGAAGGAAGGTATCGCACCGGCCGATCTGGACCTGGTGGAGATCAACGAAGCGTTCGCGGCGGTGGGTATCGCCTCCACCCGCAAACTGGGCATCGATCCGGAGAAGGTCAATGTCAACGGTGGCGCCATCGCCATCGGGCATCCGCTCGGGATGTCGGGTGCGCGGATCGTGCTGCATCTGGCGCTGGAGTTGAAGCGGCGCGGTGGCGGGGTCGGTGCGGCGGCGCTGTGCGGTGGCGGCGGACAGGGTGACGCGCTGATCGTGCGGGTCTGATCGTCCGGTATGACCGGTGTGACCGGTTCGACTACGACGCGGCGTAGTGGCTGAGGCACAATGGTGCCCATGAACTTTCTTGGTCTGGGCACCACTGCCGGCAGGTTCCGCTTCTTCGCCGTGCTCGAGGCGATTTCCTGGTTGGGTCTGCTGATCGGCATGGCGTTCAAGTACCTGCCGGCGGAAGGCAACGAGATCGGTGTGAAGATCTTCGGCCCGGTACACGGCACCATCTTCATCCTGTTCGTGCTGGTCGCGCTGCTGGCGTCGCGGGAGTTCGAATGGAACTGGAAGACCACCGTACTGGCGCTGCTGTCCAGCATCCCGCCGTTCTTCACGGTGCTGTTCGAGGTGTGGGCCGTGCGTACCGGGAAGTTCCCCGCGGCGGGCGTGTCCGGCACCGAGTCCCCGAAGACTCTCGCCGCATCGTCGTGACAGACTGGATGCTGTGACTCGACCAGCATCACGCCGTCCTTCACCAGCCGTAGCCGCCGCCATGTCCGGGGCGGTCGATCTGTCCGCCCTGAAACAGCCGCCCGCGGGCGCGCCGGCCGCCGCCGGTGACCATACGGTCACCGAGGCGGATTTCGAGACCAAGGTTCTGCGCCGGTCCATGCAGGTGCCGATCGTGGTGGCGCTGTATTCGCAGCGCAGCCCCGGCAGTATCGAACTGGTGCAACTGCTGGAGCGGCTCCTCGGCGAGGCGAACGGCACCTGGGATCTGGCCGCTGTGGAAGCCGAGAGCAATATGCGGATCGCGCAGGCCTTCGGTGTACAGGGCATTCCCACAGTGATCGCCGTCGCGGGGGGTCAGCCGCTCGCCGATTTCCAGGGCGGCCAGCCCGAAGACCAGGTCCGGCAGTGGCTCGCGGCCGTCGTGCAGGCGGTGGAAGGAAAACTCGAAGGCGATCCGGGCGGCGAACCGGCCGAGCCGCCCGCCGACCCTCGTTTCGCCGCCGCCGAAGCCCTGCTCGAACAGGGCGACTTCGCGGGCGCGGAATCGGCCTACGAATCGATCCTGTCGCAGGAACCCGGCAATACCGAGGCCAAGGCCGCCCTGCGGCAGGTGAAATTCCTCGGCCGGGCCCAGGAGTTGCCGGAAACCGCGATCGCCACCGCCGACGCGGATCCGGGCAATGTGGCCGCCGCGCTGGACGCCGCCGATGTGGAAGTGTTCCAGCAGCGGCCCGAGGCGGCATTCGACCGGCTGATCGCCCTGATCAAGCGGACCTCCGGCGACGAGCGCACCACGGTGCGTACCCGGTTGGTGGAACTGTTCGAGCTCTTCGACCAAGCCGAACCGTTCGTGGTCGCCGCGCGCCGCAAACTCGCCACCGCTCTCTACTGACCGCCCGGCTGCCGGCTGCCGGCGCCGTTCGGGGAGTGGGTGAGCCGCTGGGAACGCGGGCCGAGTCGGCGATCGCGTATCGCATTGCCATTGGCCTCGTGCAACGGTCGGCCCACTGCCCGCACCGGTGCCCGCCGGAACCGAGGGTTATCGAATACCCGCGAACCCGCCGATGCGGCCCTATGTGCAGTCTTCGCCGACGTGCTCGGCGTCGAGTGGGTGGTCGCCGGTGACGGGAAGGCGGCTACGGGCGGCGGTGCGAAACCCTGCAAGTTCTCGCCGGGGCCAGGCCGGTGCCGCGCTGCCCACGCGTTCTTGTCGGTGGCGGCTGTCGGCCTCGTGCATCCACGAGGCCGACCACAGCCTGCCGACGGCTTTCCTGCTAAAGCTCCGGCCGGCTCGGATCCGGGCCGGGGAGTCTCTGTGGAGGCAGGTTCCGGATGAGGGCCGAGATGCGTCAGTACCGGGGAACAAGCCAGATGACGCTGAGTGGTCCCACGGTGAGTTCGGCGGAGGCGCGGCGGTCGTGCCACGGCGTGGGGTCGGCGCGCACGACGCCGAGGTTTCCGGAGCCGGTTCCGCCGTATTCGAGCGCGTCGGTATTCAGGATTTCCAGCCAGTCGCCCGCCAGCGGGAGGCCCAACCGGTAGCCGGTGTGGGCGCGGCCGGAGAAGTTGCAGAGACAGGCGACGGTGCTGCCGTCGGCGGCGTGGCGGAGGAAGGCCAGGACGTTCGACTCGCGGTCGTCGCAGGTGATCCAGGAATGGCCGCCCGGGGTGGTGTCCTGGCTCCACAGGGCCGGGTGTGCGCGGTAGACGCGGTTCAGGTCGGCCACGAGCAGTTGGATTCCCCGGTGCAGGGGATTGTCCAGCTCGTGCCAGTCGAGGCTGTGGTCGTGCCACCATTCCCGGTAGTGACCGAATTCCTGACCCATGAACAGCAGTTGTTTGCCCGGGTGGGCCCACATATAGGCGAGCAGGGCACGCACACCGCCGGCCTTGGCGAACTCGTCGCCGGGCATCCGGGTCCACAGCGTTCCCTTGCCGTGTACGACCTCGTCGTGGCTCAGCGGTAGCACGTAGTTCTCGCTCCACGCGTACATCAGTGAGAAGGTGATCTCGTTGTGGTGCCAGGCGCGGTGCACCGGGTCGCGGCCGAGGTAGCTCAGCGTGTCGTGCATCCAGCCCATATTCCATTTCATGGTGAAACCCAGGCCGCCGACCTCGGTGGCCCGCGTGACGCCGGGCCAGGTGGTGGATTCCTCGGCGACGGTCAGCACCCCCGGATACGAGCTGTGCAGACTCTCGTTGAGTTCGGTGAGGAAGGCGACCGCCTCCAGGTTCTCCCGGCCGCCGTGGATATTCGGCTCCCAGCCGCTGCCGGGGCGGGCGTAATCGAGGTACAGCATGGCGGCGACCGCATCGACCCGCAGCCCGTCGATATGGAACTCCTCGATCCAGTAGCGCGCGTTGGCGACCAGGAAGTTGCGGACCTCCGGCCGGCCGTAGTCGAAAACGTAGGTGCCCCATTCGGGCTGCTCACCGCGACGCGGGTCGGGGTGCTCGTAGAGCGGGGTGCCGTCGAAGCGGGCCAGCGCCCAGGCGTCGCGCGGGAAATGCGCGGGCACCCAGTCGAGAATGACGCCGATCCCGTCGGCGTGCAGCCGGTCGACGAAGGCCCGGAAGTCGTCCGGACTGCCGAAGCGCGCGGTGGGGGCGTAATAGGAGGTGACCTGGTAGCCCCACGAGCCGCCGAACGGATGCTCGGCGATGGGGAGGAGCTCCACATGGGTGAAACCGAGGCGGCGGACGTATTCGCTGAGCTCGCCGGCGAGTTCCCGGTAGTTCAGGCCGGGCCGCCAGGAGGCGAGGTGCAGTTCGAAAATACTCAGGGGAGCGCGCGCCGGATCGGTGTGCGCCCGGCCGGCCAGCCAGGCGCGGTCGGTCCACACGTGCCGGCTCGCGGTGACGATCGACGCGGTGGCCGGGGGGAGTTCGGTGGCGAACGCGAGGGGGTCGGCATGGTCGGCGGCCCGGCCGTCGGCGCCGTAGACGCGATATTTGTAGCGGTCGCCGGGGGCGGCACCGGGCACGAAGATCTCCCAGACACCCGAATTGCCGAGGGCGCGCATCGGCCAGGTTCCACCCTGCCAGTGGTCGAAATCGCCGAAAACGGTGACACCGCGGGCATTCGGTGCCCACACCGCGAACGAGACCCCGGTGACTTCGCCGTCCAAGCCCGGATAGCGGCGGGGATGCGCCCCGAGCACCTCCCACAAACGCTGGTGGCGGCCCTCACCGATCAGGTGCAGATCGAATTCGCCCAGCGTCGGCAGATAGCGGTAGCCGTCGGCCAGCACCGTGGCGGGGTGGTGCGGATAGGTGGTGACGATCCGGTAATCCAGCAGCTCCGGATAGGGGAGGGTATCGGCGAAAACCCCGTGCCCCAGGGGTGCGAGCCGGTGCCGCGTACCGCCCACGAGGACCGCCACCGATTCGGCCTCCGGGCGCAGCACCCGCACCAGCGTGCCGTCGGGGTCCGGGTGGGCACCGAGCACCGTGTGCGGATCGGGGTGGCTGCCCGCGGCCAGCAGCAGCAGATCGCGCCGGTTCACCGCGACCTCACCGCAGTGACCGCCGGTAGGCCAGGCCCGCGCGGGCGTGATGCGGCACCGCGGGTAACGCGATCACATGGGCGACCGCGTGCGCCGGGTCGAGCCGGATGTAGTTGGTCTGCGCCCAGTGGTATTCCTCGCCGCTGATCTCGTCGTGCACCACCGGACGGTCGTGCCATTCGCGGCCGATGGCGGGCAGATCGAGCGAGAGCATGCCCTGTTCGGCGGCGAACGGATTCAGATTCACCACGATCAGGACGGCGTCCCCGGTGGCCGGGTCGATCTTCGAATACGCCAGCAGGTTGTCGTTGTCGATGTGGTGGAAATGCAGGCAGCGCAGTTGCCGCAGCGCCGGATGACGACGCCGGATCTCGTTGAGCCGGGTCAGCCAGGGTTCCAGGGATTCCCCGCGGGCCCGGGCCTCGGCGAACGGCCGCGGCCGCAGCTCGTATTTCTCCGAATCCAGGTATTCCTCGCTGCCCGGGCGGACGGCCTGGTGCTCGTAGAGCTCGAAGCCGGAATAGACGCCCCAGCTGGGTCCGAGGGTGGCGGCCAGTACCGCCCGGATCGCGAACATCCCCGGACCCCCGTGCTGCAGGCTCTCGTGCAGGATATCGGGGGTGTTGACGAACAGGTTGGGGCGCGCCTCGTCGGCCTTCGCGGCCAGTTCGCGACCGAATTCGGTCAGTTCGTGCTTATGGGTACGCCACGTGAAATACGTGTAGGACTGGCTGAAACCGCGCCGCGCCAAACCGTACAGGCGGGCCGGATAGGTGAATGCCTCCGAGAGCAGCACCACATCCGGGTCGGTCCGGCGGACGGCGGCGATCAGCCACTCCCAGAAATCGGCCGGCTTGGTGTGCGGATTGTCGACCCGGAAGATCTTCACCCCCAACCCGATCCAATAACGCACCACCCGCAGCACCTCGGCGTACAGGCCGTCGGGGTCGTTGTCGAATTCGAGCGGATAGATGTCCTGATATTTCTTCGGCGGATTCTCGGCGTAGGCGATCGTGCCGTCCGGCAGGGTGGTGAACCATTCGGGATGCGCGGTGACCCACGGGTGGTCGGGCGCGCATTGCAGCGCCAGATCCAGCGCGACCTCGAGACCGAGACCGGCGGCGGCGGTGACGAACGCCGAGAAATCGGCCTCCGTACCCAACTGCGGATGGAACGCGTCGTGCCCGCCCTCGGCGGAGCCGATCGCCCAGGGGGACCCGACATCGCCCGGTCCGGCGCTGAGCGCGTTGTTGCGGCCCTTGCGGTTCACCCGGCCGATCGGATGGACCGGCGGCAGATAGACCACATCGAAACCCATCGCCGCGATCCGCGGCAGCTCGGCGGTCGCGCTGGCGAAGGTACCGTGCACGGGGTTGCCGTCGGCGTCGCGGCCCCCGGTCGAGCGGGGAAAGAACTCGTACCAGGCGCCGGTGAGCGCGCGGGGGCGTTCCACCAGCACCGAGAACTGCGGGCCGCGCGTGATCAGATCCCGCAGCGGGTTCTCGCGCAGGATCTCGGCCACCTCGTCGGTGAACGCGGGAGCGACCCGCGCGGGCAGCGGTTCGGTTGCCCGCAGGGCCGCCGCCACCGCCCGTAAACGCTCGAACTGCTTCTTCCCGACTGCCTGCGCGGCCCGGTCGAACAGGCGCGCCCCGATCTCCAGATCGTTGGCCAGATCGCCGGCGCTCTGCCCGACGGCGAGTTTCGCTTCCACCGTGGATCGCCACGTCGCGATGGAATCGGCCCAGCCCTCGACCCGGTAATGCCACAGGCCGGGCGTGCCGGGGGTGAAGATCCCGTTGAACACATCGGGTTCGTAATCGGGCGTCATCGGCACCCGGCGCGACCGTGTCGAGCCGGGGGCCCGGATCGCCAGGGTGGCGCCGACGGCGCCGTGCCCGTCGCGCCACACCACGGCCCGCACCGGGAACACTTCCCCGACCACCGCCTTGGCCGGATACCCTCCGGGGATACACGGGGCGGTGTCGTCGATGGCGATGCGGCCGGTCATCCACGCGATGATATTTGCTGTGTCCTGGCGCAGCCTCCGGCGGCGTGTGGTTCGGTACGAGATTTCGGCCACGGGTGTTCCCGGCCCGGCCGAGCACGGGGTTTCCGATGCCGCGCCGGACTCGAGGGGGCCGGAACCCCGCGCGGCGGGCGGCGGCGCTATAAACAGCTCATGAAGGCACTGCGTCGGTTCACCGTCCGCGCCCATCTGCCGGAGCGTTTGGCCGCGCTGGGTGAATTGGCGAACAATCTGCGCTGGTCGTGGCACGGACCCACGCAGGATGTATTCGCCGCGCTGGATCCGCTCCGGTGGGCCGAGGCCGGGCAGGATCCGGTGCGGATGCTGCGGGAGGTGCCGCCCGGGCGGCTCGACGAGCTGGCCGCCGATACCGAATTCTGCACGCTGCTGGATTCCGTGGCCGCGGACCTGCGGGCCTACCTGGACCGGCCGGGCGCCGATTTCGGGGTGCGGGGGGTCGCGTACTTTTCGATGGAGTTCGGGGTCACCGAGGTGCTGCCGAACTATTCCGGTGGTCTCGGCATACTCGCCGGAGACCATCTGAAGGCGGCGTCCGATCTCGGTCTGCCGTTGATCGCGGTGGGGTTGCTCTACCGGGCCGGATATTTCCGGCAGTCGCTGACCGCCGACGGCCGGCAGGCCGAACGGTATCCCGCGCTGGACCCGCGGGAGCTGCCGCTGCGGCCGTTGACGGCCGACGGGTCGCCGGTGCTGGTGCACGTGGCGATGCCGGATCGGCGGGTGCTGGCCGCACGGGTGTGGATTGCGCAGGTGGGGCGGGTGCCGCTGCTGCTGCTGGATTCCGATATCGCCGGCAACGATCCGGATCTGCGGGCCGTCACCGACCGGCTCTACGGCGGGGATCAGGAGCACCGGATCGAACAGGAGATCCTGGCCGGTATCGGGGGTGTGCGCGCGGTGCGGGCCTACACCGCGGCGGCCGGGCTCCCGGACCCGGAGGTCTTCCATATGAACGAAGGCCACGCGGGATTCCTCGGGCTGGAACGGATTCGCGAATATCTCGCCGCGGGGCACGATTTCGATACCGCGCTCGCCGCGGTCCGGGCCGGCACCGTTTTCACCACCCACACCCCGGTGCCGGCCGGTATCGACCGGTTCCCGGTTTCGCTGGTGCACCGCTATTTCGGGGGGTCGTCGGGGGAATCGGATTCGCCGCTGCTGCCCGGAATCGGTGTGGATCGCATCGCCGGACTGGGCCGGGAAGCGGATCCGGCCGTGTTCAATATGGCCCATATGGGATTGCGTCTCGCGCAGCGGGCCAACGGTGTCTCGCGGCTGCACGGCGCGGTGAGCCGGAATATGTTCGCACCGCTGTGGCCGGGTTTCGATACCCCGGAGGTGCCGATCGGTTCGGTGACCAACGGTGTGCACGGCCCGACGTGGGCGGCACGGGAATGGGGTGAACTGCTGGCGCCCGCGGACGGCTGGGAGAAACTCGGGGAGCTGCCGCCGGAGCGGTTGTGGGCCGTGCGTAATACGTTGCGCGCGACCCTGGTCGGTGAGGTGCGCCGCCGACTCCGCGAGTCGTGGTTGCAGCGCGGCGCGGCCGAGGCCGAATTGCCCTGGGTGGAATCGGTTTTCGATCCGCAGGTACTGACGGTGGGGTTCGCCCGCCGGGTACCCACCTACAAACGGCTGACCCTGATGCTGCGCGATCCGCAACGACTGCGCGCGCTGCTGCTGCACCCGGAACATCCGGTGCAGCTGGTGGTCGCGGGTAAGAGCCATCCGGCGGACGAAGGCGGTAAAGCGCTCATCCAGGAGTTGGTGCGCTTCGCCGACGACCCGGCGGTCCGGCATCGCATCGTCTTCCTGCCCGACTACGACATATCCATGGCCCGCTACCTGTACTGGGGATGCGATGTGTGGCTGAACAATCCACTGCGACCCCTGGAGGCCTGCGGTACCTCGGGCATGAAATCGGCACTCAACGGCGGCCTGAACCTTTCCATCCGGGACGGCTGGTGGGACGAGATGTTCGACGGCGAGAACGGCTGGGCTATCCCGACGGCCGACGGCGTCACCGACGAGGAGCGGCGCGACGACCTGGAGGCCACCGCGCTCTACCGGCTGATGGAACAGACCGTCGCGCCCCGGTTCTACGACCGCGACGCGGATGGTCTGCCGGTGCGCTGGCTCGAGATGGTGCGCCACACCCTCGGCACGCTCGGGCCGAAGGTGCAGGCGGACCGGATGGTGCGCGACTACGCCCAGCAGTACTACGCGCCGGCGGCGGCCGCGTACCGGCGCGTCGCCGCGGACGATCTACGCGGCGCGCGGGAACTCGCGGAATACCGCAACCGCGTGACGCAGGCATGGAGCCGGGTCCGGGTGGTCCGGGTCGACGCGACCGGTCTGCCCGAAACCCCCGTGCTCGGCGCGCCGCTCTCACTCACCGCCCGCGTCGACCTCGGCGGCTTGGAACCCCGGGATGTGGTGGTGCAGGCGGTGCTGGGCCGGGTATCGCCCGACGACGAACTGTCCGATATCACCACGGTCGCGATGTCGCCCGCGGGCCGGGAGGCTCCGGAATCGACCGTCGAACTGTTCACCGTCGAAACACCGGTACCGCTCCCCGGCGCGGTCGGCTACACGGTCCGGGTCCTCCCCACCCACGAACTCCTCGCCTCGAACGCCGAGCTGGGCTGGGTCACCAACGCCTGAGAACCCACACGCCCGCCCAACACGAAGACGGTGACCGTCGCCTCCGGACGCCGCGGCGCGTTGCCGCCCGACGCCGGGGTCCCGGAAGCTGCTTGTCGAGAATGTCTGACGGCTCGGCGGGCGCCTGCTCCACCGCCATCGATCGGCGAGGATGAGCAGCACGTCTTGGCCGAGGGCCTGCGCACCTCCGCGGCGAAAGCACCGGCCTCCGTATCCACAACAGACGGCATTCCATGGGCGGGCCCGCCCCGGGTCTGGAGCGACCGAGCGGAGAAGCGTAGGAGTGAAGACCAGGGTTGATACGGCCCCGCCCCCGAGACGAGAAGCGTCTCCAAAGCCACAGCCCACCCCTTTTCTACGGACGGTCTACTTCCGCTCGCACGGCGGAGAACTCGAACCTCGGGGCACGAGTGCGTCTCCCGAACTACAGCCTGCCCTTCGCGGGCGGTCGACCTCGAAACCCAGGGTTTGATCGCGCCCCGAGCTCGACGCGGGGGAATACCTCCGAAATCACACCCCCACATGGTCGGCATACGTGGTTCGGGGCCCGTCTCGTTCTGGAGCGACGGAGCGGGGGAGCGAAGCGGAGGAGCGGAGGAGTGAAGAACGAGACATCCGGGGGCCCCGAACCCCGCGCCGCCGGAGGCGGCGCCATATATACAGCTTCGTAACAACTTTCCGATACCGTTCCACTGGCGCTGACCTGCGTCGTACCGCGCCGGGTGGTCGGCAACCGCCGGGACGGAGTTACGCCTAGCCGACTGGAGGTGCCATGGCCACCGGACTGTTGACCCGGACCCACGGACGAGTGGATACGTTCTTCGGGATCGGGGTCCACGGCTCGACCGTGCGACGTGAGCTGATGGCCGGAACCGTGACGTTCCTGGCGATGTGTTACGTCCTCGCGGTCAATCCCTCCATCCTCGGTGATCAGGGTGATCTCGGGGCACAGGGTATTCCCACCCAGGCGGTGTTCACGGCGACCGCGGTGGCGGCGGTGGTGGGTTCGCTGGTGATGGGGTTGTGGGCCCGGTACCCGATCGCGCTGGCGCCCGGTATGGGTTTGAACGCGTTCTTCGCCTATTCGGTGGTGCTGGGGATGGGGATCCCCTGGCAGGTGGCGTTGTCGGGCACGTTGCTTTCGGGGGTGATTTTCTTCGTTCTGGCGATCACCAAGATCCGCGAGAAGATCCTGAACGCGATCCCGCTGCAGCTGAAGCTGGCGGTCGCTGCGGGGGTCGGGACCTTTGTCGCGTTTCTGGGTCTGAAGAACGCCGGGATCGTGGTGGCGGATCCGGCGACCCTGGTCGGGCTCGGTGATTTCACCGAGGGCACCACCGTGCTGGCCTTGTTCGGGCTCGTGCTCACCGTGATCTTCCTGGTGCGCGGCTGGCACGGGGCGGTGCTGTACGGCATCGTCGCGACGGCGGTGGTCGGGATGATCGCCGGGCTGGTGGATATCCCGGACGGGGTGGCCGCGATTCCGCAGGGCCTGGACCAGACCTTCGGGCAGGCGATCATCCATCTGCCCGACGCGTTCACCGCGCAGATGGCGGTGGTGGTGCTGACCATGCTGTTCGTCGATTTCTTCGACGCCTCCGGCACCTTGATCGGGGTCGCGAATCAGGCGGGCCTGCTCAATGCCAAGGGCGAACTGCCGCGGGCGTCGAGCGCCCTGTCCGCCGACGCGGTGGGGACGATGGCGGGTGCGGTGATCGGTACCTCCACCACCACGGCCTATGTGGAGTCGACGGCCGGTGTTTCGGCGGGCGGCCGTACAGGTCTCACCGCGGTGGTGACCGCCGCCTGGTTCGCGGTGGCGATGTTCTTCTTCCCGGTCTTTTCGGTGGTGGCGGGTTCGGGTGCGGTGACCGCGGCGGCGCTGATCGTGGTCGGCGTGCTGATGGCGCGTTCGCTGGGCGATATCGATTGGGGCCGGCTGGAGTTCGCGGTACCGGCGTTCATCACGATCATCGTGATGCCGCTGACCTATTCGATCGCCAACGGCCTGGCCATGGGGATGATCTTCTATCCGGTGGTGATGGTGGCGCGGGGCCGGTTCCGGGAAGTGCATCCGGTGATGTGGGTGCTGACGGTGGTGTTCCTCGGATATTTCTTCCTGCTCGCGGAATAGGTTGCGGCGCGGCAAGGTTAGGGTAACCTAGCTCAGGGGATTCGGACCACGGTCCGGTTGTTTCCCAGGCTAACTACCTGCCGGATGAACGAGGGGTTCCGATGACCACCAGCTCGACGCTCGACCGCACCACCGACACCACTACCAGCGAGAAAACCCTGTCCACCGATATCGGGCTGCTGATCCTGCGCCTGGTGTTCGGGCTGCTGTTCGCCGCCCACGGCGCCCAGAAACTGTTCGGCTGGTTCGGCGGCGAAGGTCTGGACGCCAACAATGCCGGGTTCGAAAAGATGGGCTTCAACCCCGGAGACCTGTTCGGCACCGCTGCCGGTCTCAGCGAATTCGTGGGCGGGCTGCTGCTGGCCCTCGGCGCGTTCACCCCGCTGGCCGCGGCGATCGTCCTGGGCACCGGAATCGTCATCGTAGAGACCGGTTTCAGCAAGGGGTTGCTCGGTGGTTACGAGATGGGTCTGCTCTTCGCGGTGGTCGCGCTGGTAGTCGCCTTCACCGGGCCCGGGCGGCTCTCCGTGGATTCCGGCCGGCCCTGGGCGCGCAGCGGCCTGAGCTGGGGCCTGATCTCGGTAGCGGCCGCGGTCGTGGCCGCGGTGATCACGCTGATCTTCAAAGGCGTGCTGTAATTTTGGCGCCGACTCCGTCGGCGCGGGGTTTGGCCCCCCTTGGTCCCTGCGTTCAGCCCCGCGATACTCGCGGCTGCGCCGCATTGTCTCGCGGGGCTGAACGCAGGGACGGGCCAAACCCTCCAAATGCCTCGCTGAACTCGGCGCCGCCGTGGTTGCGTTTGATTTCGGGGTTGTGAGGCCCCAAGTGCCTTGCTGGATTGGGCGCTGCCGTGGTTGCGTTTGATTTCGGGGTTGTGAGGCCCCAAGTGCCTTGCTGGATTGGGCGCTGCCGTGGTTGCGTTTGATTTCGGGGTTGTGAGGCCCCAAGTGCCTTGCTGGATTGGGCGCTGCCGTGGTTGCGTTTGATTTCGGGGTTGTGAGGCCCCAAGTGCCTCGCTGGACTCGGCGTCGCCGTGGTTGCGTGCGGGATGGCCGTGGACTGGTGCCGGTGTGTCCAGCTGGGGAAGCGACCGGAGTTCAGACCGTTGCCGCGGAGTCGAGGCGGCGCAGGGCTTTCAGTACGACCTCGGGGTCGGCGGTTTCCCAGTACGGGGGGAGCGAGGCGCGCAGGTAGCCGCCGTAGCGGGCGGTGGCCAGGCGGGGGTCGAGGATGGCGACCACGCCGCGATCGTCGACGCTGCGCAGCAGTCGTCCGGTTCCCTGGGCCAGGAGCAGGGCGGCGTGGCTGGCGGCGACGGTGAGAAAGCCGTTGCCGCCGCGGGATTCGACGGCGCGCTGGCGGGCCGCCAGCAGAGGATCGTCGGGGCGGGGGAAGGGAATACGGTCCAGGATCACCAGGCTCAGCGAGGGGCCGGGGACGTCCACGCCCTGCCAGAGGGAGAGGGTGCCGAACAAGGACGTTTCCGGGTCGTCGGCGAATTTGCGCACGAGTGCACCGGTGGAATCCTCGCCCTGGCACAGGATCGGTGTTTTCAGCCGGGAGCGAAGTGCTTCCGTCGCCGATTTGGCGGCGCGCATGGAGGAGAAAAGCCCCAGCGTCCGGCCGCCCGCGGCCGATACCAGCCGTTCGATCTCGTCGAGATACGCCGGGGGTAGCCCGTCGCGGCCCGGGCTGGGCAGATGTTTGGCGACGTAGAGGATCCCGGATTTGGCGTGGTCGAACGGTGACCCCACGTCCAGCGAGGTCCAGCGTATGGTGCCGGTATCGCCGGGGGCCTCCGCGCTGTTGGCCATCGCCGGATCGACCTTGCCGCCCGATTGCGGTGGCAGCCCCCAAGTGCGGGCCAGGCCGTCGAACGAACCGCCGATCTGCAGAGTTGCCGAGGTCAGGATGACGGTGGCCGTGCCGAACAACTGGCTGCGCAGCAATCCGCCGACGGCCAGTGGGGCCATATGCAGGGAGCGGCGGGTGACGCCGCGGACCTCGTCGGCCGATAACCACACCACATCGCGGCGGGCCGCCGGATCCGGTTCGTCGAACGCGGTGAGGGCGCGGACGGCGCTGTCGTGGATCTCCTCGACCGCGGCCACGGCCATGTTCCGGCCGGCCGCGGCCTCCGGGTCCGAGCCGGGTGCGGCGGAGCCCTGCGGGTTCAGCGCGGTGCGCGCGTTCCACGCGGCGTCCCGGATGAGGGCGAGGACCTGGCCGATCCCGTCCGGCAGTACTTCCCAGCGGCCCGGCCCGAGTTCGTCGAGGGCGGTATGCCAGGCCTCGGCCGCCGCCTCCAGCCGATCGACCTCCTGCTCGTCGATGAGTTTCGCGCAGCGCCGGGCGGCGGCGCTGATGGCCGTGGCCGACAGTTCGGCGGTCGCGACGCCGGTGACCCGGTCGACCAGTTCGTGCGCCTCGTCCACGACCACCACATCGTGTTCGGGGAGCACCTGGATACCGCTGATGGCGTCGATGGCCAGCAGTGCGTGGTTGGTGACCACCACATCGGCCTGCGCGGATTCGGCGCGGGCCCGTTCGGCGAAGCAGTCCTGGCCGAACGGGCAGCGGGATTTGCCCAGGCATTCCCGCGACGACACACTGACCTGCCGCCACGCGCGGTCGCTGACCCCGGGGGCGAGTTCGTCGCGATCGCCGGTTTCGGTATCGGAGGCCCATTCGTTGAGGCGTTTGACCTCGCGGCCGAGCCGGGAGACCGCGAACGCGTCGAACAGTTCCGCCTCGGCCGGTTCGTCCGGGACCGCGCTGTTGATCTTGTTCAGGCACAGATAGTTGTTGCGTCCCTTGAGGATCGCGAACTCCGGCGCGCGGCCGAGCGGTTTCGCCAGGGCCTGTGCCAGCCGGGGTAGATCCCGGTCCACCAATTGCCGCTGCAGGGCGATCGTGGCGGTGGAGACCACCACCGTGCGCCCGGTGCGCACCGCGTAGCGCAGGCTCGGCACCAGATAAGCCAGCGATTTCCCGGTGCCCGTACCGGCCTGGACCGCGAGATGTTGTTTGGTTTCGATAGCGTTGTCCACCGCGGCCACCATGGTCATCTGACCGGGGCGCTCCTTACCGCCGAGCGCGGTCACTGCGGTCGCCAGCAGGGTCGAGACGGGTGGGAGTTCGGGCACTCGGGCAGCCTACTGCGCCGCACCGACACCCGTGCGCGGAGTCGCGTACCGTTCGGCCGGCCGTCGCGTATCGCCAGTCGGGTGTGTGGTCCTTCACAGCGATCTTACCCGGCAGTAAGGTCGGGTCATGGCGTGGAAACCCGATCAGATGCCCGACCAGCGCGGGCGCGTATTCGTAATCACCGGGGCCAACGGCGGCCTCGGTGCCGAGACCACCAAGGTCCTGGCCGGTAAGGGGGCCACCGTGGTGATGGCCTGCCGCAACACCGAGAAGGCCCGCGAGGTCGCCGATTCCATCGGTGGCGATATCCAGGTGCGGCGGCTCGACCTGGCCGACCTCTCCTCGGTGCGCGAATTCGCGGAAGCGACAGGCGCTTTCGATGTTCTCATCAACAACGCGGGACTGATGAACGTGCCGTTCTCGCGTACCGTCGACGGTTTCGAAACCCAGTTCGGGGTGAACCACCTCGGACATTTC
The DNA here is from genome assembly GCF_050936135.1 of Nocardia sp. CA-290969. Classification (NCBI taxonomy): domain Bacteria; kingdom Bacillati; phylum Actinomycetota; class Actinomycetes; order Mycobacteriales; family Nocardiaceae; genus Nocardia; species Nocardia sp. CA-290969. Next base: position 5,437,440 of record NZ_JBNJNJ010000001.1, on the reverse strand, counting down.
GCCCTGACCGGGCTGTTGCTGGACCGGATCCGGGACCGGGTGGTGACCCTGGCCAGCATCGCCCACAAACAGACTCCGAAATTGTGGATCGACGACCTGAACTACGAGAACCGGCGCTATCAGCGCAACCTCGCCTACGCCCAGGCCAAACTGTCGAATCTGATGTTCGCCCGCGAATTGCAGCGCCGGCTGGCCGCGGCCGGATCACCGAAGCGGTCCTACGGGGTCCATCCGGGTGTGTCGGCGACCGAACTGTTCACCCGCACCGAAACCCCGCTCGACCTCATCAGTAAACCGGTGATCCGGCTGGTCGGCCACGCGCCGGCGAAGGCGGCGCATTCCACGCTGTTCGCGGCGACGATGCCGGATGCCGATCCGCAGACCTACTGGGGGCCGACGCGGCTGTTCCAGTCCCAGGGGCCGGTGCAGGCATCCCCGTCGACCCGGCTGTCGAAGAACACCGAGCTGTGGCGTCGCCTGTGGGAAGAATCGGAGCGGATGACCGGGGTCGCCTACAAGCTTTGACCGGCGGCGACGACGGCTGCCGCACCGCGCACCTCACACTACGGCCGGTGTAGTAGACGGGTACCGTGGTAGCCGTGTCCGCAACACCCCGCCGCACTGTGCACCGCCCGGCCCTGATCGTGCTGGCGGTTGTGCTCGCGGTGGCCGCAGTGGCATTGGGCTGGTGGCAGTGGGAGCGATTCTCCTCGGCCAGCGGAACGGCGCAGAACCTCGGCTATGCGATGCAGTGGCCGTTGTTCGGCGCCTTCGCGCTGTTCGCCTACTTCCGCTTCGTGCGGCTGGAACAGGAGGCCACGGAGGACGGCGACCCGCCGGTCGCCGGTGAATCCGCCGGCTCCGGCCCGTCGCGGTCAGGTGTGGCGGCTGCGGGCACCGGCGTAACAGACGCGGCGGCCCCAGCTGCGGCCGATCGGCGTCCGGCGGGCGGTGGGGGTGGCCGCCGCCGCATCGCGGCGCGGGAACCCCGCGAGATTCCCGCCGGGTTCCTGCCCGAGCGCCCGCGCGCTGCCCGCGACACCGATCCGGTGCTCGCCGAATACAACAGCTATCTCGCCAGGTTGAACGCCGGCGACCAGGCGGGCACCGACGCCCGCGATTCTGAGAGGAGCGCCGGTTGACCGCCAGCGAGAAAACCACCGTTGCCGCCGCGCCGGCCACCCGGCCCGCCGGGAACCGCAAGATCGCGGGCGCGCTGCTGCGCTACCGCGCGCTCGCCTGGATCACCGGTCTGTGGCTGCTGCTGCTCACCGCCGAAATGATCGCGCAGTACGGCTTCGGTGTCGACACTCCGCGATGGATCGCCATGGTGCACGGCTGGGCGTACTTCATCTACCTGATCCTCACCGCCGACCTCGCGGTGAAGGTGCGCTGGCCGATCAAACGCACTATCGGCACCCTGCTGGCGGGCACGATCCCGCTGCTCTCGTTCTTCGTCGAGCACCGCAACACCCAGCAGGTCAAACGCGATTTCGGGCTCTGAGCCGACCCCCGTAGGACTCAGTCGGCCAATGCGGTGAGCGCTGGGAGCAGTTGGGCGAGCGCCCGGCCGCGATGCGAGGCCGCGTCCTTCTGCGCCGGGGTGAGCTGGGCCGCGCTCAGTTCACCGCCGTCGGGATGGAACAGCGGGTCGTAGCCGAAACCGCCGTCACCCTGCGGGGCCCGGGCGATCGTGCCCGGCCATTCGCCGCGGACCACGATCTCCGCACCGGCCGGGACCACCAGCGCACAGGCCGAGACGAACCGGGCACCGCGGCGCTCGTCCGGGACATCGGTGAGCTGGGCCAGCAGCAGTGCGTTGTTCGCGGCATCGTCGCCGTGCTGCCCGGCCCAGCGGGCCGACAGCACCCCGGGCATACCGTTGAGCGCGTCCACGGCGATCCCGGAATCGTCGGCGATACACGGCAGCCGGGTGGCCTTGGCGCCGTCACGCGCCTTGGCCAGCGCGTTCTCCTCGAACGTCGCCGCCGTCTCCGGCTCTTCCGGATACTCGGGCACATCGTCGAGGCCGACGATTTCGAGGCCGGCCACGCCCGCTTCGTCCAGGATCCGGCGCAGTTCGTTCAGTTTCTTGGTGTTGCGGCTGGCGAGCAGGACGCGACGGGCCATTACTTCCTCTTCGCCGGTTCGGGGGTTTCCGGCAGCACGCCGGGGTAGGGCAGCGCGAGCGCTTCCTTCTGCACGGCGAACAGTTGCTCGCAGCCCGCCAGCGCGGAGTCGAGCAGTTTGTCCAGGGTGGATCGCGGGAAGGTCGCGCCCTCACCGGTGCCCTGGATCTCGACCAAGGTGCCGGTGTCGGTGGCGACCACGTTCATATCGACCTCGGCGCGCGAATCCTCCTCGTACGGCAGGTCCAGCCGGACCCGGCCGTCCACCACGCCGACGCTCACCGCGGCGATCGCGCAGGAAATCGGCTGCGGATCGGCCAGGCCGCCCGCAGCCCCGAGATAGGTGACGGCATCGGCCAGCGCGACGTAGGCGCCGGTGATGGCCGCGGTGCGGGTGCCGCCGTCGGCCTGCAGCACATCGCAGTCGACGGCGATGGTGTTCTCGCCGATCGCGGCCAGGTCGATACAGGCGCGCAGGGACCGGCCGACCAACCGGCTGATCTCCTGGGTGCGTCCGCCGACCTTGCCCTTGACCGATTCCCGGCTGCTGCGGGTGTGGGTGGCGGCCGGCAGCATCGCGTATTCGGCGGTGAGCCAGCCCAACCCGGAATCGCGCCGCCAGGGCGGAACGCCCTCGGTGACGCTGGCCGTGCACATCACCCGCGTCTGCCCGAACTCGACCAGCACCGAACCGGCCGGATGCGTGGTGAAGCCTCGGGTGATCCGTACCTCGCGGAGTTCGTCGTCCGCCCTGCCATCGGCTCGTCTCGACACGGGCTCAGCGTAGTGGGGAAGCCGCGTGCCGGGATCTCTGGGTCTACAGGTCGAAGACCTCGCCGGGTGTCACGGCGTGCACCGGCCCGGTGAATTCGGCCTTGGCCTCGGCGATGACATCCTCGCGGGAGGTCCACGGCGGAATATGGGTGAGCAGCAGTTCCTTGACACCAGCCGTCGCCGCGATCCGGCCGGCCTCGGTACCCGAAAGGTGTATGCCCTCGGGCCGATTCGCGGGATCGTGGGTCCAGGATGCCTCGGCCAGGAGAACGTCGGCGCCTTCGGCCAGTTCCTGCACGGCCGGGCAGACCGCGGTGTCGCCGGTGTAGACGAAGGTGCGCCCGGCGGCGGTGACGATCCGCAGCCCGTAGGACTCCGGCGGGTGGAACATCCGGCGCGCCGTGACGGTGTGGCCCGGACCGAACTCCACCGTCTCGCCCTCGGCCCACCGGCGGAAATCGATCACATCGGACCAGTCGTCGCATTCGCCGCCGACCTCGGCCGAGGCGTTACCGATCCGCACCGGCGCGTCCGAGGGACCGCGGACGACGGCCTGCCCGGTGGGCGGGCTCGGATGGTAGCGCCGCCAGACCAGCAGGCCGGGCAGATCGAGGCAATGATCGGCGTGCAGATGGGTGAGGAAGATGTCGACCTCGCCCGGATCGGCGTATCGCTGCAGCGCGCCGAGGATCCCCGGACCGAAATCGATGACCACCGGCGACATATCCGGGCCGGTGAGCAGATAACCCGACGCTGGGGAATCCGGGCCGGACACACTGCCCGAGCACCCGAGGACCGTGAGGCGCATGCTCCCATGCTGCCACGATGTTTCCCGATTCAAGACCGCATCCCCCGAAAATACTGGCCGCATCCACGGTCACCGGGGCGGGAGAGGCGCCCCGGTGCGCAGTTGCCGGCGGTGTCGACGTTCATCACTGGAGAGTACCCAGCCGGCCAACAGTCCACCCATCGCGCCGAAAAGGTGGCCCTGCCAGGAGATTCCGTCTTGACCTGGGAGAACACCCCACAGCAGGGAGCCGTAGAAGGCGAGGACCACCACGCCGAGCACGATCTGGCCGATCCGGCGGGCGAACCAGCCGCGGCAGATGAGATAGGTGAGCCAGCCGAAGACCAGCGAGGACGCGCCGATGTGGACGGTGTTCGTCCCGCCGGTGAGCCAAGTACCCAGCCCGGCGACGATCCAGATGACCGCGGTGGCGGCCAGGCCGCGGCCGATACCGGTGGCCAGTGTCAGGAAACCCAGGATGAGCACCGGCAGAGTGTTGCCGATCAGATGATCCCAGCTGCCGTGCAGCAGCGGCGCGAACACGATGCCGTCGAGGCCGTCTACGACGCGGGGTTCGATCCCCGCGGTGCAGTCGATGCAGTAGTCGATGATCGAATCCACCGATTCGATCAGATACAGCAGTACGACGAACGCGGCCATGACCACAGCGGCCCGTCCCCAGGCCCGCCCGGCGGTGAAACGAGGCCGGCGGCCCGGAGCGCCGGAGGTGGGCCCGCCACCGGGCCCCGGCCGGGGTGCGGAAATACGATCGGGGTCGAACGAAGCGCCCAGGGGTGCGCCACCGGTCATGACGATCTCCTCCTCGGCGCGACCAGGTCTCCACGCGCCTGATACCGAGGGTACTGGGTCGCCGATCCTGCCCCGCTGGGTCGCGTATACCACCCGAGGTCTCGCCACACGGAGGATGCCGCCCCCGCGCGCAGTCCCGCGATCCCCAACCGGCGATGCCCACCGGCCGCGAGCTCTGCGTGCCTCCGAGATCACCCCACCCGACTCGAAAGCAACCACGGCGTCGCCGCGTCAAGCGAGGCATTCGGAGGTTCACATAAACACCCGAAATCGAACGCAACCCCGGTGACGCCGAGCCCAGCGAGGCCGTCGCAGGCCCACATGACTCCGGAACCGAACGCGCCCAGCGGCGGCACCGAGTCTGCGAGGCCCTCGGAGGTTCACATAACCGGAAATCGGACGCAACCGCGGCGATGCCGAGTCTTACAAGGCCCCCAGCGGTCCACATAACCCCGGAACTCAACGCAACCGCGGCGGTGCCGAGTCTTACGAGGCCCTTGGAGGTTTTGGCCCGTCCCTGCTGTCAGTGCTCGATGCGATGCGGCGCAGCCGCGAGTGTCGAGTGCTGACAGCAGGGACCAAGGGGGGCCAAAACCCGTGCCGCCGGAGGCGGCACCAAAAACACAGGGGCCAAAACCCGCGCCGACGGAGTCGGCGCCAAAAACTCAAGCCCAGAGTTGGCCTTCGAGGCGTTCCTCGGCCTCTTCGAGGGTGCCGTCGTAGGCGCCGGTGGACAGGTATTTCCAGCCGCCGTCGGCGACAACGAAGGCGATATCTGCTCGTTTACCGGCCGCGACGACCTTGCGGGCGACGCCCAGCGCCGCGTGCAGGATCGCGCCGGTGGAGATTCCGGCGAAGATGCCTTCTTCCAGCACGAGTTCACGCGTGCGGCGGACCGCGTCGTAGGGGCCGACGGAGAACCGGCTGGTGAGAACCGATTCGTCGTACAGCTCGGGGATGAAGCCCTCGTCGATGTTGCGCAGGCCGTAGACCAGCTCGCCGTAGCGGGGTTCGGCGGCGACGATTTCGATGCCCGGGACCTTTTCCCGCAGGAACCGGCCGGTACCCATCAGCGTGCCGGTGGTACCTAGGCCGGCCACGAAATGGGTGATCTCGGGGAGATCCGCGAGGATCTCCGGTCCCGTCGTCTCGTAGTGCGCGAGCGCGTTGGCCGGGTTGCCGTACTGATAGAGCATCACCCAGTCCGGGTTCGCCGCGGCGATCTCCTTGGCCTTGGCCACCGCCTGGTTCGAACCGCCGGCGGCGGGCGAATCGATGATCTCGGCACCGAACATGGTGAGCAGCTGGCGGCGCTCCACCGAGGTGTTCTCGGGCATCACGCACACCAGGCGGTAGCCCTTGAGTTTCGCCGCCATGGCCAGCGAAATCCCGGTATTGCCGCTGGTGGGCTCGAGGATCGTGCAACCCGGGGTGAGCCGGCCCTCGGCCTCGGCCTGTTCGATCATGCGCAACGCCGGGCGGTCCTTGATGGACCCGGTGGGGTTGCGGTCCTCGAGCTTGGCCCACAGCCGCACCGGCAGCTCACCCTCCCATTGCGGGGAAAGGTTGCGCAGCCCGACCAGCGGCGTATCGCCGAGGGTCGCGATCAGGGATTCGTAGCGCGCCACTGGACTCTCAGGCCCCGCCCGCGACGGCCGGCAGGATCGTCACCGTCGCGCCTTCGCCGACGGTGGTGTCGAGGCCGCCGGAGAATCGCACATCCTCGTCGTCGACATAGATGTTGACGTAGCGGTTCAGTTTGCCGTCGCTCAGCAGCCGCTCGGCCAGGCCGGGATGGTTGTTCTCCAGATCCTCGATCACCGCGGCGAGCGTGGACCCCTTGGCCTCGACACGCTTCTCGCCTCCGGTGTGGGTGCGCATGATGGTCGGGATGGACACGGTGACCGGCATGGGTGCTCCTCGCTGTGCTTTCTTCTCGGAAGTTGTGGGGGTCAGGCGGTTTGGTAGGCGGGGACGATCTGCACCGGCTCCTCGGTGACCTCGCCCTCGATGATCCGGTAGCTGCGCAGCTCGTGCTGTTCCGGATCGCGGGTGGAGATCAGCACGTAATGCGCGCCGGGCTCGGAGGCGTAGGAGATATCGGTGCGGCTCGGGTAGGCCTCGGTGGCGGTATGCGAGTGGTAGATCACCACCGGCTCCTCGTCGGCGTCGTCCATCGCGCGCCACACCTTCAACTGCTCACCGGAATCGAACCGGTAGAACGTGGGGGAACGCTCGGCGTTCAGCATCGCCACGAACCGCTCCGGACGATCCGATCCTTCGGGCCCCGCGATGATGCCGCAGGCCTCGTCGGGATGGTCGGCACGGGCGTGCGCCACCATCGCATCCACCAGGTCGGCCCTGATCACGAGCACAATCGAACCTCTCCACACAACGTCTCGGCCGTCGCCGACCCATCACAGCCGACAACCGTCGAGGATATGCCCCTATTCCCGAGTCATTGGTGCCGCCTCCGGCGGCTCGGGCCCGGGCCGAGTGGAATCCACGGCGTTCAGTTGCCGAACAGGTCGTTGTAGGCGGGGATACCGGCGACCGATTCCGCGGAGCGGATCGCGTCGACGACGGCGCGTTCCACGCAGACCGCGGCCGCTGTGCACAGTTCGTCGACCAGTGGGAGGTCGCCGGGGAAGGCCGGGGGTAGGGCCGGGAGGTCCGGTAGGGTCGCTGTCCCGGTCGCGAGCGCGAAGAACGTATCGCCGTCGAGGGGGGAATGTGCCGGTCGTACCGCGCGCGCCAGCCCGTCGTGTGCGGTGGTGGCGAGGCGGCGGCAGCCCAGGGTGTCCAGGGGTGCGTCGGTGGCGACCACGCCGATCGTGGTGTTGAGGACGGTGCCCTTCACCGGTAGCGCGTTGGCCGCGGTCAACTGTTCCGCGGTGGCGGGGCGCAAGCCGGAGAGTTCGGGACCGTCGGTGCCCACGCCCCATGGCAGCCCGGTGCGCGGGTCGAATACCGATCCCACCGGGTTCGCGACCACCAGTGCGCCGACTGTGATCCCGGCGGCGATCCCGTCGGTGAAGCGGATACTGGCGCTGCCGATCCCGCCCTTGAGTGCTCCGGCCTGGGCACCCACGCCCGCGCCGACGGAACCGCGCAGGAAATCGGGTCCGGCGGCTTCGGCCGCGTGGTAGCCGAATTCGGCGGTGGGCCGGGTACGCCAATCGCCGACCGGCAGATCGAAGATCACCGCGGCGGGCACGATGGGCACCACCCGGGCCGGGTCGGCCGGATCCATCGGGATGCCTTCGCCGTGTTCCTCCAGCCAGCGCATCACCCCGTCCGCCGCGGCCAGGCCGTAGGCGCTGCCGCCGGTGAGCAGGATCGCGTGCACCTGGCGGACCGTGTTCGCGGGGTCGAGCAGGTCGGTTTCCCGGGTGCCGGGGCCGCCGCCGCGCACATCCACGGCCGCGACCGCACCGCCCGGCGCGCGGACCACCGTGCAACCGGTGGCGGCGCCGGAACCGCGGGTGGCGTCCGGATCGAGGACATGATGGTGGCCGACCAGCAGGCCGGTGATATCGGTGAGCGCGTTACGCGGCCCGGGTGCGCCGGTCACGGGGCCATCGCCTGCAGTAGGGAGTCCTGCATCCAGGTGAGCCAGTGGTAGACGTCCAGATGCGGGGCGCGCGGGTCGTCGGGCGGGAACTGCTCCGGGGTGTCGGCGTCGATCTCCAGCACGACGCCGAGGGCGAGCCGGATATCGGTGAGCGCGGCCAGCCAGGCGTCGGCCTCTTCCGGAGTGAGTACGATCTTGCCGCCCTCTTCCGGCACAGTCCGCAGGACGACGCCCGCGGCCGCCAGTTTGTCGTCGATGATCTCCGGTTCGTGCAACCCGCGCAGCGCACTGTTGAGGTCGGCGCGGTCGGCATCGGGGGAACCCGGTTCGGCGCGGTGGAAATCGGGGAGCAGCCGGGCCAGGCGCGGATCGTCCGGCGGGAGGGTGTTGCCGCTGCGTAGTCCGGTCAGGGCGGCGAGCTCGTCCTCGGGCGCCGAGGCGGCGCGTTCACCCAGCAGACCGGATACGGCTCCGACCAGCGAGCGCAGTACGCTCGCTTCGCGCGCGTCCATCTCCGTCCGCAGCTTGAGACCGCTCAATGAGTTCTTCCGGCTCCATTTACGCACGTCGCTACGGTAACCGTCCGATCAGTCGTCGCGTTGCATGGTCGCCCACAGCCCGGCCGCGTGCAGCCGGCGGACATCCTGTTCCATTTTGTCCCGGGAACCGGACGATACGACCGCTTTGCCCTCGTTGTGCACCTTGAGCATCAGCTCGGTCGCCTTGGCTTTGCTGTAGCCGAACAGCTTCTGGAAGATATAGGCGACGTAGTGCATCAGGTTGACCGGATCGTCCCACACCACGGTCACCCATGGGCGGTCCTCGGCCTCCAGGATCTCGGTGGCTTCCACGGCCTCGGGGGTCGCCTGTGCCGCCGACAACGTGGCGCCGGCGGCGCCTACGCGGACCTCGATCGTCCGGGAGCGGGGTGCTGTATTGCACAAGGCCATGCCACCAAGGGTACGACGCACCGAGTAATTCACAACACCCGGAGCAGCAACAATGCGAGGGCCCCGGCCCGGTACGCGACCTGCGCGAAACCCGCGGAACGTGGCTCCGGACGCCCGTGCCGGACCGGGCGTGGCGGGTGGTTTCGCGGCCCGCGTGCGCACCCTGTTTACAGTGATCGACTGTGGACCCGCGCGATACCGCCGGCAGCACCGCCCTGCTGACCGACCAATACGAGCTCACCATGCTGGCGGCCGCGCTGGCCGATGGTTCCGCGACGCGACGCTGCACCTTCGAGGTCTTCGCCCGCCGCCTGCCGCACGGCCGCCGGTACGGCGTGGTCGCCGGTACCGGCCGCTTCCTCGACGCGCTGGCCCGCTTCCGGTTCGGTGATGAGGAACTGGCGGTCGCCGCCGGATTCCTGGACTCCGCGACCATCGACTGGCTACGCGATTACCGCTTCACCGGCGATATCGACGGTTACCCGGAAGGCGAACTGTATTTCCCGGGCTCGCCGATTCTGTCGGTGACCGGCAGTTTCGCCGAATGCGTGGTGCTGGAGACGCTGGCGCTGTCGGTGTTCAACCACGACAGCGCGATCGCGTCGGCGGCGGCGCGGATGGTGAGCGCCGCGGCCGGGCGCCGCATGATCGAAATGGGGTCGCGGCGCACTCATGAACGTGCCGCCCCCGCCAGTGCGCGGGCGGCCTACCTGGCCGGTTTCCACGCGACCTCCAACCTGGAGGCCGTGCGCCGGTACGGCGTGCCGGGCGCGGGGACCAGCGCGCACGCGTTCACGCTCGTGCACAGCGGCCCCGACGGTGAACACGAGGTGGAGGCGTTCCGCAGCCAGGTCGCGGCGCACGGCACCGGCACCACGCTGCTGGTCGACACCTTCGATATCACCCGCGGCGTCGAACTCGCGGTGCAGGTGGCGGGGCCGGAGCTGGGCGCGGTGCGGATCGACTCCGGAGATCTGGGGGTGCTGGCCCGGCAGGTCCGGCGGCAACTGGACGAGCTGGGCGCCACCGGCGCCCGGATCGTGGTGTCCGGGGATCTCGACGAATACGCGATCGCGGCGCTGCGGGCCGAGCCGGTCGATGCGTACGGGGTCGGCACCCAGCTGGTGACCGGGTCGGGCGCGCCGACCGCGGGCATGGTGTACAAGCTGGTCGAGGTCGACGGCCTGCCGGTGGCGAAACGGTCCAGCCACAAGGAATCGCGGGGCGGCGCGAAACGCGCGGTACGGCTGGCGCGGTCCACCGGGACGATCGTCGAGGAGATCGTGTATCCGGCGGCCGCCGCGCCGCCCGATCCCGGCGGATTCGAGGCAAAGGATCTGCTGGTGCCCCTGGTCCGGGGTGGCGATGTACTCGTGGGCCCCGCGCTCGCAGACTCTCGCGACCTGGTCGCGCGCGGCCTGGTGAGCCTGCCGTGGGAGGGGCTCAAACTTTCCGACGGCGATCCCGCGGTACCCACCACATTCGCGTCCTGACCGGCGGACACCGGTGGCCCCACCGGGCGGTGCGGGGGAAACTGAAGGTATGAGACGCGCGCTGATAGTGGTGGATGTGCAGAACGATTTCTGTGAGGGCGGTTCCCTGGCGGTGGCCGGCGGCGCCCGGGTCGCTGGGCTGATCAGCGACTATCTGCGCGCTGCCGACTACGACGCGATCGTCGCCACCCGCGATTTCCACATCGATCCCGGAGCCCATTTCTCGGAGACCCCGGATTTCGTGGACAGCTGGCCCCCGCACTGCCGGGTCGGTACGCCGGGCGCGGAGTTCCACCCGGAGTTCGATACCGCGCCCATACAGGAAGTGTTTTCGAAAGGTGAGTACTCGGCCGCCTATTCGGGTTTCGAGGGCGCGGCCTCCGACGGCACCCCGCTCGCCGAATGGTTGCGTGCCCGGGGCGTCGGCTCGGTGGATATCGTCGGTATCGCCACAGATCATTGCGTCCGGGCCACCGCGCTGGACGCCGCCGCGGCCGGTTTCGCGACCCGTGTCCTGCTCGGCCTGACTGCCGGCGTCGCCCCGGCCACGGTGGAGTCGGCCCTGCGGCAACTCGGTGACGCGGGGGTCGAGCTGTCGGGCACGGTGGCCGCGGCCGGCTCTCCCTCGGCGTAATAGCGGTTGTCGGTGTCCCGGGGCAGAATTCCGGCTATGACGGCCACCGGGGATGATGTTCGTACGTTTGCGCTTTCGCTGCCCGAGACCACGGAACAGTTCGCGTGGGGGATGCCGATCTTCCGGGTCGAGCGCCGGCTGTTTCTGACGCTGCCGGAAGACGAGACCTCGATGGCTGTGCGCTGCCCGATAGTCGACCGCGACGAGCTGGTGATCGCCGAACCCGCCAAGTTCTGGATCGCAGGCCACGAGGCCGGCAACCCCTGGGTCCGGGTGCGGCTGGCCGCCCTCGACGATCAGGACGAGTTGCAAGCGATCGTCCTCGACTCGTGGCGCTTGGCTGCTCCACCCAGTCTGCTCGAGACGCTGAATTCTTGACGAGGTGGATCGGCTCCGGAGTGCCGACTGTGCCACCGCGCGTCTGATGCCGCTTGTCCCCTAATACTCGTGCACGTATATTCGTAGGCGAGTAAGGAGGGTCGATGGCGAAGAAGCGCAAGGTGGGCAATCTGCTGGCGCTGGCCGTGCTCGCGGTGATGCAGGACGAGGCCATGCACCGGTATCAGATCGCGGCACGGTTGCGTGAGTACGGCAAAGACCACGACATGGACATCAAGTGGGGTTCGCTGTACACGGTGGTGCAGAACCTGGCCAAGGCCGGGTTCCTAGCAGTGGTGGGCAGCGAACGCGACGGCGCCCGGCCCGAACGGGTGATCTATCGGATCACCGAAGCCGGCCGTGCCGAACTGGTGGACTGGACCCGGGAACTGATCGCCGAACCCGAACCCGAACGCGGCCGCTACCTCGCCGGGCTGTCGATCCTGGCGGTACTGCCGCCTGATGAGGTCGCGGAACTGCTGGGCCGGCGCCTCGCGGTACTGCATGAGCAGATCGGACAGGTGAAAAAGGATCTCGCCGCGCTCTCGGCGAGCCTGCCGCGGTTGTTCCTCATCGAATCCGAGTACGGCCTCGCGGTGCTGGAGGCGGAGGCGGAATGGACACGCGCGCTGCGCACCGAACTACTCGACGGAACCTTCCCCGGCCTGGCGGAATGGCAGGCATGGCATACCGGCACCGGCGTGGACAGCGCGCGGGCCCGTGCATACGTGAAGGGAGCTGGTAGCTCGGACGATCAGTGAATTACACCGGCCTCGATGGTGGTGCGCCAACACCACCATCGAGACCGGGTCACCGTCTCGGACCGTGCCCGCGCAGGCGCACACCCGGCCGCGAGTTTGGCAGAACACAGGATAACCGGGTTTGCGAGACGCAGGACGGTCCGGCAAACCAAGAATTCGGGGCCGTCTCCGTTCTGGAGCGGCGTAGCTACGGGGCGATTACGGATACCCCCGTCATCTCCACAGCACCGATCCCTTTGCACCCCCGTTCCCGGCATACGCACGGCCGACCTCCATGGTTCGGGGCCCGTCTCGTTCTGGAGCGACAGAGCGGGGGAGCGAAGCGGAGGAGCGGAGGAGTGAAGAACGAGACTTCCGGGGGCCCCGAACCCCGCGCCGCCGGAGGCGGCGCCGACAACAAGGAGCACTCCTGTGTCCGGAACAACAAGCGCGCTGGTGATCGGCGGCGGAATCGCGGGGCCCGTGGCGGCCACCGCACTGCACAAGGCGGGTATCGAGGCCCGCGTCTACGAGGCCTACCCGGGGCCGGCGTTCACGATCGGCAGCGGTTTGGCCCTGGCGCCGAACGGTGTGGCCGCCCTGGATGTGATCGGGGCCGGCGATGCCGTCCGCGATATCGCCGCATCGGTCCCGCGGATGTGCCTGTCCGTCGGCGGCAAACTACTGCCCGCGCCCAGCCTCCCGGACCAGCCGCCCTTGCAACTGGTCGACCGGGGTGAACTGCACCGGGTGCTGCACGAGCGGGCCGTGGCGGCCGGTGTGCCGATCGAATACGGTAAACGGCTGGTGGCGGCCGAGTCCGGCGCAGAAGGCGTGACCGCGCGATTCGCCGACGGCAGCACCGCCACCGCCGATGTGCTCGTCGGCGCCGACGGGATCCGCTCCACCGTGCGCCGGCTGATCGACCCCGCCGCCCCGGGACCGGACTTCACCGGGATGCTCGGGTTCGGCGCCACCGTGGAATGCGATATCGACACCCCTGCCGAGACCATCGTCTTCGCCTACGGGAGACGCGCCTACTACCTGTATTGGCCACTGGGTGACGGCCGGATCGGCTGGGGTGCGAATCTGCCCAGTACGGAATATCTTTCGCTGTCCGAGGCCCGCGATATCCCGGCGCAGCGCTGGCTGGAGATCCTGCGCGACACCTACGGCGAGGACGAGCCGGGCGGCCCGCTCGCACGGGCGACCACCCCGGAACAACTGGAAGTCACCGGTGCCCTGCACATCATGCCGCCGGTGCCGCACTGGTACGGACAGCGCATGGTGCTGGTCGGCGACGCGGTGCACGCGCCCTCCAACAGTTCCGGCCAGGGTGCCTCGCTGGCGATCGAGAGCGCGGTCGAACTGGCCCGCTGTCTGCGTGACGGCCCCGATCCGGAAACGGCGTTCGCCTCCTACGAGCGGTTACGGCGCTCCCGGGTGGAGGGTGTCGCGGCCCGCGCCGCGAAGATCAACCACAGCAAGACTCCCGGCCCGGTGGCCCGCAAGATGATGCAACTGATCATGCCGGTGATGGCGCGGATGATGAACGCCGAGAAGCTGGTCGGCACCGAACAGCGCTACCGCATCGACTGGGAGCAGAAGGTGCCGGCGTGCTGAGGTGAGCAGGTCTCGGGACTCGCAGGAGACGATGTTGCCCGCGGCGCCGTGGGCAACACGCTTCGGTGCGACGGAGTTCGCCGGTTTCGTGCGGTATTCACGTGTGCGGAGTCGAGCGCACACCGATAGCCTGAAGTTTCCGGCCACCGGCGAGCGGTGCCGTGTGTTGATCGCCCCAGTGGCCGTGGATCTTCGGGAGGTACCGTGCTCGTATCGCTGGTGGTGGCCACCGCCTTGCTGGGCCTCATTCTGCTGGTGACCGTCGGATCCGCCGTGGGCGCAGGACTTCTCGGTCTGTCCGTGATATTGGCGGTGGTGGCGGCTGTGCGGGGGTACCGGCGCAATCGTGCCCCGCTGCGCGCGAGATCGCGGTCGGCGGCCGGAGGCGCGGCCTCCTGGTCCATCGGTGGCGGCGGTGGCGGCGGCGGTTGCAGCGGGAGTGGGGGCTGTGGCGGAGGCGGAGGCTGCGGCGGTGGGGGCGGCGGCGGAGGCGGGGGTGAATGACCTCGGCCGCCGCGGCCTCAGCACTCGAAAGCGACGGTATTTCCCGCGGCGTCACGGGTTCCACGCACCTTCGCGATAGCGTCCGCGAGTTCGGTGCAGGTTTTCCACGTGCGCGGTGGGGTGTCATCGAGATTGCCGATCGTGTACCACTGCTCGGTTTCCCGGTAGCGGACCAGACCGTGGCCGTCCGGATCGAGGGTGATGTCCAGGGCACCGGAGATCGTCCCGGCCTCCCGGGTCATCACGGATGTTTTCGCCGGCAACTCGATGACTTCGGCTATTTGAACTCACCTCGTTTTACGCAGTCGTCCACCGCGGTGCGCAATGCGGTCTGCTCGTCCTGATCGACGCTCAGCCCGTACTTTAGCTTGACCTGGACGTAGTGGGAGATATATCCGCAGCGGAAAGTCCCCGGCGGCAGGTAGTCCGCCGGGTCCTGGTCGCCCTTGGACCGGTTGGCCGACGGGTCGGAGGCGATGAGATTCTGAGCGTCGTTGGCGATCCGGCGGCGGGTATCGGTGTCCAGATCCTTGGCGCCCGAGCGCCAGGCTTCCGCGAGCGGTACGATATGTTCGGCGTCGACACCGGCCGGATCGGTGATGAACTTGTACGGCTTGAGTTTTCCGGTCTTGGCGTCGAGGACGCCGTAGGCGTCCTGCCAGCCGCCGCCCTTGCCGATCTTCAGATCGCAGGTCTTCGGGTCGAGGCTCACCTCGCCGGTCGCGTCGCGCAGCATCATCACCTCGCGTGTGGTGCATTTGAGGTACTGCGTGAACTCCGGGCCGAAACCGTGCTCGGCCTCGTTGTTGTCCCAGTGCGGGAACTTCTCCCGGCTGTAGCCGGCCATCGCGGCCTCGGCCTTCACGGGCAGCCGGTCCAGTGCCGATCGCACCTCGCCTGCCGCCGCGGTATTCGCGGGGCCGGCGTCCGTAGCGGTCGCGCTGTCACGGCCTTCGAGGAAATAGCCGGCGGCCAGGACCACCACGATCAGAATCGGGACCGCGACGGCCGCGAACTTGCGTACCGGTGCGGGGAGAGCGGAGAGCAGCGAGTTCAACGAATTTCCTTGCCAGTTCCGGGATATGCCGAGCGTCAAGCTACCGGCCGGCCAGCTAACCCGAAGCTACTGTCCGGTGTGAGATTCGGCATACCACCCACACGGCACCGCCCCCGAGTCGCCGTGCCGGCGCCGACTCGGGGGCGGGCCTGCCACGAACGAGGCCTTCGGGGCCGGCGCCGACCGCGACCCGGTTGTCCGGACCGGTTGCCGCGGGCACCGCGGGGTTCGATGAGGGGGAAACCCGCGGTCGCCGTACGCCGATGCCTCGTCGTGACGTATTCCGGCCGGCGAGTGCCCGGCCGTTGGCTGTGTGCAGTTGTGGATGCGGGGGTGAACAATTCACCGGCGTATGGCTTCCGCCGGTCGACGGTTCGTGAAAAGCATAGGGAATTCCCGTGTTTGGGAGACCGCCGGGGTGGGGTCCAGGAGTCAGCCGGCGGCCTCGTCTTCGGGCGCGATCTGTGCGGTCGGGGGTATGCCGGTATCCAGGAAATGAATCAACCGCTCTATACGATCGGTGTGTTCCAGGGTGCAGGTGAGCTGGTACCCGATCAGGGCCAGAGCTATGGCGTTCTCGGTCGTATCGTCGGTGGTGGCCAGCGCGGCCCGGAGTTTCTGATTCAGGGCGTGCATCGCGGCCGGGCCGCCGTCGTCGTCGCCGGAGTACCGGCCGGTGGTGACGGCGCGTTCGGCGCGACCCGTGGCCGCCGCCGCGAGTCCGGACATCCCGCCGAGCAGGTCGAGGGTCGCCGGCGCGGCGATCGGTTCGGGGTGGCTGCGGTACACCTGATCGGCAACCAGGCTGAACAGGTGACCGATACGGGACAGTTCACCGGCGATCTGGATGGCGGTGACCACGTGGCGCAGGTCGCGCGCCACGGGGGCCTGTAGTGCCAGCAGTACCACCGTGCGGGCCTCGCACGCGCCGTACATCGTTTGTAGTCGTTCGTCGAGGGCGAAGACCTCGTAGGTCGCGGTGAGGTCGGCCCCGACGAGGGCATCGGTCATTCGGTCGGCCGCCTCGTGGGTGATGCGGCACATCTGCGTCAGATCCGCGGTCAACGCGACGAGCTCGTTGGTGAACTGAGTTCGCACGGGGGAATTGTCGCCTATGGGGAGTGGATCGGTCGAATGATCGGGCGAATGCTCGCGCGGTCCGGCGCGCCGGGTGCGACCGGGCCCGCGGTGTTACCGTCGCCACATGACCGATTTGCGAAGTATCAAACATCGCATCGTCACCACGTTCCAGCGCCGAGTGGCCAATCCGCTGGGCCGCCGGCTGCCCACGCAGCAGTTGCTGGAGACGACGGGCCGGGTGAGCGGGCGGCCGCGGGTGGTCCCGATCGGCGGCCGCCGCAGCGGTGACGAATTCTGGTTCGTCTCCGAGTTCGGCGATCGCAGCGACTATATCCGCAATATCCGGGCGGACAACCGGGTCCGGGTGCGGCTGCACGGTGAATGGCATTCCGGCACTGCGCATCCGGTACCCGAGGACGACGCGGTGCGGCGGCTGGCTTCGCTACCGCGCGGCAACAGTGCCGTCGTGCGCCTGATGGGAACGGATCTGCTTTCGGTCCGGGTCGATTTGGATCGGTGAGCCGGGCTGTTTTCGCCGGGGGTGGCCGGGTGCCGGAATTCCGGCATCGGCGGTGCCCGGATTTCTTGTAGAACTTGTTCTCATTTATTTTCCACTAGCGAGTGATGGCTCACACAATGGCGCGTTGACGATGTTCGGTTCCTCTTTCCGGTGGTTACTGTCACACCGCCGCGAATTTGTTTGTCACCTCCCGTAACCATTACCTTCCTCTCCGTTGGCATCGATGCCGGACCGGAGAGATTGAACGCATGAACTTCGAAACATTGCGGGCCGCCACGGCGGTATGTGGATCTCGGCGATGACTCCCGAGAGCCATACCGCGGCGATCGATTCGGGCCGGCGTTCCGATTCGGCCCCGGCACTACCCGCCCGCCGCGAAACCGCGCGGGAAATCGTCGGCAAGAATTTCTCGGGCACCATTGTGTCCTCGGTGCGCACCTTCGGCCGGGCCGTCGGGATGGCACAGGAATCGGTCGGCGGCGCGGTCTCGGACCTGGCGCGCGGCCGCTTCCAATGGCAGGAGATGCTGATCCAGGCGTGGCGGCTGGTGACGGTCACCGCCTTCCCGGCCATCCTGATGGCGGTGCCGTTCGGTGTGATCGTCTCCGTCCAGGTCGGCAACCTCATCCACAATCTCGGCGCCGATTCGCTGATCGGCGCCACCGGCGGCCTCGGCGTGATCAAACAGGGCGCCCCCTTGGCCACCGG
This sequence comes from Nocardia sp. CA-290969, assembly GCF_050936135.1. NCBI lineage: Bacteria > Bacillati > Actinomycetota > Actinomycetes > Mycobacteriales > Nocardiaceae > Nocardia > Nocardia sp. CA-290969. The sequence goes on along the minus strand of NZ_JBNJNJ010000001.1, from coordinate 5,419,679 downwards.
GTTCCTGCTCGGCGGCGCCGGCGCCGCGGCCATCGCGGCCGACCTCGGCGCCCGCACCATTCGCGAGGAAATCGACGCCCTGCACACCATGGGTATCAGTCCGGTACACCGGCTGGTGATCCCGCGCATGGTGGCGATGCTGCTGGTGGCGCCACTGCTGAACATTCTGGTGATCTTCGTCGGGATCGTCGCCGGATACCTGGTGGCCATCGGTGGCCAGGGCGTGACACCGGGGTCGTACTGGGCGGCGTTCGGGTCGTTCACCACGGCCGCCGATGTATGGGTTTCGCTGATCAAGGCGGTGATCTTCGGCTTCCTGGTGGTGATCATCGCCTGCCAGCGCGGGCTGGAAGCGAAGGGCGGCCCGCGCGGGGTCGCCGATGCCGTGAACGCCGCCGTGGTCCTGTCGGTCGTCGCGATCGTGATCGTCAACCTGGTCATGACCCAGGTGACCGCCATGTTCCTGCCCACCAGGCTGGCGTGATGGCGGCGACCTCGTACGCCCCGAAGGGGTTCGGGCTCCTCGCCCGCTACTTCCGCCGCGGCAGCCGGATCCTGGGTGCGGTGGATTCGCTCGGTTTCGTGGTGGTGTTCTGCTGGCAGGTGCTGTCGTCGATACCGCTGGCATTGCGCCGGTATCGGGGCGAAACGCTGCGGGTGATCACGAATATGACGTGGGGCCGCGGTTCGGTGATCGTCGGCGGCGGGACCGTGCCCATGATGATCGTGCTGGGCCTGGTGATCGGTGCCTCGATCGGCGTCGAATCCTTCGCCACCCTGGACATGCTCGGGATGGGACCGGTCACCGGAATCGTCTCCGCGTTCGCGACCACGCGGGAACTGGCGCCGATCGCTGCCGCGGTGGGTTTCGCGGCGCAGGCCGGGTGCCGGATCACCGCCGAGATCGGGTCGATGCGGATCTCCGAGGAGATCGACGCCATCGAGGCGCTGGGGCTGCGGTCGGTGCCGTTCGTGGTGACCACCCGGGTCATCGCCGGCGCCATCGCCATCGTGCCGACCTTCCTGATCGCGCTGATCGGCTCCTACTTCGCCTGCCGCGGGCTGATCACCCTGGTCCACGGACAGTCGGCCGGCGTCTACGACCACTACTTCTTCCAGTTCATCGCCGGTTTCGACATCATCGCGGCCACGGTGAAGGTCGCGGTATTCGGCACCGTGGTGATCTGCGTGCACAGCTACTACGGATTCTTCGCCACCGGCGGGCCCGAAGGTGTCGGTATCGCCTCCGGGCGGGCGGTACGTGCCAGTTTCGTCGCCATCATCGCCATCGACATGGTCCTGACGATCGTGCTGTGGGGATTCAATTCGGCGATCAGCTTCACGGGATAGGGACAGATGCCGAAGTACGGAATGCCCGGGGTCGCCGCCGGTCCGCGTAGCGCGCGGCGGGTCGGCGCGCTGGTGCTCGCGGTGGTCGCGGTGGTCACGCTGGCCGGATACGGCTATCGCGCGGCGACCTCCGACAACGGGCTGCGTATCGCGCTGCGCACCGAGCAGATCGGTGACGGCGTGGTCGCCGGGACGCTGGTGCGGGTCGACGGGGTGCAGGTCGGCTCGGTCACCGATATCGCGCCCGCGGGGCGCGGCACACAGGAGATCAGCCTGTCGCTGGACGCGAACCGGCTGCACGGGATCGACGACAGCATGGGGGTGGACTACGCGCCCGCGAACCTCTTCGGGATCAGTGAGATCGAACTGCGGCCGGGGTCCGGCGGGGCGCCGTTGCGCTCCGGGGATGTGGTGGACCTGACGGGCCGGCGCGCCGCCGAGGTGTACGACGCCACCATGGGCGCCCTGCTGCGCAGTATGTCGCAAACCAGCGGCACCGTGTTCACCGCCGATATGGCCCGGGTGATCTCCCAGGCCGCCGCGGACGTCAAGGCATTCACTCCGCTCGCCGAGGCCCTGATCACGGCCGGGCGGGTGATCGCCGAGCACCAGTCGATGCCCGCGAACGAACTGGTCGGGCGGCTGGGGCCGGCATTCGAAGGCGGCGGGCAGTTCGCCGGCGCGACCATCGAGGTGCTGGATCAAATCGTGGATATCGATGTGCTGCGCACGAACCGGGCCGATTTCGACGCCGGGGTCAAAGCCTTGACCGGCGATATCCTGCCCGCGCTGACCGGCACCGTGAACAGCGCGAGTCAGCTGTCCGGATACACCGATATGCTCGCTCCCACCCTGAATCTGCTGGCCTTGGCCGTGCCCGACCCGCAGCAGTCGGCCGCCGACCTCCGTACCCTGCTCACCCGGCTCGGGGTGGCGTTCAAGGACGGACCGGACGGTCCGGTGCTCGACCTCGAGGTCGAACTGAACGGAGCCGGCGGAGGTGACCGGTGACCGCGCGCCGCGCCGCGTGGCGGCTGGCCCTGTTCGCCGGGGTGATGGCGCTGGTCCTCGCGCTGGTCATCGGTGCCATCAAACGTCCCGTGGACGGCGATACCGAAACCCATCACGCACTGTTCACCGACGCCAACGGCCTGAAAACCGGTGACGATGTGCGGATGTTCGGCGTGCAGGTCGGCAAGGTGGAGGCCGTCACGCTCGAGGGTGACAAGGCGAAGGTCCGGCTGACCGTCACCACCGACACCCCCGTCTACGACAACAGCGTGCTGGCCATCCGCTACCAGAATCTCACCGGCCAGCGCTATATCGATCTGCAGCAGCAGCCGAACCCGGGGGTCCGGCTGGCCGACGGTACGGATATCGGCCCCGGACAGACCATTCCGTCGTTCGACGTGACCAGCCTGTTCAACGGTCTGCAGCCGGTGCTGGCGACCCTGTCGCCGGAAGCGCTCAACCAGTTCACCGAGAGCATGCTCGCGGTGATCGAAGGCGACGGGTCGGGGATCGGGCCCGCGCTGGACGCCATCGGCACGCTCAGCGAATACGTCGAAGACCGCCAGCGCGTGATCGGCACGCTGGTGCGCAATATGTCCGACCTCGCCGAACGCGTGGGCGGCCGGCTGTATCACCTGGTACCGCTGCTGGCGCGGCTCACCGATATCTTCGAGGCGCTGCAGCGCAATGTCGGGGGGCTCGCGGATTTCGCGATGAGCGCGCCGTCGGTGCTGGAACCGGTGGACCGCCTGCTCGCGACGCTGGGGCTGAGCCCGGAGATGGGCCCCGATATCGACGCCATGATCCGCAACCTCTTTCCCGATCCGCAGCAGGCCGTCGACACCTTCGGCCGGCTGCCGGGCCTGCTGGCCGCGGTGGATACGGCCTTCCCGCGGACCCCGGCCGGTTTCCGGCCGGAATGCAGTAAGGGCGCGGCCGAGGTCCCCGCGCCGGTGCGGGTGCTGATCGGTGGACAGCAGGTGGCGATATGCAACGGATGAAACTCGCGCGGTGGGCCGCGGCGCCGGCCCGCTTGTTCGACCGGGATCAGCCGATCACCGACGAACCCACGAAACTGCGCAAACAGCTGCGGCTGGGCATCATCGGCCTCTGCGGCGTGCTCGTCCTGGGTATCGCGGTCGGTGCGTTGTATGTGGTGCCGCTGGGCAAGAAGACCTACACCGCCGAACTCGGCGAGGCGCAGTCGGTCAAAACCGGCGACGATATCCGGCTGGCCGGTGTCCCGGTGGGCGAGGTGGAATCCCTCGACCTGCAACCGGACCGGGTGCTGATGCGGTTCACCGTCGACCGGGACGTCTTCGTCGGTGACCAGAGCTCGCTCGATATCCGGATGCTCACGCTGGTCGGTGGTCACTACGTCGCCCTGTTCCCGGCGGGTGATGCCCCGCTGGGCGACACCCCGATTCCCGCCGACCGGGTCCGGCTGCCCTACAGCCTGATGGAGACCTTCCAGGACGCCACGGCACCGCTGCGCGAAACCGACGGCGACACCCTGCGCCGCAACCTCGCCGCCCTGGACACCTCCCTCGACGCCGCGCCGGAATCGCTGCGCAGCGTGCTGGACACCGTCGGCAGCTACCTCGATGCCATCGAACGCCAGCGCGACCAGGTGTCGAACGCCATCGCCACCGCCGACGAATACGTGACCATGTACGACGGCGCGAAAACCGATCTGGGCCGGTTGATGGACAACGTCAACCTGATGGAGACGGTGCTGCTGGACAAACGTGCCGAACTGCGCCAAGCCCTGAGCCTGCTCAGCTCGGTGGTGCAGCGGGTGACGGCGCTGGCGCCGAGCTGGAACCAGACGCTGCGGCCGAAGGTGCAGCAGCTCGCCGACGCGCTGCCGCGGCTACAGGAATACGGCGACCAGCTCGAACCGATGATCGCGGCGGCGCAGAGCCTGAGCACGAAACTGCGCGAGCTGACCGGACCCGAGGGCGGTGTGCACGTCGATCAGTCGGGGACCACCGTCACCGCACCCGGCCCCGTGGTCTGTATCCCGCTTCCCGGGAAGGTGTGCTGATGCTGAAACGGGTGCTGGGCTCGCCGGCGCTGATGTCGATCGCCGGTGCGGTGGTGCTGGTGCTCGCGGTGACCGCGGCGTATGTGATCGCGTTCCAGCCGCTGAAGCAGACCCGCGCCTACTGCGCGATCATGCCGGACAGTATCGGGCTGTACCAGGGAAACCAGGTGTCGATGCGGGGAATCACGGTCGGCTCGGTGACCCGGATAGCGCCCGCCGGCGCGGCGGTACGGGTCGATTTCGAGGTCGACGCCGACCATCCCGTCTATGCCGGGGCCGGCGCGACCACGGTATCGGACACCGTGGTCGCCGACCGGGAACTGGCGGTGCTACCCGGGACGAACACCGCCGACGAGCACGATCCGGGCCAGTGCCTCACCAACACCCTGACGCCGAAGAGCCTCACCCAGACCATCACCGCGCTGGCCGAACTCTCCGATCAGATCGGTGGTACCGAAGACCGGCCGAATGCGCTGGCCGGTGGTCTGGATGCGCTCGATGCGGCCTCCGCTGGCACCGGTCCGCAGATCAACGACCTGATCAACCAGCTCGGCCGGGTGCTGGAATCGCCGGACGGCGATATCGCCCACCTGGCCGGTATCTTCGACGCCTACGCGTCGGTGTCCAACAAGGTCGCCGAGCACTGGGGTGATCTGAAACTGATGCTCACCCGGCTGGGGCCGACCCTCGAGATGTCGCATGCGGAGCTGCTCACCCCGGGTATCGCCTTGTTCGACGGCCTGGGTGAGATCTTGCCGATGCTCAACGACCTGTCGGTGATCCTGGCCGATCCGCTCATGACCGGGCTCGACAATCTGGTGCCGCTGGTGAAACTGCTGCGCGCGAATGTGGGTTCGCTGAGCGAAATCGTCGCCACCACACCGGTGCTGACCTCGGCGTTGCGTACCGTCACCGATCCGGCGACGGGCGCCCCCGGCCTCACCTACGCCCCACCACGGGTCGCGATACCGCAGCAGAACGCCGAACAGGTCTGCGCCGCGGTGAACGCGGTGTCGCCGGGGCGCTGCGCGGGCGCGGCGAACGGCATGGTGGATCTGGATCTGGTGCGGCTGGTACTGGGAACGGCGGGTGCGCGATGAGATTACGAACGCTGTCCGGGGTACCGCGGCGGCTCCGGATCGATCCGGCGCGGCGGATGACGTTGGACCTCACCCGGCTGCGGCGCGGGCTGGCGGCCGGCGGATTCGCCGCCGCGCTGGCCGTGTCCGGCTGCGCCTTCGACCCCTCCGATATCCCGGTGCCCGGTGCCACTGTCAGCGGCGGGAGTTACCCCCTGCGGATCGAATTCGCGAATGTGCTGAACCTGCCCGCGCGGGCGAAGGTCATCGCCAACGGTGCGCAGATCGGTAATGTGGAGCGCGTCGAGGTGGTGCCGGGGGACGCGGAGACGACCGGTTACGTGGTGGTGGATATCGAGGTCGACGACCAGGTCGAACTGCCCGCGAACACGATCGCCGAACTGCGGCAGAACACCGTGCTCGGCGATATCCACGTCGCGCTGACCACACCCCCCGACGGCTACGGCAACCTGCTGCGCCCCGGTGACACCATCTCGCGCGACCGCACGACACCGCCGGTCCAGCTCGAGGACACGATGGCGGCGATCGCCTTCTTCGTCAACAGCGGCGCGGTGGGGCAACTGCAGGACATCGTCAACCGGGTCAATTCGGTACTGCCGCCGGATCCGGCGAAAACGCAGCAGATCGCGCAGGTCCTCGCGACGGACGCGGTGGATCTGGCCGCGCACCTGGACCAGGTGGACCTGCTGCTCAACGGCGTGGCCTCGAACGCGGAGGTCATGCACGGGATCCAGGACGAGCTGGACAATATCCTGCGGCCCGAATCGGTGCAGCAGATGACCGCCGCCACGGCCTCCATCGCCGGGGTCACCGAGATCTTCGGCGGCCTGGGGCCGGTCGGGCAATCGTTGAGCTGGCTCGCGCCGCTCGCGCAATCCGGCGGCGCGGCCGCTGCGGCCTTCGTACCGCTGGCCACCGGCGGTCCGCTGGATCTGCGCCAACCCTCGAACCTGAACATGCTGGTCGCGCTGCTGCGGGACAAGATCATCCCGTTCGTGGAGAACGGCCCGAAAGTGGATATCAGCGCCGTGCGCACGCCCGGTCTGTCCACCGACGACCAGGTGCACCGGATCATCGAAACCCTGCGCATGATCGGAGCCGTGCGATGAAACTCGGTCCACTGGCCTCGCTCGGCGGGATCGCGGCCATCACCGTGCTCGGTGCGAGCTACCTGACCTTCGGTGTGGTGCGCGCCGACCCGTTCCGCGACTACCTGAACGCCTCCTTGGTGCTCGCGGATTCCGGCGGACTCGGCGTCGGCTCACCGGTGCTGCTCACCGGTATCGAAGTCGGCCGGGTGACATCGGTGGACCGGGTCGCCGACGGGGTGGAAGTCGGCTTCCGGGTGCAGGATTCGCACCGGCTGCCCGCCGACAGCGTCGTCACGATCGAACATCTGTCCGCGCTCGGCGAGCCGTATGTGCAGTTCGCGCCGAAAACCGGCGCGGGACCGTATATCTCGGACGGGCAGCGGCTGGAGTCGGCGGATATCCACAGTCCGCTCTCCATCCCGGAGGCCGCGCGGATGGTCACCCGCACCATGAACCAGCTCGATCCGGCGACCATGGGCTCGCTGGTGCGCACCATGAGCGAGGCGCTGCACGGCACCGACGCCGTCCTGCCGGAACTCACCCGCGCCGCCGACCTGCTCGCCGCCACCATCATGTCCCGCGAACCCCGGATCGCCGAACTCCTCGACAACTTCGAAACCGCCGCCGGCGATGCGGAATGGGCGGGTCCCGCCACCTCGGCGGCCGCCACCGAGTTCACCCGGTTCGCCGAGGTGCTGGATGACTTCGTCGAATCGGTGGGCCGGGTCACCGGCGCCGAGGGATCGCCGGAAAGGTATCTCCAGGACGGCGGACTCGTTCCGTTGCTGGAGCGCCTGCGTACCGTCCTCGACGAGATCGGGCCCGAACTGGCCGCCCTGCAGCCGGGGCTGGCCCCGCTCACGGACAGCCTGAACGGCGCGGCGCCCCAGCTGAACATCAGCAGCCTGCTCGAACAGGCGCTGGCCGGGACGGACGAGGATTCCGTGCAGGTCCGGGTCGGACTGCGTTGAGGCGCTGAAAGTTCGGAGGCGCTCCGCGGATGCCGACCGGTTGTTCGAGTCGGGGTCAGGCTTGGTTATCGGTGTCGGCGCGGTCGAGGATGGCCTGGGCCTGGTTGTCCACATCGCCCAGGGCGGAGATCAGATCGAGGGCGCCGAGTTCCAGCGGGGTCTCGTCGGCCATCCGGCGTAATTCGGCCAGTACCGAGTCGATATCGTCGGCCGGCTCCGGGCGGTGCTGCCGGGCGACCGGAGCGTCGACGGGCTGCCAGGCGATGGCCTGCTGCCACCACGGATCGCGGATCGCCCACGCCCACATGGTCTTGCGCACCAGGATCGCGTCGTCGGTGTAGAGGCGGAAGAAATCGTCCAGATCGCGGTGTTCCAGTTCGAAGATATCCTCCGGCAGGCGGCGGGCCCGGATATGGCACATGGGTGCGCGGGTCACCTGGAGCGCGGGGTCGCGCGGATCCGGGGGCGTCTCCAGGATCTCGTCGAGAATGCTCTCGGTGAGGTAAGGGAGGGTGATATTGCCCGCGGTGACCTGTATCCGGGTGGCGCCGCGCGGGTTGTAGAGCCGCCGGGTCGCGACATCGAGGACCGCCAGATCACGGTCGGCGGTGAGCGCCAGCAGGGCGCGCAGGCAATCGAACCGGTCGGATACGGTGGCTTCCAGCAGGGCGCCGCGCGCTTCCGGCCGGCGGTGGACCCGCAAACCGGTTCCGGAACGGTCGATCAAGGTACACACCACCCCCACCGCCCGCTCCGGCGGACTCGGCTCGGGGGCATCCACCAGGGACAGATACCGCTCGTACGCCTGCTCCGCCGAATCGAGCGCGGCCGCCGACAATACGGCGAATAGAGAACTCACCCGCCAAGTACAGCAAAATATGCGACCCGCCGCTGGTTCACTTCGGATAAAAACTTGCCGGGCAACCGGTTTCGCAGGCCGGGCGGTTGCTCTCGCTCAGATCGCCACGATATGTACCCGGCCGCCACAGAGCTTTGTCATATCGTCATGGTCGGAGGTCACGACGGCGACCGGGGTGGGTTGGCGCAGCGCCAACTCTGCCACCGCCGCGTCGATCGCGTACTTGTGCCCGTGGAGGCCGGCGTGCTTCAGCAGGGCCGCGGCAGCCTGCGCCGCTGTTTTGGTGACGGGCTCGACTCTGGCCCGCGACAGCGCCCACTGCAGTTGCGGCATATTCGTTTTCGAATGGCAGACCTCGACGATCGTGTTGGCGCAGACCACCAGTTCGGCGTCCATGTCGTTGTACAGGCGCAGCCGCGCGAGCATGGCGCGATCCCGTGCGACCCACCGGGAAAGGCCTTCGGAATCGAGGACCACGGTGGCGAGCGGCTGGTTCACGCTACGTTGCTGTCGGAGGCGCTGCCGAACAGTTCTGCACGCGCCGAGGCCAGTTCCTCGTCGGTGAAGCTGCCGTGCTCCGCCTCGTACCGCCGGAGATCCTCGGCCAGCAGGTCGTGCCGGATCTGTCGATCGACGGCGGCGGCGACATAGCCGGACACGTTGTCGGTGATGTTGCGTAGCTCCTCGACCTGCTCCGACGGGAGCGTGACGGTGATACGGGTGGATGCCATGTCGGGATCATACCTCGGTATGCGCGCTGGTGGGACGTGGTAACCGGGTTCAGCGCGGTACCGCGTACAAGTAGAGCAGCGCGATCGTGACCAGGCCCATCGCCGGGGTGAGGATCCAGGTCTCCACCTTGTTCCCGGTGCGGGAGATGATCGGGAGCGCCAGCCGCGGCTTCAGCGGCCACAGCAGCGGGCAGCCGCGGTCGGTGAGGCAGTCACCGGCGATATGGATGAGCGCGCCCAGGCCGATGGCGAACGGCAGCCAGTACGGTGAATCGGGCAGCCAGCGGTCCATGAGGACCGTGCCGCCGCCGGCCAGCAGCACGCACAGGCCCCAGGCGCGGACGGAGTCGCCCTTCGGGGTCAGGTGCAGGGCCCGGAAACCGAAGGCCAGCATGACGAAAATAATGCCCAGGGTGAAATATCTACCCACGTAGTGCACACCTGCCCAGGTCGCCCAGCCGGCCAGCAGGACGAACAGCAATCCGTGGGTGCCCTTACGGTGCCCGCCGGAAATCGCGGATACCCCCTTTGCCACCACATTGCTCACGGGGCCCAGCGATTCCCCGATCGTGCCGCCCGGATGATCGATATCGGGCAGCAATGCCGCCCCCGCCGTGATCAATGCTCCGAGAATCAATTCGAGCGCCGTGACATCCACGGGGCCGCGGACGAATTCCATAACCGGGACGGGAACGACGGTGGCGGCGGTCGCGAATGCGAGCGCGCCGCTGGTGGCATGGGAATGGCCGAGCAAAAGACTCTCCCGGTATCAAGGTGTGATCGGACGTAACGATCCAAGTTAGCAATCGATTCCGACAAACCATCCCGGCCCGCGACGCGCCGGAATCCGGTGGGCACGAGACACGCCGCGCCGACGGTTGTTTCGCGGAAATGCCGTCGTTACGGCTGTACGCCGGGAGGTATCGATGTAATGCTGACGCCACCGGAGCGCGGGTGGAGCGTTCCGTTCCTGGAGGGGGTGTCGAATGCGTGATGTCCGGCCGATGCTGTATCGGGTACCCGAGTACGAACCGCCGGCGGAATTGCCCCGTGCGCTACCGCCCGCTCGGTCGCGGGCAGCCGATGCACCGGCCGGGCCGCCGTCGCCGTGGATATCGAGTCGAGGTGGAAGAGGCCCGGCGGCACCGGCACACGCCGAGCGGGAATCGGCCGCGCCCGCGACCACGACAACCTGTGCGCCCGCGAAAGTCGCGGTGGAATCCGGATGCCGCCCGCGTATCGCCCGCGGTTCGCTGCGCTCCGGCAGCAGCGTCCCCGCGAGTATCCGCCGGGTACAGCGAACCGCCCATGCCGCCGTACGGTCCGACGAGCACCTCGACGCCCGCGAATTCGCCGGCCGAATGCTGCAAATCCTGCTGGAGATCCTGGATCGCCGCCGCCCGGTCGCCCAGCTCGGAAAGCTCTGCGCGCCCGCGCTGGTCCACGCCGTCGGCTCCCTGGTCGCCGGCGATCATGTACCGAGCCGGACATTGGGCGCGGCAGTGCTGACCAAATACCAGTTGTTCCCGGTCGGCGGCCAGGCGTTCGAACTGGTGGCCATGTACGACCGCGGTCCGCGGCGACTCGCTCTCGCCGGGCGCGTGGAACATACGAAAACGGGCTGGAAGGTGACGGCATTACGCCTGGCCTGAGCGCGCGGCGGGGTTGCGCTGCACAGGTCGGTAGGGCATCGCAAGCGTCCGGCGGTGTGCTCGGCCCGGTCGGCCGCCGCCGCGCCCCGGAGGGGAAGCGTCGTCCGGTAGGAACTACCCGCCGGAGGGTTCGGATGTCCGGCGTAATGGTTTGCGGGGACAAAGATCTGCCCGGCTGCCTACCATGAGGGCACCAGAACTCGGCCGAGGGAAGTGCGTGATGAACGACTATGTGGGCGTGGTGGATCAGAGCAAGCCGAGTATTGCCCGGGTGTACGACTATCTGCTCGGCGGTAAGGACAACTACCCCGTCGATCAGGAGATAGGCGACCACTTCAAGATCAACCTGCCCGGGTCGGTGGCGATCGCCTTCGGTAACCGGCAGGCGCTGGTGCGCGCCGTGCGCGATATCGCCCGCAGTGGAGTCGAACAGTTCATCGATCTGGGCAGCGGCCTGCCGACGGCCGACAATGTGCATCAGATCGCGGCGCGATACGCCGCCGGCGCGAAGGTCGTCTATGTCGACAACGACCCCATAGTGCTCGCGCACGGCCGCAGCCTGCTGGCCACCGACGAGAACACCACCGTGATGCAGGCCGATGTGCGGGAACCCGAGAAGATCCGCAACAGCGACGAGGTACGCCGGCTGATCGATTTCGACAAGCCCGTGGCCGTTGTGTTCAGTGCGATTCTGCATCACCTCAACGACGACGAGGACCCACACGGCGTGGTCTCGTACTGGCACGACCAGATCCCCTCGGGTAGCCAGGTTTTCATCTCCCATTTCCGGTCCGGCGGTAACGCCGAGACCGAGGCCGCGGAGCAGAAGCTGCAGTCCACGTTCGGCCGCGGCCGGTGGCGCACCGACGAGGAGATCCGGGACCTCTTCGGCGACCTCGAGGTTCTGGAGCCGGGAATCGTTCCCGCGGTGCTCTGGCGGCCCGACACCCCGGACGAATCCGATTCCTCGATCCGCAGTATCGGCTCCGCCGACCGTGAACTGACCGTCTGGGATCAATTGATCTCCGCCGGTTTGGCGCGCAAACCCTGAGTCCAGGGGCGTTACCGGTTTCGGTCTGGCCGCCGCGCTTCCGAAATACTACGATAGGTAGTAGAAGTGTGGCGGTAGCCGCGTAGCGACTCGACCTCGGAGGTCGTCATGACCGGAACGCCCGTAGGAACGCCTGCCGCAACGACCACCGAACTGCGCTGGGCTACCGCACTGTTCGCGGTCGCGCTGGTCGTGCACGGTGCCGATCACTTCCGCCGCGGGATGGACTCCATCTCGATGACGGTCATGACTCTCGGGACCGTCCAAACCGTGCTCGCCCTCGTCACCATCGCCTTGGTGTTCGTCGGCCACCGGTGGGCGCCCGCCGCCGCGATCGGTATCGGCTTCGCCAGCGCGATCGGATTCACCCTGGTGCATCTGTTCCCCGACTGGTTCGGTCCGTTCAGTGACAGCTTCATCAACCCGCCGGCCGCCGCACGGGTCAACGGGTTCTCCTGGTTCGCGGCGATTTTCGAGGTGATCGCCGATCTCTTGATCGGCATTGCCGGTCTGCGGGCGTATCGCCGCAGCCGGTAGGCCGACAGGTCCGTACGGCGGCTGCTGGAGCGCGCTGGACGGCGGTGGATCGAAAATCGGGATGTGACGCCGAGGGGCGTGCGGCAGACTCGGGCCGGTGAAAGCGCGGAGTACCGGCGAATTGATTGCTGCCCTGGACGGCCGGCGGGTGAAGTATCTGCCCTTCTGGGGTCACCACCCGCGGCCGGACGGCGAGATCGGCGCGAGCTGCCTGAGTCAGTGGTGGCCGCCGACCGATCCGCGGATCGAGGACCCGGTCCGGTGGGAGGGCCTGAACCTGCTCGGATTCGCGCTGATGGAGGCGCGGGAGGTCTTGCGCTCCTGAACTCCGGGGTGTGTTTACGCTGCTTGTCCGGGTATCGGTGGATCGGAGGACAGGATGGCGGACGCGAACGTACCGGGTGGCCGGCGGCGGGATGCCGCGGCCACCCGGGCCGCGATTCTGGGGGCGGCGCAGGAATTGTTCGCCGAACGGGGGTACGAGCGGACGACCGTGCGTGATATCGCGACCCGGGCCGGGGTGAATCAAGCGTTGCTGTTCCGGTATTTCGGCAACAAGGACGAACTGTTCCGGGCGACGATGACCGACCGGGGGCGTTCGATGCTCGAATCGGGATCCGTGGAGACGCTGCTGTCCAGGTTGCTCGAGCGGGCGCTGGAGCCGAGTGAATCGGCCGCGCACGGGAACTGGTTGCAGGCGGCGTTGCGGTCGAGTGGGCACGAGGCGAGTGCGTCGGTGATCCGGCGGGAGCTGGGGGAGGAGTACATCCGGGCGCTGTCCTCGCTCACCGACGGGGAGGGTGCCGAATTACGGGCCGACCTGCTGCTGGCTTGGTTGCTCGGGATCGGGTTGGTGCGTTCGGTGCTGCATCGGGAGCCGCTGGCCGGCGCCGATCCGGCGGAGGTCGCGGGGTATGTGCTGCGCGCGGCGGGTGTACTGCTGGAACGCAACGACCCCGGATTCCCGCCGAAGTAACGGTGTTACGTCGTTGACCCGTGCTCGGCCAAACACTTACCCTGGCTAAGTAAGCAATCGCTTACATTCCGGGGATTTCCGGAGCCGGGGAAGGAGATCGCATGACCGTGAACACCGAGGTGCGCAGCTACCCGTTCGGCGCGCCCGTCCGCCTCGATATGGACCCGCTCTACGCGAAACTGCGCCGCGAGGAACCCGTCAGCCGGGTAGAGCTGCCCTACGGCGGGCAGGGCTGGCTGGTGACCCGCTACGACGATGTCAGAACAGTGCTCGCCGACCCCAGGTTCAGCCGCGCGGCCACCGTCGACCGGGAGGACGTTCCGCGCGCCACCCCGGCCCCCACCCGCCCCGATTCGCTGTTGAGCATGGACCCGCCGGAACACAGCAGGCTGCGCAAACTGGTTGCGAAGGCGTTCACCGGCCGCCGGGTAGCGGAACTGCGGCCGCGCACCCGCCGGATCGTCGACGACAAACTCACCGAACTCGAACGCCACGGCGCACCCGCCGACCTGGTACAGGGTTTCGCGCTGCCGCTCCCGGTCACCGTCATCTGCGAAATGCTCGGGGTGCCCCCGCAAGACCAGCATCGGTTCCGCGACTTCTCCGACGCGATCCTGTCCACCACCGCCTACACCCGCGAGCAGATCGAAACAGCGCGCGATTCGCTCGAGACCTACCTGGCCGAACAGGTCGCGCTGCGCCGCGAACGGCCCACTGACGACCTGCTCGGCGCGCTCGTCGCGGCCCGGGACGACGAGGACCGGCTGAGCGAGCGGGAACTGGTCAACCTGGGTGTCGGGATCCTGATCGCGGGCCACGAAACCACCGCGAACCAGATCGCCAACTTCACCTATGTACTGCTCACCCAACGCGAATACTGGGACCAGCTGCGCGCGGACCCCGAGCTGATCCCGGGCGCGGTGGAGGAACTGCTACGGCACACCCAGCTCGGGGCCGGCGGTGGGCAGCCGCGGATCGCGACCGAGGATGTCGTGCTCAGCGGGGTCACGGTGCGGGCGGGCGACGCGGTGTTCGTGCACACCCAGGCCGCCAACCGCGACGAATCCGTTTTCGACGACCCCGAAACGCTCGATCTCACCCGGCGGCACAATCCGCATGTCGCCTTCGGGTACGGGGCGCATCATTGCCTCGGCGCCCAGTTGGCCCGGGTGGAGTTGCAGGTCGCGCTAGAGGCGCTGGTGGAACGCTTCCCCGGCCTCCGTCTGGCGGTGCCCGTCGAAGAGATCCCGTGGAAATCCGGGTTGCTGGTGCGCGGTCCGGAGAAACTACTCGTCGCCTGGTGACGGTCGCCCGATGTCGCCGTGGCCAGGTGTCCGCGGCGACGAACCTGATCCGCCGCGACGAGCGGGGCCCAGTGGCCGGTAGCGGGGCTGAGTGGCCGGTAGCGGGCCTGCGCCGGACGCGCATCCCGGCGATTGTCGCGTCGGCGCCGGTGTGGCCGGAGTTCGTGACCGCGCCTCTTGCCACCGGCAGTAGTGGGGGAGCAGGGTGAAGGGCACCGGTGGCGCCACCGGGCGCTGCCCCGAGCAGAGAGGGGGTGGATCGTGTTCGCGCGATCTACCACTATCCAGGCGCAACCCTCCGCTGTCGATGCCGGTATCGCGCATATGCGCGATACCGTGTTGCCGGCCTTACAAAAAATCCCCGGGTGTATCGGGATGTCGCTGATGGTCGACCGGGCCACGGGCCGCAGCATCGCCACGAGTGCCTGGGAATCCGAGGACGCCATGCTCGACAGCCGGGAAAGGGTCGGCCCCCTTCGTGACCGTGCCCTCGCGACCTTCGGCGGCAGCGCACAAATCGAGCAATGGGAAATCGCCGGCCTGCACCGAGCCCACCATGCGGGCGAAGGCGCCTGTGTGCGCGCGACCTGGGTGAAAACCGATCCGAGCCGGATCGATACCGCCGTGGATATCTACAAGCTGAGCACGCTGCCCGCCATGGAGGAACTGGACGGGTTCTGTAGCGCGAGTCTGATGATCAACCGGCGGGCCGGGCGGGCAGTATCGTGCACCAGCTACGACAGCGCCGAGGCGATGCGTGCGAGCCGTGAACAGTCGGCTTCGCTACGTGTCGACGCCGCCCGGCAGACCGGTGTCGAGGCGCTGGATGTGCGGGAGTTCGAGCTGGCCTTGGCTCATCTGCGGGTTCCCGAGTTGGCCTGAACCCGGCCGTAATCGCCGCTGCCACCGGTATCCGGTCTCAGCGCGGTGGTATTTCCGCTGTGTCCGGCCGCTCGTCGAACTCCGTGCGGGCGCGTTCGACCGCCGGCAGGGTGGTGGTCGCCCAGCGCAGGAGCGCGTCGATCAGGTCCTGCAACGTCCGGCCGAGGGGTGTGAGGCGATATTCGACGGCGACCGGCCGGGTGCTGGTGACGATGCGCTCGATCATGCCGTTACGTTCCAGCCTGCGCAGTGCGGCCGTCAGTGACTTCTGGGTGACCACCGGGATGGTCCGGCGGAGTCCGTTGAAGCGCAGTGGCCCGTGCTCGCACAGCGTGTCGAGGATCTGTAGCGACCATTTGTCGAGCACCTGGTCGAGCAGGTCGCGATGCTGCTGGGTGAGCTGCGGGGCGGGGGCGGCGGTTTCCGTCATGAAACCTAGTCTCGTTGAAGTTCCCTTCGGGCACCAGGTAGACATCGGATACCTGATTCGAGCACCGAAAGGCTTCCCCATGGCAGTGCAGTTGCTGACCCCCGAAGGTATGTTCGCTCCCGTTCCGTACCACCACGTTTCGATCGGTGCCGGTGCGCGCCACGTACATGTCGCCGGCCAGATCGCGCGCGACGCCGACGGCAACCCCGTCGCACCCGGCGATCTTGCCGGCCAGCTCGCCCACGCCCTGCGCAATACGGCCCGCGGCCTGGCGGGCGCGGGCGCCACGTTCGCCGATGTCGTCCGGCTGCGTTTCTTCGTCACGAACTGGACCCCGGACAAGTACGGCGAATTCATCGCCGGTCTCGAAAGCGTGGTCGACGAACTGGCGATCCCCCAGCCGTTGCCGCCGCTGTCGGCGATCGGTGTCGACTATCTCTTCGAACCGGACGTCTTGGTCGAGGTCGAGGCCTACGCCGTGCTCGACTGAGGGTCGCCCGGGGACAGTTCCGGACAGATCCGGGTTATCCGGCAGCTGCCGCAATGGGCCTGCCGAGCGATCCGGACCTCGGCAGGAGGGCGGTGGCCGCACCCGGAACGGGCCGAGTGTGCCCGGGATTTTCGTGCGGCGCCGGGAAGTCCGATGTGGGCCGGCCGGTTTCGTAGGCGTGGGCGATCAGGGCGGCATGTAGATGCCAGAGGCCCTCGGCGCCGGCCGGGTCGAGTCCGGTGAGGCGGGCGATCCGGCGCAAGCGGTGATCGATGGTGTTGGCGTGCACGTAGAGGGCGCGGGCGGTGCGCTGGCGGTTGCGGTCGTTGGCCAAGTGCATGGCCAGGGTCTGTAGTAGTTCGGGCTGGGTGAGCAGTGGTTCCAGGGATTTCGCCAGGTGCTGCCGCGCCGGGCCCGGGCGGGTGATCTGGTATTCCACGGCGAGATCGGCCATCCGGTACAACCGTGCGGGCCGGTGCAGGCGCTGGGCGAGGTCGAGCAACTCGTGGGCGCGCCGGGTCGCTTCGGGAATCTCGTCGCGGCCCGCGTGCACCACGGTGACCAGCGGTGGACTGCCCAGCGCCAGCCGCAGGCGTTCGAACAGCTGTGTGGCGGTGGCGTCGTCGTGCGGTGCGCAGGGAACCAGGACGGTACCGCCTTCTTCGCTGAGCCGGGCCAGCGGCGGATCGTCGTCGAGGGTGAGTTCGGCGCGCACCCGCCGCAACCGGCGCCGGGCATCGGTGGAGCCGCCGGGCTCGGTGCCCTCCTGCGACACGCCGGTGAGCGCCAGGGCGAACACCGCGTAGGCCTCCGCATCCCGGAAACCGCATTCGCGCGCCATCTCCGCGGTGCTGGTGCCCGCGATCAATGCACAGGCCAGCGCCTCGGCGCCGGCCTGGCGCATGGCGGTATGGACTCGCAGCTCGCGGACGTAGGCCCGGCTGAAGGTGGTGATGACGCTGTCGAGAACCTCGGCCAGCCGCCGGCTCGCGACTACCAGCGCTTGGCTGTCGGTGCCGTGGGCGTGCCGGGCGAGGAGATCCAGGACGAACCGGAAACCCAGATGGGTGGCGTGTTGTACGGCTTCCAGCGCGACGCCGTCCGCGGCCCAGTCGGCGATCGTGTTGCGCACCGGCTCCGGTATCCGGTCCACCGGGCGGCCTTGTAGTACCGCAGCCACCAACTCCAGGCAACCGGCCACCACCTCGGCGGCTTCGCGACGCGCCACCCCGCACGGCATCATCGCCGCGGGCGTGGCACCGTCGCCCGCACCGGCGAGGTGGTCCAGTAACTGCTGGGAGAGTCGCCGGGGCCGGGGCAGGTGCTCGACCGCCGGCATTCCGGCGATCTCGAGTTCGCACGTTGCTCGAGAGCTGTTCGTCAGCACCGACTCGGCCTCCTTACCGCCGAATGCACGGACCCCCATGCGCCGGCTCGGTCTCCGGCACCCCTCTATATCAGTAAGGACTGTAACCGACGGTGACTTGCCCCACAACTGTCCCGGTTGTCACCCGATTATCGGGGCCTGACGGTCCGATGTGCGGTATCTGAATCACCATCTACTGAGACAGTGTGGCTAAGATTGCGCTACTCGGCTCGCAGACCGTGAGCGGGAGGGATGACGATGACGCCACGCACACAGGAGTACCGGGTCACGGAGCTGGCCGAGGCCGCCGGCGTCGCGGTGCGCACAGTGCGCTACTACCAGGACCGGGGCCTGCTCGACGCGCCGCGGCGGCAGGGCCGGCACGCCGTGTACAACCAGGCCCACCTGGAGCGGTTGCGCCTCATCGCCGACCTGCTGAGTCGCGGCCACAGCCTCGACGGTATCGCCGATCTGCTGACCAGCGCCGAACACGGCGGCGGGGTCTCGGAACTACTCGGTTTCGAATCGGCGGCCGCACAGGCATGGGGCGACGGGGAAGTGACCCTGGACCTCGAACAGATGCTGTCCCGCTTCGGTGAGCAAGCGACACCCGAGGCGATCGCCGAGGCGATCGAGCTGGGTTATCTGCGTATCGAGGACGACCGTTTCGTCTATTCCAGTGGCCGGCTGCTCGAGGCCGCCACCGCGATGGTGACCGCGGGTATCCCGTTGCGGTCGATCCTGGCGTTGAGCTGGGAACTGGAAGCGGCCTTCGATCGGATGGCGTTCGCGTTCGTCCGGGAATTCCGGGTCAACCTGGTGAACCCGGTGCTGGACAACCCCGCACCCGAGCGGCTCAACGAGCTGGCGGGCACGCTCGGCGGATTACGCCCGGCGGTCCGCCAGGTCGCCGACGAACTGCTCGCCCGGGCCATGGACCGCCGCATTCACGCCGACCTGCCCGAGGTCTCCCAGCAGTTGAGCGAGGCCACCCATGCCGACCCGGCCCGCGCCGCCGGCGCCGCCACGCCGCGGTAGACGCCGATGCTCGAATATGTCCTCGCGGTAGTCGTGGTGGTGCAGGCCGCCGGCCTGATCGTGCTGTGGCGGTTGCTGGTACGCAGCCGGCGTGAGCTCGCCGAGCGGCAGCGCCGCCCCGATACCCGGCAACTGCTGATGGACAGTGGCCGGGAAGCGGTGAAGACGGTATGGCAGACCGCGAGCCTGGTGCGCCGCAAGGGTTTCCGCGCGGCGGTGCTCAGCTCGATCGAGGATCTGGCGGGCTGGGCCCAGGTGGAACGCCCGGATCTGGCGCGGCTCACCGCCGAGGGCAATGTGGTGATCGCCTTCTCCGATATCGAAGGCTCCACCGCGCTCAACGAACGACTGGGCGATCGAGCATGGGTCGCGCTGCTCGGCCGGCACGACCGGCTGATCCGCAAATACGTCACCGCGCACGGCGGGCACATCGTGAAAAGCCAGGGCGACGGCTTCATGATCGCCTTCGGTGACGCCGAACAAGCCGTGCGCTGTGGCCTGGACGTACAGGGCGCCCTCGGCGCGATCGCCAAACCGGTGGCCAGTGTCCGGGTGCGTATCGGTATCCATATGGGCAGATCGGTCCGCCGCGGCGACGACCTGTTCGGCCGGAACGTGGCGATGGCCGCCCGCGTCGCCGCGCAGGCGAACGGTGGCGAGGTATTGGTCAGCGAGGCGGTACGCGACGCGGTATCCGGGCGGCCGGATATCGCGGTCACCGCCGCCCGCGAAGCCGAACTGAAGGGCTTTCGCGGCACCTACCACCTCTACGCGGTCGCCCGGGGCGAGTGAAAGCCGGCGTGGCAGGTCTCCGGAAGTCCGCAGCGGATCGTGTTTCCGGCGCAAGGCTCGGGGCATCCGGGGCGCATGGATATCGACAATGCTCCGGAGCACGGTGACGAGCGGCAGTCACGAACACAGGTCGATGCCGCACAACTGCGGCGGCTGCTCGGGTCGGCACCGGACAGCTGCCTGGAACTGTCCGAGGGCCGGCTGCGGATACGCGGCGCTGCCCCGGACGACGGCGACGGTTTGGTCGTGGTCACCCGGGCCGACCTGGTCGCCCGGGTGGGGGAGCATCCGGAGGAAGCGGTGCTGACCACGCAGGCCGCCCTGCTCGACAGCGAGATCGGGTCACTCGGCGCCTGACGGGAATCAGGACGGCGGACTCGGCGCGGGCGCGGTGCCGAGGTTGCCGCGGAACCAGTCGGCCGCGAGGCCGGCGACCTGGTCGAGCGCTCCGGGTTCTTCGAACAGATGAGTAGCGCCCGGCACGATCTTCAGCCGGGGGCCGACGGTCATCCGCTCCCGGGCCTGGCGGTTGAGGTCGAGCACCGTCTCGTCGCGGCCGCCGACGATCAGCAGGGTCGGCACCCGGACCCGGCCGAGCGCGTCGCCGGCGAGATCGGGCCGGCCGCCGCGGGAGACGACGGCATGCACCGCCGCGGGGCGTTGCGCGGCGGTGCGCAAGGCGGCCGCGGCGCCGGTGCTGGCACCGAACAGGCCGATCGGGTTTCCGGAGGTGTCCGGCCGGTCGGACAGCCAGTCCACGGTGCCCGCGAGCCGCGCGGCCAGCAGCGGGATATCGAAGCGGAGTTCCCGGGTCTGCTGGTCGTGTCGCTCTTCCTCGGCGGTGAGCAGATCGAGCAGTACCGTGCCCAGGCCGGACCGCTGGAGTACCTCGGCCACGTACCGGTTACGTGGACTGTGCCGGCCGCTACCGCTGCCGTGCGCGAAAAGCACGATTCCGCAGTCGCGGGTGGGTAGGCACAGCCGCGCCTCGAGCTCCACCGCCGCGAGTGGAATCCGCACATCTTCGTCGACGAACACGCTGCCTCCCCGGGCTCGGAATCAACTCTGGCTCGCCGCCGCCGGCAGGCGCCACCCGTCACCCCGGCAACCGAACGGCAGTTCCGGAAGGGCGCGGCCGGCGATGTCGGCGTCATACGTGTGGCCGCAGCCGGTGTCGCATTCGTAGGTGCCGCGTACCGGGGCCGGCTGGCCGGGCCGCAGCACGATGTTCGGGTCGAGTTGCACCCTGAGTTCCTCCTGCCTGCCGCCGTCCGGCCCGGAGTGCCCGGACGCCGAGAACCCGCAATCGTGCTGTGCGGGGTACCCGGGATCCGGCCGTTCCGATCGCTCGACTGAGGCCTTACCACCGATTGCGTGAGGCAAACGATGATGACTGCGATCCACCTGCCCGCCCCGCGCCACCCCGCCCCGCGCCACCCGGCCCGCGCCACTCCAACCCGGCGCCACCCCTCAGCGCGCAGCACCGCACCCGCCCCGCGCCGCATTGGACCGTCGCCGCCGGCCGACGTCACGGCCGGGCGGGACCGTTGTGCCTACTTGAAGGCCGCCGCATGGCGTGCCGCCCATTCGGCGAAGGTGTGCGGCGGCCGGCCGACGATCTGCTCGACGTCCGGGCTGACCTGCTGTAGGGTCGGCACCGGGTTGCCGAGCATATCGAGCGTGGATTCCACCACCGGCTCGGGCATGAACTGCGTCATCCGCGCGTGCGCCTGGGCGCGGGACAGTTCCGTGAACCGCACCGGTTCGCCCAGTACCGTGCCGAGCGCGGCGGCCTGCTGGCGGGGCGACACCGGTTCGGGGCCCGTCAGCTCGTAGGTTTTGCCGTCGTGCCTGTCGTCGAGCAGCGCCGCGGCGGCCACCGCGGCGATATCGGCGGGGTCGATCACGGGCAGCGCTACATCGGCGAACGGCGCCGCGATGGCCCGTTCGGTGCGCACCGATTCCGCCCATTGCAGGGCGTTGGAGGCGAAGTTGCCCGGTCGCAGGATCGTCCACGCGATCCCCGACTTCTCGACCGCGTCCTCGGCGTCGGAGGGGTGATTGCCGGTGCCCACGCCCTGCGAGGACACCAGCACCACGCGTTGCGCACCCGCCTCGCGGACCACCTGCACCACCTCGGCGAGAACGCCTCCGGCGCCGAGGTATTCGCCGGACGTCAGGAGGAATACCGTGTGCGCGCCTTCGACGGCCACGGCCAGGCGGTTCGTATCCAGGAGGTCGGCCTGCCGGTGTTCTACGCCGGCCGGGAGGTCCGTCGCCCGCACTGTGCGCGAAACGGCGCGGACCTGCGCGCCCGCCGCGGCCAGCGTCTGCACCAGCGGCTGTCCGATATTGCCCGTCGCTCCGGTCACCACGATCATGTTCGTTCCTTTCGATTTCGGTGACCCGAAGCTACTATCTGAAAGACAGTAGGTACCTAGAGGAAAGTAATGGAGGTAGACCCCTATTGTGACCGAAGACACAGCGTGGGAACCGCGCGCAGACGTGGCGCCGGAGAACGCCTGCCCCATCGCGCCCGTGGTCGACGTGGTGTTCAGCCGCTGGACCACGCCGATCCTCTGGGTGCTGCACTACCGCGGCCCGCAGCGTTTCGTCGAACTCCAGCGCCTGATCACCACGATCTCCCCGAAGGTCTTGACGGAACGGCTCCGGCAGCTCGAACGCGACGGATTGATCACCCGCACCTACTATCCGGAGGTCCCACCCCGCGTCGTCTACGAGATCAGCGAGCTGGGCAGCAGCCTGGCCCCGCTGTTCGCCGCTCTTGCCGAATGGTCGGGCAATCTCGGTGCGGTCGAGCGGTCGCGACAGGCCTACGATGCCGCGAAACAGGCACGTCGCGCCGGCTAGCGGCCTGCCGCGGTACCGGGGACGGCGGACCGCAGCCATTCGGCCGTGAGATCGGTGAGGATCGCGCCGCCGCGATCGCTGAGATGGATGTGGTCGACGAAGAATTCGAGCCCGTGGCTGTGTGCCACGCGATCCCAGCTCTGCCGCAGCAGGTGGTGCCGGGCCGCCGCCCGGAAGGCGAGCCCGAACCCGAATTCGTAGGTGGTCTCGGGATTCTCGCGCTGCCGGAGCTGGTCGGCGATCCGTTCGTGGAAGGGGAGATAGCCGGCACCCGCGTGCGCGGCGACCTCGGTGACGGCCCGGTTGTACTCGGCCAGGCGCTGATTGATACCGGCGCCGAGATCCTCACCCAGCGGCGGTACGGAGATCAGCGCGACCCGCGCGGTGGTCTCGGTGGTGAGGCGCTCGACAATCGCGGTGAGGTTCGCGCGATAGGTCTCCACGGGGACGCCGTCGCGGACGTCGTTGGTGCCGACGAGGATCAGTACTGCGTCCGGATGGCAGGCGACGATATCGGTACCGGCCCGTTCGCGTAGATCTCCGCTGGTGTTGCCGTTGATGCCGGCGTTGACGAACCGGTGGCCGGCGAAATCCGGCCGGGTCCGCAGGGCGCCGACCCAGTCCGCGCCGAGCGTGCCCCGGGTCATACTGGCGCCTGCCGCTACCGCAACGGGGCCGTCGGCCGGTGCGCCTTCTCGGCAGGCCTGGGCGGGTGTGTCGACCGGCGATCGAACGAACGTGAGGTAGCCGACCGTCGCGCCCGCGGCGAGGACCGCGGCCAGCGCCACGGACGCCGCGGTGATGATCATTTTCTTGCTGATCCGCATATCAGGACCTCGCGGTGGCGGAATGGCCGATGGCCGCGCCGAAGTCGTTTATCCACATGGTGAAACCTCCAGGTGAAGCTTGGTTAGTGAACACTAGCCACCAGCATGGGCTAGTGTTTACTAACCTGTCAAGCGCGGCGGAAGGAGAGCAGGTTGAGCACCCGGGAACGGATCCTGGACGCCGCAGCGGACATCCTTCGCACCCGTGGCGTCGTGCACGCCACCACCAAGGAGATCGCCCAGGCCACCGGCGTTTCGGAGCCCACGCTCTACAAGTACTTCGGCGATAAGGAACGGCTGCTGCTCGCGGTGCTGCGGGAGCGGGTGCCGGGGCTGTCGCGGCTCGATATCCGCCCGGGGGCCGGCGAGATCCGGGACAACCTGGCCCGGCTCGCACAGGCGGCGCTCGACTTCTACCGGCAGACGATCCCCATGCTGGGCGCGCTGCTGGCCGACCCGCAGCGCATGGCGGCGCACCGGGTCGCGATGGACGAACTCGGTGCCGGCCCCGACAAGGCGGTCGCCGGATTCGCGACCTACCTACGCGCCGAACAAGCCCTTGGCCGCCTCGCCACCGGTGCCGACCCGGACGCAGCCGCCGCCCTGCTGATCGGGGCATGCTTCCACGAAGCGTTCCTGGACTACTACACCGGCGGGCGCGCCGGCCCTGCAGCGGACGACCTCGTCGATGCCGTCATCAGCCCGCTGCTGTGACCGGCCGGCCGGAAACCGTCATATCCGGTGGTCCGCTCGTGGACGGGAAGCACGCGCGGCCTGCCCCGGTGACCACGGCCGCGTGAGCGGCGGCGGACGGCCGTGCGCCGGACGTCAGGGGTCGACCGGCGGACGGGGCCGGCGCGCGTCAACTGCCGCCGCCTCCACGTGAGCTGTTGCGGCGGCGTGCCCCGGGGCTTGTGCTCGTCTGTGCAGCGAGGTGGCGCTACCGCTGCGGTTTGCCGCACTACTCACGGCGCGTCGCCGGCCTCCCTGGTGGGTCCTTGCCGGAGGGTGGCGGCGCGGAGTGTGAGGTGATTGCGTTCGGCGAGGTTCTGGGCCTGCGCCGCGGCTTCCACATAGAGCCGCGCCGCCGTGGTGATGTCACCGGCCTTTTCGTGGAGGTAGGCGGCGGATGCGGTGTAGCGCGGGAGTTTCGGGTCGAGTTCGGCCAGCACGGCCAGGCCCGCCTGCGGCCCGTCCGCCTCGCCGACCGCGACGGCCCGGTTGAGCCGGGCGATCGGGCTGTCCGTGATCGCGACCAGTTCGTCGTACCATTCGACGATCTGAACCCAGTCGGTTTCCCCGGCGGTCTGCGCGTCCGCGTGCAGCGCCGCGATCGCGGCCTGGGCCTGGTATTCGCCGAGCCGGTCCCGGGCCAGCGCCGCCTGCAGGATGACCACGCCCTCGGCGATCAGGTCGCGGCGCCACAGTTCGCGGTTCTGCTCGGCCAGCGGCACCAGGCTGCCGTCCGGGCGGGTGCGGGCCGGACGCCGGGCGTGGTGCAGCAGGAACAGCGCGAGCAGCCCCGCGACCTCCGGATCGCCGGTGGTCGCGGCGAGTTGCCGGGCCAGCCGGATCGCCTCCGCGGCGAGGTCGATATCGCCGCTGTAGCCCTCGTTGAACACCAGGTACAGCACCCGCAGCACGGTGTGCAGATCGCCGGGGGTATCCAGCCGGACCGCGCTCACTGTGCGTTTGGCCCGGCTGATCCGCTGGGCCATGGTGGCTTCGGGTACGAGATAGGCCTGCGCGATCTGGCGGGTGGTGAGGCCGCCGACCGCGCGCAAGGTCAGGGCGACGGCCGAGGCGGAGGTGAGACTCGGGTGGGCGCAGAGAAAGTAGAGCCGCAGCGTTTCGTCCACCGAGGCGACCGGTTCCGGCGCGGGTTCATCGGCGAACCGCAGCTCGCGGTTGCGCCGCGCGGTCTCGGAGCGGGCGAGGTCGAGGAAGCAGCGCCACGCGGTGGTGATCAGCCAGCCCTTGGGGTCGTCGGGGCGGCGGTCCGGCCAGGTATCGACGGCCCGCAGCAGGGCCTCCTGCACGGCGTCCTCGGCGGTCGCGAAATCCGCCCCGCGGTGGACGAGGGCCGCCAGGACTCCGGGAATGAGATCCCGCAGCCGGCCCTCGTCCAGCGCGTCGGCGGCCATCACTCGGTGACGGTCGGCGGGGCGGTGAGGAACGGCCGGACCTCGAGCCACTCGTGGATGGGCTTGCCGCCCGCGCCGGGCGCCGCGGACAATTCGCCGGCCAGTTCGACCGCGCGGTCGTAGGAATCCACGTCGATGATCATCCAGCCGGCGATCAGGTCCTTGGTCTCCGCGAACGGGCCGTCGGTGACGGGCGGTTTGCCCTCGCCGTCGTAGCGGACCCACGCGCCCTCCGGGGCGAGCGCCTGTCCGTCCACGAACTCACCCGTGCTCTCGAGCTTGTCCGCGAAATCCTGCATGTACTTCATATGCGCCTCGATCTCGGCGGGCGTCCACCGATCCATCGGCACATCGTTGACCGCCGCCGGGGCGCCGCGGTAGTGCTTGAGGAGCAGGTACTTGGCCATGGGATTCTCCCTTCGGATGTCCGACCCTGGTTGGTCGATCACACCTGGGACGGAGCTGTCATGACGTTCTCGACATCGCCGGCGAATTTTTTCCGAGATTTTTTCGAGGATCTGTGCCGAGCCCGATTCACGCCTCACTGGGTTGCACGATGACGAACCCTTCGCCGTCGAGACGGAGCTGGTAAGCCTCGCCCGAACCACCCCGCACCATCGAACCGAACGACTGCGATCGGTTCAACGATGTCTGCAGATTCGCGCTCCAGCCGACCACCGCATCGGTATCCACGAAAACGGGTGCCTGCGATTGCACCGGAATGATGATCGGCGTCCCCGCGCACACCAGGCCGAGCCGTCCCTGCCCGGTGAATACGCAGTTGAACAGGCCACCGCCGGCCATCCCGACCCCCTGCACCATGCGGATGTCGTATTGCAGGCTCGAATCGAAAACCAGGATGTTGCGCCCGTTGATGGTCAGTGCATCGCCCGGGACCAGGTCGACGATGAAACAGTTCCGGTCGAAATGCGCGAACCAGGCTTCGCCCTGACCGCGTACCGACATCAGCGGTACGCCCTCTCCGGTGAGTGCGCGCTGCAGGAACTTCCCGACGCCCTGCCCTTTCTTCTCGAACTGCAGGTTCCCCCGGAAGGCGACCATCGAGCCCTGCCGCGCGAGACATTCGCCGTTCACGGCGTACTTCAGCGATTTGGCGCTCTGCGAGGTCAGCCCGGGGGCGGTGGCGGGCTGGGCCATGTTCTCACTGGCGAAGATCTCACTCTGCATACCCGCGATCCTGCCGCACTGGGTCCGCTGCCGACGACCGTGTGCGCGATATTCCCGCGCCACCGGATCCGTCCAGGCCGGCAAGGCGGTACCGGCTGTGGCCGGAGCCGGATCGTGGCCGTCGGCCGTCCGTGTAGACCCCCGCACTACCCGGCTGGGTAACGAATTCGTATCGACGGCCGAATTACCCGGTAGTGCACGCAGTTACGAGTGTGCGCGGACTCGGGCGGTGACCACGCGAGCGGTCGCCGGCCGACGACAGGCACGACGATCGAGAGAGACCGATATGCCCGGCTTCCTGAAGTACCTCCTGTGGCTCAACATGCTGGGCATGCTCACCGGTAGTTATACGTACGGGTGACCGGCCGTCCGGGGCCGCCGATCGGTTAGATTGGCGGTTCCGGTGGCGCCGCCGTGCGCCCGCGACCGTCGAGGACAGGGATCGTATGACCAAGACCGCGCTGGTGACCGGGGCGTCGTCGGGGATCGGGCGGGCGACCGCCGCGCTGCTGGTCGAACAGGGTTTCCGGGTGATCGGGACCAGCCGCGACCCGGATTCGATCGCGGCGACGGCGCGGGTGGCGGGGGTCGAATACCGCGCGCTGGATCTCACCGATCCCGCGGGCATCGACCGGTTCGGCGCCGATCTCGGGCCGGTGGACGTGCTGGTGAACAATGCGGGGGAGAGCCAGTCGGGGCCGATCGAGGAACTGCCGCACGATGCCCTCACCGGTATCTTCCAGTTGAACGTTTTCGGCGCGGTCCGGCTGACGCAGCTGGTGCTGCCGGGGATGCGGGAGCGTGGGTACGGACGGATCATCATGGTCGGGTCGATGCTGGCCAGTTTCCCGCTGGCCTACCGGTCCTCGTATGTGGCGACGAAGGCGGCGATCAAAGGGTTCGCGGACGCGGCACGACTGGAGACAGCGCCCTTCGGTGTCTGGATCAGCACGGTCGAACCCGGTTCGATCGCGACCGGAATCGGCGAGCGGCGCACGAAATACATCGCTGCGGATTCGGTGTATGCGGCGGATTTCCAGACGATGATCACCCATCTGGACCGAAACGAACGAGCCGGGACCAGTCCGGAAGCGGTAGCGCGGACCATCCTGCGGGCGATCTCCGCGGCGAAACCGAAACCGCTGTACGCCAAGGGCAGCCGGGCGCCGATCGTATTCCCGCTGCGGCGGCTGTTGCCGGCGGCGGTGATCGAAAAGGTCGTCGCGCGGATGCACGGATTGAAGCGCTGAGGAGCGGCCGGGTATGCGTTTATCCGTGGGCTGCGCCATGTGGACGCATACCGCGTGGCCGGCGACGGGCGACAAATTGCGCAGCTATGCGAGCTGGTGCGATGCGGTGGAAGGGAACACCACCTTCTACGCCGTACCGGCGCGGCGCACGGTGGAAACCTGGGCGCGGCAGACCGATCCGGATTTCCGGTTCGTGATCAAACTTCCCAGAACGGTCACCCACGAACGCCGGTTGCAGGGTGCCGATGCCGAGCTGAACGATTTCCTGGACACCATGGAACCGCTCGGGAGCCGGCTGCACGCGCTATGGGTGCAGCTGCCGGGGACATTCGGCCCGAACGAGCTGGGCGCGCTGGCCGGATTCCTCCGGCAGGTGCCGGCGGGGGTGCGGGTCGCGGTGGAGGTCCGGCACCCGGCGTTCTTCACCGGTGAGGACGCCGCGAACCAGCTCGAGCGGGTACTGGGCCGGGCCGGTGCGGAATGGGTCCCGTTCGATACGACCGTCCTGTTCGCGGCGCGTCCCGCGAGTTCGGCCGAGTACGAGGCGCAGTCGAAGAAACCGCGGCTGCCGCGGCGGATGCGGGCACTCACCGAAGCTCCGATCGTGCGGTATCACGGTCGCGACGATGCGGAGCCGACCGTGGCGGGCTGGCGGCCCTGGGTCGAGCAGACGGTCGAGTGGTTACGGGAGGGTCGTTCGCCGACGGTCTTCCTGCACACTCCGGACAATGCGTCCTCCCGCAGCCTGGCCCGCCGTTTCCACGACGAGGTCCGCACCCACCTGCCCGAACTCGAGCCGCTGCCCGACCCCGCGGAAACCGAACCGATGACCCTGTTCTGACGGCACGGCCCGCGGGCCCGGTTCAGTTCACCGCGAGCAGCGCGGCCGCGGCGAGCGCCTCGACCCAGCAGTAGAACCAGACGGGATAGAACGCGGCCGGCGCATCCAGCACCCGCGAAATCACCCGGCCCGCCGCCATCCCCGCCAGCGCGACCGCGACCGCGAGCACGACGCCCCGCCCGAGTTCGCCGGTCGTCGTCGCCGACCAGATCAGCGCGCCCGCGACGGCCAGACCGAACCCGCCGTATACCGCCCGCACCTCGGAACGTCCCGCCACGGTGCCGGCGGTGATACCGAAGGGCCGCACGAGCCGCGCGGGTGCGGCGAGGGCGTACAGACCCATCCCGGTGAAGAAGAGCCCTGCTGCTGCCAGAACGAGTGACCGCACTGCGCCTCCTTATCGGCTTCCGTAGCTCGATCATCGAGCATCGCCGGTGTGGGCGCTTCCGGAAACATGCGGTGCCCGGCATCATAAAGTGAACAATTGTTCTAGACCAGATAACGGTTTTATAGCAGGCTGTTGCTCTGTAAGTGAGCGAATATTCGCACACCGTGGTAGAAATCGGCTGTAGCGAAGGGTGGAAACCATGCAACCGACCGAGAAGCAGCGCGCCGCGCTGGAAATGATCTGCGATACCTTCCTGCCCGGGGACGGGCTGACGCTGCCCTCGGCGTCCGAACTGGGCGCCGTGGACACCGTCCTGGAGCTCCTGGCGCGTAACCCGCGGGAAGCCGAGACCAAGCAGCTGGCGATGCTGCTGGACCTGTGGGACGGACCCGTGACCGGGCTGCTCACCGGATGGGGTCCGCGGCGGTATTCGAAACTGTCGCAGCAGGATCGGGAGAAGGCATTGCTGCGGCTCGGGGCGTCCCGGATCGGTGCCGTGCGTGCGGTGTTCCAGGCCCTGAAGCAGGCGTCGTTGCTGGCGTACAACGTCACCCCGGGGCCCACGGGATTCAATCCGCTCTGGAAACAACTGGGCTACGACGGGATTCCCGGATCGCTGGCGACGGCGCCGCAGCCCGCGCTCACGCCGCAGCAGATCACCGCACCGACCAGCCTCACCTGTGATGTCGTGATCGTCGGCTCCGGTGCCGGTGGCGGGACCGCCGCCGGGGTGCTCGCCGAAGCCGGGCTGGATGTGGTGGTGCTCGAACGCGGCGGTTACTACGACGACCGGGATTTCGGCGCCGGCGAACTCGCGGGCTTGAAACAGCTGTACGCGCCCGGCCCGCTGGCCTCCGCCGAGGGACAGCTCGCACTGGTGGCGGGCTCCTGCCTCGGCGGCGGGACGGTGGTGAACTGGAGTACTTCGCTGCCCACCCCCGACCGGGTCCGCGAGGAATGGGCCGGGGTGGGCGCCGCGCAGTTCGCCGATACCGAGTTCAGCGAATCGCTGGACGCGGTGCTGCGCCGGCTCGGAGTGAACGAGCGGCGGTCCATCCCGACGGCACGCGACAACATCCTGGAGCGCGGCGCACGTGCCCTCGGCTGGCCCGTCGACCCGTTGCCCCGCAATGTCACCGATGCCTGCGATGCCGGGGTCGAATGCGGCCGCTGCGGTAGTGGCTGCCGAGTAGGGGCCAAACAGTCGGTGACCAAGACCTGGCTGGCCGATGCCGCCGCCCGCGGCGCGCGCGTGATCGTGGACGCGAACGTGCGCCGGATCTCCGTGCGCGACAAGCGCGCCGAGGCGGTCACCGTGCGGACCTCCGCGGGAGTCGAGTTCGAGGTCCGGGCGCGCGCCGTGGTGGTGGCGGCCGGTGCGATCCAGACCCCCGCGCTGCTGCGCCGGTCGGGCCTGGGCAACAAGAACATCGGCCGCTACCTGCGGCTGCATCCGGCGGCGGCGGTTTTCGGTCTGTTCGACGAGGAGGTGCGGCCCTGGGAGGGCGGCCTGCAGACCCGGATCTGCCGTCAGCACGCCGATCTCGACGGAAACGGTTACGGCGTGATCTACGAGACGGGCCCGCTGGCGCCCGGCTCCTCGACCGGTTTCATGAGCTGGCAGGGTGCCGAGGATCATCGCCGCGTCATGCGGGATTTCGCCCGCACCAACGCCGTCGGCATCATCACCCGCGACCGCGATTCCGGTGCGGTGAAGGTGGACAAGGCCGGGGAACCGACCGTGGACTACCGGATCTCCGACTACGACGCCGCCCATCTGCACACCGGAATCGAAGGCGCGGCCCGGATTCTCGAGGCGGCCGGGGCCACCCGGATCTTCTCCGGGCATCAGGCGGGTGTCTCCTACGAGCCCGGCGTCCGCGGTTCGTTCGACGAGTTCTCGGCCGCCGCCAAGGCCGCCGGCTACGCACCGGGACGGTGCACGATGGGGGCCCTGCACATCATGGGGTCGGCCCGGATGGGTGGTTCGGCGGAGA
Organism: Nocardia sp. CA-290969; assembly: GCF_050936135.1. Lineage (NCBI taxonomy): Bacteria > Bacillati > Actinomycetota > Actinomycetes > Mycobacteriales > Nocardiaceae > Nocardia > Nocardia sp. CA-290969. The sequence continues at coordinate 5,388,495 of NZ_JBNJNJ010000001.1, read as the reverse complement.
ACTCCGCGACCGACCCGGACGGCGCCACCTGGGACGTGAAAAATATCGTCGTCGCCGACGCGTCCTGCTTCCCGACCTCCTCGGGCGTGAACCCGATGGTGACGATCGAGGCGATCGCCCATATGAACGCGAAGCGGCTCGCCGCGCGGCTGGTCTGACCGCCGGCGCGGGAGGTCCGGCCCGATGGTCAGACCTCCCGCAGGCTGCGCGCGATACTGTGCAGCAGATGGATATCCCTGGACGGATCTATCGTGGTCTCGAACGGCGGCCGCACCTCCAGCCGGCCGTCGTCGATGAGATCCCCGACGAGTACCTTCGCCAGCGCCAGCGGGAGCCGTAGCTGTGCCGAAATCTCCGCCACCGACTGGGCGGTCCGGCACAGGCGGATGATATCGACGTACTCGGGTTCGGTGCGCTGCGGCGCCAGCCCGGCGCCCCGGTCCACCACCCGCGTATCCAGGGTGAGTTCCCGGCGCTGTGACGTGCGACCTCGCCCGCGCGTCACAGCGTAGAGGCGCACAATGGGACCGTCGTCGTCCTCGTCCCAGTGGTCCTCGCGCTCGTACACGGCTAGCGGATGCCGTTCGGATAGTTACGGGCGTGCGCGCCCGGATGGGTGTGCGCATGCACGGCGGGCCGGTCGTGGGAGCCCGGCCGGCCCCGGTCGTCCGGCCGCTGCTGGGCGCGGGAGTCGACACCGAGATGCGCGCCCACCTGCTGCACGGTGCGGTTCATCTCGTAGGCCACCATGCCCAGATCCGCGGAGTCGGCGGCCAGCAGCGAGAGGCAGGCGTTACCACCGGCCGCGGTGACGAACAGGACCGCCCGGTCGAGTTCGACCACGGTCTGGCAGACACCGCCCGCTTTGAAATGGCTTCCCGCGCTGCGGGCGAGGCTGTGGAAGGCCGAGGCCATGGCCGCGAAGCGTTCGGCGTCGTCGCGGGTGAGTCCGGAAGAATGTCCCATCAGCAGGCCGTCGGTGGACAGCAGCACCGCGGAATCGGCGTCGGGGAGACCGCGGACCAATTCCTCGAGAAGCCAGCTGAGATCGGTGCGATTGGGGTTGGTCATCGTTCGCCTTCTCGTCTAGAGCGTTCTGGAGCGGTGGGGTCGGAGTACGGTGCGCGGCGGCCCGAACGGCTACCGCGGGAGATCGCCGACATCCGGTTGCGGGCCTGTTCCGGGGTCCGGGGACGGACCACGTCGGTTTCCTGGACCTCCTCCTGGGTCGTGGGATCGACGGCCTTGCGGTGCCGGCGCGGCAGCGGCGGACGACCGGACGCCGCGGCGTAATGATCGGGTTCCGCGTGCCGGTCGTGATAGCCGTTGCCGGGATCGACAGCGGGGTAGGCGTCCGAGCGCAGGGTCGGCGAATCGTAGGGATCCTCGTGCACCGGTGCGGTCGCGAAGGTGGTCGACGGTGAGGTGCGGAAGGTGAGGGGCGCGGCGGGCGAGGTGGGTGCCGCGGGCACCGCCGGTGCCGTGCCCGCCAGGACCGGCTCCACCACCGGGGCGGGTTCCAGCGGCGGGGGACCGCCGGGTTCGGTGAGCTGGGTCGGGATGCGGACGATCGCCTTGATCCCGCCGTACGCCGATTCGGTCAGCCGCACCGAAATCCCCTGCCGGGCCGCCAGGGTGGCGACCACGAACAGCCCCAGCCGGGTATCGCCGGTCAGTGCCGTGACACCGAAATCCGGTGGTTCGGCGAGTATCCGGTTCCGTTCCTCGATCTCCTCCTCGGACATCCCGAGGCCTTGGTCGGTGACATCGATCGCCACCCCGCGCCCGACCACGGTCGCCGATACCTCGACCCGGGAGTCCGGCGGGGAGAACGCTGTCGCGTTGTCCATCAGTTCGGCGAGCAGATGGATGAGATCGGCCGCGGTTTTGCCGACGATCCGCATATCCGGCACCCGTCCGGTGTGGATCCGGGTGTAGTCCAGGCTTTCCGCGGACGCGGCCCGGATCACGTCCCACAGCGAAACCGGTTTGCGCCAGCGCCGGCCCGGCTGTTCGCCGCCGAGCACGATGAGGTTTTCGGCGTGGCGGCGGGCGCGGGTGGCGAGATGGTCGAGCTGGAAGAGCAATTCGAGCTGGTCGGCATTCTCCTCGCGGCGTTCGGCCTGGTCCAGCAGGGCCAGCTGGCGATGCACGGCGACCTGGTTGCGGTGCGCCATATTGAGGAATACGGCGTTGAAACCGGCCCGGGTCTTGGCCTCGGCGACCGCGGCGGATACGGCGGCCAGCTGCGCCCGGTTGAAGGCGTCGGCGACCTCGCCGAGTTCGTCGGTGCCGAAATCCAGTGTCGCGACTTCGGCGGCGGTGTCCACCTCGGTGCCGTCGTCGAGGCGGCGCATGAGATCGGGCAGCCGGTTGTCGGCCAGGTCGAGGGTGTCGTTGCGCAGGTGCCGCATCCGGGCGATGAAGCGGTTGGCCATCAGCAGCGCGGCGAGGAAGGCGAGCCCGGTGAGCACCAGGACGGCGATACCGCCCAGCACCGACCGGGTGGCCGTATCGTCACCCTGGGCACGAGCCGTGACATGGGCGTTGTTGCTCTGGTCCTCCCAGAGTTGCAGTAGACCCGCGATCACTTCGCCGGACATCTGTTGCCAGGTGGCGACGTCCAGCGGCAGCGCGGCGGCGGTGTCGCCGGATTCCGATTCCGCGCCGGAGTCTTCCTCCTGGTCGGTGGACGACCGGACGCCGCCGGTCATGATCGCGTCCTGCATGGCGATCACCTGTTTATAGGCCGGGGAGTCGATGATCGCCTGCAGCCGGGCCAGATACTCGCCTTTGAGGACGGTGCCGGCATACGCTATCTCGCCCCGGAATTCGCCGACGTATCGGTTGAACTCGACGAGCTGCGGCGCGGACAGGTTGTTCAGGGTCAGCGCCGCCGCGCCCAGGGTGTCCGCTTTGGACAGCGCCTCGGCGGCGCGCAGCGGATCGACACCGTAGCCCAGCTCGATCGCCACGCCCGCGTTGGGCGCCGCCCGGGCGGCCACCATGGACGCCCCGACGATGGTGTCGATCACCATGCTGTAGAAGCCGAACGCTTCCGGGCCGGGTATCGCTTTCGCGTCGACCGCGGCGCGGGTGACCGGAACCTGGGCGAACAGCTGCTGGTAGCCGGCGACAGCGGCCTCGGCGGCGGCGGGGTCGAGCTCCTTGACCGCATCGCCCTTGGCGACGATCTCCGCCAGGGCGATATCGGACTGTGCACGGGCCGCCACCAGGGCCGGGGCGACTCTGGTATCGCCTGCCAGCAGCAGCAACGAAAGCCGCCGCTCTTCTTTGAATGCCTGCACCATCAGGATCGCGGGCGCGGTGGTGCTACTGGCCAGATCGGCCCAGTTCGTCGCCTTCCGGCCGGACTGCACCAGATAGGCGGTGGTGCCGATACCACCGGCCAGCAACAGAATGCTGGTGAGGAGCACGATCGCGAGCAATCGGGTGCGGATACCGACCCTGCCGCGGGTGCGATTCGCGCCGGAACGCGACTGTCGCAGGAAACGTCCGGCGCGAGGTAGCCGAAATACCAACGTAGACCCACTCATTCCAGGGTGATGGGCAGTCCGGCCATCGGTCGGCCCATCATCCCAACCATCCCGGCATTGCAATTTTTACCATTGTTTTCCTCGCAATGCGCCTTATCTGTCCCAGACTCTAGCGAACGGATCGGGCGGCTTCCCGTGGGAGAGGGCATGCGAACGAGACGTTCACAGGAAGTTCGTATGGTGCTCCGGTCCGGCCGGAGGCTAGTGGGCCGCGGGCCGCGCCGGTGATGGGCGCGGCGAACAGCCGGGGTTCGGCTCGGTGATCCGGCCGTCGCGGCCGGGATCAGCCGCCGCGCAGGCTGTTCGCGATCGTCCGCAGCAGGTCGAGCCCGGCGGCGTCGTCGGGGGTTTCGACCGGTGCGCGCACGCTCAACCGGCCGTCGTCGATCAGGTCCCCGATCAGTACCTTGGTGAGGGCGAGGGGAACTCCGAGCTGTGCCGATACTTCGGCCACCGACTGCGGGACCCGGCACAACCGGACTATTTCGGCGTACTCGGGTTCGCTGCGCCGCAGGGCGAGTCCGGTGCCCGCATCGATCACCATGGTGTCCAGGGTGAGTTCCGCACGCTCGCTGCGGCCGCGGCCGCGGGTCAGCGCGTAGAGACGTACAACCGGGCCGGCGTCCTCCTCGTCCGGGGTGTTCTGTGGTCCGCTCATGGCAGTCGCTCGCCGTTCGGGGTGCGGCGGGTACCGACCGCCGGATGGGTGCCGAACCGCACCAGTTCCTCCGGCAGCCGGCTCGTATCAGTGCGCGGTATCGCGGTCATCGTCGCCTTCCTGTCGAGTTCTGTCGGATTCGGCCGATTCGGGCAGCGGGCGGCGTCCCGATCGGGTGCCGTCTTCGATGGCGGCCATGACATTGCGCGCCTCCTCGGGGCTGCGCGAGCTGGGTGCCGCGACGGTCGTGGTCGCACCGGTATCCGCGTCGGCGGTCTGGCGGCGTCGCCGCGGCAGCGGGGGACGGGTGCCGGGGGTGGGTTGTGGCACGGGGTTTTCGGCCGCCTGCGGAGCCGATCCGGTGGAATCCACCGTAGCGCGCTCGGCAGTGTCCACGGCACCGTTCGACCCGGCCCCGTTGACCGTGGTAGCCGCAGGCTTTCCGGTGGGGGGCGCGCTGCGATCCTCGGTCAGCTCGGTCGGGATCACGACGACCGCCTTGACCCCGCCGTATACGGAATCCGACAACCGCACCGACGCCCCGTGCCGGGCCGCGAGGGTGGCCACCACGAACAGCCCGAGGCGGATCTCGCCGGACAGCGCCGTGACGCCGAAATCCGGGGGTTCGGCCAGCAGTTGGTTGGCGGCCACGATTTCCTCGGCCGACATGCCGAGGCCCTGATCGGACACCTCCACCGCGACCCCGCGGCCCACGACGGCCGCCGAGACCTCGACCCGGGATTTCGGCGGGGAGAACGCGGTGGCGTTGTCCATGAGTTCGGCCAGCAGGTGGATCAGGTCGGCCGTGGCGTGTCCGGCGATCAGCACATCGGGCACGTTCCCGGTGTGGATCCGGGTGTAGTCGACGGTTTCCGCCGCCGCGCCGCGGATCAGATCCCACAGCGGGATCGGTTTGTTCCAGATCCGGCCCGGCTGTTCACCGCCGAGCACGATGAGGTTTTCGGCGTGGCGGCGGGCACGGGTGGCGAGATGGTCGAGTTCGAAGAGGAGTTCGAGCTGGTCGGCGTTCTCCTCGCGGCGTTCGGCCTGATCGAGCAGCGCCAGCTGGCGATGTACGGCGACCTGGTTGCGGTGGGCGATATTGAGGAAGACCGTGCGGAAACCGGCCCGGGTGCGGGATTCGGCCACGGCCGCCGAGACCGCGGCGACCTGGGCGCGGTTGAACGCATCGGCCACTTCGCCGAGTTCGTCGGTACCGAAGTCCAGACGGGCCACTTCGGCGGCGGTGTCGATCTCCTCGCCGCTGTCGAGGCGCCGCATGAGATCGGGCAGCCGGTGATCGGCGAGTTCCAATGTATCGGCGCGCAGACGGCGCATACGCGCGATGAACCGGTTGGCGACGAACAGCGCACCCAGGAAGGCCACGAAGGTGGCGACCAGGATCACGATTCCGCCGGCCACCGACAATCCCGCCGTATCCGTGTTCTCCGCGCGGGCGACGGCGTGGGCGTCGCGGCTCTGGTCCTCCCACAGTTTCAGCAGGGCGGAGGTGAGCCGGCCGGAGGTTTCCTGCCAGGCCGGCACACTCATCGGCAGGGCGGTGGTTTCGGTATCGCCGGACAGTCCGGTACCGTCGTCCGTGGCCTCCGGATCCGGTACCGGGCCGCGCAGCAGCAGGGCATCCTGCATGGCGACGACCTGTCGATAGTCCGGCGAATCGGTGAGGGCGCGGAGCTGATCCAGGCGCGGCCCCCCCAGCACCGACCCGGAATACGCGACCTGCGCGCGGAACTCGCCGGTGTACCGGTGGAATTCGAGCAGCTGCGCGGGTGTGATCGTGCCGCGGGACAGGGCCACGATACCGAGCGTATCCGCGCGGGACAGGGCCTCCGCGGCGCGCAACGGTTCGACGCCGTAACCGAGCGCGATACCCAGGCCGGCGTCGGGCGCGACCCGGGCGGCGATGAGCGAGGCCCGGAAAATGGTGTCGATCACCGTGTTGTAGAAGCCGAACGCGTCCGCGCTCGGCACCGCGCGCGCATCGATCGTGGCGCGCACGCCGGGGACACGGTTGTAGAGCGGGCGGAACGTTTCGAGTTCGGCGGCCGAGCCGCCGGGATCGAGCCGCTGGGCTTGTTCACCCTGGGCGATGGTCGCCGCCAGGGCGTCATCGGACCGTTTCCGGGCATCCACCAGCGCGACGGCAGCTGTGGGATCGCCTTCCAGGTAGAGCATGGAAAGGCGGCGCTCCTCCTCGAAGGTCTGCACCATCGCGATCACCGGCGTGGTGGTCTCGCTGATCAGGTTCGCCCAGATCGTGGCCGCGACACTGTTCTTCACCAGGTATCCGGCGGCACCGACGCCGATGACCAGCAGGGTGATGTTGGTGATCAGCAGAATCGACAGCAACCGGGTCCGGATACCGATCCGGCCGCGAGTGACGTTCCTACCGGAACGAACTGCCCGAACCATTGATTCGGACATTTGCCGCCGAACAACCACGATAGATCAACCCGTTCCAGGGCATGCGCAGACGACACCATGGTGATCGGCGCATATCACCCTAATGTTCCCGGCATTGCCGTTGCCCGGCAATGCATAAGCTTTCGCCCAAACCATAGCGAAAGCACCGTCCGGCAACCGAGACGAGTCTCACCAAGCGGTCGTTAGGGTATCGGGGTGATCGCGATAACAGCAGGTCAGGCGGGGCTGCGGGAACCGCCCGTTCGTTTCCCGCCGGGCCCGCGGAAGCACAGCACCTGATCGCCGTAACCCGCCAGCGGGCGGGCCTCGGCGGCCTGGCGGATACCGCTGGCGGGCAGTTCGGTGAGCTTCGCGAACATGGTCGCGTTACCGAACGCCGAGCGGATCTGGGTCTCCGAGGCGTAATCCGCGCCGTAATCGGCGAGCTTGCCGAAATCCAGCGGTGCCAGCGGCGTATCCAGCGCAACCGGTTCCGCGGGCCGGCCCAGCGCGGCGTACTGGGTGGCCGCACCCTGCTCGTACCAGCACAGTTCGTAGGCCAGGTTCTCCGTGCTGGTCACACTCAGTACCGGCCAGTGCCGCGAAAGATGCAGCGCCAGCGGATTCTTCGCGATCGGGGTGAGCTCCCATTTCAGGCTCTGCACAGCGACCCAGCTACCCGAGCGGCGCTCGATCAGCACGATGTCCTCACCGAGTTCGGGAGTCGCGTTCAGCTGCGGATCCCGGGTGCCCCAATGCGCTTTGTCGACGCCGTAGGCGGTGTTGATATCCACCGGTTCCGCACCGGCCGCGGTGTAGGCGGCGATGATGGCCGCCCGCACCTGCGCGAGCGCGTCGGGTGCCGAGCAGAGCACACTCAGGGCCCCGAAGGAGGAACCGATTTCCACCGGTCTGGCCGGCTGATCCGGCATCGCCCCCGCCACCAGCGGTTTCAACCCGACCAGCGCCAGATTCCAGTTGATCTCCTCGATCGTCGCCAGGTCACCGGCGCTTTGATAGAGGATCTGCTGCTGCGTCAGGTATCCGGCCCGTTCCAGCGTGCGGCATTCGAGTTTGCGCAGCGCGGCCTGGGTTTTGCCGGTGAAACCGATCTCTTCGATTTTCAGTGCGCGCAGTTGCGCGGCCATGGCCGGGGTGGTGAGCGCGGTATAGCGTTCGCGGTACATGGCGACCGCCTGTTTCCGCTGCCGGCCGACCATCAAGGTGCGCAACAGCGTGTTCAAGGTGGCCAGGTATTTCCGGGACTGGCCCGGATCGGCCGCGAACAGGCCGGCGCGGATCCGCACGGCCTCGTCGGTCGCGACGACGGCCGCGCCCGGATCCAGCCGGCACAGCCACACACCGCATTTCGACAGGCTGTCCGCGCAGGCACCCGCCGCGTTCGGGTGGTCATGCGCTACCTGCGTATAGGCGTTGCAGGCGTCGCGGATGGTCGCGGTGGCCAGTTCCCGGTGCCCGATCGCCCGGGCCGCCTGCTCGAGCAAGCGCAGCGTGTCCTGCACCTCGTTGGCGAACTCCGCGGACACCCGGCCGGCGGTGAACCAGCGCAGCCGGATCATCACTGCTTCCTGCGCCGGCTCCAGCGCCCCGGCCACCCGGTTGCGTATCGAACCATCCGTTTGCGTGGCCAGATAGGCGGCAGCGAGTTCGGACAGACTGGTGGCCAGCCGTAATTCGGTTTCCGGCGTGCGGTCCCGGGCCGCGATCCGGTCGGTGGCCACCCGGCCCTCGATGGCGATCAGATCCATCGCGATCTCAATTCCCGCATCACCTTCCGCGTACGGCCCCTGCCGACCCCAGCGAATCGAGTGGCCGCAGTCCGAGCATTCCTCGAAAGTCTGCCACACGTGCGTGCGGGTTAGCAGGGCTACCGGAGTGCTTCCCGCCGGTGGACGGCCGCAAGTACGGAATCCGGGTGTGCCGGGTCAGTCCGCGGGAATCGTGGTGGCGCCGATCCCGAGGTAGAACAGCATGATCAGGAACAGGAACCAGCCCGCCCCCTGCCAGATCGGCCAGGTACCGCCGCGCCGCCACACGCGGATCGTCTCCACGAACGCCCCGATCCCGCCGAGGAACAACACGATGCCGGGGCCGAACAGGATCGCGACCCGCGCCGGCGTATCGCACAGCAGGGTGTCGGCGTCGCGGCACTGCGCCGCCGCGGACCAGATCGCGGCCGCGGCGCACACCAGCGCCGCGACGCCCAGCACCGTCAGCGCGTAGCGCGTGGCCCGGCGGAAGCTCCCGTCGTCGGACCAGCGTTTTTCCGCATCGTCGGTCATCACCCAGCTCTCCTGCCCCACTCGTGTGCGGACCGGTCCTGTTCGACCGCGGTATTTCCCGGTTCCGGCGCGGCAAACGTCGCCCGCGCATCCCCGTTCGCGGACCGAATCCGAGCAGCTTCGGGTGGCGGAGGTGTTTCCGCAGGTCGGATCGGCTTTTTCGAGGCGCGGAACGCGAGTTGCCGGGGGTCGGCCGGGCACCGAGGCTGAAAATATGAACGCCCGAACACATCGCGCATACGCCGAGTTCCTGCCCGAGTCCTACCGGCCCGATCCGGCGGCCGAGCCGATATCCGACTGGTGGGAGTGGCGCGGCCGCCGGGTCCATCTGCTGCGTGCCGCGGTATCCGATGCCCCGGTGCGGGTCCTGGCCATCCACGGCGCGGGCGGGCACTCGGGTCTGCTCTGGCCGGTGGTCGCGCTGGGTCTGCGCGAGAACGTGGATGCCACGGCCGTGGATCTTCCGCTGTACGGGCGGACGATCGAACCGGATCCGCGCGGGGTGCGCTACGGCGACTGGGTCGAGCTCCTCTGCGATCTGGTGCACGAGCAGGCCGACGACCGGCCGCTGGTGCTGTTCGGCGCGAGTATGGGCGGGATGCTGGCCTACGAGGTCGCCGCCCGCACCGGCGCGGTAACCCATGTCGTGGCGACCTGCCTGCTGGACCCCGCCGACCCGGCGGCGCTCGCCACCGCGACCCGCTGGAACCTGCCCAGCCGGCTCGGCCCACGGCTGCTGCGGTGGCTCGACCCGGTATGCGGCCGGCTGCGCGTGCCGATCCGCTGGATCGCCTACATGGACCGGATGAGCCTCGACCCGGACCTGTCGCGATTGTGCGCGGCCGATCCACTGGGCGGTGGAGCCCGCGTTCCGCTCGGATTCCTCCGTAGCTTCGCCGACTACCGGCACACGGCCCCGGAGACATTCACCGCCGCACCGGTCACCCTGGTCCATCCCGCCGCCGACCGCTGGACGCCACCCGAGCTGAGTACCCGTTTTCTGGAACGGATTCCCGGGCGGTGCGAGCGGGTGCTGCTCGACAACTGCGGGCACTTTCCCGTCGAGGAACCGGGCGTTGCCCAGCTGGCGGGGGCGCTGCGCGCGGTCCTCGCCGAAGCGGGCCGATCAGGGCGCTGACGCGGGTGGCGCCAGCCGGCCGGCCACTGCCATCAGATCGTCGGTGATCATCGGATGACGTGGATGCACACGATGCACCTGCGCGTCGATCGTGTGCACCAGGATGCGAGCGGTGAACGCCGGGTCGGGGCCACCGCGATCGCAGCGGCGGAGGTGGTGCGCGATCTCGCTCGCGAGATGGTCCTCGAGGGCATGGATCGCTGCCAGTTCGCCGGCCTCCCGCAGCGCTGTCCGGTGCATCAGGGCGTGCAATCCGGGATGGTCGCGGTGGAGGTCGACGACCACGTCCAGCACCGCGCGCAGCGCCGACTCGAACGGTGGTTCGGTGGCCCGCAGTTCGTCGAGTACCGCGCCCAGACGCGCCGCGGCCTCGGCGACGTGCCGCTGGGCGAGCGCGCGCAGAATGGCCTGCTTATCCGGAAAATACTGGTACAGCGTGCCTATCGACGTGCCGGCGCGCTCGGCGATGTGGTTGGTGGTCGCGGCCAGGCCGTCGCGCCCGAACAGCTGGGCCGCGGCTTCGAGCAGGGTATCGACGGTGAAGCGGGATCTGTCCTGACGAGGCGACCGCCGTACCGCCCGGTTCACGGGCGGACCCGGTCGGCGGCCACATACTCGGAAAAGGCTGGTTCGCCGGTCGGCGTGGGCATGGTGTCTCCGGTTCGGCAGTTGGCTCGCTGCCGATTATCCGGCACCGGGCGGCCCGGGGGACAGGGCCCGTGGGCCGCCGGTCGAAAGTGTCAGAGGTACTGGGCGCGGAGTTTGCCCTTGACCAGTTTGCCCGTCGGGGTGCGGGGGAGTTCGTCGGCGAAATCGACGGTGCGCGGGATCTTGTAGCCCGCGATCCGGGGGCGCAGGTACTCGCGTAGTTCCGCGGCGAGATCCGGGCCGGGTTCGGCGCCGGGCGCCGGCTGGACGACTGCTTTCACCGATTCGCCCATCTCCTCGTCGGGGACGCCGATCACCGCGACATCGAGCACCTTCTCGTGCAGGGCGAGCGCGTCCTCGATCTCCTGCGGGTAGATGTTCACGCCACCGGAGATGATCATGAACGCCTTGCGGTCGGTGAGGAACAGGAAATCGTCCTCGTCCAGGTAGCCGATATCGCCGGTGGTGGTCCAGGTCGGATGCTGCGGATGGATGGCCTGCTCGGTTTTCGCCGAATCGTTGTGATAGCCGAACGGCACTTCCTCGCGTTCGAAATAGATCGTGCCTATCTCGCCGCGCGGCAGTTCCGCGCCGTCCTCGCCGCAGATCCGGACCGCACCCAGCCCGGCGGGGCCCACCGACCCCGGTTTCCGCAACCACTGCTCACTGTCGATGAAGGTGGCGCCGTTGCCCTCGGTCGAGGCGTAGTACTCGTGCAGCACCGGCCCCCACCAGTCGATCATCGCGCGCTTGACCTCCACCGGGCACGGCGCGGCGGCATGCACGGCCACCCGCAGACTCGACACGTCGTAGCGGGAGCGAACCGACTCGTCGAGTTTGAGCATCCGGACGAACATGGTCGGCACCCACTGGCTGTGCGTGACCCGGTAGCGCTCGATAGCGGCCAAGGCTTGTTCGGCGTCGAAGCGTTCCAGCACCACCAGTGTCCCGCCGAGGGCGTGCACCACGCCCCCGAACCGCAGCGGCGCCGCGTGGTAGAGCGGAGCGGGGGACAGGTAGACGGTCTCGGTATCGAATCCGTAGAGGGGGCCGAAGACCGCGGTGTAGGTATCACCCGGCGGATCACCGACCTGCCGCTCCGGCAGCGGATGTTTGATGCCCTTCGGGCGCCCGGTGGTGCCGGAGGAATAGAGCATATCGGCGCCCCGGGGTTGGTCGGCCAGAGGTTCGGCGGAGGCACCGGCCAGCGCGTCCTCATAGGACCCGTGGCCCTCGACCGCGCCCCCGAAGGCCAGCCGGATCTCCACACCCGGGGTTTCGCCGACGATCTTCTCGGCGGCCTCGCGCAGACCGGCCGAGGCGATCAGCGCCCGCGCACCGCAATCGTTGACGATATAGCTGATCTCGCCCGGCGACAGATGGCTGTTCACGGCGGTGATGTAAAGCCCGGATCGCAATGCCGCCCAGTAGACCTCGTACACCTTCGGGTCGTTCCCGGACAGCAGTGCGAGGTGATCGCCCTTACGCAAACCGGCGTCGTACAGGTGCCGGGCGAGGCGGACGGAATTGTCCTCGAGTTCCCGATAGGTCAGCGTCTCACCGGTCCCGGCGAGGATGACGGCCGGTTTATCAGGGAATCGATCGACATGCGCGCCGGGGTACATGCTGCTCCTCTACGGAAACATCGCGATCGGGTGACCGACCGCCGAGCCTATATCGGGGCCCGCGTCGTGGCACGGCGCCGGCCTCACCGGACGGTAGCCCGGTGTGCGCGACATTAGCGGAAAGTGAACCGCCGTTCGGGGTATTCGGCGGAAGCGCGGATCAGGCTGTTTCGCCGAGGAAGGCCGTCGCCAGGTTGTTGAAGAAGTCGGGTCGTTCGCCCTGCACCCAGTGCCCGGTGGCCGCGGGGAGGTATACATCGCAGTGCGGCATCCGGCGGGCCAGTAGTTTCGCGCCCGAGGGGCGGTTGACTCTGTCCTCGGCACCCCAGACGACCAGGGTCCGGTGCGGGACCAGGCTCAACCGGGAATCCCGGGTGAGGTCCATACGCATCAGGGTGCGCGGCGCGGACGGGCCCGAGGGGCGGCGCAGCGGTGGGTTCGCGACAACCTCGGGGTCGAGACTGGCCCGGTAGCGGTTGTCGATCATCTCCTCGGTGATGACACTCGGGTCGTACACCAGGTACTCGCGCAGGAATGTCGCGAGTTTGTCCCGGCTCGGCCCGTCGCCGCCGTAGTAGGCGAGCAGGGCGCGCAGGCCCGCGGTCGGTAAAGCGCGGGTGGTGCCGATACCGCCGGGGGCGAGGAGTACGAGCCGGTCCACTTTCGCCGGTGAGTCCATCGCCATCCGCAGGGCCGCCGCGCCGCCGTAGGAATTGCCCACGACGTGTGCGCTGGGCAGATCGATCGCGTCCAGCAGGCCGGTCATGGCTGCCGCCAGGTCGCCGAAGGGGTCGGAGTGGTCGATTCGTTTGCTCGACCGCCCGTAGCCGGGCATATCGGGGACGATCACGCGGAACCGGCGCGCCAGCGCCGCCACATTGCGGGCGTAGGCCGTCAGGCCGGATGCCCCGGGACCGCCACCGTGCAACAGCAGCACAGCGGGTCCGGAGCCCGATTCCGTACAGAAAACATCCCGGTCACCGATCCGAACGGTATGTCCGCTGTCGACCCCGCCCATATCTGCCTCCTCGTCGGCGCCGTCTGCACAGCACGCTACGGGCAGTGGGCCCCGACCCGGCGCCGCCCCCTCGCGGCCGGGCGGCTCAACCTCCCCCGCCACCACAACCGCCGCCTCCACCACCCCCGCCGCAACCGCCCCCACCGCCGCCGCTTGAGCAGCCACCGCCACAACCGCCGCCGCTTGAGCAGCCACTACCGCCGTCGTCGCCGCTGCTGTCCCCGCCCCCGCCGCTACTGCTGCCACCGCCCGCGGCGCCGGCGCTCCAGAGCCGTTCTCGTCCGCCGCCGGGCCACGTTCCCTCGCTCTTGTGCCGGCGGATCAGGGCCCGGTAGCGCGCATCATCGATGATGAACGCGATGATCAACACCGCCATCACTGCCGCGAGTACCCAGCTGACGATCCCCATGAACCACGGTAGCAACGAAACGGATTGCTGGGCAGCGTGTTTGATTCGGCCTCGGGTTCAGGATCCGGCCGGTGCGGTGCTGATCTCGCGGACCTCACGCAGATGCTGTTCCATCGCGGCCGCGGCGGCCGGGCCGTCGTGCTCGGCGACCGCCCGGTAGATCATTTCGTGGCCGTGGACGGAGATCCGGCGGCCGAGCGCGGTGCGATGCGACAGCACGCGGGTGTTGCGTGTCCATTCCGTGGTCATGGTGCACAGGGTGACCAGCAGCGGGTTCTGGGCGGCATGGGCCAGCAGGGTGTGGAATTCGATATCGAGGCGCATCGATTCCTCGGCGGCGAGGTTCTCGTTCGAGCGGGTGAGTACCTCGTCGAGCGAGAGCAGATTCGATTCGACGGCCCGCAGGGCGGCCAGCTGGGCTATCCGCGGCTCGACCAGATCGCGGAGTTCGGTGGCGTAGCCGAGTTCGATATCGAGATCGGCCAGGTTCCCGCGTAATTGCGCGGCCGCCGGCGGGATATCGGCGACCGTGCTGCCGCGGCCCTGCCGCCGCTGGACCAGCTTCTTGGCTTCCAATTCGAACATCGCCTCGCGCAGCGAGGAGCGGGAGACGTTCAGATTCGCGGCGAGTTCGCGCTCCGGGGGGAGCCGATCACCGGCGCGCAGTTCGCCGCTGATGATCAGGCGTTCCAGATGCGCCGCCACCTCGGCGCCGACGCTGCGCGCGGGGCGGCGCATCGGCGGTATCGAAGCGAAGGTCATGGGCGTCCCCTCCTCGTTCCGGTCATCGCGCGGGATCGGCCCGGGCGGCCGGACCGGTGGTCCGACCAATATCCAGGGATCGCTGCGGGACGGCTACAACGTATCAGCTTCCAGGCTGCCGCCGCGTACCCCCGCTGTGTCGGAATGCTTCGGGAAAGTTACCGATTACTAGTGGTTTTCGAGGCCGTATTGCTCGCCGGTAAATCGGTGGTTACGTTCGTCCGCCGGGGTCGCCGCCGCGGCTGCCACGCCTTACGGTCGGTGCATCAGGTGGTCTGACCAATGAGGAGGTCGCGGTGACGACGCTGATCGGGCAGGAGTGTGCCGCCGCATTTCCGGTGCTGCAGCAGGATTCGGGAATCGAGCCGGGCGCGGTCTACATACCGGCCGATCCCGGCAAGGTGCTCTGGGGCCGGCTGCCGTGCCGGACGGATACCGCGGTCGCCACGATCGCGCCCGGATCGACGGTGGTGATCGATACCGTCAGCCACGAGGGCATCCTCGAAGACCAGGGTTCGGACCCGGTGCGCTACTTCGGAACCCACGGCGTGGACCCCGCGGACGTACTCGACGACGCGGTCGCCGTGGCCGCACGGCGCCGACGCGAACCGGGCGCCGGGCCGCATATCGTCACCGGGCCGATCGCGGTCGACGGTGCGCGGCCCGGCGATCTGCTGGCGGTCCGGATCGACGACCTCGCCATGCGCGCACCCTACGGGGTGGTGTCGACCCGGCACGGTCGCGGTGTACTGGCCGGCCGGCCGGGATTCGACGGTGACTACGGGCAGTTCTGCCGGGTCCGGGAACGGGACGGCCGCTGGTTCGGTGCCATGCCCCTCGATACCGCGGGACGGGCCGGCAGCGCCGTATTCCCGCTGGACCCGTTCCTGGGAATCATCGGGGTGGCCACCGATACCGGCATCCGCGTGGGCTCGGTCCCACCCGGCCCGCACGGCGGCAATATCGACGTCAAACTCCTCACCCCGGGCGCGACCCTGTTCCTCCCGGTCCAGGCACCCGAGGCGCTGCTGTATATCGGTGACCCCCATTTCGCCCAGGGCGACGGTGAGGTCGCGCTGACCGCCCTGGAAGCGCCGCTGCGCGCCACCCTCACCGTGGACGTGATACCCGCGGCAGAGATCGCGGGCGGTTTCGGCGGCCGGATCGGCCCGTTCGCCGCCGCGCACGGCTTGCTGATCCCCACCGGAATGCATCCCGACCTGAACACCGCCCTCGAACTCTGCGTCGACCACGCGATCGACCTGGTCACCGGTCTGTTCGATGCCGACCCCCGGCAGGCCTACCTGTACCTCAGCGCCGCCGCCGATTTCACCATCTCCCAGGCCGTCGACCAGGTGCGCGGAGTGCACGGCGCGGTCCGCCGATCCGATTTCGGCGCGGGCGCGGGCACCGCGTTCGCCCGCCGCATCCTGGAACGCGTGTGATGGGCTCGGCGGGCGGCGGGGCCGAGCGCGGGAAAGCCTGCGTCGGAGCGGCCGCCGGCAATACCGGCGCCGCCGACCGCGCCGGGACAGGTGCGGCCGCAGGTGCCGGAATGGGGCGGGTCTGGGGCACGCGCCCGACTCCGGTCGCCCGGGTCGGCGCCTGCGCTGTTGTGGATGGGAACCCGGCTGCGGCGGCTGACCGAGCCGGTGCGGCCGGCGGCCGCGCCGATCGAGCTGCCCCGGAGGGGGAGAGCAACTACGCGCGAGGTGCCGATCCGGCGGTGTGGAGACTGCGAGGGGCACCCCTGATCGCGGCCACCGCGACCGGCCCGCTCGCCGGTGCGACTGTCGCGGTGAAAGATCTGTACGCGCTGTCGGGATTCACCATCGGGGCCGGGGTTCAGGCTTTTGTCCGTGAGCAGCGGCCCGCGGTGCACCATGCCGCCGCGGTGGCATGGTTGCTGGCCGCAGGTGCCGAAATTGCGGGGATCGCGCAAACCGACGAGTTCGCCTACAGCCTCACCGGTAGCAACGGGCGCTACGGTATGCCGGTCAATCCGGCGGCGCCCGAACGTATTCCGGGCGGATCGACAAGCGGGCCCGCGGTGGCGGTGGCTCGTGGTGAGGCCGATATCGGGCTCGGTACGGATACCGCCGGGTCGATCCGGGTCCCGGCGGCGTATCAGGGCTTGTGGGGGATACGCACGACCCACGGTCGGATCGACACCACCGGACTGCTGCCGCTGGCGCAGTCGTTCGACACCGTCGGCTGGGTTACCGCGGATGGGGAAACGCTGGCCGCCGTGGCGGAATGCCTGGCCGGCCCCGATACCGCGACCCCGGCCGGTTTCGTTGTCGATGACCGATTATGCGCCGCCGCCGACTCCGGCATCGGATCGGCGGTCCATCGGCTGGCGGGCGCGTGCGAGGCCGAACCGGTCGGCATCTATCCGCCCGACGGCTGGCTCTCCGCGTTTCGCGTGGTCCAGGCGTATGAAGCGTGGGCGAACCACGGAGAATGGGTCGCCGCGCACCCCGGTGAGTTGGAACCGGACGTGGCGCAGCGGTTCGCCTTCGCCGCGACGGTGACCGCCGAACAGGCGTCCGCCGCGCGCGCCGAGCTCGCGGCCGCCGCGGACCGCATCCGGACCACCCTCGGTGACCGGGTCCTGCTGCTCCCCGCCGCCGCGACCCCACCGCCACTTCGCACGGCGGGCTCCGACCTCCGCGAATCCACCCGCGCACGCACCCTGCGCCTGACCTGTCTCGCGTCGATCGCGGGCCTGCCCGCGGTGACCCTGCCGCTGGGCCGCGATGAGGGCGGCCCCAGCGGAGTGTGCCTGGTGGGCGCGCCGGGCACCGACCGTTCCCTGATCAGCCTCGCACTCAGCATCGCCGCTGTTCCGGCCGAGGGCTCGCCGCACAGTGAGGAACCAGTATGAAACGTCCATTCCACCAGCTGTTCTCGATCATCGGTGTGCTGTTGCTCGCGGTGGCCGGGCTGACCGGATGTATCGCCGCCCCCGACAGCGCCGGCGGCGACCCCGGCGCGATCCGGATCGGGACGCTGCGCGGGCAACCCCACCTGTACGCGCCGTACTTCATGCAGCGGTTCGCCCCGCAGGGCACCACCTACGAAATCGTGCTGTTCGAGAATTCGCCGGATATCAAGAACGCGCTGGCCTCCGGCGCCGTCGATATCGGCGTCCTGGGCGCCCCCGCGATGCTCGCCGGTATCGCCGCGAATCAGGACATCGCGATCATCGCCTCGGCCGCCGACGGCGGGTCCGGTTTCGTCGGGCGGCCCGAAATCCGCACGGTGCAGGATCTGCGCGGTAAGCGGATCGGATTCCCCGCCGGGTCCTCTCAGGAAATCGCGCTGAAACTCACCTTGAGTGCCAAAGGGCTCGATCCGGAAACCGACGTGCAACTGGTGAACCTGGCGTATTCGGATATGGCCGGCGCCTACACAGCGGGCCGGGTGGACGCGTTCCTCAGCGCCGAAATGGGGGTGTCCATCGCCCGGCAGGCCGGTGCGCACCAGATCCTCTCGCCGTACGAAACGCCGATCGGCGCCACCAATATCGTCCTCGGCGGGAACGGCCGGTTCCTGGACGAGCAGCCCGATCGCGCCCGCGAGACCGTCCAAAGCTTCACGCGTGCTATCGAATTCATGCAGGGCGATCACGACGCCTGGGCGGCCGGACTGGTCGAAACGTTCGGAATGGACCGCGCGGTCACCGATATCGCCATCCAGAACGTCATGCTGCGCTGGGAACTCGACGACGAATTCCGGCAGCGGGTCACGGAACTGGCGCGCCAGATGCTGGAGTTCGATCAACTACCCACCGCGCCCGATATGGCCGAGGTCTTCCGGACCGAGTTCCTCGGCACCCCGGCGAGCCAGTGATGGCTACGGTCGATACCCGGACCGAGACCACGAGCCGGCCGCGCCTGCCCGAGTCCGCGGGCGAACCCGAGCGGCGGGCGTGGCGGACCCGCTCCGGTGCCCGGGTCGCCGCGGTGCTCTGGGCGCTCCCGGTGCCGCTGCTGGGGCTGCTGCTGTGGGATCGTGGCGTCGGCGGTGGCTGGACCCTGCCGTTCGGTATCCAGATGCAATTCCTGCCGACCCCCTACGAGGTGGCCCGCCGGCTCGCCGACCTCGCCGTCGGCGGTATCGTCGACGACACCTACAGCGGCACCCTGTGGCTGCACCTGTACGCCAGCACATTGCGGGTGGTGCAGGGATTCGCGATCGCGGCCGCCGTCGCGGTACCGCTCGGCATCCTGATGGGTCGTTCGCGGACCGTGAACCGGATGCTCGAACCGACTCTCGGCCTGGTGCGGCCGATCCCGGTGACCGCGTGGGCGCCGCTTTCGCTGCTCATCATCGGGTTCGGTGACCGCGCGACCATCTTCCTGGTCTTCCTGGCCGCGGTGTTCTCCATTCTCATCAACACCGTCGCCGGTGTCCGGGCGGTACCGGACCGCTTGTTCGAGGCCGCCGCCATGCTCGGCACGCCGCCCGCGCAAACCCTGTACAAAGTGGTGCTGCCCGCAGCGATACCCACCATCGTCTCCGGGTTGCGGATCGCTCTCGGCCTCTCCTGGGTGATCCTCGTCGTCGGCGAAACCGTCGGTATCCGAGTGGGTTTGGGTGCGTTGATCACGCAGGCCCGGGAACAATCGCGTACCGACCTCATCGTCGCCGTGATGATCGTGATCGGCCTGGCCGGATTCCTCGCCGACCGCATCATGATGCTCGCCATCCGCCTGCTCGTCGGCCGCCGCCCGCTCCTCCCATGACCACGGACCAGGTGATCGTATGAAGATCTATTCCACCCGCCGCCGCCCGCACCGCCCGGCCCGGATCGTTCTCGACGAGCTGGGCAAAAGGTATCCCGGCGCGCCCGGACCGGCCGTCGAAGGAGTCACACTCGATATCGCCGCCGGCGAATTCGTCTGCGTCGTCGGTGCCAGCGGCTGCGGGAAATCGACCCTGCTGCGGATCCTCGCCGGCTTCGAAACCGCCACGATGGGGGTGGTGACGGTCGGCGACGAGCCCGTGGCCGGCCCCGGCCCCGACCGCGGCGTGGTCTTCCAGGACTACGGCCTGTTCCCGTGGCTCACCGTCGCCGAGAACGTCGCCTACGGTCCGAAACAGGCCCGGATGACCCGCGACGATATCCGCGAAACCACCGCCCGCTGCCTCGAAACCGTAGGGCTGACCCGCGTTCGCGATTCCTTCCCGCACCAGCTCTCCGGCGGTATGCAGCAGCGCGTCGCCATCGCCCGCGTCCTGGCCAACCGGCCCGCCGTCCTGCTCATGGACGAACCGTTCGGCGCCCTGGATGCCCTCACCCGCAGCGATATGCAGGCCGAACTCGGCCGGATCCACCGGGAGTCGGGCGTCACGGTCGTCTTCGTCACCCACAGCGTCGAAGAAGCGGTGTACCTGTCGGACCGGGTGGTGGTCATGGCCGGCGGTACCGCCCACGGCACGGCCGGCCATATCCGCGACATCATCGACATCGAACTACCCCGCGACCGCGAAGTGACCGCCCCGGAATTCAACGACTACCAACGCCGTATCGACGCGTTGATCCACCAGGGCAACCGATCGGCCGCCTGACCGGGCAATCTCGAGGGCGCTTACGCCGGGACGGCCGGGACCAACTCCTTGTTCCGGGTCGTCCGCGCGACCACACGCCCCGATTTGATCACGTAGCAGCGATCGGGGCGGTCCAGGAGCGCGTCGGCGACCCGGTACGTGGACAGGACCACGAGGTCGGCGGCCGCGCCTTCGCGGAGGCCGTAGTTTTCGGTTATCCCCACGACCGCGGCGGCTTCGTAGGTCGCCATACCGAGTACTCGGGTGAGATCCTCGGGGCCCGCCAGGTGCGAGGTCTGGGCCAGGAACAGCCCGATATCGAGCAGGTCGGCATTGCCGTAGGGGGTGAACGCATTGCGAATATTGTTGGACGAGAACGCGGTTCGTACACCCGCAGCCCACAGTTCGCGCACGGGGGCGATACCGCGGCGGATATTCGCGCTGTCCCCGCGGCCGCCGAGGAACATATCCGTGGCCGGCAGCGGAACCACCGCCACGCCCGCTTCGGCGAGGCGGCGCAGCACTCGCTGCCGGTCGGCGGGTGGGCGGGCGGCCAGGGAGGTGGCGTGGCCGATGGTGACGCGGCCGCCCATGCCGGTGCGTTCGGTGACATCGGCGATGTAGTCGGCGAGGGCGAAACGGGGGTCGGTGGTGTCGTCGGCGAAATCGGCGTGCAGGTCCACCGGGACCTCGAATTCGGCGGCCAGATCGAAGACCAGATCGATATGGCGGCGGCACTGTGCCACCGAGTCCTCGTTGTAGGTGCAGCCGCCGATCACCTCGGCGCCCGCGTTCAGTGCCTCGCGGAGCAGGGCGAGGGTGCCGGGGGCACGTAGGATGCCCTCCTGCGGGAAGGCGACGATCTGCAGATCGATCCGGCCGCGGAACTCCTCGCGTAGCTCGAGCAATGTATTCACACCGAGGAGACCGACGATCGGGTCGACATCCGGGTGAGCGCGAATCGTTGTGGTGCCGTTGGTTATCGCTTGTTCCAGGACGCGGCGGGCGCGGTCGCGGATCGAGGCGGCGGTGAACTCGCGTTTCAGCTCCGCGGTGACGGCGATCGCCTGGGCGAGGGTCCCGTCGCCGGTGCGTTCGCGGTCCAGCAGGGCCTTGTCCAGATGTACATGTGATTCGACCAGGCCGGGGATCACTACCCGGGCGGCGCAGTCGATCTCCTGCTCGGCGCCGCACGCCAAGTCCGGGCCGACCGCGGTGATGACCCCGGCGGTGACGGCGATATCCACGAGCGGGGCCGAGTCGTCGATATGGGCGTTGCGCAGCACAAGATCGGCGTGAGCGCTATCCGGCCGATCTTCCGGACGGCCGGGCGGCAGGTTCAGCGTGCGATCCGGTATCGGATCGTGCGCACTGTGCTGTGCCGCCGTCGGCGCTCGCCGCGCCGTCAGTGGATCGGCCGTGTGGCCGGGCCGCGGATTCGGTGTGGTCGGCGACGGGTCGACCCCGCCGCCGAGAAGGGGAGCCGCAACGCTGAGTCCAGCATGACCGGGCATGCCGGTCCCAGGGGTGCGGGGCAGCGGCTGCTGGGCGGCGCGAGGAAATGAGCGAGGTGCGCTCGGCGGCTGCGGGTTCGGCAACGGGACCTCCGGGGTGGCGGAATGCGTCACCGTTTGTATACGACCCGCCTGTTTCCGGCGGGGTCGCGGAATGCTTCGCGGAGGTTACGAACGCGCCGGCGCGGAGCGGGTGTGCCGGAGGCGGTAGGCGGTGGTCGCGTGGCCGATATGTTCGGTGACCAGCCGCTGGGCCCGTTCCGCGTCGCGGGCTTCCAGAGCGGCGCAGATGTGTTCGTGTTCGAGCCAGGAATCGGCGGCGCGGCGGGGGAGTTCCACCGCGTAGACCCAGGCGATCTTCCAGCCGAGCTGGGTGATGAGCTGGGTCAGCAGGGTGCTGCCCGACGCTTCGGCCAGGACCTCGTGGAAGCGGCTGTTGAGCCTGGTCAGCTCGTCGAGCCGGCCGGTGCGCACGGCGTCCTGGCCGAGTGTGGTGAGTTCTTTGAGGCGGCCGAGTTGTTCGGGGGTGCGGCGTAGCGCGGCGCGGCCGGCGCACAGCGGTTCCAGCAGGGCGCGGATTTCGAGCAGGTCGGCGGCTTCGTCCTCGGTCAATTCGGCGACGAAGGTCCCGGCGTAGGGGCGTGAGTATGCGAAGCCCTCGGCTTCCAAGGTGCGCAAGGCCTCCCGAACGGGGACACGGGAGACCCCGTAACTCTCGGCGATCGTATCCTCGGTCAGCCGCTGACCAGGGGCGAAGACACCGTTGATGATGTCCTCGCGGAGTGCGCGGCACACCTGCTGTTTGGTCATTCGCGGGTTACTGCCGGCCACATCGTCCTCGCCTGGGTCGGGGGCGCGGTCGCATACGATCCACCGCCCGGTACTCCACTGGATACCAGGTCCGGGCGCGGAACGCCGGTGTGGGGTGAACGGATCACACGGTCGGACCGTTCGACCGGCCTGGTCGCGGGCTCGATCGCCCGGTGTGCGCGCGAAATATCCGGGTTTCGGGCGGGCTCCGTGGCGGCTCGGTCGGCATAGGCAGAGAGTTTCGTATACGATCCTGACTCATTTCGGATCGGAGGGACATCATGGATCCCGCGTACGCGCTTCTACTGCTGGTGGCCGGGTTCGGCGCCGGTGTCTGCAATGCCATCGCCGGTGGGGGCAGCCTGCTGTCGTTTCCCGCGCTGCTGGCCACCGGCCTGCCGCCCGTCACCGCGACGGTGACCAACGCCGTCGCGGTATGGCCCGGGTACCTGGGCGGCGCGGCCGCCCTGCGGTCCCGGCTCACCGAACACCGCAGCCTGCTCCCGCGATTGATCCTCACCGGCACCGCCGGCGCTGTCGGCGGAGTGATCGCGCTGCTGGCCGCGCCGCCCGAGGTATTCGCCGCGCTGGTGCCCTATCTGGTGCTGGCGGCCACCGCCCTGTTCGCCGCCCAGCCGGTGATCTCGCGACGGCTCACGGAGAAGGGTCGAGATTCCCGGTTCACCCTGTTCGCGGGCGTTTTCCTGGGTGGCGTCTACGGCGCGTACTTCAACGGCGGCATGGGCATTGTGCTGCTCACGGCCCTCGCGCTCGGGATCGACGCCTCGATCAATTTGCTGAACGGCCTCAAAAGTGCGCTGACCCTGACGGTTTCGACCACCGCGACCGTGGCCGTGGCGCTTTTCGGCCCCGTCGAATGGTGGTCCGTGGCCGTGCTGGCACCGGCGTGCCTGGCCGGCGGGACCCTCGGCGCCAAGATCGCCGACCGCCTGCGCCCCGGCGTGTTCCGCGCCGTGGTGATCGTCTTCGGTGCCGGTGCGGGCACCGCCATGTTGTTCACCTGAACCTGTCGAAAGAAGGAACCGCAGTGTCTGCTCCCCAGTTCACCGAGGCGTCCGATGCGCTGCCCGGCGCCGATCTCCTGCTCCGCAACGGCCGTCCGTGGGAACCCGGCCGACCGGCCGAAACGGCCGATATCCTGATCCGCGGCGGCCGGATCGAGAGTATCGGCGCGGGCCTGTCCGCGCCCGGCGCCGAATCCGTCGATCTCGACGGCGCGCTGGTCCTGCCCGGTTTCGTCGACACCCACTGCCATCTGGACAAAACCCTGTGGGGCGGCCCCTGGGTGCCCAACACCGGTGGCCGTTCGCTGGCGGGCCGGATCGCCAACGGCGAGGGCCGGCGTCGCGAACTCGGTATCCCCAATGCCGATTACTCGGCGGACCTGCTCGCCACCATGGTCGCCGGCGGTACGGCGTACGTCCGCAGCCATATCGATATCGACCCCGAAGTGGGCCTGGCCGGCGTCGAAGCGGTGCGCGCCGCCGCCGCCCGCCACCGCGACCGCGTGGACGTCGAACTCGTTGCCTTCCCGCAGGGCGGCCTGATGTGCCGGCCGGGTGTGGCCGAGCTGCTGGCCGCGGCCCTCGCCGACGGTGTGGAGGTGGTGGGCGGGATCGACCCCGCCGGTTTCGACGGCGACCCCACCGGCCAGCTCGACGTGATCTTCGGCCTGGCCGAACGGTTCGGCGTGAAAATCGATATCCACCTGCACGATCCCGGCTTGCTCGGCGCCTGGGAGTTCGACCTGATCATCGAACGCACCCGGGCGACCGGACTGGCCGGCCGGGTCACCATCAGCCACGCCTACGCGATGGGCGCGCTGCCGCCCGGCGAGCAGCAGCGCATCGCGGAAAGCCTGGCGGAAGCGGGTGTAGCCATGGTGACCTGCGCGGTCGGTGACGCGCCGGTGGTCCCGCTGCGGGTCATGCACGCGGCCGGGGCGACCCTCGCGCTGGGCAACGACGGTATCCGCGACCTGTGGACCCCGTACGGCGACGGAGACATGCTGCGCCGCATCGGCACGGTCGCCTTCCGCGACCGGCTGCTGGCCGACGAGGAGATCGAACTGGCCCTCGCCGCCGGAACCTACGGCGGCGCGAAGGTTCTGGGGCTGACCGACTACGGCCTGCGGCCCGGCGCCCGCGCCGATCTGCTCACCGTGCGAGCGCCCGCACCCGCGGCCGCGGTGGTCGGGGTGCCGGTGCGCGGACTGGTCGTCAAAGGCGGGCGCGTGGTCGCGCGCGACGGCCAACTGGCGGACTGATCGTATACGAAACAGGGGCGTAATCCGGTGGACCGCGATCCGCAATCAGCGCCCGATAAAACTGTTTCATGAGTACAGAGCCAATCCCGGCGCCGACCTCTTCGGGGGAGGCAACGTATACGACCGAACCCGGACCGGCCCTCGCATTCCGGAACGTGTCGATGGTCTTCGAGAACGGCACCGCCGCCCTGCGCGATATCGATATCACCGTCCGCCCAGGGGAATTCGTCTCCCTGGTCGGCCCGTCGGGTTGCGGCAAATCGACGCTGCTGCGCCTGGCGGCCGGTTTCGAACAGGCCAGTTCCGGGAGCGTCGAGGTCGATACCGGCCATCTCGGCTACGTCTTCCAGGAAGCCACGCTGCTGCCGTGGCGCACGGTACTGCGGAATGTGGAACTGCCCGCGGAACTGGCCGGGACGGCGCGGGGCGAACGCCGGGCAGCCGCACTCGACGCCATCGAGCGAGTGGGGCTGGCCGGTTTCGAGAAACACAAACCCGCGCAACTGTCGGGCGGGATGCGCATGCGCGCCTCCATCGCCCGTGCGCTCACCCTGCGGCCCGAAGTGTTCCTGTTCGACGAACCGTTCGGAGCGCTCGACGAGATCACCCGCCAGCGCCTCAACGAGGAAGTCGGCAGCCTGTTCCGGCGCGACGCCTTCGCGGGTGTTTTCGTCACCCATTCCGTGCCCGAGGCGGTGTTCATGTCCACCCGGGTCGTTGTGCTCACCGGCCGGCCGGGCCGGGTCGCCGCCGATATCCCGGTACCCCTGGATTTCCCGCGGGCACCGGGCCTGCGCTACACGGCGGAATTCGCCGAGATCGCGGCCGAGGTATCGGCCGCGCTGCACTCCGCCGAACAGGCGGTCGCGGCATGACCACGGTCGCGGCCGATACCGCCGCCGCCACGGTCACCGCGCGCACCGCGCCGAAACCCGCGAAACCGGCCCGGCGCAAGCGGTCCGCGCCGGTGCGGATCATCGCCCCGGTCGTGGTGTTCGTCGTGGTCATGGCCGGCTGGTATTTCGCGAGCCACTATCTGATCGCCGCCGAATCGCGGTTCCTGCTGCCGGGTCCCGACGAGGTGATCACCGAAGGTCTGCTGGACTCGGGCGTGCGCGCCGAAATCCTGTCCGCGCTGGGCTCCACGGTGCTGGTCGCGCTGAGCGGTCTGGTCATCGCCATGGTGCTGGGGGTGGGTTTCGCCGTGGTGATGAGCCAGGCGCGGTGGGCCGAGTACTCGCTGTACCCGTACGCGGTGATCCTGCAGACCATCCCGATCCTGGCGGTGGTCCCGCTGTTCGGGTTCTGGTTCGGCTACGAATTCGGCAGCCGGGTGATCGTCTGCGTGATGGTGTCGCTGTTCCCGGTGGTCACCAATACGCTGTTCGGGCTGAAATCCGTGGCGCCCGCCGAACACGACCTGTTCACCCTGCACGGCGCCACCCGCCTGCAGCGGCTGCTGAAACTCCAGCTGCCGACAGCGCTTCCGGCGATGATCTCGGGTTTCAAGATCTCCGGCGGGATGGCCATCATCGGGTCCATCGTGGCGGACTTCTTCTTCCGCCAGGGCGAACCCGGAATCGGCCGGATGATCGACGTCTACCGGCAGCGCCTGGCGACCGAGGAACTGCTCACCGCACTGCTGCTCTCCTCGCTGGCCGGGCTGATCCTGTTCTGGCTCTTCGATTTCCTGGCCGTCCGCGTCGAACGCGCCCACGGCCGCCGCCGCGGCCACTGACCGAGTCCGGCCCATTACGTCGTCGTCACGACGAGAACCGCCGCAGTCGCGGCACCCCGTCCTCCGCTCACCCGAGGAAGTTTCCATGAAGAGATCGATCTCCGTCCTGACAGCCGTCGCCGGCAGCGTCCTGCTCGCCGGGTGCGGCGGTGCCACCTCCGTCCCGGAACCCACCGGAGAAGGCCCGCTGGCCGGGGTCTGCCCGGCCACGGTCGTCATCCAGACGGACTGGTACGCGACACCGGAACGCGCCGCCGCCTTCCAGCTGGTCGGCCCCGACGGCACCGTCGACGTCAACAAGGGTTCCTACGCGGGCCCGCTCGGCGATACCGGGATCAACGTGGAAGTCCGTCTCGGCGGTCCCTTCCTGGGCGGCCAGCCGGTACCCGCCCAGATGTATCAGGACACCTCGATCACCCTCGGTTTCGTCCCCACCGACGATGCCGTCCGCGCCCAGGAGGAATTCCCGGTCACCGGCGTTTTCGCCTCGCTGGACGTGAACCCGCAGATCATCATGTGGGATCCGGCGACCTACCAGGTCGAATCCTGGAAGGACGTACCCGGTACGAAGGCGCCGGTGGTGTACAGCGAGGGCAAGATCTTCATGGACTATCTCGTCGCCAACGGGTACGTGAGCAAAGAGCAGGCCGACGCCTCCTTCGACGGCACTCCGAGCCGTTTCGTCGCCGAACGCGGCAAGGTGATGCAACAGGGGTATGTCTCCAACGAGCCCTACCGCTGGGCACACGATGTGGAGGGCTGGCGTAAACCCACCGACTACCTGCTGGTGCACGAATCCGGCTACGAGATCTACCCGCACGCCTGGTCGGTCCGCTCCGGCGAACTCGACACCCTGCGCCCCTGCCTGACGGAGCTGGTCCCGATGCTGCAACAGGCCCAGGCCGACTACATCGCCGACCCCGAACCGGTCAACGCCGCCCTGCTGCGTATCGCCGAAACCATCCCCGACGGCCCGCCGATGACCGCCGCCGGGAACACGGATTCGGTGAAGGTCCAGGTGGCGGAGAAGATCGTCGGCAACGGTCCCGACGACACCCTCGGCAACTTCGACACCGCCCGGGTGGACCGGGTGATCGAGGCGGTCACCCCGATCCTGCGTAACCGTGGCGACCGGATCGCCGACGGTCTCACCGCGGCCGACCTCGTGACGAACGAATTCATCGACCCCGCGATAGGGCTGCCCGCCGTTCCGAAACCCTGATCCGGCACCGCACCGATGCCCGTCGCCGATCGTCGCTCAGTGAGTGACGATCGGCGACGGGCATACCTGTATCCGATCTGCCGTCAATCCGGCGAGAGCGGAATATTGCGTATTTGAAAGTGCTATTCTCGGCGGTCGAGCGTGGTCGCGGCGCCGATCAGCAGCCTTCTATCGGGCCGGTCGATTCGGGTGGCGCGTCGCGCTCGGGGCCCGCGCGGGCACCGTCGCGCGGGCGGTGCCCGGACCCGGTAAAAGGGGGCTTTCATAGCCGACGATTCCATTTCCGCCGAGATCGGCCGTCCCACGCCGGCCGCTCCGATGACCCCGGGGTGGCATGCGCAGCACACACCGGACCGTCCCGCCGTCGTCATGGCTACAAGCGGCGAAGTACTGACCTACCGGGACCTGGAACACCGATCGATCCGGATCGCCCGGGCGCTGCACGCTCGCGGACTGCGGGTCGGCGACCATATCGCGATCCTGATGGAGAACAATCGCCAGTACCTCGAAACGGCGTGGGCGGCGCAGCGCTCCGGCCTGTACTACACGGCGATCAACTGGCATCTGACCGCCGGTGAGGTGCAGTACATCCTCGACGACTGTGGTGCCACCGCCCTCGTTGCCGGTGCCACCATGGCGGAGGTGATCGCGGATCTCGACCTCTCCCGGATTCCGGTGCGGATCGCGGGAACCGGCGAACTACCGGGTTTCGAGCGGTACGACGAGGTGCTGACGGCGCAGCCGGCGGATCCCCTCGGCCGCGACGAGTGCGAAGGCCGCGAAATGCTGTACTCCTCCGGAACGACCGGGCGGCCGAAAGGTATCCGCAAGCCCCTTCCGGCGACCCTGCTCGGTGATCCGTCGGCGGCGCCGGTGCAGATCGCGCGCGGGCTGCTGATCAGCGGCGCCACGGAGGACGCGGTCTATCTGTCGCCCGCCCCGCTGTACCACGGTGCGCCACTGGTGTTCTCGATGTCGTGGCACCGGCTCGGCGCCACCGTCGTCATCATGGAACGCTTCGACCCCCGGCAATGCCTGGAACTCATCGAGCGGTACCGCGTCACCCACACCCAGATGGTGCCGACCATGTTCGTGCGCATGCTGCGGCTACCACCCGCCGAACGCGACCGCTACGACACCTCGAGCCTGGTCGATGTCGTGCATTCCGCGGCGCCGTGCCCGGTCGCGATCAAACAGCAGATGCTGGACTGGTGGGGCCCGATCATCTCCGAGTACTACTCGGGCACCGAAGATGTCGGCAACACCTACATCACCGCCCGCGAATGGCTCGACCACCCCGGTTCGGTGGGCCGGCCCGCCCAGGAGTGCCATATCGTCGGCGAGGACGGCGCCGAACTGCCGGTGGGGGAGGTGGGGGTCGTGTATTTCGCCGGCGGCCGCCCCTTCGAATACCATCACGACCCCGCCAAAACCGCCGCGGCCGCCCACCCGAACGGCTGGCGCACCCTCGGCGATATGGGCTACCTCGACGCCGACGGCTACCTCTACCTCACCGACCGGCAAGCCCACATGATCATTTCCGGCGGCGTGAACATCTATCCCCAGGAAGCCGAGAACGTCCTCGCCGCCCATCCCGCGGTCGCGGACGTGGCGGTGATCGGGGTCCCCGACGAGGAAATGGGCGAAGCGGTGAAGGCTGTCGTCCAACCCGCCGACCCGGCCGCCGCCGGCGACGATCTGGCCGCCGAACTCATCGCCTTCTGCCGCACCGAACTGGCGGCCTACAAATGCCCCCGCTCGATCGACTTCACCGGCGAACTACCCCGCGATCCGAGCGGCAAGCTCTACAAACGCCGCCTGCGCGAGTCGTACTGGAAAGACCACGACAACCTGATCATCTGATCCGGCCGAACCACCCGGGCCGAGCGCCGCCGCCTCCGAGAAGCGGCACGTCGGTCCTATGTTTACCGCTCTCCAGGTGGCCGGCTGTGAGACGTGGAATGGGCATGCCTGTTACGACACCTGTGTCCGGGCCCCGGCAATCTTGCCGAGCAGCAGTAAATGGTCCTCGAGGTGGACCGCGTGACCAACTCCTGGAAGGACTTGCGATTCGGTTCCGAGGGCGTCGGCGAGAGTGTGGACCGATCGGTGCCGCTGGGGGGAGGACCTCTGGCCGACGGTCAATGTGATCCGGTGTGCCAGTGGACCGATCGGCCGCGGTTCGAAGGCGCGGAACATCGCCAGTTCACCGGCGACCGTTTCCCGGGAGGCAGTAGTGAGGTCCGGCGTCCAGGCGGGACCGTAGAGGGCGTGCCCGAACCCGGACACCCCGTCGCGCCGGAATGCCGCGGCGACTTCGTCGAGTAATCCGGGTGCCAGTGAACCGGCGGCCGGTTCGTGCAGTAGGGCACCGGTGAACTCCACACCGCGGGCAGCCAACTCCAATCCCAGGGTCGCCCCGCCGCTGACCCCGACCACGAACGCCCCCTCGCACAGCGGTGCGAGGGCGGCGATTTCGGTGTCCATATCACCGGATTGGGGCCGGTCGGGGCAGTGGACGTCGACGGACGGGCCGAGTGCGGCGACTGTTTGCGCCCACACCCGGCTGTCCGTGGCGACCCCGTGGATCAGTACGACCCTCATGCGGTGACGGTCTGCTTTCCGAGCGCGGCGAGCAGTTGGTCTGAGGTGGCGACCGCGCCGAAGATCCCGCCCTGCATGGTGACCATGCTCAGCGCGGCCTCGTGATGCTTCTTCTCGGTGGCGCCGGTGCAGTCGGAGAGCACCAGGCATTCGTAGCCGCGGTCGTTGGCTTCGCGCATGGTGGTGTGCACGCAGACATCGGTGGTGATACCGGTGAGAACGAGGTGGGTGATACCGGCGCTGCGCAGCAGCAGGTCGAGGTCGGTGGCGTAGAAGGCGCCCTTGCCCGGTTTGTCGACGATCGGCTCGCCGGGAATCGGGGCGACCTCGGGCACGATCTCCCAGCCCGGTTCGCCGCGCACCAGGATGCGCCCGCACGGGCCGACACTGCCGATTTCGGCGCCGACCTGCGCGGACCGCCAGCGCTTGTTCGCGGGCAGGTCGGACAGGTCGGGGCGGTGGCCTTCGCGGGTGTGGACGACGGTGAGGCCGAGCTCGCGGGCCGCGGCCAGAACGCGGGCGGTGGGTTCGAGGCCGGCGCGGGTGAGCGCCAGGTCGTAGCCCATCTGGTCGACGTAGCCGCCGGGGCCGCAGAAATCGGTTTGCCAGTCGATCAGCAGCAACGCGGTGCGGGCCGGGTCGATCGGGCCGTCGAAGGGCCAGGTGTAGGGGGTGGCGTCCACGGTGGTGGGGGTCATGCGGTGATCTCCTTGGTGCGTCGCGCGGTGCGGGTCGCGCAGAGGGTGAGGACGAGGGCGGCAGCCACGAAACCGATCACGGCGTCGGACAGCCAGGGGGCGAACTCATGGGTGATCAGGGCGGCGACGGCGCCGCCGGCCCAGGCGGTGAAGGCGGGCCAGTACCAGCGTGCACGGCGTTGCGTGGCGCCCAGCCCGAAGCGGGGGAGGATCAGCTGGTCGAGGATGACGACCGCCCCGATCGGCGGCACGATCACGCCCAGCAGGTTGAGCCATTGCTCGAAATACGACCAGATCCCGGCCACCGCGAGCACCACCCCGACCGCGCCGAGGATCAGGGTGAGTCGCCGCATCTTGCCACCGGACAGCTGGCTCCAGCCGACCGCGCCGTTGTACAGGCAGTGCGCGCACACCGAGCCGAGATTGATGAATACGAACGCCACGGCCAGCGGTACCAGCAGCCCGCCGTGATCCACCAGCAGGCCCAGGAAATTCCCGCCGTCGGCCGCGGGATCGGTGCTGCCGCCGAGCGCCACCACCAGGCCGCCGATCACCAGCGCGATCGAATTGCCCACGGGGAACGCCGATGCCGCGGCGAGGAAGGCCTCGCGGCCGTTGCGCGACCAGCGGGTGAAATCGGCGGTCATGGTGCCGGAATCGACGAACGAGGCGATCACCAGCGTCACCGCGGCGCCGAAACTCATGGCCGCCGCGCCCGCACCGCCCTGGTAGGAGGTGGGTGACCCGCCGCTGTCGGCGACGGCGAGCCCGATCGCGACCAGCCCGAGCACCACGTAGACCGGGGCGGCGACCATTCCGATCGCCGAAAGCGCCCGGATCCCCAGCAAGGTGACCCCGATGAACGCGATGCCCGCGGCGAGCGCGGTGAACTGTTCGTGCCAGCCGAGGGTGTCGTGCAGGATCGCGCCCGCCATACCGGTCTGGAAGGCGAACCAGCCGATCACGATGGTCGCCAGGAAGGCCGACGGCAGGAACGCACCCGCCTTGCCGAAACTTTCGGCGGCGGTGAGCGCGAAGTTCTTACCGGTGCGCCCGGCGATCACGCTGAGCCCGCCGACGTAGAGCATCATGCAGATATTGCCGACCGCGATGGCGAGCAGACCGAGCCAGAAGCCGAGCGAGTACACGATCAGCCCGCCGAAGATGGCGCAGGTCAGCACCATCGGGAAACCGAACCACACTGCGGACACCGAGCCGAGGCCACGGCGGCGGTCGGCGGGCACCGGGCGGTCTTCGAATTCGTCTATCTCCCAGTTGCTCTCGGCTTCGGTCAGGGTTGTGGTGGTCATGACGCGTCGTTCCGTTCGGGGCTGGGGAGTTCGTAGATCACGGTGATGCTGCCGCCGCCCGGCGGACCCTGATGTTCGGCGCCACCCGAGACGTACACCGCGCCGTCGCCCTTGAGCGCGGCCAGCAGCCCGCCGACGGCGGCGCGGGCGTGGCGGGTGGCGTTGATATCGGAGTCGGTGAGCATGGTGTGGCGCAGTCCGCGTACGGAACCGGTGGGGTCGGCCTCGGCCTTGGCGAAGATCTGCCGCACCGTGCCGCCCTCGGCAGCCACCCGGGACAGCAGCTGCTGGACCGAAGCGAGGTCGATGGCGTCGGCCATCCGGCCGTGTACCGCGCGCAACGGGTTCGCGGCGGTGGGGCTTTCGGCGACCACCAGGATGTGGCAGTCGTCGAGTTCGGCACCGGCGCTGGCCGAAGCGCGGGCCGACCATACGTCGGTTTCCCCGGCGAGCGCGCGCAGCGCGGTCTCCCGGTCGCATTCGCCCAGCGCGACGGCGATTCCCAGCGCGCTCGCCGCCCGGGAGTGGCCCATCGAGGCGTAGGTATCGGTCGCGACGGGTACCTGCCCGGCGGCCTGCACCGCGGCGATGGTGTCGGAGGTGAGCAGCGGGCATTTCACCAGCACCAGGTGCACATCGCCAGGGGTGACGCCCAGTTCGGCCAGCAGCTTCCCGACCGTATCGGTGACGGTGTCCACCTGGGCGGCCCGCCCGATCTCGGCGGGTTCGAGGGCGCGGCTGCGCCGGGCCGCCGCGACCAACCCTCGATCGAACCCGGCATGGTGGGTGTCGTCGCGGACGAAGAGGTTCACATGCGGGCTCAGTACCCCCTCGGTGCCACCGGAGAACACGGTGACCGCGGCCGCCGGGATCCGCGGCTCCCATACCGCGGCGGCCAGGCCGCGACTGAAATCGTTGACGCAGCCGTTGCCCTCGGTCTTACCGATCACCGAGACGAGATCCTCGGCGCTGTAACCGGATTCACGGAGAGCTTCGAAGGGCTGGGTGTCGCCGGGGTCGGCGGTGGGCACGGTGAGCAGGGCGATACCGGTCATGCGGCGCTCTCCTTCGGGGTCCGGGTCGGGGTGAGATGGTTGAACAGGAGGTTCAGAACGAATGCCACGATGACGGTGCTGGTGATCGCGCCCCCGGCGATGATCCGCACCGACGACGGCAGCCCCTCGTACACCTCGGGCGCGACCACCGGGATCATCCCGATCCCCATGGCCAGCGAGACCACGAGCAGGTTGTCGTTACGGCTGTAATCCACCCGCGCCAGCGTCGCGATCCCGACACCCGCGACCGTCGCGAACATGACCAGGCTCACCGAGCCGATCACCGGCCCCGGCAGATTGGCAACCACCTCGCCCATCTTCGGCACCAGCCCCAACGCCACCAGCAACCCGCCGGCCACGGCGACCGCGCCGCGGCTCGCGACCCCGGTCATCCGCACCAGGCTCACGTTCTGCGCGAAGATCGTGTCCGGGAACGAGGTCAGGAACCCGGCCAGCACGGCGGAAGCGCCGTCGGCACTCAATCCACGGGCCAGTTGCTTCTGATCCAGCGGGTGGCCGAGGTTATCGGCGGTGGCCATCAGATAGGCGGTGGATTCGGTGAAGATCACCAGCATCACCAGGCACATCGAGATGATTCCGGCGATGGGGAAGGTCGGGGTGCCGAAGAGGAACGGGTTCGGCAACCCGAACCAGTCGGCGCTGCCCACGGCACTGAAATCGGTGAGCGAGCACGCGGCCGCGGCGAGGGTGCCCAGTACCAGTGCGATCAGTACCGCCGACTGGGCGATCAGGCCCCGGCCGTAGCGCATCAGCGCGATGATCGTCACGACCACGCCCGCCGCCAGCGCCAGGGGAGCGCCACCCGCGGGTTCGCCGCCGAAGGTCATGGACACGGCCTTGCCGATCAGCGACAGCCCGATCATGGTGACCGCCGCGCCCCGCACCATCGGCGGGAAGAACCGCACCAGCTTGGAGAACGGGACCGCGACCAGTACACCGAAGATCCCGGCCGCGATCATCGCGCCGTACACCGCGGACAGCCCGTACTCCTCGCCGATCAGGATCATCGGCGTCACCGCGGTGAAGGACGCCCCCGCCACCACCGGCATCCGCGCCCCCAGCAGCTTCCCGATACCGAGGGCCTGCACGAGGGTGATGACACCGGCGACCAGCAGGTCCGCGTTCACGAGGGTCGCGATGGTGGAGGTGTCCAGCCCGAGCGCGGCGCCGAACACCAGCGGCACCGCGACACAGCCGGTGTACATGACGAGCACATGCTGGATACCGAAAAGCGCTGTGCGCCAGAGGGGGAGCGAGGGGGGTGAGTTCAGCGGCGGCGACTGGGTCGGGGCGGTGTCGGTGGACATGAGACCTGGCCTAGGGCAGAAGAAATAAGCAACACCAGAAGTTGTATACAAACAACGTTTCCGCGATGTTGCTCAACGTTCCAACGCCGTGAACTATGCAAGTGGCCCGGTCTATGGCGAAATTCTTGTATACAACCCTTGGTGGGCTGACTCGTTGCGAGCAGGAATCACTCGGCGCCCGGGCAGGCGCAGACACCGCCGGGCCCCGCTCGACGTCGTGGATCCGTCACAGGGTCCTCTGCCGCGACACCAGGGCAGAGCTGTGTCGTGCGAGCGAGGCCAGGGTTCCGCACTGGTCTCGATCCGAGGAATCAATCCGCCGAGCTGTCGGCATCCAGGTCGTCGAGCAGGCGTTCGTCCCGGGCGATGTGCTCGTCCATCAGGTATCCCGCTTGTATCGGGGATCCGTTGAGGATCGCTTGGGCGATCGCGGCGTGATCACTCCACGACACCCTGGTCCTGGTATCCAGCCGCTGGCCGAATATCCACGACACCCGCTCCAGGATCTGCTCCAGCATGACCTGTAGTTGCTGATTTCCGGACGCCTCCGCCACCAGCATGTGGAACCGCAACGTCAAGGAAGGCAGCTCGTCGTGGTCGTGCGCGATATCCACCGACCGCCCCAGCTCCACCACCCGCGCCAGCTCCCCGGCCACCGCCCCACCCCGATTTCCCGCTGCCAGCTGCGCCGCCAGCACCTCCAGTCCCCGCCGGATCTGTACCAGCTCCCGCGCCGCCGACCCGGACGGAGCGGAAACGGTCGCCCCGCGATAACGAACGAGCGTGACGAACCCCTCGCTCTGCAACTGCGACAGGGCCTCGCGCACCGGAATCCGCGACACTCCGAACCGCTCGGCGAGGTCGACTTCCCGCAGTCGATCCCCGGGCGACAGCCGTCCGGCGAGAATATCCTCGCGAAGCGCATCCGCGACCGCCGCGCGAGGCGCGGTCCGGCCGGTGTCCTGCGAAGCGGTCACCCCGTGAGGGTAATCGGTATCGCCCCAACGATTTGATTCCGGAGTAGCGGCACAGCGACCCGGCCGTTCGTTTGCGGCGGGTCGGCGTGAAATGGGCATACTCGTGTACCGGCCGAGTAGCTCGACACCGGTGTTCCGGCGGATGATGTCGATTCGGGGTTTGTGCGCCGGTTACTCGGTCCGGTCGGCGAGTAGGGGAAACCGGCCGGATTTCAGGAGGACGGCGACGGCGTTCCGCTTGGCGCCGGGGAGTGCGTAGTCCGGGTGGGCTTGGAAAATCGCCGCGGCGTCGTGGAGTGCGATCATCTGGCGCTCGGCGGTTGCGGCGCCGGGGCTGACGGGGTGGGTGGCCAGTTCCGGCCGCTGCGGGTTGATCCGGCCGGTCGATACCGCGTATTCGATTCGGCGCGTGCACCGGCACCGGGCTTGTTCGGACACGAGGCCGCAGGCCGAGGTGAGGAAGGTGCGCAGGCGTTTCCTGGCCCGTTCCAGGCGTTTGCGGTGGGCGGTGGGGGTGATGTCCAGGATCCAGGCGGCCTCGGCGGATCCGATACCGAATACGTCGTCGAGGACGAACGCGACCCGTTCCTCGCGGGTCAGGCATTGGAGCATGGCCTGGCTGCATTGGAGACGGACCTCGGTGGCGAGCAGTTCCGCGTCGGGGCCCGGGTGGTCGGCGGCCAAACCCTCGGCCAGCTTGTCGCCGAAGGCGTCGAGGCTCAGGTGCGCCGCCTCCTGGGGTGAGCGCCGGCGCTGGTTGAGGAGATGGTTGACCCCGATGCGGTAGGCCCAGGTGAGCAGTTTCGCCTCGCCGCGCCACATGGCCAGCCGGGTGAAGACGCGTAGGAGGATCTCCTGGGTGGCGTCCTCCGCGTCGGCGGGGCGGCCGGTCATCCGGAGGGCCAGCCGGTAGATCGGATCCTGGAGGTCGCGCAGGATCCGGGCCACCGCGTCGGGGTTGCCGGCGACGGCTTCCGCGACGAGCGCGACCTCGCCCGGGTCCGGTGAGCCGGGTGAGGTCGGCGCCGCATGGGTCATCGGTTCATCATCGGCCGATGGCAGTGCGGGGGCAATGGATGTCACCGTCAGCGGTCTCCGGTGAGGTTGTGCCGCCGCAGCCAGTCGGCGATCGCGGTGCCGATCTCCTCGGGCCGGTCTTCGGCGGCATGGTGCCCGGCCGCGCCGCAGGCGACGACTTCGAGTGTGGCGATGTGGTTTTCGCACCAGCCGGCCATCGCTTCGTCGATGAGCAGGGTGGGGGAGCCTTCGAAGGTCAGCAGCAGCTTCGGTGTGCCGGTGCTGCTCGCCAGCCACCGGTCGTAGGCTTCGATACGGGCCACGAGTTCGGCCGGTTCACCGCCGAGCGGCATCTGCCGCGCCCACGCCAGCACCGGCCGGCGGCTTTCGGGGGTCGGGAAAGGCGCGAGATAGGCCTGGAGATCCGCCTCGCCGACCGGCTCGAGCACGCCCCCGGTGAATGCCTGGCGAATGAAAAGATCCTGGTCGAGCACCATTTCTTCGCCGATACCGGGGGTTCGGATCGATTCGGACCGTTTGCGTGCCTGCGGGGAGAGGTCCTCCCATTTCATCGGTTTGATGATGCTCTCGAAGACGGCGAGGCCGAGCAGACGCTCAGGGTGGCGGGCGGCCCAATCGCAGGCGAGCGCGCCGCCCCAGTCGTGGCCGACCAGGACGACGCGGTCGAGGCCGAGGGTGTCGAACCAGGCGTCGAGGTATTGGGCGTGCTCGGCGAAGCTGTAGCCGATATCGGGTTTGCCCGATGCGCCCATGCCGATGAGGTCCGGCGCCAGCAGGCGTCCGGCGGGCATATGGGGCAGGATATTGCGCCACATATGCGACGAGCTCGGGTTGCCGTGCAGGAAGACGAGCGGAGTGCCGGAGCCGATGTCGAGGTAGGACATCTCCGAGTCGAGAACTGTTGCGGTGGTCATGGTTCGGTCCTTCTTGTCGATCGACACACATCCGGAGGAGACGAGCGCGATCCCCGCGGCGGCACCTCGGAGCAGTACGCGTCGAGATACCGGCCGGTGGGGGTGGAAGGTGTCCAGGTTCTGGTGCCGGCGCATCTCGATTCCTTCTCGCCCGGTGTTCGGTGGGCGGGTGTTGATTGCTGGTACACCTCTTTCGACACCGGAATCCGGCCGTCGTGACAACGAAGGGTTTGTGATCTGGGACACGGCGATTTCGTTCGGGTCACCCTGGCGGCAGCGGGCCGGTTAAGCAACTAAAGGTTGCGCATTGCCGGTTCGGCGGCTAGCGTCATACGCAACCAACGGTTGCCTATCTGGAGGTGGATGATGGAATTCGGGAAACTGGAACGCGAGATTCGTATCGATGCGGCGCCCGAGATCGTGTTCGAAGTGGTGAGCAGGCCCGAGCATATGAAGATGTGGTGGCCCGACGACGCGACGTTCGAGGCGGTGCCGGGCTCGGTCGGCACACTGGTCTGGGACGAGCACGGCGGGGCGGAAACGATCAAGGTGGTCGAGGTGGACCCGCCGCGCCGGTTCGTGTTCCGGTGGGTCGCGCCGGACGGTGCGGTGCCCGCGGATGACAATTCGCTACTGGTCACTTTCGAGCTCGAACCCGCCGGCGACGGCACGATCCTGCATCTGACCGAGAGCGGCTGGCGGGAGAAGGGCTGGGAAGCCGCCGTGCTCGAGCAGGCGTTCCACGAGCACGAGCACGGCTGGGACCTGTACCTGCCCAAGCTGCGCGACTACGCGGGGTCCGTGGTGCTGCGATGAACGTCGCCGTCGACGACGAACTGTGGTCGGCGATCGGGGACCCGAACCGGCGCCGGCTGCTCGATCTGCTGCTCGCCGAAGGGCCCGGTACGCCGACCGGGCTCAGCGAGCGGCTGCCGATCTCGCGGCAGGCGGTCACCAAACACCTGACGGTTCTCGATCGTGCCGGTCTGGTACACGCGACGCCGATGGGCCGCGAGCGGCGCTACGAGGTAGACGAGGCGCAGCTGGCCCGGGCGGTCCGGCAGCTGACCGAAGTCGGCCGGACCTGGGATTCGCGCCTGACCCGTATCAAGCGCATCGCGGAAGAAATCCAGCGTCAGCGCCGCGAGTAATTCTTCTGTGCTGCGTCCCATTTCCCTTTCTGCGGAGTAGTGAAAAGTAACGGGGATCTTTGTGCGTCCGAAAGGCACAGGCGTATATACAGATTTCGGCAGGGGCCGGTGATGTCGAGCCGGCCCTTTCCGGAGAAAGTCTGTGCGGCACCCCGAGTGCGGGGGGATCGAATCGTGAAATCCACGGACTGTCCCGGCGGCCGCCGAAATGGCGGCGGATCGGTTCTAGCGTCATCGGCTGTCATCAGGTGTGGCGAATGGGTTCACCACTGCGGGAACCGGACCGCGCCTGTGCGCAGAAAGGTAACTGATGAAGCGAACAACCATCCGCGGATCGCTGCGTACCACTGTGGTGGCAGGCGCCGCGATTCTCGCGCTGGGGTTGCCCGGCGTGGGCGTGAACGCCCAGCCTGCCGCCGCGCCGACCGAGCAGCAGCTGGCCGATGTGATCGCCGGGGGACTGCAGGATCCGGCGGCGAAGCCGATCGTCGATTCGGGCAGCGCGACGGGATCGGCGTGCAATTCGGGCAGCGGTACCGGATCGGGTAACGGGTCCGGTGACTGCTACGGCGGTTCCGGGTCGAGTTCCGGCCTGTCGGGCGGGTTCTCGTCGGACACCGTGGGGTACGGGCCGCCGGCCACCGCGTTCCTGGCGGCATTCGGGCACGGTCTGCTGAATCCCGATGTGGCGCCGCCGGGCACGAACGATTGGAGCTGTAAGCCCACGGCGCAGCATCCGGAACCCGTGGTGCTGATCCACGGCACCTGGGAGAACGCCTACGACAATTTCGCTTTCATCTCCCAGCCGATCCACGACGCCGGCCATTGTGTTTTCACGTTCAACTACGGCCGCTCCAATTTCATCCAGGGTGGCGGGGTCGGCCCGGTGCTGCCCGGCCGCAACGGCACCGGCTACATCGAGGATTCGGCGAAGCAGATCGCGGTGTTCGTGGACCGGGTGCTGGCGGCCACCGGTGCGCAGAAGGTGAATATCGTCGGCCATTCCCAGGGTGGCGCGGTATCGCGGCAGTACATGAAATTCGAAGGTGGCGCCCCGAAGGTGAACCACCTGATGACCTTCGGTGCGACGAACCACGGAACCACGCTGCTCGGGATCGGCGCGCTGGGCCGGGCGATCAACAACCTCGGTATCGACGTGCTCGGCCTGGTCGAGATCTTCGTGGGTCATTCCGGTATCCAGCAGACGGTCGGGTCGAATTTCATCAACAACCTGAACGCCGGTGGTGACACGCTGCCGGGCGTGAACTACACGATCGTCGGCAGCCGCTACGACGAGATCACGACCCCCTTCGATTCGACCTTCCTCACCCCCGGACCGGGTGCGACCGTTCGTAACATCACGATCCAGGACGGGTGCGAACAGGACCTGTCCGACCACCTGACGATGATGTACTCGCCGCGGGTGCTGTCGATCATCCTGAACACCCTGGATCCCGCGCAGCCGCTGGTATGCACCTTCAACCCGTGGCTGGTCGGTGGGGGCGGCAAGCTCTGACCGGCTACGGCCGCCTCCCGCACGGGAGGTCGGCCGGGCAGGGCCCGAAGCCGGTTCGGCAGCAGATTCCGCCGGGCCACTTCGGGCCGGTTCGCTGTCCGGAGCAATACGCGCCTCGGCCTCAAAAGGCCGGGCGCTCACCGGCCCTACGGGGTGACGGGTGCGGTGGTTTCGAAGAGGTTCAGCTTGTGGGTGGCGACCGGCGGTGGGAACACCGCGCGCACGAGCTTCATGCCGGCCCGGTAGCGCCGGGGCCACGTCCGTGCCACGGAGGGTAGCGGGGAGCTACGTCGAGCGGGTGGCGCCGGGTCGGTTTCAGCTGGTGGAGGCCGTGGCGAACGGTGTGCCCACGGGGGCGGTCGCCCGGTCGACCGCGCGGCGCCACACACCGCGCTTCTCCAGGATCGGCAGCACCCCTTCACCGAACCAGTACGCCTCCTCGACGTGCGGATAGCCGGAGAGGATGAAATGGGTGATACCGAGGCGGGAGTACTCGATCAGCCGCTCGGCGACTTCCTCGTGCGAGCCGACGAGAGCGGTACCCGCGCCGCCGCGGACCAGGCCGACACCCGCCCACAGGTTGGGGGCGATCTCCAGCCGGTCGGTGCTGCCGCCGTGCAGTTCGCGCATCCGGCGCTGGCCCTCGGATTCGCTGGCGGCCAGATTGTTCTGCACCCGTTCGATATCGGCGGGATCGATACCCTGCAGCAGGCGGTCGGCCTCGGCCCACGCGGCCTCGGAGGTGTCGCGGGTGATCACGTGCAGGCGGATACCGAAATCGAGCGTGCGGTCCCGCTCGGCGGCCAGGCCGCGGATCCAGTCCAGTTTCTGGCCG
This sequence comes from Nocardia sp. CA-290969, assembly GCF_050936135.1. Taxonomy (NCBI): domain Bacteria; kingdom Bacillati; phylum Actinomycetota; class Actinomycetes; order Mycobacteriales; family Nocardiaceae; genus Nocardia; species Nocardia sp. CA-290969. The sequence goes on along the minus strand of NZ_JBNJNJ010000001.1, from coordinate 5,347,400 downwards.
ACAGCGAGAAGAGGCTCACCCCAGGTCAGATAAGTATCGGCGTACTGGGCGGCGACCGAGCCCGCCGGGCCGGAGGAACCGCCGAAGAAGATCGGCGGCAGCGGGTCGGGACGGTTGTTCAGTAGTGCGTCCTGCACCCGCAGATGCTTGCCCTCGAAGGTGAAGGGTTCGCGCGACTCCCACAGTGCCCGCACGATGTGCAGGAATTCGCCGGTGCGTTCGTAGCGCTGCTCCTTGTCCAGGAAATCGCCGAACGCGCGCTGTTCGTGCGGTTCGCCGCCGGTCACCACGTTCAGCAGCAGCCGGCCGCGGGAATGGCGCTGGAAGGTACCTGCCATCTGCGCGGCGAGGGTCGGGCTCACCAGACCGGGCCGGAACGCCACCAGGAACTTCAGGGTTTCGGTGGTTTCCACCAGCATGGCGGTGGCCAGCCAGGCGTCCTCGCACCAGGCGCCGGTGGGGGTGAGTACCGCTTCGAAGCCGTTCTCCTCGGCCGCGCCCGCGATCTGGTTCAGGTAGCGCAGCGAGGCGGGCCGGTCGCCGGACATGGCGGTGCCGTGACCCCCGGCGATCAGACCGCGCGAATCTCCGTAGGTGGGCAGGAACCAGTGGAACGACAGGCTCATTCGGCAATCCTTCACGGGGTCGAGGGCGGACGTGTCGTGGGCCCGAACCTGCCGAGCGCCGGCGTATGCGGCCGCGGAACGGCTTCGGTGAGCGGACCGATCGTCGATTCTGACCGTCCCGCACCCGCCGGTCACCGGTTCTGCTCGCCGGGATTCTTACCGGCCCGGTAGTCCGGCCCGGCTGATCGGGACCGTCCGCTCCTGGGTTTCGCGCGCACCGTTCGACCCGGTGGCCCGCGGATCACGCCGCCGGCCGGAGTGCGAGGTGGGCGGCCGTTTCGATCCGGCTGCGCCAAACGGGTGAGTATTTCCGCGCGATCGGTGATCGTGAGCCGATGACCTCCACCGCACCGAAACCTGTTTCCGATGCCGAGCTGGACACGCTGTTCGCGCCGGTCTACGCCGAGATCGCGGCGGGCGCGGTCGATCGTGAAATCGACCGCCGGCTCGCTCATGACGAAATCCGCCGGCTGCGCGAGGCGCGCTTCGGCGCCCTGCGGGTGCCGGTCGAATTCGGCGGGTTCGGGGTGAGCGTGCGGCAGCTGTTCCGGCAGCTGATCGAACTCGCCGCCGCCGAATCCAACCTGCCGCAGGCGCTGCGCGTGCATTTCGTCTTCGTCGAGGATCAGCTGCTGGCCGAGCCCGGGCCCGCGCGCGAGCACTGGTTGCGGGCGGCGGCGCAGGGGACGCTGGTCGGGAACGCGATCACCGAACCGGGCACCGGCGCGGTGGACCGGTATCAGACCCGCCTGACCCCGTCCGGTGACGGCTGGCTGCTCAACGGCACCAAGTACTACAGCACCGGCTCGCTGTACGCCGACCACATCCTGGTCGCCGCGGACCGTGCCGGTGAACGGGTGGGTGTACTGGTCGACGCCGACGCCGACGGTGTGCGTCAGCACGACGACTGGGACGGATTCGGGCAGCGGCTCACCGCCAGCGGCACCACCGAGTTCACCGATGTCGCGGTACCGGCGGATCGGGTGCTCGGCCCGGGATACGGGGTCGCCGGGCCCACCTATTCGACGTCCTACCTGCAGCTGGTGCAGCTCGCCGTGCTCGCGGGCATCGCGCAGCGCGCGGAACGCGACACCCGGGAGTGGGTCGCCGGCCGCCGCCGCGGCTACACCCATTCCGCCGCGGACCTGCCCCGGCACGACCCGCTGGTCCAGCAGGTGATCGGCCGGCTCTCGGCCGCCGCGTTCGGCGCCCGCGCCAGTGTCCTCGCGGTCGCCGATGTGCTCGACGAGGTGCTGGCTCGCGGGGCGAGCGCGGAGAGCGATCTGATCGACGCCGAGCTGGCCGCGGCGCACGCGCAGCTCGGCGTGATCGATACGGTGCTGGCGGCCACCACCCAGTTGTTCGAGGTCGGCGGCGCCTCCATCGTGTCGGAGGGCCTGCGCCTGGACCGGCATTGGCGTAACGCCCGCACCATCTCGGTGCACAACCCGGCCATCCAGAAGGCGCGCGCCATCGGCGACCACCTGCTCAACGGCACCCCGCTCCCGTTCGCCTGGAGCGCGGGCGAGCGCACCACGGGAGCGGCCCGATGACCCGCCGGATCCGTTTCAACGCCTTCGATATGAACTGCGTGGCGCACCAGTCGCCGGGACTGTGGCGCCACCCCGCGGACCGATCGCACCGGTACAAGGAATTGGGCTACTGGACCGAACTGGCGACCCTGCTCGAACGCGGCCGGTTCGACGGCCTGTTCATCGCCGATGTCCTCGGCACCTACGACGTCTACGGCGGCAACGACCGCGCCGCCCTGCGCCAGGGTGCGCAGATCCCGGTGGCCGATCCGCTGCTGCTGGTGTCGGCCATGGCCGCCGTGACCGAGCATCTCGGATTCGGGATCACCACCGGCACCGGTTTCGAACATCCCTATCCATTCGCGCGGCGGCTGTCCACGCTGGACCATCTGACGGGTGGACGGGTCGGCTGGAACGTCGTCACCGGGTACCTGCCCTCGGCCGCCCGCAATTTCGGCGCCGATGATCAACTCGATCACGACGACCGCTACGACCAGGCCGACGAATACCTGGAGGTTCTGTACAAGCTGTGGGAGGGGTCCTGGGAGGACGACGCGGTGGTCCGCGACCCCGTGCGCAATATCTACGTGGACCCGGCGAAGGTGCACCATATCGGCCACGCGGGAAAACATTTCACCGTCCCCGGTGTGCACCTCTCCGAACCGTCGCCGCAGCGCACGCCGGTGATCTATCAGGCGGGCGCCTCACCGCGCGGGGTGCGGTTCGCGGCGGAGAACGCCGAAGCCATCTTCGTCGCCGCGCCGTCCAAGCGGGTGCTCGCGCAGACGGTGGCGAATATCCGCGACGCGCTCGCGGCCGCCGGGCGGGACCGGTACGCGGCACGGATCTACGCCCTGGCGACCATCGTCACCGACGCCACCGACGAGGCCGCCCGGCGTAAGCACGAGGAGTACCTGTCCTACGCCAGCGTCGAGGGCGGTCTGGTGTTCATGTCGGGCTGGATGGGGATCGACCTGTCCCGCTACGACCTCGACGCCCCGATCGGCGAGGTCGAGAGCAACGCGATCCGGTCCGCGGTCGCCGCCTTCCAGGAATTCGACGACGACGGCCGAGAGTGGACGGTACGCGATATCGGCCGGTGGGCCGGGATCGGCGGGATCGGCCCGGTGTTCGCCGGGTCGGGGGAGACGGTGGCCGACCGGCTGCAGGAATGGGTCGCGGATACGGATGTGGACGGCTTCAATCTCGCCTACGCGGTGACGCCAGGGACGTTCGAGGACATCGTCCGGTATGTGATTCCGGTGCTCACCGAACGCGGCGCCTACCCGGCCGAGTATGTGCCGGGGACCTTGCGCAACGCGTTGTTCGAGCGCGGTGACCGGCTGCCGCCCGAGCATCGGGGCGCCCGCTACCGGCTCGGCGCGCCCGGGTCGACGGTGCTGCCGGACGAGGTGGCGCGCGGTGCGGCCGAGGAACTCGCCCGGTAGCGGCCGCGGTGGGGATGGCCGGACGCGAAGCCGGGCAGAGTCGAGCCGGCCGGGGCGCGGGCGGCCGACGCACTCGTCCGGTTGCCGAACGACGAGGTCGAGCCGGCGTCTGGGTCGGCCGCCGCGGAATGTGCCGAAGCCGCGGGGGCGATCGCGAATCGGAGTTCAGGACGTGGTCAGGGAGTCGACGAAGACCTCGGCGACGGCCTCGATACCCCGGCGGTCGATATCGTCGAACCGTGCGGGCCGGGGGCTGTCGAGGTCGAGGACGCCGATCAGCTCGCCGGCGCGGACCAGCGGGACCACGATTTCCGATCGGCTGTCGGCGTCGCAGGCGATATGCCCCGGGAAGTCGTGGACATCGGGAACCAGTTGGGTGCGGCGGGTGTGTGCGGCGGTACCGCACACACCCGTCCCGATGGCGATCCGCACACAGGCCGGTTTGCCCTGGAAGGGCCCGACCACGAGTTCGTGACCGTCGTGGAAATAGAACCCGGCCCAGTTCACCTCCGGTAGCGAGTGGTAGAGCAGGGCGCTGAGGTTGGCGGCGTTGGCGATCCGGTCGGATTCGCCGGCCACCAGCGCCGCGGCCTGTTCGGTGAGCTGCAGGTAGCGGTCGGTGCGGTCGCCGGTCAACGGGACGAGATCGAACGTCATGGCAGGAGATGGTAGACCCGGGCGTCCGGGCCGCCCCGGCTGCCGGGGGCGAGTCGGTATGCGAAAAATACAGTACCCCAGTAGTTTTCGGTATCGACTCGCGGTGAGTGAAACCCTGCATCCGAGCGCGCGCGACCGCGACCATTGCGCCATGACAAACACCTCCACCCGTACAGCAGCCGTGATCGGCGCGGGGCAGACCGGCGTCACCGCGGCGCTCGGCCTGCTCGACGCCGGATTCGTGGTCACCCTCTACAGCGAACGCGACCAGCGCGGGTTGCGGGATTCCGTACCCGCCACCGGCACCGCGCTCATCTTCGGTGAGGCCCAGGCCGCCGAGGAAGCGCTCGGCCTGCCCACCTACCTCGACCGGGCGCCCCTGCACAGTGGACTCACCGTCCGGATCGCGGGCGGCGGCGACGAGCTCATCGCCTTCGACGGCGCCTTCGACGGTTTCCACGGGCTCGCCGTCGACACCCGGCTCAAGGCCGACGAACGGCTCACCACATTCCTGGAACGCGGTGGCCGCTTCGTCGTCGATTCCGTCACCCCCGAACGTCTCGACCCGATCGCCGCCGACAACGACCTCACTCTCGTCGCCACCGGCCGCGGCGGCCTGTCCCAGCTGTTCCCGATCGACGAAACCCGCACCGTCTACGACGCCCCGCAGCGCAGCCTGCTCACCGTCACGGTCACCGGCCTCGGCCACGACGAATCGGTGTTCGCGCACCGCAGCCCGGCCGGCGGCGGCCGCAGCGGATTCTCCATCATCAGCGAACAAGGTGAAGGCTGGTGGGGACCGTATCTGCACAAGGACGTGGGTCCGAGCTGGGCGTTCCTCGGCTGGGCGAAACCGGGCAGCGATTGGGAGAAGCGTTTCGCCGCCGCGGATTCGGCGGAATCGGCGCACCGGATCGTCACCGAGCTCTACCGCGACTACATCGACTGGGATCTGCCCGAAGTGCTCGCCACGAAGGTGATCGCCGAGGATCCGCATTCGTGGCTGAAGGGCGCGGTGCGGCCGCTGTTCCGGGTCGGGGTGGGGCATACGGCGGGCGGTCATCCGGTGGCGGCGCTGGGGGATACCGCCGTCGCCTACGACCCCATCGCCGGGCAGGGCGCCCAGTCCGGGCTCATCCAGGCGCAGCGGCTGGTCGCCGCGGCCGCCGGCCACGAAGGCCCGTTCGACGAAGCGTGGATCACCGCGCAATACGAGGCGTTCCTGGCGGCCCGCGCCGAGGACGCGGCCAAGGTCACCCGGCTGTTCCTCGGTGACCCCGAATTCGCCGAGATCGGCGGCCAGTTCTTCAGCGCCGCCGCCGTGGACCCCCGGTTCGCCTCCGCCGTTGTGAGCACACTGCACCGCCCGCAATCGGTCCACGGGGTGAACTCGGTCGCCGACGCGCACGAGCTCATCGCGCAGGTCACCGGTGAGGACGCGGCCGAAGTCCTGGGCCGCTTCCAGCCGGCCGGGCGCTTCAGCCGGTCGCAGTACCGGGCCGCGGCCTCCACCACGGCCTGATCGGACCGCGCTGCTCGCCGATACCCGGCCGGACACCGGCCGGGTATCGGTGCCGGCCCCCTTCCGAGATGTGATCGCGCGGATTCAAAACCTCGTCCCGCTCGAACCGCGCTGGTGAACTGGGTGCGCGCCGGGCGCCCCCATCACCGCGTCCGGCGCCCGACGATCGACGGCCGGCAGCGGGAGCAGCGATAGTGCGATACCTCCGCGGATCGCATGGACCAGTCCGAGGGAGCTCATGAGTACCGAGAAGATCACCGACCAGATCCGGTTCGCCTACTGGGTGCCCAACGTCAGTGGCGGTCTGGTGACCAGCGATATCGAACAGCGCACCAGCTGGGATTTCGAATACAACAAGAAACTCGCGCAGACCGCCGAACGTAACGGGTTCGACTACGCGCTCTCCCAGGTGCGCTACACCGCCTCCTACGGTGCGGAATACCAGCACGAATCCACGTCGTTCAGCCTGGCGCTGCTGGGTGCCACGGAGCGGCTGAAGGTGATCGCGGCGGTGCACCCTGGTTTGTGGCATCCGGCGGTGCTGGCGAAATTCGGCGCCACGGCCGACCACCTGTCCGGCGGCCGGTTCGCCATCAATGTGGTGTCGGGCTGGTTCGCGGGCGAATTCACTGCCCTCGGCGAGCCGTGGCTCGAACACGACGAGCGGTACCGGCGCAGCGCCGAATTCCTCGAGGTGATCCGCAAGATCTGGACCGAGGACAATGTGAACTACGGCGGTGACTTCTACCGGATCCGCGATTTCACCCTCAAACCGAAACCCCTCAACACGCCGGAACGGCCGAATCCCGAACTGTTCCAAGGCGGTAACTCCACCGCCGCCCGGCGCAACGGCGGGCGCTTCGCCGACTGGTACTTCTCCAACGGGAAAGATTTCGACGGAGTCACCGAACAGCTCGACGATCTGCGTGCGGTCGCCCGGGCCGCCGATCGCGAGGTGAAATTCGGATTGAACGGGTTCATCATCGCCCGCGATACCGAGAAGGAAGCCAAGGACACCTTGCGCGAGATCATCGCCAAGGCGAACAAGCCCGCGGTCGAGGGTTTCCGCGACGCCGTGCAGCAGGCCGGCGCATCCACCAGCGATCGGAAGGGGATGTGGGCGGATTCCTCGTTCGAGGATCTCGTCCAGTACAACGACGGTTTCCGGACCCAGCTCATCGGCACCCCGGAACAGATCGCCGAACGGATCGTCGCCTATCGCGAACTCGGTGTCGACCTCATTCTCGGCGGCTTCCTGCATTTCCAGGAAGAAATCGAATACTTCGGCGCCAAGGTGCTACCGCTGGTGCGGGAACTGGAGGCGGCGCGGCGTCCGGCCGCGGCGGCGAGCCGGTGACCGCCGTCGCCGCCGCGCGGATCGGTTCGGCCGAGCAGGCCCGCGCCGTCGCCGGCGAGCTCGCGGCCGAATTCGCCGCCGGTGCCGCACGCCGCGACGCGGAACGCGAACTACCGTTCCCCGAGATCCGCAAGCTCGCGGCGAGCGGCCTGCTGGCCGTCACCGTCCCCGCCGCGCTCGGCGGCGCGGATCTGCCGCCGAGCGAACTCGCCGAGATCGTGCGGCTGCTGGCCACCGCCGACCCCAATATCGCGCAGATCCCGCACAGCCACTTCGTCTACGTGAACCTGCTGAAACTGGCCGGCACCGAGGAGCAGCAACGCCGCTACCTGACCGCGGTCCTCGACGGCGCGCAGATCGCCAACGCCCAGTCCGAGCGCGGCGGGGCGACGGTCGCCGATATCGCCACCACGGTCAGCCCGATCGAAGCCGGGCAGCGATTCCGCATCGACGGGGTGAAGTACTACTGCACCGGCTCCCTGTTCGCGGATATCCTCGCCGTGCTCACCAGGCTCGACGACCCCACCGGCAGAACCGGCCTGCCACCCGGCCAGTACGTGGCCTTCCTGCCCGCCGACTCGCCGGGAGTCCGGATCGTCGACGACTGGAACGGTCTCGGGCAGCGCACCACCGGCAGCGGGACGGTGGTGTTCGAGGGTGTCGCGGTGGAACGCGATCAACTCGTCGCCCGCAGCGCCGCAGTCGACGCCCCCACCGGCTACGGCGCCGCCGCGCAACTGCTGCACGCCGCGATCGACGCCGGTATCGCCCGCGGCGCACTCACCGCGGCCACCGATTTCGTGCGGGACAAGAGCCGCCCCTGGTTCGAGGCTCAGGTATCCCGCGCGATCGACGACCCGCTGGTGATCCAGCGCTTCGGTGAACTCGCCGTCACCCTCGCGGCCGCCGAATCCACCCTGCGCACCGCCGGGACCGCCGTGGACGCCGCACTGGAGTCGCCGGAACGCGCCGCCGACGCCTCGATCGCGGTCGCCACCGCGAAAATCCTGGCCGACCGCGCCGCCACCGAGATCTCCAGTGCCCTGTTCGAAGTGAGCGGAACCCGCAGCGCCGCAGCAGAACTCAACCTCGGCCACTTCTGGCGCAACGCCCGCACCCACACCCTGCACGACCCGGTCCGCTGGAAATACCAGCACATCGGCCGCACCCTGCTCCATGGCACACCACCGCCGCTGCACGGAGTGATCTGAGCGCGCAACGTCCCGGCAGCGAATCGTTGCGACCTCGGAAAGGCGGCCGTCCGCTTACCGGCGGATACGAAAAAGTGCCCGAGACGCCTTCTGTGGCGCCCCGGGCAGTAGTACTCCCGGAGGGATTCGAACCCCCAACCAACGGTTCCTGAAACCGCCGCCTCTGCCAATTGGGCTACAGGAGCGTGCCCTCCGCGCGATTCGAACGCGCAACTACCGGATTTTGAATCCGGTCCCTCTGCCGATTGGGGTAGAAGGGCTTTTGTCCGGCCGGTTCCGGCCGTATCGCATACCCGGCAGGAGTCGAACCCGCTGACGCCGGTTTTGGAGACCGGGTCGCTACCGCTAGCTCGGATATTCGCGGAGTTCTTGTCTCCGTGATGTTTCCATCATCGCAGGCCGGTCAATCGAATTTCCGAAACGATTGTGGGATGGAAAGAAAGCGCCCCGATTCATCCCCGCGGCCGACCTCGTTTATTGTGCCGGCGCTGCCGAACCCGAGGGGAGATCGGTGACCACTACGGGGACGATATCGAGCAGTTCCGGCCGGAACTCACCGCTGATCGGGCTGATATTGCAGACCGTGGCCACCAGGTAGATCCCGCGCGGGATATCGGTGAACGATCCGGTGACGTGCCCGGTGGCGGAGGCGAACTGGACCCGGGGCCCGGCGGTGACGGCGCCGTCGGTGATCAGGCGTTGCAGCAGGGCGAAGGCGTCGGGTTCGCGGCCGCTCAGGGTGTCGACGGCGGCGGGGGCGAGGATAGGTGCGGCGACGGCGGTGTTCACCAGGACGGTCGTGCATTCGCCGGGGATCACCGGGAAGGTGTCGCGCCGGTTGGGAACATTGGCCACGGTGTAGTCGATGGTGGTTCCCGAGACCGTCGCGGAGAGGGCGATCGCCGGGCGGGTGTCCTGGGCGGTGGCGACGGCGGGGAAGATCGCGGCGAATACGGCCAGCACGAAGGCAGCAACGGCCGCGCCGAGGCCGAAACGGAAGAAGCCGGACCGCACCATGGATCTCTCCTCTTCGTCAGATGCGGCTCACGCTAACAGAAAAATGCTGGTCAGCGTCGTATTTGCTCCGGCTCGGCGCGACCGTAGGTGCGGGCCAAGGCGGTGGCCACCTCGCTCATGTGCCGCCGCAGGGCGGGTGGGCCGAGGACTTCGGCGCCGGTGCCCAGTCGCAGCAGTAACCCCGCTGTGTGCTCGATGGTTTCCAAGGGGATCTGCACAACGGACCACTGGTCCGGTTCGATGCGGGCGGTTTCGTATGCGGTGCGCACCAGGTCCGGATCGAGCAGATGGTCGAGGCGATCCAGAACGGAGGGCGATATCCGCACGGTGGCCGTGCCCTGCCGGCGACGGGTGTCGAACCGGTCGAGATAGTCCTGCCAGTGGCGGGCCAGGTCGAAGTCGCTGGGGCGCTCGAAAGTGTGGTCGAGTGGTTGCACGGAGTCGATCTGCGACACCCGGTAGGTCCGGATATCCTGCCCGGTCGCGGCGACCAGATACCAGCGGCCGGATTTGAGGACCAGGCCGTAGGGGTCCAGCGTGCGTCGCACCTGCCGGGGTTCGGCCCAGCGCCGGTATCCGATGTGCAGGCGGTGCCGGTCCCATACCGCCGCCGCCACCGCGGGCAGGTGCGGGAGGTCCTCCGGGAGGGCGTACCACCCGGCGGTATCGAGGTGGACGCGTTGGGAAATCCGTCCGGTCGGCGCGCGAAACGGTTCGGGCAGCGCCGCCAGCAGTTTCCGTTGCGCGGTGGCCAGCGTGGCACCCAGCCCGAGGTCGGCGGCCGGACCGGGTAGCCCGGACAGCCACAGGGCCTCGGCCTCGTCGGCTGTCATTCCGGTCAACCGCGTCTGGTAGCCGCCCAGCAATCGGTAGCCGCCGTCGCAGCCGGCCTCGCCGTACAACGGAATGCCCGCGGCGCTCAACGATTCCATATCGCGATAGACCGTACGGACCGATACCTCCAACTCCCGCGCCAACTGTCCCGCCGTCATCCGCCCTCGCGTCTGCAGCAGCAACACGATCGATAGCAACCTGCTCGCACGCACCGTCTCAGTCTGGCGACGACCGCCGACAGCCGGTTCGGCACCACGATAAGGAAACCAACTGTGTGATGTAGTTCACAATTGCTCGCACGGTTTCACTGACAGCACCTGTCAGTAGGCCGCTCCTACCGTGTCATCCGACCCGAACGACGACTGGAGGACGGATGATCGAAGCAGACGAAACCTTCGACGGCACCTGGCCGTTCACGCCCGAATTCACCGATGCGGCCGGATTCCGGCAGCACTATGTCGATGTCGGCCCCCGCGACGGAGAGCCGGTTGTGCTGCTGCACGGGGAACCGACCTGGGGATATCTGTGGCGGCACCTCATCGCGCCACTGTCCCGTTCCCGGCGCGTCATCGTGCCCGACCACATGGGGTTCGGGAAGAGCGCCACCCCCGCCGGCCGCGGCTATCTGGCCGAGGAGCACATCGGCAATCTCGACGCGCTGCTCGTTCGTGAGCTCGATCTCACCGATATCACCCTGGTCATGCACGATTGGGGTGGCCCGATCGGCACCGGGTTCGCGCTGCGCCATCCTGATCGGGTGAAGCGGTTGTTCGCCACCAATACCGTGCTGCCGCTGGGGCTTCCCGGATACGACGAGCTGGAGGCCGCGAATATCGCCGACAGCGCCTGGTTCCGCTGGGCCGCGGCGGCGCAGGCCGACGGCAGCCTGGAGCGGATCCTGGGCAACGCCGGCTCCACCGTCTGTCATCTCATGCTCGCCCTGCAGACGATCACCCGGCCCGAGATCGTCACACCCATCTGGGTCCGCGCCTACTCCGCCCATTTCGGCAGTCCGGCGGACTGCCGCGGTGTGATCCGCTTCCCGCAACAACTGGTAGCCCCCGACCCCGCCGACTCGCCGGCGCCGCCGGATCCGGAGGCCGTCGCCGCATTGCGCGCGAAACCGGCGGTCCTCGTTGAAGGTATGCAGGACACCGCGTTACTACCGCGCCACATCATTCCGGCGTTCCGGCTCGCGTACCCGGACGCCCCCGTAATCGAACTATCGCACTCCGGCCATTTCACCCCCGAAGACGCACCCCGGGAGTTACTGACGGCGCTGGAATTGTTCCTGCACACCAGTTGACGAGCGACCCCGAAAGGCGTCACCACGACCACGCGTCGATCACCGTCGGCGCGGCGGCGACAGCGGGGGGTGTGGGGGTCGCCGCCGCTACCGGAGTCGCGGCGGGCCGGTATCAGTACTGCAAATCGGTCCAGGGGATGTCGATACGAAACGGGAAATCGAACTGAACTCCCTGCTCGTCGTCGTGTGTCCACTCGCCCGCCACGAGATAGTTCGCTGGGCGCAGCGGGTGTACCCCATCGGGAAGCTCGCCGTGTTTGCTCTCCAGCGCATAGGCGCGGATCGTGGCGATCGCGCTCTCCCTGCGGGCCAGGGTCACCTCCCAGTACCAGGGGATCCCGGCACTCGCGTAGCGGCCCTTCTTCGCCTCCATATCGGATTGCGTGTTGGAGGGGGACAGCACCTCGCCGACCAGCACCGTATCCGATGCTCGTAAGTCTTGGTAGGGCGATTCGAGGCAGCGATGCACCAGAAAATCAGGGGTGAGGAAGTCCGATTTTCCGGTTTTTCCGAGAAAGACATTCGTCTCGAGCGTGGTCCGGAGACAGGTCGTCGGCTGTTCCTGCATGGCTTTGCGAGTGCAGCGTTCGAAGGCGGCGGTCATCCGATAGGTGAATGTCTGGTGCTCGGCAGGCCCGCGCCGAACCCATACCACCCGGCCATCCCACAGTTCGATCTGTTCGGCGATCTGCTCGGGCAGCTGTTCCAGCTCGTCCCAGGTCATGTACTCCGGAAGGTCCGGCTCTTCGGTCCGCGGCGCACCCATGTAGTCATAGTAGGTCGTGGACCCGGCCGGGCGGCGATGTCCGAGAACTGCGTCGACGGAGGTGGGAATACGGCATGGACGCCCTTGGATCGTATCCAGCCTTCTATGGGTACACCGCGACCGGCAATTCCGCCGCGCTTACGGTGAGTCGCCCACGGTTCAGGTCAGGCGTTCGAAGACTGCCGCCAGGCCCTGGCCGCCGCCGATGCACATGGTTTCGAGGGCGTAGCGGCCCTCGCGGCGGTCCAGTTCGCGCAGGAGGGTGGCGAGGATGCGGGCGCCGGTGGCGCCGACGGGGTGGCCGAGGGAGATGCCGGAGCCGTTGGGGTTGAGGCGGTCGTCGTCGGGTTCGACTTTCCAGTTGCGCAGGACGGCGAGGGTTTGGGCGGCGAAGGCTTCGTTGAGTTCTATGACCGACATATCGTCGAGGGTCAGGCCCAAACGGCCGAGGGCTTTTTCGGTGGCGGGAACGGGGCCGATGCCCATGGTGCGCGGGGGGACACCGGCGACCGCCCAGGAGGCGAGGCGGGCGAGGGGGCGCAGGCCGAGGGCTCGGGCTTTCTCGGGGGTGGTGACGATGCAGAGGGCGGCGCCGTCGTTCTGGCCGCTGGCGTTGCCGGCGGTCACCGTGGCGTCGGGGTCGGCCTTGCCGCGGATGGGGCGTAGTTTCGCGAGGGTTTCGACGGTCGTGCCGGCGCGCGGGTGCTCGTCGGTGTCGACGACAACCGGATCCGATTTCCGCTGCGGGACAGAGACTCCCACGATTTCTTCGGCGAACCGGCCGGACTGCTGGGCGGCGACCGCGCGCTGATGCGATTGCACCGCGAGCGCGTCCTGGTCGGCGCGGCTGATCGAGTATTCGGCGCGCAGGTTCTCGGCGGTTTCGATCATGCCGCCGGGGACCGGGAAGTTCTTACCGCCGGCGGTGACGCGGGCGCGGGCCAGCCGGTCGTCGAGGGAGATTCCCTCGCCTTTCACGCCCCAGCGCATCCCGGTGGCGTAGAACTCGGCCTGGCTCATGGATTCGGTGCCGCCGGCCAGGACGAGATCGCTGCCGCCGGTGGCGACCTGCATACACGCCTGGAGTACGGCTTGCAGGCCGGAGCCGCAGCGGCGGTCCACCTGCAGGCCGGGGACCGCCACGCCGAGACCGGCGTCGAGCGCGGCGACCCGGCCGATCGCGGGGGCCTCACCGTTGGGGGAGGCCTGGCCGAGGATGACGTCGTCGATCTGGTCGGCGGGCAGGCCGGTGCGGGCGAGCAGTTCGGTGATCACGGTCGCGGCGAGGGTTTCCGGCGCGATGTCTTTGAACACTCCGCCGAACCGGCCCACCGGTGTGCGCAGGGGCTCGCAGATAACGGCGTCGATCATGAAACTTCCTTCGTATCGCGGGTTTTCAGGAGTGGTTCTGCACGCGGGCCAGATCGGTGCTGATGGCTTCCGCCGTGGCGAGCAGCGGCGGCAGCAGGTCGGTGCGGATGCTGTCGGCGGTGTAGCGGGCGGCGTGGGTGGAGATGTTCACCGCGGCGCAGACCGTGCCGGTGTGGTCGCGGATGGGGGCGGCCATCGAGCGCAGGCCCTGTTCGAGTTCCTGGTCGACGAGGCAGTAACCGGCTTCCCGGGTTTTGCGTACTTCCTCGCGGAGCTGGTCGGCGCCCAGGACGGTGCGGTCGGTGAGCGGGGTGAAGGTGACCTTCGCCAGGTATTCCTCGAACGCCTGCTCCGGCAGCCCGGCCAGCAGCACCCGGCCCATCGACGTGCTGAAGGCGGGGAAGCGGGTGCCGATGGTGATGGAGACCGTCATGATCCGGCTGACCGGTACGCGGGCGACGTAGACGATGTCCTCGCCGTCGAGAATCGAGACCGATGTGGACTCGTGGACCTGATTGGCCAGCGATTCCAGATGCGGGCCCGCGACCTCGGGCAGGCTCAGGCTGGACAGATAGCTGTAGCCGAGTTCCAGCACGCGGGGGGTGAGCCAGAACTGGGAGCCGTCGGTGCGTACATAGCCGAGTTCCACCAGGGTCAGCAGGAAGCGGCGCGCGGTCGCGCGGGTCAGCTCGGTGGCCTTGGCGACCTCGCTGAGGGTGCGCCGCGGATGCTGCGCGTCGAAGGAGCGGATGACGGCCAGGCCGCGGCCCAGCGACTGTACGTAATCCGGGGAGGGTTCGGTCATGGTGTTTCCTCTGCGCTCGAGGACGCGGCGGGGGTGGCGTCGGCGAGCGCCGCCTTGCCGAGTCCGAAGGCGAGGTTACTGTTCGGCACTCCGGCGTAGACCGCGGTGTGCAGGAAGACCTCGGCGAGCTCGTCGGGGCCGACCCCGGCGCGCAGGGCCGCGCGGATATGCATATCCAGTTCGTGGGTGTTGCCGACGGCGGTGAGGATCGCGAGGGTGAGCAGTCGCCGGGTGTGGTGGTCCAGGCCGGGGCGGCTCCAGATATCGCCCCACGCGGTGCGGGTGATGAAATCCTGGAACGGTTCGGTGAAGGCGGTGGTCCCGGCGACGGCGCGGTCGACGTGGGCATCGCCCAGCACCGCGCGTCGCACGCGCATGCCCTGGTCGAAGGCGGCGCAGCGTTCCCGGTGGCCGGCGATGTGGCCGGTGATGAGCGCGGTGACCGGTCCGGCCTGCTCCACGCTGGCCAGGTGTGCGGCCGGATCCAGAACGTGCAGAACGGAATTCGCGATACCCCCGGCGAGGGCGCGCATATCGTCGGGGGTGGTGGCCGGGTCCTGGGCGCCGGCGATCACCAGCGTGGGGGCGGTGATCCGGGCGAGATCGGCGCGGCCGTCGAACTGCGCGAGCGCCACGCAGCAGGCGGCGTAACCCTCGTCCGGAGTGGTTTCCACCATGGCGCGGCTGCGTGCGATGAGATCGGTGTCGCGGTCGGCGAGCCCGGTGGTGAACCAGCGGCCGACCACGGCCTCGGCGATCGAGGCGGTGCCGTCGGCGCGGACCGCCGCGGCCCGGTCGAGCCAGCTCTGCGGGGTGCCGAACTTGGCGGAGGTGCACAAGAGGGTCAGCGTGCGGACGCGGGTGGGCTCGTGCGCCGCGATCCATTGGGCGACGGCGCCGCCGAGCGAGAGGCCCACCAGGTGCACCGCATCCCGGCCGAGCCGGTCCAGCAGCGCGAGCACGTCCGCGGCGAGATCGGCGACCGTGGGGTCGCCGGTGCCGGTGGGGGACTGGCCGTGGCCGCGCAGATCGACGGCGACGACCTCGTACTCACCGGCCAGCGCGGCGACCTGCGGATCCCACATCGACCGGTCCGAACCGAGTGAGCCGAGCAGGACGACGGCGGGTGCCGTCGCGGGTCCGGTGACCCGGTACGAGAGTTCGACGGTCGCGGTCGTCGCATCCGCGGTGGCGCCCATATCACTTGCTCCGTTCGATTGCTGGTGGTTCTGTGCGGAATAGCCGCGGCCCGGGCGTCTCCGCGGTAGCCCCGGCGACGGCAGTCGTCGCGCGATCCGTGCGGTGTGACCGGGTCACGATTGTCCGGGCTCGTGTTCGGACGTGCGGGGCGCAGGTTCCGGCGCATCGCCGCGTTCATCGAGTACTCGCCCCACCAGATCAGCAGCGTGGCCCAGATAGCCTGCGGGATCGAGTAATTCGCGGATCCGATCGGCCGGAAGGTATTCGAGGATCGCGGGATCGCTGTCCAGTGCGGGGGGATGCGCGGTGGCGGCGGCGGTGACGATCTCGCGGGCCCGGTCGGTGTGTTCGGACAGCGCGGCGGTGACCCGTTCGGCGAGCAGCAGCCCGCCGGTGGCTTCGAGATTGCGGGCCATCGCCACCGGGTGGACCTGCAGTCCGCTCAGGCTCTGGACGAGCCGGTGGGCGGCGCCGCCGGTGAGCCGCAGCAGATCGGTGACGGTTTCCCATTCGGCGTGCCAGGCGCCGGCCGCGCGCTGCATTTCGTGGTCCATCGCGCCGAGCGCGGCGGCGACCAGGCCGGGGACCCGGCGGGCGGCGGCGCGGGCGGTGATCGCGGCGATCGGGTTGCGTTTGTGCGGCATGGCCGAGGAGCCACCGGGAGCGTCCTCGCTCACCTCGCCGATCTCGGTGGCCGAGAGGGCGACGATATCCGTGGCGATCTTGCCGGCCGCGCCCGCGGCGAGGCCGAGCGAGGTGGCGAGTTCGGCGATCGGGGTGCGGTCGGTATGCCACGGGATGCCCTGGGGTGCCAGTCCGAGTTCCGCGGCCAGCGCATCGGCCACGGCCGGGCCGTGCGGGTACAAGGCGGCGAGAGTACCTGCGGCTCCACCGAATTGGACGGGAAGAGCGGCGAGTGCGGCGGTGACGGCCCCGGCGGCTCGGTCGAGGGATTTGCACCAACCGGCCGCCAGCGCGCCGAACGTGGTCGGTAATGCCTGCTGGCCCAGGGTGCGGGCGGCCATGGGGGTGCCGCGATGGGTCTGCGCGAGATCCGCCGCGGCATCGGCGGCGGCGCGCAGATCGTCGAGGATCAGGGCGCCGGCGCGCTGGGCGAGGAGTACGAGCGCGGTATCGAGAATGTCCTGACTGGTGGCACCCTTGTGGACGGCCGCGGCCGGAACACCCGCGGGTGCGCAGGCTTTCCGTAGCGTGCCGACCAGCGGGATCACCGGGTTGCCGCCGGCCACCGCGGCCGCGCCGAGTTCGGCCGGGTCGAGCGCGGCGGCGGCCTGCGGGCCGGCGGCGGCGATGGCCTGGGCGTGCCCCTCATCGAGCACGCCGGCCACCGCCTGGGCGCGGGCGAGTGCGCATTCCACCTCGACCAGCGCGCCGATCCAGGCGCGGTCGGACAGGGCGGCACCGAGTTCGGCGGCACCGAACAGCGGATCGAACAGCTCTCCACGCGGCACGCGGTACTCCTACAGGTAGAAGAACGGCGTCTCGGCACCGTCCGGGTCGGCGTCCTGCAGCACGATATCGAGGTGGTACCCCTCGGCGGTGGCCGTGGCGATCAGCTTGTGCCGTTGGGTTTCCGGAAGCGCCGACAGCACCGGGTCGGTGTCGTTGGCGGCCTGTTCGTCGGGGAAATAGAGCCGGGTGATGGACCGGTTGAGCATGCCGCGGGCGAAAACGGCCAGGTTCAGGTGCGGTGCCTGGGTCGAATCGCCGTCGGCGGGGACGGCCCCGGGTTTGACGGTGGTGAACCGGGCGGTGCCCGTGTCGTCGGTGGGGCAGCGGCCGAACCCGCGGAATGCCGGGTCGGTCTGCGGGCGGGGATCGTCCGGATGCTCGAAAACGCCCTCGCGGTTGGCCTGCCAGACCTCGACCATGCCGTCGGCGACCCGATTCCGGGCACCGTCGAACACTGTCACTGTGACGGTTATCGAGCCCTCGGTGCCCGGCGCCACCACATCGCACCCATCGGGCCAGGGCAACCCGATATGCAGGTAGGGCCCGACGGTCTGTGACGGAGTGGGCCCGAAGTCCACGGTGGTGAAATCGCCGGGGATGACCGGGTAGCGGGGCGCGAAGTCGGTATCACTCATCGTCGTGGTCCTCCTCTTCGAAGGGGGTCGCGTCGCGACCGCGCAACACGATGTCGAACCGGAATCCCAGTGCCCAGTTGTCGGTGGTGGCGTCGTAGTCGAACACACTCACCATGCGCTGGCGGGCGCCGTCGGGGACCGAGTTGTAGATCGGGTCCTGGAAGAACATCGGGTCGTCCGGAAAGTACATCTGGGTGACCAGACGCTGGGTGAAGGCGCGCCCGAACAGGGAGAAATGGATATGTGCGGGCCGCCAGGCGTTGTGGTGGTTACCCCAGGGGTAGGCGCCCGGCTTGATCGTGGTGAACGAATAGTGGCCGTCGCTGTCGGTGAGGACGCGGCCGACGCCGTCGAAATGCGGGTCCAGCGGCGCGGGCCACTGGTCACCCTGGTGGCGGTAGCGGCCGGCGGCGTTGGCCTGCCAGACCTCGACCAGGGTGTTCGGTACCGGTTTGCGATCGCTGTCGAGGACGCGGCCGTGCACGACGATGCGCTGCCCCTGTGCTTCACCGCCGCGGGCCAGGGTCAGATCCGCGTCGGCCTCGGTGACGCGGCCTTCGCCGAGTACCGGGCCGGTGAGCTCGCCGAGTCGCTGCGGGAGCAGGATCAGCGGCTGTTTGGGGTGGCGGAGGGTGGTGGTGCGGTAATCGGCGAAGTCGAGCGGAGCTTCCTCGCTCTTGTCGATACCGCGGTACCGCGGTGGCAGTTGGAGCATGCGCGCGACCTCGCGTTCGGTATGTGGACATTGCTTCGGTATGCGAACAGCATAGGACTCGGTGGTCATCGGATCAATCACCGTTCTAGTCGTTCACTATACGCACATGAGTTCACAATACGTACAAATGTGGTTACTGTGGAACGCGTGATGGACAAAGTCTTTTCCTCAGCCGCCGAAGCGGTCGCCGATATCCCCGACGGTTCATCACTGGCCGTCGGCGGGTTCGGGCTGGTCGGCATCCCGGAAGTGCTGATCAACGCACTGCTCGAACAAGGCGCCACCGATCTGGAGGTCGTCAGCAACAACTGCGGCACCAACGGCTTCGGCCTCGGTGTCCTGCTCGCCGCCCATCGGATCCGCCGCACGATCAGCTCCTACGTCGGGGCGAACGAGGAGTTCGCGCGTCAATATCTGTCGGGCGAACTCGAGGTCGAGTTGACCCCGCAGGGCACCCTCGCGGAGCGGATGCGCGCCGGTGGCGCCGGTATCCCGGCGTTCTTCACACCCGCCGGGGTGGGCACGCAGGTCGCCGAGGGTGGGCTCCCACTACGGTATGACGGCGCGGGCGGGGTCGCGGTGGCGAGCCCGCCGAAGGAGACCCGGGAATTCGACGGTGTCACCTACGTGCTCGAGCGCGGGATCGTCACCGATTACGCCCTGGTGCACGCCTGGAAAGGCGACCGGCACGGCAATCTCGTCTATCGCGCCAGCGCCCGCAATTTCAACCCGCCCGCCGCCGCGGCGGGCCGGATCACCATCGCCCAGGTCGAGCACCTGGTGGAACCCGGCGAACTCGACCCCGACCAGGTGCACACCCCAGGCATCCAGGTCCAGCGCGTCGTACCCGTCGGCAAGGTCGAAGTAGGAATCGAGAACAGGACGGTGCGCGCATGAAACTGACCCGCGAACAAATGGCGGCCCGCGTCGCGGCCGAGCTCACCGACGGTCAGTACGTCAACCTCGGGATCGGGATGCCGACCCTGGTGCCCAACTACTTGCCCGGCGATATCACCGTGGTCCTGCATTCGGAGAACGGTGTCCTCGGGGTGGGCCCGTATCCGACCGAGGACGAACTCGATCCCGAACTGATCAACGCGGGCAAGGAAACCATCACGGTGCTGCCCGGCGCCTCGTTCTTCGATTCCGCGCAATCGTTCGGCATGATCCGCGGCGGGCAGGTCGATGTCGCCGTACTCGGCGCCATGCAGGTCAGCGCCCGCGGCGATCTGGCCAACTGGATGATTCCCGGCAAGATGGTCAAGGGTATGGGCGGGGCGATGGATCTGGTGCACGGGGCGCGCCGGGTGATCGTGATGATGGAACACGTATCCCGTTCGGGCGAACCGAAAATCGTCGACGAGTGCACCCTGCCGCTCACCGGGCTGGGCTGCGTGAACCGGATCATCACCGATATGGCCGTTCTCGATGTCACCGAGACCGGCTTGGTGCTGGTGGAGACCGCGCCGGGCGTGACGGTCGACGAGGTGCGGGCCGCAACTGGAGCCGATCTGGAGATCGCCGCCGAATTGACGGCCCGGGTCGGCTGAGCGGGCCCGGCCGTGCGTCCGGCGGGATCACCACGCCGGCATACGGTCCATCGCCGTCCGGATCACCTCGAGAAACCACTGCTGCGGGCCGCCGCGACCCGGTGCATGCCGGGTGTAGGCGGCCACTTCCACCGGTTCGATGGGCCACGGCAGGGCGAAGAGCCGCACCGCATGCGTGCGGGCCAGCGCCCGGGCGACCCGTTCGGGCACGATGGCGACCAGTTCGCTGTCCTGCACCACATAGGGCAGGGTCGCGAACCGGGTCACCCGCACCGCGATACGGTCCTCGAGCCGATGCTCGATCAGGGCCTTGCGCGGGCCGGTGTGCCCGGACGCACCGTCGACCACGACGTGACGTTCCTGTTCGAGATCGGCGTGCCCCGGGTTCGGGGTCCGTAAGCGGGGGTGGTCGGCGGCGACCATACCGGCGTAGCCCTCGGTGAACAGGGCGGTCCGGCGCAGTCGCGGCGAATCCAGTACCGGGCTGGCCACGATGGCGTCCATTTCGCCGCGGGCCAGCTGGTCGACCGCGGTGTCCAGGGCGAACGCCTGGACCCGCAGCCGCGCCCGTGGGGCCTGCGCCGTCAGTTCCGCCAGGACCAGCGGCAGCACTGTCACCTCGCCGAGGTCGGAGAGTCCGAGGGTGAACTGGGTGGGCCGGTCGGGGTCGAATTCTGTTGTGGTGCCCAGGGTTTCGGTTACTTGTTCGAGGGCGCCGCGCAGCGGTGGATACAGCCGCTCGGCCTCGGAGGTCGGGATCAGGCCGCCGGGGCCGCGGACGAAGAGTTCGTCGCCGAGGCGGCGGCGGAGTTTGCCGAGACCGTAGCTGACCGTCGGCTGGGTGACGCCCAGCAGATCGGCCGCGGCGGTGACGCTGCGGGTCTCGTAGAGCAGGACGAAGGTGCGCACCAGGTTCAGGTCGAAATCGCCCGCCATAGATCTCCTCTATCCGGCATCGAAAGATCATCTATTGGATTTCTGATGGACGCCAGCCTAGCGTGAGTGCCATCACAGACCGGGTCGACGCCGACCCGAAGATCAGAAATGAATCCCCCACCATGAACAAATTGCTGTCGTGGCCGGCCGCGCTCTGCTGGCTCACCGTGCTGCTCGACGGATACGACCTCGTCGTCCTCGGCGCCGTCATCCCGACCCTCATCGACGAGAACCACGTCGGTTTCACCGCCGCGAGCGCCACCTTCGCCGCGACCATCTCGCTGGTCGGTGTCGCCATCGGGGCCGCGGGGGTCGGACCGCTGGCCGACCGCTACGGCCGCCGCAGCGTCCTGCTGGGCTCCATTCTGCTGTTCTCGCTGTTCACCATCGCCGTGCCGTGGGCCGGTTCGGTCGGGGTGTTCGGTGTGTTCCGGCTGCTGGCCGGGCTCGGCCTCGGCGCCTGTATGCCCACCGCGCTTACCTTCATGGCCGAACATATGCCCGCCTCGCGCCGGGCGTTCGCCAGCACCTTCACCATGACCGGCTACCACTTCGGGGCGGTCCTGGCGTCGGTGGCCGCGCTGTGGCTCATTCCCAGCTGGGAGATCCTGTTCTATGCCGGTGGTGTCGCCGGTCTGCTGCTGTTGCCGCTGATGTGGGTCAAACTGCCCGAATCCGATGCCTACCTGGCGGCACAGGGTAAGGCCGAACGGGTCAAGCCCACCATCGTGCTGCAGCCGAAATACCTGCGTACCACGTTAGGGGTGTGGGTCGGCTCGTTCATGGGGCTGCTGCTGGTCTACGGCCTGAACACCTGGCTGCCGAAGCTGATGCGAGACGCCGGATACAACATGTCCACCTCGCTGACACTGCTGCTGGTACTGAACATCGGCGCGATCATCGGGCTGATCGCCGCGGGTGTCCTCGCCGACCGCCGCGGTACGAAACCGACGATCCTGGTTTGGTTCGGCGCCGCCGCGGTCCTGCTCGCGCTGCTGAGCATCAAGGTGCCGAATACGCTGCTGCTCAACGCGCTGGTACTGGTCACTGGTATTTTCGTGTTCTCCGCGCAGGTACTCGTCTACGCCTACGTCACCCAGGCCTATCCGGCCGAGGTGCGGGCCACCGCACTCGGGCTCGCGGCCGCCGTGGGCCGGCTCGGCGCCATTTTCGGCCCGAGTATCACCGGGGCGCTGATCGTCGCCGGTTCCGCGCATCCGTGGGGTTTCTACTTCTTCGCGCTGGTCGCCGCGCTCGGGCTGCTCGCGCTGGCGACTGTGCCCGGACTGGCCCGCCGGTCCGCGATATCCGCCGATACGTCCGGTTCCGACGATCAGAAGGAGTACGCCGTATGACCACCACCCGGACCCAGGTAGCCATCGTCGGGGCGGGCCCGGCCGGCCTGCTGCTGTCGCATCTGCTGCACCATTCCGGCATCGAGTCGGTGGTCCTCGACATCCGGAGCCGAGAGGAAATCGCCACCACGATTCGCGCGGGCATCCTCGAGGCGGGCTCGGTGCGCACGCTGGTGGACACCGGTGTCTCCGACCGCGTGCTCACCGAGGGCGACCGGCACGACGGTGTGGTGTTCCGGTTCGGCGGCGAGAACCACCGCATCGACTTCCAGGAACTGGTCGGTGAATCGGTGTGGCTGTATCCGCAGAACGATGTGTTCGTCGACCTGGCCGCCCGCCGCGATGCCGATCAGGGCGATGTGCGCTACGGCGTGGCCGATACCGCGGTGGACATCTCGGGCGACCGGCCGGTGGTCACCTGCACCGATGCGGACGGACGACCGGTCCGGATCGAAGCGGATCTGGTGGTCGGTGCCGACGGTTCGCGATCGGTATGCCGCAAGACCTTTCCGGAAGGCACCCGCCGGGAGTGGTTCCGTGAATACCCCTTCGCGTGGTTCGGTTTCCTCGCCGAGGCGCCGCCCTCGCATCCGGAACTGATCTACACCCACTCCGATCACGGATTCGCGCTGGTCAGCCAGCGCACACCGACCGTGCAGCGGATGTATTTCCAATGCTCGCCCGACGAGCGGCCCGAGGAATGGGACGACGACCGGATCTGGGCGGAAATGCGGCGCCGGGTGAACGGGAACGGCTTCGAACTCCAGGAGGGGCCGATCAACTCCAAGATGGTGCTGCCGTTCCGGTCCTTCGTCACCGCACCCATGCGGCACGGCCGCCTGCTGCTGGCCGGCGACGCGGCACATACCGTCCCGCCCACCGGGGCCAAGGGCCTGAACCTGGCACTCGCCGATGTGAAAGTGCTGCACGAGTCGATCACCGAATTCCTCGCCGGCGCCGGTGACCGGGCACTGGACAACTACACCGAACGGGCGCTCGACCGAGTGTGGAAGGCGCAGCATTTCTCGTACTGGATGACCACCATGCTGCACTCCGCCGACGATGCGTCCGCATTCGATATCGAACGTCAGCGCGGGGAACTCGCGCTGGTGACGGAATCGCGGCACGGTGCTGCCTACCTCGCCGAGGCCTACACCGGATGGCAGCCCGCCTGCTAGTCGAAATATGTAGCACGCGAGCGCATTCCGCGTGACCGGACCGTATCCGGCGGCGGCGCCGCGATACTGGTTCCCGCAGCCGCGTTCCGCGCACCACCCCACCGAGGAGTTCCCATGACAACCACCGCCGACCCGGCCACCACCGCGTGGCACGGTGCGCTGTTCGACGGAGCCTTCCGTCCGGCCGGCCGGACCCTGCCGGTGATCGCTCCCGCCACCGGAACCACCATCGACACGGTCGGCGAGGCCGGGCTCGACGACCTCGAGCGCGCCGTGCGTTCGGCGGTTGCCGCCCAACGGCAATGGGCCGCGCTCACCTATGACAAACGGGTCGCCGTGCTGCTGCGCGCGGCGCAGCTGCTGGCCGAGAACCCGGACCGGCTGGGTTCCTGGCTGGTCGCCGAGGCGGGGTCGGGTCAGGGTAAGGCGGCGTTCGAGGTCGGGCTGGTGACCAGCGAACTCCAGGAGTCGGCCGCGCTGGCTGCACACCCGTACGGGGAGATGTTGCGCTCCGGTAAGCCCCGGCTGTCGGTCTCCCGCCGGGTTCCGGTGGGCGTGGTGGGCGTCATCTCGCCGTTCAATTTCCCGGGCATCCTGTCGATGCGCTCGGTGGCGCCGGCCCTCGCGCTGGGTAACGCGGTGATCCTCAAACCGGATCCCCGCACCCCGATCTCGGGTGGGCTGGCGTTGGCGGAGCTGTTGCAGGAGGCGGGCCTGCCCGCCGGAGTGCTGCACGTTCTGCCGGGCGGTGGTGAGCTCGGAGCAGCGCTGGTCGAGCATCCGCAGGTACCGTGCCTGTCCTTCACCGGTTCCACCGCGGCCGGCCGCAAGATCGCCACGTCGGCGGGACCGCTGCTGAAGAAGCTGCATCTGGAACTCGGCGGCAACAATGCGCTGCTGGTGCTGCCGGATGCCGACGTGCCGGCGGCCGCATCGGCCGGGGCGTGGGGGTCGTTCCTGCATCAGGGCCAGATCTGTATGACCACGGGCAGGCACCTCGTGCACAGCTCGATCGCCGAGGAATACGTGCAGGCGCTGGTGGACAAGGCGAACCGCCTCCCGGTCGGCGATCCCGCCGATGCGGCCAACGCGCTCGGCCCGATCATCGACGCCGGTCAGCGCGACCGGGTGCACGCCCTGGTCACCGCGGCCACCGAAGCCGGCGCGACGGTCGCGGCGGGCGGCGAGTACACCGACCTGTACTACCGGCCGACCGTCCTCACCGGCCTCACCGTCGACAACCCGGCGTGGACGGAGGAGATCTTCGGCCCGGTCGCCCCGGTGCTGACCTACGAGACGGTCGAGCAGGCGATCGAGATCATCAACGCCTCCGAATACGGGCTGTCGGTCGGCATCCTCACCGCCGACGCGTACCGGGCCTACGAACTCGCCGACCGGATCGTCTCCGGCGCCGTCCACATCAACGATCAAACCGTCGACGACGAAGCCCCCATCCCGTTCGGCGGCGTGAAGGCGTCCGGTGTGGGCGGCCGGTTCGGCGGGCCCGGCGCGAACCTCGACACTTTCACCGAAACCCAGTGGGTGACAGTCCAATCAGAGATCCAGCGCTACCCGTTCTGATCGGGGCGTTCACGGCTCCGGACGGCGATCCGGAGCCGCCGGACGAGATTCGCTGCGGCAACCAGTGCTGGGGTGCGCCCGTCAACGACCCGCGGTCGCACCCTCCGGGTGCACCGGATGCTTGCCCTCGGCGAATTCCTCGACGATCTTCGCGCAGAAAGCGGGCAGGTCGCCGGGGTTACGGCTGGACACCAAACCCTTGTCGGTGACCACTTCCTCGTCCACCACATTCCCGCCGGCGTTGCGGATATCGGTGCGCACACTCGGGTAGGAGGTGAGCGTGCGACCACGCACCACATCGGCCTCCACCAGCGTCCACGGTCCGTGACAGATCACGCCGACCGGTTTACCGGTGGCGAAGAAATCGCGGACGAAACGTACGGCGTCCGGGTCCTGGCGCAACTTGTCGGGGTTCGTGGTGCCGCCGGGAAGCAGCAGGGCGTCGAACTCGTCCGGGCTGCATTCGCCGACCACCCGGTCCACCGGGAACGTATCGCCCTTCTCGACGTCGTGGTTCATCGCCTGGATCTCGCCCGGTTTCAGTGACAGCAGTGCGGTGCTGGCCCCGGCGTCCTCCACCGCGGACCGCGGCTGCACGAGCTCGACCTGCTCGACACCGTCCGCCGCGAGTACCGCGACCCGCCGTCCGGTCAGATTGTGCTGCTGGCCCATATCCGTTCCTTTCCGAGTACGGGGTTGCGATCTGCCCGCGGCCTACCCGGGCCCCGCGCGGCGAAACGTCACCCCGGCCCGCACCGGCGGCGACGGTCCCGTCGACCGCGCGGATCAACCCGCTGACCAGCGCGTGGCCGAGATAACACGCCGGCCGCTGATTGAGTGCCACATCGCCGGGTAGTCGGCCCCTGTCCCGCGCATCGAGCGCAACGACGAGAAAGGCATTCGAGGATGAACGTCCCGATCAAGAGCACACTCGACCCGGAACAGCAGCGCATCACCGGCGACGCTCTGCGTGCCGCCGTCGTGGATCTGATCGATCTGTCTCTGATCGCCAAGCAGGCACACTGGAATGTGCTCGGCACCCACTTCCGCTCCGTGCACCTGGCGCTGGACGAACTGGTGAGCGCGGCTCGCGAGTTCACCGACTCCGCCGCCGAGCGCGCCACCGCCATCGGCGTGAGCCCGGACGGCCGCGCCGCCACGGTGGCCAAGGAAGCGGCCGGGCTGGAATTCCCCGACGGCTGGCAGCAGGACACCACGGTGATCAACGCCATCGTCGACGTCCTGAGCACCGTGATCGGCCGCTTCCGGGAACGTATCGAACTCACCGAGAAGGCCGACCCGGTAACCCAGGACCTGTTCATCGAGATCGCGGCGCGGCTCGAGCAGCTGCACTGGATGTGGCAGGCCCAGCTGTCCACCGCCTGATCCGGTCGATCCGGTGGACACGACCCGGCTCGCGCCCGCTCGTGGTCTCGGCCGGATTCCGTCCTCGACACAAGCCCGGTGCCGCCCACGGCGCACCGGGCTCATGTCGATACAGGCCGGCTGCCCGGCCGGAACACAACGAGATGTCAGCGGTGGTTCGTGGGCGGGGCGACCTCCGAGAGCCTGCCGTCGGACAACCGCAGCCAGCGCTGGACACCGATCTCCCCGAGAAAGCGTTCGTCATGGCTGACCACGACGAATGCGCCCTCGTAGGCGTTGAGCGCGTTCTCCAGTTGTCCGACGCTGACCAGGTCGAGATTGTTGGTCGGCTCGTCCAGGAGCAGCAGCTGCGGGGCCGGTTCGGCGAACAGGATGCAGGCCAGCGTCGCGCGCAGGCGCTCACCGCCGGACAGGGCGCCGACCCGCAGATGCACCCGGGAGCCGCGGAACAGGAACCGGGCCAGGAGATTCATCCGCTGGGCGGCCGGTAGCTCCGGCGCGAACGCGGCCAGGTTCTCGGCCACGGAGCGCTGCGGGTCGAGCAGATCCAGGCGCTGGGACAGATAGGCGACCCGCCCGTCGGCGCGGGTGATCTCGCCGCTGCCGGCGGTCAGCTCGCCGTGCAGGATGCGCAAGAAAGTCGATTTCCCGGCGCCGTTCGGGCCGGTGAGCGCGATACGTTCGGGTCCGCGAATCGCCAGGTCGACCCCGTCGCCGGCGAAAATCTCCCGGTCGCCGACGCGGTACCGGATCTGTTCGCCGAGGAACACGGTGCGACCTGCAGGCACGTGGGTGTCCGGCAGTTGCAGAGTGATCTTGTGGTCCTCGCGTAGCTCCCGTTCGGCCCGGTCGAGCCGGGTGCGGGCGGCGTCGACCCGGGCGCTGTGCGTGCCGTCGGCGCGACCTGCGGATTCCTGCGCGTTGCGTTTCATGGTTCCCGCGAAGATCTTCGGCAGACCGGCGTTGCCGAGTGTGCGGGCAGCGTTGCTTGCCCGGCGGGCCGCGCGTTCCCGCGCCTGCTGCAGCTCCCGCTTCTCGCGTTTGACCTCCTGTTCCGCACTGCGGATGTTCTTCTCCGCGACCTCCCGAGCGGCGCGTACGGCCTGCTCGTATTCGGTGAAATTGCCGCCGTGGTAATTGATCTCGCCGGCATGGAGTTCGGCGATCCGGTCCATCCGGTCGAGCAGGGCGCGGTCGTGACTCACCAGCAACAAGCAGCCGTTCCAGTCGCCGAGCAGATCGTAGAGCCGGTGGCGGGCGTCCAGATCGAGGTTGTTGGTGGGCTCGTCGAGCAGCAGCACATCGGGCCGGCGCAGCAGCTGCGCCACCAGGCCGAGCGAGACCACCTGACCACCGCTGAGGGTGTGCAGCCGGCGGGTGAGTTCGACATCGCCCACACCCAGCCGGTCCAGTTGAGCGCGCGTACGTTCTTCGATATCCCAATCCGAACCGATGGTGGTGAAGTGTTCTTCGGCGGTATCACCGGATTCGACCGCCGCCAGCGCCGCCAGGACCGGGGCGATGCCCAGGAGTTCGGCAACGGTGATATCGCCGGTCAGCGGCAGGGTCTGGGGGAGGTAGCCGAGTAGTCCGTCGACGGTGACCGAACCGCTCGCCGTGCGCAGATCACCCGCGATCAGGCGGAGCAGGGTGCTTTTCCCGGCGCCGTTCGGCGCGACGAGACCGGTGCGCCCGGCGGGCACGGTGAAGGACAGATCGGTGAAGACAGGGGTGTCGTCCGGCCAGGCGAACGACAGGTTCGAGCAGACGATGAAGCTTTCGGGCATGGGGGAGACCTCGTGTGTCCGACGGGCGCGTGCACTCGCGCCGCGAAAGTGATCGGTGAACGACGACATGGCCACGACAGCGGCGCCCGTATGCGCTCAACTGGTGGCCGTCAGAGCCGGGTGACCCCGGAGATGTCGAGTTCACCAACCATGGTCGGTCTCCTGTAATCCGATGACGCGATCGACGATAGCAGCCGAGTCCGGGTCGGCCGGTCCGGCCACCGGCCTACCCGGACCCGAGCTTCAGCCGCGCGGATTGTTCAGATGCTCCTGCACGTCGCCGGAGGTGGGGGGTTCGCCGCACTGCATACCGCAGCGCTGTTCCTCGGGAACCTGGTTGCCGTTCGGATAGGTGCAGCTCGCGCTGTCGCAGTTGTAATTGATGGTGTTCGGGTCGATCGGCAGCGGTTCGGCGTAGTACGACCACGCGAAGGTATCGCTACCGGAAACGGGAGAGCAGTAGACGGTGGTGCCGTCCGCGAGATGCCCGATCTCACCGGCGGCCGCGCAGTAGCTGTGCAGCTCGACCTGTGGGTTCGGGCCGTTGTCGGTGTGGACCAGAGGTGCGGGGAATGCGGCCGCGGGAGCGGCGGCGAAGAAGAGGGCGGCGGCCCCGACGGTCGCGCCGAGAAGTCGGGGGCCGACGCGCAGAATATGCGCTGTTGGCCTCATGAACAGATTCCGTTCTGTCGAATGGGCAGGTCCCACCGGCCGGATTGATTGATCTTAGCTATCACTATCGGGTGGTGGCAATGCCTGCCGTGCGGCCCCCACGACGCGAAAAGCAGGCCGCACGCGATCACGGCCTGCTCGGCGCGCACGCCGGCCGCTCGGGCGGCGTGCTGGGAGAACTCAGATGCACACCTCGGCGCTGCCGAAGGGAACACAGATTTCGACGGACCCCAAGCCCGGGATGACCGGTTGCTGAACAGCGGTCGTCGCGGCAGTGGCGGCGGGTGCCGCCACCACACCCAGGGCAAGGGCGATAGCGGTCGAGGCAAAGATCTTGGTGAGCCTGGCTGACATTTCTTTCCTCCGATCGGCGTGAACCAAGGTGGTTAATCGCGCACGGCCTCAGTGTTCGCCGGGGTGATAGGCGATACCAGACAAGAAAGCATCAATTTCTTTCCGTTGGGTCACGGTCGGATCGCAGCGGCGCAGCCCGTAGATCGCGTTGTGGTCACCGTCGGCGGTTCGCGTTTGTGCTCGCATCCACGCGGGCGGCACCGCCGGCGTCCGCTCCGGTACCCGGAAACACGGGAGGTACCGGAGCGCCCGGCACGTATCAGCGGATCAACGGGTCGCGGGGCATTCCGAGGATTCGCTCGGCGATCTGGTTGCGCGTGACCTCCGATGTTCCGCCGGCGATCGCCATTCCGCGCGCGCCGAAAGCCATCTGCGCGACCCCCGCTCCGCGGCCTTCCCACAGGGCCAGATCGTCGCCGATCAGCTCGGCGGAAATGGCTGCCCACTCGGCAAGATGTTCGGCCAGTACGAGTTTGGTGATATTGCCTTCCGGTCCGGGGCCGGCACCTTCGATACTGCGCGCGGCGCGGCGCAGGTTCAGCAGGCGCAGGGCATGATCCTCGGCGATGTAGCGGCCGGTGCGGACCTCGATCCCGGCCGGCGGATCCGGATGTTCGGCGACCTGGGCGACCAGCGCGTACGCCGGCGGCACCCCCGCCCCCGACCCGCCCCCGATGCTCACCCGTTCGTTGCCGAGCGTCGCCCGCGCGACCGTCCATCCGCTGCCCGGTGTGCCGACCACATCCGCGTCGGGAACGAAGACGTCGTCGAAGAACACCTCGTTGAACTCCGCGCCACCGGTGATCATGCGCAGCGGCCGCACCGTGACACCGTCGGCGTGCATATCGATGATCACGGTGGTGATCCCGGCGTGTTTGGCGGCGCCGGGGTCGGTGCGGACGGTGGCCAGCCCGCGCCGGCAGTAGTGCGCGCCGCTGGTCCATACCTTCTGGCCGGTGACCCGCCAGCCGCCGTCCACCCGGACGGCCTTGGTCTTGATCCCAGCGGCATCCGACCCGGCCGCCGGTTCGGAGAACAGCTGACACCAGATCTCTTCGCGGCGCAGCGCCTTTTCCACGAATCGTTCGATCTGGGAATCGGTTCCGTGCTGGATGAGGGTCAGGACAACCCATCCGGTGATCGAATAATCGGGGCGCTCGACCTGCGCGGCCCGGAATTCCTGGTCGATCACCAGTTGTTCGACCGCCGTCGCGGCCCGGCCCCATGGACGCGGCCAGTGCGGCATCACGTACCCCGTGGCGATCAGCCGGTCCAGTTGCGCCGCGCTGTCTCCGGCGGCGGCGATCTCGCGGGCGTCGGCACGGATCTCGGTGCGCAACCGCTCGGCTTCGGGCGGCAGATCGAGGCTGTTCGAACGCGTGACACCGGCCGCGGTGAGCGCGAACACCGTCTCCGCCGGGGCATCCCCGCCGGCCAGTGCCCGGGTGGTCAGTGCGCGGCGCAGATGCAGGTGGGCGTCGTGCTCCCAGGTGTATCCGATACCGCCGTGCACCTGGATGTTCAGTTCCGCGTTACGGACATACCCGGGGAAGGCGAACGTGGCCGCCGCCGCGGCGAGCACCTGGAACTGCTGTTCGTCCTCGGCTTCGGCGCGGGCGGCGTCCCATACCAGCGCGACCGCGGATTCCGCGGCCACCAGCATATTCGCGCAGTGATGTTTGATCGCCTGGAAGGTGGCGATGGTCCGGCCGAACTGCTCGCGGACCTTCGCGTACTCGACGGCGGTATCCACGCAGTCACCGGCCCCGCCCGCCGCCTCCGCGGCCAGCAGTGTGCGGGCGCGGGCCAGGGCGGCCGGCGCGGCGTCGCGCAGGATATCCGCGTCGGTGACGGCGACCTTGTCGAGGTGCACCCGCCCCGAGCGGCGGGTGGGGTCCAGGTTCTGCGGCGTCTCCACCGTCACACCGGCCCGGCCGGCTTCGATGACCAGCACATCCGGACCGGCCACCAGCACCAGCAGCCCGGCCGATCCCGCACCGAGCACCACCCCGGCCGCGCCGTCGGCGTACCCACCGGACAGTGTGACCGCACCGCCCACACCGATCCCGGCTGTCACCGAGCCGTTCACAAGACCCGGCAGCAACCGGGCCTGCTGCGCCTCGTCCCCGGCCGCCGCCAGCACCGACGACGCGATCACGGTCGGCACGAAGGGCCCCGGCGCCACGGCCCGGCCCAGTTCCTCGACCACCACCACGAGCTCCGGAAAGCCCGAGCCGGACCCACCGAACTCCTCACCGATATGCAGTCCCAGCCAGCCCATTTCGGCGAATGCCGACCAGAACGACGGCCTGTCCTCCGTGGTCTCCAGTACCGCCCGCGCCGCGGCTCGAGCCTTGTTGGCGGCGAGGAACGAGCGGGCCACCGTGGCCAGTTCGCGGTGGAGGTCGGTTACGGCAATACCCATCGCCAGTCCTCTCGGTGTGGAATCGGCCGGCGCGGAGGTTTTCGGACCCTGGCGCGAATTGCGATTCACTTACTGAGAATCACCGTAGCTCGCTCCGGCGTCCGCCGGGCACGTTTCGCCGAGCGGCCGCGTATGCGGAGCCGAGCGCTTCCGGTTATCGGTTTTCCGGTGCAGCGAGGTGGTCGAGACGCTCGTACTGGTCATCGGAGAGTTCCAGCCGGGCTGCGGCGAGGTTCTCGGTGAGGTGTGCGGGCGAGGCGGTGCCGGGGATGGGCACGACAACGGGGGAGCGGCGCAGGAGCCAGGCGAGCGCGACCTGGGTGCCGGTGGCGCCGAGTTCGCGGGCTATCTCGGCGATCACGGTGCTTGTGCCCGCCCCGCCCGCGGCAACTGGGCGCCACGGCAGGAATGCGATGCCGGCCTGCTCGCAGGCGTCGACGACGGATTCGTATTCGCGGTCGAGGACGTTGTAGCGATTCTGCACGCTCGCGATCTCCGTGGTTTCGCGCGCCTCCGCGAGCTGGGCGGCGGTCACCTCGGAGAGGCCGATATGGCCGATCTTCCCTTCGTCCTTCAGATCCCGCAGCACCCCGGCCTGGTCGGCGAGCGGGATGGCCGGGTCGACCCGGTGGAGTTGCATGAGATCGATCCGGTCGGCGCGCAGCCGGCGCAGGGCGTCGTCGACCTGCGCCCGCAGGAAGCGTTCGCTGCCGTTGTACACCGCGCCGTCGGGGTGGCCGGGCCGGCGCTCGACGCCGAGTTTGGTCGCCACCAGCAATCCATCCGGGTAGGGGTACAGGGCTTCGGCGACGAGTTCCTCGTTGGCGCCCCAGCCGTAGAGATGCGCGGTGTCGATCACTGTGACGCCGAGCTCGACGGCCTTGCGCAGCAGCGCGATCGAGGCGGCGCGGGCGTCGTCCGGTTCGGTCGGCAGCCGCATGGCTCCGAAACCTAGGCGGTACACGTCGTAGCCGGCGAGGTCGAGGGTGGGAGTAGTCATCGATACCTTCCGCGTCCCGCCCGACCCTATCCGCTCACCTCCGGGCCCGCGGCCGGCAGGTGGCGGGCCCGCCCGGTGGCGTTCCGTACGACCGGCGGCGACGGCTTCCGGTGGTGGACTGCTGTTGTCAGTGATGGCGGTGGGGTGTCGTGGTGGGCAGTGTGAAGGCCGCGGTGCGTACGGTTCCGCGATGTTTGAAGTCGAGGAACAGGCGATAGACACCCGGTCCGGGGACCAGGGTATGGAAGGTGATGTCGGGGCCCGGCGCGGTGACACCGTCACCGGGCTCCCCGTCGGGGTGGACGTGGACATAGGCCAGGTCTCCGGCCCGGAGGACCACCAGGTGGCCGAACGCTGCGAGGTAGGGCTGTAGATCGGTGACCGGGGCTCCGTCCTTGCGGACGGTGAGAGTCAGCTGCCGGCCTTCGCCGGCGACCAGATCGCCGCCCAGTTCGACTTCGTACCCGTCGACGACTGTGGTGCGCGCGGGCTCCGGAATCGGTAGCGGTGCATAGTGTCCCGCGACGGCGAGGTCCGCGCCGAGGGTGATGGTGCGGCCGAGTCCGCGCGGGGCTATATCCGTGAATACCCGGTATGCGCCTGCTTCGGGCAGATCCAGCCGCACCGACCAGGTGCCGTCGGCGGCGCGCCGGGGATGTACGTGCCAGAAGCCGGTCAGTTCGCGGCGGGCGACGATCAGATGCAGTTCTCTGTCGTGGATCGGGGTGTAGTCGGTGACCGGTTGCCCGTCCGGGCCGAAGATCCGGAACCGGAAATCGATCACGCCGGGCTGTGACACGGTGTCCGCCAAGTCCAACGAGTACCCGTCCTGGGTGACCAGTAGGCCACCCGGGAAAGCATCGGCGGTATGACCGGCGTGCGAGTGGTGCCCGGCGGGGGCGGGATCCGGGGTGTTGTGGCCGCTGCGCGAATCGGCGGCATGCGCTGTCGTCGTGGCGCCGGCCTGCCCATGGTTCGCGTGATGCCCGTGGTCGCCGTGGCCTGCGTGGTTGATGTGGTGTGCGGCGTTCATCGCGATTTTCCTGTTCTCGTCGTCAGCGGGACGAGAGCCAACTTATACCCCTGGGGGGTATGTGGCAACCCGGATTTTCGGTCGAAGTAAAAGCGCTGGTCCGAGCAGGTGGGAAGGCCGCCGATCTGAACCGACCGCACCGTGGCATGCCTGGCGGACCGACCCATCGGGCCGGTCGGCGACGGACTCGGTGGGAGGCCGGCACGGCCCGTGGCAACCTGCCACCGGCCGTGCCGTTCATCGCCGGCCCAGGCGTCAGCGTCGCGTGGGAGGTGCTGGTCGGCGTGCACGGCGGTCGAAGTCACCGTGGCGGAGGGGCGGTGTTGTGTTTTCCGATGGTGCCGTGCGGGGTAACTGCCGGCCGGTTCCGGCGGCGGGTTCGCTGTGCTGTTCGCCGCGCTGAGCCTGTTCGACCGGCCGCGATCGATCCAGGCGGTGCAGCGCGACGGCCGCTACTGCGCCGATGAGTCCGAGACCGGCCCACACCGCCCACTCCGCACCGGCGGCTCGTGCGGCCCCGACCACGGCGCCGGTAGCGAGGTTGCCCGCCAGGATCCCGATTCCCACGATCGTGTTGTAGAAGCCGTAGTGGGTGGCCACCAGTTTTCCGCCCGCGAGCGAGACGACAGTGTCCATCTCGAACGGAAACACTGCGGCGGTTCCGACCGCGAGCACCGCGGTGGACAGAAGCAGTGCGACGATCGCGGCCGTGGCGCCGAACGGCTCGGGCCCCGGCACGACGAGTAGCGGCACGAACGCGGCCGCCAGGATCGCCATCCCCACTGCCAGGCTGCGTCCGGTTCCCCAGCGCGCTCCGAACCATGCGGTGATCCGCAGCTGCCCGGCCACCGCGACAACACCGGAGACCACGAACAACGCCGATACCAGTACCTGGGAGTGTGCTCCGGCGAGGTACTCGGCCTGGAGCGGTAGGGCCAGATACACCTGGAACGACAGCACATACGAGCCGATCATCGTCAGCGCGAACAACAGGAACCGGCGATTCGCCGCTACCGCGCGCCAGTCCTGCAGCACCGACGTCTGTTCGGCGGCCTTCTGCTCGCGGCGTGCCGGTAGCGCGCACAGCTGTGCCACGGTCAGGGCTGCGAATACGACGGCGGCGGCCGCAGCGGTGACGCGGAAGTCGAGGAACATCAATGCCAGGCCGACCAAGGGGCCGGCCAGGATGCCGGCTTGGTAGAAGATATTGAAGACCGCGAAGGCTTCGACGCGGCGTTCGCCGGTGTCGGCGGCCAGATAAGCGCGTACGGCGGGGTTGAACAGGGCTCCGGCGAATCCTGTCGCGGCGGAAGCGACGAGTACTCCGGGGAGCGAGGTGGCGAACACGAGCAGGGCGAAGCCGCCGGTGCGCAGGAGGCAGCCTGCGACGATCAAGGGCTTGTAGCCGAGCCGGTCGGCGAGGGTGCCGCCGATCAGGAACATGCCTTGCTGAGAGAAGTTCCGTACGCCGAGTACGAGGCCGACCGCCCAGGCCGCCAGCCCGAGCGGTCCGGCGAGGTAGCCGGCGAGGTAGGGCATCAGCATGTAGAAGCCGAGATTGATACCGAACTGGTTGATCATCAGCAATCGTGCGGCGAGGTCGAAGCTGCGGAAGCTCCTGAGAACGGTCACGATGCGCCCTCTCCGGTGTGCGGGTCGACGACGGTGGTGCAGCGGGTCCACGAGTCCACCGCGCGTTCGCCCGGGTGCGCGATAACGGCCGGTTCTGTCGGTGGGGTGGTGTCGAGCAGGCCGTGTGTGCGGCAGTAGGCGTCGTTGTAGATGGTGTCGAAGTAGCGCTGGGGGCCGTCGGGGAACACCGCACCGATTCGCGTGTCCGCCGGTAAGGTGCGCGCTGCCCATCCGGCGACCAGTGCCACGGCGCCCACGCTCCATCCGCCGGTCGCATAGTGGGTGCCGGCCAGCGCCCGGCATGCCCATACCGCTTCCGCGGGTGCGACCCAGTGCACTTCACCGAAGGCGGAATAGTCGACGTTGCGGGGGAAGATGCTCGATCCCAGCCCGCGCATCAGCCTCGGGCCCGCGGGCTGGCCGAAGATCGTGGAGGCGACCGTATCCACGCCGATCAACTTCAGATGCGGGTTGAATCGGCGCAACACCCGCGCCACGCCGGCCGAATGGCCGCCGGTGCCAACCGCGCACACCAGGACATCGATCGCACCGAGCTGTTGCTGCAACTCCAGGCCGAGGGATTCGTATCCGTCGACGTTGTCGGGGTTGGTGTACTGGTCGGGGCACCATGCCCCGGGTTCGGCCGCCATGAGTTCGGCGACCCGTTCGCGGCGTGCTTGTTGCCAGCCGCCGCCGGGATGGGGTTCGGTCACCTGCTCGACACGCGCGCCGTAGGAGGCGAGCATGCGTTCCACGATCGGCTCGAGCCCCGGATCGGTGACGACCGTGACGGGGTGGTGGTACACCGCCCCGGCCAGCGCCAAACCGAGACCGAGAGTGCCGCTGGTGGATTCGATGATGCGCGCCCCTGGCGGCAGGTCTCCGCGTTGTTTCGCCCGCTCGACCATGTGCAGGGCGGGGCGATCTTTCATCCCGCCGGGATTGAAGCCCTCGAGCTTCGCCCAGAATCCGCGGCCGGCCGGGGCCAACGGCGCGCCCACCCACAGGACCGGGGTGTTGCCGACCAGCGAACTGGATTCCCGTACCGGGGCCGGCGGGGTGAGTACTCCGGCCGGTTTGCCGAAGACGACGTTGTTCATGATTGTCGCTTTCTGTATCCGAACCGCCGCGCAGGACGGTGTAGACGGTGAGCAGGCAGCGAACACCGGCCGGCGACACAACGAGTCGCGGCCTGGCGCTGACCGATCAGCGTCGGGAGATACAGAAATTCGTGAGTACGGCTCGCCCGTTCGACACGGGTAACGCGGCGACAGGAGGGCCGCGGATCCCGCAGGCGCCGGTGAAAATCGGGGCGATGGCGCCCACGGTGGTCGCGGCGAGAAGCACCAGCCACAGCAATGGCGAAATGGTCGCACCCCCGGAGGGCGGTAACGCCTTCTCGACGCAATGCATCATGTGCTGATCACAATGGTCGACGAGCCCCCCGCTCATCGCGTGCGGGGAATGGCTGTGCGAGGCGAGGGCGATCTCGGCAGCTGCCCCCGCGGCCGGATGTGTGTGCTCGTCATGCCCGTGCAGGGTGCAGTCGATCAGCGGGGCAACCAGCAGCACTGCCAGCAGCAGGCCCACCGATAGGCGTCGAAGGCGAGTGAAGACGGTCACCGCGAACCACTCGGTTCCGGGCCTCGGCGCCCGTACGGCGGCGTCTCGATCTCCGGAGGTGTCGCAGTGGACTCGTGGTATCGAATATCGTCCGGGAGTTCACGCTGGATATCGGTGTATTCGCACATCTCGGCCACGTGCATCACCTCCTCTCGTCACTCATTGTTCTCGCGGTGAGGGCCGCATCGGCGAAGCGGCACTGCAACAGTCGCGAAACAACTTACTCGCCACGGTCATCCTGTCTCGCCTTCCTGTGTCCCGGAGCCATTGATGGCGCCGCCCCTGGGAAGGTGGCCGGTATCAGGCGACGACTCGGTAGCCGGCGGCTTCCACCGCCTTCTCGATGGCCTCGGGGTCGATCTCACGGCCTGATTCGACGGTGACCCGGCCGGTGGCCGGATCCACGTCGACCCGGGAGACTCCGTCTAGGGTGCTGAGCCGGGCCCGGACTTTGGACGCGCAGCCGCCGCAGGTCATTCCCGCAACGGTGATGGTCGAGGTGCTCATATCTTTCCTGCCGATCTGGTGAGGGCCCGCGTGCCCATCCGGAATCGTGACCGCCGGGCTGCGGAAGGAACATCTCAACAGTTACCCTACCCCTGTGGGGTATGCAAGCGGGCAGGCTGCGCCCGGTCCGCACGATCCGGTTTCCAAGAGGTCGACCGCCTCGGCGGCGGAAAGACTAAGCAGCTGCTGCCGTCCGCCGATCCGGTCGCGGCCATTGCGGGTGCTCGGCGTCGATGATGAACACGTGCGTGTGCTGGAAGTGGCGTTCGTCCACGCGGACCGCGGCGCCCAGCCGGGCCGCGTCGATGGTGCCGACCTCGTGTAGATGGGTCAGCTCCGCCGGGTCGTTACGCGGCCACATCCGCAGCGCCACCGTGATCCCGGCACCGGCGAGCACGGCCAGCATCGCCCAGGTCGCGGTGAAGCCGGCAACGGTGCTCAACCAGCCGGTAAGCGGGTAGGTGAGCAGCCATGCCAGGTGCGACAGCGAGAACTGCGCGGCGAAGAGCGCCGGCCGATCCCCGGCCTGCGACGATCGCCGCAGCACCTGACCGGTCGGGGTCAGCACCGCCGCCGTGCCCACGCCGATGACCGCCCATACTGCGACCGCGGCGACCCAGCGCCACTCGCCTCCGCTCGCGGTCGACAAGGCGATCGCCGACCCGAGTCCGGTGATCAGGGTGGCCGCACCGGCCATCATCACCGGCCGTGCATCGAGGCGTTCGAGGATCCGGGGTAACGCCGGCGCGACGAGCAGGGTGCCGAACCCGTTCGCGGCCAGGAGCATCGCCACGCCGGACTGGGTTCCCCCGAGAGTGTCGCGAACGTAGTTGACGGTGTTGACCATGATCATCGAACCTGCGGCCGCGACCACCAGGTTCAACCCGAGCAGACCCCGTAGCCGCGGCGTCGCGGCGAAAATCCGCATACCCACCGCGATCCGTTCGGTGAAGCTGCTCTCGGCGGCGCCGGCGCCGGCATCCGGGATGCGGGTGGTGACCACCAGTACTGCCGAGACGACGAACCCGATCGCGGTACCCACGAACAGCCAGTGGAAGCTGATCACCGCCAGCGCCGCCGCGGCAAGCATCGGACTCAGCAATGTCTCCATCGTCGCGGCGAGCTGAGCGGCCGACAGCGCCCTGGTGTAATCCCGCTCATCCGGCAGGATATCGGGGATAACAGCCTGGTAGGTCGGGGTGAATGCGGCCGAAGCAGTCTGCAGCACGCCGATCAGCACGTAGATCTGCCAGACCTCGTCGACGAAGGGCAATGCCAGCACAACCGCGGCCCGGACCATGTTCAGCGAGACCAGCAACAACCTGCGCGGATAGCGGTCGGCGTAGGCGGCCACGATCGGCGCGACCGTCACGTACACCAGCATTTTGATGGTCAACGCGGTGCCGAGCACGGCGGCCGCGTCGCCACCGGCGAGTTCATAGGCCAGCAGTCCCAGGGCGACAGTGGCCAGACCGGTACCGAACAGGGCCGACACCTGGGCGATGAACAGCCGGAGGTAGTCGCGGTGGGAAAACAAGGAGGTAAACATCGAGTCGGCCCTTCTGCCCAGCCTCTTGCATGGCTTAGTATCTACGTATGAATGCAGATAACGGGAAGGTTCGATCGCCTATTCCCGGCCACGAACTGAACTCGACGGTCGATGTCTTCCGGATGCTCGCCGACGCCACCCGCGTCCAAGTGCTGTGGGCACTGGCCGATGCCGAGCTGTCGGTCAACGAACTCGCCGACTACGTCGGCAAACCCGCCGCCTCCGTCTCCCAGCATCTGGCCAAACTGCGTCTGGCTCACCTCGTGCGTACCCGCCGTGCCGGAACCACCGTCTACTACAGCCTGGAAAACGACCATGTCCGGCAACTGATCACCGACGCTGTCCACAACGCCGAACATGCCGGCCCCGATGCGCCCGCCCATCATCGCCGGGGCGCCGAAGTTCCTTCGATCAGCCATCGCATCGAGGGTGAGAACGAAGGTCGACAGGCGTGATGCCGGGTTTCTTCGTGCAATCGAACGCACGGCATGTAACCCGGCAAATCTGCTGAGTATTTGTGCGCGAGGGGGGACTTGTGCACAGATCTATGTCATCGATGACGGGAATGCGTGCTAGAGTGCCATCTTTAATAGGTTGCTGTAGCGTAGCAGAGATATGCGTGGATGCTACAACTGGTTGGAGTTACATTGGGGCACAGTTCCTTTCAGGGATGATTGGGTGTTGTCTGGGTGTGTTGAGGCCCCCTTTTCATGATGTTGTGCGGTCTGGTTGGTTTTCGCCGAGGGGCGTGAGTTGTTCCAGTGCGGTGGTTTGTCTTCCGATGAGTCGGTTTCGGTTCGGGCCGGTACGGGGGCGGCTGGTGGTGGGGGTGTTTCCGGTGAGGAGGGGGTGGGGTTCGCGGGTGAGTGCGGAGACGGCGACGGCGAGTTCTTGGATGGTGGATTTGACGTAGGTGGCGGTGGCGTCGGTGGGTTTGCGGTGGCCGGCGTAGGCGCGGGCGATCGAGTAGCCGAAGTTGCGTTCGACCCATGTGAGGGTGGTGTGGCGTAGCCAGTGGGTGGTGATGCCTTGTCGGGCGACCCAGGGTAGGTGAGCACGGAACTCAGCGGGTGACCACCGAAACGGAGTTGCCGGCGGAATTCAGAACGTAAGCGGTGCCGGTCGGGGAGATGGCCACATCGCCCGGATCGACGCCGACCGTGACCGGCTCGGCGACCGCGGTGAGCGTGGCGGTGTCCACGACGACGACCTCGCCGGGGAGACCACTACCGGTGGTGTATCTCCGGACGGTGATGAAGGCGGTGCCGGATTCCGGATCGAGTGCCAGGCCCGCCATCTCCGTACCGCCGAGGGACAGAGTGTTGCCGACAGTGTTCGTGGTGGTGTCGATTTTCGTGACGGTGCCTTCGTATACGCAGATCAGGTAGGCGGTGTGGGTGGCCGGATCGACCACCAGCTCTGTGGGATAGGTGCCGGTCGGGATAGTGCCGCGGATGCTGTTGTTCCGGGTATCGATCGCCGTAACGGCCTGTCCGTAATAGTTGAGGACGTAGGCGGTGTTCGTGCCGGTGTCGATGGTGACACCGTCCGTGCTGTCCTGGGTGTCGACGACGGTGACCGCACCGTTGTCCGGTTCGATGACCGTGACGGTCTTATGATCGATTCCGGTGACATATGCCCGATGGGTGTTCGGATCGACCGCCACCTGCCTAGCGGTTTCGCCCAGGGGCCCATCATCGCTGAGATGTACGAAGCGTTCGACGGTTCGGGTACCGGTATCGATCACCGCGACCGTATCCTCGAGCCGGTTGGTGACGTAGGCAGTGTGGGTGTCCGGATCCACTGCGACATCCCACGGTTCGGAGCCGACCGGGATCGTGGCGGTGACCCTACGGCTTTCCGCGTCGATGACCGATACCGTGTTATCGGCCTTGTTGGTGGTGTAGACGGTATTCGTCACCGGGTCCACCGCCAGTGCGGTCGGTTCGTTACCGACCGGGATGGTAGCGGAGACCGCCCGGGAGTTCGTATCGAGCATCGAGACGGTGTCGTCTCCGGTATTGCTGACAAAGCCGGCGTGGATATCGGGAAGGAAAGCGATTTCGGCCGGTCGGGCACCTACCGGGATCGTCGCGATGACATGGGGTGGGCGGGCAGGTGCGTTCTCCGGGTCCGAGTTGCTGCCGCCCTCCGTGCCGGCATCCGGGCGGAGTGTTATCACCACCACCAGCAGAACGGCGAACAGTACGGCAACAACCCCCAGGACCACGCCGGCGCGTCCCTTATCCGCGGACCGTAGGCGGTCCGGGATGCTACGGCGGAGCGCTGTGGATCCCTGGCCCACCGGCGTGCTGGCGCGCGGGCTGTCGCCCCCGGCCGGTGGCGGCACTCGGGCGGGTGGGCCTTCGTGTCCGGGTCGTGCGACGGCCGGGTTGCCGGTGGGTATGTGGCCGCCTGCGGTGCCGGAGGGACTGTTCCCGGAGGTGGCCGGTACGTCCGTAGCTACGCTGATGTGCGCAGGTGCGGGTGCCGGAGTGCCGTCAGCAGCGGACGTGTCCGAGGTGCCGGCCTTCTCGTGCGGAGGCGCCGCCGTGGCGGTCGCGGGACGTGCGGCAGGAGTGGTGACTGTGGTCGGGGCAGACAGTGTGTTGTCGCTCGTATCGGCGGGTGGCGCGGTCGGTGAGGCGGCGGTCTGCGGCGCGGGAACGCGGGGAGGTAGTCCGAGCGCGGCGCACGTGGCGTCGACGAGTGCCCGGCAGGTGGGGTAGCGGTCGGTGGGTTGTTTGGCCAGGGCGGTAGCGATAACAGCATCAAGGGCTTCGGGTAATTCCGGCCGTAGTAGATGCGGTGACGGCGGGGCAACGTTCAGATGCGCGGCCATCACCGCGGCCTGGGTTTCCCGTGGGAACGGCGGCAGGCCGGTGAGCAGCTGGTGCAGGGTGCAGCCGAGTGAATAGATATCGGTGCGCGGGCTCGAGGGCTGGGCGAGGAACCGTTCCGGGGCGGCGTAGGCGAAGGTCACCGCGAGGGTGGACGCGGTGACCGATTCGTCGAGCGCGCGAGCGATTCCGAAATCGGTCAGCACTGCCCGGTGGCCGTGGCGTGGGTCGGGTTCGATCAGCAGGTTGGCAGGTTTGACGTCCCGATGCAGTACACCCGCGGTGTGAGCGAAATCCAGCG
The DNA here is from genome assembly GCF_050936135.1 of Nocardia sp. CA-290969. Taxonomy (NCBI): domain Bacteria; kingdom Bacillati; phylum Actinomycetota; class Actinomycetes; order Mycobacteriales; family Nocardiaceae; genus Nocardia; species Nocardia sp. CA-290969. The sequence continues at coordinate 5,305,216 of NZ_JBNJNJ010000001.1, read as the reverse complement.
CGTAGGCGGCATCGGCCATGAGTTCCACCACGAGCTCCGGGGCCAGCCCGCCGGGTGCCTTCGCCAGCAGGCCGTTGGCGTCGCCGCCGCTGATATAGCGCATGGACAGCCACAGCGAGGTTTCGTCGGGTCCGCTACGGTCGTGGACCGGGACGATATTGGGGTGGTCGAGCCGGGCGGCCAATGCCGCTTCCCGCTCGAAACCGATGCGGGCCTTCGGATCGGCGGCGAGGGCGTCGCTGAGCACTTTCAATGCGACGAACCGTTCCAGCCGAGGATGCCGAGCCCGGTACACCACCCCCATCCCGCCGGAGCCGAGGATGCGATCGATCACGAATCCGCTGAGTACATCCCCCGACTGCAAGACCACCTCGGCTCCCGAATCCCTCGGTGTGGTTTCCGCCGGAAGGCGGTGCGACACAGCCGAATATAACGCAACTGTCTGCGAGCGTACGCGGTGTAGTCGGCCCGGTCCGGCCCGGCGCTGGACAGTGTCATGCGGTGGTCGGCCGAACGGGCCCGCGCGCCTAGTCGCTGGCGATATACCGCGGCAGCGCCACACACCGGAATCCCCGCACCCGCCAACGCTTGCCAATATTCCCTGACCCGCCGAGTGTCGGTGCCCAACCAGTGCATCAGCGCGACACTCATCCGCGGCGCCGCTACTGTTCGCCGGCGCTCGGCGCCGGCCGCGGCGGTGGTGAGGGTGATCAGGCCGCCACGGAGCTCGTAGCGCAGGGATTGGCCTGGTGACCAGCCCAGGTGATCGAAGACCGCCCTGGCGACGACGCGGGCGCGTGTGTTGATCACCGATACCGAGAAGCGGACGGACGGTCCGAGGCTGGGGTAGGGCCGAGTGGGGAGCGGGAGCCCGATGCTTTCCGTGCTCGATGTATCGGTCGGGTGGTCGGAAGGGGGAAGGGGCATGGCAAAGCCTCTGTTCATCTGCCCGCTGATCTCCCTGTTACCAGGAAACCTGAATTCCAGCCGGTGTGCCACCGGGAACGCGTGCACGTCGGTGGCCGTGTGTCGCGAGTTGCTGGCCGGTGTGGTCGGGTCCGGGCGTGATCCGCTGATCAGGAGCCACCGCGGAGGCGGCGCTCGTGGGGAGGCGGCGCCAAGGTCTGGGCGCGGTGTCTACACACTCGGGCCGGCAATGGGAACCCCTTGGACGTTTGCTGGTCGCGCGCTCCTGAGATGCGGTGCACCTGGAGCGGGCACTCGTGCGCGTGGCACGGCGTGGAAGAGGGATGTCTCTAACACCTGAACCGTCATCTATGACAGGAAAACGTGCGGAAACGGCGTGTACGAGGGCCCTCGAGCACGAATTTCTGTCATAAATGACGGAAATTCGTGGTAGAGCGGTGCGCGAGGGGGGACTTGAACCCCCACGTCCGTGGACACCAGAACCTAAATCTGGCGCGTCTGCCAATTTCGCCACTCGCGCGTGATGGTACGACCGTCCAAACTCTACCGGGCCGGGGCGGGATCGCGAAGACGTGGTCCGGGATTTCGTACTGACCGGTAACCCCACCTGCGATTATAACGATTGGGTAACCGTCAATATGAGGGGTGCTCATGTTTCGCCGGGGTAAGGAGGCGGCCTCACCTGCGGGTTCAAACGTGAGGGAGGGTCATGTTTCTGAGCATTCTGGTACGACGGTACGTGAATACCGGTGGGTAAGGGGCGCGCCCGGGGAGAAACGTGAGGGTTCCCTCATGATTTTGTGCGATCCTCGCAATATCAGGCCGTCGAGCGGGGAATACCCGCGCGCGGGCCGGGAGCCGGGGAAGTCTCCGCAGACCTGTTGCCACGAGAGAAAGTCGAAGCGTCTTGACGATTAACGAGAGCACTGAGTCCGGGCCCGGATACCGGGGGAGCCGGACTGTCTCCGAGACGAATCGCACGCCCCTGCTGGACCGGCTGCGGGCCGGTGCTCCCTATGCCCTGGCCTTCGGCGGGCAGGGCGCGAGCTGGCTGGGGGAACTGTCCGAGATCACCCGCGACGCGGCGCTGGAGCCCGAACTGACCGCTCTGGTCAACGAGGCGGCCGGGCTGCTGGAGCCGGTGGCCGACCAGCTGCTCACGGTGCGGCCGGTGGGTTTCGATCCGGTCGCGTGGATGCTGGAGGACGACCTCGCCGACGACGAGGACGAGGCCGTGGTCTCCGACGCCCCGTCGGATCGGGTGCTGCGCTCGGCGGCGGTGTCGATGCCGGGTGTACTGCTGACCCAGCTCGCCGCGCTGCGCGCGCTGCGGTTGCAGGGACTGGACCCGGCCGAATTCGCGCCGGTGTCGGTCGTCGGGCATTCCCAGGGCCTGCTGGCCGCGACCGCGGTGAAGACCTGCGGGCAACGTGACGCGGAAATGCTGGCCATCGGCCAGCTCGTCGGCGCGGCGGCGGGACTGGTCGCGCGGCGGCGCGGGCTGATGCCGGTGGGTGAGCGCTCCTCGATGGTCGCGGTATCCAATATCGACCCCGATGAGCTTCAGGCCGTGCTCGACGAGGTCTTCGCGGGCGCCGACCCGATGGCCGCGGCCGTGCTCTCCATCCGCAACGGACGCCGCCGCGTGGTGCTCTCCGGAACCCCGGACGCGCTGCTGCGGGTACGTCAGCGCTGCGAGCAGCTGCACGCAGAACAGGATCGGGAGCGGGCCGCCAAACAGCGTGGTGGCGCGGTGTTCGCGCCGGTGTTCGAAGATCTGGACGTCGATGTGGCGTTCCACCACCCGGCGCTGGGCGACACCGTCGACCTGGTCTCGGGCTGGGCCGCGCAGTGCGGGCTCGATACCGAACTGGCCGGGCAGATGGCCCGCGACATCCTGGTCGAACCGGTCGACTGGGTGGTGACCGTGGACGAGATGGTGGGCGCCGGCGCGGAGTGGATCCTGGACCTCGGGCCCGGCGATCTGCTGTCCCGGGTGAGCGGTAGCTCCCTGAAGGGCAGCGGGGTCGGCATGGTCGCGGTGGCGACCCGCGCCGGGCAGCGCAGCCTGCTCACCCCGGGCGCGGCGCCGGAGGTCGCGCAGCCCTGGTCGGCGTTCGCGCCGAAGCCGGTGCGGCTGCCGAACGGGCGGATCGTGGTCGAGACCTCGTTCACCCGCCTCACCGGACGTTCGCCCATCCTGCTGGCCGGTATGACACCGACCACGGTGGACGCCAAGATCGTCGCCGCCGCGGCCAACGCCGGGCACTGGGCGGAGCTGGCCGGTGGCGGCCAGGTGACCGAGCAGATCTTCGCCGATCGGGTCGAAGAGCTCAAAGAGCTGCTGCATCCGGGACGGCAGGTGCAGTTCAACTCGCTGTTCCTGGACCCGTACCTGTGGAAACTGCAGCTGGGGGGGAAGCGGCTGGTTCAGAAGGCACGCGCGGCGGGCGCTCCGTTCGACGGTGTGATCGTCACCGCCGGTATCCCGGAGCTCGAGGAAGCCGTCGCGCTGATCGAAGAACTGACCGAGGTGGGGATCAGCCACGTCGCGTTCAAACCGGGCACCGTCGCGCAGATCCGCGCGGTGCTGCGGATCGCCGGCGAGGTGCCCGACTACCCCGTGATCATGCATATCGAGGGTGGTAAGGCCGGTGGGCACCACTCCTGGGAGGATCTGGACGATCTGCTGCTCGCGACCTACGCCGAACTGCGCACCCACGGGAACGTCGTGGTCTGCGTCGGCGGTGGGATCGGGACCCCGGAGCGGGCCACCGAATATCTGACCGGCGCCTGGTCGGCCGCGCACGGCTACCCGGCGATGCCGCTGGACGGTGTGCTGGTGGGCACCGCGGCGATGGCGACCCTCGAGGCGACCACCGCGCCCGAGGTGAAACAACTCCTGGTGGACACCCCCGGAACCCCCGACTGGGTGGGCGCCGGAACGGCAAGCGGCGGTATGGCTTCGGGCCGCAGCCAGCTCGGCGCCGATATCCACGAAATCGACAACGCCGCCTCGCGTACCGGGCGGCTGCTCGACGAGGTCGCCGGTGACGCGGACGCCGTCGCCCAGCGGCGCGCCGAGATCATCGAGGCCCTGAACGCGACCGCCAAACCGTATTTCGGTGATGTGCCGGCCATGACCTACGAGGCCTGGCTGCAGCGGTATGTGGAACTGGCGGTGGGCCAGGAATGCCGCGCGGACTTCGATTGCGGAACCGATCTCGGTGACGCGATCGCCGCCTCCACCCGCTCGGTCTGGCTGGACATCAGCTGGCGCGACCGGTTCGCGGAGATGCTGCGCCGGGCCGAGGCGCGGCTCGCACCGGCCGATCGCGGCGAGATCGAATCCCTTTTCCGCGATGCGGATCTGGAGAATCCGGCCGCGGCCATCGCGCGGCTGTCGGAGCAGTATCCGGCGGCCGGGCAGACGCTGCTGCACCCGGCGGACGTGCCGTTCTTCATCAGCCTGTGCAAGACGGCGGGTAAACCGGTGAACTTCGTCCCGGTGGTGGACCAGGACGTGCGGCGCTGGTGGCGTTCGGATTCGCTGTGGCAGGCCCATGATCCGCGTTACTCCGCCGATCAGGTCTGCGTCATCCCGGGCACTGTGTCGGTGGCCGGCATCACCCGGGTCGACGAGCCCGTCGGCGAACTGCTGGACCGGTTCGAACAGGACGCCGCCTATGCGCTGGTGCGCGACGGGGTCGTCCCGGCCGCCGTCGACGCGCGCCGGGTCGCCGCGGTGACCAGCGGGCCGATCGACGTGGTGCTGGCCGCCCCCGATGTGAACTGGTCGGGCCGCGCGACGGTCAACCCGGTGCACCGGCTGGGTGATCTGCACGAGTGGACCGTGGACGAGAAGGGCGCGGTGCATCCGCCGACGGGCGCCACGCTCGTGGAGACCGAAGGTCCCGAGGCCGAACATTCGTATGTGGAACTCGCCGTTCCGCTGACCGCCGGGCACAGCGTGCGGATCCGGATCACCGTGCCGGTGTCGGTGTACAACGGCGGGGCGCCGGTGGTCACCGAAGCCGATGCCGACGCCGCCATGTCGGCGCTGCTGGCCGTCGCGGCCGGTCAGGCGCTGCCCGAGGTGAAAGGTAATGTCGCGCACGTCAATCTGGCCTGGACGCCGGATTTGATCGCCGACCACGCCGGAGTCACCGGGGCCGGGCTGCCGGCGAACCTGAGCACACTGGGCCGCACGGTGCCGGACGTGCTGGTGGGCGCGTGCTGGCCGGCCGTGTTCGCGGTGCTGGGCGCGGCGCGTACCGAGTCCGCCGCCAGCGTGATCGAAGGCATGCTGGACCTGGTGCATCTCGATCATCAGATCGAGCTGCTGCGCGAACTGCCCGATGTCACCAGCATTCTCGTGGTGCGCGCCGAATCCGGGACGGTGGTCGATACCGACCTCGGCCGCGTCGTCGAGGTGAACGTCACCGTCGGTGAGATGCGCGATCAGGGCCTGGACGTGGTGCCGCTGGCCCGGCTGGTCGAGCGGTTCGCCATCCGCGGCCGCTCCGGCGCGGGCGAGCTGACCGATCCGCCGCGGGCCGCGGGCACCGTGAGCGCCGAGGCCACCGAGACCCCGCGCCGCCGGCGCCGCGACGTGACCATGGTCGCGCCGCGCAGTATGGCCGCCTTCGCCGCGGTCTCCGGCGATCACAACCCGATCCACACCAGCGACGCCGCCGCGAAACTGGCCGGTCTGGGCAGCCCGATCGTGCACGGTATGTGGCTGTCGGCCGCCGCGCAGCACGCCGTCTCGGCGGTTGATCCGCAGGCTACTGTCCCGGCACGTACTCTCACCGCGTGGACCACCCGTTTCCTGGGCATGGTGCGCCCGGGCGCGGAGATCGATGTGCGGGTCGAGCGGGTCGCGGTGGACGCCGGCGAGGAGATCCTCGAGGTGTCCTGCCGGGCCGCCGGGGATCTGGTGATGACCGCGACCGGTCGCACCGCCGCCCCCAAGACCGTCTACGCATTCCCGGGCCAGGGCATCCAGCGCAAGGGTATGGGCCTGGACGCCCGGACCCGCTCCAAGGCCGCCAAGGCCATCTGGGATCGCGCGGACAAGCACACCCGGGAAGCGCTGGGCTTCTCCATCCTGGCCGTGGTCCGCGACAACCCGACCTATCTGAAGGCGCGCGGTGTCGAGCACCGGCACCCGGACGGCGTCCTGCACCTGACCCAGTTCACCCAGGTCGCCATGGCGACCCTCGGTGTCGCGCAGGTCGCGGAACTGCGTGAGGCCGGGGCGTTCGTGGAGGGTTCGCTGCTGGCCGGGCATTCGGTCGGCGAATACAACGCACTCGCCGCGGTCGCCGGGGTGCTGCCGCTGGAAGCCGTACTCGAGGTCGTGTTCCAGCGCGGTTCGGCCATGCACGAGCTGGTGCCGCGCGATGCGCAGGGCCGCAGCGACTACCGGATGGCCGCCATCCGGCCCTCGCAGATCGGGCTGCCCGACGACGAGGTGATCGATTTCGTCGCCGGTGTCGGCGCAGCGGCCGGGGAATTCCTCGAGGTGGTGAACCTCAACCTGCGCGGCGCGCAGTACGCCATCGCGGGTACCGTCGCCGGTCTCGAGGCCCTGGAAGCCGAAATCGAGCGGCGCCGCGAGGAATTCGGCGGGAAACGCGCCTTCATCCTGGTTCCCGGTATCGACGTGCCGTTCCATTCGACCGTGCTGCGCAAGGGTGTGCCGGAATTCCGCGGCAAACTCGAACAGCTGCTGCCGGCCGAACTGCGTCCGGAGGTCCTCGTCGGGCGTTACATCCCGAACCTGGTGCCGCGGCTGTTCTCGCTGGACCGTGAGTTCATCGCCGAAATCGCCGAGCTGGTGCCCTCGGAGCCGCTGGCCGCCGTGCTCGCCGATTTCGACTCCTGGTCGCAGCGGCCGAGCGAACTGTGCCGGGTGGTGCTGATCGAATTGCTGGCCTGGCAGTTCGCCAGCCCGGTGCGGTGGATCGAAACCCAGGACCTGCTGTTCGGCGAACTGGGTGTGGAGCGGTTCGTCGAGGTCGGCCTCGGGGCCACCCCGACCGTCGCCAACCTGGCGAGCCAGACCCTGAAGCTGCCCGATTTCGCCACCGCCACCGTGGAAGTGCTCAATATCGAGCGCGAGGCGGCGGTCGTGTACTCGACCGATACCGATCCGGCGCCCGTCGACGAACCGGTCGACGAGGTCACCGAGGCGGCCGCCGCGGCGGCCCCGGCCGCCGCGCCTGCCGCACCCGCCGCCCCGGCGGGCACCGGCGGACCGCGGCCGGACGATATCGCCTTCACCGCCGCGGACGCGACCAGGGTGCTGATCGCGCTGTGGACCAAGCTCCGCATCGACCAGATCGGCCCGGTCGACACCATCGAGGGCCTGTGCGACGGGGTGTCCTCGCGCCGCAACCAGCTGCTCGTCGACCTGGGCTCCGAGCTTTCGCTCGGCGCGATCGACGGTGCCGCCGACGCCGATATGGGTGCGCTCTCCGCCACCGTGGAACGGCTCGCCCGCACCTACAAGCCGTTCGGTTCGGTACTCAGCGATGCCATCAACGACCACCTCCGCAAGGTGTTCGGGCCGTCCGGTAAACGTCCGGCAGCGATCGCCGAACGGGTGAAGAAGGTCTGGGAACTCGGCGACGGCTGGGCCAGCCACATCACCGCCGAGGTTTCGCTGGGCACCCGCGAGGGCGCCAGCGTACGCGGTGGTGACCTGGGCGGCCTCGTTTCCGGGGCACTCACCGACGGTGCGTCCGTGGACGCCGCCATCGACGCCGCCGTCCAGGCGGTGGCCGCCCGGCGCGGGATCTCGGTATCGCTGCCCGCGGCCGGTGGGTCCGGTGGGGGCACCGTGGATGCCGCCGCGCTCGGCGAGTTCACCGAGCAGATCACCGGTAAAGACGGTGTGCTGGCCTCGGCCGCCCGCCTGGTCCTCGAGCAGCTCGGCCTGAACGAACAGGTCTCCGCGGCGGAGTCTGCCGACGACGGCCTGGTCGATCTGGTGTCGGCCGAACTGGGCTCGGACTGGCCGCGGCTGGTCGCGCCGGCGTTCGACGCCCGTAAGGCGGTGCTCATCGACGACCGGTGGGCCACGGCGCGCGAAGATCTGGCCCGGTTGTGGCTGGGGGAGGACGCACAGGCCGCCCAGCTGCCGGTGGACGGGTTCATCGGTGCGGGCGAAGCCGTTGCCGCGCAGGCGGATTGGTGGCGGCAGCGGGCCGTGCACGAGGCCCGCTCGGTACTGGCCGGACACTACGAGCGGATCGCCGCGGCGGCCCGCGACGAATCGGGTGCGGGTGAGTGGTCCGGCGAGATCGCCGTGGTAACCGGCGCCAGCAAGGGCTCCATCGCCGCCGCGGTGGCCGGACGCCTGCTCGGCGGCGGCGCGACCGTGATCGTCACGACCTCCCGTCTCGACGACCACCGGCTCGGTTTCTACCGCGACCTCTACCGCGCCAACGCCCGCCAGGGTGCCGCGCTGTGGGTGGTCCCGGCGAATATGGCCTCCTACACCGATATCGACGCCCTGATCGAGTGGGTCGGTACCGAACAGGTCGACAATGCCGGCGGCGCGAAGATCAAGACCAAGGACGCCTTCACTCCGACCCTGCTGCTGCCGTTCGCGGCCCCGCGGGTCGCCGGTGACCTCTCCGACGCCGGCGCGCGCGCCGAAATGGAGATGCGGGTCCTGCTGTGGTCGGTCGAGCGGCTGATCGGCGGCCTGTCGAAGTTGGGCGCCGATCACGATGTCGATGCGAAACTGCATGTGGTGCTGCCCGGTTCGCCCAACCGCGGGCTGTTCGGCGGCGACGGCGCCTACGGTGAGGCCAAGGCCGCACTCGACGCGGTGGTCGCGAAATGGAGTGCCGAGAAGTCGTGGGCGGCGCGGGTCACGCTGGTGCACGCGCTCATCGGCTGGGTTCGCGGCACCGGGCTGATGGGGCATAACGACCCCATGGTCGAGGCTGTGGAGAAGGCCGGGGTGCAGACCTGGTCGACCGGTGAGATCGCCGACGAACTGCTGAAATGGGCCACCGCTCAGGCACGTTCGACGACCGAGACGGGTCCGCAGCAGGTCGACCTCACCGGCGGGCTGGCCGGGGCGAAACTCGATCTGCCCGAACTGGCCCGGCAGGCGCAGGAGGCCGCGGACGCCGAGGTCGCCGAGGTGGCCGAGGAATCGGACGCCCCGCGGATTTCCGCGCTGCCCGCCCCGCCGACGCTGACCTCGGCGCTGCCGGTTCCCGAATGGGGCACGGTGACCGCCGATCTCAGCGATATGGTCGTGATCGTCGGCGCCGGTGAGCTCGGGCCCTACGGTTCGGCGCGCACCCGCTTCGAGATGGAGGTCTCCGACGAGCTGTCGGCGGCCGGCGTGCTGGAACTCGCCTGGACCACCGGCATGGTGACCTGGGAGAACGATCCGAAGCCGGGCTGGTACGACACCGAATCCGGGGACTACGTACCGGAAGCCGAACTGGCCGAGCGCTATCACGACGCCGTCGTCGAACGCTGCGGTATCCGCCGCTACGAGGACGACGCCGCCATGGTCGACAACAGCAGCCCGCTGATGACCTCGGTGTTCCTCGACCAGGATCTGTCCTTCACCGTCGGCAGCGAAGCCGAAGCGCGGGCCTTCCACGCGGCCGCACCGGAGCATACGGTGATCACCCCGGTCGCCGACTCCGGCGACTGGACGGTGACCCGTAAGGCGGGCACCGAGATCCGGGTGCCGCGTCGCGCGAAACTCTCGCGTACTGTCGGCGGCCAGATCCCGACCGGCTGGGATCCCACGGTGTGGGGTATCTCCGCCGATATGGCGTCCTCGATCGACCGGGTCGCGCTGTGGAATATCGCCTGCACCGTCGACGCGTTCGTCGGATCCGGGTTCAGCCCGTCCGAGTTGATGACCTGGGTGCATCCCAGCCTGGTCGCCAACACCCAGGGCACCGGTATGGGCGGGATGTCCTCGATGCGGTCGCTCTACGTGGACAACCTGCTCGGCGAACCGCGGCCCAACGACATCCTGCAGGAAGCGCTGCCGAACGTGGCCCTGGCGCATGTGGTGCAGTCCTATGTGGGCAGCTACGGCGCCATGGTGCATCCGGTGGCCGCCTGCGCCACCGCCGCGGTATCGGTCGAAGAGGGTGTCGACAAGATCAAGCTCGGTAAGGCCGAGGTGGTCGTGGCCGGTGGTTTCGACGATCTGGGGATCGAGGGCATCGTCGGCTTCGGCGATATGTCCGCGACCGCGGATTCGGCGGCCATGAGCGCCAAGGGAATCAGCGACCGGTACTTCTCCCGGGCCAACGATCGCCGTCGCGGCGGGTTCGTGGAATCGCAGGGTGGCGGCACCGTGCTGCTGGCCCGGGGCGATATCGCGCTCGAGATGGGTCTGCCGGTGCTGGGCGTGGTGGCCTACGCGCAGTCCTTCGCCGACGGCGTGCACACCTCCATCCCGGCGCCCGGACTCGGCGCGCTCGGTGCGGGCCGGGGCGGACGGGAATCCCGGTTCGCCGCGGAACTGCGCAAACTCGGTGTGGGTCCGGACGATATCGCGGTGGTCTCCAAACACGACACCTCGACCGCGGCCAACGATCCGAACGAATCCGAACTGCACGAACGGCTGGCCGCGGCGATCGGCCGCTCCGACGGCGCCCCGCTGTTCGTGGTCTCGCAGAAGAGCCTCACCGGGCACGCCAAGGGCGGTGCGGCCGCCTTCCAGCTCATCGGCCTGTGCCAGGTGCTGGAAAACGGTGTGGTGCCGCCCAACCGCAGCCTCGACTGTGTCGACGACAAGATGCGCGAATACCCGCATCTGGTGTGGTTGCGCGAGGCGCTGCGGTTCGGCGACCGGTTCCCGCTCAAGGCCGGTCTGGTGACCTCGCTCGGCTTCGGGCACGTCTCCGGCCTGCTCGCGGTGGTACATCCGCAGGCGTTCGTCCAGGCGATCGAACCGGGCCGGCGTGAGGAGTACCAGCGCCGGGCACAGGAACGGCAGCTGGCCGGGCGGCAGCGCATCGTCGAGGCGATGTGCGGCGGGGCCGCGCTCTACGAGCGTCCGGCCGACCGGCGGCTCGGTGGCGACGGCACTCCGGCCGCGCAGGTGCGCGGGCTGGAAGCCGAGATGCTGCTGTCGGAGACCGCTCGGCTGGGCGACGGGATCTACCAGGTCGACGGGTCCGGTTGCGAGACCGGCCGGTTCATCGGCGGCGATACCGATGCCGCCGCGGCCGGTACCCCGTAGGCTGCGCCACTGTGACCATCCTGGGAATCGGCTTGGACCTGGTGACCATCTCCGAGTTCAGCGAACAACTGCAACGGGCCGGAACCACCATGCTCCGGGAGAGTTTCACCGCCGGTGAGCGGCGCTACTGCCAGAGCAAGGCCACCGACCCGGCCCGCAGCTATGCGGCGCGGTGGGCGGCGAAGGAGGCCGTGCTCAAAGCCTGGGCCTCCTCCCGCTTCGCCCGCCGCCCGCAGATCGGGGACAACCCGTACCCGCTGATCGAGGTCGTGAACGACGCGTGGGGCCGGCCGAGCATCAAACTGCACGGCCTGGCCGCGGAGTTCCTGCCCCGGGTACGGGTGCACCTGTCGCTCACCCACGACGGGGATACCGCGGCCGCCATGGTGGTGCTGGAGGATCCGGGTGAGCTGGCCGACCTGATCGAGGGCCGGTCACCGGAGAACTGACGGAGTCGGCAGAAACAAAGAAAGCCCCGGAGTGTCCGCCACTCCGGGGCTTTCTGCACGTACGCCGGTGGTTCAGCCCTGGCTGGCGGTGCGGGATTCTTTTTCCGCGACCAGGAGATAGGCGACCATCAGGCGTTTGAGTTCGGCGACGGCGTCGGCGTGGCTCTGCTCGTCCTGCACCGAGAAATTCAGCATCGAATACACCACGTGCACCAGCACCTCGGCCATCATGGTGCGCCGGCCGCGGGGAGTGCGCGGGGTGAGCGGCCGCAGCATCTGCGAGACGACCTCGGCGAATTCCTTTTCGTGGATCGCGCCGGTGGCCCGCGTGGACGGGGTGGACTGCATGGCCAGCCAGACCTCGCGGCGGGACGGGTCGGTCATCCACAGACTGGCCAGATGGTCGACGAACTGGTTCATATGCCGCAGCCAGTCCAGCGAGGGGATCTCGCCGTGGAAATCGGCCAGCTCCTGGGATACCGCGACCAGATCCTGCCGGTTCAGTTCGCAGACGATGACGTACTTGTTGGCGAAGAACTGATAGAGGGTGCCGATCGGGACCTCCGCCCGGGCCGCGACCTCTTCACAGGTGAACGATTCGAAACCCACCTCGACCAGAAGTTCACGGGATGCCTGTAGCAACGCGTCGAACTTCCGCTTGCTGCGCTCCTGCGTCGGACGCCGCCGTGGCATGAGTTCCTGCGGATCGTCCTGCAGTTCCAGTTCCAGCGCAGGGTCCGGACGCCGTTTCACCGTGGCCTCCGTACGTACGTTCACATGTCCCAGGCTAGCGGTACGCCGAAGGTGGTGGTGGGAGAGTACGGGAATGTGACGGCGAGTCTGTCATGTCTCACCACCCGGACGGCACCGATCCGGGGCACGCAACACCGGCCGCGGCCACCGGATCGGCGGGGGAGTGCGGATCAGCCGCGGGTCTTGCGCTGGAAGAGGACCAGCGCTGTCGCGTAGGACAGCACCGCGATACCGCCCCACCAGACGATCGCGAGGATCGCGCTGTTGCCGATCGGTGTGCCGACCAGTAACCCGCGCAGGGTTTCGATCACCGGGGTCACCGGCTGGTGTTCGGCGAAGCCCCGCAGCCAGCTCGGCATGGTTTCCGGCGGAACGAACGCGCTGCTCACGTAGGGGATGAACATCGCGAAGATGGTGAACCCGTTGGCCGCCTCCGGACTACTGGCGATCAACCCGAAGCAGGCGGACAGCCAGGACAGGGCGAGCACCACCAGCGCCAGCACCGCGGCGGCGGCCAGCCAGCGCACCGGATCGGCGGTGGGACGGAAGCCGATGCCCAGCGCCACCGCGACCACGATCGCCGTGGCCGTCATATTGCGCAGCAGACTTTCGGCGATATGCCCGGTGAGGAACGACGAGCGGCTGATGGCCATGGTGCCGAACCGGTCGACGATTCCCTCGGTGATATCGACGGAAACGCCGACCGCGGTGGTCGCGGCGCCGAAAGTGGCACACATCAGGATGATCCCGGGAACCACGTAATCGACGAAGGTGCCGTCGCCGACATCCATGGCGCCGCCGAAGACGTAGACGAACATCAGCAGGATCATGATCGGCAGGGCGAGGGTGCTGATCAGCGAGTCGGGACTGCGCAGGGTGTGGCGCAGATTGCGGGCCGTCATGGTGGCCGCGTCCTGGGCGGAATGGGTGAGGGTGGTCACGCGAATGGCTCTCTGTGAGTAACGGGTTGCGGGGACCGGGTGGTCAGGACACCGCTGCCATGGCCTCGGCCGGGCGGCTGGTGAGGGCGAAGAACACATCGTCGAGATCGGGCGTGTGCACGCTGAGCTGTTCGACGGTGATGTCGAGGGCGGCGAACTCGTCCAGCAGATGTTTGAGGTGGGCGACCCGGCCGTCGGAGGGGACCTGCAACGTGAGTTCGGCGGGATCGGTCTCGGGGAATCCGGTGACGCGGGCGGCCGCGGCGAGTCCCGCGCGGTCGGCGAAGCGGAACAGGATATGGCCGCCGGGGGTGAGCTGTTTGAGCTCGGCCGGCGTGCCGTCGGCGACGATCCGGCCGTCGTGCAGGACCGCGATCCGGTCGGCGAGCTGATCGGCTTCCTCGAGGTACTGGGTGGTGAGGAAGATGGTGACGCCGTCGTCGGCCAGTTCCCGGATCACCTGCCACAGTTCCCGCCGGCTGCGCGGGTCCAGGCCGGTGGTGGGTTCGTCGAGGAACACCACCTCGGGGCGGCCCATCAGGCTCATGGCGAGATCGAGGCGGCGGCGCATCCCGCCGGAATAGGTGCTCGCGGGCCGGTTCGCGGCGTCGGCGAGATCGAATCGCTCCAGTAGTTCGCTGGTGCGCCGGCGGGTCTCGGACCGGCCGAGATGCAGCAGGCGGCCGACCATGCGCAGGTTCTCGGTACCGGTGAGGACCTTGTCCAGCGCGGCGTATTGACCGGTGACGCCGATGGCGCCGCGGACCCGGTCGGCTTCGCCGGTTACGTCGAATCCGGCCACCCGGGCCGTCCCGTGGTCGGGCCTGGTCAGGGTCGCGAGGATGCGCACCATCGTGGTTTTCCCGGCCCCGTTGGGGCCGAGCAGGGAGAACACCGATCCGCGCGCGATATCGAGGTCGATACCGGCGAGGACCCGGTGATCACCGAAGGATTTGCCGAGTCCGGCGAGAGAGATGGCGGGTGGGGCGGTCATCGGGGCTCCATTCGAAGAACTGCATGCCGGATAAACTGTATATGGCATATATTCTGATTAGATCGTACACAGTTCGGAACGGGGCGCAAGAGCAGCGCGAAAGCGAGTGGTATAGGAAGGGAGGCGCCAGGAAGAGCCGGTATCCGGCTCATCGCGCCGGGCGTGCCACCGGAACCCCGGTCGGGCAAGTACACGGAAGGACATCGGAGCTATGCCGAGCGCAGCGGACAACGGCCCGGATACGGCTGCCTCCGACGGGACAGCGGCCGTTCCGGACGCCGAACGGCCGCTGCCGAAATCGATCGAGCTCATGTGGGGTCTCGCGTCGGCGGGCACCCGTGGGCCCCGGCGCGGGCTGCGTCTGGAACAGATCGTGGACGCCGCGATCGAACTCGTCGACGAGGAAGGGATCGGCGCGCTGTCGATGAACAAGGTCGCCGAGCGCCTCGGGTTCACCGCGATGTCGCTCTACCGCTATGTCGACAGCAAGGCGACCCTGGTGGAAATCGCGCTGGACCGGGTGCTCGGGACGCCCCCGGAGACTCCGCCCGGCACCCCGTGGCGGGCGGCACTGCACGAGTGGGCGTGGGCGGAGTACCGCCTGATCGCACAGCACGCGGGCTGGCTCAGCATCAGGTTCAGCGCGCCCCCGCTGGGGCCCAACAACATGGCCTGGCTGGAGGCCGGACTTTCGGCGCTGGCGCCGACCCGGGTGCCCGAACCGATCAAACTGCAATTGGTGATGAACCTGTCACTGTTCGTGATCGGACGGGTCCGGCTCATCACCGAAATCGACCCCGCCAACCCGGAATCCGAAGGCGACTGGGGCATTCTCGATCGCGTACTGGACCCCGAACGCTTCCCCGCGGTCACCGCGGCGGTACGGGCCCAGGCATTCGAACAGGACGAGGGATCCTGGGAGGACCTGTTCTTCGAACGGAGTCTGGGCTTACTGCTCGACGGCTACGAACGGTTGGTCGATTCCTACGCGTGAGCACCCGCGGCGGATTCCCGCACGGATCGCGTTCGTCGAGGAACCCGGCAACAAGCGCGATCCGTGCGAGGTCGGCGCCGCCCGATGACGACCGGTCGCCACGGGATCGAGGCCGGACGTCGCGGTCCGCGCGCGCACCGCCGATGCCACGCGAGCACCGGCGGATGCCGCACTGTGTCCGCGACTACACCGAAAGGTCGCGGCGGAGCTTGGCGACGTGCCCCGTGGCGCGGACGTTGTATTGCGCCACTTCGATTTTCCCGTCGGCGTCGACGAGGAAGGTCGAGCGGATGACGCCGGTCACCGTCTTGCCGTACATGGTCTTCTCGCCGAACGCACCCCATTCGGTGAGGACCTTGCGGTCGGGATCGGACAGCAGCGGGAAGTTCAGCTGTTCGGCATCGCGGAACTTGGCGAGTTTGGCCGGTTTGTCGGGGGAGATCCCGATCACCGCCAGGCCGGCCTCGTTCAGTTCGCCGAGATTGTCCCGGAAATCGCACGCCTGCTTGGTACAGCCGGGTGTGCTCGCCGCGGGATAGAAGTACACCACCACTTTGCGGCCGCGGTAATCGGCCAGGGACACCTCGTTGCCGTCGGCGTCGGGGAGAGTGAATTCGGGTGCCTGATCGCCCGGGGAGAGTCGCTGGTTATCGGTCACCCTCGCACCGTAACCGAAGCCGCCGACTCCCGGACGCGGACTCGGCGCGGCGAGACGCGGTCGCGGGCCGGCGGTGTCGCTGCGGCGGGCGACCGGCCGCGCCGGGGTCGACCGAACCGCCGCCCCCGTGACCACGGATACACTCGAGCCCGAACCCCGGCGCACCGCGGTGGCAGCCGCGACCCAGGGGTGATAATCGGCCGCCGGCGGACGCGGCAGACCAGGTACAGGAGGCGTGAAGGTGGCAAAGGATACCGAGCGGATCGAGCAGGAGATCGAGGCCGCGCGGGAGCGGCTGGCCAGCACCTTGGACGAGATCGCGGTGCGGGCCGATCCGCAGCGGATCGCGGAGGGCACCAAACAGCTGGCGCTGGCCAAGGTGAACGAGCCGAAGGTGAAGTACACGCTCATCGGCGTGGGCGCACTGCTCGCGGGCGCGCTGCTGTTCAAGATCCTGCGCTGATCCCGGATACGACAACGCCCGGTGACGGAAAACTCCGTCACCGGGCGTTCGTGCGCAGTGAGATCGAATCAGACGGTGGGGCAAGCGAACCCGTCGCCGTCCGGATCCAGGTGCGGTCCGAAGCCGGGTTCACCGCGGAAGATCGGCGCCCGGCCCGCGGCGCGCGCTTCGTCACAGTTCTTGAAAGCGCCGCCGGCCGAACCGGTCTGCGCCAGCTGCGCGGAACCGGTGGCGCCGAGCACCGCGTCGGCGGCCGAGGAACCGGTACCGGCCAGGGAAGGCAGCGGGATCTGGATCTGAGCGCTGGCGGCGGGAGCGGCCAGAAGAGTCAGCCCCGCGGCGGCGGCGCTGACATAGAGCTGGCGTACGTTCATGAATTCCTCTATGTCTGCTGGGGGGTGGAACATGCGTCCGACGGAGAACGCGCGGCTACCACTGTTGTGAGGGGCGCCTCGATTGTCAACTCGTATGGCCTGGATAAGACAAGGGGAAATCGGGGTCGCGGGTGGGTACTCCCCGGATGCCGTGGTGGATCGGCCACGGTGGTGAAGTCTGCCGTCCAGAAGGCGGAATTCGCCGGACACCACACGTTGTGATAGGGATGCATGCTATGTCCGAGGCTCGTTCTCCGCTGCTGTTACTCGACCCCCATCGGGCCGGGCGGGGAATCCGGTAGGTCGGAGAATGCAGTTGTTGCAAACCAAGGACCGTGACGTCCCCCCTGCGCCCGCGCCGGCCCCGCAGCCCGGCGCCACCGCCCGTCCGGCCGATTACCGGCTGGATCTCGACGGTCTCCGGGGTATCGCGATCGCTCTGGTGGTGGCCTTCCACGTCTGGTACGGCAAGGTGTCCGGCGGCGTCGATATCTTCTTGGTGCTGTCGGGCTTCTTCTTCACCGGTATGCTGCTGCGCCGGGTGGAACGCACCGGCCGGGTCGACGCGCGGCAGGTCGCGACCCGCACCGCACGCCGGTTGCTGCCCGCGCTCATGATCGTCCTCGCGGCGGTGGCCATTGCCACAGTCGTCACCAAGCCCTACTCGACCTGGGGCAATATGTCGGGCCAAACCGTGGCTACGGCCCTCTATTACCAGAATTGGTATCTGGCCCAGGCCGCGGAGAGCTATCTGGCCGCCGATCCCTCGGTGAGCCCGCTGCAGCATATGTGGTCGATGGCGGTGCAGGGACAGTTCTACGTGGCCGTCGTCGTACTGGTCGGGCTGGTTGCCTGGGTGTGCCGGCGCAGCGGCCGGCCGGGTGCCGCGCGACCGGCGATCGTGGTGCTGTCGCTGCTGCTGGGCGCCGCCTCGTTCGTCTACGCCGCCACCTGGATGACCAAATCCCAGGAGTGGACCTATTACGACAGCGGCGCCCGGGCCTGGGAGTTGCTGGTCGGTGCCCTGCTGGCCGCGGCGCTGCCGTGGTTGCGGCCGGGATCCGGGCGGGCCGGGCGCTTCCTGGCGGCCGTGCTCGGGATCGCGGGCCTCACCGCGGTGCTGATATGCGGTCTGCTGTTCGACGGCGCCCGCCAGTTCCCGGGGCCCGCCGCGCTGTTCCCGGTGGGCGCCGCGGTCGCGCTGATCATCGCCGGGATACGGAGCGAGAGCGGGCAGCAGCCGCTCGTGACCCGGCTGCTCGCCACCCGGCCGATGGTCGAGCTCGGCGCCATCGCCTATTCGCTGTACCTGTGGCATTGGCCACTGCTCATCTACTACCTGGTGCAGACCGGCAAACCGCACGCCGGGCTGGGCGGGGGACTGCTGGTCATCGGCGCTTCCCTGATCCTGGCGGTGGTGACCAACAAGTTCATCGAGGAACCGCTGCGGGTGCGGTCGGGTGCGACCGTGGTGACGCCGGTGTGGCGGCGCCGGATCCCCGGTGTGGCGGTGAGCCTGGTCGGTGTGCTCGTGCTGGGTGCCTGTGTGTCCTGGCAGGTCGTGGTGGCCCGGACCCCCTCCGAGCCGGTCGAGGCGTTACCGGTCAACGAGTATCCGGGCGCGGAGGCGCTGTTCGCCGGTGCGGAGGTGCCGGTGGCGAAACTGCGGCCGTCGATCCTGGAGGCGTCCAACGATCTGCCGGCCCCCACCCGCGACGGCTGTATCTCGGACTGGTTCAACAAAGAAGTGGTGACCTGCACCTACGGGGATCCGAACGGGTCGCGCACCATTGCCATGGTGGGCAACTCCCATACCGAGCACTGGATGCCGGCCATGGACGCCCTGGCCAGGGTGCACGACATCAAGGTGGTCGTGTACCTGAAGATGGGGTGTTCGCTCAATATCCGCGACGACGCCCAATACCGCGGCCTCGATATCTCCGATTGCCGCGACTGGTCGCGCGAGGTGATCGACATACTGGCCGCCGACCCGCCCGAATGGGTGTTCACCACCGCCACGGCGCCCGTCTGGCCCAGCGGCGGCGATGTGGTCCCCGCCGAGTACCTCGATGTGTGGGCGGCGCTGGCCGAACGTCAGCTGAACGTCCTCGCGATCCGGGACACGCCCTGGCTGCGCAGCCCGACCGGAGTCCGCTACAGCGCCGTGGATTGCCTGGCCGCCGGCGGGGACAGTGCCACATGCGGTATGCAGCGCACGGCCGCCTTGGCCCCGGTGAATCCCGCCCTGGTCCATGCCGCGGCCTTCCCGAACATGCGCCTGCTGGATCTCACCGATTCGGTATGCGGTCCGCAGATCTGCCGGGTGGTCGAAGGCAATGTGCTGGTCTACCACGACGAGCACCACCTCAGCGCCAGCTACGCCCGCACCCTGGCGCCGGAACTGGAGCGGCAGATAGGGATGGCCACCGGCTGGTGGTGAACCGAGGGTTTTCGCAGGCCCCGCCGGCGGAACCCCTCACCATGGGGTGACGGGCGGTTTGACCCAGAGGAGTTTCTCGTCGCGGTGGGGCCGTTGTGCCGCCGGATGGGCCGGGTTCCGCAGCGCCCAGGCGGCCTTCTCGTCCAGCAGCCGGGCCACCGACCGCCACGTTTCGGCGGTACTCGGCGGATTGACCCCGGCCGCCCGCGCCAGCTTGCGGCGTACCTGATCGGGCATATCGAGCAGTTCGGGACCGGAGATATCCCGGTCCCACAGATATCCGGCCAGCTGCCGCGCCTTGGCGGCACGACCGGCCTCCGCGGCCGGGGAATGCGCGTAATCGGCCATACCCAACTGTAAGCGGGCAGTGAACGGGCCGGTCGGGAGCGGGGTTCGCGGATCACCGGGCGCAGAAAGCAAGGCGCGGTGCCGTGCACATCGCACGGCACCGCACACCCACTCCGTTGTGGGATTCCCCCTGGCCACCCTCGCGGACAGTGATACGCGCCGTTGCGTCCACGATGTGCCCACTCGATGACCAAGTTGTGTTGTCGCCCCCGAAACCGGACGCGCCCAGCGGCGGCGCCGAGTTCAGCGAGGCATCGAAGCGCCGTAGCCCCGAAAATCAGACGCAACGGCGGCGGTGCCGAGCCAGTTACGAGGCCCTCAGCGCTTCACATAACCCCGAAAACCGGACGCCACCACGGCGGCGCCGAGTCTTACGAGGCCCTGAGAGGTTTTGGCCCGTCCCTGCTGTCAGTGCTCGATGCGATGCGGCGCAGCCGCGAGTGTCGAGTGCTGACAGCAGGGACCAAGGGGGGCCAAAACCCGTGCCGCCGGAGGCGGCACCGAAAACTCAGTACGCGCTGTTGACGTTGTCCATGGAGCCGTAGCGGTGGGCGGCGTAGTTGCATGCCGCGGCGATGTTCGAGACCGGGTTCCAGACGTCGAACGGGGTGCCGGGCACGTGGTAGGCGGCGAAGGTGGGGTCGATCACCTGCAGCAGGCCCTTGGAGGGGATGCCCATGATGGCGTTCGAGTCCCACAGGTTGATCGCACCGGGGTCGCCGGAGGATTCACGCAGGATGTTGCGGTGGATGCCCTCGTAGGTGCCGGGGATGCCGTTCTGGTGCATGATGTCCAGCGCTTCGCGGATCCAGCCGTCCAGGTTGTTGGGGTAGGCGGGGGCAGGCGCGGGAGCGGGGGCCGGTGCCGGTGCGGGGGCAGGTGCCGGAGCCGGCGCCGGGGCAGGTGCAGCCGCGGCGGGCGCGGGTGCGGCGGCGGCCTCTACGGCCTTCGCCTCGGTGTTCACGGTCGCGGCCGGCTTCTGCTCGGCGACCATGGCGACCTTGGTGGGGGCGCTGTCGTCGGCCATGGAGACCGCCGAGGAGGCGGTGACGGCGACGATACCGGCGGTGGCCAGTGCGAAACCCATGGCTTCGCGTTTGGTACGACGGCGCAGGCTGGAGAAACGGTGGTTGGACATGAGCGGATTCGGTTCCTTGATCGGTCTCGGGATCCGGCCCGGTTCGGGCAGCACGGATCTTCGGCGGCGACCGGTGGGTCGCAACCGGAAAACATGGCTGTGCTGTTGTCGGGTTTTGTTGTGTGACACCGAACGCAGGCCGGTTCGGGTCCGGAAGGCGCATCCGCGGTGCCGGGTGGTTTCCCGGGCCGCCGCGCCGGCGGATCTCCACCTCTGGGGCGGAGTACAGTTGTAATTCGGGTTCGGCCGTCGCCATACCTTGTGCGGTATTCATCTACGGCGCTGTGCCGGGCTGTTCCGGCCGGTTGTTTCCAACCCGGCGTTCACAATCTCGCGGAGCAGTCGAACCTCAGGTCGTTTCCGACCGGATCTCAGAATGGTCACAGTAGGTGAACAGCAGGTAAACGAGACCTGAGAAAATACTGAGTGCGATCTTGAATGCCGAAATGAACGCGTTCCAGTACGGCGCTGACCTGGCGAAATATCTTTAAACCTACTGTGGTGTACAGCACAAAACTTTCCGTGCCGAATTCTGGATTTAGCTTCTTCGTGACGGTTCCGTGATGGCAGCGGCCTGTTTTCCGGCCTTTCGTGGCGTCGCCCGATCCCCGCCGTGACCGGCCGTTACCGCAGGTCGTGAGCGGGGGTGGAAATCGCCGTGCACCGAATGGTGAGATGAGGATCTGCAGGCGAGGACCGGGCCGGGGCCCGGGTCGATATCGGAAAGAGAGCCCGCGATGGACTCGACGACGAGTTATCCGCAGCTGTTCAGCCCGCTCCAGGTGGGGGGTACCACCCTGCGCAACCGGGTGATCATGGGATCGATGCATACCGGCCTGGAGGACCGGGCATGGGATGTGAACCGGCTGGCCGCCTATTTCGCCGAACGAGCGCGCGGTGGGGTCGGGCTGATCATCACCGGCGGTTACGCGCCCAACCGCACCGGCTGGCTACTTCCGTTCGGTGCGAAACTCACCACCCGGACCGAGGCCTACCGGCATCGCGCCATCACCCGCGCGGTACACGACGCGGGTGCGAAGATCGCCCTGCAGATCCTGCACGCAGGCCGGTACGCCTACGTTCCGGGCAGTGTTTCCGCCTCCGCCATCAAGGCGCCGATCAATCCGTTCCGGCCGCGCGCGCTCTCCGACCGCGGTATCCGCCGCACCATCGACGATTATGTGCGCTGCGCCGAACTGGCTCGGTTCGCCGGCTACGACGGAGTCGAGATCATGGGCGGGGAGGGCTATTTCATCAATCAGTTCCTCGCACCGCGCACCAATCGGCGCACCGACCGCTGGGGTGGGTCGCCGGAGAACCGGCGCCGGCTGGCCCTCGAAATCGTGCGCCGCACCAGGGCCGCCGTCGGCCCCGATTTCCTGATCATCTTCCGGCTGTCGATGGCCGAACTGGTGGAGAACGGGCAGACCTTCACCGAAATACTGGAATTGGCCGTAGAACTCGAGGCGGCCGGGGTGAGTGTGCTCAACACCGATATCGGCTGGCACGAGTCGCGCGTACCGACCATTGTCACCTCGGTACCGCGGGCGGCGTTCGTGGAATTCACCGCCAAGATCACGGCGGCGGTAAATATCCCGGTATGCGCCTCGAACCGGATCAATATGCCCGAGATCGCCGAGGAGATCCTGACCCGCGGCGACGCGCAGCTCATCTCCATGGCCCGGCCACTGCTGGCGGATCCGGAATGGGCGAACAAAGCGGCCGCGGGCCGCACCGACGAGATCAATACCTGCATCGCCTGTAATCAGGCCTGCCTCGATCACGCCTTCGTGCACAAAACGGTGTCGTGCCTGCTGAACCCGCGGGCCGGGCACGAAACCGAACTGGTGCTGCTGCCCACGCGGCGCACCAAGAACATCGCGGTCGTGGGCGCCGGACCGGCGGGATTGTCGGCCGCGGTGAATCTGGCCGAACGCGGGCACCGGGTCGAACTGTTCGAGGCGCTCGACCGGATCGGCGGCCAATTCGATATCGCGCGGCAAATTCCCGGTAAGGAAGAATTCGACGAATCCATCCGCTATTTCACCCGCAAACTCGAACTGGCCGGGGTCCGGGTGCGGCTGAATACGCGGGCCTCCGCTGCCGAGCTGATCGCCGGCGGATACGACGAGGTCGTGCTCGCCACCGGGGTACGCCCCCGCATTCCCGATATCCCCGGGATCGAACATCCGATGGTGCTGTCGTACGCGGAATTGGTCCGCGACCGGAAACCGGTCGGTGCCCGGGTCGCGGTGATCGGTGCCGGCGGTATCGGCTTCGATGTGAGCGAATACCTCACCGTCGAAGGACATCCCACACTGAAACCGGACGAATGGAAAGAGGAATGGGGCGTCGACGCCGACGACGAACAGCTGCGCGGGCAGATGCGTGCGCCGCGGCCGGGGCCCGCGGCACGCGAGGTCGTCCTGCTGCAGCGCAAGGACGCGCCGTTCGGCAAAGGGCTCGGTAAGACGACCGGCTGGGTGCACCGGGCGGCGTTGAAGGCCAAAGGCGTGCGGCAGATCGGCGGGGTGAACTACGAGCGGATCGACGACGCGGGCCTGCACATCAGCTTCGGGCCGAAACACGAACGGCCCGAGGTGCTCCGGGTGGACAACGTGATCGTCTGCGCCGGCCAGGAATCGGTCCGCGACCTCGAATCCGAACTCACCGGCGCGGGAGTGACGGTGCATCTGATCGGGGGAGCGGAACTGGCTGCCGAGTTGGATGCCAAACGCGCCATCGACCAGGGCACCCGGCTGGCCGCCCGGCTCTGACCCGCCGGGGTTCGGGCGGCCGAGAAATAATCTTTTCCCGCCCGGTACAACGCGGTAAGGTCCCGTCCTTGTGTCCGCACGAGGTTGGGGGGTGGCCGTGCTCGGCAAGGTGGCCGATCTCCCGGGATATGCCGAGGTCTACTGGCGGCTGGCCGTGGCCGGTTTCCGCCGGCAATGGCACTACAAGCTGGCCATGTTCGCCGGGCTGTTCACCAACTCCGTGTTCGGATTCGTCCGCGCTTCGGTGATGGTGGCGGCCGTCGGCGCCACCGGTGGATTCGCCGGCTACGACGCCGGGAGCATCGGCGCCTACGTCTGGATCTCCCAGGGGTTGCTCGGCGCCCTGCAGTTCATGGCGGCGGAACTCGAACTCGCCGAGCGGATCCGCACCGGCGATATCGTCGTCGACTTCCTGCGGCCCGTCGATCTGCAACTCAGCAACCTCGCCACCGATCTCGGCCGCGCCGTCTGCGCCTTGCTCCCACGGATGGTGCCCAGTCTGCTGATCGGTTCGCTCACCTTCGGGCTGGTACTGCCCGGAACTCCGGAGTCCTATCTGCTCGGAATGCTCAGCATCCTGCTGGCTTCGGCGATCTCGTTCCTGGCGCTGTTCGCCCTGACCACCGCCGGCTTCTGGGTGGTGGAGACCCGGGGGATCAGAACCCTCTACCAAACCTGCGGACCGTTTCTCGCAGGGCTTTTCGTCCCGGTGCACATCTTCCCGGATTGGTTGCGCGCGTTCGCCACCGCGACCCCGTTCCCCTCCATGCTGCAGGCCCCGGTGGATGTCCTGTCCGGCCGGGTCACCGGCTGGGCAGCGGTGCAGGTGGTCGGCGTACAGATCTTCTGGCTGCTGGCGGTCTGCGCCCTGGGGCGGGTACTGCTGGCGGCGGGCCGCCGGAAGCTGGAGGTCCAAGGTGGCTGATATCGCTGTGCGCACCCCGGCGCGGCGCCCGGATCCCGCGGGTTCCCGATGGCGGCCCTACGCGGCGGTACTGAATTCGCGGATCCGGGCACAACGCTCCTACCGGCTGTCCTTCGCCGGCGAAATCCTGGGCGCGGCATTGCTCGGCCTCGTGGAGTTCGCCGAGGTCTGGCTCGTCTTCCGGCAGGCGAAGGTGCTCGGGGGCCTGGATATGGATGCCGCGCTGCTGCTGTTCGGACTGAGCAATCTCGCCTTCGCCGCCGCCCAGCTCTTCTGCGGGCATCTGGACAAACTGCCGACCCTGATCCGGCTCGGAATGCTCGATATCTACCACCTGCGCCCGCAGCCGGTGTTGTTGCAGCTGATCACCAGTGATTTCTCGCTGCGCCGGCTGGCGCGGGCCGGGGTCGCGCTGGTCGTCCTGGCGGCCGGACTCGTCCGCAACGATATCGAATGGTCCGCGGGCACAGTGATTTTGATCCCGCTGACCGTCGTATGCGGCACGGTCCTCTTCGCCGGCCTGTTCGTGGTTGCCGCGGGCTGCCAGTTCTTCCTGATCGACGGTGCGGAGCTCACCAACAGCTTCACCTACGGCGGATCGTTCGCGGCGACCCAGCCCGCCTCGGTGTTCCCTGCACCGTTGCGGATCCTGTTCTGCGTCGCGATACCGGTCGCCTTCACCGCCTACTTCCCGACGCTGGCGGTGCTCGGTCTGCCGGGGCCCGCCGGCCTGCCGTCCTGGCTCGCCTGGTGTGCTCCGGTGGCGGCGGCCTGGGCGTGGGTGCTGGCGGCGGTGATGTGGCGGTTCGGCACCCGGCACTATCAGAGCGGCGGTGGATGAGATGGGAGACCGGTGATGGGCGGGGATTCGATTATCGAGGTCGGCGATCTGACGCGCGAATTCGTCCGGTACCGGCGCGACGGAACCTGGCGCCGACCCCGGCGCGAGGTCGTCACCGCGGTGGACGCGATGAGTTTCACGATCGAACGCGGCGCGGCGGTCGGCTATATCGGCGCCAACGGGGCGGGCAAGTCGACGACCATCAAAATGCTCGCCGGAATCCTGGTACCCACCTCCGGAGTGGTGCGGACCTGCGGACTGGAACCCATTCGCCGCCGCCGGGAACTGGCGGGCCGGATCGGTGTGGTGTTCGGGCAGCGCTCCCAGTTGTGGTGGGATCTGCCGTTGCGCGAATCGTTCACGATCCTGGCCGCCATCCACCGCCTGGCCCCGGAATCCGGCCGGGCCCGCACCGCGGAACTGGTCGAACAACTGGAGATGGGCGATACCCTCGACACTCCGGTCCGGCAGCTCTCGCTGGGGCAGCGGATGCGGGCCGAGGTCGCGGCGGCGCTGCTGCATTCCCCGGAGTTGATCATTCTCGACGAACCCACCATCGGCCTGGATGTGCTGTCCAAACAGCGGTTGCGGGAATTCCTGCGGGCCGAACGCCACGAACGCGGGACGACTCTGCTGCTCACCACCCACGATATGGGCGATATCGAACGACTCTGCGATCGCGTGCTCGTGGTCGACCACGGCCGGCTCGCCTACGACGGTTCGCTGCCGGGCCTGGGTGCGACGGTGGGGGCGCAGCGGATGCTGGTGGTCGATCTCGTCGCCGCCGCGCCGCCGCTGCGCGGACTCGCGGGCGCGGAGCTGATCTCCTACGAGGCCGAGGGGTTACGGCAGCGGCTCGCCTTCGACGCCGAGACCACGACCGCCGCACAACTCCTGGCCGAGGTATCGGAACGGGCCGAGGTCCGGGATCTGTCCATCGAGGAACCCGATATCGAGGACATCGTGCGGCGGTTGTACGAAACCGCCCGGTGAAACGCGACGGCGCCGGACCCGGCCGGGTCCGGCGCCGTGCGCTGTGTTCGTCCCGCCGTCACATCTCGGCGTTACCGGCTTTCCATTCGGGCCACGGGATGTTCCAGTCGCCCAGGCCGTCCACGCCGGACAGCGTGCCGCCCACGGTGTTCTTCACGATCGTGATATCGCCGCGTTTGGCGGTGTTGTACACCCATTGCGCGTCGGTCGGGCTGAGGTTGAGGCAGCCGTGGCTGGTGTTCGTATTGCCCTGCGCGCCCACCGACCACGGGGCCGAATGGAAGAAGATCCCGCTGTAGGACATCCGGGTGGCCCAGTCGACATCGGTGCGGTAGCCGTCGGGCGAGTTCACCGCGACACCGTAGGTGGAGGAGTCCATCACGATGTGCTGGTGCCGGTCGGCCAGGATGTAGATGCCGTTGTCGGTGGGGGTGTCGTCCTTACCCATCGAGGTCGGCATCGTGCGGATGACCTGGCCGTTCTTCTCCACCGTCACCATCTTGGTGTTGTCGTCGGCGGTGAAGATCACCGCGTCACCGACGGTGAAGTGCGAATGGATATCGTCCTGGCCGTACAGCCCGTTGCCCAGGTCCTTGCCGTAGACGTTCACGTCGATGTCCACCCGGGTACCGGGTGCCCAGAAATGCTCGGGCCGCCACCGCACCTCGCGGTTGTTCACCCAGTAGAAGGCGCCCTCCACCGGCGGATTCGTCTTGATGGTGATCGCGTCCTGCGCGGCCTTGCGATTGGGGATGTTCTCGTCGAACTGGATCGCCACCGGCTGGCCGATCCCGACCACCTCGCCCTCACCGGGCACCAGGTACGGCTTGGTCACGTTGCCGGGCGCCGTGGTGGTGAAACTCATCGCCGCCGTGGATTCGCCGCCCAAGCCGATGGACCGGGCCTGCAGACGGTAGGTCTTGCTGTAGCCCAGCGGTTCGGTCGTCGCCCAGCTGCGCCCGTCCTCCGAGAGCTGCCCCGCCACCGGCTGATCATCCGGGGTGAGCAAGGCCACATCGGTGAACAGGCCGTCGCTGATCTCGAACTTCATCGGTGCCGCCGGCGAGACGCCGATATCGCCGTCCTTGACAGGAGCGACCAGTTTCGGCTTGATGAGTTCGGTGATGGGGTTGCGGTCGATGGCCACCGTGCCCTGTGAAGCCTCCGAGGACGAACAACCGGTCAACACCAACGCCACCAGCGTGACGAGGACCATCGGTCCGAAAACCCAACCGATCGGCCTGCGCCGACCACCTATACGCATAACAACCCCGTTTCAAGTCCCGGCGCACCCGCTACGCGCCGATGGCTTCGGATCCGACCGATTCCTGCACACCTCGACCCACCGCAGCGGCGGGATCGGTCGAGACCACGTCCAACATTCTGCCAGCCGCGCCGGAGTGCTATCGAGCGTTGCTCGTCACGTCCGGCTCCGTTGGCCCACCTACACATAGGGTTCGGCTCGCCAACCGTTACGGCGTCGTCCGGCTCGCACCGGCCCGACTGGCTATCGATTTCACTTCTGCGGCCCGGGCCTGTTAATGTCTGTCCCGCACCGCACGACGGGGCGCGCGCCATTAGCTCAATTGGCAGAGCAGCTGACTCTTAATCAGCGGGTTCGGGGTTCGAGTCCCTGATGGCGCACTCATAGAAACACCTCCTGAGCTGGGATGTTCGTGATGATCTTAACTCGCGGGCAGAGATCCGAGTCCCCCGAACACTCCCCTCGAGCTTTCGGGCCAAGAAGGAATTTCCGCTGAACTTGCCCCGTCCCGGGCTCGTAACCTGGGGCTTTTCTGTTGTTTGTGCAGCTGAGGCTGCATAAAGCCCCAGCGTATGAAATAAGTCACACGATAGGGGTGGGACACTCTTCGAGCGTATGGAGATGATCTTCGGCGGGGGTCACACGGATCGGGTGAGATCGGCTGTTGTGACCGACCTGATACCCGGAGCGCTCGCCGCCTTCGAGCCCGAACGGTGGTTGCGCTGTTCGCCGCTCGACTTCAGGCCCCTGGTTCGCGGATCCATTACTGTGCACACCATGAGCGAGGTGGACGCCCCGGTTGGGCGGGGGCGGGTGGTCTCCTGGGGGTTGTGGGACTGGGGGTCGGCCGCGTTCAACGCGGTGATCAGCACGTTCGTATTCGCCGTCTATCTCACCGACAGCGTCGGGGATGATCTGCCCGGCGGTATCTCCGCCAGCGCCTGGCTCGGCTGGGCGTTGGGCATCGCCGGTCTGCTGGTCGCGCTGACGGCGCCCGTACTCGGGCAGCGTTTCGACGCGACGGCGAACCGTAAACGTTCGCTCGCGATTCTGACCGCCGTCACGGTCGCGCTGATCGCGGCCATGTTCTTCGTGCGTGACGACTATCACTATCTCTGGCTCGGTCTGGCGCTGCTGGCGCTCGGCCATGTCTGTTTCGAGCTGGCGAGCGTGCCCTACAACGCGATGCTGCGGCAGGTGTCCACCCCGCAGACCGTGGGCCGGGTTTCCGGCTTCGGGTGGGCCATGGGTTACTTCGGCGGCATTTTCCTGCTGCTGATCTGCTACTTCGGGTTCATCTCCGGCGACGGCGACGAACGCGGGCTGTTCGGGGTGAGCACCGACGGCGGGCTGAACATCCGGCTGGTGGTGGTACTGGCCGCCGTCTGGTTCGCGGTGTTCGCGCTGCCGGTGTTCTTCGCCGTCCCGGAGATACGGCGGACCGGAGCCGATCCGGGCGCGGCGACCGCCGGGTTCCTCGCCTCGTACCGGGTGCTGTGGCGCGATTTGCGGGAACTGTGGACTGTGGACCGCCGAGTGATCTGGTTTCTGCTGGCCAGCGCGATCTTCCGGGACGGCCTGGCGGGGGTTTTCGCGTTCGGCGCGATC
The DNA here is from genome assembly GCF_050936135.1 of Nocardia sp. CA-290969. Taxonomy (NCBI): domain Bacteria; kingdom Bacillati; phylum Actinomycetota; class Actinomycetes; order Mycobacteriales; family Nocardiaceae; genus Nocardia; species Nocardia sp. CA-290969. The sequence goes on along the minus strand of NZ_JBNJNJ010000001.1, from coordinate 5,276,086 downwards.
TTGGCCGTGCAGGTCTACGAGATCAGTGATTCCGATGTGCTGCTGTTCGGTGTCGCCGCCAATGTCGTGGCCGCGCTGGGCGCGATCGGGGCCGGCCGGTTCGACGACACCGTCGGGCCCAAGCGGGTGATCGTGGTCTCGCTGGCCTCCGCGGTGCTGTGCGGGATCGTGCTGCTGCTGGTGTCGGGGCCCACCATGTTCTGGATCTTCGGTCTTGCGCTGACCCTGTTCGTAGGCCCGGCGCAGGCGTCGGCGCGGTCCTTCCTCACCCGGCTCACGCCGCCGGGCCGGGAAGGCCAGATGTTCGGGCTCTACACCACCACGGGGCGGGCGGCCTCGTTCCTGTCACCGAGCCTGTTCGGCCTGTTCGTATGGGCCTTCGGCGCGGACCGGGCCGGGATCGCCGGGTTGATCCTGGTACTCGCCGCCGGGCTGATTGCCGTGCTCATGGTTTCCGCGCCCGACGGCAAGGCGGAGCAGACCTCCGCACCGGCCTCGGTGGCGTAAGGACGTCAGGGTTTCCAGACGCCCATACCGAGGGCTATGAGGCGGACCTGCGCGATGGTGCGTTCGACGATCGGCTGCTGTTCGCGCGGCGGGGCCGAGACGTAGTCGGCGATACCGTCGGTCACGGTGGCGACCAGCAGATCGGCCGCCACCTCCAAATCATCCGGGGACCAGGTATCCAGGGCCGGTACCCGCGACAGATCGGCCACCAGTTCGCGCACGATCAGATGCAATTCGAGGGCGATCGCCGTGCGCAGTGCCGCGCTGCCGCCGCGCTGCTCCCGGATCAGGAATCCGTACAGCTCTCGTTTGGCGGCAACCTCGCCGAAGACGAACCGCACCGTTTCCGACAGCCGGGCGTCCGGTGTGCGCCGCAGCTGCCGCAGGGCCAGCCGCAGCGCTTGTACGCCTTCGTCGACCAGGGTGGCACCGAGATCTTCGAGCGAAGCGAAATGCCGGTAGAAGGCGGTCGGCACGATTCCGGCGGAACGGGCGATCTCACGCAGGCTCAGGGCCCCGAAACCACGCTCGGCGGCCAGCGCGAGGGTGCCGTCGAGCAGAGCCTGCCGGGTGCGCTCCTTGCGCTCCACGCGGCTCGCTCCCTGATCGGTCATTTCAGTGAGCATACAGCCGTTCACCATTCCGTCGTCTCCATCTTGTCGTCCGCGTCACACCGCAAGCAGGTTGACAGTTCCGCTGGGTTATCCGGCACACTAGTTGAGTGTACATTCGTACACCGAAACGAATAGAAGACTCGTGACGCGAACGACAGACAGACAGGGACGGAGAACTCCGATGGCCCTCCTCGACCTGGTACAGACGCTGACCACCCCGCACCCGGTGGACCGGTACCTGGAACTGGTGCGCCCGATGCTCACCGTCCGCGATATGCGGGCCCGGATCGTCGGCGTGGACCGGTCCGTGCCGGGCACGCTGTCGCTGAGCCTGCGCCCGACCCGGCAGTGGAACGGGCTGCTGCCCGGCCAGTTCATCCAGCTCGGTGTGGTGATCGACGGTGTCCGGCAGGTGCGGTGCTACTCGCCGGTCAACTCCCAGCACGATTCGCGCCGCCGCCTGGACCTCACGCTCCGGGTGCACCCGCACGGCCTGGTATCGCGCTATCTGCACGAGCATGCCGAACCCGGGATGATCCTGGATCTGGAACCGGCCTCCGGCGTATTCCACCTGCCGCGGCAGCGGCCGGATCGGGTGCTGCTGATCAGCGGCGGTAGCGGGATCACACCGGTACTGTCGATGCTGCGCACCCTCGCCGACGAGGGTTACGCGGGACCGGTGGTGTTCCTGCACTACGCGCGGTCGCCGGAGCTGGTGCCGCATCGGGACGAACTCGCCGAAATCGCTGCCGCCCATCCGAATATCGCGGTGGAGCTGAGGTACCCGGAACAGGACGGCCGGGGTTTCGACCGCGACGAACTCATTCGGGTGGCGCCCTGGTTCGCGGAAGCGGAAACCTTCCTGTGCGGGCCGCCGCCGCTGATGGAATCGGTGCGTGAGCTCTTCGCCGCCGAAGAGCTCAGTGAACGCCTGCACACCGAAGAGTTCGTGGCGACCGCGGCGCCGGTGGACACCACCGACGTGCACGGGAGCACCACCTTCTCGGCCAGCGGCGTCACCGCCGAAAACGCCGGAACCTCGCTGCTGGAACAGGCCGAAGCCGCCGGCCTGACGCCGGAGTTCGGCTGCCGGATGGGGATCTGCTTCTCGTGCACCTCGGTGCGACGCAGTGGTTGCACCCGCAACCTGCGCACCGGTGAACTGGAATCCGACCCCGATCAGCCGATCCAGCTCTGCGTCCAGGCCGCCGTCGGCGACGTCGATATCGAAATCTGAGATTTCCTACCGACGCCGAAATCAGACATCTGGAAACGAAGGGGAGAAACAGATGACCATCCTCACCGAAACCAAGGACGGACCGCTGGTCCTTTCACCCGATCAGGTCGAAGAGATCGGCCGGACCCTCGACGAGCTGCGCGACCGCATCGTCAACGATCTGGGCGAGCGCGACCGCGAGTACATCTACAACATCATCAAGGCACAGCGCGGTTTCGAGATCGCCGGCCGCGGGCTGATGTACCTGGGCTTCCTGCCGCCGTTCTGGCTGGCCGGTGTCGCCGCGCTGAGTGTGTCGAAGATCCTGGACAATATGGAGATCGGCCACAACGTGATGCACGGCCAGTTCGACTGGATGCGTGAGCCGAACCTCAATTCCCGGGTCTTCGAATGGGATACGGTCTGCCCGGCGGACCAGTGGAAGCATTCGCACAACTACATGCACCACACCTACACCAATATCCACGGGCGCGACCGCGATATCGGCTACGGCGTGCTGCGGATCGACGAGGATCAGGACTGGCACCCGTATTACCTGGGCAACCCGCTGTACGCGTTCCTGCTGATGGTGTTCTTCGAATGGGGCGTGATGCTGCACGACCTCGAGGCCGACAACATCGTCAAGGGCAAGCGCACCTGGGCCGAGCTGAAACCACTGATCAAGGGCCAGCTCAGGAAGTCGGGGCGGCAGGTGCTCAAGGACTACGTGGCGTTCCCGCTGCTGTCGGGTCCGCTGTTCCTGTCCACCCTGGCCGGTAATGTGACCGCCAACCTGGTGCGCAACCTGTGGGCGTACTCGATCATCTTCTGCGGGCATTTCCCGTCCGGTGTGCAGAGTTTCACCGAGGAGGAGACGGCCGACGAGACCCGCGGCGAATGGTACGTCCGGCAGATGCTCGGCTCGGCCAACATCACCGGCAGCCCGCTGTTCCACATCATGTCCGGGAACCTCTCGCACCAGATCGAGCACCACCTGTTCCCGGACCTGCCGGCCAACCGGTACCCGGAGATCGCGCCCGAGGTGCGGGCGCTGTGCGAGAAGTTCGGTCTGCCGTACAACACCGGGCCGCTCGGCAAGCAGATCGGCTCGGTCTGGGCCAAGATCTTCCAGCTGGCTCTGCCGCCGCAGATCCAGGAGTCGCGGTTCGCCCGGTTTCTGCCCGCTGTGCTGCGGAAACGCTCCGAGCCCGGTGTTATCGTGATGCGTCAGCAGAGTCCTATCGGAGCGGACGTGTGATGATCGGCAAATTCGAGGCCAACAAGGACCTCATCCAGGAACTCACCTCCTCGGGCGCGCGCCGGGTCGGCAATATCGCGGGCATCATCACCGGCACCGTCGCCGAGGTGACCCGCGAGATCGGTGAATGGATCACCGACGCGATCGAGATGAACGAGGCCGCCGCCGCGGCGCGCCGTGATGCCGCCGCGACCGGAGGCCGCGACGACGTGGACGGTCCGGCGGGGCGCGAGGACGGCACCGACGGTCGGGCGGACGGTCCGGGTTCCGCGACGACGCACGCCTCGGCGACCCCGTTGGTCGCCGAGGTCGTGGACGCCGATGTGGTGGAACCGGACGATGCCGGTTCCGATACGCCCGGCAAGCGGCTCTGATCAGGTCCGGCGACCGCCCGGTGGGATAGTTCACACCGGGCGGTTATCCATGGGCTAACCTCTGGGATCGTGCCCGCCTACGTCTCCTCCCCGGAGCTGACCTTCGGATTCCTGTTCGCGCTGGAGGATCCCGAGCGGATCGCGGAGGTGGTGCGCGATCTCATGGAGCGGAAAACGGTTTCGGTCTTCCGGCTGGCCCGCTTGTCCGATGACGCGGGTCCGCCGGAACGCTATGTGGTCAACTGGGCCGCGATCCCGCAGATCTCGATCACCACCACCGCGCCCGATGCCGCTGTTCTCCGTGCGGAACGGGTGATGCTGGTCAATGCGTTCCTCGGGGAGGGCGGTGAGGTCCGGTTGTATTCGGCGCACGGGCAAGCACCTCCGAACGAGGCCGGGTGACCAGGTGAGCGCCGTGGCGACCGCCGCCTGAACGCTACGGACGCGCGGCCGGGGGAGTCCGCGAAGCACTCCGGAGCGCAACCGAGGGCCTCCCGTGACAGGTGGTAATCCGCCGTTACCGAACTGTAGCCTTGTCCGAAGGGGTTCCGAACGTACCCGATCGGCAAGGAGTGGGCTCGAGTGGAGAACGTAATACGGCTGCTGATCGTGCTGGGGGGCACGCTCGCTGTGACGATCGCAATCGGCTGGGCGATCGACCGCGGGCTGCGGTTCTGGTCGGTCCGGCATCCCAAGACCGCCATCCCCGGCCTGCTGCGCCGGATCCAGCTGCCACTCCAGCTGTTCCTCGGCTTCGCCGCACTCCGGGTCACCTACCCGTTGGCCGGTCTGGAACTGCGGCAGGACAAGGTAATTCTGAGCGTTCTCGCCACAATGGTGACCATGTCGGCGGTATGGCTGGTGGTCCGGATCGCCGACGCCGTGGCCGACGGCCTGCTCAACACCTACTCCCGCCGGGCTCGCGACCCCCGCCGAGTGCGCCAGCTCAACACCCAGTTCACCCTGATCCGCCGGATCACCAGCACCGTGCTGGCTGTGGCCACCGCGGCGATCGCCATGCTGGTGCTGTTCCCGGAACTACGGGTGCTGGGCACCTCCCTGCTGGCCTCGGCCGGCATCATCGGCATCATCGCCGGTGTGGCGGCGCAGTCCACGCTGAGCAACCTGATGGCCGGCCTGCAGATCGCGTTCGGCGATTCGGTGAAGATCGGCGATACGGTCGTGGTCGAAGGCGAGATGGGCACGGTCGAGGAGATCACCCTGTCCTTCCTCACCGTGCGGATCTGGGACGATCGCCGGCTCACCATGCCGGTGTCCTACTTCAACAGCAAACCGTACGAGAACTGGTCCAAGGGCGGTACGGAGATGACCGGCACGGTGTTCCTGCACCTGGACCACAGCACGCCGGTGGCCGAATTGCGCGCGCATCTCTACGAGTACCTGAGCGACCATCCGGACTGGGACGGGCGCAGCTGGAACCTGCTGGTCACCGATAGCACCCCCACCGGTATCGAGGTCCGGGCGTCGATGACCGGTCGCGATCCGGATGCGGTGTGGTCGCTGCGCTGTGCTGTGCGGGAGGAACTGATCGGCTGGCTCAACGAGCACTATCCCGGTTCGCTGCCCCGGTTGGCCGCGCTGGACGGGCTCGACACTCCGGTCCGGTAGGCGCCGGTCGCGGGGCCCCGTGGGCGCGCACGAAGCCGACTTGATCTCGATGGCGTGTCTTTATGCCGCGTTCATCCCGAAAGGGTGTGCTGTATCTCACAATTGAGGTACGGCTGCGCTGAACTCGGCCGGCCGGGCCAGCACTCTCGAAGGAGCCCCGATCGCTATGTCCGCTCCCGTCGGTTATCCGGTCCGCATCCGCGGCGATCTGGATCCCGCGCTCTCGCGCTGGATGTGGATCGTCAAATGGATCCTCGCCATACCGCACTACATTGTTCTGTTCTTCCTGCACATCGGTTATGCCGTGGTCACCGTGATCGCCTTCTTCGCGATCCTGATCACCGGCAACTACCCGCGTGTGCTCTTCGATTACAGCGTCGGTGTCATCCGCTGGTCCTGGCGGGTCAGCTTCTACGCCTGGACCCCGGCGGGTACCGACAAGTACCCGCCGTTCGCCCTGTCGCGCGACGACAACTACCCGGCGGATCTGGACGTCGATTATCCGCCGGCCCTGCATCGCGGCCTGGTGCTGGTGAAATGGTGGCTGCTGGCCATCCCGCACTACCTGATCATCGGCGGTATGACCGGCGCGGCCTGGGTCGTGTATACCGGCGATACCGATGTGATGGCCAGCGCGGCGGGCGTTCCACTGATCGGTGCGCTGACCCTGGTCGCGCTGGTCGGGTTGCTCTTCGTCGCGCGGTACTCCCAGGGGCTGTTCGATTTCGTGATGGGGGTGAACCGATGGATGCTGCGCGTGCAGGTCTACGCCTCGCTCCTGCGCGACGAGTATCCGCCGTTCCGGCTGGATCAGGGTGCCCGTGACGAGGTGCCGCCGGCGGTCGACACCACCAAACCTGCTGCCTGACCGGCCGTGCCGGAAATGAAAAAGCCCGAGGGCCGGTGGCCCTCGGGCTTTTCAGGGTGAGTGACGGGACTCGAACCCGCGACAGCCAGGATCACAACCTGGTGCTCTACCAACTGAACTACACTCACCATCGCCGATTTGCACCGGCGGCATAGATACTAGCTTGTTCACCCCGTCGTTAGCTAATCGGTTTCCGGTGTGGCGGTGACCTGGGACGATGCGGCGCTCCCGCGGGACGCGTTCTCCTCCTCGGCGGCCCGGGCGCTGACCTCGGCGGCGATCGCGGTGATCTCCGCGGTCGACGGCCCGGGCGCGGGTACGAAAACCGTGCGGCGGTAGTACTCGAGCTCCCGGAGGGATTCCCGGATATCGGCCAGCGCGCGATGGGTCAGGCCCTTCTCCGGCTGGCCGAAGTAGATACGCGGGTACCAGCGCCGGCACAGTTCCTTGATCGAGCTCACGTCGATCATCCGGTAGTGCAGGTGCCGGTCGAGCAACGGCATATCCCGGGCGATGAAACCGCGGTCGGTGGCGATGGAGTTCCCGGCCAGCGGCACCACGCCCGCGGTGGGTGCGTACTGCTTGATGTAGTCGACGACCTGCTGTTCGGCCTCGGCGAGGGTCACGCTGGATTTGCGGACTTCCTCGGTGAGACCGGAGCGGGCATGCATTTCGGCGACCACCTGCGGCATGGCGGCGAGCGCGGCATCGTCGGCGTGGATCACGATATCCACCCCTTCACCGAGGACATTCAGTTCGCTGTCGGTTACGAGGGCGGCTACCTCGATCAGTTTGTCGGTGACCAGATCGAGACCGGTCATCTCGCAATCCATCCACACCACTAATTTGTCGGACACTCGTCCCACCCTAATCAGCCAGGCTGTCGCCGCGGTGCAATCGCGGCGGTCACGATCTGTGAACGACTCGCTCCGTGACCGGTCAGCCGCCCAGTTTCTTGTAGAAGGCGCCCGCGACCGGAGCCGTGACCGCCCGCGGGCCGTAGTTCCCCGCGGCGCTCATCCCCTTGCCGATCAGGCCGGGCACGACCCGCATCTTGTTGCGTGCCAGCCCGTCGATCGAAATTCGTGCGGTGTACTCGGCGGAGACCCACAGGAAATCCGGGACCATGCGGTCGACGATGGAGGCTTCGGCGGGATCGGGGGTCTCGGTGCGGACGGGTCCGGGAGCCAGCAATGTGACATGCACCCCGGTGTCCTTCAGTTCTCCGCGCAGGGATTCGGCGAAGGTGTTCGCGAACGCCTTGCTCGCCGCGTAGGTGGCGTTGTGCGGAATGGGCATATTGCCGGCCGCCGAACCGCTGACCAGAATGCCGCCCGCTCCGCGGGCCAGCATGGCGGGCAGGACCGCCAGCGTCAGATCCTGGACGGCGACCGCGTTCAGTTCGAGTTGGGCGCGCTCGTAGGCCGGGTCGAGGCCGGTGATCGGGCCGAAGGTCGCGATACCGGCGTTGTTGCACAGGATCGAGATATCGCGGCCGGCCAGCTCTTCGGTCAAGGGGGCTCGCCGCTCCCGATCGGCCAGATCGACCGCGCGGACTTCCGCGGTGATGCCGTGGGCGCGGGTGAGCCGGTCGGCGAGTTCGTCGAGCAGGTCGCCGCGGCGGGCCACCAGGATGAGCGAATAGCCGCGGCCGGCGAGTTCGGCGGCCAGCGCGGCCCCGATCCCGGATGAGGCCCCGGTCACGACGGCGCGGCTGTCGGCGGTAGGCGAAGGCAAACCCATTGGCACACCCTAGGCCAGCCGCCGCGAGGGCCTGCCGGGTGTGGCGCCGGAAGGTATCGCCGCCCGGGCGTGAGCCCGGAATTGCTGTGAATCGGGCGGTTTGGGCGGCGCCGAGATGGGTACACCCACTCCGACTGGCCCGAACAGCTCAGTCGGGTGGGTGGAGCGCCCCCGGCAGGAATCGAACCTGCGACCTAGGGATTAGAAGGCCCTTGCTCTATCCAACTGAGCTACGGAGGCAGTGTTTCCACCATGGCGGACAACGGCCGCGCTGTCCAGCCGAAAAGTGTAGCGATCGATCGGATCGTTTGTTTTGGGCTGCCCGGAAACAGCCCCGCCGGGCCCACCGATGCTCGCCGAACTACTCTCGAAGCTATGTCGTCAGTCCAGGCCCCTGCCGCCGATCCCGCCGCCGAGGCCGGTCGGCCGGGCGCTCCGGCGGCTGTGACGGGCGCACTGACGGTGCTCGCCGGGACACTGGCGGCGCTGGTCGCGATCCTCGTGGTGAGCGCGTCGGCGGCTCAGGCCCTCAGCTTGCTGGGCATCCCCGATCCCGGTCCGCTCACCACCTACGGCCTGCCCGCCGTCCGGGCGCTGGCCGATCTGCTGGCCGCGTTCACCGTGGGTGCCCTGCTGTTCGCCGCCTTCCTGGTACCGCCGCAGCGCAGCGGCCTGCTCGATACCGGCGGATATCGCGCGGTGCGGCGGGCCTCGGGGCTGGCCTTCGCCTGGGCGGTCTGCGCGGCGCTGCTGGTGCCGCTGACGGTCTCCGACAGCACCGGCCGGCCGGTATCGGAGGTCCTGGCACCACAGGACCTGTGGGGCGTGATCGACCGGATCGAGCTGGCCGGAACCTGGCGGCTGACCGCCGTGGGCGCGTTGCTGCTGGCGATCGCGTGCCGGCTCGCGCTGCGCTGGGGCTGGACACCGGTGCTGTTCGCCGGATCGATCGCGGTGATGATGCCGCTGGCGCTGACCGGCCATTCGTCCTCGGGCGGAGCGCACGATGTGGCGACCAACAGCCTGATCCTGCACCTGATCGCCGCGGCGGTCTGGGTGGGCGGCCTGGTCGCGCTGCTCGTGCACGCACTGCGGGACGGTACCCATACCGGTCTGGCGGCTCGCCGGTTCTCGCCGCTGGCGGCGGCGTCGTTCGTGGTGCTCGCGGTGAGCGGTGTGGTGAACGCCTGGGTCCGGGTGCCGGCCGGCGAACTGTTCACCAGCACCTACGGGCGCCTGGTGCTCGCCAAGGCCGCAGCACTGGTCGTGCTCGGTGTGGTGGGTTACTTCCAGCGCCGGTCGGCGCTTCCCGCGCTGGCCGCCGCACCGGGGAACCGGCGGGCGCTGATCCGGTTCGCGGGCGTGGAAACGCTGATCTTCGCCGCGACCATGGGCCTGGCCGTCGGGCTGGGGCGTACGCCGCCTCCGCCGCCGACCAGTGTGCCCACCCCGGTCGAAGTGGAACTCGGGTACGAGCTGGCGGGGCCGCCGACCGTCACCCGGCTGCTGTTCGACTGGCGGTTCGATCTGATCTTCGGCACCCTCGCGGTGGTGCTCGCGGTCCTGTATCTGCTGGGTGTCCGGCGGTTGCGGATCCGCGGCGACAGCTGGCCGATGGGGCGGACCCTCGCCTGGTTGCTCGGCTGTGCCGTGCTGCTGTTCACGACCTCGTCCGGTGTCGGCCGCTACGCGCCGGCGATGTTCAGCGTCCATATGGGCGCGCATATGGCGTTGTCCATGCTCACCCCGATCCTGCTCGCGCTCGGTGGTGCGGTGACGCTCGCGCTACGCGCACTGCCCCCGGCGGGTCGCACCGGAGCGCCGGGCCCGCGGGAGTGGATTCTCGCGGCCGTGCACAACCCTGTCTCCCGGTTCCTCACCCACCCGATCGTGGCATCGGTGGTATTCGTGGCCGGGTTCTACGCGCTGTACCTGGGCGGGATCTTCGACACGTTCGTCGATTCGCACGCCGCACATCTGCTGATGAACCTGCATTTCCTGGTCAGCGGCTACCTCTTCTACTGGGTGGTGATCGGGATCGACCCGAAACCCCGCCGGGTGGAGCCGCTCACGAAACTGGGCATGGTGTTCGGATCGCTGCCGTTCCACGCGTTCTTCGGCGTGGTGCTGATGGGGATGAGTACCGTGCTGGGCGGCTGGTTCTACCGCGGTCTCGGTCTCGACTGGCATGCCGATCTGCTGGGCGACCAGCGCACCGGTGGCAGCCTGGCGTGGGCCAGTGGCGAGGTACCGCTGGTCGTGGTGATGCTGGCACTACTGATCCAGTGGTCGCGCAGCGACGAAAAGCTGGCCCGTCGCACCGACCGGGCCGCGGAACGCGACGACGACGCGGAACTGGCCGCGCACAACGCCATGTTCGCCGAATTGGCCAAGCGAGATCGGGCAGTAAGGTAGATGACCGAGCAGAAAACCCCGCTGACACCCGTGCAACCGCTGCGGCGTATCTACCGATCCGATGTGCGGGCGGCCCGCCGGCGCCTGGGCAGGTATATCCGCAAGACCCCGGTCTTCCATACCGTCGTTCCGGGGCCGGGTGGTCCGGTGCCGGTGACGCTGAAACTGGAATATCTGCAGCACGGCGGCACGTTCAAGGTGCGCGGTAGCTACAACGCGCTGCTCTCGGAGCGGGTCTGCCCCGAACATGTGGTGATCGCCTCCGGCGGGAACGCCGGAATAGCGGCGGCCCTGGCCGCGGCCGGAATGGGCAAATCGTGCACGGTGGTGGTGCCGGAATCGGCGCCGCATACCAAGGTCGCGGCGATGTGGTCGCACGGGGCGGAGGTGCGTTGGCACGGGACCACCTACGCCGAGGCCTACGAGCATGCCCGGGAGATCGCCGCGGAACGGGGAGCGCTGCAATTGCACGCCTACGACCTGCCCGCCGTAGTGGCCGGCGCGGGCGTGATCGGGCTCGAGCTCGAGGAACAGGTGCGTGGCCGCCCGCCCGTGCTGGTCGCCGTCGGCGGCGGCGGGCTGATCGGTGGGATCGCGGCGGCGGCCGGGCGGCGCCGGGAGGTCGTCGGGGTCGAACCGGAAGGTATTCCGACCCTGCATTCCGCGCTGGCCGCGGGTGAGCCGGTGGACGTCGAGGTCGCCAGTATCACCGCCGATGCGCTGGGGGCGTCGCGGCTGGGCGAGATCTCGTTCGATGTGGCGCGACGCTACGGCGTGCGTTCGGTGCTGGTCACCGACGACGCCATCACCGATGCCCGGGACTATCTGTGGCGGGAGTTCCGGATCGTCGTCGAGTTGTCGGGTGCGGTGGCGCTGGCCGCGATCCTCAGCGGTGCGTACGTTCCGCCGCGGGGGGAGCGGCCGGTGATCGTGCTGTGTGGCGCGAATACCGAGCTTCCGGTGCTTTGACCCCCGCCGGGTGAAGCGCGGGTTGTCCACAATTTCGGCGGCGGGCGGGAGTTGTCCACAGATCGCGATTCCGTCCGGCACGGTGGCGCGGCGGCGGACACGATGAATACATCCCCGCAAGCCGGGGGCGTGAAGTGGCCCGGCGGCACCGGGCACGACGAAGGGGTGGGCTCGTGTACGAAACTATCGCGACAATTGTGGGTACCGTGGTGACGGATCCGGTCAAGCGCGACCTGCCGAGTGGCGAGCAGATGCTCAGCTTCCGGTTGGCGAGTACCGCGCGGCGGCTCGATCGCGAGTCGGGGGAATGGGTGGACAACGGCGTGCTGTTCTTGACGGTGAGCTGCTGGCGGCGGCTGGTGGCCGGTGTCGATGCCTCCATCCACCGCGGCGACCCGGTGATCGTCCAAGGCCAGCTCCGGTCGAACGAGTACCGCTCGCGCGACGGTATCGATCGGCGGGATCTGGAGATGCGGGCGAATATCGTGGGGCCCGACCTCACCCGCTGCACCGCCCAGGTGGTGCGCCGCCGGACGGGCTATGCGATGGTGACCGGGGACAATGCGGCGGGTCCGGACACCGAGCCGGTCGCCGTAGGGGTGGCGGGGGACCAGGACCATTCGATGAAAGAAACGGCGCCCGGCGACCGGCCGGTGAACGCCGACGTGTGAAACCGCACCGATGTTTGACGGATAGGGTGATCGCTATGGCTGAGTTCATCTACCAAATGAAGAAGGTTCGTAAGGCGCACGGCGACAAGGTCGTGCTCGACGATGTCACCTTGAACTTCCTTCCCGGCGCCAAGATCGGCGTCGTCGGCCCCAACGGCGCCGGTAAATCCAGCGTGCTGAAGATCATGGCCGGATTGGACCAGCCGAACAACGGCGAAGCCTTTCTCGCGCCCGGTGCCAGCGTCGGCATTCTGCAGCAGGAGCCGCCGCTGAACGAGGAGAAGACCGTTCGCGGCAATGTCGAGGAGGGCCTCGGCGAGATCAAGGTCAAACTGGACCGGTTCAACGAGATCGCCGAACTCATGGCCACCGATTACTCCGATGAGCTCATGGACGAGATGGGCAAACTGCAGGAGGATCTCGATCACGCCGACGCCTGGGATCTGGACTCGCAGCTCGAGCAGGCGATGGACGCGCTGCGCTGCCCGCCGCCGGACGAGCCGGTCACCAACCTCTCCGGTGGTGAGCGCCGCCGTGTCGCGCTGTGCAAACTGCTGCTGAGCAAACCCGATCTGCTGCTGCTCGACGAGCCGACCAACCATCTCGACGCCGAGAGCGTGCTCTGGCTCGAACAGTTCCTGGCGCAGTATCCGGGCGCTGTCCTGGCCGTCACCCACGACCGGTACTTCCTCGACAACGTCGCCGGCTGGATCCTCGAGCTCGACCGGGGCCGGGCCATTCGCTACGAGGGCAACTACTCCACCTACCTGGAGAAGAAGGCCGAACGCCTCGCCGTCCAGGGCAAGAAGGACCAGAAGCTGCAGAAGCGGCTGCGGGAAGAGCTCGCCTGGGTGCGGTCCGGCGCCAAGGCCCGCCAGGCCAAGAACAAGGCACGCCTGGGCCGCTACGAGGAGATGGCCGCCGAGGCCGAGAAGATGCGGAAGCTGGATTTCGAGGAGATCCAGATCCCGGCCGGCCCGCGGCTGGGCAGTGTGGTGGTCGAGGTGGAGCACCTGGACAAAGGCTTCGGCGACCGCCAGCTGATCAAGGACCTGTCGTTCACGCTGCCGCGTAACGGCATCGTCGGTGTCATCGGCCCGAACGGCGTGGGTAAGACCACCCTCTTCAAGACCATTGTCGGTCTGGAGGAACCGGACAGCGGCATCGTGAAGGTCGGCGATACGGTTCAGCTCAGCTACGTGGACCAGTCCCGGGCCGGGATCGACCCGAACAAGACGGTGTGGCAGGTGGTTTCGGACGGGCTGGACTACATCGAGGTCGGCCAGCAGGAGATGCCGTCGCGGGCGTATGTGAGCGCGTTCGGGTTCAAGGGCCCGGACCAGCAGAAGCCGGCCGGTGTGCTCTCCGGTGGTGAGCGCAACCGCCTGAACCTGGCGCTCACCCTGAAGCAGGGTGGCAACCTGATCCTGCTCGACGAGCCCACCAACGACCTGGACGTGGAAACCCTCGGATCGCTGGAGAACGCCCTCGAACAGTTCCCCGGCTGCGCCGTCGTCATTTCCCACGACCGGTGGTTCCTGGACCGCACCTGCACGCATATCCTCGCCTGGGAAGGTGACGCCGACAACGAGGCCAAATGGTTCTGGTTCGAGGGCAACTTCGAGGCCTACGAGGCCAACAAGATCGAACGCCTCGGACCGGAAGCCGCACGGCCGCATCGCGTGACACATCGCAAACTGACCCGCGGGTAACGCCGCGGATCTTTTCCCGCTACCCGGGTGCGGGACTACCCTCGGGGCGGCATCGGTGTGTCCGAAGATCCGCATCCAAGGGAGTGGGAAATGACGGTCTCGTCCGAATTGTCCAGCGAGGCATGGTTTGCCGAACTGCCGGACACCTTACGTGCCGGGCTCCCCGCCCTCGAGGAGGGATATTTCCGGCATGTGGGGACCGACGAGGCGGACTGTGAGGTCACCGCTGCCGAACTCACCTTCCGGGCTCACCTTGCGCTGGCCCTGAACCGGCAACCGGGTCAGGGCGCGGTGCGCGTGCATCATCCCGACGACGGGACCGGGCTCGGAGCCGCGGTGCAGATCGTGACCGACGATATGCCGATGCTGGTCGATTCGGTCACCGCCCTGCTGACCCGAATGGGCGGTACGGTGCGCGAGGTCATCCACCCCATCGTCACGGTGGAACGCGATGCCGGCGGGCGGCTGCTCGCCGCCCGTCCCCACCTCGCCGGTCAGGACCGCAACGGGTCCTCCGTGGCCCGCGAATCCTGGATCCATCTGCAACTGCACCGCGCGACCAGCGCCGAACTCCTCGACGAGATCGCCGCCGCCGTACCGGGCGTTATCGGCGATGTGCGGCAGGTGAGCAGGGATACCGATGCCATTCACGCCCTGCTCCACGATCTCGCCGCCGGGCTGGACCGGGCCGGTGACACCGTGGAAACCGGGGAGGCCGATATCGCGCCGTCGGACTGTGCGGGGCTGCTGCGCTGGATGGCCGCCGGTAATTTCACCGTGCTCGGTTACGCCCGCTACCGCAGCGAACCCGGCGGCTCGCGGCCGGAGCTGGTTCCGGATTCCGCACTGGGCGTCCTGCACCCGGGCACCGGTACCGGCTTCCAGGTGCCCGTCGGCACGGGCGTGCCGCGGCTGCTGCGGATGACCCAGGGCCTGGTTCCGGTGACCATGCAGCGGGCGGTCTATCCGTTCTTCATCGGGGTGGCCGATCTGGACAGCACGGGCGGATTCCGCGGCGAACACCTTTTCATCGGGGTCTTCACGGTGACCGCACTGCACGAGAACGTGCTCGACATACCCGTGGTGGGCACCCGGGTCCGCTCGGCCATCACGGGCAGCGGATTCGACCTGGATTCGTTCTCCGGCCAGGCGATGCTCGAGGTGATGCAGGGCTTCCCGCGCACCGAACTGTTCGCCTGCGATGCGGCCACGCTGCGCCGGATCGCCGGTGCGGTACTCAATGTGGGGCTGCGCCGCCAGGTCCGGCTGTTCCTGCGGGTCGATCCCTACGGCCGGTTCGTCGCCGCGATGGTGTATCTGCCGCGTGACCGCTACACCACCGCGGTCCGGCTCGAGATGCAGGACATCCTGGTCCGCGAACTCGGCGGCGCATCGATCGACTACTCGGCGCGGGTGAGCGAAAGTGAGCTCGCCAGCGTGTATTTCACGATTCGGTTGCCCGGTGCCGATACCGCCGAACCGGTGCGGATCTCCGCTGCCGCGGACGTCTCGGAATCGGAGCGGCTGCGCATCCAGAATCTGCTGGGTGAAGCGAGCCGCACCTGGGACGACCATCTCAACGACGCGGTGAGCGAATCGGCCGTCCTGGACCCGCGTATCGTGCGCCGGTACTGCGAGGCCTTCCCCGACGGGTACAAACAGGATTTCACCGCCGAGCGCGCACTCGCCGATATCGACCGCCTGGAGCGGTTGCAGCCGGGCAATATCGACCAGCATCTGTACCGGGTCTCCGGCGCGCCCGCCGGTTCCTGGCGTTTCACCCTGTACATCGGCGGCGCCGGGATCTCACTGAGCCAGGTTCTGCCGGTGCTGCAGAGTCTCGGTGTCGAGGTACTCGACGAACGGCCGTACCGGATCCGGCGCGAAGCCGACGGCGACGGCGGGGCCGGTGAACGCTGGATCTACGATTTCGGCCTGCTCGCGAGCCCGGAGCTGCTGCGGGCCGCGCTGGACCAGGATCTCGACGCCGAACTGCTCGAGGTGGCACCGGGTATCCGGGCTGCCGTCGGAACCGCACCGGCCGACGGGGTCCGCGGGCGGTTCACCGATGCCTTCGACGCGCTCTGGTACGGCCGCGCCGAGGCCGACGGACTCAACGAACTCGTTCTGCGCGCCGGACTCACCTGGCGTGAGGTCTCGGTCCTGCGTACCTACGCGAAATACCTGCAGCAGGCCGGGTTCCCGTACAGCCAGGTCAATATCGCCCGGGTCCTGCACACCTATCCGGATACCGCCCGGCTGTTCGCGCAACTGTTCGCCGCCCGGTTCGACCCCGACAGCCATTCCGCCGAGCACGCCGACGAACTCGAAGCGCGGGTGCGTGAGCGGATCGATCAGGTAGTGAGCCTGGACGCGGACCGTATCCTGCGGGCCATGCTCGGGCTGATCCGGGCCACGTTGCGCACCAACTACTACGTCACCGGCGCCGACGGTGCGGCCCGGGACTTCATTTCGGTGAAGGTCGAGCCGCAGGAAATCGCCGAATTGCCGCAGCCGCGGCCGAAGTACGAGATTTTCGTGTATTCGCCGCGGGTGGAGGGTGTGCATCTGCGGTTCGGTGCGGTGGCGCGGGGTGGTTTGCGCTGGTCGGATCGGTTGGAGGATTTCCGGACCGAGATTCTGGGTTTGGTGAAGGCGCAGGCGGTGAAGAATGCGGTGATCGTGCCGGTGGGTGCGAAGGGTGGTTTCGTGGTGAAACGTCCGCCGGCCGCGACCGGTGACGCCGCCGCCGACCGGCAGGCGCGTACGGCGGAAGGAATCGAGTGCTACCGCACTTTCATCTCGGGGCTGCTGGATATCACCGATAACGTCGATCTTGCCGGGGGACAGGTATTGCCGCCGGAGCGGGTGGTGCGCCGGGATGGTGATGATACGTATCTGGTGGTGGCTGCGGATAAGGGGACGGCGACGTTTTCCGATATCGCCAATGATGTGGCGGGGCGGTATGGGTTCTGGTTGGGGGATGCGTTTGCGTCGGGTGGTTCGGCGGGGTATGACCACAAGGCGATGGGGATTACGGCGCGGGGGGCGTGGGAGAGTGTGAAGCGGCATTTCGCGGAGTTGGGGGTGGATACGCAGTCGCAGGATTTCACGGTGGTGGGTGTGGGGGATATGAGTGGGGATGTGTTCGGTAACGGGATGTTGTTGTCGGAGCATATTCGGTTGGTGGCGGCGTTCGATCATCGTCATATTTTTTTGGATCCGGATCCGGATGCGGGGTCGTCGTTTGCGGAGCGGGCGCGGTTGTTCGGGTTGGCGCGGTCGAGTTGGGCTGATTACGATCGGTCGTTGATCAGTGCGGGTGGCGGCGTCTACGACCGCACGGTGAAAGCGGTTCCGATATCTGCGCAGGCACGGGCCGCACTCGGCTTGGCCGACGACGTGGTTTCGCTGTCGCCGCCGGATTTGATCCGCGCCATTCTGCTCGCGCCGGTGGATCTGCTGTGGAACGGCGGTATCGGCACCTATATCAAGGCCAGTACCGAGACCAATGCCGATGCCGGCGACAAATCGAACGACGGCGTGCGGGTCGATGCGAACAAGATGCGCGTGCGAGTGATCGGTGAGGGCGGAAATCTCGGTGTGACGGCCCTGGGCCGGATCGAGTTCTGCCGCAACGGCGGGAAGATGAACACCGATGCGCTGGACAATTCCGCCGGCGTGGATTGCTCCGATCACGAGGTGAACATCAAAGTTCTGCTCGACGGTGTGGTTTCGGCCGGTGAGCTGGATATCGTCGACCGCAATCCGTTGCTCGCGGAAATGACCGACGAAGTCGCCGAATTGGTGCTGCGGGACAACGTTTCGCAGAACTATCTGATGGGGATCTCCCGGGCCGAATCCGCGCGCATGCTCAATGTGCACCGGCGCCTGATCGAGGAACTGGAAACCAGCCGGGGCCTGGACCGTGACCTCGAAGCGCTGCCGGCCGATATCGTGCTGAAACGCCGGCTCGAGGAGGGATCGGGGCTCACCTCACCCGAACTCGCCAATCTGCTGGCCCATGTGAAACTGGCGCTCAAAGCCGATCTGCTGTCCGGTGATCTGCCCGACAGCGCCTATTTCGGGGCACGCCTGCCCGACTACTTCCCGACACCGCTGCGGGAACGGTTCGCCACGGCCATCAAGAAGCACCGGCTGCGCCGGGAGATCGTCACCACCATGATCGCCAACGAGGTGGTGGACTACGGTGGCCTCACCTATACGTTCCGGCTGCAAGAGGAGATCGGCGCCACCGCCACCGATACCGTGCGGGCATTCGCCGCCGTCACCGAAATCTTCGGGTTGCACGATATCTGGGCACGCATCCGCGCCGCCGACGCCGGTGTCGGCGTACGCGATGAGCTCGAACTGGAAACCAAACGCACCCTGGACAGGGCGTCGCGGTGGCTGCTCACCAACCGCCCCCAGCCCATCGCCGTGGGTGCGGAGATCAACCGGTACTGTGTGGGTATCCGGGACCTGGCGCCGAAGGTGCCGGGCTGGTTGCGCGGTCACCATGTCAGCACGCTGACCGATCACGCCGCCGATCTGGTCGCCCGCGGCGCGCCGCTCGACCTGGCCACCGAGGTCTTCGGGTTGCTGCATCTGTTCCCCCTGCTCGATATCGTGGATATCGCCGATATCACCGATCGTTCCGGCGACGAGGTGGGTGCGCTCTACTACGCGCTGAACGAACACCTCAAGATCGACTGGCTGCTCGAGGCGGTGAGCCACCTGGAACGCGGCGATCGCTGGCACGCGCTGGCCCGGCTCGCGCTGCGTGACGATATGTACAGCTCGCTCCGTTCGCTCACCTTGGATGTGCTCTCCGGTGGCGACCCGGAGGAGAGCGCGGACGAGAAGATTGCATACTGGGAGTCCAAGAACCAGTCCCGGCTGGGCCGCGCCCGCGCGGCACTGGCGGAGCTGTTCGAATCCGGAACCCACGATCTCGCCACATTGTCGGTTGCGGCGCGGCAGGTGCGCAGCATGGTGAGCGGGGTGGGCGCCCAATCGGAGGTACCACGGTGACAAACGCAATTTCGGGCGACGTGGCGGATGCCGAGGCGGCCGCCCCGGCGCCCCGCTTCCACACGTCCGTACACGTGCGCTGGTCGGATATGGATGTGTTCCAGCATGTCAACCATGCCCGTATGGTGACGCTGCTGGAGGAAGCCCGGATCCCGTGGCTGTTCGAAGACGACCGGCCGACCGTGGCGCTGCGCAACGGCTGCGTCCTGGCGGATCTGCACGTCAAATACCGGGACCAGCTCCGGCACGAGGACACCCCGCTCGATATCGCGATGTGGATCGAGCGGTTGCGTGCCGTCGATTTCACCGTCGCCTACGAGGTACGCGCAGCCGGGGCCGCGCCCGGTTCGCCGGCCGCGGTCACCGCCACCACCCAGCTGGCCGCCTTCGATATCGAAACCCAGCGCCTGCGCCGGCTCACCGGGCCGGAACGGGAGTACCTCGCCCAGTGGATGCCCGTGTGAGCAGGCCGGGACGGTTCGTCACGGCCGCGAGTATTCGGCACAGTCCGAGTCCGGAGGCTGTGCGTTCGTGATATCCGATCAGCGCACTCTCTCCGTGCCCGACCCGGCGGAACGCGAGAATCTGGCGACCTTCCTCACCCGGGCCCAGCGGCTGGACCCCGCGACGGTGGTGCGGTTGCGGCGGCGTGGGCAGGGTTTGGTTGCCGCCTGGGTGGCCACCGGGTTCGAGGCGCTGGCCACCCGCACGATCGGCGCGGAACTCGTGGCCGACGATGTGACGGTGGGCGCCGAAACGATATTGTTCGCCCTGCGCTCACCGGGGCCGATCGACCTCGGCTATTCCCTGGACTCCGCCTGGCGTGGTGCCCTGCCCCCGGCCACCGGATTCGGGCATATCGACGATCTGCCCGCCCGGACCCTGGTCGAGCTGGCCGAACGCGGTGCCGACCTGGCGAAAGAGCACGGCTCCGGCCACGGTCCGCCGGCCTCGCTGCTCGACCAGACGGTCATCACCGTCTCGGCCGAGCAGGAACAGGTGCAGATCCCGATGCGCGTGGTGTTCGCGCTCACCTCCATGGACTTCATCCCGCATTCCGGTGACCGGGCGGAATCGACCCGGATCCCACCCGGTGAACTGGTCCGGGTACGCGCCAGCAGAACCTGGCTGCGCCTCGACGCCCGCTACGGTTCCGTCGCCCGGCGCCGGACCGGCAATCTGTCATTGACACCCCAATAGGGCTGTCGTCTCAGGGCACATTCGAAGTCGGCCGTAGCCGATCTCGGGCGCTGACAGCCGGACCAAGGGGGCCAAAACCCCGCGCGCCGGACGCGCGCCGAAAAACACAGCTCAGGCAGCGCCTTCGCCGAGGTACTGCAACCAGACCGGGTCGAGTTCGTTGACCGTGGACAGCAGGCGCCAGTGCGGGCCTTTCGGGGAGATCAGGGGTGCGCGCAGGGTCCAGCCGAGTTCGCTGAGCAGTTTGTCGGCTTTGCGGTGGTTACAGGGGGCGCAGCTGGCGACGCAGTTCTCCCAGCTGTGCTCGCCGCCCCGGCTGCGGGGGATCACGTGGTCGATGGTTTCGGCCTTGCCGCCGCAGTAGCCGCAGCGGTAGCGGTCGCGTTGCATGAGGGCGGCGCGAGTCATCGGGACCCGGGCGCGGTAGGGGACACGCACGTAGGTGCGCAGGCGAATGACCGAGGGAATGCTGACGGTGGCGCCGGCGGAGTGCAGGACCGGTCCGGTGGGATCGTGGTGAACCGCGTCGGCCTTATCGCAGACCAGGAGGACGATCGCGCGGCGCGCGGTGAGCGCGGTGAGCGGCTCGTAGGTGGCGTTGAGCAGTAGAACGCGGCGTTTCAGCCAGCTGATCGACGGCGGGGAGTGGAGTTTGGCGGCGGATTCGCCGCGGGAATGAACAGAATCGGTATCGGTGGCGGTCTCGGAGTTGTGCCGGTTGACCGCGTGATCGGACAGCAATTGCAGCGGAGGAGCCCCCGACCCACGAGCGTGGACGTCGGCGGGCTTCAGTTGTCGGTGGCGTATCGCCTCCGGTGATCGGGCGCCGGTCCGTTGCTTCATGTCGACCCCAAATTCTGCGTTTCAAGATCATGTGGTATCTCGCCGGGAGACAAGATCCAGTTGACCATGGAAGGCCCCTCGGTGCACGGTTATTTTGCACAATGGCTGGTTAACTGTCGCTGAAGCGACGCCCGAGGTCAACGCCTCGGCACGCTCTCGACGGTACGGGCGTACCGCCGAATCTGCGAACCCACGCCGCGGCGGGCACAATGGACGGCGCATCCAGCGAAACGAGAGGGTTCATGACTTCGGGTATTCCGGCTTCCGGCGATCCGGCCGGCGAACAGGCCACGATCTCCTTCTACGACGCCGTCGGCGGGGAGAAGACCTTCCACCGGCTGGTGGCCACGTTCTACCGCGAGGTCGCCGCCGACGAGGTGCTGCGGCCGATGTACCCGGAACAGGATCTCGGGCCGGCCGAACGCCGGTTGCGCATGTTCCTGGAGCAGTACTGGGGCGGCCCCCGCACCTACTCCGACGAACGTGGCCACCCCCGGCTGCGTATGCGGCATATGCCCTTCGAGATCGGCCCCGTCCAGCGCGACGCCTGGCTGCGCTGTATGCGGATCGCGGTCGCCGAGATCGAACCGGAAGTCCTCGACGACGCCCACCGCCGCCAGCTGCTGGACTACCTGGAAATGGCCGCGAACTCCCTGATGAACACCACTTGGTGACAAGCCGGCCCGCCGGTAAAACCGTAACCGGCGTCGGCGCTGACCCCAGCGAGAAACTCTACGGGCCTGCAAACCGTCCCGAACGCAACCACGGCGGCGCCGAGTCTTACGAGGCCCTGAGAGGGTTCGGCCCGTCCCTGCTGTCAGCGCTCGATGCGATGCGGCGCAGCCGCGAGTGTCGAGCGCTGACAGCAGGGACCCAGGAGGCCGAACCCCGCGCCGCCGGAGGCGGCGCAGATGAACACAGCACCGGTGCACCATCTACTACAAAGGATCGTCTACCTTTGTCGTGTGAGCATTCTCGAGACAGTGGCGGTTTTCGCCGGTATCCCGCTGGGGATCTACCTCATAATCGCTGGTTTGTCGTATCTCGGTAAGCCGCTGCCCGGTGAGAAGCCGGTTCACTTCGA
Organism: Nocardia sp. CA-290969; assembly: GCF_050936135.1. Lineage (NCBI taxonomy): Bacteria > Bacillati > Actinomycetota > Actinomycetes > Mycobacteriales > Nocardiaceae > Nocardia > Nocardia sp. CA-290969. The sequence continues at coordinate 5,253,949 of NZ_JBNJNJ010000001.1, read as the reverse complement.
TATGAGCAAGAAGTGGACCTCCGCGCCGGTGCTGTGGAGTGCTACCGACGAGGTCACCGGGCACGGTCATTCCTACGATGCCGGTGAGTCGCCGCATGGTTCGCATGTGGCGTTCGACGCCCTCGAATCCCCCAAGGAAGCGCTGATCGGAGGCCGGGCAAGTGGCAAGTACTAAATGGCCCGCGGTGGTCGAGTCCGAACTGCCGCACGGATACGCGATCACCAGCAGCGGCCGGGTTTCCGGGGTGCACGAGGCCGGTGACGTGTTCAAAGAGGCGCCGTTCGACAACAACGAGCGGCTGGCCATGGACAATGTGCTCACCGAGGCGACCCGTGCCACCAAGGTGCGGTTCAACGTCTATATCGGTGACCTGGGCCCCGATGCCGGTGCCGCGGTGGACGCACTGTTCCCCACCACTCCGGAGGCGGCGCGTTCGGTGCTCATCGCCGTTTCCCCGAACGACCACTCCGTCGAGGTCCGCTCCGGCCGGGAGGTGGCCGATCGCGCCAACGACCGGGTGTGCCAGCTCGGGGTCACCGCCGCGCTGAGCTCGCTGCGGCAGGGTGAGCTGATCGACGGGCTGATCTCGGCGATCCGGGTGATGGCGGCGGCGATCGGCCGCTGATATCCACGCCGCCCGCGGGCGGCGTTCCGGGAGCGCTCGCTACCGACGAGAACGGGGCGTCCACCAGCCGGTGGACGCCCCGTTCGTCGTTTTGCTCAGGAGATATCGAAGGCGCGGGCGCGCAGCGAGCGCTCGATACCCGCTTTACCCTCGACGACCAGCCGCCGCAGGGCGGGCGGATGATCGGCGGCGAGGAATTCGTCGGCTCGGGCGACGGCCTCTTCGCTGATATCCCAGGCCGGGTACAGCCCGATCACGACCGTTTGCGCGACCTCGCTGGACCGGCGTTCCCACACCGCGGGGATCTCCGCGAAGTACCGCTCCACGAAGGGCCGCAACAGGGCCTCCTGCCCGGCCGGGGCGAAGCCGTTGACGATCGACCGCGCCGTGATGTTGGGCACCGAATCGTCTTCCAGCACCATCGCCCAGGCCGATTCCTTGACCTCGGCGATCGGGCGGGCCGTGGACGCGGTGGCGGCCTGCCGGCGCCCGGCCGCGGTTTCGTCGTTGCGCAACTCGGCGTCGATGGCGGGTGTGGTGTCGGGGCTGTCCGCATCGACCTCGCCGGCGGCGGCGAGTGCGGTGAGCAGCCGCCAGCGCAGGTCGGTGTCCACGGTGAGCCCGGGCAGGCCGACCCCGGCGGGGTCGCCGTCGAGCAGTTCGCGCAGCACCTCGGTATGCCACGGGGACAGTTTCGCGCCGGTCAGGGCGTTGACGAACGCCAGCTGGTGGTCCGACCCGGCTTCGGCTTCGCGGGCCAGTTCCAGTAGGCGGTTCGCATAGTCCTGCCAGCCGGTGGTGTCGGCCCATTCGGGGTCGGCGTAGCTGCGCAGGGCCGTATTGGCCTGCATGAGCAGCCGCTGCACCACGCCGATCTCGGTTTCCGCACCGATGCCGCGCTGCACCAGCGCCACGAAATCGCGGGCCCGGAACTCGGCCTGCCGGGTCATCTCCCAGGCCGCCGACCAGGCCAGGGTGCGCGGCAGCGGTTCGGCGATATCGGCGATGTGGTTGATCAGGACGTCGAGCGAATCGGGGTCCAGGCGGACCGAGCAGTAGGTGAGGTCGTCGTCGTTGATCAGCACGAATTTGCCGCGCGGAACGCCGACGAGTTCGGGAACCTCGGTGCGCTCGGCGGCCGCGAGGTCGAGTTCCACCCGTTTCGTGCGGACGAGCTTGCCTTCTTGCTCGTCGTAGACGCCGATGGCCAGCCGGTGCACACGCTGCTCACCGGCGCCCGGCGCCGCGCCCTCCTGGATCACGCTGAACGAGGTGAAGGTGCCGTCGGCGCCGACCTCGAAATCGGGCCGCAGGATATTGAGGCCGGTGGTCTTGAGCCACTGGGCGCCCCAGCCGGACAGATCCCGGCCGGAGGATTTCTCCAGGGCCGCCAGCAGGTCGTCGAAGGTGGCGTTGCCGTAGGCGTGCTCGGCGAAGTACGCGCGCAGCCCGGCGAGGAACGGTTCGAGCCCGACGTAGGCCACCAGCTGTTTGAGCACGCTGGCACCCTTGGCGTAGGTGATGCCGTCGAAGTTGACCTCGACCGCGGCCAGATCGGGGATATCGGCGGCGATCGGATGGGTGGAGGGCAGCTGATCCTGCCGGTAGGCCCAGGATTTCTCGACGTTGGCGAAGGTGGTCCAGGCGCTGGTGTATTCGGTGGCCTCGGCCTGGCACAGTACGGAGGCGAAGGTCGCGAACGATTCGTTCAGCCACAGATCGTCCCACCACTTCATGGTGACCAGATCGCCGAACCACATATGCGCCATCTCGTGCAGTACGGTTTCCGCGCGCCGCTCGTAGGAGGCCCGGGTGACCTTGGACCGGAAGACGTAATCCTCCAGGAAGGTCACCGCGCCGGCGTTCTCCATCGCACCGGCGTTGAACTCCGGGACGAAGAGCTGGTCGTACTTGCCGAAAGCGTAGGGAACGCCGAAGTTCTTGTGATAGAAGCCGAAACCCTGTTTGGTCTCGGTGAACAGCCGGTCGGCGTCCATGAACTCGGCGAGCGAGGCGCGGCAGTAGATACCGAGCGGAATACTGCCGTGATCGTCGGTGTAGGTATCGGTCCATTCGGCGTACGGACCGGCGATCAGCGCCACCAGATAGGTGCTCATGAGCGGCGTGGTGGCGAAGCGGTGCCGGCCGCCCGCGGAACTGCCGGCGCCGTTGGAGATGACCTTCCAGTCGGCCGGTGCGGTGACCTCGATATCGAAGGTGGCCTTGAGATCGGGCTGGTCGAAGCAGGCGAACATCCGTTTGGCGTCGGCGGTCTCGAACTGGGAGTACAGGTAGACCGCGTCGTCGGCGGGATCGACGAACCGGTGCAGGCCCTCGCCGGTGTGCGAGTACTCGCAGTCGGCCTCCACCACGAGTTCGTTGCGTTCGGCCAGATCGGGCAGGGTGATTCCGGTGGACTCGTCGTAGCCGGCGATATCGAGGGGTTTGCCGTTGAGAGTTGCCGAACGGACACCACGGGCGACGATATCGATGAAGGTCTGCGAACCCGGTTTCGCGGTGAAGGTGACCGTACTGCGCGAGAAAAAGGTGTGTTCGCCCGGCTTCCCCGCCCCGTCCGTCAGATCGAGGTCGATGCGGTAGTTCTCGACCGAGACGACGCCGGCGCGTTCGATCGCCTGTTCGCGGGTGAGGTTCGGTGCGGACATCGGGCTCCTTCGTTGACACAGAGTGTGGGGGCACAGAGGTACGGGCACGGGCCTTGTCCACAATGCCACGTGGGTAAGGTTGCCCGCGCGGGAGTTGTCCGCACACCACTCGACCAGGATCGGAGCCGCAACGTGAAGCATGTGCACGCCGGAAAGGTGCGCGACCTGTACACCGACGGCGACACCCTGCTGCTGGTCGCCTCCGACCGGGTCTCGGTCTACGACGTCTCGCTGCCCACCCCGATCCCGGACAAGGGCGCATTGCTGACGCAGCTGTCCAACTGGTGGTTCGAATTCTTCGCCGATATCCCGAACCACGTGCTGTCCACCACCGATGTGCCGGCCGAATTCGCCGGACGGGCGGTCCGGGTGAAACCGTTGAAGATGGTGCTGGTGGAGTGTGTGGCCCGCGGGTACCTGGTGGGGTCGGGGTGGAAGGAATATCAGCGCAGCGGGTCGGTGTGCGGGGTGGCGCTGCCCGCCGGGCTGCGGGAAGGGGACCGGCTGCCCGAGCCGATCTTCACGCCGACCACGAAAGTGTCCGACACCGGGCACGACGAGCCCATGACATTCGACCAGGTGATCGAGCAGGAGGGGCGGGAGATCGCCGAGCGCTTGCGCGAGCGCACCCTCGACCTCTACACCCGCGGCGCGGCGCATGCCGCCGAACGGGGCGTCATCATCGCCGACACCAAGGTCGAATTCGGCTGGGACGGTGATGTGCTCACCCTCGGCGACGAACTGCTGACCTCCGATTCGTCCCGTTTCTGGCCGGCCGCGGAATGGGAGCCCGGCCGGCCGCAGCGTTCCTTCGACAAACAGTTCGTCCGCGATTGGGCCACTTCCACCGGCTGGGACAAGGAACCCCCCGGCCCGGAGATCCCGGCCGATATCGTCGCCGCCACCCGGAACAAGTACATCGAGGCCTACCAGCTGATCACCGGCCGCACCTGGTGAATGCGCGGCCGGCGGGGCCCGTCCTCAGAGCGGGACAGCGGTATCGGCCAGCCGGTCCGGGTCGACCGGGTCGCCCGACAGGATCAACTCTTTGATCCGGTCACCCACGTCCCATACGTTCACGTTCATCCCAGCCAGCACCCGGTGCCGGTCGTCCAGCCAGAACGCGACGAATTCGCGGCCGGCGAGGTCACCGCGGACGACGACCCGCTCGTATTCGCCGGGGGCGGCGAAACCGGTGTACTCCATGCCCAGGTCGTACTGGTCGGTGAAGAAGTAGGGGAGGCGGTCGTAGGCGGCGGCCTTACCGAGCATGGTCCGGGCGGCCACGGCGGGTTGATTCAGGGCGTTGGCCCAGTGCTCCACCCGGATCCGGCGTTCCAGGACGGGATGAAGCTGTTCGGCGATATCGCCGAGCGCGACGATATTCGGGTCGCTGCTGGTGAGTCCCGCATCGACAAGCACCCCGGTGCCGGTGAGCAGTCCGGCCGCTTCGGCGAGTTCGAGCCGGGGTCGTGCGCCCACCGCGACCAGGACCGCGTCCGCCGCGACCGCGGTTCCGTCCGTAAGCTGCGCGCCGCGTGCCCGGCCGCCGGATACGGTGATCCGCTCGATCTGGGTGCCGAACCGGAACTCGACCCCGTGCTCCCGGTGCAGGTCGGCGAATACCGCACCCATTTCCGGGCCGAGCGCGCCCAGTAGCGGCGCGGGAGCCGCCTCGAGCACCGTGACCGCCACCCCCACCGCGCGGGCCGCCGCGGTGACCTCGAGCCCTATCCAGCCCGCGCCGATCACCAGCAGCTGTTTCGCGGTGCCGAACAACTCGATCAGCGCGTCGGAGTCCTCGAGGGTGCGCAACGTGTAGACGCCCGGGGCGTCCCCGCCCGGGACCGGTAGCGACCGCGGCGCGGCACCGGTGGCCAGGGCGAGTTTGTCGTAGGGCAGGGTCGAGCCGTCCGGCAGGGCGACCGTCCGCGCACCCCGGTCGATGGCGGTGACCTCGGTGCCGAGCAGCAACTCCACATTGTGGTCGCGGTACCACGCGGCATCGGCCACGGTGAATTCATCCAGGGTTTTCTTGCCGGCCAGGTACTCCTTGGACAGCGGCGGGCGTTCGTAGGGCAGCCGTTCCTCGGCGCCGATCAGCGTGATATGCCCGTCGAAATCGTTGGCACGCAACTCCTGTGCCAGTTTCGCGCCGGCCAGTCCGGCGCCGGTGATCACGAAATGCTGTGCAGATGTCATGGATACCACTCCCTTGTCGTGCGGTGTTCCAGCGACGATCCGAAGCTCCGCCGCCAGCCTACTGACCCCGCCCGGCCGGATCGGGAACGAAAACACCGCGGCCGGGGTTGCTCGATGTGAGGCGGCGCAGCGCCCGTCGACAACCTAGGGAGAGGAACCCGACGTGTCCGAACCGGCCGAAAAGAAGAACCTCGCCGAATTCTGGTTCGACCCGCTGTGCCCGTGGTGCTGGATCACTTCGCGCTGGATCCTCGAGGTCGCGAAGGTGCGCGATATCGAGACCCGGTTCCATGTGATGAGCCTGGCGGTACTGAACGAGGGACGGGATCTGCCGCCGGAATACCAAGACCTGATGAAGTACGCCTGGGGCCCGGTGCGGGTCGCGATCGCGGCCCAGCAGCAGCACGGCGACGAGATCCTGTCGCCGCTGTACACGGCCCTGGGTACCCGCTTCCACAACCGCCGGGCCGAGTTCGAGAAGGAGGGCGATACCGCGGGCACCTTCGCCGCGATCGTCGCCGACGCGCTCGCCGAGCTGGAATTGCCGGCGCAGTTGTCCGCGGCGGTGGACAGCGGCGACTACGACGAGGCGCTGCGGGTCAGCCATCACGCGGGCATGGACAAAGTGGGGCCCGATGTCGGCACGCCCACCATCCACGTCAACGGTGTGGCGTTCTTCGGCCCGGTGCTCTCCCGGATTCCGCGCGGCGAGGAGGCCGGCAAGCTCTGGGACGCCGTGGTGACCCTGGCCGCCTACCCGCACTTCTTCGAACTCAAGCGCACGCGCGACGAGAATCCGCAGTTCGACTGACCGCCGTGGTGGCCGATCCCGGCTCGGCCGGAATCGGCCCACCACGGGCTCAATGCGGGGTTTTCGACATGGTCACCGTGCCGCCGCCGGGGGTTCCCGGCGGCGGGGCGAGCGGTCGCGGCCCGGCGTTGGGCCGCCAGAACAGCGGACCGTGCCTGCTGCGATCGCGCAGGGCCCACATCCGCCACGTGAGCACCGGATGCGACGACACGGCATTCACGATCCAGACGAAGAAGCCGCGTTCCTGCGCCGCGCGGTCGGCCATTTCGTCGAAGCCCACCACGGTGTTCAGGTATTTGCCGGCCGCCAGGGTGCCCATCGCGGCCGCCGCGCCCTGCGGGCGGTGGCAATAACCGTGGTTGTCGGCGGTGTACTCCTGTGCGCGGATCAGCGAATTACCCAGGACGGGCAGCACCGGGACCAGGAACATACCGAGCATCCGCCAATAGGAGGTGTGCCCGGCCGCGATATGCCCGACCTCGTGACCGATGATGAACGCCAGCGCATCGGGTTCCCGGGCGGCGCCGCTGACCTCGAACAGATCGCTATAGACCACCACGTACCGGCGGAAACCGTGGCCGGAGGCGAAGGCATTGATCCGCCCGTTCCCCAGCACCACGTAGGCGTCGGGTGCCGACGCCATCCCGAACCGGGCCGCGGCCTCCTGGACCATCCGGTAGCCCTCGGGGAACTGGGTCGGTGACATCTTCACCCCGTTGACCCGCTGCCGCGAATAGTTGATACCGCGGCCGAACCAGATCAGCAGCGGCGCCGCCACGAGGACCAGGACGTACTGGTTGGTCGAACCGAGGACGAGCAGCAGGAAGGCCAGCAGGTAGCCGACCGCGGTCACCAGCACCACCACGACCAGTAGCGGGATCTCCCAGCTGTGCCGTGCCGGCATCCCGAACGGCGACAGCCCGCGCGGTTCGTGCGCCGGCCCCGGCGGCGGGGGATAGCCGGCCGGTAGGGCGCCCGGGACGCCGGGACGGTCGGTGAGCCACGGGTAGGGCCCGGGCTCCGGCGGATTCCCTGCCCACGCGGGGCCGGATCCGGACGGCTGCTGAGGGTCGTGCGGCTGCATACCCCCGACTCTAAGCGGACCTCCGCATTTGCTCCTGGCGTGCGGGTGCCGCCCCCGGCGCCGGTGCGGTGGTCCTACGCCCGCCGTCACCGGCCGAGCCCGGGCCTGACACAATCGCGGCATGCGCGTATACCTGGGTGCCGATCACGCTGGTTTCGAATTGAAGAACGCCGTCAAGGACCACCTGGAGAAGGCAGGTCACGAGGTCGTCGATTGTGGCGCCCTGGTCTACGACGCGCTGGACGACTACCCCGCCTTCTGCATCGAGGCGGCGCGCCGCACGGTCGCCGATCCGGGCAGCCTCGGGCTGGTGTTCGGCGGCAGCGGCAACGGCGAGCAGATCGCCGCCAACAAGGTACCGGGGGCGCGGTGTGCGCTGGCCTGGAGCGTCGAGACCGCCCGGCTGGCACGGGAACACAACAACGCCCAGCTGATCGGTATCGGTGGCCGGATGCATTCGCAGGAGGAGGCACTCGCGATCGTGGACGCCTTCATCGCGACCCCGTGGTCCGACGAGGAGCGCCACCAGCGGCGGATCGATATCCTCGCCGCCTACGAGAAGACCGGCGAAGCGCCCGCGCTGCCCGCGCACTGACCCGGGTGCCGGAGGGACATACCCTGCACCGGCTCGCCCGCCGGCACGAGCGCCGCTTGGCCGGCGCGGTGGTGCGGGTGTCGAGTCCGCAGGGCAAATTCGCGGCGGGCGCGGCACGGGTGGACGGCCGGATCCTGGTGCGGTCGCAGGCGTGGGGTAAGCATCTGGTGCACGAGTACGAGGGTGAGGTGTTCGTCCACGTGCACCTCGGCCTGTACGGGACGTTCACCGAATCCGCGTTGCCGATGCCGGAACCGGTGGGGCAGGTGCGGATGCGGATCTGGGGTCCGGGTCGTGACGGTTGCGGGTTCGGGACCGATCTACGCGGCCCGGCCGCCTGCGAGATCCTGACACCGCCGGAGGTGGCGGCGCTCGTCGCCCGGCTCGGCCCCGACCCCTTGCGCCCCGACGCCGACCCGGACCGGGCGTGGGAGCGGATCCGGCGCTCCCGGCGCGGTATCGGCTCGTTGCTGATGGATCAAAGCGTGATCGCCGGGGTCGGCAATGTATACCGCGCGGAAGTGCTCTTCCGGCACGGTATTTCACCGGCCCGGCCGGGTAACCGGATCACCGCCGCGGAATGGTCGGCGCTGTGGACCGATCTGGTCGAGCTGATGAAGGTGGGGGTGCGCCGCGGGAAAATGCACGTGGTGCGGCCCGAACACGATCACGGCGCGCCCTCCTACGCGCCTGATCGGCCCCGCACCTATGTCTACCGCCGAGCCGGTGAAGCGTGCCGCTGCTGCAACGACTCGGTTCGGCACAGCGTCCTGGAAGGCCGCAACCTTTTCTGGTGTGCGCAATGCCAGCCGCAGTGACCCGCCGCCGGGCCGATTGCCGGGCGGCGGTGGATCGCTGCCCGGCCGGACGAGATCGTGTGGCCGTACAGACCGCTCGGCCGCGCCCGATCGCTCAGCGCACCGATGGCTCTGCCGCGGCCGTGATCGCTCAGCCCGCGACGGCGGTATCGCCGGCCTCGGCGCCGACGTACCGGCGCCCGCCCGCGGTTTTCGCCGAGTACATCGCCCGATCGGCGCGCCGCAGCAGTTCGGCGAGTTCGCTGCGATCCGCCGGCGGCGCATAGGTGGTGCCGACACTGGCCGATACCTGCACCCGCCCGGCCGACGACCACACCGAATCGTTCAGTGCGAGCACGATATCGGCGGCCAGTTCGCCGACCCGGTTCTCCGCCATACCGGCGGCGAGCACGAACTCGTCCCCGCCGTAGCGGCACACCACCGCACCCGGCGGCGCCACTTCCCGTAGGCGCTGCGCCAATTCGACCAGTACCTCGTCGCCCACCGCGTGCCCGTAGTTGTCGTTGATCTGTTTGAACCGGTCGAGATCCACCACCAGCAGGCCGATACCGCGCTCCGGGTGTTCGGCCATCTTCCGGACCCGCCGGCGCAGCAGGGTGCGGTTGGCCAGGCCGGTCAGCGCGTCGTGGGTGGCTTCGTATTCCAGTCGCTGCTGTAGCGCGGCGAATTCGCGGACCCGCTGCGTGGCCTCGTCGGAGAAATTCTTCTTCTGCTGCGCCAGCGCCAGTTCCTGTAGTGCGTGGGCATAGCTGTCGATGGCCTGGCTGGCGACCAGCGGCCACTGGGTGGCCTCGAGGGATCCGCGCGGTCCGGCCGGGAAACCCAGCAGGGTGCGGGTCACCAACGCGAGCATCCGGACCTGGTGCAGCGGCTCCGCGCACAGCCGGGCACCGAGCCGGCGGGCCGCTCGGATCGGGAACGGATCGGACACCGTCAGCTCCAGGAGCTGCTCGAGGATCTCGACGAGCACCGGTTCGATCTCGGCCGCGGTGATATCGGCATCGGGCTGGGCGCCGGCGGCGCGGGCCCATTCACGGGCGGTGGACCGGATGGGCGGCCGGTTCTCAGCTGTCATTGCGATCACCGGCGACGGAGGTAATCGCGCCGCGAACCCGCGGCTTCGGTACCGGGCAGACCCGGTTCTGTCGTACTGCTGTGCGGATGGTCCACCTTGTCGGGTGCACGCCACCGCCCCCTTTCCAGATACCCCGTCCGGCAAGAAGATCGTAGCAAGATGGTGGGGCGTGCAGACCTGCGTTCTAGAACAGGTTCTCCAACCCCGGAACAACAGCAATCTCTGGCGTATCGCACGGGATTCGCCGGTGTTACACACTTTCGCGGAATTTTTTTCCGGACCCGGAGGAGGGCGAACGCGGGCCACGCCGCGTAGCCGCCACCGGGCGCCCGGGGCATCACGCCGGCGACTCACCGGCACCGGGGACGGGGCTGATTGGCGTAAGGAAAGTGGTATTCGGTACAGTGCGCTATGCACACGGCATTGTGGCGATCCCATGGGTGCCGTATGCATGCGGGTGTAGTTCAATGGTAGAACCTCAGCCTTCCAAGCTGATGGTGCGGGTTCGATTCCCGTCACCCGCTCCGACCGGTTACCGCCCCCGTATGGGGGATACGGGGTGTGGCGCAGCTTGGTAGCGCACCCGCTTTGGGAGCGGGTGGTCGCAGGTTCAAATCCTGTCACCCCGACAGTGCGCACCGATATCGCCGGCATGAGGCCGGCTTCCTCAACTGCGTGAGCGCGATGGCTGCTTGCCGTTCGGCGGCTGCCGCGGCGAGACCGGGGGTAGCGGGCGCTGTTGCGCCGTGGTCACGGGCCGCTGCACCGACGGTGCCGGGCGCTGCCGGGCGGTGGTCGGGCGCGCGGGCTGCGGATCGGGGGTGGGGAGTTCGGCCCGGCGGCCGAAGGCCTGGTCGATCAGTTCCGAGGCGGCGCGGGTGACGATCAGCCGCGCGATGGCCAGATCGGTTTCCAGTTTGGTGCGGTCCTTGGGGTTTCGTTCCGACTGTTCGTAGGACTGGCCGGCCAGGACGTAGAAGATCTCGGCGGCGTAGCGATCGGCGATCCGGTCGCACTCCGCGCGCATGCGTTCGACCAGGTGGAAGGTCGCGGCCGCGGGGAGCCCCGCATCGGTGAGCCGGGTGGCAAGATCGCTGCAGCGCGGGTTGGTGACCCGGTAGACGTCGAACGGATCGTCGCTGGCCGCCAGCGCCTGCTGAACGTATTCGGGCAGTTCGTGAACCGGTTCGTCCGCTTCGGACGGCGGTGGGCCGGCCGGTGCCGGGCGCCCGGGCGGCTCGGCGGAATTATCGGTGACCCCCAGCACATCGGCCAGTCCGTCGCCGCGGTCCCAGGCGGCCAGCAGCTCCCGGATGCCGTTGAGTTTCATTCCGCGGCCCAGCAACCGGCTGATGGTCTGCAGCCGGTTGAGGTGGTCGGAACCGTAGTAGCCGATCCGGCCCCGGACCTCGGGCGAGGGCAGCAGCCCGCGCTCGTGGTACACGCGGACACTGCGCACGGTGGTCTCGGCGGCCCGCGCCAGCTCGTCGATCGTGTACTCGGATTCGGCAGGCATACCTATAGGAAACCATATTTGGGCCCGTAGATAAACGGTCCATAACCAAACGAACCGCTGAATGACGGCTTAAAGATGTGAAATGCGTGTCAACGTCCCGTTAATCAACGGCACAAGACCTTGCCTAGCAGCCCATCGGTGTTCTACCGTCGTGATACAGCTGACATCAGCTGGTTTCCGGGGACTGTTGAGCAGCCCTGACGTTCCGCCCGACCAACGGGACACGTATCGGTACCCCCGGCGTGCCCTCGGCAGTTCCGGAGACGGTGATGAGCACAACACGAGTACGGTCGTTGAACGTGGTCCTACCTCGGGCTACGGATCATTCGCGGGTTCCCGCGCCGACCCTTTCCGCGCCGGTGAAATCGGTGCAGCGACCGCCCTGCGCGGAGGTCCCCGACAGCTGGGACCTGGATTCCGGAACCCCGGACGCATGGCATTCGGCAGTACGTACTTGCTATGGCTGTCCGCTTTTCGAGCAGTGCGCCAAACTGGCGCAGACCCTTATCGAGCGGGGCGACTCCCCGCGAGCCATGATCTGGGCAGGCGTCGCCTACGACAACTCGGGCAATGTCATCGAGGATCTGGACCGGCACCGGACCGTGCCGATCGATCACAAACGCCCGATGCGGATCATCCGCAACGGCCCGCGCCCGACGCACGGAAGCTCGGTTTCCGGTGCGCCCAAACGGCATATCGTGCTGGGCCGCCCGCTCCGGCCGACGGAAACCGCCGCTGTCTGATTATGCTGCGGGGGCAAACGCGGATCTAGCTCTGGTGGTGCGTAGATGACAATCCTGGCGTTGGAGATCGGTCCGACCCGCTTGGCCGCGATCGAGATCGCCGACGACGTGGGCGCCGACCAGGTCCGGCAGATTCCCGTCCCCGGGCAGGGCGCCTGGGACAAAGTGCGAGAACTGTTGCTGGACATCGCCGCCGGCCGGGAGGTCGATGCCGTGGGTATCGCCTCCAACGGGCCCCTCGATATGGCCGCCGGGGTGGTGGCTCCGATGCAGATCCCGGAATGGGAGGCGGGTTTCCCGCTGGTGGAATCGGTACGGGAGCTCTTTCCCGCGGCTACCGTGGCGCTGGCCCTCGACGGGGTGTGCCTTTCCCTGGCCGAACGGCATTTCGGCGCGACCCAGGACGTCATGGACTCGCTGGCGATCCATCTCGGGGACACGATTGTCGGCGGTGTGATGGTGGGCGGTTTCGTCGTGGTGGGGCGCACCGGAAACGCCGGTCAGGTCGGGCATGTGCTGATACCCGGTTACGACGATCCTTGTAGCTGCGGCGGCCGCGGCTGTCTGGAGTCGGTGGTCGGCGCCCGGCCGCTGACGAGCTGGGCGCAGCGACAGGGCTGGGGCGGTAATTCGATCGCCTCGCTGGCCGCGGACGCGCAGGCCGGCGATCGGGTGGCGGTTGCCGCACTGGAGCGGGCCGGGACGGCGCTGGGGCGGGCCATCGCCTCGGTGGCGGCGCTCCTGGATATCGACCGGGTGGTCCTGGGCGGTCCGATCGCCGGTCCCGGCTCCGTCCTGTGGAAACCGTTGCAGAACGCCGTCGCGATGCATGCCCGGCTTCCCTTCCTGCCCGGATTGCGGGCGGTTCCCTCTGAGCTGGCGGACCTGGGTCTGCTGGCGGGAGCGGGTGTGATCGCATTGACCTCGCAGAGCGAATAATGCGCCGCCGGCGCACCGTCGCCAACTGAACGACACCCTCCCGCAGCCGGTTTCGCACCAGCCGTGGCCTGCGGGGTTCACCCGGGGTAAAGTTCGTCCGATGAATTGCCGGGTATCAGTGATCGCGACCGTTGCTGTCGTGGCACGCCGCTCGGCGGTGCAGTTTTCCGTGCGTGCCGTTGGCCGAGCGGCGAAGCCGCCGGGTTGCCACGTGTTTCCCACCCCTGTGTCGGTGCGGCCCTGCGTGCCCGGGCGAGGCGTTTCCGACGCCGCTCCCCGGCCGCCGCGCGGGGGTATCTCAGGTTCGCCGTGAGTCCACTGTTGAACGTACCGCTGAGCAACGGTACATTATCTTCTGCGGCCGTTGTCTCGATAGAGATACACACCGCGCAACGGTTGGACGCACGCGATGAGAGGGCGCAGTGATCCCCTGGGTGACGGTCGAAACTTTGGCGCCGGAAGGGTTCTCGGTCGCGTCGGTCGGGGACACCGCACGGGACTTCGCCGACTGGCGGCGGGTACTGCAACGGCAGCTGGCCCGGACGCCGGCGCTCTACGACGGATTGACCACCCGCGACATCACGGAAGCCCTGCGCACCTCGATCGAGGGCGCGGTCGAGCTGGACCGCACCTTCTCCACCCGGTCCGGACCGCACCGCCTGATGGTCCGGCCGGTGTTCGGGCCGGGCGGCGAAGTGCATGCGGTGCGGTGGTGGGCGGGACCGGCCGAGGCCGAGGTCCCGCCGCTACCCGTCGCTGTGGGCGCCGTCTGGGACCTGGACAGCCAGACACTCGCCCAGCCGAGCGGGATCACCGCGCTCTCGGGAATCGCGCCGGAAGAATACGTACCCCGGATGTCGATCGCCGAATTCTTCCATCGGGTATCGGCATTCGACCGGCACGCCGAAGTGCTCGATCTGCTCTACCGCCCGGAAGGCGGAGACAAACTGCAGTTCGAGGTTTCGGTGCTGCGTTCGGCCGGACGGGCAACCCGCTGGCGGATCACGGTGCGGGCCCGCGACGACGCTCGCACCCGCGGCGCCTGGTGGCTGATCGAGGACATCACCTCCGAGAACAATCCGGCCATCTGGCCGACCCTGGAAAGCGTCGGCCTGCGCGAGGCGCACCGCCGGGCGGGTAATCATCTCGCGGTGGTCCAGTTGGGACACACCAGCATTTCGCATTGGCTCACCGATCCGGCGCCGTGGGTCCGCTGGGACTACCTCTTCCGGCCGGTCGACGTATTCCATCCCGAGGACCGGGTCCGGCTGGTGGAGATCGGTTCCCGGGTCAGCGGCGGTGACAGTGCCGGTGTCACGGTGCGGGCGCTGAACTACAACGGCGGCTACACCCCGACCTCGCTGCTGCTGTACCCCTACCCGGGCTTCTCCAACCGTGAACTGGCTATCGCCCAATTGGTTCGGGCGGCCGACGATACTCCCATGGTGGAGCCGGATCTGTCCGATCTGGCCAACGCGGAGAGCCCGATCGGCTACGACGACCAGCTGCGGTTCCGGCTGGCCGGCCGGTTGCGGCACAGCTCGATGTCCTGAGGCCGGAGTCTCTGAGGTCCCCATGTGTGGGAAGTGGTGATCCGCCGGTGGGCAGGGCGCTCTCTACCATTCCGAGAGTGAGGACTGGGGCGGTTGGACGCGCGGATTCGGGCGAGGCGCTGCTTCGCCAGATGGCCGCGCGCCGTCGTCGCGACAATATCGTCGTCGTGGTCCTGGCCGTGCTCGCCGTGCTCGGCGGAGGTCACGCCGTCTACAGCTTCTTCGCCCCCGATCCCGCGCCGCCGGGCGACGACGAGATGGTCGCCGTCACCGGGCACGCGAGCCTGGCCGGTGCGTTCGCGCAGGATTTCGTGGTCGCCTATCTGAGTGCCGGTGCGGCGGATCAGGATGCGCTGGCGCGCTTCGTCGACGGTACCCAGCGGATCTCGCTGCCGAAGGTCGGGGCACAGGTGAACGACCCGATCGTGGTGTACGTATCGCGCACATTGTCCGCCGGAACGGTCGAGGTCTGGTCGGTGACGGTTTCGGTACATATCGGCAAAGGCGGGCCGGATGCGGCCCGCCGGTACTACCGGGTGCCGGTTTCGGTCGCCGAGGGCAGCCTGCGGGCGCTGACCCTGCCCGCAGTGGTCGAACCGCCCGCGGTCGGCTCCGATCTCGCGCAGGCATACTCGTCGCCGTGTGGTGAGGAGACGCCGTTCGCGCAGGTCGCGACCGGTTTCCTGACCGCCTATCTGACCGGCGCGGGTGATGTGGCGCGCTATGTCGCGGTGGATTCCGGTATTTCGGCACTACGGCCCGCGCCGTTCACCGAACTCAGCACCGTGGCGATCACCGCCGAGGACACGGCCTGTGGAACCGCCGGGAAAAGCGCCCAGGTGCTGGCCACCGTAACCCCGAAAGGGGCGTCCGGCACCGCTCCGGCCCTGGCCTATCCGCTGACCATGGTCCGCGGTGAGGGGCAGTGGCAGGTGCGAGCGATCGAAACACTGCCGGCGCTGAAGCAACCGCTGACACTCGTCGTACCGCAGGGCGAGAACACCGGCCCGTCCACCGGCGCGACCACGGGAGTCCCGACCACCACCGTGGAGATCCCCCCGGCCACCCAGAACTGATACGAGGCGACCACCATGAGCAATCTCAGCAATATCCTCTACGGCATCCTGGTTTTCGTCCGCTGGGCGGGCCTGATCCTCATCACGATCGTCTCGATGGCGGTGCTGATCTCCGAGGCCGCGAAATCCAAACTGTCCCCGGCGAAAATCCTCGGTGTCGCGGGTTCGGCGATCCTGGCCGCTGTGTTGTTCTGGATGCTGCCCACACTGGTGAACTTCGCCCGCGCGGACGCGAATATGATCGTGCCGGATCATCCCGTCGGAGGCGGTTATCGGTGACGCCGCAGGTGGTCAAGGTCTTCACGCCGGTCAAACGTGTTCCCACCGTTATCGGCAAGGCCCAGAACGGGCAGAAACTGCCGTTCGGGCCCTACACCCTGCCGCAGGTGGCGGGGGTCGCCATCGGGTTGATCATCACGGGTGCCGGTGCCATGACTCTTCCGATGAACCCGGCGATCACCTTCCTGGCCGGCCTGGCTGTGACCGCGGTGCTCGGTTTCGCGCTGGGCCTCATCCCGTATACGGGGGTGCGGCTGTTCTCCCGGGTGTTCTGGTTCGGCCGGCTGATCTGCTATCCGAAGCCGGTACTGGCCTCCGGAATGCCGGTGACCCCGGAGTCCGCGCGGATCACCATGTTCGTCGAGGAAACGGTGGTGGCGATACTGCCGCACACGCCGCCGCGGCCGCCGGCCGGAAAGAACCGGCGACCCCTGACGGCCGCCCGCGGCGGGCAGCTGATGGATCTCCTGGGTACCAGCCGGTTCCTGCGCCCGGTGGATGTGGAACCCACCGCGGCGGCATCGAACTGGCGGGCGATGATCAGTGGTAACGGGGGGCGGTCGACGAGCGGGGAGGCACGCTGATGGGCTTCAACCGGGATCTCCAGCCCACCGCCGCGATTCGCGGCCATCTGCAGTTCACCCATTCGGGGCTGGTCACGGCCACGTACTTCATCACGCCGCTCGGCTACGGCCTGCGCCGGGCGAGCGATAAATTCGACGTCAAAATGGCGCACCACAACCTGATCAACAATTTGCCGAACGGGTCGCTCCTGCTGGGTATCCAGGCCCGGCAGAACACGATCGATGTGCTGAGCAAGATGGTCGAGGGTGTGGATCTGGACGAATGCGACGACTACGCCGACGAAGTGTTCGCCTCCTACGAGCGGGTGCGGTCCATCGCCCCGCAGACCCGCATCTTCCTCCTGTCGATACCGGTGGGCACGGCGAATACCGGAGGGATCTCCGCGTTGTCGCGGATGTGGCGGGGCAGCACCACCACCATCGACGCCACTGCCATTTCGCGCGCCGAACTGGACGCCTACGAAGAAGAGGCCAACGAGATCCTGTCCCGGATCGGCGGTGATTTCGACCCGGTTCCGGTGCCCGCCGCGATGTTCCAGTGGTTGTGGGAGCACTATCTGGCGCGCGGCGCCGTGGGTGATCCGGTCGCGCCGACCCGGGCGGGCGCACTCGACGACGCGACGGCGGCGGTGTTCAAATCCGCCGCACTGGACGAGGGTGCGCGGGCGGATTCCGGGCGGCGGCTACGCCCCTCGTTCGTCCCGGTGATCAAGGTGGTGCAGCCGGATACCGGATACCGGCCCTCCTATCAGGCGATGCTCACGCCGCGCTCGTTCCCGTACGCGGGCATGCTGTTCCCCGGGGGCAGTGAGTTCCTCAATGTGATCGACGGTCTCGGTGCCGTCACCGTCGACTGGGGGATGCGGATCTCGACCCGTCCGGCGGATCAGGTCCTGAAAAGCAACGAGGTGAATCTACGGCGCCTGGGCGAGCAGATGGATCAGCGCGATCAGGAGGTCTCGTTCGCGCAGAACACCTTGATGTCCAAGGCGCAGATGCTGGGTGAATACAACCAGCATTTCGAGGTCAACGGCGGGGAATCGGAGGTCTCCTTCACCACTGTGATCGCGGTGGGCGGGCCCTCCCGTGACGAGACCATGGACGCGGTGAACACCTTGCGCCGCCGCTACAAACGTTTCCAGGTGGAGATGGCCGCACCGGTCGGCGCGCAGGTGGATCTGTGGTCGCTGCTGGTGCCGGGGAGTCCGCCGCGGCGGGCTTTCGACGATTTCGCCCATATCGTGCCGTCGGATATGTGGGCGGGATTCGTCCCGTTCACCACCAGCCAGATCGGTGACGACAGCGGGCCGGTGATCGGAATCAACCTGCTGTCCGGCCACTTCGAGCCGATCCACTTCGGGATCATGGAAGCCGCACTGCACGACCTCTCGGCTTCCTTCGCGGTGACGGGCGAACTCGGTTCGGGTAAATCGTATTTCCTCAAGCTCATGGCGGTGCTCGTCCACGATATGGGCGGGCAGTTCCTGGCGATCGACCGAAGCCAGGTGGGGGAGTGGGAGCATTTCGCCGCCGCGATCGACGATGCGGTGGTGATCGATCTGGCCGATCCGTCGGTATCGCTCGACCCGCTGCGGCTTTTCGATCCGCGGGTGGCGGGCGAGCGGGCGCTGGATTCCATCCTGCCCCTGCTCGATCTCTCCCCGACCTCCGGTACCGGCGCCGTGATCAGCAATCTGCTCTCGCCCAAAGGGATCGCCGAATACCGGATCACCAGCCTGCTGGACCTGTACCGGGTGGTGTGCCGGCTGCGGGACGAACCCGGGACACTCGAGGAATACGCGGATCTCGCGGCCCGGCTGGGCACCATCGTCGAGCGGGTGCCGGTGTTGTTCGACCCGAGCCTGAAGCCGATCCGGCTGGACGCCGCCGCGACCGTGGTGCGCAGCCACAAACTCGCGCTCCCCAGTGCCGAAGAACTCACCACACCGCACCTGTACAACCGGCTGCCGCTGACCAAGCGTCTGGGTACCGCACTGTACGAGCTGGTCGGTGTGACGGCGCGGGAGGCCTTCCTCTCCGACAACGGGCGTTTCGGGCTGCTGGTCGGTGACGAGGCGCACCACTTCACCCAGACCCAAGTCGGCGCCGCGGTGACCTCGGACTTCAGCCGCGACGGTCGTAAGCATCTGGCCGCCATCGGATTGGCGTCGCACGATCCGGCCACCGACTTCCAGGGCGCGGCACACAACCTCATCCCCAATCGTTTCGTCTTCCGGCAGCGCGACGAAACCCTGGCCCGTAACAGCCTGGAATGGCTCGGTGTCGATCTGGAGGAGGCGCCGTTCCTGCTGCAGGCCCTGCGGGAAGAGACCTCGCCGCCGATCGGTGCCGGCCGGCAGGTGCCGGAGGAACGGCGCGGGGAAATGTTCATGCGGGACGCACTGAGCCGGATCGGGCGTGGCAAGGTACTCGGACCCGCGCGCGCGGACCGGGCGGCGGCCATCACCAGCACCCCGAGTGTCGCCGGGCGGGCCGACCGCAAGGAACCGGAGGCGGTGCGATGAACGCGGTGCGGTGGCGGCGAGTGGAACGATTCCGGCTGTGTCGACCCAACGGCTGATCGTGCTGCTGACCATCCTGCTGTCGTGCTGCTGCGGTGGCGGAGGTCTGCTGATGGGGGTGGTTGCGCCGCTGGGCGAGCTGTCCACGATGGCCAAGGTCGATTTCGGGCGGCAATGCGATATCGCACTCGGACCGGCTACCGGCACGACGGCCCCGGCTACCACCACTGCGGCGAGCAGCGCGACTGTTTCGCCTTCGCCGCGGCCGAGCAGTATCCCGTACGCGTCGCTGACACTCGATCCCGACGACCCGGATATCGCCGCACGGGACCGGGAATGCGTCTCCGCGATGCGGGCCGCGGCCTGCGCCGCGGACCTCGCGCTGCGGTACCCCGAGGCCGGCGGTACCGCGCAGATGGCGGAATACGTCCGCGATGTCGTCTACAGCGCCTCGGCCGGCGCGGTGGCCGGCCGGTGTGTGCCGGGCCGTGCCCCTCGTGCGGCGGCAGCCGAGAACTGCGGTGATCCCGTGGGCGGCGAGCCGGTGGTGCTGCCGGAAACCGTGCGCGAACAAGCGTACTGCGGGCAGATCGTCGATCCCGGCGCCACCTCCCCGGGAGACCTGGTGTTCTGGGATTACCGCGACAACGCCGCGACGCGGGTCGGTATCGCGCTCGGCCCGGCCGAACTGGTGACCGTGGACGAGGGGAAATTCATCCGTTCGAGAATTCCCGGCAATGCCCGGGTACAGGTCAAGCGGGTACTGGGGGGGGTGTCATGACCAGCGCGGAAATCGGGCCGTACACGGTGGACGTTGAAATCGACGGCGATCTCGAAGGCGAAGGTGCCGCCGACAGCGGATCGTCGTCGAACGCCGTGGAGCGCCGGCGCTGGGGCGCCGGCGGCGGTAACGGGTCCGCTCCCGGCGCACCGGCGACACCGGCGCCCGGCCCGGCGGCATCGAATACCGCGGCGACGCCGGTAGCGCAGTCCGCGCCTGCGCCGGGGATCGCCCCGCCACCGCCGAATATCGCGCTCCCCGGACTCCCGGTCTTCCCGCTCGCCGCACCTGCACCGGCGGCTGCCGCGCCGGCGGCCGCGACTCCGGCCGCGCCGGCGCCACCGGCGGCGCAGCCGGCACCTCCCGCGGAATCCGCAGCGGAGGAGCGGGAACCCGAACCGCTGGTTGATCCGGAACTGCTGGGACAACTGGCGCCCATGGCGATGATGGCCGGTACGGCATTGCTGCCGATGATCGGTTCGGCACTGTCCGGGCTGATGGGCGGCGGCGCCGGAGGTGGCGCCACGCCGGCGGCGGATACCGACGGATCGTCCATGTCACCGGAGGCGCAGCGCGCGATGAAAGTGCTGAAGGTCCTCGAGGCGATGTACGGGGAGGGTGAGCCCACCGATCCCGAGGTCAAGAAGCTGCGCGAGGAACTGGGTGGATCGGGGTCGCCGGGCGGCAGCGGTGACGGCGCGGCGATGATCAAGGCCAAGCGGATGTTCCAGCAGAACGCGGCTACCGCCTTCAACAACCTGGACAAGCAGCTCGCGACCTATATCACCGGTGTCGCCGGATCGAACAAGATCGACAAGAAGGCGGTGCGATCGCTGATCCAGCAGGTCAACGAGGCGCTGGCCGAGCTCGGGCCGATGGCGTATACGAAGGAAGGCCAGCAGAAGGTTCGCCAGATCCTGACGGCAGCCCTGAAGACGGCGCACAAGATCGTCTCGGGTGGGTCGGCCAATGCCGGTGACACCGCGTCGGCGATCAACCAGCTGACCAATCAGTACCTGTACAACATCCTGGGCAAGGAGCTGCCGGGCGGAGTGAAATTCGCTTCCGGCTCCACCGCCAGCGGATACCAGGTCGAGGGTGGATCTGCGCGTGCGCAACACGCGGTCAAGACTGCGCTCAACCAGGTCGGCGATCCCTACGTCTGGGGAGCCGAGGGGCCGAACAGCTTCGATTGTTCGGGCCTGATGCAGTACTCGGCGAAGAAGGCCGGCGTCAATATCCCCCGGGTTGCCGACGATCAGTTCAGATCACTACCCAAAGTAGCGAACAGCGATATCCAGCCCGGCGACCTGATCTTCCCGGAAAGCAGCTACAAGAACGGGAAGATGGGGCATGTGATGATGTACATCGGCGACGGCAAATGCGTGGAAGCGCCCAGCCGCGGGAAGGATGTCCAGATCACCTCGCTGCCGCCCAGTTTCGCGGCGCGACGCTGGGCGTAAACCTCAGGTAAGCGGTATCGCGGGTATGTACCGCCTATCGGCTACCACCCTGCGTTGGACGGCGCCGACCGGCTGCCGGACTACGAATCCCACGGGTCCAGGCCCCCGGCGGGATCGAGGTGGTCGAGGTTGGCGATCCTGATCTGCCATTGCTGGAGGTGTCGCCGGGTCAATGCGGTCGGGTTGTCGTAGTAGTTCTGTGCCGCCTGCTGGAACGAGGTCGCGGCTTCGGTGGCGATCGCCCACCGGGTGTCGCGGCCGACCGAGTTCCACTCGGCGGGTGTTATCGCGTTGCGCAGTGCGATATCGGAATCCCAGTTCTGCCGGACGCGGTTCACGAAGCCTTGGTTGATGATCGCACCCTGTGCAGGGGCACTGGTGTGCCGGGCGAAGTTGTTGGCCGCGACGACGGCTTGGGCCGCGAACGCGCGCTGTGTCGTCAGCGTATCGGTCGGGAGCAGATGGTTCTCGACAGCGCGGGCGGCGGCGATCGCCTTCTGCAAGGGGCCCCAGCCGTAAGGATTGCTCGACATACTCGACTTCATCGCCGCGTGGGCGCGCAGGACCTGGTGTACCTGTTCGTCGGGCGTACCGGCGGCGCGCAGCACCGCGTTGATGTACGAGTCCGGGACACGGCTGTCGCCCAAGCCGTCGAGTGCGTTGGCGACACCGAGCGCGGCGCTCATCCCGCCATGGGTTTCGGCGCGGGCGTGCGCTTTCCGAAGCCAGTTGGTCCGGCCCAGGTGCGACCAGTGGTACATGTCCTGGCGGGAATCCGCTGTCCGGATATTGGCGAGTTCGGACCGCTTCTTGCCGCGGGACAGCGGGTTGAGCGGGTTGGGAGTCGCCGCCATCAACCAGCCCGTCATGGGCGAAGCGTTGATGGTGTTCAGGGCGGCGATTGCCGCCAGCCCGCTCAGCGATCCGCCGCCACCGGACCCGCCGGCACCGACGCCCATTCCCAGGGCGGTGCCACCGCCGCCGCCTCCACCGCCGCCACCCGGGCTGCCCTGGATGGCGAGCGCGAAACGGTTGGCGATCCAGTCGTTGCCGCGGCTCAGGCTCTTGTTGAGCCGCCGGATCTGGGCTATCGCCACAATTTCGACCACACACGCGATGACGATCACCGAGAGTACCTGGCCCTGGGCTTGATCGAACAAGTTACGCAGGAACAGGATGTAAACACCGAGAAAGCCGGTGAACGCGGTCATCCGGGCCGCGGCGACGAAGGCGTCGACGATATTGCGGACGAGGAATGTCTGGGTCGGGCCGTAGATGAAACCGCCGGCCGCAAAGCCCAGAATCGCCATGAACCCGTGGTAGATGGTGTTCAGTGCCGCCTTGGTGACCTTGAGGGCCAGGTACACCGCGAAGATCAGCAGCAGGGTCGCGCAGACCAGCAGGATCAAACCGGTGCCGAACTGTCCCATGTCGGGTGAATCGGCTCTGGCCTGGGCGGCCTTGTTACCGCAGTTCTCCATGCCCTCGCGAATGGCATCCGAGTTCGCGGCGAGCGTGCCCGAATCCCAGGCTCTTGCACAGCCGGCAGTGTTGTCGACCACGTGACCGAAATTCCATACCTGAACCGGCTTTCTGGCGAAGTTGTCCGCCATGTTGTGTTGCATGACGGTGACCAGTTCGGCCGGGTTGGGGTTCGCATCTCCGGTGAGCCCCGCCGCCACCGAGATACCCACATTGCGGCCCTGGGCCAGCAAGCCATCCGAGGAAAGCACATCGGCGAGCGGTTCGGACAGGAATATGGGGCCCAGGATCGCCACACCCAGCATGGTGACCACCTGCATGGTGGCTTTGCTCGGGAAACCGCGCGCGATGAAATAGGCGACGAAGAACGCGCCTATGGTGGCCGCGGTGATCAGCACCAGTGGTGTCGCGATCTGGCGGGCCAGTGCGTCGGCGACTCCGGTGAGGGCGCTGCTGAACATATCGAGCCAGACGAAGCTGAAGGTGAAACCGACGATCCAGATCGCGGTGGTCACGATGGCCATATAGCCCACGAATTCGATGCCGATGAGGGCCCAGATCACGGTTTTGCCGGGTTCCAGCAGCCCGCCCTGATCGGCGGCGAACGTATAGTTCGCCAGCGGTACGCCATTGGAATCGCGGACATTCATCCAGCTGAGGCCATCGATCTGCGAGACACCGCTGCCGGGTTGCGCGAGTGCGACGGCGCCCACCACACCCGGGAACACAACGGTGGCCAGGAATATCGCGAATGCCCAAAGCGTCCGGCGGTACCACGGATGAGCCGCGAGCCAGGCCCGCATCCGCTGCACCACGGTATCCGGATAGAAGTACAAGGGGTCGTGAGCCCTTTTCGCAGCCGGATAACGCAGGCTCATCGAAAGTTTCCTCCTGCGGCGGTTTCCGATCCTTCGGGGCGGCGACGGGGTGTGCTCTCTGCTGCGGAGCGTCAGGTATCGCAGCTTCGATCATGACCTGTCGGGGCAGGTCAGCGCTTCCCTCTACTGGGAATCCCGGACAATGAGTGGGTCGGAAGGAGAGCGCAGATGGTTCGCTCGCGGGCTCTGCTCGGCCGTACGGGCCGCGTCGGGACCGGGGCGGCGCGCGCGGTGGACACTGTGTCGAGCCGGTGATCACGTGGGTCTCGGTGATTGGCTCGGCGACCATATCGACGATATCGCCATCGGGGTGGCGAGTGCCGCCGGCTTCGCTTTGGGCGGACCGGCGGGTGCCGCCCTCCTCGGCGGTGCGGCCGGCGGTATATCGGCCTGGGTGCAGGGCGAGAACGTACTCGAAGGGGCCGCTTTCGCCGCGGCCGGCGGGATGCTGGGCGGTGCACTCGGAATTGCCGGTAAGGGCATGATCAGTGCATTCGGCCAGACGGCACTGCAGGGCGGCAAAGGTCTGGTCACCAACGGGGTGGTGCGGGCGGTGCCCAGCGGGTTCCAGGGCGTTCGCGGGGCATTGAACGATTCGACGTTCCGCATGGGAATGGGCATGCTGTCGGCCGGGGCGATGGCCGGTCCGTGGTCGACGGACAATATGTTGCGCGAGCCGTACTACAACCAACTGGCGGGATATCCCGAGGTGCCGCTGATCGATATCAGTTCGGCGGAACTCTCCGATATTCCCGACGGAATGCCCGATGTCATGATGCCGGACCCCGGTAATTTGCCGTACGGACTGGAATTCAACCCGCCCATGCAGCAGAACTACCGGACCATTCCGGGGACCTATCTCGGTACCCGGAAATCGTTCGGTGACGAGCCAGGGAAAACCGGCTTGCCGGAGGAACTCTCGGTCAGCGAGATCTCCGGGGAGGAAGCGGCGGGAATTCCGAGCTACACCGAACGTGTAGCCGCCCTGCGTGAACACTACGCGGAGCTACGGTCGTTGTCCGGTACCGTCGCGCAGGCCGTCGAACGCACCGAAGACCTGTGCAAGGGTGGGCGTACGGATATCGATGCGTCCATCGAGGCGCTCGCGAAATTCGCCGGAGTTCACCCTCGCGATGTCGAGAAGATCACGGGTTTCGCCGAGGAGTACGCCGAAAAGGTCAGTCCCCGCACCAAAACGCCCGTCTTCCTCGTCGATCCCGCGCAACTGGCGGCCGGAATGACCGAAGATATCTATGCCATGACATTGGTCGAGTCCGTGAGCCTCAGCGTGGAAGCCATTCTCACCGGATACAACACACTGTTCGAGGCGTTGGCCGAGGAAGCTACGCCGGACGAGCCGGTCGTCCCCGAATTGCCGGACTCGGAGGACAAGGAGACCGAGGAGAAGCCGGCGGATTCCGACGACGACCCGGCCGGCGACGACGATACCGCCGGCGGCAACGACGACCCCCAGTTCGAGCCCGGCGCCACCGAACAGACTCCCGAATCCGGTGCGGACGATCCCGCGGGTGCCGGTACCGTCGCCGCCCCCGAACCGCTGGATCTCAGTGCGGAGACCGAAGGTTCGGAGAACGCATCGCCGACCGGTGCCGGTGAGGGGGCGGAGGGCGCCGATCCCGCGGTGTCCGGAATGGATTCGACCGGCACCGATACTGTTGCCGCACCGCAACAGCCGGTAACCCCGTCCGCGGCGGGCCTCGGTTCCGGATTCGGCATGGAAGCGATGATGCTCCCGCAGCTGATGCAGGCCATGATGAATCGCGGGAACCAGGGTGACCGCGGTGAGCGGGACGACAGCTCGCCGGACCGGGACAGGCCGGACGCCGTACCGCCGGTTACCGCGGTCCCGTCCGGTCCCGTGGCTGCACCGGGTGGCGGTCAACCGGCCACCGGTGGTCAACCGGCCGGTCCGGCTCCAGGCCAGGTTCCTGCCAAAGCGGTTTCACCTCCGGCGGATACCGGTAGGCCGCCGGTGCCGGCCCGGCCCGTCGATCCGGCTGCCAAGGTGGTGTACACGTTCCCGGACGGTCGGTCGCAGGAGGTGTCCGGTGTCGTGGCCCGGGTGCTGGACGCGGCATTGGGAAATGCCGCCGGTACCGACGCCCGCGCGGCCTACGCGGGTACCGCGGCGGAGTGGACGGATCGCAAACAGATCGGTACCAGGATCGACCCCGGACAGGTCATGACCGGTGATGTGGCTGTCTGGGAAGGGAGGACGGCGATTCTGGTCCGCTTCGGCGAAGCCGGGGACGGTACGGTCGAGGCCGTCGTCGACGGTGCGCTCCAGGTGGTCACCGAGCTGGCCGGAATGCGCGACGGCGAAGGTGAGTTCGGTCCCTTCACCGGGTTCTTCCATCCGCCGGGAATCGAGATCGCGGGCGCGGCGGCAGCGCAGGCCGCGCCGGCGTCAACGGACGAATCGGCCGCCGGCGCGGTCGTTCCGGCGTAGGAGGCGTGGGTATATGGGGCTGCTCGGTTTCGCTGTCGACGTCGGGGTCAATATCGGTGTCAGCCGGGTTATGCCGGGCGTCGGAGGCCTCCTGGTCGGGGGTGCGGCGGGCGGATTCGCCGGAAAACTGGCGGACAACGCCTGGGAAGACGGAATCGGCATTCATACCTTCGACGGTGCGTTCGAGGCCGGTGCCCACGGCGCGGTGGCGAGCATGGTGGTCGGCGGTGCCGGCCACGGACTCAGCAAGCTGGGTGGTCGTGGTTCCACGTACCTGACCGACAAGCTGAAACCGTTCGAGAGAGCTAAGGCGCAAGCCGCCGATTATCGCAAACAGGGGAGTTCGCTGAGCGCGCATGCAGACGAGCTCGAGGCCAAGCTGAAGAATTGGCCGAAGAAGAAGAATGGGGCCGACAAGAATACCGTCAACGTCAACGGCCAGACATTCACGAAGAAGCAGGCGGCGGCTGCTGCCAAGGATGCTCGGAAGAAGGCAGGCGCCAAGTACGCGGGCTCCAACCGCATCGGCCAGGCCCGTAATCTGCACAAGGCGACCGAGACAAGTCTTCGGACCAGCAAGAAGGTCACCGACTTCCTCAACGACAAGATGCGCATGGGCACCTCCACCAAGGATGTGAACACCGGGCATCGCACCAGGACCAAAGCAGGCTGGGCGAACTCGGGGTTGACGGGCCTGGGTGCGGCCGCCTGGGTACACCTCGGCCCGGCCGGTAACGACGGTGGGGGCAGCGACGGATCCGGTGAGCAGGGCGGGAACAAGCAGCCATCCGCCCCGGCGCTCGTGCTGCAATGGGTCGGCGACACCGCGGCCGGACCGAAGATGGGAACAAAACCGTTCGTCGAGGAACCCGGGGTCACAGACACCGGTGCGGGTTTCCTGCTGCAGCCGGTCGAGGGCATCGATCCGGCTGTTGCCGAATGGCATGGGGGTGCCACCGATTCGGTGGCCAAGGTGATCGTCGACGATTACGAATTGTTCGGCAACCTGGAGAAGAAAGAAGATCTGCAGCTGACGCCGCTCCCCAAGGCGCCGCATATACCGGGCGAAGCGGGTACGAGCGAGGGCACTGCGTCCTACAGCGATCTCAAAGCGGCTTTCGACGAGAAGCGGAATCGGCTCGTCACCTCACAGGCCAATATCGCTGTGGGCATCGACGAAATGGAGGAGATCACCAAGACCGGCCAGGAGAGCTTCGCCAATCTGATCACCGGAATGAACCACTGGGTGAAGGGGCTGACTCAGGTCGACAACGCGGGCTTCCTCGAGATGCTGATCCAGGCGGTGGACGAGGCCGCATCGGAGATCGAGAACGCCAATGCGCAGGCCCAGGCCCTGGCCGAGCAGATGAAGGAGGAAGCGGAAAGGCTGGAGGACGACGAGAAGGCGCGCGAGGATCTGGGCAACTCGGTCGACGCGTTCGACGACCAGTTCCAGAATCCCGCATACTGGCCCGATAACTCCCAGGGCAACCTCACCGATCCCGCCGGCGTGGGGGATCTGGGCGTCGGTGATCTCGAGACTCCGGGCACGGCGACTTCCGACCTGGCGGATTCGGTGCAGCAGGCCCAGGATCGCGCGAACGAGGCGCTGGAGGCGGCGAATAATCCGTCCAGTTCCATCGACCCCGCCAGTTCCGTCAACCCGTACAGTTCGATGCCCGCCACCGATCCGATGGGCGGGATGAGCGGGATGATGGGGAGTTTGATGAATTCCCTGCTGCCCATGATGATGTCGCAGGCTGCCATGCGCAACGGTGCGGACAACGACATGGCCCGGCGGATCAACGATATAGACCCGTCCCGGTACGACCAGGCCGCCGCGCCGACCATGCCGCAGGCACGACCCGCCGCGACCACCCCCTGGTCCAACCAGGCTGCCGCGACGCCGGCGCAGACCCCGGCGCAACCCGCCCACACCCAGACCGGGCCGCCGCCCGGTGCGACCTCCACTCAGACCGGTACCGGAGCGCCGAAACGTGTCGCGGGAGCGGACGGCCTGGTGCTGTACCCGTTCCCCGACGGCCGGACGCAGAAGGTGCCGCTCACGGTGGCGCTGGCGCTGGACAAGGCGTTCGCGAACAATAACGGCACCGATGCGAAGGCCGCCTACGCCGGGACCCCGGCGGCGTGGACCGATCCGAAGGATATCGGCCCGGCGGTCGACCCGTTCCAGCTGGCCACCGGCGATGTCGCGACGTGGACGGCGGCGGTGGCCGACGAGGGGAAGGTCCCGGCCGGTGCCAGCGCGGTGGTCGGCACCCCGGCCGGTGGGACGCCGGAGGGCGAGCGGAAATCGACGGAAAGCCCGGACAAGGCCGGCGCCGCGGACTCCGGGTCGCCGAAGGGAGATTCGGATAATCGGACCGCGTTGCTGGTGGTGTTCGGAGAAGGGGAGAGTGGAACCGTAGAGGCCGTGGTGCACGGCGAACTGCAACAGTTCGCACCGGATATGGGGGATGCCGAGGGCCCGCTGGGTGATTTCGCCGGGTTCAAGCATCCGAAGGGTGTCGAGGCCGGGGCGGACAACGGCCAGGAAGGCGATACGGTGGCGAATGCCGATCAGCCCGTTGATGTCCCGGTGCCGGCCTAGCGGCGACAGGTGAGAGGAGACTGCGATGGCGCTGAATGTCGATCTCGGTGAGCTGGTGGCCGTGGCCGGGCAGTCGGCCGACCTGGCGCGGGTCACCGGTGCCGCGGTGCCGCGGGAATGGGTGCTGCCCGCTGGGGCGGACCCGATTTCCGCGCAGGCGGTGCCGCAGTTGAACGCGCAGGCCGCGGCGCTGTTCAATGCGACGGTGGGGGTGCTGAACAAGATCCAGCGCGACGCGCACCATATCGGGCAGGCGGCGGTCGAATACGCCGCCGCCGACGATGCGGGTGCCCGGCTGATCAATGCCTCGGGCGGGGAACTGGTCGACAATCCGGTCCCGGCGGTGGAGCCGGTCGGCTTACGGCGGGTACCGCCGGGGTTGAGCGATATGCCGGTGGTCAGCGGTGATCCGCTGACGTTCGCCCGGCAGCTGCACAGTGGACCGGGCCCGGAACCGGCGCATCGGTTCGCGGATTCGGTGCGCTTGTTCAACACCGGTTCCCGGGCGCAGGCGGCAGGCGATATGGACCGGGCGGGGTCGGTGCTGCAGCACTGGAGCCCGGTGGGCTCGGAGGTGGCGACGCGGTTCGCCACCTACCGCGGCTGGATGGATCAGCTCGGTGACGCGATGGATAAACTGGCGCAGGGAGCGGATTCGTACGGCAATGCGTTCTCCCGGGTCAAGGCGAAACATCCCACCCCCGAGGAAATCCTGGCCGCCCGGCGGAAGATGCTCGCGGCGGCCCGGTCCAAGAACGAGGCCGCCCTGGCCGCGGCGACCGCGGAGTACAACGAACTGAACGTACGATCCGGTGAGGCCACCGGCTCCTATGTCGCCGAAACCGGGACCGGGGTGGCGGATTCGGCCGAGGGCACCGGCGCGGCGGCGCAGACCGGTTCCGGTTCCGGCTCCGGTGACCAGATGCTCGCGCAGATGCTGCCCACGCTGATGAGCATGATGGGCCTGGGGGCCAACGGGCTGGACCAGACCGAGGAAATTTCCGACGAGTACTACGACGACTACTACGACGATTACGGTCTGGGCGACTACGCGGTCCCGTCGTACGGGAGCCCATCGGGCGGGACGCCGTCGATGCCGGGCGGCGGTATCCCGAGTGCCTCCGATGTCCAGACGTTGTCGGCGTCGACCGTGCTGCCGTTGACACCGGCGGTCGGCGGCGGCGGTGTCGGTGCACCACCCCGGGTTCCGGTCTCGGATTCCGTATCGGGTTCGGCCGGTGGCGCCGGCCGCGCCGCGGGGTCGCCGATGATGCCGTATATGCCGATGGCCCCGGGTATGGGCGGCATGGGCGGCGCGGGCGGCTCCGGCAACGAACGCAACCGCGTGGTGGCCTGGCATCCCGACCGCCTGATGTACGTCGACGACACCCCGCATACCGAACCCGTTATCGGGGAGCGGCCGACCATCGCACCGACGGTCACCCAGCCCACCCCTGCCCCGGCCAACAACCAGGCCCCGACCCGCTCCGGAGGCAACTCATGAGCATCCATCCCGATGTGCAAGCCGCGCTGGACGCGGCCCGCGAACTACGGCACCGGATCGCCGATATGCGCGAGCGTATCGACGAGGTGCGGGCCCGGCGGCCGTCGCCGAGCGGGGCGGTGATTCCGGAAGTGGATGCAATGGGCCGCTTGACCAGTCTGTACCTCATGCCGGGTACCGCCGACCGGTTCACTTGCGCGGAATTGGTGAACGAGATCATGGCGGCGATCCGGGAGAGCACCCAGGACGCGGCCCGGCAGTATCAGGTGATCATGGAAACGGTGATCGCCGACGACGCCGCAGACGCCGCCGCAGACGAGGCGGAGCCCGCGGGTGCCGGTGCCGGGCAGGCCGGACGATGAGCGCGGAGACTGCGGAAGCGGAGGATTCGGTCTCGGCGGCCGATGCGATCGCCTGGCTGCACGAGGAAGGGCTGGCCCGGATGGCCGCGCTGGGCGCGAGCTCCGGCCATCCCACGGTTGCCTATGCCGTCGATGTGGCCACCGGCATCGTCACCAAATATCCGGCCGCCGGTGGCGGTGTCGGCGCCGATTCGACCACGGTCGCCGCGGATGATCTGCCGGCGCCGGCCGAAGGCCCGCACCGCTTGGTGATCGTCGGGATCACCACCGGCGAGCAATTGCTGGTGGTGGACCTGGCGGGATCGCTGATGATGGGAATCAACGGGGAGCGGCCCGAACTCGCCGCCCGCTCCTGGGTGAGCCAGCTGTTGCTGAATCCCGACGTCACCATTACGACGAACAGTACCCAGGTGGCGCTGGGCGCGGGGCCGCGCTGCCGGAAGAGTTTCATCCCCGGGGGCGGCGGTTCGATCATCAGTGTGGACGATGGGCGGCCACCGGTCACCACCGTATCGATGAACCCCGATGTGGACAGTGCCGATTACCTGGAAATGCTGGACGACGGTACCGGCGAGATGTATCTCGGCGCCCGGGTCTGGCAGCTCCGGCTGGTGCTGACTATCGCCGACGCCGCCTGGTCGGTGCTGTCGGAGACCCTGGCCGAGTCCGCTTAACAGAACGAGGAGGCAGCGATGGCCGACGAGTACGATTTCGATGACGATTACACCGATGCCGCAGACGATTTCGGCGCCGCGGCACCGGCCGCCGCGCCGCAGGTGCACGAGGTGTTCAACCCCGATCACACGGTGGGTGTCGCCTGTGACCGGGACGGTGAGATCGTGGGTCTGCACATCACCGACGACGCCCGGGAGAACGGCGACACCTGGCTCAGCGCCGAGATCCTGAAGCTGGCCGGGCTGGCGCACGCGAAATCGCGGCTGGGTCTGCGGCGTGAGATGGAGGCCAACGGTGCCCGCTCCTACACGATCGATTCGTTCGGCCTGCCCACCGAAGCCGCGTACCAGGCGTTGGAAAACGAAGCTTTCGGCCTGCGCCCGGCCTAGCCGGGACCGGACGGCCGATACAGGAGGATTCGAAGCATGGTGCATATCGTTTCGCTCGAGGGTGTGACCGCGAGCGTGGGGGATGTCGCGGGTGCCCTCGCGGTGATGACCGAGAGCGTCGGGACGACCGTCGATTCGCTGGCTGTGGAATCGAAGGCATGCTCCACGCTGGACCGAAACATGCTCGGCAAACTGGACTGGATACGGGACACCTGCACCGCCGCGGCGACCGAGGTGACCGAACAATCCGGAATCACGGTGCAGGCCGCGGATTTCGGTACCACCAAGTTGCGTAATGCCGATATCGACGGTGGCGACGCGGTGCGGTCGGCCACGGTCTGACCTCATCGATGGCGCCGGAGCAAGCCAGCCCGCACTGGGATCGCATCGTCGGTGACGACTGGCCGCAGATACCGCCCGCGGCCTGGCACGGCCTGGAGACCGCGGCCCGTGAGGGTGCGGCGGCGTTGAATCTCGCCGATATCGAGCAGGCCCGGCGCGCGTTCGAGGAAACGGTGCAGCGGTCGGCGGGGCTGGCGCAGATCCGGACAGCGCTCGTCGCGCTGGAGAACAATCCGCGGGCGTTCGCCGCGGCCCTGACGGCCGCGGCGGATACCTTCGGCACGTTCGGTGAGGTGATCCGGCGGACCCGTAACCAGATTCTCGATGTCGTCGACGATGCCGGCGACCGGATCGAACAGGCCACGCACGGCGACAGCAACGACGACGGGGAGGAAGACGACGAGGCGGAGGCCGAGGCGGATCGGCAGGCCACCGAGGCAATACTTGCCGAAGCGCGCGGTGCGGTGGCCGATATCGTCGCCGCGGCACTGAACTCGCTGGGGCCGCAGGGCCTGCCGCGCCTCGACGATATCGCCGAGGCGCTGGGGCAGCCCGGTCCCTGGCGCAGCGGTTCGATGCCGGGGGTAGCTCCCCGTTCGCCCGGGGCCGGCCACCCCGCCGGCGAGAAGCATCACTGGGAGCCGGGCTCCGGGTTCGAACCGGGCCGGTGGTGGCCCGGTGCGGGCAACCTGGTGCCGGCGGATTCGCGGTTCGGGCAGATACTGGTCGATCTACTCGACGATCTGCTGCACCCGGGGCTCGTACCGGAGTCTCCGCCGGTGGCGCAGCTACCACCGCCGGTGGACGTCCAGGTGCCGGCCGGTACGGGTGCGGAGCCCGCCGTGGTTCCCGCCGCGCCGGTGGCCGATCCGGGCATCGACGGGGGCGCCGGTGATCCGGCCGCTGGGGCGGCGGTACCGCCGGGGCAGCGGCCGCCGGGCGCCGCGCCCACCGGTGACACCGCCGCGCCCACCGGCGAACCCGATCCCGAGGCGGCCACAGTGACCGGTCCGGCCGATGCAGACGACCGGCCGGCCGCCGCGACCGAACCCGCGCCGGAACAGCGCACCACGAGCACGCCGGAGTCTGCCGAGCCGCCGGCGGGAGAGGCGGCGCGGACCGGCCCGCCGAACACGGACGAATCGGGACGGGCGCTCGCTGTCGCGATGTCGTCCATGGTCCTGCCGACGGTGGTCGGCGCCGCGCCGGCAGCAACCACCGCCCCCACCCCCTCCGCCCCGGGTACCGCGGCCTCGTCCACTTCCGGCGGCGCGTCCGCCGGTGGTGCCGCTGCCGGGTCGGCCGCGATCTCGAGTACCCAGGCCGGCCGCGGCGCGGCGGCCCCGGTCGACGCACAGCGAGCGCCCGGCGCCACCGGGAAGGTTCTCGCCCATGGAGCCGTGCCGGCCGTGGCGGCAGCCGCCGGGCGCGGCCCGGGATCGCTGCCGACGGGGGAACCGGGCGCGGAAAAACGTCCGGGTGCAGGGGAACTCGTGGAGGGAGCCGTCGGCGCGGCCATGATCGCGGCGGCCGCACCGTCGTTCGTTGTCGGCGAACGTGTCGACGCGGATCTGGCGCTGGCGCGCACGCTGCTGGGTGGTATCCGGGCGGCGGTCGATTCGTGGGTGGTCGGGGTGGACTGGGCGGTGGCGGTGCTCCGCCACCCGGGCGGGGTGAGCGCTTTCGTCACCTCGAACGAGGGGCGCGGGTGGCTACCCGCCCGCCTGTACCTGCCGAGCGAGCTGTCACTGCCGTGGCTCTGGGCGGTGGCCGAGGAATCCGGGTGGGAGGGTATCGCTGATCCGGCCCGGATCCTGGTGGAGTTCGCCCTCGCCTGGGGCGCGAAATCGGGAGCGAAACTTTCGGCGCTGGCGTCCTCGCAACCGATCGATCTGCTGCTGGGGCAGCGGCTGGGCAACGTCGGACTCGCTGGATCGGTAGGGCCTTCGGACGCCATGGATCTGCGGCGGCCCGCGGCCGGAATGCTGGACCGTCTCGGGCTCACCGCGGCGCCCCGGCTACTCGACCGAGCCGCCTCGGTGCCGGACCGCAATATCGCGGTGCGGTGCCTGGAACTGGCGGTGGATGCCCATATCCGCGTCGACCGGGAGACGAGCGAAACAGTGGACGCGATGGGTGCCCCGGAGATCAGACTGCGGATCCTGCGGGCCGTGCGGGACGGCCGCGAGTTCGCGGCCAGTTGGTGGCAGGAGCTTCAGGATGCCGACGATCTGATCGCCGCCACCGCATT
Source organism: Nocardia sp. CA-290969 (assembly GCF_050936135.1). NCBI lineage: Bacteria > Bacillati > Actinomycetota > Actinomycetes > Mycobacteriales > Nocardiaceae > Nocardia > Nocardia sp. CA-290969. The sequence goes on along the minus strand of NZ_JBNJNJ010000001.1, from coordinate 5,219,652 downwards.
GGGGCATCGCGCCGATACGAGCCGGATCGCACTCGGTGAATTACGCCCCGGCGCCGCCGATTCCCAGTCGGGGTCGGATTCGTCGGTACTACGGTCGCTGACTTTTCAGCGCCGGTGCAACGAGCTCGTTCTCCTACTGGCCGAGGAGCAGTCCCGGCAGACCCTGCGTGACGCGGTTTACGCCCACGCGCAGATTCTCGCGCATCCTTTTTTCACACGGCCACCCGAAACCGGCCCCGCTCCTCGGCGTACCGCGATAACCACCGCCCCGGACCGCTGACTCCTTCCGCACGCCCCTCGTTGAATTCCCACAAATGGGAACAATTGACAATTGGGTGAGTCGGTGGTGCGAAAGGATTGGTCGAACATGCCGAGATGGCTGGAAATCGAACCCCCAGTACTACGCCAGCTCGAAGAGCAGCACCTCCTGATCGCGGCGGAGATCCGCGCATGGGCCGAACCGCCCGTGGAGTGGCTGGCCAATTTCGAGCCCACCTACGGCAAGATCGCCAACCCGGTCAAGGAAGCTCTGGAACGCTACTACGAGGCTCGGCGCCGGGCGGGTGAAGCCTTGGCGCGGGAACACGAGCAAACCGCCAAATCGCTGCACGATGCCGCTGACGCCTACGAGCGTGGCGATGCCGAAGGCGCCGCCGCCATCGAGCAGGCGGGTAACGAAGTCAGCGGCCCCGGCAGCACATTCGGCGGCCCCGCGCCGGCACCGGCCCCTGTTCAGCAACCTGCCCCGGTGGCGAGCGACCCGGCGACGACCCCGTCCGGCGAGGCGACGACCCCGGTCGCGGCGGGCGGCCCGAACAATATGGGACCGGTGTCACCACCGGCAGCCGCGACGCCCGGCGAGACGCAAGGACAGGGCGCCGGCCCGGCGGGGCCGGGCACGAACGGCGCCGCCGCGGCGGTGTCGCCCGGTGCGCCCACCGGCGCACCCACCGGGGAGACCGCGGCCGCTCCCGGTGCCACCGGACCGACCGGCGGATCCACGGCGGGAGCGCCGGGAACGGCTGCCGGCCTGCCCCCGGCGGGGGCCTTCGCCGGCGGCCCGGCCGGCGCGGGGTCCGGAGGCGAGGATCGCGGCACGAGCACACCGGGGACCGGTTCCACGGCGGACAACGGCGCGGTACCGGCGGTCGCGCCGACTCCGTTCAATTCGGCGGTCGACGCCGCGCGGGACAAGGAGGCCGAGCCCAACTACATCGTCGGCGACGCCGTGAACGAAGACCTCGTCATCGCGCGGACCCTGCTCGGCGCCGTACTCGCGGCGACGGATTCTCCGGTGGGTATGACCTGGGCGGTTGCGGTACTGCGCGGCCCCGCGGGTGCGGGAATCTTCATCACCTCCAACGAAGGCCGCGGCTGGCTGCCGGCCGGCCTGTATCTGCCGCGCCAGGTCTCCACGCCGTGGCTGTGGGATGAGCTGCTCGGCGCCGACGGCGCTGCCGCCGCGCCGTGGGAAGGTGTGTCCGACCCCGCCCGGGTGCTGGTCGAATTCGGCCTCGCCTGGGGCGCGAAGGCCAATGCGACACTGTCCGCGCTGGTCTCGTCCGGTCCGATCGATCCGGGCCTGCACGGGCGCCTCGGTACGGTGGCCATGCAGGGGTTGGTCGGCCCGAGCTACGACGTGGACCTGCGGGTACTCACTCCCGATACCGCGGACCGCCTGGGGATCACGGGTTCGGTGCCCGCCCTGGAATCGGTCTCCGCGGTGACCGACGTCCAGGTGCGATCACGGTGTATCGAACTCGCCGTGGAGGCACACGAGCAACTCGGCCGCGCCGCCACCCCGGTGCACCACGATGCTTTCGCGGCGCGTGCGCTGCGCGACCGGATCCTGGCCCGGGCGCAGAGCGGCGAGGAAATCCCCCGCTCCTGGTGGGAGGAACTGCGGGACGCCGACGATATGCTGGCGGCCGCGATGATTTCGCAGCGGGTGGATGTGGGTCGGGTCGATCTCGGTGCCATCCGGGTGGACGACGAGGTGAGCGGGCTGCGGGCACTGGTCTGGGAACGGCGCTGCAACGAGTTGGTCGCGCTCCTCGAACGGGAACCGGATCGGCAGGTTCTGCGTGACGCGGTCTACGCACACGGTCAGGTCCTGGAGCATCCGTCGTTCGCCGCGATTCCGGACACCGTATCGACGGATGTCCAGGCGCCGGTCGACCGGCCTGCCGGTACGACCAGCGGGGTCGCGGTGGGGCCCGTGGAGGGCGGCCCGCCGGCGCCCCCGGCGGTCTCCCCGCCGGGTGTCGTGAGCGCTCCGCCGGTCGATGCCGGTCCACCGACCGGTGCGGTGCCCCCGCCGGTCGCACCACCACCTGGAACGGCACGGGAAACATCCTGACCTGCGCATTGATTGCGCCGCCGAGTCAACCGGCCGGACCGTCTGCCCCGCGATGCAGCGGGCCGGTCGGCGACTCGGCGGCGGGCCGTGAGTGATCGACGGGAACCGGTAGGGAGTGCGGGGAGCACCCGGCGGCTCCTCGCGAGGCCCCGCTGACTCGATCGGCCCGCAGGCGGGTGAGTACGTCATCCGTCGCGCGGTTGCCACCCGCAGTTGCGGACGCCCGGACGAATTTCAGCGCAGTGGCCCGGCTCCGTGGCAACTCCGCGCCGGATCCGCGGCCGCCGTAGCCTGGGAGGCCGCTACCACGTGGTCGACGGCGCGGATGATATCGAGCGTCCGGCTTGTCCAGCGCCGCCCGGCCCCCCGGTGAGCGCCGCGACCGCGACGGCGGGCAGGGCGCCGGTCCGGGTTTCAGTGACCTGTTCGGTGCGCAGCAGCCGCGACAGGCCGGGAGATGCTCCGCCGGGCCCCGGACTTAGCGCTACACCTGTTTGCCAGGAGATGCCGGGCCGTACGGAATTTCGGTTTGCGGTGCGCCCGCCTGCGTGGTTTGGTTCGGTGCGGCGGTTTCGCCCGGTGTAGTTGTGGCCCCTTGCGGTGCCCCGGTTGTGGGGTCGGTCGGGGCGGGACCGGGTGACGGAGCGGGCTGGCTCGGCGGAGCTTCGTCCTTGTCCTCGTCGTCCTCTTTGTCCTTGTCCTTCTGCCCGAGAAGTTCTGGGAGCTGACCCAGCATCGGCATCAAGGCCATCGGCAGCATCGCGAGCATCGGCAGCATGGACCCGAGTCCACCCATGGCGCCGGCACCGGCCGCACCGCCACCGGCACCACCACCACCGCCGCTCGAACCACCGCCGGCCGCATCGACGTTCACGTTCTGAGCGTCCTTGACCTTGTCGTGTACCGCGGCCACCGCCGCGGCGACATGATCCATGACCGCCGCTTCCTCGGCGGGTTTGAGCTTCTTCGCTCCGACCGATTTCAGGGCGACCTTCAGATCGGCGACGATGTGCTGGATTTCGAACAGGGTCTTCGCCTGTTCGGCGGCCACCATCTGCGAGGTGCCGTCCACCTGCGCATCCATATCGACCATGGAGTCCTGCCGGACGCCCGCCGACATCACCTGTTGTTTGTACAGATCCAGGCCCTTACCGGACCCCGGCAGGTGCGCGGTCTGTACCTTGTCCGGCGTCTTGCCGTTCGCGGGGGGTGGCGGCGGGTCCGCGCGGCCGAAACCGAGTACGTCCACCGACTGCTGAATGGTGCTCTCCGCCTGGGCGATGAAGGTGGCGAGTTCCGGGGACGCTCCGGGCGGTGGCTCCAGTACGACGAGGTACGGGCTCTTCTCGGGACCGGTTTTCGCGGCGACGAGCATGGCCCCGGAGGTGCCCGCCGCGGTACCCGATGCCGAGCTGCCGCCCGGTCCGGCGCCATCTTTCGCGGCGATCGTGGTCGCCCGCACCGGAGTTCCACCGTCGGCGGCCAGGGTGCCGCCGTTGTGCACCGGGTTCGTGGGTCCCGGTTCGCTGCTACCCGGCGCCGCCAGGAGTCTGCGGTCCGTGGTCCCGGCGCTGCCGGGGCGCGAGGCCGAGGTCGTTTCCGGGGTGTCGATTTCCGCGTCCGCCGTTGCTGTGTCCATCCGCTGTCGTCGCCTCCCGTGCTGTCCCTTTCATTGTGTTGTCTTCCTGGGGATGGGAATAGGACCACCGTCGTTCACCCGGGTGTTGTCGCATAGTCGAAACAACGCAGAGGGCGTAATAGCCGAAAAGTTGCCCGGGGTGCCGGGGCGGAGAGGTAAGTCGGTGCGATGGGCGAGGGTGAGCTGATCGTATGCCGGCACTGACCGACGACGTGCACGGTGTATTACAGGAGCTGCTCGGGCTGTACGGGGCCGGGCAGCCGGCCGACCGTGCCTCGGCAGCGCTGTCGCAGGCCATGGCCGCGGAATTCACCCGGCTCTCGGGTGGGGGTGCCACAGGGTACGGCGACACCCTGAACATGCATCGCACCGTCGTCGAAACACAACACGGCCGGGAGGGAGTCGTGGGCAAGACGGTCACCGAATCGGGGGCCGGCACGCTGCACGGGCGCGGGGTACTGACGAATCAGATCTCCGACCTGCAAGCACGTATCCAGGCCATCACCGCTGTCGGTGATACGAGGTTCAGCGGTCCGGCGCTGCTCGATTCGGCCCAGCAGACAATCGCCAACGCGACCAGGCAGGTGAACGCCGATATCGACGCGGCACGCAAACAGGCGGCGCAGATCATGCCGCCGGTGGCTCTCGGCGAGCGTAAGAGATCGACCGTCCCGGCCTCTCGGAAGCGGCGGCGCCGGCGGCGGCCACGGATGGTCGCCGGTCAGCAGGTCACCGGCGGTCAGCCGGTGCGCCGGCGTACCCGCGGTAACTGGGACAAGACCAAGGGCGGCCTGGCGGCGAAAGCGGCGGACTCCGCCTTCGGTCTCCCCTATGTCTGGGGTGGCGGGGGTGCGAACGGTCCCAGCGGCGGGGGTTTCGACTGCTCCGGGCTGACGCAGTACGCCGTCGCGCAGGCGACCGGTGGCGAAGTCGTGCTGCCCCGTACCACCTACGAACAGATCTACGCGGGGGAACGGATCGATCCGCGCGATGTCCGGGCCGGTGATCTGGTGTTCCCGGCCGGATCGTTCAGCGCGCGCGGACCTGAGCATGTCCAGTTGGCGGCCGGTGACGGAATGGTGATCGAGGCGCCGTATTCGGGTGCGACGGTGACCTATTCACCCATGCCGACCGACGCCGTGGTGATCCGGGTCATCTGAGCGGATCTCCGAGCCGTTGGCTGTCGAGATACCCCACGAGGTCGTCCAGTTCCTGAACTTCGCCGGTGTGCCGTATCCGGATATCGACGAGGACCAGGTCCGGGAACTGGCGGGCCATGTGCGGACGTTCGCCGACGAGGTGGCGGGCACCCATGAGGCGGCCACCGGGGCCATCACGGAGATGGGGTCGGTTTATCAGGGCCGTTCCTATCGCGCGCTGGTCGCGTCCTGGGGACGGATGAGCGCCTCGCATATGGAGACGCTCGAGGACCTGTGCCAGGTGGTGGTGACCGCGCTGGAGGTCGCGGCCGACGTGATCACCGCGGTGAAGATCGCGGTACTCACCGAACTCACCCTGCTCGCGGCGGCCTATACGGCGGCGATGGCTGCCACCGTGGCGACAGCCGGTAGCTCCGCCGCGCTCGGGCAGTCCCTCGCACTGGCGGCGAAACGCCTCGTGACCGCCATGGAACAGGCGCTGGTCGCCTATATCCTGGCCGAGGTTCTCGGCCGGGCGATCGAACCGCTGGAACAGGCCGTCGCCGATATGGTCGCCGGCGTCGTCTACGACACGGTGGCCGATGCGCTGGGTACCGACGGTGACGACGACGCGCTGCTGATCGATCCCGAGGAGGTGCGGCGCTACGCCCAGGTGCTCGACGACCATGCCGACGATATCGCCGGGCATGCGGAGAAATTCGCGAACCGGGTCTCGCGGCTGGACTTCACCACCCCGGTGGCGCCGCCGCCCGCGACGGCCGATTCGGGAACAGGTCCGCAACGGCCGGAACCGGTGGGGTCGCCGGGGCGGCCGGCGCAGTCCGCGGAAAGCGCGGTGAAGCCGCGGAACTGGCTGGTCGATACGGGTGCGGGCGTGAAGGATGTTGTGCCGCCCCGGGCATCGTCGCCGGGTGACAGCGGATCTGTCCCGGCCGGGAACGTGGCCGATCCGGCGGCCGTACCACAAGGGCCGGGAGCACCGGCAGAAACGGTTTCGGCGGCCGTGGGGCCCGAATCGGCAAAGCCGGGTCTCGAATCGAGAGGTGCCGGTCTCGAACCGGGCAGCGCCGGTCCCGATTCGCTCGGCGCCGGCGCCGACGCGGGAGCTGCGGGACGCGGGGTGGCGGCCGTAGACCGGGTTTCGCAGGCCCGAACCGGCGAATCGCCGGTGATGGACGAGCAACCATCGGTGTCCGGGGCAGAGGCAGCCGGGATTCCCGACCCGGCAATCGACACCGCACCCGTCTCGCGTGCGCAGGTCGAAACCGCAACGGATTCCGCTGTACCTTCCGCGGGCGTGTCCCGGGCCGATCCGGATTCGCCGGCAGGATCGGAACCGCGGAATCAGGGTGGCGCGGCCACGGCGGGGCAGAACGCGACCGCGACCGGTCCGTGGTCGCGGGCACAGACCGCCGCGGCGCCCGGAAGACCGGTGGGTACCCGAGCTCCGGCGGGCGGTGCCCTGCCCGGTGACGCGGGGGTGAAAGCGGGCCGGCGGAGGGAGAGCGCGGCCGCCGGGAAACCGAGTCCGTGGCGGGAGCGCCCGGCCGCGGAACCGAAGCCGGTTCCCACACCGTGGGCGCGCCCGGACACTGCGCCGGCGTTACCTGTCGTGGCGGCTCGCGGGGAAACGGCCCTGCCGCCACCGGTTCCGGTCTCCCGGCCGGAACCGGAGAACGGCGTCGCATCGGAGAGTGCGGCGGGAACGCGGCGCGGGAGTCCGGTCGTACCGGGCCGGGGGAGCGGCGCGCTGCCGGCGCCCGATGGCGTCTCGGTATCGCCGTCGCCGAGGGAAGAGTCGCGAAGGGCGGAGGGGTGAGAGGTGCGGCGGCCGGTGGCTCGCTGTTTCCACCGGCCGCCGCGGTACAGGTCATCAGGGATGAGGGGACTGGTGACCTGAGGCCAACTATTCCCGGTTGATGGACCGTTGTACAGCGGCACTATCTCCAATGGCGGGAAGGCGGGTCGGAGAGTCGGCGCGCATGTCATTTCCGGGCTTGAATGTCGTCCGAAAGATAAATCGGTATGTGCCAATGATTCTCAGCACAAACTCCGCTATGCGATCGTGGTGACCGGTCCTCTGTGAGGGTGGTCGCCGATCCAGCACCGCCGGAAGTGTCAGGCATATTGACTCGTTTTATGTGCCGTTGGGTGATGGGAAGATCCCGATGAATACCGTATGCCGACCGGTCCGGCGATGGACCGTGTGCCCGCGTACCGGAAAATGCGGGGCAATTACCGTACCGGCGCACCGAACTCGGTGCACGGACTTCCCAGTGGAGGGAAATGCCTAGGCCGTGCGGTGGGTCCGTTGTGGCCTACCCTGCCAGCAGGCGAGGGTCGGCGGAAGGGAAGTCCGAGTTGTCAGCGGCCGAAGACGCGTTCTACACGGGCGTGCAGAGTTTGGGATTGGTCGCCGGTGGGGTGCGCAACGAGGAACATGCGCGCGCGGCATTCACGGCGGCCACGGATCTCGATCCGGATATGTGCGACGCCTGGCTGGGCCGCGCCATGGCGGGTGAGATCACCTCGGAAGTGATCTACGGCGCCTATCGCTCCTCGCACAATCTCTACCGTGACCAGCAGCGGGCCGGGCTGGCCGACCGGGCGCTGTGGTGTCAGGTCGAGATCGGCGTATTCGGCCTGCGGGTGGCCATGGCCGATCGGGACCAGATCGCCATCGCGCAGGCGTGCGCGTACGCCGACGGTGGCGAATGGCAGGAGGCGGCGGCCATTCTCGATGAGATCCGCGGCGACGATGTGGCGGGTTTCGCCAGGCTCTCGCTGTTCTACCGCACCGGGCGCTGGCCCGATGTCCTCGCCGCACGGTCGGACAAGCCGGTACTCGAGGACGGTTTGCTCGATATCGCGGCCGAATTGATGGCTGCCTCCGCACTGGCCCATCTCGGCCGGTTCGGTGAGGCGATGCCGCGAGCACAGCGGATCGTGGAGGACAGCCAATCCGGCAATCTGTCCTATATCTGGGCCGATGCCCACTATTTACTCGGCATGATCTTGCGGCATACCGGCGAACACGACGCGGCGGACAAATTGCTCAAGGGCCTGCAGGGCTCCGGGCTGTGGCCGAATCGCCCCCAGTGGCAGCAGGCCGTGCGGGACAAGAACTTCCGCCTCGAGGTCACCACGCCGGCGGTGATCGCCTCGCGCACCGATATCTGGAATCCGAAATCGGGTGACGACCCCGCCGAGGTGGCGGCGAGCGCGGCCAAGGCGGAACGCGACGCGCTACTGGACGAGGCCTCGAAGCTGTTGCAGTCGCAGATCGGGATGGATTCGGTCAAGGAGCAGGTCGACCGGCTCAAGTCGGGTGTGCTGATGGACCAGGTACGGGCCAAGCGCGGGCTGGCCGTCGATTCCCGGTCCAACCACCTGATCTTCTCCGGCCCGCCCGGGACGGGTAAAACCACCATCGCCCGGGTGATCGCGAAGATCTTCGCCGGCTTGGGGGTGGTCGAGAACGCCGAGGTCGTCGAGGCCTCGCGTAACGATATGGTCGGGACGCACCTGGGGCACACCGCGCCCAAGACCAACGCGCTGATCGATTCGGCCCTCGGCGGTGTGCTGTTCATCGACGAGGCCTACACGCTGATCCAGGAAGGCCTTTCCGGTGGTGACGCCTTCGGTAAGGAGGCGGTCGATACATTGCTGGCCCGGATGGAGAACGACCGCGACAAACTGGTCGTGATCATCGCCGGATACGAGGCGGAGATCGACCGGTTCCTGCAATCGAACGAGGGCCTGTCCTCGCGCTTCACCAAACGGATCCGCTTCCCCAGCTACGACCCCGACGAGCTGGTCCAGATCGCCGACCATATCGCGGCCAAGAAGGATTCCATCCTGTCCGATCAGGCCCGTGAGGTGCTGCGCGATCGGTGCACCGCCATGTCGGAGCAGAGCCGCAACGGCCGGCGCCTCATCGACCTGGCGGGTAACGGCCGCTTCGTCCGCAATGTGGTGGAGGCCGCGGAAGCAGAACGCGATTTCCGGTTCACCCGGGAGAACGTCGATATCGCCGCGCTCACCGACGAAGAACTGATGACCGTCGATGCCTTCGATATCAGCGCGGCCTTGCAGGGGTTGGCGCCCGTCGGAAAATAACGCCACCCACCCGTAATTCCCAGTGTTGGGAAGTTCCCTGCGCTGGGGTGCGCGTTAAGTTGTGGCCGAGGTCGGCGGAAGGAACGTACACCGGTGGCACGCTTCCGGGTGGTGACCAAACACCAGGTTTCGGGTTGGCGGTTCCTGCTACACCGGATCGAGCACGCCCTGGTCCGCCGGGACGCCTCGATGATCGACGACCCGTCCCGGGGCCGGTCCACCGCGCTGGCCATCGGCGTCGCGCTCGCCTGCGTGGGTATCGCGGGTGCCGCCGTCCTGGCCTTCTTCAAACCGGCCAAACCCGTGGGCGATTCGCCGATCATCGCCGAGAAGGACACCGGGGCGCTGTATGTGAAACTCGGCGAGCGCCTGCATCCGGCGCTGAATCTGACCTCGGCCCGGCTGATCGTGGGGCAGGCCGCCAAACCGGTGGAGGTTTCGCGCGACGAGCTGGCCAAGTACCCGCGCGGCGCCTGGGTCGGGATACCCGGCGCCCCCGGGCAGATCACCGACGAAGCCGAGAAGGATTCGGAGTGGACGGTCTGCGATACCGCCCGTACCGGCGCCGCCGCCCCCGTGGATCCCAAAACGGGATTGCCGATCCTTTCCCGGTCCGCGGTCCTCACCACCGCGATCGCCGGCTCGCTGACAGTGGACGACGACGCGGTGCACGAAATGCGCGCCCCGCAGGCCCGATTGCTGCGCGGTGAGGACGCGACCTGGCTCGTGTACACCGATCCGGAGCAGGGAGTGGTGCGCGCGGAGATCAATATGGCCGAATCGCCGGTGCTGCTGGCACTGGGCATCGATTCGTCGGTGAACGTCGCTGCCGCCTCGCCGGGCCTGCTCGGCGCCATTCCCGAGGTGCCGCCGATCCGGGTTCCCGATGTGCCCGACGCCGGCGCCCCGGTGACCTTGAAACCGGCCCTGGACGCGGTGGTCGGTTCCATCGTCACCGTCTCCACCCCGAATCAGCCGGCCGCCTACTACCTGGTCTCGAATTCGGGTCTGGTGCGGGTCAGCCCGGTGCTGGCCGCCATCGTCCGGAACGCGAATTCGCACGGTGCGGTGGCCACGAGCACGATCGGCCCGGATGTCGCCGCGGCGAACCTCCGGCCGGGTGACTGGCCGGGGACGGCGACCTATCCCACGGCGCCGGTCGAGATCCTGGACCCCCTCCGTGATCTGATCACCTGCTATCACTGGTCCCGTACCGGCACCGACCCCAATGCGCACACCCGGCTGCTGTTCGGCCGCCAGCTGCCGCTGACCAAACAGGAGCAGGGCCGCACCGTGCAATTGGTGACGGCGCCGTGGTCGGGTGGGGCCACCGCCGACTATGCGTATCTACCCCGGACCTCCGGTAAGTTCGTCCAGGTCACCGGCGCCGAGCCGGGATCGCCGTTGCGCGAGACACTGTTCTGGATCACCGACAGCGGTGTCCGGCACGGTATCGGTGCCGAACTGAGCGGTAGCAGCCAGAGCGATCCGACGCTGACCGCGCTGGGGCTGCGAGAACCGGTGACCGCGCCGTGGAGCATCGTCTCCCTGTTCGCGGTGGGCCCCACGCTCTCGGTCGCCGACGCGATGATCCAGCACGACGGGATACCGACGAACATGACCGGTGTCCAGATGACGGGTAAGAAATGACCGCGACACGCCGTTTCGTCCGCCCGGCCCGGATGGTGCGCGGCCCGAAGGCGCCCGCTGTAACCGAACTCCGGCTGCAGCCGCCGACGGAACTCCCGCGGCCGGTGCCGCTGTCCAAGCTCAAGATGATCATGCCGGTGATCATGGTGTGCGCCATGGTCGGGATGATGGCGATGATGTTCACCGGCGGCCGGACCATGTCGCCGATGATGCTGATGTTCCCGATGATGATGATCGTGTCGATGTTCGGCATGGTCGGCGGGACGCTGGGTGGCGCCGGTGGGGCGAACAGCACCGCGGCCGGGTTGAACGAGGAGCGCAAGGACTATCTGCGGTCGATCACTGATAACCGCAACACCGTCCACGAGGCCGAAACCGAGCTGTACGAATACCTTTCCTACACACATCCGGGGCCGGACGGGATCGGCCGGCTCGTCGGCGGGAAACGGATGTGGGAGGTGCAGGTCGCCGGTCCGCAATTCCTCCGGGTCCGGATGGGGCGCGGCCGGATCGCGAACCAGGTCCGGGTGATCGTTCCGGAAGCCGCGCCCACCTCCGATCTCGACCCGGTCGGTGTGGTGGAACTGACGCGGTTCGCCAAGGCCTATTCGACCGTGGGCGGAATGCCGGTGGCGATCAATCTGCTCTCGGCGCCGCTGGTCGGACTGGACGGGGATGCCGCCGCGGTCGCGGGGCTGGCCCGGGCGATGATCGCCGAAATCGTGGTTCTGCACGGCCCCGATCAGGTCGCGGTGGCGGCGGTGCTCAACGATCCGGACGGCCCGGAATGGTCCTGGCTGAAATGGCTGCCACATACCCAGCATCCGTCGCAGACCGATGCGATCGGCCCGAGCCGGATGGTCTACCGGACCGTGGCCGAGCTGCGGACGAAGGTGCTGGCCGGCCTCAACCGCGGACCGTTCTCCGCTAACAACGAACCCGCCCTGGACAAATCGCATTTCGTGCTGATCGTCGAATCCGGCGGCGCGAACACCGACCGCGATATCTCCGGTATCGACGGCTGCACCTGGTTGCGGCTGGGGGAATCGGAACAGTCGCTGCCGCGGTCGCTGAAGTTCACCGTCGGCGCCGACCGCGCCCTCGAGGAACACACCGCGCGCGGCAGCCGGCTGGTCGGTACGGCCGATTCCATGTCCGTTCCGCAGGCCACGGCCGTCGCGCGCCGGTTGTCGCCGTACCGGCTCTCCACCGTGGTCGAGGCGGTGGCCGCCGAACAGGCCAGCGGAAGTACCTCCTGGGAAGACTTGGTGGGGCTGGCCGATCCCGGGAACATCCGGGTGGATCGGCAGTGGCCGGCCCGCCGCGACTCCGACCGCAACCGCCTCAACATCCCGTTCGGGCACGATCCCACCGGGCAGCCGGTGTACCTCGATATCAAGGAATCGGCCGAAGAGGGTATGGGCCCGCACGGTATGTGCATCGGCGCGACCGGCTCAGGGAAATCGGAATTCCTGCGCACCCTCGTCCTTTCCGCGATCGCCGCGCATTCGCCGGATGTGCTGAACCTGCTGCTCGTCGACTTCAAGGGTGGCGCCACCTTCCTCGGGTTCGACCGGTTGTCGCATGTGACCGCGGTGGTCACGAATATGGAAGAGGAAGCCGATCTCGTCACCCGTATGGAGGACGTGATCAACGGCGAGATGGCGCGCCGGCAGCGGATCCTGCGTGATGCCGGCAACTTCGCCAGTGTGGCCGACTACGAGAAGGCGCGCGAACAGGGCGCCCGGCTCGAACCGCTCCCGACTCTGCTCATCATCCTCGACGAATTCGCCGAACTGCTCGAACAGCATCCGAGCTTCTCGAAACTGTTCGTCGCCATCGGCCGGCTGGGCCGTTCGCTGCGGATCCACCTGCTGCTGTCGTCGCAGAAAGTGCCGGCCAACCGGATGGGCGAGCTCGAGGCGCATCTATCCTACCGCATCGCCCTGCGCACCAACCAGACCAGTGATTCGCGCGACGCGATCGGCACGGCCGACGCCTACCACCTGCCGAAGAAGCCCGGTTCCGGCTATCTGCGGGTCGGCGCCGGCGATCTCCAGCGCTTCCAGGCCGCGTATGTGGGCGGTCCGTATACGGCGCCCACCCAGACCACGGCCGCCGGCACCCAGCGGGCCCGCCGGCCGGGCGGTGGATACAAACCGCCGCAGCGGTTCACCGCCGCGTATATCGCCGAGACACGACCGGTGGTGGAGCCGGAACCGATCCGGGTCGCCGAACCCGAGGACAACGACAGCGAACCGGTCACGGTGATGGAGACGGTGCTGCAGCAGTTCGCGCGGCACGGCCGCCCGGCACACCGGATGTGGCTGCCACCGCTCGGCGTACCGCCCACCCTGGACCAGATGGTTTCGGCCGTCGAGCCGGGCGCGCTGCGGTTGCCGTGGGCGATCGTCGACAAACCGCGCCTGCAACGGCAGGACGTATGGGTGGTGGATCTGTCCGCCGCGGGTGGCCATGTGGCCGTGGTCGGCGGGCCGCAGTCGGGCAAGTCCACCGCGCTGCAATCCCTGGTCCTCTCCGCGGCGCTCACCCATACCCCGGAGCAGGTCCAGTTCTACTGTTTCGACTTCTCCGGCGGGTTGTCCCCGCTGCGTGATCTTCCGCATGTCGGCGCCGTCTCCGCGGCCCGTGACGTGGACCGGATCCGGCGCACCTTCGCCCTGATCCGCAATCTGATGGCTTCGCGGCAAGCACTGTTCGATCACCTGCGCATCGATTCGATGCGCGAGTTCCGGCGGCGGCGTGCCACTCCCGAGGGTGCGGCCGAGCTGGCCTCCTACGGTGACGAGCACGGTGATGTCTTCATCGTGGTGGACGGCTGGGATATCGGTTTCGCCATCAACGGGCCGTTCTACGACGAGTACATGTCCACCATGGAGTCCATCGCGCTGCAGGGCCTGAACTACGGTCTGCATCTCGTGGTGAGCAGTTCGCGCTGGGCGGCGATCCGGCCGGCGGTCAAAGACCTGCTGCAGACCCGGCTGGAGATGCGCCTCGGCGACCTCACCGACACCACCTTCAACGCCCATCGCGCGGTGGTCGCCGCGGTCCCGCCGAACCGGCCCGGCCGCTGCGTTTCCGTCGATGCTCTGCATATGCTGACCGCGCTGCCCCGGATCGACGGCAACGGCGATTCGGAGACCGCGGCGGCGGGGCTGAGCGCGGCGATCGCCCAATTGCGGCAGACCTTCTCGGGACGGCGGGCACCGGAGGTCCGGTTGCTGCCGAACCAGATCACAATGCCCGAAGTGCTGGCGCGGGTACCGCAACCGACCACCCTCGCCGAACGGCTCACGGTGCCCTTCGGTATCCGCGAATCCGATCTGGCCCCCGCCACCATCGATTTCGCCACCTCGACCCACTTCGTCGTGCTGGGCAGTACCGGATGCGGTAAGTCGACGGTGATCGCCGCGCTGCTGGAGTCGATCCGCACCCGCTTCACTCCGGACCAGGCGCGGGTACTGCTCATCGACTACCGGCGCCACCATCTGGACGCGATACCGCCGGAGCAGCTGGTCGGTTATCTCACCAGCGCCCGCGATCTGGCGCAGAACCTGCCACCGTTCGTGGAGAAGATGCGCAGCCGCCGCCCACCCGACGATGTCACGACCCAGCAGCTCCGGGATCGTTCGTGGTGGAGTGGCCCGGAGATCTTCGTGGTGATCGACGACTATCACATGGTCGTGCAGCGCGGTCAGCTCAATCCGCTGGATCCGTTGAAGGACATCATCATCGACGGCCGCGATACCGGACTGCATGTGATCGCCGCCCGCAATATCGCCCAGGCCGATTCGGCCCTCTACGACAGCGTGCTGGGGCAGATCAAGAATGTGAACTCGCCGGGCCTCATCATGGACGGGACGAAGTTCGACGGTTCCCTGATCGGCGATGTGAAGGCCACCAAACAGCCACTGGGACGTGGCATTTTGGTCGAGCCGCTGCATTCGCGCAAGGATCTGGTGCAGGCGGCCTGGCGGCCGGAATGAGCACCGTCGCGGGCCCTGGCCGAAACCGATGAGTGGGACTCCCCAGCGATGGGAATGGCTTAGCGTTCTTGGTGTACCGCTCTGATGCGGGTAGACCTACACTTCGATCGGAGTCGTCGATGCTCCCCTTGTCAGTTATCGCCGAACAGCTTCCAGCGATCAGCGCGCAATTGGGAATCGAGCAGTCCACGCTCGAATCCCTGCTGACCGCCACCAGGCCGGCTGCCGCGCCGATGCCGGCCGGTCCCCATTTTCCCGGAATGATGCTCAGCGCGGGATTCACTTATATGCAGGCGGTGTATTTCAGCGCCCTCGACGCCGGCGTCGTCGAACAGATGCGCGGCGGCCAGACGCTGGTTCCGGCCAGTGTCGGGTTCGAAACCGTCGATGCGACCGGCGGTGCCGCGGTCGGGGCGGCCGGTGCGGTGGTCGCGGCGTCTGTTCCGGGTAAGTAACCGGACAGCCCGTACGGGACGAGAGTCGCCGCGATGTTCTTCGACTATTTCGCCATCGGCCCGGAGATGGTCCGGAACATGATGGACAGCGGGCCCGGCTCGCTGCCGCTCACGCAGACGTCGGCGGCTTACGCGGGGGTCGGGACCGCGCTGGACTCGGCAGCCTCCGGCACCGACGGACTGATGTCGACCATGGCCGAGGCCTGGGGCGGCCTGAGTGCGAACAGTGCGCAGGACGCATTCCGTAAGCACACCGAGTGGGTGCGTCAGCAAGCGGAGCTCGCGCGGCAATTGGCCGAAGTGGCCGATAGGTCCGCGGCCATGCACGATGCCACGGACAAGGTCGTACCGTCGGTGCCCGAACTGCTTGCGCACCACGCCAAACGCGCGGCCGCATACGAATTGGCCAAAGATACGGCGGGATCGCCCGCGGTCGTGCTCGGAGTGGCAGCCGTGGCAGCGGTGGAACTGGAGCATCTGGTGCTGCGCACGCGCGCCGCCGTCGCCATGCAGGCGTACGAGGCCGGGGCGATCACCGTGGTGTCCGCATTGGCTTCCGTACCGATCGCGCCGCCGCCGCCGATCGTCCTGCCCACCGGGGGCAGTACCCCGCCACCACTGCCGGATACCGAGGGTCCGCTGCTGGATCTGGCAGAGAACGGGCCGAACAGTCAACTACTCGGCGGTGGCGACCATCCCACCCAGTCCGGGGGCGACGGCACGCAGTCCGCCGGCGACGGCTCCAAGTCCGGTGGTGACAGTGGTGGTGACGGTGGTGGCGGTGACGATCCCGGCCCGGACCCGGGACCCGATCCCGGTCCGACGGAGCAGGCACCGTCCGATATCGAACAGGCCCTGGGCAACGATCCGGCCTTCGATCAGCACGCCGGCGACTACGGACTCGACTCGTCCTACGGCGACAGCCTGCTGGGTACGTCGCCGACCTCGTCGACGCTGGCGGCGCTGACCGGTGCGGGCAGCCTCGCGGCGCTCGGGATGGCGCGCGGCGGAATCGGCTCGATGCCCGGTGCCGCCACCGGCTTCCGGATGCCGGGCAGCTGGACTCCCGGAACGGGTACGCCCTTCGGCGCCGCTCCGGCCACACCCGGAACCGCCCCGGTACGCAAGGCTCCGGGCCGGGTCTCCGCGCCGACCGCGCGGATGCGGCGCCGCCGGAAGGAGGAGGAGAACAGGCCGGGCAAGGTGTTCACCCCCGGCGAGCAGTTCGAGGTTCCCGTTCTCGAACGGCCCCCGGCTATCGGTGTCATCGAATACGAAGAGGACGAACCCGCCGAGGACCTGCAGCTGGACTCCTCACTGGTGGGAGTTCTGGACCGTCTCGACGACGAGCCGGAAAGCGACAATGAACGAAAGTCCCGAGGATAAGTACCTCGGGCATCTACTCCGGAAGGAGCGCCGAAATGGCCGGAAACGGTGGCGTATTGCAGGCTGACATTTCGAGCATGAGCTCGGGTGTCAACAAAACGATGGCCAGTCTCGGCCTGCTCGAGCAGGGCCTCAGGCAGCTGGCCGGCATCCAGAACGATTATCGCGGGGTGTCCGAGGGACAGATCCACAATGCCGTGTACGCGGCGCTCGGCAATGCCTACGAGACCGGCGGCAAGCTGGCCGAAACCCTCAACAAGATCGCGGAGGCGATGAACAACGCCGGCCTCAAAACCGATAACGCGGAATTGGAGGCAGCGGGCCTCGTCTCCGCCGCCGGTGAGGGTCTGGACGGCGCCGTGAGTGCCGGTTCGGTGAACGACAGCCAATGGTCGAACAACCAGGCCGAGGCCGTCGGTAACCGGGATATGACCAAGGTCAATCTCGCGTTCTGACCGTTCTTCGGCCTACGCGGTAAGCCAATATACGAGAGGTGTAATTCCATGGCTATTCGGCTCGATTACAACGGAATCGATGGTCTCACCCAGATGACCACTGCGGTGGTCAGCCACCTGCAGGACCTCGCGGTCGAGATCCAGCAGTGCAAGACCGAGATCCTGAGCATCTACGAGGGCACCGGTGCCGGTGAGTACGAGACCGTTTCGCGGGTCTTCGACAGCCGCATCGAGGCCTTCCAGGCCAGCCTGGCCGGCCTCAATCAGAAGATTATCCAGGTGGGTACCAAGGGCGGCGATGTCGACACGGTCGACCAGGCCGTCGCCAACTGGTTCCGTGGCATCGTCTAGGTCGGTCGCCACGGCCGCCGTGCGCGGCAGGTCGCAGCCGGCAGATAGTTGGTGGGCAGACGGATTTGGACACTGATCCGATCTCGATCGATCTGAATGTCGATGCCGCCCTCGTCCTGCGGGATCTGGTCGGCATCGACACCTACCCGGCAGTCCTGGCCATCCTGCCCAATATATTCCGGATCGAGGACCGGGAACGGGTACGGACAGTGGTCACCGGCCAGCTCAGGGAGGCCGGGATCGTCGAGGGCGACACCGTGCACCCCGCGGTGGCCGGCTGGCTGCGCAGTCTCGAACGGCCGGATGTCGAACTGGCCGCGCGGATCATCGACAACGGCCGCGGTGGGCATACCCAGACCATGTTGCGCATATCGCTGGTGCGCGCGGGCGAGAGTCATGTCCTGGCGGTCCGCTGCGATGATCAGGTGGTCATCCAGCAGGTATTTCACGAAGGTAGACACCTGAACACACTGACGGCGGCACTGAAATCGGCGCTCGGCGATTATCCGGCGCTCGAGTTCGAGGCCGTCACCGTGGCCACCGCGGACCTGTCGGAGATCCCGGCGGATCCGGACGAGTGCCGGACGGCGCTGCGGGAACTCGGCGCGGCGCCGCATACCGCGAGTGTGCTCACCCGGGCACTGGGCGAAATCGTCCGGCGTGCCGAGGTGATAATGATCGAACACCGGGACGGCGGGTCCGGCCTGCCGGAGAAGGACGCGTGTACGAGCGTGGTCGATACGCTGTCGGGCCGGTTCATCGTGACGCCGGCCGCGGCGCTGGACGGACAGCTACGGTCGACATTCCGTCCCGGCGACGATTCATCCCTGCGGAGCGGGATCAATGCTCTGGTCGAACTGCTGCCGAGCCGCAGCTGGTTCGATACCGTGCGCACCGGTTGATGTGCGCAGGATGAGAGGACGGTGAGATGAACCGGGCACCGGCAACGAACGGCGACGCTTCGTCCGCGCTGGCCAAAGGCGGTTACGACGCATACTTCGCACAGCTCGAGGAGATTCCGGGCAATGGATCGACGGCGACCACATCCGCCGCGCCACCGGCGCCCGCTCCGGCGGCCGAGCCGGTGAGCACACCGGAACCCGCGGCCGGCCCGGCGGATCGGAGTGCGCCGGGAGAATCCTCACCGCCTTCCACCGCGCCGCAGCCCGGCGCTTCGACGCCCGCTGTTTCCGCCCCGTCGCCGTCCGTTGCGCCGCCCGCCGACCGGCCCGCCCCCGAACCGGCGGCTGCCGTCAGCGATGGTGAACTGGCCGAATTGCGCCGCCGCGCCGCCGATGCGCATCAGCAGGCCGCCGAAGCCGAGCGCCAGGCCATAGCGCAGCGACAGCAGGCGACATCGAATCCGGCGCCCCCGCCGGGTGCCGCCGGTCCGCTCCCGGAGCAGAGCGCCGCGGGCTGGAACCCCCCGCCGAGCGCGGGCGCGTCGTCCGCGACTCCCGGGCCGGCCCCGGCCGCGGCATACACCCAGGCCGCGGATCCTGCTCCGGCGCCGGGTAACGGTTACGGATACGCCGCGGCGCGACCGCAGTACACGGCCGACCAGACACGTGTGCCCGACCGGGTGCACCGGCCGGCGCACGAACCCTCGGGGCGGATCGAAGTGCTGCCGCCCGCCCTGGCTTCGGCCGAACTGCTCGCCGAAATCGCTGCTGTCCGGCAGGCGCATCTGCGGTCGAACAAGGGGGTGCGCGGGGCACTCAACAAGGTCGGATTCAATCTGGGGTTGTCACCGGCGGAACAGCGTGCCGAGCAACGGCGGACCCGTATCCGCCGGCAGCTCACCGCGCCTTACCAGATCGCGGTGGTGAGCGTGAAGGGCGGCGTCGGCCGCACCACGACCGTCGCCGCCCTCGGTTCGACCTTCGCGAAACTGCGGCCCGACCGGGTGGCCGCCGTCGACGCCAACCCCGATTTCGGTGATCTGTCCAGCCGGACGGCCCGGCATCAATACGGCCTGACGCTGCGGGATCTCGCGGCCGCGGGGGACCGGCTGGATTCGTTCTCGGCGGTGCATTCCTATACCGCCGTCAACGCCGCCGATCTCGCGGTGGTGGCTTCGCCGTGGAACACCGATGCCGCGGAATCGCTCAGCGGCGACGAATACCAGCGCGGCGTGCAGATCCTGCGCCGCCACTACAATCTGCTCGTGGTCGACTGTGGTACCGGAGTTCTCGATTCGTCGACCGAGCGGGTGCTGCGCACCAGCGACGCCGTGGTCGTGCCCACCCCTGCCACCGTCGGCGGGGTCACCGGTGCGGTGGCCACCCTGAACTGGCTCAGCTCACACGGTTTCGACCACCTGATCGCGACGTCGGTGATCGCCATCGTGCGCCATCATCCGGTCAAACCCACCGTCGATATCGAGGCCATCGAGAAGCTGTTCGCCTCGGCGTCGCGGCCGACCGTGCAGATCCCGTTCGATCCGCATCTCGCCGAGGGCGGCGAGATCGATCTGCGGATGCTGGACAAGGACACCGCTCTGGCGTTCGAGGAACTGGCGGCCGGACTGGCCGATGATTTCCCCGGCTATCTGGTCGAGCCCACCGGCGAAACCGGAGCCATGCGGTGACGGCTGTGCAGACGGCGCCGCCCAGCGCAACGGGCGGCGCCGCTCCGGCCGAGGTCGCTCGCGCCCGGATCGCCGTCATGGTCGCCACCTACCAGGTGGACGTGGTGGTACCGACCAAGTTCACCGTGGAAACCTTCATCGACGATCTGGTGGCGGTACTCGCCGATGCCATCGGTGATCCGGAGGTCGATTTCAGTCCGCCGCAGGGGCAGTGGAGCCTGGCTCGCCCGGGTGAGCCGCCGATCCCGCGCTGGCGCAGCCTCGGCGACCACGACATCGTCGACGGTACGGTCCTGATGCTCACCCCGGTCGAATCGGCCGAGGTATTCACGCCGGTCGTCGAGGACATCACCGATGCCCTGGCGCTCATCAACGAACGCGAATTCGCCGAATTCGATGCCGATACCGCCGCCGTCGTGGGTCTCGGTGTTTTCGGGATCGGCGCGGTGGGCGTGGCCGCCATGCTGTCCTGGGCATGGACACAGACGGCCTCGCTGCTGTGGTGCGGTGTCCCGGCGCTGCTGCTCGGGGCCTTGTGCTGGGGGGCGGCCGTCGCCATCCGGGGTAGCGGTGCGGCGCGCCGTATTTCACTGGGTGCCGCGCTCGCCGCGATTCCGCTGCTGTTCGCCGGCAGCGCCATGCTGGTACCGCCGGCCTACGGCGAACCGGGGCCGTTCGCGCCCGCGAATATCGCGGCGGGTGCGGTGGTCACGGCGGTGGCGGCCATGGCGATGATGCGGCTGACCGGTTCGGGTATCGCGACCCTGATGAGTATCGCGGTGCTCGGTATCACCGTGACCGCGACGGTACTTCCGCTCACCTATTTCGACCTGGTGACCCGGCAGGTCGCGGGCGGCGCCGTATTCGCCGGTCTGGTGCTGCTCACCCTCGCCCCGCGGATCGCGGTGCTGATCGCCCGGATCCGGCCGCCGGACCTGCCGGACCCGGGCAACGAGGTGAACCCGGCCACGCTCACCGATATCTTCGATGCCGAAACCCACCGCGATGTGGAGCAGAACGCCGAAGACGCGGCCGCCGCCGAACAGTCACGGCGCAACCACGAGGTGGGTATCGAGAGCCGGGCCCGGCTGGCCGTAACCAGCCTGCGCGGACTGATCGTGGCCATCTCCGGGCTGCTGTCGGTGGCCACGGTGATCTGTGCGGCGGTGAGCCCCGGCGGGATCCGGGAGATCGTCATGGGCGCCGCCGTCGCCGGTATCCTCGCCATGCGTTCGCGCTGGTACCCCGACCGTGTACAGGCCATAGCCCTGATCGCCGGGGCGGCGATCACCGTCCTCGGCGTCGCGTCGGTTCTGGTCGCGGCCTATGGCAGTTCGTTCGCGCGGTTGTCGGTCGTACTGGTGGTGGTGGTTATCGCCTGTGCCGCCACGACGGCCGCGTTGCGGCTGCCCGGTAAACGCCTGACTCCGGTGACCCGAAGGATCATCGACCTGATCGAATACGCGCTGATTCTCGTCGTCCCGGTGATCGCCTTCTGGATCATGGGCGTCTACACCGCCATGCGAGGAATCTGATGGGACCGGGCAGGGCCCTGGCCTCGGCCTTGGCCGTTCTCCTGCTGGGCGTGTGCGCCGGGCCGGCCACCGCACTGGTACCACCGCAGGTGGTGGTGGGTATCGCGCCGCCGGATGGGCCGCCGGGGCCGGAGACGCCGACCAAACAGGAAGGCGGCTGCCTGTCCGCCGGGGTGCTGGACGATACCGATATCTCCCGGACGCCGCCGTCGGAGCTGGCGTTGAACCTGGCCGACGCGCGCACGCTGAGCCGGGGAGCCGGTGTCACGGTGGCCGTGGTCGATACCGGCGTATCACCACATCCGCGGTTACCGAATCTGGCGCCGGGCGGCGACTATGTCGCCGCCGGCGGGGACGGCCTGCAGGATTGTGACGCCCACGGCACCCTGATCGCCGGAATCATCGCCGGCGCTGCCGATCCCGCCGACGGTTTCACCGGTGTCGCCCCCGAGGCACGGATTGTCTCCGTCCGCTATCGGTCCGCCGCGTTCCGGCCCGAACGGGTATCGGGCGATCAGCGGGAGCGGACAGAAATGGAGCTGCGGACCCTCGCGCGTGCCGTGGTGCACGCCGCGAATCTCGGTGCGGGGATCATCGTCGTGCCGTTGCCCGTATGCGTACCGACCGACTCCGGAATCGATCTGGCACTGGTCGCGGAGGCAGTCGGGTATGCCGTGCACACCCGCGGCTCGCTGCTCGTGGCAGGTGCCGGCAACACCGATACCGCGGGATGCGGTACCCAGAATCCCGGTTACGACCCGGCGCGGCCGGGCGATCCCCGCAACTGGCGCGATGTGCGCACGGCCTCTGTTCCCGGCGTCTTCAGCGAGGCGGTGCTCTCGGTGGGTCTGACCACCGCGTACGGGTCGGTCACCGGCCAATCGCTCACGGGGCCGTGGGTTACCGTGGCCGCCCCCGGAACCAGCATCGAATCGCTGGGGCCGGGCACGCCGGGGCTGATCAACGGGGTCGGCAACCCCGGCAAACTCGTCCCGGTCGGTGGTACGTCCTACGCCGCCGCCTATGCCGCCGGTGTCGCGGCGCTGGTCCGCTCCCGCTACCCGAACGAAACTCCCGCCGAAATCACCGCGCGTCTCACCGCCGGCGCCCACGCCCCGGCGCGCGGTATCGACAACACCGTCGGCGCGGGCCTGATCGATCCGGTCGCGGCCCTGAGTTTCCGCACCCCACCCGAGCCGCCGGAGGGCCTGTTCCAGGCGGCGCCGCTGGAGCTGCCACCGCCGCCGCGCGCGCCGGACGGAAAACCGGGAATCACCGCCGCGATCGTGATCGTCGCCGCCGTGCTGATCGGCGCGGGCGCGACCTACGGTGTGAGCGCGCGGCGGAGGCAGCGGTGACGACGACTGCGGAACGGGCGGTGCGGACACCGGATCGCCGGGTCGCCGGGGTCGAACGCGGCCCCTTCGCGGTGACGGCGATCGGAGGCAGTGTGGTGTTGGCCGGATTGTCGGCATATCTGCCGCTGTGGGGTGCCGCATTGATCGTGGCCGCATTGCTGCTGGCCGCGATCGTGCGGATCCGCGGCCGGACACCCGTCCGCTGGCTGCTCGACTGGCTGGATTTCCGGGCGGGCCGAGCCCGGCGCGCCGCATACCTCGCCGGACCGCCGGTGGTGCGCGATATCGAGGTTCCGGCGGGCCTGTGCGGTATCGCCGAGGACGGGGATGTGCTGATCGCCATGATCCAGCTCGCGCCGAACCTCGACCTGCCGACGGTGATCGCCGAGCAGACCATCTACACCGAGGACACCGTCTCCGCGGCGAGCCTGCTGCCGATGCTCGACCACTACGGGATATCCGTCGATATCGATATCGTCACCACCGGCCAGCGGGTTCGGGCGGCGGGGAGCTACAGCATGCTCTACGACCAGCTGATCGGTTCACATCCGGTGGTCGGTGACCGGTTGACCTGGCTGGTACTGCGCTTGGATCAGGAACGCAACCTGAAAATGCTGGCGCGGCGTGGACCGTGTGCCGTGGTGGCGCCGAAAACCCTGGCCACGGCGGCACACCGGATCGCGGGCCGGTTACGCGAACGCGGGGTCGCCGCGCATCCGTTGCCGGCGGCGGCTTTCCTGGACGCCGCGCGGTTGCTGCATATCGGTGCCGAACCCGCCGAGCTGACCGAGCGGTGGGATTGCCTGCGGACGCCGGTTCCCGGCCGCTTCGTCACCAGTTTCGGCATCGATTGGTCGCAACTCGACGAATCGGGTCTCGACGATTGCTGGACGTGGAACAGCGGGCGGACCACGCTGGTGGTGAGCCTTTCCGGGGACGAGGGTCCACGGGCCGTGGTGCGCTACATCGGACCCGCCATGACCGAGGCGCTACCCGACTATCTGCGCCGGCTTCCGGGCCGGCAGGCGCTGGCGCTGCGCGCGACGCTGCCGACCGGTAGCTCCTTGCGTGCGCTCACCCGGGACGAGCGCGTCGTCGAGGAGGCGCCCGCCGAAGTGGCCGCGGGTCTGTCGGTGGCGATCGGCCCCAATGGCCAGATCCTGGGGGCCATCAGCGGGCAGCCGCGGCATCAGCTGGCCCTGCCGTTGTTCGATCCGGCCCGGTACAACCCGCGCCGCCGGACCGTCGATGTGCAGGCGATGCTGCCGGTGGCGCAGCAATTGGTACTGCGCGCGACCGTCGTCGGCGCGGATATCGAGGTGCACACCAGCCGGCCGCAGCGCTGGGAGCATCTGGTCAGCGCCGTGGGCGATACCCGGTCGCTGCGGCTCGCGGGTACCGACGACACCGAACTCGGGTCGGACGCCACGATCGCGGTGTTCGATCAGTTGCCGCCACAGGCGTCGGCGGCGCCGACCACGGTGTCCATCAGCGATCCGGGGAGCCCGCGGCGCGGCTCGGTCGATCTCGCCATCGAGCAGGTCGGGGAATCCCAGCTGGATGTGCGTATTCCGATGCGTACGGTCCGGGTGACGCTCGTCGAACCCCGGGGCGAAACCCGCTATCTCGAGCAGCACGACCGGCCACCGGCGGGCGCGGTACCGGTGCGTAATTCCGAACGTACGGTTCCGGTGACCCGGCCCCATGGATATCCCACCCGTTGACAAGGGCAGAACAGGTAATCTCGATGACCGTGGTAGCGGAGACCGGATCGGACAGTGGTAGGTTCGACAATTCGGAAGGAGCGCAGGAACAGACTCCCCGGCAAGCCGCGGCGGCGATTTTCTCCAGCCGGCTTTCGGAACTGATCGCCGAATCGGTGGTTTCCACCGAAGACGGTTCGACACGCGGGCTGACACTGTATTCGCTCGCACAACATTTGGAGCTCGCGTACCCGGATGTGCCGGTCTCGCAGTCCGGGCTGTACCGGCTCATCCACGGCGATGCCATACCGCGGCTCGATCTGATCATCGCCCTGGCGCGTGTTTTCGATGTCCCGCCGGAGTATTTCGTCACCGCCGAAAAGCCGGCCTGATCTCCCGCCGCGTCATTCCCACTGCTGGGGATGGAGTGGCTTTCGAGGTGCGCTGAGCCGATACCATTTCGGCTATGCCCGATGCGGATTCCGGAGACGTATTTCTCCGCCATCGAGGCGCGATTCTGGATGCCCTGCTGGCGGATCCGGCATTCGGTCTGCGCGAACCCCCGCCGGAACCGTCGGGTACCGCGGAAGCCGGCGATCTCTCGGTCGGGGTCGACGCTTTCGGTGAACAGCCACCTGCGCCCGCGCCGGAGGATCCGACCCCATCGGTGCTCGGCAGTTCAGCAGAACCTGCCGGCGCGGACCCCGTGGCCGCGGAGCCGGATTCCGCGCCCGCCCCGGTACGGCCCCGCCGCTCGACCGCGGGCGTTTCGGCCAGCGAGCGGATCAACGCCCTGCTCAGCGGCCAGCCCATGGACCCCGGGCCGGCCTCGTCGTTCGCTGCCGAGAATGCCGAGCGGGCCGCGAGCAGGCTGAACGCGACCGAGGAACCGGAGCCGGAACGCCCGGCCACCCCCGAACCCGCCCGGGCGCCGCGGCAGACACCGCAGGAGATGGCCCGCGAGGTCGCCGATCAGCTTCGCAAACCGCGGGTGGCACTCGCCGTCGCGGCAGTGGTGGCGCTGCTCATCGTGGTGCTGCTGGTGGTGACCGGCGGTAACGAGGAGACGAACAACCAGGCGCTGGCCGTCACCCAGGCACCGGCACAGCCGGCGCCACCACCCGCTGAGCAGCCCAGCAGCGGCACGCTGGAGGTGAAAGCCGCCGAATCGAGCTGTCCCTCGGGCGGTACCGACGGTATGGATGCCTTCTCCGGGGAACCGGACAAGGCGTGGTCCTGTCCGCGGGCCTACAAACTCGACGGCCAGGTGCTGCGGATCGACTTGGGTAAGGAATACGAAATCGACTCCATCGCCATCGTTCCCGGCTGGGATCATGTCGGCACCGACGGCACCGACCAGTGGACGAAATTCCGTACGGTGAGCCGGGTGTCGTATCAGTTCGACGACGAGGACAAGACGACCTACACGCAGGAGACACTGGACCAGCGTTCTCTGGTGGTGACCCGGATCGAGCCGCCGGTCAAGGCTTCGGAGATCGTATTGACCGTGCTCAAATCCGCCGGTTCGAGTTCGGCGAACGCGGTGGCCATCTCCTCGATCGTCATCACCGGGCAGTGAGGTCGCGATGAGTGCCGAGATGCGACGATGACGCGCTGTCAGTATTGCGGACACGTGGCCGCGCCGCAGGTCTCCGCATGCCCCAATTGCGGTGGTCCGCTGCCGGAAGGCTCGGCGCCGCAGGCGATTACGGCCTCGGGGCCGGCCCTGGGTCCGGCCGGCGGAGCAGGTGACGGGGCGACGCGGCAGCCGGGCGGGCTCGGTGCCCATTTCGCCGAGATGAGCGGCTGGGCCGGTGCGCTGGAGACCCGGGCCGGATTATCCGGATCGCACGTCCACGGCAACGCAGGCGGGCATCACCACGGACATTCGCGGACGGGGGCGTCCGGCGAAGGCGCGCACGGTCCGCGGGATCACGACGGTTCGCCGGCGCACCATCGGCACCACGGCGCGCTCGGCTTTCTTCGCAAGCACCTTGTCGGCGAGGCGGAGGCGGTGGTCCGGGCGCATCATCCGAAATGGCAGTGGCGGGCCGCGGGCGGTATCGCCGTGGCGGTTCTGCTCGTGCTGGCCTTTCTGATGGTCAAGTCCTGCGCTCTCACGGCTCCACCGCTTTCCGCCCCGCCCGGTTTCACCGGCCCGGCTGCCTCGGCCGATGTGCTCGGTCTGCTGCCGGAGTCGCTGCGCGCGGCCGATTGTCTGCCCCATTCCGAAACCGAAGGCGTGCAGAGTTGTTCACTGACCGCTGACAGTGCGTTGCTGGCAGGTGGCATCACGGGCGGGCGCACCTTGGTTTTCCAGGTGCAGAGTGCGTCACCGGGCCCGCTGGCACAGGCGATCGCGCAATGGCGGACGGCGGGCAGCGCGGTGCTGGCCGACGGTGAAGTCTTCGCCGCGGTGAGTGCCTCCTCGGCGGTCTGGTTCGCCGATACGACCTCCGGGTTGCGCGTGGATACCGGTGCATTCGCGAACGAGGCCGGGGCCCGCACCTTTCTGGCACGGTCGGGGCTGCTGGGGTCCTGACCGGTATCCGATGGTTTGCGGCGTATTCGCCGGTACGGTGCGGCCGTGGTGATTTATCCCGGTCGGTGACTGCCGTGATCGGTTACACACATGTAACGTACCGCTATACAACGGCACATTAAACGCGTAGAGTGCCTGGTATCGAGATCGAAACCGAAGCGGAAAGGCGCGGATCACGGTGACGACAATGCAGGAAACAGTTACGCCGATGCGATTCCGGATTGATCCGAGCGAATTGGGGGCAGCGCGTTTCCGGACCGCGCTGTACCGGACGGCGGAAGCTCCGCCGGGGGAGTGGCGGTTCACGCTCTACGCCGCCGGTGAAGGTGTCTCGCTGAGCCGCGTCCTGCCCGTGCTGCACAGCCTCGGCGTGGAAGTTGTCGACGAACGGCCTTACCAGCTCGAATCCACCGGCGACGGCTCGGACTGGATCTACGACTTCCGGTTACGGGTGGTCTCGGCCGTCTTACGCACCCAATTGGACCCCGAACTCGAGGCCGATCTCGATCGCCCGGACGGGCCCGCGAGACACGGTATCGCGCAACGATTCACCGCCGCGTTCGAAGCCATGTGGTTCGGTGCGGCGGAGACCGATCCGCTCAACGAACTGATCCTGCGGGCGGGTCTGCACTGGCGGCAGGTCGTCGTACTGCGGGCCTACGCCAAGTACTTGAAGCAGGCCGGTTTCTCCTACGGCGCGGCCGGAATCACCCGGGTGTTGCTGGCCAACCCGGAGATGTCGCGCGGGTTCGTCCGGCTCTTCGAGGCCTACTTCGACCCCGACGGCAGCGGCGAACCCGCGACCGTCATCGCGGAATGGCTGGAAACCGAGATCGAGGCCGTGGTCAGCCTGGACACCGACCGCGTCCTGCGGGCCGTGCTGGGAGTGGTGACGGCGACCCTGCGCACCAACTACTTCCGTCGTGATGCCGAGGGCGAGCCGCCCGCCCACCTCTCGCTCAAATTCGACCCCCAGGCGATCGCCGAATTGCCGCAGCCGCGGCCGAAGTACGAGATTTTCGTGTATTCGCCGCGGGTGGAGGGTGTGCATCTGCGGTTCGGTGCGGTGGCGCGGGGTGGTTTGCGCTGGTCGGATCGGTTGGAGGATTTCCGGACCGAGATTCTGGGTTTGGTGAAGGCGCAGGCGGTGAAGAATGCGGTGATCGTGCCGGTGGGTGCGAAGGGTGGTTTCGTGGTGAAACGTCCGCCGGCCGCGACCGGTGACGCCGCCGCCGACCGGCAGGCGCTGTTCACCGAGGGCGTGGCCTGCTACCGGACCTTCATCTCCGGCCTGCTCGACCTCACCGACAATGTCGAACACGGCACCGGTGCGGTATTGCCGCCGGAGCGGGTGGTGCGCCGGGATGGTGATGATACGTATCTGGTGGTGGCGGCGGATAAGGGGACGGCGACGTTTTCCGATATCGCCAATGATGTGGCGGGGCGGTATGGGTTCTGGTTGGGGGATGCGTTTGCGTCGGGTGGTTCGGCGGGGTATGACCACAAGGCGATGGGGATTACGGCGCGGGGGGCGTGGGAGAGTGTGAAGCGGCATTTCGCGGAGTTGGGGGTGGATACGCAGTCGCAGGATTTCACGGTGGTGGGTGTGGGGGATATGAGTGGGGATGTGTTCGGTAACGGGATGTTGTTGTCGGAGCATATTCGGTTGGTGGCGGCGTTCGATCATCGTCATATTTTTTTGGATCCGGATCCGGATGCGGGGTCGTCGTTTGCGGAGCGGGCGCGGTTGTTCGGGTTGGCGCGGTCGAGTTGGGCTGATTACGATCGGTCGTTGATCAGTGCGGGTGGCGGCGTCTACGACCGCACCGCCAAGGCCGTACCGGTGACACCGCAGGTCCGGGCCGCGCTGAAACTTCCGCAGGGCACCACCCGCCTCTCCCCGCCGGAGATGATCCGCGCGATTCTCGAGGCACCCGTGGACCTGCTGTGGAACGGCGGTATCGGCACCTATATCAAGGCGAGTACCGAAACCAATTCCGACGTGGGCGATAAATCCAACGACGCGGTACGCGTGGACGCCGACCGGCTGCGGGTGAAAGTGATCGGCGAGGGCGGAAATCTCGGCGCCACCCCACTCGGCCGGATCGAGTTCTGCCGCAACGGCGGGAAGATGAACACCGACGCGCTGGACAATTCCGCCGGCGTGGATTGCTCCGATCACGAGGTGAACATCAAGATCCTGCTCGACGCCGCGGTCTCCGCGGGCGAGCTGGATATCGCCGACCGCAATCCGTTGCTCGCGGAAATGACCGACGAAGTCGCCGAATTGGTGCTGCGGGACAATATCTCGCAGAATTTCCGGATCGGGCTCTCCCGTTCGATCGCCGCCCGGCGCGGAGCCGTGCACCGGCGATTGCTCACCGAACTGGAAACCCACCGCGGCGTGGACCGTCACCTGGAGGCGCTGCCGTCGGACGCGGAGATGGAGCGGCGTATCGCCGCCGGAGCCGGCCTCACCTCACCCGAGCTCGCGACGGTCATCGCTCATGTGAAGCTGGCACTGAAAGCCGACCTGCTGGCCGGTGAACTGCCCGACAACCCCACCTTCACCGCGGTCCTGCCGCAGTATTTCCCGACCCCGCTCCGTGAGCGTTTCGCCGGTGCCATCGCCGGCCATCCGCTGCGCCGCGAGATCGTCGCGACCGTGGTGGTCAACGAGATGGTCGACTACGCGAGCGCGAGCTTCGCCTTCCGGCTGGCCGAAGAGATCGGTGCCACTACCGAAGACGCCGTGCGTGCCTTCACCGCCGCGGTGGACATCTTCCGGCTACGGGAGCTGTGGTCGCGGATCCGCACGACCCCCATGCCGACAGCGGTCCGCGACCGGCTCGAACTGGAAACCCACCGCATCCTGGAACGATCCGCCCGCTGGCTGTTGCTGAACCGGCCACAGCCGATCGCCATCGGCGCCGATATCGCCCGCTACCGCGACGGTGTCCGCGCGCTGGCGAGCCAGGTCCCCGGTTGGCTGCCCACCCCCCTGGCCGAACACGTCGCGGCGCACGCCGCCGCCGAGGCCGAACGCGGGGCGCCCGCCGATCTGGCCACCGAGGTCTATCACCTGATCCATCTGTATCCGCTGCTGGATGTGCTGGATATCGCCGATATCGCCGAACGGGACGCGCACGAGATCGCCGAACTGTATTTCGCGCTCAACGCCCACCTGGAGATCACCCGGCTGATCAGCGCGGTCAACGATCTCGACTACGACCAGCGGTGGGCGGGCCTGGCCCGGCTGGCCTTACGCGACGACCTGTACGAATCGCTGCGCCTGCTGACCCTCGATATCGCCACGGCCACCGACCCCGAGGACCCGGTATCGGAGAAACTGGACTACTGGGAGCAGACCAACCGCTCGCGCCTCGCCCGCGCCCGCGCCGCACTCACCGAAATCTTCGGTGTGGCCCGCCACGACCTGGCGACACTCTCGGTCGCGGCCCGCCAGGTCCGCAGCCTCGCGGGAACCTCGGAATCGGGCCTCGTGGCTGTGTAGATTTGCGCCGCCTGCGGCGGCGCGGGTTTTGGCCCCCCTTGGTCCCTGCTGTCAGCACTCGACACTCGCGGCTGCGCCGCATCGCATCGAGCACTGACAGCAGGGACGGGCCAAAACCTCCAAGGGCCTCGTAAGACTCGGCACCGCCGTGGTGGCGTTGGGTTCCGGGGTTATGTGGACCCCTGGGGGCTTCGTGAGACTCGGCGTCGCCGTGGTCGTTTCGTGTTTCGGGGGTTATGTGGACCTCAGAGGTACTCGTGAGGCTCGGGGCCGCCGTGGTTGCGTTCGGTTTCGGGTTGTGCGGACCCCGGGGGCTTCGTGAGACTCGGCGTTGCCGTGGTCGTGTTCTATTTCGGGGTTGTGTGAACTTCCGAGGTTCTCGTAAGGCTCGGCGCTGCGGTGGTGCGTTCGGTTCCGGGGTTGCGTAGATCTCCGGGGCCCGCTGAGCTCGGCGTCCGGGCGTGTTGGGTCGGGTCCAGCGGCGTCGAAACTCTGGGGTGTCCCTCGGTACTTGGCGGCAACGGCGGGCGTGTACGGCCGGCGGTGGCGGCTCAGTGTGGGTGTGTGGGGGTCCCGCAGGACGCGCAGAATTTTGCGCTCGCCGGGAGTTGTGCTCCGCAATCACGGCAGGAGGACGGGGCCGCGGGTTCGAAGCGCGTACCGCAGTTGACGCAGAAGTTCGCACCTACCGGGTTCGGCGCGGCGCAACCGGTGCATACCGGTCCGGTGGGGTCTTTGGACGGTGGCGTGCCACCCCCCGTTCCGGCGGGTAACTCGCCCGCCCCGGTCCCGGCGGGCAGCTCTGCCTGCGGGGTGGGCTGTGCCGAACCTGCCCGGTGCTGGTGCCATGGTGAGGCGGGTGCGGCCGAAGGCTGTCCCGGGGCCGGGGGATTCGACTGCTGCAGCGCGTTGATGCCGAGCGCGGCACCGAGGAAACCGCCGTCGTGGCCGTGTCCGGTGGCCAGGCCCTGGCCCGCGCCCAGAGCCATCTCACCGGCGGCGTACTGCCGGAAATCGCCGGCCAGCCGGATGTAGGTGACATCCTTGGCCAGTCGTTTGAGGCGGTCGGCGTCCTCGGGTGCCAGCGTGATGTCGAAATTTCCCAGCCGGGGGATGCGCAGGCCGTATTCGTAGAGCGCGGTGTTGGTTTCGTGCAGTACCGCGTGCTCGATCGCGGGCAGGTGCCCGGACAGGCCGAGGATCGGCCAGTCGCCGTGCGAAATGCCCCGGGTCACCGCGATCTTCATGGCCTTGAGCAGGAGATCGGCGCTCCACGATTCGATCCGGGCCGGATCGTGCAGATCGGTGCTCCCGGCCAGCGAGACGATCAACTGCCGCGCCTCGCGGACCGTCAGCGCGAACTCGCCGAAGACCCGCAGCGTGACGATCTGCTCGCTGACCGGGTCGGCGATATCGGCCAGCCGGCCACCGAATTTGATCCCGGCGAACTCTCGGGTGGAGACGAAATAGAGTTCGGCCCGGTAGAAGTTGCCCCCGGACAGTGTGTCCACCAAGGCGCCGAGTACCGGGAGTTCGTCCGCGTCGATCCGGTGCCGGCCGGGGCCCAGCACGCCGAGCACCTGCCCGGCCTTCACGAACAGTGCGGTCTGGTCGGCGTTGACGATGGCGCGGGAGTACCGCCGGATGTTCACATCCGGCCACTTGTAGACGAGTTGGTGTTTGCCGGTCTCCGGGACGGCGATGAACTCGCGTTCGAACCAGGCCATCAGGGCACTCCTCAGCTAGTGACATGAACAGCGTATCGACGTTCAGCGGCTCGATCAATCATGCAGACGACCTGCGGCTAAACCTGTTCGCGCATGAAAGTTCCGTATTTCCAGGGCGTTACACCCGGCGGGCACCTATTGATCGTGCCGCTAACTAGCGGTACATTGCTCGCAGACATGATCTGCGCCACTCGAAAGGCAAGTAGATGACAACTGTGCAAGAGCCCCGGGGGCAGCAGGCGCAGGCGGATAGCCTGCACGCCGAAGACGCGGGCTATCACAAATCGCTGCGCCCACGGCAGCTCCAGATGATCGCCATCGGTGGCGCCATCGGCACCGGGCTGTTCCTCGGCGCCGCAGGCCGCCTCCGCGAGGCCGGACCGGGGCTGTTCCTGGTATTCGCCGTCTGCGGAATCTTCGTATTCTTCATCCTGCGTGCCCTGGGCGAACTGGTCCTGCACCGCCCGTCCTCGGGTTCGTTCGTCTCCTATGCTCGCGAGTTCCACGGGGAGAAGCTGGCTTTCTCGGTCGGCTGGATGTACTTCTTCCACTGGTGCATGACCGGCATCGTCGATATCACCGCGATCGCCACCTACGTCCACTTCTGGGGCGCGTTCGAGGTGATACCGCAGTGGACCATCGCGCTGATCGCCCTGGCCATCGTCGTCGCGATCAATATGATCTCGGTCAAATGGTTCGGTGAACTGGAGTTCTGGGCGGCGCTGATCAAGGTCGTCGCGCTGGTGGGCTTCCTGATCCTCGGCACGATCTTCCTGGCCGGCCGCTTCGAGATCGACGGCGCGGCCACCGGATTCAGCGTCGTCAGCGATAACGGCGGCTGGTTCCCGACCGGTTTCCTGCCGCTGATCGTCGTCACCACCGGTGTGGTCTTCGCCTACGCCGCGGTCGAGCTCGTGGGCACCGCAGCCGGTGAAACGGAGAACCCCGAGAAGATCATGCCGCGCGCCATCAACTCGGTGATCGCCCGGATCGCCCTGTTCTATGTCGGCTCGCTGATCCTGCTCGCCCTGCTGCTGCCCTACACCGCGTTCACCGCCGGTGAAAGCCCGTTCGTCACCTTCTTCTCCAAGATCGGCATCGACGGCGCGGGTTCGATGATGAACCTGGTGGTGCTGACCGCCGCCTTCTCCAGCCTCAACGCCGGCCTGTACTCGACCGGCCGCATCCTGCGCTCGATGTCGATGAACGGTAGTGCGCCGCAGATCGCGGGCCGGATGTCCAAGAACGGTGTGCCCTACGTCGGAATCCTCGCGACCGGCGCCATCGCGCTGATCGGGGTGGGGCTGAACGCACTGGTACCCGAGCAGGCGTTCGAGATCGTGCTGAACGTTTCCGCGCTGGGCACCATCTTCTCGTGGACCGCCATCCTGCTGTGCCAGCAGAAGCTGTACCGCTGGTCGCAGGAAGGCAAGGTGACCCGGCCGAAGTTCCGGTTGCCCGGTGCGCCGTACACCAACTACGCGACTCTGGTCTTCCTGGCCGCTGTCGTCCTGCTGATGCTGTTCAGCGACGAGATCGAACAGCGGGCGGCGGTGATCGCGATGGTGGTGATCGGTGTTCCCGCCCTGGTGGTCGGCTGGTTCTTCGCCCGCAAGGGGGTCGGCGAAATCGTCGCGCAGCGGGAGCAGCCGGCGCCCGCGCTCGCCGGGGCTGCCGAGCCCGCCGAGACGGTCCGGATCCTGGACGAACCGGAAGAGGGGCGGTAGACCCCACCGCGACCACGGACGTCCCCGGCGGCATCGCCCCAGGGGACGTCCGCATTCCCAGGAAAGGGAACGCCGGTCTCTCCTCGCTTACGGCCCGGGATAACAATGGACTCTCGGTTCACCGTGTGGGTTTGAGAGGTCGTGCATGCCAGAGCATTCCAGCTCGTCCGAGCGCCCCCTCCCGCCGCCCTGGTCCAAGCGGCGGATTCGCGGCGCCGCGATGCCGCGGCGCGCCGCGCACACCTGGTCGACGCGGCGTACCACCGGCAGCGGCAGTGTGCACCGCGGCTCGGCGGCGGAATCCGACCTCACCCGTGCCGCCGAGGAACTGCTCGCCGAGAGCGGCGGCCCGCGCAGCCCCACCGATGCCGCGGCGCCACCCAGTGGTTCCGGCATCTTCGTTCCGCTGACCGTGGGGTCGGCGCCGGTGGCCGGCGCGTCGGAGTCACCACCCGGACAGGCTCCGGAAGGGCTGCCCGGCGGGGCCGGTGAACCGGAAGGCCTCAGCGATTTCGAGCGCGCCGTCGCCGCGTTGACCGGCGACGATATCGCGCGGCTCAACAGTCTCGGCGGCGCGGACGACGAGGACGACGACCTCGAAGCTCTCCTGCTGGCCGCCGATGACGACGACGATCTCGAAGCACTGCTGCGCGCGGCCGGTGACGAGGACGAGGAGTTCGATCCCTTCGCGGGCTTCGAGGACGAACCGCCCTCGGGTCGCAATGCGCGCTCCCGGCCGAGTGTGCGCCGCCTCGGTGCGGGTCTGGTGGCTCTGCCGCGGGTGGATCCGGTGGATCCCGCCACCGCGGTGCTCGCCGATCCGGTGGTCCCCGAGCACAAGCGTTTCTGCTGGAAATGCCAGGCGCCCACCGGGCGGTCGGGTCCGGACGGCCCGGGCACGGTGGCCGGTGAATGCGCACGCTGCGGATCGGCCTACAACTTCCTGCCCGCACTGTCGGCCGGCGAGGTGGTGGCCGAGCAGTATGTGGTCAAGGGTTGCCTGGCGCACGGCGGTCTCGGCTGGATCTACCTCGCCGTGGACACCAATGTCAGCGACCGCTGGGTGGTGCTCAAGGGGCTGCAGAATCCGCAGGACTTCGAGGCGCATGTGGTGGCGCTGGCCGAGCGGCAGTTCCTGTCCGAGATCACCCACCCCGGTGTCGTCAAGATCTACAACTTCGTCAAGCACCGCTCCCACCGCGAGGTGGCCGACGGCTATATCGTCATGGAGTACGTCGGCGGGCGTTCGCTGAAGAAGATGCTGGACCTGGCCGGTGCGCACCGTATTCCGGTGGCCGAGGCGCTGGCGTACATGATGGAGGTGCTGCCCGCACTCGATTACCTGCACTCGTTCGGGCTCGCCTACAACGATCTGAAGCCGGACAACATCATGGTCACCGACGACGAGGTCAAACTCATCGACCTCGGTGCCGTGGCGGCGATGGAGTCCTACGGCAGCATCTACGGCACTCCCGGCTACCAGGCACCGGAGATCATCGAAACCGGCCCCACCGTCGCCTCCGACGTCTACGCGGCCGGTCGTACCCTGGCCGCGCTGATCCTCGATCTGCGCAAGGATTCGCAGGGCAACTACTGCGCCGAAACGCCCGCGCCCGAGGACTATCCGCTGCTGCAGCAGTTTCCGTGCCTGCACCGGCTGCTGCTCCGGGCGACCCATCCCGATCCGAGCCGCCGATTCCCGTCCACCTACGCCATGTACTGCCAGCTCGCCGGGGTGCTGCGGATGGTGCTGGCCGCCGAGACCGGTCGCGAACATCCCCAGGCGTCGGTCGAATTCGGCTCGCTGCGCGGCGATTTCGGGATCGATACG
This sequence comes from Nocardia sp. CA-290969, assembly GCF_050936135.1. NCBI lineage: Bacteria > Bacillati > Actinomycetota > Actinomycetes > Mycobacteriales > Nocardiaceae > Nocardia > Nocardia sp. CA-290969. The sequence goes on along the minus strand of NZ_JBNJNJ010000001.1, from coordinate 5,183,544 downwards.
GTGATCGGGCAGACCGACGGCATGGTCGACGGGGCACACCGCAGTCTCGGTCTCGACGCCGCCGCGGTGGTCGCCGCGCTGCCCATCCCGCTGATCGATGCCGACGATCCCAGTGTCGAACTGCTCGCACCGATACTGCACGGCGACGCGCGCCGGACGCTGGACTCGCTGCGCCAGACTTCCGAGCGCATCGCGGCCGGCACCATCGACGCCCCGGAGACCTTCGAGGTGGAGGGCGCACTGGCGGCTATCCGCGCCCATATCGACCTGGGCGATCTCCCGGCAGCACTGGCCTTGCTGGACGCGCTGCGCCCGCGGGCCGTCACGGACTGGCGTATCGAATGGTTCAGTGGTGTCGCCGCTCTGCTGCAGGGTCATTTCGAGCGCGCGTACCTGCACTTCGACGAGGTGCACACGATGCTTCCGGGCGAGATCGCGCCCGCACTGGCACTGGCCGCGACCGCGGAACTGGTGCTGCAGTCCACGGCCGCGGCCGATGATTCCGAACGCTGGCACCGGGCCGCCGCGGATTTCTACCGCCTGGTGTGGCAGACCAACCACGGCGTGGTCAGCGCGGCATTCGGCCTGGCGCGGCGGCTGGCGGCCGACGGTGAACCGCTGCAGGCGGTGCAGGTGCTCGACGAGGTCCCCGACACCTCCCGCCACCACAGCACCGCGCGGATGACCGGCAGTCTGTTGCTGGTCTCGCGCCCGCACAGCGAGATCACCGAGGTGGATCTGCTCGAAGCCGCCTCCCGGCTCGAGTTCGCCGACGAGCCGCGGGCCCTGCAATTGCAGGTGGTGGTGGTCGGGGCGGCGCTGGAATGGCTGCGGTCGCGGATGCGCCCCGCGGCCGCCGACATCACCCTGCTCGGCTACCCGCTCACCGTGGCCGGTCTACGCGGCGGCCTGGAATCGCGGTTGCGTGCGCTGGCCCGCAACGCTCCCGGCCGGTTGCACCGGTATCGCCTGGTGGATCTGGCCAACAGCGTCCGGCCGCATACCCGGTGGTGAGGTCAGGCCCGGCCGGGTGCGCGCCGGCGGCGCAGCGCGGTCGGTACCAGGGGCGCCGAGACGAGCACCACGACCAGCAGCATCAGCCACAGCCATCCGCCGAATGCGAGCGCGAGAATCAGGGCGAATGCGGCCGCGCAGCCGGCCATGATCGCGAAACCGGCGGCCGGATCCGGTGGGGGCGCCGGCGGGGCCGGTGCGGCGGGGAGGTCGGCGAACAGGCGCGCCAGCTCGGGCGTGGTGATCGCGGCGGTCGCGGCGGCGGCGCGCTCCTCGTAGTCGGTGAGGGTCAGCCGGCCCGCCCCGAGGTGCTCGGCGAGTTCCCGCATCGCGCGCTCCCGTTCGCCGACGGTTATCCGTGCCCCCGGTAACTCACTCATACTCGCAGAATAAATCGGTTGCGCCCGGCCCGGCGGCGGAATTCGCCAGTGCCGGGAAGGCTGCCGGCGCCTCGGCGAGCCGATTCCCACAGGTGGGGAGTAATTACGCTGGCCTACAGAAATCGGGCAGAGGAGTTGTGTATGTCCACCGTGATCCCGTGTCGGCGCCCGGCCGCCGACGTATGGGACTGGCAGTTGCTGGGGTCGTGCCGGGGCCTGGAATCGGCGGTGTTCTTCCATCCGGAAGGAGAACGCGGCCGGGCCCGCGCCGCCCGGGTCCGGCGAGCGAAACAGATCTGCGACGGCTGCCCCGTACTGGACAGGTGCCGCAATTACGCACTGGCCGTGGGGGAACCCTACGGCGTCTGGGGCGGTATGTCGGAAGACGAACGGCGGACCCATGCCCAACGGGCCACCGCCCGGAGATCGACGAATTGACGAATCCTTGACCAACATCGGTTGAAGCGGACGTTTCGGTCGTGTCCGCCGCGGCTCGTTACCGTTTCGATGTGGTTTCCTTGATATATGGCTGCTGGTGTGGAGTACACGATCGATGAACTGGCGCGGGCTGCCGGTACGACCGTGCGCAGCCTGCGGGTTTATCACGAACGGGGGGTTCTGCCCCCACCGCAGGTCAAGGGGCGGACAGGCTATTACAGCCCCGAGCATCTCAATCGGGTGCGCACGATCAGCAGATTGCTGGATCGGGGAATAAAGCTCAACGGCATCAAAGAGCTGCTCAACGCGTGGGATCGCGGTGACGATCTCGGCGATATCCTCGGTGTCGGCGCACTGCTCGGCGGCGCGGAGAGCGATGAACCGCCCCCCGGGGAGCCGCCGGCACCCGGTGATACCATCGCCGCCACCGAGCTGCAGGAACGTTACGCCGCGGTTCCCAACGGCCTGGCGCGCATAGTCGCCGCGGGGCTGTACGAGCCGGTGGATGCCGCTACCTATCGGCCCGCCGACCGGCAGCTCATCCGGATGGCCGAGCAGCTGGCGGCGGCCGGTGTGCCCGATGCCGAAGTGCTCGGTGAACTCGAGCGGATGCGCGCCGATTGCGATCGGATGGCCCGGCGTTTCGTCGATCTGTTCCATCGCACCGCGTGGCAGAAGTACCGGGAATCGGAGCAGAAGGCCGCGGACCTGGCGGAACTGACCGGGCAATTGCAGCTGGCCCGCACGTTACCGGGCAAGGCGGCCGCGGAATTGGTGAACCGCTTCGTCGCCCACTACATCGAGAGCGACAGCGAGCTGTCCGACCTTCCCGCCCAGGGCTGACTCGTAAGGCTCGGGCGGCGAACCTCGTATTCCCGCCCGGGCCGCGTCGTATTCGGTCGTCGTTCTTCTCCGCGCTGGGAATCCTTTACCCGGTGTTTCGCTGGACGACGGTACATTCGCTGGTGGCTCTCCGCCCGTCCCTCGGCGGTAGTGTTCCGTATACCTAAGTATGTTTCGCGGCATATACCGATGCGCGTGCCCTTGGGTGCGGGCACAATCTGCTCCCTGTAGCCGACGCGGTAGATGAGGCATGGGCATGGGAAGCGTGACGCTGTGGATGCAGATATCACTCGACGGGTTCGCCGAGGGGCCCGACGAGGCGGTCCACTGGCCGGTGGTCGACGAGGAGCTCTGCACCGAGTATCTGGGTGAGCTACGGCAAGCCGACGTCCTGTTGTACGGACGTAAGACCTACGACATCATGGCGGCGTTCTGGCCGACCGCCGACCTCGCGCCGGTCTCCCCGTTCTACGTGGAGTTCGCGCGGTTCTGGCGGGCCGCCCCCAAACTCGTCGTCACTCGCACGCTGCGCGATCCGTCCTGGAACACCCGCGCCCTCGGCGCCGGTTTCGCCGACGAGATCCGGCGGCGGAAAGCCGAGGGGCAGAACATGGTGCTGTTCGGCGGCGCCGAAACCGCGGCGGCGTTCATCGAACACGAGCTGATCGACGAATACCGGCTCTTCGTCCACCCGATGGTGCTGGGCGACGGCGTGCCGCTGTTCCGGACGCCGGTCGACACCACCGGGCTTCGGCTGGTGGACGTGCTGACCTTCGACAGTGCCGTGGTGCAGATGCACTACCGCAACGCGGCGCCCGTGATGTGTTGAGCGCTACGGCTGTGTACAACCTCGGGTAACCCACAAATGAACGGGTTCACCGCACAGACCGCCGTAACGTGCACTAACTTACGTTTCTATGGTGGTGATCTACCCGGAGGGTGCGGTACCCGCCGCCCCCGCGACCGAGTTCTTCGGTCGGGAACGGGAACTCGCGCGCCTGCACGATCTGCTGACATCGCCGACCGTGCGCCTGGTCACGCTCGTGGGCCCGGGCGGGATCGGTAAAACCCGCCTGGCCGCCGAGGCGCTGCGCCGGGTGGACCCCGGCCGCCCCGTGTACTGGGCGCGCCTGGCCGAACTCGAACGCGACTGCGGGGATTCGGCCGAGAATGTGCTGCGGTCGGTGGTCCGCACCGATATCAGCGATCCGAGTTCGCTGGATATCGGTATCGGAGCCCGCGCCGGCGCGCCCGCCGGCCGCGCGATCCTGGTCCTCGACAACTGCGAACATGTGCTCGCGGCGGTGGGCCGCGCGGTGATCGATCTGCTCGCCGGCACTGCGGGTCTGACGATCCTGGCCACCAGCCGCGAACCGATCGGCTGGGCCGACGAATACCTCGTGGTCGTCGGACCGCTGTCGCCGCCGGAAGCGCTGGAATTGTTCCGGCAGCGCGCCGAACTCACCGGCCGGCCCGTCTCCGACGAACCCGGCCAGCTCTCGATCGTGCGCCGGATCTGCCGCCGGGTCGAGCATTCGCCGCTGCTGATCCGGCTGGCGGCCGCCCGGCTGCGGCACCGGCCGCCGGCCCTGGTGCTGGCCGAACTCACCGGCGACGCCGACGATCAGCGGCTGCGCTGGTCACAGGGCGCCCATTCGGGTAGCGAGCGGCGCCACCGCGGCGTATTCGATGTGATCGCCTGGTCGTTCGATCTGTGCTGCGCCGACGAACAACTCCTGCTGAGCCGGATGTCGGTGTTCGCGGCCGGATACGAAACCGACGGGGTGGAACCGCAACGCAACGGGGTCGATACGGCGGCGATCGTCGCGGTCTGCGCGGACGATCGGCTGCCCGCCGAGCGGATTCCGTCGCTACTGGACCGGCTGGCCGAACGCTCGTTGCTGTCGACCTTCCGCACCGCCGACAGTGTGCGCTGGTATCTGGTGGAAAGCGTGCGCCTGTTCGCGGCCGACCGGCTGCGCCGGGAACCGGCCGAAGCGGCGCGACTGGCCGGCCGGCACCGCCGGTACTACCGGGACCGCGTGGCCGAGGCCCACACCCGCTGGTGCGGCCCGGGCGAACAGGCCTGGCTCGACTGGGCCCGGACATCCTGGGACGACATCCTGATCGGTATCGAAACCGGTCTCGCCGATCCGGGCGAGGCGTTGATCGGGCTGGAGACGGCCTCGGTGCTGTTGTCGGTGTGGGTGCCGTTCGCCAACGGCGGCAGTTGCACGCTCACCCGGCTGACCGCGGCGGCGCTCGACGTCACCGCGGAATCCGGCGACAATCCGCACCGGATCCGGGCCACCGCCCTGCTCGCCTGGTACCACCTGTGGCAGGGCGACGACCAGCGGGCCGCGCGCCTGCTGGACGACTGCGTGGCCGGCCACCTGCCCGGGCCGTCCGCCGCCGGATCGTGGCGGGCCGATCCGCGCATCGATCTCGGCGCACCGCCCTCGGTGGAATGGATCTGGGGCCTGGAACTCATGCTGTTCCGGCTGGATGCCCGCGCGGTGACCGTGCTGGACCGGGCGGGTCGCAAATTCGCCGGCCTCGGGGATCGTATCGGCATCGAACGCGCGGCGGTGTTCACCGCATTGGCCGCGGCCATGCTGGACGAACCCGGCCGTGCCGATGCGATCACCCGTGCGCACCTGGATCGCTCGGTGGCCGCGGAATCCGCGCTGTCGGTGCATTGGGCCCGGGTCGCGCGGGCCCTGGCGCTCGCGCGGTCGGCCGAACCGGCGTCCGCGTTGCCGGAGGTGCGCGCGGTGTTGTCCGGGCGATACGCGGTCGGCGACACCTGGAAGGCGTCCTGGTCCGTCGGGGTGTGCATGGTGGTCCTGACCCACCTGTTGACACCAGATCCCCCGGCGCCCGGTTCGTCGGCTACCGCACGCGAGCGTGCGGAGGAACTGGCCTGGCTGGTAGGTGTTTTCCGGGCCTGCCATCGCTCGATGGGGGTCCGGGCCGAGCGGGTACCGATGATGGCGCTGGGGGTACGCCGCGCCACCGCCGCCGCCACCGCGATACTCGGGCCCGCGGATTTCGCGGCGGCCGAACGCCGGGGCGGGCAGTACCGTCCGGGTAGCGACATGGTGCAGCAGTATGTGCTGCGCAGATGGGCGGCCGAGGTTACGGGAACTGCCGCGCCGGTGGGGCAGAACGTTTCCCGCTGGGGTGTGCTGTCACCGGCGGAACGCGCGGTGGCGGTGCTGGCCGCGGCCGGCTGGACGAACAGCGCTATCGCGCAGCGGCGCGGCAGTTCGGTGCGCACCGTCGACGCACAGGTCGCCAGTATCCGGCAGAAGCTGATGATCGGCTCGCGCCGCGAAATCGCCGGTCATGTTCCGGACGAACTCGCCGGGACGATCGATACCGAACGCGCCGCCGCGGGTCGCCGGGGCACCCGGCGCGGGCCGGGATCACGGTAGGAGCGCCGCGCGGGTATCACCGGCAGGCGTAGAAGTACGGCTTGTACGCGCAGACGTCGTGGTATCCGCCGCCGCTCTCGTAGCTTCCGGTGCGCTGCGCCGGAATCGCGTGCACGGGTTCGCTGCGGTTGCTCGGATCGCCGGGGATGTCGTGGGTGTCGTTGTAGGTGCCGAGGCCCGGATGGCTGTCGCCGCGGGTGCTGTGGCCCGGGGCATCGGCCTGCGCCGTCTGCGGTGCGAGGGCCGCGGGCACGAGGGCGAGCGCGCCGGCCAGTACGGCGGCCGTGGCGAACCGCTTCACGAATCCGAGGTTGCGGGTGATGGTCATGGTGGTCTCCGTCCGTTCGTGGCGCTAGAACTCGTACGTCGGTTCAGTAAGTGTGGGGACGTTGTTCTATGTGCCGTTGTATAGCGGTACGGTACACGAGTGTTTGAAGGGGCGGCGTTGCCGCGTTTTCCCGTCAGTGGGAAGGGTGCTGTGTTTATTTGCGCCGCCTCCGGCGGCGCGGGGTTTGGCCCCCTTGGTCCCTGCGTTCAGCCCCGCGATACTCGCGGCTGCGCCGCATTGTCTCGCGGGGCTGAACGCAGGGACGGGCCAAACCCTCCAAGTGCCTCGCTGAACTCGGCGCCGCCGTGGTTGCGTTCATGTTTCGGGGGTTGTGAGGCCCCAAGTGCCTCGCTGAACTCGGCGCCGCCGTGGTTGCGTTTATGTTTCGGGGGTTGTGAGGCCCCAAGTGCCTCGCTGGACTCGGCGCCGCCGTGGTCGTGCTCGGGCCGGGGGATTGCGGACCTCCGAGTACGGTGCCGAGCGCGGTGCCGCGTTCGACACCTCGGGAACTGGCGTGAGCCAGTCGTCGGCGCTTCGTTGCCTCCTGTCGCCGGATGCCTGTGCGCCGGCAACAGGGTGCGGAACAAGTCTCCGCGCGACTTGCTGAGCTCGTTTACAAACGGGGGTCCACCGGTTCGGACTCGAGTGCCAGGACTGCGAAGACCGCTTCGTGCACCCGCCACAGGGGTTCGCCTGCGGCGAGCCGGTCCAGGGCTTCCAGGCCCAGGGCGTATTCGCGCAGGGCCAGGGAGCGTTTCCGGCCGAGGCCGCGGGTGCGGAGGCGGCGCAGGTTCTCCGGGCGCAGGTATTCGGGCCCGTAGATGATCCGCAGATATTCCGGCCCACGGCATTTGATCCCGGGCTGGACCAGCCGCCCCGCCGGATCCATCGACGTGGTGGCCGTATCCGAATGTCCGGCACCTGAGGCCGCCTGTGCGGCGGCGGGCACGGTCGCGGACTCGCCGGTGAGCTGCCCGTTGCCGGCGATCGCCGGGAAGGGGGCGGTCGTGTCCGTGCCTTGTGGTTCCGGCTCGTCCCCGTTGCGGCCGCGCGGTTTCGGCGCGCTGTGGACCAGGGCGTCGACCGGTTTCACCACCATGCCTTCCCCACCACTGCCGGTCAGCGTGAGCCACCATTCGGTGGCGGCCGCCTCGCCGGCGGGATCGGTGAGGTCGACGTCCACGCGCTGTGTCGCCGTCAGCAACTCGGGGTCGGCGGCGACCAAGCGGTCGAGGATGCCGAGCTGCCAGTGGTGATCGCGCACCGCATAGTTCGCGCCCTCACCGGCGAGCAACCCGAACGGCGCCAGGCGCAGACCGGCGAGCCCGTCCACCGGCCAGCAGTAACGGCCGTAGGCGTGCGTGAAGGCCTCGATATCGGCGGATCGGCCGGCCATTCGGGCGCGCAGGTCAGCGACGTCGTGACCCCGTTCGGCCACCGCCGCCAGTACTTGCGTGGCGGCGCCGGCCGACGCTCGTGCCGCCGCGCCGACCGCCGCGTACTGATTGCGCAACAGCTGCTGCGCTTTCGCCGACCACGGCATCAGCTCGGTATCCAGCAGCAGCCAGCCGGTGCCCAGTTCATCGAACAGACCGGCCGATTCGGCGGCCGTGCGCAGGCGCGTCAGCACGGCTTCGGTCAGGTCCGGATCGTCGAAGAACGGTCGTCCGGTCCGGGTGTAGATCATGCCCGTGCCCTGTTCCACACCGAATCGGTGCGCGGCCGCCGCGGCGGAGCGGGCGAGCAGGACCACGGCCCGCGATCCCATATGTTTCTCCTGGCACACCACCCGCGTGACCCCGGCGCCGCGGAAATAGTCGAACACCTCGGCCGGATGCTCGAGGAAGCCCGGCAACTCCGAGGTGGCGCACGGCGCCATGGTCGGCGGTAGGTAGACCAGCCAGCGCGGGTCCACCGCGAACCGGCTCATCACCTCGAGCGCGGCGCTCGCGTTCTCCTCCTGCACGCCCACCCGGCCGTGGTTACGGGTCTCCACGACCCGGCGGCCGAGCACATCGTCGAGGTCGAGGATGCCGGGGTCCCGGTGGGCGAGCCCGGCGCCGGGTTCGCCGCCGATCGGGGCCAACGGGCGGATCGGTTCGTACCAGACCTGTTCGGCGGGAACGGATACGGTCTCGCGTTCGGGATAGCGCAGTGCCGAGAGCTGCCCGCCGAAAACCACACCGGTGTCCAGGCAGAGGGTGTTGTTCACCCAGCGCAGATCGGTGACCGGGGTGTGGCCGTACAGTACGGTCGCGCGGCCGCGGTAGTCCTCGGCCCACGGGTAGCGCACCGGCAGGCCGAAATCGTCGGTCTCGCCGGTTGTTTCGCCGTACATGGCGAAGGAGCGGACCCGTCCGGAGGATCGGCCGTGGTATTCCTGCTTCAGACCCGCGTGCGCCACGACGAGCTGTCCGCCGTCGAGGACATAGTGGGAGATGAGCCCGCGGCAGAACTCGAGGACGGCGGTGCGGAATTCCTCGCTCTCGGTGGCGAGCTGGGCCAGCGATTCGGCGAGCCCGTGAGCGGGTTTCACCTTCCGCCCCGACAGGGCACGCACGAGTTTGTTCTCGTGGTTCCCCGTAACGCACAAGGCGTCGCCGGCGGCCACCATTCCCATCGCCAGCCGCAGCACACCGGGCGTATCGGGTCCGCGGTCGACCAGGTCACCGACGAACACCGCGGTCCGGCCCCCGGGGTGCCGGGCGCCGACCGCCCGGCCGGCGTCGTCCCGGTCGATCCGGTAGCCGAGCGTGGTGAGCAGGGTTTCCAGCTCCGACCGGCAGCCGTGCACATCGCCGATCACATCGAACGGGCCGGTGAGATCGCGGCGATCGTTCCACAGCCGTTCGTCCACGATCCGCGCCACCTCGATCTCGGCGACCCCGTGCAGTGTGTGGACCCGGCGGAACCCCTCCCGCTCCAGTCCGCGCAGCCCGCGGCGTAGCTCGCGTTGCTGGCGGTGCACCACATGGGCGCCGACGGCGGCACGGTCCGGCCGGTGCGAATTACGTTCCAGGCATACCGAATCCGGTACATCCAGCACGATCGCCACCGGCAGCACATCGTGCTCGCGGGCGAGCGCGACCAGTTCCTTGCGGGCGCCCGGCTGCACATTGGTGGCATCGACCACGGTGCGCAGGCCACGCCGCAGCCGCACACCCACGATGTGGTGCAGCAGGGCGAACGCGTCGGGAGTCGCGGACTGGTCGTTCTCGTCGTCGCTCACCAGCCCGCGGCAGAAATCGGAGGAGATCACCGAGGTCGGCGGGAAATGGGTGCGGGCGAAGGTCGATTTACCCGATCCGGTGCAGCCGATGAGCACCACCAGGCACAGATCCGGTACGGACAGATCGGTCACTGTTGCGCTCCTTCGGTTTCGGCACGGGTGAACACCGCGAGCTGGGTGGGCGGCCCGACCTCGGGGTCGGGGTTGCCGATCGGCGCGAACTCCACCCGGTAGCCGTAGTGCCCCGCGATCCGCCGCGCCCACGAACCGAACTCCGCCCGGGACCATTCGAAGCGATGGTCACTGTGCCGGAACTTGCCCGCCGGTAATCCGTCGTACCGGACGTTGTATTCGGCATTCGGGGTGGTCACCAGCACCGACCGCGGTGCCGCCGCGCCGAACACCACGTACTCGACCGCGGGCAGGCGCGGCGGGTCGATATGTTCGATCACCTCCATCAGCACGGCCGCGTCGAAACCGCGCAAGGAGTTGTCGGTATAGGTGAGCGATCCCTGCCGCAGGGTCAGCCGGCGCGTGACCGCGGCCGGCAGCCGATCCAGCCGCAGCCGCCGCCGTGCGATCGACAGTGCCCGGGTGGAGACGTCGACGCCCACGATTTCCTGAAAAGACCTGTCGTCGAGCAGTTCGCGTAGCAACGCCCCCTCACCACAGCCGAGGTCGAGGACGCGGGCGGCTCCGGCCTCTCGCAGCGCCGCGACGACCGCTGCTCGCCGCTGCACCGCCAGTGACGGAGGGTTTTCCGCGCTGTAGGTGCCCGCGGCGGTGCTCGCGTCCACGGAACCGGGGGACCAGGAAGCGCCCGCCGGCATGGGCCCGTCCGCAGCGGCCTGCACACCGGTGTCCGTGTCCTGGGCCACGGTGACAACTGGCCGCGGCTCCACCGGTGCCGGTGCCTGCTCGTCGCCGGCGGCAACCGATGCGGTCGCGGGCGCGCCGGCCGACCTCGGAGCGCCCGGCACGGTGATGCCGTGCGGTCGGGTGGTATCCGGCACGATGGCCGGTTGTTCGGCCGAACTCCGAATACCGGCCGCGGTATCGGCCTGTGCATGCGTACTGAATGTGGTGCCGGCCGGTACTTCGCGGTCCGGCCCGCCGGCGCTGCTCGCGACGGTGCCGCCGGCGGCGGGATCCCGATCGGTGCGGTCCGAAGAGGGGCGCCCTGGCGTCCGAGCGAGAACCGTTGTGGGGGAGGCCGGACCGGAACCGGCCCGCGCCTCGAGGTGCGGTGCGTTCGTCTCGTCACCTGCGAGGACTTCGTCGATTGCGCCGAGCTCCTCGGGGTCCGAATCGTCCAGTTCGGCCAGCCGGGCCAGCGCGGTGCGGACCAGGGATTGGCGCCGCGCCAGGTAGCGGCGGGTGATCCAGCCGCGTTCCGGGTGGGCGGCCAGCCAGGCGCCGCCGGCCCGCAGGAGTTTGTCCACCTCGCCGGAGTCGAGCCAGTAGTGTTTGGCGCCGTCGAGCACGGGCAGCAGGACGTAGAGGTGGTTGAGGGCATCGGCCACCCGCAGGGTTCCGGTCAGCACCAGCCGCAGATGAGCGGAATCGTCCCATTCGGGAAACGCCGGGTCGAGGGGGAGCGGGGTGGCGCCTACCGTCCAGCCCAACGGGGCGAAGATCCGTTCGGCGAGGGCGGGTCCACCGCGGCAGCCCAGCGCGGGCAGTTCCAGGCGCAGCGGCAGCGGGGTGTCGGCCAGTCCGGGGCGCTGGGCGCAATCACCGCGCAAGGCGCTGCGGAACACCGAGCCGATCGCCACCGACATCAATGAGGACGCGGCGTAGGGGCGGTCGTTCACGTACTGCCCGAGGCTGAACGCCTGCAGGTCGCGGGACCGGCCGCGCACCAGCCGTACCGGGTCCACTTCCAGCAGCAGTGCCGCGGTGCAGCGTTCGGGGGAGGCGTGCGGGTAGAGCACATGCGCGGTGCCGTAGGACAATCCGAATTCCTGCACCCGGTCCGGGTTCTTGTGCAGCAGGAACCCGAGATCGGTTGCGGGCGTGGTACTGCCCGCCTCCGGTGTGCAGGTGATCGTCAACAGCATGCTGTGATCGTGGCCGAGCCGCACCGGCGCGGCAAGGCAGTTTCACACCGGGCGCGACTGCATCACCCGGACCGCCGGCCCTCGATCGATCACCCGGGCCAGCGCCAGTTCGCCACCTCCGGAATATCCTCGCCGTGCTGCCGGGTCCAGGTGCGGGCCCGCAGGCGCGCGTCCACCATCTCCTGGCGCAGCCCGGCCGCTTGCTGGCGCAGCGCCGGGACCCGGTCGATCACATCCATCACCAGGTGATAGCGGTCGAGATCGTTGAGCATGACCATATCGAAGGGGGTCGTGGTGGTGCCGCGTTCCTTGTAGCCGCGCACATGCAGGCCGGCATGGTTGGTGCGGCGGTAGGTGAGCCGGTGGATGAGCCACGGGTAGCCGTGGAAGGCGAAGATCACCGGGGAATCCCGGGTGAACAAGGTGTCGAATTCGCTGTCCGGGAGCCCGTGCGGATGCTCCTCGGTCGGTAGCAGCCGCATCAGATCCACCACGTTGACCACCCGTACCCGCAGCCAGGGCAGTTTCTCCCGCAGGATCGCCGCCGCGGCCAGGGTTTCCAGGGTCGGTACGTCGCCGGCGCAGGCCAGCACCACATCCGGGGTGGTGGCCGGTTCGTCGCGATGACCCGCCCAATCCCAGATGCCGATACCTCGTGCGCAGTGCAGCGCGGCCTCGGTGCCCGACAGCCAGTCCGGCTGCGGTTGTTTACCGGCCACCACCACGTTCACGTAATGCCGCGAGCGCAGGCAGTGGTCGTACACCGAGAGCAGGGTGTTCGCGTCCGGCGGCAGGTAGACCCGCACGATCTCGGGTTTCTTGTTCAGCACCACATCGAGGAAGCCGGGGTCCTGGTGAGTGAAGCCGTTGTGGTCCTGCCGCCACACATGCGAGGACAGCAGATAGTTCAGGCTCGCCAGCGGCCGCCGCCACGGCACCGCGGCGCTGGCGTCCAGCCATTTGGCGTGCTGGTTGAACATCGCGTCGACGATATGGACGAACGCCTCGTAGCAGGTGAAGACGCCGTGCCGGCCGGTGAGCAGGTAACCCTCCAGCAGGCCCTGGCACATATGCTCCGACAGCACCTCGATCACTCGCCCCGCGCGGTCCAGTTTCTCGTCGTGGACGCCGACCTCGGCCTGCCAGTTGCGGCCGGTGACCGTGAGGATGTCCTGTAACCGGTTACTGGCCAGCTCGTCCGGTGCGAACGTCAGGAAATTGTCCGGGTTGCGTTCGGTGACCGCGCGCAGCCACCCGCCCAGCACTCGCGTCGCCTCATGGCTGGTACGCCCCGGTCCCGGAACGTCTACGGCGAAGTCGCGCCAATCCGGCAGCCGCAGATCACGGACCAGCGCACCACCGTTGGCCACCGGGCTCGCGCTCATCCGTTTCGCCCCGTCCGGCACCAGCCGCCGCAACTCCGAGACCGGTGCGCCGGCCTCGTCGAACAACTCCTCGGGCCGGTAGGAACGCAGCCACTGTTCGAGTACCGCGCGATGCCCGGCATCGTTGCGTGCCGCGGGCAGCGGTACCTGATGCGCACGGAATGTGCCCTCCACCGGTTCACCGTCGACCTGCGGGGGGCCGGTCCATCCTTTGGGCGTGCGCAGCACGATCATCGGCCAGTGTGGTCGCGAATTGTCGGTGCCGTCGCGGGCGGCGCGCTGGATCTGCGCGATCCGCTCCAGGCAGGTGTCCATGGCGGCGGCCATATCCTGATGGACCTGAGCGGGGTCGCGACCGGCGACGATCAACGGGTCGTAGCCGTTGCCCCGCAACAGTGATACCAGCTCCGATTCCGGGATCCGCGCCAGCAGAGTCGGATTGGCGATTTTGTACTCGTTCAGCGCGAGGATCGGCAGCACCGCGCCGTCGCGCGCCGCGTTCAGGAATTTGTTCGCATGCCAGCTGCCCGCCAGCGGCCCCGTTTCGGCCTCCCCGTCACCCACCACGCAGAAGACCGTCAGATGCGGGTTGTCCAGCGCGGCGCCGAACGCGTGCAACAGCGAATAACCCAGCTCGCCACCCTCGTGGAAGGAGCCGGGCGTCTCCGGCGCGCAATGGCTGGGCACCCCACCCGGAAAAGAGAACTGCGCGAACAACGCCCGCATCCCCTCGGCGTCGCGCGGAACATGGCTGTACAGCTCGGAATAGGTGCCCTCCAGCCAGGCGCACGCATTCGGACCCGGCCCGCCGTGCCCCGGCCCGGCCACGAACACCGCGTCCAGATCACGCGCCAGAATTGCCCGGTTGGCGTGCACCCAGACGAGATTCAGCCCCGGCACCGTCCCGAAATGCCCGAGCAGCCGCGGTTTGACGTGCTCGGGTGCCAAGGGTTCGCGGACGAGCGGATTGGCCATCAGATAGATCTGCCCGACCGACAGATAATTGGCGGCCCGCCACCACGCGTCCACCGTTTCCAGCTCGTCGGGATCGAGTGGCCCCTCGGTATCCGCGGACAGTACATAGGGGCGGGGTGCGATGGATTCGCCCCCGTCACCGCCCAGATTGTCGGCCGCGGTATCCCCGCCTGCACTCGCCAACTGCGTCATACGCGGAACCTCCTGGAGGTCGTGGTCGCGCCGGGCTATCCGCACGCCGGGTGCGGGCACCGTCAACGATAGCTGGCAGTGTGCCACCCGGTGTCCGGTTCGCGCGGTCCCGGCCGCGGTCGCGCTATCGATACTCTCCCTGCGCGGCATACCCGTGAATCCAGCCGATAACCGAATCAGCTCCGCCGCTCCCGGCCCGCCGCGAATCCGAATGTAACCACGGCCGCCCAAGCCCAGTGAGGCACTGGGAGCGCCCGTCACCCCGGAACCGAACGCAACCACGGCGCCGCCGAAGTGCGAGGCGCTTGGACGGTCGATAACCCCCCGAAATCAAACGCAACCACGACGGCGCCGAGCCTTACAAGGCCCCCAGAAGGCTCACGTAACCCCGAAATCGAAACGCGACCACGGCGGTGCCGAGTCTTACGAGGCCCTTGGAGGTTTTGGCCCGTCCCTGCTGTCAGTGCTCGATGCGATGCGGCGCAGCCGCGAGTGTCGAGTGCTGACAGCAGGGACCAAGGGGGGCCAAAACCACGTGCCGCCGGAGGCGGCACCAAAAAATACAGCTAGTGTGCGGCTCATGCAGAAATTCGGCAGGATCGTCGCCGTTGTGGCCGTGGGTGCGGTGGCGTTCGGGCTCAGCGCATGCGGTTCGGACGACAGTTCGGACAGCGCTGCGACCACTGCCTCCTCGGCGGCCGCGCCGCGGAGCGCTCCCGTGCAGGGCGCGCCGGCGCGGTCGAAGGGGCGCGAATGCACGGCCGAGGATATCGGGGTGACCGGTGGGTTCGGTGAAGTACCCGAGATCACCGTTCCCGACGACTGCGATCCGCCGAAGCAACTCGTGGTGAAGGATCTGGTGCCCGGCTCGGGTCGCGCGGCCGCCCCGGGCGATGACCTGACCATGAACTATTCCCTGGTCACCTGGTCGGACAAGCAGAAGCTGGATTCCTCGTTCGACCGCGGCGAGCCCTTAGAGCTGACCCTCGGCTCCGGCATGGTCATCCCCGGCTGGGAGCAGGGTCTGGAAGGTGTGCAGCAGGGTGGCCGGCGACTGCTGATCATCCCGCCGGACCTGGGCTACGGCGCGGGCCGCAACGGGGTGCGGCCCAATGAGACCCTGGTCTTCGTCACGGACGCGGTGGCGGTTCCGCAGGGCTGAGCCGCACCGGGGCGGTAGCGGCGCCGCCGCGATTTCCGGGCGCGGGAGCCCGTCAACCGCCTCCCGGCGTGCAGCCTGCCCGGCCCGGTCAACTACCCTGGTCGGGATGCGTACCCCGGGCGCGTGAAACCGCAGGTGCTCGCCGTTCGGAGACGGTACGCCGGCGGCGCGTACCCGCGCGCCGTCGCCAGACCACGCACCATCACCCGGCCCGCGGCACGGTCAACGTGGCGGGCCGGCGAGAAGACGAACCGACGAGAACAAGGAGCATGTCCGTGAAGAGCACCGTCGAGCAGCTGAGCCCGACCCGGGTCCGGATCAATGTCGAGGTGCCCTTCGAGGAGCTGAAGCCGGACTTCGATCGCGCCTACAAGGCCCTGGCCAAGCAGGTGCGCATTCCCGGCTTCCGTCCGGGCAAGGCTCCGGCCAAGCTGCTCGAGGCGCGCCTGGGTCGCGGCGCGGTGCTGGAGCAGGTCGTCAACGACGCGCTGCCGGGCCGCTACAGCGAGGCCGTCACCACCTCCGAGGTGAAGGTGATCGGTCAGCCGGAGATCGAGATCACCAAGATCGAGGACGGGCAGGAGCTGGCGTTCACCGCCGAGGTCGATGTCCGGCCGGAGATCACCCTGCCCGAGGACTACAGCAGCATCGCCGTCACCGTCGATGCCATCGAGATCACCGACGAGGACATCGACGAGCAGCTGCAGTCGCTGCGGCAGCGGTTCGGGACCCTGGTGGGTGTCGAACGTCCCGTGCAGGACGGCGATTTCGTCTCCATCGACCTGTCGGCCACGGTCGACGGCGAGGAGGTCCCGGAGGCGGCGACCACCGGGCTGTCGCACGAGGTCGGGTCCGGCCAGCTCATCGAGGGCCTGGACGAAACCCTGCAGGGTATGTCGGCCGGTGAGTCCAAGGAGTTCACGTCCACCCTGGTCGCCGGTGAGCACGCCGGTAAGGAAGCCGTGATCACGGTGACCGTCGGTTCGGTCAAGGAACGCGAACTGCCCGAGGCCGACGACGAATTCGCCCAGCTGGCCAGTGAATTCGACACCATCGACGAGCTGAAGGCCGATCTGCGCACCCGCGTCGAGCGCAACAAGAAGGTCCAGCAGGCCGGCGATATCCGCGACCAGGTGCTGGAGAAGCTGCTGGAAGCCGTCGAGGTGCCGCTGCCCGAGGCCGTGGTCAAGGCCGAGATCGACGCCGTCGAGCACGACGCCGTGCACGGTTTCGACCACGACGAGGAGAAGTTCGCCGCGGCACTGGAGGCCCAGGGCTCGAGCCGCGAGGAGTTCGACGCCGACACCAAGGAGGCCGCCGAGAAGTCGGTGAAGACCCAGCTGCTGCTGGACGCGGTCGCCGAAGCCGAGGGCACCCAGGTCGGCCAGGAGGAGCTCACCGAGCGAATCCTGTTCCAGGCCCAGCGCTACGGGATGGCGCCGGAACAGTTCATCCAGCAGGTCCAGCAGGCGGGCCAGCTCGGCGCGGTCTTCGCCGATGTCCGCCGCGGCAAGGCCCTGGCCGAGGTCGTCGGCAAGGTGACCGTCACCGATTCGGCCGGCAACACCGTCGACACCGAAGAAATGTTCGGCACCCCGAAGCCCGCCGACGACGAGGCTGCGGAGGAGACCACCGAGTCCACCGCGGACACGGAGGAGTAACCCATACAGCACCACGGATCGGAAGCCCTGGGACCAGAGGCGGTGTCGGCAATCCAGAGACAGCACGGGAACATCCCCCTGTCCCGGTACGCCCCCGCCCAGGCCCCAGGGCTTCCGGTCTCCCCGCTGGTGTCGGGTCTGCACTTCGGAACGTCGCTCGACAGTGCCTGCGAACCGCATGAGCACCCGAGCCGGACCGGTCCCATCCGATGCCACCCCGTTTCTCCGCATGCGATCAGTCCGGCCTCCGTGGTTCGGGGCCCGTCTCGTTCTGGAGCGACGGAGCGGGGGAGCGAAGCGGAGGAGCGGAGGAGTGAAGAACGAGACCGAGGGGGCCCCGAACCCGCGCGCGCCAGCGCGCCAAAAATACAGCGCAACGGCGAAGCGTGGACCTGGGTTCGCAATTCGCGAGCGAGGGCATGTGGCATCGAGAGACTCCGAACCCACGCCACCGAAGGCGCCTCCGTAGATATTGCGCTCTGAGCGAATCAGGCGGGGACCGGGACGTCGGTCACCCCCTGTTTCGTTACTGTTTGTGACAGCAACGAGCCGGCGAGAGAAGGCAGGTATCCGTGACAATCAACAAAGCCGAGGTCATGACAGCTCCGACCGCTGGGCTCAATCTCAGCGATTCCGTGTACGAGCGCCTGTTGCGTGAGCGCATCATCTTCCTCGGCACCCAGGTCGACGACGACATCGCGAACAAGATCTGCGCGCAGATCCTGCTGTTGTCGGCGGAGGATCCCACCAAGGATATTTCGCTCTACATCAATTCGCCCGGTGGCTCGGTGAATGCTGGTATGGCGATCTACGACACCATGCAGTACGCCGAATGCGATATCTCGACCACCGCGATGGGTCTGGCCGCTTCCATGGGGCAGTTCCTGCTGACCGCGGGCGCGCCGGGCAAGCGTTTCGCGCTGCCGCACACCCGGATCATGATGCATCAGCCGTCGGCCGGTATCGGCGGTTCGGCCGCGGATATCGCGATCATGGCCGAGCAGTTCGCGTACACCAAGCGTGAGCTCAACGAGTTGCAGGCGATGCACACCGGTAAGCCGGTGGAGCAGATCAATGCCGACGCCGACCGCGATCGCTGGTTCACGCCCGAGCAGGCACTGGAATACGGCTTCATCGACCGTGTGATCACCAATGCACGCCAGGCGGGCGGCACGGGCAACTAGAGCGGAGTTCGCGGAGCCGGTGATCGCCGGTGGCCGCGATCGGCGCTCTGCGGACAGCTCACTCATAGACTTGGAGACGAATATGGCCAATCCGAACGTTGCACGCGCCGGGCTCGGCGGTCTCGCCCCGGCGGGCGCGCAGTCGCGCTACATCCTGCCGTCGTTCATCGAGCATTCGAGTTTCGGCGTCAAGGAATCCAACCCGTACAACAAGCTGTTCGAGGAGCGCATCATCTTCCTCGGCGTGCAGGTCGACGATGCCTCGGCGAACGACATCATGGCGCAGCTGCTGGTACTGGAATCGCTGGATCCCGATCGTGACATCACGATGTACATCAACTCGCCGGGTGGTTCGTTCACCTCGCTGATGGCGATCTACGACACCATGCAGTACGTGCGTGCCGATGTCGCGACCGTCTGCCTCGGGCAGGCGGCGTCGGCGGCGGCGGTGCTGCTGGCCGCCGGTACCCCCGGTAAGCGGGCGTGCCTGCCGAACGCGCGGGTGCTGATCCACCAGCCGTCGGTCGAGGGCGGTATCCAGGGTCAGGTGTCGGATCTGGAGATCCAGGCCGCCGAGATCGAGCGGATGCGCCGGCTGATGGAGACCACGCTGGCCCGCCATACCGGCAAGGACGCGGACACCATCCGCAAGGACACCGACCGCGACAAGATCCTGACGGCCGAGGAGGCCAAGGAGTACGGGATCATCGATACGGTGTTCGACTACCGGAAGCTCAGCGCTCAGAAGTGAGTGCGGCCGGGGCCCGGCGCACCGCGGTGATCGCGGGACGCCGGGTCGGCCGGGAAGCGGGTCCCGGCCGTGCGGATACGGGCCGAGCGGGCGACACGCCCCGTGTGGCCCGGCGCCGGAAATCGTGCGCCGACGCCGTATCCGGGTGAATCCCCGCACAACCGCGACGAGAAACCTGCCCGAGTTGTCGACCTCGATCGCACACACCGGGTACGGTCAAACCCAGGGACCTGTGTTCCCGGTTGACAGCACCGCCCCTTCGATCCGGGTGATATTGCCGGATTCGCTCCACCGCGGGCGCGGCCGGCTGACAGCTGGACGGATGGTTGCACGCGAACAAGGAAGTAGGGACCCACACGATGGCGCGCATCGGCGACGGCGGCGATCTGCTCAAATGCTCGTTCTGCGGGAAGAGCCAGAAGCAGGTCAAGAAGCTCATTGCGGGACCAGGGGTGTACATCTGCGACGAGTGCATCGATCTGTGTAACGAGATCATCGAGGAAGAACTCGCCGAATCGAGTGAGGTCAAACTCGACGAACTCCCGAAACCCGCGGAGATCCGGGATTTCCTGGAGAACTATGTGATCGGCCAGGACACGGCCAAACGAACTCTCGCGGTGGCGGTGTACAACCACTACAAGCGGATCCAGGCCGGCGACAAGGGCCGTGACGCCCGCGGGGAGAGCGTCGAACTGGCGAAATCCAATATCCTGATGCTCGGCCCCACCGGCTGCGGTAAGACCTACCTGGCGCAGACACTGGCGAAAATGCTGAACGTGCCGTTCGCGATCGCCGATGCCACCGCGCTCACCGAGGCCGGCTATGTGGGTGAGGATGTCGAGAACATTCTGCTCAAACTCATCCAGGCCGCCGATTACGACGTCAAACGCGCGGAAACCGGGATCATCTATATCGACGAGGTCGACAAGATCGCGCGCAAGAGCGAGAACCCGTCGATCACCCGGGATGTTTCCGGTGAGGGTGTGCAGCAGGCGCTGCTGAAGATTCTGGAGGGTACGCAGGCCAGTGTGCCGCCGCAGGGCGGGCGCAAGCATCCGCACCAGGAATTCATCCAGATCGATACGACCAATGTGCTGTTCATCGTGGCGGGCGCGTTCGCCGGTCTGGAGAAGATCATCTCCGATCGCACCGGCCACCGCGGCATCGGTTTCGGTGCCGAGGTGCGGTCGAAGGCCGAAATCGACACCACCGATCATTTCGCCGAGGTGATGCCGGAGGATCTGATCAAATTCGGTCTCATCCCCGAATTCATCGGCCGGTTGCCGGTGGTCGCGTCGGTGACGAACCTGGACAAGGATTCGCTGGTGAAAATCCTGTCCGAACCGAAGAACGCGCTGGTCAAGCAGTACATCCGGTTGTTCGAGATGGACGGGGTGGATCTCGAGTTCACCCGCGACGCACTCGAGGCCGTGGCGGATCAGGCCATTCTGCGGGGCACCGGGGCGCGCGGTCTGCGCGCCATCATGGAAGAGGTGCTGCAGCAGGTGATGTTCGATATCCCCAGCCGCGACGATGTGGCCAAGGTGGTCGTGGACGCGGATACCGTCAACGACAATGTGCTGCCCACCATCGTGCCGCGTAAGCGGGAGCGCCCGGAGCGCCGCGACAAGTCGGCCTGAGGCAGCAGTACGCCGGGCGGGCCGGTGACAATGCCGGCCTGCGACCGGGACGCAACCGTTCCGACACCGGATCCGGGCCTACCGGCCGCCGCCGCGCGGTATCGTCGCCTGACTACTCGACATTCCGGCGATGTAGGAGCGGGTCATGGTGACACAGCTGCTTATCGGGGGAATCCGGCGCGAACGATCAGACGACCCGAAGGCGCCCGCACGGTTCGGCCGGGCGGGCGCCTTTCTCTGTGTGGTCGCGGCGGCATTGACGGCCACCGTGCTCGGCGCGCCGCCGGCCGCCGCCACCGTGGTGCAGGTCAGTGTGATGCCGGATCTGAACGCCGGGATCCGCACCAACTACGGCACCGGCTGCACCTACACCGTGCGGGCACGGCTCAGCGAGGCGGTGACCCCGGTGACCTTCTACGACAACGGGGTCCCGTTCGCCACGGTCCCACCGGCCGGGGGCGGTATCGCGCTGGTCCAGTGGGTGCCCGCCTACGAAGGTGACCACACCTTGCAGGCGGCCCAGCCCGGCGGTGATCTCGCGCCCTATGTGCAGGTGTTCGTCGGCCGCGGCGCGCATATCGGGTATGCGTGCTGGGTGGTCTGACCCGCCGTCATGCGGTGTTGATGGGGCATGGGCGAGGGCCCTGCGTGGTGACGCTTCGCTACCGCCTCCGGGCCTGACTCGCTCATGCGGTGCTGATGGGGCATGAGCGAGGGCCCTGCGTGGTGACGCTTCGCTACCGCCTCCGGGCCTGACTCGCTCATGCCCAGGGCACCCGGCACGAATCGGTGCTGAAGCCCTGTGCGGTGATGCCCAGGGCGTGGTTGTTGCGTGCCCGGGAGTTCTCCAGGGCGATCTGGTAGGTCAGTTCGATGACGCCCGCCCGGCCGAACCGGTTCTCCAGGTCGGTGACCTGTTCGTCGGTGACGGTCATCGGGGTCGCGGTCATCGCGTCCGCGTAGGCGATGGCCGCCCGCTCGTCGTCGGTGTAGTGCGGGGACGTCTCGTACTCGTCGATGTGCTGGAGCCGGTCGATATCCAGGCCGTCCAGTCGCTGCAGCATGGTGCCGAAATCGACGCACCAGGAGCAGCCGACGGTCCAGGCTGTCCGGTACACGGCGATCTCCCGGATATTGGCGGGAAGCTTCTTCGACACCCGCTCCGCCAGGAGTTCGTGAATTCCGCCGGCGACCAGGATGCCGGTGTGGTGCCCGCTCACCGCGAACGGTTCGGGGACCTCGCCGACCTTGCGCCGCGCGAACCAGTACATGACCTTGGTCAGCAGCCCGGCATCCTTCGGGGCGAGCGCGGGAATACGGGAAGTGCTCATCGGATCTCCTCGGTCCTGGTGTGGTTGCTCTACTACCTGGACGAGATAGGGTTCCGCGGCGTGACGCCCGGGGTGCCCACGATATCGGCCCAGCGCGCGGGATCCTGATGGCCAGGATACCGGGCACATGATGGGGGCAGGGCCGGTCGTGGGCGACCCCGGGGTCCGGCGATGCGACGGCTCAGCGCAGTAGAGTCGCCGCATCGCGGCTCATTCGGGCTCGACGACCATATCGTCGGCGCTCCAATAGGCGCGCATGCGGGTGATCCGGCCCTCGGCGTCGAATTCCATGACATCGATCGGGCTCAGCGTCATCCGCTGACCGCCGGCCTTGGTGACGAGCGTGAATACGAAGGCGGCATGGTTGCCGGCGATGCGCACGGTTTCCGGCGCGAGGGAGGTCTCCCGTTCGAGGCTCGCGATGACGTTGTAGAACTCGCGGATGGCCTCGTGCCCTTGCTTCGGCTCGGTGCCGATGGGGTCCTCGATCACGGCATCGGGTGCATAGAGAGCGACGATACCTTCGGTCGGTCCGGCGCCGACCAGTTTCACGTACTGCTCGACTACGTCGCGGATCTCCCGTGCCATCACCACTCCTACGAATTGAAACGTGTTCTAGGTTCGGGAGCGTAGCAGCTGTGCGCGGATCCGGCGTAGGAATCGTGCATCGGTTCAATCGGGCCGAATACGGCCCGGCGCGGAGTTGTGGGGAAGAAGTACCTGATCACAGCGCATACCGTGCACAGCGGGCGGGTATCTGCGTTGATCCCTCGGTTCTCCGTTGAATCGCCGCCGTACAGGGGATGCGTCTGCCTGTATTTTCGCTGCGCAGACGGCAAATGTTACGTGTTCCAGCACGTCCAACCGGATATTCCCGGTCAACCGTCCGAATCGGATCCGGGCGCGACCCGCGGAGCCGAATCAGAAATCATTGCTATGACTGCAGGTCTGGCCGGTGTGTCGGCGGTTCGGTGTCGGTATTGTGATGTTGAATCGACCCGATCAACCAGATGTTCGAGCGACGAGTGAAAGCGGAGGAGATATGGCACTGCCAACGATGACCGCGGAACAACGCACGGAGGCTCTGGCCAAAGCGGCGGCGGTGCGCAAGGCGCGCTCCGAACTGATCGGTCAGGTGAAGGACGGCAAGGTTTCGGTCGCCGAGTTGCTGCGCAAGGCCGATAGCGACGAACTGGTCAAGAAGACCAAAGTTGTCGCCGTGATCAAGGCGCTGCCGGGTGTCGGCCCGGTGAAGGCCGCCAAACTGATGGACCAGGCGGATATCCCGGAGGATCGCCGGATCGGCGGCCTGGGTGCCCGCCAGCGTGCGGCGCTGCTGGAGGCGCTGGCCAACTGAGGAGGGGAGCGTCCGGTCGCGGACGCTCCGAACTCCGGCCGTGGCCGAGCCGGTCGCCACCGATTGCGACCGGCAGGCCCGGCGGGCGAGAGGGTGCTATGTCCATTCGCGGCGAAGTCGAAGCATTTCTCGATGAATACCAGTCCACGCTGAGTGCCTACGACGCCGAACGGACGGCTGCGTTATGGGGGACGCCGGGCACCATTGTCAGCGGCGAATTCGTGGGGGCGCTGCATTCGCGGGAAGAAATGGCGCAGGGCCTGACACAGGCGCACCCCGTCTATCAGTCGCTGGGACTTTCCCGGGTGGATCACACGCTGCTGGAGTACGCCGAGCTGACCCCTGTCCTGGCTCGGGTGCGGGTGCGCTGGCATTTCTACGACGGCGACGATGCCCTGCTCACCGACAGCGACTACGAATATCTGTTGCGCCGCGACGACGACGGCTGGCGCACGTATGTCGCCGTCGCCATCGACGAGGCCGAGAAATTGGCCCGGCTGGCGGCGGACCGGGGGATTCGGCTGCCCGGAATGTGAGCGCGGCGGCCGCGCGAAACGTGGGGGCGCCGTCACCGGCGGGTGCGCTGAGCCATCAGGGCCGCCACGCCGTCGAGGATGCGTTCGATTCCGAATTCGAGGGCGGCATCGCGCTGGTGTGACCATTCGGCCGGCTGCTGCGCTTCCGGGCGATCCGACAGTGCCTCGAGCAACCGTGGAAAACGGTCACCGGCCAGTTCCAGCGCGGCGGCCATCGCGCCGGTGAATTCTTCCTCGGTGACGCCGGGGCCGATCAATTGTTGTGCGAGGCTGCGCACATGCCCGTTCAGCACGGCCAGGGTGTCCAGCCGTTCCGGGCCGGTCAATGCGATATCCGCCATGGCGTCGAGGGCGGCCTCGGTCCAGCCGAGTTCGTTGGGGCCCACAGGCCGGGCGCCGGCGAGTAGTTCCATCACCCACGGGTGGCGCCGGTATCTCGCGAAACTCGCGTAGGCCCAGGAGCGCAGGCCACTTCGCCAGGGTTGCGGGCCCGAGGTGTCCAGTTCCGGTAGGCCGGCCATGGCCGCCTCCGTCATCAGTGCGGTGAGTTCGGCCTTACCCGGTACATGCCGGTACAGCGACATCTTGGTGTAGCCCAGCTGGTCGGCCAGCTTCTGCATGGACACCGCGGCCAGGCCTTCGGTATCGGCCAGTTCGACCGCGGCGGCGACGATCGCGGCCCGGGTCAGGGTGGGTTTCGGCCCCCGCGTGGGGCGTCGATCGGTTCCCCAGAGCAGTTCCAGGACGGTGGGCGTGGCCATGGAGATGCCTCTCGAAAATCGGTTGACGTGAAACTGTGTCTACCATACGCTGTCGGCGTCCGCTGGAAACAGTTTCCTGCGGACGCATATGATGGATGGAGTTCATCGTGAAGAACCGCAGCGTTCTCATCTCCGGCGCGAGCATCGCCGGTCCCGCGCTCGCCTACTGGCTCGACCGCTACGGATTCGAGGTCACGGTGGTCGAGCGTGCCCCGGCTCTGCGCCCGGGCGGCCAGGCCGTCGATTTCAAAGGTGGCGTCCAACGCACACTGCTCGAGCGAATGGGCATCTTCGACGAGATCCAGCGACGCAGCACCGGAGCCACCGATACGGTTTTTGTCGACGCGGAGGGGCGCGAGCGAGCGCGGATGTCGGGTGATTTCACCGGCGGGGAGGTGGAGATCCTGCGGGGCGATCTGGCCGCGATCCTGCACGGTCTCACCGCCGAGCGCTGCAACTACGTGTTCGGTGATTCGATCAGTGCGCTACGCGAAACCGGCAGTGGTGTCGACGTCGAATTCGAACACGGCCCTGCCCGTCGTTTCGATCTCGTGTTCGGGGCGGACGGGATCCATTCCCGGGTGCGCCGCCTGGTCTTCGGCCCGGAAGCAGAGTTCGTCGAGCATCGGGGTTACTACTACGCCATCGCCGGAGACGTCCCCGGCGGCGGCGATGGCGACGGCCCGCGCCGCCGCGTGGCCTACGCGCACAGCGCCCCCGGCCTGCTCGCGGTGCGGGGTGGCCCGAAGGCCCAGCAGATGTACATGTTCGCCGCCGGGAAACTGGAGTTCGCCGGCGAAGCCGACCAGCGCCGGGTGCTCACCGAACGGTTCGCCGGAATGGGCTGGCAGGTGCCGGACATGCTCGCGGAACTGCCGGATCACCCTGATTTCTACCTGGACGCGATCGCCCGGGTGCGGATGCCCCGATTCGTCTCGGGACGGGTGGCGCTGGTCGGGGACAGCGCCTACGGCAACACACTCGCCGGATTCGGGACCGGTTCGGCGCTGGTCGGCGGTTATGTCCTGGCCGGTGAACTCGCCGTAGCCGGAGGTGAGTACGGCACCGCTTTCGCTCGATACGAGGAGATCCTGCGCGACTACGTGAAGATCGGGGGCAACAGCAACGTAGGCCGCTTCCTGGCGCCGAAGACCCGCTACGGATTACGGCTCCGCGACTGGTTCCTGGGATCGCGACTGTTCGACCTCATGGACAAGTACGCCACCGACGCCACCGACGATATCGACCTCGCCGACTATCCGGCCCTCGCGCCGCGCTGATCCGCGACAGAGTGGCCGGGACGCGCATTTACTTCCGGCTCGGCGTGCCGCTGATCCGTTCGGGGCAGGTGTAGAGGTTCATGGTGTCGCCGCGGACGAAACCGGCCAGGGTCAGGGATGATTCGGCGGCCAGGTCCACGGCGAGCGAACTGGGGGCCGAAACCGCCGCGAGGATCGGGATACCGGCCAGCACGGCTTTCTGGGCCAGTTCGAAGGAAGCGCGGCCACTCACCACGAGGACGAGATCGGTGGCCGGGATCCGGTTCTCGAGCAGCGCCCAGCCGATCACCTTGTCCACCGCGTTGTGGCGGCCGATGTCCTCGCGCACGACCAGCGCTTCGCCCGTGGCGGTGAAGAGGCCGGCGGCGTGCAGGCCACCGGTGGCGTCGAAGACCGATTGCCGTTCGCGCAGGGCTTCGGGCAGACCGGCCAGAATCGCCGCGTCCACCATCGGTGCCGGAGTGGGCAGCGGATGACGGGTGCGCTGCCGGATCTCGTCGAGGGCGGTGCGACCGCAGAGACCGCAGGCGCCGGTGGTAAGGAACGGGCGGTTCGGCAGGGCGATCGGCGCGGCGGGGTCGATATCGAGGACATTGTAGGTATTGCGGCCCTCGTCGTCGGTGCCGGCACAGTAGCGGGCGGTGCGGATATCGGCGGCCGCGGTGATCAGGGATTCGCCGAACAGGAAACCGTGCACCAGGTCGATATCGTTGCCCGGGGTGCGCATGGTGACGGTGAGCGATTCGCCGCGCACCCGGATCTCCAGGGGTTCCTCGACGGCCAGGGTATCGGGACGGGTGATCTCACCGGCCGGGGTGATACGCACCATCCGGCGTCGCGCGGTGACTCTGCTCATTCCGGGCTGCGCTGGTGGACATGGGGTTCGAGCCGGATGACAACCGCCTTCGACACCGGTGTATTCGATCGCGCCGCCACATGGTCGAGCGGGACCAGGGGGTTCGTCTCGGGGTAGTAGGCGGCGGCGTTCCCGCGCGGCGTGCTGTACTCGACCAGCCGGAAGCCCGTCACCCGGCGTTCGACACCGTCGGTCCACTCCGCGACCAAGTCGACGAGATCGCCGTCGCGGAAGCCCATTTCGGCGATATCGCCCGCGTTCACCAGCACCACCCGGCGGCCGTGGTGCACGCCGCGGTAGCGGTCGTCGAGACCGTAGATGGTGGTGTTGTACTGGTCGTGGCTGCGCAGCGTCTGCAGGACGAGCCGGCCGGGCGGGACCGGCACCCAGCTGAGCTCGTTGACGGCGAAATTGGCTTTGCCGGTGGCCGTGCGGAATTCGCGGGTATCGCGGGGCGGATGCGGCAGGACGAAACCGTTGCGCTGCCGGACCCGGGTGTTGTAGTCGGCGCACCCCGGGACCACGCGGGCGATGGCGTCGCGGATCCGGTCGTAGTCGCCGCGGAAATCCTCCCAGGGCACCGGATGCTGCGGACCCAGCAGTTCCCGGGCCAGTTCGCACACGATGGCGACCTCGCTGCGGAGTTCATCGCTCACCGGGGTGAGCCGGCCGGTGGACAGATGCACCATCGACATCGAATCCTCCACCGACACCTGCTGGCGCCGGCCGTTCTGGATATCGAGATCGGTGCGGCCCAGGGTCGGCAGGATGAGCGCGGTGGCGCCGTGTACGACATGGCTGCGGTTGAGTTTGGTCGACACCTGCACCGTGAGCGCGCAGCTGCGCAGCGCGGCCTCGGTGACGGCGGTATCCGGGGTGGCGGCGACGAAATTACCGCCCATACCGAAGAACACCCGCGCCTTGCCGTCGCGTAGCGCGCGGATGGTGTGCACGGTGTCGTAACCGTGGGTGCGGGGACTGGTGATGCCGAACTCGCGGTCGAGGGCGGCCAGGAAGGGTTCGGGCATCCGTTCCCAGATGCCCATGGTGCGGTCGCCCTGCACGTTGGAATGCCCGCGGACGGGGCAGACACCCGCGCCCGGTTTACCGATCATGCCCCGCGCGAGCAGCAGATTGGTGGCTTCCTCGATGGTGGCCACCGCGTTCCTGTGCTGGGTGAGACCCATGGCCCAGCACACGATGATGTTGCCGGAGCGAGCGATCAGGTCGGCGGTGCGGGCGAGTTCATCGGGAGTGAGACCGCTCGCCTCGTAGACGGTCTCCAGATCGACCGCGCGGATGTGGCGTTCGTAGGCGGCGAAACCGGCGGTGTGCGCGTCGATGAAGGCGCGGTCCAGCACGGTGCCCGGGGCGCGGTCCTCGGCCTCGAAGAGCAGTTTCGCCAGACCTTGGAACAGGGCCATATCGCCGCCGAGGCGGATCTGCAGGAAATCGTCGGCGATATCGACGCCGGTGGTGAGCCCGCGGACGGTCTGCGGATCCCGGAACCCGAGCAGGCCCGTTTCGGGCAGCGGATTGATCGCGACGATGCGGGCACCGGACTTCTTGGCGTCGGCGAGGGCACTCAGCATGCGCGGATGGTTCGTGCCCGGGTTCTGCCCCGCCACCAGGATCAGATCGGCGGCGGCGAAATCGTCGATGGTCACCGAGCCCTTGCCGATCCCGATCGAACCGGTCAGCGCGGTGCCCGAGGATTCGTGGCACATATTGCTGCAGTCGGGCAGGTTGTTGGTGCCGAAACTGCGGACCATGAGCTGATAGAGGAACGCGGTTTCGTTCGCGGTGCGGCCGGAGGTGTAGAACACCGCCTCGTCCGGCGAATCCAGCGCCCGCAACTGGTCGGCGACGAGCCGGTAGGCGTCGTCCCAGGTGATCGGCCGGTAGTGGGTATCGCCCGGCCGCAGCACCATGGGGTGGGTCAACCGGCCCTGGCGGCCCAGCCAGTACCCGGACTTGCCGGCCAGCTCGGCAAGCGAATGCTCGGCGAAGAACTCCGGGCCCACGGTGTTCAGAGTGGCTTCCTCGGCGACCGCCTTCGCGCCGTTCTCACAGAACTCGGCAGGCCGGCGGTGCCCGCTGGGCTCCGGCCACGCGCATCCCGGGCAGTCGAAACCGTGCACCTGGTTCACCCGCGCCAGCGTGCGCGCGGTGCGGACCACCCCCATATCGGCGACCGCCCGCCCCAGCGCGACACCGACCGCCGTGACCCCCGCGGCCTGCGCTTTGGGTGGGGTGACGGTGAGTGCGGATTCGTCGATGTCGTCGGTCGGGCCGGTGCGGTGCATACCGCCATTGTGCGCCGCGCGGCGCGGGCGCGCGGCCCGGGCATACCGATCAGTTGCCGGCGTGCGGGCTTTCGTCCTGGTAGGTGAGGACCTGTTCGCTGATGCGGATCCGGCCGCCGGGCGGCAGTTCGGTGGGGGACTGGCCGATCCGGGTCCACCGCGGTTCACCCGGGGTGGAGACGAAGGTACCCGCGGCGGTGCCGGCGTCGCGGAGGAACACCTTGCCGCCGTCCACCGAAAGGTAGGCGTGCACCCGGGAGATGTGGCGGTCACGCTGCAGGACCAGCGGGGCGGCGGTTTTGCGGCGTACCGATTCGTCGACCGACGGGCCACGGCCGATCACATACGCCCGGTCCAGCGGATAGCTGGTACCGTCCTCGGCCACCAGCGCGGGCGCGGATTTCCCGGGCCCCTCGGCGCCGTTGCGGGCGGCGGGCAGCAGCCGCGAACTCGCCGGCTCCTTACGCAGGCGGATGGGATCCGGCGCCGGGCGTTGCGGTGCCGCCGACCACGCCCGGGTGCCCGGCAGCGGCTCCGCGGACCGGGCCCCCGCCAGACCGGTGGGCGGACCGGGATCGGCCGCCGGTTCGGGTTCGGCGGCGGCCAGTCCGGCAGGGGCCGTGGCCTGCGGTTCCGCGCCCGCCACCGGCGCCGCAGCCGCCGCGGCCCGGTTCTGCTTCCGGCCGCGGCGCACCGCCGCGTGGATGACGAAACCACCGCCGGGCACCACACCGGCGCGCAGATCGGTACGTGGATACGGGGTCACCTGGGCCTCCGCCCCCGGCCCCACCGCAAGGGTGCGAACCGGATCACGCACGATCTCGTCGACCCAGGTGAACGCCCGCGCACCGACCAGCCGCCGCGACCCCTCGGCTCCCGAGATCAACGCCGAAACGGGACCCCGCAGCAACACGAGTGTGCCGTCGGCGGTAGGGGCGACCAGACCGAAAGGCGGTGGTTCCGAACCGGTCCCGAACACCACGGCCGCGAGCCGCTGCGCGATCGCCGCACCGGGATGCTCCACATCCGCCACCGCCTCCACGGCGCCGAGGATCCGCTCGGTGGACGCATTGGCACCCACCAGGTAGATCACGACATCACCGAAGCGTGCGACCAAGCCCTCACCCGGCGCGATTCCGATGGTGGACGTATCGACACGCACCCGCGGCTCCTTCCTCAGACCACCGCACCAGCATAGAGCTGTGTATATGGCGCCGCCTCCGGCGTCGCGGGTTCGGGGCCCCCCTTTGTCTCGTTCTTCACTCCTCCGCTCCTCCGCTTCGCTCCCCCGCTCCGTCGCTCCAGAACGAGACGGGCCCCGAACTGTGTCATGGCGCCGCCTTCGGCGTCGCGGGTTCGGGGCCCCCCTTTGTCTCGTTCTTCACTCCGCCGCTCCTCCGCTTCGCTCCCCCGCTCTGTCGCTCCAGAACGAGACGGGCCCCGAACCGGAGGCTGTAGACCGACCGAAGTCAGGGGACCGGAGACAACCCTCCGAGAAGTTCACGCCGACGTCCCAACCACGGTGGTGCCGAGTTGAGTGAGGTACTCGGCGGGCCGTACTCCGAAATCGGACGTAACTCCGGTGACGCCGAGTTCAGCGAGGCACTTGCACGGCCCATAACCCCGGAATCGAACGCAACCACGGCGGCGCCGAGTTCAGCCAGGCAGTTGGTGCGCTCACAACCCCGAAAAATAAAACGCAACCACGGCCGCGCGGAGTCCAGCGAGGCACTTGCACGGTCCGCAGCACCGGAATCGAACGCAACCACGGCGGCGCCGAGTTCAGCGAGGCACTTGGAGGGGTTTGGCCCGTCCCTGCGTTCAGCCCGCGAGACGATGCGCCGCAGGCGCGAGTATCGCGGGCTGAACGCAGGGACGGGCCAAACCCCCGCGCGCGCCAGCGCGCCAAAAACACAGCGTGTACCCTTCGCGGCTGGTTTGCGAACAGGAGTACTCATGATCCGAGAGGCAACCACCGCGGATATCCCTCGGCTGCGGGATATCGAGGTGCGGGCGGGTAGGCCGTTCGCCGCGGTGGGTATGGAGGCGGTGGCCGGGGACGAGCCGCTGTCGGAGCAGGTGCTCGGGGAGTTCGTGCTGGACGGCCGGGCGTGGGTGTGGGTGGCCGGCGCGGAGCCGGTCGGCTATCTCCTCGTGAGCACCGTCGACGGGCATGCCCATATCGACCAGGTGTCGGTGCTGCCCGAATACCGGGGGCAGCGGATCGGCCGCCGGCTGATCGACCGGGCCGTCCGGTGGGCGGCCGCGCGCGGGCTGCCGGCGGTCACCTTGACGACGTTCACCGAGGTCGCGTGGAACGGGCCCTACTATCGACGGCTCGGTTTCCGGTATCTCGAGCCGAGCGAGGAAACGCCCGGCTTGCGCGCTATCCGGGCGGAGGAGGCCGCGCACGGGCTGGACCGCTGGCCGCGTGCCTGTATGACCGCGGGCGTGCAGGACTGGGAGTACGCCGGAGATCATCCGGAATAGGCGGCCACCATGGCTTCGGCGGTCGCGCGGGCCGCGGCGCGGTCTTCGGCGACCAGCCCGATCCGGGTGCGGCGGTCCAGGAGATCGTCGGCGTCCAGGGCACCTTCCTGGGTGAGAGACCAGGCGAATTCCGCTGCCAGTACATCGATTCCGGGCGCCACCGGCGCGGCGAGTTCCGGGTCGGTGGCGGCGAGGGCCGCCACGGTGGGGGCTTCGGCGCCGTACCGTTCGATCAGCAGTTGCGGTGCGAGCAGCCGATCCCGGGCGACTCCGGTGACCGCGCCGGCCAGCGGGAGATCCGTGGTCCGGCAGGGCCCGGCCGGGAGCCGGGCACGGGTCACGGCAGCGTCGACCGCGTCCTGGGCCATCTTCCGGTAGGTGGTGAGTTTGCCGCCGACCACGGTGATCACCCCGGACGGGGAGGTGAGGACCGCGTGTTCGCGGGAGATATCGGCGGTGTGGTCGCCGGCGGTGCGCAGCAGCGGGCGCAGACCGGCGTAGGAGCCGCGGATATCGCTGTGGGTGAGCGGGACTCGCAGGACGGTGTTCACCGTGTCGAGCAGGAAATCGATTTCGCCGGGGGTGGGCCGGGGTTCGTCGGGCACCGGCCCCGGTGCGTCCTCATCGGTCAGGCCCAGGTAGACCCGGCCGTGCGGGGCGGGGAGCGCGAAGACGAAGCGGCCCACCGAACCCGTGACCGGGATGGTGAGGGCGGCGGTGAGGCCGCCGAAGGCGGCGGCGTCGAATACCAGGTGGGTACCCCGGCTGGGTCGCAGGTCGATACTCGGATCCACTTGATCGGCCCAGACCCCGGTGGCGTTGACGACCGCCGCGGCGCGGACCGTGAGTGTTTCGCCGGTCCGGGTGTCGCGGAGCGTGGCACTGTCGCCGGTGACGGTTTCGGCGGCGACCCGGGTGAGCACCGTGGCGCCCCGGGCGGCCGCGGTCCGGGCCAGCGTCACCACCAGCCGGGCGTCGTCGACCAGTTGCCCGTCCCAGGATTGCAGTCCGCCGCGTAGCCCGTCCTGCCGCACGGTCGGGGCCAGGCGCAGCGCTTCGGCCCGGGTCACCCGGCGTGACCTCGGCAGTACGGCGGCCGGAGTGCGGGCCCCGGCGCGCAGCACATCGCCGGCCAGGAAACCGGTGCGGATCAGGGTCCGCGCTCCGAACCCGATCCCGGGCAGCAGGGGTACCAGTTGCGGTAGCGGGCGTACCAGATGCGGTGCGTTGCGGCGCAACAGGATGCCACGTTCGACCGCGCTCTCGTGGGCGATGCCGATTCGTCCGCTCGCCAGGTAGCGCAGGCCGCCGTGGACGAGTTTGGAACTCCAGCGGCTGGTGCCGTGCGCCAGATCGTTCTTCTCCACGAGGACGGTGCGCAGTCCGCGTGTCGCTGCGTCGAGGGCGGCTCCGGCGCCGGTTACTCCGCCGCCGATGACCAGCAGGTCGATGGTGGGGTCGTCGCCGAGGGCGGTGAGTTCGCGGGTGCGCCGGCGGGCGTCGAGCGCGGGGCCGGCGGAATCGGAAGGGCTGGTGACCATAGTTTCGTGGCGCGTGGCGGGTGGGGATCGTGTCCCGATCGGCCGTGCGCTACTCCTTCCTGGACGAGGTGGGCCCGGGCGTGAGATACGCGTCGAGGGCGTGCCGGAGTTCGGTATCCATGGCGGGCTCGTCGAGCAGTTCGCTGACCGTGGCCGCCGATTGCACGGCCGACTGGGCGATGAGCAGCATCATCGCCGCGAGGTGCCCGGGATCGCCGGGGCGCACCGAGCCGTCGGCCTGCCCGTCGCGGATACCGCTGGTGAACAGCTCGAGCAGTTCGCGCTGGTTGCGGCCGAGCCGGCCGAAGACATAGGTGAGCATGAGATCGGTATCGGTGCGGAAGATCTTCCCGAACAGCGGATTCGACCGCACCTGTGCCGCGCCGGCCACGACACCGGTGACCAGCCGGGTACGCGCGTCCCCCGATTCCGGTATGGCCGACGCGATGATCGCGCGCAGTTCGCGTACCAGCAGTTCGCCGATGAGTGCCCGGCTGTCCGGCCAGCGTCGGTAGACGGTGGGCCGGCTCACCCGCGCCCGGCGGGCGACCTCGGCCAGGGTGGTGCGCCGGACCCCGAATTCCGCGACGCAGTCGCGCGCGGCGTCCAGGATCGTCCGGTCCACCGAACCGGCGTCCTGCGGGGTTGCACTACCGGGCACAGGCTACGACCTCATCTCGAGGGGTTTACTTCTTGACACTTCATGTCAAACTGTAACGCATGACCACTGGGCAGGGCGAGACTCCCGCAGAACCGGCCGCACGCGCCGCACGACCCGATATGGTGTGGGACGCCTGGGGAATTCCCGCTGGGCACACACCGTTGCCGGAGCAGATCCGTGGTCTGCTCGGCCAGGTGTTCGGCGTCTCCGGTGCACCGGTGGCGCGTCGTGATGAGGGCGAGGTGCCGCTGCGGCCGCCGGTCCTGTCCGCGGACCGGCGCGCCGGTCTCGCGCGGCTGGTGGGGGCGGAGCACATATCCACCGAACACGCCGCCCGGTTACTGCACGCGGGTGGCAAGAGCACGCTCGACCTGCTGCGCAGGCGTGCCGAGGGTCCCCAGGACGCGCCCGACGCGGTGGTCTGCCCGGCCGATCACGCGCAGGTGGCCGATGTTCTCGCCTACTGCGCCGAACAGGGCATCGCCGTGGTGCCGTTCGGCGGCGGCACCAGTGTGGTCGGTGGTCTCGACCCGGTGCGCGGCCGGTTCGACACCGTGATCGCCCTGGACCTGCGCCGCCTCGACGCGCTGGTGGAGTGCGACCCGGTCTCCGGTACCGCGACCTTCGGCGCCGGTGTCACCGGGCCGCGGGCCGAGCAGTTGCTCGCCGCGCACGGGCTGTCGCTCGGGCATTACCCGCAGAGTTTCGAATTCGCGAGTATCGGCGGGTTCGCGGCCACCCGGTCGTCCGGGCAGGCCTCCGCCGGGTACGGCCGTTTCGACGATATGGTCCAGCGCCTGCGGGTCGCGACACCCACCGGCACCGTGGAACCGGGCCGGGCACCGGCCTCGGCCGCCGGACCCGACCTGCGGGAACTGTTCCTGGGTTCCGAAGGGACGTTCGGCGTGATCACCGAGGTCACCGTCCGGGTCCACCCCGTTCCGGAAACCACGGCCCATATGGCGTGGTCTTTCCCCGATTTCGAAACCGGTGCCGCCGCGTTGCGCGCGGTCGTGCAGACCGGTGCCGCCCCGACGGTGCTGCGGTTGTCCGACGAGGCCGAAACCGGGCTGAACCTGGCGCGCTCCAAAGATGTCGGCGGCACCCCGGTCTCCGGCTGCCTCGCCGTGACCACCTTCGAAGGCAGTGCCGCCCATGTCGCCGCGCGTAGCGCCGAGGCGGCCGCATTGCTGCGCGCGGCCGGCGGCACCGAACTGGGTCCCACGCCCGCCCGGGACTGGGAGCACGGCCGGTTCGCCGCCCCTTACTTGCGCGACGCGCTCCTCGACGCCGGGGTGCTGTGCGAAACCCTGGAAACCGCGACCACCTGGGACCGGCTGGGCGAACTGAAAACCCGGGTCACCACCGCGCTCACCGAGGCACTCTCGGCCCAGGGCACGCCCGCGCTGGTCATGTGCCATATCTCGCATACCTACCCGACCGGCGCATCGCTGTACTTCACGGTTGTCGCAAAACTCCTCGACGACCCGATCACGCAGTGGTGGACCGCGAAACAAGCCGCGGGCGACGCCATCACCGCCGCCGGTGCCACCATCACCCACCACCACGCCGTGGGCGCCGACCATCGCTCCTGGTTACCGGCCGAGATCGGCGAACTGGGCGTGCGGGTGCTGCGCGCGGTGAAACGCGAAATCGACCCGGCCGGGATCCTCAACCCTGGCACACTGCTGCCATGACCGAGGCGAGCGGCGACCGGGCCGGACTCCGCGAGGTCCGCGCGGTTGCCGTGGTGACCAACCCCTCCGCGGGCCAGGGCAGGGCCCGCGACGCCGCGCGGACGGTGGTGGAACAGTTGTCCCGCGACGGTATCGAGATCGTCGAGATCCACGCCCCCTCCGCCGCCGAAACCCGGGACGGCCTGCGGGCAGCCCTGACCGGCGGATCCCTGGACACGGTCGTCTGCGTCGGCGGGGACGGGCTGGTCTCCACCATCCTTGATCCGCTCGCGCATACATCGATCCCGCTGGCCCTGGTACCGGCGGGCACGGGCAACGATCTGGCCCGCGAATTCGGGATCGGCGACGATCCGCGCCGCGCCGCCGAACTGGTGCGCAGCGGGCGGGTGCGCACGATCGACCTGGGCCGGTTGGAACCCAGCGGGCACGAACCCATGTGGTTCGCGACGGTCGCCTGTACCGGTTTCGATGCCCGGGTCACCCTGCGCGCCAACCGGATGCGCCGGCCCCGCGGCCGGCTGCGCTACACCTTCGCCGCGGTCGCCGAAATCGCCCACGGCACCACCGTCCCGTACCGGATCGAGTTGACCGGCGGCCGGCCGGATCCGGTGATCGACACCGAGGCGCTGCTGGTCGCGGTGGGCAACACCACGACCTACGGCGGCGGGATGCGGATCTGCCCCGACGCGGTCTGCGACGACGGACTGCTCGATGTGACGGTGGTCGGCAAGGTTTCCCACCTCGAGATGCTGCGTATCCTGCCCTCGCTGTCGGCCGGTAAACGAATCGAACACCCGGCGGTGAGCCAGTACCGGGTCGAATCGGTGCGCTTGACCGCACCGGACGCGCCCGCCACCGCCGACGGAGAACCCGCCGGCCGCCTGCCGGTGACCGCGCGTATCGAGCCGCGCGCGCTCACCTTGCTGTATTGACGGCGGCGTTGTGTCCGACGGCCCGCGGATGCGCCGGGCCGGGGATCAGGCGGCGAAGCGGATTTCGTGCAGATGGTCGACGGTGGTGCGGTCCAGCACGACGACCGATTCCGGGCGCGGGTGCGGGCCCGCTCCGCGTTCCAGCTGGTCCAGCAGATGTCTCCAGCGGCGGACGTGCCAGTTGAACGAGGCCCGGCCGACCCGCCGCCCGCGGGCGTACTGCCCGGCCCGGGCGACCGTGGCGGGGACATCGAGCAGCACCATATGCAGTTCGCGGCCGCGCCGGGCGGCCCACCTGGTCAGCATGCGGCGGGTGAACCCGACGGTGCCGCAGTCGTGGATCACCACCGGGCCGGTGTGATCGCGCAGGGCGATCCAGATACGGCGGAAATGCACCAGATGCACCACCGGCCGCCACAGCGGGTACGGCAACCAGGCCAGCCGGCGCCGCCAGGAGTTGCGCGCCTGGATCGAATCGAGCACCAGCGCACCATCGGGACCCGCGGGCGGAGTGTGGTCTTCGGGGTCTGCGCCGAACAGTTTGCGCAGCGCGGTGCTCTTACCCGCACCCGGGATACCGGCGAAAATCACTGTGGCCGTAGGCGGATACCGCAACTCCCCGGTGCGGCGGCCCCGTAGATCCACAACTCCTCGTGGGTTCAGGACAAGCGAATCCGTTTCGGGGACGATGGATTCGGGCGGATACAACGGGACCGAGTCGAGCGGGGGGTTCACGCTGTCCAGGGTCCCCAGTACAACCGATTTCGGCAAGGCGGGGACCCCGGCCCCCGTATAACCTCACAGGTCACGAACCGGACATAACGCCTCAGCTGCTCTTTGTGACAGATCTGAGAATTCGGGTGTTCAAGCTGAGAATCTGTTATGGATTCGGGGCGGGGCCATCGATCGGCGGTAGGCTGTCTCATGTAGGCGGAGTCTTCGGTGTCCCTCATCCACCGAAGGCTCCGCCTTCGGCTTTTCCGGGCTGTGTCTTTGGAGGCGCTCCGCGCCTCGAGAGGTCGGGGCCCTATTAACCCCTGGTCTTCACTCCTCCGCTCCTCCGCTTCGCTCCCCCGCTCCGTCGCTCCAGACCAGGGGCGGGCCCCGACTACGGATGTGGACCGAATGGGATGTCGGCGAGCACGGATAGAGATGGGCAGACCCGCGGTGCCGGCGGGGTCGCTGATAACACTAGAATCGGCGCGTGACCAGCGCAGCCCCTGACAACACGCGTAATCGTGCCGATGCCCTCCCCAAGAGCTGGAATCCCGGCGAGGTGGAGGCCGACCTGTACGAGCGCTGGGTAGCCGCCGGTTACTTCACCGCCGACCCGCAGAGTTCCGCGCCCGGCTACTCGATCGTGCTGCCGCCGCCGAATGTCACCGGCACCCTGCACATGGGTCATGCCCTGGACCACACGCTGATGGACACCCTCGCCCGCCGCAAGCGGATGCAGGGGTACGAGGTGTTGTGGCTGCCGGGTATGGATCACGCGGGTATCGCCACCCAGTCGGTGGTCGAGAAACAACTCGCGGCCGACGGTAAGACCAAAGAGGATTTCGGGCGCGAATTGTTCGTGCAGAAGGTCTGGGACTGGAAGCGCGAATCCGGTGGCGCGATCCAGGGGCAGATGCGGGCTCTCGGTGACGGTGTCGACTGGTCGCGTGACCGGTTCACCATGGACGAGGGCCTGTCGCGGGCCGTGCAGACCATCTTCAAACGGCTCTACGACGCCGGCCTGATCTACCGGGCCGAGCGCCTGGTGAACTGGTCGCCGGAACTGCGGACCGCCATCTCCGATATCGAGGTCAAATACGACGAGGTCGCCGGCGAACTGGTGTCGTTGCGCTACGGGTCGCTCGACGATGCCGAACCGCATGTCATCGTCGCCACCACCCGGGTCGAGACGATGCTCGGTGATACCGCGGTCGCGGTGCACCCCGACGACCCGCGCTACCAGGCCCTGATCGGCACCACCCTCGAACATCCGATCACCGGGCGGCAGATCCCCATCATCGCCGACTCCTACGTCGATCCCGAGTTCGGCTCCGGCGCGGTGAAGATCACCCCCGCGCACGATCCGAACGACTTCGAGATGGGCCTGCGGCACAACCTGCCCATGCCCACGATCATGGACGAACGCGGCCGGATCGCCGGTACCGGAACCGAATTCGACGGTATGGACCGCTTCGAGGCCCGGGTGAAGGTGCGCGAACGGCTTGCCTCCGAGGGCCGGGTCGTCGCGGAGAAACGCCCCTACCTGCACAGTGTCGGGCATTCCGAGCGCAGCGGTGAACCGATCGAACCGCGGCTGTCCATGCAGTGGTGGGTGAAGGTCGAGGCGCTGGCCAAGGCGGCCGGCGATGCCGTGCGCAACGGGGATACCGTGATCCATCCGGCGAGTCAGGAACCGCGCTGGTTCGACTGGGTCGACGATATGCACGACTGGTGCATCTCGCGGCAGCTGTGGTGGGGCCACCGCATCCCCATCTGGTACGGGCCGGAAGGCGAAGTCGTCTGTGTCGGCCCGGATGAAGAGGCGCCCGAGGGCTGGGTGCAGGACCCCGATGTCCTCGACACCTGGTTCTCCTCCGGGCTGTGGCCCTTCTCCACCATGGGCTGGCCGGACGCCACCCCGGAGTTGGCCAAGTTCTATCCGACCAGTGTGCTGGTCACCGGTTACGACATCCTGTTCTTCTGGGTCGCCCGGATGATGATGTTCGGAACCTTCGTCGCCGACGACGCCGCGATCACCGCCGGTAAGGGCGCGGAATTCCAGGTGCCGTTCAAGGATGTGTTCCTGCACGGCCTGATCCGCGACCAGTACGGCAAGAAGATGTCGAAATCGCGCGGTAACGGGATCGACCCGCTGGACTGGATCCGTGACTACGGCGCCGACGCGCTGCGGTTCACCCTGGCCCGTGGCGCACAGCCGGGCGGCGACCTCTCGGTCGGCGAACCGCATGCGCTGGCCTCGCGCAGTTTCGTCACCAAACTCTTCAACGCCACCAAGTTCGCCTTGATGAACGGCGCCCGCACCGGCGACCTACCGGCCCGCGACACCCTCACCGACGCCGACCGCTGGATCATCGACCGGCTCGACGAGGTGCTGGCCGAGGTCGATACCGCGTTCGACGCCTACGAGTTCGGCAAGGCCTGCGAGGCGCTCTACCACTTCGCTTGGGACGAACTCTGCGACTGGTATCTGGAACTGTCCAAGGTCCAGTTCACCGAGAGCGAGGCACGCGCCGAATCCACCCGCGTGGTGCTCGGCACCGTGCTGGATTCGGTGCTGCGGTTGCTGCACCCGGTGATCCCGTTCGTCACCGAATCGCTGTGGCAGGCGCTGACCGGCGGGGAATCGGTGGTGATCGCGCAGTGGCCGCGGCCGACCGGGGTCCCGGCCGATACCGGGTCCGCGCAGCGGATCGCCGATCTGCAACGGCTGGTCACCGAGATCCGCCGGTTCCGCAGTGATCAGGGTCTCAACGACAAGCAGAAGGTCGCGGCGCGGGTGCTCGGCCTGGACACCGCCGGGCTGACCCGGCTGCATCCCGAGGTCGCGAATCTGGGCCGGCTCACCGAACCGGGCGAGAGCTTCGCCGCCACCGCGTCGGTGGAGGTGCGGCTGAGCGCCACCACGGTCACCGTCGAGGTCGATACCTCCGGCAGTGTGGACCTGGTGGCCGAGCGCCGCCGCCTGGAGAAGGACCTGGCCGCCGCGCAGAAGGAACTCGCCGGTACGGAGGGCAAACTCGGCAACGAATCCTTCCTGGCCAAGGCGCCGGAGCAGGTGGTGGACAAGATCCGGTCCCGGCGCGATATCGCCGCCGCCGAGGTCGAACGTATCGGGGCCCGGCTGGCCGAGCTGAGCGGCAAGTGAACGACCACGAGCCGAATCCGGAACCGGAACCGCAGCACGGCGGCGCCCGGCTCGGCACCGGGCCGTCGCCGGTGGAGCTGGCGGAGATGGCGCTGGTCGAAGCCGAACTCGACCGGCGCTGGCCGGAAACCAAGATCGAACCGTCACTCGCCCGGATCGCCACCCTGATGGATGTGCTGGGTTCGCCGCAGCGCGGCTACCCGGCCATCCATATCGCCGGCACCAACGGCAAGACCTCGGTGACCCGGATGATCGATTCGCTGCTCACCGCGCTGCACCGGCGCACCGGGCGGCTCACCAGCCCGCATCTGCAGCTGGCCACCGAGCGGATCGGAATCGACAATCGGCCGATCTCCCCCGCGCACTATGTGGAGCTGTATCGCGAACTGCAGCCCTATATCGAGATGATCGACGCCCAGTCGGCCACCGCGGGCGGCCCGCCGATGAGCAAATTCGAGGTGCTCACCGCCATGGCCTACGCGGCGTTCGCCGAGGCCCCGGTCGATGTGGCGGTGGTGGAAACCGGGATGGGTGGCAGCTGGGACGCCACCAATGTGATCGACGGTCAGGTCGCGGTGATCACGCCCATCGGCCTGGACCATACCGACTATCTGGGTCCGGATCTGACCTCCATCGCCAAGGAGAAGGCCGGGATCATCAAACCCGCGCCCGAATCCTTGGTGCCCGTCGACAACGTCGTGGTCATCGCCGAACAGGAACCGGAAGCCATGGAGGTGCTGCTGCGCCGGGCCGTGGAGGTCGACGCTGCGGTCGCCCGGGCGGGCGCCGAGTTCCGGGTGCTGAGCCGGCGGATCGCCGTCGGCGGGCAGCAGTTGGAACTACAGGGGCTCGGCGGTGTGTACGACGAGATCTTCCTGCCGCTGCACGGCGAACACCAGGCCCGCAACGCCGCCCTGGCGCTCGCGGCCGTGGAGGCGTTCTTCGGGGCGGGTGCGCAGCGCCAACTCGATATCGACGCGATCCGTGCGGGCTTCGCCGAGGTCACCAGCCCCGGCCGGCTCGAACGGATGCGCAACGCGCCCACCCTGTTCATCGACGCCGCGCACAATCCGGCCGGTGCGTCCGCGCTGGCGGCCACGCTCACCGCGGAATTCGATTTCCGCAAACTGGTCGGCGTGGTCGCGGTCCTCGGTGACAAGGATGCCGCGGGAATCCTGGCCGCCCTCGAACCGGTGTTCGACGAGATAGTCGTCACCACCAACGGTTCGCCGCGGGCCCTGCCGGCCGACCGCCTGGCCGATCTGGCGGTCCAGCGGTTCGGTGACGAACGCGTGGTCACCGCGGCGAGCCTGCCCGATGCCCTGGAAACCGCCGTCGCCCTCGCCGAGGAGGTCGGCGACTCCGGCGAGATGGTGTCCGGCGCGGGCGTGGTCGTGACCGGTTCGGTCGTCACTGCCGGAGCTGCCCGCGCCCTCTTCGGCAAGGACCCCGCATGATGAGGACCCATGATGAGTGAGAGCGAATCCACTGGCCCCGATCCGGCATCGTCCGCGCCCGATCCGTGGAAGGGTCTGCGCGGTGTGATGGCCGGGGCGCTGGTGCTCGAGGCGATCACCGTGCTGCTCGCGCTGCCGGTGGTCGCCGATATCGCCGGGGGGATCACGTGGGCGTCGGGAACCTATCTGGTGGTGCTGGCTCTGCTCATGATCGCCGGTGCCGGTTTGCAGCGCCGGTCGTGGGCCATCCCTTTCAACCTGGGTTTGCAGGTGCTGGTGCTGGCCGGCGGGATCTTCCATATCTCGATCGCGGTGATCGGTGTCGTGTTCCTCGCCGTATGGGCTTTCATCCTGGTGCTGCGCTCCGATGTCAAACGCCGGATGGCGGCGGGGACGCTGCCGAGCCAGCGACCGCGCGGCGGCTCCTAGCCCGGCCGGGTCCGGCAGCCGTGGCCGCCGGCCGGGCTGTCGTACGTACCTGCGTCGATGCGGCCGTCGATCGGCGGACGGCGATTGGGCAAGGCCGCGACGCGCCCATTAGGCTGGCCGCGTGACAGAGCAGACATTGATTCTGATCAAACCGGACGGCGTCGCGCGCGGCTGTGTCGGCGAGGTGCTGAGCCGGGTCGAGCGCAAGGGCCTGAAGATCGCGGCCCTGAAGCTCGAGCAGGTGAACGAGGAACTGGCCGGTGCCCACTACGCCGAGCACGCCGACAAACCGTTCTACGGCTCACTGATCGAATTCATCACCTCCGGCCCGGTGGTCGCGGCCGTGCTCGAGGGCCCGCGCGCCATCGCCGCCTTCCGGCAACTGGCCGGCGGCACCGATCCGGTGGAAAAAGCCGCCCCCGGCAGCATCCGCGGCGACCTCGCGCTGGAGACCCAGTCGAACCTGGTGCACGGATCGGACTCGCCCGACTCCGCCAAGCGTGAAATCTCCCTCTGGTTCCCCGAATTCCCGCTCTGAACACTGCCCGGCGACGGGCTTTCCGGACCCGTGCGAGTGCCTTGCGCAGCGCCGTGGCGAACGCCTGGCGCATGGTGTGGGATACTGGTACATGGTTGCGCCCGACACAGGGAGCGACCGGATGACACACTGCGGAACGATGCCGCCTTCGCTGCCGCGGACGTGAGAGCCGAAAGATCTCGGCTGCGTCTGCCCGGCGCGCTGGACGAGTGCTCGCACCGCGGAGTTCAGCCATATGCCAGGCGCCGCGTGGCCAGTTAGCCCGACCGACGTTCGATAGTGGAGATAACCGGGCACGCGGGGCGAGACCATTGACCTCGTGCCAACCGCGCGAGGCGGACGGAAAGCGTCCCCGCGACGGCCGCGTCACTCGTAGAGGAACGCGCCCGGGGGCCCGAGGAGACTTCGTGGCCGATCAAGAGCCGCTGCACACAACATCACAGGACGACGATCACTTGCCGGAGCGAATCCGAGTACATGCCCTCGCCAAACGGCTGGGTGTGACCAGTAAGCGCATCCTGGCCAAACTCAGCGAACTGGGGACCGAGGCCCGCAGCCCGCAGTCGAGCGTGGACCGGGCCGTCGCGGAATCGGTCCGCGAATCGCTGACCACCCCCAATCTGAACCCGCCCGAACCGGGCCTGTTCGAACCGGCCGGCGCCACGCCGGACACCGGTGCGGCCGGGACATCCGGGACGGGTGACGTGGCGGCCTCCGCTACGGACGCCGGTACCGCGGTCACCGGCACGGAACAGCCGGCGAGCCCCGCGCCGGCGCCCGGGGGCGGGTCCGGGCAAATTCCTGGCATCGGTACCGAGACCGTGGCCGCCGGCGCGGCCGTATGGGAACCCGCGGAGCCGGCCGCACCCGAAGTGGTCGCGGCAGGCACCGGCCTCGCTCCGGCGCCCGAAGCGGATACTTCCGGCACCGACGAGGCCGCGACCGCAGCGTCCGGCAGTATCGAATCGAGCGCGGTCGGCACCGCGGACGCGGGCGAGTTCGTGGCACCCGGGAGCGCGGCCACGGCCCCTGGCCCGGACGAATCCGCGGATACCGCCGTAACCGGTGCGCCCGCCGATGCCGGCTCCGCCGCCGGACAAGCGCCCGCCGGAACCGTGGCGAGCGGTAATACCGCCGCAGGCGCCGCGGCCGATGAATCCGGCCGCGATATCCGCGAGGCGGGAGCCGGTTCGGCTGCCGATACCTCGGTATCGGTCTCGGCCACGGTGACCCCGAGCGCGCCCACCGCACCCTCGACGCCGCCGCCGGCGTTCACCGCCGCGGCGAACCTGTTCGCGAGCCCGGTGCCCGAGGAACCGGCTGCGGCCGAACCGATCGTTTTCGAAAGCGCGGTCGTCGCGGCCCCGCTGTTCCTCTCCCCGGACGCGGCCGCGGCCGAGGATCTGCGCCGGCGTCGCAAGGCCGAGCAGCAGCAGGCCGAGCAGCAGAAAGCCGAACAGCAGGCCGAGCAGCAGCCGGAGCCCGAACCCGATATCGACAGCGAAGCCGATACCGACACCGGGGACGACCAGTCCGATCAGGGCGATTCCGACGATCAGCCGCGGCGTCGGCGCCGGGGCCGCCGGGGTCGCGGCCGGGGCCGCGGGGAGCAGCAGTCGGAGAACGACGGCGATACCGATACCGAGGACGCTCCCGCCGATTCGGCGGAAACCTCCGCCGAGGACGACGACACGTCGAGTGCCGAGGCCGAGGACACCGAGGACAGCACCGATAGCGGTGAGGAATCCGAGGGCGGTTCGAGCCGTCGCCGCCGCCGTCGCCGCCGCCGAAAGGTGGCCGGGGAATCCGGCGACGCGGCCGAATCAGCCGAGGACGATCCGCCCAATACGGTCGTCCACGAACGCGAGCCGCGGAACAAGACCCGGGCCCGCGCCACCGTGGACGAAGTCCAGGGCATCACCGGTTCCACCCGGCTCGAAGCCAAACGTCAGCGCCGCCGCGACGGTCGTGAGGCCGGCCGGCGCCGCCCGCCGATCCTCACCGAATCGGAATTCCTGGCCCGCCGCGAATCGGTCGACCGGGTGATGGTGGTCCGGGAGAAGGAGTTCCCCGGCCATCCGTCGGCGACCCAGGTCGCGGTGCTCGAGGACAACATCCTGGTCGAGCATTTCGTCACCAGCACCGGGTCGGCGTCCATGGTGGGCAATGTCTACCTCGGCAAGGTGCAGAACGTGCTGC
Organism: Nocardia sp. CA-290969; assembly: GCF_050936135.1. Classification (NCBI taxonomy): domain Bacteria; kingdom Bacillati; phylum Actinomycetota; class Actinomycetes; order Mycobacteriales; family Nocardiaceae; genus Nocardia; species Nocardia sp. CA-290969. The sequence goes on along the minus strand of NZ_JBNJNJ010000001.1, from coordinate 5,138,611 downwards.
CGAGTATGGAAGCCGCGTTCGTCGATATCGGCCGGGGCCGCAACGGTGTGCTCTACGCCGGTGAGGTGAACTGGGAGGCCGCCGGGCTCGGCGGTAAGGAACGCAAGATCGAACAGGCGCTCAAACCGGGCGATCAGGTGCTGGTCCAGGTCAGCAAGGATCCGGTCGGGCACAAGGGTGCCCGGTTGACCACCCAGATCAGCCTGGCCGGGCGCTTCCTGGTGTACGTGCCGGGCGGCACCTCCACCGGGATCAGCCGGAAACTGCCCGATACCGAGCGCAAACGGCTCAAGGAGATCCTGCGCGAGATCGTGCCCGCCGATGCCGGGGTGATCATCCGGACCGCGTCCGAAGGTGTCAGCGAGGCGGAACTCACCCGCGATGTGGAGCGGTTGCAGGCCGCCTGGCGCAAGATCGCCGCGGCCGCGGAGGGCGAATCCAACGCCCCGAAGACCCTCTACGAAGAGCCGGACCTGCTGGTGAAGGTGGTCCGCGATCTGTTCAACGAGGATTTCTCGAAACTCGTGATCGAGGGCGAACGCTCCTGGAACACCGTCGAGAAGTACATCGGAACCGTCGCCCCGGACCTGCTCGCGCGGGTATCGCGGCACGAGAACAACGGCGTCGATGTGTTCGAGACCTACCGGATCGACGAACAGCTGGCCAAGGCGCTGGACCGGAAGGTGTGGCTGCCCTCGGGCGGCACCCTGGTGATCGACCGGACCGAGGCCATGACCGTGGTCGACGTGAACACCGGTAAGTTCACCGGATCCGGCGGCGGGAACCTGGAAGAGACCGTCACCCGCAACAACCTCGAGGCCGCCGAGGAGATCGTGCGGCAGATGCGGCTGCGCGATATCGGCGGCATGATCGTGGTCGATTTCATCGATATGGTGCTCGAATCGAACCGTGATCTGGTGTTGCGCCGGCTCACCGAGGCGCTGGGCCGCGACCGCACCCGGCATCAGGTCTCCGAGGTGACCTCACTGGGCCTGGTGCAGATGACCCGCAAGAAGCTCGGGACGGGCTTGGTGGAGGCGTTCTCCACCACCTGCGAGCACTGCCACGGCCGCGGTCTCGTCGTGCACAGCTACCCGGTGGAAACCGGCGGTGCCGAGGAGAACTCGGGCCGGGGCCGCGAATCGGGTTCGAAACGGCGCCGCAATCGCGACAAGGCCGCGCCCGCAGCAGCGGCCGCACCGGCTCCGGTGGCCGAGATCTCGGAGGAAGAGGCGGCAGCCAAACGTGCCCACCCGGTAGCACTGGCCATGGCCGCGCACCAGTCGGAGGACGCGGCGGACGAAGCGGCGACCGCCGCGGACGATATCGCCACCGGCGACGAGGACCGTAAGGCGAAAACTGCCGAGGCCGGTACCGCGGACAGCGACACCACCGCGGAACCCCGGCGTCGCCGTACCCGGGTCCGGCGGTCCGCCGGAGCCGCTTCGTCCGGTGATCGTCGCGCCGCCGAATCGAACGGCAGTGGTGCGCACGCGGCGCCCGAGGCGGCTGCCTCAGCTGCCGCGAACGCCCCCGAGCCCGCTGCTGCCGACGTCGGTGCGGCCGCCGCTGCGGATGCTCCCGAGGCCGCTGCTGGAGACGCAGCCGATGTTGTCGCCGCGGACTCTCCCGGGGTGACTGCCGCGGAATCCCCCGAGGTCGTTGCCGGCGAGACGGCGCGGGTCGTGCCCGAGGCGGTCGTCGCCGGGGAGGCCGCCGCGCAAACAGCGCCGGATGCCGGCGAACCGGCCGACGCCGAGGGTGTCACGGCTGTGGACACGGGTGACCTCGCCGACGCCGAAGCGGCGACGCCGGCTGTGCCCGCCGGCGTGGGCACGGAGCAGGGCGGGGCACCCGCCGCCGCGCCCGCCGAATCCGCAATGCCGGTCGAGCCGGAATTCGCACCTGCCTCGAACGGGACCGCGGTACCCGCGACCGAGTCGAACGGCACCGCCGCGCCGCCCGTCACGGCCGGTGCGGAACAGTCGGCGGCAAGTGATGAGGCCGGCGCTTCCGAGTCCCGTCCCCGCCGCCGTCGTGTCGCCCGGTCGACGTCCGCTCCGGCGGCCGACAGCGCCGGTGCGGTGTTCGTGCTGGCGGCCGATGAGCAGCCGTCGGCGCCGGTCGCCGATCTCGCGGCCGAACCCGCGGATGTCGAGGTACCGGTCCGCCGGGTTCGCCGCCGTGCCGCCGGACGCCCGGCCGGACCACCGGTCGACGAAGACAACTGAACCGAGCCGGATACCGAGAGGCCCTCGCCAGCGGGGGCCTCTCGGGGTTTCCGGCCCCGCTCCGGACACAGGATCTCCACACGACAACCGCAGGACCGCCACAGCGGGCGGATAGGGTCCGGGATCATGCTCGAGAAGCGACCATGGGTGCCCGCGGTGATCTACATCGTCGGCGCGATCTTCCTCGGACCGGCGATCTTCCTGGCCGGATACGTGATCACCCCGGCCGATGGTGACCGCTGCAATGCGGAACCGCACGGCAGCGCCGAGCAGCGAGACCGGGACTACGCGCTGGTGGAGGGTATCCAGAACACGGGCTCGCTGATCATGCTCGCGGTCGGCGTCGTGCTGCTGATCCTGCTGTGGACGAAGCGTCTTCGGCTCGGCTCGCTGTCGCTGATCCTGACCACCGCCGGGATCCTCGTGATGATGGCCGGGTATCTGATGGTTTTCCACGCGGGTAGCGGCGTACGGTGCTGACGGCCGGCACCGGGATCCGGCCGCTGCCCGTACGTCTGATCGGGCCGAACGGTGCGCCGCGTTCGGCTCCTGCTCGGGTGGTGGCCGGTGGGTGCGGTTTTCCTCACCCCGGAGATCGGAACAGGGCAGGGGAGGGGGCCGGGTTTGGAGGGGCCGGGGCGTGTCCTGTAATCTTGGCCAGTCGCTGCCCGGTAACAGCACCTTGCTGTTCCGTGGCCGGTTCCCGATACCGAGAGCCACCAGATGCCGAGGCGGCGGTGAATACCAGACCAGTCGTGCGGTTGATCCGGTGCAAACCGAGGATGCAACCGTATGAACGAGTGCCGAGCACTAGAGGAAGAAGGGCAGCCGACCGATGGCAACGTACGCGATCGTCAAGACCGGCGGAAAGCAGTACAAGGTCGCGGTCGGTGACCTGGTGAAGGTCGAGAAGATCGAGGGTGCGCCGGGCACCTCCGTGGCACTGTCGCCGGTGCTCGTCGTCGACGGCGCCGAGCTGACCACCGAGGCCGACAAGCTGGCGAAGGTTTCGGTCTCGGCCGAGGTGGTCGAGCAGACCAAGGGCCCGAAGATCCGCATCCACAAGTTCAAGAACAAGACCGGCTACCACAAGCGCCAGGGTCACCGTCAGCCGCTGACGGTCCTGAAGGTCACCGGCATCAAGTAACCACCCGCAGGGCTGTACGGCCCGCGCTGAAGGAGTATCAGCAATGGCACATAAGAAGGGTGCATCCAGCTCCCGGAACGGCCGCGATTCCAATGCCAAGCGGCTGGGCGTGAAGCGTTTCGGCGGGCAGTCCGTCAAGGCCGGCGAGATCCTGGTGCGTCAGCGTGGCACTCACTTCCATCCCGGCGTGAACGTCGGCCGCGGCGGGGACGACACCCTGTTCGCGCTGGAAGCCGGTGCTGTCGCGTTCGGCACCAAGCGTGGTCGCAAGACCGTCAACATCGTGGTCCCGGAGCCGGTCGAAGCCTGACCGGCTGACGACTCCACCACAGCGAGCGGGTCAGGGTGATTCACCCTCGACCCGCTTTTCGCGTTTCCACGGTCCACCCGTAACCGCCCGGGGCGCGTTTTCGCCGCGCCTACCCGGCCTTCGACAATCCCGAGGAGGATGATCCGGCCATGGCCAAGTTCATCGACCGCGTCGTTCTTCATGTCCGCGCCGGAAACGGCGGGCACGGTTGTGCGTCGGTGCACCGGGAGAAGTTCAAACCGCTCGGCGGGCCCGACGGCGGTAACGGCGGCAACGGCGGGGATGTGGTGCTCGAGGTCGACGCCAACGTGCACACCCTGCTCGATTTCCATTTCCACCCGCACGCCAAGGCCGGGAACGGCAAACCCGGCGAGGGCGGGAACCGGGATGGGAAGAAGGGGTCGGAACTGCGGCTGTTGGTTCCGGACGGGACCGTGGTGCTGGATTCCGACGGTGAGGTCCTGATGGATCTGGTCGGGCCCGGTAACCAATTCGTCGTGGCCAAGGGCGGCCGCGGCGGGCTGGGTAACGCGGCGCTGGTGTCGCGGGCACGGAAGGCACCCGGGTTCGCGCTGCTCGGTGAGGAGGGCGAGACCCGCGATGTGGTGCTCGAACTCAAATCCGTCGCGGATGTAGGGCTGGTCGGGTTCCCGTCGGCGGGGAAGTCGTCATTGGTCTCGGTGCTGTCCGCCGCGAAACCGAAGATCGCCGACTACCCGTTCACCACACTCGTCCCGAATCTGGGCGTGGTGCAGACCGGTGACACCACCTTCACCATCGCCGACGTTCCCGGGTTGATTCCCGGAGCGAGCGACGGCCGCGGGCTCGGCCTGGATTTCCTGCGCCACCTGGAGCGGTGCGCGGTCCTGGCCCATGTGGTGGACCTGGCGACCCTGGAACCCGGGCGCGACCCCCTTTCCGATATCGACGCGCTCGAAGCCGAACTCGCCGCCTACAAACCCGCGCTGCGCGGTGACGCGAGCCTGGGTGATCTGGCCGACCGGCCGCGCGTGGTGATCCTGAACAAGGCCGATGTACCCGAAGCCGAGGACCTCGCCGATCTGGTGACCCCGGAACTGCGGGAGCGCGGCTGGCCCGTGTTCCGCATCTCCGCGGTCACCCACGCCGGTCTGCGTCCGCTGACCTTCGCGCTGGCCGAAATGGTGCAGCAGTATCGCGAGGCGCATCCGAAGGCGGCACCCAAGCGCCCGGTGATCCGCCCGATCGCGGTGGACGATTCGGGCTTCACCGTGGTGCCGGACCCGGAGGAACCGGGCGGTTTCCTCGTCCGTGGCACCCGGCCCGAACGCTGGGTCCGCCAGACCCAATTCGACAACGACGAAGCCGTCGGCTACCTGGCCGACCGGCTGGCCCGGCTCGGTGTCGAGGACGAGCTGGTGCGACTCGGTGCCGAACCGGGGGCGCCGGTGACCATCGGCGATATGACGTTCGAATGGGAACCGCAGATCACCGCCGGAACCGATATCGTGCCCACCGGCCGCGGTACCGATGTGCGGCTCGAACAGACCGACCGGGTGAGCGCGGCCGAACGGAAACACGCCTCGCGGGTGCGGCGCGGACTGGTCGATGACGAAGAAGACAGGGAGTAGGCAGGTGAACACGGTCAACCGCGGAGTTGGGGCACGGCCGTGACCCAGCTTCCGTTAGAGCTCAGTGAAGCCCGGCGGTCGATCGCCGGGGCCCGGCGGGTGGTGGTGAAGATCGGTTCGTCCGCGCTCACCAGCCTGCACGGGGGTTTGGACACCGACCGGCTGGACCGGCTCGCGGATGCCATCGAGGCGCGGATGCGGGCCGGGTCGGATGTGGTGGTGGTTTCGTCCGGGGCCATCGGCGCCGGGCTGGCGCCGCTGGGGCTCACCCGGCGACCCCGGGATCTCGCCACCAAACAGGCCGCGGCCAGTGTCGGTCAGCTCGCGCTCGCCCACGCGTGGGGGACCTCGTTCGCGCGTTACGACCGGACGGTCGGCCAGGTGTTGCTCAGCGCCGACGATTTCGCCCGGCGTGAGCATCACCGGAATGCCCAGCGCACGCTGGACCGGTTGCGGTCGCTCGGCGCGGTGGCGGTGGTGAACGAGAACGATACGGTCGCCACCGAGGAGATCCGCTTCGGTGACAACGATCGGCTCGCCGCGCTGGTCGCCCATCTGGTGGGTGCGGACGCCCTCTTCCTGCTCTCCGATGTGGCCGGTCTCTACGACGGCGACCCTCGCAAGGGCGACGCGAATTTCATTTCCGAGGTGCGCACCAGCGCCGACCTCGACGGTGTGATCGCCGGCAGTGGCGGTGTGCTGGGGACCGGGGGGATGGCCTCGAAACTGTCCGCGGCGCGGCTGGCCGCCGACGCGGGCGTGCCGGTGCTGCTGGCGGCGGCGGCCGAGGCGGCGAGCGCGCTCGGGACCGGGACTGTCGGAACGGCTTTCGCCGCGCGGCCGGTGCGACTGTCGGCCCGCCGGTTCTGGGTCCGGCATGCCGCCGACAGCCGGGGCGCCATCCTCATCGATGCCGGTGCGGTCAGCGCCGTGGCGGAAGCCCGGCGGTCGCTGCTCGCGGCCGGAATCGTCGGGGTCAAGGGCCGCTTCCACGGTGGTGATGTGGTGGATCTGATCGGCCCGGATCGGGCGATCGTGGCGCGGGGCGTGGTGGAATACGACGCGGCCGAACTCGCCACCATGCTCGGCCGGTCCACCCGGGAACTGCCCGACAGTATGCAGCGCCCGGTCATCCACGCCGACGATCTCGTCAAGGTCTGATTTCCGGGCGCCGGCGCGAAGTCATCCCTGGACCGGGCTCGCACCACGGCCCGGTCTGGTCCGCGCAGCGGACAGCCCTCGGCCCGGCCTCGTCGCGGACCGGAAAGGTCAGGAAATCCGCCCGAGATGGTCGGCGGTGCGGGTGGTTTCCGGTAGCCGGTATCGAGGCGTCAGGCGTAGTACCAGATCGCAGGCGGAGTCGAGGGTGAAGCGATGGCCCACCGATACGTAGACCGGTTTGACTCCCGGTTGGGTGCGCAGGACGCGCCCGACGGTCTCGCCGTCGGCGGTGGCGGCGGACCAGTCGCCGCGGGCGTGCCCGGGTTCGGTGAATTCGCCGAAGGAATTCTTCGCGACGCCGATACTCGGCAGGTCGGTGAGCACGCCGAGGTGCGCGGCCAAGCCGAAACGGCGTGGGTGCGCCAGGCCGTGACCGTCGCAGACCAGCGCATCCGGTTCGACGGTGAGCCGCTCCAGCGCCCGGGTCAGGGCCGGCACCTCGCGGAACGCGAAAAGGCCTGATATATAAGGGAATTCGACGTGCTCGCGAACCACGGCCTGATCGAGCACGGCCAGCGATTCGGTATCCAGCACCGTCACCACTCCGACCGCGATATCGGGGTCCCGGTAGGCCACATCCAGTCCGGCGACCCGCCGCACCGGCCCGTGGTCGTCACGCACCACGACCTGTTCCCGGAGCCGCTGCTGTATCGCGACGGCCTCGTCCGCCGATACCGCCCATTCGTGCATCTGCCGCACCCGAACCATCCACGGAGCTTAATCGGCTCGCCCGGCGGTACGCGGCGGCGCCGGTGGCTGTGCGTCCGCTACACCGCGAGCAGCGCGGGAGGGATGATCGGGCCGAGTCCGATCCGCCGCTACGAATGCCCGTCGCCGTACGCCGCCGGTCGTGACCTCGTCCGGTTACCCGGAGAAAGGGTCCACCACCTCGTATTCGCGCAGCCGCTCGACAGCGCGTTCATCGGACAGTTCGGCGCGCGCATCGGGGTTCTCGTGGTAGAAGCGGATCAGCCAGTACGTCCCCGCCGAGCCGATCGAGAGCTTCTCCGCGTGTATCCGTTTGGTGCTGTGGCGTCCCCGGCGGCGGCCGCGGTATTCGATCCGGATGGTGCCCTTGGCGTTGTTGCGCGATTCCACCGCGACCCGCTCCACGGCCGTCCAGCTCACCCGGTTCCCGATGGAGGTCTTGGTGGGCACCACGATATGCATCGGCGTCAGCACCAGGCGGCGGATCTCCGGGCGCCGCGCGTAGACGGCGAGATATCCGAGCAGCAGGACCGCCACCGCGATCGCCGGCCAGGCCGGGACCGGCGTTTCCAGGGTGAGGGTGCCGGTCCACGTACCGATCCCGTAGATCGCGCACAACGCCGCCGCGCTGAGGAAACACACCACCAGGGCGATCTCGTAACCGAGCGACCGGCGAACCACCAGTGCGCCGCGGTCGCCGGCGAATCGTGCCCCGTCGATCCTGATCCGCGACCGGCCGCGCGAGGTGGCGGAGATCATCGGCAGGAAGGAGGCGATCCAAATCGTGGCCGCGACGTGCAGCGCCGTCAGCAGCGGTGCACCGGAATCCAGGGACAGCGCCGCCTGGGCCGCCAGGAATGTGGCCACGATGGCCACCAGGAAAACCGCCGGGTAGGTCCATCCGTTGAGGTTGCCGCGCAGTTCCCGGGGCGGCGGGAAATAGCCGCGCGGCGGTACCCATCGCGGAGCCACCGGCGCGACCGGGCTCGCCTCGGCCTCAGGCGGTTCGGCGGAGAGGGTGCTCGGCTGGGATGTCATCGGGACTACCTGTACCTCAGGGTTTGCAACGGGCGCCTGTGATGATATCGGCAATCGCCCGGCAACTTCGCGTTGCGCGCCGTGGGTGGCGTCAGTGCGCCACCGGGGAGGGCGGCCCCGGCCGGGGAGGCCGGTCGCGGCGCGGGAAATGCCGCGGCCGGCGGTCCTCGGATATGTTCTGCCCGTTCAGCTCTCGGCGCCCGCCGGAACCGCCGCGGTAGCCCGCTGCGGCCGGAACCGGTCGATCACCACGACGATCAGCAGCGAAATCACGCCCCACACCGCGAATGTCGTGAGGTGTGTCCCGACGATATCGGCGTCGAAGTACAGGATCGAACGCGCCGATTCCACCGCCGCCGGCATCGGCAGCACATCGTGCAGCGCCCGGAAGATCTCCGGTTCCATATAGATCGACAGGGCGCCGTTCGACGCGGGCACACCGAGGAACATCAGTACCGCGATCACCGGGAGTACGGCCAGCATGCCGAGTACCCGCACGAAAATCGTGGTGAACAGGGCCGTACTGAATATCGCGACCGCGCCGACGCCGAGCAGCGGCAGGAAATGCCCGTGTACCGCACCGACGATCGGGCCCGCGATCACCCAGACCACCGCCGACATCGCGACTGCCCACCCGGCCAGAATCGGTAGCAGCGTACGCAGGCCCATCACCATCGGTGCCGCGGTCGCCCCGACGATGATGATCATGAAACCGGCCATGATCCAGCCCATGGCCAGGTACATGCTCACCGAACCCATGGTGTCGGTATCCGGCAGCGCCGCGATGTTCTCGGTTTCCAGCGGCAGCTGCTGACCGGCCGCGACCTGACCGAACACCGTCTGCACCACCTGCTGCTGGCTCATCCCGGCGGCCTCGTTGGTGATCAGTGTGGCGTGCGGCGACTGCGCCGACGGCAGGACGTAGGCGGCCGATACCGTGCGGTCGCGGACGAGTTCGCGGGCCTCGCCGGGATCGGTGAGAGCGCGCAGATCGAACAGGCCGGCCATGTTCCGGTCGAGGCCCTGTACCACCTGGTCCGCCATTTCCGGGGTGGCCGCGACGACCGCCACCGGCATTTCCTCGGGCGCCGGCTGGTACATCGCCCCGAGCATGGTCGTCATCATCATGCCCACCATGGCCAGCGGGAAGAACGCCAGCAGGGCGTAGTGCACCCGGGTACGCGGCCGCGGGCCGGGCAGCAGGGATTCGACCGTACGCGCGGGCGGTGCGGCGTCGGGGTTGCGGCGCCGCTTGATTGCGTCGACGGCGAGTGTGGCGAGCAGCGCGATCACGGCGCCGACGGCGAGAACGGTCAGATGCCCGGCCAGCCCGTGGCCGCCGAAGAAGAGGACCGAACGCAGTGCCTCGCCCGTGGCCGCCGCCGGCAGGAATCCGTGCAGGACCGGGTAGAGCGAGGGCAGCGTGTACACCGACATCCCGAGGTTCGAGGCCGGGACACCCAGCACCATCAGGAAAAGCATTCCCACCAGCACGGCCATCGGCCCGAAGATCCGGGTGAGGAACAACTGCACCGACCCCACCGCGAACACCGCGAGCCAGCTGATTCCCAGTACCTCGGCGGTATGCCCCTCGATCGCGCCGAGGACCGGGCCGGCGACCGTCCACACCAGCCCGGCGATGAGCGCCGCCCACCCCGCGAGCAGCGGCAGGAAGCGCCGGAACCGCAGCAGTTCCGGCGCCGAGGAGAGCATCAGGCTCAGCGGCATGTATCCGGCGAGCATGAGTGCGGTGGTCATGAACATGGCGGCCAGCCCGGCGGTGTCGTGCGCCGGGAGGGGCGCGAGATCTTCGGTGCGCGGCTGTAGGTCGTCGGCGATCACCTGGGCCGACAGCACCTGGCCGATATTCGAGGCCTGGGAGGCTCCCGCGGCTCCCGCCGTGTACACCGCGGCGGTGCCGTCGCCGCCGGCCGGTAGCGAGACCGCGCCCGTGACCTCGCGCTCGAACACCAGCTCGCGGGCTTCGTCATCGCTGCCGACGACGCGTACCTCCACGGCCGCGCCCTGATCGGCTTCCAGCGCGGTCGCGAATTCGGCCGCACCCGGCCCGGCGACCGCGACCGGCATATTGTTCGGCGCGGGTGCGTGCATGGCGGCGAGATAACCGGTGATCATCATGGCGACCAGCAGGAACGGGAAGAGGAACATGCCGACGATGCGGCCGATCTTCTCCTTCTTCGCCCGCGCGAGTTCGGCCTGATCGGTGGTCTCGGGTTCCGCGCCCTGGGGTGGGCTCTCGTTTTCGGCCGGTGCGACGGTCACCGCAGTTCTCCTTGCTGTGGGCAGACGCGAACCCGCTGGTTCGGCACAGGATCGTCGGGATCTCCGGTGGTGGGGCAGCATCATCGATTCCCTGGAACCACTCACCCGGTACAGAACATAATTTACGCCAGCTGACTTAAAATGGTGAATCCGGCGGCCTGTGATACTGATCGCAAGCACAGGTGCGTGATCCGGCGGCAGGATGGGGAGCCGGCGAGGCCCGGGGCGCGACGGCAGCGAGGAGGCAACGGTGGGACGGCGTGGGGATCTGGCCAGACAGGCGCTTCTCGACGCCGCCGAGGAACTCTTCGCAGTCCACGGGATCGATTCGGTATCCAACCGGCGTATCGCCGAATACGCGGGACAGTCCAACCATTCGGCCGTGACCTATCACTTCGGCGGCCGCGACGAACTCCTGCGCGCCCTGATCGACCGGTACCGGGAACCGGTGAGCCGGCTCCGTGCCGAACTGTTCGCCCGGCTCCCTGCCGAGCCGACTCTCACCGAATACCTGCAATGCCTGATCCTGCCGGTGACCGGTCATATCGGCTCCCTGCCGGCGCCGACCCGGCGGGCGCGGTTCCAGCGTCTTCTCGCCACCACGCCGTCGACCGCGGCCATGCTCGCCGAAACCGCTCGCTCCGACGAGAGCTCGAAACGGCTCATCGCCGGTATCGACGAATTGCTGTCGGCTGTCCCCGCGACGGTGAAGGCCGGACGAGAGCGGGTGATGGGTCGCATGATCATCGATATCTGTGCCGAATACGAAGCTCGGATCGACGAAGGTTCGCAGACCCCGCAGTGGACAGCCCTCGGTTACTTCCTCACCGACGCGTGCGCCGGACTGCTCAGTGCTCCGGTGAGTCACCCCGATTTCGCCGGGCTGTAGCCGGACCGAGCGCATCGACGGATTGCGCCGGCGTAGCCCGCCCGGGGACGTGCCGGTGCTCGCCCGCCCGGAGCGGTCGTGTTGCCGAGGTGTACCGAAGTGTCGTCAGTTCCCGATGGGGAGTGAGTCGGGCGCCGGGCGGCGGTAGCGGATGGCGGGGATGCCGTCCTCGACGGTGATATCGGCGTGGACACCGTAGACGGTGTGGACCAGTTCGGCGGTCAGGGTGGCGGCCGGGGTGCCGTGGGCGGCGACCCGGCCGCGGTCGAGAACCAGGACGTAGTCGCAGAACATGGCGGCCAGGTTGAGGTCGTGCAGGGCGATCACCGTGGTGATCGGGAGCCGGGTGATCAGGTCCAGGATCTCGAGCTGGTGGGCGATATCGAGGTGGTTGGTGGGTTCGTCGAGCAGCAGTTCGGTGGGCTCTTGGGCGAGGGCGCGGGCGATTTGGGCGCGCTGCCGTTCGCCGCCGGAGAGGGTGTGCCAGGTGCGGTGCGCGTGCCCGGAGAGTCCGGTGGCCGCCAGGGCTCGTTCGAGGGCTCGGTCCTCCTGTGAATCGGTGCCGAAGATATCGCGGTGCGGGATCCGGCCGAGGCGGACGATATCGCGGACCGTGATATCGACCTCGGTATGCGCGTGCTGGCCGACCATCGCGACCCGGCGGGCCAGCGGTCGCCGGCCGAGGCGGTGCAGGGGAGTGCCGTCGAGGGTGACGGTGCCGCGGTCGGGTCGCGAGATTCCGGCGAGCAGCCGCAGCAGTGAGGATTTTCCGGACCCGTTGGGTCCGAGCAGTCCGACCGTCTGGCCCGGGGCCGGCCGGATATCGACGTCGTCGACGACGAGGTTGCCGCCGCGGGTCCAGGACAGGTGAGTGCCGCTCAGTGTCATACCGCGACCTCTGTCGTAGAGTCGGCCGGCCGAGACGCCGGGTCGGCCCGCCGGGTCATGCGGTACTCCGCGTGCGGAACAGCAGCAGCGCGAACGCGGGCACCCCGATCAACGCCGTGACCACACCGACCGGCACCTCCTGCGGCGCGAAGACGGTTCGCGCGAGCGCATCGACCCAGACGAGCAGAATCGCGCCCAGGACGGCGCTGACCGGAAGCAGCCGGCTGTGCCGGGGTCCCACCAGGAACCGGGCGGCATGCGGAAGCACCAAGCCGACGAAACCGATCGCCCCCGCCGCGCTGACCAGCACCGCCGTCATCAGCGCGGTGACCACGAGCAGCAGCAGCCGGGTGCGCCCGACCGCGATCCCCAGGGTCGCCGCCGCCGACGATCCGAAGGTGAACGCATCGAGTGCGGAATGCCGCCACCAGCACAGCACGAACCCGGCGGCACAGACCGGCGCCGTGACCGAGACATCGGTCCAGGTCGCGCCCGCCAGCGAGCCGAGCAGCCAGAACAGGATGCCGCGGGTGCGTTCGGCGTCCGCCGAGGACAGCACGATGAACGAGGTGAGCGCGGAGAACAGCTGGGTGCCCGCGACTCCGGCGAGTACTACTTTGGCGGCGCCGCCGCCCGCCCCCGCCGCCAGCAACAGCACCAGTCCGAACGAGACCAGTGCGCCGATCAGCGCACCGGTGGACAGCGACACCAGCCCGCCGCCCACGCCGAGTACCGCCACGACCACCGCGCCGGTCGAGGCGCCCGAGGAGATGCCGAGCACGAACGGGTCCGCGAGCGGGTTGCGCAGCAGCGACTGCATGATCACCCCGCAGACGGCCAGCCCGGCACCACAGATCGCGGCGAGCAGTGTCCGCGGCAGCCGCAGTTCCCACACGATGCCTTCCCGGATCGCCGACACCGCGGAGTCGCCGATGCCGAGTTTTTCGAAGACCACACCGTAGACATCGCCGATGGACAGGTCCGCGGGACCGATCGTGATCGTGAACGCCATCGAACCGGCGAGTACGGCCAGTCCGCACAGCACCAGCGCCGCCGTCGCGGGCGTGCGCGTGATCGGGGCCGCCGCGGGTGCGGGCGCCGGCTGCGGACTCACGAACCGTAACCCCACCGCTCCAGGGCGCCGGCGACCTTCTCGATACCGTCGATCGTCCGGATCGACGGGTTCAGATCCGCGCCGTTCACGACGATGTAGCGTTTGTTCCGGACCGCGCTCAGCCGCGCGGTGACCGGGTTCGATTCGAGGAACGAGATCTTGCTGTCGAGCGCGTCACCGGCCAGGCTGCGCCGGCTCAGGTCGGCCAGGACCAGGGCGGTCGGATCGCGGTCGAGGACGGTCTCCCAGCTCACCTGCGGCCACTCGTTGGTGGTGTCGTCGAAAACGTTCGTCGCGCCGACCGCGTCGGTGATGATCCCCGACGATCCGCAGCAGCCGGCCACGTAAGGGGTGGAGGTGTCGGCGAACCAGTAGGCGAGCGATACGTCGCGGGCCGCGATCCGGCCGACCGCGGCGTCATACCGGGTCCGCAGGTCGGTGACGAGCTGCTCACCGCGCTCCCGGACATCGAAGATCGCCGCCAGCTCGCGCACCTCCCGGTACACCGAATCCATGGTCAGCGGTTCGGTGCGGGCGCCGTCGGCGTTGACACTGGCCTCGGTTTTGCCGTCGCAGTCGGTGGGTGACAGGTAAGACGGCACGCCGAGCCGGGCGAACTGTTCGCGCTCCGCGACACCACCCGGGCCGAGCGTGCCGCCGAAGGACGCGGCAACGAAATCGGGTTCGGTATCCAGCACCACCTCGAGCGACGGCTTGTTGTCGGCCAGCCGCGGGACCCGCGCGTTATCGGCGGCGAGGTTCTCGCGCACCGGGTCGGTCCAGCTCGCGGTACCCACCATCCGGTCGGCCAGGCCGAGCGACAGCATGATCTCCGCGGCACCCTGGTTCAGCGCGACCGCCCGCTGCGGCGGTGCGTCCACCGTGACCTCCACCCCGCAGTTGACGATCTTCAGCGGGTAACCGGCGGCGGCGGTATCGCCGCCGGTTACGGCTTCGGTGGCCGAGCACCCCGCGAGCGCCGCGGCGGCCAGTACGGTGGCGATGATCAGCGGGAAAGACCGCATCAGGACGGTGACTCCTTGCATCTGGGCCTGTGCGCGAGGCCGGCGTCGGTGCGGCGCGTGAGCGATCGGACTCCACCTGCACGGGTGTCACCGTTGCGCGCCAGTCCCGGACTCCCACCGGGTTCCCTCACCACGCCGCGGGCCGCATCGCGGCCGGGGCAATGCTATCCGACGCCTTCCTGGACGTACGACCAGGTCGAGAAGTGGATCGGCGCGGGTGAGCGTCTCCGGCGACAACATCCTCATCGCACAGGCCCGTTATCACTACTGAGTCGCGTTCCGCCGCTGTGGTGGGAGGCGAACGTGATGGCCGTTTCCTGCCAGCGTGCAGGCGCCCGATCGCGTTTGCTCGAAGAGTACGAGCAAACGCGAAAGGATTCGAGATGGCGGAGAACATCGTCGTGGTCACCGGGGCGACGCGCGGAATCGGGCGGGCGACCGCAACCGCGTTCGCCCGCAAGGGGTATCGAGTGGTGGTGACCGGCCGGCGACCGGAGGCGGTGGAGGGTGTGGTGCGGGATCTGCGCGCCGAGGGCCTCCTCGCGGAGGGCGAAGTGCTCGATGTGTGTTCGGTGGACAGTGCCCGCTGCCTCGCCGAATCGCTGGGCGAACGGCACGATCACATAGACGTGCTGGTGAATAATGCCGGGATCCTCCCGGAGGCAACGGTTTCCGGGGCGGTGAACTTCGCCCATCCGGGTGCGTTCACCGAGACGCTGATGACCAACACCTTCGGCCCCGCCAACGTGATCGAAGCCCTGCTACCGCTGGTCCGGCGAGCGCCCGCCGGGCATATCGTCAATGTGTCCACCGAAATGGGTTCGCTCACCGAACAGCGGAACCCGGAGTCGGCCTACTACTCGATGGTGGTGCCGGGATATCAGGCGTCGAAGGCGGCGCTGAACAGTCTCACCGTGGGGTTGGCGAAAATGCTCGCCGGCACCCCGGCGCGGGTGACCTCGGTCTGCCCGGGTTTCGTCGCCACCGAGCTGGCACCGGCTTCCGCGGACGCGCCGACCACACCGGACGACGCCGCACGGATCATCCTGTCCGCCGCGGAATCCGCCGACCCGTGTACGGATGGTGCGTTCGTCGGCGCATCCGGGCCGATCGCCTGGTAGCGGGTTCAGCGGGCGTCGTGATCGGTCACCGCCGTGGGTGCCGCACTGCTTCCCGGCCGAACGCGATGCCCGCGATCAGCGGTGAGCCGGCCGCACGTCCTGCGCGGCCGGCTCGTCCGCCGGTTGCCGCGCCGTGAATCATCCCTGGGCGGCGCAGGCGGCCGCTATCCGTTCCCCGGCATACCCCAGGAAGGAAAGCAGTTCGGTCCGGCGATCGGTCCACGAGTCGGCGGCTTCCCCGAGGTAGCCGGCTCGGGCCAGCCGCAGCACCGCGGCGTGCTCGGCGGGCAGCCGGGGCAGGAGCGCCGCGGCGGCATCGGCTTTGGACACCACGGCGCCCGTCTCGGCGGTCACCCACATCCGGGCCAGCGTCAAGACGACATTGCGTTCGTCACCGTCCACACCGGCGATCAGTTCCGGCAATCCGGCGGTGATCGCGCGGACCAGGTCGCCCGCCGGGACCGGATCCAGGAGGTGAGCGGCGGGCGGACCCGCCAGCGCCACCCCGGAATCTCGCGCCATGGTGACCAGGAATGCGAGATCGGTATCTTCGGTGGGCGTGGGGAGGTCACCGCGCTCGAACTCCGCGCGCAGCCATTCGCCGTACACGAAATCCGACCGTGGCGGGTAGCGCCACGGCACCAGATCGTCGCGGACGACCACGGTCAGCTCCACCGGCCGCGCCGGACCCGACCGGGGCCAGCGACCGGAAGCACGTAACAGCATGTCGGCCAGGGCGTCTCGTACCTCGTCGCCGAGACTCTCGTCGACCACTGCGAGTAGGTCGATATCGCTGTCGTGCCGCCACCCGCCGGTCACCGCCGAACCGTACAGGTACAGCCCGGTCGTATTGCCGCCCAGCACTTCCGTGACTGCCCGGGCGATCGGGGCGACTATTGCGTCGGGTTCCGATCCGGCCTCCATCTCCTCACCATAGGACGGCCGGGTGAATCTGCCGTCGTGTGCTCTGGAAGGGGAACTCGACGGACGGCCGACCCGGATCGAACTGAGCACGGCCGACCCCTTCCCCTTGAACCACGACCGGTTCTCGCGGGTGCAGGACTTCCCGGACGTTGGATGAACAACTCCTGGAGGCCCGGGCGATACCGGGGCCGTAAAGCATTGTCGTGCAATTGGTCAACAAGTAATGTCGGTCGCAATAGATGTCCGAGGGGGACCATGAAGATTCGAAACGCGTTCCGGGTGCTTGTCATCGCTACGGCGAGCTTTGCCGGATCAGGTGTTGCTGTTCCCGGCGCTTCCGCGGTCGATCTCGCACCGGGGGTCTACTGCGATGGTGCGCGCTGTACCAATGACACCGCCGAGGCCTACATCATCCACGGGTTCGTGACCTGTTCTGTCCTTGTCCCGCCTCCGCCGCCGACGGGCCCGCATCCGCCGGCGGCGGCACCTGTGCTGACCACTCGCTTGGATCCTTGGTCGGAGCATTTCGAACCACACACCGCCCGGGATATCAACCCGGGGTGTATGGGTGGCGTACCCATGAACTGGACCGTCGCCGGTGCCTACCCCCGTTCCCAGGTCCCCACCGGTTCCGCAATCCCCGGTTTCGGCTGACGTTTCTCCGCTGCGGTCCGAGAACTGTCAGACCTGTCCGGCTTCGTTGCTTCCGGTGGCCGACAGCCGCAGCGGATTACCCGGCTAGGCCTGTGGTGGTATGACGCCGGGCTGGTCGGGGGCGCGCCGGCCCGGTACGGGTCCGGTGATTCCGGGCTGGCCGGCGGGGTCGGAGAGGGGGACGCCGGTCGGGCTCTGGGGTGGTGCGGCGGCGGCCGGTGGCTGTTCTGGTGCCGGTGGTTCGGGGGTTTCCCGAGGCGGTGCGGGGGGAGTCGGTTGCTCGGTCGGGCTCGGTCGTTCCCCGTCCTGCTCGGGGGCAGGCGCCGGGGGCGCCGGGGCTGTGTCCGGTTGGTCTTGCGGCGGAACCGTTTCCGGCGCCGGTGTGGCGGGTGGCTGGGGTGCCGGGATGGTGCCGGGCTGGTCGGGCAGGTCGGCACTCTCGGGTTCCGGGGGCGTGCCGGTGGACGAGGGTTCCGGCGCGGGGGCGGGGGCAACCTGTGAGGCGGCGAGGGGCGGCGACAGCGGTGGGAGGGTGCCGGGGGGTGCCGGGGGTTCCGGGAGGGCGGGGACGCCGCTGCCGGCGGCGGTGTAGGCGGGTTTGTAGACCATGTTCATGGTGAGGATCGCTTCCTGGCGCAGGACCTCCTGCACCAGATGCGCGTCGATCACCTTCGCGGCTTCCAGCAGGCGGGCCAGGGCGCCGACGGGGCCGGAATCGCCGGGCGCGACCACCGCGATCTTCACCGCTTCCGCGGCGGCGGCCACCGCGCCCAGGCGCAGCCCCACCTGGCCGATCACACCGGCCAGTTCCTCGATCGATTCGGCGAAGCTGCGGGTGCAGGCGGCCGCGGCGTCGGCGGCTTCGCCTTCCCATTCCGCCTCGTTCATCACCAGGTTCGCGCTGGCGCGGGTGAGCGGGAAGGAGCTCTGCAAAGCGGCGGCGGCGTGCATCCAGGTGCCGGAGAGACGCAAGATCTCGCCGGCGTCGATCTGCTGGGTGGCGCGGTAGATCTCCTCGTGGCGCATGGATTCGAAATGCTCCATCGCGCTGATGTAATCGGGATCGGTGCCGCTCACAGAAACCTCCTCATCACCGGGCGACCCTCGCCTCGACGGCGCGCAGCGCCGCGGCGTTCGCGGCGTCGGCTTCCTCGTACAGGCCGCCACTGATCAGGAAGGCCTCTTTCATGCGATAGGCGGCTTCGATGTAGTGGTCGAGCAGGGCCGCGGCGTCGCGGGCCTTGTGGCCGAAACCGGCCTGGAGTTGCTCGGCGGAGATCAAGCCGCCGAAACCGCGCGGGTCGGCCGCGTCCTCCAGGCGCTGCCGTAACTGGATCAGCTGATCGGCCTGCCGATCGTAGTAGTCCGCGCAGCGGCGGGCCGCCGCCGGATCGAACTTGACGGTTCCCGCATGGGCTGCCTGGCGGAACCGGACGATCTCGGCTCGACTGTCTTCGATCTGCATGACACGCGTACCCCTCCGTCGGTCCCGCTCAGCCTAACCGCAAGCGGCGTTCGTGGGCAGCGGGTCGGTGGCGATCACCGGGCTCCGGCGGGGATCCGCTTCTGCAGATGGGTGGCGAGCTGTTCGGTGGAGGCGGGCACGATATGTACGGTTTCGTCGGCCTTCAGCAGGTAGCGGCCGTCGTTCTCGACGTCGAGCCAGGTGTAGTGCAGCGCGGGGGGTGGTTTCGGCCGGTCGAGATGCGCCTCGATCCGGATATGCCCCTGGGCGGTGTGCGGGGCGCACAGCAGTTTGCGGATCGGGGTGGCGGCGCGTTCGGCCTGGACCACGGTTTCGGTGTCGCGGACCGCGGCGGTGGAGGCGGTTCGCGCGGGCCGGCGGCCGGCGGGGGCGTCCGGGAGCAGTGCGGCCAAGCGGGCGCCGAGTTTGGCGCGGTGACCGATGGACAGCGATACGGTGCCGCCGAATTCCGCGGTACGTCCGGGTTCCTGAACGGCGAGGACGGCGCGGTCGTGGACGACACAACCGAGGGCGCGCAGTTCGCGGCCCGGTTCGGCGGCGCCGCCGATGGCGATCACCCGGGTATGCGGGGCGGCGAGGATGCGCAGACAGGCTTCCAGGTCGGGGTCCGGGGGGAGGCGCTGGGCGAGTTCGGCGTGCAGGAAACGGGCGTCGCGTTCGGTGCGCGGCGTTTCGAGGACGCGAAGGGGATAGGGGAGCCGGTCCAGGTCGGCTTGGCGCCATACATGTGCGAACTCGTCGGGGGTCAGGCTCCAACTCACGCGGAATCACATCCTCACCGAAACCTGCGCGGGCCACAACAGCCTAATGGGTGCCGCCGGGTGGAGCTCATCCGCACTCCGCGCGGCGGGAGCCGAGCCGGCGCCGCGGCACGATCGCTCAGCTCGGCGGCCACGTCGCGGGTCCGCGCTCCCGGCATCGGCCGATTCGGTGACCGGACCGGGTACCCCGTGCGCGGCCGCGCCGGAAGCAATACGGAACGGCGGGACAGATGCCGTGCACCGCCGAGGCGTGCGCCGGAGGTATGCACGGTGGGGCGGTGGGTCGCCGCGCGGTGGGCGGGATCGGGCCGCCCGGCGCACCGCGCTGTCGCGAGGGAAGAGCTTGTGGGTCAACACAAGCTTCGAATGGGCGATAAACCCGGTATTCCTCGGGTTTACTCATGCGGAACGGGCGGCGATGTTCTGCCGCGGCAGACCGGGTTGGAGGTCGGTTCTTGCGGGTGCTCGGAGCGGACGACGGCGAAGCGGATATCGCGGCCTTCGGCGGCGACAAGGCGCGAGGACTGTATGCGCTGGGTGTCGCGGGTGCGCGTGTCCCGGACTGGCTGGTACTGGGCACCGATGTCTTCGCGGAATTCGCGGCCGCCGCCGGACTACGGGAACCGATCGGCGAGCTGGCCGTCGCCGCCGATCTCGATACGGCACTGGATCTGGCGCGCCGGATACGAGCGGATATCGCGGCCGCGGAGGCCGCGTTCGACGATTGTGGGGTCCAGGAGCTCCTATCCGCCGCGCACTACCGGCTCGGCGCCGCGCCGCTCGCTGTGCGGTCGTCGGTGGCGGGCGAGGGTGGTGGATCGGATTCCTTTGCCGGACTGTTGGATTCGTCTTTGAACATCGGTGCGGCCGAACTGGGTGCGCGGGTGCGGGACTGCTGGCTGTCCGGCTTCTCCGACCGGGTGGTCCGGTACACGTTCGCGCGGGGCAGGCCGCCGGTCACCGAGATCGCTGTTCTGCTGCAAAGGTTCGTCCCGGCGCGCGCCAGTGGTGTGCTGTCCATCCGCAACCCGGCGACCGGTTCGGCCGAGCAGGTGGTGGTGAGTGCCGTGTACGGGCTGGGGGAAGGGCTGGTCTCGGGGGCGGTGGACGCCGATACGGTGGTGGTGGACGAATCGGGGACCGTCGTCGAGCGCACGGTGGGTGACAAGGATGTCGAATATGTACCCGCGGACGGGACCGGCCCGGCGGTGGTGGAGGTGTACGGGCAGCGTCGCAGCGCGGCCGTGCTCGGGGACGAGGAGGTAATCCTGCTCGCCGACCGTGGCCGCGGGCTGGCCGAGGCGCTGGGCGGTCCCCAGGACTTCGAATGGGCGATCGACGGCGAGGGTTTGTGGTTCCTGCAGGCCCGGCCGATCACCGGCCCGGGCGACGCCCTGCCCGGCGCCGACCGGCCGGCGGCGGACGGCTACCGGGGGCTGCGCCTCCTCCCGGGGGTCGATCCGGTGGCCGGCGCGGCGGTGCTGCGCGGCGCCGGGGAGCCGCTGGCGCCCGGTGACCTGCGGATCTGGGACAACTCCGACATCATCGAAAGTTTCCCGGGGCCGACCTCCCCGCTCACCTTCACCGTGGCCGCCGGTATCTACGGCCGCGTGTACCGGGGCTACGCGAAATCGCTGGGTGTGCCGGAAAAGCAAGTGCGGCAAACGGATACGTGGAGTCCGTATCTGCTGGGAATCTTCCACGGCCGGGTGTACTACAACCTGCTGCACTGGTACCGGACGGCGGGCATCGCGCCCGGTTACCCGCTGAACCGCAAAGTTCTGGAGGCGGCGCTCGGGGTGGCCGAACCGCTATCCGACGAGATCGCGGAAACCCTGCGGCCCTTCACCTTCGACTCGTGGCCGCAGCGGGTGTGGTCGCGGACCCGGACCACTGCCATCTATCTCCGCCGGATCTTCGGTATCGATGCGATGATGCGTGAGTTCTGCGCCGAGTTCCACCGCGTGTACGACCGCTACGACGCCATGGAATACGTGCACGGTGAGCACGCCTACGCCGTCTACCGGCGGGTGGACCGCGACCTGGTACTGCGCTGGGGGCCGATGACGGTGCTCGACGCTGCCCTGCTGACCCTCACCGGCGCCATGTTCCGGCTGACGAAGGCGTTCCTGCCCCAGGCGCCGGAATCGTTGCTGTACGCGCTGGTGGGTCCGGGCGCCGATAGCGAATCCGCGGAACCCGCTCGCGCGATGACCGAGCTTGCCCGCCGCGCGCACACCGACCCGGAACTGACCGCCCTGCTGCTCTCGACCGCCCCGGAACGCACCTACGCGGCCCTGCGTGCCGGCGGCTACCACGAGTTCCGCGCCGAAATCGACTCCTACCTCGACCGCTACGGTTACCGCAGCGTGGACGAACTGAAATTGGAGGCCCCGGATCTGCGGGAGGAACCGGCGGGGCTGTTCGTGCTGCTGCGCAGTGCGCTGGGCCGGGTCGCCGCCCCGGAACCCGTGGGCGCCGCGGCGCCGCTCGACCCCGAGGCCTACCTCGACGAACACCTCCGCGGTATCCGCCGGTGGCTCTACGACCGGGTGCGCGCGAAAACCGCGCGCTGCGCCGCGCACCGCGAACGGTTGCGGTTCTGCCGGGCCCGTGCGTTCGGCATGGTCAAACGGATGATCCGGGTGATGGGCCGCGATCTCGCGGCGCGCGGGGTGATCGGCGAATTCACCGACGTCTTCTATCTGACCGTCGACGAACTGCGGAACTGCTACGACCGGGTGCCGATGCCGGATCTGGCGGATCGGATCACGGCGCGCAAGGTCGCGCGGACCGCCGATGCCGAACTGGTCGCGCCCGCGCGTTTCACCACGGTGGGTCCCGGTTTCACGGATGCCGAACTGGCGGAACAGGGTTGGATTGCGCTGACCGATACGCCGGCCGCGGTGCCCGGCGATGTGCTGGCCGGGACACCGTCGGCCGCGGGGGTGGCCGAGGGGACGGCGGTGCTGGTGGACGAGCCGCGCGATGTGGCCGGTGGGATCCTCGTCGCCTACCGCACCGACCCGGGCTGGGTGGTGGCGCTGTCGTCGGCGTCGGCACTGGTGATCGAACGCGGGAGCCTGCTCGCCCATGTCGCGATCGTCGCCCGCGAACTCGGCGTGCCGACGGTGGTGCAGGTGCCGGGCAGCAGCAGGAAATTGCGGACCGGAATGCGGATCCGGGTCGACGGCGCGGCGGGCACGGTGACGGTGCTGCCCGGAGGAGGTCACGGCGATGGAACCGGATGAGAATGTGGCCGTGGTGCGGGATCGGCTCGCCGGCCCCGCGACGGATACCGGCGTGTACTTCGCCGACGAGGACAGCGGCTGGGATCACCGCAGCCACGCCGACCCGGCGGCGCCGAGCCGGTCGGTGGCAGCGGCCGATCGGGTACTGCGCGATCTCGGGCGCGGGCGCCCCGGTCCCGCCCGATTTCGATCCCGGCGACGATGCCGCCTGCGCCGCCGTGCTCACCCGGGCGCTGGTCGCGGGCCGGGAGATCGACCCGTGGCCGGCGGTCGTCCTGGGGTCCCAGGTGCTGCCCATGCGGGCCGGGACCGGGTCGCAGACATTACCGCCGGTGACCGCCGCGGACCGGCGGCAGGCGCGCCCATGAGCGAGTGGGGTCCGGAGGCGTCGGTAGCGGAGCGTGCGGTACCGACGGATGACTGCCCCGCCTGATCGCCCGAGCCGCCGTGCCCTTCCTCCGGTCCGCCCGCTCTCGGACCGGCGGCGCCGAGCCCGGGCCGGTCGTCCTGCGAGAATGCCGGAGTGCATGTAGCGATCGGCCTTGTGGTTCTGGTGGCGTCGGCGGCGCTGGTGGCGGCGCTGGCCCGGCGGTCCGGGGTGTCCGAACCGCTGGCGCTGACGCTGGCCGGCGTGGCCGCTTCGTACCTGCCGTTCGTTCCGGAGGTGCACCTGGAACCGGAGATCGTGCTGCTCGGGTTGCTGCCGCCGCTGCTGTACACGGCGGCGATCCGCACCTCGCTGGTGGATTTCCGGGCCAATCTCGGCACCATCGCCCTGCTGTCGGTGGGGCTGGTGCTGTTCAGCACGTTCGCGGTGGCGGCGGTGGTGTGGTGGTTGCTACCGGTGCCGTTCGCCGTGGCCGTGGCCCTGGGAGCGGTGGTCGCGCCGCCGGACGCGGTGGCCGCCACGGCGGTGGCGCGGCGGATCGGTATGCCGCGGCGCATCGTCACCATCCTGGAGGACGAGTCGCTGTTCAACGACGCGACCGCGCTGGTGGCCCTGCGCACGGCGATCGCCG
Organism: Nocardia sp. CA-290969; assembly: GCF_050936135.1. Lineage (NCBI taxonomy): Bacteria > Bacillati > Actinomycetota > Actinomycetes > Mycobacteriales > Nocardiaceae > Nocardia > Nocardia sp. CA-290969. Next base: position 5,114,931 of record NZ_JBNJNJ010000001.1, on the reverse strand, counting down.
CGTCGGCGGGCACCGTCTCGCTGTGGAAAGCGGGCGGCGATTTCCTGCTCGCCGCGGGCGGCGGCGCGCTGGTCGGGATCGCCGTCGCGTATCTGCTGGCCCTGCTGCGTCGTCGTATCACCGATCCGGTCCTCGATACGTCGTTGTCGTTCCTCGCGCCCTTCCTCGCATACCTGCCCGCAGAGGAGATCCACGCCTCCGGTGTGATCGCGGTGGTGACCTGCGGAATGATCCTCGGCCACAATGCCCAGATCTGGCAGAGCGCGGCCTCCCGGACCGCCGAACGCCTGAACTGGCGGACGGTCCAGTTCCTCCTGGAGAGCACGGTGTTCCTGGTGATCGGCCTGCAGGTACGCGGGATCGTGGAGGGCGCGTGGGAGAGCGGGCTGGACCATGTCACCGTCGTGGTCGCGGCGGTCGCGGTGCTGCTGGCGGTCATGTTGTCGCGGCCGCTGTGGATTTTCGCGTGGGCGCTGCTCGAGCGGGTGACCGGCCGGTCGGCGGTACCGTTCACCCACCCCGCGGTGGTCTCCTGGGCGGGTATGCGCGGTGTGGTGACCCTGGCCGCTGTCCTGCTGCTACCGGCCGATACACCGCAGCTTCCGGTACTGAAACTGCTGGCCCTCGTGGTGGTGGCGGGCACGCTGCTGCTGCAGGGCACATCGCTGCCGTGGCTGGTGCGGCGGCTGCGGTTGCGCGCACCGAGCCGGGCGGAGGACGCGTTGCAGAAGGCGACCCTGCTGAGCCGGGCGTCCACGGCGGGCCTGGCCGCCCTCGACGCCGCGATCGGCCCGGACACACCCCCGGAGGTCGTGCAGTCACTCCGCGACCGGGTGGCGTGGCGGACCAACGCCGCCTGGGAACGGCTGGGCCGCCCCGAGGCCGAACAGGCGACCCCGACCGCGGAGTACCGCCGGCTGCGCCTGCTGATGCTGCGCGCCGAACGGGAGACCGTGCTGATGGTCCGGGACACCGGCGACGCCGACTACGAGATCCTGCAGCATGTGCTGGCCCGGCTCGACCTCGAGGAATCGATGATCGACCGATTCGACGAGACCGAGGACGAACAGCAACCCGAACCGCTGCTCGGACCCACCGATACGGGCGCCGATTGCGCCCATCTGCGCGCCGCCCCCCTGGTGTGCGACCCGGCCGGACCCGACGTCTGCGCCGAATGCGTGGCCACGGGAATGACCTGGGTGCATCTGCGAATGTGCCTGGACTGCGGGCATATCGGCTGTTGCGATTCCTCACCCGGCAACCACGCGGCCGGGCATTTCGCGGCGACCGGTCACCCGGTGATCCGCAGCGTCGAACCGGGTGAGGCGTGGCGCTGGTGCTACGTGGACGATCTGCTCGGATAACCGGCGGCGCAATCAGCGCAGCGGACGCAGGATGCTCGGCTCGGAGCGATCCCGCCGCCGAAGTCGGCGGTGCGTCCGCTCGGCGGTCCGTCGCCGTTGTGCCCGGCCCGGCTCGGTCGTTCACCGGATCCCGGTCCGGCCGTACTCCGAGCACAGTTCCCGGTTCACCATGGGTAGCTGCGGTGCAGTTGCGAACGTGCGGGCCGGGAGATATCCGCCGGTGCGGTTCGTGATCCGGGGTCGTAGCAGGGGCCGCCTGTGAAAGCTGCCGACCGTGCGGCGGCGGGGGCAGACCGGGCGCTGTGCACCGGCGGCCGATGAATCGCGGCGGCGGCACTGTGGTGCGCCGGTCCGACGGTCGCGGGTGCCACCGGTAGCGGCTCTGCGCACCTGTGGGTCCGTGACGCGGCAGCGGCCGCGGGCCCGCCGGGGTAGCGGTGTCGGTGGGCTGGTGCAGGATGGGGCCTATGACGACCGCAGCGGGCAGCACAGTGGGCGAGGCCGGCGAAGTCGCCGGTGGGCTACGGCAGCGGGCGGAGGCGCTGCTGCGGGAGCTGGCGGGGCCGGGGGCGCGGTTGCGGGAGGACCAGTGGGTCGCGATCGAGGCGCTGGTGGTGGACAAACGCCGGGCGCTGGTGGTGCAGCGCACCGGGTGGGGGAAATCGGCGGTGTATTTCATCTCCGCGAAACTGCTGCGTGCGCAGGGCCGCGGGCCGACGGTGATCGTGTCGCCGCTGCTGGCGTTGATGCGTAACCAGGTGGCGGCCGCGCAGCGGGCCGGGGTGGTGGCGGCCACCATCAACTCCGGCAATGTCACCGAATGGGACGAGATCCACGAGCAGGTGGCGGCCGGGGCGGTCGATGTGCTGCTGGTGAGTCCCGAACGGCTCAACAACCCGGACTTCCGCGATCAGGTGCTGCCGCGGCTGGCGGCCGACGCCGGTCTCGTCGTCATCGACGAGGCGCATTGCGTCTCCGACTGGGGACACGATTTCCGGCCCGATTACCGGCGGATCCGCACCCTGATCGCCGATCTGGGCAGCGAGGTGCCGGTACTGGCCACCACCGCCACCGCCAACGACCGCGTGGTCACCGATGTCGCCGGCCAGATCGGTACCGACACCCTGGTGCTGCGTGGCAGCCTGGACCGCGAATCACTGCATCTGTCGGTGGTCCGGTTCGATGACGCGGTGGAACGCACCACCTGGCTCGGCGAGCAGCTCGACGAGCTGCCCGGTTCCGGCATCGTCTACACCCTCACCGTCGCCGGTGCGCACGACCTCGCCGATGTGCTCACCTCGCACGGTCACAAGGTCGCGGCCTACACCGGCCAGACCGATCCGGCCGAACGCGAAGCCCTCGAGACCGCGCTGCTGGACAACGAGGTCAAAGCCCTCATCGCCACCTCGGCTCTGGGTATGGGCTTCGACAAACCCGATCTCGGGTTCGTGGTGCACGTGGGGGCACCTTCCTCGCCCATCTCGTACTACCAGCAGGTCGGTCGCGCGGGCCGCGCCACCGAACGCGCCGAGGTGGTGTTGCTGCCCGGTCCCGAGGACACCCGGATCTGGAGCTATTTCGCCTCCGTCGCGTTCCCGCGCGAGCACGTGGTCCGCTCGGTTCTCGAAGCTCTCGACCACGATCGCCCGCAATCCACTGCCGCCCTCGAACCCCTGGTGGAGCTGAACCGGTCGCGGCTGGAGATGGTGCTGAAGGTGCTCGATGTCGACGGCGCGGTGCGCCGGGTGCGCGGCGGCTGGCTGTCCACCGGGCAGCCCTGGACCTACGATGCCGATCGTTACGAGCGTCTCGACGCGGCCCGCACCGCCGAACAGCAGGCGATGCTCGACTACCAGAGCACGGCCGGCTGCCGGATGGAGTTCCTGCGCCGTCAGCTCGACGATCCGGCTCTCACCGCCGCCGCCCCCGGCACCGGCGCCTGCGGCCGCTGCGACAACTGCACCGGCAACCCTCGCGACACCACCGTCGACACCGGCGCGGTCGCCGCGACCCGGGCTCGGCTGGACCGCCCCGGATTCGACCTCGCGCCCCGCAAACAGTGGCCGACCGGGATGGCCAAACTCGGCATCTCGCTCGCCGGGAAAATCACCGAGGGCGCCGAAACCGGACGCGTCCTGGGCCGGCTCAACTCCCTCGGCTGGGGCCGGCGGCTGCGTCCCCTTCTCGACGGACCCGACGGGCCGGTCCCCGACGAAGTGGTCCAGGCCTGTATCCCGGTGCTCCGCGAATGGGACTGGGCCGTCCGGCCCACCGCCGTTCTCGCCCTGGAATCACCGGACCACCCCGTACTCACCACCTCCCTGGCCGACCGCCTCGCCACCATCGGCCGCCTCCGCAACCTGGGAACCCTGCACCTGCGCCCCGACCACCCGCCGGTCTCGGCGGTGAATTCCGCGCATCGGGTCGCCGCCCTGTACGACTCGTGGGAGGTCCCCGATCTGTCCGCCGCCGACGGCCCGATCCTGCTCGTCGACACCCTCACCGATTCCGGCTGGACCTTCACCGTCGCAGCGTGGACCCTGCGCCGCGCGGGTGCCCCGGCGGTCCTACCGTTCGCCCTCGCCACCCCGACCTGATGGGTGAGGCCCGGCGGTCGTCCGGTCGGCTCCCGCCACGCCGCCCTGATGGGCGGGGTGGCGCACCACGGTCGTCCCGTTCGTCCTCGGCATCCGGTCCGGGAGGCGATCCGCTTCCCACGGCGTGCGCCGGGCGAGCCGGAACACCGGGCGGTCAGCTGTTCTCGTTGTCCTCGTCCAGGTCGACCTCGTCGCGGTCGGCCCGGTCGATCAGCTGCGCGAGGTCGAATACCGCATCGTCGATACCGGCGTGCAGATCGCCCAGTTCGCGGTAGCGGGCGGGGACGGTGGCGATGGTGAAATCGCGGGGATGGATATCCGGTATCTCGTCCCAGGTCACGGGTGTGGATACGGTGGCGGCGGGAACACCGCGCACCGAATAGGCGGCGGCGATGGTGTGGTCGCGGGCGTTCTGGTTGTAGTCGATGAACAGCAGTCCGGGGTCACGGTCGCGGCGCCACCAGGTGGTGGTCACCTCGTCGGGCACCCGGCGTTCCACTTCCTTCGCGAATGCCAGCGCCGCCCGGCGCACCTGCTGGAACCCGTGCTCCGGGGCGATCCGGACATACACGTGCAACCCTTTGCCACCGGACGTTTTCGGCCACCCCACCGCGCCGATCTCGTCGAGCACTTCGTGCACGACCCCGGCCACCCGCTGCACCCGCGACCACGGGCAGTCCGGCATCGGGTCCAGGTCTATCCGCCATTCGTCCGGGCTCTCGGTATCGGCCCGGCGCGAATTCCAGGGATGGAATTCCACCGTGGACATCTGCACCGCCCACACCACATCGGCGAGTTCCCGGACACAGAGTTCGTCGGCGTGCCGGTTGTAGCGCGGAAAGAACACCCGCACCGTGGGCACCCACTCGGGCGCTCCCGCCGGTAGCCGCTTCTGGTGCACTTTGTCGCCCGCGAGGCCCTTCGGGAAGCGGTGCAACATGCACGGCCGGTCGCGCAGCGCGTTGACGATCCCGTCGCCGACGCTCAGGTAGTACTGCACCAGATCCAGCTTGGTGGCGCCGGTTTCGGGGAAGTACACCCGGTCGGGGTTGGTGATGCGTACCTCGCGGTCGCCCACCGTCAGCTCCACCGCCGCACCCGTGCCGCTGCCCATACCCCGACCCTAACGGCCGCGACCCGTTTAAGCTGGCCGGGACGCGACGAGCCACGGAGGGCGGAGATGTTCACCTTCGACACCGTGATCGAACTCGGTGGTAAGACCGCCACCGATTTCCGGGTGCCCGCCCGGGTGGTCGACGAGCTGGGCAGTGGGAAGAAACCCAAGGTGGTGGTCGAGATCGGTGGCCACACCTATCGCAGTACGGTCGCGGTCTACGGCGGGGAGTACATGATCCCGCTGAACGCGGAGAACCGGAACGCGGCCGGAGTGTCGGCGGGTGAGACCGTGACGGTGGGCGTCGAACTCGATACGGCGGAACGCACTGTCACTGTGCCCGGCGATCTCGCCACCGCGCTGGCCGCTGTCCCGGGGGCGCGGGAAGCGTTCGACGCGTTGTCCTACAGCAAACGCCGTGCGCATGTGCTCGCGGTCGAATCCGCCAAACGCGCGGAAACCCGGGCCGGCCGGGTGGAGAAAGTCGTCGGTGAGCTTTCGGTTTGATCGGGCCCGGCGCTGCCGCAGCGATGCGTGTGCTCGCCGCCATTCTGCGCGGACCACTCCTACCCGCATTCCCGTCCCGGCGAGGGACGGCTCGAACCGGTCGGCGCCGTGTGGACAGGTCCGGTGATCGGCCGCCGGTACGGCGCCCGGACGTGGACGTTTCTACTGATCGGCGACGGTGCGGGCCGGGCGGGATTCGATCACCGGGGAGTTGTCGGTGATCAGACTGCCGAGCAGGGCGAGCGACCGTTCCGAGGACGACCCGGGTTCGGCGTGATAGGCGATGAGCAGCTGCCCCGGCGCCCCGCTCACCGCGAAACTCTCGTACGACAGCGTCAGCTCGCCCACCAGCTCGTTGTGGAACTGCTTGACACCCGAGGTTTTCGCCCGGACGTCGTGGCGCGCCCACAGCCGGCGGAATTCGTCGCTCTTGAGGGAGAGTTCGCCGACGAGTTCGGTCAGCCGGGGGTCGTCGAGGTCGGTACCCGCGGTGGCCCGCAGGCTCGCCACCGTATCCGCCGCGATCCCGGACCAGTTCGGGTACACGTCGCGAGCGCGGGGATCGAGGAAAACCATCCGCACCTGGTTCACCCCCGGAACCGAGCACGTGTTCACCGCAGCGGCCAGCGGGTTCGCGGCCAGCACGTCCAGATACCGGCCGAGTACCAGCGCCGGCGTATGGGACCACGCGTCCATCAGCCGCAGCAGGCCGGGCGTCACCCGTTCCGGGCGGCGCGGGGTGCGCGGGCGCGCCGCTGTGGGCCGTGCCAGTTCCCGCAGGTGCGCGGTGCCTTCGTCGTCCAGCGAGAAGACCCGCGCCAGCGCCGTGACGACCTGCTCGGACGGATGTTTGTCGCGCCCCTGTTCGAGCCGCACGTAGTAGTCGGCGCTCACGCCCGCGAGCATGGCGATCTCCTCGCGGCGTAAACCGGCGACCCGGCGCCGGCCGCCGCCCGGCAGTCCGAATTCTTCGGGGCGGACTAGTTCGCGGCGGGCCCGGAGGAATGCGCCCAGACGGTTGTCCGAAGTCATGCTTTCAGCGTAGGTGCGGGCCGGAAGGCCTGGGTGGCCCCGTGACTACCAGGAAATCCGCGACCTGGTAGCGGCCGGTTCCGGAGCCGACTGTTGTGGACATGACGAACAACGAAAATCTGAACGGCCGGGTCGCGGTGGTCACCGGAGCTTCCAGCGGGATCGGCGCCGCCACCGCGCGGCGCTTGGCCGCGGACGGCGCGAAGGTGGCGCTGCTGGGCCGGCGGAAAGAGCGGATCGAAGAACTGGCGGCCGAGATCGGCGGTGACGCGGTCGCGGTGGTCGCCGATGTGGCCGATCGGGATTCCGTCCGCGACGCGGCTGCCACCATCCGGGCGGCACTCGGGCCGGTGGACCTGGTGGTGGCGAATGCGGGCGTGATGCTCGGGGCGCCGTTCGAATCGGCGGAGGTGGGGGAATGGGAGCAGATGGTCGGGACCAATGTCACCGGCCTGCTGTACACGGCACGGGCATTCATCGACGACCTGCTGGCCGCGGCGAGCGACGGCCGCCGGGCGGATCTGGTGCTGGTGGGGTCGATCGGCGGGCATACGGTGTTCCCCGAATACGCCGTCTACTGCGCCACCAAGGCCGCGGTCGCGCATCTGACCCGGAACATGCGGGCGGAATACGGGCCGCGGGGCGTGCGGGTGAAGAATATCGAACCCGGTTTCGTGGGAACCGAACTCGGTGCCGGGATGAGCTGGGCGGCGCAACGCGCCCAGTTGGACGAGTGGCGTGAGTCGATGACGATCCTGGAACCCGGGGATATCGCCGACGCCATCGCCTTCGCGACCTCGGTGCCGGCGCGGCTCAATATCGCCGAACTGATTCTCGTGCCGACTCCGCAGGGCTGATAGTCGTTGTGGTGCGGGCCTTTCCGCGATCCGGCGCCGGCCCGCACCCATGGCCGGCGAGGACGCCGGGCGGTCCTGCCCCGGCCCGAGCCGCGCCGAGGCAGGACCGCCCGCACCGTGGCGGCGGCGGAATTCAGCGTCCGCCCGGTTGCGCGGTGCTGCCCAGGCCGGCGACTGCGGGCGCGCCGGACTCTTCGCGGCCGGGGCGTATCGCGGGCAGCGCTTGCGCAATCCACAGTGCGACAGCGAAGTACACGATCTGTTCCGGGATCCGGAACCACAGCGGTGTGGGCGGTTCGCCGTTGAGCGGGATGTCCTCGAGCGCCGCGTAGATATTGGCCGGGACCATCACGACCAGCAGCGCGGCGAGTCCGATCCCGGCCCAGCGGCGGGTCGCGGCGAAGAGCAGGCCGGCGGCGCCTGCCAATTCCAGCACCCCTGTCGCGTACACGGCGAACGCCGGGAACGGGATGGCGGTGGGCACCATCGCGACCAGATCGCTGTGGCTGGGCATAACGGTCACCGAATCGGGCATGAAATGCGCCAGCCCGGTCATGGTGAACAAGAACGCCAGGCCGTGGGCGGCGGCGACGCGCCAGGTGGCGAACCGGCGGACGCCGAAAACACCGAGCAGGCGCAGGACGAGTGCGGGGACGACGAAAAGCATCAGGGTGTCGAACATGGCGGTTCCTCGGAGGCAGGTGGTCCGTCAGGGCGGAGCATGGACGAGAGTTGTGGTTATCGAATGATTACTAAATGTAGGCATTCGATGATAACTAGTCAAGAGGCCGGTTCGGCGGGTGCTGCGCCGGAGCTCGGGCACGAGGGCGCACGGTTCACCCCCGGCCCGCCACACGGATGGACACGGGGCTGCCGGAACCGCGAGTTGGGTGACAATTCCGCGGCGTGCGGTGGCGCGTTCGTGTCACGGCAGGGCAAGTCCGCGAGTCTCGATATGAAAGGGTTCGGTGCGGCCGTTTCTGCGGCAGCGGCAAGGGCTGCGTGAGAGCGCGCCGGACGTCCCGGAGGGAGTGGTGGATGACCGATCTCGTCGAGCAACAGACCGCAGGGCCGCCACCGGAGGCCGCACGCCGTATCACCCGCGGGCTGTGGTCGCCGGTCGCCGCCTCGCTCGTCGCGCTGGTGCTCACGCCGGTGGCGGTCGGCATCGCCGCGAACGGCGCCGTCCTGGCCGGACGGTGGTGGGACGGCGTCGACCGCTGGCTCGCCCCGGCCCAGTCGGTGCTCGGGGCGATGCTGCTGTTGGTGGTTGCGTCCCTCGCGGTCTACGTGCCGGCGGCGGCGATGATCGCGGGAGCGGTGTGGGGGATCGTGCCCGGCGTAGTCCACATCGCGGCCCCGGACGACAGCTACCGGATGCTCTCCGCGGTGCCCGGCCTGCCCGTCGACCTGGTGCGCGCCTTGCACAGCTGGCTGTCGGGCGGGGTGGTGCTGTTGTTCGGTGTGCTGCTGTTCGGCGCCGGGCTCACCGCCGCGCTGCTCCGCCGCCGGCTCGCCCCGGACGGAAGAAGCTAATCCGCGGCGGCGGTATCGGTGCAGGCGGACAGGATGACCCGGGCCGGACGCGGTGACGCGCTGCCCACATCCGGGAACGGCGGCGCGCTCATCCCGAGCACGTCGACCGCCCGGCGCTCGGCACCCGCACGACCGGCATCCCAGGCCCATCCGAAGCGGTAATCCGCGCCCTGCGCGACCGCCCCGCACGCATTGGCGAAATGGACCACCACCTGGCAGTCGGTGACTCCGCATTTGGCGACGGCAGCGTTGTCGGCAGCTGCCGAGCTTCCGTAGTTCACGGCGGATGCGACCGTTGCGGTGCTCTGCGAAATGGCCAGCGCCCCATAGAGATTACCGTCGACCGCCGAGAAGTCGCCGTCGATCGAGACGACCCGATACCCGGTGGCCTGGGTGATCGCGACCCCGCTCGCCGCGGCACCGGCCGGACCGGCCATGACAAAAGTGATTGCGGTAGCGCACGTTACGCCGGCCACCCCGGCCAGCGCGCGCGACAAACGCCGCGGCAAAATCATCGAATCTCCCCGGTTCAGAATCAGTTCTCCGGCCGATTGTTGCCGATGCTGCGCGAAGTGTCCAGGAGATAAAGGGGTTCACTCGCCGACCCGCTGCTGGGCATTGCGGCCTGGGAGGTCGTCGGCGCCGGCGGTCATGGTTCCAGGCTTCCGGGGTGAGGGCCGACGACCGCCTGCTCGTGGCACTTACCAATATGCGCAGTTGGCGTATATGTGTCGTGGAATCCCGTGGCTTGCCAGCGTCAATCTATTTTGGAGAGAGTAGGTGCGCGTCCTAACTGGCTGTTCGCGTGCCTGCTCATTGCCTGCCGAATGGCATAGAAACCGTCGCCCGATCAGGGATCGAAGGAACTGCTGATGTCCGTGCTGGATCCTGTGCTACCTGCCGTGGCATATGCGATTGGACTTTTTCAAGCCGATGGCTCTCATGAAGGGAGCGTTGAGGGTAAGGGGCGTATATCGCTGGAACTTGCGATTCGCGATCAGAAGATCTTGCTGCGTTTGTCAAAAACTCTTCCTTGCTATGTGTCGATTGGATACAGAACGCGGAATACCAACTTCGCAGAGGAGTATCACAGTGCGGTTTTGCGTCTCTATGATCGTGATATAAGACGCCAGTTCGCGAACTTTGGTGTCACGGTCGGCCGGAAGTCAGAAACAATTCGGCCGCCCGATTGTCCGTTCGCTGAGCCAGACTATGTGCGAGGTCTGCTGGATGGTGATGGGTCTGTCGGGTTCACAAGGAAGGGGGAGCCGTTCGTCGGGTTCGTTACAGTGAGTGAAGCCTCCGCTGATTATTACTGCCAGATGGTCCGGAGGGTTTGTGGCGTAACGAGGACCCCGGGGCGTAACCAGAGGGATGGCTCTTTCAATATTGTTCTGCTGAATCAGGCTGCAGCCCAGTTGGCTCAATGGGCATGGTACTCGCCTGACGTGCTGGGTATCGAAAGAAAACTTGTCTCGGCCAGGAAGGTCGCGGCCTGGGCGCCGCCGAGTGAGAAGGCCGGACGATACGGCGCCGCTAGGGCCCCATGGACTGCGGCGGACGACCAGATCGTCATGACTCACAGACAGTCAGAAGCGGCGCAGATATTAGGGCGCACGATTTCCAGCGTTTCCGTGCGCCGGTGGCGTCTGCGGAAGTTGGAAACTTTGTCGGATGCTGCCGGTGTTGTTGGTTCGGCTGACTAAAGGCCAAAGGGTGGAGCCAATGAATTGGCTCCACCCTTGGTCAGCCCTTCACACACAGCACTTGGCGCAGGGTTGCTACCACATCTACCAGGTCCCGCTGGGCTTCAATGACCTCGTCGATATTTTTGTAGGCGGCCGGGATCTCATCCAGTACGCCTGCGTCCTTGCGTGACTCCACACCCTCCGTCTGGGCCACGAGATCCGCAACGCTGAACTGCCGCTTGGCGGCGTTGCGGCTCATTCGCCGGCCCGCGCCGTGCGACGCGGACTGGAAGGATTCGGGGTTGCCTTTACCGCGTACCACATACGAGCGGGTACCCATCGAACCCGGGATGAGCGCCATATCGCCTTCTCCGGCTCGTACGGCACCTTTGCGGGTTACGAGCATCGGGACGCCGTCGATCGTTTCCTCCGACACGTAATTGTGGTGGCATGACACCGGAGTATCGAACCGGACCTCCCGGGTGGGGAACTGCTTGCGCACCGCCTCGCACACCAGCGCCAGCATGACCGCGCGGTTGCGGGCCGCGTACTCCTGCGCCCAGGTCAGGTCGTGCCGGTAGGCCGCCATTTCCGGGGTGTTCGCCAGGAACACCGCCAGATCGCGATCGACCAGATTCTGGTTGTGCGGGAGTTTGCGGGCCACCGCCATATGCCGCTCGGCAATCTCCTTGCCGATATTGCGGCTGCCTGAGTGCAGCAGGATCCACACCTGGTCGTCCTGGTCCAAGCAGACCTCGATGAAATGGTTCCCTGAACCCAGCGAACCCATCTGCTTGTGCGCCTTGGATTCCCGCGGTGCCACCGTCTGATCGAGGTCGTTGAACGCCGACCAGAACCGGTCCCAGCCGGTCCGCAAGGTCGGGGTGGCGACGCCGGACCGCCCTGGTGCCAGCTTGTTCACCTGCACGGGATTCTGGTGGGCGCCGAAGCCCACGGGGACCGCTGCTTCGATCGCCGACCGCAGCGCCCGCAGGTCGTCGGGCAGATCGGCCGCGGTGAGATCGGTGCGTACGCTCTCCATACCGCAGCCGATATCGACCCCGACCGCCGCGGGGGCGACCGCATCGCGCATGGCGATCACCGAACCGACCGTGGCGCCTTTCCCGAGGTGCACATCCGGCATGACCCGGACGCCGTGCACCCATTCCAGCCGGGCGATATTGCGCAGCTGTTGCAGCGCCGCCGCATCGATCTCGCTCTCGTGGGCCCACATCAACGTCCGTGCCCGGGTACCGGACAGCTCGACGGGAAACATTTCTCGGTCCTTCCGTATGCGACGGACCGTTGTCCGTCGCCTTACTTCACGGTAGGCCGTGTGCCGTAGGCGGGGCACCCGATTTTCGAGGCGCCGGGCTGCCCGGATCGGCAGGCCGAGGCCGGTGTCACGTCCCGCCTCGCAGCGCGCGAAACGAGCATGGTCAGAGCCGGGCTTCCGCGTAATCGAGGAACTCGGCGATCTCGTCGGCGAAGCCGGTCTCACCGCGGAGGTATTCGATACTGACCATTGTCAGGTCCTGGCCGAGCTCGGTCGGTGCGGTGATGTCGGTCAGAAAATCGTGGTAATCATCCAGATTCTCGGCGCAGCGCGTCGCGGCCCGTACATAGAAGGACAACGCAACCGGCGCATTCACCGTGCGCAGCATGCCGTCCAGTTGTTCCAGCAGCCCTTCTTCCGCCTGATTGCCCACATTGAAGATCAGCTGTCCGAAGCCGCCGTTGTTCACCTCGTAATCGAAAAGCGCGGCCAGAACGGTGAGGTAGGCGAGATCCCATGTCGATTCGTCCAGTTCGTCGGAATCGGCCATGAGTTGCTGTGCCCGTTGGGCCAGCGTCTGCAGCCGGTCGTTGTACACGCTCATTCCGGCCAGCGTAAGTGATCGGAAGGCGGGTGGCTTCCTGGCCGTGGAGCGGATTCAGCCGGGGAGGACAGCGTCGATTTCGGTGCGCCACGGGATCGAGGCACTGGCGCCGAGCGCGGTGGTGGCCAGCGAACCCGCGGTGCAGGCGAAGCGTAATGCGGTGGCCGGCCCCTGCCCCCAATGCACGGCGAGTGCTCCGGTGAACGTGTCGCCCGCGCCGGTTGTATCGACGACCTCGACCGTAGGTCCCGTGGCGGTGGTTTCCGCGCCGTCGGGTCCGCGGTGGCGGGCGCCGTGCGCGCCGAGCGTGACTACCACGTGCGGCACCCGGTCGAGCAGTCCGCCCAACTGTCCGGCCTCGCCCGTGTTCACCACGGCGACGTCCACGTGCTCCCACAGCTCCTCGGAAAGATGCTGGACCGGTGACGGATTGAGGATCACGGTGGTGTCGTGGGCACGCGCATGGCGGGCGGCGGCCGTCACGGTCTCGAGTGGTATCTCGAGCTGGCAGACGAGGATATCGGCTGCGGCGATGGCGGTGCGGTCGGCGTCGGTCAGCTCGGTCATCGCGGTGTTGGCACCGCCGACCACGATGATCGTGTTCTCCCCGGTGTCGTCGACGACGATCGTCGCGATCCCGCTCGGGCCGTCGATCGTGCGCAGCCCGGTGGTGTCGACGAGGGATTCGGTGAGTACGGCGCGCAGCCGCGGGGCGAAGACATCGGTGCCGATCGCGCCCAGGAACATCGTCTGCCCGCCGGCCCGGCTCGCCGCGATCGCCTGATTTGCGCCCTTCCCGCCGGGCACCATCGCGAAGCCGCGGCCGAGCACCGTCTCGCCCGGTGCGGGGCGGGTCGCGGTGGTGGTCACCAGGTCCATATTGATGCTGCCGAGGACGGCGATCAGTGGCGTGGTCACAGAGAGAACGTAACGCGCGAACGCCCGTGAAATCCGGTTTTCCCGGTGCGTAGGCTATATACCTATGACCGCAGAGACCACCGCTGAGTTCGATATGCGCGAGGCTGTGCACGAGGCCGCGCGCCGGGCCCGGGTCGCGTCCCGGGTGCTCGCCCAGCTCACCACGGCCCAGAAGAACGAGGCCCTGCACGCCGCGGCCGACGCCCTGCTGGCCGCCGCGGATACGGTGCTGGAGGCCAACGGCGAGGACCTGGTGGCCGCGAAATCGGCCGGGACCGAGGATTCGCTGCTGGACCGGCTGCGGCTCACCAAGGACCGGGTGGACGGTATCGCGTCGGGTCTGCGCCAGGTGGCCGCCCTGCCCGACCCGGTGGGCGTGGTGGAACGCGGGTCGACGCTGCCCAACGGGCTCGAGATCCGGCAGGTCCGGGTGCCGCTCGGGGTAGTCGGCATGGTGTACGAGGCCCGGCCGAACGTCACCGTGGACGCTTTCGGGCTGGCGCTGAAATCGGGGAACGCGGCGCTGCTGCGCGGGTCGTCGTCGGCGGCGCGGTCGAACGCGGCGCTGGTTGCGGTGCTGCGGTCGGCGCTCACCGGGGTGGGCCTCCCTGCCGACGCCGTCCAGCTGCTGCCCAGCGAGGACCGTTCCAGCGTGACCCACCTGATCCAGGCCCGCGGCCTGGTCGATGTGGTGATCCCGCGCGGTGGCGCCGGCCTGATCAACGCGGTGGTGCGCGATGCCCAGGTCCCGACCATCGAAACCGGCACCGGCAACTGCCACGTCTACGTGCACTCCGGCGCCGACCTGGACATGGCGGAAGAGATCCTGATCAACGCGAAGACCCGGCGGCCCAGCGTGTGCAATACCGCCGAAACGGTGCTGATCGACGCCGCCATCGCCGATACCGCCCTGCCGCGCCTGAGCAAAGCGCTGGCCGACAAGGGTGTCACCCTGCACGGCGACCTCGACGGTATGGTCCCGGCCACGGACAAGGATTGGGCCGAGGAGTACCTGTCCCTCGATATCGCGGTGAAAATCGTCGACGATCTCGACGCCGCCGTCGACCACATCAACACCTGGGGCACCGGCCACACCGAGGCCATCGTCACCGGCGAACTGGCCGCGGCCGACGAATTCTCCCGCCGGGTGGACGCCGCAGCGGTCATGGTCAACGCCTCCACGGCCTTCACCGACGGCGAACAGTTCGGATTCGGCGCCGAAATCGGTATCTCGACGCAGAAGCTGCATGCCCGCGGGCCCATGGGGCTGCCGGAACTCACCTCCTCGAAGTGGGTCGTCCGCGGTTCGGGTCAGATCCGGCCCGTGTAGCGCTGCGCCGTCCAGGCCGACGAGGGAGCGAGTCGCGCCTCCGGTTCTTCGCCGCGTCGTAATCCAGGCCGGTCGGCTTTGGACCGGCGCGCACGGTGGTGAGCTGGGTCTCTTGGCCGCGGGGGACGAGGCCCGCTGAGCAGGCGCCCGGTAGCGTGGGATGGGCAGAGTTCGACGGAAGGACGCCCATGGAGCCCGCGAGTTCCCCCATCCCGCCGGTTCAGGAGCCGATCTTCGCGTCGGTCGATGATGTGCAGGCCCGCCTCGCCGAAACCGGCTATCTGGCCGACAAGGCGACCGCTACCTCGGTTTTCCTCGCCGATCGGCTCGGCAAGCCGCTGCTCATCGAGGGGCCCGCGGGCGTCGGTAAAACCGAGCTGGCGCGGGCGGTCGCGCAGACCTCGGGGGCGGAACTGGTGCGCCTGCAGTGCTACGAGGGTGTGGACGAGGCGCGGGCGCTGTACGAGTGGAATCACGCCAAGCAGATTCTGCGTATCCAGGCGGCCGGGGAGAACGACTGGGCCGATACCAAGGCCGATGTGTTCACCGAGGAGTTCCTGCTGTCGCGGCCGCTGCTCACCGCGATCCGGCGGACCGATCCGACCGTGCTGCTCATCGACGAAACCGATAAAGCCGATGTGGAGATCGAGGGGCTGCTGCTCGAGGTACTCAGCGATTTCGCGGTCACCGTGCCGGAACTGGGCACCATCACCGCCGACCGCAAACCGTTCGTGGTCCTCACCTCCAACGCGACCCGGGAACTGTCGGAGGCGCTGAAACGGCGCTGCCTGTACCTGCACCTCGATTTCCCGGACGAAGACCTGGAGCGGCGCATCCTGGCCAGCCGGGTTCCGGAACTGCCGCAGGCGGTGGCGGCGCAGCTGGTGCGGGTCGTGCACGTCCTGCGCGGAATGCAGTTGAAGAAACTGCCCTCGGTGGCCGAATCGATCGACTGGGCGCGCACGCTGCTCGCGCTGGGCCATACCGAACTCGACGATTCGACGGTGCGCGAAACCCTCGGGGTCGTGCTCAAACACCGCAGTGACCACCAGCGCGCGCTGGCCGAGCTGAAACCGGCCTGATCATGGCGGTCACCGAGGACCGGCCCTTGGCCCCGCACGGTCTGCCGGGGCATCTGGTGGGGTTCGTGGAGGCGCTGCGGGCGCGCGGGATCCCGGTGGGTCCCTCGGAAACGGTGGATGCGGGCCGGGTGCTGTCCGTGCTCGACCTCATGGACCGGGAAGCCGTCCGGGAGGGTCTGGCCTGCGCGCTGTTGCGGCGCACCACCCATCGCGCCACCTACGACGGCCTGTTCGACCTCTGGTTCCCGATCGCGATCGGACAGCGCGACGCCGCCGCGGAGATCGAACTGCCGTACCGGGACGACGGCCGGCTGGATGTCCCCGAGTTGCGCCGCATGCTGGCCGAAATGCTCGCCGACGAGAACTCCGGCGCCGCGCAGGCGCTGATGGCCGCTCAGCTGGTGGAACAACTCGGGCAGTACCAGTCCGCGCGCGGCGCGTCGTTCTCGTCGTATCAGGCGCTCAAGGAGATCCAGCCGCAGACGCTGCTCGCGCAGATCCTGGCCGGGATGACGACGCCGGGGATGAGTGATTTCGATACCGAGATCGCGCGGCGGACGGCGCGCGGCCGGATCGAGAACTTCCGCCGGACCGTGGAGGCCGAGACCCGGCGGCGGGTGGCCGAAAAAATCGGCCGGGAGCGGGTGGCTTCGTACGGGGTCGCGCGGCAGGCCGAAGACGTGGATTTCCTGCGCGCCTCGCAGTCCGAGCTGGCCGAACTGAAACGCAGTACCCAGCGGCTCGCGCGGATCCTGGCCTCCCGGCTGGCGGTGCGCCGGCGGCACGCCAAACGCGGCGAGATCGACCTGCGGAAAACGCTGCGCAAATCCATGTCGACCGGCGGTGTCCCGATCGACCTGGTGAACCGCAAACCGCGGCCCGGGCGCCCGGAGCTGGTGCTGCTGTGCGATGTCTCCGGATCGGTCGCCGGGTTCAGCAATTTCACGTTGCTGCTGGTGAGCGCGCTGCGGGAGCAGTTCTCGAAGGTCCGGATCTTCGCCTTCGTCGATCACACCGACGAGGTGACGCGATTCTTCGACCCGCACACCCAGCTCGACGAAGCCATGCAGCGGATCTTCGCCGAGGCCGATATCGTCGGCTTCAACGGCCACTCCGACTACGGCAGCGCGCTCACCAGCTTCGCCGAGGACTTCCCGGACGCGGTCACCAGCCGCAGCGCACTGCTGATCCTCGGGGACGCCCGCACCAACTACCGCGACCCGGAACTGGCCACCCTGTCCGACCTGGTCACCGTCGCCAAGCACGCGCACTGGCTGAACCCCGAACCGCGCCAGAACTGGGGGTCCGGTGATTCCGCCGCCGACCGCTACCAGCAGGTCATCGAAATGCACGAATGCCGGTCCGCGTCCCAGCTCACGGCCGTGGTCTCGCGGTTGCTGCCGGTCTGACCGGACCCCGCCACGACCACCCCGTTAAGCTCGACACTCATGCGTGGAACAGGCCGGCCCGGACCCAAGCTGGGGGTGATGGGTGGCACCTTCGATCCCATCCACCACGGGCACCTGGTCGCGGCCAGCGAGGTCGCGCACCGGTTCGACCTCGACGAGGTCGTTTTCGTCCCGACCGGCCAGCCCTGGCAGAAGTCCGGCCGGCAGGTCAGCCCGGCCGAGGATCGCTACCTGATGACGGTGATCGCCACCGCCTCCAACCCGCGGTTCTCGGTGAGCCGGGCCGACGTCGACCGCAGCAAGATGACCTACACGGTCGACACCCTGCGCGACCTGCACGCCCAGCATCCGGGCGCCGAGCTCTACTTCATCACCGGGGCGGACGCGCTGGCCAGCATCCTCACCTGGCAGGATTGGGCGGAACTGTTCGAGCTGGCGAAATTCGTGGGCGTCAGCCGGCCGGGATACGAGCTGAACATCGACCATCTCGCCGAGCATCTGCGGGGGATGCCCGACGACGCGGTGACGATGATCGAGGTCCCCGCGCTGGCCATCTCGTCGAGCGAATGCCGCCGGCGCGCGGCCGAGGGCCGCCCCGTGTGGTACCTGGTGCCGGACGGGGTCGTGCAATACATATCGAAACGGCACCTGTACGTGCCGGCGCAAGCGGAAGGTAATGGAAGCGTGAACCAGGCATCAGGGGGTACCACATGACTGCGACAGCGGAGGCTGTGCAGATGGCGACCGTCGCCGCGTTGGCCGCGGACGAGAAACTGGCCGCCGATGTGGTGGTGCTCGACGTCTCCGAGCAGTTGGTGATCACCGACTGCTTCGTGATCGCTTCGGCGCCGAACGAGCGCCAGGTGAACGCCATCGTCGATAATGTCGAAGAGAAACTGCGCGCGGCCGGGCACAAACCCGTTCGCCGGGAAGGAACCCGCGAGGGCCGCTGGGCGCTCTTGGACTATGTCGATGTGGTGGTGCATATCCAGCACAACGACGAACGTAATTTCTATGCGCTGGAACGGCTGTGGAAAGACTGCCCCGTCGTTCCGGTCGAGGGGATCGGTGCGCCACCGGCCGCCGATGAGGAAAGTGCTGGAGATACCGAGTGACACGAAATACCGGTGTGCGCACCCTGATCCTGTTGCGCCACGGGCAAACCGAATGGAACGCCAACGACCGGATGCAGGGACAGATCGATACCGATCTGACCGATCTGGGCCGGCGGCAGGCCAAGGAGGCCGCGCGGGAACTGGTGTCCCACAAGGCGATCGGCCTCATCTCCTCCGATCTGAAACGTGCCTACGAAACCGCGCAGGCGCTGGCGGAGCATTCCGGCCTGGAGGTGATCCGGGAGCCGCGGTTGCGGGAAACCCACCTCGGTGACTGGCAGGGGATGGGTGATGTCGAGGTCGATTCGCAGTATCCGGGCGCGCGCCTGGAATGGCGGATGGACGCCACCTACACCCCGCCCGGCGGCGAATCCAAGCTCGAGGTCGGTGCCCGGGCGCTGCCCGTGGTGCAGGAATTGTTCGCCGAGCGGCGGGATTGGCCGGGCGCCACTATGATTCTCGTGGCGCACGGCGGGCTGATCGCCGCGCTCACGGCCGCGCTGCTCGACCTGCCGCCCCGGAACTGGCCTGCCCTCGGTGGCCTGGCCAACGCCAGTTGGGTGCAGCTGAGCAGTCACGGTCCGAGCATCGAGAAGCCCGGCTGGCGTCTCGATGTGTGGAACGCAGCGGCGAAAGTAGCACCCGATGTCATCTGAAGACCTGAACCGGCAGATTCCGGACGAACTGTTCCAGCGGGTTTCCGCGAAACCGGAACGCGCGCTACCCGATGCGCTGTTCGGCCCCGCGACCCCGCCGGGGCAGGACGAGAACGCCGAGGACACCGACGGCGACGAGATGCGGAAGGCAGTCTGATCATCAGGAGGGTTGCGCAGTGACAGCCGAGCCGGTGGGTAGTGAGCCGGATCCGGCCGGGCCGGTAGCCGGTCCGGCCGGATCGGAGCGTGTTGCGGCCGCGGATCCCACCGGCGGCTCCGCCGCAGCCCTCCCACTCGACGGGCCGGGGTCCGGCGATCCGGCGGCACGACGGCCGGTACTGCTGGTGATCGCCGATTCGCTGTCCTATTTCGGGCCCAAAGGCGGTCTCCCCGCCGATCATCCGCGGATCTGGCCGAATCTGGTGGGGTCCGAGCTCGACTGGGAGGTCGAACTCGTCGCCCGGATCGGCTGGACCTGCCGGGACGCATATTGGGCGTTGATCGGCGATCCGCGGATCTGGGCGGCCGTACCGCATGCGGGCGCGGTGGTCTTCGCGGTGGGCGGGATGGATTCCCTGCCCTCACCGCTACCCACCGCGCTGCGTGAACTGATCCGCTATGTCCGGCCGGCCGGGTTGCGGCGGGTGGTGCGCACCGCCTACCAGTGGCTCCAGCCCAGGGCGGCGAAACTCGGCCGCCGGGTGGCGCTGCCGCCCGAGGTCAGCGTCGACTATCTGGAGCAGTGCCGTACCGCGCTGAGCCAATTGCGGCCGGAACTGCCGATGGTGGCGGTACTTCCGTCGGTGCACGATTGCGAGGCCTACGGCCGGGTACACCGTGGCCGGGAGCCGGCGGTGCGGGCGCTCGAGGCATGGTCGGCGCGCACCGGGGTCCCGCTGGTGGATCTGAAGGCGGCCGTGCACGACAACATCTACTCCGGCGACGCCAACCCCGACGGTATCCACTGGGGCTGGGACGGGCATACGGAGGTTGCCAAAGCGATGGTGAAAACACTGCGCGAGGTGGGATGAGACGTGGCGGTCGTGGTGGTCACCGATTCGTCCGCCAGCCTGCCCGCGGACCTGATCGGCGAGCTGGGTGTCGCCGTGGTGCCCTTGCATGTGCTGGTGGGTGATACGGCGCTGCGCGAAGGGGTCGACGACCTCGATATCGACTATGCCGCGGATTCGGTCAGCACCTCGGCACCGTCCCCGGGGGAACTGCGCAGCGCCTATGCCGAGGCGCTGGCGCGCAGTGGCGGTGACGGGGTGGTCGCGGTGCATCTGTCCCGCCAACTGTCGGCCACCTGGGAGTCGGGCCGGCAGGCGGTACAGGATATGGGCGCCGAAGAGTCGGTGCGACTGGTGGATTCGCTCGGCGCGGGTCTGGCCACGGGGTTGCCGGTGCTGGCCGCCGCACGCTGCGCGTCCACCGGCGCGCCGCTGGACGCGGTGCACCGGGCCGCGGTCACCGCGGCGGAGAATTCGCATACGTTCATCGTGGTCAACCGCACCGAACAGCTCCGCCGCGGCGGCCGGCTCAGCACGGCGGCGGGTTTTTTCGCCAGTGAGCTGGTGAGCAAACCGATTCTGCAGCTGGTGCAGGGGCGGCTGGAGTTGCGGGAAAAGGTGCGCACGCGGTCGAAGGCGGTGGCGAAGCTGGTGGCGGCGGCCGTCGCAGCGGCCGGATCGGGGGACGCGGTGCTGGGGGTACAGCATCTGGAGGCGGCCGACGCCGCCGAAACGGTGACAACCCAGCTGCGCGAACGTCTTCCGCACGTCCGGGAAATACTCACCGCGGAGTTCGGGCCGGCGCTCGCGGTGCACCTCGGCGTCGGTGCGGTCGGTGTGCTGGTACTGCCCGGCGGGTGCGGCTGAACCACAGCTCTGCCGTCGGTTGATCTGGCGCGGCCTCGTGACCGCGCCCCTGCCGGGCCGGGTGTGGCCGGTCCGCTGTTTTTCCGCTCCAGACGGTTGTCCACAGGGCCGCGTTTTCCACAGAGTTTCTGAAATGCCTGGTGAGGGCAGTGAATCGACGTTCGCGTGCGCTTAGCGTCGCGAGCATGGCACGACAAGACGAGCGGGAACGGGTACGCAGACAGCTGGGCGGGTTCTTCGACGGCAGACCACGCGAGGAACTCGATACCGACACACCGCGGCCGGATACCGCATTCACCGACGACGACGATTCGGTACGCACGCCCCGTTGGCTCGACGAGCCGGCTCCGCTGACATGGCGTGAACGCCTGCTACCACCGCGGTTCCAGGGTGCGCGCCTGGATCCGGGGCGGCGCGGAGTGGTGATCATGGCGGGGATCGGGGTGGTCGCCTTCCTGGTGACGCTGGTGGTGGTGTTCTGGGAACGCCCTGTCGCACAACCGGTTCCCCCGCTACCCGCCGCTTATCCTGCGCCGTTGCCCGCGGGGCAATCCGAATCCGGAAGCCCGCCCGCCGCGCCCGGAACCGCGCCCGCACCGCCGCCACCGGCCGAATTGGTGGTGAGCGTGGTCGGTTTGGTGCACGAGGCCGGTCTCGTGCGGTTACCGCCCGGTGCCCGGGTCGCCGACGCGCTGGACGCCGCCGGGGGAGTGCTGCCGGGCGCCGACGTCACCGGGCTCAACCTGGCTCAGCGCCTGGCCGACGGCGACCAGGTCCGGGTCGGCGCCGTCGATACGGCCGTCCCGCCGGCCGGCAGTGCGACGGTGAGCGGGTCCGGGCCGGTGGGTTCGGAGGCCGAGGGCGCGGCACCCGCCGCCGGAACTCCGGTGAACCTGAACACGGCCACCGAGGCCGATCTCGACGCCTTGCCGGGCGTCGGCCCGGTCACCGCGAAGGCGATCATCGCCTGGCGGGAGACGAACGGGCGGTTCAGCGATGTGGAGCAACTGGCCGAGGTCGACGGGATCGGGCCCGCGCGGCTCGCCCGGCTGAAAGAGCTGGTGACGGTGTGAACGGTGCGCCAGCGTTGGCAGCCGACCTCATCGGGTTTCCGCCGCCGGTCGGCGGTGTCGCCGGACGGGTCCCATGGTGGTTCGTGCGGACGGCAACCGTCCGTCTTCGCCGGTGAGGGGGCCGGGTGGGGCGGCGGAGCCGGGTGGCAGCGAGCGGCCGGCGGACGATGCCGGTGGTAAACAGCAGGTACTGGACGCGCGGTTGCTCCCGGCGGCTCTCGTCTGCTGGCTGGTGACGATTGCGGCGGTCGGCTCGGGATGGGTCGCCGGGGCTGGAGCGGCGATCGGCCTGGCGGTGGTGGCGCTCGTTTCGTGGATGCTGCTGTGGATGGGGATCGCGGCACGCGGCGAGCGGTACCGGGTGGTGGTCACGACGGTTCTCGGTGCGGCCGTGCTGGGTGCGGGGTTCGGGCTCGCCGGGGCCTGGCGCGAATACCAGGTGAGTACCCATCCGCTGCGGGGCGTGCCCGACGAAGCGTCCGTGCACGTCGTGATAACGCCCGGCGACGATCCGAAACCGGTGCGCGGCAGCGGTTCCGGGCGGGGACGGCTGTGGGTGGTCCGGGCCGAACTGCGGGAGTTCCGATACCGCGACAGCGTGCTCCGCGCGGGCGGCGCGGTGGTCGTACTGGCCGCGGGGCCACGCTGGGGCGAACTGATTCCCGGGCAGTCGATCGAATTCCGGGCCCGGACCGCACCACCACGGCAACACGATCTGACCGTTGTCACCCTGCGCCCGGTCGGTGCACCGGCTCCGGCCGGGCCACTACCGTGGTGGCAGGCACTGGCGGCGGGCGTGCGCTCCGACCTGTCCACGGTGGCGGAGGCCGCGCTCGAACCCGAGGCGGCCGGCCTGCTACCCGCACTGGTCGTGGGGGACACCTCGGGACTATCCGATCAGCTGCACGAGGATTTCGTGGCTTCCGGATTACAGCACCTGTGTGTTGTCAGCGGCGCAAACTTTTCGATCTTGATGACCGTTGCTCTGGCCGTGACGCGCATGCTGACGTGCGGTCCCCGGATGTCCTTCGTGGTGACCGGTGCCGCACTGGTGTTCTTCGTGATCATCGCCCGGCCCGACCCGAGCGTGCTGCGGGCCGCGGCCATGGGGTCGGTGACCTTGCTCGCCCTGATCACCGGCCGCCGAAGGCAGGCGCTGCCGGCGTTGTGCGCGGCGGTGATCGGACTGCTTCTGATCTGGCCCGAACTCGCGGTCCAGGCAGGTTTCGCGCTGTCGGTGCTGGCCACCGGCGCGCTGTTGCTCTTGGCCCCGAGCTGGGCCGACTACCTACGGGACCGGGGCTGGTGGCGGCTGCCGGCCGAACTGGTCGCGGTGGCCGCGGCAGCATTCGTCGTCACCACGCCGATCACCATCGCACTGTCCGGACAGCTGAGCCTGGTGGCCGTCGCCGCGAATATCCTCGTGGCTCCGGTGATCGCCCCGATCACCGTGCTCGGGGCGACCGCAGCGGTCGTGGCCACCTGCTGGTACCCGCTCGCGGAGCTGATCCTGCGCGCCACCGGGCCACCGCTGTGGTGGCTGCTCACCGTCGCCACCGAGGCAGCCGCCGTACCGGGTGCGGTGATCACTGTTCCGGGTGGTGCGCCCGGAGGCTTGTCCGCCGCTCTGCTCGTCGCCGCGGGGATTCCCGCGCTCCGGCTGCCAGGAGTCCGGCGACTGGTGCTCGCGGTGGCTCTGGGTGTCCTCGCCGCATATCTGCTTCGGACCCGGTGGTTCCCGGGGTGAGTACGCGCAGACCGGTCACCGCGAGCGGTGGGCGTGCGGTCGTCGGGTCGACGGCGTCGTGCAGCGATCGGGCTCTGCTCCGCGCAGCGGCGGTTCTGCGGAACGGCTGCCGATCCCGGCAGTGCGGAGGTCGGTCCGGGCAGGCGATAACGCCGGGTTCGCGTGCTCAGAGCCCGCCGATGCCCTTCCCGAGTACCACCGTGCCCATGAGCACCAGGATGATCGCCAGCACGATGTGGTTGTTGTCCTGCAACATCGTGCGCAGCCGCTGGAGTGGGCCGCGCAACCGGTCCGCGCGCAGGGTGTACCCGAAGATCACCGCCAGCACGGTGGACGCGGCGAGCAGGGTGAACACCACAATCGCGACGAACTGGCCGCCGAGGGCCGTGCCACTGGAACCGATCACCACACCCGCCGAGAGGCACAGCAGCAGGTTTTTCGGATTCACCGCCGACAGCACCGCGCCCAGCTCGGCGGCCCGGACGACAGTGAGCTCGTCGACCGCGCGCATCCACCCCGGTATCTCCTTGTCGTTGCGCTCCCGCCATTGCACGACGGCCAAGGCCAGCAGCAGTATCCCGAGCAGAATCTTCAGCCATGCCCCCGCCGCGGACGGTTCCCGATCGGCCGACCCGCCGAGCGGGCCCGCGAGCAGTGTCACGACGACCGTCACCGCGGCGATTCCGGCCACCCACCCGGCCGCGAACCCGCGACTTGCGCTGCCCGCCTCGGCCGACAGGATCATCAGAATCGCCGCCACGATCGGGATGGGGGAGATCGCCACACCCACCGCGAGCGGAAGCAGATCGCCCAGGACATCGCCCATGCCCTGGACCGTAGAGCAGAAACCCCGGCCGCCGCCCTGTTCACCGGCCGCGGCCCTGTGTCGTAGCGCCATTGTGACCGCCCCGTGCCTGGAGAGACCCGGTGTGACATCCGGGGCCGGGTGAGGCCGATACCGGGGATTGTGCGGGTCCGGCCGTACGATCGGAGCCGTGAGCGAGCGAGTGGCGGCGGTGCACCTGGTGCTGGGGGAAGAAGAGCTGCTGATCCAGCGGGCGGTGGCGGGAGTGGTCGCGCAGGTGCGGGCGGGTGCGCCGGATCCGGACGGGGTGCCCGTCGACCGGCTGCGCGCCGGTGATGCCAGTAGCGCGGAGCTGGCCGAACTGCTGAGCCCCTCGCTGTTCGCCGAGGACCGGGTGATCATTCTCGAGGCCGCCGATCAGGCCGGCAAGGATGCCGTGGCCGTGATCTCCGACGCCGTGGCCGCACCACCGGAAGGGGTGGTGCTGATGGTGGTGCATTCCGGTGGCGGGCGGGCCAAAGCGATGGTGCCGGCGCTGCGCAAGGCCGGGGCCGAGGTGCACGAATGCGCGAAGCTCACCAAGGCCTCGGAGCGGGCCGAATTCGTGCGCGCGGAATTCCGGGCCGCGGGGGCGCGGGTATCCGGTGAGGTGGTGGCGGCGGTGCTGGACGCCGTCGGGTCGGAGCTGCGGGAACTGGCGGCGGCGTGCTCGCAGCTGGTCGCCGATACCGGCGGCAAGCTCGACCTCGCGGCGGTGCGGCGGTACTACTCAGGTAAGGCGGAGGTATCGGGTTTCGAGGTCGCGGACTTCACCGTGGCCGGGAACCGGGCGGGCGCGGTGGAGGCGCTGCGCTGGGCACAGGACCGCGGCGTCCCGCATGTGGTGCTCGCGGACGCACTGGCGGATTCGGTGCACACCATCGCGAAGGTCGGTTCGGCGGGTCGCGGGGATCCGTTCAAACTGGCGGGACCACTGGGTCTGCCGCCGTGGAAGGTGAAGAAGGCGCAGGCTCAGGCGCGCGGCTGGACCCCGGCCGCGATCGGCTCCGCGCTGCAGGTTGTGGCGACACTGAACGCCGATGTCAAAGGTGGGGCCGCGGATTCCGGCTTCGCCCTCGAGGACGCGGTGCTGAAATTGCTGGCGCTCCAAGGACGCGACTGACCGGCCACCAGGCCGAGGCTTCCGGATGCGGGACACAGCTGCGGACCCGCCGCAGGGGGCCCGGGGTGGTGCGAGGGCATCGCTGCGGTGCCGCGTTCGCGGGCAACGCCGACGCTGCTATCAGGACGACATAGCCGAGCGGTCGCTGTACCGCGGCCGCAGTGAGGCGGACACGGCCGGGCGTACGCGCGGCACGAGGCGGATCCGGCGGAGGCGGGTTATTCGACCGCGCTGAGCTCCAGGGCTTCCTCCGCGACCTCCTCGAAACGCCCCTCCCACTCTTCGTAGACGGGGGTCTCCTCGTCGCGGGTGACCATCCAGACGCAGACCTGACTGCCGTCGTCATCGGCGGGTACCAGTACGTTCTCGATCTTCACGCCGATACCGAGTACCTCGGCGGCGCGAATGACGCCGGGCAGGTCCTCGGCTTGGACGACCGATTGGTTCGCATACAACATAACCATGCGCCGCATGCTACGACAGGCGCCGGACCGCCGGGCGCGCGCCATCCGGTACTGCCTCGGAAAACACGCGCTGACCGAGCCCGGGTACACCAAAAGCCGCCGTGGTCGTCGACGCCGCGGCGGCTTTGTGCGAAAGAGATCGAACGATCAGAGCTTGTTCAGTGCCAGCGCCATCGCCGACTTCTTGTTGGCGGCCTGGTTGGCGTGGATGACGCCCTTGGAGGCGGCCTTGTCGAGCTTGCGGCTCACGAACTGCAGGCGCGCGGTGGCGGCTTCCTTGTCACCGGACGCGGCAGCCGCCCGGAAGGCGCGGATATGGGTGCGCAGCTCGGATTTCACCGACTGGTTGCGCTGGCGCCGCGCCTCGTTGGTGCGGATCCGCTTGATCTGGGACTTGATATTGGCCACGCCGGTATCCTCTGGTTCCTGTCTGGTTCGGTCGGGAAAGTCTGTATGCGCGTACCGGCCCTGGATTCAGCCAAGCCTGGATTTCTCCGGGCACGGGGTACGGCAACGCCGGGTGGCCAGATTACCAGCATGTGGCGGGGCCACGAAATCGCGGGTGCGGCCGCATGCCGCGACCTGGCCCGATGCCGTTGAGATGATCGTTTGTGCGGCGTAAGGTCCGAATAAATCTCCGCATGGGTGAGTCGGCCCCGGAGTCGGTAGTGACGCGTGATCACGTAGAACCCTCGCCCATGCGAAATGGGCACAGCACGAGTTTTCCCAGCAGGACCAGGAACTATCCGGTGTGCGTCCGCGTCGGCGCAGTGATCCTCTCGGAAGGCGGTTTTTCATGTCCTCCAGTGCGCAGCAGGAACAGCAGGTCGTCCAGGCCAGTCATGAAGCCACCAATGTGCAGTCCGACGGCAAGAAATGGGCGGCCGAGGCGGTGGGCACATTCGTTCTCGTGATGGGGGGTGTGGGCACGGCGGTGATCGCCGGCGACAAGGTGGGGCCGCTGGGTGTGGCGCTGGCTTTCGGATTGAGCCTGCTGCTGCTCGTGTACGCGATCGGCCCGATCTCCGGTTGTCATGTGAATCCTGCCGTCACCCTGGGGCAGTTGCTGCTGGGCCGGTTGTCGCCGGTCAGTGCGGCGGGATACATGGTGGCGCAGGTGGTGGGCGGCCTGGTCGCCGGTCTGGTGCTGTTCGCCGTCGCGCGCAATCTCCCCTCCTACGATCGCGCGGTGTCGGGGCTGGGCGCCAACGGGTGGGGTGAGCACAGTCCGTCCGCGGTGACCGGTCCGGCCGGCAATTTCGTGCTCCAGGAGGGGTACGGGATGGCCGCGATGATCATCATCGAGGTGATGCTCACCGCACTGCTGGTCTTCGTGGTCCTCGCCTCGACCGATCAGCTCTCCGATGCCCCGCAGGCGGGTCTGGCGATCGGTTTCACGCTGGCGGTCATCCACCTGATCTCGATTCCGGTCGACAACACCTCGGTGAATCCGGCGCGCAGCCTGGCAGTGGCGCCCTACCAGGACGGGGCGATGGCCCAGCTGTGGGCGTTCATCGTGTTCCCGCTGATCGGCGGCGTGCTGGGAGCGCTGCTGTACGGGTTGCTGTTCGGACGGTCGCGGGAACTGAAGGCCTGACCGGCCGCCGCTGCCGGGCCGCGCGTCAACTCCAGTGGTATTCGCGGACCAGCCGGTGCGCGACCCGGTCGAACAGTGTGCGCGGCAGGATCGCGCCCTCGCGGCGGATACCGTCCTCGGGCACGTCGAGCACCCGGTCCAGCCGGACCCAGCTGGGCCGGCCCTGGTGGTCCCAGGTGCCGGCGCCGATACCGACCCAGTCGGGATGGTGGTCGCGGTCGGGGTTCGAGCTGAGCATCAGGCCCAGCAGGGTGCGCCCGTCGCGCCCGACCACCAGCACCGGGCGGTCCTTGCCGTTGGCCGGGTCGTCCTCGTAGCGGACCCAGGTCCATACGATTTCGCCGGGGTCGGCGCGGCCGTCGAGTTGTGGTGCGTAGACGACCCGCCGGGCGCGCTGAGCGGTCGGGACGGGTGTGGAGGCCGCGGGCCGGACCGGGATGCCCTTGGGGCCGGTGACCGCGCGCGGCGCGCGGCGGGTGGCGGTGCCGCGGTCGAACAGTGCTTCCACCAGTCGCGGTGCCTGCCGCCGGACGAGTTTCGGGCCCTGCTGGATCGCGATCGCGGTGAGCTGCTTGCCGAGACTGTTCCAACTGCGGGCCATCTCAGGAGAATAACGGCACACCCGCCCGGTGGAATATCACCGCGGCGGGACCTGGGGGACCGGCGGCCGTGCGCACCATGGGACGATGGTGGCCAGTACGCCCGATACCCCCATGAGGAGTGGAGTGCCCGCCAGCTTCGCCGATACGACGTTCACCGATCCGTCGCGGATCCGGAACTTCTGCATCATCGCGCATATCGATCACGGCAAGTCGACGCTGGCCGACCGGATGCTGCAGCTCACCGGGGTCGTCGAGGAACGGCAGATGCGCGCGCAGTACCTGGACCGGATGGATATCGAACGTGAACGCGGGATCACCATCAAGGCCCAGAACGTCCGGCTGCCGTGGACGCCCGAATCGGGCGCGCACAAGGGTGAGGATTTCGTCCTGCACCTGATCGATACGCCGGGGCACGTCGACTTCACCTACGAGGTCTCGCGCGCGCTGGAGGCCTGCGAGGGCGCGATCCTGCTGGTGGACGCCGCGCAGGGGATCGAGGCGCAGACGCTGGCGAATCTGTACCTGGCACTGGACAAGGATCTGGAGATCATCCCGGTCCTGAACAAGATCGACCTGCCGGCCGCCGATCCCGAGCGTTACGCGGCCGAACTGGCCCATATCGTGGGCTGCGAGCCCGAGGACGTGCTCCGGGTGTCCGGTAAGACCGGTGTGGGCGTGACCGAACTGCTGGACCGGGTGATCGAACGGGTGCCGGCGCCGGTGGGCGACGCCGACGCACCGGCCCGGGCGATGATCTTCGACTCGGTCTACGACACCTACCGCGGCGTCGTCACCTACGTCCGCGTGGTGGACGGCAAACTCACCCCGCGCGAGAAGATCAAGATGATGTCCACCGGCGCCACGCACGAGCTGCTGGAGATCGGGATCGTCTCGCCGGAGCCCAAACCCACCCAGGGGCTCGGGGTCGGCGAGGTCGGTTACCTGATCACCGGGGTGAAGGATGTCCGGCAGTCGAAGGTCGGCGATACCGTCACCTCCGCCCGCAACGGCGCCACCGAACCGCTCACCGGTTATCGCGAACCGCGGCCCATGGTGTACTCCGGCCTGTATCCCGTGGATGGATCCGACTATCCGGACCTCCGGGACGCGCTGGACAAACTTCAGCTCAACGATGCCGCGCTCACCTACGAGCCGGAGACCTCGGTGGCGCTGGGCTTCGGCTTCCGCTGCGGGTTCCTCGGACTGCTGCATATGGAGATCACCCGCGAACGCCTGCAACGCGAGTTCGGTCTCGACCTGATCTCCACGGCGCCGAACGTGGTGTACCGCGTGGTGATGGAGGACGGCGCGGAACATATCGTGACCAACCCCTCGTACTGGCCGGAAGGCAAGGTACGCGCGGTGTTCGAGCCGGTGGTCAAGGTCACCATCATCGCGCCGAGCGAATTCATCGGCGCCATCATGGAATTGTGCCAGTCGCGGCGCGGTGACCTGGGCGGGATGGACTATCTGTCGGAGACCCGGGTCGAGCTGCGCTACACCCTGCCGCTGGCCGAGATCATCTTCGACTTCTTCGATTCGCTGAAATCGCGCACCCGCGGTTATGCCTCGCTGGACTACGAGGAAGCGGGCGAACGGGAATCGCAGCTGGTGAAGGTCGATATCCTGCTGCAGGGTGAGGCCGTGGACGCGTTCAGCGCCATCGTGCACCGTGATGCCGCGCAGGCCTACGGGCACAAGATGACCACGAAACTGCGCGAGCTGATCCCGCGGCAGCAGTTCGAGGTGCCGATCCAGGCGGCCATCGGGTCGAAGATCATCGCCCGCGAGAACATCCGCGCCATCCGCAAGGACGTGCTGGCCAAATGCTACGGCGGCGATATCAGCCGTAAGCGCAAGCTGCTGGAGAAGCAGAAGGAGGGCAAGAAGCGGATGAAGACCATCGGCCGGGTGGACGTTCCGCAGGAGGCGTTCGTGGCCGCCCTGTCCTCCGATGCCCAATCCGATAAGCCGAAGGACAAGAAGTAGTCACCCCGTCCGGGTAGTATCCGCCTGCCGCTCCCGCGGGAGAGTGGCTGTGCGATTGCCCGTCGCGCCACCGTCTTCGCCGGGGCCCGCCCGTTCCTGGATATCGGCTGATAACGAAAATGTGACAGTCGTAGATGTCGACAATAGGCTGGTAACGGATCCGGGCCGGGTCGACGACGGTGCGGTCGCTGGTGAACGCGAGAGTGGAGTTATGGAATGGCGCGTGATCTGCCGTTCGACGGCGAAGAAGAGGTCGCCGAGCGGGGCGGTGACACCGCCTATCGTATTGCCAGCGGCACCGCCCGCGTCGCGCGCGGTGGCGCGTATGTGACCGGTGGCGCGCTGATTGCCGCCAACGGTGGCGGGGTCCCGGCGTCGCCCGGCGAACTGGACAGCCGCAACGCCGGCTGGGCGCGCAATGTCGACCCGGATCCCGATGTGCCGAGCCCGGTGGTCACCTTCCCGGACCCCGAACCGGTTGCGCCGGAGGATATGCCGTTCGGCTCCCCGGGCGACGCGAGTGTCACCATGCCGTTGCCGCACGGCACTCTCGATATCCAGGTCGGCGGGCCGGACGATTTCGATTTCGACGATGCCGCGCCCTTCGCACCGCGGTCGATGGACGAGGTCCCGGGGCTGTCGCTGGTTCCCGGCGGGCCCGGCGGCGAGGCACCGGGTAGCGGCTTCGGTCCGGGTACCGGAGTACCCGAGCCGGGTTTCCCGGGTGTCCCGGAGTTCGGTCCACCCGCCCAGGGGATCCCGGGCCTCGACGGTATTCCGGGGCTCGGCGCGGACGGTCCCGGCCCGGACGACGGCGGCTTCCCCTTCCCGGGAGCCGGCGACTTTCCCGTACCCGGTACCGAAGGGTTCGGTGCGCCGGGCGGTTTCGAGCTGCCCGCACCCGGTGACGCGTTCCGGACCGATATCTTCGACTTGTCCGGGTTCGATCCGAGTGCCGCCGGGCAGCCGCAATCGGTATCGCGGACCATGGATTCCGATTCGGGCGGCGGGGATTTCGGGCTGCCCGATTTCCTGGGCGGTGTGCGTACGGCCGGGGAGAACGGTTCCGCCGAGACAGCCGATGCCGACTGGTTCGAGTACTCCCTCGACCTGCACACCGGCGGGATGGCGGGCTTCGCGCTCGGTGGTGTCGGCGGGTCCGTCACCGTCGATTCCGATCTGTCCATCGATATCGCGCTGGGGCCGGACGGTTTCCGGGCCGACAGCGACTGGGACTTCGGGATCACGACGCAGGACGCCTTCGCGCTCGACGAACAACTCGATCAGTACATGGGGTGGGCGCAGACGGGCGCCGGTGCCCCGGACGCGGCACCCGGCCCGCAGCCGGATCCGGCGGGGCCGGCGGCCGCGCCCGAACTGGACGGAGCAGGACAACGCGCGGATTCCGCGGTCCCGGCCGGTGGTACCGGAACGGGTCTGGCATCCGGCCAGACTGCGGCTGCCGGTCCCGGCGCGGCCGCGGTTCCCGGGGCCCCCTCGGCAGCCGGTCTCCCCGGGGGACCCGGTGCCCCGGTGCCGATGGCCGGTGGTCCGGCTCCGATACCCGCCGCGGCGATGGCGCCTGCCCCGGCGATGGCGCCCGCCCCGATGGCGCCGGTCGCCCCCGTGCCCGTGGTCGCCGTGCCGGTACCGCCGCCCGTGGCGCCCGCGGCCGTGGCACCGGCGGTGCAGCCGGTGGCGGCGACACCGCTGCAGACCACGGTGCAGCCCGATGCGGCGACCACCCCGGTGGCGCATGTGTTCCAGCCGCCGGCGGGACAGTCGCCGTTGACGGCGCCGGCGGCGCAGCTGCCGGATCTGTTCCACCGGTTGCCGCAGCCGCCGAAGCCCGACACACAGCCGCCCGCCGAACCCGGCCTGCCGGAACAGTCCACCATCGTGCTGCCGACCACGACCGCGCCCGTCACCACCTCCGACGGTGCCACCACGACGCCGGATACGACCACCACCGGCCCCGGCGGATCGACCACCACCGGCCCGGACGGTTCCACGACCACCGGCCTCGGCGGTTCCACCACCACTGGCCCGGGTGGCTCGACGACGACCGGGCCGGACGGATCGACCACCACGGGTCCCGGCTCGGGTACCACCACGCCGGACGGCAGCAGCACCACCACCGACGGCACCACCACACCCGACGGTTCGACCACGACCTCCGAACTCACCGAAACCGACGGATCGTCGCCGACGAGCAGTTCGGGGGAGCCGACCACCGGCACCGAGGGCGGCTCGACCACCGGTGAATCCGGCAGCGTCACCACCACCGTCCCCAACCCGTCCACCGGCGACGCCGGCGGCACCACCACCGAACCCATCGGTGGCGGCACGGGGACCGGCGGCGCGACCCCGTCCACGGTCGAGGTGCCGACCCACCAGGTTCCGACCGTCGACCAGCCCGTGACGCCGGTTCCCACCGTGAGCGTGCCGGATCAGCCGAGTGTGCCGGACGCACAGGCACCGGCCGTGCCGCAGCCGATGCCGACACCGTTGCCCGCGCCACAGGTGAAGCCCGTCGCCGATCACGGTGCCGTGGTCGTTCCGTACGATGGTTCCGGTTTCGCCGCCGATCCCTACCCCGATCACACCGTGCTCGGGTTCGCCGGTGGCGGGCTCACCGGTGACCTGTCGGCCGGATTCATGCCGCATACTGCCGCGGTGGCCGATGATTCGGTTGCCGACCCCGCTTTCTGGGTATATTTCTGACGGTTCACGGCCGATCCCGGATTCGTCCGGTCGGGTGGGCGGGGAGGATATCGGCCGGATTCCGGCCGAACGACGTGTTGTGACCGAGAGCGAAGGAGCAGGGCTTGTCTGCCGTAGCCGGACCGCGGGCCGCCACGGTGAAGAATCCGGAGGTGATGGCCCCGCTCATCCAGATCATCGACGAGCTGCGGGATGTTTCCCGCACCGCCAGCCGTAACGATCTGCGGGGCCGGCTCGGTATGGTCCGGGCGCGGGTCGCCGATACGCGGGTTCGGCTGGTGGTGGTCGGTCCGCCGAAGAGCGGGATGAGCACGCTGGTGAACACGCTGGCGGGCGCGCCGATCAGTGCCACCGACACGCCGATCAGCGTGCCGGCGATCGTGGAGTACGGCCCCGAACCGACGGCCACGCTGATCCGCCGGGAAGGCGGCGGCCGGGTCCGTCGTCAGCCGGTCGATCCGCTGAACCCGGCTCCGGCGCTCACCGCCCAGGGCGTGATCCGCGCCGATTTCACCCAGCCGAGCCCGTTGCTGGCCGAGGGGATCGTGCTGATGGACGCGCCGGGTGCCGCGCTCCAGGATCGCACCACGTGGTCGATGATCGCCGCCGCCGATGCGGTGCTGTACGTCGGCGACGCCGGTGCCGAGTACAGCCGCGACCAGATCGCGCATCTGCGGCAGATCGGGCAGGTCTGCCCGACGGTGATCTGCGTGCTCAACAAGATCGACCGCAATCCGCACTGGATGCAGGTGCAGGAGCGCAACCGGGAGCTGCTCGACGCGGCCGGGCTGGGCTACGCGGTGGCCCCGGTGTCGGCGCTGCTGCACCATCAGGCGCAGCAATCCGGTAACCAGCAGCGGGCGGTCGAATCCGGGCTGCCGCAGCTGATCGAGCATCTGCGCGACTATGTGGTGGGTCATGCCGATGCGATGGCCGTGAAATCCGCGGTCCGCGATATCCAGCTCGTCGGTGACCATCTCGGTGTGGTGCTGCGCACCGAGGCCGACGCCCTGCGTGATCCGCGCCGGCGCGCGCATGTCACCCAGCAGCTGGCCACGGCCCGCGACCAGGCCGATCAGCTGCGGCAGCGCACCGCGACCTGGCAGATCACCCTGGCCGACGGCAGTACCGAACTGATGGCCGATATCGAGCACGATCTGCGGCACCGGCTGCGGATGCTGATGCGGGACGCGGAGGCCGAGATCTCCGGAACCGATCCCGCGACCCGCTGGAAACGGTTCGGTAGTGATCTCGAGGGCCGGATCGCCGCGGCGGTCGCGGAGAATTTCGAGATCGCGAACTATCGGGCGGAGGAACTCGGCGAACAGGTCGCCGCGCGTTTCCCCGCCGATCACCGCCGCCCCGATCTCCCCGATATCCGTCCGCAGTACGCCTCCGACCTGCTCGAGGACGTGGCGCCGCTGGAACCGTTGCAGAGTGCGAAAGCCGGTGTCACCGAACAGTTCCTGTCGGCGCTGCGCGGTTCCTACGGCGGTATCCTGATGGTCGGCCTGGCGACCAGCCTGCTCGGCATGTCGCTGGTGAACTGGTATTCGGCCGGGGCCGGTATTCTGCTCGGCCTGCACGCCCTGTGGGAAGACCGGCGGGCGCGCCGGTTGCGCCGGCAGGCCGAGGCGAAAACCGCGGTATCGCGGCTGATGGACGATGTGGTCTTCCAGGTGGGTAAGGAATCACGTACCCGCCTGCGCGAAGTCCAGCGCGTCCTGCGCGACCATTTCACCGATATCGCCACCGACGCCCTGCGCGCGGCGGACGAGGCGCTGCGGGTGGCCGAGGAGGCCGGGTCGCAGTACGGCGACCGGGGCGCGGAACGGCTCGCTCGGCTCGATACCGATCTGGGTAAGCTGCGCGACCTCCGGCAGCAGGCCGACAGTATCGCCGCCGCCTGAGCGCGTCAGGCCCGGAGGCGGTAGCGCAGCGTCACCACGCAGGGCCCGCGCTCGGGCGCCATGGACACAGCCTGAGCGCGTCGGGCCCGGAGGCGGTAGCGCAGCGTGACCACGTAGGGCCCGCGCTCGGGTACAAACAGGCACAGCCCGAGACCGCGGAACGTCAGCGGGTACCGCCGATATTGCGCGGACGGCTGCGCCACGGGGTGGCGTTACCGGTTTGGTGATGCGCGGGACGGAAGGTTCCGGCCGGTTCCGCTTCCTCGGCCCGGATGAGGTGGGTGACGGCGTTGATCAGCGCCAGGTGGGTGAAGGCCTGCGGGAAATTGCCGAGGTGGCGTCCGGTGTAGGGGTCGATCTCTTCCGCGTAGAGCTTCAACGGACTGGCGTGGGTGAGCAGCCGTTCGCAGAGCACCCGGGCGCGGTCGATCTCGCCGATTTCCACCAGCGCCGAAACCAGCCAGAACGAGCAGATGGTGAATGTGCCCTCGGAGCCGGACAAGCCGTCGTCGGTGGATTCGGTGCGGTAGCGCAGGACCAGCCCGTTCTCGGTGAGCTCGTCGGCGATCCCGAGCACGGTGGCACGGACCCGCGGATCGTCGGCCGGTAGGAAGCGGAGCAGCACCACGAGCAGCAGGGAGGCGTCCAGCGTCGTACCGCCGTAGACCTGGGTGAACCGGCCGCGCTCGTCCACCCCGTGGGCGAGGACATCGGCGTGGATCTCCGCGGCGATCTCGTGCCAGCGCCGGGCGATGGTGGCCTGCCCGTGCAGTTCGGCCAGTTTCGCGCCGCGGTCCAGCGCCACCCAGCACATCACTTTCGAACAGGTGAAATGCTGCGGTTCGCCGCGTACTTCCCAGAGGCCGCGGTCGGGTTCGCGCCAGTTCGCGATGGCGGCGTCGACCTGCCGTTTCAGCATGGGCCACAAGGTTTCCGGGAAATGCTGCCGCGATTTGACGTGCAGGTACACCGCGTCCAGCATGGTGCCCCAGATATCGTGTTGTTCCTGCTGGTACGCGTCGTTGCCGATGCGCACGGGTCGCGCGTGGCCGTAGCCGGAGAGATGGTCGAGGGTGGATTCGGGGAGTTCGCGTTCCCCGCCGATCCCGTACATGACCTGCAGCGGTACCGGTTCGCCGTCGGGTCCGGTGGTGGCGTCGTGCAGGAACGCGAAGAAATCGTCGGCCTCCCGGTCCAGACCGAGGGTGTATCCGCCCCACAGGGCGAAGCTGGAATCGCGCACCCACGAGTAGCGGTAGTCCCAGTTGCGTTCCCCCCCGGGTGTTTCCGGTAGCGAGGTGGTGCCCGCCGCCATCAGCGCGCCGGTCGGCGCGTAGGTGAGGCCCTTCAGTGTGAGCGCGCTGCGTTGCAGGTAGCGCCGCCACGGATGATCGGGGAAATCGCCGAGAGTTATCCACTGCCGCCAGCATTCGATGGTGGTCCACATCTTGGCGGCCGCTTCGTCGAAGCTGCGCGGAGCGGTGGTGTCGGACCAGGTGAGCGCGACGTATGCGTTATCGCCCTCGGACATCCGGGTGCGGGCACGGGCTTCCCGGCCCTCCAGGCCCAGGCGCAGGTCGGTGGTGAGTATCAGGTTCGGGCCGGCGGTGGGGTCGGCGGCACAGACCGCGGTCGCCTCCTCGTACACCTTGCCGGTGTATTCCCAGCAGGCCGTGGCCCGGTGATAGTCGAACGACGGTTCGCAACTCAACTCGAGTTCGACGAAGCCGCTCACACATTTCACGGTGCGCAGCAGCATATGCTCGGCATCCCAGTCGGTGGGGGTGCGGCGATGCGTGCGGCTGCGTTGCTCGGTGTCGTGCCACGGGCCCAGGACCAGCGCGTCGCGCACGATCAGCCAGCCCGTCGAGGTCTGCCAGGTCGTCTCCAGGATCATCCCGCCCGGCAGGTACCGCCGGGCCGCCGGAACCGAATGCCCGTACGGTCCCAGCCGGAAATGGCCGGCGCTGCGATCGAGCAGTGCGCCGAAAACACTGGGGGAATCGGGCCTGGGTACACACATCCATTCGACCGCCCCGCTGCTGGCGATCAGGCAGGTGGTCTCGCAGTCGGAGAGGAAGGCGTAGTCGTCGATTGCCGGGAAATTGTTCTGGCGGCGGGGCGCCGCCGGAGGGTCCGGTGTTCCGGCGGCCGGTGGCGCGTGCTCGGGACTCGGCATAGCACCCATGATGTGCCGCCGAGCCCGAGTCGTCCACCACGGCTCACTCCATGCGCCGGATCCGGGCCAGCCATGCGGCGAGTTCGACCTTGCCCGATGCGTCGACCACCAGATCGCCGACTTGATCGGCATTCGCCCGGGTGATCCGGCCGTAGTACCGGTCCGGCCGGATGTCCTCGACTTCCCAGCCCGGCCCGATGAAGGAATCGCGGATCAGGTCTGCCCCGATGCGGGGACCGAATCCCGGTTCGGTGTCGGAGAGCGCCAGGACGTGCACACACCCGCCGGGTTTGCACAGCCGGTGCAATGCCCGGACATAGGCGGCTCGCGCCCCGTCGTCCTCCAGGAACACATGGAAGAGGGCACTGTCGACGACGGTGTCGAAGATGCCCAGCGCGTTGTCCGGCGAATCGGCGAGGGCGACCATATCGGCCACCTCGAACCGGGCGGCGGGTACATCCTTGGCCGCGGCGTTGCGGCGCGCGTAGGCGACGGCGCTGGGGGACAGGTCCACCCCGAGCACGTCGTAACCCAGCGCGGTGAGCGCGATCGTGTGTTCGCCGGCTCCCGCGCCGGGGTCGAGGATCCGGCCGCGGAGCCGTCCACCCCGTTCCAGGGCGACGATCGCGGGTTGCGGTTCGCCGATGATCCACGGCGCGGTGTCGTTGTCGTAGGCGGAGTTCCATACCTCGGTGGTCTCGGTCATGACTTCAGCCTGCAACCTCGAGCACACTCGAGGTCAACCCGAGCCGGGCTCGGCGGCGCGATACCGTCGCCCGCGCTCCGGCTCGGAGCGGCGAATTGCGGACCGCTTGTCCGGCCGCCGCCCGTGCCGGGTGGGCGGAGCCCCTACCGCGGTGTTCTACGCTGGTCGCCGTGGAGCGTATTGCCGGCTGGTGGGACGGGTTCGAGTTGTGGGTGGCGGGGTTGCCGTTCATCCCGCAGTTCCTCGTGGTGCTGGTGGGGATGGTGCCG
Source organism: Nocardia sp. CA-290969 (assembly GCF_050936135.1). Lineage (NCBI taxonomy): Bacteria > Bacillati > Actinomycetota > Actinomycetes > Mycobacteriales > Nocardiaceae > Nocardia > Nocardia sp. CA-290969. The sequence continues at coordinate 5,076,742 of NZ_JBNJNJ010000001.1, read as the reverse complement.
ATCAGTTTCGGTATCGCCTACCTCATCGACCGGACCCTGCACCTGGCCGATCGTGCGCTGGGCCGCGACGAAACCGGCAACGGCCGCGATACCGGAAACGAGGTGGGCTGATGCCGCGCTCGCGGGTACAGCTGGCGCTGGTGGCGCTGCTGGTGCTGGTGGTCATCGCCTGGTTGTTCACCCTGTGATCGGCCTCGGTGGCGCCGCATCCGTCCGAGAGCGGCGCGGATCGGGCGCGGAAAGATCGACGATGGCACGTACCGGTCGCCCGGCTCGCCGCCTGCTCGCGGCCCTGGTGGCGTTGCCGGTGTTGCTGAGCGCGTGCGCGGGCGGTTCCAGTGACGAGGTCGGGGGCGGCGGGGCCGACGGTAGCGGCGGTACGGTCGATCTGTACGCGTACGCGATCCCCAAACCCGGTTACGACCTGGTCGTACCGGCCTTCAACGAGACCGAGGCGGGTGCGGGTGTGGAGGTGCGCCAGTCCTACGGTGCCTCCGCCGATCAATCCCGCAAGATCGCGCGCGGCGCCCCCGCCGATATCGTGAGCTTTTCCCTGGAACCCGATATCACCAGGCTGGTGGATGCCGGGCTGGTGGATCCGGACTGGAACGCCGACGCCACTCGCGGGATCCCGTTCGGTTCGGTCGTCACCCTGGTGGTGCGGGCGGGGAATCCGAAGAATATCCGCGGCTGGGACGACCTGCTGCGCCCGGATGTCGAGGTGGTCACCCCCAACCCGTTCAGTTCCGGTTCGGCGAAATGGAACCTGCTGGCACCGTACGCGGCGGCCAGTGACGGGGGGCGGAACCCGCAGGCCGGGATCGACTACCTGAACCGGATGCTCACCCAGGTACGGGTCCAGCCGAAATCCGGCCGGGAGGCCACCGAGGCCTTCCTGCAGGGCACCGGCGATGTGCTGATCAGCTACGAGAACGAGGCGATCTTCGCGCAGCGGCACGGCGATCCGGTGGAACATATCGTCCCGGAGACCACGTTCAAGATCGAGAATCCGGTCGCGGTGCTCGAACACGCCCAGCATCCGGAACAGGCACTGGCGTTCCGCGACTTCCTGTACACCCCGGCCGCGCAGCGTGCCTGGGCCGAGGCGGGTTTCCGTCCGGTCGATCCCGGGGTCGCCGCCGAGTTCGCCGCACAGTTCCCGCAACCGGCCACGCTGTACACGATCGCCGACCTCGGTGGGTGGGAGACGGTGGAGACCGACCTGTTCGCCCCCGACGACGGTGCGATCGCCGTGGCCTACAACAACGCGACCGAGTAGCCGGGTGACCCCGGACACACGCGATACTCGATACTCGTGACCGAACGCAGCCCCGACACCGAACCCGCGCCCGCCGCGGCCGCGGTGCGCGACGCACCCACCCGCCGGCCGCTCGGGTCCTGGTTGCGGTTCACCGGTTCGGTGGGCCCGCTCGGGATCGCCACCGCGATGCTGTGGCTGAGCGTGATCGTGCTGCTGCCGCTGGCCGCGCTGACCGTCAGCGCCTTCGACGACGGCTGGTCGGGTTTCTGGGGTGCGATCACCGATCCGCTGGCCCTGGCCTCGCTGCGGGTGACGGTGCTCGTGTCCGTCGTGGTGGCACTGGTGAACGTCGTGATGGGGACACTGATCGCCTGGGTGCTGGTCCGCGATGATTTCCCCGGCAAGGGTTTCGTGAACGCGCTGATCGATCTGCCGTTCGCGCTGCCGACCATCGTCGCCAGTATCGTGCTGCTCGCTCTCTACGGGCCGAAGAGCCCGATCGATATCCATCTGAACGCCACCCAGCCGGGCCTGGTGGTCGCGCTGGCGTTCGTCACCCTGCCGTTCGTGGTGCGATCGGTGCAGCCCGTGCTCATCGAGGCCGATCGGGAAGTCGAGCAGGCGGCGCTGTCGCTGGGCGCCGACAACTGGACCACCTTCCGGCGGATCGTGCTGCCCACCCTGGCGCCCGCGATCATCAGCGGCGGCGGCCTGGCCTTCGCCCGCGCGATCGGCGAGTTCGGGTCGGTGGTGCTGATCGGCGGCAATATCCCGCGGGATACCCAGGTGGCCTCGCAGTACATCCAGCAGCAGATCGAAATCGACCGGCCGGTGAACGCGGCGGCGGTCTCGGTGGCATTGCTGGTGATCGCATTCGTCGTGCTGCTGGTGTTGCGGGTGTTCGCCGAACGGTCGGCCCGGAAGGAACGCGAGGCCCGATGAAACTGTCCGCACCCAGCCGGGTGTCGCTGCGGGTGCTGGCGCTCGGCTATCTGTTCGTGCTGCTGGTGCTGCCGCTGGGCATCATCCTGTACCGGGCGTTCGAGCACGGGATCGGCGCGTTCGTCGACCAGATCACCACGCCCGCCGCCATCTCCGCCTTCAACCTGTCGATGATCATCCTGATCATCGTGGTGCCGGTGAACGTGATCCTGGGTGTGGTGATCGCGCTGGCACTGGTCCGCGGCAATTTCCCCGGACGGCGGTTGTTGCAGGGGATCGTGGACCTGCCGTTCGCGGTGTCCCCTGTGGTGGTCGGTGTCGCGCTGATCATGCTGTGGGGTGTGGGCGGCTGGTTCGGTGTCGTCACCGAATGGGGTTTCCGGGTGATCTTCGCGCTGCCCGGGATGGTGCTGGCGACCATCTTCGTCACCATGCCGTTCGTGGTGCGCGAGGTGGAACCGGTGCTGCACGAGATCGGCGACGATCAGGAACAGGCGGCCGCGACCCTCGGTGCCTCCCGCTGGCAGACCTTCTGGCGGATCACCGTGCCCGCCATCCGCTGGGGCCTCACCTACGGTGTGGTGCTCACCGTGGCCCGCGCACTCGGCGAGTTCGGTGCCGTGATCATGGTGTCGTCCGGTTTCCCCGGTGTCTCGCAGACCCTCACCCTGCTGGTACACGAACGCTATATCAACGATCACAACGATTTCGGCGCCTACTGCGCCGCCACCCTGCTGATGGGTCTCGCGCTCATCACCCTGCTCTTGATGACGCTCCTGGAACGTAAACGGGACGCGTCTTGATCGTCGCCGGAGGCCGCCCATGATCACCGTGACCAACGCGCGCAAGAACTACGGTTCCTTCGCCGCGCTCGACGATGTCAGCCTGGAGATACCCTCCGGTGAGCTGACGGCCCTGCTCGGCCCCTCCGGTTCCGGTAAGTCGACGCTGCTGCGGTCGATCGCCGGGCTGGAGAACCTCGATTCGGGTGTGGTGACCATCGGGGGTCGCGATGTGACCCGGGTGCCGCCGCAGAAACGCGATATCGGATTCGTCTTCCAGCACTATGCGGCGTTCAAACATATGACCGTCCGCGACAACGTCGCCTTCGGTCTCACCATCCGCAAACGGCCGAAGCACGAGATCGCCAAGCGAGTGGACGAACTGCTGGGCATCGTCGGCCTCGACGGTTTCCAGCACCGCTATCCGGCCCAGCTCTCCGGCGGTCAGCGTCAGCGGATGGCGCTGGCCCGCGCGCTGGCCGTCGACCCGCAGGTGCTGCTGCTCGACGAACCGTTCGGCGCCCTGGACGCCAAGGTGCGCGCGGATCTGCGCACCTGGTTGCGCCGGCTGCACGAAGAAGTCCACGTGACCACCGTGCTGGTGACCCACGACCAGGAGGAAGCTCTCGACGTCGCCGACCGGATCGCGGTGATGAACGCCGGCCGGATCGAACAGGTGGGCAGCCCCGGGGATGTGTACGACCGGCCGGCCAGCGAATTCGTCATGACCTTCCTCGGTGCCGTGGCCCGGCTCAACGGCCATCTGGTGCGGCCGCACGATATCCGGGTCGGCCGCGACCCCAGTATGGCGCTGGCCGCCTACGAGGGCACAGCGGAATCGGCCGGTGTCACCCGGGCGACCATCGAACGGGTGGTCCGGCTCGGGTTCGAAGTCCGGGTGGAAATGCGCAATGCCGCCACCGGCGACCTGTTCGTTGCCCAGGTGACCCGCGGTGACGCCGAGGCGCTGCGGCTGACGGAGGGCGAAACCGTCTACGCCCGCGCAACCCGCATTCCCGATCTACCGATGGTGTAGGCGTACCTCCGCCCGGGCCCGGGCCGTTCGCCGCACAATGAGCCCACGGTGCACGTTGCGGTCAGAAATCCACTTCGCCTTCGCCTCGGCCGTTCGCATCGCGGTCCGGCGGGCCCGCCGCGGGTCTCGGCCGGGCGTGCGCGACACCATGCCGACCGGCCGTCGCCCCGCGATCCGGCGACGTAGCCGGAGATTCGCTCCCCTTGCCACGCCTCGGCGACGGATCCGGTCCTCATCCGCGGGCGATAGCGGGCAGATACCTGTGACCTGTTGTATCGAAATGGCAGTGTGAGCGGCTCGCGTGGCGCTGCTCGGCCGCTCTGCCGAACTCCGTGGCCGGTCAGCGGAAACACCCAGTCAGCTGCGGTGATGTTCTCTGTCGAGCGGATGTGATCCGGCTGGGCCGGTGCCTGTGTTGACGTACCCCGCCATAGCTGTAACTATGGGAAACAGTTAAGCCGGAATCATTGACGAGAGGCATGACGATGACGTCTTCAGCCACCACGGTCTCCGACGACCAGTTGGTCGCGCAGGCCCAGGAGTACGCCGAAAAGCTGCTGCTGCTGTCGGAAGGCTCGGTCAACCGGCATTTCGACCCGTTCGAAGATATCGACTGGGACCACCCGGACTTCGACGTGAACGCCCGGCCGGAACGCTGGATCCTGCCCGTCTCCGCCGACACCCTCGGCCGCCACCCCTGGTACCAGGCGCTGTCGCAGGAGCAGAAGATCGAACTCGGCAAGTACCGGCAGGCCAATGTCGCCAAGGTCGGCCTGCAGTTCGAGGCCATCCTGATCAGCGGCATGATGCAGCACGTCTTCGGGCTGCCCAACGGCGACCCGGAGTTCCGCTACTGCTCCCACGAGATGATCGAGGAGCACAACCACACCCTGATGTTCCAGGAGATGGTGAACCGGATCGGCGTCGACGTACCCGGGATGGGACCGCTGGTCCGGCAGCTGCGCCACCTCGCGGTCCCGGTCGCGGTCGCCTTCCCCAACCTGTTCTTCATGGCCGTGCTGGCCGGCGAAGAGCCCATCGACCACATCCAGAAGGACATCCTGCGCTCCGGCGAGGAAGTACATCCGATCATGCGCGGTGTGATGGCCATCCACGTGGCCGAGGAAGCCCGCCACATCTCCTTCGCGCACGAATTCCTCAAGCAGCACGTGCCGGAGTCCTCGCGCCGCAACAAGTTCGTGCTGTCGCTGGCCATGCCGCTGATCATGTGGATTCTGGGCCGCGCCATCGCGACCCCGCCCAAAACCTTCTTCGAGGAGTTCGACATCCCGAAGAGCGTGCGCAAGGAGCTGTTCTACGGTTCCGCCGAAGCCAAGCAGACCTTCAGCGACTACTTCGGTGACGTCCGCGCCCTGGCCGAGGAGATCGGCCTGATGAACCCGATCGCCAAGCGGGTGTGGAAGATGCTGGGAATCGCCGGGCACACCACCCGGTACCGGTCCGAACCGCTGCGCGCCGTGCCCGGCGCCGCTGCCTGAGCGACGGGTCCCGACTCGATGCCCTACGTCGTCACCCAGTCGTGCTGTAGCGACGCCTCCTGCGTCTACGCCTGCCCGGTCAACTGCATCCACCCGACCCCGGACGAACCGGATTTCCGCACCGCGGAGATGCTCTACGTCGATCCCGCGGCCTGCGTGGATTGCGGTGCCTGTGCCTCGGCGTGCCCGGTGGACGCCATCACCTCGTCGAAGAAACTGACCGACGAGCAGAAGCCGTTCATCGAGATCAATGCCGATTTCTACCGGCAGGCGCGGCCGCGGCCGATCCTCGCGAAACCGGTTCCCGCACCGGCGATCGACACCGCCGGTCGCGGTCCGCTGCGGGTCGCCGTGGTCGGTTCCGGGCCCTCGGCCATGTACGCCGCCGACGAACTGCTCACGCAGCCGGATGTGCAGGTGACCGTCTTCGACCGGCTTCCGGTTCCCTACGGTCTGGCCCGCTACGGGGTGGCGCCGGACCACGGGAAAACGCGTAAGGTCGCCGATCTCTTCGACGTGATGTCGCGGCAGCCGGGTTTCGGGTCGTACTTCGATATCGAGGTCGGCAAACACCTCTCGCACGAAGAACTGCTGGCCTACCACCACGCGGTCGTCTACGCGGTCGGTGCCTCCACCGATCGCAAACTCGGGATCCCCGGTGAGGGCCTGGCCGGAAACGTCTCGGCCACCGATTTCGTGGCCTGGTACAACGGCCATCCCGATCATCAGCACCACGATTTCGACCTGTCCCAGCGCCGGGTGGTCGTCGTGGGCAACGGCAATGTCGCCCTGGACGTCGCCCGCATCCTCACCACCGACCCCGAAGAGCTGGCGGGTAGCGATATCTCGCCGATCGCGCTCGACGCATTGCGGCACAGCGCGGTGCGTGAGGTTGTGGTGCTGGGCCGGCGCGGTCCCGCCGAATCGGCCTTCACGGTCCCGGAATTCGTCGGACTGCTGGGAACCGATGTGGATATCGCGATCGAGGGCGAGCTGCCCCCGCTCACCGATGATCTGCCGTATCAGGTGGAACAGAAGCTGAAACTGCTGCACCAGGTGGCCGGCCGTCCGGCCGGCCGGCGCCGCCGGATCGTGTTCCGCTACCAGAGTGCGCCGAACCGGATACTGGGTCCCGACGCGGTGACCGGTATCGAGGTGGAGCGGACCGAGCTGGTGCCGGGGAAAGACGGCCGGACCCGGGCGGTCGGTACGGGCGAGACGGAGTTGCTGGAAACCGGGCTGGTGCTCACCTCGGTCGGTTATCGGGGTGTGCCCACGCCCGGACTGCCGTTCGACGAACAGCGTGGAGTCATTCCCAACCGGGCCGGTCGTGTGCTGGAAGCCCCGGACGGCGCGGTCCTGCCGGGTGCCTACGTGACCGGGTGGATCAAGCGCGGTCCCACCGGATTCATCGGGACCAACAAATCCTGTGCCCAGGAGACCGTGCAGCAGTTGGCCGACGATTTCAACGCCGGCCGGCTGGCCGAACCCGCGGGCAGTGCCGAGGCGTTCGATCGGCTGCTGCGGCAACGGCGACCGCAGGTCCGCGCCGCCGGCGCGGTGACCCGCACCGCCAAACCGGGTCGCCGCCTGTTCAGCCGCATCTGAAGCAAACCTTCGGCTTCCGCCCGTCCGGTATCGCACCGGGCGGGCGGACTTCGTTTGCGCGGGCCCGAATTGCACCGGGACAGCTATTGATCGGTTACCGGTGGGTAAGTGGAGTCGGTCGACTGTCCGGGTGTCAGCAGGGCTTACGCGCGGACAACCGGGCGGACAATCGCTCGTCCTCGTCTATATGCATTGAAATCGCAGTTCAGGAGATGTTTCCGAGGAAACGGACAATTGAACTGCCGGTTTGTTTTCCGGCGGATGAACGGGGATCGGTTCTGTAACTTCACCTTTCATTGCCATTTATTCGATTTACCCCGCCTGTTGCAGCTAACCTGTGGTCGCTGTTTGGAAAACGACCGCGCCCATGGCTCTTTCACCGGACGTGGTCTCGGTGCGTTGACGGGATGGCAAATGACTTCTGGGCTGGGTATCAGCATCGGCACGGTGAACGTTGTCTCGGCGCGGGTCGGTGAACGCGAACCCCGGCCGGTGGTGCGGACACGGCGAACCGCGGTCGGATTCGACAGCCGGGGCTCGGCCCGGCTCGGCGGAATCACCCGATTCTCCACGGCGGTCAACGAATTCGCCGATCTCGGCCGCAACCCGGAATCGGTCTACGTGGACGGCCGGATCTGGTCACCGGCCACGATCTTCGCCTCCGTGGTGCAGGGACTGGTCACCGCCGAGCCCGCAACCGGCGTGGTCGCCACCCATCCCGCCGGGTACAGCACGAAACAACTCGATCTCCTCCGGCAGAGCCTCGACCTCGCGGGGGTCGGTCACGTCCAGCTGGTTCCGGAACCGGTGGCCGCCGCGCACTGGCTCGATACCGAACAGGGGCCGCTCGATACCGGGTTCGTGCTGGTCTACGACCTCGGCGGGAACAGCCTCGATGTCGCGGTGGTCCGCACCGGGGCGGACTGGCCGGATCACCCCGTGGTTGGGAAACCGGTGCGCTCCTACGATTTCGGTGGCCGGCCGCTGGGCGCCATGATCGCTCGCTGCGCCGGTGACCGTGCCATCGGCCCGGCCGAACCGGAGACCGGCACGGTATCGCTGATGTCGTTCGTCGACCCGGAAGGGCTGCGGCGCGAACATATCCGGGATTCGCTCGAGGTGGTGCGCGCGGCCGTGCGGTCGGCCGGGGTGTCGCTCTCCGATATCGGCCGGATCCTGGTGGTGGGTGGGGCGGCCCGGCCGCCGCAGGTCGCCGATACCCTCGCCGAACTGGGCCTGCCGGTGACGATCGCCGCCGATTCCGGTCAATGCGTCGCGCTCGGCGCCGCCGCCATGGCCGCGGACAGCGTCGCGCTGGTGAGTTCTCACGCGAAACACGCGCCGATCTTCTCCGGCGCCGCGGTATTCTCCGCTGTCGCCATGTCGGCGGCCACCATCCTCGGCAACGGCGCCGCCGACACCGCGCCGGACCAGGACCGGATGCTGCCGCAGATCCCGGGTGCGGTGCTGTACGAAATTCACGGCGAGGCACAGGTGGAACGCTCCGGTGCCGGCTGGAGCGTGTCCTACGCCCCGCTCGGCACCCCGGCACGTATCGCGCCCGCGGGAGTATCGCGACCGTACGGGCCGCCCATGCCGGGAGCCGCGCCGGCGCCGGCGAAGTCGGCACCGGAACACGGCGATCGGACCGATTCGCATACCTCGCCCCGGGACCGGCACACCGACCAGGAATCCCGCTACAGCGATCCGGCCCGATTCCAGAACCCCATCCCCTTCGAACGCCCCGAGCTCCCCGTGCGGCCGGATCCCGACCCCGGGAAACCGGAAATCCCCGGAAGCGAGCTCCCCGGTGGACCGGACCCGGACGATACGCCTGTACTCGACCCACCCGGAGCGGAAACGGGCGGCGAACCCGGTGGGTCGCAGGAAGATCCGCCCGGGCAACCCGCTGGTACGCCCGGCCTCCCGGATATCGGCAGCCCCGAGTTGCCGGATACACCGGGTGACAGCTGGACCGGCGGTGACGACGGACCGGGCAGCGGCTGGTCGGCACCCGGCGGTGCCGTCGATACTCCTGGGCCAGGGTCCGGGGACGACGGGTTCGGCGTACCGGGCGGCTCGGGACCGACCGATTCGGGCGGATCCGGAACAGGCGGACCGACCGATTCGGGCGGATTCGGAACAGGCGGACCGGGCGGTGTCGGCGCGGGCGACTCCGGTGGTTTCGGTGCGGACGGCCCAGGTGGTTTCGGCGCGGGCGATTCCGGTGGTTTCGGCGGTTCGGATGGTGGCGGGTTCTCCTCCGGAGGATCCGATACGTCCGGCGGATCGGACAGTGACTCCGGTGGCTTCGGCGGCGGTTTCGGCGGCGGTTTCGGTGGTGGCTCGGATTCCGGCGCTTCCGATTCGCCGAGCGGTTCGAAATCCCGCGGCGCCGACTCCGGTGGCGCGGGCAGCGACGGCGGATCTTCCCGCGGTAAAGGTTCGCGCGGAAAGTCCTCGGGCGGCGGCTCCGACGACTGAGGTCGTATGACGCGGCAGATACCCACTGATGTCGTGGGGAGCCGGTCGGCCGGAATAGGAAAATGCGGTGCGGGCGACTCCGGTCCGCGGGAGAATCGCCGGGTGGACGTTGACGGGGGCCCACCGCGGCTGATTGCGTTGGATGTGGACGGCACTCTCCTGAAAACCGGTGCGCCGGTGACAGATCGGGTGGCGGACGCGGTGCGGGCGGCGGTCGCGGCCCAGGCGCATGTCGTGGTGAGTACCGGGCGGACCGTGCTGACCACCCGGCCCGTACTGGACGAACTGGGGTTGGTGCGTGGGCATGCCGTCTGCTCCAACGGGGCCGTGCAGATCGATATCGAAGCCGCCGAGCCGGTCGGTGTGCACAGTTTCGACCCGCTGCCCGCGGTGACAGCGCTGCGGGAACTGTTCCCGGACATGATCTTCACCGCGGAACAGGTCGGGAAGGGTTTCTGGGCGACCGGGCTGAGCCCCGGCGAGTACTATCCCGGCGGGGAATACGTGGTGGTGGACCACCAGACGTTGTGCAGTGTTCCTACGCCCCGGCTGAACTGCTGGTGGCCCGAGGGTTCGGTCACCGAGATGCGCCGGCTGCTGGAAACGCTGGCCGTTCCGGATATCAGCTGGGTCTACGGTGAGTTCGGCCCGTGGCTCACGATCTCCCGCGAAGGTGTGTCCAAAGGCTGGGCGCTGGAACGGTTGCGCCGGGCGCTGGATATCCCGCGCGAGGCCACGCTGGCCATAGGTGATGGGTTCAACGACCGCGAAATGTTCGCCTGGGCCGGGCATTCGGTCGCCATGGCGAACGCCCCCACCGAACTGCACTCCCTCGTCGACGAGGTCACCGCCGATGTCACGGCCGACGGGGTCGCCGCCGTACTGGAACGCTGGTTCTGAAACCGGCGCCGGACCCGCGGCCGATCAGGCGGAGAGTGGCAGGGCTCGGCCGGCCGCGGTGTCGTAGCGATCCCAGACGACCTCGGCGAGAGCGGGGTCGGGGCCCAGTACCGCGGCGTGTGGAAGGCTGGGATCTTGGTCGTGCAGCCCGTCGGTGAGCAGCCCCGGGGCCAGGAACCAGGGGGCCACCAGCAGGTTTTCGGCGCCGCGAGCGCGTAGCCGCGTTACCGCGTGCGTGAGCGCGGGCGCGGCGGTGGCGAAACATACTTCGGTGGGAAGCCCGGTGAGCGCGCTGAACCGATGGGCCAGGCGGGTGGTGTTCCGGTTCGCGGCGGCCGAGGACGACCCGACCGCAGCGAGGGCGATACCCACCCGGTGGCGCGGGGCTGTCCAGCCGTGGGACGCGCAGACCGCGCGGACCCGGCTGTGCAGCACCGAGATCAACCGCGGGTCGGCGCCGAAGACATCGGCCTGGGTCACCCGGAGTCGCGGGTGCCGGACCGCCGCCTCCGCCAGCAACCCCGGCAGGTCGACCCGGGCGTGGAACGCGCTGCCCAGCAGCAGCGGAACGACCACGGCGTGGGTTTCGCCGGCGGCGGCCACCGTATCCAGGACCTGCCCCACCGAGGGCGCGTTCAGATCCAGGAAGGCCAGGCGCGCGCGCACCTCGGGGCGGGCGGCCCGGACCCGGTCCATGAGCGCGGCGACGGTGGCGGCGGACCGGGGATCCCGGCTGCCGTGCGCCACCGCGACCAGCGTGGGTGCCGGCATCAGGCCTCGGTTCCGACCTCTACCGCGCTGAGCACATCCCCGACCAGACCTGCCGCGAGCGTGTTCCCGCCCGCCGGGTCGATCAACAGGAAGCTGCCGGTGTGCCGGTTGGTGCGGTAGTCGTCGGCCGCGATCGGTTCGGCGACGCGCACCGAGATCCGACCGATATCGTTGAGCGACAACGATTCCGGGTCCGGATCGGCGGTCAGGCGCTGTTCGTCGAAGCGTTCGGTCAGGGCGCCCACGATCGCCTGTGTGGTGCGGGTGCCGTGTTTGAGCAGCAACCGGGCACCGGGACGCAGCGGTTTGTCGCCGAGCCAGCACACGGTCGCCTCGAATTCGCCGACCGGTTCCGGGGCATCGCCGGGGGAGGCGATGGTGTCGCCGCGGGAGATATCGACCTCGTCGGTCAGGATCAGCGTCACACTGCGCCCCGCCTGGGCGACCGCGAGTTCGCCGTCGGGAGTGTCGATCCGCTCGATGGTGGTGCGGATACCGGAGGGCAGCACCACCACTTCGTCCCCGGGCGCCACCGCACCCGCCGCGATCTGCCCGGCGTACCCGCGGTAGTCCGGGTAGTCGGGGGTGCGCGGCCGGATCACGTACTGCACCGGGAACCGCAGTCCCACGGCGTGGGCGCCGGAATTGTCGGCATCCACCGGCACGGATTCGAGATGTTCGATCAGCGAGGGGCCGTTGTAGTACGGGGTCTTGTCCGACCGCGAGGCGATATTGTCGCCGTGCAGCGCGGAGACCGGGATCTCCAGGACATCCTCGTCCGACCAGCCGAGGGTGCGGGTGAGGTGGGAGAACTCGGCCGAGATCTCGGCGAAAACCTTGGCGGCCGCGGCCTGCCGGCCCTGCTCGCTGGGTTCGTCGCTACCGATGAGGTCGATCTTGTTCACGGCCAGCACCAGTTTCGGCACCCCGAGCAGCGCCAGCACCGCGGCGTGGCGGCGGGTCTGCTCGATCACGCCCTTGCGGGCGTCCACGAGCAGGATCACCAGCTGTGCGGTGGACGCGCCGGAGACGGTGTTGCGGGTGTACTGCACGTGGCCGGGGGTGTCGGCCAGGACGAACGAGCGTTGCGGCGTCGCGAAGTACCGGTAGGCGACATCGATGGTGATGCCCTGTTCGCGTTCGGCCCGCAGGCCGTCCACCAGCAGCGACAGGTCGGGGGTGGACAGGCCCTTGTCCACCGAAGCCCGGGTCACCGCGTCGATCTGATCGGCGAGCACGGATTTGGTGTCGTAGAGCAGACGTCCGACCAGGGTGGACTTGCCGTCGTCGACAGAACCGGCGGTGGCCAGCCTCAATAGGTCGGACATATCAGAAATAACCCTCTCGTTTACGGTCTTCCATGGCGGCCTCGGAAACCCGGTCGTCGCCACGGGTGGCGCCGCGTTCGGTCAGCCGGGAGGCGGCGACCTCGGCCAGGATGGCCTCGTTGTCGGCGGCATCGGACAGGATGGCGCCGGTGGTGGACCCGTCACCGACGGTGCGGTACCGCACCGAACGGGTCTCCAGCACCTCGCCGTCGCGCGGGCCGCCCCAGCTACCGGGAGTCATCCACATACCGTCGCGCTGGTACACCGGCCGCTGATGGGCGTAGTAGATGGTGGCCAGTTCGACGTTCTCGCGGGCGATATAGCGCCAGATATCGAGTTCGGTCCAGTTCGACAGCGGGAACACCCGCACATGTTCACCCGGCGCGTGCCGGCCGTTGTACAGGTTCCACAGTTCGGGGCGCTGCCGCTTCGGATCCCACTGACCGAAGGCGTTGCGCAACGAGAAGATCCGCTCCTTGGCACGGGAACGTTCCTCGTCGCGGCGGCCGCCGCCGAAGACGGCGTCGAAGCGGTTCTCGCCGATGGCGTCCAGCAGCGGCACGGTCTGCAGCGGGTTGCGGATACCGTCCGGCCGCTCGGTGAGCCGGCCGTCGGCCAGATAGTCTTCCACGCTGGCCACATGCAGCCGCAGCCCGTACTTCTCGACCACGTGATCGCGGAATTCCAGCACCTCGGGCAGGTTGTGCCCGGTGTCCACGTGCAGCAGCGCGAAGGGCAGCGGCGCCGGCCAGAAGGCCTTCAGCGCCAGATGCAGCAGAACGGTGGAGTCCTTACCGCCGGAGAACAGGATCACCGGCCGTTCGAACTCGCCCGCGACCTCGCGGAAGATATGAATGGCTTCCGATTCCAGCGCGGCCAGGGTGTCGAAATCCGAAAGGCCGATCGAGCGTTCGGTGATTACGTCGGTCATGATGCGTGCAACCCACATTCGGTCTTGGCGAGCCCGGCCCAGCGGCCGCTTCGCGGATCGGAACCCGGCTCCGGCTTCCGTGTGCACGGAGCGCAGCCGATGGACGGATAGCCCTCCTCCACCAGAGGGTTGACGAGAATCGAATGCTTCTCGATGTAGTCCTGCATCTCGTCGTCGGACCACGGCGCGATCGGGTTGATCTTCACCAGCCCGAAACCCTCGTCGAAGGAGATGAGCGGCGCGTTCGCGCGGGTGGGCGCCTCCACCCGGCGGATACCGGTGACCCACGCGTTGTACGGCGTCAGCGCATTACGCAGCGGCACCACCTTGCGCAGCCGGCAGCATTCACCCGCGTCCCGGGCGAACAGGTCCTTGCCCAGCAGGGCGTCCTGTTCGTCGACGGTGTGCTCCGGCCGCACATTCACCACGTTCACCCCGTAGACCGCTTCCACGGCGTCGCGGGTGCCGATGGTTTCGGCGAAGTGGTAGCCGGTATCGAGGAACAGCACATCCACACCCGGCCGCACCTGTGCGGCGAGCTGTACCAGCACCCCGTCCTGCATATTCGACGCGACGATATAGCCGCTGCCGAAGTTCTCGTCGGTCCAGGCCAGCAGTTCCCCGGCCGAGGCATCCGGCCCGAGTTCGGCGGCGCCCCGTTCGGCCAGCGCCCGGAGTTCGTCGGTGCTCAGCTTGGCGGGCAGCTGTTTCTGCTCGGTTGTCACGTTGGGTTCTCCCGTCACCACGCTTGCGGGTTTCATCGCAGATCGGCTTCCTCGGCGCGAACGGCCCACTGCGCGAACCGTTCCCCGTCTTCGCGGAGTTTGACGAAGTTGCGCACCACGCGCTCGATGTAATCGCCGAGCTCGGTGCTGGTCACCTTGTGCTGGCGCAGTTTGCGGCCGAAGGCACTGTCCAGGCCGAGGCTGCCACCCAGGTGAACCTGGTAGCCCTCGACTTGATTCCCCTCGCCGTCGTCCACCAGCTGGCCCTTGAACCCGATATCGGCGATCTGGGAACGGCCGCAGGAGTTCGGGCAGCCGTTGATATTGATGGTGATCGGCACATCGAGTTCGGCGTTGATATCGGCCAGCCGCTGTTCCAGCTCCGGCGCCAGCACCTGCGAGCGCTTGCGGGTCTCGACGAAGGACAGTTTGCAGAACTCGATACCACTGCAGGCCAGCAGATTGCGCCGCCAGACCGACGGCCGTGCCTGCAAACCCAGCGGCTCCAGTTCCGCGATCAGCTGCTCGACCTTGTCGTCGGCGATATCCAGCACGACGATCTTCTGATACGGCGTGAAGCGGACCCGGTCGGAACCGGCGCGTTCGACCGCCTCGGCGACCTTCGTGAGGATCGTGCCGGACACCCGGCCGGCGATGGGGGAGAAGCCCACGGCGTTGAGCCCGTTGCGCAGCTTCTGCACACCGACATGGTCGATCGGGCGGCTCGGCTGCTCGGGCGCCGGGCCGTCGATCAGTTTCCGCTTCAGATACTCGTCCTCGAGTACCTGCCGGAACTTCTCGATACCCCAATCCTTGATCAGGAACTTCAGCCGCGCCTTGGTGCGCAGCCGGCGGTAGCCGTAATCGCGGAACAGGCCGACAACGCCCTCCCACACCTCGGGCACCTCGTCCAGCGGCACCCACGCGCCGACCCGCTGCGCCAGCATCGGGTTGGTGGACAGGCCGCCGCCGACCCACAGGTCCAGGCCGGGGCCGTGCTCGGGATGGTTCACGCCGATGAACGCGACATCGTTGATCTCGTGCACCACGTCCTGCTGGCCCGAGATCGCGGTCTTGAACTTGCGCGGCAGGTTGGAGTACTCCGGTTTGCCGATATAGCGGCGCACGATCTCCTCGATCGCGGGCGTGGGGTCGATGACCTCGTCCAGCGATTCCCCGGCCAGCGGGGAACCGAGTACCACGCGGGGGCAGTCGCCGCAGGCCTCGGTGGTCTGCAGGCCCACCGATTCGATCCGCCGCCAGATCTCCGGGACGTTCTCGATCTCGATCCAGTGGTACTGGACGTTCTCCCGGTCGGAGATATCGGCGGTATCGCGGGCGAACTCGGTGGAGATCCCGCCGAGGGTGCGCAACTGCGCGACATTCAGCGCGCCGCCGTCGCAGCGGATCCGCATCATGAAGTACTTCGCTTCGAGCAGATCGATGTTCTCGTCGCCGGTCCAGGTGCCGTCGTATCCCTGCTCGCGCTGGGTGTAGAGGCCCCACCAGCGGAAACGGCCGCGCAGATCGCCCTTGTCGATACTGTCGAAGCCGTTCTTGGAATAGATGTTCTCGATCCGGGTGCGGACGTTGAGGGGGTTGTCGTCCTTCTTGGACTGCTCGTTCGGGTTGAGCGGTTCGCGATAACCGAGCGCCCACTGGCCCTCGGCGCGGCGGCGCACCGGCTTACCGGTGCGGGCGCGAGTGGGGCGTGCGGGGGCCTCGCCCTTGACCGGGGTCTCGGCCTTCGCGGGGGTGGTGGCGTCGGTGCTCGACGTCATGAATTCGCTCCTGCTGGGGTATGGCTTACGTCCGTGCTGAGGGCGCGAGGGGCTGAGCTCGCACCCGCGGTGTCAGCGGGCCGAAATCCTCGAATCGGAATATCGCCGGAAATCCGGGACGGGGCGCAGCTGAGCTACCGGGCGGAACCGGGCAGACAACAGGCGCTGCAGACGCGCTTGTAGTCGACGTGGCGACGGGCCACAAGTCGAACTCCTGATGCGCGCATGCGACCCATTGTGCCACGCCGGGCCGTGCATTCCGACCGCCCTACCAGTATTTCCCGTGAACTCCCGGGAAATCGCCTGGTTCTACCGTGCTATTTGTGACGGCCGTCATATTTTCCCGGGGTCGGTCCGAGAGGGCCACGCGGCAGCACAACTACACCGCCGCCGGTGGGGCTGGACGTGAAGGCACCCCGCTGTACGCGATGACCGGAGAGGGGGCCGCCGGCTGCTCACCGCCGGTCGGAACACCCCGGTCGCCGCGGGCCGAGCCCGGCCCCGGCACACTGGAAGGGTGAATTCCCCCGCCACCGCGATCCCGCACAGCGACGCCACCCCGGTGCTGCGCGATTTCGGTGGCGGGCCGTTCGGTATCTACATCCACGTGCCGTTCTGCGCCACCCGCTGCGGATACTGCGATTTCAACACCTACACCGCCGGGGAACTCGGCACCTCCGCCTCCCCGGAATCCTGGTCGGAAGCGCTGCGCCGGGAACTCGCGGCCGCGGCCGCACGATTCGCCACCCTGCCGAGCCCGACGCCGCGGGTCGAGACGGTTTTCGTCGGCGGCGGCACGCCGTCGCTGCTCGGCGCGGACGGGCTGGCCGGTGTGCTCGACGCGGTCCGGGCCGAATTCGACCTGGCACCCGGCGCGGAGGTGACCACCGAATCGAATCCGGAGTCCACTTCGCCGCGGTTCTTCGAACAGATCCGGGCAGCCGGGTTCACCCGCGTCTCGCTCGGTATGCAATCCGCCGCGGCGCATGTGCTCGCCGTCCTGGACCGCACCCACACTCCCGGCCGGGCGGTGGCCGCCGCCCGGGAGGCCCGCGCCGCCGGGTTCGACCACGTCAACCTCGACCTCATCTACGGGACTCCCGGCGAACGCGACAGCGATCTCGACGCCAGCCTGGACGCGGTACTGGACGCGGGCGTGGACCATGTCTCGGCCTATTCCCTCATCGTCGAAGACGGCACCGCCCTGGCCCGCCGGGTCCGCCGCGGCGAACTCCCCGCCCCCGACGACGACGTCCTCGCCGCCCGCTACGAACGTATCGACGCCCGCCTCACCGCCGCCGGACTCACCTGGTACGAGGTATCCAACTGGGCGTCCGGCGACGCCGCCCGCTGCCGCCACAACCTCGGCTACTGGGACGGCGGCGACTGGCTGGGCGCCGGCCCCGGCGCCCACAGTCATGTGGGCGGCGTGCGCTGGTGGAACATCAAACACCCGGCCCGCTACGCCGACCGCACCACCTCCGGCGACCTGCCCGCCGCGGGCTGGGAAGCCCCCACCGCCGAAGACCGCTACCTGGAGCGGGTCATGCTCGCCCTCCGCCTGCGCACCGGCCTGCCGCTCGCCGATCTCGATGCCACCGGCCGGGCTACCGCGGAACAGGTCGCCGCGGACGGTCTGGTCTCGGTGCGCGACGACCGGTTGGTGCTGACCGACCGCGGCCGCCTCTTGGCCGACGGCGTGGTCCTGCAGTTGCTCGGCTGAGAGCTCCCGGGCCCACGATCGACGATTCGATTCGTCGACTGCGGCTCGGGCGTTATCCGAAGAGCACCTTGTACAGGCTCATTCCCACGAGGACGGCGAGCAGCAGGCCGAATGCGCCATGGGCGACAAGCAAGAGATGACGGCCCGGGAAATGTTCGCGCGGCTCGGGGCCCAGGGCGCCCGCATAAATTCGTGACAGCGACGCCTGGTAGCAGGTCCGTGTCCGATGCCCGTGCCGGACCGGGATCATCGCATCCGCGAATCCGATTTCCTGGCCGGGCGCCCCCGTCGGTATGAAATTCCACGCTATGAACCAGTTCGGCACGGTGCTGACCCGGACATGGTAGAGCCCCGGTGCGAGGGGAACGAAGTTCGTCCCCCACGAGGTATCCGGCACCTCCTGACCGTTCATGACGATGCGTGGCCGGCAGAACCGGAACGCGTAAGGCAAGGGCGTCCACTTGTAGAAGTCGGCGTCGACGACGATGCCGGTGTCGCCGGGCTCCGGAATGTACTCGGGCATCGGCGATTGCGGTGTCGCACCGTGCGGCAGGATGAAATCGGGCGGCAACATAGTGCCTTGATAGGGCTGTCCGGGCGTGACCGGCCGGGGTTCCGCCGCCCCGGGAAAATGCTGGGCGTGTGGTGCCGGCGCCGGGGCAGCCGGTGTCCGGCGCCTGTCTCCAGGGTTGTTCATGATGGTCCTGTATCGGGTGTTGTCGGATGAACTGAGCGCGTCGGCCGGCGGGCGCGGTGCCGGCATCAGCGGGCTGATCCTGATTCAGGCGGGCGCCGCGGCGGCTTCTTCGGATCCGTTGAGTTCGTTGAGGATTGCCGCGAGCGCGGTCCGGAACGGTGCCATATCTTTCAGGGCCATTCCCAGTTTCGCGAGCAAGGCCGAAATCTTGACCGATTCCGCCGTGATCCGGGTCATCGCCGCGACCGCTACCACCGGCGCCGCGGTGCCACAGGAGATGGCCAGTTCGATGGTCCAGCCGATCAATGCGCCGGCCAGGGCCACCAGGATGTCGCGCACCATGCTGCGCACCGCATCGACGATCTTGGCGGCCTGCTCGGTCATCGACGCCAAGGTGGCGCCGGCGGCACCGGCCGCTTTGATGTGATCGATCGAGGTCGCGGCGTAATTGCGGTAGGCGGTGGCGGTTTCGCCGGACCAGGTGCCGAGGTCTTTGTCGATGGCGGCCTGCCAGTCGCCGCCGATCGCTGTCAGTTCTTCGGCGATCTTCGTCCAGGTCTGCGCATATGCTTCGACCATCTCCGGATTACCTGCGAGCGCGTCGAAGGTCCGGCGCAGGTACTCGACATGATCGAGCATCCATCCGGCGATCTGGGCGCCGACGAAACCGAACGGGTCACCGAACGCCCCGTAGACGGTGGCACCGACGTTGATCGCGCCGAAGACGGTGTCGACCCACTCTTGCTTGTTGAAGTCGGAAACGACCTTCCAGGCGTCGAATGCCAGTGTGCCTTCCAGCACTCCCCAGGGCCCATCCTCGCCGGCGAAGCCGACATTGGAATAGAAGAAGGCCGTCTCCTGGAAGTACTGTTCACGGAAGTTCGTGCCGTCGGCGATCAGCGGGTTGCCCTCGGGCGGTGCCTCGTCGCCCATACCGGGCAGTGTCTCGTTGAGCCATCGGCCCACTGGATTGGACACTTACTGTCCCCCCTCGGTCCCTGCGATGGTCGTCTGTAACCCCTGCAGTGCCTGCGCGACCGCGTCGTCGGCGCCGGCGAACGAATCCGCGTCGGCGGACAGCTGCTGCGGTACCGCGGCCACCTTGCCGGTGAGCTTCCGGATCGCTTCCACGGCGGAGGTGTGGTTGTTGTCGAGAAGCCAGTCCACGAGGGGTTTGGGAATCACTCCGTAGCCATCGTCGGCGGCGGAAATGTAGTTCGCTGCCTGCAATGCTGTGGCAAGCCGTGCGGATATTCCATCGATAGCGGTGGCATGGGTGCGCAGGGCTTCGGGATCAACCTGCATGGGAACCGGATTGTCTGTCATCGCCGCCTCACACCAGCCACGAGGCGCGGCGGTAGTACTCGCCTTCCGGGTCCTCGTCGTCGGGGATCAACGACTTCGGATCGGCGGGTGGTGGAGGGGCCGGCTCCTGCCGCGGCGGCTGTGGTGTGGCCGGTGCCGGGGCGTGTTGTGTGGCTTCGGGCCACGTGGGAGCGGGTCGCGCGGGTTCGGTGCGGTTCGGCGCCGGATCCTGCCATGTGGGAGCCGGCGGTGCCGGTTGTTGATTCCATACAGGTGTTTGTTGCGGCTGATCGGACCATATCGGGACCGAGGGCCCGGGCCGGGGTGGGGACGGGACCGGTGGTTGCGTCGGCCGAGCCGGGTCCGGAACCGGGTCCGGATCAGCGAGGCGCCGGCCGAGCTGGTCGACGATGTTCGCGCCGATCGGATCGTCGCCGACCACGTCGTGGACCGTTGCGGTAACCCGGGAGACCAGGGCGGCGCGGGCGCGAGACAGACAGGCCATCACCTCGGTGGACAGTGTGGCGGGGCTCTTGCGCCGGATTCCGTCGGTGAACCGGATATCGGTCGGCAGCCCGTTGCTGTCGATGGTGACCTGGACACTGTTGTCGGCGGCGGTCTCGGTGACCGACAGCTGCGCGAGCCGGTCCTGCAGTACCTGGAATCGCTGGGTTTTGCGTTGCATCTGCTCGGCCCACTGGGCCAAGCCGGCGGCGGTTGCCGACGGGTCGTCGAACACCGAATTCCCCCCTGGGCGCTGGATTCTGCTGTCGTCCCGGGGACGTTAGCACGCCTTTTCGGATGTCTGCGCCCTGGAGGACGGGGGTTGCGGATCTAGACTGGGGTGGCGAAACCCGGCGTCCGGGCCGGGTTCGAGGAAGTCGGTGCGCCGGCCGGTAGTGGCGGCGTACAGCACAGCGAGGAGGTGGGGTCGATGTCGAGCACCGAGGATCGGCGGTTCGAGGTCCTGCGGGCGATCGTCGCGGACTACGTCGCCACCAAGGAGCCCATCGGCTCGAAAACCCTGGTGGAACGACACAACCTGGGCGTTTCCAGTGCGACCGTGCGTAACGATATGGCGGTCCTGGAGGCCGAGGGGTATATCGCGCAGCCACACACCAGCTCCGGGCGGATCCCCACCGACAAGGGCTACCGGCAGTTCGTGGACCGGATCGCCGAGGTGAAACCGCTTTCGCAGGCCGAACGCAAGGCGATCATGCAGTTCCTCGAATCGGGGGTCGACCTCGACGATGTGCTGCGCCGCGGGGTCCGGCTGCTCGCCCAGCTCACCCGCCAGGTCGCGGTCGTCCAGTACCCCACCGTCTCCGCGTCGACGGTGCGTCATATCGAAGTGGTGGCGCTCAACCCGGCGCGGTTGCTGCTGGTGGTGATCACCGACACGGGCCGGGTCGACCAGCGGCTCGTAGACCTCGGGACCGTGGTCGACGACGAGGACCTCGCCGCGCTACGCGGCATGCTGGGCGCCGCGATGGACGGTAAACGGCTCGCCTCCGCGTCCGCCGCTGTCGCCGAACTTCCCGAACAGGCGCCGCCGAAGTTGCGCGATGTGCTCATCAAGGTCTCGACGGTGCTGGTGGAAACCCTGGTCGAGCACCCCGAGGAGCGTTTGGTGCTGGGTGGCACCGCGAACCTGACCCGCAATGCCGCGGATTTCGGTCTGCACGGTTCGCTGCGCAACGTGCTGGAAGCACTGGAGGAACAGGTGGTGGTCCTGAAACTGCTGGCCGCCGCCCAGCAGCCGGGGACGGTGACGGTACGGATCGGCGAGGAAACCCAGGTCGAGGAGATGCGTGGGACCTCGGTCGTCACCACCGGCTACGGTGCCGCGGGCGCGGTCCTCGGCGGGATGGGCGTACTCGGGCCGACCCGGATGGATTACCCGGGCACCATCGCCTCCGTCGCCGCCGTGGCCCGGTACATCGGCGAGGTCCTCGCCGAACGGTGAGGATGTGTTGATTCGCACCGCCACCGAACGGGTTCGTTCGGGAATGTGGGTCTTGTCCCGGGCGCTGTTAGGCTCGGGGCTTCGGCCGGTTTAAAGTTGAGTCGACCCGGCTAACATTGCGGGCGGCCGGGCGGCTACACCACAACAGGAGTCACGCGGCCGGCCGGGTGCGGCCGGAGCCGTGGACAGCGACCAAGGACTAAGAGAACTCAAGTGGCACGGGATTACTACGGACTGCTCGGTGTCGGCAGGGATGCCTCCGACCAGGAGCTCAAACGCGCGTACCGGAAGCTGGCTCGCGAACTGCATCCCGACGTGAACCCGGACGAGGCCGCGCAGGCCCGGTTCAAAGAGGTCTCCGCGGCGTACGAGGTGCTGTCGGACCCGGAGAAGCGGCGCATCGTCGATATGGGCGGCGATCCGCTGGAGACCGGCGCGGGCGCCGGCGGGTTCAGCGGCGCCGGGTTCGGCGGGCTCGGCGATGTGTTCGAGGCGTTCTTCGGCGGGATGAGCGGCGGCGCCGGTGGGGGCGCGCGCAAGGCCCGGGGCCGGGTTCAGCCCGGTGCCGATTCGCTGGTACGCACCCGGCTCAGCCTGGCCGAATGCGCGGTCGGGGTGACCAAGCACCTCACCGTCGATACCGCGATCCTCTGCGACCTCTGCAAGGGCGCGGGCACCAACGGCAATTCCAAGCCGGTGCGCTGCGAGACCTGCGGCGGCGCCGGTGAGGTGCAGTCGGTGCAGCGTTCGTTCCTCGGCCAGGTGCTCACCTCCCGCCCCTGCCCGACCTGCCGCGGGGCCGGCGAGACCATCCCCGACCCCTGCCACAAATGCGGTGGTGACGGCCGGGTCCGTGCCCGGCGCGAAATCGCGGCGCCGATCCCGGCGGGTGTGGCCAACGGGATGCGGGTGCGGCTGGCCGCGCAGGGCGAGGTCGGCCCGGGCGGCGGTCATGCCGGTGACCTGTACGTCGAGATCGTGGAACAGCCGCACGACGTGTTCGTCCGCGACGGCGACGATCTGCACTGCACCGTCCGCGTTCCCATGGTGGACGCCGCACTCGGCACCACCGTGGTCATCGACACCATCATGGACGGTCCCACCGAGCTCACCATCGCGCCCGGTACCCAGCCCGGGGAGATCTCGGTACTGCGCGGGCACGGGATGCCGCGGCTGCGTTCCAGCGCGCGGGGCGACCTGATGGCGCATCTGGATATCGTCGTGCCCACCAAGCTCGACAGTAAGCAGACCGAGTTGCTGCGCAAGTACAAGGGTCTGCGGAGCCGGGACAAGGCCGAGGTGATGTCGGCGCAGTCCGAGCACAACAGCGGCCTGTTCGCGCGGTTGCGGGCCTCGTTCAGCGGACGCTGACCCGATGGCCGCGCCCACCGTCTTCTATCTCGACGAGATCCCGGAGCCGGGCGGTATCGCCGTGCTCGACGGCCCGGAGGGGCGGCACGCGGCGACGGTGCGCCGGATCCGGGTGGGTGAGGCGATCAGCCTTTCCGACGGCCGCGGGCTGCTCGCGGAGACCGAAGTCGTTGCCGCGCAGAAGAATCAGCTAGAACTACTGGTCCGCGACCGCGGTCGCGCCGCGCCGGCTTCCCCGGCGGTGACGGTGGTGCAGGCCCTGCCGAAATCCGAGCGTTCGGAGTTGGCGGTCGAGTTGATGACCGAGGCCGGCGCCGATGTGATCGTGCCCTGGCAGGCCGCCCGCTGTGTCTCGAACTGGGAGGCCAAAGCCGACAAAGGTGTGGCGAAATGGCGGGCCGCCGCTCGCGGCGCGGCCCGGCAGTCGCGCCGCGCCTATATCCCCGAGGTGACCGCGCTGCACCGCACCCCCGAGGTGGTCGATGCCGTCCGGGCGGCGAAGGCGCAGGGTGCGGTGATCGCCGCCCTGCACGAATCCGGCAGCGGCTCGTTCACCGGGCTGCCATGGGATACGGCGCCGGCCATCACGCTGATCGTCGGCCCGGAGGGCGGCCTGGACGACGCGGAGCTCAATGCCCTGGCCGCTGCCGGCGCCGACGCGGTGCGGCTGGGACCCACGGTGCTGCGGACCTCCACGGCGGCCACGGTGGCCCTGGGCGCGCTCGGTGCGCTCACCTCCCGTTGGTGACGATCCGGTGAACGCACGGTTCGGCCCGGTCACCGGGGCATGGGCCGCCGTAATTCCAGTGGGACCTGTCGGGGCCGGGAGTTAGACTCGGAAGCAGCGATACCGTTCGCGAGCAGAGCAAACAGTGCGCCTCACCGCGCCTGTCGAGACCGGAAAGCAGGCCATAGCCACTACGTGCGATCACAAGGCGATATCGGCGATCAGAATCCCTCCGCGGCCGACAGCGGCGCCTCCGGGCCCGCGGCGCACACTGTCCGTTCCAGTATCGAACTCGCGCCGGAGTCGGTGTTCCCCTTTCTCGGCTCGGCCGACGAGAACCTCCGTGAACTCGAAGACCTGCTGTCCGCCGATATCCATGTCCGCGGCAATCTGGTCACCCTCACCGGCCCCGCCGCCGAGGTGGCGCTCGCCGAGCGGGTGGTCGAGCAACTGGTCGCCCTGACCGGCCGGAACCGGGTCATCACTCCCGAGGCGGTCCGGCATACGGTGTCCATGCTCACCGAGGGCAGTGCCGAATCCCCGGCCGAGGTGCTGAGCCTGGATATTCTGTCCCGCCGCGGGAAAACGATCCGCCCGAAAACTCTGAACCAGAAACGGTATGTCGACGCGATCGACGAGAACACGATCGTTTTCGGAATCGGTCCGGCCGGTACCGGTAAAACGTATCTGGCGATGGCGAAAGCCGTGCAGGCGCTGCAGACCAAACAGGTCAACCGCATAATCCTCACCCGTCCCGCGGTGGAAGCGGGCGAACGCCTGGGCTTCCTCCCGGGCACCCTGAACGAGAAGATCGACCCCTATCTGCGTCCGCTCTACGACGCCCTGCACGACATGATGGACCCGGAAGCCATTCCGAAATTGATGGCCGCCGGAGTTATCGAAGTCGCGCCCCTGGCGTATATGCGTGGTCGTACCCTGAACGATTCGTTCATCATTCTGGACGAGGCGCAGAATACGACCGCGGAACAAATGAAAATGTTTCTGACGCGGCTCGGATTCGGGTCGAAGATCGTGGTTACCGGGGACGTGACCCAGGTGGATCTGCCGCACGGCGCGCGGTCGGGGCTGCGGGCGGCCAGCGAGATCCTGACCCGGATCGAGGATATTCATTTCGCGGAGCTCACCAGCAGTGATGTGGTGCGGCACCGGCTGGTGTCGGACATCGTGGACGCCTACGAGAAGTTCGAGGCCGAAACGCGGCCGCCGGTGGGGCCGCCGCATATGTCCGGGAACCGGGCGCAGCGGCGGGCGGCCGGCCGGGCCGCGCGCGGGTAGCGGAGCCCTGCTCGACGGCGGTCCGGGTGCCGCCGCGGGCGTCGGATGGGCTGCGCCGGGCGCGACCCTTTAGGCTGATCAGGTGAGTATCGAGATCGCCAACGAGTCGGGTATGGACGTGCCCGAGGAAGACCTGGTCGGGGTCGCCCGGTTCGTGATCGGCCGGATGGATGTGCACCCGGCCGCCGAACTGTCGATGGTGCTGGTCGATCTCGACACCATGGCCGATCTGCATATGCGGTGGATGGATCTGCCGGGGCCCACCGATGTGATGTCGTTCCCGATGGACGAACTCGAACCCGGCGGCCGGCCCGACAGTCCGGAGCCGGGGCCGTCCATGCTCGGCGATATCGTGCTGTGCCCCGAGTTCGCGCTCGACCAGGCGGCCAAGGCCGGGCATTCGCTCGACCACGAACTCGCCCTGCTCACCGTGCACGGCGTGCTGCACCTGCTCGGCTACGACCACGCCGAACCGGCCGAGGAAAAAGAGATGTTCGCCCTGCAGGGCCGGTTGCTCGAACAGTGGTACGAGGAATTGCACGAGGCGCAGCGGCGGGCCGAACTGGCCGAACGGGATGCGCGGCTACTGGGGAAGACGGGATTCGTGGCGCCGGAAGAGGGCCGATCGTGGCCGGGTGACGCCCCCGCGTGAACGAGATAACCCTGTTACTGCTCGCTGTGTTGCTCGCTGCGGTGGGCGGGGTATTCGCCGCCGTGGATTCGGCACTGAACACCCTGTCGCCGGCGCGCCTCGACGATATGGCGCGCGGCGACCGGCCCGGGGCCGTGCGGTTGAGCCGGATCGTGGACGACCGGCCGCGCTACGTCAACCTGATGGTGCTCCTGCGCATTCTGTGCGAGATCACCGCGACCGTACTGCTCGCCGCGGCGCTGAGCCGGTTCTTCGGCAGTGCGTGGGCGCTGTTGATGACCGCCGTGATCATGGTGCTGGTCTCCTATGTGGTGATCGGGGTCGGCCCGCGCACCCTGGGCCGCCAGCACGCGTATTCCATCGCGCTGGCCGCGGGGCTGCCGCTACAGTTCATCGGCGCCCTGCTGGGGCCGGTGAGCCGGTTGCTGATCCTGCTCGGCAACGCGATCACCCCGGGTAAGGGATTCCGGAACGGCCCGTTCGCCTCCGAAATCGAACTCCGCGAGGTCGTCGATATGGCCCGGGAACGCGGCGTGGTGGCCGACGACGAGCGCCGGATGATCCAGTCGGTGTTCGAACTCGGCGACACCGCGGCCCGGGCGGTGATGGTGCCGCGCACCGAAATGGTGTGGATCGAAGCCGATAAATCGGTGGCGCAGGCGATGTCGCTGGCGGTGCGCAGCGGCCATTCCCGGATCCCGGTGATCGGGGAGAACGTCGACGACATTCTCGGCGTGGTGTATCTGAAGGATCTGGTGCCCTACGCCGATCGCGGGCGCAGTGTGCGGGTGCGCGAGGTGATGCGCGACGCGGTGTTCATGCCCGATTCGAAACCGCTCGACGATCTGCTCGACGAAATGCAGCGCCGGCGCAACCATATGGCTCTGCTGGTGGACGAGTACGGCGGTATCGCCGGCCTGGTGACCATCGAGGATGTGCTGGAGGAGATCGTCGGCGAGATCGCCGACGAATACGACACCGACGAGACACCGCCGATCGAGGAGCTGGAACCCGGCCGCTACCGGGTGTCGGCGCGGCTGCCGATCGCCGACCTGCGCGAACTGTACGGGTTGCCGATCGACGAGGAAGAAGTGGACACCGTCGGCGGATTGCTCGCGCACGAACTGGGCCGGGTGCCGCTGCCCGGTGCGGAAGTCGTCGCGCACGGGCTCGAATTACGCGGTGAGGGCGGAGCGGACGCCCGCGGCCGGGTCCGGGTGCACACCGTGGTGGTGACCCGGGCACCGGAGCAGACGACAGAAACCGAGGCGGCGACGGAACGGGATCGCCCGTCCGCCCGCAACGACGAGGGAGCAGGCCATGAGTGAACTGGACGCCGAGGACAACAAACTGCTGGTGCTGGCGCGGGGGGCGCTCGGGCGGACCGGCGGCTCCGCGGGCGCGGCGATCCGCGATACCGATGGCCGCACCTACGCCGCCGGTGAGGTGGGGTTGCAGGCGCTGCGGCTGACGGCGCTGCAGTCGGCGGTGGCCGCCGCGATCTCCAGCGGTGCGGAGGGTTTCGAGGCGGCGGTGGTGGTCGGCGGTAAGTTCGCCGACGCGGGGGTTTCGGCGGTGCGTGAGGTATCCGCGGGCGCCCGGATCATCTTCGCCGACGCCTCGGGCGCGGTGTTCGATATCGCCGAGGGTTATGAGGCCAGCGATGCCTGAACCGGCCGATCGCGAGTTCCGGTCCGGTTTCGTCTGTTTCGTCGGCCGCCCGAACACCGGGAAATCGACGTTGACGAACGCGCTGGTGGGCGCGAAGATCGCGATCACCAGTTCGCGGCCGCAGACCACCCGCCACACCATCCGCGGGATCGTGCACCGCGAGCACACCCAGCTGATCCTGGTCGATACGCCCGGCCTGCACCGGCCGCGGACGCTGCTCGGCCAGCGGCTCAACGATCTCGTGCGCGACACCTATTCCGAGGTGGATGTGATCGCGCTGTGTATTCCGGCGGACGAGAAGATCGGGCCGGGGGACCGGTGGATCGTGCAGCAGGTGCGGCAGATGGCGCCGAAAACGACGCTGCTCGGGGTGGTCACCAAGATCGACAAGGTCGGCCGGGAACAGATCGCGAAACAGCTGCTGGCCGTTTCCGAACTGCTCGGACCGGAGTGCGAGGTGATCCCGGTTTCCGCGGTCAAGGGCGAACAGGTGGAGGTGCTGGTCGATCTGATCGCCTCGCAGATGCCGCCGGGCCCGGCGTTCTATCCCGACGGCGAACTCACCGACGAGCCGGAGGAAACCCTGATGGCCGAGCTCATCCGGGAGGCCGCGCTGGAGGGGGTCCGCGACGAGCTGCCGCATTCGCTGGCGGTGGTGATCGAAGAGGTGCTGCCGCGCGAGGAACGCGAAGACATGCTCGACGTGCACGCGCTGCTGTATGTGGAGCGGCCGAGCCAGAAGGCGATCATCATCGGCAAGGGGGGTGCCCGGCTGAAGGAAGTCGGGACCAACGCCCGCAAACAGATCGAGCACATCCTCGGCACCCGCATCTACCTGCACCTGCACGTCAAAATCGCCAAGGACTGGCAGCGCGACCCCAAACAACTCGGCAAACTCGGCTTCTGAGTTCGACGGGCGAGGTGCCGGCCCCACCCGCCGCGCCGCGAGCGAACGGATTCGCGGGCAGGCGCGACGTAGCGGTCACAGCCGCCCGCCCCTGCGCCCCCCGCTGCGGCGCCGAGTCTTACGAGACCCCCGAACTTTCGTAACCCCGAACCCGAACGGCGACCACGGCGGTGCCGAGTCTTACGAGGCCCTTGGAGGTTTTGGCCCGTCCCTGCTGTCAGCGCTCGATGCGATGCGGCGCAGCCGCGAGTGTCGAGTGCTGACAGCAGGGACTTAGGGGGGCCAAAACCCGTGCCGCCGGAGGCAGCACCAAAAACACAGGCGCCGCAAAAAAACACTGAGTGTTAGCTGAGGGTTGGCTTACTCGAGTGGCGCTGGTTGGACTAGGCCGATATGCTTCGGGCCCAGTACCCGAATTCGCCGGTGCGAAACCGCTTTTCATCCGACGATTCGGTAACGGGCACGATGGGGTGCCGTATGCGGGCTCGGCGTTGAGTCGGCAGGACTTTGCGCGAGCGGGGGTGTACCCGACTTATGTATGAATCGGTGGCAGCGGGCCCGGTGGGTGTGCCCGGACCGGGCGGCCGGCGGCATTGGGTTGCCCCGGCGCTGGCGCTGGCGATTTCGGTGACCGTGGGTGTCGGCCTGGTGGGCGGTGCCATGCTCTCGGTGGCGCCGGCCGAGCGAATGCTTACGGCCCTCTGGGTTTCGGTCGCGGTGGTCGCCGCTTGTACCGCGGTCACCACGGCGGTGTACGTGCGCGGTCTGTTCGTGGCCGAACAGCGGCGCGGTGCGGCGACGGCGGATCTGCTGGCGCAGACCCGGGCTCGCGCGGCCGCCGCCGAACAGGCCGTCGCCGTGGAGAAGGAGGCCGCCGCCGCCAGCGAGCGGCGCCGGTCGGCGGCCATCGCGGCCTTGGCGAACGCATCCGGCCGGATGCAGGCCATGACCACCAGTATGCTGGCCGACTTGCAGGACCTGGAGCATCGTTACGCCGATCAGGCCGTACTCACCGATCTGCTGAAACTGGATCACGCCACCGCCCAGGCCGGCCGCCTCGCCGACAGTATCGCCATCCTCAGCGGGGCCCGCACCGGCCGCCGCTGGGCAAAACCCATTGTGATGGAACGGGTGCTGCGCGCCGCCATCGGGCGTGTCAACGGCTACCAGCGGGTGCGGATGCGGGCGATCGCCGAGATCGCGATCGCCGGGCACGCCGCCGAGGGCGTTATCCACGCCCTGTCCGAACTGGTCGACAATGCCTGCCGGTTCTCCCCGCCCACCACCGAGGTACATATCTACGCGGCCGAGATCCCGGCGGGCGTGGTGGTGACCATCGAGGACAGCGGGCTGGTGATGAGCGAATCGTCGCTGCGGCGAGCCCAGGCCACGGTATCCGGTGCGGAAGGCGACGAGGGGCTGTCCTCGATGAACGGCACCCGGTTCGGGCTGGCCGTCGTCGGGCGGCTCGCCCGCAAACACGGACTCACGGTGAGTTACCGGCCGTCGGCGATCGGCGGCACCGCGGCCGTGGTGATGATCCCCCGCGAACTCACCGCCCGTATCGAACCGCCCGCCACCCCGGCGTTGCCCGCCGGGCATTCCGCCGCACCGGCCGGTCTGCTCCCGGCCGCCGGAACCGCCTCGGATACGGGTCCGTTCGCTGCCCTCACCGATACGGGCTCCCGGTACCTGACCGCACCCGCCGCCGAACCGGATACCGCCGCGCCGTACCGCTCCGGTAATCACACCCAGCCCCACTATGTTTCGGGCCGGCACCAGATCCCGCAGTACACCTCGGGCCAATTCTCGGTGGCTCCGGCGGAAACGGCCGCGACCACCACCACCGTGCTGCCGAAGCGGCGCCGCGGCAGCACGCTGGCCGCCGCGCATCCCGAAGGGCTGCCCGCCACACCCGACCTCGACGCCTTCGACGGTTCCGCCCGGGAGGACACCACCGCGAAACACCGGTCGACGGCTTCGGCGATGGGGGCGTTCCAGCGCGCGGTCACCGGCCGGGCCGACGAGGACCCCCAGCCCTTCGGCGGGCCGATCCGGTCGCCCGGCAACGACGCCGAGCGCTCGTCCCGTCATTCCATCACCACCGACTGGGAGAACGATCGATGACGATGACATCGGATCCAGCGCAACTGGATTGGCTGCTACAGCGGCTGCTGAGCGAAACCGCCGGTGCCCGGCACGCGGTACTGCTGGCCGCGGACGGGATCCAGATGTGCCATACCGCCGGCCTGACCATGGATCAGGCCGACCGGCTGGCCGCCATCGCCTCCGGCGTACAGGCGCTGGCGGGCAGCGCGTCCGCGGAATTCGGTAACGGCCGCGGTGGGGTGCGCCAATCGATGACCGAGTTCTACGGCGGGATCCTTTTCATCGTCGGCGCCGGCGCGGGCGCCCAGATCGCGGTGCTCGCCGATGACGACGCCGATGCGGGGCTCGTCGGCGCGCAGATGGCGGCGCTGATCGAGCAGGTCGGGGAGTATCTGTCCGCGCCGCCGCGGGGGAGCAGAGCGAGACTGTTGTGAACCGCCTCGGCCGCGACGACGAACCCGACCGCTTCTACACCCTCACCGGCGGCCGCGCCGCCCCCACCACCGACGAATTCGACCCGGTCACCCTGGTGGTCAGTGAATGCGCGCCCGCACCGGCGATGCAGCGCGAACACGTGGCCATCCTGACCATGTGCCGGCAGCCGACCGCGGTGGTGGAGATCGCCGCCGAATTGCGGCTGCCGATCGGCATCGCGACGGTCCTGGTCGCGGATCTGCTGCACGCCGGCAAGGTCACCGTGCGCCACCCCGAACTCGCCACGGGGCCCCACGGCGACACGTTCGATATCGACATGCTCGAGAAGGTGCTAGTTGGACTCCGTAGCCTATGAGGACCGCCCCACCCGTGCCCGGGCGCCGCTGTCGAGTTCGGTGCGGCACGGCCTGAAAATCGTTGTCGTCGGGGGGTTCGGGGTCGGTAAGACGACCATGGTCCGCTCGGTGAGCGAGATCCAGCCGCTGGACACCGAGGCGGTGATGACCAACGCCGGTGTCGGGGTGGACGATCTGTCCGGTGTGGCCGGGAAATCCACCACCACGGTCGCCTTCGATTTCGGGCGGATCACCCTGTCCGACGAATATGTGCTGTACGTGTTCGGTGCCCCGGGGCAGGAGCGATTCTGGTTCCTGTGGGACCGGCTGTTCACCGGGACGCTCGGCGCGGTGGTGCTGGTGGACCCGCGCCGGATCAGCGATTCCTGGTACGCCATCGACCGGCTCGAATACCAGGGCACCCCGTTCGTGGTGGCGTGCAATTCTTTCGAGCCCATCCCGCCGCCGCTGGACGAGGTCCGTGACGCCCTCGATCTGGACCCGCAGGTGCCGTTGTTCACCTGCGATGCCCGCTCCCGGGAGTCGGGCAAACAGGTGCTGATCGGCCTCGTCGAACACCTCATCGAGCGGCAGGCGCCGCCCGCCGGAGCGGGGGAGCGGCCATGACCCCGCTGGAGTACGGCACCGGCACGTCCGCGGCGGGTTGCCCGGTCGCGTCACCGGGGGCGGTCCGGCTCGACGGCCCCGGTTTCCATACCGACCCCGCCCTGCTCTACACGCGGATGCGGTCCGAGCACGGCCCGGTGGTGGAGGTCGAACTCATCGGCGGTATTCCGGCGTGGCTGGTGATCGGCTACCGGGAACTGCATCAGGTGACCACGGACGGCCTGCTGTTCCCGCGGGATTCCGGCCTGTGGAACCAGTGGCCGGCGATCCCGCCGGACTGGCCGCTGCTGCCGATGGTGGGCCGCCCGCAGCCGGGCATCTATTTCACCGCCGGCGCCGCGCACGCCCGGCATGTGGCGCTGGTGGAGCCCGCGCTGGAGTCGGTGGACCCGTTCGCGCTGCGCAGCGCCTGCGAACAACTCGCCGACGGTCTGATCGACCGGTTCTGCGGACGCGGGCACGCCGATGTGATCACCGAATTCGCCGAACTGCTGCCCGTGCTGACG
The DNA here is from genome assembly GCF_050936135.1 of Nocardia sp. CA-290969. NCBI lineage: Bacteria > Bacillati > Actinomycetota > Actinomycetes > Mycobacteriales > Nocardiaceae > Nocardia > Nocardia sp. CA-290969. Next base: position 5,044,367 of record NZ_JBNJNJ010000001.1, on the reverse strand, counting down.
CTGGCGTGGATCATGGGCGTGCCCGAATCCGACGGACCGTACCTGGCGCAGACCATGCAGGTGCTCTGCGATGGCGGCCCCGAGGCGCCGGCCGCCTACCAGCGGTTCGTGGAGTACATGCAGCAGTTGCTGGGGCAGAAGAGACAACGGCCCGGCCAGGATCTGGTGTCCCGGATGCTGGCCGATCCCGCGCCGTTCGCCGACGAGGAATACGTGCTGAACATGCAGTCGGTGATGGCGGCCGGACATCTGCCGACCGCCGACTGGATCGGCAATTCGATCCGGCTCATGCTGGTCGACGACCGGTTCGCCGCGGCGTTCGGCGCCGCCCGGCACAGTATCGGGCAGGCCATGACCGAAGTGCTGTGGGAAGATACGCCGACCCAGATCCTGGCCGGGCGCTGGGTCGCCCGCGATACCCGCCTCGGCGAGGCGCTGGTGCGCCGCGGCGATATGGTGCTGCTGGGTCTGGCCGCCGCCAATTCCGACCCGCATATCCGCCAATACACCGGCACCGGCGCCGATCCGGCGCATTCCGGGAACGCCGCGCATTTCGCGTTCGGCCACGGCGAATACCGCTGCCCCTATCCGGCCCAGCAGATCGCCGAGATCATCGCGCGCACCGGGATCGAGGTCCTGCTCGACCGGCTACCCGATCTGGACCTGTCGGTTCCCGCCGGAGCCCTGGCCCGCCGCCCCTCGCCGTTCCTGCGCGGGTTCACTTCTCTGCCAGTTCGTTTCACTCCTGTCCCCGCCGTTGGAGGTGGCTCGTGAGCCAGCAATGCCCGCATACCGCGACCCTGACCATCGACCCCATGGTCGCCGATCTCGCGGGCGAGACCCGCACCCTGTGCGAGGGCCCCGCGCTGGCGAAGATCGAGTTGCTGGGTGCCCCGGCGTGGACCGTCACCCGGCACAACCTGGCCCGGCAGCTGCTCACCGACACGCGTCTGGTCAAGGACCACACCCGGTGGAATCTGTGGCAGTCCGGCGCGGTGACCCACGAATGGCCGCTGATCGGCATGCTCGACGCCGGCCGGTCCATGTTCACCGTCGACGGCGCCGAACACCGCCGGCTGCGGATCAAGACCACGCGCGCGCTGGCGCCGCGCCGCCTGGGCGCGTTGCGGCCCAAGATCGAACAGTTCACCGCCGAACTCCTCGACGAGCTGGCGAAGGCCGGTGCCGGGGACGGTGTGGTGGACCTGAAGCAGGTCTTCGCCTATCCGCTGCCGATGCGGGTGGTCAGTGAACTGATGGGGGTGCCGCGCACCGACCACACCTACCTGCTGGAGGCCTACAAGAAGTTCTTCTCGCTGCTCACCCCGCACGACGAGCGGATGCGGATCTTCGCCGAACTCGACGACTACTACACCGGGCTCATCCGGGAGAAGACCGCGCACCCGGCCGACGATCTCACCTCCGATTTCATCCACGATGTGGCCGAAGGCGAAACACCGCTCACCGAGGAAGAGGTGCACGGCAATCTCAAGGCGCTGGTCGCCGCAGGCCACGAAACCACGGTGAGCCTGATCATCATGACCACCCGCGCGTTGCTCGGGCATCCGGAACAGCTCGCCGCGATCCGGGGCGGGGACCGCACCTGGGAGGAGGCGATCGAGGAGACTCTGCGCTGGGACGGCCCTGTGATCCATCTGCTGATGCGGTTCGCCACCGAGGACATCACCGTCGACGATCTCACCATCGAAAAGGGCGACGGCGTGGTCATGTCGTATCGCGCCATCGGCCGCGACCGCGGGGTGCACGGCGACGACGCCGACACCTTCGATATCACCCGCTCCACCGCGAACCGCAATATCTCCTTCGGTTACGGTCCCCATATCTGCCCCGGCGCCGCCCTGGCCCGCCTGGAAGCCGCCATCGCACTACCCGCTCTTTTCGATCGTTTCCCGAATCTGCGCGCCGAGATCCCGCTGGGCGAGCACGGCAACCTTCCCGTGCTGACTCAGAACGATCCAGCGGCTTTCCCGGTCCGGCTCGGCTGAGGCCGGGCTGGAGCGGCAGGACCCGAGTCCTGCCGGTGTGGGCACGGCCCCGCCACATGCTTTCGGCGATCGTCCGGACATGCTCCCGATGCCGCGGGCGAATCAGCGGCGAGGTGCGACACCCCTCGGCCGTTCCAGCGCGCACGCGCGGGCGGGGTGGACGGCTCGCCAGTGGTCGGCGATCTCGATCCGCCGGGCGATCCACACCCCGTCGTGCACCTGGATGTGGTCGAGGAATCGTTCCAGGGCGGCGATGCGGGCGGGGCGGCCGGCGAGCCGGCAGTGCAGGCCCACCGACAGCATTTTCGGCCGGCCCGCGGCGCCCTCGTGGTACAGCACATCGAACGCGTCCCGCAGATGGGCGAAGAACTGGTCGCCGCTGGGGAAACCCGCCGGGGAGGCGAAGCGCATATCGTTGGTGTCGAGGGTGTACGGGACGACCAGGTGATCGACCGTGGTGCCGGCGACCGGGACCGTCACCCAGTACGGCAGATCATCGGCGTACGAATCGGAGTCGTAGCCGAAACCGCCGTGTTCGACCACGAGCGCCCGGGTATTGGGCGAATCCCGGCCGGTGTACCAGCCGCGCGGCGCCACACCCGTGAGCTCACGCAATACTCGCACCGCCTCGGCCATATGCGCTCGTTCCACTTCGCGCGGTGTGTCCTGATAGGACAGCCAGCGCAAACCGTGGCAGGCGATTTCGTGACCGGCGGCGAGGAAGGCCGCGGCCGCCTCGGGATTGCGCTGTAGCGCGCGGGCGACGGCAAAGACGGTCAGCGGCAGGCCGCGCCGTTCGAACACCCGCAGGACCCGCCACACACCGGCGCGGGAACCGTACTCGTAGAGCGATTCCATGCTCATATGCCGGTCCGGGAACGCCGTGGCGGGCGTCATCTCCGACAGGAAGGTTTCCGAGTACGGATCGCCGTCCAGTACACAGCTTTCCGCGCCCTCCTCGTAGTTCAGCACGAACTGCACCGCGATCCGGGCGCCGCCGGGCCACTGCGGGTCCGGCGGTTGCGGGCCGTAGCCGACCATATCCCGTGGATAGGTCATCGCCTACTCCGTTCCCAGGCCGGCCCGGCCCGCCGGAGTGAGGGTGCCGAGGACGCGCAGCCGCGCCATACCGCCGTCCGGGTAGATGTCGAGGCGCACCTCGGTGACAGGCCCGGGATCGTGGACGAGGAACCGGTGCCGGGTATCGGGGCGAAGGACCGTGCGGGGCAGCAGGTCCCGCCACGCGCCCGTACCGTCACGCCCGCGCAGGCGCGCGGCGCCGGGTGCGTTACCGAGGAAGCAGGAGGTATCGAGTTCGATCATGCGCACCAGGCCCGCACCGGCCAGCCGCACCCGGACCCAGTCGTTACCGTCGTCGCGGCGGCGTGCGGTCTCCCAGCCCTCGCCCATCACCCGGGCCGGTCCGGGATACAGCAACTGGTGTGGCGCGCCGTAGAACATATTCGAGCAGCCGGTCACCAGCGCACCGTTTTCCACCGCGGCCAGATCGATACCGGTGGCGTCGAGCCATTGCGGGTCGGGCCGGCCTTCACCGTGCACGCGTAGCCGCGCCACGCCACCGTCGGGGTAGAGGGTGAGTTTCACATGCGTCCAGCGTCGTTCGGAATCGACGATGAACGATGTCCGGCTGTCGCCGGTGACGGGGCTGCGCGGTACGAGGGTGTGCCAGTCCGCCCCGGCCGCGAGTTCGGCGGGATCGGGGTAGCCCTCGACCGCGGCGGCCGCCACCGCCACCTCCGGCGGGAAATTCCCGGTGAACCAGGCGGTATCCACGACGACACCCCGCACGATGCCGGGCACCCCGAGCCGCACGACGGCTTCGTCCACGCCGGGCGTCCGGCGCCGGCGCGTCTCCCAGCCGTCGTAGACCTGCCCTTTGTGCCCGAAGGTGGCCCGCCGATGGCCGGGGTCGCCCGGGCTGATCAGATTCTCTTTTTCGGCGAAGGTTTCGTCCGTCGCCCAGATGACGGCACCGCCGAGGGTGCGTACGGCGAGATCGGGCAGCGCGGTGAAATCGGTGGCCTGCGGGGGTTCGGTAACTGCCGGTGCAGCGGCAGCACCGGCCGGGTCGAGACCGGGCTCGGCGGAACGAGAGGTCGGCATACGGTGTTCACTCCTCGATGTCATAGGTGCGGTCGGCGAGGGCGTTCAGGACCGTTGCCGAACAGCCGGGTGCGTGCCGCCGCAGTTCGGTCTCGGTGAAAGCGCCGCACGCCGAGCCACGGAGGACGCAGGCCGCCAGCGCCTGGGCGGTCGCCGGTTCGTCGAGCACGCCGCCGCCGCGTCGATCCAGGTAGGACTGGATACGGGGACCCGCCACCGCCAGCGCGGCGCGGTAGAAATGGAAGGTGGCCGCCCAGCGGGTGACCAGATGCCCGGGGTGCATATCCCAGCCCTGGTAGAAACCCCGTTCCAGCGACCGGCCGACCAGCCGGAAATGATGGTCGAGCGCCGCCCGCACCCGGTCGGGCGACCCCTCCGGCACGATCTGGGTCGATCCGTCGCACACCGGGATCCCGGTCTGCGCGGCGGCGACGAGCATGACCGCCTTGGCGTGATCGGCGACCGGATGCTCCAGGGATTGATGCGGCGCGGCGATACCGCAGGCGGCGCTGTAGTCGTAAGTGCCGTAATGCAATCCGGCGCAGCGCCCATCGGCCAGGGCGAGCGCCCGCGCCACCGTTACCGTCCCGTCGGCGCCGATGATCGCCTGTGGGCTCTCGATCTGCAGTTCGAACCGCAGCGCACGCGGCGCGAGACCGTGTCCGCGCTCGAACTCCTCGCACAGGGCCACGACCGCCGGAACCTGCTCGGCGGCACGCAACTTCGGCACCGTGAACACGAAACCGGGCGGCACCCCGCCTGCGGCATCCAGCACCAATTCCAGGGTGCGCACGGCCCGCCGCCGCTCGGCCGCGGCAAGGCCTTTCACCCGGATGCCGCAGACATCCGGCCGGGCCGGCCCCAGCGTTCGCAGGGTGTGCCCGGCCGCCCGTGCGTGCCGGTCCTCGACGCTGTCGGGCCGCCACCCGTAGCCGTCCTCGAAATCGATCCGCAGATCCATGATCGGCCGGTGCGCCAGTGTCCGCTGCACCGCGGCGACGGTCGTACCGTTGGACCACTGCCGGAGGCTTTCCCGATGCGCGGTCAGGATCGACAGCGCCGCCTCGCCCCACACTCGCGGGGTCTCCGGAGTTGCGGTAGCCGCACCGACATACACGGTGTGCACAGGCTGGCTGTCGGTGCGGTGCTCCGGATACCGGTCCGCGAGCATCGCGTCGACCGGTTCCAGCACGGCATCGATCCGATGGAGTGCGCGATCACCGAGAGACCCGGTGGACCGGCAACCGGATACCGGATGCGTGCCGGAGCCGGCGATGGGTGCGGGCACAGCCGATCAACTCCCTCGATAGGTCGAATACGCGAACGGCGACAACAACATCGGAATATGCGTATGCCCCTCGGCCGCTTCGAAGGTGATCACCACTTCGGGGAAGAAGCTCTCTTGACCGCGGCTGTGGAAGTAGGCCCCCGTCGCGAAGACCAGCCGGTATACGCCCGGCGCCAGCGGCTGTGCGGGCGACAACCCGGTGCGACCGTCGCCGTCGGTGGTCGCGGTTGCCAGCACGACACCGCGGGCGTCGGTCAGCCCTACCACGATCCCGGGCCCGGGCCGACCCGCCACGGCGTCGAGAACATGTGTGCTGACGGTTGAACCCCCGCCGCCGGCAGGCCCTGCGTGGTGACGCTGCGCTGCCGCCTCCGGGCCTGACTCGCTCACGCTGTGTTTTTCGGGCGTGAGCGAGGGCCCTGCGTGGTGACGCTGCGCTGCCGCCTCCGGGCCTGACTCGCTCACGCCGGGCCCCTCGTCCAGGCCGGTCCGGCGTCCGGGGCGTCGGCTCGCTGCACCGTTGCCTCGATCAGGCCGTAGGGGCGGTCGGCGGCGATGAACACCTCGTTGTGGTTGGCGATGCCGAATCGGTCCAGGTCGTAGTCGAAGTGGTGTTTGTTCGGCGCCGACAGCCGTACCTCGGCGATCGCCGGATAGGCCGTGAGCACCGCTCTACCCATTTCGAACAGTGTCTGCTGCAGCGCCTTGGAGTGCACCTGCGCGAACCGGTCGATGAACAGCCGCTTCACTCCGGCGTAGGTGGCCTCCCAGTCGGCCTCGGTCGTCGCGTACCGCCATTCGGCGTTCAGTGCGGTGGCCAGAATCCGGTCCTGGGTGGGGGCCAGCGTGGTGAATTCGTCCACCAGGAATCCCGCGAACTCGGAGCCGGTCGATTTCAGCAGCGTCAGCTCCTTCATCCCCGCGACCACCCACGCCTGCTGCTGTGTTCCGGTGCCCGCGACGGTGACCGCCGCGGTCCGCACCTCCTGCCCCCGCCGGATCCAGGTGTGGTCGTGCTCGCAGCCCTCGACCGCGGCGCGCTGCCAGCCGTACTCCTCGATATCGATGCGTGCGCTGCGCACCGGGGCGACGGTGCCGGTGAAATGACGTGCCAGATACAGTCCGTAGTCCTCGATAGCGGCGAGACCGTGCTGTTTGGCGAACGCGTACGCGGTGTTCTTCTGGCTGTCGGTCGGCAGGACGGCGGACTGATCCCCCTGCAGGTACGCAGCGGCGAAATCGCCACGTAGCGAGGTCGATACGGTGATATCACGGATCTCGTGCCGGGCGGTGTCGCGGTAGATGCGGACGATCCGGTTCTCCGATTTCCCGTACTGATGCGGGCCGAGCTCGATGGCTCCGGATAGTGTGGTCATGATCGGTCGGCTCCTCGGAGGTCGGGTGCGTTCTCGCCGGTGAGCAGCGCAAACAAGCGTTTCCGGTTGATGGCGCCGAGTTCCCGGCGGGCGATGGCGTGTTCGGTGGCGGTGTCGTTGTCGATGCGGGCGGTCAGGATCGCGAGCAGTTCCGTCGCCGACCGCCCGGCCGCGTCGACCAGATACACCTGGCCGTGGCGCTGTTCGTAGCGCTCGTTCAGCCGCCGCAGTTCGGTACGGGTGGCGCTGTCGGCGTGCGCGAGCCCGGATTGTTCCCGCCGCGACATCGCACCGCCGGTGCGGTCGCCGATGCGCGGGTGGCCGGCCAGCGCCCGGGCGAACTCGGCGCCGGAGAGGGCTTCCAGTTCCCGGTCGGCCCGTTCGAGCAAGGCGGCCGGTGCCGGATACGGCCGGGCCGCCACCAGCGCGCGGGCCCATACCGGAGACTCGCAGATCCGCAGCAGGGTGGTCAGCGCCACCTCCGGGTCGAGAGCATTGAACGTGTGCAGGGCCGGCGCGGTCATGACGCGTTCAGCTCCGACAGGGTACGGATCAGCTCGTGTTCATCGATCCGGGTGCTGTGCCCGTCCCGGAGCACCACCTCGCCGTCGACGAGGACGGTGTCGATGACGCGGCTGGTGCCGGTCGTGAGCAGCGCCGCGCCGGGATCGCGGACGGGCAGGGTCGCGAAGTCGCGGTCGAAGCGGATCAGCGTGAGATCCGCGCGGTCGCCCACCGCGACCCCGCCCGCGCTCGGCGCCAGGCCGAGCGCCGAGTTCGCCCCGCCCGCGGCCATATCCAGCATCGCGCCGAACCCCAGCAGATCCGCCCGCTGCCGCACCGCGCGCTGGACGTAGGCGCCGATGCGCAGCGATTCCAGCATGTCCTGGGTGTCGTTGCTGGCGGCGCCGTCGACGCCGAGCCCGACCGCGAGCCCCGCGTCGAGCCAGTCGGGTACCGCCGCCACGCCGCTACCGAGGCGCATATTGCTCACCGGGTTGTAGGAGACCGCGACACCCCGCGCCGCGAGGGTCTCCCGGCCGGCGGCATCGAGTTCGACACAGTGCACGGCGATCACCCGATCCCAGAGGAAATCGTGCGTGTCGAGGTATTCGACCGCGCCCATCCCCACGTGCTCCCGGCACATCAGATCGTCGGTCCGGGTTTCCAGCAGATGGATCGATACCGTGAGATCGCGCTGCCGGGCGAAGTCGCCGATCGCCGCCATACCGGCCGGGGTCACCGACCGCGGGTTCGGCACCGCCAACCCGATCGAAATCCGTGAGCCGGCAGTGTCTTCGATCAACTGCTCCGTGTGCTCCAGTACCTCCTCCCGCGGCTGGATGAGCCGCGGTTCGAAACCCCAGCGGCGGGTGGGGTCGGGCCGGTCGGCGATACCCCGGCCCAGCACGGCGCGGATCCCGCTGTCGCGCAGTCCGCGTAGCACCGCATCGTGCACCTCGGTGGACGGATGCGGCCACATATGCTCGACCAGTGCGGTCGTCCCGCTGCGCAGTGCCTCGAGCGCGGCGGCGACCGTCGCGGTATAGGCCCGCTCCGGGGTGACCGCCACCGATTCGGCGCCGACGGCGAGCAGCCATTCCAGCAGCGGTGTGCCCTCGGCGATCCCGCGCATCAGCGACTGCTGGAGATGGGTGTGGGTATTGACGAACCCGGGAACGAGATACGCCCCGGTGCCGTCGATCTGCTCCGCGGCGGACCGGCCGGCGCCGCCCGGTTCGATCGCGGTGACGGTGCCCGCCTCGATCAGCACATCCCGATTCGGCAGCCAGCCACCACCGGAGTACACGGTGACGCCGTTGACGGCCTTGATCATTCGGACACTCCTGGAGGTCAGCAGGCGGGGTGGTAGGGCAGGCACACGTAGACCGGATAGCCCCGCAGCAGCGCGCGCCATACGCCCCTCATGACCGCTCCCCGGCCGCGGTCTCGAAGTTGGCGTTCACCCGCTGGTAGAGGTAGTCCTCGGCGCTGATCGGCGGATACTTGCCGGCGGGTCCCGCGATGACGACCTCGCGGTTCGCCTGCGCGAAGAACGCCAGGCTGTACCGGGCGCCGCGGAAATCGTCCGGCCCGGGATTTTTCACCCGGTGGAAGTTCGACGGCAGCCGGTCGTCGCTCCACCGCATGAGCATGTCGCCGATATTGCAGGTGATCACCTCGTCGGCCGGTTCGATGGGGGTCCAGCGCTGGCTGTCCATCTCCCGGCCCGGGCATACCTGCAGCCCGCCCTGGCCGGCCCGCTGGAACAGCAGGGTCAGGCAGTCGAAATCGGTATGGGCACCGGCCCGCCAGGTGCGAGCGCCCGCCTGCGGTTCGTCCGGCACGGCGAAGTAGTGCAGCATACGCAGGGTGCTCTGATAACTCACCGCCGACGGGTCGTGGGCCCGGGTGAAGAAATCGCGGGGGAATCCCAGTTTGTCCGCGAAGCAGGACAGCAGTCGCATGGCCAGCTCCCAGCACGCCGCCTCGAAGGCCAGGGCGGTCTCGCGGAAACCGGGCAGTTCCGCCTCGCTCGGCCACAGATCGTCCATATGCGGGCGGGTGACCTGGAACGATTCCTTCTGGTCCGGGGTCCCGATCGACGGCCGGACCTGGGTCAGCGATTCCCAGCCGGAATTGAAACCCTTCTTCAACGGGTACTTCGCCTTGACATCGGTGGGCAAAGCGAAGAACTCCTCCGCGGCGGCGAACGCGGCGCGCACCGAAGCCAGATCGATCCCGTGATCGATCACCTGAAAGAAACCGATATCGGTGGCCGCCGACCACAATTGCTCGGTGATCTCGGCGCGACGGGTGTCGAAATCCGCGAGGCTGATCCGCCGGATCTCGCGATCGGCGGTTTCGGTACCCAGCGCGCCCATCCGGGTTTCGCGCTGTAGCTCGGTCAGGCTGTGGGTCATCGAATCTCCTTCGAAGTGGGGCACGGGACGGGTCACCGGATACCGATGGCGGGATCGGTGAAACGGCCGGTGAACAGCTGCTCACCGGTGAGACCGGGCGGCAGTTTCGCGCCGCCCGCCGCGAGTACCGGCGCCAGATCGTCGATCGTGCGCTGGGTGCGGGCCGGGTCGTAGGTACCGAACGAACCGTCGGCTTCGGCGGCGAGCAGGCCGTTCTCGGCCAAGAGCGCCGCGCCGGCCGCGGCCTCACCCGCGGTATAGGGCGTATACGCGACATCGCCGGCGATCACATCGACGATGGTGGTGTTGGCCGGCTCCGGATCGGCGAGATAGTCGACACCGGATTGCTGGATGATCGGCACCAGTTTGCTCAGGCACGGCGCCATCGCCTCGAGTTTGTCCTTGCGTACCACCACGTTCGAGGCGTAGATCTCGAACCCGACGTCTTTGACCAGTTGGTAGGCGACCGGTTTGTTCCAGGCCGGGGTGTCCTCTTCGTACGAGTACGGCTCGGAATTGGCGAATCCCTGCTGGGCGATCGTCGGATCGCCGACGAACCGCGCCGGCGCACCGTCATAGGTGGTGTCGAGCTGGGACCGGTCGAGCAACCCGCGGCTCACCAGCCACTGCGGAAAGATCTGTTCCTTCGACACCACCACGGTGGCATCGGATCTGCCGATATCGGCGATGGTGCGCCACTCCGGATGGCTGGCCGGATCCCACATGAGAATGGCCGGACTGTATTTCAGCAGCGGAGTCACTCCGGTGACCGGCTGATCGCCCGCGGCGGCGATCAGCTGATCACCGTGCATGATGCCCAGATGGATTCCGTCGTCCACGTACAGCTGGGAGGACACCGATTGGAATCCGATCGCGGGGCCGCCCGCCCGCAGAGTCAGCTCGACACCGGTGTCCTTACCGCCGGCGACCAGCGGGCCGGTGACCGAGCGCGCCTCGGTGTCGACGGTGGAGCCGGGGCCGAGCATCTGGAACAGCGCGCCCATATCCGACTGGGGCTGCCATTGCAGCTGGACCACCACGTTGTCCGGGCAGACTCCGGCCAGCCGTTGCGGTTCGGCGGCGGGCTCCAGCGCGACAGCGGCGGACCCGGAACCACCGCCGGTGCAGGCGGTCAGCGAGACAGCGGCAAGGACCAGAGCCGAGACGGCCGCCCGGAGTCGGCGCGTAGTCGATATCGTCACAGGTCTCCTCGAAGCGGAATGCGGCAGATGCTGCCGGGAGATCGGCCGCCGCGGGGGACCCGCGGGCGGGAAGGCCGGCGCTGTGGTCACCGGCGAACGCCGCCTACTCTCCATTGGCAGTGATTACATGCAATGTCTGTCACGTTTCGAGTCTGTTAATCGCTCGTTTGTCTACATCTCAATGCATTTCAGGGTGGCAATTGTGATGTCGTCGTAACCCGCGGCAATCGAAGCGACATACATGCAATTCACGATATTAAACACAGTAGAAGAGCATTCTTTGCATGCAATAGTCCGGAGGCTGGCGATGGGACTCGCGAACACACTGCCCGACAGCGACGCACGAACACCGACCAACGACACCGCCGTGTCGTTCGACCAGGTGAGCAAGCGATTCGAGACCGGCACCACCGCCCTGGACGGTATCGACCTGCGGATCCGGCACGGTGATTTCGTCGCCGTGGTGGGGCCGTCCGGCTGCGGGAAATCCACGCTGCTGCGGATGGCGGCCGGACTCGACCGACCGTCGAGCGGCTCGGTGGCCGTCGCCACCGAATCCATCGGCTTCATATTCCAGGAGCCGACCCTGCTGCCCTGGCGTTCCGTCCGTCGCAATGTCGAGCTGTCGGTGGAACTCGCCCACCTCGGCAAGGCTGCCCGCCGGTCCCGCGCCGCGGCCGCCCTCCGGGCTGTCGGGCTCGGCGAATTCGCCGAACAGCTGCCGCACACCCTCTCCGGCGGTATGAAGATGCGCGCCTCGCTCGCCCGTGCCCTCACCCTGGCGCCCGAGGTGATGCTGCTCGACGAACCGTTCGGCGCACTGGACGAGATGACCCGGCTGGATATGCAGGTCGAACTCCAGCGGCTCTACACCGACCGGAAATTCACCGCCATGTTCATCACCCACTCCGTCTCCGAGGCGGTGTTCCTCGCGAACCGGGTCGTGGTGCTGACCCCGCGCCCGGGCCGGATCGCCGACGTCGTCGATATCGACTTCCCCTATCCACGCGAACCGGAACTCCGCTACGACCCTTGCTTCACCGGCTACGTCGCCCGGCTGTCCGCTTCTCTGCACGGAGGTACCCGATGACCGTCGCCATGGTGACCGGGCATCCCGCCTGTACCGCGACCACCGCCCCCGCCGCGACCCGGCCCGGGCGCACCGCGCGCCTGCTGCGTGCCGCGTTGCGAACAGGTGGGATACCGTTCGCTTCGTTCGGCGCCGCCCTGGCCGCGTGGTATGCGGTGACCTACCTGGTGCTCGCGCCGGAACGCCGATTCCTGCTCCCGGCGCCACACCGGGTGCTCACCGAATCACTGCTCGACCGAGCGCATGTGGTGCCTATGCTCGAAGCGCTCGCCGTCACGGCGCGGATCGCCGCCATCGGGTTCGTGCTGGCCGCGGTCCTCGGAGTCGCCGTCGGCACGCTGATGAGCCGTGCCCGGTGGCTGGAACGGGCCATCTATCCGTACGCGGTGGTCATCCAGGTGATCCCCATCCTGGCGATCGTTCCGCTGATCGGGTTGTGGTTCGGCTACGGCACGGCCGCCCGCACTCTGGTGTGCGTGATCATCGCCGCCTTCCCGATCATCACCAACACGCTGTTCGGCTTGCAGTCGGTGGACCGCGGCCAGCACGAACTGTTCACCCTCGGCCGCGCTTCCGGATGGGACCGGCTGATCAAACTCGAACTCCCCGCCGCCCTGCCCGCGATCCTCACCGGAATCCGCACGGCCGCCGGGCTGGTCGTGGTCGGCGCGATCATCGGCGATATGTTCTTCGCCAAGGGTGAGCCGGGTATCGGCACGCTGCTCGACGTCTATCGCAGCCGCCTGCAATCGGAGGATCTGTTCGCCGCGATCGTGCTCGCCTCACTGTTCGGCGTCGCCGTGTTCATGCTGTTCGGCGCCGTCTCCAAAGCGCTGATCGGCGGGTGGCACACCTCTGCCGGAAAGAAGTAGCCGCTCCGGCGCCCGCCCGGCCCACCATCCGACTCCCGGCCCGCCCGCGCGCTAGCGTGAGGCGTGGCCGAGACCAGCAGAGAAAGACAGATGACCACGACCGAGCGCGCGTTGCTCACCGAATCGGTCCACGCCACCCTGCGGGAGCAGATCTTCGCCGGTGAACTGGCACCGGGTACGCCGTTGAGCGTGCCCGCACTCGCCGCGAAACTCAACGTCAGCCGGACACCGGTACGCGAAGCGGTACAGCAGCTGATCAACGAAGGTATCGCGGTCTACACCCGCAATGCGGGGGCCAAGGTCGATACCGTCGACGACGAAACGATCCGGGCGGTCTTCGAGGTGCGCGAGGTACTCGACGGACTCGCCGCCTATCAGGCCACCCTGCACGCGACCAGGCAGCATATCGCGGACCTCTCGGCCATGATCGCCGACCAGCGGGCGCTGCTCGGCGAACGGCCGGATCAACGCCGCGATGCCCGCCTCGATCTGGACTTCCATACCGCGATCCGGGAGATAGCGGCCAACAAACCGCTGAGCGAGGCGCTCGCCCGGCTCGACGGCCAGGCCCACCTGTACCGCTCGGATATGTGGACCTACGACGACAACCGGCGGATCGCTGTCGACGAACACCAGCGTATTCTCGCGGCGATCCGCTCCGGTGACGCCGCGGGCGCGCGGACGGCGGCGTGTGCGCATGTGGCCGGTCTCCTGGTACGCACCCGCCGCCAATAGACTGAGCCCGTGCAGTTGTACCGGGACCATGCCGTCGTGCTGCGCCAGCACAAGCTGGGCGAAGCCGATCGCATTGTCACGCTGCTGACCAGGCAGTACGGGGTGGTGCGGGCCGTGGCGAAGGGGGTGCGGCGGACGAAGTCGAAGTTCGGTGCGCGGCTGGAGCCGTTCGCCTACGTCGATATCCAGCTGTACCCCGGCCGCAACCTCGACACCGTGACCCAGGTGCACACCGTGGAGGCGTTCGCGACCGCCATCGTCGCCGATTACGGCCGCTACACCACCGCCTGCGCGGTTCTCGAAACCGCCGAACGCCTGGCCGGTGAGGAACGCGCTCCCGTCCCGCGGCTGCATACGCTCACCGCGGGCGCGCTGCGCGCCATCGCCGCGGGGGAACGCCCGCACGAACTCGTCCTGGACGCCTTCCTGCTGCGGGCCATGGACTACGCCGGCTGGGCCCCCGCCGTCGACGAATGTGCCCGCTGCGCCACCCCCGGCCCGCACCGCGCGTTCCATATCGGCGCCGGTGGCGCGGTCTGTGTGCACTGCCGCCCGCCCGGCGCCGCCACCCCGGCCCCCGCGGTCTTCGACCATCTGCTGGCCCTGCGCCACGGCCGCTGGGACCGGGTCGCACAGATCCCGGAATCGGCCCGCCGCCAGGCCAGTGGCCTGATCGCCGCCCACCTGCAATGGCACCTCGAACGCGAACTGCGCACCCTCCCGCTGATCGAACGCAGCCTCCCATAGCGTCCGGCCGAAACCTGCGGCGCCGGAGGCGCCGCAAACCGGCACAGCTACCCTTTTCAGCGTGATCCTGCGTCGTGACTCTGCCGGTTCGGACGTGTCCGCCGGTACCCGTACAGTCCGCCCGCCGGCGCCGCATCCCTCCGGGGCGCGGCCGCCGGAGATCCCGCGGGAACTGGTGCCGCGGCATGTGGCGCTGGTGATGGACGGGAACGGCCGGTGGGCGCAGGAGCGCGGGTTGCCGCGGACCGCGGGGCACGAAAAAGGCGAGGCCGTGCTCATGGACACCGTCGAGGGTTGTATCGAGATCGGCGTCCAGTGGTTGTCGGCGTACGCGTTCTCCACCGAGAACTGGCGGCGCAGCCCCGAGGAGGTGCGGTTCCTCATGGGATTCAACCGGGATGTGATCCGGCGCCGCCGCGACGAAATGCACGAGATGGGGGTGCGGGTGCGCTGGGCGGGGCGGCGACCGCGATTGTGGCGCAGCGTGATCCGGGAGCTGGAGATCGCGCAGGAGCTGACCCGGGACAACACCGTGATGACGCTGACCATGTGCGTGAACTACGGTGGCCGCGCCGAAATCGCCGACGCGGCACGGGAGATCGCGCGCCGGGTGGCGGCCGGTGAGGTCGATGCGGAGAAGGTGAACGAGGCCATGGTGGCCCGGTACATGGACGAACCGGATATGCCCGATGTGGATCTGTTCCTGCGGCCGTCGGGGGAGTACCGGAGTTCGAACTTCTTGATCTGGCAGTCCGCGTACGCGGAGTTCGTCTATCAGGACACGCTGTTCCCGGATTTCGATCGGCGCAATCTGTGGGAGGCCTGTCTGGAGTACGCGCGGCGGGACCGCCGGTTCGGTGGTACCAAATGACTTCCGAACCCGATTCCGGCGAGCTGGCGCCCGATATCGAGTTGAAGGCGCGCGCGGGTGCGGGCCTGGGTTTGCACGATATCGATGTCCGGGTCGACAACGACGGTTCGCTGCGGTTCGACTACCAGGGCGCGTTGTGCTCGCTGAGCGCGTTCACGTTGACCCGGGGCCTGGACGTGCTGTCGCTGACCTGTGTGCTGGCCTGGGACCGGCCGCTGAAACCGCAGCTGCACAAGCGGGTCGCCGAGCGGAACGCGGCGCTGCAGTTCGGGTCGATCGCGTTGATCGCACACGGGAAGCTCGCCGATGTGATCCTGCGGTACACCTTCCCGGCGGCGGGACTCGACGATCAGGCGCTCACCACCATGCTGCTGCTGGTGCTCGGCGGGGCCGGGGAGGCGCGTCAGGGATTGCTGCCCTGACCGGCGTGTCCGGTCCCGCTGGTCGCTGTCCGGCCGGCGCCGGCCGGCCCGTAGGGCAGCAGGATGCCGATACCGCGGATGTACTCGTCGCGGTCCACCCCGGTCAGCAGACTTTGCAGGACATAGCCCGGTAGCAGCCCGAAGAGAGCGGTGGACACCGCGTCGATATCGGTGCCGGGGGACAGCCATCCCTGCTCCTGCATGCGCACGGCGTATGCGCGCCACATAGCCCGGATGCCGGTCATCGTCTTGCGTACGGGTTCGGCGGCCGCCTGGTCGATCAGGGCCAGCGACCAGGCCTGTGGCGCCAGCCGCAATCGGCCTTCGGGGCCGCTCTGCGAGTCGATCCAGGCCGTCATATGCGCGACGAGTTCCGCGGGGGTCGGCAGTGGGTCGCGTTCGATCGCCTCGGTCATCCGGGCACGGATATCGCCTGCGGCGGTGGAGGCGAGGGCGATGACCAGCTCGTCCTTTCCCTTGAAGTACCGGTAGACCGCGCCCGCCGACAGTCCCGATTCGGTGAAGACGTCCTGCATGGAGGTCTGGTGGAACCCCTTGCGGACGAAGCAGGTCCGGGCGGCGTCGAGGATCTGCTGGCGGCGGCGTTCCAGGTGTTCGTCACTGACTCGGGGCATACCCCAAACTAAAACGAATGTTCGTTCTTGACAAGTCGCGGTACCCGGTGCGACGGTAGGGACATCGTTAAAAAGAACGAGCCTTCGATTTTCTGGGGAGAACGTCATGAACGTCATCCAGCGCGCCGTGGCCATCGGGCTGGGCGCGGCCCTGCTCCAAGCGTTGATGCTGATCGCCTTCGCCTGGCCCGCGACCAATATCGCCCCGCGTGATCTGCCCCTGGCCGTCGCCGGCCCGCAAGCGGAGATGGTCCAGGCCCGGCTGACCGGCCAGAACCCAGGCGCCTTCGAACTGACCACGGTGCCCGACGAGGCGGCGGCCCGGGCGGCCATCGGCGACCGCGAGGTCTACGGGGCGATCGTCACCGGCAACGGTGCGCCGCGGATGCTGGTCGCCTCCGGTGCGAGCCCGGCGGTCGCCCAGCAGCTCACCCAGATCGGGCAGCTGATGTCCGGGGCGCCGGCCGTGCCGGTCGAGGATGTGGTCCCCGGTGACCCGGACGATCCGCGCGGTGCCGGTTTCGGCGCAATGGCTCTGCCGCTGGTGATGGCGGGTATCGCCGGGGGAGTACTGCTGACCCTGCTGGTTCCCTCGGCCCTCGGCCGGATCGCGGGGGTGCTCACCTTCGGTGTCGCGGGCGGCCTGCTGAGCATGCTGGTCACCCAGACCTGGCTGTCCATCGTCCCCGGCCCGTACCTGGAGCTGTCGCTGGTCGCCGGTCTGGTCTCGTTCGCGGTCGCCGGCACGGTCACCGGCCTGGCCACCGTGATCGGCCGCGCCGGGATCGGCATCGCCGCACTCACGATGCTGCTGATCGGCAACCCGTTCTCCGCCGCCACCTCGGCACCGGAACTGCTGCCGCAGCCCTGGGGAACGATCGGCCAGCTGCTGCCGCCCGGTGCGGCGGCCTCGCTGATCCGCTCGGTCGCGTTCTTCGACTGGGCCGGAGCGCAGGGCCCGCTGCTGGTGCTGGCCGGATGGGCGGTGCTGGCGCTGGTTCTACTCGGTATCGGCGCGCTGCGCGACGGCCGCCGTTCCGAACCGGTACCCAGCGATCCGGAAGCGGTGCCGGTACCCGCCTGACCCCGGGAACGGCACGGCCCGCCACCCCTGGTGAGGGGGGCGGGCCGTTGTCGTCTGTGGTCAGCTCCGGACGCCGGAGCAGGAGTGGCAGGTGCCGAAGATCTCGAGGGTGTGGCTGACCTCGGTGAACCCATGGCTCGACGCGGTACTCGCGGCCCAGGCCTCGACCGTGGGCCCGGCGACCTCGACCGTGCGACCGCAATGCCGGCACACCAGGTGATGGTGATGGCCGGTGGAGCACTGCCGGTACACCGATTCCCCGTTGTCGGCGCGCAGCACGTCTACCATGCCGGCGTCGGCCAGCGACTGCAGCGTGCGGTAGACGGTGGTCAGTCCGATTCCCTCACCGCGCCGGCGTAGTTCGTCGTGTAGTTCCTGGGCCGAGCGGAACCTGTCGATATCCTCCAGGAGCGCGGCGATCGCGTTGCGTTGCCGCGTGGTGCGAATACCGACTGCTTTCTGTGCGGCGGTCCCTTTCGTGGTGACCAGGTTCTCGGACACGAATTACCCTTCTTCTTCGGCGTGCGCTACTGCGTCGACCACGATATGTGCCAGGTGATCGTCGACGAGCTCGTAGAGGACCTCCCGGCCGGAACGCTCGCCGTGTACCACCCCGGCCGATTTCAGGATCCGTAAGTGCTGGCTGACCAGCGGTTGTGTGACACCGAGGGCATCCACCAGTTCGTGCACACAGCGCGGCGACTCCCGCAGTTGTAGCACGATGGCGATGCGAACGGGGGCCGCCAGCGCCCGCAGCAGTTCGCCGGCGTTCTCCAGCACGGTCCGCGACGGTATCGGGGCCGGGGCGGGGGACCGGTAGGGGTTGTGGGCGACGGCGGCGGTGTCGGTTGTCATGGTCCACTCCTTATTGGAAACCGGTCCCATTTTGATATGCACGGATATGCATGTCAAATGTCCGCGCCGATGCGGGTGCAAAAGCGGTTGGCACCGGCCATTAGGCTGTACCCGATCAGCGGTGCACGACTGAGCAACACCGCGGCAGCCGCGATCACGTGTGCCCGGTCCGGGCAGCGTAACTACTGGCGATTACGTAGTGGATGGAGAGTTCTCGCGTGGCACCCAAGTCGAAGGTGGACACCGTTGCCAACCTCGCCAAGCGCCGGGGGCTGGTGTACCCGTGTGGTGAGATCTACGGCGGTACCAAATCGGCGTGGGACTACGGTCCGCTGGGCGTCGAGCTCAAGGACAACATCAAAAAGCAGTGGTGGCGCTCCATGGTCACCAGCCGCGAGGACGTGGTCGGCCTCGACTCGTCGGTGATCCTGCCCCGGCAGGTCTGGGTGGCCTCGGGCCATGTGGAAACCTTCACCGATCCGCTGGTCGAATCCCTGCACACCCACAAGCGCTACCGCGCCGACCATCTGCTCGAAGCCTACGAGGCCAAACACGGCCACCCGCCGGCCAACGGTCTGGCCGATATCAACGATCCGGAAACCGGCCAGCCCGGCAAATGGACCGAACCGCGTAACTTCTCCGGCCTGCTGAAGACCTACCTCGGTCCCGTCGACGACGAAGAAGGCCTGCACTACCTGCGCCCGGAAACCGCGCAGGGCATCTTCGTCAACTACAAGAACGTCGAGACCACCGCGCGTAAGAAGCCGCCGTTCGGTATCGCCCAGATCGGCAAGAGCTTCCGCAACGAGATCACCCCCGGCAACTTCATCTTCCGCACCCGCGAATTCGAGCAGATGGAGATGGAGTTCTTCGTCAAACCGGGGGAAGACGCCGAATGGCACAAGTACTGGATCGACACCCGGTTCTCCTGGTACACCGACCTCGGTATCGATCCGGAGAACCTGCGCCTGTTCGAACACCCGAAAGAGAAGCTGTCGCACTATTCGGCCGGCACCACCGATATCGAATACCGCTTCGGTTTCACCGGCGGCGAATGGGGTGAGCTGGAAGGTATCGCCAACCGCACCGATTACGACCTCTCCACCCACGCCGAACATTCGGGTGTCGACCTCAGCTACTACGACCAGACCGCCGAGGAACGCTACATCCCGTACGTGATCGAACCGGCGGCTGGCCTGACCCGTTCACTGATGGCGTTCCTGGTCGACGCCTACGCCGAGGACGAGGCCCCGAACGCCAAGGGCGGCGTCGACAAACGCACCGTGCTGCGCCTCGACCGCCGGCTCGCCCCGGTCAAGGCCGCGGTGCTGCCGCTGTCGCGCAACGCCGACCTCACGCCCAAGGCCAAGGATCTCGCCGCGCAGCTGCGCCGGAACTGGAATATCGAATTCGACGACGCCGGCGCCATCGGCCGCCGCTACCGCCGCCAGGACGAAATCGGTACCCCGTTCTGCATCACGGTCGATTTCGACACCCTCGAGGATCAGGCCGTCACGGTCCGCGAACGCGACACCATGACCCAGGAGCGGATCGCCTTGGACCAGGTCGAGGGCTATCTCGCGCAGCGCCTGCTCGGCTGCTGACCCGCACCGTTGCCGTTCCTGCCGTTCCGGCGCCCGCTCGCGGGTAGCCGGGCGGCAGGAGCGGAGAGGGCCGATCGGGTTCGATCGCGCCCGCGGTGATTCGGCGGTCACGCCGGCTGCCACGGGCCTCGCTAGCATCGGGGTGTGATCACCATCGAAACGACCTATACGGGCCACGTCGAATCGGGTGGCGCGGCGCAACGCCGGGAGGTTCCGGGCGCCCGGGTCACCAAGATGTCGGTCGGCCCGATGGACAACAACACCTACCTGGTGCAGTGCGCCGCCACCGGCGCGACGCTGCTCATCGACGCCGCCAACGACGCGGATCGGATCGTCGAACTGGTCGGGCAGGCCGCGCCGGACGGGGTCGGCCTGATCGTCACCACCCATCAGCACCCCGACCACTGGCAGGCCCTCGCGGCCGTCGCCGAAGCGACCGGCGCACCGACCGCCGCGCACGCGCTGGACGCCGACCCGCTACCGGTCGCCCCGCAGCGCCTACTGGCCGAGGGGGACACCGTCACCGTCGGCGACCTCACGCTCGAGGTCATCCACCTGGTCGGGCACACCCCGGGCTCGGTCACCCTGGCCCTCACCGACGGGTCCGGCCGGACCCATCTGTTCACCGGAGACTGCCTGTTTCCGGGGGGTATCGGGAAAACATGGCGGCCGGAGGATTTCACCACCCTGCTCGACGGGGTGACCAGCAAACTGTTCGGCCGCTACGGCGACGACACCGTCGTCTACCCCGGTCACGGCGACGACACCACCCTCGGTGCCGAGCGGCCGCAACTGGCCGAATGGAAGAGCCGCGGCTGGTGACGATATGCCTACGGCCCGGCCGGAGTGTGGCCGGGCCGTAGGTGTCGCTGCGGCGGGATCGGATCAGGCGAGGGCGACCAGCTGCTGGCGCAGCCAGGACAGCGCGGTGGCGCCACCGGCGACCCGGTAGTTCGGGTAGCTCTGGTGGATACCGGATTTCACGAAGTCGTCGATCTGCTGCTTGCGCTCCTCGTAGGCCGCGCCGTTGAGCTGATCGTGCAGCAGGCCGAGGCCACCGGCGGCCAGGGCGTCGTTGAGCAGTTCCAGACCCAGCGAGTGGTAATTGCCGAACTGGGCGGGGTCGGCGTTGGAAACCTGGGCGAAGAAACCGGCGATCCGGGCGGCGAAATCACCCTCGGGGGTGGAGCAGTACAGATCACCCACCGCGCAGAAGGTATAGGTGCGGTTGCTCAGCCAGCCGAAACCGGTCAGTCGTGGCCCGCCCGCGCCGGCGCCGGGCACCGCCGGACCGATCAGGTTATCGGTGGGGGAGCGGCGCGGATCGGCGATCAGCCCGACCAGGGCCACCCGGTCGGCCGGGACGACACCCAGCCCGGTGCCGATTTCGGACGCGAGATCACCGGCGGCGTCCGCACCCTGGCTGTAGCCGAGCAGAGCGAAGCGGGTGTTGGCGCAGCGCCCTGCCACCTCGGAGATCAGACCGCGCGCACCGGCGATCGCCTCGTTCTTCGAGCGGCCGTAGACCTCGCCCTCCCACGGGAACGCGGTCGCGGTGTAGGCCACGTAGTCGGTGGCAGCGCCGTTGGGCAGGCCGTCGGCGACCGCGGCGAGCATGCCCTTGCCGGGCTCGGCTTTCGAGGTCTCCCAGGTTCCGGGGATCGCGACGACGTACAGTCCGGGGCAATGCGCCGGCGCGGCATGGGCGGTCGTCGTGGCCACCGCGGGGGCGAGGACAGTGGCGAGGGTTACCGCCAGACCGGCTGCGGCGTTCTTCCATCCAGGCATCGTGTACTCCAAGTGCTCACCGAGACGGCCACGGGCCGTTATCTGTTCCCAGGATTCCCAAAACAGTTCCAGGACATGCCGCATCATTGCGGCTTGACGCATAAGTAAGGCGGATCCGTGGGGCCACCGGGGAACGGCTGGTGACGCAGCAGATCTCGCCGATGAACAGCCAATCACAAAAAGTCCGTATCGGCAGCACAATCTACCGGTGTTCGACCCTGATCCACGGGAAATTCACATGTGAAGGCGGCTCGTCACCGAAAATGTCCGATCCATCCCGTTTTCGGGCGGTGTCGCGTCTGCCGGATCCCAGCCGATGGACCGGCACCGGACGGCGTCGCTGCCGGACACCGGTGCACCGCCGTCACCCGCGTCGTGGCGGCCGCGCGCCGTCCGGGGCCCGGAACCCGCCTGGCAGACTTGACAGGGTGAACTGGGCACCAGTGCGTACGCGGCCGCAGCCACGCGCCGATTCCCCTGCCGGGCGCGGGGTCGGTGCCGTGATTCTGCGCTGGACCGGACGATTGATCAGCGGTGCCGTGGTGGTGGGGCTGGTGCTGCTACTCGGGACCGCGGTGCGCGTATGGCAGGTGGCGCGGATCGAGGACTACACCCCGGCGGACGCCATCGTGGTGCTGGGGGCCGCCCAGTACTCGGGGACCCCGTCCTCGGTGTTCGAGGCCCGGCTGTATCAGGCCCAGCGGCTGTACGAGCAGGGTGTTTCGGATCTGGTGATCACGGTCGGCGGGAAACAGGAAGGCGACCTCTACACCGAGGCGGCCTCCGGGAAGATGTACCTCACCGAAGCCGGCGTCCCGGCGGACGCGGTGCTCGCGGTGGAGACGGGGTCCGACACGCTGCGCAGTATCGAGGCGGTGGCCGCGGCGATGCAGGAGCGCGGGCTCGGGTCGGCCGTCCTGGTGAGCGACCCTTGGCATTCGCTGCGTACCCGCACCATGGCCCGTGACGCCGGACTCGACGCGTGGACCGCCCCCACCCGTACCGGCCCGGCCGTGTACACGCGCGAATCGCAGGCGCACGGGATCGCCCGGGAGACCGCGGCGCTGCTCTGGTATCAGCTCACCCATTTCTCGGCGGACGATTTCAGCTACACCGCCGGTCAGTGACATTTCATCGTGCGGTGCCGCCGGTAACTCCGGGACGTCACCCCTGGCTGGCAGACTTGGTGCGATGACCTACACCGAGCACGACCGGGAACGCCTGGTCACCGAGGCCCCCAAAACGGCCGGCCTGGTCGACACCGGCGTCGGCGGTAACGGGCACCGCAGCGAATTCGCACGCGACCGTGCCCGGGTACTGCATTCCGCCGCGCTGCGCCGGCTGGCCGACAAAACGCAGGTCATGGGTCCCCGCGAGGGCGACACCCCGCGCACCCGGCTCACCCACTCCCTCGAGGTCGCCCAGATCGGGCGCGGTATCGCCGACGGTCTCGGCTGCGACCCGGATCTCGCCGAACTCGCCGGGCTCGCGCACGATATCGGCCATCCGCCCTACGGGCACAACGGTGAGAAGGCCCTCGATATCTTCGCCGCCGAGCACGGCGGGTTCGAAGGCAACGCCCAGAACCTGCGCATCCTGACCAGGCTGGAACCGAAGGTCCTCGATTCCTACGGCCACAGCGCCGGCCTCAACCTCACCCGCGCCGCTCTCGACGCCTGCATCAAATACCCGTGGCAGCGCACCGAACCGGGCGGCAAATTCGGGGCCTACGAGGTGGACGCCGACCGGCTGGCCTGGGTGCGCAAGGATGCCCCGGAGCGGCGGCCCGCGCTGGAATGCCAGGTGATGGACTGGTCCGACGATGTCGCCTACTCCGTGCACGATGTGGAGGACGGGATCATCGCCGGCCGCATCGACCTGCGCGCGCTGGCCGATCCGGTGGAGCGGGTGGCCCTGGCCGAACTGGGGCATGTGCAGCATCGCGCGCTGTCGGTCGACGATCTGGTGGCCGCGGCGCAGCGGCTCTCGGAGCTGCCGGTGGTGGCCGATGTCTTCAGCTACGACGGCACGCTGCGCAGTTCGGTCGCGTTGAAGCGGCTCACCAGTGAACTCGTGGGCCGGTTCGCGAACGCGGCGGTGGTCACCACGCGCGAGGCAACGTCGGGTCCGCCGGCCCGCTACTCCGCCGACCTGCTGGTGCCGCCGGTCGCCGCGGCCGAGGTCGCGATCCTGAAGACGGTCGCCCTGCGCTACGTCATGTCCGACCCCGACCACAAACTCCGTCAGGCCGCCCAGCGGGACCGCTTGATCGCCGTGGCCGAGCATTTGCTGGCCACCGGACCCGCCGCCCTCGACCCGCTCCTGCAACCGTGGTGGGAAACCGCCGCCGACGACACCGCCCGGGTGCGGGTGATCGTCGACCAGATCGCCTCCTACACCGAGAGCCGCCTCGAACGCGTAGCCGCGCAACTGTGAATCCTGCACGAGCCGCAGGACACACTGGGGCCATGTGCCTGGCGAGCTTGTGCCCGCGATCGCGAGCGCGCTGAACCGCGGTGAGATTGCGCACCGGGCCTTCGCGGCGCGCCGAGGCCGCGCGTACCCAGGATCCGCTGGGCGAAGGCGCTCACAGACCCGCACCGGGTGGAGCGGAGGTGGAGATATCGCCGAGGTGGGGGCCGGTGTGCGGTGCCGGCCGGAGTGCCGCCATATCGACGTGCACGGCCCGGAGGGGAGGCGGAGCGATCGCCTAGACTCGTCCCCGTGACCGGACGAATACCAGCTCGCGATATCACCGCCATTCGGGAGCGCGTCCGGATCGAAGACGTGGTGGGCGAGTACGTGGCGCTCAAACGTGGTGGGGCCGATTCGATGAAGGGTCTGTGCCCGTTCCACGACGAGAAATCGCCGTCCTTCCACGTCCGCCCCAACCACGGCCTGTTCCACTGTTTCGGCTGCAACGAGGGCGGTGATGTGTACGCCTTCATCCAGAAGATCGAGCACATCGGTTTCGTGGAGGCCGTCGAACAGCTCGCCGACCGGATCGGCTACCGGATCAACTACGAGGGCGGCGGTACCTCGGTCCAGCGCGACCGCGGCACCCGCTCCCGGCTGGTCGCCGCCAATGCCGCCGCCCACGAGTTCTACATGTCCCGGCTGCGCGGTCCGGACGCCACGATGGCCCGCAAATATCTCACCGACCGCAATTTCGACGAGGCCGCCTGGACCCAGTTCGGTTGCGGCTATGCCCCCGACGGCTGGGACACCCTCACCAAACACCTGCTGAACAAGGGTTTCGAGTTCAAGGAACTCGAGGCAGCGGGGCTTTCCCGGCAGGGCCGGCGCGGCCCGATCGACCGGTTCCACCGGCGGTTGCTGTGGCCCATCCGCAACCTCGGCGGCGATGTGATCGGCTTCGGTGCCCGCAAACTCTTCGACGACGACACCATGCCGGGCAAATACGTCAACACCCCGGAAACGTTGCTGTACAAGAAGTCCCAGGTGTTGTTCGGTCTCGACCACGCCAAACGGGAGATCGCCAAAAGCCACCAGGCCGTGGTGGTCGAGGGCTACACCGATGTCATGGCCATGCATCTGGCCGGGGTGAAAACCGCCGTCGCCGCCTGCGGCACCGCCTTCGGCGACGACCACCTGGGCATTCTGCGCCGCCTCCTCATGGACGACAACTTCTGGCGCGGTGAGATCATCTTCACTTTCGACGGCGACGCCGCCGGGCAGGCCGCCGCCCTCAAGGCCTTCCTCGGTGACCAGAAGGTGGCCGGGCAGACCTACGTGGTGGTATCCCCGGACGGGCAGGACCCGTGCGAGATGCGCCAGCATTCCGGCGACGCCGCCCTGCGCGATCTGGTGGCCCGCCGCGAACCGCTGTTCGATTTCGCGCTGCGCCAGGAAATCGCCAAACGGGAGGACAGCCGCACCGGCGCCCTCACCTACGACAGCCAGGTCGAGGTGATGCGCTGGGCGGTGCCGATCGTCGCCCAGATCAAGGATCACGGCCTGCGTAAACGCTATGCCACCCAGCTCGCCGAATGGACCGGCTGGCAGGATCCGCAGCTCGTCTACCGTCGCGTCGACGAGGAGGCCCGCAAACTGCGCGGCGCCGCGGCCGCCCCCGCCCGCGCACCCCGGGTGGAGCACACCGGCCCCACCCAGCCGGCCGCCCGCCCCGACCCGCGCGACCCGGTACTGCGCTCCCAACGCCAGGCCCTCGCCGCCGGTCTCCAGTACCCGGAAATCGCCGGCCCGGCCTTCGACGCCCTGGAAACCGAGGCCTTCACCCACCCCGCTTATATCGCCGTCCGCACACTCATGGCCGAAGCCGGTGGGGTGTGCAGCGGCCTGACGGGTGCCGACTGGATCGCCGCGATCACCGACCACACCGACGACCTCACCCTGCGCGCACTGGTCTCGGAACTGGCGAGCGAACCGCTGCCGGTGAAGACCAGCGGCGATATCCCGCGCTTCATCACCGGAGTTCTCGCGAGCGCCCAGGCCGGGCTGGTGGGGCGGCAGATCGCGGAACTGAAGTCCCGCCTGCATCGCGTCTCGTCCACCGACGATCCCGACACCTACATGGCGCTGTTCGGCGATCTGGTGGCACTCGAGCAGTACCGCAAGAGCCTGCTCGAGCAGGCGATGGGCAGCGGCGACTTCGCCGCCTGATATCCGCCGCCTAACGCCGCCGCAGCTGATCGTGCGGCACCATCACGGTGGTGCGCTCGTCCAGCGGCTCCATGGGCTCGAGCTTGGGCTGGGTGCTCAACTTCTCCGATAGCTTCTGCCGGCTCACCATCACCAGCTTGCGGGTCACCGGGCTTCCCGCGACGGCACGCGCACTGGCACTGATCTGCTCATAGCGCGCCCGCCCGGCCTTACTGCCCAGCACATAACCGGCAGCGATACCGATGATCAACCGCAGCATCTTGGGTCGAGCTCCTCCCAGTAGTCCGTGCTGCCCCATCCTGCCCGACCGCACCGACACCTGTCGATCCGACGCCACCGCACCGGCGCCGCTCGCACCCACTTTTACCCCGTCCGCCGACCTCGACCCCGCGATTTGGGCGCGCGCCCACCCATACGCTAGAGTTTCACCTCGGTCAGCCCGGAACGGGCGAGACCACCGAGCAATCCCCTATAGCTCAATTGGCAGAGCAGCCGACTGTTAATCGGCAGGTTACTGGTTCGAGTCCAGTTGGGGGAGCAGAAACAGGCCCCTGACCATCGGTTTCATCTGAACGGTCGGGGGCCGAATTCGTACAACGCCGCGGAATGGTAGATAAACGGCTGCAAACTATCCCCGCGGACTGAAATCTCCGCAGCTCGGTAACGCCGGCCCCGGCGTCCGCGCCGCGACCACCGATGCCCAGATTCGGCAGGTGCGGGTCGATCGGTTTCTCTCACGCGGTGGGGGTGCTCGGCGGGGGACGGGTTCTGCTCGGATCGAGGCGCGTCCGAATTGCCGGAATGTCCTCTCAGACCTTCTCCACCCGCACGGGCCGGCCCGCCAGAAGTTGGTTCAGGTCGTCGGTGTCGGAGGTGAATACGGTGGTTTCGGACCCTCTGGCGGACTCTCGCTCGGCGACAGCCGCGAGGACGGCGTCGATGGCATATTTGTGCCCGTGTAGTCCGGCGTTCCTCAACATGTCCCGCGCGGATGCGATTACGTGGTCATCGGTGTGTACCACGCGGATTCGTGACAACGTCCAACTCCACAGGGCCTGCTTGGATCCGTCTCGCGGGTTCCACGCATTCAGCGTAGCCAGGGCTGACGTGACGATCGGGATATCGAGTTGCGGTGCGGTTTTGATGAGCGCGGCGATCTCCCGGTCACCCTGGACTGCCTTGGCCAATGCCTCGGAGTCGAACACGAAGACACGTTGCCGTGGCTGATGCGCTGCCGTTCGTCGTGTCCGGTTCACGCGGCACTGCCGGGACGTGCGCCGTGTTCGTCATGCCATTCGTCGAGGGCGGCGATCCGATCGAGCGCGGCCTGCTGCTCCTCCTCCGACAGCGGACGGTATTCTTCCTCGATCTGTTCGGCCAGCTCCCGCAGCCGGTCCATGGCATCGCGATGTGCGGCAGCGGCAGCGATGTAGCCGGACACTCCCCGCGAGTCGACCCGGCCCTTGATCGATTCGACGAGTTCTTCCGGCACGGTGACAGTGATCTTCCGGGTTGCCATACTTTAAGTATGGCACACGGGTGGTGTGCTCGACGGCGTAAGCTCCGGATTGTGATCCAGCCTCGTCCCGACGCCGAGGACGGGCCGGAATTTACGGTGCCGCTGCCGATCGGCCAACTGATCGGCGTCGTCTGATGACAGCCCTCACTCAACACGTTGCTCCGGTTGGCCGGATGTCCATGTATCCGGCAGGGTGAACTAGATGGTCAGCGGCGCGGATTCGGGAAACGTCACCGGTAGTGCGGTCAGTGCACGCTGGAAAGCTCCGGGCCGCCAGGTGAGTTCCTCGGCCGGTACGGCGAGGTGTAGTTCGGGTAGCGCGTCGAGCAGTTGGTCGATCGCCTCCTGCGCCATCAGGTAGGCCACGTCCTTCGCCGGGCAGGTATGTGCGCCGACGCTCCATGCGAGGTGGGCGCGGTTGTCGGTGTACTCCCCGGTATCGATGGCCGGATCGTTGTTGCAGGCGGCGATGCTGATCATCACCGGTTGATGTGCGGGTAGCCAGACACCGTCGATCAGCACCGGCTGGCGGGGGAAGGACACCGCATAGTTCGCGACCGGTGGGTCGGTGAACAGCACCTCGTCGACGGCGTCGCGGGTCGACAGGCTGCCGCCGAGGACGCCGCCGGCGAATCGCTCGTCGGTGAGGATCAGGCGCAGCGAATTGACGATCAGGTTCTGTAGCGGTTCGATCCCTGCCCCATAGAAACTGTAGACGTTGTGCAGCATTTCCTCGTCGTCGAGGTTCGCGGGGTCGTGCACCATCCGGGTGACGATGTCCTCACCGGGTTGGTGCTTCTTCAGGCTCACCAGATCGGCCATGGCCTGTTCCAGCATGGCGTTGCCTTCACTGGCGGCCGTTGACGAGCCTTCGATCATGGTGGCCATTCCGGCCGCTGCGCGCCGGCTGATCTCGGCGGGACAGCCCAGTATGTCGTTGATGAGCGCGAAGGTCAGCGGAAACACATACTGCCCGATGAGTTCCGCCGCACCGGTGGCGCAGAACGCGTTGATGAGTGGTACGGCGATCCTTTCCACTCGGCTGTGCAGCGAGAACAGATCGACGCCGTTCACCCCGGCAACGGTTGCCTGCCGGTACCGGGCGTGCACGTGACCGGAATTCCGGACAGCCGACGGGCGCCATTCCAGGAGCGGCAGGACTGGGCAATCGCGCGGGATATCGCGCTGCCAGACGCGGGAGTCCGCCGGAAAATGCTCGGGGTCGTTGAGGATGCGCAGCGCGGTGTGATATCCGACGACAAGAGTTGCCGGGACCCCGGGAGCCAGATCGACCGGCACCAACGCGCCGTAACGGCGGCGCATTTCGCGATAGGCGCGATGCGGATGCTGGGCGATCTCCTCGGCGTAGAACGGAATCCGGGGCCCGTCGGTGCTCTGGGGTGATCCCTGAATGAGCGGAAGCACGGTGGACCGATCATCGGGCGGGGGCGAAAACAACTGTGTCACTCCATATGTGCAGGCGGATGTGGCGCCCGGGAACAGCTCAGCCGACGCCACCGGAACGGCCGAGGCGAGACTAATCGAGGAAGACGCCTTATTTGTCCCAACCGGTCGGAATTGATCACTTCGTAGCCGATCTCCGGTACGTGGTTCCGTCCTTGTCGAGCGGATTATCGCTACCGGCGGGCCGGTGTCGCGGGGAGCGACGGAAACCGGTGCGCCGGGTTCGGCTCGAGTTGCGGTCAACCGCTGACCACCGGGCCCGGTGCGGCGACGATGGCATCATGACCCAGATCGCACCGTCTCCGGACCAGGTGGTGGCCGAGCGCTACCGTGAGCCCGCGCCGGCGGCAGCGGCCGAATGGAACCCGGTGCTGCAGGTTCTGCACGAGCACCGGTCGGTGCGGCGGTATCTGCCCGATCCGCTGCCCGACGGAGTGCTGGAACTGTTGATTTCGGCCGCCCAGTCCGCGCCCACCTCATCGAATCTGCAGGTGTGGAGTGTGGTGGCGGTCCGCGATCCGGGGCGGAAGGCCCGGCTGGCCGTGCTCGCGGGTGATCAGGAGCAGATCCGGCAGGCGCCGTTGCTGCTGGTGTGGACCGCCGACCTCGCGCGGGTGCGCGGTCTGGCTGCCGAGCGTGGTGCGCCGCTGGACGGGGCCGACTATCTCGAATCGAGTTACGTCGCGTTCCTGGATGCGGCGCTGGCCGCGCAGAACGCGGTGGTGGCGGCGGAATCGCTGGGGCTGGGGACGGTCTATATCGGGGCGATCCGCAACAACCCGGAACAGGTGGCCGACGAATTGGCGTTGCCCGACGGGGTGTTCGCGGTGGCCGGTCTTGTCGTGGGCTATCCCGATCCGGCGGAGAATGCCCGGGTCAAACCGCGGCTGCCGCAGGCCGCGGTGCTGCACGAGGAGACCTACCGACCGGCGCATCGGGATGATCTCGACCGCTACGAGCAGCGCATCGCGCAGTTCTATGCCGAGCAGGGCCTCGAGCATTCGTGGACCCAGCGAGTACTGGCGCGGCTGGCGTCGGCGGAAGCGCTGAAGGGCCGGGACCGGCTGCGGGAATCCCTGACGGCTCAGGGCTTCCCGTTGCGCTGAGGGCCGTCGCGGGACCGCCCGGCTGCCGAGTTCTCCGCGGGGTGCGATCAGTCGCCGTGGACCTGGAACTCCGGGGAGGTCCCGCTGATGGGGACACACTCGCCGCCGGGCTGCGCGGCGTCGCCGAAGTACCGGATCCGGTAGGTGCCGGGCGGGGTGTCGGCGGGGGTGTGCCAGACGATGGTGATGCGGGAGCTCGCGGCGGGGCCGGGCGCCCAGGTGAAGGTGGTCGTCCAGTCGCTGTCGTCGGCGACGGTGCGCCAGCGCTCGCCGTTGTAGCGCTGCACCATGAGGTAGGTGCTGCCGCGATGGAGGTCGTTGTTGGGGTGTGCGCCGGCGAATTCGACGGTCACCCGATCGCCGGCGCGATACGCCGGCTCCGGTTCGGTGAGCACGTCACCGAACTGCCGGCCGCCCGGCGGGAAGTCCGGGGGTGGCGTGGTTTTCGCGGGTTTGCTCAGCTCGGCGAGATCGGGTGCCGCGGTTCCGGCGGGAATCGGGCTCTCGTCGTGCAGGGCGGTCGCGAGCTGCGCCGCGATCTGCTGCAGGGCCGGTAGTTGCCAGCGCCCGAACAGGGTGCTCGCGCCCTCGTAGCGCTGGGCGGTGTACTCCTCGGGGGTGGTCACGTAGTGCATATAGGCGTTGCTGTAGCCGGCGATCAGGACGTTGGCGAGCTCGGCGCCGAGGGCGGCCGCTACGGTCCGCCGCAGGCGCAGGCCGGCGGTGATCGTCACCTCGCCCGGAATGCCGAGCAGATACAGCTCGCCGATCTGGACGAGTTGAACCGGGAATATTTCCTGCACATACGGCTTGAACCGGTTGAGCAGCCCGCCCGGGGCGACGATCGCCTTGGGCGCCTGCGCGTCTCGCGTTGCGCGCGCGAAGCAGTACGCACACCGCGACAGAAGATCCCAGCCCGGATTACGGCCTTCGTGGAAGGTCTTCCAGTTGGTCGGCCCGTCGAAACCCGCACCGGCGAACGCGGCCGCACCCCCGGCAGGTTTGCCGGTGCGGTGTTCACATCCGTCTCCGGTGAACTCCGCGGATACGGTCACCGCGGACAGATCGACGTGGACGAGGCGGTGGTCGACGGTGCCGGCCATGCGTGGCATATATCCCGCGGCGAGTTTCGCCGCGGCCTCGTACTGCCGCAGGCCGATGATCCGGGTGTTCTCGACCTCGTCGCCGGTCGGGCCGTGACCGGGGCTGCCGCCGAGGTTGGGTGACATATCACCGGCGTTGGTCTGCGCGAACGCCGCGACGAAATCGGGATCCGGATCCGCCAGATAGTTCACGCCCTCGACGAGGTGCTCCCAGTGATAGGCCGCGTACCCCTTGTTGTCGCCGCTGATCAGCGTGTTCCGGTTGGTCATCGAGGTGCCGTGGGTGGCGAACCAGTTGATCGCGCCGACCGGTTCGCCGTCGCGGTCGATGCGCAGCAGGGTCGTCTGCGGGTCGATGGCCGCGGGAAAGAAGTCCTTGTCCTCCTGCGGGTTCAGGTCGAATGCCGCCCGCGAGCGATTGACGCTGGCATCGTGCAGTTCGCCGTGGACCAGGCGCAGGGTGGCCGGGCCCAGATCCTCGTGCGCCCGCACGGCCGCTTCGACGATGCCGTCGACGATCGCCGCGAAGGTGTGCGGGCGGAACCCGGTCGAGCCGTTGTACAGCCGGTGGTGTGCATAGCCGCCGGGCGCGCAGTGGGTATGGGTGGCGGTGAGCATCACGTTGGACTCGGTGTAGGTGTCGCCGAATCGCTGCGCCAGGCGTCGCAGCACCTCCTGGGTGATGCTGGAGAAGATCAGCGGCAGGTCGGTCACGATCAGCAGGACCCGCCGGTCGACGAGCGGGTCGGCGAAAACGAAGGCGCGGGCGCGTAACCGCAGGTGTATTCCGGTGGTTTTCTGCTCGGCCCGGCCGTAGCCGAGCATTCCGGCCTCGGCCGCTTCTCCGGTGATGTCGGCAATGGCACGCCCGACCAGATGGCGATCGGTCGAGTAGTTCGAGTCCGGCATCGACCTCTACATTCTGTCCTGGTGGTTTCGGTTCGCGGCAGCGGTCCGGGTCTGTCGCACTGACAACCTAGCAAGGACGAGGCCGGGATCGCCTGGCGTGACTACGGTTCCGCCGGGCCCGGGGATCCCGCGGGGTATTCGCCGAGCGGTACGAGATCACGCGACCAGGCCGAAATAACGGGGGTGACCACCCGCCATGCCGCTTCCGCCTCGTCCGCGCGAATCGACAGCGCCGGATTGCCGACGAGGACATCCAGCAGCAGCCGCCCGTAAGCGGGGAGGTCGGGGGGTTGGATGGGCGCGGTCATGGTGAGCGGGACCAGCGTGTCCACGGTGGCACCGATTACGTTGAGGCCGAGGGTGAGGTTTTCCGGGTCCAGTCCGAAGCGCAGCACGTTCGGTGCGGTCGTGCCGTGGTGGCCGAACGGCATATGGGGGACGGGCCGGAAATGGACGGCGACCTCTTTGCGATCGGTGCCGAGGGCCTTACCGGTGCGCAGGACGAAGTTCGTTCCGGCCCAGCGCCAGTTGTCGATCGCCAATTCGACTTCGGCGAAGGTTTCGGTACGCCGGCGCGGGTCCACGCCGGGTTCGTCGATGTAGGAGGGGACGTGGCGTTCGCCGATGGCGCCGGCGCGGTACCGGGCTCGGCGGGTGCGGTGCGGGATGTCATCGTCGGTCAGGGGGCGGATCGATCGCAGCACATCGACTTTGCGATCGCGTAGGTCGCGTTCGGACAGGGTGATCGGGGGTTCCATCGCCACCAGGCACAGCAATTGCAGGAGATGGTTCTGCACCATGTCCTCGAGCGCGCCGACACCGTCGTAGTATCCGGCGCGGTCCTCGAGGGTGAGGGTCTCGTCCCAGATGATCTCGACTTCGGCGATATGCGCACTGTTCCACAAGGATTCGAGCACCCGATTGGCCAGCCGGCTGCCGAGCAGGTTCTGCACGGTGGTCATGGCGAGGAAGTGGTCCACCCGGAAGACGGCCTGTTCGGGAACGAAATCCGCCAGCAACCGGTTGAGGTCTTGTGCGCTGGTGAGGTCTTCGCCGAACGGTTTCTCCAGCACGATGCGGCTGCCGGGCGGGAGGTGCGCGGTGCGCAGCGTCCGGATCGCGGTGGGGAACAGCGAAGGGGGCAGGGCCAGGTAGACCGCGACCGGTCCCGCACCGGCGATCGTTTCGGCCACCTGCGCCGGGTCACCGATATCGGCGCGCCGGTATCGCGCGGAATCGGTGATCGCCTGCCGGGATCCGGCCGGGGTGTCCGCGGCGTGCTGCTCGAGCTGGGTCTGCGCCCATGCCCGGAACTGGTCGGGGCCGCGGCCCTTCCGGTCGGCGCAGACGATCTCGAAGTCCGCGTCGAGCCGCCCGGCTTCGTGGAGGGCGGCCAGCCCCGGCAGTAGGTAGCGTCCGGCCAGATCGCCCGTACCGCCGAATACGACAAGTCGCCGGATCATCGCACAGTCACCTTCACGCTCTCCCACGATCGATGGTCATGAACGGTTCAGCGCAACCGGCCGCGCTGCCCGGCGTCGGCGAAACCCAGTTCCAGCCGCACCGGCAGTTCGCCGATCTCGAGGGCGCGGCACAGTCGCGGGACGGCTTCGTCGTGAATCCGGGCGCGCAGCCGGGCGATATCGGCGTCGGGCTCGGCGGTGACCACCAGATGGAGTTCGGGGGTCGCGCGGGGACCCGCCAGCCACGCCTCGGCGGCACGGACCTCGCCGAAGGATTCGATATCGGCGGTCAGTGCGGACGCCGCGGTACGCGACGACAACACCGTCCGCCCGGCCGACCCCTCGGTCTCCATTCGCCACGCCTCCGGTTTCGGCATCCGGAAGAACTGGGCCAGCAGCCAGCGCAGGCACAGCAGGCCGAGAATCGCCGCACCGGTGATCACGACCCAGAACACCCAGGTGGGCGGAGCCGCCGTCCCCGGAACCAGGGGAGTGCCCGGGTCCACCCGGCCCAGCCATCCGGCCCAGGCGGCGAGCGCGAGTGCTCCGGCGGCCACCAGCGCGGCCCCGAGCAGCGCGAGCAGTGTTCGATTCAGCCTCGCCGGGCGGTTCGCATATGCCATCGGACACTCCCATTCACGTTCTGTAGTCGACTGCACACCGTGGCGCCACCACACGCGACGGCGGGGACTGCTGACCGACGCGGGCCCCGCGGTCCCGGCTCATCCCGGGCGTGCGCAGACCTGCCGTTCACCGGGACTGGGCGGCGATCTCGGTGGCTCGCCCGCCGCCGGGCTCCTTCTCGGGGCCCTTCACCCGCACCTGCACCCGCCGCGCCGGTCGCCCGAGCTCCTGGATCCGGGTGTTCAGCACGGTGCAGACCTCGTCCGCGATCTCGGTATGGCCGCGGTGGAAGTCGGTATCGACAACGGCCCGGACCGTGCCGCGCCGCAGGGTGATACGCGCCGAGTTGACCCCGTCCACTGTCTTCGCCGCGGTGCGTAGCAGCGCCCGCAGATCGCCGGCGGGCACCCCGGCTTCCATACCGTCCCGGGATCCCAGCGGCAGGATCCGGGGACGGCCGGGCAATACCGCCACCGCCAGCAGCAGCGCGCCGGCTACGAGCAGTGCGAGAGCTGTTACGAGGACCGGCCATTCGCCCCAGGTGGTCGCGTGCAGTTCGCGCGCGATCGTGTCGTAGGAGAGATATTCGCGCGCACCGGCCGAGCGTTGCGCCAGCGAGACGATCACCGCGACGCATCCGGCCGCCACCACCAGCGCGACCAGCACGGCGGGGACCGTGCGCCGGGATCGGCGGATCACCGCACTCTCCCGGCCGGTGCCGCCTCGGTGGCCAATTCGGTCACCACGATATCGACCCGGGAGACACCCAGTCCGGTCAGTTCCTCGGTGCGGCGCAGCAGATGCGCACGGCAGGCGTCGGTGACCCGGCCCACCGGTTCGGGATAGTGCACCGGCAGCCGGATATCGAGCGAGGTGCGGTCGCCGGAGACGTCGGCGTCGACCTTGACCGTCCCGGCGACACCGGCCACCTCGCGGGCGGCCCGGGCGGCGATCCGGCGCACCGCCCGGTCACTGACCGTGGTCACACCCGGCAGGTCGGCGCTCACCGCGGTCACCGCCGGCTCCTGTTCCGCTGCGCCGATCGCAGCACCGCGTTCAGATCCAGCTCACCGTCGAGCCACCGGCCCGCCAGCAGGCCGGCGGCCGCGAACACCAGCACGATCAGGAACGCGGTGAAACCGCCGAAGGCGGCGGCGAAACCGAGCGCGAGTCCGACGGCCAGGCCTATCGATGTGGCGTTCACCGTGCACTCCTCTCCGCTGTGGCGGCGGGGCTCATTGCACCCGGCCGGTCTCGGCTTCGGGCTCGTCGTCACCGGGGATGAAGACGTCGTTGACGTTGATATTCACCTCGACGACCTCGAGGCCGGTCATCTGTTCGATCGCGGTGATCACGTTGCGCCGCACCAGCCGGGCGACCTCGGCGATCGCGACCCCGTACTCGACGACGATCTGCAGATCGACGGCGGCCTGCGTCTCACCCACCTCCACCGAGACACCCTGTCCGGTACTGGCCGAGGCGCCGGGGATCCGTTCCCGCAACGCGCCGAGCGCCCGGGCGGTGCCGCCGCCGAGATCGTGCACTCCGCGAATCTCGCGGGCGGCCAGCCCGGCCACCTTCTCCACCACCACGTCGGCGATGGTGGTGATGCCCTGGTCGGTCACCAGGGGGTTGGATTTCCGCGGCGTGTTCTCGGGTACCTGGTCTGCGCCGCGGCCGCCGGCGTTGTTGCCCGCGGTGGTCTTGTCACTGGTCGGAGCGGTCATTTCTCCTCCTGATCTCTCGGATTGCTGGACCTCACTTGTTCGACACCGGAACGCCCCGGATGTCACGCTCCGGCGCCGAGCCGATCGGCTCCTTCCCCGGCGACCGCCGCCGCATCGAGTTCGGTGACCACGAGGCGTAGCTCGGCGTGTTCCCACCGGGTGCCGGTCAGCACCGGCCGGACGGCGGCCCCGGCCCGTTCCAGCAGCGGCGGCAGCGGCAGGACTCCGGCGACGAAGCGCACCTCGACCACATCCGTGCCGAGATCGACGGCGTACTGCCGGGTGTCCCACGGCCATGACGTCTTATCGCCCAGCAGGGGCGCGGCCGGCCACAGTCCGGGCACGCCCTCGAGCGCGCCGAGGATCCGGTCGATGATCTGTTCGTCGGCCATCACAGCTCCGGTTCGATATCGAGGATGTGCACGCAGACCGCGTCCACTTGCCGGCCGGTGTGCTCGCCCACCTCCCGCGCGATGTGTTCCTGCACCGCGCGGCCGACCTCGGCGGCCGGTCCGTCCGCCCGGACAGCGATATCGACGTGCACGGTCAGCCCCGCGCCGGTGACCCGGACGCGTACTCCTTCGGTGGGCGCCGGATCGGCGCCGGTCCAGCGCTGCCTGCCCGCGCGGGTGAGTACGGCCAGCAGGCCGCGCACTCCCGGTTCCAGCCGGGCCACGCCCGGCGTGGCGGCGGCGGCGCGGGCGGCGACCGCGGCGACGACCGGCGGGGTCACGACCATCGAGAGTTTGTCAGCCGTCATTTCCGTCCCTCCGATCCGCCGCCGGGGTCTCGTCGTAGAAATCGCCCACGTGGACGTCGAGTCGGCGCAGCGTCGTGCCGATGTGGTCGGGCAGCGCCGCGGCGACCCGGGCCCGGACGAGCGGCAGCACCTCGTCCAAGGTCGCCGACCCGAACCGCACCGCGATCGTCAGTTCCACATCCAGCGGCCCCGGGCCACCGGATTCGGCCGGGGCCTGCCGCACCCGGCAATTCCGTGCCCGGACACCGGCCACGGAATCGGCCGCATAACGCACGATGGCTGCCACCGCTTGCTCGCTCACCTGGATTTCGCCGGTGTGCGGGGTCGGCAGGTCCAGCATGCGGCCTCGCCGCGCGTCGGCACGGACCGCCGACATGATGCGTCCGAGCAGGTCCGGTGGGGGGTCGTCGGGTTCGTCGATCAGCTCCCGGGTCGCGGCCCGCAGTGCCAGCAGACTTTCCCGTGCCGCCCGGCAGTGCGGGCAGGAAGCCTCGTGCGTGCCGGCGTGCCCGGTGTCTTCTTCGTCGAGCCGCTGCCACACCTGCTCCAGATCCCGCCCGCACGGCAGGAGATGGTTGCGTTCGGTCGTTTCGTTCACCGCCATGGCTTCATCACCTCGGACAGTTGGGCGCGCGCCCGCGCGATACGGCCTCGGACAGCGGTCGCGCTCACTCCGATGATCGACGCGATCTCGTCGTAGGCGAGCCCGTCCACTTCCCGCAACAGCCAGCATGCGCGCTGTTCAGGGGTCAGTTCTTGCAGCGCCGAGTTCAGGGCGGCGAGTTGCGTGCTCACCTGCACCGCGTGCTCGGGCTGGGTGTCCGCGCGCGCCGATTCGGTGGTGTCGGGGTCCAGTTCGGCGTGCGGCCGCCGGGTCCGGATCACGTTGAGACAACGGTTGGTCGTCATCCGGTACATCCACCCGACGAAGGCGCCGTCGTCGGTCAGCTGGAACAGGCGCCGCCACGCCTGCAGGAAAACCTCCTGGACCACGTCCTCGGCCTCGGCACGATCGGCCAGCATTTTCGACGCCAGCCGGAACATCCGGGCCTGGTATCGCATCACCAGTACCTCGTAGGCGCGCACGTCGCCGTCGCGCGCCCGGCTCACCAGGGTGGCGTCGTCGGGACCTGCGTCCGGTGCCGAGTCGATCGTGGTCATCTCACCTCCTCCGCTCACCGGTAGGACACCGCGGCCGGGAGATCGTCACGCCGGTTTGCCGGAGATTCTCGAGGCGAGGCCCGGAACAGGGCCGGCACACCACGTGATCGTTGTCACCCGGTATGCCCCGTGCGCTTCACCGGTCGACCGGGTCGTTATGACCGAGCGCTTCTCACATAACGGAACGACACGGAAGGTTTTGCCCATGGATCGCCGTAGTGTCCCGAGAGCCGAACAGCCGGTACCCCGGCGTACCCGGACCGTCCGGATAGCCGGAATGGAGTGGGTGACCGCGCTGCTGGCCCTGGCCATGTGCCTGCTGTTCGCCGCGGGTATCGCGATGTTGACCCGTTCGACGGTGGCCACGGTCGTCGGCACCGCCGGGATCGCCATGGGATTGGTGGCGGTTTCGCGGATCCTGCGCGCGGGACGATAACGGCCCCGCCGCCGTGGACGGACAAGGTCGCTGCCATCGGCACTCCTCGCGTCGGTCGGACACGGCACGGCCCGGTCGGGTGGACGCGGCGAACGTTACGGCCGGGGGTGCGGCTCGTCTTCACACGTTGCGGATGAACTGCGGCCGGTTACCGTCGGCTATCCCCATCGGACCGGGCCCGGACTCACACCCGAATTGATCAGGCGGTGGCGTCGGCGAGCCACGCGGTGTCGATCTCGCCGCCGTGTTCGTCGTAGGCCGCCGCGGCGGCTTGCAGGATCAGTGCGGCGGCCGCCGCACCGGGGTCGAGGACACCACGCGCCACCTCGCCGACATAGCTGGCCCGGCCGCGTTTGGCCACCAGCGAGACCGTGCCGGCCGCACCCGCTATCGCCGCTTCGGCCGTGGCGGCGAGCGCTTCGGCGGGCGTACCGGCGGTGCGGGTGGCGAGGGTTTCCGCCGCCGGGGCGAGCGCGTCGACCATGGTCTTGTGCCCCACCTGCGCCTTGCCGTATCGCTGCACCGTGGCCACCCCGGCGGTCAGGCCCTGCGAGAGCTCGGTCAGGGTCGGTTCCGAACCGTCTGCGCAGCGGGCGAGTTCGCGGAAGAACATGCCGAACAGCGGTCCGCTGGTGCCGCCGGTACCGAGGAATCCGCGCGAGACCGCGGTCAGCCAGGCCGCGTACGACTCGGGGGTTTCGGCCTCGATGTTGGCGCGGGCGCGGCGCAGGGCGGCGGCGATATTCGCGCCGAAATCGCCGTCACCGGCGCGGCGGTCGAGGTCGGCGAGGGCTTCGGTGCGATCGAGGAAGGCGTCGAACATCGTCTGCACCCAGCGCTGCCCGAATCCCGCGGGTAATGCCTCATTCGTCATGGTCGGGCTCCTTCACCAGGTGAGGGCGGGGGTGCGCACGGGGGCGTCCCACAGCGGCAGCAGATCGGCGTCGGCGGGCAGCAGGGTGAGCGAGACCCCGACCATATCGAGCGAGGTGACATAGCTGCCGGCCAGCGAGCGGGCGACAGCGATACCGCGTCCGCCGAGTTGCCGGTGCACGGCGCGCGCCGCGATGGACAGTTCGATCGGGTAGGCGCCGCCGAGCCCGTTGACGATCGCGATCACCGACGCGCCGCGGGCGAGCCCGAGCTCGGCGACCAGCGGATCGACCAGCAGCGATACCAGCGTATCGGCATCGGCGAACGGCACCCGGCCGGTACCGCGCTCGCCGTGGATGCCCACACCCAATTCCACTTCGCCGGCGTCGAGGGTGAACGCCGGAGCGGTTTCGCCGGGGTGGGTGCCCGCGCTCAGCGCGAACGCGAGGCTGCGGGCGTTGCGTGCGACGCGGCGGCCGACCTCGGCGACCGCGCGCAGATCCGCCCCGGCTTCGGCGCTCGCACCGCAGATCTTCTCGACCGCCAGCACCGCGGCGGTGCCACGACGGCCCGGGCCGTCCGGATCGTCGCTCTGGGTGGCCAGATCGTCGTCCACCAGCACGATTTCGGTGGCGACGGCGTCGTCGTCACCGGCCAGTTCGCCGGCGATCCGGAAGTTGATGACATCGCCGGTGTAGTTCTTCACGATCTGCACCACGCCCCGACCCGAATCGGCGGCCACGGTGCCCTCGTGCACCTGCAGCGCCGTCGGGCTGGCGAACACCGCGCCCGGCACGGCCACGTCGAGCATGCCGGTTCCGACGAAACCGGCATGCAGCGGTTCGTGCCCGGATCCGCCGCCCGAGACGAGACCGACCTTGTCGCGCGCCGGAGTGGCCCGGGTGACGAGGCCGCGCGCCCGGTCATAGGCGATGAGAGTGGGATAGGTGAGGGAGAGCCCTTCGAGCGCCTCCTCGGGCGCGTCTTCCGGTTGATTGCGAATCTGTCGGCGCACGAGGTCGTTCTCCTTCGATCGACTGTCGACCGATACTAGGTCAGCTCGTACCGCGCCGACCGGATGCCTCGCAGCCGGATATCGGTTCAGCTCGCGGCGTATCCGGTGATTCCGGCGTGGTGACCTCGACCCTCCGTCCATCGAGCGCTTTCACGGCCGTGCGGTAATTCGGCCTGCGGCTGGGCGGTGGCGGCATCGATCAGGCAGTCGAACCGTCCCCGAGCATCGATCGCGTGCATGATGGTGCTGTTGTCGCCGACGCGGTAACGGATATCCCCCACACAGAGCAGTCCCCGGTAGTCTCGATCGGAAACCTGAACCTCAGTCGTCGCTGACTGTTCCGGTTTCCGACTGGCTTGCCGGGGGCCTGGCCGGACCGCCGAGGAGTTCGACCGCCGTTCTCCGAACGTCTTCTTCGAACGAGTCTCACTCTTCGTTGTTCCGGTGTATCTCCAGTCTCCTCTGTATCGGCCGTCAGTCAAGGGCTCGACCGCAGGTTATCGGGCATTTTTCCGGTGAGTAGTCCGTGCAGGATCACCTCGGCGACCGAACCGCTGTCCGCGGTGTTGTCGGGGTGCCCGAATCTGCGCGCCCAGGGGGCCTGCCCGTACAGCAGGGTGGGTTTGGTGACGGCGAAATGGAAGACGTGCCACGGTACGTCACGGATCCGCCCGGCGGCGACCAGCCGTTCGAAAACCGTTCTGGCGGACCGATCGAGGGGCTCGATCAAGGTGAACAGGTGGTCCAGCCGCTCGGATTCGCGGGCCGCCTCGTAGTCGATCACCCGGTTCAAGTGCGGATGTTGCGCGCTGACGCGGTGGAAAGCCCGGATCGCCGCCACCAGCCAGTCCAGGTCGTCGTCCGGCGCCGGGTCCAGGGCGGACGCCAGCTCGGCGGCCAGCGTCCGGCACTCGTGCGCGACGACCGTGCGCCAGAAGGCGTCCTTCGAGCCGTACCTGTCGTGGATGAACGTATGTCCCATACCGAGCAGGTTGTTCAGTTCGCGGACCGAAACCGCCTCGTAGCCGAGCTCGGCGAAGGCCTGGATTCCTTTGCGCATGAGCTCCGCGTGATCGGGGGTACGCGCGTCGCGTTTCGGCCTGCCCGGTCCTGAGCGAACCATGAATACTCCTCGACCTGCCTGTTTCCGATTTATCCGACAACTGCCTGATATTCTAGTCGTGGATCGGCAAAGCCCACCGGACGCTGTCTACAGGATTGGGGATCGGCATGACCACCGCTCTACAGGACAAGGTCGCTCTCGTCACCGGGTCGGCGCGCGGCATCGGCCGGGCCATCGCCCTGCGCTATGCCTCGCTCGGCGCCCGCGTGGTGATCAACTACGCCGGCAACGCGACCAGCGCGCGGAAAACCGTGCAAGACGTCGAAGACCTCGGTTCGAAGGCCGTGGCGATCCAGGCCGACGTCTCCGACGTCCAGGCCCTCGAGCGTCTCTTCGGGGAGTCCCTCGAGGTCTTCGGGAAAATCGATATCGTGGTCGCGAACGCGGGCGTCGAACTGATCGATCAGCCTCTCGCCGACGTCACCGAGGAACAGTTCGACCGCCTGTTCTCGATCAACACCAAAGGCGCGTTCTTCACCCTGCAGAAGGCGGCGAAACATATCGAGGACAACGGCAGGATCATCTACATCGGCTCCAGCACCACCTGCCTCCCGATTCCCGGGGTCGGCCTGTACGGCTCCAGCAAAATGGCACCCCGGTACACCGTCGAAGTGCTCGCCCAGGAAGTCGGAAAGCGTGGTGTCACGGTCAATTCGATCATTCCCACCCAGATCGAAGGTGCCGGAGTCTTCGCCGAGCTTCCCGACGACGACCCGACCCGCGCCCAGAACCTCGCCATGCGTC
Organism: Nocardia sp. CA-290969; assembly: GCF_050936135.1. NCBI lineage: Bacteria > Bacillati > Actinomycetota > Actinomycetes > Mycobacteriales > Nocardiaceae > Nocardia > Nocardia sp. CA-290969. The sequence continues at coordinate 5,002,073 of NZ_JBNJNJ010000001.1, read as the reverse complement.
CCCTCGGGGGCCGGCTCGGCAGCGTCGACGATGTGGCGGACGCGGCAGAGTATTTCGCCGGCCCGCTGTCCCGCTGGGTGAGCGGCCAGCACCTGCTCGTCAGCGGCGGACTTCCGGGATGACCATTGATCGGAAGCTCGGCCTCCGGCGAGGCCGGCTCAGGGGCTGATCACCGCAGCGCCGCGGTGACGGTGCCGTACATGGTGGATTTGATGGCGGCGAGCGTTGCGGGGTTCTTGCCGGTGAGCGGGGTGAGCCGGTCTACGGCGGTGGTGAGGACCTCGGTTTCGCCGGCGGTGGCATCGACGAGTCCGGCGGCGAGGGCATCCGGGCCGGCGAAACGGTGGCCGGTGGTCATGGCGGTCACCGCGGCCTGGGGGCTGAGTTTTGCCTGGACGAGTGCGGCCATGCCGGGGGTGAACGGGATGTCGATATCGACCTCGGGGAAACAGTAGTAGCCGCGGTCGGCGCGCATGACGCGGTAATCGTGGGCGATGGCCAGCATGGCGCCGGCGCCGAAGGCGTGGCCGTTGACGGCGGCGACGGTGGGCAGCGGGAAGGTGAGGATGCGGGCGAACAGTTCCTGGACGCGGGCGACGTACCATTCGGCGCGGTCGCCGTTGGCCATCAGCCAGTCCAGGTCCAGGCCGTTGGAGTAGAACTTGCCGCTGCCGATGGTGATCAGGCCCTGAGCTTCGCGTTCGACGGTGTCGAGGTGGGTGTCGACGGTATCGAGCCAATCCGGTGAGAACCGGTTCTCGTTGTCACCGAGTGTCAGTACGGCGATCTTGTCCTGGTAGTGCAGTGTCGCGGTCATCGAGTTGCCTTTCACTTCGTGGTGGCCGGATCGGGGAGGGGTAGGGCCAGGACCGCGCGGACGGCGGCCGCGAGGCGTCGCCGGACAGCGGGATCGGGGGCGCGCCGGCCGCGCAGCAGTAGGGCGGTGGGTAGTTCCACCACGCAGTCGCGGATGACGGTGACGGCCTCGCCGTCGGTGTGGCCGAAGACGTTGCGCGCCAGCTCCGCGAACAGTTCGACCAGGACCCGGTCCAGCCGGTGCATTTCCCCGGCGAGATCGTCGCCGATATCGCCGGCGCCGAGCAGTTCCTTCCGGGACACGGTCAGCAGGAATCGTCCCGAAACCGGTTGCCGCAGCAGGAATTCGGCCGGGGTATCGGCCGCCGCCACGACTGCCTCGACCGCATTCCCGGAGGCGGGCCCGGCGCTCAGCGCGCGCTCGACCGCCTCGCGTTGCAGAGCCAGGAACCGCTGCGCGGCCCGCAGCCAGACCCGGCCCATCAGCTCGGCACGCGAACCGAACGCGTGATAGATCGCCCCATTGGAGACCGAGGTGGCCGCCGAAAGCGCGCGCACGGTGACCGCCGCGGGCCCGGAGTCCACGGCCAGCTGTTCCGCGACATCCATCAGGTGGTCGAGGTCGTGTGTGCGAGGGCGGGGCATGACCGCAGCATAACAGAGCGAATGCTCTGTAATTCGGGTGCGGGTCATCGCGGGTGGTTGCACGGACACGGTTGTCGTCCCGCAGGCCGGTCGCCGCGGTCGGTAGGCTGGCCCGGGCAGTGGTGCACACGAGGTCCGGGGAGAACATGGCAACCGATACCGAAACACGTGTCGCACAAGTGGTGGCAGCGCTCACCGAGCCCGCCGGCAAGGCCGACCCTTATCCGCTGTACCGGGTGTTGCGGGAGTTCGGTCCGGCCACGCAGCTTCCCGACGGCACCCTCGTGGTGAGCGGGTATCGGCTCGCGACCGCGCTGGTGCGTGACCACCGGCTGCTGAAGCGGCTGGAGCGGACACTGGCCGCCGCCGGCTTCCCGGACTGGCAGCAGCGACCCGGGCTGCGGCTGGTGTTCACCAGCATGCTGGTGCGTAACCCACCCGACCACACGCGGTTGCGGCGGCTGGTCTCCGGCTCGTTCACTGCCCGGCGGGTGGCGGGGTTACGGGCAGCGATCGAGCGAATCTCCGCAGAGCTGATCGCCGAGATGTCCGGTTCCGGCACAGTCGATTTCGTCGACGCCTTCGCTTTCCCCCTGCCGGTTACGGTGATCGGCGAACTACTCGGCGTTCCGGCGCCGGACCGGGCCCGGTTCCAGCCGCTGGTGCGAACCTGGACAGCGGTGCTGGACCGGCTGGACGAGGATACGGTGGCCGCGGCGGATACCGCGGCGGCCGAAATCGCCGACTACCTTTCCGATCTGGTGGTGCGGCGCCGCGCGCAACCTCGCGACGATCTGCTCTCCGCGCTGGCGGCGGAATCCGGTCCCGAGGGCGGGCTCGACGACGACGAACTGGTGACCATGGCGGCGCTGCTGTTCGCCGCCGGGTTCGAGACGACCACCGGGCTGCTGGCGAACGGGTTGCGCGCCCTGCTCGACCACCCCGATCAGGCGCGAGCTCTGCGCGCCGACCCGGACCTCGCCGTCACCGCGACCGAAGAACTGTTGCGCTACGACTCGCCGGTGCAGGTGCTCACCTCGCGGACCGCGCCCGAGGAGCTACGGATCGGCGATCGAGTGCTGCCGGCCGGTCAACGGGTGATCACGCTGCTCGGCGCCGCCAACCGTGACCCCGAGGTGTTCGACGATCCGGACGCGTTGCGGCTGGACCGTGCCGGGGAACCGCCACTGTCGTTCGGCGGTGGGCTGCACTACTGCCTCGGCGCGCCGCTGGCCCGGCTCGAGGGACAGGTGGCGTTTCCGGCACTGTTGCGCGCCTTCCCGGACCTCGCGCAGGCCGGGCCCGCGGTCTCGCGGGCGGGCCTGGCGTTGCACGGGCTGACGAAACTACCCGTCGCCGTGGGCCGCACGCACTGATCGGTCTCATGGTGATGAGCTTCGTATGTGCTCAGGTCGACCTGGCAGAAGCGGTCGATGTGGCCTTCGCGGCGGAGTTCCGCAGCACGGACCTACCCGCCCTCGAGATCGGTTCGGGAAGCTCTTGTGCCTGCGGGTTCGAATACCAGCGGTGTGGTCCGGTCGCTGAGTCCCGCGGCGGACCTCGGCGCGGCATACGGCGGGAATTCAGAAGATCCGCAGGTTCTGAACATAGATTTTTCCGCCGATCGACATCGGTGTCGACTCGCTGGGGACCTTCCAGACCAAACCGTCGCTACTCCACACCTCGAGTGAGTATCCCTCGCCCGGAGCCGTGGTGACCGCGATCCGGCTTCCGTCGGTGCCGAGTACGGGGCCGTCCGGCAGGGGATCGGGGAGCACGGATTCACCGGTGTAGGCGTCCACCACACGGCCTGATTCCGAGGTGCGGATCAGATCTCCGACACCGTACAACCAGAGCGGATCCTCGCTGGAGGACTGCTGCTTCCACAGGACTGTCCCGGTGCGCGGGCTGATTGCGGCGTAGGTCGTCTTGTCACCGTCGATGTGGATCGCGGTCGGCACCGAGGTCTCACCCGGCCACGACTCCCACGTCCTGTAATCGTTCGTGAGCGGTCGGCTCGGCTGCCAACCCTCCGGCAGTTGCGCGGTTCTGGCACCGTTCCGGTCGTAGATCCCGGGCGGTGCCTGGCCGTCGGCGACGACGAAGCCGTCCAGGAAGACGTTCCAGTCGTCGTCCCCGATTTCTTCCACCGAGTCACGCCGGAACACCTCTTTTCCGTCCTCGAGCCGGATCACCCGCAATTCCCACTTCGACAATGGATGTCCCGGGTCCGGTGCGGACCTGATCACGGCCAGCTCGGCCGGCTCGAAGATTTCGATCCAATAGCGATCATCCGAGGCGTCAGCCGGCATCGGACTCGCATCGGGCCAGGTGATGGCCGGAAATTCCCGGCCGTCCACGCCGATCGACCGCAGCGACGGCGGCACATGGTAGGTGATGTCGGCGAAAACAAAACGTCCACCCGCGGCCGTCAAACCGGAAATACTTCCCTCGGTCGTAATAGTTGTGATGATCCGGCTCGTCGCGAAATCGACGACAATCAACGTATCGGGTTTCATTGCATGGCGGTCGCCGAGATGACAGGCGGCCGCCGTATGACTTTCACTGACGGCACAGCTCCACACGTCCAAGGAGCCCGTCGTGTCGACCACGATCGGCTGGGTTCCTGCCCAGAGCCGCCCGGTGTTCGCGTCGACTACGTCGAGATATTCGATCGGCTCTTCCCGGTCGGGGTCGATGGTGCGGCTGAACAGGACAACTTCGGAATCCCCTCCGCGCGCCAACGGATCATGCTGCTGGTTCCCCGGCGGGCCCGGGATGTCCGCCAGCGTCCAGACCGGCGCATCCGGTCGTTTCTCGAGTGACGGCAGAATCGGCGTCACAGGTCGGCGGGGCAACCGCGCCGCTTCTTCTGCGCCGGCGTCGTGTTCCTTCGCACCGGCGTACTGCTGGAAGGCCCGGAAACCGAGCGCACCGGCGACAACCAGTGCCACCACGGCAACAAGCGTGCCGATGAGTAGCGAAACCTGCCGGCGTGCCGGTCCTTGCCCTGACGTACCGAGGTCCGGTGGCGGGGTCGGGTCCCGGGGTTCGGTATCGACCGCGGCCGGGTTGACTACTGTGTCCGCGTAACGGTCAGCGGGCTCTGCCGGCTGTTCCGCGTGCGGCTCGGGCGGCGCGAAGGCCCGGCCGAGAGCGGTCGCGAATTCTTCGGTGGTTGCGAAGCGATGCTCCGGAGTCTTCGCCATTGCCCGCCGGAACACCGCATCGACGGCCGGCGCGAGACCGGGCCGCCGCTCTCGCGCGCTGGGCACGGGCTGCTGCGCATGAGCCAGGATCACCGCTGCCTGATTGGTACCGGTGAACGCCTGGGTGCCGGTGAGAAGATGAAAAGCGGTGGCAGCCAGTGAATATTGGTCGGACCGGGGATCGAGCGGAAGTCCTTGCATCTGTTCCGGGGAGGCGTAGGCGACAGTGCCGACGGCCCCGCCGGTTCCGGTGAGATCGGAGGTTTCCGGGCCCATGCGGGCGATCCCGAAGTCGGTCAGCAGGTAGTGACCGGTTGCGGCGAGCAGAATATTCGCGGGTTTCACGTCTCGGTGAATCAACCCGCGCGCGCCCGCGTAGTCGAGCGCATGGGCTACTTCCGTGATCGCCCGCACCACATCGGCCACGGGTAATCCGGCAGGCGCGGCGATGAGCGATGCCGACAGATCGGTTCCGTCGATCAGCTCCAACGCGATCCACAACCGCCCTTCGAACTCTCCGCGGTCGTGGACGCTGACGATACCGGGATGCGACAGCGACGCGGCGAGATCGGCTTCCCGTTCGAAGCGGCGCCGGTACGAGTCATCGTCGGTGAACTGTGCGGCGAGCACCTTGACCGCATCGGAGCGGGGAAGCCGCGGATGCCGGGCGACATACACTTCCCCCATTCCACCGGCACCGAGCAGGCGTTCGATTGTGTACCCGGCGAACACCGCCCCCGGTTTCAATGTGGCCAACGTGCGGTACCTCCCCATGCGCGATGTCGAACTAGATCACAGCGCATACCGCCCGGGTCGGCAACCCTACAGTCTGCCACCGCGATCCTTCGTGATGGGGCTCGCTCGAGCACATGTGCAGTGCATGGTACATGTCGATGAAACGGACGAATGTCTATGCCGACGCCGAGGATCTCGCGCTGATCAAAGAGGCGGCCAGGCGGCGTGGCCGTTCCGAGGCCGAGATCATTCGCGAAGGTATTCACCTGGCCGCCTTGTCGTATCGAGTCTGGGATGATCCGGACGAATGGCCCAAAGTCTCCGGCGGCGGCGAGCCGGCGACCGAAGAGGAAGTTCGACGGGCTGTGGCAGACGGTCAGTGCTAGTCGTCGCCGACACCTCCGGTCTGCTGGCGGCATTCGATCGAGACTCGGCCGATTCCAGCACTTGTGAACAGGTATTGCGTGAGGCCGGAACGGTTGTCGTGTCGCCCATGATTCTGACCGAACTCGATCATCTGACCCGTAGTAGATTCGGGGGATCGCAACGGGCCGTGGTGATGAACTTCGTACTCGCCCAAGTCGACCGAATGCGCTTCCTCGTCCCCGGCACCGGCCGTGAAGTCCTCGGCATAGCCAGGGATGTACAACAACGCTACGCCGGGCTCGACCTCGACCTGACAGACGCGGTGAACGTGGCCCTCGCGGCCGAGTTCCGCACCACGGACATACTCACCCTCGACCGACGCGACTTCCGCGCTATCCGGCCGCTCGTGGGTGCGGAAGCGTTCCGGCTACTTCCCGACGACAGCTGATCGTTCAGCGCGCGACGGCGCGGATACGGGTCAGCTCGGGGAGGCCGTCTGTTCGAGGCGTTCGAGGAGTTGGTGGGCGCCCTCGACCGCGTGGAAGTCTTCGACATGCTTGCGATAGTCGGTGGCCGAGGCGAACTCGGAGGTCAGCGTCACCCGCGTGCGCGGAGAGCGCGAGCTTGGACCGTCCGTGGTGACCGGCTCGATATCCACAACCGAGACGAACGGTGCGAGCCCGAACTCGGCCGAACCTTGGTTGGTGTACCTGAGCCGGCGCTCGGGGGTCACCTCATCGACGAGGTAGAGGTTCGCATAATCCGTTCCATCGGGCCCGTGCATCACCACGTCGAAACGTCCACCCGGCCGGAGATCGAGCACGTTGACCGTGCTGGAGAACCCGTCGGGACCCCACCACCGCGCGATCGAGGCAGCGTCCTTCCACGCCGCCCAGATCTGCCGCGGCGTCGCATTCATGATGCGTGACACGGTGATACGCCACTCTGCTGCTTCGTCTTGCGGCTCGGCGCGATGCGACACACAACTACCATAGCCGTGCCTGCTTGTGTCAGCCGATGTCCGACCGGGGCCGAACTTGTCCCTGAAACAAGTGATGTCCTGGCCGGTCCGTGACCGGCCAGGACATCAACTGGACTTCAGGGACCCCGTCACCGTGTGTTGAGCGACGGGGGGCACCAGCCCGCGGATAACCCCAGCCGGGCCTCGATGGCTGCGATGATGCGGGAGCGGAGTTCGGCGGCGCGGATGATGGCTTCCACCGAGCCGACCTCTACGGCCCGCCGCCGTCCGGTCGCGTCGCTCACCACGCCGATCGCGTTGGTGAAACACGCCGGTCGCCGAGCGGATCTGGTTCCAGCATGTGCCGGCGGGTGCCGGAGAGTGAATGTGGCGGCGGCACAACAGGGTGGCGGCCCCAGTTTCGTGGTCGGCGACGACGAAACTCCGGCCGAGGTGATCGCCGAATTCGAGCGCGCCAGTGCGTCCTCCCGGATGGCCGCCGCCGACTTCGAGCCGGACGATATCAAGACGTACCCGCACCTCGGTGACGTCAGCCTGCGGTTCGTTCATCTGCTCCTGAGCGAGGACTTCGCGCGGCATGCCGGCCACGCCGACATCCTCCGAGAACAGATCGTGCATTCCAGGTCGCCCGCTGACACCGAACGGGCGACCTGATCGACTGCGCGCTGCCCGCAGAGTTGCCGACCGCCCTGCCGCACACCGCTTCTGACCGGGAGACCGGTGTCTACTCCGGCATCAGGTCCTTGCGCGGGTCGACGCCGAAATGCTCCGCCAGCGCGGTGATCGAGGCATGTGCGCCCTGAATGCTCACCGACAGAACGAACGGTTCGTCGTCCACATGCAGGACATCGCCCGACAGGCGCTGCCACAGCGGGTTGGTTTCGAAGGAGGCCTGCTGGGCTCGGCTGGAGTCGCCCTCGTCGCCCGGCGGGGTGTAGGCGGAAACCATGACGATCCCCGCGTCCGCCTTCAGGATCTGTTCCATCGACAGCGGGGTGAAGATCTTTTCCGTGGTGTCGGGTGCGCCGGCCGGGCGAGGGATGCCCATATCCGTCATGATCTCGCCGATGAACGAGTTGCTGGAGTACAGCCGGGCGGTGTCCTCACCGGCGAAGCGGACGAGCGAGTAGGTGATATCGGGCTTGCGGGCCCGGATCTGCTCACCCACCGCGGCCGCGCGCTCCTCGTAGGAGGTGATCAGCTCTTCGGCCCGGTCCTTGCGGCCCAGTGCCTCGCCGAGCAGGACGATGTTCTGTTTCCAGGTCGGGCCGGTGGACTCCGAGAACACGGTGGGCGCGATCTTGGTCAGCTGGTCGTAGAGTGCCTCGTGGCGCACCTTGGCCGAAACGATGAGATCGGGCTCGAGCTCGAGGATCTTCTCCAGGTTCGGCTCGGCCGTCGTACCGACATTGACGGAATCGGCGACCGCCGCGCCGATATCGCCCAGGTACTCCGGGAACGGATTATCCGGATCCGCCCGGTACTGGACATAGCCGACGAGGGGAGCGCCGAGCAGCAGTGCGGCGTCGGCATAGCTGGGGTCCAGGGCGACAACCCGCTCCGGCGGGCTGTCGATGGTCGTGACGCCCATGGCGTGTTCGACCGAAATCGGGGAGCCGCTCCCGGCCGGTGCGCCCGGATCCGTCCCGCCGGAGCCACTGCAGCCGCCCGCGAATACCAGGCCGCACGCCATGAGAGAGATCAGTGATCGCCGCGCGATGGATCGAGTGGACGTTCCTCTCATGAGGTGACCTTTCATCCGGGCCGGGCTGTAGGAAGTAGCCGAATAAGGATAGGCTGCCCAACGTAGAGGCGACCTTAGCAAGGAGTACCGAGATGTCGACACCGCATCCGCGAGCGCACCGGTGCTGAACGGCACCACCTCGGATCCGCCGGACTCCTCGAACATCGCTTCGCTCACGCCGGGAAACCGCCTCCGCTCCGCACGTTCACCGCTGGTCATGATCGCCGTACCGATCGCTGCCGTACTGGCGGCGATCCTGTTGAGCGTCTGCGTCGGCAGCAGTCCGTCGAGTGTGGCCGAGGCATGGCATGCGATCTTCACCCCCACCGGGACCGATATGGACGTGACGATCCGCGAACTCCGCTGGCCCCGCACACTCATCGGTATCGCCGCCGGCGCATGTCTGGGTGTCGCCGGGATCCTGACCCAGGGGCATACGCGCAACGCTGTCGCCGAACCGGGCCTGCTCGGCATCAACCAAGGCGCGGCACTCGCGATCGTCGCCGCGACCTTCCTGTTCGGCAGTCTTCCCGTGCACGCCGAGGCCGGCCTGGCCTTCGCCGGCGCCCTGGCGGCCAGCGTGATGGTCTTCGCGGTCGGCACCGCCGCCCGGCACGGGGCGACACCGGTCACCCTGGTGTTGTCCGGTGCGGCCGTCGCCGCGCTCTGCGGCGGCCTGGTCACCGGTCTCGCTCTGCTGGACAGTGCGTCCCTGGACACCCTGCGTTTCTGGCAGGTCGGTTCGCTGGCGGCGCGCCCGCACACGATCGAGGCGATGTGGCCGTTCGTCGCCGCCGGACTGCTGCTGGCCGTGCTGAACATCGGTGCGCTCAATACGCTGGCGCTCGGCGAGGATACGGCCCGGTCGCTCGGGACCTCGGTACCGCTCGCCCGGTGTACCGGTATCGCCGCGATCACCCTGCTCGCCGGGGCGGCGGTCACCATGGCCGGGCCGATCGCCTTCGCCGGACTGCTGGTGCCGCATATCGCCAGGGCGCTCGTCGGCGCCGACTACCGTCGTTCGGTACCCGCGGCGGCCGCGTTCGGGATCGTTCTGGTGCTCTCGGCCGATACCGCGGGCCGGGTCATCGCGCGGCCGGGCGAACTGTCGGTCGGGGTCGTGCTCGCGGTGATCGGGGCGCCGTTCTTCGTGCTCCTCGCCCGGCGCCGCCGTTTGGTGACGATATGAGCGCCGCGGCCGGGAACCTGCTCGCTCCCACGCGTGTTGTGCGTTGCGGGCCGGTATCCGTGCGCATCGCACCGCGCGCGCTGTCGGTGGGTGTATCGCTGTTACTGCTCGTCCTGGCGGCCGCGGCGGTCCATGTGGCCAACGGCGGGTCCGCGTTACCGCTCGACGAGGTGGTCCGGGCGCTGCTCGGCGACGATTCGAACACCCGGGTTCATCTCGCCGTCACCGAGTTCCGGGCGCCCCGCACCGTCGGCGCGATCATCGCGGGCGGTTGCCTGGCCATGGCGGGAGCGATAACCCAGACCGTCGCACGCAACCCGCTCGCCAGCCCCGACATCCTCGGCGTCACGGCCGGTGCGTCGCTCGGCGCCGTCTCCGTGCTGGTGCTGGCCGGTGGTGGGGCGGCAGGTTTGAGCGGAATCGCCGCGGCGGCCGGATTGCCGGTCGCCGCGTTCACCGGCGGCGTCCTGGCCGGGGTCATGGTGTACCTGTTCGCCTGGTCCGGGACGCTCGACAGCTATCGCCTGGTGCTCGTCGGTCTCGGCGTCAACGGGCTGGCCGTGAGCCTGACGACCTGGCTGCTGACGCTCGGCGATGTCACCAACGCGGCCCAGGCACTGACCTGGATGTCCGGTTCCCTCAACGGTAGAGACTGGCTGCTGGTGCGGCCGATGGGCCTGCTGGCCCTCGCCCTGCTGGCGGGTGCGTTGCTGCTGGGGCAGCGGCTGGTACTGCTCACCATGGACGACGATGTGGCGATCGGACTCGGCGTGCGGATCGGCGGCCTCCGGCTGTACGCGCTGATACTCGCGACGCTGCTGGCTTCCACCGGTGTCGTCGTCGCCGGCCCGCTCGTATTCGTCGCTCTGGCGAGCCCGCAGATCGCGCGTCTGCTCACCGGGGCGGCCGTCCCGCCGCTTTTCCTGTCCGGTCTGGTGGGCATGGTGTTCGTGCTGGTCGCCGATACCGTCGCCGCGAACGCGCTGGCGGTATCGCTGCCGGTGGGGGTGGCCACCGCGGTGCTGGGCGGGCCGTATCTCATTTTTCTCGTCCTGCGGAACCAGAGGAGGCTTACGTGAGCGGCCCGGCCACGGAATCCGTACTACGCACGGAGAACCTGACCCTCGGTTACGGCGGTGCCGACGTGGTCACCGATATGACCTTCGACGTCCCGACGGGATCGGTGACCTCGATCATCGGTCCCAACGGCTGCGGAAAATCGACCTTGTTGCGCGGCCTCGGCCGGCTCATCGCGCCGCGCTCCGGCCGGGTCCTGCTCGACGGCTCGCCCATCGACAGCCAACCCACCCGCCAGGTCGCCCGCCGCATCAGTATCCTGCCCCAATCACCCGCCGCCCCACCCGGTCTCACCGTCGCCGACCTCGTTTCCCGCGGCCGGAACCCTCGGCAACGGTGGTACGAACAGTTCTCGGTCCTCGACGAGAAGACGCTCTGGCACGCCCTGACCAGCACCGGCATCCTCGACCTGGCCGGTACCAGACTCGAAGAACTTTCCGGCGGGCAACGCCAGCGCGCCTGGATATCCATGACCCTCGCCCAGGAAACCGGCATCATGCTCCTCGACGAGCCGACGACCTACCTGGACCTGGCGCACCAGGTGGAACTGCTGGAACTGATCGTGCGCATGAACCGCGAACACGATCGGACCGTCGTCATGGTTCTCCACGACATCTCGCTGGCCGCCCGCTACAGCGATCACCTCGTGGCGATGAAGTCCGGCGCCATCGTGACCCAGGGACCGCCCGAACATGTTGTGCGCCCGGAGGTGCTGCACGACGTATTCGGGCTCACCGCCGAGGTGATCACCGAACCCACCCTCGATCGTCCGCATGTCATTCCGCTGGGCTCGGTCCCGACGGGAACGTGACTCCGACACAACAATCCCCTCACTGATGTGCGGCGGTCGGCGCCTGTCCTCGCGCTTTCCGTCGGGCAGTCGGCGTCGCAGCTGCGTAAACACGGGCGGGCTCGCGTCGCTGGGGCTGTGTTCCCAGACCCGAAAAGTCAGAACGGCAACGTTGTCGGGGGTGAGTTCGAGAAGGATATGGACTGCAGGTCTGTTCCGGTATGTGCGTGACTGTCTCGTATGCGCAAATCATCAAGCGGCGAAGGCTATTTCGGTAATGGATCCTTCCGGGCATGCGATCATCCACACGATCGATCGGCACTTCGAACACAGATAGGGCAAACACAATGAAATTCGCCAAAATCGCCGCAACGGCGTTGCTTTCCACCGCGGCCGTCGGCGTCATGGCCGGTACGGCACACGGTGAGGCGAATATGGCGCATCCGGTAGCCGGGAAAGTGGAGGGGCATGTGGGGTACTCGATGGCGTGGTCGCCCGACCGCTCCAGCGCAACCACCACTCTGGCATCGGGCAATTTCGAGGTTACTGCGGACTCGGTCGAGGTCGTCGCAGCCGACGGCGAAGTGTTGGAACAGGTACCGCTGGTGTACCAGGTCGCGGGTCAGCAGGTCCGTCTCGATGCGCGAGTGGACGCGGCCGGAACCTCCCTGACCATCGACCGTCCCGCAGCTGCCGCGAACGGTGCGCCGGCGCCCGCGCCGCTGAAGGATATCGCCGGTAACGACACGATCGTCTTGGGCGCGGCCGTCGGATGTGGGATCGGTGCCCTGGTCGGGCTCATCTTCCTGGTCCTGGGCGCCCTGCCCGGCTGCCTCATCGGTGCCATCGTCAACGGCGGCCTGGTGATGAACGGCCAGGGGATTCTGCCGCCTCGATAATCGGGCTGCCGGGCGGGTGGGCCTGAACCGGGCCTCGGCATCCGGTGGTGCTCAGCGTGGGTGTGTGGCGTCCGCACCTCGGGGGAGGGATGTCCTCGCCGACTCGAGTCGCCGAGGGCCTGCCGGGTGTGTTCGGCCTCGAGAACCTCCGATGCCCCCGCCGACTCGGGTCGGCGGGGGCATCGGAGTGATTTCAGTGGTGGACCGCTGCGGTCAGATCACCGGAGCCGGGCCTCGATGGCTTCGATGATGCGGGGGCGGAGTTCGGCGGCGCGGATGATGGCGTCCACCGAACCGACCTCGACGGCGCGCTGGATGCTGTGCACGGCGTCGAATTCCGCGGCGACCTCACCCAGTTTCTCGGCGCGGACCGAGGAGCGGAGTTCGTCGAGTTCCGCGGTGAGGGCGGCGCGTTCGGTGCCGGAGGCGTTCGCGGCGCGCTTCTCCAGGTCCCGGACCCGGGTGTCGGTGGCGGTGCGTTTGCCGACCTCGCCGGCGAACACCACGGCCGCGGCGGGGGCGCCGCCGAGAACCGAGGCGAAGGAGCCTTCGATGGCCAGGACCGTCATATTCGGGTTCAGGGCCTTCGAGAACACCACGAACGCGCCACCGTGGTAGCGGGAGATCACGCAGAACACGATCGGGCCGTCGAAATTGACGATGGCGCGGCCGATTTCGGCGCCGTACTCGAGTTGCAGTTTGCGCATCGATTCCGGGGAACCGTCGAAACCGGACAGGTTCGCCAGCACCACCAGCGGGCGGTTACCGCTGGCCGCGTTGATCGCGCGGGCGGCCTTCTTCGACGACTGCGGGAACAGGGTGCCCGCGGTGTAGGTGTCGGGGCCGTCGGTCGCCGGGAAACCGCGCCGCGGGATGTTCTGCGATTCGATACCCAGCAGGCATACCGGGATACCGCCCAGATGCACGTCCTGGACGACCGCGGTTTCGGCGTCGGCCATCCCGGCCCAGCGTTCGAGCACGGGATGGTCCTGGTCGGACAGGGCCCGCATGACGGTGCGGATATCGAACGGCTTCTTGCGGTCCGGGTTGGCGGTGGGGGAGAAGATCTCGCCGACGGTGGTGAAACCGCTGTCCGCCAGGACGTGCGGGAAATCCGAGATATCGCGGTCGGCCGGGTCGGTGGTGGCCGCCCGCCGCGGGGCCTGCTCGCCGGGGGCGATGTAGGTGTGATCGTAGTGCGACATCAGCACCCCGCGGGCGGCGGTGAGGTTCGGCGCCCAGTACTGCGCCTGGCCGTTCGGGCCCATCACGCGGTCGTAGCCGCCGATACCGAAGTTGTCCTCGGCGGAGACGCCACCGGAGAAGTCCAGCGACTGCTTACCGGTGAGCACCATCGCCGAATCCGGGGTCATCACCAGGATGCCCTTGGTGTGCATCAGCATGGTGGCTTCGGCGTTCCAGTACGGCTGGGCGCCGACGTTGATACCGGCGACCACGATATTGATCTCCCGGCCGGCCTGGGTGAATTCGACGATGCGTTTGAGCGCCGCTGCCACCCAGTCCATGTTCTCGGTGCCGGAGGTCATCGAGATCCGGGCACCGGAGGACAAGGCGTACCACTCCAGCGGGACCTGCATGCTGTCGGCCAGGTCGAGCGCGGCGATGATCCGGCGGCATTCCGGTTCCGACAGCGCGCCCAGCGATTTGGTGGGATCGCCGAGCAGCACCACGCGGGTGATGCCCTCGGGATACCGGTCGGTCGGCGTGGTGACCACACCGGCGACGATCGCCGCGGTATTGCGGCCCTTCGGCCGGTCCACCGGCACCAGCGCGTGGTCGGCGTCGAGATCGTATTCGGTGAATTCGCCGAGAAGTTCGGTCAATTCGTACGGGTAGACGGCATTTCGACCGGCGGCCCGCAGCACCTTCTGCCGGTATTCGTCCAGCGGCTCCACCGGTTCGTCGGAGCGCTCGCCGACGACGACCTTGGTGCCGCCGATCGCGTCGAAGGTGATCCGCAGCGCGAGTTTGACCAGTTCACCGGTTTCCGGATCGGGCTGGCGGGCGATGAGCAGGATCTCCTCCAGCCCGGCGCCGACCGTGGTCGGCCGCACCCGGTCGACGATCTTCTCCAGCTCGCCGCGGGTGATATCGATCGGCGGCCAGATGTACATCACGATGCGGTTGGTCTGCAGCCGTTTTGCCGCCGGCCGCCGGGCCTGTGCCCGCCGGATGGAATCGAGGCAGGTGGCGATGGTGCTCTCGGCGGTCGGCAGGGTGACCAGCCGGCCATCGTGATCGCGCAAGGCGGTCAGGTCGCGGACCTGCGCGAACGCGACGAGACGTTCATCGGCCGGGTTCTCCTTGGCGACACACCGGAACAGATACACCTCCTCGTTGTCCGAGGACGGCAGCTGGGTGAGGTCGAACTTGTGCAGCCGTTTCATCTGCATCCGCTGCGCGATATACGGGTGCAGGCCGCGGATGAGGCGTTCCTCGTCCAGTCCGGTGGCCGACGGGCGGAACGTGAAGTGGTAGTGCATCACCGCGTTGTCGCTGCCCGCCACGGTGGCGGTGATCCGGTGCACCAGATTGGGCACCGGCTGCGCGTTGAGCACCTCGTGCAGCGCCGCGGCCATGGCGTCGAAATCCTCGGGCTGGTTCTCCCAGGACAGGTAGATATCGGCCTCGATGGAGGCGGTACCGGTCGCCAGTTCGGACAGTCCGCGCACGGTGTCGGCGAGCGAATCGAAGCCCACCGCGGCCGACACCAGGTTCACGCCCTTGCGTTCGGCGACGACGTAGGTGCAGTCGCCGGCCTGCCGGGTGCGGACGCCGGTGAGGTCCTTGTTGCCGTAGTAGCGGCGGGTCAGGACTTCCAGCATCGCCGTGTTGTCGGCGGAACCACGGGACAGCCGCTGGCCCAGCAGCCGCACCAGCGGTTCGGTGGCGCTGACCATCGCGGCGATCCGTTCGCCGCGGTCGGGCGCGTCCGGGTTGGCGTCGAGGTAGGCGAGGTTCTTGCGGGTGTCGGTGTAGACGCGGGCGCGGTTGCGGCGCAGCACCGGCTGGCCGTACCAGGCGAAGACCAGACCGCGGGTGAGGTCGGCGATCACCGGGAAACGCACCTGGGTCGCCGCCACCAGGCGTTCCAGCGCCAGGCCGACGGGCTCGCGCAGCACCCGGTCGGGCATCGGCTCGTTCAGCCATTCCCGCAGCAGGGTCGAGATCACCTCGACGGTGTCGGCGGGGCGCTGCTGGGCCAGGAAGATCCGGAACACCGCGGACTCGAGATCCGGGGTGCGTTCCAGCTCGGTGACGCCGTAGTGCCCGAGCGCCGCGGAAAGCTTCGCCCGATACGACTCCGGCAGCCCGGCCCGCTCGACATCGAGACTCTGCAGGTAGGTGTGGAAGTACTCGCGGGCGCTGTGCACGTGGCCGCGGCCGCCGCCGTCGTCGTCGGACGGGCGGTTGTGGCTGAGTTCGGCCAGATCGGCGAACACCTGCATGAGGTCGAGTTCCTCGGCCAGCGGCCGGTGATTGTCCGCGACCGCCGCGCGGCGCGCGGTGAGGTACTCCTCGAGGACCCGGCGATCGTCGTGCGGGTCGACATCGAAGCCCAGCAGCAGGCTGCGCAGATCCTGCAGGCCGCGGGTCATCCGCTCGTGCGGCCGCACCTCGGCGGGCGCATCGGGCAGATCCAGCACCACCGCGGCGGTGGCCGCGGTGTCGGCGGCGCCGTCGTCCTCGGCGAGCGGTTCCAGGCGCAGCAGCGGCGCACCGGTCTCCACCTGGGTGCCGACGGAAACAGCGCATTCCTTCACCCGGCCGCGGAACGGTGCGCGCAGCACCGTTTCCATCTTCATGCTCTCCAGCACCAGGACTGGGGCGCCCGCCTCGACCTCGTCGCCGACCTCCAGCGGGGTCGCGACCACCAGCGCGGGTGCCGGGGAACGGACGACGCCGCCCTCGTCCCGGCTGATCCGGTGGGTCACACCGTCGACATCGACCAGGTGGACCGGGCCGTGCGTGCCGGTGATCAGGCGGTATCGCACGCCGTTCACCACGACCTGCCCGGTGTGCTGATCGAAACGTTCGAGGTCGACATCGGCGGTGCGGGTATCGCCGCCCGCCTCGATCCCGACCCGGAACCGGTGCGCACCGATCCGGGCGACCCGCACCCGGTAGCTCGCGCCGCGCAACTTCAGGTCCAGCGGCCGGCCGCTGTCGTGCTGCACCTGAGGGCGGCCGCCGGCGGCCGTGGAGAGCAGCCGGTGCTGTTCGACCCGCTCCTCTTCCTCGTAGGCGTCGATGGCGGCGGTGGCCAGCGCGACGGTGGAGTGGCGGTGCGAAACCAGCCGGCCCTCCGCGCGCACCCGGTCGATCCAGCCGGTGTCGGCGCTGGCGTCGATCACCTCGGGCTGATCCAGCAGGTCGAGGACGAAGCTCTTGTTGGTGGCGCCGCCCTCGATGATCACCCGGGTCTGCGCGACCGCGCGGCGCAGCCGGCCCAGCGCCTCGTCCCGGTTACGGCCGTAGGCGATGATCTTGGCGATCATGGAGTCGAAATCGGCCGGGATGGTGTCGCCCTCGCTGACCCCGGTATCGACCCGGATACCCGGCCCGGCGGGCAGGTCCAGGTGCGCGATCCGGCCCGGTGCGGGCGCGAAGTCGCGGTCGGGATCCTCGGCATTGAGCCGGGCCTCGATGGCGTGACCGCGCTCGGTCGGCGGCTCACCCTCGAGCCGGCCGCCGGAGGCGACCAGCAGCTGTGCCCGGACGAGATCGAAGCCGGTGGTGTATTCGGTAATCGGGTGCTCCACCTGCAGGCGGGTGTTGACCTCGAGGAACGCGAACAGCTGCTCACCCGGGTGGTACAGGAATTCCACGGTCGCCGCGCCGCGATAGTCCACCGCGATCGCCAGCCGCTCCGCGGAAGCCTTCAGCTCGGCCGCCTGCTCGGCGCTCAGCACCGGCGAGGCCGATTCCTCGATGATCTTCTGGTTGCGCCGCTGCACCGAGCAGTCACGCACGCCGAGCGCCCACGCGGTGCCCTGGCCGTCCGCGATCACCTGCACCTCGACATGCCGGGCGCCGGTGACCAGCCGTTCCAGGAACACCACGCCGCTGCCGAACGCGCGCACGGCCTCCTGCCGGGTGCGTTCGTAGGCATCGGCGAGTTCGGTCTCGTTCGTGATGACCCGGATACCGCGGCCGCCGCCACCGGCGGTCGCCTTCAGCATCAGCGGGTAGCCGATCTGACTCGCGGCGGTCAGGGCATCGTCGAGGGTCTCGACCGCGCCGCGGCTCCACGGCGCGACCGGAACCCCGACTTCCTCGGCGATCAGTTTCGCGCCGATCTTGTCGCCGAGTTTGCGCATGGCCTCCGGATCGGGACCCACGAAGGTCACGCCGATCTCCTCGCAGAGTTCCGCGAATGCCGGATCCTCGGCGACGAATCCCCACCCGACCCAGGCGGCATCCGCCTTCGTCGCCAGCAGGGCGCTGCGCAGGACCTTCAGGTCCAGATACGGGCGCGCGGACGCCGGGCCGAGGTCGTAGGCCACATCGGCTTCCCGTACGAACGTCGCGGTCCGGTCCACATCGGTGTACAGGGCGACAGTTTCTATCTGTTGCCCGGTTTCCGCGGACAGATCCCGGACAGCGTGGATGAGCCGCATGGCGGACTCCCCACGGTTCACGATGGCGATGCGGTTGAACACTCGCCGACTCCTTCCTGCGCAAGCACGAGCCCGGACGGGCGGGGGATTGCGGATACGTTTACGGGTAGTGTGCCCCGGCACTGCGCATATGTGCACAGCGTGCGGGAGCTACTCGCACGTATTTTGTCGAGCGAGTGCCGTCGAGGCGCTGCCGGGGCCGCAGCGGCCGCACCCCGGACCGGGGAAATGCGGCCGCCGGGCGGCTATTATTTCGAGGAGTTCTTGCGTGGGCGCGCGCGCCCACGTGCCCCGGTCGGATTCCTTGCCGCGGGCGTTTGCGCCGCCGGCTCGGTGGTATCGCGCCAGCCGATCTCGATCTCCACCTCGACCTCGTCGCCGTCGACCTCGATCTCCAGCTTCCACCGGACCCGGTCGGCGACGAGGATCGTGAGCGAATCGCCCGCCGAGCCGAGCTCGGTCTCGGAACCGTTTGCGAGGGCGTGTCCGAGTGCGATGAGCCGTTCCGATACTTCGTTGCGGGAGAGTTCGGATTCCCTTTTCAGCTCCAGTTTCGGCACGAAACCTCCTGGCCCAGCGGGCGGTGTGGCCGGATAGGGCTTTTCGTCAGCTGAGTGCCTTGGATTTCAGGATGTCGAATTCGGCCTGGCTGATCGTCCCCGCGTCGAGCAGTGATTTCGCGTCGGCGATCTGGTCGGCAGCGGATTTTCCGGCCACCTTTTGTATGTATTCGTCGGTCGCCTGTTTGGCGGCGTTGTGCGCTTCGATCTGCCGTTCCGCCATACCGCGGCCGCGGGCGATGAGGTAGACGAACGCCGCGAGGTAGGGGACCACCACCAAGAAGATGATCCACAGCGTTTTCGCTATTCCGGACATCGAGCGATCGCGGAAGAGATCCACCACGACATGGAACAGGATGATCAGATAGGCGACGAACGCGAAGACGAGCAGCGTGTACCAGAGCAATTCCCAAAACGTGTCCAACATGGGTGGCCATCCTTCGGCTGCGGCAATCCACGGCGTGGATTGATTCGAGGTCGAGCAGATCTGATGCGCACGTTCACCCGGCTGTTTTCCGAACTTCCGAGTCTACGATTTCCGGGGCGGCCGCGATATCACCCGTGGCGGGTGAGTCCGTTGCGTCCGACCCTGTTGCCGAGTCGGTGGCGGAGGCCGTTCGCGGCCGAGGCGAACATTCGGATCGCCGAGATCCCAATGCCCGGCCGAGGGCTGGAGTGCCCCGGGAAAAGCTCTCGAGCTGCGTGAACGTCCCGGCTCGGCGCGGCGTTCGAGTAGGCAACGCCGACCAGGGGCCACCGCGGAAGCCCGGCCGATTGCTTGACCGTTGTTAACCTTTGCTCGCCGGTGGGATCGAGTGACCGGCACCTGCGAGCGAAGGGAACCGGCACGATGACGACAATGTGTCAGGTCACCTCACCCGGGACGCGTCTTGACGAAGGAATTGCCGATGACTCTGTCCGACTCGCCGACAACCAGCGCAGAGTTGGTGGCCGAGGTGGAACGGGTGCAGGTCGCGCTGATTCAGGCGGCCCGGCAGTTCCGGATGATGGATCGCGCGGGGATCAACCAGTCGGCGCGCAGCGCGCTCGCGGCGATCGTCAAATTCGGGCCGCTGTCGATGTCCGAGCTGGCCGCGCACGAGGGTGTGGACCCGGCGAGTGTTTCGCGAACGGTGCGCAAGCTCGAGGAATCCGGCGATGTCGTCCGCAGCACCTCGGATGCGGACGCGCGCGTCAACCTGATCGAGGTCACCGAATCGGGCCGGGAACTGTTCCTGCGCAGCCGCCGGCAGCTCACCGAAATCATTCTGGCCCGGATCTCGCGGCTCGCGCCCGAGCAGATCGCCGCCATCGTCGCCCTCGGCGACGGCCTCGAACTCCTGGTGTCGGCGACGGGCCCGCGTTCGTCGTAACGACCTCGAGCATCCGGTGCCGGATCTGTCCGGCACCCGCGCATCCCCGCGAACCCGCCGCCTGACCTCCGCGGGATAGCGGTCCCGACAATTCACCTCTGCTCCGCCGGCGACGTCACCCGTCGCCGGCCGATCGAACGGATCCCTATGACCGTGCTGAGCGCCGAGCCCGCAGCCGAACGGACGGGCCGGACACCACCGATTCGCCGACCGGCCAAGGCCTCGCGGGTCACCTCCCTCCTCGGTGTGGTGGCGCCGCCACTGGCACTGATCATCCTGCTGGGCGTGGGCTGGAACGTCATGGCCGCCCGGATGGACAGCCCGCTGGTGCCCTCGCTCGGCGCCATCGCCGACGAACTGGTGACTCTCGCACAGAGCGGTGCCCTGTGGACCAATCTGGAAGTCACTCTGACCCGGGTGCTGCTGGGCTTCGCGGTGGCGTTCCTGGTCTCGGTGGTGCTCGGAATCGCCATGGGACGCAACAAATATGTCCAACGGTTCTTCGAGCCGGCGGTGCTGCTGGGCCTGGTGACGCCGGGCTTGGTGAAGGCCCTGCTCTGCGTCATCTGGTTCGGCATCAGCGTCGTCAACCCGATCCTGGCCGTCGCGCTGGCGGCCGCGCCCGCCCTCATCGTCAACATCACCCAGGGCGTGCGTGAGGTCGACCCGCAGTTGCACGAGATGGCCCATGTGTACCGGTTCTCCGGGTGGACCCGGCTGCGGCGAATCTGGCTGCCCGCACTGGCTCCCTCGCTGTTCACGGGCGCGCGGCTGGGCATCGCCATGTCGTGGAAGGTGATCGTCCTGGTGGAGATATTCGGGCTGGCGAGCGGTGTGGGATATCAACTCAACCTCGAATTCTCCAATCACAACGTGGCGGGCGTCCTCGCCTGGACGGTTGCCTTCGCGCTGGTCATGACGGCGATCGAATACGGAATCCTGCAAACACTGGAACGGCGAGCCGCGCGCTGGCGTAAGGAGTCCTCGGTATGAGCGCCGGTATCGCGCTGCGCAATATCCGCAAATCCTTCGTCGGCAAGCGGGACGGCACCGTTCAGACGGTCTTCGAGGATTTTTCGCTCGCGGTCGCCGCGGGTGAGCTGGTGGCCTTGGTGGGAGCGTCGGGCACCGGGAAGACCACCCTGCTGCATCTGGTGGCGGGGCTCGAGACACCGGACGCCGGCGCCATCGAGGTGGGCGCCAACGCCGCGCCGATACGAGTGGGAATGGTCTTCCAGCAACCACGGCTGCTGGACTGGCTCAGTGTCGCGAAGAATATCGAGATCGCGGCGCAATCGGCGGGGCAGAGCCTGTCGGCGGTTCCCGAACTCCTCGCGGCGGTCGGCCTGAGCGAGTACGCCGACGCGTACCCCTCGGTGCTGTCGGGCGGGCAGCGTCAGCGGGCGGCGGTGGCCCGGGCTTTCGCGGTGAATCCGGACGTCGTCCTGTTCGACGAACCGTTCAGCGCGCTGGACGAGCTCACCGGTCGCAAGCTCCGGCTGCTGCTGCAAACCCTGCTCGTCGAACGGTCGGTCACCGGACTCCTGGTCACCCACAACGCGCTCGAAGCGGCCTTCCTGGCCGACCGGGTCGTGGTCCTCGCCGACCGGCCGGCCCGGATCGTGCAGGACGTGCGCGTGACTGTTCCGCGTCCGCGGTCCACCGAGGACCACAGCCTGTTCGACCTGCACCGCGACATCATCGCCCACATTTCCTGACCCGGATCGATCCAGAAACGGAGTACCCCGTGTCCACAACACGCGGCACAATCTTCACGCGCGAATCCGTGCTGGGGCCGGCCGTCACCCGGCGCCAGGCGCTCCGGGCCGGCGCCGCCCTGCTGGGCGGTCTCGGTCTCGGTGCGCTGCTCGCCGGCTGCGGTGACGCGGAAACGGACGCTGTCGACGCGAACGGTAATCCACTGCGGCCGATCAAAATCGGTGCCGTTCAACCCGGGACAGCGGGTTCGGTGATCGATCCGATCACCGAACAGTTCGGCCTCGGTACCAAGCACGGGCTGGATCTGATCCGCGGCGGCGGCGGCGGGGTCGGTACCGGGCAGGAGAATCTGCTGACCGGGCTACTCGATACCTTCGCGTTCGGACCGCTCGGCGCCACCGACGCCAATATTTCCGGCCACGACGTGGTGATCGCCGGACCGCAGCTGTGGAACCACGGCCGCTGGCTCGTCCCCGCGGACAGCGATATCGACTCGGTCGAGGATCTGCGCGGCAAGCGCATCGGTGTCCAACCGGCGAGCTCCGATACCTATAAAGCAGTCGCGCTCGGTTTGGCCGTCAACGGGATCGATTTCGAACGCGAATTCCAGATCTTCCCCGGCCAGCCGATCGCGAACCTGGCGTTGTACGAGCGCGGCGATCTCGACGCGATCATCGCCATCGAACCCAACGCCACCCGGCTCGTCGCACAGGGCAACCGCCAGCTCGCGACGGTATCGGAGCTGTGGCAGAAAGGCACCGGCGACGCGAACCCGCTGTTCCTCAACGGGGCCGCGTTCAATCGGCCGTGGCTGGAGCGCAATCGTGACACCGCCGCACGATTCGTCGCGTTGCGCACCGAGGCCAACAGCCTCATCACCGCCGACCCCGCACTGCTGGGCCGGCACTTCGAGGCGTTCGGGATACCCGCGGACGAGGAGGCGGCGATCGAACTGCTGCCCGAGCGGCTCCGCGGTATCTACCCGTCTGCCTGGGACCAGAGCGTATTCACCAATATGGACAAGCAGATCCAGGTGGCGCTCGATATCGGCCTGCTGTCCCGTACCGCGCAGCGGCCGGTGTACGAAAGCCTGAGTTGAGCGGCCCGCCGGCTCCGCCGGCCGTGCGGCATCCCCGCACGGCCCTGCTGGCCTGTTGTTCCAGCCTGTTCCTGTCCTCGCTCGACACCTCGGCGCTGGTGGTCGCACTGCCCGCGCTGCAGGTGGATCTGGGGCTCGAGGTGGCGGGGTTGCAGTGGGTCGTCGTGGCCAACGCGCTGGCCCGCGGCAGCACCCTGTTCCTCGCGGGCTCGCTGGCCGACCGCTACGGTCCGCGGCGGATCTTCCGGATCGGTGTCGTCCTGTTCGGTACGGCTTCCCTGCTGTGCTTCCTCTCGTCCGGCTTCGGCGAACTGATCGTCTGGCGGGTACTGCAGGGGGTCGGTGGCTCGTTGATGACTCCCGCCTCGATCTCCCTGCTCACCGGGGCTTTCCAGGATCCGGTCGCGCGGAGCCGGGCGCTGGGTTCGTGGAGTGCGACCGCCGGTGTTTCGACGGCGCTCGGGCCGGTGATCGGCGGGGTGCTCGTCGCGACCGTCGGGTGGCGCAGTGTCTTCCTGCTGTGCCTGCCGTTCGCGGCGCTCGTCGTGCTCGCGCTGCGATGGGTTCCGGAGTCGCCGGTGCCACGGCTGCGGCGGCGAATCGATCTCGCGGGGCATGTATCCATTGCCGCCACGCTGTTCTGCGTGACCTTCGCCCTGTCCGGTGGCGCCCGCGACGGCTGGTTGTCGGCCTCGACGCTCCTGGCGCTGCTGGCGACCGCGGTGTCGATGGCACTCGTCGTGCGGGTCGAGGGCCGGGCCGTCGATCCCGTCCTCGATCCGGCGATTTTCCGCCTGCCGCAACTTCGCGGTGCCGTGATGACGGCCGGGTTCTCCTACTTCTGCCTCACCGGAATGAATTTCGTCAACACCCTCTATCTCCAGCAGGTGCGCGGATACGACCCATGGGAAGCGGGGCTGATGGCGCTGCCGCTCACGGCCGGCACCCTCGTCGCCGCGAAGGTGTCCGGGCGGATGCTGGGCCGGTACGGACCGCGAAAACCGATCCTCGTCGCCTACCTCTTCCTGATCGCCGCCATGACAGCGCTTGCGCTGGAGGCTACGACGACCGCGCCGATCGGCTGGGTGCTGGCCGCCTTCACCCTCCTCGGCATCGGGATGGGTATGGCGAACCCACCCGCGACCTCCTCGGCCGTGGCCGCGCTGCCGCCCGAACGGGCCGGTTCGGCGAGCGCGATCACCAGTACCTCCCGGCAGGTCGGAATGAATCTGGGCACGGCAACCCTGGGCGCGGTGACCGTATCCCTCGCGGGATTTCTCGCCGGTCCGCAACCCGTCTCCGCGCCCGATTTCACCGGCGGAATGCGTATCGCCTACGCGGCCACCGCCCTCGTGGCCGTGCTCGCCCTCGTCGCCGCGAATCGTTGTTTCCCGGCACACCATCCGGACCCGGCCGCAGCGCAGCTCGGCCACACCCCACGAAAGGAACAAACCGATGACCACCAACGACACCACGGCCCCGCTGCCCAAGATCACCAGCGTCCGGACCGGGGCGATCTTCACCCTCCCGTACCTGGTCGGCCTCGAGAAGGGCTACTTTCTCGACGAGGGCGTTGACCTCGAGCTCGTCGCGCCCGGTGCCTACAACGTCAGCGTGAAGCCCATCGAGGACCACCATCTGGTGAGCTCGTTCGGCGGGCTCTCGCAAGGTTTCGAGGACGGCGAGGTCTCGCTGTATCGCGCCTGCGAATGGGGGCAGGTCCGGCGGGCCCAGGATTCGGGCCGCGGCGGCCGGATCGTCACCCAGCGCGCGGCGATCGCCAGCCAGGCGATCTTCGTGCGCCCCGATTCCGAGGTGTTCCACCCGCAGAGCCTGCGCAACAAGCAGGTCGCGGTGAACTTCCACCACGGCTCCCACTACCTCGCGATCCAGACGCTCGAGGGGTTCATCGAACCCGAGGAGCTGAAGGTCGTGCACGTGGGAGGTCCGGCAGACCGGTTCAAGGCCCTGCGTGACGGCACCGTCGACGCCGTCGCCCTGATGGAGCCGTACATCAGCCTGGCGCTGAAGCAGGGGTACCGGCTGATCGCCGAGGCGTTCTACACCGGCGCCGAAATCGCCGACGAGAAGGTCGAACCCGAGGTCTACGCGGCGATCGACCGCGCGGTCCGCCGGGCCGTCGCCGATATCAATGCCGATGTCACGCCGTACCTGCACTACTTCACCGAGGAGATCCCTGAGGAACTGGGCACGCTGGACGAATCGGATATCAGCCCGTGGCGGCTGCGCTTCGCCGATCCCCAGCCGTACGCACCCGAGCAGTTCGACCAGACCTACCGCTGGCTGCTCAAATGGGGATTGATCGACGCGGGTTCCGATTTCAAGAAGCTGGTCGACAACCGGGCGATCGCGTCCTGATCCGATACCGCTCGTAGCAGGCCGGGATATTGCCGGCGACTCGCCGGTGCCGCCACACCGGTAAGGGCGAGTCGCGCCGGTAGTGTTCCGGTTTGCACACGCAGGGCGGCGTGTGCCTGTCCGCTTGTCGAAGTTCCTCCTCGATGCCGATTCGACTGGAGCGATATGAAGCGCAAGCATTCGATCACCACGGCGGCGCTCGCCGCGGCGACGGTAGCCGCCGCTGCGGCCGGCACCCCGGCCGGTGCCGCGCCGGGAGAAGTGGGCGTGGGTGGGCTGCGTCTGATCGCGTCGGTGGACTCCACGAATTTCGCCCCGGCCGAAGACGTCGCGGGGGGCGTGCCGTTCACCCACGCGACCAAGGTGTCCGGGAATTTCTCGGTCGTCCTCGACGGGGTGGGGGCGGCGCTGCAAGGGGGGAAGGTCGCGGTGGGCTACCTGGTCGGCTGCGCGGTGGATGTTTCCGACGGCCTGTCCATCGCGATCGTTCCGGAGATCGGTGGGGGCACCTCGATCTCGCCCTATACCGAACTCGAAGTCGCCACCACGTTCGAGGAGGGCGAGGCGCCGGTTGTCACGGTCGCACCGCTGGTCGGTGTGGAGCCCAGTGCCGGTGTGGAGGGGGCGCTCGCCGGTGAACTCGGGGTGAACCTGGCGCCGGGCGAGGTGGCTCCGGTGGTGGTCGGCGAAACGGCGCTGAATCCGGACACGACCTTCCCGTACACGTTCGCGCACGCCAACACCCCGTTGAACATCGGCGGCTGCCTGTCGCCGGCCTCGGCCGTACCGTTCGTCACCGTGAGCGCCGAGACCTCCGGCGGCGCCGCCCAGACGACCGGGTACGGCACTCCCTTCAGTTTCTGACCGCGGGCTCCGCGCGACCGGCCCGCCCCGGTGATGCGGTGCGGACACCACCGGTCGGGCGCGGGTTACGGTAGCGGCAGGCAGGCGCTTCCGGTATCGATACCGCGGCTGCGGACATCGACCTCGATGTACTTCGAAGACGTGTACTCACCGGGCGTGAACTGCTGTGCGGTGATGTTCTGGCGGCCCGTCTGCTCGGGAACCCACCGGAATGTCGCCGTCCCGTTATCGGGGTGGTACTCGGCCTCGCCGAGCCGGTTGCCGTTGCCGCCGATGGCACCGCCGCTGTTGATGATCGTGATCGGCCCCGCCTCGGACGGCGGCGCGTCGACCGTGGCCGTCACCGTGTAAGGGCATCCGGCTCGCAGGCCCTCCGGTCCGGCGTCGATGGTTACCCCGGTCACCGCCGCGCCGGCGCCCGGTGCCGCGAAGATGGCCGCCGGCCCGGCGACACCGAGAACCGCGGCGGAGCTGAACAACCGGATGGATTTACGCATACATCGACCCTTCTCGTTCATGACGTTCCGACCGCCGCGAGTCTGCGCGGGCCCGGAGTGTACGCACGGAGTGCGCAGGACCGCGATACCCCATGGAAGTACGAAAAAACATGGAGCCGAGAAGTTCCCGCCGGAAAGCCGGTAGCACGGCGGATCGCGGGGCGCCGTGTGCGGATAAGGTCTGGGCGGGAACATTTTTCGTCAGGGAGGGAAAGATGGCGTTGCCGCCTTGGGATGGTTCACCGGGGTACCCGCCGCAGCCGGGGCCGTACGGGATGCCGCCACAGTCGTATCCGCCGGCCCGGCATCCACAGCAACCGGGATATCCTCCGGCTCACTATGGTGCGCCGCCGGCCCAGATCCCGCCGCAGCCGGCGCCGGGGCAGCACGGACCGGCTGGTGCGGTATCGGTCTATATGAACGCTGTTACGCACCACATGGGTATGGGGCGCTTGCAGATCACGCAGAACTGGGTCGGGCCGGTGTGGTCGCTGGTCGGGATCGGGCAGGTCATCGCGAGTGCGCTCAATCCGATCGAGCTTGCGATCTGCGTCGGGCAGATCGAGGAAGTGACACCTGCCGCGGTCGCCGATTTCACCCGGTCGGTGGACCAGTTCTCGAAATCGCTACGCAGGGCCGGTTTCATCGGGGTGAAGGGTGGCTCGACCGCGGTCGCGGCGCTGGTGTCCGAACGCGTGCATCCCGCGGCCCTGCCCGCGGTGCGGAACAAGCCGATGAGCTTCGGCTCCGTGGTCGTGCCCGCCGTGGTGGATCTCGGGCAGCGGCAACTGCATATCGCCACGAATACGCCGATGATCGGTATGGCGGTGTGGGGCGGCGTGCGTGACCAGGCCCGCACCTACCTGCCGGAGCCCCGCGCGGTATTCGGCTGAACGGTCGCCGCCGGCCGCGACCCGGTAGCACCGCTGTGCGTATTCACATCGCCCGGCCGCGATACCTGGTGGGCGGAAACGCCGGCGTTTCGGTAGCGTGAGCGGCAGCGATCAGAACTGAAGACGGGGCATGAAGTGCGAGAAGAGAATCGGCGGGCGGTGCGGGGGCGGCTGCGGACGTTCGGCGCGGTGGTCGCGGCAGTACTGCTGATGACCGGGGCCGGCGCGGCGGTGGTGAGTGCGGCGCCGATCGCGGCCCCGGTGCTACGGGCGCCGGCCGGCGGTTACCAGGAGCTCATGGTGCCGTCGGGGATGGGGCCGGTGAAGGTGCAGGTGCAATGGGCGGCGCGCGGTGGTCGTTCGGCGCTCTACGTGCTCGACGGTCTGCGTGCGCCGCGTGATCACAGCCAGTGGGTCAGCGATACCGATGTGCTCGGGCGGTTCGCGGGCGACGATGTGACACTGGTGTTCCCGGTCGGCGGCAATTCCAGTTTCTATTCCGACTGGTACCGGCCCAGCAGCACCAACGGCCAGGCCACCACGTACAAATGGGAAACCTTCCTCACCGAGGAATTACCGAATTTCCTTGCGAGATACGGTGTTTCACGCACCAACAACGCCGTTGTGGGTGCCTCCATGGGTGGTGGGGCGGCGCTGACGCTGGCCGCGCACCATCGCGACCAGTTCAAGTTCGCCGGATCGTTCTCCGGTTTCGTGAACCCGACATTCCCGATGTGGAGCGAGGCGGTCCGGGTCGCGATGTGGGACGAGGGCCGGTTCAATATGGAGGATATGTGGGGCCCCGCCGGTGATCCCGCGTGGCGCCGCAACGATCCGACGGTGCAGGCCGAACTGCTGCGTGGCCTGCCGATGTACATCTCGGCCGGCAACGGTGTGCCCGGCGCCGCCGATGTGCCGTACTGGTTCGGCGACACCGTGAACGCGATGGGTCTCGAGGCGATGGCGATGATGGCCGCCCAGATCTTCCGCGACCGGGTCGCGGCGCTGGGGATCGCGGCCCGGATCGATATCGTCGACGGCACCCACACCTGGCCCTATTGGGAGCAGGCGATCACCACCGCCCGGCCGATGATTCTCGACGCGCTCGGCGCCGGTTAGCCGATACCGGCCGAGCGGGGGCGCGGCGATCACCGCGCCCGGCTCGCGGCGCTCCCGGCCGGCTGACGCGGCAAACTTCGACCGGACGAAGCCGGCTGCGGTCGGCGCCGTTCGGGTGCCGGCTGTGTATCCGTCGGCAGCCGGGCCCTCGCGCCAGGGGCGGAATACCGCTCAGGCGCGGTCCGGATTCGCGGGAAGACGGGTCCGCAGCCGGAGGGTCAGACGGTGCGCGGCGCGCAGGAGCAGGGTGCCGAGTTCCGGCCGCCGCTCGGCGGAGAACCGGGTTTCTACGCCGGTGAGGCTGAGCGCCCACGCGGGTGCGTCGCGGTGGTCGAAGACGGCGGCGCCCATGCCCCAGCTGCCTTCGACGAGCAGACCGGGGTTGGTGGCATACCCGTCGACCCGGGTGCGGTGTATCCGGTCCCGGAGGGCGGCGGTGGAATGCGCGGGGCCGTGGCCGCCGGTGAGGTCGGCGCGGCCGAGGTAGTCGTCGATATCGCGGTCGGGCAGATGCGCCAGGATCACCAGTCCGGCGGAGGCGACGCCGAGGGGGAACCGGATCCCGGGATGTAGCACATGGGAGCGGAGCGGAAAACTCCCTTCCTCGGCCGCCACGCAGACGGTTTCGTCGCCGCGGCGGGCCGACAGGAATGCGCTCTCACCGGTCTCGCGGGCGAGATCGCGCAGGATATCGCGGGCGCCGGCGGCGATATCGTAGCGATCCGCGGCGAGCGCTCCGAGAAGGTAGATCTCCGGGCCCAGCGTCCACTTGCCGGTGGCGTTGTCGCGATCGGCGAACCCCGCCGCGGCCAGCGCCACCAGCATCCGGTGGGCCGTGGGGCGGGCGACGGCGGTGGCGCGCGCGAGTTCGGTCGTCGAGGCCCCGGACGGTTCGTGATCGCCGAGGGCGCGCAGCAGTGCGGTGGCGCGACCGATGACGTGCGGCTTGTCCTCCACGCGCTCAGCATACGTCCATTCAGTGAACACATCTTGGATGGATGGTTCGCCGAGCGATCGGTTCTCCGCTGAAGTGGAGAAATTATTGTCATCTGAACTGGCCTCTTGGTTGAGTAGCGCTGGATCGACCGCGTTCGCTCACCGATCGCAACGCGGCGTAGTGAAAGACGAGGAGGGCTGGCCTGTGGGCACACGGGTGGTGGAATCGGCGGCGGAAGCCGTCGCCGATATCGGGCACGGCGCCACGATCGCCGTCGGCGGGTTCGGTTTGTGCGGAATTCCCGACGCCTTGATCGCGGCACTGGCCGATTCGGGAGCCGGCGAGCTCGAGGTGTTCTCCAACAATTGCGGTGTGGACGACCACGGCTTGGGAATCCTGTTGGGCCCGCGCCGTATCCGCCGGGTCACCGCGTCCTATGTGGGGGAGAACAA
Organism: Nocardia sp. CA-290969; assembly: GCF_050936135.1. Taxonomy (NCBI): domain Bacteria; kingdom Bacillati; phylum Actinomycetota; class Actinomycetes; order Mycobacteriales; family Nocardiaceae; genus Nocardia; species Nocardia sp. CA-290969. The sequence goes on along the minus strand of NZ_JBNJNJ010000001.1, from coordinate 4,972,087 downwards.
GGAATTCGCCCGGCAGTATCTGGCCGGGGAACTCGAGGTGGAACTGACACCGCAGGGCACCCTGGCCGAACGGTTGCGGGCGGGCGGAGCCGGGATCCCCGCTTTCTTCACCCCCGCGGGCGTCGGGACGCCGATCGCCGACGGCGGGCTGCCGTGGCGCTACCACCCGGACGGAACCGTCGCGATCGCGTCGCCACCGAAGGAGACCCGGGAGTTCGGCGGCAAACACTATGTACTCGAAACCGGGATCACCGCGGATTTCGCGCTGGTGCACGCGGTACTGGGCGATACCGACGGCAACCTGGTGTTCGACAAGGCGGCGATGAACTTCAACCCGCTGGCCGCTATGGCCGGACGGGTGACGATCGCGCAGGTAGAGCGACTGGTCGAGCCGGGTGAGATCGACCCGGCACAGGTGCACCTGCCGGGAATCTTCGTCCAGCGGATCGTCGAAACCGGACCGCAGCAGACCCGCATCGAGAAGCGCACCACCCGCGAACAGGCAGGAGTGAACGGATGACCGGCCCCGACACCCGGCCCGGCTGGAGCCGGCCGGAGATGGCGCGCCGCGCCGCCGCCGAACTACGCGACGGCGACTATGTGAATCTCGGCATCGGCCTGCCCACCCTGATCCCCGGCTATCTCGATCCGTCGGTGCGGGTGACCTTGCATTCGGAGAACGGAATCCTCGGCACCGGTCCCTACCCTGCCGAAGACGCGGTGGATCCGAACCTGATCAACGCGGGCAAAGAGACGGTCACCGTCGAACCCGGGGCCGCGTTCTTCGATTCGGCGCTTTCGTTCGGGATGATCCGCGGCGGGCATATCGGGACCGCGGTACTCGGCGGGATGCAGGTCTCGGCCACCGGGGACCTCGCGAACTGGATGGTGCCCGGGAAGATGGTCAAGGGTATGGGCGGGGCGATGGATCTGGTGCACGGCGCGGAGCGGGTCATCGTGGTGATGGAACATACCGATCGCGGCGGTGCGCCCAAGATCGTCGAAGAATGCACGCTGCCGCTGACCGGCCGGGCAGTGGTGCACCGGATCATCACCGATCTCGCCGTGATCGATGTGGCCGGTGCCGGCACGTTGCTGCTGCGGGAGACGGCCCCGGGCGTGAGCGTCGATCAGGTGCGGGCCGCGACCGGGGCGCCCTTGACGGTGACCGGACCGCTGATCGCGCGCTGACCTGCGGGTTCCGGCGGTCTAGCGGCGGCGGGGGAGCCGGCCGGGAGGACGGCGCCGCGCGCGGAGGGCCGGACCGGGATAGAATTCCGGTGCCCTGTTCTTCAGCTCAGATGATCGTTTTCGGCAAGAGGGGTCCGAGCGGATGGATCGCCGGAACATACAGATGAGCCGGCGCAGTGTGTTGTTCGCGGCGGGCGCCGGGATCACTCTCACGGCGCTGGCGCAACCGACACAGGCGGGGACGATCACCCGTAAGGTGGTCGTCGGTCCTGGGGAGTACGGGAAACGGGCCGATCTGGCGGAGCGTGCGATCGTGACCCGGCATGTGCGGGCGCTGTGGGGGCTGCCACGGATGCGCCTGGGCGCGCTCGCCTGGCCCGGGGGTCTGCCGGAACAGGTGTTCGCGCAATGGCATTACTGGTGGCAGGCGCATCTGCTCGACTGCGCGGTGGACGCGGCACACCGCGCCCGCACCCCCGAACGCCTCGACCGGGTCACCGCCCTCGCGCGCGGTATCCGCACCCGGAACCTCACGGGCTGGACCAACCGGTACTACGACGATATGGCGTGGCTGGTGCTGGCGCTGGAGCGGGCCGACCGGTTGCTCGGTATCCGGTTCGGCGACGCGGTCGGCGATCTGCGCACCGCGTTGCTCGAAGGCTGGAATCCCGAGGTCGGGGCCGTGCCCTGGCGGATCGGCGACGATTACTACAACACCCCGGCGATCGGCCCGACCGGTATCGCCCTGGCGCGGCTGGGCGAGGTGTCCCGCGCCGGTGAGCTCGCGGACTTCTTGTACACGCGACTACGCGACAGCACGAGCGGCCTGATCCTCGACGGTGTGCACGAGCCCGGCGGGCGAGTGGACCGGTCCGTGCACACCTACTGCCAGGGCGTGGCCATCGGTCTGGAAACCGAGCTCGCGATACGCACGGGCGACGCCGGGCATCGGCGCCGGGCGGCCGAACTGGTGGCCGCCGCCGAGGCCGGGCTCACGGAGTCGGGGGTGATCACCGCGGCCGCCGGCGACGATACCGGGCTTTTCATGGGTATTTTCGCCCGGTATCTCGCGCTGGCCGCGCTCGCGCTGGGCGATGGCACCGCCGCGAACATCGTGCGCACCTCCGCGCAGGCGGCCTGGAAGCATCGCGCGGAGGTGGACGGGCTGCCGCTGTTCGGCGCGGACTGGACCCGCGCGGTCCGGGTACCGGACCACCCGGGGACCTTCCTCCAGCTCACGGACTCCTCCGGAACCGCCGCGAACCTGAGCCGCGACCTCTCGGTACAACTGAGCGGCTGGATGCTGCTCGAAGCCGATCACCGGCTCGCCGCCGCCGGGCACTGATTCTCTGTCCGGGCACCGGGGGCCGCGCCGATTCCGGGCTGTGCCGCCGGCGGACGGCTCCGGCGCCGGATCAGCGTTTGAAGCGGCCCGCGAAGCTGCGCAGCGGGAGATCGGCGCTGGTGATGATCCCCGGCCGGGCGGCGACGACGGATTTGATCGCGTTGAGCGCGGGCAGACCGGTCACCGTCATCCCGATCGACGCGAAGTTCGCCGGGTTCGACAGGTCCATACCCTTGCGCGGGAAGATCATATGTTTGCTGTAGATATTCGGATCACCGGTGACCTGGGTGATGTAGCAGCCCTTGATATTCCACGCGGGATCGGTGTGCGGGGTCATCTGCCATTCCAGATGCGATTCCACCCGCGCCACCCCGTCGACCATGCCCTGATATTTGATGTAGTTCGCGCCGAGTGAGCCTTTCGGCAGGAAGTACCAGCCCAGGTCGACATCTTTGGTGCAGGCGCCGAGTTCGTAACCGAAGGTCACCTCGTCGAGTGCGAGGTCGAAGGCGTCGGCCATCAAATACACCGAATCGGCGAAGACCGCGGTGTATTTGTGCAGCGAATCGGGAATCGTCGGATCGTCGACCGGGCGGCCGTAGCCGACGGCCTTCCAGGTGTCGACCGAATGGTGGCAGGAGACGTCGACGGATTCGGTGACCGTGATGTTCTCGATCTCGGCGACATCGGCGGTGTGCACGATACCGAGGATCTGCGCCAGGCCGGGATTCATCCCGGTGCCGTAGAACGTCGAATTGCCGCGCTCGCAGGCGGCCTGGAGGACCTCGCTGACCTTGCGGCCCGAGGGATGCGGATGGTTGGTGTCGCGGTGGAAACCGGTGATCCAGTCGGCGGTCGTCACCACGTCGATACCCGCTTCGAGGACTTTCTCGTACAGATCCTCGTCGGGGAACACGCCGTGGAAGGTGAGCACATCGGGGCGGGCGGCGACGATCTCGTCGACCGATCCGGTAGCGGTGACGCCGATCGGGCCGATACCGACGATCTCGCCCGCGTCCCGGCCGATCTTGTCCGGCGAATAGCAGTGCAGGCCCACGAGTTCGAGGTCCGGGTGGTCGCGGATCCGGCCGATCATCTCGGTACCCAGGTTGCCGGTCGCCACCTGGAAAACCCGGATCTTCTCGGAGGTGCTCATCGGATGGACCTTTCTGTCGTCTGCTCGGTGCGTGCGCCGTCCGGATAGAACTGCGCCGCCCATTTCCGCAGGGCGGTGAAACCGTCGAATTCCTTGCGCGACAGGGCCGGCGGGTCCGAGTAGCGCTGATGCGACCAGATCTCGATATCGGCGTCGAACTGTTCGATGACGAAATCGGCCATCGTCTTGCCGTAGCGGCCGATCTCCGGACTGTCGTCGCCGGGTTTGCGGCCGATCCACACCGTGAACCGGACATCGCAGGTGCGGTCGTCGACCGGGGTCACCGCGGGCATGGTGCGGTTGTCGATCATGCCCCAGCTCTTGGTGATCGAACAGCCCAGCCCGGCGTTGATCGATTCGACCCCACTGTTGACCTGGTCTTCGCGGATGTTCTCGTCGAAGGCGATGGTGAAGTCGACATAGGAGACGGGGCCGGCGAAATCGTGCCGGGTGAATTCCGGGACGAACGGCGTTTTGTGCACGAATTTGAAATGTGCGAAATCGACGCCGTTCTCCATGACGTACTGCGGATGCAGTTCCAGGCCCGGCCGGAACAGGGTGGCCGCGGGCACCGGCGGGTAGTAGTCGGCGGCGGTCCGGTGGTCGCCGAACGCGGTGAAGATATCGGGGACCTCGAAGTAGGGTGCGCGGCCGGCGGTGTCGTACCAGATCCACACGGCTTCGTTGCGTTCGGCGACCGGGTAGCTGCGGATACGGCGGCCCTTGTTCGGGTGGTTCTCGTACGGGATGCACACATTGCGGCCCTCCCGGTTCCATTCCCAGCCGTGGAACGGGCACACCAGGTTTTCACCGTCGACGCGCCCGCCGTAACCCAGGTGGGCGCCGAGGTGCTCGCAGTAGGCGTCGAAAACCGCGACCTGTCCCGACGCCGTGCGCCAGGCGACCATTTCGCGGCCGAAATACTTCATCTTGTGCACGGCGCCGACGGGGATCTCCGCGCACCAGGCGACCTGGAACCAGCCGGTGGGCTCCATCGACAGCGGCGGCTTTGCCATCTCGATCCTCCGGGCTCGGCGAGGGGCGCAACGGGAGCCATTCGCGACCTGGTGCGAGGGGTCCGGCGCGTGGCGATCCCGAGCATAGAAGCCTCTGTGAAATAAAACAAGAGGGTTCTGTGAAACTGGTTGGGCCGCGCTGTCACCAGTACAATCGGGCCGCGTGACAGATGTGGTGGGTCCTCGGCGCGCGAACAAACGCGGGATCGCGTCCCGCGAGAGCATGCTCGAGGCCGCGATCACCTCGCTGGCCACCGGCGACCCGGCCGCGGTCTCGGGTAACCGCATCGCCCGCGATATCGGCGCGACCTGGGGTGTGATCAAGTACCAATTCGGCGATATCGACGGCCTGTGGGCCGCGGTGCTGCGCCATACCGCCGACAAACGCGGCGACCTGCCCGCCGGGCTCGCGGCGGACGGCACGCTGCGGGATCGGGTATCCGCCCTGATCCACGCGATGGCCACGGGGTTGCGCCGCCCCGAATCACTCGCCATCGAAACCCTGCGGGCCGCGCTGCCCCGCGACCATGCCGAACTCGAACGCGACTACCCGCGCACCGCCGCCGAACTGGCCTCCTGGAAACCCAACTGGGACAAGGCCTGTGAACGTGCCTTCGCCGACCTCGGCGTGGACCCGGTGAAAATCCGGCAGGTGGCCGCCCTGATCCCCGCCGCCATGCGCGGGATCACCTCGGAACGCACACTGGGTACCTACGGCGATCTCGACGACGCCCTCGACGGCCTGATCGGCGCGCTCGTCGCCTACCTGGAGAACTGAGCGCGGCATACCACTCTGTGGATGGTTGTCACCCGACTGGTCGTGCGCTGGGGCCACGGCTGAGTCCGCGCCCGGACAGCGCCACAGGATCCGGTTCCACCGTTGCCGCAACGATGTTCACTTGACCATGCCGTTACGGCACAGGTTTTCCTGGTTGTCGAGCACGCATCGTCACCGTCGGAAGGACGGAAACCATGATCGACCAGAAGAATCCGTGTGAGACCGGACCGTCCGCCGCGCCCGTCGCCGACGTACCGGGCACTGCCGTACCGGCCGGGGCCGGGGCGACTGTATTGGACCAGCTCGGCGGGCCGCTGGGATTCGTGTACTCGACGGTTCCGGTCGTCGTCTTCGTGGCCGCGAACGCCGTGGTGTCGCTGCCGGTGACGATCGGTGTATCGATCGCGGTTGCCGTGGTGCTCACCGTGTTCCGGTTGCTGCGCGGGGAACGCTTCGCCGCGGCGATCGGCGGGCTGCTGGGTCTGGCCGTGGCGGTGGGCATCGTCTTGTGGACCGGCTCGGCGAAAGATTTCTTCGTGGTCGGAATCTGGGCGGCGCTGGCCGGGTTCGTTGTCACCTCTGCCTCGGTGCTCGCCCGGCGTCCGCTGACCGGGGTGGTGTGGAATCTGCTGCACGGCAACGCGCATCGCTGGCGCGCCGACAAGTCGGTACTGCGTGCGCACGATATCGCCACGCTGGCCGCGGCGGTCGTCTTCGGGGGTCGGTTCGTGGTGAAGGAATGGCTGTATCTCGCCGACTCCACAACCTGGCTGGCCGTCGCCAAGATCGCGATGGGCACGCCGCTGACGGTACTTGCCGCGGTGGTCGTGGTCTGGGCGTTCCGGCGCAGCAGCACCCGCCTGCTCGCGCAGGCGTGATGCCGCCGCGCGACCGGCCCCCGGCGCTCGAGCGGCGGGGGCCACTCGGTGTACGTGCCGCGGTACTTCGCTCAGTACTTGAGCGCGCCGGCGTCGACGGCGATCTGGTTGCCGCTGCTGGTCGCCGAAGCCGGGCCCGCCAGCCAGGCGACCACATCGGAGACCTGGTCGGGGGACATGAAACCGTTGCGCCCGTCGCCGTGGCCGCCGGCCGGCTGGTAGGGGACCGGGGGGAAGCTGTGCAGGAACGTGGGATGTGCACCGAAGAGGGTCGCCATGGCCTCGGGCTGGATCATGGGGGTGTCCACCGAATAGGGGTGGATCGAATTCACCCGGATACCGTATTCGCCGACCTCGAGCGCCAGCGAGTTCGTGAGACCCACCAGGCCGTGCTTCGAGGCCGCGTAGTGGCCGTTGCCCGGCGTGGCCTTCACACCCGCCGACGAACTGACGATGATGATCGAACCGCCGTTACCGGCCTCGATCATCGCCGGGACCGCGGCGCGGATCGTGCGCCAGGTGCCGTTCAGATTGACCCCGACCACCGTGTCGAACTGCTCCTCGGTCATCTCGAAGAGCCGGGACCAGCTCAGCACCCCGGCATTGGCCACCAGGATGTCCAGCCGCCCGAACAGCGCGACACCGTCGGCCACCACCTGCTGCAGTGCCGCCAGGTCGCGGATATCGACCTGGCGGGCCAGGACCTGCCGGCCGATATCGGAGATCGCTTTCGCGGTGTCGTCGAGATCGGCGGGCGTGGGCGCCGGGTAGGTGACGGTCTCGGAGACGGGCGCGCAGATATCGATCGCGATGATGTCGGCACCTTCGCGGGCCAGGCGCAGGGCGTGCGCTCGACCCTGTCCGCGGGCGGCCCCGGTGACCATTGCGACCTGCCCCTGTAGGGGTCCCTCGGTGTTCGGCATTGCTGGCATCACGCCCTTTCTGTACTCCCGGCGACCGGCTGTATCCGCGCGCGGGAGCCGATCCGCTGAAACGCTACCGCAGCCCGCAATCAGACGTCCAGACAGCTGTCCAGACGTATGCGGCGGGAGCTGGGTCGCATCGATCGACGAGCCGCGCCGGTGCGCCGGGGCGGTCACGTGACCATGACAGACTGTGCACCGCCGAGCGTGGAGTAGGAGGCGACGCCGATGACCGATCTCGATCTCGATCTGCTGGTGGAACTGGTGCCCGGCGCCGAACCGCAGGTGGTGGCGGCCGGTGGGCGGCCGCGCGATTTCCGGCGGGTGTCCTCGGTCCTGCGCGGCCAGGAGAAGGCGCTGGTGGAGCGGCTGATCCGGGAGGTCGAAGCGGACGGGCGCCCGGCCGTGCGCACCGCCGATACCGGAGTCACCTACCTGGCGGCCCCGGTCTCCGGCCCCGACCACGGCGTCCCCGCAGTGCAGATCGTCGCCGGCACCGATCTCGCCGACACCACCCGGGCGGCCCCGTGCGCGGTGGGGCACTGGGAGATGTTCCCCGACAGCGCCCCGCGCCTGCACGTGACACCGGAGTTCCTCGATCTGGCCGGAGTCCCGGCCGTCGAACGCGACCGGGCCGTCTACGGGCCCCTCGATTTCTTCCAGCGGGTGGCCCGCATCGCCGATCTCGTCCGGCTGTGGGAGGACCTGCTCACCGCCGGGCCCGGCTACCGGTCCTCGGGGTCGGTGATCGTCCGCCGTACCGACGGCGCCGTGGGAGTTCTGCTCTACGCCCAGCGCTATCTGCGCACCGATTCCGGACCGCGGGTGCGGGTGATCCTCCAGGACGCGACCGCCACTGCGGATCGGGCCGACCTGGGGTTCGAGCTCCTGGACGCCACCGTCTCGATGGCGATCACCGAGACCGCCGAAATGTTCGGAGCTGTCGTGGAGAGCCGCTGGCCGGCGCCGTGCGTACTGCAATGGCTGACCGGCTATCCGAAGTGGGCGGGCCACGGCGTCTCGACCGGGCAGACACCCGGGTTGCATCCCGACGACATCGCGCGGATCCCGGGCCTGCTGACCGAACTCGCCGCGCACGGCATAGTGCGCTCCACCATGCGCACCCGCAGTAGGTCGCTGACGGGCGGGTGGGTCCATTCGCGCTTCGCCGGCCGGATGATCGACCCGGCCGTTTCCGGCACTCTCGGGCTGGTACTGGTCCATCCCGAGCCGATCGGAATCGAGGACGAAGCGGGGAATGTGCTGGTAGAGGGCGGCTAGCCGCTCGCATTGCGACCTTCTGCAAGATCGTTTAGAGTCGATCGGCGTTCCGCTCGTCCACCTCGAGGGCCGGCCCCTTCCGGCCACCCTCCCGGGCCGCGGACGTTTCGCGCAGGCTCCCCTGAGCCTTGCAGACGCCCCCCACCGGGGCCCTGCCCGCGCCTGGTCCGGTATCCCGGCTGCCTTCGGCATGCCGTCGTACCGATCGAGCAGGGCCGGCATGCACTCGATTCTCCTCGCCACCACAGCCCTTCGCGGTACCAACCGTGGGTGCGGGCGGGTGTATCCGGGGCCGGTCGACAGGATTCGGACCGCACTCGGGTTGCTTCGGCTCGCGGGCACAACCGGCCGAGCGCGGCGGGTAGAGGGGGCTCGCCGCGCTCCTCCGGTCGTGGTCCGTGGTGCGCTATGCGTGCGCTGGTCGTCGAACCGCCCGGCCGCCGGTCCGCGGCGTGCCTACGGCATTCGGCCGACTATCGGCCGGCCCCGTCTCGATCGAGCCGGCCCGTTGCTGATGCCGGTGTGGCGGGTGGATAGGTCGTGCCGCGCTCGAACCCGCGCTTCGCCGACGCCGCGGTCCATGGGGGGCCGCACCGCTGCTCGGAACTGTCCGGCCGGTCCCCGGGCTGCTCGAAGTGATTCCACCGGTTTCCGCCGCACCGACCCTGACCGGACCTGCTGTCTGCTGACCGCGGGCGCCGGCACGGTCACTCGCTGCCGGTGGTCGCGCGAGCACCCGTTCGGCACGCGGTCGATACGATCAGCCCATGTCTGGCACTCCTGCCCGGGTCCGGGCGCTCACCGCGCGTTCGGCGATCCTGAGCGTCCTGCTCGGTTCCCACCCGGCGCAGGCTCCGGCCGGCTGGATCGTGCGGGTCGGCACCGGGCTGGGGTTGCAGGAGTCGGCCGTGCGCGCCGCGCTGACCCGGATGGTCGCCGCCGGTGATCTCGAACGCGGCGCCGACGCGACCTACCGGCTCTCGGAGCGGCTCGCCGAACGCCAGCGCCGCCAGGATCGGGCGATCTCCCCGGATCCACGCGTATGGGAAGGCGGGTGGATCCTGGCGATCGTGACCGTCGGCGCCGCGGATTCCACCGATCGCGCCGCGTTCCGGGAAACCCTGCGACTGGCCCGGTTCGGCGAATTACGCGAAGGCGTCTGGTGCCGGCCGGACAATATCGCCGTCGAGCTGCCCGGCGCGGCGCGGCAGCGCGTGAGCCTGTTCACGGGACAGCCGGAGGAACCGGCGATCACGCTGGCCGACCGGCTGTTCGCTCCGGTCCGCTGGGCAGAGCGGGCCCGGGAACTGCTCGCGGCCCTCGGCGACGCCGAGGCCATGGGCACCCGGTTCGCGGTGGCGGCGGCGACCGTACGTCATCTTCTCGACGATCCGGTGCTACCCCCGGAACTGCTCCCCGCGGACTGGCCGGGGCAGCTCATCCGCGAGCGCTACGAAATGTTCGTTACCGAGTTCCAGGGCTTCGCCGCGAACCTGATCGAAACCAAACCGCTTCCGGCCCGATGAATTCGCCGCGCCGAGCGGCGCGGCGGGTATCGGTGCCGGCCATCGGGTTGCCGGTGCGCTACCAGGGCCCCGGCCGGGCTTCGGTGGCCGAGGTCGAGGTAGCGCCGGCGATTCTCCGTTTCGGCACCCTCGCCAGGGATACTGCGGACGGAGGTGAACGCGGTCAGCCGAGCTTCGGGGTCAGGCGTTCGATGATCGCACCGGTGTCCAGGCCCACCGGCAGGGTGCCGAAGACATCGCCGCGGTCGTGGCCGAGGCGGGTGCGGGTGAAACCTTCGGCGACAGCGGAATGCCCGTAGCGGACCAGGAGCGAGCCCTGTAGTACCAGGGCCATATCGCCGACGATGCGGCGGGCGCGATGCGGCAGGGTCTCCGGATCGGTGAACTCGGCTTCCAGCCGGCCGATCGCGGTATCGAGCGCGGCATCGGCACCGGCGGCCTGCTTGACCTCGTCCAGGAAAGCGCCCAGAGTGGCCGGCTGTTTGGCCAGCGCGCGCAGGACGTCCAGCGCGGCGACATTGCCCGAACCCTCCCATACCGACATCAGCGGTGCTTCCCGGTACAGCCGCGGCATGCGGGATTCCTCGACGTAGCCGTTGCCGCCCAGGCATTCCAGCGCCTCGGCCGCGTGGATGGGCCCGCGTTTGCACACGTAGTACTTGCTCACCGCGAGGCTGATGCGGCGCAGCAGATCGGCGGCCTCGTCGCCCGCGGTGGCGCGGTCGGTGAGTTCGGCCAGCCACAGCGCGGCCGTGGTCGCGCCCTCGGCCTCGATCACCAGATCGGCCAGCACATTGCGCATGAGGGGCTGATCGACGAGGTTCGCGCCGAACGCCCGGCGGTGCAGGGCGTGGTGGATCGCCATGATCGTTCCGGTGCGCATTCCGGTGGCCGAGGCGAGCGTGCAGTCCAGCCGGGTCAAGTTGACCATTTCGATGATCGTGGGCACGCCGCGGCCCTCGTCGCCGACCAGCCAGGCGACGGTGTCGTCGTATTCGACCTCGCTGCTGGCGTTGGAGTGATTACCCAGTTTGTTCTTCAGCCGCTGCAGGTGGAACGGATTGCGGGTGCCGTCGGGCAGGACGCGGGGTACGAAGAAGCAGGACAGCCCGCCCGGTGCCTGCGCCAGGGCCAGGAAGAAATCCGACATGGGCGCCGAGGTGAACCATTTGTGCCCGGTGATCCGGTAGGAGCCGTCCGCCTGCGGGACCGCGGTGGTGGTGTTCGCGCGGACATCGGAGCCGCCCTGTTTCTCGGTCATCGACATACCGGCGATCAGCCCGGGTTTGTCGGCGAGCGGGCGCAGGACCGGGTCGTATTCCGCGCTGGTGAGCAGCGGCTCGTACCGGGCGGCCAGTTCGGGGTTGGCCCGCAGGGCCGGCACGACGGCATAGGTCATCGAGATGGGGCAGCCGTGCCCGGCGTCGACCTGCGACCACACGCTCGTCTTCGCCGCGCGCACCAGATGCGGGGCGGGCCGGGTATCGGCCCACGGGGCGCCGTGCAGCCCGAAGCGGACCGCGTGCCGCATGAGTTCGTGGTAGCTGGGGTCGTAGCGGACCTCGTCGATGCGGTGCCCGTACCGGTCGTGGGTCTGCAGTACCGGTTGATGCTCCTCGGCGAGATCACCGAGTTCCTGCGCGTGCGCGCTACCGGCCAGCCGGCCGATCTCGTGCAGTTCGTCCAGGGCGTGTGTGGCGCCGCCGCGTTCCAGCGCCTCGAGGATGACGGGCACCTCGGCGGCATCGTAATCGACCAGCGGGGGGACCTGATTGGTCACGTGATGGGTCGGCACGGCGACTGTTCTCCTTCGTGGACGGCGAACCGGATCGGTGCGGCGTGGATATTACGAGTTTGAGTCGTGCGATGGAAAAATGCAATACCCATCATTCCCGGGGGAGCAGGGTGCCGAGAGGGCCGAGGTCGATATTGAGGTCCTCCGGGGTGAGGCCGAAATGGTCGCGCAGTTCGTCCATCCGTTCTTCCAGCCGCATCAGCGTGGTACCGATCCGTTCGATCTGCGCGTCGGTCAGATCGCCTTCGTCCACCCGCCGCAGTGCCTGCCGCTCCATCAGCTGCCGCAACAGTTCCACCAGGGTGAGCACGAGGGTGACCAGACCGCGTTCCACCGATTCCGGGTCCGCGTCGATACGGGGCGGGATCCCCTCGAATTCAGTCATGGGGCGCGGGCTCCAGGGGCTCGCGTGCGACCGGTTCGAGCGCTGGGCCGGACAGGGTCTTGATCGAGGAGATGAGCGCGCGCAAGGAAATCTGGACCAGATCGACATCGGCGATCGAGAGCCGGATATCCCCGGAGATGACCACTCCGCCGGCCAGCACCCGGTCGAGCAGATCGATCAGCGCGACGCGGCGTTCGCCGCCGGGGCGGGTCATGCGAGGGCCCGGTCCACGCCCGCGAACGAATACGGCGGCCAGGGCCCGGTGAGTTCGAGGCGGATCCCGGGGAAGGCCCGGTCGAGTTCGGTGACCACTGCGGCGAAATCGCCGGCGCCGGTGTCGTCGACGAGGTAGGTGCCGTTGAGGACCAGCCAGTCGCGGTGCCCGTGCAGCACCGGATCCGTCAGCGGCTGGCAGCGGCCCGCGGCGGCGTGCCGCACCAACTGCTCGTGGATCTCCTCTGCCCGCGCGGCGGCGTCGCGCTCCACGGTGTCCTGGGCCGACAGTTGCGCGCGGCGCTTGGCCAGATAGGCGGTGCCCTTACCGGCACCGGCGCCGGCGGTATCGGACTCCGCCACCGCGGCGGCCAGCGCCGAGCGGTCGCAGTAGGCCTTCACACCCCATTCGGTCCGGCCGCGCACCAGCGTCAACGCCGATTCGAAATCGGCACGCCGCTCCCCGAGCAGGTGCCGGACCCGCTCCTCGTCGAGGAAGACCGTGGCCAGCCGTAGCGGGATCACCGGACCGCGCCGCAGCAGCGCGGAGATAACGGCATCGTGTGCCCGGGCGGTGGCCTCCAGCCAGTCCAGATCCTCGAGATTGCGGCGCAGCGGCTGATCGCCGAATACCGCGAGCGGCACCGATCCGACGACGGCGGTCAGCTCTCCCGAGCGCACCGGTCGCGGGGTCTCGCCAGCCACACCGGTGAGGTCACCGAGCGCTCCGGTAGACACTTCGGTGCCCGCCACCGCGTACAGCCACACGCCCAGACCGTCAGTCACGGTCCTGCTCCTCGAGTTCGCGGCGACGTTCCAGCGACGGGCTGGGCTCGGTACGGGCTTCCAGCTCGGCGATGCGGTCGCGTAGTTTGCGGTTCTCGAGTGCGAGGTCGTGATCCTGCCGCTGTTCCAGCGCGCGGGCATTGCTGTTGAGCCACGGGTCGGTTTCCCACCAGTCGATCCCCACGGCCTTCGCCGTCTCCAACGAGGCCACCACCAAGCGGAGTTTGATGGTGAGCAGCTCGATATCGAGCAGGTTCACCTGGATATCGCCGGCGATCACCAGCCCCTTGTCGAGAACCCGCTCGAGGATATCGCCGAGGTTCGACGACCGGTGCTCGCCGCCGTACGGCTGCGGTACCGAGGAACCACCACCACCCACGACCGTCATCGCATTCCCCGTCCGCCGATATCGGCGCTGCCGCGGGCGTAACGCCGGGTCCGCCGGTACGCCAGCAGATTTCCGTCCGGGTCGATCTCCACCTCGTACAGCGCGAGCATGTCGGCAGAGGAGGGGATGCGGCGATCCTCGACCACCTCCACTTCCACCAGCCACCCGTCCTCCGTCGGCTCGGTGGAGGTGGCGCCCAGAATCTGTTTCGGGGTCAGCTCGGCCAGTTGATCGATCGCCGTGGCCCCGGCCTGCGCTGCCGTGAGCGGGGGTGGTGCGGATTCGGCCTCGTTCACCTGGAATCACTCCTTCCCGCCGGTGGGTCGTCCGGCGGCCGGATCAGCCGGTTCAGCAGTTGCTGCTGGGCCGCCCGGTGTTCGGCTTCCGACAGCCGGCCCGCGGCCGCGGCCGCTTCGAGTTCATCGAGTTCGCGCCGGATATCCGCGGGATCGTGCAGCTGCTGTTCGACCTGGTCCTGGATCACCTCACCCAGCCAGATCACCCCACGCACCGGTGCCAGCGGCAACGTGAACAATGACGACAACAAGCCCACGGCTCAGCCCTCGGGTTCGCGTTTCATCACGAAGTCGTAGGCCGCCATCGGGCCCAGCAGGCTCAGCTCGACCCGGCCGTCCCAGTGTCCGGCGAGTTCGGCCAGCGCCTGCTCCAGTTCCTGCTGCCGGGACAGCTCGACGAGGATCGCGAGGTGAACCGCGTCCTGATCGTGCGTGGGTGGCCGTTCGGCCACAGCCGGCCGGACCCCGGCCACGGCGTCGACAGCGCGGCGGGTATCGGCCGCCCGTTTATCCGCGATCGACCGGTAGATGATCTCGCCCAGTGTCATTCGCGCGTCGCGGGTGGCTTCCTCCGGTGCGCCCCGGATCTGCTCGCGCAGCCGGGCCGCCTCGCGATTCTCGTCGAGCACTTCCCGCAGGATCGCTGCCTCCACATAGCGGCCCTTGACGACGAACTGCGCGCGACCCTCCAGCTCCCGCAACGCCGCCCGGAACTCGTCGTGGTTCGGTTGCAGCAGCTGCTTTTCCACCGACTCCCTGTCGGACATCACCGCACCGAACCGGAGTGGCACGACCGGAGCGACGGCCGCCGAACCGTCCAGCAGTTCCGAATGGGCGGTCAGATCCTCGGGAGTGCCGAGCGGGCGTTGCGGGATATCGCTGATCAAGGCGCCGATCTCGCCGGACCGCAGCACGGCGACCGCGCTCGGCGGATCCCCGATGCCGGCGGCCCCGGCTTCGGGCTCCACATCCGCGGGCACGATGCCGTAGACGTAGACGACGTGGTCTCCGCCCGCGTCCGCCGCGTGGGGCTCGCCGGCCTGTTCGCTGGTCATCGGTTCTTGTGCTCCTGCCGGCGGCTCTCGACATCGTCGAAGAAGTCCACGACCTTTTCGCCCGCGGCCTCCAATGCGCCCTTGGTCTTGCGCTCGGCGCCGCCCTCGGTGATATCCCCGACCAGACCCGGCAGGCCGGTCGGTTCACTACTCGAGATTTCGAGCCGGTTCACGGCTTCGGCGAAACGCAGATATGTATCGACGCTGGCCACCACCACCCGGGCGTCGATGGTCAGCAGTTCGATGCCGACGAGCGATACCCGGACGAACGCGTCGATCACCAGGCCTTTGTCGAGAATGGTGTCGACGACATCGGCCAGGCTCGACGAATTGGGCCGGGCCGTCATACCCCCGCCGCCGGCGCCCCCGACCGGTTCCACAGTCATTGCCGCGCTCCCGGCCGGGCATTCGCACGGGTTCCGGTCGCGGACCGGCGCCGGGGTGCGGGCCGTGGGGTGCGGGCACGCTTCCCGGTGGGTTGCGGATCGGATGCCTCCGCGCCGGATGCCTCGTCGTCGGGTACGTCGTCGGCCGGTGTCTCGTCGGCGGGTTGGTCGTCGGCCGGTGCCTCGTCGAGCGGTTCGTCGTCGAGGTCCTCGCCGGCCTCCGGGCCGCTGTCCGACTCCGTGCCCTCGGCGGTATCGTCCTGTTCGCGCCGGCGGGCGGTCTCGTCGTCCTCGACCACCTCGCGATCGCGGATCTCACCGTGCCAGCCCACGATATCCTCGGGATGCAGCACGCTGTCGGTCATCACCTGCCGCTGGAAATGCTTGAGTTCCAGCCGGACCCGCCGCCCCGCGGCCCGCCAGAGATTGCCGGTCTTCTCGACGAAACCGGCGGGGTGGTATTCGAGCACCACCATGACGCGGGTGAGGTCGGGGGTGAGCTCGTGGAAGGTCACCGCGCCGTCGATATAGCCCTTCTGCCCTTTCGAACGCCAGACGATCCGTTCGAACGGGACCTGCTCGACGATCGTGGACTGCCAGCTCCGTTTGGACCAGAACACCTTGCCGGACCATTCGAGTTTCTCGTCCGACACCTGGTCGACGGTTTCGACCTTCTTCATGAACTTCGGGAAGTCGGCGAACTGGGTCCACTGGTCGTAGGCGAGATCGATCGGCACGCCGATGTCGATATGTTCGACGATATTCGTCAGCTTCAGCTTCTTACCGCCGGAGCCCTTTCCCTTTCCGCCGGTCAACGCGTCTTCGGCGGCCCCGAACTTTTCCTTGACCGAGTGCCCGATCTTCTCGGCACCGGTGCTCAGGACGGCCGAGAGCGGTGATTTACCTTCCGCGAGTTTCTGCGCGCCGGTCACCGCCGACAGCAGTGAGCCGCTCCCGCCGCCCTCGGCCACCTGGGTGAGCCGTTCGGTCGTTCCGGACAGCCGGTCCGTCACCCCGGAGACGGCGCGTTCGGTGATCGTGGCGGCGAGCTGCTGCAGCGAGTTCTGCAGTTGTCCCGAGGGAGCTTTCGTCGACATGGCGTTCACCGCCTCGTCCGGCGGACGGGCGCGGCCCTGGTGGCCGTCCCGCCGGCGTCGTCCCCGCGGCGGGAAGCGGCCGAGGCGGTGGCGCGGGCCGGCGTCCGTGCCCGGCGCTCACCGGATCGCCGGGTGGCGGCCGGCCGGGCGCGGGTGGCGGTCCGGCTCTTGTCCGGTGCGGGTTCGGCCGGTTCGCCGTCCTCGGCCGGTTCGTCCTCGGGCGGTTCGTATTCGTCCTCCGTGTCCAGGTCCGGGGCCGCGTCGCCGAGCTCTCGGCCGAGGTCGCCGTGCCGCTGCAGCCGGGTGTTCAGCGAGTCGATGCGGTTGCTCGCGGCCGTCACGGCCGCGGCCCGGGCGGCGTCGAGCAGTTCGCCGCGCACCGTTTCGGCGATCTTGGTGAATTCGGGGGAGGACGAAACCGCCGAGGTCGTGCGTTCCAGCACCGCCTGCGGCCCGCCCCGGCCACTCAATCCGACACCGGCCAGCATCAACGCCAGCTTCATCTTGCGGGTCCGGCCCAGGACATAGCCCACGCCGACCGCCCCTGCCATCCGCATTCCGCACTTCATGGGCACTCCTCGTTCGGCATCGCCCGCTCACGGGCGGACAGGATGCGGCCATAGCCGTGACGTAGAAATGTGGCTCAGGCCACATAAAGCTCTCCATGGCCGACCGTACGCCGATAACCCGGCAGGCGTAACCCCGGTAAACGCATGAAAGATCGAGCCCGGCCGAAGCCCGCAAGCCCGGTGGACACCGCGTGTTACCGGCCGCACCTGTTTAGTCGCCGCCGCAGCGGTAATGCCGATCGGACAGACCGGAGGTGGCACGCGCCTGAAGAGGCAACGTGCCCGCCGGGCTCGGACAGCGATGAGACGGGAGGACGACCATGCCCGACTCGGGTACTCATTCCGGCGCCGGCCTGGGGATCAGGCGCGCCCGGGTGCTGCGGAGCGCACCATGACGTCGTTGCGTGCGCGAGCGCTGATCGCGCGGATGCGGTTGTGGCACAGTAAGCGGTTCTACGCCGACCCGGCGGCCATGCGCGCCGGACTACCGCGGCACCAGGTGCAGAAGCGTTCCCGGCCGCCGCGGCGGATCACCGCGAAGTACGACGTGACGCGCCGGGAGGTCGACGGCCATCCCGTGTTCACGATCGCACCGCGGGGCGGCCCCGGCTCGCCGTGGCATATCTTCCATATGCACGGCGGCGGCTTCGTCGAATCGACCGAACCGCATCATTGGCGGTTCGCGGCCCGGATCGTCGAGCAGACCGGTTGCACCTACAGCCTGCCGATGTACCCGCTGGCGCCCGAATGCGACCACCGGGCGATCGTCCCCATGGTCGAGGACTCCTACGAGCTGGTCACCCGCGAGACCGCGCCGGAGAACCGCATCGTCTTCGGTGATTCGGCCGGTGGCACCCTCGCGCTCACCCTGGCCCGCCACCTGTACGAAAGTGGCCGGCCACAGCCGCGGGCCCTCGCGCTGTTCTCCCCGTGGATCGATCTGGCCACCGACGACCCGATGTCGCTGGATCTCGACGACCGCGACCCGGAACTAGGCGTCTCCGGCCTGAAACAGGCCGGGCGCTGGTATGCGGGCGAACGCGCTCTCGACGATCCGCACATCAGTCCGGCGTTCGCCGACCTCACCGGTATCGCACCGGCCATCGTCTTCATCGGCCACCGCGACATCCTGCTACCCGACGCCCGGCGGGTCGCCGAACTCGGTGCCGCGGCCGGAGTGCCGGTGGAACTGCACGAATACCCCGGCATGATCCACAACTTCATCATGAAGAACATCCCCGAAGCCCGGCAGGCCACCGGCGAACTCCTGCATTTCCTGCGCACCGCGCCCACGGCAATTCCCGCGACCAGCGAAGGAGGAACCGGCAATGATCGTGCGGACCACCGATGACATCACCGGAACCGTGCTCGACGGCCATGAGCGTCACACGATCATCGCCGACACCCGGTTGCGGATGTACTGCGTCTTCTCGCCCGCCGTACCTCCGAGCAGCGATTAGGTTCCGTCGTCTAGCCGGGGAACGGCGGCGCGGGCGGGAACGTCACGGGCAGTGCGGTCAGCGAGCGGTGGAACGGGCCCGGCCGCCAGTCCGGGCCGTCGGGGAGGTCCAGTTCCATCTCGGGCAGGGCGTCGAGCAACTGATCGATCGCCTCCTGGGCCACCAGGTAGGCCGGGGTCTGCGCGGGGCAGCTGCGCTGGCCCAGGCCCCACGACAGATGTGAGCGGTTGCCGCGCTGGTCGTGCGCGCGGATGGCGGGGTCGTGGTTGCAGGCGGCGATGCTGATCACCACCGGCTGATGGGCCGGTAGCCATACATCCTCGATGAGGATCGGCTGCCGCGGATAGGTGATGAGGAAGTTCGCCATCGGCGGATTGTCGAACAGCACCTCGTCCAGCGCGTCGCGGGTGGACAGGCTGCCGCCCAGCACACTGCCGCCGAAACGGTCGTCGGTGAGGATCAGCAGCAGGGTGTTGGCGATGAGGTTCTGCTGGAGTTCGATCACCGCGCCGTATTGACCGGCCAGCTGATGCACCATCTCCTGTTCGTCGAGCTGTGCCTCGTGCTGGAGCAGCCGGGTGGTGACATCGTCGCCGGGGTTCGAGCGTTTGTGGGCGACCAGTTCGCCGAGCGCAGTGTTGATCATGCGGTTGGCCTCGCCGGCATCGACGCCTTCGAACATGGCCGCCATCCCCGCGGATACCCGCTGCCCGATCTCCGGGGGACAGCCCAGCAGCGTATTGCAGACTCCGAAGGTCAACGGGAAGGCGTACTGCATGAGCAGATCGGCGTGGCCGGATTCGCAGAACGCGTTGATCAGCGGGGTCGCCAGACTTTCGACCGCCGTGCGCAGCCCGTGCAGGTCCACATCCGCGAGCGCCGCCACATTCGCCGACCGGTAGCGCCGGAAGGCGTTCCCGGTGCTGCGGGCCGGTACCGGCCGCCACTCCATGATCGGTAGTACCGGGCAGTCGGCGGGCATCTCCTTCTGCCAGGTGCGCGGATCCGCGGGGAAATGCTCGTGATCGTTGAGGATGCGCACCGCTACCCCGTGCTCGATCACCAGCGTCGCCGGCACCCCGGGAGCCAGGTCGACCGGCACCATCGACCGGTGCCTGCGGCGCATCTCGTGGTATACGCGGTGCGGGTTCTCGGCGAACTCCGGCGCGTACAGCGGGATCCGCGGGCCGCCGTCGGCGAGCGGGGAGCCGTGGATCGGGCGGGCGGCGGGGGCGTCGAACTGTCGCGTCGTCAAAAGAGCTCCATACTGTCTTGCACACTGTGCCGAGAGCCTGCGGGCGGGTCGGCCGGCTCCCGGCGCCGAAGTGGAACCCTACGCGAACCATGCATATATTGCGTTGCGGCTCAGCGGATTTACCTGCGAATGTCCCATCCACGTCATGTCTACGCGGCGGGCAGGCGGGCTCGCCGGCGCCGCAGCCGGGCGGGCCGGGGGATTGCGGTGCGACCTCGGGGAGGCCGACAATTGGGGCGGTCCGGTAGCGAGCAGACCGGGCGATTCGACGACGACCACGCGGCAGCGAGAGGTAGTGATCCGGAGGGCGCGCGAGATGCCGTGACAGGCGAGTTCCACGAGGAGCAGACGATGACGCAGTCCCTTTCCAGTGATCTGAAGACCAAGCACAGAGCGATCTGGGCGGCGGGTGACTACCCACGGGTGGCCGCGGATGTGATTCCGGAACTGGGGAGCCGCCTCGTGCGGGCCTGCCCCCTCGGACCGGGGAAGAAAGTGCTGGATATCGCGGCTGGGTCGGGTAACGCGGCGATACCGGCCGCGGCCACCGGCGCCGAGGTGGTGGCCAGTGATCTGACGCCGGAACTGTTCGAGGCCGGGCGCCGCAATGCCGCGGTCGCCGGCGTGAGTCTGCGCTGGGAGCAGGCCGACGCGGAGGCGCTGCCCTACACCGACGGCGAATTCGATGTGGTGATCTCCTGTGTGGGGATCATGTTCGCGCCGTTCCACCGCGCCGCCGCCGGTGAACTGCTCCGGGTGACCAAGGACGGTGGCTCCATCGGGCTGGTGAACTGGACGCCCACCGGATTCATCGGACGGATGTTCGCCACCATGAAACCGTTCGCGCCGCCACCACCGGAAGGGGCGCAGCCGCCGCCGCTGTGGGGTTCGGAAGAGCACGTCACCGAACTGCTGGGCGATCAGGTCACCGGGCTGGAGATGCGCCGGGAGCACGCCGCGGTGGACTGTTTCCCCGACGCCGACGCGTTCCGGGAATTCTTCAAGGCCAACTACGGCCCCACCATCGCCGTCTACCGGGCACTGGCGGCCGAACCGGAGCGTGCCGCGGAACTGGACCGGGAACTCACCGATCTCGCCGCCGGGTTCGATCTCGGGAACGGCCGGATGGAATGGGAGTATCTGCTGGTCACCGCGCGGCGGGTATGACCGCGGTCCGGCCGGGGGACTTTCCCGGACGCCCCGGGTGTTGTAACCGAGGCCGATAATGAGGGGGACGAAGGAGGAAGCGTGACGGAAACGCGTAAGGCGATCCTGGCCGGTGGGTGCTTCTGGGGTATGCAGGAGCTGATCCGTAAGCAGCCGGGGGTGCTCGGTACCCGCGTCGGCTACACCGGCGGGCAGAACGACCGCCCGACCTACCGCAACCATCCCGGGCACGCCGAGGCGGTGGAGATCGTCTACGACCCGGAACAGACCGACTACCGGGCCCTGCTGGAATTCTTCTTCCAGATCCACGACCCGACGACGAAGGATCGCCAGGGCAACGATATCGGCACCAGCTACCGCTCCGAGATCTTCTATCTCGACGAGGAGCAGAAGCGGGTCGCGTTGGAGACCATCGTCGACGTCGAGGATTCCGGGTTGTGGCCGGGCAAAGTGGTCACCGAGGTATCGCCGGCAGTCGAGTTCTGGGAGGCCGAACCCGAACACCAGGATTACCTGCAGCATTTCCCCAACGGCTACACCTGCCATTTCCCCCGGCCGGGCTGGAAACTGCCGAAACGGCGCACCACGGCCTGAGTGGCGGCCGGGTTCCGGCGCCGCACCGGCGAATCCGGCGGCGCCGCCACGGGTCGCGGGTACACCCGCGCGCTCGGTAGTGTCGGGCGGGTGAGTAGGTGGACAGGCCGTCGGTTCCGCAGGATCGGGCGATTGGATCAGGCGGTGGGGGATACGGTGGCGCAGCTGCCCGCCACGAAAGCCGATGCGGGTCTGCTGCGCCTGACCTGTAGCGCCGACCATGGTGTGCTGTGGATGGTGGGCGCGGCCCTACTGGCCTCCCGCGGCGGAGCGACCCGGCGCGGCGCGCTGCGCGGGGTCGCCTCGGTGGCGGGCGCGAGTTTCGTCACCAATATCGTGCTCAAATCCGTGTTCGCGCGCCGCCGGCCGGCCGCCGAACTGATGCCCGCGCACCGGCGGCTGGCCCCGGCACCGACCTCGTCGTCGTTCCCCTCCGGGCACAGCGCGAGCGCCGCCGCCTTCGCCACCGCGGTGGCGATGGAGAGCCCGCGCGCGGGTCTGGTGGTGGCGCCGGTGGCGGCCGCCGTGGCCTATTCCCGGGTGCATACGGGCGTGCACTGGGGTTCGGATGTACTCGTCGGCGCGGCCGTCGGCTCCGGTATCGCACTGGCCACCCGGCGCTGGTGGCCGGTGCGGGAATCGGACGAGGCACTGGCGGCCCCGGTGCCCGAGGTGCCGGTGCTGGCCGAGGGCAAAGGCCTGGTGGTGATGGTCAATCCAATTTCCGGCGACGCGAACTACGACCCGACCGACGATATCGCCGCCGCCCTGCCCGCCGCGACGGTGCTGCGCACCAGCCCCGACCTGGACTGCGCCGTCCACCTCGAACAGGCCATCGCCGAGCAGCGGCAGCCGGTACTGGCGGTCGGCGTGGCCGGCGGCGACGGCACCGTGGCCGCGGTGGCCGCGGTCGCGTTGCGCAAGGGTTTGCCGCTGGTGGTGATTCCTACCGGGACGCTCAACCATTTCGCGCGCGATCTGGGGGTCTACGATCTGCGTGAAGTGATCGACGCGACCGGCGTCGGCGAGGCGGTGGCGGTCGATATCGCCGCGGTCGAATACGGCGACGAAAACGAAACGCGCACCAGGCATCTGATCAACACATTCAGCCTCGGCGCCTACCCCGACCTGGTGCGGTTGCGGGAGAAATGGCAGAAACGCTGGGGTAAATGGCCCGCGTTCGCCGCGGCGCTCGTGGTCACCCTGCGCCGCGCCGAACCCATCGAGATCTATCTGGACCGCCGCTGGCAACGGGTGTGGTTCCTGTTTGTCGGCAACGGCCCCTACCATCCGCACGGCGCGGTGCCCGCCTTCCGCGACCGTCTCGATTCGGGCCTGCTCGATGTGCGCTGGCTGCGGGCGGATCTGCGCTGGTCACGTACCCGCGCGGTGGTCGCGCTGCTGCTGGCCGCGATCGGGCACAGCCGGGTGTACGGGGAGCGGCAGATGCCCGAGTTGCGGGTCCATCTGCCGGTGCCCGAGGCGCTCGCCGCCGACGGTGAGGTGATCGGCAGCGCGACCCACCTGCGGTTCACCGTGGCCGGCCAGCTGGCCGTCTATCGGCGCGACGAATCGAATCCGCTGTGGGCCAACCGCAGCCGTCCGCACCACCGCCGGGCACCGTGGCTACCCGAGGTGTTCCGGGTCCCGATGAGCGGCCGCATCGCCCTGGCGATGCGCGGTCTCGGCGACCCCCGCCGGGGATAGCCCCGCGATCGGCGCACGGTCCAGGTCGCCGGTGATCAGCTCGAACCCTGCGGTTCCGTGGCCTCCGCGACCGTGGATCGCGCGGGGAGCCGGCGGGTGATCAGCAGCGCCGCCATCGCGAGCAGAGCGGTCAGGGCGAACGTGGTGTGCAGGGCGTCCAGGCGTGCGTCGGAGTTGATCGCGACCACGGCGTCGGCCGTCGCCTCGTCCACCCCGGCGGCGCCGAGCGCGTCGCGTAGCTCCGTATCGGAGAGGAACGGAACACCGTCGGTCAGTTCGGTGGCGGCCTGCTGCTGGACGGCGGCGGGAATCCGCGGGTCGTTCTCGATACCGGCGGTGACCGAGGTCGTGAGGGTCGCGATCAGCACGGAGCCGATGAGCGCGGTCCCCAGTGAGGCCCCCAGGTAACTGGCGGTGTTCTGCAACCCGCCCACTTCGGCGCTGCGTGATTCGGGGACCGCCGAGACCGTGACCGCGCCCAGTTGCGAGGCCAGCGCACCCAGCCCGGCACCCATCAGCAGCATCGGGATCGCGACCACCCGCGCATCCGCGCCGGGGTCCATACCGGCCGCGAGCAACAGGATGCCGAGGATCATCGAGACCAGGCCGAGCCGTACCACACGCCGGGGGCCGGCCCGCGGTACGAACTTCGGAATGCCCACCGCGGTCACGATCAAGGCGACCGAGAGCGGGAGCAGCCGGGCCCCGGTGCCGAGGGCGTCGAGTTGCAGGACGACCGACAGGAACAGCGGGACGGCGAAGAAAACCCCCGCCTGTACGCAGAATTGGGCAAAGAACATGCCCAGCCCGCCGTTGAGCTGCCGGTTGCGCAGCAGCGCCGGGTCGAACAGTGGCTCGCGGCCGGCCCGGATCAGTCTGGCGAGCCATTCCCGGAGCAGGTACAGCAGCAACAGCCCGCCGAGCAGCAGCCAGACCACCAAGGAGAGGCCGAAGAGGCCTGGCTCCCCGGGCCGTTCCTGGATCCAGCCCCATTCACTGGATCGGAGGACGCCGTACACGATCATGCCGAGCCCACCCACCGACAGGACCGAACCGACGATATCCAGCCGGGCCTGCTCGGGCGGACTGTCGGCCATCCGGCGCAGCAGCAGCATGATCACCGCGACGATCACCACCTCGCCGAAGAACACCAGCCGCCATGAGGCGTAGGTGGTGACGGCTCCGCCCAGCAGCGGTCCGACGGCCACGGCCGCGGCACCCGCGGCGGCGACCAGTCCATAGGCGGCATTGCGGCGTTCGGCCGGGATATTCGCCGCGACCAGGGATACGATCGCCGGCATGATCAGCGCTGCCCCGATGCCCTCCAACAGCGACCAGCCCAGCAGGAGGATCCCGAGATTCGGTGCCAGGCCGGTGATGAACGAACCCGCGCCGTAGATGATCAGCCCGATCCCGAATACCCGTCGCCGGCCGACGATCGCGCCGATCTTCCCGCCGGTGATCATCAGCGAGGCCATGACCAGGGTGTAGAGGGTGATGGCGGTTTGGATACCGGTGATGGTGGTGCCCAGATCCTGTGCCACCGTCGCCATCGATACGTTCATCACCGAACTGTCGAGGGTCATCAGGAACTGTCCGGCGCACAGTACGGCGAGGACCAGCCCGGAACCGGACCGGGTCGCCGGCTCCGGGTGGTCGCTCATCGGTGAGCTCATCGCAGGCGGGCCGCGGGCCGGGGTCTACTGGCCGCCGAAGTCGAACATCCACGGGATGGAGAACCGGTCGGTGAGCATCCCGAACAGTTGGGTCCATTCCGTTTTGGCGAGTTGCATATCCACCGTGCCGCCGACGGCGAGCGCCTCGAACAGCCGCCGCGCCTCGTCTTCATCACTGAGTTCCAGGCATACGGTGAAGTTCGGCTTGCTCGACACATCGACGGTCTGCCCGGGCGGACAGTCCGAACCCATCAGGATCTGTTCGACACCGTTGAGCGGCAGCGCCACATGCGCCACCAAATTCTTGGCCTCCGCGGGCAGATTCTCGGCCTCCCCCATATCGCCGAACCGGATCAGCTGCAGTTCGCCGCCGAAAACGGACCGATAGAAGGTGAACGCCTCCTCGGCGTTGCCGTTGAACATCAGATACGGATTGACGGATTTCACGCGGATCTCCTTCGCCAGGTGATTGCGGATGCAAGATGCCGGGAAACACAGCCGGCAACCCGGGCCATCCCCGTCGATATTTGTTCAACCGAGTCCAGAAGCATTCGAGGCCGGCCCGCGTCCAAGCCTAACCGCCCGGCCGCGGCGCCGAGGCGAGACATGTGGAGGACCGATCACCGCGACCCGAACGCAACCACGACGCCGACGGGTTCAGCGAGCCATTCAGAGCCAAATCGAACGCGACCACGGCGGTGCCGAGTCTTACGAGGCCCTTGGAGGTTTTGGCCCGTCCCTGCTGTCAGTGCTCGATGCGATGCGGCGCAGCCGCGAGTGTCGAGTGCTGACAGCAGGGACTTAGGGGGGCCAAAACCCGCGCCGACGGAGTCGGCGCCAATAAACACAGCGACCCGCCGTGGGCTTCGGGGTGCGGCGGGAAGACGGCGGGCCAGGGAATACTCGGTGGATTCGAGCGGACCGGGCGACCGGCGCCCGGCCGGATGCCTGCGGAGGTTTTCCATGGCTTTGAGCCATCCGGCGCATTCGCCGGGGATCGATCGTGAGCAGGTCGCGGTGAATCCCGTGTTCAGCCGGGAGCCGATCGAGGTGCCGCGCTTCCGGCTCCCGGACGCCGAGATCGACAGTGATACCGCCTACCAGATCGTGCACGACGAGTTGCTGCTCGACGGCAATGCCCGTCTCAATCTGGCCACGTTCGTGACCACGTGGATGGAGCCGGCGGCGCAGGCGCTGATGAGCGAATGTTTCGACAAGAACATGATCGACAAGGACGAGTATCCGCGGACCGCGGAGCTCGAGCAGCGGTGTGTGCGGATACTCGCCGATCTCTGGCATGCCGCGAACCCTGATCGTGCGGTCGGTTGTTCGACCACCGGTTCGAGCGAGGCGTGCATGCTGGCCGGGCTGGCGTTGAAACGCCGCTGGCAGCAGCGGCGGCGGGCGGCCGGGCAGTCCACCGGGCGGCCCAATCTGGTGATGGGCAGCAATGTGCAGGTGTGCTGGGAGAAGTTCGCCGAATACTGGGATGTGGAGGCGCGGCTGGTGCCGATGTCGGGGGAGCGGTTCCATCTGACCGCCGGCGAGGCGGCGGCGCGCTGCGATGAGAACACCATCGGTGTGGTGGCCGTGCTGGGTTCCACGTTCGACGGCAGTTACGAACCGGTCGCCGAGATCTGTGCCGCGCTGGATCGGCTCCGCGACGAGCACGGCTGGGATATTCCGGTGCATGTGGACGGCGCGTCCGGCGCCATGGTCGCGCCGTTCTGCGATCCGGATCTGGAATGGGATTTCCGGCTGCCGCGGGTGGCCTCGATCAACACCTCGGGGCACAAGTACGGGCTGGTGTATCCGGGTGTGGGCTGGGTGCTGTGGCGGGATACCGCGGCGCTGCCCGAGGAACTGGTGTTCCGGGTGAACTACCTCGGCGGCCAGATGCCGACCTTCGCGCTGAATTTCTCCCGGCCGGGCGCCCAGGTGGTGGCGCAGTACTACACGTTCCTTCGGCTCGGGCGTCGCGGGTACGAACGCGTGCAGGGCTACAGCCGGGAGGTCGCGATGGCGCTGGCCCGCCGGATCGCCGAGTTGGGCCCGTTCCGGTTGCTCACCGACGGCAGCCAGTTACCGGTGTTCGCATTCACGCTCGCACCGGAGGAGACCGGGTACTCGGTGTTCGATGTTTCGGCGGCCCTGCGTGAACAGGGTTGGCTGGTGCCCGCCTACACCTTCCCCGCCGATCGGCAGGATCTGGAGGTGCTCCGCATCGTGGTTCGCAACGGTTTCAGCCACGATTTGGCGGATCTGCTGGTCGGCGCCTTCGAACGGGCACTGCCCCGGTTGCGTGCCCAGGGCGCGCCGCAGCGGGGCAAGGAATCGGCGTCGTTCTCGCACGGTGCCGACGTGGATATCCAGGGGCCGGGGTCCGGTGGTGCTCCCCGGACGGACAGCGCGGGCTGAGAGTACGGCGCGACCTCGATGGGTGCGGAGCCGATCGCCGACTGCTCCGCGCCCATCGAGGCGACGCCCTCGGGCCGGGCGTCCCGGTCGGGAAGCACCGGGCCCGCCGGTGTCATCTCCCGATCGGCGTCCCGGTTCTGTGTCAGAAGGCGCTGCCGGTGCCCGGGAGCAAATGCCAGGGCAGGGGCAGGCCGTGCCCGTGGTCCCAGCCCCGGTTCCAGCCGGGATGGCCGTGCCGGTGCCGGTTGCGGTGGCCGCGGTCCCAGCCGGTGCCGCGGTCGTGCCGGCCGTTCCAGCTGTGGTCGTTCCAGCCGCGGTCGTGCCGGCCGTTCCAGCCGTGGTCGTGGCGGCCGTGGTTGTGCCGGCCGGGGCGGCTGATATCGGTGACCTCGTCGCTGGGTGCGACCGCGACCGGGTCGGCCAGGGCGGGGGCCGCGGTGACGGCCAGCGGCGCCAGTGCGATCACAGCGGTGGCGGCGAGACGGGCGGCGAATCGGTGGGTGCGTGGGCTACGGCGCATGGTTCCTCTATCGGTCTACCCGCCGGTGACGGGTCGTCTGCGGTAATCGCACTGTGGGAAGCGCGTTTTCGATGAACAGAACCATACCGCTATCTAACGGCACAATCAATAGGTGCTCGTTGGTTGCGGATCGAAGCGGCGGATGGCACCGCGTTCTCATCGCGTTCGGCCGCACCGTGGCGTCACTGCCCGGCGTGCGGTGGAAGTCGCCACCGACCGGCGCTGCCGGCCGACCGACTGCACGGGAAAACTATTGCCGGTCAGCCTTTTCGGAGCTCGCCCCGGAACCCGCCGCTCGATCGATGGCGATAGCCGGTGCCGGGGGATCGAGCCGGAGTACGCATCGGGTGCGACTGTAGATCGTCGGCATACATTCGTTGCAGTGCACGCAGGCCGACTCGGTGGCCGCATCGGATCGGATGCGCCGCAACAGATCCGGTTCCCGCAGCAGGGCCCGGCCCATGGCGACGAATTCGAAACCCTCCGCCCTGGCCAGCCGCATCGACTCGAGATCGGTGATCCCGCCCAGCAACACCAGCGGCATCGACAGTTCGCGGCGGAACTGGCGGGCCCGCTCCAGCAGATACGCCTTCTCGTACGGATATTCGCGCAGGAACGCCTTCCCGATCAACCGGAAACCCCACCGCGCCGGCCCGGGCAGTGTTTTCGCGAACTCGCGCCGCGGCGCCGCCCCGTGGAACAGCAGCATCGGATTGAGCAGCGAACTGCCCGCGGTCAATTCGAGCGCGTCCAGTGCGTCGTCGGCCTCCAGCCACGACGCCACCTGCAACGATTCCGGAAGCGTGAAACCGCCTCGGACCCCGTCTTCCATATTCAGTTTCGCGGTGACCGCGATCCGGTCGCCCACCGCTTCGCGCACCGCGCGGGCGATCTCGCGGGGGAAGCGGGCCCGGTTCTCCAGCGAACCGCCGTAGGCATCCTTGCGCCGGTTCAGCAGCGGGCTCAGGAACGAGCTCGCCAGGTAGTTGTGCCCGAAATGGATCTCCACCGCGTCGAATCCGGATTCGACCGCCAGTTTCGCGGCGTCGGCGTGCGCGGTGACCAGTTCGGTGATCTCCGCGATATCGGGCACCTTCATCGGTGCCATTCCGAGCGGGCTGAAGAACCGGCTGGGCGCCAGCGCGGGGGTGCGATTGGACGCGGCATTGGCGACCGGACCGGCGTGCCCGATCTGGGCGCTGGCCGCGGCGCCCTCGGCGTGGACCGCGTCGGTGAGCCGGCGCAGGCCCGGGACGGCTTCCGGCCGCATATAGATCTGATGCCGGTCGGTCCGGCCGCCCGGCGCGACCGCGCAGTAGGCCACCGTCGTCATCCCGACCCCGCCGGCCGCCACCTCGCGATGGAATTCGATCAGATCGTCGGTGACCAGCGCCTCGGGTGTGCGCCCCTCGAAGGTGGCGGCCTTGATCACCCGGTTGCGCAGGGTGAGTGGCCCCAGGGTGGCCGGGGCGAATACGTCGTTCACTGAATCTCCTTCGCGGCTCGTCGATGGGATCCGCGGAGGCTGTCGCGGGGGTATCGCATCATCGAGGGTCTTCTGTGGGCGCGGTCAACCCGGCGACGACGAAGTCGCGCAGGGTTGCCACGGTGTGCGGGGGAATGGGCCGGTCGTCGGCGGCCGCCGCGCCGAAACGCATGATGATCAGGTCGAAGGCCAGCATCCAGCGGCGCCGGCTTTCCCGCTCGGCCACCTGCGGGAGCAGCCCGGACCACGAGTCGATCCGGAACCACTGTTGCTGCCAGTGCACGACCTGCCGGCCGAGGACGCATTGGGCGAGCAGGCGCAGATGCAGCCGGCCCAGCGGGTCGGCGGCGAGATCGGTGAAGGGAGCGAGCACCGTGTCCACGATCTCGGCGACGGGGCGCCGATCGGTGGTGACCGCAGTGAGCCGATCGGCCCACAGGGCGCCGAGGCGGGCCTCGAGCAGCGCCGCGACCAGGGCTTCTTTGGATCCGAAGTGATAGTGCACGGCCGCCGGGTTGGCGCCGGCCTCGGCGCAGATGCGGCGTACCGAAACCTCGTCGTAGCGCTCGGTGAGCAGTAGCCGTTCGGCGGCGGTGAGCAGGCGTTCCCGGGTGGCGGCCGAGACTTTCTGGGGCATGGGGGTCAGTGAACCACCCGGCCGCACAAAATTCAATCAGTGATTGAAATATTGATTGAAAAGGTTCCGGGTGAGCCGGGTCGTTATCCGATCGCAAACCCGGGTGCGAGTCGTATCCCCGCAATCCCGGGCATTCGGGGTCCACTGGGTTCTGTGCGTCGCGAGGGGTTGTTCCCCGGGGCCCGGCCGATCCGACGAGGAGGAGAACACGATGACCATCGAGATCCGTACGGTCACAGTTCTGGGAACCGGCGTGCTCGGTTCGCAGATCGCCTTCCAGACCGCCTATCACGGCTACCCGGTGCAGGCCTACGACATCAGTGAGGCGGCGCTGGACGCGGCTTCCGACCGGCTGGCCACGCTCGCCGCCACCTATCGCGACGAGGTGATGGGCGCGACCGCGGAGCAGACCGAACAGGCCCGCGCGCGGATCGCCCTCACCACCGACCTCGCGGCCGCGGTCGCCGATGCCGATCTGGTGATCGAGGCCGTACCGGAGGTCCTGGAGATCAAACGGCAGACCTATCGCAAACTTGCCGACGCCGCCCCCGACCACGCGATCTTCGCCACCAACTCCTCGACCCTGCTACCGAGCGATATGCAGGAGTTCACCGGCCGCCCCGGCCGGTTCCTCGCCCTGCATTTCGCCAATCAGGTGTGGAAGTTCAATACCGCCGAGATCATGGGCACCACCCATACCGAACCACAGGTGTTCCGGGCACTGGTCGATTTCGCCTCGTCGATCGGAATGGTGCCGATCGAGGTGCACAAGGAGAAATCCGGCTACGTCCTGAACTCGCTGCTGGTGCCGTTTCTGAACTCCGCGATCGAACTCGCCGCGGGCGGCTACGCCGAACCGGAAGCTGTCGACAAGACCTGGCGGATCGCCACCGGCGCGCCGACGGGGCCGTTCCAGATCCTCGATATCGTCGGGCTGAACACGCCCTACAACATCCTGATCGCCGGCGAGGACACCCGCGACCTGGCCGCGTGGCTGAAGGACAACTACATCGACAAGGGCAAACTCGGGGTCGCCACCGGCGAAGGGTTCTACAAGTACTCCTGACCGGCTGCGGCCATCCCCCCGGCGAACGGCAGGGAACGCCACTGCTCGACCGCAGGCTTCAGATAATCGACCAGCACGGGAAGCTGCGGGGCGAGCGCGAGGGTCGCGACCGCCCGCAGCATCCCGACCGCGTTCACGAAACCCAGCACGTCCTTGTCCAGCGGCCGCAAACCGTGACCGAGCGCGCCGCGGTCGTAGGCGGCTTCGAGGTCGGGCCCGAGACCGGCCAGATCCCATTCGACCGGCCCGAGGGTGATCAGCTCGAAATCGGAGTACCGGTCGCCGTCCACCCCGTAGAAGATGTTGGCGGGCGGGGAATCACCGTGCACCGGCTGGATATCGATCCCGGGGAATGCCTGTTCGAAGAGTTCGCGGGAGCGTACGTACGGTTCCAGGATCCGCCACTCGCGCACGGCCCGGTCCAGATCCGCGGGGTCGAGCAGCTCGGGCCGGTGCGCGAGCTGCGCGAGACTGTCGGTGACGGCCCGCGGCTCGGCCGCGGACAGGAACGACAGCGGGCCCGGATAGTCGCGCAGGGCGGCATGTAGCCCCGCGACCAGTTCGGAATTCGCCGCGTAATCGGGCTCCCGGCTCTTGTCCTCCTCGGCGAGTTCCCAGAAGGTCATCGAAAACCCTTCGCGCCGAACAGGTTCGGACGGTACGAGCGGGCTGGGCTTCAGTACCGGCACGCCCCGTTCCGCGAGCCAGGTGGTGACATCCAGTTCGGCTCGTTGCCGGCGCGGCACGGCATCGGGTTCCCCGTGCGGGAGCACCACGGGGATCCGGGCCACCACCGGTGCGGGCGCGAGGTGGACGACAACGGAGAACAGGTCGTACAGCACCGAGGCGTCGGTCACCGTGAGGCCGAGGTCGCGTCCCGCGCCCACCGCCGCGTCCAGCGCCGCGACGGTGCGGCAGGTGATCTGTTCCGGGGTCAGGAAATCGGCCATGCCCCGATCGTTGCATGCCGGGCGGCCGCCGTTTCCGTCAGCGTGGCGGCGGCGGCTGCTGTGCGGCCTCCTGGCGGGCCAGGCGATCGTCCCGGATCTGGATCAGTTCGCGGAACCCGATCCGGTCCCAGCCGGGTTTCGGCTGGATACCCCACTCGTCCCGGGCCGTTTGCTGGCCCGCCGCTTCCGGGGGCCCGCCGAACGGCGGGCCGGACAACGGGTAGGGGTGTTGGCATTCGAGGGTGTCGTCGGAGTACCTGACCTTCATCAGTTCACTGCAGATCTCGGTGAACGAAAGGGTGGGCCAGCCGTACCAGAGCGCCAGCGCCGGGACGGTGAACGCGCCCTCGATGACGAGCGCGAACAGGCAGACGAAGATGGCCCGCCGCAACCATTTGTGCATCCGCGCGTACGGTGCGGTGGTGCCCGGCGGCAGTTCGGGTGTGCCCGGATCGGTGGTGGGGGTGGAGGTGCTCATATGGGAGTCCTTCGAGCGGTTCGGCAGCCGTCCGGTCAGTCGGAGAAGATCTCGCGATTGACCGTGTGCAGGTAGGGAATCGCCAGGAACGGCGTGATATAGAAGATGTCGTAGAGCCACCAGCCGATCACCGGCAGTACGACCCCGTCGTAGCGCACATCGGCGTACATGGTCATGTTGAACGTGTAGCCGATCCAGATCACCAGCCCGAACCAGCAGGTGACGATCATCCACTGGTGTCCCCAGCGTTTCATCTGCAGGAAGGCGATGGCGGCGGCGATCCGCATCGGGAACACGGTCAGCATCAGGGCCACTTCCCAGCCCTTCTCGCCGGGTGCGCCGGCACCGCCGATCCACAGTTCGTTGTAGTGCCAGAAATAGCCCGCGTCGAAGAAATTGCCCCACGCGGTGAGGATGACGCGGTTGATCAGCGTGTGGTTGGCGATCAGGTCGAGGGCCCAGCCGAGGCTGTTGAGCGCGGCGTCGAGGATCACCAGATAGCCGATCAGGGTGACGATGATCGGCCGCACCGACAGCCCGGACTGCTGCGCCCGGCGCTGTAGCCACACTCCGCGCAGGAAGATCGGCAGGCCGACGATACCGAGCACCAGCGTGCCCATCAGAAGAGTCCCACCGGTCAGCCACCAATCGGCTTCGCGCTGGGCACGGCGGGATTCGTCGTGGTGTGCGTCGTAGGAATCCTTGGGGCCGGACGCTGCCGCCGCGCCACGCCAGGGGAGAGATACAGCCGAGAGTTTCACGGGGGTCCTACCAATCCCGGGTCGAATACATATGCAGTTGGATGAGGAACATCGCCAGGAGGAATCCGTAGGCGAAGATCTGGACGGCGATCAGCGCGCGCCGTCGCCGGCGGTCCTGTTCGTTCATGGGCTGTGCTCCTCCTTCTACACCGGCTGCGCGGCCGGGTTCTCCGCGGCGGCCAGGGCGGCCGCCGCTATTTCGCGCAGTCCTTCGCCGATCGCGCCGTTACTGCTCAGCGGCGCGAGCAGGCACGCCTGGGCGGCGTCCCATTCGGTGGCGCCCGCGGCGATGAGATGTGCGGTGGTGACCAGGACCCGCGTCGAGGGCGGCTCGTAGTGGAAGACCTCGTCGGCTTCGCGGATCGTCCGGGCGCAGTCGACCAGGCGCCGGGCGACCTCCCGCGCCACCCCGGTTTCGGCGACCACCACCGCGGCCTCGCGGTCGGGATCGAGATAGTCCATGGTCAAGGTCATGAAACGCTGCCGGAACGACGGTTTGAGTTCCTTCAGCGAACTGCGGTAGGCCGGGTTGTAGGAACAGACCAGCATGAAGTTTTCCGGTGCGGGCACCACCTCGCCGGCCCGGTCGAGATACAGCGACCGGCGGTGATCGGTGAGCGAATGCAGGACCGCTAGCGAATCGTGCCGGGCCTCGACCACCTCGTCGAGATAGCAGATCGCGCCTTCCTTCACCGCGGTGGTGAGCGGGCCGTCGTTCCAGACCACATCGCCGGCGGTCACCAGGAACCGGCCCACCAGGTCCGCGCTGGTGAGGTCGTCGTGGCAGCTGATCGTCACCACCGGCCGCCCCAGCCGCTGCCCCATGTATTCCACGAACCGGGTCTTCCCGCAGCCCGTCGGCCCGGTGAGCATCACCGGTATGCGTCGCTGAAAAGCCTTGTCGAACAACTCGATATCGTTACCGGTCGAGTAATAGTCCGTGTTCATCATCACCTCTCATCCGGTCGCCGGGCGCAGCGTGCGCCGCGTCCCGTGCGCGACGGCGTGGCGACCGGTGGCAACCCGGCGGCGCCGCCTCTTCGCTCCCGCCCCACGCCCCTTCACGCGGCCACCAATTCGCGATGGACGTGGGCGAGTACGCGGGGCAAGTCCTCGACGCGGTGAATCCGCCGGGAACGCCGGGCCCCGAAAACGGTGGGCAGCGGATCGACGCGTACCGGCCCGATGCCGAGGTAGTAGACGGCGACACCGGCTTCCCCGGCTTCCTCGACGGCGTGCGCGACATCCGCCCAGGCGTAACGCCCTTCGTACCCCTCGTCGGAGATCAGGCCGTCGCCGAGGATCAGCAGCAGCCGCCGCTGCGCGGGTTGTGCGAGCAGGCGGCTGGTCAGGTGCCGGACCGGTGCGCCGAGCCGGGTGTAGCCGCCGGTTTCCAGGCCGAGGGCACCCGGATGCACGAAACTCGGTTCCTCGAAATCCTTCAGGCAGCGCACTTCCACTCGATGCCGGGTGTTCCCGGTGAACACGAAGATCCCGTGCCGCTCGCGGACCGCGGCCATCGCCTGCGACAGCGCGTCCGCGCACGCCAGCTCCAGCCGGAACGTGCGCCCCTGATGCACCCCGAGTGACGAACTCCCGTCCAGGAGAACGGCGGTGGCCACATCCCGGGCGTCGGGCAGCAGTTCCCGGAACACTCGCGGCTGCGGTGCCGCGCCCGTCAGCAGGTCCACGTAGTGGCCGATATAGCGGTCGATATCCAGATCGGAACCGTCTTCGCGGCCGCCGATCATCGCCCGGTGGGTGCGCTCGGCGAACCAGCGCCGCACATCCACCGCGACGGGCGCGGGACTGTGTGCCGCCCTGGCCTGCCGGCGTTCCAGGACGGCGACGTGACCGGGCAGGAAACTACCGGTCCACATATTCCATTCGGGGTAGGGGATCCCGGCCCGCCGGTCCGGCGAGATCTCGAGTTCCTCGTTCTCCGGCCGGCTCGGCGGCGGCAGATTGGGATTGCGCACCCCACCCTCCCCGCCGACGGGTACCGCCATGGCGCGATAGGAGTCGGTGCGCGGCGTTGTCCACGGCATCCGCCCGTACATCCGCCGGACCGCCAGCGAAACCCGGCCACGCGCGGGAACGGTGAGCGGCGGCACCCCGAGGATCGGGTGCGGGGCCTGCATACGGGACGAACGGGCCGCCGCCACCGCCCGATCGAGTATCGCCAGGCCTTCCAGTTCGGGATCGCCGATCTCGAGATCGGGCAGTACGCGACGTAGTTCCGGGATCAGGCCGGGGAACCGCGCGGCGACCCACCCCAGCGCGACTGCGCCTTCCACCACGGCGAGGCTCGCCAGTTCCCGGGGCGACAGTTCGTGCAGCGCGTACCGGGCGATACGTTCCTTCGACGGCGCGCACTGCAGGGCGACACCGCAGGTCACGGTGCGGCGGGTCCAGCCCGGTAGGGGCGGATAGGGCACGTGCACGACAGTTTGAGTGGCGTTCAGGCCGAACGCCCGGCGTTCGCCGGTGATCAGCCGGGCACCCTCGCGGCGCCGCGCGGAGAACGCGACCGCGGTGACGGCGCAACTGCGCTCCAGCGCGGCGGCGGGGGTTTCGCGGACATCCATGGCCGGTTACCTGTGCCTCGGTCGCTCATCCGATCCGGTGGCTCAGAACGTCCCGATATTGCGCATGACCCAGTACCAGAACCCGATCACGGCCCCCATGGAGCCCCAGGCGACGATCAGGCGCACGATGTCTTGCCACATGGGAACCTCCGGTGTGTGCTGTTCTCGATAGCCGGACGGCGGATGCTCATCTCGGCTCCATCCCGCGCAGGGCGACGGTGACGTAGTTGTCGAGCATCGACGCTCGCACGGATTTCGAATCGCTGGTGGTGGTGAGCAGGGCGTAGAGCCCGAGCAGGAAGAACACCGCGCTGTGGAAGGGATCGACCTCGTCGGCCGCCTCGCCGGCCGCGCGGGCCCGGCCGATCTCCTCGACCACCAGCACGATCAGTGGGTGATCGGTCCATTCGTCGTCCGGCGGACGGGTCGGGGCGAAGTGCAGCCCGAGGACATCCTTGAACAGGATCGCGCCCACCCGGCGCTCGACCGAGAGCACCAGCCGCACCGCCTTCTGCAGCGCGGCGGGCAGGTCGTGTGGCCGGGCGACGAACCGGGCGAACTCCTTGGCGACGCGTGCCTCTTCACGCCGTTCCAGCTCCAGCAGCACATGCTCTTTGCTGGGGAAATGAAAGTAGAACGTACCCCGCGCGACCCCGGCGGCCTCGATGATGGCGCCCACATCCGCACCGGCGGTGCCGGTGCGCCGGAACTCGGCAACGGCGGCCTCGAAGACCCGCTCCCGGGTTTCCAGGCGCCGGGCTTCGCGGCCGCGGGGCTGCTGCGTCGGTGCGTTCACGCAACCCATTAGGGAGTAGTCATTGAAAAATGTCAATAAAAAGTTTCAATGACGGAAGTCAACAGAATGCGTGACACACTGGTGCAGAACGTCTTACAGTTCGGAGGGAGTCGGCGCGGCGGGCGAATGCCGCGGCAGACGCTGCAATGCTCTCGATCGTCGTGAACATCTGCGGCCCGGGCGAGCGTCATCAGGGCTTCCGCGTCGACCGGCGGCGGCCAGCGCTGCTGAACGCGGCACCGAGGAGGTGAGGATCAGTTCGCGGTACGGATCTGGGTGAGGAATTCGGCGTTGGATCCGGTCTGCCCGAGGCCGGTCAACAGCAGCTCCAGCGCCTGCCGGGGATCGCGGCCGGCGAGGGTCGCGCGCAGTGAATGCGTGGCGGTGCGCTCATCGGGGGACAGGAGCAGCTCCTCCTTGCGGGTGCTCGAGCGGTCGATATCGATCGCCGGGAACAGCCGCCGGTCGGCGGCCTGCCGGTCCAATTTCAGTTCGGCGTTTCCGGTGCCCTTGTACTCCTCGAAGATCACGGTGTCGGCGAGCGAGCCGGTTTCGACCAGCGCGCTGGCGATGATGGTGAGCGAGCCGCCGTTCTCGATATTGCGGGCGGCGCCGAGGAATTTCTTCGGTGGTGCCAGCGCCGCGGCGTCGACCCCGCCGGAGAGGATGCGCCCGGACCCGGCGGCGGCCAGGTTGTACGCGCGGGCCAGCCTGGTCAGCGAATCGAGGAGGACCACCACGTCGCGGCCCATTTCGACGAGGCGTTTGGCGTGTTCGATGGCCAGTTCGGCGAGCGCGATATGGTCGCGGGCCGGTTGATCGAACGTCGCGGCGGCGATTTCGGCCGGTACCGCGCGGGACAGATCGGTCACCTCCTCGGGGCGTTCCCCGACGAGCACCAGCATCAACTGGCATTCGGGATGGTTCTTGGCGATGCCGTGCGCCATGGACTGGAGCACGGAGGTCTTACCCGCTTTGGGCGGGGCGACGATCAGGGCGCGCTGCCCCTTCCCGATCGGCATCACCAGATCGGTGATCCGCGTGGTCAGTTCGTGCGGTTCGGTTTCGAGCCGCAGGCGGTCTTGCGGGTACAGCGGTACCAGGTCCGCGAAATGCGGTCGCGACTTCGCGCTGTCGGGCGGTAAGCCGTTGATGCTCTCGACCCGGGCCAAGGGCGGGAGTTTCGCGCTCTCCCGGTCGGTGCCGAGTGTGCCCGTGAGGGTGTCGCCGCGACGGAGTCCGAACTCGCGGATCAGGCGCCGTGGTACATGAGCGTCGCGCGGTCCGGGTAGATACCCGTCGACCCGGAGCGCGGCATGGTTGTCGGTGAGGTCGAGGATCCCGGTGATCGATACCGGGCTGTTGCCGGCCGAGCTGTCCTGTCTATGAATAATGTTGTCTTGCATGGCTTTTCTCCTGAGGTATGAGTTGGGTGAATGGCCGGTAGCGGTGAACAGTGCATGCTGCGATCGGCGCACGCCACGGGCGCGGAGGTGATGAACGGCGGCATCGTGGCGGCCGGAACACGGCCGGCCGGAACGTTGTGCCGAGTCGACGGCATTCGAACACTGGAACGGCGAATGCGGATTCTTGTGGGAGGGAGTGAGCCACCTACATCCACAAGATGAAGACTGCCCCTACAGTAGCGGCACCTGATACAACACGCAACGGTGCCGGGTTGTTCCCGCGCGTGGCGATGAGTTCCGGCGCGAGATCCGGTCTCGATTCCTGTACTCGTTCGACCGCACCCGAGGAGAGCAGATGACCGCGACCTACACCTTCGACGTATTCTCCAGCCTCGACGGCTACGGCGCCGCCGGCGGCAACTGGACCGGGTACTGGGGCAAACAGGGCCCCGAACTGCTCGACCATCGCCTCGCCGTATACAACGAGGAACAGAGGATGGTCCTCGGCGCGAACACGTACCGCGCGTTCGCGCAGATGCTGGCCGCGAGCACCGCGGACTCCGATGTGCGCGACCCATGGGTCACCCGGATGCGGAACCTCCCGGCAACCGTTGTATCGACCACCCTCGAAGGCCCCCTCGACTGGCCGGACGCCACCCTCGCCAACGGCGACGCCGTCGATATCGTCACCCGGCTGAAGCAGGAGTCCACCGTTCCGCTGCGCTCACACGGCAGCCTGTCGATGAACCGGTCCCTGCTCGCGGCAGGTCTGGTGGACCGCATCCAGGTCACGCTCTTCCCGGTGATCACCGGCAAGAGCGGACTGGACCCGATTTTCCGCGGTGCCGAAGATTTCGACCTCGAACTGCTGGAGAACCGGACACTCGACGGCAATATCCAGGAACTGATCTACCGCCCTACTCTGCACACCTGAGTAGGGCGTAGATCGCTGATCGGCCGGCGTACATTCAGAATCCGAACCGCACGATACGGGTAGAGCGTTTCATACCCGGCAGCAGATTCAACAGGCGGAACAGGCGGCGTGCGTTCGCGGGCGCCTTGGCCATGAGCACCGGCGAATCGTTCAGCGGTGCCTCATCGATGAATTCGAGCCGTGGGTGCCACTCGGCCAGGGCGGCGGGATCGTCGAAGCCGCAATGGAACCGGGTCCCGTACTTGCGTAGCGTGGGGTCCCATTTCGAGGTGCGCCACGCCCAGACCGCCACCGTATCGAACTGTAGGCGGCCGCTGGGGAATGCCTCGACGACACTGGTCAGCAGCTGCCGCAGCTCGGCCTCGGTCAGATAGGGCACCAGTCCCTCGGCGATCATCAGCACCGGCCGGCCACGGGGAATGCGGTCCAGCCAGGCCAGGTCGGTGACGCTGGACCCGATCAGGGTGTAGTGCTCGCGCGGCGGGAGGAACTGTTGCCGCAATTCGATGATGGCGGGATAGTCCAGGTCGTACCAGTCGACCGTGGCAGGCGGGTCGATCCGGTGGACACGCGCGTCGAGACCGCAGCCGAGATGCAGTACCACCGCGTCCGGATGCTCGGCGAGGAAGCTCCGCGCCCAGTCGTCGTGGGTTTTCGCGCGCACCACGGCGGCAAGGCCCATCTGGCTGGTACCGAACAGGCGTTTGTCGTAGCCGGGGTCGAGGCGCCGCATCGTCTCCTCGGCGTATTCGTCGCCGAGGATCGGGTCCGGTAGCCGGTTGTCCAGTGCTTTGGCTCGGAGGACGGGGCTGAGAGTCTTCTGCACTCCGACAAGTTGGGTGTCCGACACACCGCCGACGCTACTCCAGGAGCCGACCTTCCGCTGTAGTCGCGCGGTTACGCACTGCGCGCCACGGTGGTTGGTTGCCGCGGCGCGCGGTGATCGCCGCGACCGGCTGCCGGAACGGGGTGGGGTCGGCGGTCGGATCACCGAATGCGTTGCGCCAGAAGGCGAAATGACCTCCGGGCACCAACGCGCGATGAAGTTTCGGCAGCACAGTATCGAGATCGAACCAGTGGACTGCTGTCGCTGCGACGGCGAGATCGAAGTCGGCAGTCGGCAAAGGCACCGATTCTGCGCTGTCGACGAATATCGTTGCTGCAGCCGGTCCACTCGAAGAGCTGATCGAACGACAACACCCGAGTGGGTCGACGGGTCCGGGTTCCTTCAGAACTTCACAACGTCGAGGTTCGGCATACCGTCGTAATCGCTGTCCTGAGTTACGACGGGCACTCCGTAAGTCAGCGCGGTGGCTGCGATCCAGCTGTCGTTGATCGGCACTTTTCGACCGGCGCCGCGTAGCCGGGAAACCAGTAGGGCCCACGTCTCGGCTACCAGCTCGTCCACCTCGAGGGGTTCGAATCGCTGCGCGAGTTGATAGGTGGAGAGTCTGCGCGCTGCAGCCTCCGGGTCGCGGGCGTTGATCACTCCGAGGCGTAGCTCGCCCAGCGTGACCACCGATACTCCCCATTCGTAGTCCTCGAATCGGGAACGGTCGAATCGGCGTTCCTCCGCACCGATGAAAATGGATGTGTCCGCGATCGCTCGCGTGGCGCTCACCACGGCAGGTCATCCGTGGTGTCGGGCAGGATTTCGCGTAGTTCTTCCGCGAGACCGGTCGTGTCGGGTCCCAGCCGCATCAATTCTTGGATGATCTCCGCAGCCGGAACCCATTGGCGGCGGTGCGGGAGCGGGATGATCTTCGCCACCGGCCGGTTGTCCTTCAGAATCTCGAACTCTTCACCGGCCTCGACCCGGCGCAACACCTCCGCGGTGTGATTACGGAGGTCTCTGGCGGGTAGCGAACTCATGCTACGAGCGTAGACTTTTGCTACGTGCGTAGCAAGGGTCGATCGCCTGGACGGCGTCGGGGTCAGGGCAGGGCTTGGGGGCGGCGGGCGAGGATGGAGGCGATGCCGGCGGCGGCGGCTTGGACCGAGGCGGCGTGGGTTTCGGGGCGGAAGCGGGTGACCGGGCCGGTGACCGAGATGGCGGCGGGGGGTTCGTCACTGCCGTCGAGGATGGGGGCGGCTACGCAAGCGATGCCGAGGGTGGATTCCTCGTGTTCGAAGGTGACTCCGGTTTCGACGGCGTGCGCGAGTTGCGCGCGTAGGAGGCCCGGGGCCACCACGGTGCGCGGGGTGCGGCGGACGAGGGGGCCGGCGAGGATGCGGTCGATGGTTTCGGGGCCGGAGTGGGCGAGTAAGGATTTGCCGATCGCGGTGCAGTACAACGGCATTCGGCCGCCGATGCGGGAGGGGGCGCGGGCCTGGCGGTGGCCGCCGATCTTGCTGATGTAGACCACTTCGTCGCCGTCGCGGACGCCGAGGTGCACCGTTTCGCTGGTGCGGGTGAACAGGTCTTGCAGGAACGGGATCGCGACCTCGAGCAAGGTGCGTTCGGTGGCGGCGCGCATACCGAGCTCGAACAGGCCGCGGCCCAGACGGTAGCCGTCGGGGGAGGAGCTGAGCAGGCGGGCCGCCACCAGGTCGCGGCTCATGCGATGCACGGTGGCTTTCGGGAGTCCGGTGCGGCGGGTGAGCTCGGACAATCCGACGGCTTGGTCCTCGACGCCGAATGCCTCGAGGATGAGTAGTGCACGGCCCAGGACGGACCGGTCGTCGAGTTGTCGTTCCGGCATGGCTCTCTTTCTCGGGCTGGTCCGTTCAGTGGACCATTCTACTGCTGAGCTGCGCCGCGGCCGACCGCGTGCTACCGGAAGGGTGGGCCGGAGGGGGCTAGGGTGAGGGCGGTATCGCCTGTCCCGCTCGTGCTCGGCAGTCGAGAGGAGTGCCCGTGAACGGCATCATCGTTGCGGTGGTCGGTGCGCTGCTGTGCTTCTACGGCATCCGC
Source organism: Nocardia sp. CA-290969 (assembly GCF_050936135.1). Taxonomy (NCBI): domain Bacteria; kingdom Bacillati; phylum Actinomycetota; class Actinomycetes; order Mycobacteriales; family Nocardiaceae; genus Nocardia; species Nocardia sp. CA-290969. The sequence goes on along the minus strand of NZ_JBNJNJ010000001.1, from coordinate 4,930,210 downwards.
TCGGTCCACCTGGGGATCCTGGCGATCGGGTTCGGTATCGGCTGGCTGATCGCCGACCTGTTCGATGCCTCCTTCTGGTGGTTGCTACTGGTCGGGTTGATCGGGGCGCTCTCGTCGTGGGTGGTGACCTCGCTGATCTTCCGGTTCGCGTCGTATTTCATCGGTGGTCTCACCGGCGCGATGATCGGCACCAAACTGGCGATGTTGTTGCAGCCCGGTGACAAGAACTGGGCGTTGAGCATGATCGTGGCGCTCGCGTGCTGTGTGGCCGGCGCGTTCCTGGCGGAGAAATTCCGGGCCCGGGCACTGCTGTGGCTCACCTCGATCGGCGGTGCGGGCATGGTGCTCAGCGGGGTCGCGCGGATGAGCGATTCACTGGAGTTCCTGCGCAACCCGCAGGCGGGCTGGCAGCAGATCACCTCGACGCTGGCCTGGATCGCGCTGTCGGTACTCGGCTGGATCACCCAGCGGCACCTGTTCGCCGAGAAACTGGGGATCCGGCACCTCGTCGTCGACCGAGACGATGACACGGGCGGGGGCCAGGGGGATGGAGGGGCGCCGGGAAATTGACCGCAGTGCATGGCACGTGTGCGGCGTTGATCGATGTGGGCCGGTCGGGCATATTGGCGCCATGAAATATGTCCTGCTGATCTGCGACGATGAAACAGCTTCGCCCACCAACGAGGAGATCGCGGCGGACCCGGCGTACCAGGGGTGGGCGGCGGATGTGGACCGGCGGGGAGCCAGGCTCGGCGGGGCGCGGCTGCGTCCGGTCGCGGACGCGACGACTGTCCGTGTGCGTGATGGGGAGACGTTCGTCTCCGACGGTCCGTTCGCGGAGACGAAGGACTTCGTCGGCGGTATCGACATCATCGAATGCGCCGATCTGGACGAAGCGATCGAGATCGCGGCAGGGCATCCCTACGCGCGGCGGGGTTGTGTCGAGGTTCGCCCCGTGTGGGAATAACTGTGCCGGAGCGGGTTCGGGCCGCGGTCGAGGCGGCGTATCGGGACGAGTGGGGTCAGGTGGTCGCCACCCTGATCGGGCTGACCGGTGATTGGGACCTTGCCGAAGACTGTGCGCAGGACGCGTTCGCCGCGGCGCTGGCGACCTGGCCGCGTGACGGCGTCCCGAGCCGGCCGGGCGCCTGGCTGACGACGACTGCGCGCCACCGCGCCACCGATCGGCTGCGCCGCGATACCGCCGGGGCAGCGAAGATGCGTCAACTCGCCGTACTGGCGAGGACGGCCGAGGAGCCTGCCGCCGAAGAGATACCCGACGACAGGCTGCGGCTGATCTTCACCTGCTGTCATCCGGCGCTGCCGTTCCCGGCCAGGGTCGCGCTCACCTTGCGTACGCTGGCGGGCCTGAGTACCGCGGAGATCGCCAAGGCGTTCCTGACCGCCGAGCCGGCGATGGCGCAGCGCCTGGTGCGTGCCAAGCGCAAAATCGTCGAGGCGGGCATCCCGTTCCGGGTCCCACCGGCGAATCAGCTGCCGAAACGATTGTCCGCGGTGCTCGCCGTGCTGTACCTGATCTTCAACGAAGGCTACGACGAGCCGGACGGCCGCCGGGCGCTGACCACTGAGGGAATCCACCTCGCCAGAGTCCTGATGCGCCTGCTGCCGGCCGAACCGGAACCACGCGGCCTGCTGGCATTGATGCTCCTGCTCGAGGCCCGCCGGGCACAGCGAACCGAAGATGGTGTGCTGGTCACACTGGAGAACCAGGACCGCTCCCGCTGGAATGGTGCGCTGATCGCCGAAGGAGTGGCGACGCTCGACGACGCGCTGGCCATGCGGCGCCCCGGGCCGTATCAGGTGCAGGCGGCGATCGCCGCGTGCCACGCCACCGCGCCCGACGCTGCAGCCACGGACTGGCCGCAGATCGCGATCTTGTACGGGGAGCTCGCCCGGTTGGCGCCCTCGCCGGTGGTCGACCTCAATCGCGCCGTGGCGATCGCCATGGCCGACGGTATCCCGGCCGGTCTGGCCCGCGTCGACGAACTCGCCGAATCGGGCAAACTCGCGGGGTACTACCTGCTGCCCGCGACCCGTGCCGATCTGCTCCGCCGGGCCGGTCGCCGCGCCGAAGCCGCAGCCGCGTACGAACAAGCACTGATACTGGCGCCGACCGAGGCCGAACGCCGTTATCTGACCGATCGCCTCGGCAGCCTCTGACCGATCGATCATTTCCGTCGAAAAATTTCCGGAGAAAATCCGGGGCGATGTCGATCCCGGGCGACCTGCTTCGTCGGTGGGGCAACACCACCGGAAAGAGAGGCAAGAAAATGTCGCATACCGAGCAGCTGACCGCCACCCTCAGCGTCGACCACACCCCCGGCGAGGTCTTCGCCGCCGTCACCGACGTGCGCAAATGGTGGAGCGAGAACATCATCGGCGATACCGCCGCAGTGCACGACGAGTTCGTTTTCACCGACGACAGCAAGTACGCGGGTGAGACAGCCCGGGAGGGGAAAGAGGGCATCCGGTACAGCCGGTTCTGTATCACCGAGCTCGTACCGGGCAAGCGGGTCGTCTGGCAGGTGGTGGATTCGTTCCTCACCTTCGTCGAGGACCGGCACGAGTGGACCGGCACCCACGTTGTCTTCGATATCACCGGCACGCCGGAAGGCGCCACCCTCCATTTCACCCACGAGGGCCTGAACTCCGCCGAATCCGAATGCTTCGAGGCGTGCTCCCGTGGCTGGAAGTTCTATATCGAGACCAGCCTGCGGCAACTGATCACAACCGGCACGGGGCAGCCGTTCCCGAAGTACTGATCCGCGAACCACCTATCGGCGGCGGGTGACGGGTCCGGTGACCGAGGCCGGTTCGTCGCGGACCGGGGCGGTGCGTTTCGGATAGACCCCGTGCCCGACCTGCAGATACGACAGCCGATCGGCCGCGCGGGTACTGAACCGCCGGACGAAATCGTAGACGCGGGCGTCCTTGCCGATGACGACCCGGCCTTTGCCCTTCATGGTCGCGTCGACGATCCGGCGGGCGACGTGCTCCGGTTTCCCCGAGAAAGCCTTGGCGACGTTCTCGGGCGCACCCATCTGCTGAGAAACCTTGCGCACCAGGTCGGTCCAGACGGAACCCGGCAGCACCGTGGTCACCGTGACGTTCGAGCGGCCGCGCAGATCCTGCGCCAAGCCGTAGCTGTACAGCGCGAGGGCGGCTTTCGACGCCCCGTACACGGCCGAACCCGGCACCGGGACGATCGCCGACAGGCTCGAGGTGTTCAGGACGACACCCGCGGGCCGCTCCAGCAGATGCGGGAGGAACGCCCGCGTCATCCACACCGCGCCGAAGAAATTCACCTGCATCAGGGTTTCGATCCGGGTGTCCCCGAGGTCGGCGATGGTCTGCAGCTCTTGGGCGATCCCGGCGATATTGAACAGTCCGTCCACCCGGCCGTGGGCGGCGAGGACGGTGGCCGGGAATGCGGCGACGGCGTCGCGGTCGGCGATATCGAGGGTGTGGGCGGTGAATCGGGACGGGTCCGCGACCAGGTCCGCGGTGCCGGCCAGGGCCTTTTCGTCGCGGTCGGCGCCGGCGACGATCGCGCCGCGACCGACCAACTCCCGCGCTACGCAGCGCCCGATTCCGTTTCCGGCTCCGGTGACTACGAAGACATTTCCCGCGACCTGCATACCGATCTCCTGTTCGAACTGCCGTACAGGGCGCTCAACGTATCAGGTGCTGTATCGGACATTCGCCGTCGTGAGTGTGCCGTCGCGCGGTCCGGGGTGCGGATCGCGCGACAGATTGCCCCTGGATCTCCGGGTGGTCCGGTCAGTGGACCATTTCGCTGTTCAGCTGGGGCGAAGCGGTGTGCACTGGTAGCAACCCAACGATGAGGAGAACGGAGGTAGTGGTGGCAACCACTGTCGAGGGCACCAGTGCGTCCGGTGTCGACGAGTCGATCGTCGCCCAGGCCGCGCAGCGTCTGATCACCGCGGCCGAGACCCGGATAACCTGCGCGCCGCTACGGGACGGTCTGATCGGTCCCGACGATGTCGCCACGGCCTACCGGATCCAGGAGCGGTTCAACGCCGCCCGGATCACCGCGGGTGTCACGGTGGTCGGCCGCAAGATCGGCGCCACGTCGCAGGCCGTCCAGCAGCAGCTGGGGGTGGACCAGCCCGATTTCGGGGTGCTCTTCTCCGATATGGCCTATGCCGACGGCGATGTGATCCCGATCGACCGGCTGCTGCAGCCCAAGGCCGAGGCCGAGGTCGCCTTCCTGCTGGGGGCGGATCTTGCCGAGGGACCGCTCGATATCGCCCAGTGCCGCGCGGCCGTCGCCGAGGCCATGGCCGCCCTCGAGATCGTGGACAGCCGGATCACCGACTGGAACATCTCCTTCGCCGACACCGTCGCCGACAATGCCTCGAGCGGGCTGTACGTGCTCGGCAGCGAACGCCGGACCCTCGACGATTTCGAGCCCGTCGAGGTCACCATGAGCATGAGCATCGACGGCGAAGAAGTCTCCACCGGTAACGGCGCCGCCTGCCTCGGCGACCCGCTCAACGCTCTGTCCTGGCTCGCGCAGCAGGCCCGCACCTTCGGGGAGCCGCTGCGCGCCGGCCAGGTGATCCTCTCCGGTGCGCTCGGCCCGATGCGGCCGCTGCACCCCGGCGCCACCGTCACCGCCGCCATCTCCGGCCTCGGGACGGTATCGGCTTCCTTCACCACCGCTTCGGAGGTCTCCCAATGAGTGACAACGGCAAACGCACCAAGGTCGCGATCATCGGGTCGGGCAATATCGGCACCGATCTGATGATCAAGGTCATGCGGCATTCCCGGTTCCTGGAAATGGGCGCGATGGTCGGTATCGACCCCGAATCCGACGGTCTGGCCCGCGCGGCGCGCCTGAAGGTCCCGACCACCCATGAGGGTGTGGAGGGCCTGATCGCGCTACCGAATTTCGACGAGATCGAAATCGTCTTCGACGCCACCTCGGCGAAGGCGCACGAGCAGAACCACGCCCGCCTGGCCCCGCTGGGTAAACGCCTGATCGACCTGACGCCCGCCGCGATCGGCCCGTTCGTGGTGCCGCCGGTGAACCTCGAGGAACACCTCGAGGCGCAGAACGTGAACATGGTGACCTGCGGTGGCCAGGCGACGATCCCGATCGTCGCCGCGGTGTCGCGGGTCGTGCCGGTGCCCTACGCCGAGATCGTGGCGTCCATCGCCTCGAAATCCGCCGGGCCGGGCACCCGCGCCAATATCGACGAATTCACCGAGACCACCGCGCACGCCATCGAAACCGTGGGCGGCGCGGAACGCGGTAAGGCGGTGATCATCCTGAATCCGGCCGAACCGCCGCTGATCATGCGCGATACGGTCTTCTGCCTGGTGAACGCGCCCGACGAGGATTCGCACGAGCAGATCAAGGCCTCGGTCGTGAAAATGGTCGACGATGTGGCGGCCTACGTGCCGGGATACCGGCTCAAGCAGGAAGTGCAGATCGACCCGATCCCGCAGGACCAGCCGGTGCATACGCTGCTGGCGAAGGACAACGCCCTGTTCCCGACCCACCGGGTGTCGGTGTTCCTCGAGGTCGAGGGCGCGGCCCACTATCTGCCCGCCTACGCCGGGAACCTCGACATCATGACCTCGGCCGGACTGCAGGTCGCCGAGCGGATCGCGCAGAACAGCCAGCAGAAGGAGAATGGACGATGAGCTCGACGGAATCGGTGACCTCGGTTTTCGTCCAGGATGTGACCCTGCGCGATGGTATGCACGCCATCCGGCATCGCATCACCCCGGAGAACGTGGGCAAGATCGTGGCCGCGCTCGACGCCGCCGGTGTGGACGCGATCGAGGTCGCGCACGGTGACGGCCTCGCCGGCGGGTCGGTGAACTACGGCCCCGGTTCGCACAGCGACTGGACCTGGCTGGAAGCCGCCGCCGCGAATATCAAGAATGCCCGGCTGACCAGCTTGCTGCTGCCCGGTGTCGGTACCGCCGAGGATCTGCGGCGCGCCTGGGGTCTGGGTGTGCGGTCGGTGCGCGTCGCCACGCATTGCACCGAAGCAGATGTCGCCGCCCAGCACATCGCGACCGCCCGCGAGATCGGGATGGACGTCTCGGGCTTCCTGATGATGAGCCATATGGCCGAACCCGCCGAACTCGCCCAGCAGGCGAAACTCATGGAAAGCTACGGCGCGCACTGCGTGTACGTCACCGATTCCGGTGGCCGCCTCACCATGAACGGTGTGCGCGACCGGATCCTGGCCTACCGCGACGTGCTCGACCCGAAGACCGAACTCGGAATCCACGCACACGAGAATCTTTCGCTGTCCGTGGCGAACTCGGTGGTTGCCGTGGAGAACGGCGTCACCCGGGTCGACGCCTCCCTCGCCGGACACGGTGCGGGCGCGGGCAATACCCCGATCGAGGCGTTCGTCGCCGTCGCCGATGTGCTCGGCTGGAAGCACGGCTGCGATGTCTTCGCCCTCCAGGACGCCGCCGACGATCTGGTCCGGCCCCTGCAGGATCGCCCGGTGCGGGTGGACCGCGAAACCCTCACCCTCGGCTACGCCGGTGTCTACTCCAGTTTCCTGCGGCACGCGGAAGCGGCGAGCGAACGCTACGGGATCGATGTCCGCACCCTGCTCATGGAAGCCGGCCGCCGCCGCCTGGTCGGCGGTCAGGAGGACATGATCGTCGATATCGCGCTCACCATGGTCGCCGAACGGGAAGCCGCACAACAGCCGGCCTGACGGGCTGATCGCAGAGGCGCTCCCGGAGCGAGTGGTATCGACCCTCCGCTCCGGGAGCGTTTTGCGTTCGGCAGCACTTGTGCGCAGTGGTGCGATAGTGCCCGGAGCCGGGTTGTGTTCGGCGCCGTTCTCGAACAGTTGACTGTCTGTCTCGCCCGCGCGGGGCCGATCCGACGAAGTCCGACCGGCCGGGATCGAGCTACCTGTCGCGGTGCCGGGGTGTGCCGTGGGCGATCTCGTGGACGGCCGGGCGCAGGAGTTCGATGATGTGGTCGGGGGAGGCGTCGCGTACGGCGTCCAGGCCGAGTAGGTGGCGGCTGATCACGACGCCGATGGTGACGGCGCCGATCAGGCCCGCGCGCAGGTCCGCGTCGTCCGGGCTCAGGTGCTGGGCCGCCTGTCGCTGGCGTTCGGTCATCGCCGCGCGCACGGTGCCGGCGGTTTCGGTCTGTGTGAGCATGGTGCGGATGGCGGCCAGGGTCGCGGTATCGGGGGTGCCGAGTTTGGCGGCCAGGGCGTCGAGGAGTTGTTCGGCCGCCTGATCCGGGGTGCCGCTGATCGGTGCGTCGGGTTCGGGGACCGAGACGCGCGCGAACAGTTCTTCTTTGGAGCCGAAATATCGCATGACCAGGCTCGGATCGGTCTCTGCCGCGGCGGCGACGGCCCGGATCGTGGTGCGGTCGTAGCCGGATTCGGCGAACAGCAGGGTGGCGGCGCGCAGTATGCGCTCTTGGGTACGGCGACGCTGTTCGGCTCGGGTCGGCTGTTCATCGGGCACCTGACCAGCCTAGGACCGGTCCGTCCGGGTGGTTCCGGGCGCCGGGGAAAAATTCGGACAACGAGTGTTGACCGAAAGTGGTGAGCCTGCTAGTTTCGGACTACAAGCGTTGACTGAAATGGGGTGCTCTGATGTGGCAAACGATTGTTCCGGCTTTTCTCGCGGGGGTGCTGGGCGTGAACGCCTTCCCGCATTTCGCGAAAGGGATGATGGGCGAGGAGTTCCCGAATGTCCTCGGCAACGCGCCGGTGCGTAATGCGCTCGCCGGGGCGTCCGGGCTGATCATGGCCGTACTGCTCGGCTACTGGGCCGACCTCCCGGCGCACTGGTGGCCCGGATTCGCGGCGCTCTGCGCAGGCGGGCTGATCATGACCGTCTTCCACGGTATGCGTGGCGCGTTCCGGTGGAACGAGCGGCTGGGTAAGCCGAATCCGGTTCCGGCCACCGTCCGATGAGCGTGGCTCGGGCACGTGTGATCGTGGCCGGGCCGGAATACGATCGGCTGTACAGCGCGATGGCCGAGATCCTGCCCGCGCTGCGCGATTTCGCCCGCACTGCGGGACGGGTCATTCCGGTGGTCGCGCTCGCTCCGCGCGGCTGAGCGGCGGCGCGCGCCGGAGTCGTTTCCGGTGGCGCGTCCGCGGGGGACGGTAGCGCCCGGCCCGGAAATACGTCGTCAAAGAAGCCCGGCGTACCCGTCAGGGTTCTGTCAGGAGCCGGAAACACCTGTCGTGCGGCGAAAAAACTTGCCGTGTGGGTATTTTCGACTTGGATTTCTCCGGGGCGGATGCCGGAAGTCTTATCGGTGGCGCGGTGGCCGGAGGTTTCCTCGGCCCGCCGGGAGCCTTCCTCGGGGCGATGGCAGGTTCTTTCCTCGGCGCGACCCTGGTCGACGACAAAGATACGGGCGACGCGGTGGAGGAAGCCCTCGTCGCCGGTATCGGCGGCGTGGGCGGTGCCTGGGGTGCGAATCTGGCGGGAAAGCTCGTCAAAGAGGGGGTGGAGAAGGGGCTGGCCAAGGCTGCGGACACCGGAATCGCCGGCGCGGTCAAGCGGCACGTGGACCACAAGGCAGGGCTGGTCCTGGTACACGGCCCCAAACGCGAGGGCGGGGTGCTCGCCGCGTTGGGTGGCGGGTTCGGCGCCTACGCGGTATCGCCGCAGTCCCCGCAGATCGTCTCGATCGATACCACCGATATCGGGAACGGGGGATGTCCCGCGGCGATGTCGAATCTGCAGATGCCCGCCGATCTCACGGGGGCCGGTGCGGTCGGCGAGATGTATCTGAGCCTGCCCGGTTACCTCTGCTCGGTGTGGAAGAGTTTCGGAACCGGCGAGCGAACCGCGCCGCCCGCACCGGAACTGCCGGAGTCCGCGAGCGGCGCGGAAACAGCGGGCGTGCCGGACTACAGCAAGAAAGCACAGCGTCTCAACACTGTCATGGCCGGTTTCGCCGAACTCGACGCCAAGGCCCTGACGCTGATCGCCGCGGGCGCCGATCGGGTCTCCGACGAGGGGCAGCTGGCGGTCGATTCGCTCATCGAGACCGTCAACACGCGCGCCGGCGCCGCCCCGCCTCCCGGAACGCCGGTGCCGATGCATGCGCTCGATGTGCTGAACGAGGCATTCGGGCGCGGCCGGGAAATATTGAGCCAGGCGGTGGCCGCGAACGACCGGATCGCCGGTGATGTCCGGAGTATCACCGCCGAGCTCGACGCTCTCCGGAAACAGTTCGACGAACATATGGCCCAGCATCCGTCCGCGACGGTGCCGTCGCACCCGGGCGGTACGCCGCGCTATCCAGGGGGTGAAGCCCCGCAGTATCCAGATGCCCCGGGCGGGACGTCGCAGTATCCAGGGGGCGAAGCTCCGCAGTATCCGGGGTTACCGGGCGGGACGTCGCAGAATCCGGGCGGCGCGGCTCCGCAGTATCCCCGGGATCCGGGCGCGACATCGCGGTACCCGGAAAGCGGTTCAGTGGTCTCGCGTTACCCCGGCATGTCGCTCGGCGCGCCCGAAAGGTTTCCCGGGGCACGGGTTCCCGGTTCGGCCGCGGAAAACGGCCGGCCGGGAAACGCACCGGACCAGCCGGGTCGGCTCACAACACGCGGTACGGACGGTTCCGCATCACCGGGGTTGTCCACGACACCGTGGACGTCACGCGCCGGGACCTGGCGTAGCGAGAACGGTGCCGCCGATCCGCGACAGTCGGGTCCCGTCGCGGGCCCGGTGGTGCCGCCGCCGGTTTCACCCCGAGCCTCGGTGGCGCCGTCCGTCGACGCGACCTCGGAGGCCGGGATGCGCGGTGCACCCTCGGCGTCCATGGCCGCTGGTGCCACGTCGGCGGCCGGTGTCACGTCGGCGGCAGGGGCTACGTCGGCGGGTGCCGTCCCGGCGGCAGGGCCCATGTCGGCGGGTGCGGTCCCGGCGGCGGCGGCAAACTCGGCCGGTGCCGTCCCGGCGACCACAGTGCCGGGTCGCACGCCGTGGACCGACACTGCCGCCCACTCCGCACGTGCCGTTCGCACCGCGGACCAGGTTGTGCGCGGATGAGCACCCGGGCCCGCTCCCGGATATCCGCGTCCACGGGCGAGACGTACGCCGGCCTCGCGATATCGCGGCACGTCGAGTTGGTATCGCGCGGACCGCTCCGGACGAAGCCTCCCGGGCGCTTACAGGTCCCGCGACCAGTTCTGGCCGACCAGGTCCCGGCCGAAACTGTGGTGCGGAGCTTCGTCGACCAGTTCGAAGCCCTGCGCGAGGTATATCCGCCGGGCCGCGGTGAGAACCGAATTCGTCCACAGGGTGATGCGCCGGTAGCCGGCGTCGCGCGCGAATTCCAGGCAGGTCGTGACCAGTCGCTCACCCAGCCGCTGCCCGCGTGCCTTCGGGTGGACGAGCAGGATGCGCAACTTCGCGGTCTCGGCATCCTCGCGGACACAGAACACGCAGCCGACCCGTTCGCCGTCGAGGTTGGCTATCCAGGCGGCTTCCCGGGCCGGATCGTGTGCTCGCGCATAGTCGGCGGCGATATCGGCGACGAGGGTTTCGAAACTGCTGTCCCAGCCGAATTCCCCGGCGTAGAGCTCGCCGTGCGCCTGGATCACCCAGCCCAGATCGCCGGGTTCGCCGAACTCGCGGATCGTCGCCCGGGGCTGCGCGTCGTCGTAGGCCGCGGTCATGAGGTCCTCCGCATCGGGTAGCCGCAACTGAAACGACTGTTTCAGTGATGTCAGAATGCACAAATGGTGCACTCGAACGCAACTCCGTCGGCGCGGCGGACCGAACTGCTCGAAGCCGCCTACGGCTACGTGCTCGAGCACGGGCTGGCAGAGCTTTCCCTGCGGCCCCTCGCGAAGGCCACGGGGACCAGCCCGCGGGTGCTGCTGTATCTGTTCGGTAGCAAGGACGGGCTCGTCGAAGCCCTGCTGGGCCGGGCTCGCGCGGACGAACTCGCGCTGCTCGCCCGGCTCGGCGAGTTACCGCCGGGTGCGGCGGTGGAGAACCGGTTGCCCCGGGTCGCGGCGCTGTTGTGGACCTGGCTGGCCGATCCCGCTCATCGCGCGCTGCTCGCACTCTGGGTGGAGGGGTACGCCCGGTCGCTGGTCGAACCGGACGGTCCCTGGGCGGGTTTCGCGCAGGCGACGGTCGCGGATTGGCTCGCGCTGCTCGCCGCCGCCCAGCCCGGCCGGATACGGGACACCGAGGCGGGGCTCGCCGAGCGCACCGAGGTGCTGGCCGTGCTCCGGGGCGCTCTGCTGGACCTCCTCGCGACCGGCGACGCCGAACGGGTGGACCGGGCCGTGCGGTCCAGGTTCGGTGTCCCGGCCGAACCCGGCCGGGCGGGGTGATCGACCCCTATCGCGGGCCGATGAACAGGGTCTGGGTGCTGCGGCCCAGCGGGCCTTTTTCGTCGAAGAGTTCGGATTCGGCCAAGCCGATACCGTGCGGCTGGGGATGGGTGACCGCGTCCAGGCAGACCCATTCCCCGGCCGGCTGCCGGTGCAGGGTGACGGTCAGGTCGGTGTTGATGAACAGGTAGCGGTTCCAATCCAGTACGGAGCTGACCCCGTTGCCGGAGTCGGCGGCCGCGAGTGTGCGTTCGAGTGGGCTCGGGGTGGTGCCCGCGACGATCGGATACTTCAGCCGGATCCAGCAGACGGCCGGGCCGGGCTCGGCGAAAGATCCTGCGGCGAAACGGTATTCGATACCGGTGTGGAAGCCGACCGGCTGGGTGGACGGGAACGCTTCCGGTGCCGGCGCCTGTTCGGGGCCGGGCCGCGAACCGGTCGGGAGGAACTGTGCCGGTAGGTCCAGATCGGGGTCGGCGAGTTTGAACCGCCAGGCGTTGGCGCGCATCACCGGGCCGCGCTCGGAGGACAGTGTCGCCTCGATCAGTTCGACACTGCGACCCGGCCGCACCAGCCGGGCCTCCGCGGTGAGCGGGGCCAGCGGAACCGGGCCGAGAATTTCGACGGCGACGCGGCCCACTTGGAAACCCGGCCGCGGTTCACACCGCTCGATCACATGCCCGAGCAATGCGGAGGGCGGTCCGGCGTGCTGGGCGTCGGGTGACCACGGTCCGCGAGTCAGTTCGGTGGAGACGAACCGCTGTGGGTCCGCGGGGTCGGGCAGGTAGAAGGCCTCGTGCACGTCGTTGTCCGTTCTTTGCTCGGCGATCGCCGCTGGTCGTACCGGCGCTGACGTTACCGAGTGCCTCTCGTGGTGGTTCGGCCGATCCTGTGGTGGCGGAGGCCTGAACTTGGTGTTGTGAGTTGGGGTACATGCTTGCATACAAGCTTGTATCTATCAGCTAGTGTGGCTGCGTGCCGACTGTTTCCAGCCCCTCCGAGCCCCCCGCGAGTGCCGCCGATCGGGCCTACCGGCTCACCAAGGAGCTGGTGCTCTCCGGCGAACTCCCGGGCGGCCACCTGTTCAGCGAGACCGAGATCGCCGGCCGGCTCGGGCTGAGCCGTACCCCGGTGCGCGAGGCATTTGTCCGGTTGCAGGCCGAGGAATTGCTGACGCTGGTACCGAAGCGTGGCGCCATCGTGGCGCCCGTCCCGCCGGGGGAGGCCGAGGATGTGCTCGACGCCCGGGAGGCGGTGGAGAGCGCCGCGGTGCGGCGGCTGCTGCGCGCCCCGGATCGGGTGCCGCCGGCTGTCGAAAAACTGCGGGCCGCGCTCGAGGTGCAGCGCGAACGGGCCGAGAGCGGCGACCTCCATGCCTTCGCGGAGGCCGACGAACGGTTCCACCGCACCCTGGTCGAGGCCGGCGGGAACGCCTTGCTGATCCGGTTCTACACCGGGCTGGCCGATCGGCAGCGCCGGATGAACGTGGCCGCGCTGGGGCCGGTACCCGACCACATCCCGGTGGTGCTGCGCGAGCACGGCGAGCTGATCGAGATCATCGAAGCGGGCGACGCCGCCGCGTTCACCACCGCCCTGCGCGCCCACCTCGACGGGACGCACCGGCGATGACCGGCCGTTCCGCGCAGGCCGCGCTTGCCGCGATCTTCGTCTCCGCGTGGGGAGGTAACCAGTTCACGCCGCTGCTGGTGATGTACCGGGACGCCGGCTATTCGGCGCTGACCGTGAACGCGCTGCTCGGCGCCTACGTGCTCGGACTCGTTCCCGGACTGCTGGTAACCGGCGGGCTGTCCGAGCGGTTCGGCCGGCGCCCGGTCGCGCTCGCCGGGGTACTGGCGTCGCTGACAGCGAGCCTGCTGCTGGCCGCCGGGGCGACCGGAGTGGGCTGGATCGCCGTGGGCCGTTTGATCACCGGGTGCGGGGTCGCGGTGGCGATGGCGGTCGGCACCACCTGGGTCACCGAACTGTGCGACCGCGCCGGCGCGGCGCCCGGAACGGGTGCCCGTCGCGCCGCGCTATGGCTCACCGCCGGTTTCGCGCTGGGCGCGGCCGTGGCCGGTGGCCTCGCGCAATGGGGGCCGGCGCCCATGGTTACGCCTTATCTCGTGCACGCACTGCTCGCGCTCGCGGTCCTGCCGTTGGTGTTCCGGGTGCCGGAAACCGGAGTGCCGGGGACGCCGGCCCGCGGTCAGTTCGCTGGTCTGCGTCATCCCCGTTTCCGTCGGGTGATCATGCCGATGGCCCCGTGGATCTTCGGCTCGGCGGCGGTGGCCTACGCGATCATGCCGCAACTCGTCGGCGACCGGGTCGGGCGGTGGAGCCTGCTGTATTCCACCACTTTGACGGTCGGCACCCTGGTCGCCGGCACCCTGGTGCAACCGCTGGCGAAACGGCTCGACCGCACGACCAGCGCCCGCGCGGTGCTCGTCTCGATGACCCTGCTGCCGCTGGGTCTGCTGATCAGCACGTTTGCCGCGATCGTCCGATCACCCGCGCTGGCGCTGACCGCGGCGCTCGCGCTGGGCTGCGCGTACGGGATCGCGCTGGTCTCGGGCCTGCTGGAGGTACAGCGCCTCGCGGCGCCACACGAACTCGCCGCGCTCACCGGCGCCTACTACGCGCTCGCCTATCTGGGCTTCCTGCTGCCGTCGCTGCTGAGCCTGCTCGGTCCGGTAGCGGATTACCCCGTCCTGCTCGGTGTGCTGGTGCTGGTCGCGCTGTCGGGTTCCGCGGTCATCCTGCGGTATTCGCGGGCTCATCTGCCCGCGGGCGAGGTCGCGGAGAAGCAACTGGTCGGCGCGCGATAACCGGCACCACCGCGACCCTCTTCGACGGGCCCGGCGCTCGGCCGAACTGTGCCGCGGGCCGAGTGCAGCGGTAAGAGCCCGAACGTACGACACAACGGCCGACCGGTGAACAGGTCTTTCTGCTGTGCCGGCGAGACCCGACCGGCGTGCGGGGTCACGGAGTCCGGCGTTCAGGTGGGCCTGCGCGCCGGCGACCGGAGTGGGCTCCTCGACCGGCGCCGGTCGCTTATACCCGGCGAGGTTCGGTGATCTGGCGGACCGAGAACCGGTAGTCGGCCTGGCGCAGGAGTTCGTCCGGATCGTCGGTGGGCGGGTAGATCCACAGTTCGTTGACCTTGCGTTTGCGGTCCTTCGCGACCGCCCCGGTCGCCACCACCCGGCGATCCCATCCGTTGGTGAACACCGCACCGTGGGAACCGAGGTCGAGGCAGGTGACGTAGGGGGCCGCCGTGAACGGGGCGGCGGGCAGCCCGAGCAGATCGGCGGCGGCATTGTGGCCCGCGAATTTGCCCAGTTGCAGGGCGTGCTGACAGCACTGCATCACCTGGTGTCCCGGTTCGGCGGCCGCGGCGGCGGTATCTCCGGCCGCGTAGACCCCCGGCACACCGGTAACCGCCAGGTTCTCGTCGACCGCCAACCGGCCCAGCCGGTCGTGGGTGCCGGGGATTGCGGCGGTGAGTGCGCCGGCCCGCACTCCCGCCGTCCAGATCGCGGTGCGGGTGGTGAGGTGCGTGCCGTCGGACAATACGACCCGATCCGGTTCCACCGCCGCCACACTCACGCCGAGCCGGGATTCCACGCCGAGCGCAGCCAGGGCGTCGGCGATCTCCGCACGTGGCCCGGGCCCGAGTTCCGGGCCGAGAGCGTCTGCCCGCTCCACCAGGACGACCCGCACCCGTTCGCCGGGCGCCCGGGTCGCGGCGAGCGCGCCGAGCCGGTCCGCGAGTTCGGTGGCGATCTCCAGGCCGGTGAACCCCGCGCCGGCGACGACGGCGGTGAACCGGCCGTCGCCGGGCGGCAGGTCGGGTAGCCGGTTGAGATGGGCGTCCAACGCTGTGGCGGCGGGGAGTGTGTCCACATCGAACAGCAGCTCGGCGCCGGGCAGTTCCGGCCGGACGAGTTCGCTTCCGGTGGCGAGAATCAGGCGGTCGTAGTCGATCTCATCGGTTCGGCCGTCGCTGCCGACAGCGGTGACCGTCCGCGCGGTGGTATCGATCCCGGTCGCTGCGGCCGCGACCCGGCGCACGCCCACAGGTCCGAGGATCCGGTCCAGCGCGACCCGCATCCGGTCGGGTCCGGCCTCGTACAGGCGGGGACGGATAACCAGATCGTCGCCGGGGGAGACCAGGGTGACCGGCAGCTCACGACCCGCCGCGCGAGCCAGGCGCACCGCACCGGCCGCGCTCCACACGCCGGCGAAACCGCCGCCCACCACAACTATTCCGGACACACTCGTCTCCTCGCCGGTTGGAAGTTTCGAACAGTTCCCGGGGCGATCGCGCAGCCGTCCGGGTGATCGGGTACGCCGCGCCGGGACCCGGGCAGAGCTCCCGCACAGTTCCGGTCCATCAGCCGCTCCTGCCCGCGTTCGCGATCTCGCGCCGGGTGCGTTCCGCCGAGCCTGCCGGTGCCGCGGCGGCGAGATCGGCGATGGTCTGCGCCGCGAGTTCACGCCGCCAGGCCAGTTCCGCGCGGCGCATGGCCAGCGCGATACCGCACTGATGGGTGAAATCCGTGGTGGCGGTGCGACCGCTGTGCCCGCGCTGCCGGATCTCGGTGCAGCGGAACGGGTCGGTGCCGCCTTCGATCGCGGTCACGATATCGAGCAGGGTGATCTTCTCCGGCGGTCGAGCCAGGCCGAACCCGCCCCGCACCCCGGGCGTCGAGGTGAGGATCCCGGCGCGGACGAGGGCTTGTAGCCGCTTTTTCAGGTACTCCACGGGCAGGTCGAACCACGCGGCGAGCCGGCCGATCGAGACCGGCCACTGCTCCTCGGCCCAGGCCAGGGTGACACAGCAGTGCAGGCTCCACTCGACGCCTTCACCCATTTTCATAACAGGGATATTAGATATCCCCTTTTGCGGAAGCAAGTGGGAGGGCGACAGTGTCGGGAAGGGGAGTCCCGGCCGCTGCGTCGAATTCTGTCGGCTCGATAACGCAGCAGCCCCGGCACCCGTGTAAGAGTGCCGGGGCTGCTGCGCGGCGCGGGCAGGGCGGGCGCCGGTTCGTCAGCGCAGCGCGGGTTTGCCGAGTTCGGTCAGCGGCACCCGATAGGTCTCCCGCGCCGTGAACGCCGCCACCGCGCAGACCACACAGCACACCGCGACCAGTACGGCCACCGGCAGCCAGTTGGTGCGGCTGTCCCCGACCAGTGTCCAGGCGATGGTGGGCGCGAACCCGGCCGCGGCGAAACCGAGCTGGGTGCCGATGGCGATACCGGAGAAGCGCACCTTGGTGCTGAACATCTCGGCGTAGAAGGCCGGCCAGATGGCGTTGGGGGCGCTGTAGGCGACGCCGATGAACACCAGTGCGGCCAGGAAGATCAGCGCCACATTCCCCGACATGACGGCGTGGAAGTAAACGAAGACCATGACGGCGCAGCCGAGGACTCCGGTGATGAACACCGGCTTCCGGCCCACCCGGTCCGCCAGTATCGCCAGTGCCGGCTGCATCAGCAGGGCGAGCGCGTTCGCCGAGACCGCGACCAGCAGCATGGTGGTTTTGCTGATCCCGACCTCGTCGCTGGTTGCGAAGGCCAGGCCGAACACCGCGAACACGGTGCTCACCACGGCGATGAACGCGCAGCACACCACCCGCAGCACATCGGCGGCTTGGTTGCGGAACAGCTCCACGACGGGGAACTTCGCGATTTTCTGCCCCTGCTGTTCTTCCTGGAACACCTCGGGCTCTTCGAGTTTGCGGCGTGCCACATAGGCGACCACCACGACCAGCAGGCTGAACCAGAACGGCACTCGCCAGCCCCACGACAGCAGCGCCGATTCCGGCAGGGTCGCGACGGCGAGGAAGACGACGGTGGCGATGATGAAACCGGCCTGCGTGCCGGTGAGCGTCCAGCTGGTGAAGAAGGCGCGCCGGCCCATGGGTGCGTGTTCGAGGGTCAGCGAGCCGGCGCCGCTCTGCTCACCCGCGGCGGAGATGCCCTGCACCACCCGCAGCAGCACCAGCAGGATCGGCGCCGCGACCCCGATCGCGTCGTAGGTCGGCAGGCAGCCGATCAGGAATGTTGACGTACCCATGAGCACCAGGGTCAGCAGCATCACGCGTTTGCGGCCCACCCGGTCGCCGAAGTGGCCGAGCAGGACGGCGCCGACCGGCCGCGCGATATAGGCGACGCCGAAGGTGGCCAGGGACAGCAGGGTGGCCGTGGCCGGGTCGGAATCGGCGAAGAACACCTTGCCGAACACCAGGGCCGCCGCCGACGCGTAGATGTAGAAGTCGTAGTACTCGAGCATGCTGCCGAGGAAGCTGGCGACAGCGGCCCGTTTGACCTTTGCGGTGGCGGCCGGGCGCTGCGCGCCGGATCCGGGCACGTCTAGAGTGCTGGCGGTCATGGGGTTCTCCTGAATGTGACATCTCGGCGCGCAATGTTCGCATGATGAACGCTTGTGCGTATCGCGCCCTGGTTAGGTCAATGTAACGGGGCTCACGGCGCGTGGCAACCATTATTAACCAAATAGTTCATTAGATGCGAGACCGCCGTCCCCGATGCGTGCTCGCCGGCGCGGGTTTCTTGCCGGGTCAGGCCGCGGGGCGCTCCAGGAAGGCGACGACCATATCGGCCAGGATCCGCCGCTGGTGGTCGCGGGTGGCCGGGTCGGTCAGGTCGCGGCCGAACAAGGCCTGCCAGGTATGCCGGTTGGCCACCCGGAACACGCAGAAACTGCTGATGATCATGTGGACGTCGAGGGCGTCGACATCGGTGCGGAACAGTCCGCTGTCCTGGCCCTCGGCGAGGATTGCCGACAGCAGGTCGGCGGCCGGCGCACCGAGTCGCATGAGCACGTCGGATTTGCGGATGTGCTCGCCGTGCAGGAGATTCTCGTTGGCCACCAGGCGGATGAAATCCGGATGCTGTTCGTGGTGATCGAAGGTGAGTTCGGCGAGCGCGCGAATCGCTTCGACCGGGTCGCGACCGGTGAGGTCGAGTTCGGCCTCGAGTGCGCGGATCGCGCCGTAGGCGCGTTCGAGGACGGCGCGGTACAGGCCTTCCTTGTCGCCGAAGTAGTAGTAGATCATCCGCTTGGTGGTGTGCGTTCGTTCGGCGATCACGTCCACCCGGGCGCCCGCGTAGCCGTTGTCCGAGAATTCCCCCGTCGCGACCTCCAGGATGTTCTCCTTGGTGCGGTCGCTGTTGCGCCTGCGTTTGACGGGTTTTTCCAGGCTGGTGTCGTTCGCGGGCATGGGGCAACTGTAGTCGGCGGCCGACCGGCGGCCGGTGCGGAGACTTGACCGCGGCGGCGAGATGAGCGTTAATTAACTCACTAGTTCGTACATTAGCTATCCGAGGCCAGGAGGTCGACGTGACCGATTCCGTGCTGTGCGGCCTGATCGGGACCGGCGTGCTGCCGTCCCTCACGCCGCCCCTCCACGAGGAGGAAGGCCGGCGGCAAGGTCTGCGGTACCTCTACCGGATCATCGATCTCGACGCGCTCGGGCTCACCGTCGCCGATCTGCCCAGGCTGGTGCGTAGCGCCCGCGACCTGGGTTTTCGCGGACTCAATATCACCCACCCGTGCAAGCAGGCCGTTATCGACTGCCTCGACGAGCTGACACCGGACGCCGCCCGGCTCGGCGCGGTGAACACGGTGGTCTTCGACGACGGCCGGGCGGTCGGCCACAACACGGACTGGTCGGGCTTCGGCCGGGCCTTCGATCGCGAACTGGCCGATGCCCCGGTGCGCTCGGTGGTGCAGATCGGTGCCGGTGGCGCCGGTGCCGCGGTTGCCTACGCCCTGCTCAGCCGGGGTGTAGGCCATCTCGCCCTGGTCGACGCCGACGCCGTCCGCGCCCAGCGGCTCGCCCGCACGCTGGTGACCGTGTTCCCGGGAGCGGTGATCGACAGCCGGCCACTCGCGACCCTCGAGGCCGCATTGGCCGGCGCCGACGGTCTGGTCCATGCCACACCGATGGGGATGGCGGAGCACCCGGGCTCGGCCGTTCCCGCGGCGGCCCTGCGACCGGATCTGTGGGTGGCCGAGGTTGTCTACCGGCCGCTGCGTACCGAGCTGGTGCGGGCTGCCGAGGCGGCGGGGGCCCGCACGCTGAACGGTGGCGGCATGGCCGTCTATCAGGCGGTCGAGGCATATCGGCTGTTCACCGGGGTAGAACCGGACGCAGACCGGATGCGCGCGCATCTGCTGTCGCTGTGCGCCGCCGAAGAATCCGATACCGCGGCCTTCGCTTCGTCCTCCGCCGACCGTACGTACCGGCTTTGAAGGAGCTTCCATGAACGGGACAGGTGCTCATATCACGCAGCTCGGCCCGCGCCGGACCACCGGCCGGGTGCGGACCTCGGTGGCGACCGTATCGCTGAGCGGGTCGCTGGAGGAGAAACTGCCCGCGATCGCCGCGGCCGGTTTCGACGGTTTCGAAATCTTCGAACCCGATTTCGTGAGCTCCACGCTCGCCCCGGCTCAGCTGCGGCAGCGGGCCGCCGACCTGGGCCTCTCCATCGACCTGTACCAGCCGTTCCGGGATCTGGATTCGGCCGACGAGCAGCAGTTCCAGCGCAACCTCGACCGCGCGGAACGTAAATTCGACCTGATGCAGACGCTGGGCTGCGACACCATGCTGGTCTGCTCCTCACCCCTGCCCAGCGCGGTCCACGACGATGCGCGGTTGGCCGAGCAGCTCGCGACCCTGGCCGAACGCGCGGGGCAGCGCGGGCTGCGTATCGCCTACGAGGCGCTGGCGTGGGGCGCGCATGTGAACACCTACCGGCACGCCTGGCGGATCGTCGAATACGTCGATCATCCGGCGCTGGGCACCTGCCTGGACAGTTTCCACATCCTGTCCCGCGGCGACGATCCCAGCGGTATCCGCGAGATCCCCGGCGACAAGATCTTCTTCCTGCAACTGGCCGACGCCCCCGGGCTGTCGCTGGACGTGCTGTCCTGGAGCCGGCATCACCGGAACTTCCCCGGGCAGGGCAATTTCGACCTCGCCGCCTTCGGCGCGCACGTCCAGGCCGCCGGGTACACCGGGCCTTGGTCGCTCGAGGTGTTCAACGACGTCTTCCGGCAGTCCGCGACCGGCCGCACCGCCGCGGACGCCTACCGCTCGCTGCTGCATCTGCAGGAAGAGGTGGCGCGCGTGCAGGCCGCCGAACCGCAGGCCCGCGGGCTCGAGTTGTTCGAGCCGCCCCCGCCCGCGCCCATCGAAGGGGTGGTATCGCTGCGCCTCGCGGCCGGTCCGGGTATGGCCGACGAGTTGCAGACCGTGTTGAAACACACCGGCTTCCATCTGCTCGGCCGGCATCGCGATCACGACCTGCAGCTCTGGCGGCACGGCCCGCTCACCCTCGCGGTCGATGCGACCCCCGGCACGGTATGGACCGCGCCGGGTATCCCCGCGGATCTGCCCGTCCTCTCCCAGATCGGGATTCGCTCCGACGATCCGGAAGCGTGGGCCCGCCGCGCCCGCGCCTTGGCGGTCCCCACCCGCGAGGTCCGGTTGCCCGGCGCCGAGGACGGCCCGGAGTCGGATGTGGTGCGACTCGAGATCACCGACGCCACCTGGGTCGATATTCGCGGCCCGGGCAGCGCCGCCGGCTGGCTGTCGGCGTTCGACACCTACCCCCGCTACGAACAGCAGTGGCGCCGGGAGCGCCCGCAGTTCACCGGTGTCGATCACATCGCGCTGGCGGTGCCGGCCGACAGCTGGGACGGCACCATGCTGCTGTTGCGTTCGGTGTTCGGTATGCAGCCGCACGAAGGGGTCGATGTCGCCGACGCCATGGGATTGATCCGGACGCAGGCACTCACCTGGACCGGCCCCGGCGGTGCCGCGGCCGAGCATCCGGTGCGGATCCTGCTGAACATGGTGCCCGGCAGTATTTCCGGGACAGCCCATTTGCCGGCCCCGCGGCGCGGCGGTATCAGCCATATCGCGTTCTCGTGCACCGATATCTTCGCGACGGTCGCGGATTTCCGCGCCAGAGGGTATGTGCCGCTGCCGATTCCGGGGAACTACTACGAGGATCTGGGGGCTCGCTTCCCGCTCACGCCCGAACTGCTGGACCGGATGCGGTCCGCGGGCATCCTGTACGACGCGAACGCCGACGGCGAGTTCTTCCACTTCTTCACCCGCACCGTCGGCGCCGACCTCTTCTTCGAAGTGGTACAGCGCATAGGCGGATACCAGGGCTACGGCGAGAACAATGCCGCAGTCCGGCTGGCGGCACAGATGACAGCGGACGCGCTCCGCGCAGCGAGCTAGCCGCTGCTCCGGCGTCACGTGACAGCCGGATCGACGGGTGCTCAGACACGTTCGCCCGCAGCCGATCGGGCTGCGGGCGACCATGTATCCGGCGCCGTGTGGGCCGGAGATCTCAGCGGCTCAGGGCCGGTCGTTTGCTGTCGAAGGTCCAGCCGGGGATCAGGTACTGCATGGTCGCGGCGTCGTTACGCTCACCCAGGCCCTCCCGCTGATACAACTCGTGCGCGGCGGCCACTCGGTCCTCGTCGAGGTCGATACCCAGTCCGGGGCGCTGCGGAACGGTGAGTTCGCCGTCGACGATCCGGTACGGGTCGCGGGTGAGGCGCTGCCCGTCCTGCCAGATCCAGTGTGTGTCGATGGCCGTGATCTCGCCGGGCGCGGCGGCCGCCACCTGGGTGAACATGGCCAGTGAGACATCGAAATGGTTGTTGGAGTGCGATCCCCAGGTCAGCCCCCAGGCGTCGCACAGCTGAGCCACCCGCACCGAACCGGCCATCGTCCAGAAATGCGGGTCGGCCAGCGGAATGTCCACCGCCCCGGTGCGTACGGTATGCCCGAGTTCGCGCCAGTCGGTGGCGATCATATTGGTGGCGGTCGGCAATCCGGTGGCCCGTTTGAACTCGGCCATCACCTCGCGACCCGAGAACGAGCCCTCGGGGCCGACCGGGTCCTCGGCGTAGGCGAGTACATCGCGCAGGTCGCGGCACAGCGGAATCGCCTCGCGCAGCAGCCAGCCGCCGTTGGGGTCGAGGGTGATCCGGGCGTCCGGGAACTCCTCGGCGAGCGCCCGTACCGCCGCGGCTTCCTCGGGTCCGGGCAGGACGCCGCCCTTGAGTTTGAAATCGCGGAAGCCGTAGCGCTGCCGGGCGGCCCGGGCCAGCGCGACCACGGCGTCCGGGGTGAGGGCTTCCTCGTGCCGCAGCCGCATCCAGTCGTCGGCGTCGGCGGGTTCGTCGGCGCCGGATCGGTAGGCCAGATCGGTGCGGGCCCGGTCGCCGATGAAGAACAGATAGCCCAGCGCCGGCACCCGCTCGCGCTGCATACCTTCGCCGAGCAACGCGGCGACCGGTACTTCGAGGTACTGGCCGAGCAGGTCGAGCAGCGCCGATTCCACCGCGGTCACCGCGTGCACGGTGACCCGCAGGTCGAAGGTCTGGTTACCGCGGCCGCCGGCGTCGCGGGCCGCGAAGGTGCGGCGGATATCGGCCAGTACGGCATGGTACTCGCCGACCGTCCGGCCGAGCACCAGGTCGCGTGCGTCGGAGAGGGTCGCGCGGATCCGTTCGCCGCCCGGCACTTCACCGACGCCGGTGCGGCCGTCGGAGTCGGTGAGGATCACCAGGTTGCGGGTGAAATAGGGGGCGTGGGCGCCGCTGAGATTGAGCAGCATGCTGTCGTGGCCGGCGATCGGCACGACGCGCATATCGGTGACGCGAGGGGTGCGGGTCGGGGTGGTCATGCGCGTTTCTCCAGGGTGGTGACGGCGCCGGTGCGGCCGGTTTCGGGGACCGGGGCCGGCGATTCTGTGGTGGTGGGGGAGCCGGGCCCGGGCGGCTCCGGCGCGGGATGGGCGAGTTCCTGCCGATTGCCGGCCCGGCGGACCAGCAGCACCGAGGCGGCCGCGAGTACCGACGCCGCGGCGAGTGCGTACAGACCCCAGGTCACCTCGCCGGTGGCTTCCTTCACCAGCCCGAACCCGTACGGTGCGACGAACCCGCCCAGGTTACCGATCGAGTTGATGATCGCGATGGCGGGCGCCAGCACCAGCGGATGCAGACCGGACTGCGGGATGGACCAGAACAGCGGCGAGGCGCTCTTGAAGCCCATCGCGGCGATGCACAGGAATACCAGCGCGAGCCACGGTGAGGCGATGGCGGCGAAATAGGTGCCGACGGCGGCCGTCAGCAGCGCGATGATGAGCAGCGGTTTGCGGTTGCCGGTGCGGTCGCCGATCCGGGCCGAGAAGTACATGGCGACCACCGCGCAGATCCACGGCAGCGAGGAGAGCAGGCCGACGGTTATATCGTTCACCCCGTCGATGCGCCGGATGATCGAGGGCAGCCAGAACGTATTCGCGTAGATCGACAACTGGATCGCGAAGTAGATCCAGCAGAAGAGCATCAGCTTCGGGTCCAGCAGCATGCGCCAGCGGGAAGCCCGATGCGAGACACCGGAATTGGCCGCTTTATCGGTTTCCTCGGCGGCGATCGTGTCGACGAGCGCTTTCTTCTCGCCCGCGGTGAGCCATTTCGCGTCCTTGATATGAGAATCCAGGAAGGCGTAGGCGATGATGCCGACGATTACCGATACCGCTCCCTCGATACCGAACAGCCACTGCCAGCCGTGCAGTCCGAGGGTGTCGTCGAGTGACAGCAACGGACCGGAGAGCGGGCCGGAAATGGCGGCGGCGACCGAGGACCCGGCCACGAACAGCGCGGTGGCGCGGCCGCGATGACTGTTCGGTAGCCATTTGGCCAGGTAGAAGATGACGGCCGGGAAGAAACCGGCCTCGGCCGCGCCGAGCAGGAAGCGCAGCACATAGAACATGGTGGCGTTCTGCACGAACATCATGGCGGCCGAGACCAGGCCCCAGCTGACCATGATGCGGGTGAGCCAGATTCGTGCCCCGTACTTTTCCATCATCACGTTGCTCGGCAGTTCGAACAGCGCATAGGCGATGAAGAAGACACCGGCGCCGAAACCGTAGGCGGCGGCGCCGATACCGACATCGGCCTCGAGATATTCGCGGGCGTAGCCGATATTGGAACGATTGAGCTGATTGCAGATCAGCATGATGATGAACAGCGGTACGACGCGTCGAAAGAATTTCGACACAGCGGACTGGAGTTCCGCCGTCTGCTGTTGAGTGAACGGCATCGTTCACTCCTTTCGGTCGAACCACCACCGCGCTCACGGGGTGCCGTGGAAAAAGGTCGGATGAGGGCGGGTGACTCGCCTCACAGACAAAATGTAAAGAGCACGGGTGATTCCCGTCCAACACTAATTACGGATGAATTGATACAGGAAAAGTATCGGGATTTCCCTCCCGCTGTTCGGCGGCCTCGTCGCGGTAGTCGCCTGTCGGCCAACCGTCGGAGGCTGGGGTATCCGCCACCGCCAGCTCCGGCATGAGCCGCCCCAAGGCGGGATTCTCGTTCCCCTGCCGCCACACCAGGTCCAGTTCGACCAGCGCGCCCACCTCGGCGAGCGGCCGGTACACCACCTGATCGAACCGCATCCCCGCCGCCGATTCGGGTACCAGCGCCACACCCCAGCCCAGGTTCACCAGGGCGAGGATGCTGTGCACCTGGGTCATGTACTGCGTGACCACCGGGACCACGGCCGCCGCGTGCAGCACCGAGGTGACCAGTTCGTGGAAGTACCGCGCCTCCACCGGTGCGTGCATCACCATGTCGACACCGTGCAGCGCGCCCACCGGCAGCGCGCCGGTGTCCTCGGCGAGCGGATGTGCGGCCGGTATCGCCGCGATCAGGCCCTCCCGGACGAAGGTGCGGGTGCGCAGGTCGGGCCGGGTGACCGGCGGGCGGACCAGGCCCAGGTCCAGCGCACCCTCCGAGAGCGCCTCCACCTGGTCCATCGTCACCATCTCGCGTAACTCCACATCGACATCGGGCAGCGCCGCCCGCGCCGCGGCCAATACCCGGGGCAGCCCGGAGTGCACGCTCGCCCCGGTGAAGCCGAGGCGCAGGACCCCGCCGGTGCCGGCCGAGACCCGCCGGACCGAGAGCGCGGCCCGTTCGGCCTGCTGCAGCAGGCGGCGGGCGTCGAGCAGGAAGGCACGACCGGCGCGGGTGAGTTTCACGGTGCGGTTGGAGCGGTCGAACAGTTCCGCGCCCACCTCCTTCTCCAGGAGCTGGATCTGCCGGCTCAGCGGCGGCTGGGTCATCCGCAGCCGTTCGGCGGCGCGGCCGAAATGCAATTCCTCTGCCACGGCGACGAAATGGGTGAGCTGGACAAACGTGAACATCCGATACCGACCTTGTATTGATAGATATGTAATCAGTGTTGGACGTGAATCATAAATGGTTCCTAGGGTGAGGTCAGCAGGTCCCCCCGAACAGGAGCGCACGCCATGACCACTGCCTCTCCGCAGGAAATCGCCAGGAAGCTGGGCTCCGGCCTGCTGTCCTTCCCGGTCACCCATCTGCGGGCCGACGGCTCCTTCGACGAAGCCGCCTACCGGGAGAACATCGCCTGGCTCGGCGGCTACGACGCCTCCGGCCTGTTCGCCGCCGGCGGTACCGGCGAGTTCTTCTCGCTCACCCCGGCCGAGGTCGAACAGGTCGTCACCGCCGCGGTGCGGGAGGCGCCCGAGGGGCTGCCGGTGATCGCGCCCGCCGGATACGGCACCGCGACCGCGGTCGAGATGGCTCGCTCCGCCGAGCGCGCCGGCGCCCACGGCATTCTGCTGCTCCCGCCCTACCTCACCGAGGCGAGCCAGGAGGGGCTGGTCGAGCATGTGCGGCAGGTGTGCGCGGCCACCGACCTCGGCGTGATCATCTACTCCCGCGCCAATGCCGCCTACTCGGAATCGGCGGTGGCCGAACTCGCCGACCGCTGCCCGAACCTGGTCGGCTTCAAGGACGGCATCGGCAATATCGAACAGATGACCCGGATCTACGCGGGAGTGGGCGACCGCCTCACCTATGTGGGCGGGCTGCCGACCGCGGAAATGTTCGCGCTGCCCTACCTGGCGCTGGGAGTCACCACCTATTCCTCGGCGATCTACAATTTCGTTCCCGAATTCGCGCTCGCGTTCTACAACGCCCTGCGCCGCGGGGACACCGCCTTCGTCCTGAACGCGCTGAACGAATTCGTGATCCCGTACTGCGATCTGCGCAACCGCAAACCCGGGTACGCGGTGAGCATCATCAAGGCGGGTATGAAGGTGGTGGGCCGCCCCGCGGGCCCGGTCCGCAGCCCGCTGACCGACCTCGACGACACCGAACTGGCCGAACTGGCCGACCTCGTGAAGAAGGTGAGCTGAATGACCACCGCCGAACTCCTCACCGGCGCCAATCTCGTCGGAACGGCCGAGATACCCGGCACCACCGGAGCTTTCCGTGCGGTGAACCCGGCGACCGGTGACACCCTCGAACCGGAGTTCCGGGAGGCCGATACCGCCATGGTCGCTCGCGCCGCTGCGGCGGCCTGGTCGGCCTTCGACGAATACCGGGCCACCGATTTCACCCGCCGCGCCGCCTTCCTCGACAGCATCGCGAGCGAGATCGAGAAGCTGGGGGATGCCCTGGCGCAGCGGGCCATCGCCGAATCCGGCCTGCCCGAGGCGCGCATCCGCGGTGAGATCGCCCGTACCACCGGCCAGTTGCGGCTCTTCGCCGACGTCGTCCGCGAGGGCAGCTGGACCGGCGCCCGGCTCGACCGGCCGGATCCGGCGCGCACCCCACTGCCCAAACCCGATCTGCGCCAGCGCCGTATCCCGCTGGGCCCGGTCGCGGTGTTCGCGGCGAGCAACTTCCCGCTGGCCTTCTCGGTGGCCGGCGGCGATACCGCCTCCGCGCTCGCGGCCGGGGCGCCGGTCGTGGTGAAGGCGCATCCCTCGCATCCCGGGACCTCCGAGCTGGTGGCACGGGCTGTGCTGGCAGCGGTCCGTGAACACGAGTTGCCCGAAGGGACCTTCGCGCTGCTGCACGGCGGTGTCGATACCGGCCTCGCGCTCGTGCGCGACCCGAATATCCGCGCGGTCGGCTTCACCGGCTCCCGCCGGGCCGGGCTCGCACTCACCGCGGCCGCGGCCGCCCGCCCGGTACCGATTCCGGTATTCGCCGAAATGTCCAGCGTGAACCCGGTATTCATACTCCCCGGTGCGCTGGCCGAACACGGCGCCCGGCTGGGCGAAGAGTTCGTAGCCTCGCTGACCACCGGCGTCGGCCAGCTGTGCACGAGCCCCGGCCTGGTCTTCCTGGCCGACGGCCCGGGTGCCGGCGAATTCGTCGCCGCGGCGCGGGCGGCGGTCGGGTCGGCCGCCGGTGCGCCCATGCTCAACGCCGGTATCGCCGAATCCTTCGCGGCGGGTGTCGAGCGGCTGACCGGAACCGCCGGGGTGGAACTCGCGGCGAGCGGCACCGCGGGCACCACGAGTTGTTCCGGTGATCCGCATCTGTTCGTCACCACCGCCGAACGGTTCCGCGCCACCCGCGAACTGCAGGACGAGGTCTTCGGCCCGAGTTCGATCATCGTGCGTGCGGCCGATCCGGCCGACCTGCTCGCCCTCGCCGACGAGCTGGAGGGCCAGCTCACCGCCACGGTGCACGCCACCGCCGCCGACCGCGCAACGGCCCGGCCGCTGGTGGGCAAGCTGGAACTGATCGCCGGACGGGTGCTGTTCGACGGTTGGCCGACGGGTGTGGAGGTCGGGCATGCCGTCGTCCACGGCGGCCCGTTCCCGGCCACCTCCGCGCCCGCCACGACCTCGGTGGGGACCCGTGCCATCGAACGGTTCCTGCGCCCGGTGAGCTACCAGAACGTGCCGGAGGAACTGCTGGCCGAGGAGATCCGCACGGATAACCCGCTGGGGATCTGGCGGCGCGTCGACGGGGCGGTCACCCGGGACTGACCCCGGCTGCCCAGCGCTCTCGACATCGGAAGTCCCGGTCGGTCCAGGGGTGCTGCCGTCGTGCGTGGCCGGCTGGGGCTGGGTGTGCGTCTCGATAGGGGTCCCCGTGGCGACCGGGTAGTGCCGGCTCCCACGAAGCGCTGCCTGCGAAGGGGCGCCGTGGACGGATGGTCCGCACGGTGGTTCGCGGCGGGACCGTCCGCCGTGTGCGCCCGGTGTCGAACGGCCGATGGCCGGGGATTGTGCTGCGCCGCGGACTCAGTCGAAAGCCGTTGCCCGCGTGACCTTCTCCCAGGCGGTAACTTCCGCGCGGACTCCGTCGAGGTGGCCGAGCACCGTATCCACGGCATCCTCGCCCAAGGGCAGGTGCAGCGGGGTGTGGTCGGCGTCGAGCGCGGCCCGGATGGCGGCGGCGGCTTTGGCGGGATCGCCCGGCTGGGTGCCGTCGCCGTTCTCGACCATCCGGCGCGTGGTCCCCGCGGTCTCCGCGTATTCCGGCATCTCGGCGCTGAAGTAGGCCGCGCCCGGCCCGAACAGGCCCGTGCGGAACGCGCCGGGTTCCACCACCAGCACGCGGATCCCGAACGGCGCGACCTCGTCGGCCAGCGCTTCCGCATAGCCCTCCAGGGCGAATTTCGTGGCGCTGTAGGCCGAGAAACCCGCGAACGACATCTGCCCGCCGACACTGCTCATCATCACGACGGCGCCCGAGCCCTGGGCGCGCATCCCGGGCAGGACGGCGCGGGTGAGTGCGGCCGGGCCGAAGAAATGCAGGTCGAACAGGTCGCGCAGTTCCCGGTCGGTGGTTTCCTCCGCGGCACCCACCTGTGTCCGGCCCGCATTGTTGACCAGGACGTCGATACGGCCGTGCCGCGCGGTGATATCGGCGACGACGGTCTCGATCCGGGCGGTATCGGTGATATCGAGAGCGACCGGATCGATCTGGTCCGGATAGGCCGCGACCAGATCGTCGAGGGCGGCGGTGCGGCGGGCCACCGCGACCACGGTATCGCCGGCCTCGATCGCGGCCTCGGTGAGCGCGCGGCCGAAGCCGCTGGTCGCGCCGGTGATCAGCCAGATCTTGGGATTGCTCACGGTTCGTCTCCTCATGGTTCGTGCTTCGGGAACGATCTTGCGGTGTCGCCGGGAAACTGTCCAAGACCCGGTGTGATAACCGTTGGTTATGGATGTCCACGGACGCGAGCTGCGCTATTTCGCCGCGGTGGCCGAAGAATTGAACTTCACCCGCGCGGCCCAGCGCCTGTTCGTCTCGCAGCCGGCGCTGAGCAAACAGATCCGGGCGCTCGAACAACAATTGGGCGCCCCGCTTTTCGACCGGACGGGGCGCTCCGTGCGCCTGACTCCGGTGGGGGAGGCGCTGCTGCCGCACGCACGCCGCGTACTCGCCGCATGGGACGCCGCCCGTGCGGAGGTGGAGCTGGTGAAGGCCGGCCAGCGGGCGACCCTGACGATCGGCATCAGTACCAGTCCGGGCCGGGGTCTGCTCCCGGCGGTCCGGTCGCGGTTCGCGGCCGCGTACCCGGCGGCCAAACCGGTTTTGCGCCAGGTCGGCTGGACGGATCCGAGCACCGGCCTGGCCGACGGATCCAGCGATGTCGCCTATGTCTGGCTGCCGTTGGCCGAGGCGCGGCGTTACGACTGGGTCGTGGTGGCCCGCGAGCCGCGAGTGGTCGCCCTGCCGGAATCACATGAGCTGGCCGGCCGCGACATCGTCGATTTCACCGAGCTGCTCGACGAGCCGTTTCTGGCCCTCCCGGAATCGGCGCCCGCGCTGCGCAACCATTTCCTGGCGGTCGACGAGCGCGGTGGGCGGCCTCCGATCATCGGTGGCGAGATATCGGGTACGGAGGAAACCTATGAGTCCGTCCTGAACGGCGACGGCGTGGTGCTGCTGGCGGCCGGCAACGCTCCGTTGATCGCGCACGCGGGTGTTGTCGTGCGACCGGTGCGCGGGATCGGCCCGAGCGAACTGGCGCTGGCCTGGCGGCGCGCGGACGAACGGCCCTTGGTGCGCGGCTATGTGGCTGCCTGCCGATCCGTGCTGACCGGTATGTCCGGGTCCGGGGATCCGGCCCCCGGATAAAGTAGAACGTGTTATAGTTTTCGCGGTTTGCGAGCCTCGGACGAGGTCCCGGGACACGGCGCCCCCGCGGGGTGGTCGCCGGTCCGGGACCGCGCCGGGGCCACGGTCACTTCGCTGGGCCGCTCGTGCGAGCAGGCTCGAAAGGCAGACGAATGAACACTGAACCGCACGTCGACGAGAGCGCCCTCCTGCACCGCGAGCCCTTGGCGGTGGATCTGCTGGGCAAGGCTCTCGAGCGTTATGCCGACCGCACCGCGGTCCATATCGATGACGCCACCCTGACCTATCGCGACGTGCGTGATCAGATCAGCCGGTTCGCGCAGGCGCTGGCTTCGGCCGGCCTGGGCGTCGGATCGCCGGTGGCCGTGCTCTCGGCCAACCGGCCGGAGGTGATCTTCGCCCAGGGCGCCAACAACGTGAACGGCTCCCGGGCCATGGCGCTGCACCCGATGGGGTCGCTCGACGACCACGCCTACGTCCTCGAGGATGCCGGGGTGGAAACCCTGATCTTCGACCCCACCGGTTTCGACGAGCGGGCCGCGCAGTTGCGGGACAAGGTTCCGGCACTGCGGAACCTGTTCTCGTTCGGCCCGTCCGAGGCGGGCACCGACCTCATCGAACTCGCCGCCGGTTTCACCCCCGCGCCGCTGAAGGGTCCCGATGTGGACCCCAACGAGACCATGAGCCTCGCCTACACCGGCGGTACCACCGGTAAGCCCAAGGGCGTGGAGATGAGCTTCCGCGGCAGCACCACCATGCTGCGGATTCAGATGACCGAATGGGAATGGCCCGACGAGGTCCGCTTCCTGGTGTGCACCCCGCTCAGTCACGCCGGCGCCGCCTTCTGGAACCCCACCGCCCAGCAGGGTGGCTCGATCGTGGTGCTGCCGTACTTCCATCCCACCAAGGTCCTCGAGGCGATCGAGAAGTACAAGATCACCGCGACCATGCTGGTACCCACCATGCTGTACGCGCTGCTCGACAGCCCCGATCTCGACAAGTACGACCTGTCCAGCCTGCAGACCGTCTTCTACGGCGCCTCCGCGATTTCGCCGACCCGGCTCGCCGAGGCGATCCGCAAGTTCGGGCCCATCTTCTTCCAGTTCTACGGCCAGGCCGAGAGCCCCATGACGATCTCGGTGCTGCGCCGCGGCGACCACGACCTGGACAAGCCGGAGCGCCTCGCCAGCTGCGGGCGCCCGGTGCCGTGGCTGAACGTCGCCCTGCTCGACGAGAAGGGCAACGAGGTGCCCCAGGGTGAACCGGGCGAGGTGTGCGTGCGTGGCCCGCTGGTGATGAACGGCTATCTGAACAAACCCGAACAGACCGCCGAGGCAACGGAATTCGGCTGGCTGCACACCGGGGATATCGCCCGGCAGGACGAGGAGGGTTTCCTCTACATCGTCGACCGTAAGAAGGACATGATCGTCTCCGGCGGTTTCAACGTCTACCCGCGCGAGGTCGAAGATGTGCTCTCGGCACATCCGGCCGTCAGTGCGGCCGCGGTGATCGGGGTGCCGGACGAGAAGTGGGGCGAAGCGGTGAAGGCCGTGGTCGTGCTCCGTGACGGACAGACCGTCGAGGTCGAGGAATTGCAGGCGCTGGTCAAGGATCGCAAGGGCGCGGTGTACACGCCGAAGACCGTCGATTTCGCCGACAGTATCCCGGTCAGCCCGCTGGGCAAACCGGACAAGAAGGCCTTGCGCGCCCAGTACTGGGGCGAGGGCCGGCAGGTCAACTGAGCATTGCCGGCACGGCCGGGCGGGGCCCTGCAATCCGCCCGGTCGCACGGCGATTCGGTCCGTCGTTATCACACCGATGCCGGCGAAACCTTGGACCCATCCGGTGAACCGGATCAGACTGGGTACCGCCGTTGAGGCGCGTCGACAACGAACCATCGCAGCACTGACACGCTGGACACAGCTCCACGACAACAGCTCGCGAGCGGGCCATCCGGGTCCGCACGATGGAACCAGTTGGGATGTGATCAACGATGACTACGACCCAGAGCAGTTCCCGCACCAGGCGCCGGGCCGTCCGCGGCGCAGCCGCCGTCACCGGCCTCGGCGCCGTCGCCACCGCGCTCGCTCTCGCGGCCCCCGGCGCCGGTGCGGTACCGCAGAACGTGGGCGCCGATGCGGGCCGGAGCATGGGCATCACCACGCCCTTCGGCACCACCTGCTCCTACCAGGTGCGGGCCGCGGTCAACAACAACACGCAACCGGTGACCTTCCGCGACAACGGCGTGGTGGTCGGCTTCAATCCGCCGGTCGCGACACCGAACGGCATCATCGCGACCACCACGTGGACCCCGCCGAACCCGGGAACCCATTTCATCAGCGCCGAACAGGGCGGCGTAACCGTCACCAGCGCACCCATCGAGGTCCGCACCGGAATCAACGCGGGCACCGGTTGTGCGGTGCCCTGATCCGGACCGGACAATCGACGCACCGGTTTCGCGCCCGGCAGTGATAGCGGGTCCGTCGAATCCGGCACTCAGCGGCACCAGGCGGCGGGGAGTCGGCGAAGCGGCCACTCCCCGCCGCTGTCGACCGGCCCGGTCAGCGGCGACCCCTACCGCCCGTAGATGTCTCGACGATGTCCCGCGGATACGGCCAGGATGATCAGTTCTACGCAATCACCCCAATAGGGTCGTCACCCAGCAGAGTGAGGGCGACCAGCAGGCGTAATGCGTCTTCCTGCGGGATCGCCCGGAGTGCGCGTCGCGCCACGGGAGTCCATGCGCTCGTATTTCACGCGCCGGCGTCTTTGTCGGAGGCAAGCACCTCGTCCATCATCTGGCCGAGCGTGATGCGTTCGGGCTCACCGCCTTCGGCAAGGGCTTCGTCGGCCATACGGCCGAGCTGCTCGTCTTCCCATGCTCGACTTCGGCAAGCATGAACAGTGGAATGACCGCGGCTGCCGGTTCGCCGCCGCGCGTGATGACGGTGATATGCCCGTCTCGGCTCGCGGCGTTCACGACGGAGGTCAGTTGTGCGCGAGCCTCGCGGATACTCAGCCGATCGTCCACCCTGGGAGGGTACACGCGGATGTACCGGGGATATCGTTCGGTCGAGGAGCTCGCTGCTCAGCGGTCGGGTGGGCCGGTGAGGATCGCGGTGACCGTGTCGATGAGTTCGGTGAGCAGTTCGGCGGGGGAGAGGCGGGTGCCGCTGAGCGCGAGCATGCCTTGTAAGCCTTCCGGGTCGCCCAGGGTTTGGAACGTGAGGTTCATGGCCTGGGTGAGGCGGAAGCGGATGGTGCGCGGCGGCGTATCCGGGGCGACCCGTTGCAGCAGGTCGTTGAAGCGGCGGGCCTGCGGGGCGAAACCTTCGGTGAGCCGGGTGAGCGCGGGGTGATTGCTGCTCATGATGCCGGCGACCAGCCGGATCCACGGCGTTCCGCCGGCGGCTGCCAGTTCGCCGACCGGGCGGACGAACGCGTCGGCGAGGGCGCGGGCATCCGGCGCCCCGGATTTCTCCACGGCGTCGAGCAATTCGGCGCGGCGGGTGTGCAATTGCTCGCTGCGGCGGCTGATCAGCGCTTCGACCAGGGCGTCCTTGGAGCCGAAATGGTAGTGGACCGAGGCGACGTTCGCGCCGGCCTCCGCCATCACCGAACGCAGGGACACCGCGTCGATACCGCGTTCGGCGAACAGGCGTTCGGCGGCGAGGATGAGACGTTGATCGGTGGGGAGATCGGGATCCGGTGCGAGGGAATTGACGATCTCGGTTCCCGGTTGCGCGTGCGGGGGTGCGGGCGGGCGTTCGTCCCGACCCGTCCGCACCCGGCTTCGCGTCATGACCGAGAACTCTAGGAGACGGCGCCGGGCGCGCCGTAGAGGGTCACCACACAGGCACCGCCGAGCCCGAGATTGTGCGCCAATCCCAGCCGCGCGCCGTCCACCTGCCGGTCGCCCGCCGCGCCCCGCACCTGTGTAACGAGTTCGGTGCACTGCGCCAACCCGGTGGCACCCAGGGGATGCCCCTTGGAGATCAGTCCGCCCGACGGGTTCACCACCCAGCGGCCGCCGTAGGTGGTGGCACCGGATTCGACCAGTGCACCCGATTCACCTTCGCCGCACATACCGAGCGCCTCGTAGGTGAGCAGTTCGTTGATCGAGAAGCAGTCGTGCAGTTCGAGGACGTCGATCTCGTCGATCCCGACCCCCGCGGCCTCGAGCACCCGCTGCCCGGCGATACGGGCCATGGGCGCGCCCACCACATCGATCATCGAACCCGATTCGAAGGATGCGCCGGTATCGGTCACCAGCTCCTGGGCCAGGATCGGCACCGCCCGGTCGAGTCCGTGTTCGCGGACGTAGCGTTCGCTCACCAGTACCGCCGCGCCGGCGCCGTCGGACATGGGGGAGCACTGGGAGCGGGTGAGCGGATCGGAGACCAGCTTGTCACCGAGCACCTGCTCGAGGGTGTAGGCGTCCTGGAACTGGGCTTTCGGGTTGCGGGTGGAATGTTCGTGATTCTTCACCGCGACCTGGGCGAGCTGCTCTCGCGTCGTCCCGTACCGCTTCATATGTTCATTGGCGGCGGCACCGAAGAACTGCGCCGTCATCGGGGCGGCGCCGAAACCGGCGGCCGCTTTCAGGGCGTCCATATGCCAGTCGACCGTGGTGACTTTCGGGACCGATCCGTCACCGGACATCGCCTGTTTGGTCATCTGCTCGAACCCGACCGCGAGCACGATATCGGCCAGCCCTGCCTGGACCCATTCCCGCGCGAGCACCAGAGCGCTCGACCCGGTGGCGCAGTTGTTGTTGACGTTCACCATCGGGATCCCGGTGAGCCCGATCT
This sequence comes from Nocardia sp. CA-290969, assembly GCF_050936135.1. Classification (NCBI taxonomy): domain Bacteria; kingdom Bacillati; phylum Actinomycetota; class Actinomycetes; order Mycobacteriales; family Nocardiaceae; genus Nocardia; species Nocardia sp. CA-290969. Next base: position 4,895,048 of record NZ_JBNJNJ010000001.1, on the reverse strand, counting down.
CGTACAGCGCCCGCTGGCCCGCCGTGGACGGCTGGAACACATAGCCCACGGCGGCGCGCTGCACCCGGTCGTAGGTCACTCCGGCGTCGGTGAGCGCCTGGTTCACCGCCTCGGCGACCATCTCGGGGTAGGTCCAGTCCCGGGACTGGATCTTCTCGAACTTCGTCATCCCGACACCGGCGACATATACCCGCTCGGTCATGGTCTCTCCTCGTCTGTGCGGGTCCTGTGATCCGCGATAGTGCCGTCCCCGGTCCGCGCCTGCTCGGGGCCGGCCGGGGGTAATCGGATTCGCCGTCTTCCTGCGTGCGCGGGACGGGCGGTATGCCGGCCGGGGCGGAGTTCGTCCGTCCGTGCGGCTCCGGAAGTGGCCGGGTGGTCATAACACCGGTGTACCCGGCGGTCAGGTTTGCGGGGGCTCGGAACCGACCACCCACAAGGCGTGGAACTGGGCGGCCCCGCCCATCGCGTGTCCGACGGCCAGCCGCGCATCGGGCACCTGGTGTTCGCCCGCGGTCCCGCGCACCTGCATGGCCGCCTCGGCGAAACGCAGCAAACCGGTTGCGCCGGTGGGATTTCCGGAGAGCACACCGCCGGAGGGATTGATCGGAAGCGACCCGCCGAACGCGGTCTGCCCGGAATCGACCACCTTCCATCCCTCGCCGACCTCGGCCAAGCCCACGTTCTCGAGCCAGATCGGCTCGAACCAGCTGTAGGGGATGTAGAGCTCGGCGGTATCGATCTCGCGCGCCGGGTCGGTGATCCCGGCCTGCCGGTAGGCGTCGGCGGCGCATTGCCGGCCGGCCTCCGGATTCACCTCGTCGCGCCCGGCGAAATGCCCGGTCTCGGTCCGCCACGACATGCCGTGGATCCAGGCCGGTGGGCGCCCGGTGTGGTGGGCATCGTCCTCGCCGGTGATCACCACCGCGCACGAACCGTCCGAGGAGGGGCACGATTCCAGGAATCGGATGGGATCCCACAGCATCCGCGATTCCCGCACCTGCTCGACGGTGATATCGGGCAGCTGGATATGGGCGTACGGGTTGCGGGTGGCGTTCAGCCGGTGGTTGACCGCGATCTGCCACCCGATGTGCTCGGGTGCTTCCGATCGGCGGATGTACTCCCGGATCACCGGAGCGAAATGCGCGCCCGCCCCCGCGCCCAGTTGCGCGCTGAACGGCAGCCCCCGGGAAAGCGCCCAGGTGAAATCACCTTCCGACTCTTTGGAATACGCGACCACCAGTACTCGCCGCGCCAGTCCGGCCTGCACCAGATGGGCCCCGTAGATCGCCGCGTGCCCGCCGACGCTGCCACCGGTGAACACCCGGGTCACGGGCAGCCCGCGCGCCCCCATGGCATCGGCCAGATACAGCTCCGGGTTCATCACCCCGTCGAACAGATCCGGTGTCTTCGACAGCACGATGGCGTCGATATCGCCGAATTCCAGTTCGGCGTCGGCCATCGCCTCGTCTACCGCCTCGCGCACCATCGCACCGATGGTGACCTTGCGTTTCTTGGCCTGTTTGCTCTGGCCGATTCCGACGACCGCGAGTTTCATCGGTCTCCCTCCAAAAGGCAGATCATGTTCTGCTGGAGCGCGGGCCCGCTGGTGGCATGCGCCAGGGTGCGGTCCGCGCGACCGCTCAGGATGTGCCGGGCGGCGTCGCCGATCCGGATCAGTCCGGTCGCCGTGGTGGGCCGGGCGACCAGCGGTCCGCCGCCGGGATTGATTGTCGCGCCGGATAATTCGAGTGCCTCCGCAAGCAGCGGTTCTTGATAGCTGTACTCGGTGTGCAATTCGGCGATATCGACGTCGCGGGCGGCGAATCCGGCCTGCCGGGCCGCCTTGGCCGCCGCGATACCGACGGTGTCGGCGCGGGTCAGATCCCGGGTGCCCGGATAGTGCGAATCCATCCGGTGATCGGCACCGCGCACCCAGGCCGGGCGCTGCGCCAAACGCCGGGCGGTATCACCGGCGGCCAGCACCAGCACGGCGGCGGCATCCCCGATGGGCCCGCGGTCGTGCTCGCGCAGCGGCGACGCCAGATAGGGCGCGGCCAGCAATTCGTCCACCGTGACTTCACCCGAGACCTGGGCGGCCGGATTACCCATCGCACCGGCCCGGGCCCGGGCGACCACCTCGGCCATCTGCTTCTCGTCCAGTGCACCGGCCGCGATCAGCGCCTGCGCCTGGAGCGCGGCGAGCGCGTCCTGATGTGGCCGCAGCGGTGCCAGGAAGTAGGGGTCGAGCTGGGTCCCGGCCACCTGGTCCAGGTCGTGTGCCAGTGATCCGCGCCCGACGCCGTAGACCACGGCGATCTCGCCCTCGCCGAGTTGCAGCCACGACCACGCCTCGTAGGCGGCCCACGCCGCGTCCATCTCCACATGCGATTCGGAGATCGGCGGCCACGCGCCCACCGCATCGAGCGATTCGATATAGGCGAACGTCCGTCCCTCGTGGAAATCGTGACTGCCGGACGCCCAGAAATCGACCTCGGTGCGGTCGATCCCCGCCGAGGCGAGGGCTTCCCGCATCACCGGCAGCAGTATTTCGGCCATATCGTCGCGGCGATCGGCCGCCGTACCCGGTGACTGTGCGAATGCCACCACCGCGATATCACGCATCGGAACCTCCCGTGACCGGCCGGTAGTAGCGAATGCTGTTCATGGATGTGTCCAGGTCTTTCTCGGCGCACCACACCGGTTCGACCCGCATACCGATATGGACCTCGCTCAGTTCGACATCCCGGATCAGGTGCATGAGGGTGGTGTCCGCGCCGTCCACCTGGATATAGGCGACCAGGTACGGCGGGTCGATCGTCTGGCCGGGGAACGGGAAGTTCACCACGCAGAAGGTTTTCACCACACCGGTGCCGCCGAGTTCGAACGGCTCGGACAGTTCGACGAGGCAGCGCGAGCAGAACTCCGGCGCGGGCAGGTACACCCGCTCGCAGGTCCCGCAGCGGCGGGCCAGCAGTGTGCGGTGTTTCAGCCCGCGCAGGAAGGTCGACCGGCCGGTGCCGGCGACGAAGGTGTAATCCACCTTGTGCGGGCTGGTGAACGATTCCACCGGGGTGGGCAGGGTGCTCATCACGCCTCCACCGGTTCGAAGCAGACGATATCGCGGATACTGCCGACCCGTTCCGCCCGCCAGCGCGGGCGTACCCGCAGGCCGGCGGACAGCCGGGCCGGGTCGCCGCCGGTATCCACGGCGTGGAACAGGGAGCCTTCGGTGCCGTCGATGGCGATCAGCGCCCAGGCGAAATGATCGGCGTCGATCTCGTCGCCGGGCCGGGTGGGTACCCAGGTCCAGTGCGCGACCGTGCCGAGGGGTTCCAGCCGGACCAGTTCACCTGTGGGTGCCGAGGTGGCCGGGTCGAATTCGAGGGCCGGGCACAGCACAGCTCCGGATTCGGTACGCACCCCGTACAGTTCGCCGTCGCGCAGACCGCCGAGGAACGTGCCGATCTTCTCGCCGACCGTCCGGTTGTACGGGAATTCGATGGTGTACGGCGCGGTGAGACTCGCGCCCGGGGATTCGGCTGTCATCGTTCTCCTGCGGCTCGGGTGCGCGGTCGGGCACACTGCGACCGCGCCTCGATCGTGACCCGCGTGACCGCCGATGTCAATCACTTGATTGAATCAATTGATAGATCGGGCCGCCGCCGCGGCCGGGCGCGTGGGTGAACCTTGCTGCACGGCGCGCGGCCATGACGTAAGCTCCGGATTAAAGTAGAACCTGTTCCAATTCCTCGGGTGAGGAGAGATCACCATGGCCATCGTTGAACAGCTGGAGCCGACCGCCGACGGACGCCGCCGGCTCGAGCTGCGCAGCCCCGCGACCCGCGAACGCGTCGGCGAAATCGAGGTGAGCACGGCCGACGATGTCGCCGCGGCGCTGGCCACGGCCCGCGCCGCCCAACCGGGCTGGGCCGCCCGGCCGGTCAAAGAGCGCGCCGAGATCATCCGCAACGCGGTCTCGGTGCTGCTGAAACGCCGCGACGAGATCGTCGAGACGGTGATGCGGGAAACCGGTAAACCACGCGTCGAGGCGCTGGCCGTGGAAATGGTGCCGGCCTGCGATTTCCTGAACTACTGGAGCGGGCGCGCCCCCAAGGATCTGGCCGACGAGAACCGGCGCCTGCACGGCTATATGCTGCCGCTGAAGAAGCTGGTCATCAACTACCAGCCGCTCGGCGTCGTCGGGGTCATCACGCCCTGGAACGGCCCCTTCATCCTCTCGCTCAACCCGATCGCCCAGGCGTTGCTCGCCGGCAACTCGGTGGTGCTCAAGCCTTCGGAGGTCACTCCGCGCTCGGGCGAATGGGCGGTCAAGGTCCTGCACGAGGCCGGTGTGCCCGAGGACGTCCTGCAGGTCGTGCACGGCGACGGCGAAACCGGCGCGGCCCTGGTGAACGGCGATATCGACAAGATCTCCTTTACCGGCAGCGTCGGCACCGGGAAGAAGATCGCCGCCGCGTGCGCGAGCCGGCTCATCCCCTGCACCCTCGAACTGGGCGGTAAGGACGCGATGATCGTCTGCGCCGACGCCGACCTGGACCGCGCGTCGCTCGGCGCGGTGTACCTGTCGATGTTCAACACCGGGCAGGTCTGCGTGGGTGTCGAGCGCATCTACGTGGTGGAGAGCATCGCCGACAAGTTCATCGAAGAGGTGCGCAAACGCGCCGCCGAGGTCACCTACGGTCCCTCCGGGCAGGACGTGGGCCCGCTGTTCTGGGACCGCCAGCTCGAGATCGTGGAAAAGCATGTCGAGGATGCCAAGGCCAAGGGCGCGACCGTCCTGCTCGGCGGCGAATCCGATACCGCCCAGGGCGTGTTCTTCAAGCCCACCGTGGTTGTCGATGTGACCCACGATATGGACATCATGCAGCAGGAAACCTTCGGCCCGATCGTCGCGATCATGCGCGTCCGGGACGAGGAAGAAGCTGTGCGGATGGCCAACGACTGCCAGTACGGGCTCAGCGGCAGCGTGTTCACCAAGGACAAGGCCAAGGTCATCCGGTTGGCGAAACAGCTGAAAACCGGATCCGTGGTGCAGAACGACGCCTCGGTGATCTACGGCGTCGCCGAGGCACCCTTCGGTGGTCGCAAGGACAGCGGGATGGGTCAGGTGAACGGCCGCGACGCGCTGCGCGGTTTCGCCCACCCGCAGCCGGTGCTGCTGGATCGCTGGGGCCTGAAGAAGGAGAACATCTGGTACCCCTACAGCGAGGCCACCGCCGCCACGCTGGAGAAGACCATCGGCACCCTGTTCGGCAACAAGCTGCTCCGCCGCCTGGTGCGCTGAGATCGCGGCCCGGCCGCCGGAAACGTTCGCGCGGCCGGGCGACTTCCGCACGGTGCTGTGTACACGCCGCGGCCGCCCGGGATATCCCGGGCGGCCGCGCTGTTGTGTACGGGTCCGAGGCGCACTGCTGACGCCGGCTCGGAGGCAGTCGCAGAGGTGCGCGCGGGAACGGCCGAACGACGCGGCCACCGAATGCTGGGAACAGCATGCCGAGGTGCGGAGGTCCGTGCCGAATGCGGCACCCGGTGCGCCCGGGGTCGGCGTCCGTGCCCACCCGCCCGCAGGTATGGCCGAAGGGCGTGCGTATCAGGCGGCGGGGTGGTCGACCGGTTCGTCGCTGTCCTTCGGCGCGGAGTTCCCCGTCCGTCCCGACCGGTACCGCTTGAACACCTCCCACACGATGGGCAGCACCGACACGGCGACGATCAGCAGGAAGATGTAGTCGATATTGTCGCGCACGAACTCGATCTGCCCGAGCAGATAACCCAGCATCGTGACCCCCGCGCCCCACAGCACACCACCGAGCACGTTGTAGGTGAGGAACACCGAATACTTCATCTTCGCCGCGCCCGCCACCAGCGGTGCGTAGGTGCGCACAATGGGCACGAACCGGGCCAGCACGATGGTGATCGGCCCGTGCTTCTCGAAAAACGCGTGTGACTCGTCGATATAGGACTTCTTGAATATCTTCGCGTCGTTGCTCTTGAACAACGCCGTTCCGCCCCGTGACCCGATCAGGTATCCGACCTGGTCGCCGGCGATCGCCGCGATCGGAATCAGTACGAGGAGTACCCCGATGGGCGCGAAGGGTTCGATTTCGGTCGACTTGGACGCGGCGATGAGCCCTGCGGTGAACAGCAGTGAATCACCGGGCAGCAGAGGGAACAGCAGACCCGATTCGATGAACACCACGAGGAGTAGGCCCAGCAACACCCAGGTGCCGAACGAATTGAGCAGATTCACCGGGTCGAGGAAACCCGGCATCAGGGCAAGTTCGGTGGTGACCGCTGCGGCGGCTGAGTAACTCACCCCGCCGAAGATACCGCAGGAGAATACGCCCTTGGTTTCCGGATTGCCCGTTTCGGGCGTATTTAGCGGAACGGTAGCCGGTCAGTGCCCGTGCGCGCGCTCGCGCAGTGTGGCCTCGATCTCCGCGACCCGCTGCGCCGGGATGCCCCAGGGGTCCGGCAGCCCGAGCCGGGAGTCCAGATCCCACAGCACGCACTCCTCGGCGGGCCGGGCGGCCAGCGACCAGGCCACGACGGTTCGCCCCAACTGTCCCGCCATATCACCGGCGTCGGTGGGCCCCGCGCCGTCCGGATGGTGGTGCAGGAACCGCCCATAGGCCCGATCGCAGAAATCGGCATAGCGCCGGGTGCACAGGATGAACCCGTGCCACGCCTCGTCCACCGCCCGCGACGGCATCCCGATCACCTGATCGTCGGCCAGCGCCGGCCCGCAGCAGCGCAACCACTGCCGCAATCCGGTGGCCACGAGGTCGCGTGGTTCCCAGGGGCAGGTCTTGTACACGGCCTCGGGAAGTTCGAGTTCACGAACAGCCTCTTCCACGGTGGCGGGATCGATACGGCGGCGCCGGGATCGGGCGAAAGTGAACACACCGCCATTATCCGGGCGCGCGGGAGGTCGTGGTGCCCGGCCCGGGGCGGCATCCGATGGGGTCCGCATACCGGCCGTCTCCCCGGCCTGACCGTGTAAGCCGGTGCGCCGCCGCACCGTTCGTCGCTACCGTGGAGTCATGGATATCTTTCTGGGGTTCTTCGTCCTCTTGATGATGGGCCTGCTCTGTGTGGGGGTGATCGTGGGACTCGTCCTGCTGATCAGCAAGGCGGGCTCCGGCGTACGCCGGGGGACGGGTGCCGGGGGCGGAAGGCGACCGGGCGGCTGGACCTATAACAGTGGTTCCGGCGCTTGGAGTTCCGGTGACAGCGGATCGAGCGGCGGCGGAAGCAGCTGTGGTGGTGGGAGCAGCTGCGGTGGCGGCGGTGGGGGAGGAGGCTGCGGTGGTGGTGGCGGAGGCGGTGGTTGCTGATCAGGCGGCCGACGCGTCTCGCAGTGCACGGCATCGGAACAGGTGGCCGATGGCTTCGCGTATGTTCCGTCCGCCGGTGAAATGGATGTAACCGATAGTTGCGTGTATTATTCGGTAGAGCGCGCTCGGGAATCCTGCCGGCTTCGCCGACGGGCGCACGGGTTTTCGAACTTGTTGTGGCCCTTGGGTATTCGATTCCGAGTCGGCGCGGCGCGCCCGAATTATATCAATTTGATATACGTTGGAACTCCGCATTTCCACAGAATGTTCGTAGATCCCCGCCTGTGTCTCAAATAATCCGGTGTACTGGCGCGTACTGCGAAGAATATTGGGTTACTTGCGAATTCGCTTACCAAACAACGTAATTCATGAACAGGCATAGACCGTTCTCGGGTGCAGCGCCCCCCGCGCCCCATTACTGTGCGTGCCGTGGTTACCGCATTGGTAGTACTCGCAATCCTGATTCTCGTTGCCTCCGTCGTCCATCTCGCCAGCCGGCCGCCGGAGGACCTCGTATCGCGCAGAACTCGGGCGCGGGTCGGATCGGAAAGCTACTCCGACTGATTCGCTCCCTGCGCGGGCGACAGCACCACCACCGCAATCGGGCGCCGGGTCTTCTTCTGGTATTCGCTGTACCGACCCTTGTTCACCGCGTCCACCAAACCCCAGCGGCGCGTGTATTCCGGATCATCGGGCAGAGTCGCCCGGGCAACAACCGGAATCACGCGCCGCCCCACTTGGATCTCACACTCGGGCCGCGCTTTCACATTCGCCAGCCACCCCGGCGGCCGCGGCGACCCACCGTTGGAAGCGGTCACCAGAAAATCCGCCCCGTCCTTCGCGTAGGTCAGCGCCGAAGTCCGCGGCAGGCCGGTTTTCCGCCCCACGGTCCGCAGCAGCAGCGTCGGATTCCCGAACAGCAGCCGGTGTCCCACCAGCCCACCGCTCTTCTCGTACACCCACTGATGCGCCTGCAACGCCCGCACGAACAACCCGGCCACAACCCCTCCTTCGCCGACGACATCCCTTCGGACGCATTGTGGCATCATTCTCCGGCCGGGTTCTGAGAGGGATTGAAGCCACATGATCAAAACGACGTCGTTCGCCACCGCGCTCACCGCGACCGCGGCCCTTCTACTCTTCCTGCCCGCTGCCCCTGCCCAGGCCCAATCACCCCTGTGCGACCGGGCCATCGAGTTCGTCAACGCCGCGATCGATATGAGCGGCGGCACCATGGACGCGGCAACCGCGACAGCGCTGTCCGAGCGGCTGAACGGTCTGGCGGTTCTCGCGCAAGGTGAGGAGAAGGCCGCGATCACCGGCTACGCGAACGCGCTGGTCGACGACAACGTCACCGACCTCGACCCCTACACCACCGAACTGAACCGGGTCTGCGGCCGCGGATGACTGGTCCGGGGCGGTGGGTCATCCGGCCGATCGCCCCGATCTGCCGCGCTCCACAGGGTCAGAACTGCGCGCGTACCCCGGAACCGGCAATTGGCCACCGTTCCGCCGAGCGGGTACCATCCCACACTTGCGACCCCTGGTCGCGGCATGGGGCGGTAGCTCAGTCGGTTAGAGCCGTGGACTCATAATCCATTGGTCGTGGGTTCGAGCCCCACCCGCCCCACAAAAGGCCCCTCACCTGGGGTTATGTGAAACTGTCGAGAGCTTTCGATCTAGAACAGCGCTCTTCGACGAATAGATTATTGCGGTACCCTCAGGTGGTGGGGACCGTGAATCTGGACGATATTCGCGAACTTGTCGAGGACTTCGCGACCGAGCTTCGACGCAAGAACCGGCGACCCAAGACGGTCGAGGTGTACCGCGTCCATATCGGGTACTTTGCCGATTACCTGCTGGCGGAGTCCCTGCCCACCAACGCACCTGACATCACCAGGGACCATATCGGCGCCTACATCGAAAGCCTGTTGCAGCGGACGAATCGCCGGACTGGTGCGCCGTTGTCGCCGCAGTACGCACGGAGCCAGTACCGGAGTCTCCAGCAGTTCTTCAAGTATCTTGCCGCTGAGGAGATCATCGAAGCCGATCCGTTCGACAAGATGTCTCTCCCCGACGCGCCGGACAAGTTGGTGCCGGTGCCGTCTCTGGAGTCGCTTCGTACGCTTCTGGAGGAATGCGCGGGTACGGATTTCGAGTCGAGGCGGGACAACGCCATCATCAGGCTGTTCGCCGACACGGGTTGCCGGTGCGGCGAGGTAGCCAACCTCAGGGTCGACGCCCTGGATTTCGAGGAGGATACGGCTCTCGTCATCGGAAAGGGTGGCCGGCCGCGGTCCTCGCCATTCGGCGACAAGACCAGGATCGCTCTGCGTCGCTACCTGCGGGCGAGGGCTCAGCATCCATTCGGATCGAAGAGTGACCGTCTCTGGCTTGGCCGGCAGGGTCCGATGACGGATCACGGCGTTCGTCAGATGCTGGAGCGCCGGGCCAAGGCTGCGGGCATCGAGCACATTCATCCGCACATGCTGCGCCACTGGTTCGCCCATAACTGGCTGGCCAACGGTGGTCAGGAGCAGGACCTGATGATGCTTGCGGGCTGGCGGTCGCGTCAGATGCTCGATCGGTACGGAAAGTCGGTCGCGACCGAGCGGGCAAAGACGGCGCACAGGCGCGCACGGCTGGGGGACAAGCTGTAAGTGCGCCTTTCCGGTGGTGGCTATCCACCGCTCAAGCTGGTAAGATTTTTGGTGGCTAGCCACCGTTTTTTGTCGGTCACTGGATGGGTGGATCCTTATGTCAGTACCTGCGTATAACGCAAATCTGGGTGAGGTGATCAAGGCCTATATGCGGGCGCACGGCTTGTCCGGGCATGCGGAGATGGCCCGCGTACTCGGCGTCGATCGTACGTTGGTGTCGAAGTACGTCAGCGGTGCGCGAACGTGTCGAGATGTTGAGCAGTTGCGCCGCTTTGCCCAGGCGATGGACCTTCCCCCCGAGACCTTCGGCCTACTGGATGCGCCCGATCAAGGCCAGGGCGAGCGCACCTCTGCTGTGACAGACTGGCGACTGGTACGGCAAACACTGAACCAGAACCGCCATGCGCTCACGGCGGCTGCGGCACGCCTCTACTGGGATCCTGTATGCGGCATCGAAGGGACCACTTGTGTTACCCGCCCCGGTTGGATGGCACCGACACCCGTCGACCTAGATGACATTCAACTTGAATTTGACGCTGACCCTCCCGCGCCTGTTCTGGACGGAAGCGAATTGGAGTCCGAGCGGTATAGGCCGGTGCGACCGAACGGAGCGCGGTACGGACGCTACAGCCAGGCGATCCGGAGTGTCGCCCGGCCGACCCTCTTCGAGAACCGCACATCGTATCGGCTGCTCAACGTCTCTTTCGGTACTTCGGGCTGTCATATGAGATTTGGTCTCACAACGTACTTCGACATGGTCGATGTATGTGAAGTGATCGCCCACGAGACCGCGGCTGCCTGGATTTCGAAGGGAAGGAATCGGAGTCTCGACCTGAAGGATCTGCCATTCCGAGCCATGGTTGGCGACCTCTTCGATACTGGGCGCCGGCCGGTGCTGCCGAGCATCAACACCTTGACGATCCGACGTGCTCCCGATGGCGATACCTTTTTCCTTCACCGGCGCGGATCGACGAAAGTTACGCTTGCAGCGGGGCTCACCCACATCATTCCCGCAGGAGTTTTCCAGCCCGCAGCCATTGGCCCTGCGAACGTCGCGCGCGACTTCGATCTATGGCGGAACATGCTTCGCGAGTTCTCGGAGGAGTTCCTCGACGCGCCCGAGCACGACGGCAGTAGTGGAACGCCAGTGGACTATGACGATGAACCTTTTCGGACTCTCACCGAGGGGCGTCGTGCTGGCAAAGTTCGCGCGTGGTGCTTCGGAATCGGCATGGACCCACTGGCGCCAGCGGGCGAAATCCTGACAGTGGCGGTCATCGACTCGGATGTATTCGACGTGGTGTTCGCTGACATGGTGTCCCAGAACTCCGAGGGTGAAATCTATCCCTCGGAAGTTGGGACGGTCGGGATCAAATGGACCCCTGCTACCGTTCGTCGGATCCTCAACCATGAGCCTCTCGCTGCATCAGCTGCTGCCTGTGTAGCTCTCACCTGGAAGTATCGCGATCTTCTGCTGCCGTGATGACATGATCGGAGCATGCGCGTACTCGTCACGGGGGCAAACGGCTATGTCGGTCGGGAGGTTGTCGCGGCCTTGGCCGCGGCTGGGCACAGCCCCGTAGCTATGGTTCGCGCCGCCGGGGCAACGGTTGCCGGTGCCACTGAAGTTCGGTTGGCTGATCTCCTCGATGTGCACGCCCTTCGTCAGACGATGGAAGGGGTCGACGTGGTATGCCATCTTGCCGGCGTCGCTCGGGCCCGCGAATCGCTCACTGAGCCCCTCAAATACTTCCGCGTGAATACTGCCGGGACCATCGCACTGCTGGACGCTATGGCTCGCGCTGGGGTGAAGAAGATCGTCCTCGCGTCGACGGGCTCGATATACGGAACACCGAAAAGTCAGCCGATGGTCGAAGACATGCCCGACGCGCCGCCGCATCCCTATGCGAGCAGCAAGCTCGCCGCGGAGCTAGCTGTTGAGGCGCAAGCAAAGGGTGCTGGAATCTCTGCCATCACGGTCAGGATGCTGAACGTCGCTGGTGGACTCGACCCGGATCCGACTCGGCTGGTACCTCGGGTCCTCGCTGCTGCTATGGGGCATGGGCCACTGCCGGTAAACGGAGAAGGAGCAGCGGTACGCGACTATCTGCATGTAGCTGATGCCGCGGCGGCCTTCGTGGCTTGTGTAGAACACCTTCCGGCCGCGGGGAAGTCGACGCGATACAACATCGGCAGTGGGGTTGGGTACAGCGTTCTGGATGTGGTGGCGGCCGCCGAGCGCGTGACGGGACGGCAAATTCCGCTGGAGCATCGTCCCCCCGTGAGTGAACCCGAGGCGCTAGTGAGTGACCCCGCGAAGGCTATGTCCGAACTGAACTGGTCACCTGAACGTTCGAGCATCGCGGAGATTGTCCGAGACGCCTGGTCCGCAGTATCTGAGGCTCAGTAAGTTCGGTATTTCGAGATAGGAATCACTTTATCTGCGCCCGTCCACTTTTCGTGGACTTTGGGCGAGCGGGCAGATTGTCGGTATCGCCTGCCACCCAGCGCAAGAATTCGATGATGTGGGCGTTCATGTTCGAGTCGACCGACGCCACGGCCGCCTGAGCGCGCTCGTACAGCTCAACGTCGGGCCGATACACGCGAGCCGGATTCAGATGCTTGCTTGGCATGTGTAACAGCATGTCATGGTGGCTAGCCATTAGTCCAGAGGTCTGGTAGCGTTAGGGGTGGCTAGCCACCCTGAGGTGCGGTGACAGATTGGCACACCGCACGACTCCGCCTTCGAGCATTCTTAGAGCTATAGAAGTTCACCCCTCAGGGCGAAAGGAGAAGCACAGCAAGGTTTTGTTCGCTCATGCGGATTGTTCCAGCGATTCGTGATGAGCGAAAAAAGAACTCCCCGGCAGTTCCAGCTACCGGGGAGTTCAGCACCAAAGCGGTTCCAGCCGCTTCAGCATTCTTTGCCACTTCAGAGATCGGAGCCCCTGAAGCATGTTTATCGTAGTCGATCGATTCGCTGCCGCAGGTCGTGCGGTATGAGCACGCCGACTGAGCGCTCTATGCGAGCGCGGATCGCAGCCTATGAGTCCTGGGCCAGGACAACTGACAGAACTGCACGTACGGAGAAGGCCCGTGCGGCTATGTGGAGCAAGTTCGAACGTCTCGTGGATCCGGATGGGCTGCTGAGCCCGGAAGAACGGGCGTTCCGTGCTGATAGCGCGCGGCGAGCGCACTTCACCCGGCTAGCGCTCAAATCGGCGCAGTCACGTCGCCGCCGTGGGGCGAAAAGTGCCAGGGCCGGTGATTCCTGATGCGGCCACGGACTTTCTTCTTCGGGATCGCGGCCCTCTCGATCGGTTACTTGGTGCTGGTCGAGCCCGAGATTGTCGGATTCGCGGTGATGCTGCTGGGCGCGATCGCGCTGTGGCGGTTCAGTCGCCGGACGGGGGTGCGTCGATGAGTGCGTACACACACGATCCGGTGCAGCTGCTTCTCGGAGTCGAGCGGGGGCGGTCGCGGTGAACGGGCCAACACATTACGACCGGGTGCGCGGCAATCACGCCTTTCAGAGCATGGCCGGCCCCGAGTTCACTGGCACAGGCGCAGTATTTGCCCCGATTCGGGCACTGCCGATCACGGGCCAGTTGGTGGCCTGGGCTGCGCTGATCCTGATCGGGATGGGCGGCTGCACCGCGGCGTGGATCGATCAGCAGAGCTACGAGCCGTCCCCGAACGTCTGCCGGTCGGCGAACGCGGGTGTACCTGCGGAGCCGGCGGGATCGTGTGTCCCGCGTGACCAGGTGGCGGGGGTGGCGCGATGAACCCCGACGAGGAGAAGCGGTACGCCGGCCTGGAGCGCCGTCACCGCGCGGAGATCACCTCGGGCCTGCGTGACCAGGGACTGACCTATGGCCAGATCGCCCGGAAGTTGGGGATCTCGCTGGCGAAGGTCGAGGCGTGCCTGGGCGAGGCGGCCGCGCTCCGGGCGCAGGGGATGACGAAGCGGGAGGTCGCCGACGAGATCGGTGTCCCCTACGGCTCCCTGGGCCGTATCCTCGCGGCTCCGGTCAGCGGCAGGACGACCGCGCGCCAGGACGTGGCCGTGGCCGGGCTGGTGGATATGCACGCAATGCAGGTCGATGTGCTGGCCTGGTTCTTGTCCACCACGGTCTCCAGTGCCTACGACCTGGCCAACGGCTTGATCAGGTCCGGTCAGGTGCATCCGTTGAAGCAGGTGCAGCGCGGCCGGGCGTGGGTGGTGCCCAAGCGGGACACCGCGGCCCGGTATTTGGGGTGGCGGCCGGCGGATTGGACGCCGCCGCTGATGTATGCCGAGCACTACCGGGCGGTGGCGCAGGCGCGGATCATGCTGGTCGGCAACGACCCCACCTTGTGGGTATCCGAGCGTCACCTGCGCCGACGTGCGGAACTGGCAGCCAATGAGTCGAAGTCGCGGCCGATGCTGTTCAGCACGAGCCGGGATCCGAAGCGCAATCGCCCGCATGTCCACGATGGCCGGTTCTACGGGGAGGTCGACGGCACGCGCGGGTGGTGGGCGCTGGAAGTTGAGCTGACCCCGAAACGCGAACGCGCCCACATGGACGCTGCGCTGGCCGGCGCGGTGCGCTCGGCGCTGGAGGCCGAAGAGGAGCAGATTGTCGGGCTGCTCTACCTGTGCCGCTCGGCCCGGGTCTTGGACCTGGTCCAAGCCGCTTACGCCCGGCTGCCGCGTGAATTGCGTCCCGGGCATGACCGGCTGCTGTGGGCCACCGGTGATTTCGACGACGAATGGAGCAGCTATCTGGCTGCCCTCCACCAGAAGCACGCCGCCCGTCGTGGCCGTTCCGGACTTCATCTCACTCAGGAAGCATCATGAGCAATCCCGAATGCCACTCACTGATCACGCCGAAGGACTGCGACCCCCTCGGCACCAACATACCCACGCCACCGGCCGCACCCGAATCGGTCCCCGCCCCCGGCGCGGAGCCTGACCACGCGGGGCCGATCACCCCAGAAGCGCCGCCGATCAAGCACATCGAGGGCTGGGACCTCCCGTCCATCGACCTGAGCACGGTCGGCGACGCCGCGAGCGCCGCGACTGTGTGTGGGGTGGTGATCGTCGCCCTGTTGGTGATGATCGTGGCCGTGGCCGCCCAGTGGCCGCTGTCCCCGCACCGGCTGCGGAACTTTGCCGTCGCCTCGCTGTTGCTGCCGGCGTCTTCGGCGCTGATGGGCGGATCCTGGTCCGTCCCGGCCTCCCTGCTGTGGTCCGGCGCCTCCCGGGTCGCCGACGGTGACCTGGGTGGGGTTCGGATGATGCTGACCCTCGGCGCCCCGATCGCGGCGCTGGCGGCGACGTACTGGTGGGCGCAGTTCGTGCACAAGACTCACACCGTCGGCCTCAAGTCGCTGGCGCGCACCGAGCGGGTGAAGGACGCGATGGTCGCCCGCAAGTTCGCCCGAGCGGCCCGCGCCGCGAAGTACGGTGCTCCGTTCACCAGCGCGGATGGGATCGTGCTCGGTCCTCTGGCCGACATCACGACCTCAAAGCCCTCGGGCGTGTGGCAGGAGCTGACCGCGCGCCACGAGAACTGGCTGGTGGTCCCGCACAAGCAGGCCCAGCGGCACGTCGGGATCGTGGCGGGCACCGGCGGCGGCAAGACCGAGTTGATCAAGCGCTACGCGTTCGGCAAGTTCGAATACGAGTGGAACGGCTGGCAGCGCTGGAAAGACGTCCCCGCGATGCGCCGCAAGCACCCGCGCCCGCTGCTGGTGCTGGTGTCGTGCAAAGGCGGCGAAGACGACCGGATCCTCGGCCGTGAGGTCCGGGACCTGGCGCTGCGAAAAGGCGTCGAGCCGGCCCGCATCGCGATCGTGCCCGAGTTCGACCGGTTGGACGCTTTCAACATGCCGGCGCGGGATATGCGGGGCGTATTCGGCGAGATGTTCACCGCTGGTGAAGCATCCACCAGCGAGGGCCAGCACTTCGACGAACTGCGTCGGCGCGTGGTGTCGCTGGTGGTGGATCCGCCGGTCGGTCCGCCGCGGTCCTCGACGGAGTTCGTCGAACGCCTCAACGGCCGAAAGCTGCTCGATATCTGGGGCAACTCGCCCGACGTCAAGCGCATGATCGCGGCGTTGCAGGGGGAGAAGGTCGACCAGATCGACGACATGCTGATCAAGGCCACCAACCTGTTCGACCTGCTCAAGGACCACAACGGGCAGATGGTGTTCGACGGCGGCAAAGACCTCAACGACCTCGACGTCCTCTACGTGACGGTCCCGGGTCTGGACAAGGACGCCGCCCGCGCCCAGGTCGCCTCGATCCTGCGGATGGTGATGCAGCGCGCCGGCCGCACCGCCAAGGACCAGCGGCGCAGCGTCACCGTGATCATCGACGAAGTCTCGGCGACCACCACCAACAAAGGCTCCATCGGCCTGATCGACGTGTGCGAGCGCGGCCGTTCCCAGGGCGTGGCGCTGGCGTTCGCCGCGCAGTCCGCCGAGGGCCTGGCCGCCGATGAGTGGTCGCTGAACCGGCTTTTGAAGTCGTGTGCTGGTGGGTTGATCCTCGGCTACAACGAGAACGCCGGTGACCTGTGCAAGCACCTCGGCACCGTCCGCATGCCGCTGCCGTCGCGGCATTTGATCAAAGGCCAGCGTCACGGCGACGAAGGCCAGATCTCGGTGGGCGAGGGCTGGCTGGTCGACCCCGACATCCTGCGCCAGTTCGACACCGGCGACGTCGTCTACGGCCGCGGCCGTCGCGCGCAGTGGGGCCGGGTCGTGCAGGTCAAGAAGGACGAAACCACGCCGCTGCCGGGCACTCCCGCCGCCGAAAAGGCCGCCGAGAAGAAGCCCCACGGTTCCCGCAAGCCTGCCGCTGAGGGCGGCGCCGCGGCCTGACCGGCCCGGTTTCTCCATCCATTCGAAAGGACCAGTGCGTCATGCGTATCAACAACCGCCCCGAAAACCCCGAACCCGACGACAACGACCACGACGCCGACCAGCAGAAGTGGGAGGACCCGCGCGAGATCGCCGACATCATCGGCGACGAATTCACCGACTACCTCAACGCCGTTCTCGCCGACGGTTCTCCGCCCGACGAGGATATCGTCCGGCCGCCCGCGAAAGCCCCGTCCTCCGCCGATTCGGGCACACCGACGCTGCGGCTGGTCAAAGACGAGGCTCCCGGGCAGTGCACGGACGGGATCGGCGGCGAGGCGGTCGAGCGCGAGGCCGCGGCCAGGGCTGCGCGGGCCCGGCTTATCCGCGGCAGCGCCAAAGGTTCGGCCGTCGTGGCTGGTCTCGGAGTCGTCGCCGGGTGGGGCGAACCCCTCGTTGTGGTCGGCCCGCTCGCGGTCTACAGCGCCGGGTGGCTGGCCTACCTGTGGTGGAACGCCGCACTTCGCCCGCCGATCCCGCAGGCCATCGGCTCCACCAGCCACGCCCTCACCGGCGCAATCGCCGCCGCCGCATCCGCGACCAGCCGCACCGCCCGCCGCGCGGTCAAACGTGCCGAGAACGCGCGCGCCAAGCACGAAACCAGCCGTACCACCCCGGCCTGACCAGGTCCACAACAAGGAAGGACACCCCGACCATGACCCACCACCACACCGACCGCGCCCCGATTCTCCCTGTGCCCTCGGACCTGTACATCGAGCTGGGCGAACTGGAAGAACAGATCAGCGAGGTCCAGCGCCGACTGCGGGCCATCCGGAACCGCTACGGGCACCTCGCGGAGGACCCCGACGCCCTCGACGTCGACGCCCTCGGCAAGCCGACCACCCCTGACCGGGAGGTGCTCGCCGTCCTCGATGCCCTGGACGACACCGCCTACGAACTCAGTGACGCGAGCCTCTACCTGGACCGCACCCGCGGCCACGCCTCCCGCCTCAAGCTCACCGAACCTGCGTGCGAGGAGCGCGAGCAGCAGCTCGCCGCCCGCGACGCCCGACCCACACGGTCGCGCTGACCCCTGACTTTCCCGGTGCCGTTGCCGGGCGGCACCCCATTTAGTGAAGGAGAAACCGATATGTCCGATCGCCCCGTCGAGGACGAGATCATGGCCGAGGTACGCAAGTTCGGGCACTCGATGGCCCACATGATGCGGTTGCACGCCCAAGCCGCGACCTGGTGGGACAAACGCAAGATCCGCCGCCAGATCAGCCTGGAGCTGCGTCGGCAGCGCCGCACCGAGCAGACCGAACGCGCCCATCACCTGTCGTGGACCTCGCAGATGATCCACCGCTACCAACAGCACATCATCGCCGTCGACCAGCGCGCCACCGACCCGCAGCTGAGCTGGGAACAGCATCAGAAAGACGCCGCCTCCGTCGCCCGCCACGGCATGGAACTGCGGCAGCGGATCGTGTCCAACTCCCGGCTCACGAAGATCGAGCAGGGGATAGCCCTGGATGGCCTCGACGCCGCAACCGCATTCCCCTACACGGATACCCGGATGCCGATGCTGTTCGCCCGCGCTCACAAGGTCCGTGGCATCGACGCACTGCGGTACCGGGCCCGGGTCGCCCGGGAATTGCAGTGGTTCGACCGCCAGCAGCCCACCCGAAGGTTGGCGCCGCAGCCCGCCGGAGGACCCCGGGCGCAGGAGCGTAAGCCGTTCGTAGCCGAGGTGACCTGGACGGGCGGCGATGGCCAGTCGGAGACCGCGACACGGGAGTACGGCGAGACACGCGAGGGTCTGGAGTGGGCTTACGCCGAGCTCAACCACACCATGTGGACAGACAACACCACCTTCGGAATCAAGGTGTCCGGCCCCTCCGGGCGCACGCTGTTCGAGCGCAACGGCGAACCGAACGAGGTCGGCGACGCCCTGGAGCAGCACCTGGGCATCATCCGCACCAGCGACGGCACGTACTGGCAGAAACCCGACGCCGGCATCTTCGCCCCACCGGAAGTCTTGGCGGCGATCCGAGACCGCAGCCATGCCCGCACCGACACCGACCGATTCGAGACACAGTTGCGCTACCGGGCACCCGGCGCGGAGCAGGAAACGGTCGAGCAGCGCTGGCACGCCGGCCGAGCCCAGGCCCTGGACTGGACGGCCACCCGGGCCCGGGACCTGGAAATCGAACCATCCACGCCGGTCACGGCCGTGGTGTGGGAGACCGGAACCCACGCACCGCTCCACATGGAGCACGACGACCCGTTCGAAGTCTCCGAACAGTTCACCGAGCACCGCGACCGGCACCTGGCGTCGCAGCAAGCCGAACAGCAGCAACACCGACCGGCACCCGAACCGGTCTCACGGGGGCCCCACCCGGAGGTGACACCGTCGGAGCTGGAGGAGATCAAGGAACGGATCCGCAAGCTGGCGCAGGCCCAAGAGGAGCGGGACCACCAGATCGCCGTGTTGCGACAGGGTTTGGACTCGGTGACCGTGGATCGCGACGAGTTGCGCACGCAGCTCGACGCCGCCGAGGCCCGTGTGCAGTCCCTGGAAGCCCGAAATCGGGATCTCGGCCGGGAGGTGGACCGCTACCGCGGCGAACGGGACGAGGCTGTGCGCAAAGTCGCGCGAATGACTCCCGAAGATCAGCGCTCCGGGAGCCGCGCCCGCCGCGACGCCGGCAACGGCGGAGAAGTCGAGAGGCCCAGCCCTGCACCGGAGTTGGGCACGGAATCCGGGCGGGAGGAGCGCGACAGCGTGCTCGGCCGGCGCGCGAGTTTCCTGACCAACCTGCGCCATCGGGCCGCTACCGAGCGCGACAGCGAGGTGATGAGCGAGCGACTGCGCGAATGGGTACAGAACGCCCCCGACGAGGTCCTGCTGTCCTACGGGGAGAAGAAGGGCCTGATCCCTCCGGAACCCTCCGCCCCTCCCGACCAGGCCGAACCGGTGCTCAAAGCCTCCTTCGACCGCGCCGACTGCCTCCGGAACGACAGCCACACGCAGCCGTGGCCGGCGCCAGGCCGCAACGGGCATCACCGCAACCGGATCGAACGGAGCCGGTGAGATGCTGCCCGAATTCCGGATCCTGGTCACCGGGTCGCGGTCGTGGACCGACAGCGACACCATCCGCGAAGCCCTGGCCGCCTACAAGGGCAGCCGAGCAGTCCTGATCCACGGTGACTCCCGCGGCGCCGACCGCATCGCCGCCGAGATCTGGCAAGGCTGGGGCGGGAAAGTCGAAGTCCACCGCGCCGACTGGGACCAGCACGGCAAGAAGGCCGGGCCCCTGCGGAATCAGGAGATGGTCGCCGCCGGCGCCGATATCTGCCTGGCGTTCAACCAGGCCGACTCTCGCGGCACCGCCCACACCATCGGGCTCGCCAAAGCCGCAGGGATCCAGGTCTGCGAATACACCGCCCCGGGACGCGAACGCCCCCACGCCCTGGCGGCGCGGCCCCGGGAGAACCAGCGTCCTACGGGAGCGTCCTACCAGGTGATCGTGGAAGCGCTGGAGCGTCGGGTCGGCCCGGGGAAGGGGTACCGGTCGGCGGAGACCTGGACCCGGTTCCTGTGCCCGGTGCACGAGGGCGACGGCGGCCACCACAACCCTTCCCTTGGGGTCCGCTACGACCCAGGCCAGCACAAGACCATCGTGCGCTGCTTCGCCGCCAACGGCTGCGATGACCACGACGTGATGGAACGCATCGGGCTGCGTGTGCGCGATCTGTGGGACAACCTGCCCGAACGCGACCCTAGCCAGCGCCGCCACACCCGGTCGGCCAGCAGTACACAGCGGGCTGGCGGGCCGGGCAAGTTGCCAGCGGTGGAGCGAGCGATCCGGGCCGCCGGATTCGAGATCGCCATGCGAAAACCCGACCTTGGTGCGGCGACGGGGCCGCGGGAGGACGTCGAAGCCTACATCTACAAATGGCCCGACGGCCGCACCGAAGGCGCGGTACTGCGCCGGGAAACCCCGCACGAGCACGGCCGGGCCAAGGAGTTCAGCCAGCGGCAGTGGACCGGCCAGCAGTGGCAGGGGACCGGTTTCGCCCCGATCCCGTGGAAGCTGCCCGAACTGCTGGACGGGATCAAACGCGGACGCGAGATCTACATCTGCGAAGGCGAAAAGGACGTGGCCCGCGCCGAACGGGCCGGGTTGGTCGCGACCTGCAACGCCATGGGCGCCGGATCCTGGAACCCCGAACACGCCCAATGGCTGAAAGGGGCAGCGCGGGTGTTCGTGGTCGCCGACCGCGACCGCCCCGGATACCGGCACGCCGCCAAGGTCGCCGACACCCTGCACGGTCTGGTGGGGGAGGTGCGGGTGGTCCAAGCCCGCGACGGCAAAGACCTCTCCGACCACTTCGACGCCGGCCACGGCATCGACGACCTCGAACCCGTGCCGTATCTGGACAGGCCAGGAACTCAGCAGGAACAGCCACCGCCTGACCACCAGCGCATGACCGCCCGGGAACGCGCCGTCATGCGCCCCGACGGGTGGGACCGCATCCGCCGCCCAGCCCGCTCCCGCTGACCACCGACCGCAGGCTCCAGCCTCCGGATCCCGACAACCTCTGCGGGCCAGCCCAATGCACAAGGCAGAACCGCTGGCCCGCAGCACGAGACCACAACGAGAGAAGGACCACCAATCATGAACGACACCACGAACCAGCTACAGCCCAGCCACCCTCACGAACCACACGATCACGCGCCACAACCCGCAGCATTCACCGAGTCGGTGCACAGCAGCGAGGCCGTGCGCACCAGTGCGCACGACAGTGCACAAGGCGGTGCACAGCCGGAGAAGCAGCGCCCCCTGCGGGCATGGCCGGTGCTGTTGCTGGCGTTGCCAGCGTTCGTAGCGATCTGGTCCGGTTGGGTCGGGCTCGGTGAACTCACCGGCTTCGGACCGGTGAACCCATTGCCCGGGATCGCGGACAACTTCGAAGTGAACACCGCGATCACGCTGCCGATCGGGATGGAGACTTACGCCTCCTACGCCCTCTACGTCTGGCTATCCGGCCGCATCCGCTCGAAGAAAACCCGCAGCTACGCCATGTGGTCAGCCTTCGGAAGCCTCGCACTGGGCGCTGTGGGCCAGGTCGCCTACCACCTCATGACCGCCGCCGAGATCACCCGAGCTCCCGCCCCGGTGACCGTGCTCGTCGCTTGCCTCCCCGTCGCAGTCCTCGGGATGGGCGCCGCCCTGGCCCACATGATCATCCGTGAGCACCACAATGCACCAGAGCCGCGCACCGAACCCGATCCTGCGCACCGCTCCGCACCCGTGCGCACCGTCGCGGTGCGTGAGGAATGGACCGAAACCCACACGACCGGCCCCACCCTCGCCGCAAGCCCGGTCATTCCGGAACTGGAAATCGGCGACCGCCGCACCAGCAATGAGGTTGTGCACTACACCGCACCGGAGGCCGACGACAGCAGCAACGTCTCCGCGCCGGTGCGCACCAAACGCATCGACCAGTGGGAGACCGTCGCCGAAGCGGTCTGCAACGCCGACCCCGCCGGCCGCCGCGACCCGAGCAAGGTCGCCGAAATCCTGCGGTTGCGCCACGAGCAGAACTGGCCCCACGCCCGGATCGCCGACCACGTCGACGTCTCCTCATCCACCGTCACCCGCACCCTGACCGCCGCCCGCACCTATATCCAGGAGTGAACCCCCATGCCCCGACTGATGTCCGTCTCCCTGACCGAGAACCAGGTCCGCGACCGCAGCAAGACCGTCACCCGCCGAGTCGGCTGGAAGATGTTGCGCGCCGGCGACCGGCTCACCCTGTGCCGCAAGGTCATGGGCCGCCGCCGCGGCGAGCCCCTGGTGCGCATCGTCGACATCGAGGTCGTCTCAACCCGCCGCGAACCCCTCGCCGATATCACCCCGGCCGAGGTGACCGCCGAAGGCTTCCCGCAGATGAGCCCCGCCGAGTTCGTGGAATTCTTCTGCGCCACCCACAAGGGCTGCCGGCCCGACACCGAGGTCACCCGCATTCAATGGCGCTACCTCGACGACACCACCCAGCTTCAGCTCGGCACTGCGGAGACCGCCCGATGATCACCCTGACCGATCTGTTCTGCGGGGCCGGCGGATCCAGCACCGGCGCCATCCAGGTCTCCGGCGTCCAGGTCCTGCTCGCCGCCAATCACTGGCCCCTGGCCGTGGAGACCCACAACGCCAACCATCCGGACACCGATCACGACTGCGCGGACCTGTCCCAGGTCGACCCCCGGCGTTACCGCCGCACCGACATCCTTTGGGCATCCCCGGAATGCACCAACCACTCCGGGGCGAAGGGCCGGCGCCGCAATATCGACGCCACACCGGACCTGTTCGGGGAAGTACTGCCGAACGAGGCCGCCGAACGCTCCCGGGCGACGATGTGGGATGTGGTGCGGTTCGCGGAGCACCACCGCTACCGCGCCGTTGTGGTCGAAAACGTCGTCGACGCCGCGAAATGGGTGCTATTCGACTCCTGGCTGACCGCGATGAAAAGCCTCGGCTACCGGCATCGGATCGTCTATCTCAACAGCATGCACGCCCAAGCCGGCGGCACCCCCGCCCCGCAGTCCCGCGACCGCATGTACGTGGTGTTCTGGCGCGCCGGGGAGTCCGCGCCGGACCTCGACCGCTGGACCCGCCCCCGAGCGTGGTGCCCGAACTGCGAGCGGGAGGTGACTACGGTGCAGGCTTGGAAGAACCCAGCACGGCCCTGGGGCCGCTACCGTGCCCAGTACGCATGGCGCTGCCCTTCGGTGACCTGCCGCAACACGATCGTCGAACCGGCATGGTTGCCCGCGGCGACGGTCATCGACTGGAATCTGCGCGGGCAGCGGATCGGCGACCGCGCGAAACCGCTGGCGGCGAAGACGTTGGGGCGGATCCAGGCCGGCCTCGACAAATACGCCAGCATCCCGGTGCTGGTCCCGGCAGGCGGCACCTGGCGTGAAACCGGTATACCGCTGACCGCGGCCATGCCGACGCGGACCACCCGCGAGACCGACGCGCTGTTGGTGCCGGTCGAGGGTCGCGATGGGAAGCAGGCCCAGCCGATCGCGGGCCCGATGCGAACGATGACGACACGGTCGGAGACCGGGGTGCTTGTGCCTTACTACGGTAACGGCACCTCACGCAGTACCGAGGATCCGCATGGCACGGCGACCACGCGGGATCGCTGGGCGATGGTGATACCGCTGCGCAACCACAACACCGCCAAGACCAGCAGAGACCCGTTGGACACGGTCGCGGCGGCCGGGACACATCACGGGTTGGCCAGCCGAGCCGCCCGGCTCGAGGACTGCGAGTTCCGGATGCTGGAACCGTACGAAATCAAACAGGCCATGGCCTTCGACCGCAGCTACATCATGGCGGGCAACCGCCGCGAACAGGTTCGCCTCGCCGGCAACGCCGTCACCCCGCCCGCTGCCCGAGACTTGATCAGTGCGGTTGCCGAAGCTCTGAGCCTTGGTGCTCCTATCCAGGTGCCTGCTTGAGATATCGGCACAGCGCGGCCCGTCACCACGTCGGTGGCGGGTCTCGCTGTGTGCTATGGCTCAGTCATTCCGCGACCACTTGGGCTGGCCTTCTGAACCAATGACTTCGTTGATGATCCCTGAGCAGGAAGTTTCGGCAGCGGGCGACAAAATATCGCTTACGTGCCCAAGTGTCAGCTTTTCCGGAAATGTGAGGAAGCTAACATTCGGACATTCGATGTGAACCACCATTCGCATGCAATGCGCATGTGAAGTTCGTCCCTAACTGGCGAAATGGCAACGATGTAATTCCGTGATCGTTTCGTTACAATCCGGCGTGTGATCTTGCTTGGTCTCGCGCAGGTCTCGCGAACGTTTCGAAAGCATGTTCGTGTCGCGCGGCCGATGTACCCTGGCTCTCAATTGGATGACCTGCAAAGATGCTGGCGCTTCGTGATCGGCCATGCGGACAGCGGAGTCGCCCAAGAAAAAATGGTCTGCCCTCGCGCCAACGTAGGGCAGACCATTTGCCGGGCGTGGAGCGCACGGCAGTGACACTTCGCAGGTCGCTGTCAGCGTAGCCGGAGTCGTAGTGGGATGCCATCCCAGCTCTTCCCATGTCTGGTGCTGACAACGAAAGGGGTGGGCTGCGCATGCCTGCTATTTCTGAGTTCTACGGGATCGGTGGACCCGTTCCCTTCGCGGACGTCGAACTTTCGGTCGATAACCGCTTGTTCCTCGACACGTACGCTATCCGGTTGATGCGGGCTCCGCAGCCGTTCGCTGACATGGCGAACTACTGCACCGATACCTTCTTCAAAGAGGTCACGGGATGTGTGTTGTCCGGGTCGGCCGCTGACTGGCGTCGTGGGCTCGATCTTCTGCAGCACTTCGTTGAGCCGAGGGAGACTCGCCTCGGCATGTCGGCACGCGGTATCAACGGGCATGGCGGCTCGGAAATTGTCGGCCGCTGGATCTGGGATGCCCTGATCAACGAGCTGAATCTGCTGGTTCGGGTGGGCTTTCTGCGGGAGATCGAAGCCATCCCGCTCTTCGTTAAGGGGATCGACAAGGACATTCCCTCCGATCTGACGACCCGGCTGATCTACGGCCCGTTGGCCGAGTTCACGGCGGAGATGGTCGCCACCTACCCGCAGTTCAAGTCGGTCGGAGAAGGTGTTACCTCAATCAACCGGCAGGTATGGGACCCCGACGCCCGCGCATGGACGCAGAAGTCTGTGACTCTGCCCCATGTAATGGGCAAGCCGCTGCTGCTTGTGCCGAAGGACTGGGTGCGCCCCTCGTTGCTGCTGTCGCCCCGTCGCTTCTACGAGACCACTATCCTCAGCCGGGCCCAGCTCGAACAGGCAGTCGAGCGTGACGGCAAGCTGCTCAAGACGCCCAAGGACCAGCTCAAGCGCCAGGCGGCCCTTGCGCGGGGGCGCTCGACGAACCTCGCTGTCACGCTGCGGGCGTTCGAGGCTGAGGAGGAAAACCTCATTGCGGAGTTCATGAAGTTCGCCGCCGAGCGCTACACCCTCCCTGGCTCATCGGAAGCGGCGTAAGGCGGTATCGCCAACCGAAGGGCTCGCCGGTCACGCGTCGACGAGCCCTTCGGTTGCGTCTATGGCGATTCGCCGCCTCTGGGGTGGGAAGCTAGGTGTCGGACTTCTAGATAATTAGGGCCGACAGCGGCATGGGGAAGGGGGCCGCCCGGGAGCCTTTTTGGTCGGTTCGATCGCGGCGTGCGCCTCGTCTTGGTCGACTTCCTGCGCCTTGAATGCGGAGTCACTGGACTCGCCGATCCGTACCACGTTGCCGACCGTGGTCATCCGCCGAGCATAATCGAAAATATGTTCGAAAAGTGGAACGATGCTTTCTCGGCCCCGCTGCGGCGCGTCGTCGATCCACCGTCCCCTGTGCTGGTGGACCTGAACGTCGTCCTCGCTGCTGTGGCCGTGCCCCGCCGCGACGCCGTGTCGATGCGTGCGAAGTCGGCCGGCCTCGATAGCGCTGCCACCGTGCCCGGACTTCTCCACGCCTGGGCTGGCTGCAATACCAGAGCCTGGATCGGGTGGGTCTGGTTCGCCATCCCCACCGCGGACCGGAAGGGCTGGGTCGAGACCTGGCAGTGGTGCTCCGCCCATGCGCTGACCCCGAACGGATCCGACCGCCGAGAACGCTGATCCTAATTCGTGATCCGGACCTGATGCGGATTTGATTCGGACCTGATCCGACTGCGAGTCGGATCAGAATCGCATCAGATCACGGCGAAAATCGCTTCTAGCTGGGGCGTTTGGTGTTGGCTCTTGCCCTGCCCGGCCGACACTCTCTCTGGCTACGCTGATCAGAGAGAGTGTCGGCCGGGCAGGGCAAGAGCCAACACCAAACAAAAGCATTCAGAGAATGGGAAACCGGAAGGAGAAGGCGAAGGAGACCGCAAAGCGGGGGAAGGGGACCACAAGGGGAGCGGCTTGGTGGGCGAGTAATCAGGGCCGGGAGCGGTAGCGTTCCGCGGTATGTGTGGTAGGACCACAACTAGGGGGAGGTGGCTTGGTTCGAGTCGTGGTGGTTAAGACGACCACCGGCAGATCCTCAGGTTCCGGCGTTATCCCTGCTGAGGCTTGTTCAGCGGGAAGTCCTTCAGGTCGGAGTGTTTCACGGCGCGGCCGCGGCTCTCTTCGACCGGGTAACGTTCTGCGTTTGCAAGCAACTTCGCCTCGACAGCTGCCACGAGATCGATGTCCAAGACGTCGGCCAGCCTCAGCAGGTAGATGAGGACGTCGGCGATTTCTTCCTCAACCCGTGTCCGGCGCGTCGGATGGTGCATCACGGTCGCGCTTTCCTCGGCGGTAAGCCACTGGAACAGTTCTGAGAGTTCACCTACTTCGCCGGTCAGGGCCATCACGAGGTTCTTTGGCGTATGAAAGCGCTCCCATTCTCGTTCCGCGGCGAAGCGCGCGATTAGGGTTTGGAGCTGAAGGATGGCCATCGCTTTGTTCTATCAGCTCCCATGAACCGGCGGCGGCGCCGACTGGGTCAGGGCCCGATCTGGGTATGCCACGCTATGGGGGTTCCGCCGGCCGGGTCGGCAACTCGTCGGTGTCGTGCACGAGCCAGCGAAGGAATGCCACCACGTGAGCGTTCAGGTTCGAATCGACCGCGGCAACAGCTGCTTTCGACCGCTCGTGTAGGTCGGGGTCCGCTCGAACGGTCATGACCGGAAATCGGTGCTGACTAGGCATTATCCCATTATCCCATGGTGGACGTCCACCCGTATGTAATGATAAAATTTGGGTGGACGTCCACCTTTGAACTGGGGAAATAATGACGAACGCCGCGCAAATTCCCGCCCCCGACCGACCGCTGCGACTCGGGATCCTCCCACCAGAGAAGCGAGGCTCTGCCGCGGTTGTGCTGGGCGCGTACCTCGGATCGGTCCTCGCGGCCAACTGGCTGGTCGAAAACGTCGGGGTCGTGGCAGTCGGATTCGGATTGATGGCCCCCGCCGGTGTCTTCGTGGTCGGCCCAGCGCTGGTCCTGCGTGACGGGGTGCAGTACCTCTGGGGGAAACAGGTCGCCCTGGCCGCGCTGGCAGTCGGGGCCCTGGCTTCCTATCTGATAGCGAGCCCTGCGGTGGCCACGGCCTCGGCGGTCGCGTTCGCGGTCAGCGAGTTGGCCGATTTTGTGATCTTCACCTGGCTGGCGCCGCGATGGACACGGGCGGTGCTGCTCGGCGGGATCGCGGGTGCGGTCCTGGACTCGATGCTGTTCCTGTGGATCGCGTTCGGGTCACTGGCCCTGCTGCCGGGCCAGGTGCTGGGCAAGGCCTACGGCGTCGTGATCGCCAGCGTGGTCATCGGGGTCCTGCGGGTACGGAGAGTGCGGCGATGAAATTCTTCTTGGGCACCCATCAGCCGAGTTGGTTCACTGCCACCACCGAAGCTCTGTTCGTCTGCGACCGCCGCCTTCGCGACCGCAAAACCCTGCCCCGAGCCCGGGGTGAATGGGCCCTGGACTCTGGTGGGTTCACCGAGTTGAAGGACTACGGTGCCTGGACCACGACCACACCCGCCCAGTATGTCGCCCGGGTGCGCCGCTACCGCGACGAGATCGGGGGGCTGGTGTGGGCGGCCCCGCAGGACTGGATGTGCGAGCCGATCATCATCCAGGGCGGCCGCATTGGCACCAACACCTTCGTCGGCACCGGCCTGTCAGTGGTCGAACATCAGCGCCGCACCGTCGACAACTACCTCGAACTCCGCTCACTGGCACCGGATCTGCCGTTCATCCCGGTCCTGCAGGGCTACCAACTGGACGACTACCTCGCCTGCGCGGCTCGCTATGCCGAACAGGGCGTGGACCTGGCCGCCGAACCGACCGTCGGGTTGGGGTCGGTGTGCCGGCGTGAAGCCACCACCGAAGCCGCAGCGATCATCGCCGCGCTCACTGCGGCGGTGCCCGGGGTCCGGTTGCATGGATTCGGTATCAAAACCGCCGGCCTCGGTGCCTATGGGTCGATGCTCGCCAGTTCCGACAGCCTCGCTTGGTCCTATGCCGCCCGCCGCTCCCCGGTCCTGCCCGGCTGCACCGGGCACAAGAACTGCGCCAACTGCATCCGCTACGCCTTCCAATGGCGACACCGCGTCCTGGCCTCACTCGCCGGGCACGCCACTCGGAACCCGCCCTGCGCGAAGCCTTCCCGCGGCCGGTCGGTGTCCAGAAAACTGGACAGAAGTGCTCGCGCCTCACACCGGTTGGCGCTCTCGGGTTTCCGTGACGAAGCCGCCCGCCTGGAACGCGACACGACCATTCGCTGGGCTCACCGTGACGGCATGACCATCCGCCAGATCGCCACCCTCATGAGCCTCAGCCCCGCCCGCGTCGGGCAGATCATCGCCGACACCGACGACCGACCCCTTCTCGATCAACTACGCGAATTGCGGCGCAAATGGGATATCGACGCCGACCCGGCCAATCGCGCGGCTGCCGACCACGTTATTGCCACCCTGACCGCCGCGGAGTTGGCCGACGCGCAACCCGAAGGTGTCGATGGCGGCCATCGTCATGTAGAGGTCGGCTCTTCGGAGCCGTCATTGTTCGATCTCACCTAATCGAAGCGTGGCAGGCGCAGTATCCAGTGCATCGCGCTGCGATCTACGTACCGCCGCTGACCAGGGTGGCGAGATACTCGTTGGTAGCTGGGTCGCAGGCGTAAAGCACGACCCCCTTCATAGCGCGTGTGAGCAGGACTTTGTAGACGTTGCGGATCAGTTCTTCTGCAGTCTCATCAGGCAGAACCTTCTTCTTGGTGCTTTTCAGTGCGGAGTCTTCGGTATGTTCACGGCGGACTCGGAGTCGGCGGCCGTCGTAGGCTATGTCTGGACCCAGAATGACACCCGCCCAGTCATATTCGTAGCCTTGAGCAGTGTAGATACACCCGATCTGCCCGAAGCCGCGCGGGTCGTTGGCCCAGAATGTCGACGGAGGCGCTTCACCTCCGATCGTGGGCGACTTCTTGTTCCAGGGGCGATGCCAGTCTCCGATCTGTACATCGGGAACCAGTGACCCGTCGTTGTTCGGCGCACTCCAAGGCCAGCAGTACCCCGCGGTCATACGGGCGGTGGCACCGTCGTCCTCGATCTTCGATCGGAGGAAGTCTTCCATCTCCTGCGGGGATGCTGCCACACGTATGTCGAAGCCGTGTCCTGACCACGATGTGGGTCCACCGACTCGGATTCCGAGGAGGCGCAGCACCCACTCGTCGTACTCGGCACTGCCACCGCAACGAAACTGCCCCTCGAGAGGGATCTTGTGCACCAGGTAGCCGGCCCGCGCCGCGTGCTCCTCGATGTGGGGAACGCGACCAACTTCGTCGGGCCGCACGACCTGGTACTCGTCGAGCAGAAAAACAGGAACGCGGGCGACGGCCATGAGCTCATCGACCTGTGGGCGGTTGGTTCGCAACAACCGCGACTGGCGCCGGTGCGTCGAAGTCTCGCGAATCCTATGCGCTTCGTCGCAGAGCAAGACCTGGAGAGAGTTGGGCTCGACCCGGGCGAAGTCGCGATAATACGCGAACACATTGTTCAATTCCTTTTTCGGAATACCACGGCCAGCGTATCGGCGCATGGTCTCCGTGATGGACGACGAGCCAGTGGCATAGCTGACGCTACGCTGCTGCCGCCGCAGTTCGGCGAGCAGCGACACCGCGACCATGGTCTTTCCGCTTCCCGGGCCGCCGGTAATAATGATCACGCTCTTGCGGGGATCGCTGATGGCTGCTTCGACCCGGTTCAACACTGTGTCGTAGGCAAGTCGCTGGTTGTCGAGGAGCGTACGGTCGGTAGCGGCAGGCAGCTCTTTGGCTGTGACCTGCAAGAGCGGCTTTCGCTCCCTGTTCTCGCTCGCAAGCAGTCGATCGGCCGCGGCTGCTGCGGACTTCGGGGCGAACCGGTCAGCCAGATACTCGCCGAAGGCTTGCCGATCGCTGCCGGTGAACAGTCTGCCGAGGCGGTCGGGGGTCATGAGAAACAGGCCACCGACCGAGGTTCGGGTTGCATTGTGCAGGTACGCGACCCCGTGGAGTGCTTCCGGACGATGATGCAATACCGCGATGTAGTGCTCCATATACCGGCAGTACCCGCGCACCTGCTCGATGGGGTGCAGGTTATCGCCGATGAGGCGGCTGCCACGGACCAGGTGCTCACTGTTGTAAGCCAGCGACGCTTCATCCCACTGCTTCAACTCGACGACGACGTAGTTATCGTCGCCGGTCTGAGGGTGTACACCCGCGAGCACGGCATCGGCGCGCTTCTGCCCAGCGCCAGGGAACGGATACTCCACCAACATCTCGATCATTCCCAGGCCGACATCCACCAGCACTCGAGCGAGTTCGGGAACACTCTCAACCCACGAGCGGGCGCGCGCACCATCGGCCTTCAACCCAGTAGCCTGCGCGATCGCCTCGGCCAACTCCTGGCCGGACTGGAAATCGAGCACAGCCTCCGCAGTTGCCCGGAACACTTTAAGCGACACCATCCACCCCATACTCTGAAAGACACTGTGGCGATAGCGTATCCGGCCATACAGATGCTGGCGTCACCGCTAGTCTGGGGGCTCATTCGGGTGTACTGAAGCGGTCTCCTCGGAACGGTTATCACCACATCGCTCTCCTGCCGCTCCCCGCCGCATCAGCCGAGCGGCATGGGCTCGCGTGTGATTGCCGCTGGCAGTTGCCGACAGTTCAGACGTCGTGACCATGGTGTAGCAGTTCAGGCGGCTACTCCGATTCCTTTGGGAGGGCACCCGCTTACGGTGGCTGCACCAGTCGGCCTGCCGCCTCACCTTCGAGATGTCGAGCGAGATCTTCGAGATATGAATAGCTTTCGACAAGATCCCCTTGCTCATCGCGAAGAGTTGTGTACTCTGCTGGTAGACAAGGGGGTTGAATGAAGAGTTCACCGACGCTTCCCGTTGGCCTTGCGCGAGAGTGCGCAGTTCGGGATCTGTACGCCTCCCGGTTGGACGAGTTCCGACCGGACGAGATGCTTCTTCAGACCGAGCACACCTTCATGGGCAGTGGGATCCGGGCCGACATGCGCACCATCGACCGCACTGATGTGGTGCGAGTCTGGGAGTTCAAACTTGTAGCCAGCTACGACGGACTGGGTCAAGCCCTGGCGTACTGGGCCCAGGAACGGATCGCCGCGAAACAGGAGCGGCAGGTCAAAGGGGTTCTCGCTGCCTTCGAGATCCGGCCTCAGATCATTGCAGCCGTCGAGAACCTCAATCTCGGACTGGAATTGGTGGTGATCCCAGCCAAACTGCGGGCCGGCGGATATGTGCCGCCGGAGCCGCCTTCCATCGCGCCGGTCCCGGTGATACCGCGACTTGCGCCATCCCCAGTCCACAGCCTCTAGGAGTTGGCCATGAGCATGCCGATGATCCCGCAAACCACACTCGTTTCCATGAACGAAATCACTTCGGACCCTGAGTACAAGGGGATGAAGATCGTTCGCTATCAGACCAACACAGACGAGCGGCAGGCCGTCGACGGAAACCGCTACGAGTTCTTGCATGAACTCGACAAGCGCCACATGATCCGCGGGGTCACCCTTGCGCTCAAGGGGTCGGAGCAAGATTATCGAATCACAGCAACGATGCATCTGACCCTGCGGCAGTTCGTGGAGATCGTGCGCTACGATCCGGCGGCGCCGCCTCCAGACGACTACGATGCCCTGGAGATGCGGGAGGCTCACCGCCAGACTCAGCAGGACTTCAAGGGCGCCAAACGCGACAATCTGGCCCACTTCAAGCAGTACATCGTTGAAGCTATCCGAGGTGACCGAGTCGCCTACCTGCCTACCGTCAGCGGATGGCAGCCGCAGAGCGCGTTTGCCGATACCGTTTTCATAGCGTACGACGAAAGCAACCCCAGAGCTCTGTACGGAATGCTGTTCTTGCCGAAGCGGCCAGTACTGCAGTCCGATGGCCAGACTCAGACGGCGGCCCTCTTTCAAGCGTTCGCCACCGGCATAGCCGAAAAATCCGGAGGCCGAGACTCCTTCGGCACGACCCTCGAGGTCGAACTCAACGTCGACAACCTGGCGGCGAAACAGAGCTTCGCAGACCGTAATGGACGAGGCTCGAAAAAGAACAAGAACCTCGTGGCGCAGATGGATAGCTCCTCTGCCCTCGCGCAGCTGCGTGCGCGCGCGATCGAAGGAACCATCTTCGAGCATCGCCTCGGCGACGGACGCAGCGGAGGCGCCACTGTCACAGCCACCAAGACGATCGTGGACCTTTCCACGATGGATCAGATGCTCCTCAACGTGATCTCACGAGGGAACGCGAAGCCCCACTACATCAAAAGCTTCCACGTTGACTACTTTGTGCCGTACTGTCGCGAGTTCCTGCTGCTACTGCAGGATATGTTCGGCGACAAATGGGTCGAGAACACCCCCAAAGGCACTGACACTTATCGGCGACTGTATGTGCATGGTTGGCCGTTTGCTTTGAAGGCCCTTGCCATCGTTTACCACGACGTCCGAATCGACAAGATCGGTCCACTGTCGGCGCCGATCGGGCCCGGGGCTGCAAGCAAGGACGAGCACACTACTGCAGAAGAAGCTCGGCAGGCGTACCTGGACGCGACCCAGCGAGAGGACCCCAAGACGCCGGCACTGACCATGGAAGAATTCACGAAACGTCTGAAGCAGATCGACTGGTACCGGCACCGCAAGCACTGGATCGCAATCACCGGTGCGGCCGTTGACTCCCAAACCGGTGCTACTAAGACCCGTGAAATAACCGATGACGAAGGCAGGACGGCGACGATAGTCGAAGCCAAGGCTCAGAATACTGCGTCTGTGATCAACGATGTCGTCCGCAAGATCGAAGGGCGCCATTGGGAAGAGCTCACCCACAGTGTCGACGCGCCTACTCGTGTGCGGTAGCTTGCGCCGCTTCAGGCCGGGACATTTCCGGCCGTCATTGTTGATCGTCCCGGCGTCTTCGGCTCCGAGCCCAGATGGGGCACGGCCGTGCTTTGGCATGACCCGTCGCATCGAACGCATCGCCAGTTGCTGTGTCAAATGGCGGGCGGCGACCGTGACTACGTTCAGAGGGCGCCAAGCCAGGGCTGTGAGAACCCGACCTGGCGCGGATTTCGGCGCTGTCTCTTAGAGGAGATTTACACCAATAGATTATGGTCAAATGCTCTCTGATCAGCAGGTTCTTTGCTGGTGCGTACACCGCTGACAGTGATTGAACTCATAATCCATTGGTCGTGGGTTCGAGCCCCACCCGCCCCACAAACACCGCTTTGCCTTATTCCTCAGATCGAGGAAAGCCGCGTGCGTAAGAACTCGATCGTTTCGGTCACCAGGCCGGCCACACCTGAATGGAACGAGCCCCCGTGGATCCAGACCACAACCGGCGGCCGCTCGACCCCATCGGGAATGTGCAGATCCAGCAACAGCGGCCGGTACCCACGGATTACCGAACAGGTCACTTGCTCGTGAACCACCACGGGCCCAGGGTAAACCGGATCGTCTCGTACTCATGGACTACCAGTCCTTGCGCTGTCCGCGCGGGGCAGGAGTTGGGTCGCGAGTGATCGTGCCGTGGCGGTGAGCGTGGCCGTGTCCAACCCGGTCCGGCCCATGAAGACGATGCCTTGTTGTGCGACCAGGAGGGCCCGCGCCAGTGCGATCGGATCCGTTTCGGCCGGTAGGTCGCCCTCGCGTTGGGCGCGGGCGACGCAGTCGGCGATCAGCGCGGTGGAGGTCTCGTAGGTGCGGTGGGCGTGGGCGAGGACTTCTGGATCGGCGTTACCGAGTTCGCAGGTGCTGTTGGCCATCAGGCAGCCACGCCGGGTCCCGGTCGGGTCGTCGATCGGTGCCTCGAGGAGCATCCGCAGTGCGTCAACGGCCCGGGGGGTCTCGGTGAGGGCTTTCCGCAGATGGTTATGGCTGTCGTCGGTGTAGCCGTGCAGTGCCCGGAGGAAGAGTTGACGTTTGTCGCCGAACGCTGCATAGAGGCTGCCTTTGCCGAGCCCGCTGACCCGCATCAGGTCTTCCAGTGAGGTCGCGGCGTAACCGGCGTCCCAGAACTGTTCCCGGACGGCGTTGAGCACCTGTTTCTCGTCGAACGCGCGCGGACGTGCCATGCGACCAGGGTACTAATTCTTGACCGTGCGGTCCACCATCCCTATTGTGGACCGCACGGTCAAGAATGTCGTTGCGTCTAGGGAAGTGAGAAGCACATGGGAAAGCTGGACAACAAGGTGGCGATCGTGACCGGCGGATCGCGGGGGATAGGGGCGGCGTCGGCGCTGGCGCTGGCCGACGAAGGAGCCGACGTCGCGATCAGCTACTCGTCCTCGGCGGATCGGGCCGAGGCCGTGGTCGCCCAGCTGGAGGCAAAAGGAGTGCGCGCGGCGGCCTTCCGGGCCGACCAGGCGGATGCCACGCAGGCGGCGGGTCTGATCCACAGCGTGGTCGAGCAGTTCGGAAAGCTGGACATTCTGGTCAACAATGCGGGCGTCACCGTCGGTGTCCCGATCGACAGCGAGCTCGCCGACGAATCCGCCTTCGACCGCCAGCTCGCCATCAACTACACCAGTGTGGTGGCCGCGATCCGGGCGGCGTTCCCGCTGTTGCCCGAGGGCGGGCGAATCGTGAGTATCAGCTCGGGTGTGGGAACGCGGGTAGGTTTTCCCGGGATGACCGACTATGCGGGGACCAAGTCGGCCCTCGAGGGCTACAGCCGCGGCGCAGCACGCGATCTCGCCCACCGGGGCATCACGGTCAACATCATCCAGTCCGGATTCGTCGACACCGAGATGAACCCCGCCGACAGCCCGGCCGCATCCATGTTCCTGCCGACAACGGCGATGGGACGCTACGGCAGGCCGGAGGAGATCGCCGCGGGCGTTGTCTTCCTCGCCAGTCCGCAGGCCTCCTACATCACCGGCACAGTGCTGAGGATCGACGGCGGATACGGCGCATAGTGGCCTGTCGGCGTAGGTTCGCCATGATGGCCGGGCCGGGCGTCCGCTGCAATCGGTCCCTGGGTGCGGACAGGACGGGCGGCGTCGGCCTTTCTCTCAAGGGTGGTCTCCAGTTATCTGCGTAGCCCAGTCGGCGAAGAATGTGCGTATCTTGCGGAGATCGGACGGCGGCGCCGGGATTTCGTCGTCGGTGAACCTGTCCAGTGTCGCGATCATCTCGGCAAATAGGGACCGAGAGAATCCCCTGTCTTGCTCAGTGGCCTGAACGAGTAATGCCTCGGCGCCGAAACGCTCGGCGAGTGCGTAGACGTCCGCGAAGTCGCGTGCTTCGGCTCGGCCGAACAGCGCTAGTACCTTGCGACCTGCCAACTCCAGGGGTGCCAAGGTTGGCCCCAAGATTGTCATCGTCGGCGGATCCGCCGGTGGCGAGTCCACGGCGAGGTCGACGAGAACTTCCTCGTCTCGGCCGAGGACTACGAGACGACAGAACGTCGGGTATTCCCGGATCACCGAGACGTCCCAGCCGTGTACGCCAGCGGATTCAAGGAAGGACTCCTTGGCCGGCAGAACCGAATCGGTCGGTGCGTGGGTGAACAGATCGAGGTCTTCGGTGGGGCGAGTGATCAGCCCGGCGGCGAGCAGAGCCGCTCCACCCGATACGACGAACCCCACCGATTCCTTCAACTGGAAGAAGGCGCGAGCAACCTCTATTTGGAACTTCGTCAGGTCCGTGGCGCTGTGTGGCCGACTGCCTTTCGTCACGCCACACTCGGTTCCGCGCGACCGGTACCAATGATGACTCGCTCCCAGGCGGCACGTATCGCGGGTGGAAGTACGAGTTCGTTCCATATGTCCACGAGCAGAACGCCATCGATATAGGCGAGAATGTCGGCCGGCCCGCCTTCGCGGATCACTATCTCGTACACCCGTGCGCGCTGGCGCCGGTCGCGCAGGTTGTAGCGGCGCCCGCGGTCGGACCAGTTCAGGTGCAGAGGAAGCTCGACCATCGCCAGAGCCTTTTCTGGCGCGAGCCGGGGTAGAACTGTGGGGGTCGAGATCGGGCGGCCACGGATAGTGCCGGCTTCGACGAAGTCGATCTTAGGTGTGAGTGCGAATTCGAAGCCCGCTTCTCCAACGATCCGGGCGGCGGTCTCGAGTGTCGGTGACTTCTGACCGCGCTCGTAGGAGGAGAGCGTGGGCTGGGATGTTCCGGCCGCTTGGGCCAGCCCAGCCTGCGACAGGCCTGCGGCTTCGCGAGCTTGCGTGAGCAGACGTTCTACAGCCATTTACCTAGTATATCTCTTCGGATATGAGAACGCTGCCTATGGTAGGGCCCACGCGTCGATTCGTCCGCCGCTCCTGCTGCATCCCGCACAACTCGGCTGAGTCCGCTGGCGCGGGTCCGTCATGATGGGCAGGTGGACAAGCTACTGGTCCTGGTCAACGGACTCCCGGGCTCGGGCAAGTCGACTCTGGGCCGGTCACTGGCAGCGACACTGAACGCGCAATTCCTCTCGAAAGACGCTTTGAAGGAAGCGCTTGCGGCATATGTGGATGACCGGGAGATCGCCGCCGATCTCGGCGGTGTTGCCATGGATACGGTCTGGGCGCTCGCTCGGGTGCTGCCGAAATCCGTGGTCATTGATTCATGGTGGTTCAAGCCCCGCGACCTGCGATATGCGGAGATCGGCATCGGGCGGGCGCAGGCCGACCGGGTGGTCGAGGTCTGGTGTCAGGTGCCGGCGGATACGGCGAGAGAGCGATATATGGCGAGGCGTCGTCCGGATCTCTATCGAGACCGGCAACGCCTCACCGATCACTGGGACACCTGGGCTGAACAAGCCGAACCGCTCGGCCTCGTGCCCACCGTTTTCGTAGATACGACGCAACCGGTCGACTGTGCCGAGCTCGCCGAGCGAGTCGAACTGGCATCGGCCGGTTATGAGCCACGCTACGGCTGAGTATCCGACTCCGGGGGCTTGTTGTAGGCGTCGATTGCTGATTTCGAGGTCGAGGGATTTTGCAGCACCAATTCCCATGGCCCGGTGTTCACTTCGAAATTCTTCCCGAACCCGACCCACTTCCCGGCCATCCGGGTGCCGGTCAGCTCGATCAGTAGCTGGATCGACCCGTGGTACCGGGCGCCGCGGTAGTAGCCGTCCGGCGCGGTGAGTTCACTCCACGTCCCGGTTGTCACATGGCCGTCCACGGTCAGATCCATTTCCAGGGACGAGGGGGAGGAGCCGGGCAGACTGCGCACGGTCAACCGGTTGTCGTGCTGCAGCAGCACGACGTAGTGGGCGGCCGTGAATGTCGCGTCCCGGCCGCTCGAGTAGTACTCGTACCGCGAAAGCCACACACCGGAATACGAACCGGGAAGCCGGGAAAGGGATCCGCTGCCCGGCGTCGTGTGCTGCCCGGCTTCGATATCGCCGATTGCGGATTCCACGTCGCGGCCGTCGTCCGGCCCGGACAGGCTACGGCCGGCCATGACCGCACCGAACCCGAGTGTCTCGATCGGAAGACCCATGACTTTCTCCAATGCGCGGGCGTGGGAGGGCCGAGGATTGAGGGTTCTCCCGGCTTCCCAGCGTTGGACGAGTCGTTTTGTCGCGCTGGCGCATCCGGCTTCGCGCAGGGCGCGAGCGAGATCGTCCTGACTCATCAGCCGGGCATTGCGGGCTGCGCGCAACGCTGTGTTCGGTGTCGTGGCCATGCGCCGAAGCCTAGGCGTTGGACGCCTGAATGTCGCCTGAAATATGTATGTATTGACGTCTTCTCGGTCGTCGTTTCGCCGCAGGTCGGCAGGTCAAGGTAGACGCAGCCCCGCCGCTGGGACGACCACAGTGCCCCGGCGGCGGGTGCAGCCAACGACACACGGGGACAGAGGGACAGGGGATACCGATGCGTTACCGGCCGACCGCACTCGGATATGTAGATCTGGACGTGAGCAATTCACCGGCGTGGGATCGGGCACAGGTGCAACGTCTGGCGCGCCACCTCGGTTACCTGGTGATCTGGCCCGACGTAGCGTCGGTGCTCCCGCTGTTCGACCAGGTTCGCGCCGCCGACGTGGATGCGGTTGTCCTGCCCGGTCCGCATCACCTCGGCCCGCTCGAGTTGAACAGGATCATGGATATCGCCGATGTCGAGACGGTGCTACCGCGGCTGTCCTTCGCCCGGTGGTCGATGCAGAGCGCGGGGCGTTGATCGCGCTGGGGTTCGTGGTCGCGATCGGGTTGCCGCTTTTCGTGCTGGTGGCGGCAATCGTGTGGCCCGAACCCATGGCCCGATCGGCAGAGGACGAGCGACGTTCTATCCGGCGAGGTCGTTGGTTTCCGGCGGCGCTCGACGATGACGGGAGTTCAGAACCGTTGGCGGAGGGGGAGGGCGGTGGGGGTGCTGGGGTAGATTCCGCGGTCGATGAGGCGGGGGACTACCTCGTCGATGAACTCTCGGATGGCTGTCGATCCGGCGGAGAACATGAGGTTGAAGCCGCCGATGTTGCCGTCCTCGTGCCAAGTTGCGAAATCGTCGACCAGTTCGTCGTAGGTGCCGATGAATTTGCGGTGGGTGGCGCCGCCTCGGCCGACTGCTTGGGCGACGACGTCGCGGACGGTGGCGCCGGGGTGTTCCTGGGCCCAGTTGTAGAGGCCGACGTAGTTGCCGAAGGTGCTCTTGATCGTCTGCTCGACGTCGTCCGGGCGCGGTAGCAGATGGGTGGGGAACGGGTCGTCTATATCGCCGAGGGGGATTTCGAGGCCGAACTGTCCCAGGGCGGCCGGTGCGAGGGGTGCCCAGTCGACGTAGCTGTCGAGTTCCCGCAGTTTCTCTTCGGCTTCTTCGGTGGTGCGGCCGAGGTAGGGGATGAGGCCGGGGATGGCGGGGACGGTGCCGGGTGGCCGGCCTTCTTCGATGAGGGCTTTGTCCAGTGTCTGGCGGTAGGTGGCGGCGCTCGCGCGGGTGGCGGAGTTGGTGAACACCATTTCGGCGTGCTTGGCGGCGACCTTGATACCGGGGCCCGAACCGCCGGCCTGTGCGATGAGCGGGCGCTGCTGCCGGCTGGGTGCGATGTTGAGTGGTCCGGTGACCTTGAAGAGGGGGCCGTCGTGGTTGATCGGTTCGGCGTGGAAGCGGGCGCGGCCACTCGGATCGGGACGCATGGAACGGTTGTCCCACAAGGCCCGCAGGACCTGGAGGAACTCGTCGGCGCGGTGATAGCGCGCTTCGCGCGAGAGATGGTCTTGCAGGCTGTAGTTCTGGGCGAAGCGGTCGATCACCGAGGTGACCGCGTTGTATCCGGCGCGGCCGTCGGACACCTGGTCGAGCGAGGCGAGCAGCCGGGCCAGGTTGTAGGGGTCGTAGAACGTGGTCGACGCTGTCGCGATCAGGCCGACATACCGAGTGTGCTGGGAGATCGCGGTGAGTGCGGTGATGGGTTCCGCCGGCCCGCCGTCGAAGGCGGGGGAGCCCTGCATGCCCGGGATGTCGCCGACGAACAATGCGGTGAACAGGCCCTCGTCGCCGAATCTGCCGTATTCGAGCAAACGCTCGAACGTGCTGCGCTCGGGAACACCGTGGGCCTGTTCGTACCGGTGGGCGCCCTGATGCAGGTTGAGGTCGTTGGCCACCAGGTTCAGATGCAGATAACGTCGCTCCGCCATCGGGAGGCTCCTGTCGTAGAACTCGTTCCGAGGGTAGGCGCCCCTCGCAATTCCGGGTTCGCCTGCACCCGGCTTGCCGGCTGCTCCGGCGCATACCTTTCGGCTGTATTCCGGCTTGTGCCGCTTGCTGATTCGAGCACGATTCGCTGTCCCGCAGCCGGAGAACTAGCGT
This sequence comes from Nocardia sp. CA-290969, assembly GCF_050936135.1. Taxonomy (NCBI): domain Bacteria; kingdom Bacillati; phylum Actinomycetota; class Actinomycetes; order Mycobacteriales; family Nocardiaceae; genus Nocardia; species Nocardia sp. CA-290969. Next base: position 4,854,317 of record NZ_JBNJNJ010000001.1, on the reverse strand, counting down.
TGCTAGACAAAGTAGCGAACGGATGTTACTGTCGCTCTTGCTTCTAGCAATGCTAGAAACGGAGGCGGCAGAACTTGGCGCCTCCGACCGGATCACGAGGAGTAATCGACATGACCTTCACCAGCAACGAGCAGCAGTTCCTCGCGGAAGCCGGAATCGGCCGGCTGGCCACGGTGTCGCCCGGCGGCGTCGTACAGAACAACCCGACCAGCTATCGGGTGAACCCCGACGGCACCATCGACATCGGGGGTATGCGGATGCGTGGCAGCCGGAAGTACCGCAATGTCGAGGCGGGCAGCCGGGTGTCGTTCGTCATCGACCAGCAGGTTTCCCTGGAGCCCTATGTGATTCGCGGCATCGAGGTGCGCGGCACGGCCGAGGCGCTCGACGACGAGGAGCCGCCGTTCCCGCCCCAGGAACGCGCGATCATCCGAATTCGCCCCGAACGGATCATCTCCTGGGGCATCGACGGCGGATCCTTCGACTTCACCAGTCGCGCCGCCGAGTAGTCCGCGTCGATACTGCTCAGCTTGCCTGGTGCGCGGTGGGATGGCAGTGGAACCGCGAATAGTTGAAACGCTGCGGGCGGTGTCGCGATGTTCTGTCCGGATCGTGGCTCCGATACCTGTTCCGGTGGCAGCAGCGGCCGGTGGGTGTCGGTCCGGCGCCACGGTCGTCGGAAAGGGATTCATGAGCGGAAACAATTGGCCGGCGATGCGTAGCACCGTGCTCGCCGCGACCGTGCTCGGTGTGCTGTGCGGGCTCGCGGCGGTGGGTATGACCGCGGTGTGGTGGTGGCTCGGACCGAACACGGTCAGCTGCTATTGGGCGAGTTACGAACCGGACTCGGATCAGATGTTCGGCGAGATGGCGTGGAAGATGTGGCCGACCCGCTGGTTGTGGGTGGGTCTGGTGCTGGCACCCACGGTGGCAGGCGCGCTGCTCGGTGTCCTCGCCGCGCGTTTCGGTGTCCGTATCGACCGGCGAGTGGGATAGGACCGCCGAGGCGGTCGGTCATTCGATATCGAAGACGAGAATCCCGGCCAGTCGGTTGCCGAGCCGTGCGATACGCGGCACGTCCGCGGAAGCCCGGCGCGGACGCAGGACACGGGGGTTTCCCACGATGATCGTCGTCCGGCGGTAGCGCAGCGAGGCACCTCCCGCGGCGACGACATTGCGCGCCCAGTCGGTCTCGCCGTGTAACAGGACCACCGCCATCACCCGGCCCCTGCGGAATGCGGCGACCGGAGTGAGGTAGGACCGGCCGGTCCGGCGGCCCGTGTGCTCGACGACGGCGTAACCCGGAAGCCACGGCGCGACCCGGCGCATCCAAGGATTCACCAGTCGTATGCCCAACCGGTCGAGCCACCCGGGAAAGTAGCTCGGTAGCGGCTTGTCGATGCCCGTCATCGTGGTGAGTCTACGGAGATATGGTCCGACGAGAATCGTTCTGCGGTAGGAGATTCCCTCCTCGCGAGCGTCCCGTCACGCAGGTGCGTGCTGCCGGCGATTGTCGCCGGGGTCCGGGATTCCGGAGTCGAGCAGGATCGAGGCGAGGAGCCGGCGGGAGAGGGCCAGGTTTGCGGCCAGCGTGTCCATCCGGGCTATCTCCGAGTGCAGGACCGCCACGACCTCGGTGCACGGTTCGAGTTGTGGGACCGCGCCGCGGGTGCAGGGAAGTATGCGGCGGATGACGTCGGTGGACAGACCTGCGGCGAGTAGGGCGCGGATGCGGAGCACCGTGTCGACCGCGGAGTCGTCGAAGCTGCGGTAGCCGTTGCCACTGCGCGTGGCCGACAGCAGGCCCTGGCGCTCGTAGTACCGCAGGGAGCGGGTGCTGCTGCCGGTGCGCTGTGCCAGTTCGCCGATCTGCATTCCGCTCACCTCGACCTTGACATTGTCATTGGTGTCAATGTTTACCGTAGCCGCATGCATATCGGAATCTTCACCGGCGTATCCGATGAAAGTATCGGCCCGGCCGACCTTGCCCGAGCGGTGGAAGACCGCGGTTTCGAATCGCTGTTCGTGGCCGAGCACACCCATATCCCGGTCACGGTCGCCACCGAGTATCCCGGTGGCGGTGAGATTCCGCGGGACTACTACCGCAACCTCGACCCGTTCGTCACGCTGTCGTTCGCCGCGGCCGCGACCCGGCGGCTCCGGATCGGCACCGCCGTGGCCTTGGCTGTCCAGCGCGATCCGATCATCCTGGCCAAGGAGGTGGCGAGCCTGGACCTGGCCTCGGGCGGGCGGTTCGAGCTGGGCGTGGGCGTCGGCTGGCTGCGTGAGGAGCTGCGCAACCACGGCACCGACCCCCGCACCCGCGTGGCGCTACAACGGGAACGACTGCTGGCGATGAGCGCCATCTGGACCGAGGAACAGGCCGAATTCCACGGGAGGTTCGTCGATTTCGATCCGCTGTATTCGTGGCCGAAACCGGTGCAGCAGCCGCGCCCGCCGGTGTGGCTCGGTGGCTGGGGACCGTCCACGCACGAACGTATACTCGATCACGCCGACGGTTGGCTGGCCCCGGTGGGTATTCCGCTCGACGAGCTCGAAAAGGGTGTTCGGGAACTCCGGTCGCTGGCCGACCGCCACGGCCGGCCACCGGTGCCGGTGATCGCGACACTGTTCGATCCACAACCTCGCGACTTGGAGCGCCTCGTGGAGTTGGGCATTCATCGCACTCTGCTCGGCATCGTTCCTGTCCTCCCGCGCGACGCGGCGCTGCAACGGCTGGACCGGTTCGCCGAGGTGGTCCATGGGCTGGGCCGCTGAGTTGGTTCGGCGTCGGATCAGTTCGACCGGAGCGCGTGCTGTGGAAACGTGACCCCTGTCAACGATTCCGAGACTTCCCAAAGGCGCTGTGCCGTCGCGGCGTCCCGGGCTTCGGCGGACCGGCCGACCAGCTTCGGAGCGCCGCGGCCCTCCATGAATCCGCTCGGTCCCGCGTAACTGTTGCCGGGGATATCGGCGACCGCCGCGTAGAGCGTGGGCAGGGCGCCGGCTTCGTCGCTCTGGGCGAACAGGGTGGCTGCCTTCTCGGTGAGGCGGGTCGCGAGACCGCGGCTGCCGGAGCGCAGGAGGTTGGTGGCCGCCATGCCGGGATGGGCGGCGGTGGCGCGGACAGGAGAGCCGGCGCCGGTGAGTTTGCGGTGGAGTTCCGCGGTGAACAGCAGGTTCGCCAGTTTGGACTGGGCGTAGGCGGGCATCGCCCGGTACGGTTTGCGCTCCCAGTTGAGGTCGTCGAAATCGATCGAGCCGGTTTTGTGGCCGTTCGAGGACACGGTGACGACCCGTTCCCGGATCTGCGGGAGCAGCAGGTTGGTGAGGGCGAAATGGCCCAGATGGTTTGTGCCGAACTGTAATTCGAAGCCGTCCGCGGTGCGGGTGAGGGGCGGGATCATCACGCCCGCGTTGTTGATCAGGATATCGACGGGGCCGGTGAAATTTTCGGCGAAGGCGCGTACCGAGGCGAGGTCGGCCAGGTCGAGCCGCTGGACTTCCACGTTGCCCGTCATCGAGGCGGCGGCTTCGTGGCCCTTGTCGAGGGTGCGTACGGCGAGAACGACACGGGCTCCCTGGGCGGCGAGAACGCGGGCGGCGACGCGGCCGATTCCGCTGTTCGCGCCGGTGACGATGACCGTGCGATCTGTCATGGAAGGAACGCTGGAGGCGGAGAATGTTGTCATAGTCTACAAAGTAGACGATGGCAACAATGTTGTCGACGGAAACGTCGATTCGCTAGGGTGGGCGCTATGCCCGACCTGTCCGCCGAACGGCCCTATCACCACGGCAGTCTCCGGACCGCGCTGCTCGACGCGGCCGGGCGCAGCCTGCGGGAACGCGGCGCGGACCAGTTGTCGCTGCGGGATCTGGCCCGGGAGATCGGCGTCAGTCATGCCGCGCCGCGCCGGCATTTCGCGGACCGGCAGGCGTTGCTCGACGCGCTCGCGGAATCCGGTTTCGCCCAGTTGGATACGGCGCTGCGTGCCGCGCTCGTGGAAGCCGGCGGCGATTTTCCGGACCGCCTGCGGGTCGCGATGGCCACCTACACCCGCTTCGCGACCGAGAACGCCGCGCTCCTCGAGCTGATGTACACCGGTAAGCACCGGCCGGGCGCGGAACGGATCGCCCGCGCGGCCGAAGCGCCGTTCTCGCTGATGAACGATCTGGTCGTGGAGGGGCAGGAACAGGGAGCTCTACCTGCGGGCGATACCCGGCAGCTCGGACTCGTACTGTTCGCGACCATGCAGGGGCTCGCCTCGCTCGTCAACGGCGATTTCATCGAACCGGGGATGCTCGACGGATTGGTCGATACGACGGTCGAACAGTTTCTCCGCGGCACCGGGCGTAGTTCATAGTCGGCGTGACCGGCTGATACCGAATGCCGGGATTCCTGCGACACGGATGCCCCGGCGTGTGAGGCGCGGAATGTCACCCTCGCTTCACAGATCCAAGCCGCGATCGCCGCAACCCACGCAGCAGCCACGGAGGCCGCGCCCCGAGGCGATTACGGGTAGAGGCTTGCTGGTGTTTTCCGGCCGGTGACAAGGAGTAGGAGGTCGGCGATCGGGGCGGCTACCGGGGTGCCCGAACCCGCGGACCAGTGGGTATCGGTCGCGGTCAGCCGGTGGCCGGCGAGGGTGCGGCGGGCGTGGAAGGGCCAGCCCATGTTCCAGACGCGGTCGGCCGACCAGCGGGCGGAGTCGATCGGCATCTCCCGGGGAATGCCCAGCGGGACGGCGATGTCCTGGCCGTGGACCAGTAGGTCCATCAGGCGGTCGACGGCGTTGGTGGCGATCGGCTTGTGCTGCAGGCCCGCGATCGCGCGGAGTTCGGCGAGCAGTTCTGCGGGGGACGTGCTGTCGGCGTAGCGGATCGCGGTGCCGAAATTCATCCGGGTGATGCTGCCGCGTGCCAGCGCCGTCTGCCACAGCAGCCAGGGGAGCTTTGCCTGGGAGGTGAGCAGGATATGGGCGACCACATCGCGGACTCGCCAGCCGTCGCACAACGACGGGTGGTTCCACTGTTCTTCGGTCAGCCCTTCCAGTAGGTCGGCCAGGCCGGTGCGTTCGGCGGACACGGCCGTCCAGACGAGTTCTTCGGTGTCGTTCATATCCGGATCTCCTGTATTCGAGGGTTCCGGTAGCGTAGGAACTCCAGTCGGGTGGAGGTTCCAGTAGTTGTGACCTACCTCACTTATCCTTCGAATGCGGTGAGTATCGGGGAAGCGTCCCGGCGCACCGGCCTCCCGGTGCGAACCATCCGGTTCTATTGCGACGCAGGGATTCTGGCAACGCAGCGCACCAGCGGCGGCCACCGCGTGTTCACCCCGGACGCCCTCGAACGGTTGCATACCGTGCGGCGGTTGCGGGCGCTGGGCCTCGGCTTGGCCGCCATCTCCGATGTACTCGCCGGGGTGCGCGCGGTCCCGGAGGTGGTCGCGGCGGAACGGGCCGCTGTGGAAGCCGACATCGATGCGCTGTCCTGGCGGCGCGCGCTGCTGGTCGCGGTCGAGCAGGCCGAGGATCCGCTGGTGCTCGCCGAACTGGCGGCGGTCGCCGATCGCGGCACGGCGCGCACGGACCTCATCGACTTCTGGCGGCGGATCCTGGCCGGAATGCCGGCGCCGCTGTTCGACGGTTTCGTCGAGATGGATATCCCGCGGCTGCCGGCGGTGCCGTCATCACGTCATGTTCTCGTCTTCGCCGAACTCGGCCGGCTGGTGCGCTCGCCCGCACTGGCACGAGTGCTCTCCCGGCAGGTCTGGGGCCCGGCGCAACCGGAGATCCGGGACAGACGCGGGTTGATCGACGAGATGGCATCCGCCCATGCCGCGGTGGCGCACCGGCTCGCCGCCGGCGATCCGCCCGCAGCGGGCTCGGAACTGGACCGATACGTCGCGGCGCACGCGATTGCCCGCGGTCGCCGTGACACCGCCGGATTCCGGCGCGCGCTGGCCCGCGGTGTCCCGGCCGCCGATCACACCGCCGCGCGCTATTGGGCGCTCACCGCCGAAGCGCTCGGCACGCCCCACACCACGGGCGCGGTCCAGCAGTGGCTGGACACCGCCCTCCTCCGTTCGGTCGGGCCGGATGTCCGCGTTCCGCGGCGGCCGGCGGCGAGCGAGGCAAGCCGGTGAGAGCCCGGCTCGGCCTCTCGATCGACGATCTGGCGCACCGGGTGCGGACGGCTGCCGGCACCGATTCCGGGCGACGGTATGTCTTGGGGCTGGCCGGACCGCCGGGCGCGGGAAAGTCCACGCTGGCGGCAGCGCTCTGCGCGGCATTGAACCGGAAGGCCGGCGCTCTTGCCGGGGTCGCGCCGATGGACGGATTCCATCGGACGAACCGGGAGTTGTCGAATGCGGGCGAACTCGGAACAAAAGGGGAACCGGGGTCTTTCGATCCGGGCGCCTTCACGGCGAAACTGGGCGAGCTGCGTTCGGCACGGGTGGGCGCCGAGGTCGGGTGGCCGGTCTACGACCGCGGGATTCACGATCCCGTGCCGGACGGTGTCGTTTTCCGCGGGCACCGGCTCATCGTGGTCGAGGGCAACTATCTGCTGCTGGACGCACCGGGTTGGCGGGAGGTGCGCTCGTTGCTCGACGAGTGCTGGTATCTGGACGCCGCTACCGAGCTGATCGAACGGCGCCTGTACGAGCGGCATCTCGCCGGCGGGAAACCGCCGGCCGTGGCCCGAGCGAAGGTCACCGGCACGGATTTGCCGAACGCGGCGCTCGTGGCCGCGACCGTCGGACGCGCCGATCTCGTCCTCACGGCCCGGGGGGATCGGTATCTCGTCCGGGTAGTTCGCTGAGGCGCGAACACCACTCCCGGGTGCCGAAGAACCGGCAGGAGAAACTCGCCACCGCCGCGGCGCGGGTCAGGGCGTCCACGAAATCGTGGCCCGCGCTCGCGTAGTAGCAGTACGCGCCGTGCAGGATGTCGCCCGCACCGAGCGTGTCCACCGCGGGGACGGCCGGTACGTCGATATGGAAAGCGCGGTCGCCGGAGACGCCGGTGATGGGTCCGGCTCCGTGTGTCACCGCGATATCCGCGACCCCCGCGGCGCGCAGGAAGCCGATGACGGCCTCGACGTCCCCGGGCGTAATTCCCGGTGGTGTGAATGCGGACGAGCAGATCGCGGATCGGATGTGCGGAAGAAGAGCGGCGTGGGTCTCGCGGTACCGGCCCGCATCCAGGACGGTCGGGATTCCGCGAGCCCGTGCCTGCGCGCAGAGACCTGCGGCCATGGCGGGATAATGCCCGTCCACCAGCACGAATTCCGCGCCGGCCAGATGGTCGGCAAGCCCGGGGTCGTACTCGACGGTGATCCGGTCGCCGTCCATCGAGACGATCGTGCGCGTTGCGGCCGAATCCGCGACGACGATGGAGGATACGGGCGGCTGATGATCGCTGCCGGGCAGGACGTCGACGATCCGCACGCCATGGGCGGACAGGTCGCCGTGGATCAGATCGGCGAGCCGATGCCGCCCGACCGCCGTGACGAGGGTGGGTGCACCGCCGAGTGCCGCGTAGGCGACGGCCGCGTTGCTCGCCGGGCCGCCCGCACCGATGAACTGGTCCACCGCCCGGGTCTTGGTGTCCTCGGCCGGGTAGGCGCCGACCCGGTAGGCGATATCGACGGTGGCGAGTCCGGCGAACAGACCGGATTTCATGGCGGGCGGGGTCCTGTTCCTCGAATGTGTCGGGTGCGGGTCGGCCACTCATGATCGCAGAGCCGGTTTCACGTCACCGATTCCGGCTCCACCGCCTTACGGCCGCCCTTCAGCCATACGGCCGAACCGGGTTTCGCCGCCTCCCGGCGGATCTGCCACAGCGTGCTCCGGCAGATGGTCTCCTTGACCGCGGCCGCCACCCGGCCGGCGAGGAACACATTGACAGGTGTGTCGTCGCGCCGGGCCGCCTGCACGATCGCGCCACGGCGTCCCAGGCTCACACAGGAACCGATGAAGGCCTGATCGATCGGGGTAGGCCGCGCCCCGGCGATCCGGTTCAGCACGGTGTCGGCGGCCTGAGCGCCCAGCGGGGTCGCGGACTGGCAGCTCATCCGCAACGGCTGCCCGGACGGGGCGGCGGCGTCGCCGGCGGCGATCACCCTGTCGTCGTCGATGCTGGTCAGGGTCTCGTCGGTGATCAGCCGGCCCAGCGCATCGGTGTGCAATCCGCTCGCGCGGGCCAGCTCCGGGACGCCGAATCCGGCAGTCCAGATGGTCACCGGGCTCGGCAGGACTGTCCGGTCGCCGAGTACCACGGCATCGGCGCGCACCTCGGCGACCACCGCGGATTCCCGCACATCGACACCGAGGCGGGCGAGCCGGCGGGCGACCGACCGGCGGCCGGGCGCGCTCAGACTCGGTCCGAGGAGGCCGCCGCAGAGCAGGCGCACCGGGCGCCCCGATTCGGCCAGCTCGGTGGCGGTTTCGAGACCGGTCAGACCGGCGCCCACCACCGTCACCGGAGTATCGGGCCGCAGACCGTCGATTGCTTCCCGCAACCGGTGCGCCTGCTCCAGCTCGGCCACCGAATAGGCATATTCGGCCGCGCCGGGTACCGGCGCCGTATCGCCGGCGGTACTGCCGACGGCGTACACGAGATAGTCGTAGGGCAGCGCGCCGCCGGCCGCCAGTTCCACAGCGCGGGCCGAGGTATCGATACGCACGGCGGTATCGACGACCAGCCGCACGCCGTCACCGAGTAGGGAACTGTAGGGGACTGTCGCGCTGCCGGTTCCGGCGACGAGCTGATGTAACCGGATCCGCTCGACGAATTCCGCCCGGGGATTGACCAGGGTGATGTCGATATCGGGGCGGCGCCGCAGGCGGTTGACCGCCACGGTCCCGGCGTAACCGCCGCCGAGGACTACTACCTGTGTGTGCTGCGGGTCGGGCATGGTTCTCTCCGTCCGGTCGGCTCTTCTCTTCGGTAGACGAGACGAGCCGGTCCGGCGTGACGGGAGTGTGACCGGAACCATCGGACAGTGGGAGTTGCCCGCTCATGCGCCCGGGGCCGTGCGGCCGCGTCAGGCGAGGGGGTGCTCGGCGATCGGTGCCGTGAGATCGGTGCCGTTCAGCTGGAGATAGAGCTGTCGTTCCAGCACCGAGAGCGTGGCATTGTTGCGTCGCTCCAAGCGGGCGGCCGCGGCGTCGACGAAGGCACGGTCGACGCTGTAGAGCGGGATGGTCTCGGCCTGGTGGATCCGTTTGCCCGACAGCGAGGCGAGAACCTTCACCGGGTCGCGGTGGGTGTAGACGGCGACCCGGTCGGCGAGTTTGCTGCCGCGGTGGACGCGGTCGGCATCGGGGGCACCCACTTCGATCCATGCGGTGACCCGGCCGGTGAGATCGCGGACCAGGACAGCGGGCTCGTCGGCCGAGGACACCCCGCCGTCGCTGAACGTGATCCCCTCCTCGTATTCGAGGCAGTAGGCCAGCAGCCGGGTGACCAGGAATTCCGCGGTCTCCGAGGGATGCCGGGCCAGGCGCAGGTCCAGCTCCTGGTAGACGCCGCGGTCGACGTCGGAGAGCTGGACAGCGAAGGTGTGCAGAGTCGCGCCGATAGCCATAGACGGGTCAGCCTATACGGCGGCAGGGCGACCGGGTCCGGGCCGGATGGCACTGGCGGGTGGACCCGCCAACCGGTCACGAGCCGAACGTAGCCCCGGCCGGAGAGGCCGGGGCTACGTTCGGTACCTGCGTGAGCGGGCTCGAATCAGCCGAGGCTGAAGGGCGCGCCCCAGACACGGAACTCGGAGATGCCGTTATCGGTGCTCACCTCGACCCGCACGAACGAGCGGGCCTGGGCGTAACCGGCGCAGCCGTTGAGGCCGATGGTGGTGTCGGTCCAGGTCACCGAGCCGCTGGGGCCGGTGAACTTGGTGGCGAACTGGTGGCCCTCGTTGCCGTACACGTCCGGCTTCTCGATATCGAGGATCAGGAACGAGGTCGCCTGGCCGGGGCCCAGGGTCAGGTTCGCGCCCGTGCTGGCGTTGGCGGAGAGATTCTCGCCCTTCATCGCCGCACCCGCGCCGCCCTGGCCGGTGCCACCGCTGATATCGACCTGGCAGCCCACGACGTAACCGGGCGTGATCTTGGTGCCCTTGTGCTTACCGTGCACCTCGACCTGCGCGCTGGCCGAGACCCAGGTGTTGCGGTGCAGCGGGGTCGAACCCATCGACGGGTTGATCAGCGCCGACTCGTTGGCGATCCGGGCGGTGACCTGCAGCCCGTTGGGCAGGGTGTGGTGCAGTTCGGCGCCGGGCAGCGGGATGAACGTATCGGCGTTGGCGGCGCCGGTCGAGAACAGGCCGACGGCGGCGGCTGCCGCGGCGGCGACGCTGGCGATACGCACGGCGCTCTTCTTCACTACAGACATGACATTTTCCCTCTCGGAAGAGATATTCCGTTCAGCGACGGATTGATCGACCAGTGCTGACGTAGGTCAGCCGATGCTGAACGGAGCTCCGTACAGGGTGGTCTTCGAATAGTGGTCACCGATGATCTCGAGCACCGAGTAGGACCGGGCCTGGGCGTAGCCGGCGCAGCCCTCGATGTTCATCTCGACATCCTTGTAGTCGACCCAGTACTGGCCGGGCTTGGTGATGTCGACACCCTCGATGTGGACGAACTTCACTTCGCCCGGGCCGAGTTTGATGCTCAGGGAACCGCTACCACCGAAGGAGGTCGTGTCCACGCTGGCGGAAACACCGGCGGAGAGCGCGTTCTCGGCAATGCTGACCTGGCAGCCGACGATGTAGCCGGTGCTCAGCCGCGAGGCGCCGTGGGTGGAGGAGTTGTTGGTACCCGGCGCGTTGGTCGGGCCCTTCCACGGACCCGCTTCGCCCTCGGGGGTGGCGGTGACGTCCGCGTGCACCTGCGCGGTCAGCCACGCGACGCGGCCGGCACCGTTGGCCGACATCGACGGCGAGATGAGCGCGCTCTCGTTGACGCGGGTGACCTTGCCGCCGGGGCCGGCCTTCTCACCGCCGGGCAGCGGCACGAACGTGTCCGCGCTCGCCGTTCCACCGGCAACGCCGATAACCGCCGCCGTCATCGCCGCGGTGGCAGCAATCCCTTTGATATTCATCGTGTGTCCCTCATGGTCTCGCGAGGCATCGCCGGAGGCGGTCGTGGCCGCGGTGGCCGGCGAAAACGGCAGCACGAATCCCCGGGACGAGAGCAGCCGAAGGCATGCCTTGTTCCGGGTGCTGCGTACTCGCAGGTGAAATCCGGTGGGAACGAAGAGTCCACCGGTGGTGTCGGATCGTCGATACCTGGGCGATCAGGTGACGAAGTACTGCGCCATCAAATCCCTCATCCTGTCTATCTTCTTGCAGCCCGGCCGGGTACGGCCGGTGGCTCCGCGCCTTGCGGCACAGTCTGTTGCTAGCCTGTTGTACTTAGGTTAGCCTCAGCTCACTATAAAGGTTAGTTAACAAAAATTGTGAGCTACGACCGTGACGTATCTCATACGTGCCGGGAAGGGACGATTCGATGCACAGTTCTTGTAGCACCGTGTCATGACGACCGGTTCGTCCTATGAATATCACACTCAGGTCTCGATCCGCAGGTGGTTGGGGTGGTTACTTGCGGCAATCTTCCTGATTTTTGCCTGCATACTCAGCCTGACGGTGGGTGTCAAGCAGATTCCGATCACGGAGATCCTTTCTGCGCTCTGGGAGCCCAGCGGATCACCGGATGATCTGATCATCAGCGAATACCGTCTGCCGCGCACCCTGCTCGGCCTGCTCGCGGGCAGCGCGCTCGGTATCGCGGGCTGCCTCATGCAGGGCCTCACCCGCAACCCACTGGCCGACCCCGGACTGCTCGGTATCAATGCCGGCGCGGCCTTCGCGATCGCGGTCGCGGTGGCGTATTTGGGCGCCAGTGGTATCGCCTCCTATGTGTGGTTCGGTTTCGCCGGGGCGGCGGTGGTGTCGGTGGCGGTGTACCGGCTGGGAACCGTCGGCCGCGGGGGTACCGACCCGATCCGGCTCACCCTGGCCGGTGTCGCGGTGACGGCCGTGCTCACCGGTATCACCAAGGGGCTGATCCTGCTGAACGCGAATGCGTTCGACGAGATGCGGCAGTGGGACGCGGGCGCGCTGACCGGCCGCGGTTACGACGTGCTCGCGGGCGCGACACCGTTCATCGTGGCCGGAATCGTTTTCGCCGGGATCGCCGCGCGTTCGCTGAACGCGGTGGCGCTCGGCGACGATATGGCCCGCGCGCTCGGCGTACATGTGACACGGACCCGGACGTTCACCGCCCTGGCCCTGATCCTGCTGTGCGGGACGGCCACGGCGGCGGTCGGGCCGATCACCTTCGTCGGGCTCGCGGTACCGCATATCGCGCGCTGGATCGTCGGGCCGGACTATCGCTGGATCGTCGCCTATGCGCTGGTCCTGGCGCCGGCGCTGGTGCTCTTCGCCGATGTGCTCGGCCGGGTCGCGATTCCGCCGGACGAGCTCTCCGCGGGCGTGGTCACGGCGTTCCTCGGCGCGCCGGTGCTCATCTGGCTCGCCCGCCGCTCGGAGATGAGGCAGTCGTGACCACGGTGCGGAAACAGCCCCGGATCGGCAACCATTCGGCCGTGGATTTCGGCCGCACCGTCCGCGTGCTGCGGGCGCGCGGCCTCACCGCGCGGATCGGGGTGCGCGGTGTGGTGGTGTCGGTGGTGCTGGTCGTCGGGGCCTGCGCGGTCTCGCTGGTGGCACTGGGGTCGGGGGATTTCGCGATTCCGCCGGACCGGGTGCTGCGGGCGCTGCTCGGCAGCGGGGTCGGCGGCGACGAACTCGTGGTGTGGGAATGGCGGTTCCCGCGGGTGCTGATGGCGCTGGTGCTCGGCGCGGCACTGGGAATCAGCGGTGCGATCCTGCAATCGGTGACCCGCAACCCGCTGGGCAGCCCCGATATCGTCGGATTCAACTCCGGTGCGTACACCGGTGCGCTGCTGGTCATCCTGGCCGGCGGCGGGTACTACGCCACGGCCGCGGGTGCCGTGGGCGGCGGGCTGGCCACCGCGCTGGCGATCTTCGTGCTCGCGTTCCGGCAGAACGTCAAGGGGTTCCGGCTGGTGATCGTCGGTATCGGTATCGGCGCGATGCTGGCCGCGGTCAATACCTGGCTCATCCTGCGCGCCGACCTCGACGCCGCCATGTCGGCCGCCGCTTGGGGGGTCGGCACGCTGGACGGCCTGACCTGGGCCGAGATCACGCCCGCGCTGGTGGTTCTCGTCCTGCTCGCGATCGCGGTGGTGCCCGCGGCGCGTCAGTTGCAGATCCTGGAACTGGGGGACGACGCCGCGCAGGCCCTCGGGGTCCGGGTGGGGCGGGCGCGAGTGGTGCTCACGGTGCTGAGTGTCGCCTTCACCGCCGTCGGGACGGCGGTCGCGGGGCCGATCGCCTTCGTCGCGCTGGCGGCCCCGCAGCTGGGCCGCCGCCTGGCCCGGACGCCGACGACCGCGCTGCTGCCCGCGGCGGCGATGGGGGCGTTCCTGCTGGCGCTGTGTGATTGGATCTCCCGCCGCGCGTTCGCGCCGACCACCGTGCCGGTCGGTGTGGTGACGGCGTCGGTCGGTGGCGCGTATCTGGCCTACCTGCTGGTGGTCGAGGCTCGACGGAACTGAGGGAACTTTCGTGGACGAAAAGATCGAGCACAACGCGGGCGTGCAGACCGACGGCGCGGCCGCCCGGTTGCGGGCCGACCGGCTACGGCTGGGCTACCGCAACCGGGTGATCAGCGACGAACTCACCGTCGATATCCCCGACGGCACCTTCACCGCCATCATCGGACCCAACGCCTGCGGTAAATCGACACTGCTGCGGGCGCTCTCGCGGCTGCTGGCGCCGGAATCCGGCACGGTGCTGCTGGACGGAAAGGCGATCGGCTCCTTTCCCGCCAAGGAGGTGGCCCGCCGGATCGGCCTGCTACCGCAGACCTCCACCGCGCCCGAGGGAATCCGGGTCGCCGATCTGGTGGCCCGCGGCCGGTATCCGCATCAGTCGCTGATCCGGCAGTGGTCGCGGCACGACGAGGAGGCGGTGGCCGCGGCCATGGCCGCCACGGGGGTGACCGAGTTGTCCGGGCGGCTGGTCGACGAACTGTCGGGCGGGCAGCGGCAGCGGGTGTGGATCGCGATGGTGCTGGCCCAGGAGACCCCGATCGTGCTGCTCGACGAGCCGACCACGTTTCTCGATATCGCGCACCAGATCCAACTGCTGGACCTGTGCCGGGAACTGAACCGGGAGACCGGCCGGACGGTGGTCGCGGTGCTGCACGATCTGAACCATGCGTTCCGTTATGCCGATCACCTGATCGCGATGCGCGACGGCGCGGTGGTCGCGGCCGGGCCGCCGCGCGAGATCGTGACCGCGGAATTGGTGCAGAAGGTCTTCGACCTGGGCTGTCGGGTGATAGGCGATCCGGAAACGGGTTCGCCGCTGGTGGTTCCGCTGGGTGTGAACGCTGTGCGGGTGCACTGAACGCCGGTCGGGAGCACTAGGTCTTACTACAATCAAGATGTTTTACTTTAGTAAAGGTTAGGCTAACCTCAACTGTGATCGTGTGTCGCGCCGCGGGGTTCCACCGGGCAGCGCGACAGGCGAAAGTGGTTCACAGCGAAGGGAGTTGCCGTGCCGGCGGCAGTGCAGAACGCGTCGATGGTCAGCGATCCAGGATTGCCGCTCACCGGCCCCCAGCTGGGAATCTGGAACGCACAGCAGTTCGATCCGGAATCCGGCCGCTACCTGGTCGGCGAGGTTCTCGAAATATCCGGCGCGGAACCGATCGACGTCGAGTTGCTGGCCGAGGCCATCCGGCGCACCGTCGCCGAGGCCGAGAACATGCGGCTGCGGTTCCGTGATACCGATTCGGGCCCCCGGCAATTCGTCGGCAACGAACCGGCGGTGCTGCGGCCGATGATCGATCTGCGTGGCGCCGCGGATCCGGTATCGCTCGCACACGAGGCCGTCGCGCTGGAACGGCACGAAGCCGCGCAGCGGTGCCGGGGGATGGTCGACCGGCGACTCTACAACTACACGCTGATCCGGCTCACCGAATGCGAAGTGTGGTGTGTGCAGCTGTATCACCACCTGATCGTCGACGGATACAGTGCGGCGCTGCTCTCGCGGCGGGTGGCCGCGCACTACACGGCACTGCGCCGGGGCACCGAAGCGCCGAAGGCGACCTTCGGGAGCATCGCCGATCTGGTGGCCGACGAACAGGCCTACCGGGAGAGTGAACAGTTCACCGCCGACCAGGACTATTGGCAGGAACAGCTCAGTCCCGCACCGTCGCTGGACGGGCGCGGTACCGCGCTCGGCGGCGCGGTGGAGCGGACGATCCGCGCGGAGGCGATTCTGCCGGTCGCCACCCTCGACCGGCTCAAGCATTGCACCGAGCGCTACCGGATCACCTGGGCGGACGGGCTGATCGCCTGCTACGCGGCGTATCTGCAACGGCTGCTGGGCACCTCGGATGTGGTGCTGTCGATGCTGATGATGGGCCGGGTCGGGCGGGTCGCGCTGAGCACTCCGGCGATGGCGGTGAACGTCCTGCCGCTGCGGCTGGCCGTGCACGCGCACGAGACGGTCGGCGAACTCGGGGTGCGGGTCGCGGAAACGTTGCGGGAGATGCGGAAGCATCAGCGCTACAGCGGTGCCGATCTGGCCCGCGATCTGCGCGGTTTCGGTGCGGGCGAACTGCTGCACGGGATCGGGATCAACCTGAAGGTCTTCGATTTCGCACTGGATTTCGACGGCGCCAAGGGCGTGCTGCGCAATATCGCCGGCGGGCCACCGGAGGATCTGGGGCTGGTGGTGACCCCGCTACCCGATAAATCCGTGCTGCTGAACTTCGAATGCGATGCGCGCACCAACGATCCGGAGACCGCCTACCGCCGGATGGCGGGGCTGGTGCGGGTCATCGAGGCGTTCACCGAACTGGACAAGGTGCCGGTCGGCGCGCTGGAACTGCTCGACCGGGCCGATCGCGGCCGGCTGCTCGCGGAACGGCCGGGGCCCGCGGCCGCGGCCGGAACCGAACTGATTCCGGCGGCGCTGGACCGGATGGTCGCCGAACACGCCGGCGAGACAGTGCTGGTGGCCGGCGAACACCGCTACACCGCGGCCGAACTCGGGGCGCGGGTGAATCGGCTGGCCCGGTACCTGCGCGATCAGGGTGTGCGCACCGGTGATCCGGTGGGTGTGGCGTTACCGCGCACCGCGGATCTGGTGGTGGCGCTGCTGGCGGTGTGGCGCGCGGGCGCGACCTATCTGCCGCTGGACCCGGAACATCCCGTGGCCCGGTTGCAGACGATGGCCGACGACGCGGCGCCGGTACTCGTGCTCACCGACCACGCCTTGGCGGGCGAACTCGCGGGCCGGGTCGTCGCGCTCGACGACGAACAGGTCGCCGCCGCACTGCGCGACTACCCGGAAACCCCGCCGGAAGGGGTTGCCGTCCGTGGAGACCATCCCGCCTACGTGCTGTACACCTCCGGCTCCACCGGCACGCCCAAGGGTGTGGTGATCGACCACACCGCACTTGCGCAACTGCTCGCCGGGCACCGGTCCGGGATCTACGCCGAAACCGTCGATCGCGCCGGCGGCCGCCGGCTGGCGATCGCGCACACCACGTCCTTCGCGTTCGACGCCGCGCTCGACCCGCTGCTGTGGCTGCTCGACGGGCACCGGATCCAGCTGTACGACAGCACGCTCCGTCGCGACCCCGCCGCGCTGGTGGCGGCGTTCGGCGCGGACGGGATCGAGGTGGTCGACGGCACCCCCACGCTGGCCGCCGCGCTGTTCGCCCACGGTCTGGCGGACGTGGCGCCGCGGCTGCTGGTGCTGGGTGGCGAAGCCTGCCCGCCGGACCTGTGGCAGCAGGTGCAGGACGCCGGAATCGTCGCGGTCAACTTGTACGGGCCCACCGAGGCCACCGTCGATGCCATCGGCGCGCCCGTGCGCGGGACCGATCCGCATATCGGTGTACCGCTGCCGGGTGTGCGGGCGTACCTGCTGGACAACGGTTTACAGGTGGTCGCGGACGGGCAGCCGGGGGAGTTGTATCTGGCGGGTGCCGGGATCGCGCAGGGGTATCTGGGCCGGCCCGGTGTCAGTGCGCAGCGTTTCGTGGCCGACCCGTTCGGTCCGCCCGGCGCGCGGATGTATCGCACCGGCGATCTGGCGCGCTGGGTGCCGGGGCAGGGCTACTTCTATTCGGGGCGGGCCGACGCGCAGGTCAAGATTCGCGGGCACCGCATCGAAATCGGCGAGGTGGAGGCCGCGTTGAGCGGACTGCCCGAGGTGCTGGCGGCGGCCGCGGATATCCGCGAGCTCGGTGGGCGGCCGAGTCTGATCGGGTATGTGGTGGCCACCGAGGACGCCGCGGTCGACTCGGCGGACGGGTCCGCGGACCTCGGCGCCCGGCTACGCAACCGGCTGGCCGAACTGGTGCCCGATCCGATGGTGCCGGCCCGGATCGTCGTGCTCGGCGAACTTCCGTGGACGGTGAACGGCAAGGTCGACCGGCCCGCGCTGCCCGATCCGGTGGAAACCTCGGGTGGACGGCCGCCGGTGACACCGGCCGAACGTGCGTTCGGCGAGGTGGTGGCCGAATTGCTCGGTCGTGACAGCGACAATGTCGATATCGACGACGATTTCTTCGGTGCGGGCGGCGACAGCATCACCGCGATCGGTGTCTGTGCCCGGTTGCGGGAACGCGGTTACGTGCTCGCGCCGCAGGATCTGCTGACCCGCCGCAGTCTCGCCGATCTGGCCGCCGCGGCCGAGCCCGTGGCGGTTTCGGCGCAAGCCGGTCCGGAGCCGCTGCCGCGTGCCGAATCCGTGACGATCGCCCTGCCCTCGGGCAATCTCGCGGAACTGGCCGCCGCGCACGGGCCGATCGCCGATGTGCTGCCGCTGTCGCCGTTGCAGGAAGGTCTGCTGTTCCACGCGCTGCGTGACGGTGCCGCCGATGTCTACACCCTCACCGCCCGTTTCGAACTCGCCGGCCCGGTGGATCCGGACCGGTTGGCGGCCGCGTTCGCGGACGTGCTGCGCCGGCACCCGAACCTGGGTGCCGCGTTCCGCTACGACCAGGCCGATCAGCCCGTTCAGGTGATCCCTCGCGATCCACGGGTCGCGTGGCGGGTGGCGGATCTGCGCGACCGGCCGGACGCCGCCGACCGCGCCCTGGCACTGGAGAAAGAGGCGGGCGCGGAACTGTTCGATATCGGCGCTCCGCCGCTGCTGCGCGCCCTGCTGATCCGGCTGTCCGATACCGTGCACCGGCTGGTGCTCACCGCTCATCATCTGCTGGCCGACGGCTGGTCGGTGCCGATCGTGCTGCGCGAGATGCTCGCCCGCTACCACGGTGAGGAACTGCCCGAACCGGGTTACTACGGCACGTATCTGGCGTGGCTCGCCGCCCGCGACACCGCCGCCGAGACCCGGCGCTGGGGTGAGTACCTGGCGGAGCTGGAGGCGCCCGGCCTGATCGGCGCGCCCGGTCCGCGTGCGGCGGCGGTCGGGTTGCGGGTACCGCTGGCGGAGGAGACCGCGGCCGCGCTCGAGACCTTCGGCCGGGCGCACGGGCTCACCATGAACACCTTGTTGCAGGGCGCGTGGTCGATGGTGCTGGCCGAACAACTCGGTCGCACCGACGTCGTGTTCGGCGCGGTGGTTTCGGGCCGGCCCGCCGATCTGCCCGGTGTGGGCGGAATGGTCGGGTTGTTCAGCAATACCGTCCCGATGCGGATGACCCTCGATCCCGCGCGGCCGGTGGCCGAACAATTCGCCGATTTCCAGCGGACCGCACTGGAACTGCAGAACCAGGGGTATCTCGGGCTTTCCACCGTGGAACGCGCCGCGGGGGTCGGACAGCTCTTCGACACCCTGGTTGTCTACGAGAACTTCCCGAAAACCGGTGTGGGGCCGAAGGACACGCACGAGGTCGGTGTGGCCGACGTCGCCGTGCACAGCCTCACCCACTATCCGGTGACCGTGACGGCCCTGCCCGGCGACAGCTTCCGTCTGATGCTGCACTACGCACCGGGCGCGGTCGAGGAGGCGCCCGCACAGCGGATGGCGGCGCGGCTCGGGGCGGTGCTCACCGCGCTGGTGGCCGACCCGTCGGCCACCGTGCGCGCGGTCCTCGACGAGACCCGGCACCCGGACACACACGGTGCGACACTGGCCGACTGGACCACCGCAGCGGAAATCGACCCCGAATCGCCGGCGGTGACCGCCGACGGGGTGACGATCGGCTACCGCGAATTCGGTGCGCGCGCCGACCGGCTCGCCCGCTGGCTGGTTTCCCGGGACATCGGTCCGGAGACCGTGGTGGTGGTCGCGATGCGGCGCTGCGCGGACGCGGTGATCGCGGCACATGCGATCAGCCGTGCGGGCGGTGTCTATCTGCCGGTGGATCCGGGCCAGCCCGCCGAACGAGTGGATACGATCCTCGCGACCGCACGCCCGGCGCTGGTATTGACCACGAGCGCGGACGATTTCACGACCGGGCGGGCGCCCGTCGTCGCCACCGACACCCTGGACCTGGCCGGGTTCGCGACCGGACCACTGACCGACGCCGACCGCCTCGCGCCGTTGCGCCCGGACAACGCCGCGTACCTGCTGTTCACCTCGGGATCCACCGGTGTGCCCAAGGGTGTCGCGGTAAGCCACGCCGCCATCGTGAACACCTTCGCCTGGTTGCAGGAACAGCACCGGTTCGGCGTGGGCGACACCATGCTGTACCGCACCCCGGCGACCTTCGACGCCTCGCTGCTGGAGATCTATCTGCCGCTGCTGGTGGGCGCCCGGATCGTGCTGGCCCGCCCGAACGGCCACCGCGACCCCTACTACCAGGCGCAGCTCATGGCCGACGAACGCGTGACCGCCGTCCAGATGACCTCCTCCATGCTCACCACCATGGCCGAGGAAAGCTACCTGTCCGGCTGTTCCGCGCTGCGTTGCGTCTTCACCGGCGGCGAACCGCTGCCCCCGGCCACCGCGCAGCGGTTCCGGCAAGCGACCGGTACCAAGGTGAACAACCTGTACGGGCCCACCGAGGCCGCGGTCTGCATCACCTACCACGTCACCGACGACACCGATCAGGACACGGTCCCGATCGGCCGCCCGCCCGGCGGAGCCGGGGTGCGGGTGCTCGACGAGCGGTTGCGGCCGGTGCCGTTCGGTACGGTCGGCGAGCTCTATCTGACGGGTGTGCAACTCGCCCGCGGTTACCTGCACGAACCGGCGCGCACCGCGCGGACCTTCGTCGCCGACCCCGCCGGGAACGGTGAACTCATGTACCGCACGGGTGATCTCGTGCGCTGGGGCGGTAACGGCGAACTGGACTACATCGGCCGCACCGACAGCCAGATCAAACTGCGCGGACAGCGGATAGAACTCGGCGATATCGAATCGGCGATCCTGCGCCGCCCCGAGATCGCCCAGGTCGCGGTGATCCTCCGCGAGGACATTCCCGGCGATCAACGCCTGGTGGCCTACCTGCGGGCGCGTTCCGGGGCCACTGTGGACCCCGAGGCGCTCCGGGCCGCGCTGCGTGACGTGCTGCCGTCGTACATGATTCCCGCGGCCTTCGTGGAACTCGACGAGATCCCCATGACGATCAGCGACAAACTGGATCGCAAGGCGCTGCCGGTCCCTGAGTATCCGGTGGACGCGGCCGCCATCGCTGACGCGGTGACCCTGGGCGGTCCGGCGGGAGTTGCCGGCGGTCCGGCCGGCTCCGGCGGACCGGCCGTGGCGCCGGCGACAGTATGTCCCGACGGGTCCACTGTGGGGACGGTCGGCGCGGTCGGTCAGGGGAGATCGGATGTGGAGCCGGGTATACCGGCCGGTCGCGGCAGCACGACCGCGGTCGCGACGACAACAGGTGCCGCCGGCTCGACGGTGGGGCCGGGCGCTCCGATCGGCCCGGGCGGTTCGGCGGGGTCAGGAGCGCCGGCCGGCCTCGCCGGTTCAGCGCCGGGCCCGGGCGGATCGGCCGGGAACGCGGTCGCGTCGGCCGGTTCACGTGGGCCGCTACCAGG
The DNA here is from genome assembly GCF_050936135.1 of Nocardia sp. CA-290969. Lineage (NCBI taxonomy): Bacteria > Bacillati > Actinomycetota > Actinomycetes > Mycobacteriales > Nocardiaceae > Nocardia > Nocardia sp. CA-290969. Next base: position 4,833,234 of record NZ_JBNJNJ010000001.1, on the reverse strand, counting down.
GCAGGACAGGTCTTCGGCGGCCTCGCGTATGCGGGGCGTGGCCGAGGCTGTCACCGCTGCGATGGCCGCCGTGCTCGGTATCCCCGCGATCGGGTACGACGATGATTTCTTCGCCGCCGGCGGGCATTCACTCACCGCGGTCCGGTTGGTCGGGCGGTTGCGGCGAGCCGGATACCAGGTCGTGGTCGACGACGTGTTCGAGGCGCCCACCGTGCGGGCGCTCACGGCGCGGATCGAAGGGGCCGCCCCGCCCGCCGGGACCGATTCCCTCGACCGGCGTTCGGCGGCGCCGGAATCGGTGCCGGCCGCATCGGCGGCGCCGGAGCCGGTGTCCGAGGAAATCGCGATGCTCGGCCGCCGTCTCGATCATGTCCTGCGCGTGCGTGACCGCGGTAGCGCCGAACCCCTGTTCTGCGTGCATCCGGTGGGCGGGACCGCGTGGCAGTTCGCTCCGCTGGCCCGGCGTTTGCGTGCCGACCGCCCGCTGATCGGATTGCAATTGCCCGCGCTGCGTGGCGAGGATTCCGGGGCAACCACCATCGACGAACTGGCCGCGCGTTATGTGGCGACCGTGCGCGAAATCCAGCCCGAGGGCCCGTATCACCTGCTGGGTTATTCGCTCGGCGGCAATATCGTGCACGCGATGGCGGCGCAGCTCACCGCGGCCGGCGCCGAGGTCGCGTTCGCGGGCCTGGTCGATTCGCATCCGCTGGCGAACTTGGCCGAACAGGCGGCCGAGGCCCTCGCCGACCCCGCCCGGTTGGACGCCCTGCTGCCGGAACTGCCCGACGACGCACCGGATCTGGCCGCGCTCGTCCGCGGCGCCGCCGGTGAACTCCTGCACATGGTCACGAAATCCACGGCCCCGCGGTATTCCGGCCCGGTGGCGCTCTACGCCGCCGACCCCGGCGCGGAGGACGACGCACCGCGCGTCGCGGCCCAGCTGGCCGGGTGGCGCGCCGCCGGCGCCCGGATCATCCCGCGCCGGTTGCCCTACACCCATTTCGGGATCGTCTCCGACGCCGGATGGGCCGAGGTCGCCGCGCTGCTCGATACCGATCCGGCGCTGCGGACCTGACCCGTGCGCCCCACAGACTCTGCCGCGGCATCATCCGGTGCCCCGGTGGTTCGAGAAAGAAAGTGAAACACCTATGTCGCTGTTATCCCACAGCCGCTTCGCGGCCTGGCTACGTGCCGTAGTCGGCCTGTTCGTCGCGGTCGTCGCGGTCGCGGGCTGTAGCTCCGATGCCGAGCCGGCCGCGGAATCCGGGACCCGGCCGATCCAGACCCAGAAGGGCACCATCGAGGTGCCGGCGAACCCGCAGCGGGTCGTGGTGCTCAACGGCGCGCTCGCCGGTTACCTCTACGACCTCGACGTTCCGGTGGTCGCGGCGGACACCCGGGTGCTCGGCGTGACCGACCGCAGCGGCAAGTTCCCGCCCACGTGGGAGGCCGACGCGACCGAACAGGGCACCCAGGTGGTGCCGATCGGGCAGAGCGTGAACGTGGAGTTCGTCGCCTCGATGCAGCCCGACCTGATCATCGGTGGTGGCCAGGGTTTCCCGGCCAAACAGTCGACCGACGCCTACGATCAGCTCAGTGCCATCGCGCCGACCGTGCTGGTGCCCGGTGACGTCACCGGCTGGCAGGATCAGCTGAAACTGCTCGCCGATGTGGTCGGCAAGGGCGATAAGGTCGGCGAGCTGATCGGTGCCTACGACGATAAGTTCAAGCAGGTCGCCGAGACGGTCAAGGCGCCCGCGCAGCAGATCGGCTACTTCCAGTCCGCGGCCGACGGTAAGCCGAAGATGGTCCTGCCGAACGCCGCTCTGCCGACGCTGCTGGCCGAGCTGGGTTTCAAGGCCGACGACCAGGTTGTCGCCAAGGCCGGTAACCCCGAGATCAACCCCTCCGCCGACTGGTTCAACTTCAGCCCCGAGCTGCTGACCAAGGTCGTCGACCAGCCCGTGGTGATCGTGGTTCCGCTCAGCGGTGCCAAGAGCGCGGCCGATCTGGCCAAGGACCCGATGTTCGCGCAGCTGCCCGCGTTCAAGGACAAGAAGGTCTACGAACTGCCGGCCACCAGCTACCGGCCGGATTACCGCGGCGTCATGAACACCCTCGACCTGATCCAGGAGCAGTTCAAGTGACAGCCACCGCCGGCCTCCTCATCGATATCTCCCCGTTGCGGGAGAGCCGGCGGTTCCGCTGTGCCTTCGGCGCGCGGCTGATCTCCGTGCTCGGCATCGGGCTGCTCATGGTGGCCCTGCCGGTGCAGGTCTACGACCTCACCGGGTCGAGCCTGCACGTGGCCGGAGTATCGACCACGATGGCGGTCGCCCTGTTCGCGGGAAGCCTGGCGGGCGGGGTGATCGCCGACCGGTTCGACCGGCGCACGGTGATGCAGTGGTCGCGGACCGCGGCCGGGCTGGCGTTCCTGGCGCTGGGTATCAACGCGATCCTGGCCGATCCGATCCTGCCGGTGATCTACGCGGCCGGTGTCGTGGACGGGCTGGCCGGCGGGATCAGCGGGTCGGCGATGATGGCGCTGGTGCCGATGCTGGTGGACCGCGCGAAGATGCCGGCGGCGGGGGCCCTGATCACGTTGACCTCGGACCTGGGCACCATGATCACCCCGGCCATCGCCGGTGTGCTGATCGCCCAGATCGGGGTCTCGTTCGCGTTCTTCGCGGCCGCGGCGGCGACCGCGGCCACCGTGGGTTTGATCCGGGCCATCGGCTCGGCTCCGCCACCGGCCCGGGACCTGCGGAATCCGCTGGTGGAAATGGGTCAGGGGATCGTATTCGCCATGCGTCACCGCGTTATCCGCGCGGTGCTGGTGAGCGGTCTGCTTGCCATGCTCGTCAGCGGACCGCTGGTCCTGCTGCCGGCGTTCGCGGACCAAACGCTGCAGGCCGGTCCGGCGACACTGGGCCTGCTCTACGCGGCCCCGGGTGTCGGCGCCGTACTCGGGTCCCTGACCAGCGGCTGGATCGGCCGCACCCGGCGCAACGGCCTGGCCCTGCTGGTCTCGCTGGCGCTCATGCCGCTCGGCGTGATCATGGCCGGCGCGTGGCCGCAGATCGCCTGGAGTTTCCTCGGACTCGCGGCCTTCGGCATCGCGCGCGCGGTGAACAACATCCTGCGTTACGCGGTGCTGCAGCAGCATTCGCCGGAGGATATGCGCGGCCGGCTGTCGAGTCTGCAACTGGTGCAATCGGTTACCGGAACGGCGCTCGGTTCGATGGCGGCCGGTGTGATCGGCGGGCTCGTGGAACCGGGGGCCGCCCTGGTGGTCTATGGCGGTGCAGTGCTCGGGCTGCTGGTGCTCGCCCTGCTCTTCATGGTGCCGCTGGCCCGGCTCACCGCGCCCGGCGCACCGGCCGGGCCGCCGGTGAAACCGCCGGTCGAGGCCACCGGAATCGCGGACAAAGGAAAGGACGGTGTGTGATGGATCGCGGTGCCTACCGTGAGCGGATCGCCGAGGTGCTGGCCGGTACACACGGTGCGAAGGTCGGCTATCCGATCGAGCTGCGGGAACTGGAAGTCTTGCGGACCGCGCAGGTCGGGTCGGGGCTGATCCGGATCACCTTCGGCGGTCCGGGACTCGACGGGTTCCACAGCTATGTGCCCGACGAACACGTCCGGGTGGTCTTCCCCGACAGCGACGGCTCGCTGCGGCTGCCGGTGAAAGACGGTCTCTCGTTGGAATGGCCTGCGCCGCGGCCGGTCTCGCGGGAGTACACGGTGCGCCGCTACGACGCCGCGGCCGGCGAACTGGATATCGATTTCGCCGTCCATCCCGGCGGGCTCGCCTCGGACTGGGCGCTGGCCGTACAACCGGGCGCCCGGATGCATATCGCCGGGCCACCCGGCGGCGTGGTGGTGCCCACCAGCTACGACAACTACCTGTTCGCCGGGGATATCACCGCATTGCCCGCGATCGCCCGCTGGCTGGAATGGCTCCCGCGCGAGACCACCGGCTGGGCGTTCGTCGAGGTCATCGACGCGACCCAGGAGATCGATCTGGACGCGCCGGCCGGGATCGAGGTCCGGTGGCTGCATCGCGGCGACGCCGCACCGGGCACCGGGGATCTGCTGGAGAAGGCGATCCGCTCGGTCACCGTGCCCGACGGGCAGAACGTGTACGCGTGGGTGGCCGGTGAGGCCGGGCAGCTGCGCCCGATCCGCAAATGGGTCCGCGGCGAACTCGGTGTCGGCCCCAAGGATTGCCTGATCGCGGGCTATTGGAAACACGGCATCGCGAATTTCGACGGCGAAGAATGACGAGAGGACACAACAACATGACGAACGACGCGGCGGCCGTCACCGATCGCGACCGCTTCATCCGCGATGTCGCCGAGGTGATGGGGGTTCCGGTCGAGGAACTGTCCACCGACACCAATCTGCTCGACGCCGGGCTGGATTCGGTGCGCATCATGCAACTGGTGGAGAAATGGCGGTCGGAGGGTCACGAGACCGTCGATCCGATGATGCTGGCCGGGGACCCCGTCTTGGAGTCCTGGCTGGAGGTGCTGTGCCCGTGACCGGGCGCCGCGAACCGCGCCGGGCGCGTGGTTCGCGGCACCGCGGGTCACTGTGCGCGGTGGCCCTCGGCGAGCAGCCGGCGCAGATCGCGGCGGCTGGTCTTCCCGACTCCGGTTTCCGGGAATTCCTCGATGGTGACCACGGCGTCCGGCATCTTCCAGGCCGCGATACCGCGTTCGCGGACGAAACTGCGCACCGCGGTCAGCGTGGGTGGCGTGGCCGGATCGGCGGGCTGGACGAAGGCGCAGATCCGCTGCCCGAGTACCGGGTCAGGGGTTCCCACGATCACCGCGTCACGGATCCCGGGGTGTTCGAGCAGATGGGCCTCGAGCTCTTCGGCCGACACCTTCTCGCCGCCCCGGTTGACCCAGTCGCCGGCGCGGCCCTTCACCACGAGGTTGCCGTCCGGGCGCAACGCGACGATATCGCCGGTGCTGTACCAGCCGTCGGCATCGAAGCTGCGGGCGTTGGCTTCGGGGTTGTCGTAATAGCCCCGAATCGTGTAGGGCCCTTGCGTTTTCAGATTGCCGTCCGCGCCCGGCGCGACCTCGTCGCCGTTGTCGTCGACGATCTTGATCTGATCCAGTCCCGACATCGGCCGGCCCTGGGTGGAGACCACGACCTCGATCGGATCGTCGAGGCGGGTGTAGCACACCAGCCCCTCGGCCATCCCGAAAACCTGCTGCAGGGTGACGCCCAGCGCGGGTCCCACGCGGCGGGCCAGTTCGTCCGGGCAGCGGGCCCCGCCCACCTGAACCACCCGGAGGCTGGACAGGTCCGGCAGCTCGCCGCCCTTTTCGGCCCGTTCGACCCACAGCCGCGCCAGCGGCGGCACCAGTCCGGTGATGGTGACCCCGAAGCGTTCGATCGCCGCGAACGCCGTCGACGGGGTGGGGTCCGGTGTCATCGCGACCGTCCCGCCCGCGTACAGCGCGCCCAGGATGCCCGGCGAACTCATCGGGAAGTTGTGTGCCACCGGCAGAGTGGCCATGTACACGGAGTCCGGGCCCAGTTCGGTGATCTCGGCGCTGCGCCGCACGCTGTAGAGGTAGTCGTCGTGGGTGCGGGGGATGAGCTTCGGGATTCCGGTGCTGCCCCCGGAGAGCTGCAGGAATGCGACATCACCGGCGTCGAGCGCGGGCATATCGCCCGGTTCGTCACGGTAGTCGGCGAGATTCGTTGCGCCCTCGGCGAACTCGGCGTCCGGGTGGTCGGTGAGCAGCAGGACGTGCCGCAGGGTATCGACCTGCCGGCGGACCGTATCGGCCAGCGCCGCATGGTCGAAACGCTGGTGGGTGTCGCAGGTGATCATCGCTACCGCGCCGCTCGCGGTGCCGATGGGCACCAGTTCGGCCGCCCGGTGCGCGGGCAGGCAGAACACCGGCAGCGCGCCGGCCTTGAACAACGCGAAGATCGCTTCGACGAATTCGGCCCGGTTGGGCAGCTGCACCAGGACCCTGTCGTGCCGGCCGATCCCGAGCCGCATCAGCCCGGTGGCCAGCGACCGCGCGCGGCGGTCCAGTTCGGCGTAGGTCCAGCGATGGTTCGCGTCGACGACCGCGATCGCCTCCGGGGTCGCCGCGGCTCGGTTGCTCAGCAGGTCCGCGAACGTCTCACCGGTCCAGCACTTTTCGGCGCGGTACCGGGCGGCCTGATCCGGTGGCCACGGAGTGAAACCGGGCAGGACGGACGATGGCATGGAGCACCTCTTTCCGATCGGCGATCTTGTTCGATGTCACACCGGAATGCTAGCCTTACGATGTAACTTCAGGTTAGGCTAACCTAATGGTCACGAAGCAATGGGGCGAAGGGGTCATCGTCACCGGAGCCGCCGGGGGTATCGGAGCGGCCGTCGCCACCGAACTCGCCGGCGATTCTCCGCTCATAGAACTGTGGGACACCGACCCTCGGGTGCACGAGGTGGCCGATCGGATCGGGCAACAGCACGAGGGAATCACCGCCCGGGGCACCGAAATCGATCTCCGTGACGCCGCGGCCGTCGCCGCCGCGTTCGACCGCACCGTCGCCGCATCCGGCGCGCCCCGGATCGTGGTGCACACCGCCGGCGCGATGATCGGTGGCTCGGCACTGGACACCGCCGCCGACGAATGGCAGCGCTGCCTCGCCGTCAATACCAACGCCGCCGTGTACGTCGCGCAGCGCGCCGCCCGCGAAATGGTCGCCGTGCGGCGCGGTTCCATCGTGGTCGTCTCCTCGAATTCCGCCACCACACCCAGGGTCGGGCTGGCCGCATACGGCGCCGCCAAGGCCGCCACCACCGCGTTCACCCGGTCGCTGGCGCTGCAGGTCGCACCGCACGGGGTGCGGGTGAATCTGGTATCGCCCGGCTCGACCGATACCCCGCTGCTGCGCGGAATGTACGCCGATTCCGATGAGCACGGCCTCGGCGACACCGCGCGGGCGAGCCTGCTCGACGGTGATCCCGAGAACTACCGGCTGGGAATCCCGTTGCGGCGGATCGCCGAACCGGCCGATATCGCCGCCGCCGTCCGCTTCCTGGTTTCCGATGCCGCGCGCCACATCACCATGCACGACCTGCGGGTCGACGGCGGCGCAACGCTGGATATGTGACACGAGAGGATGATCATCATCAACGCCGAGAATTCCGCGTATCCCGCGGATCCCGCTTTTGTCCTGTCCCGGCCGCAACGCACCGTGACCGCGTCCGCCGGGAACCGTGTCTTCCACAGCGCCGCCGAAGCCGCCGCCCAGTTGCGGTCGCGGCGGGTGAGCCATATCGTCGGCGCGTTGCCGTTCACTCCCGGTGCCCCCGCCGCGCTGTGGGCACCGGAAACCGTCGCGATCACCGACGGCCCCCGGGCCGCCCGTGCGGTGCGCGCGCCCGAGATCGCGATCACCGAAAGTCTCCCGGAGCCGGAAGAACACGTCCGCCGCGTGAGCAGTGCCGTCCGGTTGCTGGCCGATCCGGCGAACCCGCTGCGCAAAGTCGTTCTGGCCAGGAAGGTCCGGGCCCGCACCGGCCGTGCGGTGCGCGCGGTCGATCTGCTGGATCTGCTGGTCTCCACCGATCACGCCGGTAACGGCTACCTGGTGGACCTTTCCGCGGCGGGCGGTGTGTACACCGGCCGCCACCTGGTGGGTTCGAGCCCGGAGATCCTGGTGCGGCGGCTCGGCCCGGAGGTCACCAGCCATCCGCTCGCGGGGTCCGCCCGCCGGGTAGTCGAGGATCCGGTGGCCGACCGAATCGCCGCCGAAACCCTGCTCGGCTCGGCCAAGGACCAGCACGAGCACGGCTATGTGGTGCGGCATGTCGCCGATGTGCTGCGCGACCGGTGCACCGATGTGCGTACCCCCGCGGCCCCGGATCTCACCGAGACACCGGCCATGTGGCATCTCGGCACCACGATCGGCGCGACGGTATCGGCCGGCGGCCCGACGGCACTCGAACTCGCCGACGCGCTACATCCCACCCCGGCGATCTGCGGTACCCCGACCGCCGCGGCCGCGCGGCTGATCGCCGAACTCGAAGGCGAACGGGGCTTCTACGCGGGCGCGGTGGGCTGGTGCGATGCCGACGGCAACGGGGAATGGATGGTGAGCATCCGCTGTGCGGAGCTGGCCGCCGACCACCGGACCCTGCTCGCGTACGCGGGCGGCGGCATCGTCGCCGAATCCGATCCCGACGACGAACTGGCCGAAACCACCGGCAAACTCCAGCGCGTCCTCGGCCCGCTGGGAGTCACCGGGAGGCCCGCCACGGTGCCCTGACCCGACGATATTCCGCTACTGCGCCCGGGCCCGCAGCCTGCCAGAAAGTTGTGGGCCCCAAGAGATGAGGAGTTCTGGACATGCCCATGCAGCCGATCGCGCCCTATGCGATGCCGTCGTTGGACGACGAGATCACCAACCAGGTGTCCTGGCGACTCGACCCCGACAGATGTGCCCTGCTGATCCACGACATGCAGAACTATTTCCTCACCGCGTACCAGCTCGATCGCGATCCGGCCCGGACGATGATCGACAATATCGTCCGGCTCCGCGACAAATGTCATGAGCTGGGCATTCCGGTCGTCTACAGTATGCAGCCCGGTGATCAGCATCCCGACCGCCGCGGCCTGCTCGCGGATTTCTGGGGCACCGGTATGTCGGACGGCCCGGATACCGAGGTCATCGCCGAGCTGAAACCGGACGAGAACGATATCCAGGTCACCAAATGGCGGTACTCGGCGTTCCAGCGCACCGATCTGCGCCAGCTGCTCGGCTACCGCAATCGTGACCAGCTGCTCGTCACCGGCGTCTACGCGCATATGGGCTGTATGCTCAGCGCCGCGGAGGCCTTCATGAACGATATCCGCGCCTTCATGGTGCACGACGCGGTCGCGGATTTCAGCCGCGACGAGCATGCGATCGCGTTGCGCTACACCGCCCGGCGCTGCGGCATGGTGCTGAGCACCGACGGGGTGCTGGCCCAGCTCGAGGCGCCGGTACACGCCGGAGCCTGAGCCGGTCCCGGCGGGTTCCGGCACCCGCCGGGCCTCATTCGGTGAGTTCGCCGGATCTGCGCCAGGATTCCCGTTCGGCCGCGAAGGCCGCCGCCTGGCGCGTCTTGAACTCGTCGATCGATGCGGCATTGTCGGCAAGGAACCGCCGGTGCTCGGCCAGCCGGAACTCGCCGTCGCGGGCGCGGAGTTCACCGCGCCCGGCCGCGAAATCGGCCCGCAGGTCCAGCAATTCCTCAGCGCTCACCGGATACCAGCTGATCCGGTCGAAAAACCGCAGCAGCCAGGGTGTTTCGTGGTCCGTCCGGCTCCACACCTGAGTGGTGCGCCCGACGAACTGGTATCCGCCGGGGCCTTCCATTCCGTAGATACACAGGTACGCGCCGCCGATGCCGACCGCGTTCTCCGGAGTCCAGGTACGGGCGGGATTGTATTTGGTGGTGATCAGCCGGTGTCGCGGGTCGGCCGGGGTGGCCAGTGGGGCACCGAGATAGACGTCGCCGAGACCGAGGACGAGGTATTCGGCGGCGAAGACGGTATCGAAAACATCGTCGACCGAGTCCAGCCCGTTCATCCGGCGGATGAACTCGATATTCCACGGGCACCACGGCGCGTCCGCGCGTACGCCGTGCATATAGCGGGTGATCGCCTCCCGGGTGGCCGGATCGTCCCAGGACAGCGGTAGTTCGACCGTGCGGCTGGGCACCACCAGATCCGCGGCGGCGGGCAGTTCGCCTTCGATCTCGGTGAGCATATCCAGCGCCGCCGGGGTGCTCAGGACGGTGGGGTCGAGGCGGATCTGCAGCGACCGGACGCCCGGCGTGAGCTCGGTGATCCCGCGTTCCCGGCCGAGCCGGAGCCGTTCGTGCAGCGCGTGTACCCGGGCGCGCAGTTCGAGATCCAAGGTCATCGTGCCGAATTCGACCAGGATTCCGTCGTCCCCGGCGCGGCGGTAGGTGATCGGGGTGCCGTCCGCTGTTTCGGCGCGCCGCACGACCCCGTCGTCGCCGTCTCCGCCGCTCGACAGAACCGTCGGCCAGCCGGCGCGGCGTTCCGGGCCGAGCGCGCGGGGCGAGGCCGTCCGATCGGCCCGGACGGGGACGAATCGCACCCTATCGCCCGGGCACAGCTGCCCGAGTTTCCACCGGTCGGCGGCGGTGACCGTGACCGGGCAGACGAAACCGCCCAGACTGGGACCGTCCGGGCCGAGCAGGATCGGGGTATCGCCGGTGAAATCGAGTGCGCCGACGCTGTAGGCGGTGTCGTGGATATTGGACGGATGCAGCCCGGCCTCGCCGCCGTCCGGCCGCGCCCAGCGGGGTTTGGGCCCGATGAGCCGGACGCCGGTGCGGTCGGAGTTGAAATGCACCTCGTAGGCGGTGCCGTACAGGGTGTCGATATCGGCGCGGGTGAAGAATTCCGGTGCGCCGTGCGGTCCTTCGGTGACGGCCAGTTGCCAGGTGCGGGTGAGTACCGGCTGTTCGCCACCCGGGACCGGACCGGACGGCGCCTCGGGTGCCGGGCCGAGAGGCAGCACATCCCCCGCGGCGAGGGCGCGGCCGGCGACCCCACCGAACCGGCCGAGGGTGAACGTCGCCGCGCTGCCCAGGTAGTCGGGCAGCGCCACACCGCCGGAGATCAGGACGTAGCAGCGCATCCCGGGTCCCCGTACGGTCCCGATATCGAGGAGCTCGCCCGCCGGTACCAGGACCGGCCGCCACAGCGGCACCCGCCGGCCCGCGACCGTCACGTCGACGGGTGCGCCGGTGACACACACCCAGGTCGGCTCCGGGAACCGCAGCGCCGGCCCGGCCATCGTGCATTCCAGCCCGGCGGCGCCCTCGGCATTGCCCAGTGCGCGGTTGCCCAGCCGGAACGACAGATCGTCCATCGGGCCCGACGGCGGCACGCCCACATGCCAGTAGCCGGTCCGGCCGGGCCAGTCCTGGACGGTGGTCAGCATGCCCGGTCGTTCGACCATCGCCTGCGGTACGGCGATCCCGGGATCCGGCTCGAGCGCCGCCGGGGCGGTCATCGGGTCACCACCATCCGCACCGGCGTCGGATCGAAACCGTTGCACGGGTTGTTGATCTGCGGGCAGTTCGAGACCAGCACCAAAGTGTCGATCTCCGCGCGCAGCGAGACCGTCTTACCCGGCGCGGACAGGCCGTCGACGATCCCGAGCGTGCCGTCGGATTCCACCGGAACATTCATGAACCAGTTGATATTCGATACCAGATCCCGTTTGCCCATACCCCATTTCGCGGCCTCGGCCAGGAAGTTCTCCACGCAGGCGTGCTGGTGGCGGGTGTGGTGGCCGTAGCGCAGCGTATTCGACTCCTGGGAGCAGGCCCCGGCGATGGTGTCGTGGTTGCCGACCTCGTCGGCGATCACGGTCATCAGCGCGGTACCGGCGTCGGTGCGCAGCACACTGCCGGTGGTCAGGAAGATATTGCGCTGGGCGGTGATCGTGGCCTGCGCGCTGTAGCGGTCGGTGTGATCGGCCGCCGAGTACAGCAGGCAGTCCACGGCCTGGTTACCGTGCAGGTCGATGATGTCGAGCCGTTCGCCCGCGCGCACGATCGCCGACCACGGCGCGCACGCCGGCACGGTTTCGTCGAGAACTACGGTCGCGGTGGCAGCGTTGCTCATACCCACTCCTGTCGAGTCCGGGCGGCCGACCAGGCCTGTTCGGTGTTCTGCACGGCCCGCAGGTATTCCGGGTCGCTGTTCACGGTGGTGGTGTCCAGGGGTGCGCCCGGCCAGGCGACCAGGTCGAGATCGGTGACGGGGGCGTCGTCGAGCGGATGGGCGGTATTGACCACCAGCACGGTCACGGGCAGGTGGATCAGCAGTTCGACACAGGCGCCGGGGTCCGCGGAACCGGAGGCGTTCAGGCTGCCGTCCGCGCCGACCCGTACACCGCGGAACAACGACAGCGTCGGGCCGATATCCCGGGGTTCGAGACCGTGTTTGCTCCCCGCGCGTTCCAGCAGCAGCCGGCCCTCCCGGGTGGCGCCGCACAGGGTGTCGTGCCGCCCGGCGGTATCGGTGAGGACGGTCGCCAGCACCCTGCCCTGGTCCGACAGCAGAGGATGGCCGGGCCCGATATAGGCCTGCCAGGGCACTTTCATGGTGTCGGCGATATTGAGGCGCTCCCACGGGGCTTCCGCTCGCAGCAGGAACAGATGCGCGCAGGCCGAGCCCTGCGGATCGGCCAGCCGCAACCGGGTGCCGCGGCCGAGCACCGTGCTGGTGTGGCCGCCGGGCGGGAGCCGGACGGTCCAGGTGGTGTCCGCGAGCCGGACACCTTCCGGCAGATCCGGGGTGGCCAGGGTGGCCGTGGCCTGGGCGCGAGCGTGCTCGCGGGCGCCCGTCGTGGAGGCGGTGGTGGGAGGTGTCATCGTCTTTCCTTGCTCGTCGGACGGGCGGACGCGGATCAGCCGGGCTGATTGGCGGGTTCCGGGGCAGGCAGCGGCACCGGGACGGGCGGCGTCGTGGCAGTGCGGCGGGCGTCCCGCAGTCGCTGCGCGGCGAGGACGCCGAGAAAGGCGACCAGCGACGCCAGGAACCCGAGGAAGGTCGGCCAGCCGTCGAAACCGGGACCGATCAGCGAATTCTCCAGGTGCAGCACCGTATTCGGCACGCCGTACATGGTGGGGGTGAGCACGAACAGCACCAGCCGCACGCCGAGCCCTACGACCATTGCCGCCACCGCGGCGGCCGTGGTGACTCGCCGAGTGAGGTGCGCGGCCACGAACGGCACGATCAACCCGGCCAGCATCAGGTCGAAGGCGAGAGTGAGCAGGATGCCGGTCTGCGGCACCTGCACCGCGAAGAAGATGGCCACCGCGGCCACGGGCAGCATGGTGATCCGCACATCGCGCAGCAGGGTGTCGCGACCGCCGGAATCGGTGCGGTCGGTGCGGCCGGCGATATTGCGGGTCGCGACCGCGGCCGTGCCGAGAATGGCTCCGTTGGCGGTCGAGCACGACGCGGCGATCACCGCCGACAGCACCAGGATCGCCAGGCCCGCCGGTGCGTGCTCGTCGAGCAGGGCCAGCAGGCGCGGCCCGCCCTCGGCGTCGACGATATCGGTGGTGGCCAGCGCGACCAGCGCGTACGGAATACCGACCAGGGCGGTGCCCGCGGCACCGGCGAAGCAGGCGCGGCGGGCGATCTCGGGGGAGCGGGCGGAGAAAATGCGCTGCATGAAATCGATCGCGACGATATCGCCGATCCCGAGCGCGATGAGGGTGGCCCAGTTGATCGCCGCGCCTTCGGAGGTATTGCTCAGCTGGCCCAGGTCGAACGGGCCCATCCCGTCGGGGATGTGGATGCCGTAGGTCGAACCCACCCAGATCAGCAGGGAGAGCGAGCCGATCACGGTGATCACCATCTGCGCCAGCGCGGTGTAGGCGTCGCTGAACATTCCGCCGGAGACGGTGTAGGTGAGCACGATCGCCACGATGAGCAGGACACCCGCGGTGTAGGGGACGCCCAGGAAACGTTCGAACAGATAACCACCCGCGACCAGGTTGCCGGCGAGCAGGATGCAGAAACTGAAGATCATCAGGACCGAGGCGGACAGTTCCACGCCGCGCCCGTACTTGATCCGGTAGAAGTCCGGCAGGGTCAGCAAACCCATGCGGTTCATCGGTTTGGCGAAGAAGATACCGGTGAGCAGCAGGCACAGCCCGAGCCCGAGCGGTAGGGACGCGCCCGCCCAGAAACCGAGCGAGCCGGACAGATCGGTGTTGCCGAGCGTGGCGTTGGAATCGACCGCCTGCCCCATGAGTCCGGCCGCGACCAGCGGCAGGCCCAGCGATCGTCCGGCGACCAGGAAGTTGACGCTGTCCCCGTCCACCTTGCGGGCAACCAGCAGGCCGATGCCGATTACCGCGAGCACGCTGACCGCGATTCCGAGAATGATCATGGCCCGGGGCCCTTCATCCGACACGAATATCTATCGCTTGAAAGTTTTCCCGCGCGCCGAGACGTCGTGGTGACGGCGATGTATCCGTATCGGTCTCACGCGTAACGTCTGCGTTGCCTGTATTTCTGTCGAGTGACAGAAATTGGTCACCGGCGCCTGCGGCATCGTGAGCACCGATGGTTTCCGGGCGCGGACGCTCAGGTGCCAGGAGTCCGCAGCGGCACCCGAGGGCCTGCCGGCCGCCAACGGACCGGGCGTGGTGTCCGCTGTGCGGGCGAGCAACGCCTGTTGCCACGAGAGCGGCCGGCGGCCGCTGCGCGTTCGTGGTGCGATCGTCGTGGTGCAGGATGACACCGGCTCGCCCCGCGACCGGATCGAGGAGCTCGATCCCCGGCGGCGGTGGAGTACCGGCCGGGGCCGGCGAGGGACCGGCGGCGGCGACAATGGGTGTATGACCCAACTCGGTCCGGGCCGGCCGCGTCTCGAGGCGCGGCGGCGGCAAGGGCGTACGCCGCGTGCCGAAATCCTCGACGCCGCCGCCGAACTGTTCACCACCAACGGCTACGGCAGCACCTCCACGCGGGCGATCGCCGAAGCGGTGGGGATCCGGCAGGCCTCGCTCTACCATCACTTCGCCGCCAAGGACGATATTCTCGACGCCCTGCTCGGCGAAACCATCGCCGAGGCGGCGGAACTGGCCGCCCGGCTGAGTGAAAGCGGCGAGCCGGCCGCCGTGCGGTTGTATGCGCTGGCGCGTTTCGATATCGAGCAGTTGTGCGCCGCACGGTGGAATGTCGGCGCGCTGTACTTCCTGCCGGAGTTGCGCGGCGAGCGGTTCGCGCAATTCCGGGTGCGCCGCGACAGGCTGCGTGAAAGTTACGAATCGCTGGCGGCCCGCGTCGTCGCCGAAATCGGCGCGGGAGGTGTCGCGGAAGCGTCGGCCATCCCGTTCCGCCTGGTGGAGACCGTGATCAACATCCGTTCGGACGAGGGTGCGGTATCGGCCGATACGCGAGGTGCCATCGCGGAGGCGGTCCTGCGGGTCCTGGGCTGGCACGGAGACGTCGCCACGGTCGCGGACTCGGCAGACGCCCTCATGGGCACCTCCGGTGCCTGACCGGCCGGTCGCCGCCGGAGTCGTCGGGGCGTTTGTGCCCGGTTCGCCGTAGGGCGTCAGCGCCTGGGCGCCGGTCGACCGGCCGCCGCCGGCGCCGGTATCCCGGTCGCGGGATCGCCGGGCATGCCCGGGGGGTTACGGCAGCCCGCGCGTAACAAGGGCGGCGGTGGGTGCACGCGGTGGTGCCGAGGGTCAGCAGGTGCGCAGTGGGTGGTTCGGCCCGGCCCGACGGCGGGATCCTGCCGGTGGCCGAACGGGGGCCGCGGGCGGTGGCGGGCGAGTGGTCTCGGTGCTGCTGCCGGGGTACCTCCTCACCAGCGGAAACTAGAACGTGTTGTAATTCTGGTGCGGGTTGCCGCGAGAGGAGTCGATACCGTGTTGGCATTCTTCACCAGAGAAGGTGAGCAGTTCCTGCCCACCCGGGTTGCCATATCCAGCTGGAGCCCCACCCAGGTGGGCGGTCCGGCGATCTGCGGGCTGCTGGCCCGCGAACTGGAAACGCGGTCGCCCGGGCAGGAGTTCGTTCCGGCTCGGCTCACCGTCGACCTGTTCAGCCCGGTGGCCGACGAACCCACATCGCTGCGCAGCACGGTGGTCCGGGAGGGCAAGCGCATCTGCGTGATCGACGCCGAGCTGGTGCAGCACGACGAGGTGCGTTCGCGTGCGACCGTGGTCTATCTGCGCACCGGTGAGGTGCCCGCGGGCGACCTCTGGCAGCCCGGCCGCGACCTCCCGGTTCCCGATATCCCGGATACCTCCGAGGCCGGTGCGCACCCGCTGTTCAAGAGCGGCGACGGCGAATGGACCCGCGATTTCGCCGCCTCCCAGAACGCCGAACGCAAGGCCATCTGGCAGAACATGCTGCCGGTGGTGGCGGGCGATCCGGTGACCCCCTTCCAGCGCGCCGCGATGGCCGGTGACGCGGCGAGTTTCATGACCAACTGGGGCAGCGCCGGTATCGGCTACATCAATTCCGATGTGACCCTGACCCTGGCGCGGCTGCCCATCGGCCCGGGTATCGGTGTGCTGGCACAGGACCAGGTGGGGGTGGCCGGGATATCGGTCGGCACCGTCGCCCTCTACGACCGCACCGGGCCGCTGGGGACGGCGGTGGTCACCGCGGTGTCCAATGTGCGGCGGCAGGTCGATATGTCGCGGTTCTGACGGCGCGTGCTACCGGCCCGGTTCGGTAGGGGTGGGTCGCGGCCAAGGCCGTGCCTCGAGCTGTTCGAGATCGGTGTTGAACCGCTCGAGGTAGGCGGCGAAAGCCCGGACGTCCTGCTCGCTCCACCCGCGCAGCACCCGGTCGAGCGCGTTGACGTTGTATTCGCGGTCGGTCCGCAGCCGGCGTTCCCCTTCCGCGGTGATCCGGAATTTCCGCGCCACCCCACCCGCCGGGTCGGGAATACGTTCGACCAGGTCCGCTTTCATCATGGCCGCCGTCTGCCGGTGCACGGTCGAGGTGTCCAGGCCGAAGGCTTCGGCCAGTTCGCCGATGGACATGGGGCCTTCGATCCACAGCCGGCTCAGCACCAGGTAGGCGCTGCGGTCCAGATGGTCGGGCCGGCGTAGGTGCGCGTTGAGACTGTGCCGCCCCAGCAGCATGGTTTCGAATTCGATGAGATGGGTCGGCTTGTCCATGGCGGGTGTCCTGCTCGTCTGCTTCTGCCCTCGGGCTCGGCGGGCGTCCCGCCAGTCGTTATACCACGCCGCCGGGAGTGTGTTGCATCATACATACTCGTTGTATCGTGCAAGTCCGATTCCCGCCTGCGCGCCCGCTGCGCTGCGGCGCCCGGCCGTCCGGCGGCCCGTTGCGGCGAGGTCTCGATCGCCGCCACGAAACCTGCCGGATCGTGTTCGGTACCTCGCGGACCGGACGGGGCGGTACGGTTTTTCCCGGTACATCCGTTCGGCAATGCGGCGCGGGCGCAGGCGAGGACCGAATAACGGCTGGTCCCCGTGGTGTGCGTGGTCGTGTGCGGAACGCAGGAGTGCGATCTGAAAGGACTCGTCCATGGTGATCGACGCCGGATCAGGCCCAGCGACGCCCGAAGGCGGTCTGCCGGGCTCCCCGGAAGGCAGACCGGCGCTGCGCAAGCGCGGAATCGACCGGCTGGTCTTCGGGATCACCTCGATCGGGGCGGTGGCCTTCGTCCTGTGGGGAGCCATCGACCAGGAGAGCCTGGCGCGGGTCGCCTCCAACGCGCAGGCCTGGGTGATCACCAATACCGGGTGGTTGTTCGTGCTGGTCGCCACCTCGTTCGTCGTCTACGTGATCTGGCTGGCCCTCAGCCGCTACGGCAAGATTCCGCTCGGTGCCGAC
Organism: Nocardia sp. CA-290969; assembly: GCF_050936135.1. Lineage (NCBI taxonomy): Bacteria > Bacillati > Actinomycetota > Actinomycetes > Mycobacteriales > Nocardiaceae > Nocardia > Nocardia sp. CA-290969. The sequence continues at coordinate 4,815,829 of NZ_JBNJNJ010000001.1, read as the reverse complement.
GACGAGACACCGGAATTCCGGACGGTCTCCTGGATCGCGATGATGTTCAGCGCCGGGATGGGTATCGGCCTGATGTTCTGGGGCGTCGCCGAACCGCTGACTCATTTCACCTCCCCGCCGCCGGGTACCGCCGCGCCCGGGAGCCCGGAGGCCAGTGAGGTCGCGCTGGCCACCACGCTGTTCCACTGGACCCTGCACCCGTGGGCGATCTACGCGGTCGCCGGGCTCGCCATCGCCTACTCCACCTTCCGCCGCGGCCGTTCCCAGCTGTTCTCGTCGGTATTCCGGCCGCTGCTCGGCAAGCGGGTCGCGGAAGGGCTGGGCGGTAAGGCCATCGATATGATGGCGATCTTCGCGACGCTGTTCGGTTCGGCGGCCTCGCTGGGCCTGGGTGCCCTGCAGATCGGCGCCGGACTCGAATTCAACGGCTATATCGACACCGTCGCGAAACTCGGCCTGGTGCTGGTGATCACCGGGCTGACGATCGCCTTCGTCCTCTCCGCGGTCTCCGGGATCGCGCGCGGCATCCAGTGGCTGTCGAATATCAACATGGTGCTGGCCGTGGTGCTGGCGGGTTTCGTCTTCGTCGCCGGACCCACCCTGTTCATGCTGAACTTCCTGCCCACCGCCCTCGGCGACTACATCGGTGAATTGCCCACCATGGCCTCGCGCACCGGGATCGCCGGTGGCGAGGAAATGGAGAAGTGGCTGTCGAGCTGGACCATCTTCTACTGGGCGTGGTGGATTTCCTGGACCCCCTTCGTCGGTATGTTCATCGCCCGGATCAGCCGCGGCCGCACCATCCGCCAGTTCGTGGCCGGTGTCCTGCTGGTGCCGAGCCTGGTGAGCCTGGTGTGGTTCGCGGTTTTCGGCGGTGCGGCGATCCGGCAGCAGAGCGAGAACCACGACCTCACCGAACCGGACGGCAGTGTGAACCCCGATTTCGCGCTGTTCCATCTGCTCGACGAATATCCGCTGACCTCGATCACCACCGTGCTGGTGATGATCCTGGTGGGTATCTTCTTCGTCTCCGGTGCCGACGCGGCCTCGATCGTGATGGGCACACTGTCCGAGCGCGGCAGTATCGAACCGTCGCGGGTCACGGTAATCTTCTGGGGTACGGCCACCGGCGCTGTAGCCGCGATCATGCTGGTGATCGCCGATTCCGATGATCTGGGCGGTGCGTTGACCGGGTTGCAGGCCCTCACCACCGTGGTCGCGCTGCCGTTCATGATCGTCATGGTGATGATGTGCGTATCGCTGTACCGCGATGTGCGCCGCGATCCGATCATCATGCGGGAGAACCTCGGTGTGGAACTCGTCGAGGGTGCGGTGGTGCAGGGGACGGCCCTGCACGAAGGCGAATTCGCGCTGGTCACCACGCCGGTCGAAACGGTGGACGACGACGAATCCGATCCCCGCGAGTAGCGCGGCCGCGCACCCGGCACCGAGTCCCGGCTCCGCGATCCTCGCGGCGGCCGGGGTTCAGTGCCGGGGCCCGCGGAAATCCAGGCAGGCGCGCCCGGGCGGCGCCGGGCGGTGGGCCCGCGGCGAGCTGTTCTGCGTCGCCTCGATGTAGATGCTCAGCCCGGCGCTGAGCTTGCCGGCCAGAGCCTCGAGCTGATCGGGCGACAGCACCTCGCCGAAGGCCGCCGCGGCGAGCAGTCGTTCCCGTACCTGTTCGAGGTTGAGCCGGGCGAACGGGATGGGCGCGAGTTCGGGCATGCGGGTCACGCTACCGCAAATCGAACATATTTTCGATAGCGGAAATCGGCCATCATTCGGCGGTGTCAGCGGCTCGATCCGAGCGGATCACCGCAGGTCCGGGCGGTCGTCCGGACCGCGCCCGGGCCCGATGTGCCGACCTCGAGCGGAATCGATTGCGGGCGAGCGGCTCAGCCGATCACCGCGTTCATGATGGTGCCCGCACTGGTGGCGACCACGCCGCCGATCATGGCACCGGCCACCATCTTCGGTGATTCGAGGCCGCCACCGGACCATTTCTCCCAGGCGAACCGGCCGCCGGCGTAGATGATCGCGCAGATACCGGCGAGCAGGACGAACCAGGTCAGATACTGCACCAGCTGCATGATCTTGTCCGCCAGCGGTGGGGCTTGTGGGGTGGGATTGCCGATTTGCGCCAGGAGCGTATCGGTGACGGCGGCCAGTATCATCTCGCAGCTCACTCTGTGTTCGGGGAGGGCGGGAACGCACACGCATCGTAACCGCTCGCCGGGATGGTCGCAGTAATCCCAGTTCCGGGGAGGGATCCGGGGGCATCAGCGGTTATAGCGCGAAAGACGATGCGCGGCAAGAACTTGCGCCCTGCCCGGCTGCGTCTGGATGATGGAGGTGGGGTCGCAGTGCCCGCAAACAGAGGTGAGGGAGCAGACGGTGAGCATCATCGCGGCGTCGGTTGTCGACGCGGTATCGGTATACGCACAGGTCAGCAATCCCACTCCGGAACCGCCGCCGCTGGCGGACAAGATCATGGAGTTCGTCCGTTACGCGACCTGGCTGGCGATCCTGTCCGGAACGGTGAGCATTGTCTACGCCGGCGGCAAGTTCGCCTGGGAAAAATGGTCCGGCAGCTCGATGCAATCGCCGAAGATGGTGGCCGGTGCCATGATCGGCGGTGTCGTCGCCACCAGTGCCGGCACCATCATGAACACCGTGCTCACCATGTGAGAACAGCCGCGCCGACCGTGGCGGCAACGGTTCGGCTAATCCTGGGCGTATCCTGCAAAGCGGTCCAGTCGACGGCGATGAGCAGGGAGAATGCGCATGGGCGAGGCCCCGGCGGCGGTATCCGGTAGTTCGCGGCGTGGTTCGGCACCCGACCGGTTCCGGATGTCCCGGCGTGCGCTGCTGGGCCTGCTCGCGACGACCGGGCTGGCGGCCTGCGGGGAAACCGGCGACGATACCGAGATCATGCCGTCGGGCACACCGGCCGATCGCCGCGAAGTGGCGTCCGACGCGTACGTTTTCGGCTATCCGCTCATGCTGATCGATACGATCCGCGGTCGCGCGCTGCAGTTCAGCTCGGCCAACCGGTTCCAGCACACCTCCAGCCTGCCCGCGGCCAGTCAGCGCACCGTGGTCCAGATCGATTTGGACAATTTGTTTTCGGTGGCCTGGCTGGACCTGCGGGAGGAACCCGTCCTGTTCGAAGTGCCGGAGATCGAGGACCGGTATTGGGTGATGCAGGTCCTCGACGCCTGGTCCAATACCGTGTTCACGCCCACCAGCCTGCAACCCCAGGTGGAACCGGGTGCGTCCGCGCCGTTCACCTACGCCGTCACCGGACCGGGCTGGAAGGGCGAACTTCCGCCGGGGACGGTGCAGCTGCCGGTGCCCACCGCGGACGCTTGGCTGTACGGGCGGATCGAGGTACGCGGCCCGTCGGACGTGCCGGCCGTGCGCGCCATCCAGTCCCGGCTGCGTCTGGCCCCGCTCAGTGCCTGGACCACCCCCGCCGCCGCGGAATCCGATTCGATTCCGGAGAACCAGGATTGGTCGGAATCGGCGGGCCTGGACACCCTGAGGAAGATGCCGTCCCGCGAGTACTTCGAGCGCATGTGCGAACTCATGGAGGACAATCCGCCCGCGGCGGCCGACGAGCCCGCGATGCGGCGGTTCGCCACCATCGGTATCCGGCCGGGCGGTGCACCGGAGGGGGTGAGCACGGGCGAACTCGATGCGGGCGTCGACGCGGCGAAAAGCAAGATCGCGGCCTATGTGGACCCGGGCAGCCTGTTGCGCAACGGCTGGGTGGTGGACCTGAACGTCGGCCGCTACGGCACCAACTATCTGTTGCGGGCGGCGACCGCGAACCGCGGAGTCGGCGCGAACCTGGCGGTGGTCGTGGTATATCCGGCGCTGTTCGGCGAGGCCGACGACGACGGCACCCCGCTGGAGTTCACCTTGCGGTTCCCGCCCGGGCAGGCGCCACCGGTGGCCGCGTTCTGGTCGCTCACCGCCTACGACAATCAGGGCTATCTCGTGCAGAACCCGGCGGATCTGCATACGGTGGGTCATCCGGTCGCACCGGTGGCGGCGCCCGACGGGACGATCGAGATCCTGGTCCAGGCCACCGATCCGGGGCCGGACGTGCCGCGGCAGAATTGGCTGCCGATCCCCGACCAAGGACAGTTCTCGCTGGTCATGCGCCTGTACGAACCGGACCAGCGGGTACTGGACAAGCAATGGTTCCCGCCGCCGCTCGAACCCTGAGCAACAACGAGGCCGCCACCTTGCCGGCTACCCGATGCGGAGCCGGACGGTGCGGACGGGATACGCGCGGGCACTCAGATATTGGCGCCCTTGTCCCGATTGCATCCGCGGCACAGGATCTGGAGGTTGGCGGCGCTGGTGGCGCCGCCGCGGCTGAGCGGGATGATGTGGTCGAATTCGAGGTAGTGGCCCTCTCCACATTCCACGCAGCGACCGCCGTCGCGCTGCCACACCTCGGCCTTGACCTCCTGCGGGATACTGCGCGAATCACGCTGACCGGGAGCCAGTACCAGCCGTTTGGCGATCCGCAGCGCACCCTCCAGCGCGGCGGCGAGATATTCCGGATCGGCGACGGCGAAACTCGCGCCACCGCGCGCCGAGGTGGCCGCGACGACGACCGTCTCGTACTCGGCCGATACCGAGACGATCCGCGACCACGGGATCTCCACACCGGCGCCGGACCCCACGAAACGTAATTTCTTGGTGCTCACGATCAACCGGCCGTCGGTGTGCTTGGGCCCGCGGGCCAGTTCCCGGATATGAGTGGCGCCGATATCGAGGTAGACCAGCTCCTCGGCGTCCAGATGCAGATCCGGGGTACGCACCGTCGGCAGATCGCCCTCGCGCAGCCGGGACAGGGCCCGGCCCCGCACCATCCGGGCGCGCAGATCGTCGATCGGGCGGCCGGTCAAGCCCAGTTCGGTGACGGCATGGTCGAACTCGTCGTACTCCTGTGCCGAGATCTGCCCGTCGGCGAAGGCGAACGCGACCCGCCGCTCCACGTACTGCCACGCCTCCGGTTGCAGCGCCGCCCGGGCGGCCGATTCGTCGATCCGCTGATAGCGCAGCGACGCCCACAGCGCATCCCATTCGGCACCGCGCGGTCCTGACGCGGCGAGCACCCGCGCGGCGCGGGTATGCCAGTGGATCAGGAATTCCTCGGTCTGCGCGGCACACGCGGCGCAGGGATGATGTCCGCCGAAGACCCGGCGCCGGCGGCGGGCCCCGCAGCGGTCGCAGTCGTGCGGATGCGGGCGGGCGGTGGGCCGGGTGTCGGAGGTCCAGTTTTCGCCGTCCCACCAGCGGAACAAGGTCGGCTCGGTGGGGTCGCGGTACCAGTCGGCGCGGCCCGACCCCGGCGGCGGTTCGACAGGGGTGGGTTCGGGCACGGTGAGCCGGCGGAGCGTCACGGTGCCCGGTGTGCGCCGGGTCGGTTGTGGTTCGGCGAAACGATCCCAGGGGGCGGGGGCGATACCGGCCCCGGGCCGCTCGTCGAGCCGGTAGTGGGCATTACCGGGATGCCTCTCGGGTGCCTGGTCTGCACCGCCGTGCTCGCCGGACCGGCTGCGATCCACCATGGCTCCGGCGTCCGCCGATCCGGCCGGGGTCGCTCCGGCCGGGGTCGCTCCGTTCGCCCGGGGGTGCGCTTGCTCCCGCGGATCGAAACCGCCGCGCCGAGTTGCCGGTTGTGCGGGTTCTGCGGACTCGCCTGCCGCAATCGCGCCGGAGGGTGTTCCCCGCCCCGGTTCGGTGCGCCGGATTGCCGAGCGTGCCGGCTCCGGCCGGCTCGGGAGGGTGGCCGTGGGTGCGGGTCCACCGCTGCCGAGTGGTGGGTCCCCATGGGGTGCCTGGGCCGTGGTGACAACGGCGCCCGCCTCTCCGGGACCGCCCGAAGGGCGTGCGCCGGCGCCGAGCGCTCGTCCGCTGTCCGAGTCCGTCGCAGTGGGGCCGGTGCGGTCGGCCGGTGTGCGCGGGCGCTGTGCGCCACCCGGCGGACCCGGCGGCGGATCGTCGACCTGGATCCCGAACTCCGTGACCAGGCCCGCCATTCCGGACGCCCAGCCCTGGCCGACGGCGCGGAAACGCCAGCCCCTGTCGCGGCGGTAGAACTCGCCGAACATCATGGCCGTCACCGCCTCGGTATCGGTGACGGCGAACCGGGCGACCGGACCGTCCACGGCGTGCACGGTGAGAGACAGGTCGTCGAGCTGGGTGAAATCGGCGGTTTCCAGTGATCCCGACACCACGATCCGGTCCACTTCGGCTTCCGTCCGCGGCAGCGAGACGCTGAGCCGGGCCGTACCGGGCGCGGGATCCTGGTCCAGGGTGACGGCCTGGGAGATGTGCCGGGGCGCGTTGTAGAAGACCAGGTCCTTGTCGTCGCGGACCGTCCCGTCGCCGCGCAGCAGCAGGGCGTGCGCGTCCACCACATGTTCGGACCGCCAGGAAATCACCACGGCCAGAAGAGATGTCGGTATCGGCGTATTGGCGCCCTTGCTCAGTTCCATCGTCGTCGCACTATGCCATGCGCACCCGACACGCCCGCAGGCGCGCAGGTCATGGCCTTGTTCGGGGTGGATGCGGCAGAGTTGTCGTATGCCCGATCCGGTACAGCCGGGGGACAAGAGGTCAGCGAACCGGCCGGGGGCGCGCCGGGTGCCCACGCCCGCCGATGTGCTGGCCGCCGCGCAGTCGGCGGTGGACGCGGCGCAATCCGCCGCGGGTCAGGCGCTGGAGGCCGCGCAACTCACCGCGGGCCAGGCCTTCGATACGGCGGTGCGGCTGCCACCGGCCTCGGCGCAGCTGGCCGCGCAACTGCCCGATCTGCTGGACAATCTGTCCACCGCCATCGACCGGCTCAATGCCACGGCGGACCGTCTCGACCGCACGCTGGCCCTCGCCGACCCCGCCTTCGCCGCCTACGACCGGCTGTTGCCCCGGCTGGAGGCGCTGATCGCACTGGGTGAGGATCTGTTCGGCGCGCTCGCCCGGTTGCCCGGGGTGGGCCGGCTCGGCCGGATCACCGGTATCGTCGCGCCGGACCTGCCGGAACCCGAACCCGACCCGCCCCGGAAGCGGCCGCGCCGTAAACCGTGAGCGGTGGCGGTCAGCTCGGGTCGAGAGCGTGGCCGTTGTAGGGGGTGTCGTGATCGGTGCGGTCGTGGACCGGCCGGACCAGAACCTCTTCGCCTTCGAAGGTGATCTGCGCGTTGCGCGCGGCGTTGAGCAGCACCAGCACCAGCTGATCGGCCACCCGCTGCGCGGCCGCGGCATCGGGGTAGCGGCCGAGCACCCGCGCGCTGGGCCCGACCGTGCCGCCGCCCCGGTCGTAATCCCAGTTCCCGCTGCCGGTGGCCACCGCCAGCCGCGCGACTACTTCGGCCGTGCCCGTGCCGTCGTGCGCGGACTGCACCGCCTCGATCCCGATTTCGATGATCTGATCGGCCCGAAGCCAGTCCCCACCATGTGTTTTCACCCAGAGCTGTGCCATCGCTCCATTGTGGCGCTGTTCGCGGTTACTTATCGGATACCGGCCGGAACATCGCTCGGCGGGCGGGACCGCCCAGCGGCCACCGCGGCCACGGAACGGTAGACCGCACCGGCTTTGAGCAGCATTTCGTCGTATTCGGCCGCGGCCTCCGAATCCAGCACGATCGCCCCGCCGGCGCCGATCTGCCAGCGGCCGGCATGGCGCACCGCGGTGCGGATCACGATATTGAGGTCGGCGGTACCGCCGAGGCCCAGGAAGCCGATGGTGCCCGAATAGATCCCGCGCGCCTGGGTTTCCAGCTCATCGATGATCGCCATGGTGCGGATCTTCGGCGCGCCGGTCATGGAACCGCCGGGGAAGCACGCGCGCAGACAGTCGATCACATCGGTCTCGGCGCGCAATGTCCCGCGAACAGTGGAAACCAGTTGGTGCAGGGTGGAATAGGTTTCGGTGGCGAGTAGCCGGTGCACCCGGACACTGCCGATCTCGCAGACCCGGCCCAGATCGTTGCGCAGCAGATCGACGATCATCACGTTCTCCGCGCGGGTTTTCGGGTCCTCGGTGAGCGCGCGGCGCAACCGTTCGTCGACGGCCGGGTCGGGATCGCGGCGGGCGGTGCCCTTGATGGGTTTCGTCTCGACCGTGCGGGTGCGGTCGATCTTCAGGAAGCGTTCGGGGGAGGAGCAGGCGATTTCCAGGTCGCCGAACCGCAGGTAGGCCGAATACGGGGCGGGGTTGGCGCGGCGCAGCACGCGGTAGGTCTCGAGCCCGCCGGCAGTGGCGGGCAGGATCAGCTGATCGGTGAGCGTGATCTCGTACGATTCGCCGGCGCGCAGCGCGGCCTGGCACGCCGCGATATCGCGCAGGTACTGCGCATGGCCGCGGACGAGATGGTGCTCGAACGCGGAACGCTCACCATCTACACCGGCCGCCGCCTGGTCGTGATCGGCTCCGGACGCCGCGGAGCGGTGGTCGGCTCCGGGTGTGGTGGCGCGGTGGTCGGCTCCGGGTGTGGTGATGCCGGAGTGAGTGCCGGCCGGGGCGGGGTGCTGGGCGCCGAACTCCGGTAGGCCCGGGTAATCGCCGAGCGGCGGGGGATTCGACCAGGTCGGCAACTCCGCGAGTACGGCGGCCGTGGCGTCCAGCCAGTCTCGGGTCGCCCGGCGAGCCTTTTCGCCCGCGCCGGTGAGAGCCAGCAGGTATGTCCGTCCGGCGAGGTGGTCGACCACGACCAGCCGGTCGGCGAAGATCCACTGGGCATCGGGCGTGGGCGCGTGGTGTGCGGCCGCGCCCCCGCATTCCGCTTTGACCTCGTAGCCCAGGTAGCCCACGTAACCGCCCGCGAAGTCGAACGGCAGCTCCGCGGGCAGCGGCAGGCGGCGGGTGCGCAGCGTGGCGGCCAGATAGTCGAGGACGGTGCCCGGTTCCTGCCGGATCCGGCCACAGGAACCGGTCACGGTGACGAACCCGCTGCCGACCCGGTACCGCACCACCTCGGCCAGCGGGCCGCCGGCGTCGCCGAGGAAGGAGAAGCGGTCCAACCCCGGTTCCACGTGTTCGCTGTCCAGCCAGAACGCGGTGTCCGAGGTGCCGTAGAGGCGGAGGAAGGCGGCCTCGGTGTCTACGGCGCGTTCGAGCACCCGGTGCTGGACTGTGGCGGTGAAAGACATCGTGGTCCGAACCCTACGCCGAACCCGTGTCCCAAACTGTTGTCGGTTGCCCGCAGTTGCATACGCGAGGTGGGGCACAATGTCAGGCATGTCTGTTGCGCAGCCGGTAGGCGTGGATCGCGAACACGTCGATTTCGCCGTGGTCGGGAACTGGATGGATGAGCGCGGGCTCCCCGGTGGTGAGTTCCGGGAGGTGAAAACCCTCGGCGGCGGTACGCAGAACATCATGCTGCGGTTCACCCGCGGCGGACGGGACTACGTGCTGCGCCGGGGGCCCGCGCATCTGCGGCCCAAGAGCAACGAGGTGATCCGGCGGGAGGCGCGGCTGCTGGGCGCGCTGTCCGAGACCGATGTGCGCGCGCCCCGGGTGATCGCGGCCGAACCGGACGAATCGGTGCTGGGCGCGGTGTTCTATCTGATGGAACCGATCGAGGGCTACAACCCGCAGACCGAACTGCCGGCGGAGGTCGCCGCGGACCCCGCCGCGCGGCACGCCATGGGGCTTTCCGCGGTGGAGGCCATCGCCCGCCTCGGCGCCCTCGACTACCTGGCGCTCGGACTCGCCGATTACGGCAAACCGGAGGGTTTCCTCGAGCGGCAGGTCGGGCGGTGGATGCACGAACTCGACTCGTACTCGGCGCACGAGGGCTACCCCGGGCCGGAGATCCCGGGTGTGACCGAGGTGGCCGACTGGCTGGAACGCCACCGCCCCGCCGCCTGGACCCCCGGAATCCTGCACGGCGACTGCCATCTCGCCAATATCATGTTCTCCTACCAGCGCCCCGAGGTAGCGGCGCTGGTGGACTGGGAGATGTCGACCATCGGCGATCCGCTGCTGGATCTGGGCTGGCAGATCGCCACCCGGCCGGAACCGGGCACCTCGGGCGCCGCGCTGATCGGCAAACTCGGTGCGGCCGGAGGTCTGCCGTCGAGCGCGGAGATGATCGAGCACTACGGCAAGTTCTCCGACCGCGACCTGAGTGCCGTCACCTGGTACACGGTGCTGGCCTGCTTCAAACTCGGCATCGTGCTGGAAGGTACCTACGCGCGGGCGTTCGCCGGTAAGGCGCCCAAGCAGGTCGGCGATTTCCTGCACGCCAACACTCTGGAGCTGTTCGCGCGGGCGCGCGGCCTCATGGAGTAGGAACAAGTTTCACTCCCCACACGGTACGGTGGCCCTCGGTTGTACCCGGGGGCCACTGTTGTGCGCGGGGTGGAGCATGCCGGACGCCGGCGGCTGTTGCGGTATCGGCGGTGGAAGCGGACGATTCGGGTGTATTGTGCGCCGCCCGCGTAGCGGTGGAGGCGGCGTGGTGGTCGGCCGACCAGTTGTCCGCGGAAATTCTTCGCCAACCCACTAGAACGTGTTCCAGTTCGTATCGTAGTGTGGAGGCTGTCACATGAAAGCCCGCGCATGCGAGAGGTCGGACACGAATGAAGACGAAGGGCGCGATCCTGTGGGGGATCGACGAGCCGTGGTCCGTGGAGGAAATCGAACTCGGCGATCCCCGCGCCGGTGAGGTGCAGATCCGGATGGAAACCGCCGGTATGTGCCATTCGGACCACCATATGGTCACCGGTGCCACCCCGATGCCGTCGTTCCCGGCGATGGGCGGCCACGAGGGCGCGGGCGTCATCACCAAGCTGGGACCCAATACGCCGCCCGACCTCGCCGTCGGCGACCACGTGGTGTTGTCGTTCATCCCGGCCTGCGGCCGCTGTCCGGCCTGCGTATCCGGGAACATGGCCCTGTGCGACCTCGGCATGGGCCTGCTGTCCGGGCAGTCGGTCAGCGACGGTAGCTTCCGCATCCAGGCCCGCGGCAAGGATGTCATCCCGATGTGCCTGCTCGGGACGTTCTCCCCGTACATGACGGTGCACCACACCTCGGTGGTCAAGATCGACCCGGAGATCCCCTTCGAGGTGGCCTGCCTCGTCGGCTGTGGTGTGCCCACCGGCTTCGGATCCTCCACCCACGTCGCCAACGTCATGCCGGGGGAGACCGCGGCGATCGTCGGTGTCGGTGGTGTCGGGATGAGTGCGCTGCAGGGTGCGGTGCTCTCGGGGGCGCAGAAGGTCGTCGCCATCGACCCGAACCCGTGGAAACGGGAACAGGCCATGAAATTCGGTGCCACCCACGCCTACGCCAGCATGACCGAGGCCATCGCCCCGCTGATGGAGGTCACCGAGGGCCGGATGGCGGACAAGGTCATTCTCACCATGGGTGAGATGGAGGGCTCCTACATCGAAGAGGGCCTCATCCTCACCGCGAAGGCCGGCACCCTGGTGGTCACCTCCATGGGCCGGATGGACGCCTTCGATGTGAAGATGAACAACTTCCTGCTCTGCATGCTGCAGAAAACGGTCAAGGGCTGCATCTTCGGCGGCGGCAATGCCCGCCAGGACGTGCCGAAGCTGCTGTCGCTGTACAAGTCGGGACAGCTGAACCTGGACGATATGGTCACCCGCAGTTACGCGCTGGAAGACATCAACCAGGGCTACAAGGACATGCTGGACGGCAAGAACATTCGCGGCATCATCAAATACACCGACGCCGACCGCTGATCCCGCGCCGGCGGAGTCGCCCGGCGGGCTGCGAGCACCCGCTCGGGCGTGCACTCGGCCCGCCCGGCGCCCGGACGCGCTGGGCGCCGCGGGCGGGACCACGGGGGTCGAAAAGCAAAAGCGCCGGTACCCCCGATCGAGTGCGATATCGCGGCGAACGGCCTGTGCTCGACCCTGCTCAGGCGATGAGTGCGCCGCCGACGCGTTGCCGTCTCCTGTACGCGGTCGCTCCGAGCGCCCGCCGGTGGTTGCTCCGGTGTGCGGCCGTGGCCGGCTTTCGGGTGCCGAACCGGCCGTGGCATCCGGGTCGGCCGCGCGCCGCATCCGTCGGGGGTCTCGCCGTGCGATCATGCTCGGGCGAATTCCGTGCTGACGGACGCGTCTCGTAACCTCGACTTGTGCGCGCACTCGAGCAGATCAAGCAGTGGCCGGTCCGGCATGCGGCGGCGGGCGTGGTCACCCGAGACGGAACGTGGTCGGCGGGCGAGGGCGACCGGGTCTTCCGACTCGCTTCGGTCACGAAACCGCTGGCGGCGTACGCGGTGCTGATCGCCGTGGAAGAAGGTGCGATCGAACTCGACCAGCCGGCGGGACCGGTTGGGTCGACCGTCCGGCATCTGCTCGCGCATACCTCGGGGGTCGCCTTCGACACCACCGATATCCTCGCCCGCCCCGGGGCCAAGCGAATCTATTCCAGCGCGGGTTTCGAACTGCTGGCCGATTTCGTCGCCGAGCACACCGGTATCCCGTTCCCGCAGTATCTGCGCGAGGCCGTTTTCGAGCCGCTGGGGATGTCCGCCACCGAGTTGACCGGTTCGGCGGGGCACGGCGCGCATTCCACCCTGGCCGATCTGCTGCGTTTCGCCGCCGAACTGCTCGAACCGCGGCTCGTTTCGGGCGAAACCCATACCGCCGCGACAACCGTCCAGTTTCCCGGCAGCAACGGCGTACTGCCCGGCTTCGGTTCGCAACGGCCGAACGACTGGGGGCTGGGTTTCGAAATCCGCGACGGTAAATCACCGCATTGGACCGGAACCGCGAACTCGCCACGGACATACGGTCATTTCGGTCAGTCGGGCACGTTCCTCTGGGTGGATCCGCAGGTCCAGGTGGCGTGTGTCGCGTTGAGCGACGAGAATTTCGGTGACTGGTCGCGCGAAGTATGGCCCCCGTTCAGCGATTCGGTCATCGGCGAGACCACACTCGCCGGCAACACAGCCGCGCAGTAACACATGTAACACCGGGCACTCGAGTACACTCGGGCAACGCCTTGTCGACGGGATCGTTGGGGAAGACGAGCATCGTCGAAACCGGAGGTGTACGTGGTGCGCGCATCGGCTCGATACGCGGAGACGGCGGGTGTGGTCTACATCCACTCGTCGCCCACCGCGCTGTGCCCGCATATCGAGTGGGCGCTCGCGGCCGCGCTCGGTAGCCCCGCCGGCCTGCGCTGGACAGCGCAACCCGCGGCGCCCGGCCAGCTCCGCGCCACCACCGAATGGGCGGGCCCCGTCGGTACGGCCTCCCGGATCGCCCAGTCGCTGCGCTCGTGGCCGGTGCTGCGGTTCGAGGTCACCGAGGATCCCAGCGAGGGGGTCGACGGCGAACGCTACAGTTTCGTTCCGAACCTCGGCCTGTGGCACGGCGCCACCAGCGCCAACGGTGATGTGATGGTGAGCGAGATGCGCCTGCGGGTCATGTTGCAGGCCGCCCGCGAACTGGGCCGGCATTCGGTCTACGACCTCTCCGCCGAAATCGACCGGGCCCTCGGTACCGCCTGGGACGAGGACCTCGAGGTCTACCGCACCGGCAGCGAGGGCGCCGAAATCACCTGGCTGCGCCGCGACGTGGGCTGAACCCCGGGGCTCATCGCGGTTCGCCGCGGACCCAGCCGCTCGCCGCCAGGACTCGGGTCAGTTCCCGCCAGCGGCGCTGCCGGTGCCGGAACATGAGGTGCACGAACAGCCGGACGCCGATCCCGCGCCAGCCGTCCGCCACCTCGATCTCGTCGGTGTATCGGCACCGCGTTTCGCCGAGCGGGGTGAAGGTGAGGCGATGGTTCCACACGCGGACCGGGCCGCCGCCCTCGTTGGTGTAGATCTCGGTGGGGCCGAGGTGGATCAGGGTGAGCCGATGGGTCCAGCTCGGCACGAAACCGAACCACCACAGCCGTGCCGAGCCGGAAACCCCCGGCGCGATCGGATCGGGAAAGTGGAGATCGGGCACGCGGAGCAGGGGTGCGACAACGTATTCGAACAACTCCGGACGCTGCGCCAGCAGGCAGGCGTCGCGGGCGGGGATGGGCAGTTCGGTCGACAGCGTGACCTTGCTCATCGGCCCATCATCGCGAATGGCGCGCGCCCGGGCAACGAGGTCTGTGCGGCCGGGATCGAGCCGAGTTATGGACATATCGTTACAAAACGCGTTAGGGTGCTGTCATGGCACGACCGCGGAGCTTCGAACACGAACAGGTCATCGACGCCGCCATGGGGCAGTTCCAGCGCTCGGGACTCCATGCCACCAGCGCGGAAGACCTCTGTCGCGCAACGGGTCTCGGTCGTAGCAGTCTGTACAACACATTCGGCAGCAAAGACGAGTTGTTTGCGCAATGCCTCGACGCCTACCTGAACCGGACGCTGGCACGCACCGAGGAAATCGTCGGTGACACCACGCAGGGCACGCTCGACCGTATCGAGACATTGCTGCACCGGGTCGCGGCCGAGGAATCCGAACGCGCGGCATCCGGTGCGCCGCTGGGCTGCCTCGCGGTGAACACGGTGACCGAACTTGCCGACGATCCCGCCTACGAGTCCAGTGTCGAACGGATCGGCCGCGATACCGCCGCCCGCCTGGAGTTGCTCAGCGCCGTGTTGCGGGCGGGGCAGGCGGCGGGGGAGATCACGACGAGTATTTCCGCCGAAGGTCTGGCGGCCTTCGTGAACTCGGCGGTCGCCGGGCTGCGGGTGTCGTCGCAGGGGAGGGTCGCCGGGCCGTGGTCTCGGGACATCATCGCGGCGACCCTGCGGGGGCTGCGGCCGCAGCCGCTGGAAGGCTGAGCCGGTATGAGCGGGCTCGATCTATCGCGCGCGGTAATTTTGGACAGTTTGTTACAAAATATTTGCGAGCGATCACCGTGTAGCCGTAGTGCTGTGCGGGCCGTGTTTGCGGCGGCAACGGCTCGTGCGCCGCCCTGGTCGTGGTGGCCTGCCGAGGCTCACCCGGTGTACGGGCGTCTTCGTTGCCTGCTCCGGTTGAAAGCCGGGCTTTCCGGCAAGGTGCGTGGTCGCTGCCGCATGGTCGTCACGGCGAATTGTGTGCCGGCGCGTGTTCGATGACCACCGGCTGCCGAAATCGTCCGCCATCCATGGGCCGGTGTTCGCTCCGAGGAGCCGCGGCCGGGTAGTGCGGTTGGTTTGCACGGCCGACCCGTCGGCTCGTGCGGTCCTGTCGTGCCGAGCGTTGCAGGCAATGCCCATCCGAGTTTTAGAACGTTTATTCCAGAATTGGTCAGGAGAGTTTCGTTGACACCCACGTTGCCCAGCGGCCGGGCGCTCGCTGTCCCCGCCGCCGTATATGTGCTCGCCGCGGGCGTATTCGCCATGGTTACCAGTGAATTCGCCGTCGCCGGTCTGATGCCGCAACTGGCCGAGAGTTTGGACACCGGTATCCCGCAGATCGGCTACCTCGTCACGATTTTCGCCGTCGCCATGGCATTCGGCGGGCCGCTGCTGATCCTGGCGCTGCTGCGGATACCGCCCAAAGCCGCGATCATGACCGTTTTCGTGATCTTCTTCGCCGGTAATCTGCTGGCGGCGCTGGCCTCTTCCTATGCCGTGATGGTGGTGGCCCGGGTGGTGACCGGTATTGCGGCGCAGGCGTTCTTCGGACTCGCCGTCTCTTTGTGTATGCGGCTCGTCGACCCGAGTATCCGCGGCCGGGCGGTGAGTGTCGCGATGAGCGGTCTCATGCTCGGCACCCTGCTGGGCCTGCCGCTCGCCACCTTCATCGGCGGCCGGCTCGGCTGGCAGGCGGCGTTCTGGGCGGTCGCCGTCCTCACCGCGATAGCGGCCGCGCTCACCCTGGCGCTGGT